>CP113000.1:3242500-3300546 GCA_026625185.1 Thermodesulfobacteriota bacterium | reverse complement strand
CGTTCCGTTATGACAATAATGGAAAATACTCCATACTTCCCCTAACCGTGTTGGTTAACTAAAGGAATAAAATGAACTTGGCGCCAAAAAAATTCTTCCTTCGATTTAACTATTAACCGGACACTAATGATGAGAAATAAAAAAATTATGATTTTCCAAATCTCAACTTTGCCAGTTCTTCAACGTGTCTGTAAATATGTAACCCTTTTGAGCTGGCTATAATTTCACCGTCATGGACTCCGATTTCCGAAGCCATATATTCCTTTAAAAGCTGGAGGGCGGCTAAGTTGGCCGGAAATCCGCCCCACAGATCCCAGGAACGGAAGTAAGGGAAAAAATGGAGGGTATTGTCCCGAATTTTGGTGTCAACATGGCGTAAGCAAGGCGGGTCATCGAGAAGAAGGTCAGAGGGCTGTCCGACTTGGAGGATAATCTGGTTCGTGCCAAATCCTTCTTTTTTGTACCTTTTGATGGCTTCCTCAATTTGATTTAAAAAACTACCGTCGCGTTTTTGCGCGTTGGTTAATCTCTCCCCATAGGTATAATCCTCACCGTCGGCTTTTTTCCCCCCAATAATATAGTCGTTAAAATAACTCACTACATAATCTTCACTAACCGGTGACGGTATGTTGAGCTGCTCGGGTATCTTGGGTAAGCGTGGCTCTTCCCCCGGCGCTTTTATTCGGATAACGACAAAATCGAATTCAATGCGCTCACTGCCTGCATAACTGCCCTGATCGATAGTATAACGTCGGCCATGTTCAAAAAGGTTATAAACCGCCTGGTGCCAGGCGTCGTCAAGGGTAATTGCTTCGATAAATACAGGCTTCATTATGGCTCCTTTTTAATTTTGAAAAATTTGATCTTCGTGCTCTGACCCAGTATTTATTTGAGGATACGTTTTTATCGTGTTTTATGACTGTAAAAGCTGCTTTAAAAAGAGAACATTTTTACCGCATTTCCCGCATGACAGTTGTTAAAATAAATATACATTTTTTTAGTTGGGTGGACAATCCTTTGGATGGAAGGCAAAAAAGATTTTAGCTCATCCTCTGAATAAAGATAATTATACCCCTCTTCTCGAGAAGTTTTAAGCCCCATCGGTTGTTATTCTCCCAAATCTCATGGGTCATTTCTTTATAGGAACGCACGGAAAATTCGAATCCGTCGAAAGTCTTTTTTGCCATCCCCTCCATTACTTTAGGGAAGGGCAGACGGTAGTAGGTAAAATTGATTTCAACGGTATCAAAGCCGAGGTGTTTTTTATAATAAGAAAGCATTGCTGGTTCGGTAAGATCAGGCGGGTAGACTGACCCTTACCAGTCGTTAAGCTGAAAGCCACTGGTTCCGATTTTTATTTTTTGTGCTGTTTCTGCGTTGTTGTCATCCAACGAAGCCCTAAGTCTTTAAGCATTTGGAGGTCTTGTTTCAAAGCTCGGCCTCCAGTGGTGAGATAGCCTCCTACGATCATGCCGGTAACTCCTGCCCAATAAGCAAGTGCCTGAAAATCCCGCAGATTAACTTCTCGGCCTCCGGCTAAACGGATTTCCGTTTGTGGCACAATCAGTCTCATGATGGCCAGGATTTTTATGATTTCTAAAGGCATTGGCGGTTTTCGGTTTGCAAGCGGGGTCCCTGGGCGGGGATTTAAGATATTTACAGGAATACAATCAACGCCAAGATCACGAAGAACAAAAATCATCTCCAGCCATTGTTCCGGAGATTCCCCCAACCCGAGAATGCCCCCGGAGCAAACGCTTAACCCGGCATCCTTAATTAAATTGAGAGTTTTAATTTTTTCTGTGATGGAGTGGGTGGTACAGATTTTATCAAAAAAACTTGGCGCGGTTTCCAAGTTGTGGTGATAACGCTCAACTCCGGCGTCTTTGAGAGCGGCAGCTTGTTCAGAAGACAAAATTCCCAAAGAACAATCGACCTGCAAACAAGTTTTTTGGATGATAGCTTTTATAGATTCAAGTACTTTTTTAAAATCCTTTTTCCCCAGCCCTCGACCACTGGTTACGATGCTGAAACGCTGGATTCCCTTGGATGCGGCATCAAGCGCGGCTCGGATAATGTGTTCCACCTCAACCAACGGATAAATTTCGCATTCACCGTGATAGTGTGCTGATTGAGCACAGAAAATGCAATCTTCAGAACAACGACCGGACTTGGCATTGATGATCGTGCAAAGCCCTACGTTATCACCAAAAAAATGATGGCGAACGTTATGGGCAATGGCGATGAGATAAACAAGGTGGATGGGAGGAGTGTTCAGAAGCTTTTTTGCCTCAGTAAAGCTTATTCCCCCCCCCCCAAGGATTTTCTTCTCGATGCTGTGGATGTAATCTATCATTTTTTGGCGCCCTAAAGGCAAAAATCTTAGTAGCCCCGCATTACAAAACTAGACCAATTCCAGTGGGGAAGATATGACGAGGGTGAGGTTTCGGAGTCTTAAGGTATTTATTTAGCTTATTAAAAAAGGGTTTGCAAGAAGTGATTTTGTCGCAGTTTCCTTTATTTTTTTCTTGAATTTCTTTAAATAATGCGTAAAATAAAAAAACCTTCCTTTCAAAAAATCCTATAGTAAATTAAATTATTTGATTTTTTTACGAGGACACACTTAGGCAGAGATGCATTCGCGAAGGTTTTCCGAACTGAGAAAAGAGATCAAAAGTATCCGCCCCCCCCAAAAAAGGGTCTTTATTTTTTTGATTTTCTTTTTTGCTTTTTTCCCTCTGTTAGTGTCCAAACATGATTCCTATTCCCTTCCCACCCCGCAACCTTACAACCTCAACGAATTTCTTGCAAACTCCTTTTCTCCTTTTTTGGCCGATAAACAAATTAATATGATGCAAGGAAAGGTAAAGTCAGGAGATACTTTTTGTTCCATTCTTTCCGATCATGGTTTTTCTTCCTTAACAATTGCTGAGTGTGTCGAGGGATTTAAGCCAGTTTTTAATTGTCGCAAGCTGTCGCCAGGAGATGAGTACAGCATAAAGACGGACGGTAAAGGGGACCTCCGTAAAATCACCATAAAAACTGATCTGGTTACGATTTATCATTTAAGAAAAGAGGGGGAAAAACTTCTGCCGAGCAAAGATAAGGTTTATCTTAGCAAGAAGGTTACTAAAGTCTCCGGGGTGATTGAAGATTCTCTTTTTGGCGCTATTGTGAAAGCGGGCGAGCATGACCAATTGGCTATTGATTTTGCGGAAATTTTTGCGTGGGATATAGATTTTCGGCATGATCTTCAAAAAGGTGATCAGTTTGCTTTTATTATCGAAAAATATTTTAAGGATGGCCAGTTGTTCTGTTATGGAAAAATTAAAGCCGCAGAATATAATAATCAAGGCAAGGTGTATCGCGCCATTTATTTTAAAGAACCCAAAGGGCAGGAAGGTTATTTTACCCCGGAAGGCATTTCCGTCAGGCGAAGCTTTCTGCGATCTCCGCTTAAGTTTATGCGGATAACTTCAGGATACTCCTACCATCGGTTTCATCCAATTTTAAAAGAGTATAAGCCTCATTTGGGCATTGATTTTGCCGCTCCTCAGGGGACGCCGGTTTTGGCTGTTGGTGATGGGGTTGTCGTGGCAAAGGGGTGGAAAAATGGAAATGGCAACACAGTAAAAATTCGCCATCCTCTCGGTTATGAGACCATGTATAACCACCTTTCCGGTTTTGGGAAAAATATCAGAGTCGGCGCCCGGGTACAACAGAAAGATATGATTGGCCGTGTAGGGGCCACTGGTTTAGCCACCGGTCCCCATTTGGATTACCGCATGGGAAAAAATGGAGTCTTTGTTAATCCCCTCAAAGAAAAATTTCCACCCGGATTTCCGGTGGACAATGCCTATCGTCATCTCTTCGCGGAAACCTCACGTAAAATGATCGCTCAACTTGAAGGAAAGGAAGATTCCTTTCAAAAAATGGTTGTCGCCCGTTAATTTCTTCATTATTATGGGGTATGCGTGCAGTCATCCAACGGGTAAAAAGCGCTCAGGTTATTGTTAACGAAAATATAATCGGATCCATTGGCCCCGGGCTTTTGGTTTTGCTCGGCATTTCGCGTGAAGATAATTGCGAGGATGCGGATTACCTGGTTGACAAAACTATTAACCTGAGAATCTTTGACGATCAGTACGGAAAGATGAATAGCTCTCTTCTCGACGTCGGAGGCGAGATGCTTATCGTATCTCAGTTTACCCTGATGGCCGATTGCCGCAAAGGAAGGAGACCATCTTTTACGGCTGCGGCTGAGCCTGCAGAAGCGAAAAATCTATACCAGTATTTTATTGAGCGAGTAAAAGAAAAAGAAATTGCCGTGGCTGTTGGTGAATTCCAGGCGCTTATGGAAGTGGGCCTTATCAACCATGGCCCGGTTACGATTCTCATGGATAGCAAAAAGGTATTTTGATTTTTATGACCGGAGTCATTCTTGCGGGCGGGGAAAGCACCCGCATGGGTAAAAATAAAGCCTTTATCGAAATTAACGGCACACGAATTATTGATCGTACTGTTTCTCTTTTTAGAGAAATTTTTGATGACGTCCTCTTGGTGACTAATACGCCGTTAGATTACATAGAGTTAGAAGTTAGGATCGTAACTGACCTTGTTCCTGGAAAAGGCACCTTTGGGGGGATATATACTGGCCTTTTTTTTTCTTCATCGCCAAAAGCTTTTTTCGTAGGGTGTGATATGCCTTTTCTGGACAGAAGAGTCATACAGTACTTCCTCAGTTTGGCTCAAACCGCTGATATTGTCGCGCAAAGAACAAAAGATTATTGGCAACCGCTCCATGCGATTTATTCTCGGACGTTACTAAAACCTATCGAGCGGCTGTTGCAACAGGGAAAGCTTAGCATCATCAAGGCCTACCAAGGGATGCGAGTGAGAGAGGTTACCGAGGAAGAACTTAAACCGTTCGATCCGGATTTACATACGTTATCTAATATCAATACTCCTGAAGAACTGAAAAAGCTTTTGGAGACCTACCCGAATACTCCGCTTTGATGAATTTCTTACTTTATGAGTAAACGCATTTTTTTTATTGGTATTGGGGGAAGCGGCATGAGTGGACTTGCTCAAATAACTTGTGCGCAGGGGAATTTTGTGTCTGGTTCGGACCGCAATTTTGACCAGCAAAGGGATAAGGAGATTTTTACCTTTCTCCAGTCCCGCGGAATAAAACTTTTCCCCCAAGATGGAACCGGTATAGGGGCGGAGATTGATGAAGTGATAATCTCTGGTGCGATCGAAGACAATAACCTGGATTTAATAAAGGCCAGGGAATTTAACCTTCCGGTAATTACACGCGCCGAATTATTGGCCCGGCTTTGTAATAGTGCGCGGGGAATTGCCGTGGCCGGAACAAGCGGCAAATCAACCATCACGGCGATGGCTGCGAAAGTCATGGATGAAGCTTGTTTAGATCCCACGGTAATTAATGGCGCCATTATTTCTGAGTATAAAAGCCCGGGCAGGTTAGGGAACGTTAAAATCGGAAGTTCTCATTTTATGCTGATCGAAACCGATGAAAGTGACGGGTCACTGGTAAAGTTTTATCCGGAGATTGGAATTTTAGCAAATATTTCAAAGGACCATAAACCCCTGCCTGATCTGATTAAAATTTTTTCGATGTTTATTGAAAATATAAAGAATGAAGTGATTCTAAATGTTGAGTGCCCTTTTTCCCGAGATCTCAGTGCTCGAATTTCTCCGGAACGGGTTTTGACCTTTGGCTTTACTTCGGAAAGTGACATTAGGGCGGAGGAGGTCACCCTAACAGCATCCGGTTCAACCTTTAAAGTTCAGGAGACTTTTTTTTCCCTTCCTGTTCCGGGCAAGCATAATGTTGCCAATGCCTTGGCAGCTATCGCGCTGGGAATAAAACTAAAGATTCCTCTTGGTACGATAAGGCAGGCGCTGAAAATGTTTCGAGGAGTGGAAAGACGGCTTTCTTTGATAGGGGAGACAGGCGGTATTAAAGTTTTTGATGATTTTTCTCACAATGCAGCCAAGATTGCCGCCGCGCTTGAAACCCTTAAGCTTATGGGCTCAAGTCTTATCGTCATCTATCAGCCTCATGGTTTTGGGTCAACTAAGCTTATTAGAGAAGAACTCATCGGGACTTTCAACCTTGCGTTAAGAAAAACCGATAGTGTGATTTTGCTCGATATCTTTTACGTGGGCGGGACAGCTGAAAAATCAATTTCTTCAGCTGAGTTAGTCAGGGAAATTTACATCCCCCAAACAGAAAATCTTAAAGATCGAGAGCAGGTTATTGATCATGTTACTGAAAGAGCACAACCAGGAGATGTGGTTGTGGTTATGGGAGCGAGGGATAATTCGCTTACGAGTTTGGCACAAAAAATTTTAAGAAGCTTGAAAAGTAAGACAGCTTTTTCCCATGAAGAGAAAAAAATGATTTTTAGTAAGGAGGGAAAATGATTAATTACGATGAGGACGATAGAGAAAAGTTATCCTGGCGGGAGATTGATAGGCAAAAGGATAAAAGTAAACACGCTTCGCAGGAAAAAAGTGTTTTTAAAAAATCTAAGCGGTCGGAATGGATTCAAAAACAATACCGCAAAGAAGCAGAGAAATTATTCATGGGGAAGAAAGGTACTCTGGAATATAAAAAAGCCAGAAACGAGCTTTACCACCGTCACGGAACCCCAAAATTTCCCGCCATAGCAAAGAAGTTTATCCAGGAATATGGCCTTCCTGACGACTGGGATACTCTTTCCCTTTTTCTTGATCATAAAGATGTTGGTACTGTAAAAGAGGTAATTTTAAAACTTAAAAGCCACTACCGGGAGCGAAGCCTAACCGCAATGCAAGGATTTCGCGCTAAACTCGAAATCATCGCTATGACGACGGCAGATAAAGGACTGAGGGAGATAATTCAAGAGGTTATAAAAGAACTTTAATGATAGGTTGAAAAAAAATGGTTTCGGGTGGGACGGCCGGGAAGAGGGGAAATGGGGATATGTTAAACCGCCCACCCGAAAAATTGCTAAAAATACAAAATTACATTTTCCCTGTAGCCTTCCGTTTGGAAGCCTTAAGGGCATTAACGACTTTTTTGGGCGCGGTAGATTCATTGACAATGTGAGTGGCAAAATTGCATTGGCCATTTTTCCATTTCATGTCTGGCTCAGCATACGAAGAGCAAAATTTCCCAGTTTCTAACTCTTGAATTCGGTTACACCCTTCGCATCTTTCAACAATGCTATAACACTTGCCTCCATTATAACCGCAACCACTCTGTTTCATAAAAATACATTCTACACCCTTTTTTAACGTTTGGCAAATCATGACAACCAACCCCTTTCATAAAAAAGTTCTTTTTTTAATATTCACAGAACATAGGTGACAACACCTTGTTTTTTCAGTTAATAATTCCAATAAAAAAATTAACTTCTTCAAAAAAGTGAATAAAGAAAGGAAATATTTTTAGATTTTTAATTAATTGTCAAGAAAAAAACACTTTTTTTTAAAAAAATAATATTTTTCAATAGGTTATTTGTATGCCATTGATCATGGGTAAATCCCAGTTTTGAAAATTGTTCCAAAAAAATTTCGATACGCAAAAGCTAATAAATTTGATTGTTTGAAAACTCGTGGGCTTTTCTTAGGCTTTAGGGAAAAATATTTGATAAAAAATAGTGGATTATTTTACAAAAAAACAATAGAAAAAATATTTTTTTGCTATTAAATAGATTATCGTTACAAAATAAGGAAAACAGTAAAATCAAAATGTTAGGCAAACTATCAATTAGTTATTAAATAATCCTGATATGGTTATTAAAAAAAGTGATTCTCAAAAAAAACCAATTGTCCGGCCACATGATCTTTTAAGAGAAATCGAGGTCTGCCCTCAGGCTTTGGTCGTTTTTGGTTCTTTTGATTGGATTTCGCATCTTGTCAAAGTACATCCGGTCGCGGGGTCTCGGAAAAATTTTAAGTTCTGTTCCTTGCAGACGTTCACGGTCAACAATACACCCATTACCTTTGCCGGACCGGTGATGAGCGCACCTGTGGCGGCTATGGTGCTTGAAATTTTAATTGCTTTTGGCGCTCGTCACATCATCGGGGTAGGCTCATGCGGGTCTTTAGATGAAAAACTTCGGATCGGGCATTTAGTAATTCCCGAAAATTCCATTCCGGACGAAGGGACTTCATCCCATTACCCTATGCCAGGGAAAAAGATAAACGCGAGCCCGAGGATTATTAAGAGGATACAATCATTGTGTGAAGCAAAAGCGCAAACGTGCACATGCGGAAGGGTCTGGACCACTGATGCTCCCTTTAGGGAAACACCACAAAAAATAAAAAAGGCTCAGCAAAAAAAAGCAATTGCGGTTGAAATGGAGCTGTCGGCCTTTTTTAAGGTGGGCGCTTTTTATGGAGTAGAGGTCGGGGCCTTGCTGGTTGTCTCGGATGAACTTTTTGCCCGAGGATGGAACCCTGGGTATGGGAACCCAAAATTTAAAGAGACATTTGTGCAGGCTCTTGACATTGTTCTTCAGGTTTTATCCCAGTCGGGAAGGGAAGACACCACCTAAGTTGATAGATCAGACGAGACGGGTAAAAAAAATTGTTATGGGAACCTTTCCTGGTACTTTATATATTGTTGCCACTCCGATCGGCCACTTGGAAGATATCACGTTCCGAGCAATTAATGTGCTTAAACAGGTGAACCTGATTGCAGCGGAAGATACGCGAAGGACCAGGATCCTTTTGAACGCTTATGATATTAAAACCGAACTTACCTCGTATCATGATTACAATAAACAACGTCAAGGAGAAAAAATATTACAGTACCTCCTTTCCGGTAATTCAGTCGCTTTAGTCTCTGATGCCGGAACTCCGGGTATTTCTGACCCCGGATATTATGTCATCAATCTCGCGCTTCACCATGCTGTACCCGTGATACCAATTCCCGGGGTCTCCGCTGTCATTACCGCCTTGAGCGCATCGGGACTTCCTTCGGATCGATTTTGTTTTGAAGGGTTTTTTCCCAAGAAGTCAACTGCTCGACGAAAATTTATTAAGAGCCTTCAAAACGAAGAGCGGACCCTTATTTTCTACGAGTCCCCCTATCGTATTGTAGCAACTCTGCAGGACTTTTTAGATAGTTACGGCGAGCGGTGGGTGGTGGTTGCCCGCGAGCTTACAAAACGATATGAAGAGGTCATCCGAGGGCCGCTTTCTGACGTTTTAAAAACACTGAGCGGACGAAAGATAAAAGGTGAGTTTACGGTTTTAATGGCGAGTAAGGGCTATTCAGAAAAAGTGTTGCCTTTAAAAAAAGAATGAACTATGGTTTAATCTTAAACCCTAAAGCGGCGTATTTTTAATTTTCAAAGGTCATTGCAATGCAATCTCAGCCGACACAAGATGTTCGCCTTCAGGGAATAGGAGTTTCTTCGGGGATCATTCTGGGTAAAGCTTTTCTGGTTGAACAGGGAAAGGTTGAAGTTCCTACGTTTTCTTTGCTGGAGAAAGATGAAATTGAAAAAGAGATAAAGGTATTTCTCAAGGCGATTGAAACCACCCGAAATCAATTTTTAGAGACCAAGAAGGATATACGGAAAAAGGGTTTTAAAAAAGGTGGTTTTATTATTGATGCGTATTTGATGATTTTAGAAGACAAATTGTTAATTAAAGAGACTACCAATCACATTCGAAAAGAAAAGATTAATGCGGCCTGGGCTTTGAAGAGCGTTCTTAATAACTTACAGAAGGCTTTTTCCGAGATTGAAGACAATTATTTAAGGGAACGAAAAACCGACCTTGACTACGTGGGGCAGTGTATTTTAAAGAACCTGATTGGAGAAGAAAAAATCGATCGTTGCAAGGTATCGGAAAAGGTAATTATTGTGGCTCATGATTTGTCTCCCGCAGATTCCGCTCACTTGGATCTGGAGAAGGTCCTTGGGTTTATCACTGATGTTGGAGGCAGAACGTCTCACACCGCTATTATGGCCCGCGCCTTACAGATTCCGGCAGTAGTTGGTTTAGAAACAGTTACCCGACAGATTCAAAGTGGCGATTCGATTATTGTGGATGGCATTTCCGGGGAAGTCATCATTCATCCTTCTCAAAGCGTTTTTAATGACTATCGGGCGAAAAAGGAAAAATACGATTACTTCGAAAAAGAGCTTCTTAAGTTTAAGCCATTGTTGGCGGAAACCCGGGATGGATATCGTATCCGACTCTTAGCCAACATTGAAATCACTGAGGAGTTGCCTTCGGTTCTTCACCACGGCGCCGAAGGGATTGGGCTTTACCGGACCGAATTTCTTTATCTTAATCGTCCGGACCTTCCTTCGGAGGAGCAACATTTCCAGACTTACCGAAAGGTGATCGAGAAAATCTCTCCCAACCCAACTACCATTCGTACCTTTGACCTCGGAGGCGATAAATTTATCTCGCGGATAAATGTGGCCCGGGAGATGAATCCTGCTTTAGGACTGAGGGCGATTCGGCTGGGACTCCGGGAAGTTGATATTTTCAAAACCCAGATTCGGGCGATTTTGCGCTCCAGCGCGTTGGGAAAAGTCCGCATTCTTTTTCCCATGGTTTCCGGAATGCAGGAAATTTATCAGATCAAAGACCTTATCGCGGACGTTAAAGAGGAGTTAAAAGCAAAAGGACAACCCTTTGACCCGGCTATAGAAGTGGGGGTGATGATCGAGATTCCCTCGGCGGTCGTGATTGCTGATCTCTTAGCGAAGGAGGTAGATTTTTTCAGCATCGGCACCAATGACCTTATTCAGTATCTTCTCGCTATTGACCGGGTGAATGAACACGTTTCCCATCTTTATAAACCCCTGCATCCAGCGGTCTTAAGATTTATAAAAAGGACGGTGGATGCCGCGCACGCTGAAGGGATAAGGGTCAGCATGTGCGGTGAAATGGCCGGGGAACCTTTTTATACGCCGATTCTTTTGGGGTTTGGGATTGATGAATTGAGTATGAACGCGCTTTCTTTATTAAAAGTAAAAAAGATTATTCGTTCCACCTATTATCGGGAATGCCAGCAGATGGTAAATAAAATTCTCAAGTTTTCCATCACTCAAGAAGTAGAAGATTTTCTTCACCAGGAATTATTCTCCCGCTTCCCGGAAGAGCTTAGAGATTTTAAGCTCAACCATTAAGCACAAGCGACCTTTTTGTTTGCGTTCATTAATCCTGTCAACACATGATCGAAGGCAGCCCGGCGCGGAATAAGTGGGTTTAAAAGGACGAACCCATGAAGATGATGAAAATAAAAATAATGGTGGTTGTTGGGGTACTCCTTGTCTGTTTCTCGGCCTTTGCTGATGTTGCGACTGCTAAGGTTTTGCTGGCGAGGGTCAAGGATTTCTATATGTGGGTACTGGCGAATCATGCCAAGGTTTCAGCGTTGGAGCCGCGCATTCGGAATGTCGAGGGAAGTACCCGGTTTTACCTTGACATGAAAACCTTGGATGAATTTTCCCGTGAATTCATGAAGAGCGGGCTTTTCTCAAAGCAATTTCCCGAGGCAATCGCCCGGTATTATAAAAAGTATGAGGCTCAGTTTAACGCTCTTCCTCAAAGTGAGTTTGATGAACTGGCTAAAGATGGAAGAGGGCCAATGATGGAGGTTGAAGATATGGATATCTTTTTCTGCGCTCAGGAATATGAGTATGATCCAGAGTTTATTCAAGGAATGCGAATTTCCGAGCTGTCAGAGAAAGCAGGGGTAACGTCGGTAGTGGTCGAGTCTTCCTATAAATGGAAGACCACGTTTGACTTTAAGCAAGAAGATGGACGGTGGCTTATTGTCGGCTATTGTGTGTATCAGTAATGAGCGCCAACTATTTTTTGCCGAAGGTAGAAATTCCGATTAATAAATTTGATCGTGATTGATCAACAATCACTATCTAGTAAAATTTTCCCGTCCTTCGGGCATCCTTTATTATAGAATTCGTCCATAATCATCTTCTTTTCGCTCGATATCATCCTCACCAAAGTATTTTCCGGTTTAGATTTCAATCAAGACCAAGTCTCGCACTCCGAAGTTTTTGACTCGATGCCACGTTCCTGCTGGGATATCAATGGCTTGGCCACCACGCAGGTTAATATCTTCGTCATCCTTTGTCACGATTGCTTCTCCGTCAATGATAAACCAGTGCTCCCTCCTTTTTGTATGGCGCTGAAGACTGAGACGGTGGCCAGGATAAACCCACAATCCGCTTTACTTTATGGTCGGGCTGGTCAGAGAGAACTAGAAAATACCCCCAAGGACGATGATCTTCTTGATTATGGCCGGTCATTATTTTTTCCTTAAGCTTACATTTTAAGAAAAATTTATATTGTAAAAATAAAATGTTTTTAATAGGATTGTCAAGAAGTTATCGGATATTCTTAAAAAATTTAATGGATATGTGAAACAGAATAAAAAACGATTTTTTCTCAAGACAGAATTAACCTTCTAAAGGTCATTTTTTGTTTATGGAAGAAAAGGCAACTCAGGAAAAATTTAAATTAGAGATTGAGCAGAGAAACTTTGAGCGGGCAGTTGTAGTTGCTTTGGAGCTGGGTTTGCGACCAGAGGAGATCAGAGAGATCAAGTTTGAGGCGCTCTGGCAGATGGCTGCGGTTAACCGGAACGCTGTGGGGGCAAAAAAGCTTGCCCAAGACTTTGGGATTTCAAAAGAGGAACTCAAAGTTTTTCTGGGGAAAAAGGCTGATGAGCAAAGGCAGGAAGGAAACAAAAGGCTTCTCACGCCTCGTTATGATCACCGGTCCGGCAAGTATCTTTCTTTTGAGGAATGGGTGGAAAACCTTTTTAAATTCTGGTCCAAGATTGAATAGCGTAAAGCGTGAGGTGTAATATCAAGTCGCCTTCATGTGCATATCTTTGTTGTCTCCCCGGCATACTCCTCGACGTCGATTCCTCGTCGCCGCCTCGGTCTGCTGTTGAATGCAACCTGGTATAAGGTGTAAAGAGTAAGGAGCGGGATGGTAAAAAATGTATTTTTTGCAATGCGTCCGTATCTGTGGATAAAAAACCTTTTTATTTACTTTTTGGGCAGAGAAAAATAAAAGGTTGCGCCCTCATCCACTGCCCCCTCAGCCCATACGCGGCCTCCATGGCGCTGTATGATCCGCTGAACCGTGGCAAGCCCGATACCAGTGCCATCAAACTCCTTGGCGGAATGAAGGCGCTGAAAAACGCCAAACAGTTTGTCAACGGATTCCATGTTAAACCCAACACCATTATCCCGGACGAAAATGACTGTTTCTTTGTCTCCTGCAAGCCCGCAGCCGATTTCTATTACGGTCTGCTGGCGTGGGCGGGTATATTTAAGGGCATTCGAGATTATATTGGTAAGAACTACCCGAAGCATCGAAGGGTCACCATAAACTTCCGGGAGGGGACTAATCTTACAGGTAATATCACGCCCTTTTGTCTCCGGTTGAAAGGTGTCTAAGACTTCTTTGGTAAGCTTTTCAAGGCTGGTTGGTACCTTTTGCATTTCAACATGACCGATACGGGAGAATCCTAAAAGATCATTGATCAAATCTTCCATCCGTTTTGCCGACTCCTGGATAACGGTGAGATACTGTTGACTTTTTTCATTTAGAGTGCCGGAGGCAGATTTCTGTAACAATTTTGCAAAACCGGCAATATTGAGCAGCGGCGCATGCAGATCGTGAGAAACAGTATAGCTGAAGGACTCCAGTTCCCGGTTTGCGAGCTTGATCTCTTGTTCCATTTTTTTGCGTTCGGTGATGTCCCTTACAATATCAACATAACCTGTTGTAACCCCATCGGGGGATTTAATGGCTGATACAACCATTTCAACCGGGAAGACCGTCCCATCCTTACGCATACAATTCCACTCAATTCTGCAAAAGCCTTTTTGATCAATCACCGGGTATGCCACGTCCCCAATGGTCTTAAAACTCTCATCAGACGGATAGATGATTCGTACGGATTTTCCCTCTATTTCATTTTTATCGAAACCGAAAAGGTGATAAAATGCTCGATTGCAGGAAATGATTTTTCTCTCCTGATCCAATCTGAAGATAGCATCTGTGGAACTCTCTACTAGCGTTCTGTATTTTTCTTCTGAGGCTTTCAGCGCCTCTTCGGCTTTCTTACGTTCACGAGCATTACGCGTACTGCTTTTTTCCATTGGATTCCCTTTTAGTTTGGCATATGAGGAGCAACAAAATGGTGGTAAGACAGAACCTCACCGCCGGTTGGCTTTTTCAATAATACAGAACCGGTTTAATTTAAACAATCAAAAAAAGGCTCTTCTCGAATCTATCCTCACCAACATAACAAATGGAAAGATTTCTCACCGGATCGCTTACCACGATCCGATAACTGTTCCAAAATCCAGATTAATTATTTCAAACAATCAGGGCGGGGTCTCACCCCCGCTCACAACCACCTTACCGTTCTCGGCATCCACTATGGAAAAGTAATAGTATGATTTTGACCAGGAATAATGCCATTTAGCTATGTATTCGTGTCCGGACTCAGCCTCAAATTGGAGTTCTACCGGTCCAACGAAGCCGTCACTCGGGCGATTATATTGAAGCTTAACCGTGTGCTTGCCCGGGGGAATATAGGCCGCATTTTCAGATGTCAACATCTCTCCATTAATAGCAACTAATTGGGCTCCCATGAAAACAGCTCCCCCAAAGGTTCCCCTTATATGTGCTCGTTGTTCAGACGGCAGGTCAGGAGGCACAAGCATTTTCGGTGCGCATCCACAGCTAAGGGAAAGGAGCATTACCAAAACTGTTGTTATTAAAAACTGTTCATATCTTAGTAGGCTTGTCATGGCAATCACCATTGGGGGGGGACATAATAAAATAAATTCGATTTTGAAGATTATAAGGTTCAATGATGATGGTAATAACGGAAGCTGACCCCACCCCACCAATAAGAGAACCAGCACCAAGGATCGTAATACCCCCCATGGTTAATAATAAAGATAAGGATTCATATTAAATAATACAAAAGACAACCATGGTTACTTCACAATAGCAAAAAGTTTTTTGCCTATTTTTTGAAAAAAAAACGAGCTATTTTCAACCAAGAAACACACCGGTTTTGCTCAGAGCGCCTTTAATTTGTTTTGCCCTGCTATGGGTTGTTTACAATACAAAAACTATACAATTTGGAAAGCAATAAAAAATGAGATTAAAGCTAACCTCTCAATTAATTTTATGGAGTTGAGGGGAGTCAAAAATTTGTTCCTTTGCCTGCCAAAAAAGTCTAATTCATCACATTTAAGGCTTCTTGAACGGAAATGCCTCGATGAACAATTTTGCTGATTGCCTCAACAATTTTTGTTGGCCTGGAGTGCTGAAAAACATTTCGTCCAATGGAAACACCCGCACCTCCTGCATCCATACAACCTTTTACCATTTTCAACACATCTTCATCAGTATCCATCTTCTCTCCACCCGCAATCACCACCGGAACAAAACAACCCTCGACAACCTTACGAAATGTTTCCGGCGATCCCGTGTAAGGAACTTTGACAATATCTGCGCCCAATTCAGCCCCAACCCGGGCAGCATGTTTTACTAGTTCCGGATCATATTGGTTCTTGATTTTCGGGCCACGGGTGTAAATCATTGCTAAAAGGGGAAAACCCCATTTCCTTGCTTCACGAGATACCTCCCCCAAATCACTGAGCATAATTTTCTCATCCTCAGCTCCGATATTTACATGAATCGAAACCGCGTCTGCTCCTATTTCAATCGCTTCTTCTATGGTGCAGATTAATGTTTTGGAATTCGGATCCGGAGCTAAAGAAGTGCTGGCCGACATATGAATTATAAGCCCTAAATCTTTTCCCCCTCCACGGTGACCGGTTTCCACCAAACCTTTGTGGATTACAATCGCATTTGCTCCCCCTTCAGCTACAGCGTTGACCGTAGATTTCCAATCGACGAGTCCCTCCACCGGACCGATGCTGATTCCATGGTCCATGGGTATTATTACCGTTTTTCCTGAATTTCGATCAATGATGCGTTCTAAGCGGATTTGTTTCCCGATTTTCACCTTTTCCTCCTTTAAAAATGAATCAATAAATTCTCTGGTATTCAAAAATCGCCAGGTTTTTTGTAACGATGATTCAACTTGCAATTTTTAAAAAAAACTTAATCAAATCTGATTAGTTTAACTTTTCGCCCCCCAATTGGGAAACAAAGGTGATCGCATAATAACATAAGTTATTTTTTGGTGCAAGGAGGTGCCCAATGGACAGTCCGTTAGCGTATATCGGTGGTAAAAGTAAATTATCTCCAATTATTATTAAAATGATACCACCGCATGAAACCTACTGTGAAGTTATGGCAGGCGCGGCCTGGATGTTTTTTCGTAAGGATGAGTCAAAAATTTAGATTATCAGCGATCTCGACCGTGATCTGATTTGTTTTTATAGAGTTCTTCAAAATCCCCTGGAAGAATTTTTGAAGCAATTTAAATGGGTATTATCGTCACGTGAATATTTTGAAGACTATAAACGGCAGCAAGGCGCTGGAGGCTTAACGGATATTCAACGAGCCGCCAGTTATTATTATCTGCAACGCCAAGCATATTCCGGGAATGGTGCGCACAAGAAATTTTGCGGCCACCCTTGACCGTTGTCTCAGAGTTAATTTACTGAGAATGGAAGAAGAATTGTCCGAAGTGCATCTTCGTTTGACCAGAGTTATTATTAAAAATTTATCCTGGCAGAAGTTTGTTACCCTCTATGATCGTGATAAGACATTTTTTTATCTTGATCCGCCATAATGGAAGACCCAGTTTACCGTTATAACATGGAGTTACCTGACTACCAGGAGTAGCTGAAATTTTGGGGAAAATTATGGGGAAATTTATTCTCAGTATTAATGATGCAACGGAGCTCCGAAAAATATTTAATGAGTTTAAAATTACTCCGTTCTCTCTTAAAGATAGGGCAAATCGAGAGGGTAGACACCGCGAAGCAAAATAATTGCTGGTCTGTAATTTTTAGAGAAAGTGAGAATTTTATGCACGGTTAAGCATATTGTTTTATTGGGTTTAAAACGTTGAGGGCCGTAAATTTGGGGATAAAAAAACCTGCTGATTTTGAGGTAAAAAATCAGACAGGTTTTGTGTTGCCTAAAAAACCGCTCGGGAATTTGTGCCCAATTCAATTAAGTTGTCAAAGTTTTTGTTACAATTTGTGGCCGATTCTATTAAACCCGACAACGTTAGAGGGGAAATCTGCCTTACAAAAACCTAACAAATTTCAAAAAATAAAGGGTCAGTAAATTTACTAACCCCTTGAAATTCTTAGCTCCCCGGGACGGATTCGAACCGCCGACCAAGTGGTTAACAGCCACCCGCTCTGCCGACTGAGCTACCGGGGAATTTAGATTTTTTTTTTCCAAGCAACCAAGTGGTTAATCCCGCGGCCGCGGGATTCTGCCGACTGGGCTACCGTGGAAAAGTCTATGCGAAATCAGAAGTCAGGAATCAAAAGACAAAATTCAGAATAAAATATTTTTAACCTATTTAAGGTGCATTTGTCAAATTTACCGGCAGTTTTTGCATTTGTTAAAGTGGTCTTCAGGAAGGTTAACAAGTTTTTGAAAATATTCAAGCTGTTTAATCGGCGCGAAATATCGGCCACACTGCGCGCATTTTTGCAAGGGGAAGTCGGTTTTCCAGATCTTCCTTACCCCGTTTTTATCCTCCATGGGAATAACCTGAACCGGGCAGATATAGGAACAAGAACCACAGGCAATACAGTCAGGAGGAGACTCATCAAAAGGAGTGGCTACTTTTCGAGTATGACCCCGGCTTTTAAAACCAATAGCTGAGACTCCCACCACTTCACGGCAGGTTCGGACACATTGACCGCACATAATACATCCCTTGAAGTCGATACCAAAACGGGTCTCCACCACGCCCAGTTCATCAGCTATCTTCCTTAAGGCTGGGTGCTTCGGATTGCGCGTTAACAAGAGTTCAATTACCAGCCTTCGTACTCGCAACACTCTCTCCGTATTCGTTTTAACTTCTAAACCTTCTGTTACTTCATAGTTACAAGAAGTAACCAAACGGGTTTTCTTTCCGTGGACTATTTCTACCATACAGAGTCGGCAGGCGCCGTAAGGAGTTAGTTCTTCATTGCTACAAAGGTTTGGAATATAGATATTAGCATCGCGCGCCGCTTCCAGAATGGTGTTTCTCTCTGATGCGGTTATCTCTCGGCCGTCTATTTTTAAGGTGACCAATTCCGGCATTGCTTACTCCTCTATTATTTCGTTTCATATTTAATGTTCGTGTTACTAAGCAACCTTAATGGCGTCAAGTTTGCAGGATTCAAAACACGCCCCACACTTGATACATTTCTCTAAGTCAATGGCGTGAACTTGTTTTTTCTCTCCAGTCGCTGCTTTCGTGGGGCAGATTCGAGCACAAACGCCGCAGCCGGTGCATGCTTCAGCATCAATGGAATAATTGATCAGGGCTTTACAGACACCCGCGGGACATTTCTTATCCTTAATATGGGCTTCATACTCTTCCCGGAAATAACGAATGGTGCTTAGTACCGGATTGGGAGCACTCCCTCCCAAAGCGCAGAGAGATCCATCAATAATGGCCCTTCCCATCCACTCAAGCGTATCTAAGTCTTCTTCTTTGCCATTTCCTTCAGTAATCCGGTCAAGAATTAGACGCATCTGAAGCACTCCTTCTCTGCAAGGCGTGCATTTTCCGCATGATTCTTCTTCAAGGAAGTTAAGAAAGTATTTTGCCACGTCCACAACACAGTTTCGGTCATCCATGACGATCATGCCGCCTGAGCCCATCATCGACCCGATTTTGGAAAGCTCATCAAAGTCTACCGGCATATCCAAAAACTGCTCCGGAATGCATCCCCCTGATGGACCTCCGGTTTGCACCGCTTTGAATTTTCTTCCTTTGGGGATTCCTCCGCCGATCTCAAAAACAATCTCTCTCAAGGTTATACCCATGGGAACTTCTACCAAGCCGGTATTATTGATCTTGCCGACTAAGGAAAAAATTTTAGTTCCTTTACTGTTTTCCGTGCCAATGCTTTGGTACCAATCCGCTCCTTTATTAATAATCAGAGGTACATTCGCCCAGGTTTCAACGTTATTGAGGTTTGTGGGTTTGTCGTAAAGGCCCCGATCAGTGGCGTGAACATATTTTGCCCTGGGCTCACCCGGACGTCCCTCAATGGAAGCAAAAAGTGCGGAAGACTCCCCGCATACAAAAGCGCCGCCGCCGCGATTAATCTTAATGTCAAAGCTAAAACTACTTCCCAAGATTTTTTCTCCTAACAAGCCGAGCTCCCGCGCCTTCTCAATTGCAATTGTGGCATTTTCCACTGCCAGGGGATATTCATTTCTTACGTAAATATAACCATGCTCGGATCCGATAGCATAAGCGCCTATGATCATGCCTTCTAAAACCGAATGTGGGTTTCCCTCTAAAAGCGCTCGATCCATAAAAGCCCCAGGATCACCTTCATCAGCATTACAGATAACGTATTTAGGATTACCGACTGCCTTTCGGGTAGCATCCCATTTCCATCCGGTTGGGAAGCCGCCGCCGCCCCTTCCTCTGAGTTTTGATTTGATTATCTCTTCAATCACCTTTTCAGGGCTCATCTGGAATAAAACCTTAGATAGCGCTGAATAACCGTTGAGCGCAAAATAATCCTCGATATTTCTTGGATCAATTAAGATATTGTTTCCAATGAGAAATCTTTTTTGCTTTTTATAAAAAGTTATTTCTGAATCTTTGATAACTTTATTACCGCTGGCAGGATCCGCATAAACCAGCCGTTCGATAATTTCCTGGCCAGTGACGCTTTTTGCTATAATTTCGGAAACGTCTTCCATCTTTACCCGTAGGTAGGTGATCTCTTCGGGATAAATAACGACAATAGGCCCTTTTTCGCAGAAACCTGGGCAGCCTGTTTCTCGTAAGTCTACTTTCTCTTGCAGTCCCTGCTTTTGAATTTCCTCTTTGAAGGAATCAATTATTTTATCTGATTGGAGGGCAAGACATCCGGTGCCTGCACATATTGCAATGCATGGCTTATGAGGATCTCTTTTTGATACGATCTCCCTGCGAAAAATTTCAAGTTCTTGAGGTGATTTAATCTTCTTCATCGGCCACTACCTTCTTTTCTATATTTTTCAGTATCTTATTGGTCTTCGCGATGGTCATCTGTCCATGGTACTCTCCATCGACAACCATAATGGGTCCAAGGGCACAAGCACCTAAGCAGTTAACGGTCTCGAAAGTAAACTTTAAATCCGAGGTGGTTTCACCTGCCTTAATATATAGATTCCTTTCAAGGTGTTCTTTAATAAGGGGGGCATTGCGCACATGACAGGCAGTTCCAAGACAAAGGCTGAATTGGTGTTTTCCCCTGGGGGTTAAACTAAAGGCTTTATAAAACGTTGCCACATGATAGATTTGGCTTATCGGGACGCCAAGTAACGTGCTTACGTTGTTAAGGGCTTCCTTGGGAAGGTAATTGAAACGCTTCTGCACATCCTGGAGAATGGGAACCAAGAAGCTTTTATCCTCTCCATACCGCTTAATGATTTCTTTTACATTTGCTTCCATACTTTTTCCTTAAAAGAATTTCTTTAAATGGAATTCGAACGCCTGGAGAAAGAGTCCCGATTTTCCGGGAGCCCCATCCCTTATCTTAGAGCGTGGTTTTTATTTTGAGTTTATAATATTCTTCTGTCACTCTTTTCTGAATTTCCTCAACGAGTTCATCTGTCAAATGGCGAAACCGTCCTTGTGGCTTTAAATACTCTTTTACTGGTCTCAGTTCTCCCACATCCAGGGTGAGCCGGTATTTCCCATGTTCAACTTCATACAGGGGAAATACCCCGGTTTCAACTGCCAGTCGGCCAATCCAGATCGCCTTATCCGTAGGAAGACGCCATCCGGTAGGACAAATTGAGAGAACATGAACATACGCGGGACCTTGAATACGGGCCGCTTTTTCCACCTTTTTGATTAGATCAAACGGGTAGCTTGAACACGCTGTGGCAACATACGGGATGTTATGGGCAACCGCAATTTCCGGCATGTTTTTCTTCCACGTGACCTGACCCGGTTTTAAATTTCCGGCTGGAGAGGTTGTGGTTGCGGCCCCAAAAGGAGTCGCGGATGAACGCTGGATACCGGTATTCATGTACGCTTCATTATCGTAACAGACATAGAGAAAATTATGCCCTCGCTCAAGAGCGCCGGATAATGCTTGAAGCCCAATGTCGGAGGTTGCTCCATCGCCACCCATGCCGAGAAATACGGTGCCTTTATCCCTGAGTTTCCCTTTCCGGATAAGCGCTTTGGTTCCAGCCTCAGCGCCGCTTGCTACTGCCGCTGCGTTTTCAAAGGCCACATGGATCCACGGTACCCCCCAGTTGGTGAACGGCAAAGGGGAGGAAACGATTTCCATGCAGCCAGTAGCGCTGGCAACCACAACATTTTTACCCAAAGCCTTAGCTACCAGCCTTACGGCTAATGCCTCGGCACATCCCTGACAAGCCCGGTGGCCAGGAGTAAAGTATTCTTTTTTAGTTATAAGCCGGCTGGCATAAACATTTAATAGTTCCATTATTCCCTCACGCCATAAATGATATAGTCTTCTTCGCGCACTTTCTTTTTGGTCATTTTTTCGGTTTTTTCGTACATTTTAAAATAGTCGTCGGGAGTTACATCGCGTCCCGCTAATCCACAAATGAAATTCGTGATTACCGGCATTGTTCGTTCTTTGTAAAGGGCAGCCCGGATTTCGCTCGCCACTGGTCCCCCTGGTCCACCATAAGAGATCGCCCGATCGATCACTATAATCCGTTTAACCCCTTTAACCGCTTGCCGGAATTCTTCAAAGGGGAATGGCCGCCAGAGTCTCAACTTAACTTGGCCAACGGCTTTTCCCCGGGATCGAAGTTCATTTACCGCGAGGGAAACCGTTTCTCCGATGCTACCCAGGGTTAAGAAGACAGTGTCTGCTCCTTCAAGGTGGCTGGTTTCCACCGGCTGATAATGTCTTCCTACAAGATCACCCATTTCCTCCCAGGCTTTAAGGATTTCGGTCTTCGCTTTAATAAGGGCCTCATCTTGAGCCTTTTTTGCCTCAGTAAAAATAATCGGCATCCCAAAAGCCCCCATGGTTATTGGTTTGTCGGGATGGAGTTGATTGACTGGTTTGAAATCCGGAAGGTATTTTTTCACGGTAGCTTCATCCCAGAATTCCAAAGGCTCGATCATGTGGGTGAGAACAAAACCATCAATGTTAACGATAACCGGAAGAGATACCTTTGCATCCTCAGCTACCCGAAAAGCAAATAAAACATGGTCAAAAACTTCTTGGCCGTTTTCCGCAAACACCTGAATCCAACCGCAGTCACGAATTGACATAACATCACTGTGGTCGTTCCAGATACTGAGGGGGCCGGAAAGAGAACGGTTGGCTAAAAGCATAACAATGGGAAGCCGTAAGGAAGCAGCAATAAAAACAATTTCATTCATGAGGGCGAGTCCTTGCGAGCTGGTGCAGGTAAATGTCCTTGCTCCGACTGCGGATGATCCGCAGCACACGCTCATGGCGGAATGTTCGGATTCCACGGGAATAAATTCCGCATCAAGCTCTCCGTCAGCTACCAGCTCAGAGAGGTGCTCCACAATATGGGTCTGGGGTGTGATGGGATAGGCGGCCACCACATCCACATTGGCCATTTTGACTGCCTCAGATGCTGCTAAAGATACTTCGATTCCAACTCGTTCGCCCATTATTCTTCCTCCTCTACCATGGTTATACAGCTCGTGATACATTCCTGGGCACAGATTCCGCACCCTTTGCAATAGTAGAGGTCAGCCTCAAAATATCCTTCCTCAGTTTTTTGGATAGCCATATCCGGACAAAAGATATAACAAACTCCGCATTTAATGCATTTCGTTTTATCGCAAATCGGCCGCAAAGATCGCCAGTCTCCGGTTTTATACTGGCGGGCATTACCGGCATCACTTACTACGCAGCCAACCTCCAGATCTTTCCACGTAAGCTCTTCTTCTGACTTTATCAACGTTTTTCTCCTTCTTGCTTTATTACTGAAGTTTCTTCAAAAGCTCTTTTACAAGCTTTGATATTTTTTTCCGCAATCCGGCCAAACCTCTTTTTGAGAGGATCAATCAGCGTCTCAAGGGGTACTACTTCTTTTGCTCTCAGCAAAGAACCGAGCATGGTGGTGTTCGCTATCGGGAGGCCCAGTTCTTCCATCGCGATTTTAGTGGCATTTACCGTGGCGAGAGCATGTTTTATCCCGAGTTCTTTTCTGATTTCCTCTCCGGAGTATTTGGTGTTCGCCACCAAAAACCCATCCTCCTTTAACCCGGCGGTCACCTTGACGAGTCTGAGGATAGAGGGGTCGAGAACCAAGACTAAGTCTGGATGATAAATATTAGCCCGGATTCGGATTGGTTTATCATCAATGCGGCAAAAGGCGACTACCGGAGCGCCTCGTCTCTCGGGTCCAAAACTTGGGAAAGCCTGAGCATATTTCCCCTGACTTATAGCTGCCAATGCTAATAATTCAGCAGAGGTTACTGCTCCTTGTCCGCCTCGGCCATGTAACCGAATTTCAATCATATTTCAAGCTCCTAAAATAATTGTCATGAAAGGGATTTTTAATAACTTATTTTTTTATTATTTGTCAAGAATTTCTTAAAAAAATTTTAAGGTAAGAGCTAAAGTTCTCTCCGGCCTTCGAGAGAAGATTTTAAGGTTGATTCATCAAGGTATTCGATTTCTCCGCCCCTAGGAATTCCCTGGGCAATCCGCGTTACTTTTAGCGAAAGTGGTTTTATTATATTAGCTAAGTAGATTGCCGTGGTTTCACCTTCTCGGGTTGGGTTCATGGCTAAGATTACTTCTTTGACTTTACCCTGTTGAAGGCGAGTTACCAGTTCTTTTATTTTCAAATCATCAGGTGAGGTGTTGCGTAAAGGGGAGATTACTCCCTGGAGCACATGATAGATTCCTTTGAATTGTCCGGTGCGCTCAAAGGCCGCGAGGTGTGCCGGGGATTCAACAACACAAATGGTGTCTGAGTTGCTCCGGTCGCTTTCGCAAATAGAGCAAGGATTACAATCAGTTATATTAAAACAGACTGAACAAAGAGTTACTTTTTCTTTTATCTCGATAATGCTTTGGGCTAAAGACTGAGCCTCTGACCTTGGCAGTGAGATAATATGAAAAGCCATCCTCAAGGCTGTCTTTTCTCCGATGCTTGGAAGCTTGGTTAGCTCTCGCACTAAGCGGTTTAAAGCCTCCGCAATCATATTTTGCCTCCGGAATTAAATAACGTTAGCGAAAATAAACCCCGTTAGTAGGGGTTCACATGGGGCATTTACCCGGTGTGAAAAAGTGTAAGAATCTTTAAAAGTACCCTGTGCTTCCGCAAGGGGATTTTCTAACGGGGTAAATTAAAAAAGTCCTGGAAGGTTAAGATTCAGTCCACCCGTAAGCTTGCTCATTTCGTTCGTCACCATTTCTTGGGCTTTTTTAAGAGCGTCATTAGCTGCTGCTACTACTAGATCTTGTAACATTTCGATGTCATTGGGGTCAACCACCTCAGGATCAATTTTAATGCTCATAACCTCTTGCTTGCCATTGGCAATAACCGTGACCATGCCTCCGCCCGCCGAACCTTCAACTGTTTTTGCGGCCATTTCTTCCTGGACTTTGGCCATCTGAGATTGGAGTTTTTGGGCTTGTCTGACTAATTCACCAATTCCCTTAACCACGTGCTTACCTCCTTTACGTAATTATTTAAGTTTTATTTCGGTGATATTTCCTTCAAAAATTGCGAGTGCTTCTTTCACCAAAGGATGATTCTTAGCTTCATTTCTGATTTTTTCATTTTTTTGGGCAAGGGATAGATGCACATTCTTCTTTTCTTCATCTTTTGTTGTAACGACATGAATAGTAACCTTTTTTTTTGCTCCAAAGAATTCCTCACAGATTTGTATCAGTTCTTGTTTTTTGGTTTGTTCCTGGATGCGCTCAAGAAAAAAGGATTTTTTTGGAAATCCGATTTCAATGGAGCCCGACGTCAAACGTGCCAGCGTACCATGTTCAAGGAACGAAGCCAGTGGCGGTTTTTTCGTGCGGATAAACGCAAGAAGCTCTTTCCAGGTTTCCTCTAAAAGCATATCGCATCCGCGTGCGTTATCATCCGGGAATGAGGAAGAAGAGGGAGCGGTTTCCTCGGTTGATGTTTGGGGAAAAGTTTGTTTTTGAGTTTTCGAAACTGATACGGGTGATGTGACGGGAGAAGCCTGAGACATTAAACCACCACTATTCCCAAGCTTTTCTTGTAGCTTACCCAACCGTTCCAGAATTTCTTTTAATGAGGCAACAGGGGGGATGGTAGCTAAACGAAGGATGATGGCCTCTAAAATGACTCGAGGCAAGGGCGCCCGGTAAATATATCCTTCGCTCTCGATTAGGATTTTTAAAATCAATTGAAGTTTTTCCAAATTCATTTTCAGAATCTGGTTGGTTAATTCTTCGATTTTTTTTGGAGAAAGATCTGGGAAGAGCTGAGGATTCGTGCTGATTTTAGCCACCATTAAATTCCGGAAATGTTCTAAAAGCCCCCGATAAAATTGGCGGACATCTATACCATAGGTGAAAACATGTTCGATGATTTCAAGACATTTTTTTAAGTTTTGGTCGAACACTGCGTTTGAGATTTCAAATAAGACTTTGGTATCAACGATGCCCAGAATTTCAGCGACATCTTCGTCTGTAACTTCCTTTCCCGCATAGGTGATAACCTGGTCTAACAAGCCCTGGGCATCCCGGAGGCTGCCGTCTGCCTCCCGGGAAATAAGCTGAAGCGCGTTGGAGTTTATGGTTATTTCTTCATCCTTGGCTAATGCCTGTAATTTTTCAAAGATAAGGAGTGAGGGGATTTTTTTAAAGTCATACCGCTGACACCGATCAATAACCGTTTCGATTATTTTATGGGGTTCAGTGGTGGCAAAAATGAAAATAACGTGCGCTGGCGGCTCTTCCAAAGTCTTTAAAAAAGCATTAAAGGCCGGGGTAGAGAGCATGTGTACTTCATCAACAATATAAACTTTATAGCGATATTTCTGGGGAAGATATTTTATGGTTTCCTGCAGATCTCTTACGTGATCCACGCCGGTATTGGAGGCTCCGTCAATTTCAAAAACATCAGGCGCTATCGTTTTGGTGATTTCTGAGCAAGCATCGCATTGATTGCAGGGGGTTGGGGTAGGACCATTTACGCAATTGAGGGCTTTAGCCAGTATGCGGGCAACGGAGGTTTTGCCAACTCCGCGAGGACCGGCAAAAAGGAAAGCCTGGGCCACTCGCTTGCTTCGAATGGCATTTTGCAAGGTCTGGATAATTGGCTGCTGCCCCACAACCTCTTCGAATCTTTGGGGCCTCCACTTTCGGGCTAAAACTAAGTAAGACATGTGCAGCTGGGGGAGGTTAACGATTGATTTTAGTTTGACGGCTTTGTCCAGTTTGGTGGCCGATTAATTTTTTTTAGGAGACCGGCGTCAGAAGTCAGAATAATTTCGTTTAAAAAAGGCTTAACGGAATCCAATGTTTTTTTATTCTAACTCCTGTCTCCTGACTTCTTTTTTTTAACGATAGCCAGGTTTCCCTGCGGCACACGAAATGATTTACTACCGCTGCTTCCTTCCGGATCTGACGGGGTTCGTAATATTTCGTTGCGCAGGACCCGGCTATCGCAAACATGGCGGAGAGAGAGGGATTCGAACCCTCGGTACACCTTTTGGGAGTACACACGATTTCCAGTCGTGCACCTTCGGCCAGCTCGGTCATCTCTCCGGTAAACAAAAGGAAATTTCATGATACTTTTCAGATAGTTTAGTAAATTTATTTTTATTTATAATAGCTGATCTGCGTTTACGTAATAAACCATTACGACAAAGAGACTGTGTCATAATACGTATTTTGGTAGCCGCAAGCTTTAGCTTGCGTTTCTCGGATCAATGGGTTACCCAGCCTAAAAGTTGCAGCTACCCCCCTATTTTGATTTGTGAGACAGTCTCAGAAACGAGGTGAAAAATGACACCACAAAAGAACCATGAAATAATATTTTAGCACTTTAAACTCATTCCCCTTTTCTGGCAAGATAATTATTTTGGGAAAAAAAGGCCTCAAGAGAACATGGCGTATCATAAACGAAAAAAAATAAAAAGAACTATTCGAGTAAAACCCGTTAGAAGGCTTTAAAACTGGGCATTTACCCTTTGTGAAAAAGGGTAAAAATCTTTAATGTTACCCCGTGCTTCTTTAACCCGTTAGATATTTGACATCTGACAGACAAGCGGGGGTTTTCTAAGAGTAACTTAATTCTTCAAGGAATGGGAGAATAATTTCCAAGTGAAAAGCCTAAGGTTTTAAACGAAATAATTACAGGTTCCTAGGGAATCATCCTCGATCTGGATGGTAACGTGCTCTATCCCATAGCATTCCTGCAGGTTTTTCTGGAGCTTTTTTAAAATCACCATGCTCTGGAGGACATTTTCCACAACCACATGAGCGCTGAGCATTTCAACATGTGAGGTTAAGGTCCAGACATGAAGGTCGCAGATTGATTTTACTCCCTCCACGTGCGCCATCGATTTTTTTATTTCTTCGAGATCAATGTGTCCGGGAACTCCCTGCATTAAAATGTGGATGGTATCCCACAAAAGCCGCCACGCGCTATAAATAATGATACCTCCGATAAAAAAACTTACTAAAGGGTCAAACCACATCCAGCGTTTCAGCCAGATAACCACCCCCGCGCCTATTGCCCCCAGGGAACCGAGCGCATCACCGAGCACGTGGATAAAGGCTCCCCGGATATTGATATTTTCTTTTCCTCCCCGGGAAAGAGCATAGGCCCCGATAAGGTTAACTATCAGGCCCGCAGAGGCAATCACCAACAGGGGGATGCTTTTGACGTTTACCGGGACACGCATCCGCTGGTACGCTTCATGAAAGATCATGAGGGCGATTACCACCAGAGCGGTTCCGTTTATGAAAGCGACAAGGACCTCGGCCCGATAATAACCAAAAGTTTTTTTCGCGTGCGCGGGTTTACCGGAGGCCCAAAGAGCAAAAAACGCTAACCCGAGAGCGGCAATATCGGAAAGCATATGGAAAGCGTCCGATAAAAGGGCTAGACTCTTTGTCCATAAACCACCCAAAAGTTCCACGAAAAAAAAGATAATGGTGAGAGCAAGGACGATGATAAGGGGAACTTTGTCCTGATGGTGCCGATGAGAAGGGTCGTGGAGTTTTAAGGCCTGGTCGTTTTTTTCATGATGATGGTGGTGATGTGCCATAATACGAATGCCGGATGAAGGTAACCCATGCGTGCGGAAGACATCCCCCTGTTTTTACGAGCGGGCATTATTTTTCAGTTAAAATTCTCCCCACAAAATTTTTCGCGTTTTTTTGAATGTTCTCCCAATCCGCCTCAACAAGACCTGCTCCCAGAATCACTCGGAGGGCTTGGGCAGAGTCGAGCAGGTCTTCCGGTTCATGGGCATCAGTATCGAGAATGAGAGGGGCGCCAACATCTTTGGCAAGCCTGGCAACATGACCATTGGTCAGGCAGTGGCCTCTGCGTGCTGAAATTTCCAGCAGGATTCCTTTACCTTTTGCTAATAAAACTTCGGTTTTGGAAATCAGTCCAGGATGCGCCAATATGTCGACTCCCGCTTCCAATGCCGCCCGGTTTGTGCCTGGAGGCACTGGTTCCACAATGGTTTCACCGTGTACCACGACCACTTGAGCTCCTAACTTTCTCGCCTCCTGAGTAAGGGGAAAGATGGTCTCAGGCAAAACGTGAGTAAGTTCAATTCCCGGGAACACGTTAAAATCACTTTTCTTTTTAAAATCTTCACAAAAACGGACAATCCGGGCAATGATCCAATCGAGGTTGGAGCGATCCGCGTGGTCAGTGATCGCGAGCGCCTCATAGCCTTTTGCCTTGGCCCGTTGCACCAACTCCGCAGGGATCAAAACCCCATCGCTAAAAAGAGAATGCGTGTGTAAATCAATCATGACGGGTTGCTCTCTAATAAAATTTTTTTTCACCCCGTTAGATATCAAATCTCAAACGGGGTAACGAAGCACGGGAGAAATCCCATTAGAAAATTTTCTAACGGGCTGAATACCTCGTGTGAAATCCTTCTAACTGGGTGAACCCCGGTAAAATTAATAAATTGCCAAAAGAAAAACCGGGAGGCTAATCACATCTTGTATTTGCCAAAATCATCCGGGGATAAATTTTCTAAAATCTCCCGCCACTTTTGTTCTTCATTGGCAGCTTCGTTGAGCAATTTTTCTTCTTTGCCCACATTAACTGTCCGGGAATCTTCAACCACTTTCTCATTGACGTAGATCGGTGAATTTGTTCTTAAAGCGAGGGCGATAGCATCGCTTGGACGCGCATCAATACTAAATATCTTGTCAACCAGGGAAAGATAGATGGTGGCAAAAAAAGTGTTGTCCTTTAAATCGTTTACTTCGATTTTTGTAACCCTAGCGTTCAATTTTTCAAGCATGTTTTTTAAAAGGTCATGGGTCATTGGTCGAGGCGGTTTAACGTCACCTAATTCAGTGGCGATAGCACTTGCCTCTAAGATACCAATCCAGATAGGTAAAGCGGTTTTACCCTGAATATCTTTGAGAATGACAATGGGAGTATTGCTGAACGGATCCATCGTGATACCAGCAACTTTCATTTCAATGAACATCTTGACCTCCTTTGGAATAATGCTGTAAACTTATTAAGTTAAGCAACCAAACAATGAATGAGGGTGAGCGGTTAAAATTTTTACCAAGACAATTTTTCCTTGTAAACCCAATGTTCCTTCAAAATTGACCACCTTATTAGTACCGCTCCGGCCGCTCACGTGGAGAGGGTCTTTTTTGCTTTCTCCCTCAACCAGCACTGCCATGGTTTTGCCGACCAGGGTTCTATTCTTTTTAAGGGTAATGGACTTTTGCTTATCCTGAAGGATAGAAAGCCGACGAGCTTTTTCTTCTTCCGGCAATTTATCCGGGTATTGAGAAGCTTGGGTTTTTGGACGATCAGAATATTTAAATGAAAAGAATTCATCATATTCGATTTCAGTTACCATATCCAGTGTCGCTTGAAAATCTTTTTCGGTTTCTCCGGGAAAGCCGACGATGAGGTCGGTTGTAATACCAATCCCGGGACAAACGGCTCGTAGTCTCTTAATTTTTAAAAGATACTCTTCTCGGGTATAACCCCGATTCATCATTTTTAAAATCCGGTCAGAGCCTGATTGCAACGGGAGATGAATATGAGGGCAAAGTTTTGGTTGATCTTCAAAACAGGCGATTAATTCTTCACAGAGGTCTTTGGGATGTGAGGTGGTAAATCGGATTCGCTGGAGTCCGTCGATTTTATTTAATTCCTTAAGAAGCCCGGAAAAGCTTAGCTCTCCTGCCACATTTGCGCCGTATGAATTTACGTTTTGTCCCAAAAGAGTCACCTCTTTAACTCCTTCGATTACGAGTCCGCGAACTTCTTTGAGGATTTCGGAACTGGGACGACTTTTTTCTCTGCCCCGCACAAATGGAACAACACAAAAAGAACAGAAGTTATCACATCCCTCCATAATGGTTACATAGGCCTTCACCTGAAAAGGTTTGGAGAGTTCGGGTAAGGGATGACACGGGGAATCTTCGTGGAATTCCGTGGCAACCTGGGCTTTTTTCGCTTGTCGAGCGGTTCTAATCAATTCGGGCAGACGGTGGATATTATTGGTTCCAAAAACCAAGTCAACATACGGAGCCCTTTCCAGCAGTTTGTACCCTTCCAATTGGGCTACACAGCCTCCGACTCCCAGAAGTATCCTCCCATTTTTTTTATGCCTTTTTAACCGTCCGAGTAAACTATAAACTTTTTGTTCAGATTTTTCTCTCACGCTACACGTATTAATAAGAATAAGGTCAGCTTTCTCGGGGTCGGGTGTTGATTGGTAATCAACGGACGCCAACAGGTTAAGGATATTCTCAGAATCATGTTCATTCATCTGACACCCGAAAGTTTTTATGTAGACCAACTGAGGAGCCATCGTGATTTATTAAAACAACACTCTAATATTAATAGTATTATAGAGAAACGCCCTTCCTTTCGCAAGGACAATATCTATTTAATAAAGTGATTATCCCTTCTTCTCCCATGAAAAGAACAGACCGAGGAAATGTAATTATGTTTTATTATTTTGAAAAGAGCATTAAAAATCCAAAAATTATAAAAAGAAAACCAGCGCCAAATCGTAAATAGTGCTGAGGGATGATGTTACCAACCAAAAAGCCGCAACTGACCGCAATCAATGAGGTCAAGACCAATGCTCCGGCGGCCCCTAAAAAGACCGAAATTCTTGATCCATCTTTTGCCGCTAAACAAAAAGTAGCCAATTGGGTTTTATCTCCCAACTCTGCTAAAAAAACTAAAACAAATGTGCTCATGAGTAATTTTAAATCCATTACAATCGCCTTTCCCTTACTATATAGATAATGGTAAAAAATTTAAAAGATTTCTTTAAAACTTATGTCGATGGCCTCCTGAGTACCCGCCAGAAGTTTGTCGAATTTATCAATTAAAGCCTTTCCTTCCTCAGTTAATGCCGTACCACCTCCACCTTTACCTCCAACTTGTTTCTTTACCAAATTAATGCCCAGGCGACCTTCCATGCTAGTAATATAACTCCATGCCTTTTTATATGAAATGCCGAGCTGTTTTGCGGCCTGAGAAATAGAGCCGGTGGTTTCGATATTATTTAAAAGGTCTCTTCTACCCTCACCAAAAAAAGGGAGACCTTGGATTTCGATCCACACTTTGGATTTTACCGTCATCCCAGTTTTTCTTTTTTTGGAAATATTCACGCTACCCTTCATAAAGTTTATTCACCGCTTTGAGTTAGGCGTTATACCATTACGCTAAGAAAAACGTTTTTTTGCTCCCCGCCCAGTTCTGAGGCAATTCAATGTGTTAGTCATATCAAAGTCGGCAAAACCAGTCAAACACTTATCGGCTCTTTTTTTGCTGTCGCTTAATTATTAAAAAAATTATTTGTGCTTACAAAAGATTGGACTTGACTCGTCCGGGTAAAAACAATAAAATATTAAGAAAAAAGGTTTTTCAACAAATTGGGTTTTTCATTTTTATCCTTAAAATTATGAGGGGATAACGTGGAAAACAATGGTAAAAAAGAAAAAAGAAAAATGAAAACGATTGAGTGCAAAATACTCAATTACGAGATCCCCTTTTCTCGGTGTAAGCCGGTTCGGGAATATAAAAAGTGTAAATCTTGCGAAGGCTATTTATTAAAACCAAAATCGAAAAAGAAAGGTAAGGATAAAAAAGATGATCCTGACGATTAGTTTTTTTGATTCCAAAAACTTATACTCCCTGGCTGACGTGATTACCATGACCTGATAAGAATATGACTGAACCTACCAATACTATTGAAGAGGAAAAGATCCAGAAAGAAATCCATAAACTCCTCCAAGACTTTTCTTCCACCAGAGAAAATTTAATACCTATCCTCCAAGCCATTCAGACCACATTTGGCTTTATTCCTCAGGAAGCACTCCGGGAGACCGCCGCTTTTTTAAAAATATCTCCTGGTGAGATTTTTGGGGTGGCAACCTTTTATAACCAGTTTCGTTTTACTCCGCCAGGCAAACATCAAGTTAAAGTTTGTCTGGGAACCGCTTGCCATATACGGGGAGGTGACATTATTATGGAAGAATGGAAGCGGAGGCTTCAGATTAAAGAAGGAGGGGTTACGGAAGACCATGAGTTCGGTTTAGAAAGGGTGGGGTGCGTGGGTTGCTGCGTTCTCGCTCCAGTCGTACAAGTAGGGGATATTGTTCATGGCAAAATGTCACCGAGCGTTGTCAATGGTATTCTTTTGCAATGCGAACTGGCAAAACGAGAAGAAGATAAGACTCATAATGAAACTGAATGAATCAATAAAAAAAACTATCCGGGAAACTTTTCAGAAGATTAAAACTCAGGCCTCTGAACTTTGGGGGCAGACGCGGGAAGGAGATGTCCCTTACATTTTAGTGGGCACAGCAACGTGCAGTCGGGCTTTAGGAAGCCTTGAGGTTTTTAAAACTTTTAAGGAGGAAATAACCAAACACAATCTGAACGCTCATGTTATTCCCGTTGGCTGTATGGGGCATTGTTATGCTGAACCGCTGGTTGCGGTCCGAAAGCCTGGGCTACCCCTGATCCTTTATTGTAATGTCAGCCCTCCGGTAGCTTCCACGATAGTAAAACATTTTCTGCTGGGGGATAATTTTCTTCCCGAATTAATACTTGCGGCTCTTGAGCCAAATGATTTTCTCCCTTTAATTGATGATCTTCCCCGCTATGGCTTGGAAACGAGAACGATCCTTCGTGACTTCGGCATTATTAATCCTGAAGATATTATGGACTATATCGCCCGGGGCGGATACGAAGGGTTGAGCGTGGCCCTGCAGAGGGATCAAGAAGCGATCATCGGCCAGGTACTTGCTTCCGGCCTCAGAGGTCTCGGGGGGGCAGGATTTCTGAGCGGGAAAAAATGGGACATTTGTTTTAAGACCGAGGCGAACGGGAAATACGTTATCTGCAATGCTGATGAAGGCGACCCAGGGTCTTTTTCTGATCGGGTAATAATCGAAAGCAGTCCCCATCAAGTCCTTGAAGGTTTGATTATTGCGGGATATGCCATTTCCGCCACTGAGGGGTATGTCTATGTTAGGAACGAATATCCGTTGTCGGTAAAACGCATGAAGACCGCTCTTCAACAGGCCAGAGATTCAGGATTGCTGGGAAAGAAAATTTTAGGGAGTGATTATGATTTGGATATTAAGGTGTTTGAGGGGTCCGGCGCTTTTGTCTGTGGGGAAGAGACCGGCCTGATTCATTCTCTTGAAGGTAAACGTGGCATGCCCCGCCACCGTCCGCCTTACCCCGCAGTTTGTGGATTTAAGGATGCTCCGACCCTGATTGACAACGTCAAAACTCTGGCCAATATTCCTTTAATCATGCTTGATGGCGCCCAAGCCTTTGCCGCTATCGGCACTGAGCAGAGTAAGGGAACAGCTCTTTTTTCCATTGCCGGGAAAATTAACAACACCGGCTTGGTTGAAGTGGCAATGGGTACCACATTAAAGGAACTTGTTTTTGATATTTGCGGAGGGATCCCGAAAAATAAAGAATTTAAAGCGATCCAGATTGGAGGCCCTTCAGGAGGATGCCTTTCCCATGAGTTTCTTAATACCCCGATCGACTTTGACTCACTAATAAAAGCTGGAGCAATGATGGGCTCAGGCGGTATGGTTGTTTTAGATGAGGATGACTGCATGGTAGATGTGGCGAGATATTTTCTAGGCTTTACTCAAAAGGAATCGTGCGGAAAATGCACTTTTTGCCGAATAGGAACTAAACAGATGCTTTTAATCCTTCAGGATATCACCGAGGGAAAAGGGAACCCGGAAGATATTGATGTGTTGCTTAATTTGGCGGAAGTCGTTTGCCAGGGTTCACTCTGTAGGCTGGGGAAAACAGCTCCCAATCCTATCCTCACCACCCTTAAGTTTTTTCGCGATGAATATGAAGCCCATATATCGGAAAAACGGTGCCCGGCAAAAAAGTGCCAGACCCTCATTTCATATTATATTCTTCCGGATAAATGTGAACGATCGTGCGACGCGTGCGTTGGCACTTGTCCAACTGAAGCAATTTATACCGCCAAAAGGATGATAAAGGCGATCGATCAGGAAAAATGCGTTAAGTGCGGGGCTTGTTTGGATGCCTGTCCTATTCAGTATAGCGCGGTGGTAAAATTTTCCCCGGCTGACTCAGTACCTCCCGCTCCGGAAAAGCTCGGAGAAGAAAAATGAAGGCCATTTCGCTTATCATAGATAACCAAAAGGTTTCGGCACAGGAAGGAGATATCCTTCTGTGGGTGGCTTTGAAAAATGGTTTTTATATTCCCAATGTATGTGCTTTGAAAGAAAGAGCTGTCCCCTTTGCCGGCTGCCGGCTCTGTTTTGTAGAGATCGAAGGCTATCCTGAACCGGTTACCGCGTGCACGGAAACAATACGAGAGGGAATGGTCGTGAAAACCAAGACTGCAACGGTCCAAAAACTCCAGCGGGCCGCCTTCGAGCTTATTCTTTCTACGCATCATGTTAACTGCGGACACTGCGGGAAAAATAAAAAATGCGAACTTCAAAAAATTGCTTTGCACCTAAAAGTGAGGCTGAGGTCAAAACGATTTCGACTGATTCCGAAAAATCTTCCCCTGGATGAATCGCATCCGCTCTTCACCTATGACCCGGATAAATGCGTGCTTTGCGGACGGTGCGTGTGGCTGTGCCGTGAACAGCAGAAGGTGGGAACATTAAATTTCGCCTATCGTGGGTTTGAGATGCTGGTTACCACGTTCGGAGATTCCCTGGCGGGGGTAGCAAACTGTACCCAGTGCAGAAAATGCGTAGATGCCTGTCCGGTAGGAGCCTTGTTATTTAAAGAAGAACAACTTATAAGGGAGGAGCACAATGCCTGAACCCTGGCCAACTATCGATTCCCAACCGGGACCGTCGTTTCGAATTTTTTCTTTGCGGATAGATACTGCCCGCGCCCCTCACACCGGGAAGGAACATGAGTTTTGCGTTATTGATTCTCCTGATTGGGTTAATATTATACCGCTTACGTCAGATAATCAGGTGGTAATGATTAAGCAGTTTCGGCATGGGATAAAAAAGGTGACCCTGGAGATACCCGGAGGAATGATTGAGCCGGGGGATTCACCGCACGAGACGGCAGCGCGCGAGCTTCTCGAAGAAACCGGATACCAGGCCGAAACATTAAATCTTCTGGGTACGGTTCACCCTAACCCCGCTTTTATGACCAACCGGTGTTATACCTTTTTAGCATACAATGTCCGGAAGATTGATGGGGGAGAACACTTTGACGAAACCGAGGATATTGCAGTGGAGGTAATGCCCTTAAGCAAGATCCCCATGCTTATCAAAGAAGGCCATATTACCAACTCCTTGATCGTGGCAGCGTTTTGGTGGTTTTTTAGTGATAAAATGGATTATTTAAAAATGCTTTGATGGTCTGCGTTTGAAAAGGGAAGGAAAAACTTTTTAACTTTTCACCCTAAAAATGAAAACCGGCACTGCCCACCTACCCCTACATTACGGCAAGGCTCCTTCCTGGCTTTTTCAGCGGATGAAAGAGCTTTCAAGAGAAATTACTCTTTTCATCATTGATTCTTACGGAGCGGAAGAGATGCTTCGGCGGCTCTCAGATCCTTTCTGGTTTCAGGCGTTTGGTTGCGTTCTGGGTTTTGACTGGCACTCGAGCGGGGTAACCACAACAGTTTGCGGAGCTTTAAAAGAAGGTTTAAAGGGTTTGGAAAAAGAGCTGGGTTTCTTTATAGCCGGCGGCAAAGGAAAAACCTCGCGGAAAACCCCTCAGGAGATTGAAACACAGTGCGACCAAACGTCCATCGAAGGAAGCCGGTTAATTTATTCCAGCCGGATGTCGGCCAAAGTTGACAGCGCCGCAGTCCAGGACGGATATCAGCTTTATCACCACTGCTTCTTTTTCATTCAGGATGGTTCCTGGGCAGTGGTTCAACAAGGGATGAATGAAACAACCCGGTTCGCTCGACGATACCACTGGCTGAGTCACGGGGTGAAGGATTTTGTCTGCGAGCCACACTGGGCGGTTTGCTGTGATCAGAAGGAGGAGGGGTTGAATTTAGTCGCGTTAGAAAGCGAAAAGGCGCGCGAGACGATTACCGAGCTGAGTCATGAAAATCCCGGGTTTATAGTCAACGAAGTGAAAAGGGTAAACGAGCTTGACCTTCCGAAAGCGCATCCGGTTCCAAGGGAAAAGTTTCGCCTGGAATATTTGGGAAAAACATTTGTCACTATCTATGAACAGTCACCGAAAAATTTTGAGGAACTCCTTGGGGTACAGGGTGTCGGCCCTAAAACTCTTCGAGCGTTAAGTTTGGTTTCTGAATTGATCCACGGCACAAAGCCGAGTTTTAAAGATCCCACCCGGTTTAGCTTTGCCCATGGAGGCAAGGACGGACATCCGTATCCGGTGGATCGGAAAGTTTATGATAAGACTGTTGGGGTCTTACAGGAAGCCATTGAAAAAGCCCGCATTGGAGACCGGACAAAAATGGAGGCGATCAAAAGGCTGCAGTTGTTTTGCCGTGATAAAAATTTTTGATTATTAAAGGGAGTACAAAATTGATTGCAACCATACTTGACCGAATGCGTTGCCAAATACCTTCAATTTTACCATGACCATCTCCCTTAAGAGACTGTGCCACCACTGCTATATCTGCGAAAAAATGTCATGCTGAACCCTGATCGTGTCGTTCTGGACTTGGTTCAGGACAGTCCTTGATAGACATCACCTTCTTTGAGAAGGGCTATAGCAGTGAATTTTTTATATGGTTCTTTGCCTTGAAACCGTACTTTCGGGTTGGGGTCAATGCCTATTTGCAAAATGGTGCGTAAAGTAAAAACCAGGCTATCTTAAGGTACTCACTGACCACCATCGCAACCGCATTTTTGTTGACCCACCATAAGGTCTCAACTTTGTCTATGTGGTAAGAGGGTACAAAGGATAATTGGTAGGGCTTCCCGGTAAAAACTTTATCGGTAATAATTTTGATTCTCCGCAAATGATAGGGTGAGCTCACAAAAATAGCTGACGTGAAATTGGAATTATCCATCATTGATTTGGCGGCTACTATTTCCAGGTGGGTATTTTCCTGGAATTGAAAATTGAGTTTGATTTCCCTTTTGGGAGCTAACCAATTTTGGGTTGAGAGCTTTTTTAAATAACGAGACACGTTACCCTTGTCGGAGACAGTATGGATTTTCTTTTGAGCCGGAACGAATAAAGTCCGAGCGTAACCTTCACTAATCAGGCGGTAAGCCTCTTCCGCCCTTTCTTTGTTGATTGAGCCTAATAAAAGAATAACCGCATCGGATTTAGCCGGGAGGGTTTTAAAGATTAAATAACGGGGCGAATAAAAAAATATGGCGAGGGCAAAAAGTACAATGAAAATAAAGGCACTGTGTTTAGGCCTTATGCGCATAAATAAATCCGGTGGGGACAAATTTTTTAGTTCATTTTAATATGTTTTCCGTTTTTTCCTTCATTTCCAAACAATATTGTCATTAAATCATTAAGGTTGCAACTAATTAATTGCCTTGGTCGGGTCAAATATTTGATTATCTCTTCGCAAAAGGGATTAAAGGTAAGTCCTTATTTAAGGAGAATATTTTCCTGGAGAATGAAGGCGGTTGTTTTTATAAAATAATAATATTTTTTTAACCATGTTTTTTGTAAACTAATTAAAAGATTTTACCTCTTTTATTGGTTAATGGCAGATAAATCGACTGTCGGATACTGGCAGATTGAATTAATGTTATTTTTTAAGAGGATTAAAATATGCAAAAAAAACGACTTGCTCTAAAAATTGTGTTGATAGTCATTGGTATTATGATTGCGGTACCTCCTAATATTTTTGGAACCGAGGTAAAAAGCCCTCCGTTACCGGGAAGGTTTTCCCGAAATGAGCTTAGTCAAATGCTTTCCCCCATAGCACTTTACCCCGAGCCAGTCCTCTCACAGATTTTGATGGCCGCCATCTACCCGGTTGAAATAGTTGCGGCTGACCGCTGGGTGAAAGAAACCACGAATCTTACAAATGATGCCTTTAATGCCGCCTTAAAAAATAAAAAATGGGATGAAAGCGTAAAGGCACTGGCTCGTAATCCCCGGGTTTTATCCATGATGGCTGAAAAGATCGAGTGGACCACCCGCTTAGGTAATGCTTTCCTCAACCAAAAAAATGACGTTAGGGACACCATTCAGGAACTGCGAGCTGATGCTGAGGCAGCTGCCGGGAACCCCAAACCTCCGGCCCCAGGGCCAAGCGTTGTTTACGCGCCTTACCCTCCACCGCCGCCGGTATACCCGGTCATGGTCACTCGTGAAAAGGTTCCGCCTTCTTTCCCCAGCATTCTTTGCGATCTCATTTTCCTGCGGCCGATAGGTTTTGCTCTATTAGGCTTGGGCATGGCAGCCACTTTGGTAGCAACGCCTTTTGCGCTGCCAACCGGAACCATGGGCCAAGTATCGCAAGAGCTCATTGGCGGGCCGTTTGATTTCACATTTGTACGACCTTTAGGAACCTGGGAAACCTGGGCAGTGAGGCCTGCGGAATGATGACCGTTGGGTCCATAAATAAAAACGTTTATAGTTTTTCTCTCCCGTGTAGGGATTAGTTCCTTCCTTGGCCACTTCGACCCGGAGACGTTTTGGAGATAATTGAGATGAGGGGACATTATGTCATCATATTTATGTCCTGATTAGCAAATCTTCAGCAAGGCTTTCCGTACCTTTTGGGGGCTGTGCCGGATAGTATCAACTTTGTGTAGTTTTCTTTTCCCGGTCCAATTTTCTTCGATGAGATCAGCAACCATTGGGATGCTGCCCGCGGCTTTTATTTTTTTTATTTCATGAGGAAAGGGTAAGATAAGGCGGACATTGTCGCTCTGGTAGGTTTTCACTATCGCAGGCCGCGGCTTTTTATTGTTCACTAAAACAAAATCAGGAGGATGGTTATCGAGATACCGGGTGATAAGGTTCACATGGTCAAAGATCGTGAGATCGTCGGTTTGTCCCGGTGTCGTCGTGGTGTTACAGCAATAAATTTTCTTTGCTTTGGCCTGATACAATAGCCTGGACATTCCTGGCACAAGAAGGCAGGCGATAATGCTCGTGTATAAACAGCCCGGCCCGATCAGGATTATGTCTGCCTCCCAAATCGCTCGCGATATTCCCTCACCTAACGTTACTGATTTCTTTTCCAGGAAAATTTTCTCAATAGGTGGTTTTCCCGGCCGACGAATTTCTTTTTCTCCCCTCACAATTTTTCCATTTTTCAGCACTGCTTTGAGATTGGTGTTCGTTGTGGTTACCGGAAGCACTTTTCCTTTTACGCTCAGAAGTTTTCCCGATACTTTTACCGCCTGGGCAAAGCTTCCCTCTATATCAGAGAGCGCGGCCAGGATAAGATTTCCCAAGGCCATCTTGTTCAATGCCTTAAACTGGCTTATATTAAAACGATAGTCAAAGAGTTTTTTCAATATAGCAGGACGTCCTTTCTCATCCGCCATGGCAGCTAAGACGGCGCGCACATCTCCGGGCGCCGGAAGGGAAAAATTTTTTCTAATTGTTCCGGTGCTGCTTCCGGTATCAGTGGTGGGGACAATGGCGGTGAGGCTTCCTTTGCACTCGGGGAAACCATTGATTAGCAAGGAGGCAGCAGATATACTCCCGATACTGACGAACTTGAGTCTGTTAGGCGAGCTCAGGTTTTTATTCATTTTTGTTTTTCCCTCTTGGCTGTTTATCATTTTTTTTCGCCGCACGAGTTTTTCTCTTGTTTTGAGCGCATGATTTTCCATACCACTCGATCTGGCGGCAGACCCCCATAATAAGGTTGACTTCATTTTTGCTGAGTCCGATCCGGGAACAAAACCGGCGGATATTCATCATCCAATGATCCGGGTTGTCCGGCTGGATAAAACTTATCTTGATCAGAGTCTTTTTAACTTTATCATACATCAACTCCAGCTCTTGAGAATCGGCAAGCCGAGGGGTGTCTTTTTTTTGTGGTTTAAAGTCAGCTAAAAAAACTTCGTAACAAACAATCATAACTGCCTGGGCCAGGTTGAGGGAAGAAAATTCAGCGGTAGGGATTTTCACTATTTGATGGCAAAGACTGATTTCAGCATTGCTTAGTCCCTTGTCCTCCGGGCCGAAAACGAGCGCGATTTTATTTTGAACCGCCTTCTGAATAAGGATTGGGGCGACTTCCCGGGGGGACAGGACCAACCTCCGTCCTCTTCCGCTTCGGGCTGAGGTGCCTACGATATAACTGAAATTTGCCAGTGCTTCTTTGAGGTCAGGATAAACTTCCATTTCTCGTATGAAGTGCGCGGCAGTATGAGTAGCCATTTTCAGCATTCTTTCCGGGTTAGGATCTTCGGGAGCGACAACGATCAGGCCGCCAATCCCCATATTACAGGCAGCGCGCGCGGCCGCGCCGATATTTTCCGGAATTCTGGGATGGCTTAATACAATTGAAAAATTTTTTAGAAGCGAATCCAAGCTCATGTCCTAAAGGAAATGCAATAAATATTATTGGGTACTTATTTTACCTATGTTTGATGGACACATGAAAAGTCGGAGATGGCACACTGAGCCTGTCGAAGGGTGAACATAACTGATTGATATTACGTCATGCTTCGACAAGCTCAGCATGACAAAACCCGCGAATTTTTACTTTTTACGTACTCATCATGTTTATCAGATTTCTTTTTCTTCGGCAATTAAAATTGCTTTTTAAGCGGAAAGACAAAAAGGAATGCTTTGCGAAAAATTTTATAATGTGCCAACTGCCTGGAGGTAAATCACTGATTCTCGAGAACCATCGAGACCGATCAGTTTATTGACCTGCTCATCATAAAAAGCGCCGATACTCACTGAGCCTAAGCCCAAAGAGACCGCCTGGAGCGCAATATTTTGGCTGATGTGACCGGCTTCCATGTAGATGTAGCGGAGGCTTCGATCGCCGTATTTTCTTTGGGTACGTTCAAAGACCGCGGAAAGGACGAAGGTAACATTTGCGTCTCCGAGCATATCCTGCCACAAACCGGCATTAGTTATCTCTTTTCGAAAATCGCCTTCTTTTAAAAGTTCCACAGCGTGTTTTTGAACATTATAATGGTAAATGCCCTGAGAAAGCGCCTCTATATTATTCACCACCACATAAACTTCTATGGGATACAAAGCTCCGGCTGATGGTGCGGCTCGTAGCCCAAAGCCAGATACACTTCCGGTTATTCCCTGGGCGGCAAATAAAAGTTGAGACAACTGAGGCAAGGTGAGCGCTTTTTTCGAGTAAGAGCGAACCGAGCGCCGTTTTTTAATAGCTTCCTCAACAGGAATACCTTTATAATTTGGTTGGGGTAATTTTACCATCTTAGCACCGGGATACGTTTTATAAGTGTTATTGGTCTCCTGACCAAAGCTCAACCCACCATAAGATAACAGCAAAAAAACTAAACAAAATATTTTTAGCCTTAAATGCATTTTTCTCAGATGTGTCTCCTTCTATGATAACGTCTGAGTAACCACGCAGGTTACAAATGACAGATTCTCTCAGCGAAGTGGTCATTGAGCGAAGCACATAATCCTTCTTAAATGATCTAAGGGGTATTGTTACCGTTGTTGGGCTCCGTGTTATTCGATTTTATCAGATTTCTGTAGATTATGTCTTGCACAGAGTATTCTAACGTTCTCAGCTGAAATGCTTGTACCACCCTTCGCGTATGGTAAATCGTGATCGAAGTGAAGTTCATCAATTGAACCACAAAGAACGCAACGCCCCTTGTCTCTTTCCCATACTATTTTTTTAATATCGCTTGGAATAACTCGAGATCGTTGTCGAAGCTTATTTTCAACAAACCCATCTTTACTTAAGTCTACTTCGGTCTCTTCAAGAAAGAAACGAAAAACTTTTCGATTCCCTACCTTGAAATACTTGTAATTTTTAAGATGAAAAAAACCCTTCTCTGACCAGACACCAGCGAAGAGTTTCTCGTAAACTCGTACGAGTTCAGCTTCACGCTTGCCATTTCTGAAGCCATCGACAGCTGAAGCAAACAAACCGTTTTGAGTTAATTTGCCAGACTTGGTAGATCTCGGTTGGTCATGAAGTTTTGGGTTGATGTTCGGTGCGGTCTTCGGGATATCGTGCCCTTCGTATTCAATTGTGAGATCATCTGAAAGAATTTTATCCTCGTATGGGGAGTTGTGTCGCTGAGACATAAGAATGACGGAATAATTCGGATTGAGCCGATAGTTCATTCCACGTTGGAGAGTTTGAACTCCTTCCGTGTCGCACATATGTCTATATGTAACGATTTCGTCTTTCATTGTTAATTTAGAATGCCCTGCGCCTCACTCGTTCACATACGCCCCGGCTTGTCTATTTCTTAAACTCATTATTGGTGAAAATAAGGCGAGACCCCCTCGCTAAAGAATTATCAACTTTAATATCATAATCCTTGAATTTGTCAAGGATTTTTTAGATTTTGGGGTTATCGAATAAAAAGTGCGGGTGGAAGATAGGGGTGGGTAGAATCAACTTCAAAGTGCACCATTTGAGAAAAGCATGCGACATGACAGGAATTCTGGTATGTTGAGAAGAACGACCAACTCGCAACCAGAAAGAGCCTGCCATGTCATATATACATTTAACAGAAAACGAACGATATGTCATCAGCCATTTAAATGTGGCTGGATTTAGTAAACGAGAAATTGCCCGCCGGATAAACCGAGATCACAGCACGGTCAGTCGTGAACTTAAACGCAACGGGCCGGAATATGATTGCACTGTTTATTGGTATGACTGGACGCATCCGGTAGCTCTAAAACGACGGCATCAGGCCAGGCATTATCGTCGGGAGGGCAACGAGCGCCTTGTTGATTATGTAAAAACAAAACTGAATCTGCAATGGTCTCCAGAGGAGATAAGCGATTATATGCGGATTAATTATCCTGATGATGAGACGATGCGAGTGTGCCATGAGACAATTTATCGCTGGATTTATAAGGATGCGAAGGTTAATGGCAAGCTTTATCTAAACCTGCGGCGGGGGAGGAAAAGGCGACGGCGCCAGAAACGGTATGGTTTGGGAAGGCGGTTTCTTGCCGGGCGCAAGAGAATTGCTCAACGACCTGAAATCGTGGAAGGGAGAAAACGATTTGGAGACTGGGAGGGCGATACGATCGAAGGCAAAAAAAGCAGTGGCTATATCGCGACGTTAGTCGAACGCAAGAGCCGCTACCTTTTGGCTGGCAAGCTGGAAAATAAGAAAGCTACGACATTGACAGATAAAAGCACTCAAATTTTCAGGCGCATTCCTGGAATAATGCGGCAAACTTTAACGGTAGATAATGGAACAGAGTTTGCCCAATTTAAAGAACTTGAGGAAAAAACCAAACTCAGTATTTACTTTGCCGATCCTTATGCTGCATGGCAGCGAGGAGCCAATGAAAACACCAACGGATTACTGCGGCAGTATTTTCCGAAAGGAACTTACATGAGAAAAATTACCGAACGTGATATTTCTCGTGCTGTTAAAAGGCTTAATAATCGGCCAAGAAAATCTCTCAACTACCGGACACCCTATGAAGTGTTCTGGAATGCAGCTCGTGGTGCACTTGCAATTTGAATTCACCGTGTTTAAAATGAAACAGTGGGGACGGAGCATATTCCGTGAGGAGTAAAATCTGAAGCGTGAGGAGCGAGGCAAGGAACTCCCCCTTGTCTCCCTCTTTTCGAAAAATGGGGAGGAAGTAGTTCCGATTGATAACATTTCTAACGAGGTAAAGGGAGATAAGGAGCAATTGCAAGTATGATAAAAATGAGAATAAAAGAATCAGATGTCAAAAATTAAAATCAGTAGTGCAGTAATTAGGCAATCACCGCCCTAACGTCGATAGCCACCCCTCCTTTTGAAAATAGTTTTAAAGGATTTATATCCAGTTCAACAATTTCCGGAAATTCAGAAACAAGCTGAGAGACCCTAAGGATGCAATCTTCGAGAAACAAGCGGTCTGCGGAGGGAGCGCCTCGAAAACCATTGAGAAGTTTAGATACCTTCGTGGACGAAATCATTCTTTCGACATCTTGAGGAGTAAGTGGCGGGACACCGCATGAAAAATCTTTTAATAGTTCTGTATAAACTCCACCCCACCCAAAAACAACCACCGGCCCAAACTGAGCATTCCGTTTGGCACCCAAAATCAGCTCCACCCCCTCGGTAACCATTTGTTGAACGATCACACCATCGACCTTGGTGTTGGAGGTTCTATGAAAAACCTCGGTCATCATATCCTCGTACTGAAATTTTAATTCTCTGGAATCCCGAATGCCTATTCTAACCCCGCCGACATCCGATTTATGGGATATTTCGGAGGAACAAACCTTGAGGACAACAGGATACCCCAAACCTTTGGCCGCTTTTAAGGCTTGTTCTTTTGTTTTGACCACCTTAAACGAAGCAACCGGAATCCCATAGGCACTGAGAATGGAAAAGACCTCAGTCCCTAAGAAACCTTGATTATTTCTTTTTGCGGTTGCGAGTGTTTTTTTCACTCTTTCCCGTTCAACCACAAAGGTCTTTTGTTCACCGGTTTTTTTCGTAAGAAAGGTCTGATGCTCTATCAGGGCTGCAAGAGATCTAAGTCCTCTCTCCGGAGTTGGATAGCTCACCGTAAGTATGTTATCCCTGGGTGAATCTGTCGATTGTCCAATAACCCAGGAAACTACCGGCTTGGTCTGATATCGGTGAGCGACCTCCGTCACCGTCTTAAGAGTGGGTTCTCCTAAGATACAGAAGATTGCGTCAACGTGATCGTCTTGAAAAAGAGACTCCAGGGCTTTTGTAAAGACTTTTTTATATCCGTGGGCCATGGCGGCAGACATGATGTCCAGAGGATTGGTCACTTTTTGCCAAGGAAGAAAGAAAGTTTTTACCTGTTCCGCCAGGTCTTCCGAAAAGGTTGCTAATTTAAATCCATATTCCTGTAAGTTATCTACGGCAACAATTCCTCCAGCCCCGGTAGGGGTGATAATACCGATGCGGGTTCCTTTAACCGGTGGAAGGGTAAGGAAGGCTTTTGAAATATCCCCAAACTCCTCTACACTTCGGATGCGAATAAGCCCGGCTTGCTTAAAAACAGCATCATAAATAAAATCTTCACCGGCTAAAGACCCACTATGGGATTGGGCCATGTTTGCTCCTGCTTCACTTTTCCCCGCTTTGAGAACGAGAATTAACTTTTTTCTGGATACCCTTTTTGCAATTTCAAGAAATTTTTTTCCATTTTTTATGCTTTCTACATAAAGCCCAATCATGTGTATTTGAGGGTCATCTTCAAAGTAGGTCAACGCATCTGCAAAATCAATGTCACAGGTGTTGCCAAGGTCAATGCCCTTTCCGACCTTGAATTGGGAAAATCCCTCTAAGAAACCTCCTGATTGAGAAATAAAACCGATAGGATTCTCTTCCCTTTTCGTTGGGATAAATGAGGTGGTGAAAGGGATAAAATGATTAATGACCCCGATAGAGTTTGGCCCAAGTACGCTCACTCCGGTTCCTCGGACAATTTCGTCAATTCTTGATTGCAGTGCTCTGCCCTCCTCATCTGCTTCAATAAACCCTTGAGTAATAATCAACACCGATGAAATCCCTTTGCTGCTGCAGCGTTCCACCACTTTCGGCACAAGGTGACGAGGGGTCATAACAACGGCTAAATCAATATCCTCTGAAATTGAAGTTATATCCGGAAATACTTTTTGGCCTAATAATTCATTTATATTAGGATTGACAGGAAAAATTTTTCCTTTGAAGCCTATGTGGATCAGGTTTTGTAAAACATTTAAGGCACCTTTGCCTACTTTACTTGAAACTCCGATTAAAGCAACCGACCTCGGCTCCATGAATTTTTTTATATTTGCTTTTACATCCATGTATCAATTCCATCAAAAAATAGAATGCCAAATTGTAAATTCCTTTTTCATGACCGATATTTCGCCCCAAAAAATGCGAATCCCTTTTGCCCTTTACTAAAGCAAGTGAGAGATTTGAAAACCAATTTTCTAATCAAATTCCACCATTGATTTAATATTATGATTTTTACCTATAATTGTTAAGAATGTCATTGTTTTTAACAAATTGCAATGCTGGTTTGTGTTTATGCGGTTAATGGCCTCCTCGATAATAAATTTGCAGTTTAAATAGCATAACTACTTAATTTATCAATTATTTTTTGATTTTTTGGAGTTATCTTGTTAAAGTGCTGGTTGGTGAGTTGGTTAGCATGGAGCATACTCCGTAAGGAGTAAAATCTGAAAAGTGAGGAGCGAGGCAAGGAACTCTCCATTTCGAGACTGGGTAACGATTAGCCATTCGCCCTTCGACACGCCCAGGGAGAACGGCTAATCAATTGATATTTAACCTGCCGCAGTCCTCGCATGGTGAGCTGAGTTTATCCCGAGCTTGTCGAGGGAAACCATAAACGAACTTATGACACAGTCTGGGGAAAGTGGTTTCGATTGACAGAAGAAGAAAGTAAAGGTAAAATAAAACCTTATGGTTTACCTTGGTTAATTCGGTAAAAGACATTATTGTGAAAAAAAAAATAACAACTTTAAAAAAGAACAGCCCGTTAAAAGGCAAACAGATTCTCATAACCCGTCCTGCGGACCAGGCAAGGGATTTTATTAAGGCGCTCAAAACCCAGGGGGCAGAACCGATTTCTTTTCCTACCATCCGGATAATTCCTCCGCGAGGCTGGTCAAAGGTTGATAAGGCAATCGAGAATCTGTCGACCTATGACACTCTTATTTTCACCAGCGTCAATGGCGTAAAATTCTTTTTTCAGAGACTTAAAGAGAAAGGGAAAAACATACGCTTTTTTAAAACGCTGAAGGTGGTGGCTATTGGACCTAAGACCGCGGCCGCAATTAAACGGCGTCATTTCCGGGTTGATATCATTCCCAAAAAATTTCAAGCCGAATCAGTTGTTGAGGCCTTAGAAAAAGAAGGGATCACGGGAAAACGGTTTTTGCTGCCCCGGGCCGAAAAAGCACGGGAAGTTCTTCCGCAAGAGATTAAAAAGCGGGAAGGCCACATTGATGTGTTAACAGTTTATCGTACCGGTAAGGGAGAAGGGAATATTCAGGAGGTAAAAGAATTATTTCGAAAAAAATTAATTCATGTTATTACGTTTACCAGCTCTTCCACCGTGAAGAATTTTGTAGAACTCTTGGCCGAAAAAAACATTTCTAAAATGATTAAAGGCGCGGTTGTGGCGAGTATCGGTCCCATAACCGCGCATACCGCAGCTTCTTTGGGCATCGGAACCGATATCATGCCGAAAAAGTACACCATTCCAGGATTAGTAAAAGCGATCTCCGCATATTTTAGTTGTTCCCCACAAGACATGAGGAAACATTAGTATGAAATTTCCAGTCTATCGTGCGCGGCGGCTGAGAAGAAATGAAACATTGCGCCGCATGGTGAGGGAGACATTTTTGAGGGTAGATGATTTGATTTGCCCTCTGTTCGTGAGACCGGGGAAAGGGGTGAAAAACCCGATCCTTTCTATGCCGGGACAGTTTCAATTTTCAGTTGACACGTTAGTCCAAGAGGCACAGAAAGTCTATGATCTGGGAATACCGGCGGTGCTTCTTTTTGGCATTCCGAAGGCCAAAGACGAGATAGGGTCTGAGGCTTACGCGCGTGATGGGGTTGTTCAGAAAGCGATCCGAAGCCTTAGAGACGCGATTCCCGAATTGATTATCATTGGGGATATTTGCCTCTGTGAATACACCAGTCACGGGCATTGTGGGGTGGTAAAGGGAAATGAGGTGGATAATGATGCTACGATCGATATTTTGGCCCGCATGGCCTTATCTCACGCCGAGGCAGGCGCGGACATGGTTGCTCCTTCGGATATGATGGATGGGAGAGTCGGGGCGATTCGAAAAGTTTTAGACGAGCAGGGATTCACCCATATCCCAATTATGTCGTATGCGGCAAAATATGCCTCCGGTTTTTACGGTCCGTTTCGCGAGGCCGCTGAATCAGCGCCCCAATTCGGAGACCGAAAATCGTACCAGATGGACCCCGCGAACGCTCGCGAAGCGATGCGCGAAATTCGGCTGGATATTGAAGAAGGAGCGGATATAGTCATGGTTAAACCCGCACTTTTTTATCTGGATATTATCAGCCGGGTTCGGATGGAATTTGATCTTCCGATAGCGGCCTACAGTGTGAGTGGTGAGTTTGCGATGGTGAAGGCTGCTTCTCAATTGGGCTGGATTGACGAAGAACGGGTGATGATGGAAATCCTGGTTTCCATAAAGAGGGCAGGGGCGGATCTTGTTATTACCTATTTTGCTAAAGAAGCTGCCAAACTGCTGAGGGAGAAGGGTGGGTACTAAGAAAAGCCTAATTAGTCCTCCCTTGCGCATGATCGCCTGGGAGGTAACCCGCAACTGCAATTTAAACTGTATCCATTGTCGGGCGTCCGCTGATGTGGGGCCGCACCCAGGTGAACTTTCGCGGGAAGAATGTCTGCGATTAATCGATGTTATTGCTTCTTTCAGCAAGCCCGTAGTAATCTTAACCGGGGGTGAACCGCTTTTACGGAACGACATCTTTGAAATCTCTGCCTACGGGAACAAGCGAGGTCTTAGGATGGTCATGGCGGTAAACGGCACCCTTCTTCATCCGGAAAACATTAAGAAAATGAAAGATGCGGGGATTCAAAGGATCAGCGTGAGCCTTGATGGGGCAACGCCGGAAACCCATGACGAATTTCGCCGGGTCAAGGGAGCTTTTGCGGGTGCCTTAAAGGGCATTGAACACGCGAAGGCAGACGCATTAGAATTTCAAATTAATACCACCATTACCAGGCAGAACCTGAAGGAGGTTGCGGAAATTCATGAGTTGGCAAAGACGCTGGGGGCAAAAGCTCATCATATTTTTGTGCTGGTTCCAACCGGAAGGGGAAAGGAGATAGAAGAAGAGCAGAAGGTTTCTCCTGAAGAGTACGAAAAGGTGTTACGCTGGTTTTACGAGCAGGAAAATAAGACCGTTCTTCAGTTAAAGGCAACCTGCGCTCCCCAGTATTACCGGATGAGAGAAGATCTAAGGGGTAAACACCCCAAAAATTTTGTTCACGGGGCTTCCCCGCTGGATACTAAAACCCGGGGGTGTTTAGGGGGGGTAGGGTTTTGCTTTATTTCTCATGTTGGGCAGGTCTCTCCGTGCGGATATTTGGAGCTTGATTGTGGAAATGTAAGAAAAAATTCCTTTCACGAGATTTGGTCGCATTCTCCGATCTTTGTGGAACTGAGAGATTTTAAAAAGTATGAAGGCAAATGCGGTTCGTGCAAATTCGTGAGGATTTGCGGTGGTTGCCGGGCCCGAGCGTTTTACGCAACCGGAAATTATCTTGGAGAGGACCCTTACTGCACGTACGATACGGCTTCGTAAAAAGTCCCGCCTTGCGGCGGGGGATAAAGAACTGAAGCGCACCATCTGCGGCGTTGCGCTGCATCCTCAGTCATTGCGGCGTACAGGTAAGTAAGCCTCATTCCGTCGGATTTGCGCGCCTTGCATCTGAAGCTTTTTACTGTGCCGTCTGATTTTTGGCTTTTTACGGCTTCATCAAAAGTAGGCCTTGACAAAAGGCAAACTGAACATAAAATTATTTGAAATATTAATAATACGCAAATCGATAAAAAAGTCTTGGCATGAAAGCGATGTTAACGTCGAGAGATAGAAAGATTTTTCACTCTGTGGTTCAGGAATACATAATCACCGGGGAGCCGGTGAGTTCGCGAAAAATTGCCAAAAAATATGGTATTGATTTAAGCCCGGCAACCATTCGGAATGTCATGGCTGAGTTGGTAGAGATGGAGTATCTTTACCAGCCCCATACGTCCGCGGGAAGGATACCAACGAATAGAGGATTAAAGTTTTTTGTTGACACCTTTCTGGAGAATAAGGAGCTTTCTCCACAAAAAAAAGAAGCGATCAGGGGAAAATATCAAAAGACTTCATGGGAAGTTTCGGGACTGATGCAAGAAACCTCAAAAATTCTCTCTGAGTTCTCTCATGGCACGGGAGTAGTCTTAGCTCCAAAATTTATGGATACTATTTTTCGTCAGATTGATTTTGTGCTCCTGCGGCAAGACCAGATTTTAGCTATCTTTGTTTCCCAACCAGGTCTGGTGCAGAATAAGATTATCGAGATGAAGGAGGAAGACATCTCTCAGGATGACCTGAACAAGTATAGCTGTTATTTAAATGAAATTTTATCGGGTTTGACTTTACGGGAAGTACGGCAGAAGATTTTTGAAGAGATGAAAAAAGAAAAAAATATTTATGACATTTTGCTCTTTAGCGCTTTGAAATTAGGACAGTCCGCGTTTTGTGGGGATCAGGAAGTTGAAGTGTATGTTAAAGGGCAGAATAACTTGCTTGACTATCCGGAGCTTGCCAGCAAGGGGAAAATGCGGGCGCTCTTAAAAGCTTTTGAGGAAAAATCTATTTTGCTAAAAATTTTAGACAAAGCAATGGAAAGCCAAGGGCTGCAAGTTTTCATTGGCTCTGAAAATGAACTTCAGGAGATGGAAGGGTTAAGTTTTATCCTCTCCTCTTATTCCCGGGACAGAAGTATTCTGGGTTCGTTGGGCGTCGTGGGCCCCACCCGGATGAATTATTTTACGATTATTCCCATTGTTGATTATATAGCGAAGCTTTTGAGCGATCATTTGGAAGAAATGTAGTTTGGGGAGATAAGAATTTATGGATGAAGGAAAAAAAATAAAAATGCATTTTACATCCGATAAGGAAAAAGAAGCAAAGGCGAAAAAAGAAAAAGGGCAGGAGCAGTTGGAATCACAAGACGTCCACAAGAAAGAAGAAACAGCAGAAGCATTGCCGCCAGAAACGTCAGATGAAAGAAAAAACCAAGACTTAGCAAGCCTCCTTAAGGTAAAAGAAGAAGAACTCCAAAAAGAACACGACCGCTTACTGCGAACCTTAGCAGAACATGAGAATTATAAAAAACGAATGGCGCGGGAGAGAGCAGATTTTTTAAAGTTTGGGAACGAAGCGCTGCTTAAAGAGCTTTTACCCGTACTCGATAACCTTGAGCTTTCACTGGAACATGCACGGAACGCCACAAACGCACATGCAATTACCGAGGGGATAGAACTGGTAATAAAAGAGTTTTTAAGCAAATTGAAAAAGTTTGGTCTGAGCGCGGTATCAGCCCGAGGGGAAAAATTCGATCCGAACCAGCACGAAGCTGCCGCTCAAATAGAGACCACGGAACACCCCGAAGATACGGTGGTGGATGAATTTCAGAAGGGATATTTTTTTCATGACCGCCTCCTAAGGCCTGCAAGGGTAAGTGTTGCCAAATCTCCCCATATTCAAGAAGAATAATAATCAGGGTAACTCCCCGGCTCAGAGCCTGTGTCACATTTAGAGAAAATGTCATTCCGAACACATGTGATGAATCTTAACATGCTGAATTTATTGAAATCAAGATTGCTCGCTTCGCGAGGTATAATGAGCTGAGTCGCACTCGCTTCGCTTCGAAATGATAAAAAGATAACTTGTGACACAGCTTCTATAGACTTTATGGTTTAGTTTTTTTCTGATTCAGGCTTCTTCCTAACTACCCAGGCAATAACAATTCCTATTTCGTATAGGATAAGTAGGGGAACAGCCATCATAGATTGATTGAAAATGTCAGGGGTAGGGGTAAGGATCGCTCCAATAACAAATGCTAACACTATGGCATAGTGCTGAAATCTAAGAAGCATTTTGTAAGTAACAATTCCCACCTTGGCCAGAAAGAAAATTAAAACGGGAGTCTCGAAAATAACGCCGAAAGCTAATAATAAACTGGTTGCGAGGCTAAAGTATTCTTTCATTGACGGCAACGGCTTGATGAAATCTGAGGCAAAGCTGTTTATTAAGAATTGAAAGGCCGGTGGAAAAACAAAGAAATATCCAAAAAAGGCCCCTCCAATAAAAAGGAGGGAAGAAATTATGACAAAAGGAACAACATATTGTTTCTCCCGTTCGTACAGCCCGGGCGCGATAAATTTCCAGATTTGATAAAGGATAAAGGGTGTGGTTAAAAAAAAGCCGGCAATCAAGGCAGTCTTAAAGTAGATTAAAAATGCTTCCGTTGGATTAGTAAATATTAGGGTGCTATTGAGCGGTAAAGCCTTCTTAATGGGCATTGCTAAGATGGAAAATATTTTTGGCGCAAAGTAAAAAGAAACGGCGCACCCAAGAGCAATGACGATTAAACATTTAATGATCCGCTTCCGAAGTTCTTCCAGATGTTCAATAAAGGATAATTTCTCTTCGGCCATTTACATTTTCTCTTCGAGTTTTGTCTGTTCCTTTTTTTCAGGTTTCAGCTTTGGTTCTGGGAGGTCTTTTTCTAACGGAGAATAGTTTTTGGAAGGTAAATGATTTTCCTCAAGTGATGATTTAATATCCTTATTGAGGTTCGCCTTTAACTCATCAGTAGCCTTTCTAAACTCTCCCACTACTTTTCCCAAGGTGCGTGCCAAGTCCGGGAGTTTTTGGGGACCCAGCACGATAAGGGCGATAATGAATATAAGTAAGAGTTCAGGTGCGCCGATGTTAAACATGGAAATAAGAAAATAAAAATTAGAGGTTCTATAACCTTAATCTTTTTATGGTGGATGTCAATGAATTATTTAGAAAAAATTTCGCTTTTTTCTTCATGATCACGATGAAAAATAAAAATCATTTTTTGATTAAACCCCGTTAGCAGGATTTCACACGGGACATTTTCCCCGTGTGAAAAAGGGTAAGATTTTCCGTGCTACTTCACCTTGTTAGATACTTGATATTTAACAGGGCAGACAGGGAATTTCTAACCGGTTAAAAAAATAGATTATTTAATATTTTTTTAAATTGTCTTGACTTTTTTTTGAAGAAGTTTAACATAATATATTTTAGGGCTTATGAAGGAGTTTGATTTTATGACAAAAAAAGAAAGAGAAGGTTGTTATGGGATTAGAAAAATTTGATATTTTAGAAGAAAAAATAAATCAACTGGCAGAAAAATATAATCAAATTAAGCTCGAAAAAGATAACTTTTCGAGTCAACTTAAAAAAAAGGAAAATGAAATTTTAGCCCTACAGGAGAAAGTAAATTCCTTAGAAGGAGAAAAAGAAGTTTTTAGAACAAGGTTAGATAAAATTATTTCTCACCTTGAGTCTACGGCCGATAACCTTTAAAATCCGCAATTAAAGTGAATGCAACAAAAGTAACTATTTTAGGCAGAGAATTATCTTTAAAAAGTGAGGCAGGGGAAGAGTATGTGAATCAAGTGGCGGAGTATGTAAAACAAAAGATTGAGACGGTGCAAAAATCTTATCCTATGGACTTAATCCCCACAGTAATCCTTACTGCTCTCAATGTTGCGGATGATTACTTGCAATTGTGCAAGGAACGGGAATCTTTAATCAAGAAATTCGAAGGGCTTTCTATTTATCTTTCAGAAGTGATGGATTCTCGGACATAAAATTTTTTCCACCTCAAAAGATAAGGTGTTTTAATGATAAGAGGAGAAAAGGGATAGATAAAAATTGCAGGTTTAATAAAAACTTATGCGGAGAATTTTAGATATTATGAGATCTGGCTGTTTGGGGGTGATGCCCTCAAGAGGTTTTGATTTAAAAGAGAACTTGATCCAAAAAAATAAAATCAATATTTCCAAGGTAATTTTTTTTGAAGAAGACTAACCTTGAGTTGTATAGAAAGCTTTTGTTTCTTGTAAAATTAACTAATTACAATTATTGACAATTATTGAAATTTTAACAAAGAAGTTTCAATAAAAAAGTAGTATAGAAAATCGCCATTTCTCATTTTCCCATCTAAAAACTTTTCAATAAATCTACCTTTTTTTGCTCATTCACGGTAAAAAGCAAACAATCGTCAGCCAACATTTCCCTTTTGACAAGGTGTAAGTTAGAGGAGGTGATGTCTTTTGAATCTACTCTGGATTGGTGCTCTTCTATTCGTTTTTTGTTTGGGAATAGGAGGATTAATCGGTATCTTATTAAGAAAAAAATTTGTCGAATCAAAAATTGAAACCGCTGGAAATAGGGCCTTAAACCTCATTGATGACGCTAAAAAACAAGCGGAAACGATTAAAAAAGAAGTCCTATTACAAGCCAAGGAAAAGCTTTATCAAGAACAAAACGAATTTGAACGAGAGCTTCGGGAGAGGCGTGCTGAACTCCAGAACCTGGAAAAACGTTTGGTTCAGAAAGAAGAAAACCTGGAAAAAAAGGTGAACCTTTTGGATCAGAAAGAAGTTAGTCTTTCCAAGCGGGAAAAGATACTGGGAAACCAAGAAAACACAGTAAGCGAGAAGGAAAAAAAGTATAATGAATTGGTAGAAAAGACACAAAAAAAGCTTGAGGAACTTTCAGGGATGTCGGCAGCAGATGCTAAACGGCTTTTGATCCAAAACATGGAAAACGAAGCTAAGCATGAAGCTGCCAAAATGGTTAAAAAGATTGATGAAGAGACAAGAGAAAAAGCCGATAAGATTGCCAAGGATATTATCTCATTGGCAATCCAACGCTATTCGGCAGAATACGTGGCTGAAAAGACTGTGTCGGTAGTCAACTTGCCAAACGATGAAATGAAAGGAAGGATTATTGGCCGCGAGGGTCGAAACATCAGAGCGATTGAGGCTGCAACCGGAATTGATATTATTATTGATGATACTCCAGAAGCCGTGATCCTTTCCGGTTTTGATCCTATTCGCAGAGAGGTAGCCCGGATATCTATTGAACGTTTAATCACTGATGGAAGGATCCACCCTACCCGGATCGAAGAGGTAGTCGAAAAAGTCCAGGAGGAAATGGAGAATACCATTCGCGAGGCAGGCGAACGAGCGGCTTTTGATGCTGGTGTTCATCGATTACATCCCGAGGTAATAAAATATATGGGAAAAATGAAGTACCGGACAAGTTATGACCAAAATGTGCTTCAACATTCTATTGAAGTAGCTTTTATCTGTGGGGCATTAGCCGGAGAACTGAAGCTCGATGTAAAGCAGGCAAAGCGCGTTGGTTTTTTACATGATATCGGCAAGGCGGTTGACTATGAAGTTGAAGGCACCCACGCTGTGATTGGAGCGGAATTAGCTCGAAAATATAATGAAAGTCCTGAAGTGATCCACGCGATTGCCGCTCACCATGATGATGAGAAGCCCCAGACAATTTTAGCCGTTTTGGTCCAAGCAGCTGATGCGCTTTCTGCCGCTCGTCCTGGTGCTCGACGGGAAATGCTGGAAACGTACATAAAACACCTCAAGGAGTTGGAGGACATAGCGAACTCTTTTAACGGAGTAACTAAATCCTACGCAGTGCAGGCTGGAAGGGAGATCAGGGTGATTATTGACAGCAAAGAGGTTTCCGATGAGGCATCTTTTATGCTTTCACGTGATATTGCCAAGAAGATAGAGTCAACCCTGACCTATCCGGGTCAAATCAAAGTGACGGTTATTCGCGAAACCCGGGCCATACACTTGGCAAAATAAAAGGCAACAGGTTGAAAGTCTTTTTTATTGGCGATATCATTGGGAAACCAGGTCGAAAAGCAGTAAAAGCGCTATTACCCAAATTGTTGGAAAGGGAAAATTTTGATTTAATTCTTGCCAACGGAGAAAATGCTGCTGGTGGCTTTGGAATAACACCCAAGATTGCTTATGAATTGGTTGAGGCCGGCATTAATATCATTACCTCGGGCAACCATATCTGGGACAGGAAAGAAATTGTTGATTTTCTGGAAAAAGAGGATTTTCTTTTAAGACCGGCAAACTATCCTGAGGGTGCTCCCGGTAAAGGAAGCGGGATCTTTAAAACCAAAACCGGTGTGTTGGTTGGAGTAATCAATCTTTCGGGGCGCACGTACATGGCAAATCTTGAGTGCCCCTTCCGAGCCGCTTTACAAGCAATTGAGAAAATAAAAAAATCTACCCCAATAATGATTGTGGATTTTCATGCTGAGGCTACATCGGAAAAAGCGGCATTAGGCTGGTTTTTGGATGGCCAGGTTAGCGCGGTTATTGGCACCCATACTCATGTCCAAACCGCGGATGAGCGGATTTTACCCCTCGGCACTGCTTTTATTACTGATGCCGGTATGTCCGGTTCACTGGACTCAGTGATCGGTATTGAAAAAGAGATTGCAATCCAAAGGTTTTTATCCCAGACCCCTAAGAAATTCGAGCCGGCAAAAGGAAACCCGCATCTCCAAGGGGTAATCATCGATTTTGATGAAAAAACCGGAAGGTCCACTTCAATTACGCGTTTTGATTATTCGATTGAGCAAATTCAAGGCGTTGTAGTATGACCAGTATCATTACCGAACTCGCCTCCAGAGATTTGATTTTTCAGGTTACCAATCAAGATCTGGATAAGATTTTTTCATCAGACAAGCCCCCGGTTTATTGTGGGTTTGACCCTACCAGTTCGAGTCTTCACCTGGGTAGTCTTCTGCCTATAATAGGATTGATGAGGTTCCAGCAAGCAGGTTTTAAACCCATTATTGTCATAGGCGGAGCTACCGGGATGATTGGAGACCCAAGCGGGAAAAGCTCGGAGCGCGTGCTTTTAGGCGAGGAAGATATTGCGGCAAATGCTGCGGCAATTGAAGCCCAGTTAAGAAGATTTCTCGACTTTGATAAAGGTTCATGCTCAGCGCAGGTGGTGAATAATGCTTCCTGGTTTAATCAAATTCTTTTTGTTGATTTTCTTCGGGATATTGGAAAGCATTTTTCGATTGGAGTCATTTTGGCAAAGGAGTCAGTGAAAACCCGGCTCGAGACCGGAATTTCTTTTACTGAATTCTCTTATATTTTACTCCAGGCTTATGATTTTCTGTATTTGTATGATAATTATAAGTGTAAGATTCAGCTCGGGGGGCAGGATCAGTGGGGAAATATTACGGCTGGCATAGAACTTATCCGGAGACTTCGCGGACAAGAGGTCTTTGGTGTTACCTTGCCTTTAGTTACTACTGCTTCCGGTAAAAAATTTGGCAAGAGTGAAGCCGGCAACATTTGGCTTGATGGCGCTTTGACATCACCCTACCAATTGTATCAGTATCTTATAAATGTGAGTGAT
>CP113000.1:0-3237500 GCA_026625185.1 Thermodesulfobacteriota bacterium | reverse complement strand
ACATTGTCAGGTGGGTAGTTTGACTGGGGCGGTCGCCTCCAAAAAGGTAACGGAGGCGTGCGAAGGTTCCCTCAGGCTGATTGGAAACCAGCCGCAGAGTGTAAAGGCATAAGGGAGCTTGACTGTGAGACTGACAAGTCGAACAGGTGCGAAAGCAGGCCTTAGTGATCCGGCGGTTCCGCATGGAAGGGCCGTCGCTCAACGGATAAAAGGTACGCCGGGGATAACAGGCTGATCTCCCCCAAGAGTCCACATCGACGGGGAGGTTTGGCACCTCGATGTCGGCTCATCGCATCCTGGGGCTGGAGAAGGTCCCAAGGGTTCGGCTGTTCGCCGATTAAAGCGGTACGTGAGCTGGGTTTAGAACGTCGTGAGACAGTTCGGTCCCTATCTGTGGTGGGCGCAGGATATTTGAGGGGTGCTGTCCTCAGTACGAGAGGACCGGGATGGACGAACCTCTAGTGTACCAGTTGTCGCGCCAGCGGCACAGCTGGGTAGCTACGTTCGGATTGGATAACCGCTGAAAGCATCTAAGTGGGAAGCCAACCCCAAGATTAGATATCCCTTCCCGATGAGAGTCGGGGACTAAAGGCCCCTGGTAGACTACCAGGTTGATAGGCCAGATGTGTAAGTTCGGTAACGAATTTAGCTTACTGGTACTAATTGGCCGTGAGGCTTGACCATAATTTTTTAATAACCTAGTCTGGGTAAGAACTAATTTTTTACCCAGACCAGGTTTTAATAAAAAGAGCAGTAATTGATATTTGTGTCTTTTTTATAGAAAAAAGATTTTCGGTGACTATAGCGGAAAGGAAACACCCGTTCCCATCCCGAACACGGAAGTTAAGCTTTCCAGCGCCCATGGTACTGCTCTGGTGACGGAGTGGGAGAGTAGGACGTCGCCGAATTAAAAATTAAAAGCCCTTTCTTTTTGAAAGGGCTTTTTTTGTCAACGTCGTGAGCTGAATTATTCCTTCTTGACTTTTATCCCGATGAGGCATAAAAATATATTGTTTTGAAATTGTCGTGGCATCAATCGTTCGTTAACCTTTTCATTGTGCTAAAAGCACAAGGGGAGGGGCATGAAAGATAAATTTAAAGACACCTTTTTAAGCTAATAAAATGAAAAAGGTGTTTTTTATTTTTCAGTGCATCTCAAAAAAAAATCGTCTTTCAGGTGTAAAAGTTTTCCGCATTAACACGCTTTACTTTCTAAGAATGCATTACTCTCGTGCTAACGTAGCCAGAGCGTACGTCTTCGGAAAATTAAGAAAAATTTAAACATGATATTTTAAACAAAAGGAAGGGCGAGCAATGGCAGACAAAATTGCTGTATTAATTCCTTGTTACAATGAAAAGTTGACCATTGGCCAAGTGATTGATGATTTTCAAGCGAAACTTCCTGATTCTTCAATTTATGTATTTGATAATAACAGCACCGATTGCTCCGCAGAGGTTGCCTCTACGCGAGGGGTTCACGTGATTAAAGTGCCCAAACAGGGAAAGGGGTATGTGGTGAGAGCTATGTTTGATTTGATAGCTGCGGACTATTACATAATGGTTGATGCCGATGGAACCTACCCTGCTGAACACGTTCATGATCTTCTGGAGCCGCTTAAGGACGGCTTGGCCGACATGGTTGTGGGATCTCGAGTTGGGGCAGGTCACAAAAAAACCTTTCGACCCTTTCATCGTTTTGGCAACGCCTTAGTGGCAAAGCTGATTCACTGGATTTGGAGGACTAACCTGAAAGACATTATGTCGGGTTACCGCGCTTATCACTCCACCGTAGCGCGGTCCCTCCCGCTTCTTACCGTTGGATTTGAAATTGAAACAGAGATGACCATTCAAGCGTTAGACAAAGGGTTTACAATAATAGAAAGGCCTGTTCCCTATGGCGTGAGACCACAAGGTTCTGTCTCAAAACTTAACACCTTTCGAGATGGGATTAAAGTAGTTCTTTTGGTGTTCAATATCTTCAAGGATTATAAACCGCTGACTTTTTTTGGCGGTATAGGTATTTTACTGGGGTTAGTTTCTTTAATGCCTGGTTATGAAGTGATAAAAGATTTTTTGATGGATGGTTCTATTGAGCACATAGGAGCGGCGGTTCTGTTTGTTGGCGGTTTCGTTTTGTCAGTTATGTTTATCCATATTGGGCTTATTCTGCACTCCGTAAGTTGGAAATTGAAGGAATTGTATGGCGTCATACGGCGCTCACAGACTGAAAAATATTCTCCGCACGACAGGAATAAATAATGGCCTTGCATGAACGGGTTGAAGGCTTTATTCATTTTTTGAGATATCGCCAGGTGTGCGAACATCTGAGACCTTGCGAACGGATGGTGGATCTGGGATGCGGTGAAACCTATCGATTTCTGAAAAAATTCGGTCACCTGGCGCGTGAATGCTGGGGGCTTGATGTGACGGTAAACGATGGAAAAGACGAAAACGTCTTTTTGCGGGAATTTGATGTTACCAAGGGACTTCCCTTTGCGGAAAAAACAGTGGATATTGTTACCTGCCTGGCGGTGTTGGAACATATTGAAGACCCCATTTCTATTTTTCGCGAAATTCTCCGGATTTTGAAGCCGGGTGGACGTTTGATTGTCACAACACCTTCCCGTTGGGGAATCTTAGCGCATGAGGCCCTGCGCTTTTTCAGACTGGTACAGGATGTTGCACCCGGCGAACATAAGGATTTTAATATGACCAGGGGAAAAATATCTTCTTGGTGCCAGGAAACGGGGCTTTATGTGGAAGCCCTACGTAGTTTTGAATTTGGTTTGAATATTATTCTGGTGGGCCGGAAGCCGTGAAGAATAAAAATTCCTGCGGCAAAATAAAAAGATGAAATCAAAAAAAATTACTGTCTATTCTTTGATTATTTTGACCGCACTTCCCGCTGCCTTTTTTTTTCAGGTGCTTTTTTGTAATAAAGTATTCTATCTTATGGATATTGGAACTGAAGAAGTTCCTAACCATGTCTGGTACCGTAACAATTTTGGATCATTGTGGAATCCGCTTCTCTTCACCGGTCAGCCCCATACCGCGAATCCTCAGGCCTACGGCTTCGATCCGCTTCATGTGATGAGTCTGCCTTTCCCCGAGATTTGGGGATATCAAATTTTTGTGGTTTGGCATTTTGTGGTTGCAGCAATGGGAGCTTTCCTGCTGTTCCGAAAATGGAATGTGTCCGCAGAATCATCATTTGTTGGCGCGCTGTTATTTGCCTATGGCGGTTACTTTATTTCAGCCGCGCATTTGCCGACCATTTTAAACACGGTAGCCTATGGTCCCTGGGTCCTCTATGCGTACAGCAATTTACTGCAATCAACGAGCCGGATAAGGAAAATTTTATGGACCGGCATAACCAGCGTAACCCTGGCCGCGCAGTGGTTTGGCGGTGAGCCCCAAACTCTTTTATTGACATTAGTCTTGGCCGGTCTTCTGCCTTTGTGGCTTTGTCCTAAAAATTTTTTCCCAGCCACTTTTTATCTCGGAATATCCTTTGTCATCAGTGTGTTATTATCAGCCGTACAGGCGTTCCCCTTTATTGAGTTTTTGAATTATTCAAATCGTGGTTTCCTGTTAGATTCCGCCAGCGCCGCGAAGTGGTCCCTTTCTCCCAGTACTCTCCTGAGTTTTCTTTTTCCCCACCGGTTTGTTAATACAGAAATTATGCGCGCGTGGGGGTATGGTTTTTGGGAAAAAGAAATGCCTTTTATTTTTAGTATTCATATGGGGGTGAGCGCGATTTTACTGTCGCTTATAGCTCTCAGTCGACGTGTTTATGGGAGCTTTTTTTGGGGAGGCATTTTCATTGTTGGCCTTCTGATGAGTTTGGGAGAGCATTCTTTCTTTTATAACCTGGTTTTCCATCTGCCGCCGTTTTCAAGTTTTCGCTTTCCGGAAAAATATTTTCTTTTTTGTCATCTGGCAGTATGTTTTTTGGCCGCAGCGGGGTTGAATTCTTTACTCAGCCAAAAACCAGAGAGGAGAACCGCGGTTTACCTTGTAGTAATGGCGCTCATTTTTTCTTGTTGCGTTTGGATGATATTTGGTCAATCCTGTATCAACCAAATTATTACCGGAAAAAATTTTTGGAGCATATACTCTGCAGACCAGATTAAGTATTTAATAATTTTTTCTCTTCTGGCGTTCCTATTCGTTTTTTACATCCGCAACCGGAAATTTCTATTTTTTTCGCTTGCGGGATTGCTGTTTGTGGAATTGTTCCGCGCGCATTTTTTTGTTAATCCTGTTTGCGACCGCAAGCTTTATCAGCCCTCTCCCTGCGCTCAATGGCTCATGAAACATGCGCGCAGTCTTGATGATCCGTATCCGCGTATCATTTCACTAGATGTGCATGATCCAAAGAAAATACACCGAGAGGAATTTTTGCCCGCGAACACCGCCAAACGCCGTCGAAATTTATATAGACCTGTTTCCATGCAATTTGGCATTAATGATATACGATCGGCGTATTCACTGTATCATGAGGGACTTGATCGTTTCGCGGGCTTTTTTCTGAAAAACAGGGTGAAAACACTTACGATGTTTGGAGTAGAATACATTGTTGCTCCGTATCCGATCGAGGATAAAAACTTGGTGTTTCAATTCCTGGACCGCGCCCCAGGCTATTCTGTTTATTTATACAAGGTGAAAAATCCGTTGCCGCGAGTCTATCTGATAAATAATTGGCATTCTTATTCGTCTGAAGAAGAATTTACAAAAGTGTTTTTAGACAATTCTTTTAATCTGTTTGAAAAAGCGCTTGTCTGGAAAGGAGAAACTTTACCCATATGTGTGCGGGAGAATATCACTAAAGGAGTTGCTGAGATTTTGAGACAGCATCGCAATAACGACAGGATTGATATCGAATTGTATGCCGAGGAAAAAAGTCTTTTGGTTTTTCTTGAAACACATTATCCGGGTTGGAAAGTTATCGTTGACAGAAAGCCGCAACGACTTGAAAAAGTAAACGGGTTTTTTCAAGGTGTTTTTGTTGAAGCGGGTAAACACGTTGTGCAATTCATCTATCGTCCTTTTTCTTTTATTATTGGAGCAGCTGTTTCGATAGTAAGCTGGATAACGGTATTTTTTCTAATCTTTTTCTCTTATATGTACTCCGGAAAAAAGACATTTAAATCCTGCCGGTCAAGCAAAAGCGGGAATCCATGAGGGACTGGATGCCGGATCAAGTCCGGCATGACATTTTTTCTATATTGAATTGCCGGTGCAATCAAAAAAACGTATCAAAAAAAATTACCCACAAGGGTGATAGGGTAAAGCCTGTTGTGCCGAAAAAAACCGGGGAGCAAGTGCTTAGTAAAACACCGCTTTATTTCTTCTTCTGATGCTCAAACAGGTAATCCTCTCCTTGATAATAGCTGATCGCTTCGTTAATCAAATTTTCATCGGGTGCGTGTGCTTTCATGTCCCCGGTCGTGCGGTCGAATTGATACAGCGCCTTCCTTTTCTTAACATCCAACACTGTTAGGAGGTCTGATTTCATATAACCGAGCTTTTGATAGGTAGCGATAAATGCTCTTTCCTGATCAGGCTGCATTTTTAAAATATCTTTACCAAAAAATTTCGTGGTGTAATTAAAGTTTAAAAGACTCAGAACCGTGGGGGCGATATCTATCTGACTCGCCAGTTTGTCGATTTTTCGCGGAGCAAAATGATCCGGTGCATAAATAAGCAAAGGGATTTTATACTTTTTGACCGGAAGAGAGATTCTTCCTGCCGCGTAGGCGCAATGGTCAGCCACAATTACGAAAACCGTGTCCTGAAACCATGGCTCCGGTTGAGCATCTCGGATAAATTTTCCGATCGCGTAATCAGTATATTTCACTGCCCCTTTTCTTCCGGAACCGGACGGAATATCGATTTTACCTCCGGCATAGGTGTAGGGCCGATGATTCGAGGTGGTCATGATAACCGCCAAGAAAGGCTTGCGGGACTGGTAAGACTGGGTAAATTCCGCTTTCGCCTTAGCGAATACATCTTCATCGCATACTCCCCAGGCGTTTTCAAACGTTATTTCCTGGTTGGTTAAGTTGTCCCGGTCAAAGATAGTGAAGCCATTATGGCTGAAGAAATAATTCATGTTATCAAAATATCCGTGACCGCCATAAATAAATTTCAGATCGTAACCCCTGCTCTTCATGATCGTCCCCCAGGAAAACATATTTTCATTGTGATGCTGTCTGATGATCGACCTCCCCGGGGAAGGCGGCACTGACAGGGTAACTGCCTCCAGCCCGCGATCGGTTCTCGTGCCGGTAGCGTGCAGGTTCGTAAAGAGGATGCTTTGCTTTGCCAGAAGGTCGAGGTTGGGCGTAAGATTTTTCGAGTTCCCGAAGACGCCCAAAAACCTCGCGCTGAGGCTTTCCACCATCACGACTACGACATTGAGCCGCTTTTCTTTTCCTTCATTTTTTATCGTTCGGGTAATATCAAAAAAATCATCAGTAACAAAAGAACTGTTTTTTTCTTCAAGCAAAGCTCTTAAGTGACGAAACACTTCTCGGTTGTCCTGGGTGGCATAAAAGGTTTTATAATGGATATGCTTGTTTCTGAACGAAGCAAAAAGACTGTAAAAGCCGTTGGAGGAAAGTTCATTCGCAAAGTTGTTGGACGATATCTCAGAAAAGGATATATCAACCAACAGATAAAAAAGAAGGGGAAGCAAAAGAAAAACCACTCCGGTCTTCGCCCGCTGTTTCAGACTGCTTTTGACTTGTATTGTGCGCTCAAGATGCCTTAGGAGGAAAAGAAATAATATTAATGACACAACCACAATCGCGCCCACGATGGTATAAAACGGATACGACTCGGTAATATTGTTTATCACCTCATGAGAATATTTAAGGTGATCCGCTGCAATAAAATTAAACCGGGTGCTGAATTCGTTAAAAAAATAGTATTCAGCCACACCGCTAAACAGCAGGAGAAAAATATTCACAAAAAAAACAAGGTACAGGAGGGGTCGGTGAGCCTTGCTCTGATAGATTTTATCCGGAACAAACACAAGATAAAGAATAAAGGGAATCGCCCAATAGGTCATGGCCACGACATCAAAAAAAAGGCCGACACTGTATATCTTGAACAGAAGAAACGGTGTTAAGGAAAGCTCAGACAGCGATTTAATCAGAAGAACTGTTCTGGTGATAAAAGAGAGGACGAGAAAGACAGCAAAAAACAAATAAATAATCCCAAAACGGCGCTTGATTAAGGAATTAAAAACTTTCATCCGATTTCCAAAAAAAGTTGTTATTAAGACAGAAAATCATCCGCTCAGGATTCGTACAGAGTCCAAGAAAAAAAGAAAAAAAATAGAGATTCTATCGTTAGACATATTTTCTTTGCTTTGGTTCAAAGGCAATGGGAGCATTTAAGATTTTGGTGTGATATGAATAATTGCTATGAGATTAGTCAAATTTATTGACATTGCATATCATGGTAAGTTCAAAATTTCAAGTTTTATCAAAGTGGTAGTAAGGAAAATGATAACGATAAGGTGCGGATTCGTTTAATATCACGTTTCCGCAAAAAAAACTCCGCGCGCTCTTCCCCTTCGAGACGCGGTTGATTCTTAGAATTTGCGTGATAAAAATAAATTCTCTTTCCTTTTGACAATTTCTGTATGTTGTGGTAAAAAAAAATAGTTGTCTATCTATCGTATTTTCTTCAAAAAATTCGACATCTCCCAACCAAAAGGATGATCCACATGAATACATCAGATCCCGATTCCCTGGTGCTCAATCTAACCCGGAATGCAATCATTGTTCTGGAAAGGCGTTACCTGAAACGAGACCAGGAGGGAAAGGTTTTGGAGACACCCGCTGAACTGTTTCTCCGGGTGGCGGATGCCATAAGCGCTGCGGATCGGATTTTTGATCCCCAGGCGGACACAACCAGACTGGCGGATAAGTTTTACCGTATGATGGCGAATCTGGAGTTTATGCCCAATTCACCGACCTTGATGAATGCGGGAAGAGAACTCGGGCAATTGTCCGCGTGTTTTGTGCTGCCAATAGGAGACTCCATGGAAGAAATTTTTGATGCCGTGAAATATACCGCCCTGATTCACAAATCCGGTGGAGGAACAGGTTTCTCTTTTTCCCGCCTCCGCCCGGCCAATGATGTGGTGCTCAGCACGACCGGTATTTCCAGCGGCCCCATTTCTTTTATGCGTGTTTTCGATATCGCTACCGAAACCATCAAACAAGGCGGCACGCGGCGGGGCGCCAATATGGGCATTTTGCGGGTTGATCATCCGGATATCATGGATTTTATCATGTGCAAAGCGGATACCAATCAACTGAATAATTTTAACATTTCCGTCGGGGTAACCGAAAACTTTATGTCCGCGGTTGAAAATGATGAAAACTACGATTTGATTAATCCCCGTAACAACGAGGTTACCGGTACCCTGAATGCCCGGAAAGTTTTTAACCGAATTGTCGCGCAGGCCTGGGAGAACGGAGAGCCGGGTATTGTTTTTTTAGACCGTTTAAACCGGGATAACCCTACGCCCCATATCGGCATGGTGGAATCCACGAATCCCTGCGGCGAACAGCCGCTTCTGCCATATGAGTCGTGTAATTTGGGGTCAATTAATCTGGCGAAAATGGTGGATGACGGACAGGTTGCCTGGGAACGGCTCAAAGAAATTGTTCACCTGGCAGTTCACTTTCTGGATAATGTGGTGGAGGTAAATAAATACCCGCTTCCTCAAATTTCGGAGATGACTTTCGGGAATCGAAAAATCGGCCTGGGGGTGATGGGATGGGCGGACATGCTGATCTTGCTCGGGATTTCTTATGATTCCGAAGAAGCGCTTGAGCTGGCAAAAAAAATCATGCGATTTATCAATGAACAAGGGCACCAGGCTTCTCTTGATCTGGCTAAAGCACGGGGGCCTTTTCTAAATTTTATTGGGTCAGTGTATGAACGGCGAGGAGACCCCCCGATTCGTAACGCTACCGTGACCACAATCGCTCCCACCGGCACCATTTCCATCATTGCAAACACCTCTTCCGGGATAGAGCCGATCTTCGCGGTCTCGTATGTCCGTCAGGTCATGGATGATGATATTCTGGTAGAAGTGCATCCCTATTTCGAACAGGTTGCCCGCGAACTCGGGTTTTTTTCTCCTGAGTTGATGAAACGCATTGCCGAACAGGGCTCTATCCGAGACCTGGAAGATATCCCGGCTGATGTCCGGCGTTTGTTTATCACGGCTCATGACATTTCTCCCGAAATACACCTTCACATGCAGGCCGCTTTTCAGCATTATACGGATAATGCGGTGAGCAAGACCGTCAACTTTCCCAGAAACGCCACTATTGAGGATGTGGCTACAGTTTTCGAGCTGGCCTATCGCTTGGGTTGTAAAGGGGTAACCATTTACCGGGATGGTTCCCGGGAAAGGCAAGTGCTTTCCACCGGAAAGACTCAGGAAAAAACCAGCCGCACCCGCGGCGAAGAAACCAAAAGGGCAGTCAAGCGGGAACGACCAAAGGTCCTCAAGGGGTGGACATACCAGATGCAGACGGGGTGCGGGCCCCTTTATGTGACGGTTAACCAGGACAACACGGGTCTGTTTGAGTTGTTTACCACCATGGGGAAGGCCGGCGGGTGCGCGGCTTCGCAGAGCGAAGCTATCGGGCGCATGGTTTCTCTGGCCTGGCGGAGCGGGGTGCAGGCGCGCCAGGTGATCAAACAACTCCAGGGTATCTCGTGCCATTCACCTTCCGGATTCGGGGAAAACAAGATTTTATCCTGCGCGGATGCGGTTGCCAAGGCAATTCAGTCCCACCTTTCGGCCAACGGGTATGGGGTTATTGCGGAAAAAATGTTTTTATTGAAAGGAGCCTGTCCTGACTGCGGGGGGATCGTCGAACATGAAGGGGGCTGTATAGTCTGCCGCATTTGCGGGTACAGCGAATGCGCATAAAAAAGAAGGTTCGAGAATTGAGGAAATAGGAACGAGGTTTTAGAACTGTAAGGTGCGCTTCCCTATCGCACTCTACAGAAATTATTCTGATTATTTGCACGTGTGAAAAAATATTATTTTAGTGAATATATAGAATATCGCGGCGTGTTCGGGGAACACGCCCTACGGTGAAAAATGAATTGTAATTGGGATGACCTCAGAATACATTGAATGAAAATAAATAAGGCCAAATCGCCAGGAGAAAAAGGTGATGGGGCTTTTTTGCTTCCGGATATCCACTTTTTAGCGGGCTGGTATTTATAGCGGTGATGGGGATCGTTCTTGCGCCGATAATTCATCGGATGCTGCATAAATTTCATATTGCTGAAGAAAACCTGCAGGATAAATCATAGCTGTCAGGTTTATAGAGCGTGTTGCCCAAATAGCATTTAAGGTTATTATTACTCAGAGCATAAATAGACGATATAATGCCTCCTCACCTCAATCCCCAAGGGGAGAGGAAAGGAAGGTAGAAGAATCCCTCCCCCCTGCGGGAAAAGGAAAGCAGTAATCAGGGTATCCAATTAATCCGCCTTAATCAAAGGAGTGTTTCGTGAAGATATTTGTTGTTGTCGGTATGCCGGCTTCAGGGAAAAACATTGCCCGGCCTTATGCAGAATCGAACGGTATTCCGTACTTCGCCACCGGCGATGTGGTCCGTGCTGAAGTTCGTTGCCGCGGCCTCGAACCCAACCCGGAAAATACTGCTGCGGTGTCAACCGAAATGCGCGGCAATGATGGAATGGGAGTGACACGGAAGGCTTTGCAGGCCGCCAAAGAAACCGGCGAAGAGACGGTCTTTCTAGAAGGCATGCGCTCCTGGCCGGAGATAGAACTGATCCGGCAGGAGGCGGACTGCACGGTCATCGCTTTTCTCGCACCGAGGCAGACCCGTCGCAGCCGAGTACTATCGAGGGGACGGTCTGATGACGCGCCTGTTGCCTTTGAGGAGCGTGATGCGAGAGAAATTGCTTACGGAACCGCTACGCCCATCGCTCTTGCCGATGCCTACATTCTTAATACCGGCACCATGGAAGAGGCCCTGGAAGACCTCGACGGAATAGTGCGGGCTGCCCTGATCCCTGGGTAAAGGGAGGCGGCATTGTTGAAAGCAGAAAAAGAAAAAAAGAAATCAAAAAATTAAAATGTTTGACTGGAAAAGAAAAAGGGGAAACGCTTGCTTTTGCCGTTTAGACGTTAAACAAGAAGTTGATGATATCGCCATCTTCCACCCTATAATCTTTTCCTTTTTGCATGAATCTGCCCGCTTCTTTGATTTTTTGTTCGCTTCCCAGCTCAGATAAGTCGTCATATTTCATAATCTCGGCCCTGATAAATCCCCGCTGGATATCCGAGTGAATGGCCCCGCCAGCGTGAGGTGCTAAAGAGCCCTGAGGTATGGTCCAGGCCCGCACTTCGTCAGACCCGACCGTGAAGAAAGATATCAATCCCAACGTTTGAAAACACAGCAAGGTGAGCTGGTCGAGAGCCGGTTGATCAATCTCAAGTTCCCGCAAAAATTCCGCGCGCTCTTCCCCTTCGAGAAGGGAAATCTCTTGTTCGATTTTCGCGGATACCGCGATCCAGCGCAAGTCGTCCTTCTCAAAATCATTGGTCAGGGCGCTGACGCGTTCCGGATGTGTCAGGTCTTCTTCACCCACGTTGAGCACCAGAATCAAAGGCTTGCGGGTCAGGAGCGGATAGCCGGCGATTAGTTTTTTTTCCTCCTCAGTCAAAGGAAAACTCCTCAAAAAGCGGTTTCCTTCAAGCATATCTCTCATGCGGAGCAGGAGGTCGGTTTCAGCATCAGCCTTTTTCTTTTCCTTAAGTTTTAGGTACTCTTTTTTAATCCGCTCAAGCCGCTTTTCAATAAAAATCAGGTCATTAAGCTGAAGCTCTCCAATGAAAAAAAGAAAATCCCGCGCGGGATTGATACTCCCGTGTACGTGAAAAATTGTTTCGTCCTGAAAAACCCGAACCATATGGCAGATGACATCCACATGGGCTAAGGTCTGGAGAATAGAAGTATTGCGGCTCCCCAGGTTGTCAAGGTTGGGCAGGAGGACAAATTCCATATGCGCCGGGGTTTCTTTCCGGGGGGCATAAAGCCGGACAAGTCGGGCAAACCGGGCATCTCTAACCTTAGCCAAGCCGATTATTTCTTCTCTCCCTTGGTCTCCGTTGACGTTTTGTCCGGTCAAAAGCATAAAGAGGGTCCGTTTTCCCACCTGGGGAAAACCAATTAAACCAAGTTTCATGATGCTGTTATCACTCCTGCATAAAAATCTTATATAAAAGTTTTTTTAAAAAAATTTGCCGTATTCCCTCGATCTTTTTTGTCATTCTGAAGGGTTATCAAAAACTTGCCCTGAAAAAATCTTATCCGGTCAAAACGTCTACTGTTTTTCATAAAAAAAGTTAATGACTATAAACAACCAAAAACAGTCCGTCAAGAGATTTTTTAAGAAAGATTTTAAAAAAAGGGAAGGGGGATTTTAGGAACAGTGCTTAAAATCATCATTTTTTAAAAACATTTTACGAATCAGTGCGAACGTGCTAAAAATTGTCTATCCTGGCACACAAAGACGAGATGCGCTTATTTATAAGACAATATAGGGAGCACATCACTATTATTAAATCCAGGCAATGTAAACCATGCAACCAATAAAGTCACACGTGAGCAGTTCCCGCAGCACTTACTTATCGTTGTCAGAAAACCCTCGGAGTCAAGAACATTTCGGGTTTATCGACTCCCTTCGTGGTTTGGCAGCGCTGGGTATTGCGTGTTACCATATTCACCGCTACGCCCCTCTTCGTGAGCCAGCGGAGGCAATCCTTCCCGACTATTTTGAGCATTTGGTGCGACACGGGTGGATGGGCGTTCAGGTATTTCTGGTGATCGCGGGTTTCGTTACTGCTTACTCACTGCGAAACACCAAAATAACTGAAACCTTTTTCGGAAATTTTTTCCTCCGCCGTCTTGTTCGTCTGGGAGGCCCTTACTGGGTTGTCGTGTTGCTGGTGGCGATTCTTAACTATTTCGTCGTCAGTCTGTCCGGCGACCTGTCGTTTTCCGGACGGGTCACATGGTTACAGCTCCTGTCGCAACTGACCTTCCTGCAGGACATTACGAGATATCCGAACATATCTGCCGGTCTCTGGTTTGTCGGCATTGCTCTGCAGTGGGGACTGGCATTCATCCTGCTGTTCGGCGCGGCAGACCGTGTTTCCCGTAACCGGTCTCCGGGAGCGCGAGGCGAATGGATCGTGCTCTTAGCGTTTTTTCTGCCGCCAGCGATTCTGGCGCTGTTCGTGTTTAACCTCGAAAGCAGCATGGATATGTGGATCATCTATTTTTTCCACATGCCGGTTTTCGGCGCACTCGCCTGGTGGACTCTGGAGCGGAGGGTTCCTACGGCTGCCTTTTGGGCGTATGCGGCGATACTATTGGCTGGTATGGCGTTTCGCTTTCGGATCGAAATCGTCATTGCGGTTATCGTCGGGGTAACGTTCTATCGTGCCGGACAATCTCGGGGAATCCACGAATGGCTTTCGGTTCGGCCCTTGAAGTATTTGGGCCGCATTTCGTATAGTCTTTTTCTCGTTCATTATTCTTCCGGTTGGCTTGTCACTAACCTTGGCTATCGTATCACCGGAGACCACCCTCATGCGGCAGTGTTCTGGCTGGCTTTGGCTCTGGTGGCAAGCATCGGCGCTGCCCATGTATTGTACGTGTTGGTGGAAAAGCCGACCTCCAATCTCGCCGCGCGACTCAAGCCTTCCTCCCGAGCATGAGAACCCAAAGTATGACAAGGTACCCATGCCGAGATGATTTGATAGGGTATATCAATGCTCCCGTAGGCAGGTCTTTATATTTCTGTGCCATTCATTAGGGTATTATTCTTGGGATTGAGCAGAAAAAATATTTCCGGATGATATTAAATGAAAAATCTTGATAATTTTCCGTATAGTTCACTGCTTATTTTATCCTGGCCTCCACCGGTGACCAATCGATATTTTTAAAGAATGCATCAATATAATCAGCCCGTTTGAGACCATAATCAAGCATAAAGGCGTGTTCGAATACATCCATAATGAGCAGGGGATTGCAGCCAGCAGGATGGGAAACATCATGCTCATTGATCCAAAAATTAATGAGTTTATTGGCCATCTGGTCCTGATAAAGCACCACCCAGCCTATACCGCGCATCGCTCCGGTGGCTTTAAAGTCCTTTTCCCAGACTTCGTAGCTCCCGAAATTTTCGGCAAGCTCTTTGATGAGTCGCTGGCTTTTTCCAGGAGAGGTTTTCCCCCCGAGGTTTTCAAAGTAGTACTCGTGGAGGCGCATGCCGTTAAATTCCCACCCCAGCCTTCTTTTTAGCTCAGCGAACTCAGGTGTCCCGGTTTTTCCGTCTTTGAGCATCTGGCCAACGGTTTCCAAAAGCTTGTTGGTGTTGGTAACATAACCTTGGTAAAGCGTGAAGTGGTTTTTGAGAATCGTTTCGCTAAAACCCTCCATCCCAATGAGCTTTGAATAATCTTTTGCACTATAAGCCATGGTTGTTTCCTCCTATTGATTGTGGTTTATTGGATAACGTTCGGCAGCCTGGCAAAAAGGTTGCCGACCCTAATACGGTTAGTTTTAAAAATTCTCGGCGATTAATTGTGTTTTACATAGACTAATGGGAATATCAGTAAAATTTTTCTTCCGGCCATGCTGGGTGGGCACGGTTATGCAATTCTCTATTATTTTTCTGAAAGCTATTTATATCGTATATCAAAAAAAAACTATGGGGTAAAAGTAGTATTTTTTGGCCAAAAACCCTTTATTTTGAGCAGAACATGCATTTTTTTTTGTTTATCCGTTAGATATCAAATAGCTAACGGGGTGAGGAAGCACGAGTACACTTAAAAATTCTTACACTTTTTCACCCGGGTTAAATGCCCCGTGTGAAATTCTTCTAACGGGGTTTACTTCGATACGGTATGCTTTTATTTGATGCGTTCTTTTGTTGAACTACTTGGAACTTATTGGTTTATGTTCTTCTCTCAATAGTAAAAGTTGATAATAAAAGAACTGATCTTTTTTTCTTAATGCTGTTTTCTCTTGACAACATATTATCCCAGGTGTACTATGCCGGCAACGTAGAATATTTCTACGGATATGTTGTTGAGAGTGGTTTAAGATTTAGTACAGAATAATTCCCAGGCTGGTTTAGAACGCTCTGCTACAACGAAATAAAAAAATGAAAGGTGGTGAAGTAACATGGCAGAGCGAGAAACTGGCACAGTGAAGTGGTTTAATGGCTCCAAAGGATTTGGTTTTATCCAGAGAGAGCAAGGACCCGATGTTTTCGTGCACTATAGCGCCATTGAAGGCGGTGGCTTCCGTAACTTGGAAGAAGGCCAACGAGTGGAGCTTACGGTTACCGAGGGTAAAAAAGGCCCCCAGGCTGAGAAAGTAACGATCTTGGCTTAATCGAAAAAATCGAAGCAAAAAAAAGGCGACGCATTTAATTTGTACGTCGCCTTTTTTATTTTGGATTTGGTTTCGTTGGGAATTATCTTCAGAAGCAGAGGCTATGCGGATTGTTGCAGCTAATTATTGCGAATAATGATAAATAGTTTTAAAAATAAAGGGTAAAACGTATAAAATACAACCTCTGAACTAAAACAAGAAGGGGTATCCCATAAAATTAAGCTTTCTTAAGGAGGGTTCGGGTTATAAGCGAAAAAAAGGAGTGACTTGTATGGAAAACAATGATCGTATTCCTGAGATTTTTGAAAACTGCCACACCATTGCGGTCTATGGAATGTCGAAAAATCCTAAAAAGGCTGCGCATCGAGTTCCCGCCTTTCTCCTTGCCAAAGGATATGCCATCATCCCCGTTAATCCCAGCGCGGATATGATCCTCAACCGACGATGCTATCACAATTTAAAAGAAGTAGAGGAGCGCATTGACATCATTGAGGTGTTTCGTCCTTCCGAAGAAGCGCTCAGCATCGTCCAGGAAGCTATCCAAAGAAAAAAGGAGAAAGGCGATATAGGGGTCATTTGGCTGCAGGAAGGGATTCAAAACGAAGAGGCCAAAATGCTGGCTGAAAAAAACGGTATCATATTTATTCAGGACCACTGCATGTTTAAAGAATATAGCCGGCTTTTTCCAGAATCTTAAAATCTCATTGACAAATTTTATCGGTTATGAAACAAAATCATTATCAAAAATGCGACCCTACTCCCCGGAACGGAATGTCCTGGGAGAAGGCTGCAAACTTTTCTTAGTGAATGTTACCCGGGGTTTGCTTAAGTCCGGTTTGCAAACAACTTTAATCGGCGGCGCCCCGTGGCTGCGTTTGGTGACGACAAGACCCCGCTTGCTGTTGGAAATGATTATATCTCAAAAACGAAATGCCGGATTTCTAAAAAAACTGCTGCTTTCAGCGCTACTCTCCTTTGGGGCGATAGTCTTCATGGCAGGCACGGTCCTGATTGCCTGCCGGGAAGGCACCTCGGAAAAGGCGCTTATTGCTGCTCTGTTCGGCGTGCTTGCCACGGCGATTCTTACCTATTCCTTTACCGCGCGGTTTCTCAGTTTCCGGGAAGCGACCCAGGACTTTCTCGTCATCGGAGTTCTGGTCTTATCAGTGCGGGTTACTTTGCGGATATGGCAAGCGCCGGCTTCGTGGAGTGAGATTTTTAGGTTCACCGATTTTGCCGCTGCGCTGGTCATTGTTATCTATTTCGGGCTGATTATTTTTTCTCTCGCTACCACCGGAAACCGCGAAAAACCCCTTCATGTCGCTGGGGTGCTTGTTGCCCCGGTTCTTTTTAACTGGCTGCTTCTTTTACAGTCCCCGGTGCTGCTTCAACAAACCGGCTCCGTCCTGATGTTCGGTCTGAAGGCTTCACCGGAGTTTTTTCAAGCGGTGGGGCGGGTGATTGTTTTATTGATATTTAACGAGGGAGTTGCCGGCCTGGTGAACATACTTATCGCCGGATGTCTGGTGCGGGACGGCCGTGTGCATGCTTTATTAATTACCAGTGCTTTATGGTGCGGTCTTACTCCGGCCATCGCCAACGGGGGTTGTCTTGCCGGCGCAGCGTCTCTGCCTTTTATCTTGAAAATGGCTTTGGTGCTTGGGGCTACCATGGCTTCTCAGGCCGGGCTGTGGGGGCAGGTGTATCTTTTGACCGGCATTCTTCTGGACGTCATGCATGGCAAGAAGCCGACGTGGTACTGGGGAACGGAACATTTCCGGAACGGGTGCCTGAAGGGAGCCGTGTATAGCGGGATTTTCATGGCGCTTGTCCACAGTAGTGTCCTGTTGTTTAAGAATCAGCAGGTTCAGTTATTTTTCACTCACAATCCCTTGATAACCTCTCTGGTGATTGGAGCTCTCCTGTTTCCGCTTTTAAAAACCATCATTGAAAGTTTTGACGTGAGTACGCCCATTTTCGGAAGGTTTGCCACTAATTACCAGGCAGTCACCCATTGCTTGCGGGGAGCGGTCGTTGGAGGCGTACTTTGCTACGCATTGCGCAGCGGGTTGCTTATTGCCGAAAGCCTTGATCGATTCACCTGGGGCTTTGCCATCGGCGCGGTTGCCTATGGCGGAGTTGATCTGTTCCGCGACATGATTGAAAGCGCAAAAGGCACGCGGAAAAAATTGCAGACATGGAAAGTATACGCTCTTGGCATTTTTCTGGGAGGCACGATCGGCGGCATTCTCGCCTGGTATTTTGACGGGCCTCAGACCAGGGTGGTTGCCGACAAGCTGCAACGGTATGCCGCTCTCTTTTATCCGGCCTCAGGAATCGAAGTAAAGGACTACGTTACCTACCCCCTTTTTAACAAATGGGGCGCCGTGAATCTCGGCACGGTGGGGGGGGGCGTCCGGCTTTTGTATTCTGAGGCAGTTGCCGGCGTGGTCAACTGGGCGTTTGCCGCGCCGCTTTTTAGCATTAACCTGGTTTTGCTTACCGCGCTTTTACGCCGCAGCACCGCGCCATTGCGGGAACTGATGAGCCTGGCCGGTTTTACCGGTGTTGTTGAACAGACCGTCCGCGTGTTGCGGTGGGGCTTATGGATGGCGCCCATTATTAATTCTTTTCTGAAAATGTCCCCGGACCCAACGTGGTATAACCAGGACGGCGCGATTCGCAGCACCCTGGCAACTGTGAAAACGTTTGCGCTGGGTTCGGATTCATTTCGCTCGTGGAGCCTGCACGTGTTCACGAATCTTCTGGTCTATGATTGGTTCCGGGTTCTTATCTGGTTTGATCACATGGGGTTGAGGGTGGCAACCTTAGTTAACTTGTCATTTGTGGGCGGCGACCTGGTTGATGAAAAAGCTGCCCGCGCTCTAGGCTACTCTGCCCGCACGCGCTGGATGCCGGAAGGGGTGAGGCGATTTGCGACCTGGGCACCGCTGTTAATTCCTTTTTTTATGCCCCGGGGTAATGAGTGGGATATGGTCTGGAGCCGGTATGAGGCTGCGAGTAAAATCCAAGGCCAGACTTTTTTGCCTCCCGGAGCTTTTCTGATTGGGGCATGCATTCTTGGCGCGTTGACAATCGGGCTTTTTATGCTGGTCCGAAACGAGCGCTGCAGCTCTCGAGGCAACTCCCCGCAATACCGGGGGAAGGAATCAGAATCTTCGGTCTGTCCACCGGCCCTATTTGAAGAAAAAACGCATGTGCTTACCAATGGCGTTTACACCGTTGAATTAAAGGCCGGCGGCCGGGGATACAGCCGGGTGTTCAGCTCCGTGCGCAAGGGTGAAGAGCTTGACTTGACTCGTCCGCCTGCTGATCCGCAGTGGTTGTGCGGAAAATTTTTCTATCTGAAAGACAAAGATCTGCCGGAAGAAAATTTGGGCAGCATCTGGTCACTGTCCTATAACCCGGTGCAGCGGGCCGGCCTTGATTACGCAGTCACTCGGCTGAGCCCAGATGCGGTCAAAGTTTCCCATACCTATAACCGCATTCATTCTGAAGCTGTGCTTTCGGTTGCCGGACAGGACACAATGGAGATCTGGCGGGTGCGTTTGCAGAATCTTGAAAACAAACCCCGGACGATTGAACTCACCAGCTACCGCGAGCTGGTCATGAACGTTCACGGCGCATTCTGGCGGCATCCGATTTTTAACAACCTTCATGTGGCTACCTGGTTTGTGCGGCCCCTGAATGCCATTTTTGCCCGCAATAACTTGCTTAAAGACATACCCCGCGATTCCTTGAGGAGAAAACGGTCGCGGGAGACGGCCTTCCACGCGGTCAAAGAAAATGCCGACGGGACCGTAACCCTGATCGGCTATGAAGACTTCCGACCTTACTTCCTCGGGCAGGCGACCCTCCGTATGCCCGAAGGATTGCGTAAGAACCTGCGAGACCCAGAAGACGAAGGTTTGCTCTACAGCTTTTCTCCTGCTGCCTGTCTGCGGCTTCTCATCAAGCTTCCGCCTCACGGGGGCACAAAGGTGGAGTTTGTGGACGGGTACGCCGAAGATGAGCATCAGGCTGCTCAGTTGATTACGCGTTATCTGGGAATTCCCAACCCGAACGGGCACACATTCGAGGCCTCGTTTGCCAAGATGCGGCGGTTGCTGAACCATGAATCGTCGGGGAACCATGATGCCCTACGCCAACCCCACCAGGACAAAGCAGTTTCTCCTGACAGTGGAGTGTTTTCTTTTTCCGAAGAAGGAACCGAGCTTTATATGGGATGGAAAACTCCCCGGCCGTGGGCTCACATCATGGCTAATGAAAAAGGTTATGGAGCGATCGCGGCCAATGACGGCGACATTTATTCCTTCATGGGAAACGCCCAGCAAAACGGTCTTACGCCGTTTAATTTCGGCTCGACCTTGGTGCAGACGCCAAGCCAGGTGCTCTACTTGTTTAACCAGGCCACGGGGAAGGCGGAAACACCCACCTATGCTCCTTTACGGCAGAAAGATGCTCTATATCGGATAACTTTTGGCAAGGGCTATGTAATCTACAAAAAAGTACGGGAAAGTGTGGATATGGAATATACCCTTGCGGTGCTTCCTGACCAACCGGCTGAGGTCCGTCTGCTGACGATCCGCAACCGGGGGAACGAGATGATTTCGTACCGGGTCGTGCCCTATTTTCAGATGATGCTTGGCGAGGAGGCATTTGATACCGAAGGGAAAATAATCGCCCGTTTCGACGATGCTCGACAAGCATTCTTTTTCACGAACCCGAACAATGATTTTCACAAAGGGTGGGCCTTTATCGCCACCAGCATTCCGGTGGAAGCTGTTGAGACCCTCAGAAAAAGATTTATTGGCGGACCGGACCGGAGAATTTCTTGGCCATACATGGTGGAACACGGGACTCCTGATTCATGTCAGTCCGATGGCGGTTACCGCATCGCCGGTTTTGCCTCCACCATAACCATCCCGCCCGGCGGGGAAGAAACCATCGCTATCGTGGCCGGCCAGGCCGATGATTTTGAGACTGCCGGCACAATCATCAGAACCCTGCGCGAGGTTCCGGCAGCACAGGAGGCTTGGGAAAAGACCAAACGCTGGTGGTCGGACAAGCTTTCCACGATGAGAATCGAGACCAATGAGCCGGCCTTTGACCGTATGGTAAACGACTGGCTGCCCTACCAGGTTTATGTTTCCCACTTGTGGGGAAGAACCGGGCTATGCCAGCGGAGCGGCGCCTATGGGTTCCGTGACCAGCTTCAGGACGTTCTGCCTCTTGTTTTTCTTGATCCGGAAATCTGCCGCAGCCAGATACTGCTCCATGCGAGCCAGCAGTTTGCTGAGGGAGATGTCTTACAATGGTGGCATCAGTCCTGGGAAGGGAAAACCGGGCTTGGGCTTCGGGGCCGCGCCTCTGATCACCACCTCTGGCTGCCCTACTTGGTCTCCCATTATGTGCAGGCAACGGGCGACCACGGCATCCTTGATGAAAAGGTGCCGTTTCTTGAGCCACGCCCGATTCCGAAAGGCGCTAATGAAATTCTTTTCGCCCAGCGCAGTTCACGGGGGTTTGCTTCCCTCTACGAGCATTGCCTGAAAGCGATTCAATTTTCCCTCCGCAAACAAGGGGCTCACGGGCTTCCGCTTATCGGCACGGGCGACTGGAATGACGGGCTAAATCAAGTGGGCCCCCGCGGTAAAGGTGAAAGCGTCTGGCTTGGGTTTTTTCTTTATGAGGTTCTTTGCCGGTTTGCCGAATTGGTGAAAGTAAAAAAAGGTAAATTTACCAAGCAATATTTTTTTAAAAAGGCTCAAGGTCTGAAACAGGCCCTTGACCGGATGTGGCGTGGTAATCACTATATACGCGCGATCACTGATGATGGCCGGGAGCTTGATGTGGCCGATGCTCTTACTGCCTCATGGCCAATTATTTCTAATGCGGCGGATTTTGAAAAAGGGGCAACGGCAATGGCAACCGGCTTGGAGGAGCTGGAAAAGGACAACTTGATTTTGCTCTGTTCCCCGCCTTTTAACGACGATTCGGATCCGTACCCGGGAAGGATCGCTGACTACCCCCCGGGAGTGCGGGAAAACGGCGGCCAGTACTCCCACGGCTCATCATGGATGGTGGACGCCTTGCTGCGTCTTGCTGATCTTGCTGAGGGAAAAAACGATGGTAACCGGGCGAACAAGTACCGGATAAAAGCGGTTGAGGTGTGGCTTAAAATCTCACCCCTTACGCACATGAATAACAGTTCCTATGGTCTTTCTCCCCACCAGCAGGCAGCGGATATCTACTTTGGCCCGGGCTATGAGGGCCGCGGTGGCTGGAGCTGGTACACCGGTGCTGCCGGCCGCATGCTTTATACTGCCTATATCATGCTGGGCTTAAAGATGGAGTACGGGAATCTGATATTAGCGGAAAACGCTTTTGCACCCAAAGGTTCCTTGCGGCTGAAGCGGGTAGTGTATCGAGGAAAAACGTATGAGCAAGGCACTTATAACCAAGTGATATAAAAAGATATTCATTGTCCGAGGGTTTTTGAAAGATTTTCCTTGCTTTTTTCCTGCAAAAGGGGTTAATTACTTAATCCTGCCGGCATTCGTATCGGTCATAATGTTTTTCTCCTCGCTCGGGTAGCACTTCACGAATCAAGCGATTCAAGGGAGTTTTCCATCGCATTATGTAACAAACGAAGGTGAAGCGATCGTGCATGGTTGTTGAAACCTGGTAAAGGGATAACTGCATATTGGTAATGACATGCTGGGCAAGATAAAGGTAATCAACACCATACTATTAACCAGATGGTATCCCCGTTTTTATCACGGGGAACATTATTTCTCAAAGAATAAAATATGGATCAAAACACAATAAGAAATGTTGCTATTATCGCCCACGTTGACCACGGCAAAACAACCCTGGTTGACCAGCTGTTCAGGCACAGTGGCATGTTTCACGAAAACCAGACCGTCGCCGAAAGGCTTATGGACAGCATTGATCTCGAACGGGAGCGGGGAATTACCATCGCGTCCAAGAACGGCTCATTTCACTACCGGGAATTTCTGATCAACATTATCGATACACCCGGGCACGCGGATTTCGGCGGGCAGGTTGAACGGGTGCTGAAGATGGCAGACGGCGCTCTGCTGCTGGTTGACGCGCAGGAAGGTCCCATGCCTCAGACCTATTTTGTGCTGAAAAAAGCGCTGGCTTTTCATCTGCCCATCATCGTTGTCATTAACAAGATCGATAAGCCCGCGGCCAGACCGGAGTGGGCGGTCAATCAGGTGTTTGATCTTTTTGTCAAACTGAACGCGCCTGAGGATATTTTGGATTTTCCGGTGATCTACGCGTCCGCGCGTGACGGCTATGCTCTGGATAATTTTGACGATCACCCCTCCTCCATGGAGCCGCTTTGTCAGAAGATAGTCACCCATATACCTCAACCCAAAGGAAGTTTGGATGAGCCCCTGCAAATGCTGGTCAGCTCGATTGATTATTCCCCCTATTTGGGGAGACTGGGAATCGGGAAAATCACCTCCGGAACACTCAGCATCAATAAAGACATTGTCGTAGCGCAGCGGGACGGATCGTTGATTCCTGCGCGGATCAGCAAGATCTATTGCTTTGAAGGAAACCATAAGGTTTCGGTTGACGTGGCCGGAGTCGGCCAAATTGTTGCGGTTGCGGGAGTGGATGTCATTACCGTCGGGGTAACCTTTACTGATCCGGAAAATCCGATCCCTCTGCCGCCGGTTGAAATCGATCCCCCCACGATTTCTATGAACTTCATTGCGAACGATTCGCCGTTTTCCGGGAAAGAAGGTAAATATGTCACCTCCCGCCATCTTGGAGATCGTTTGCAGCGTGAGATTCTTTCCGATGTGGCGCTGGTGGTTGAAGAGCTTGCGGGACGGCCCGGTTACAAAGTATCCGGCAGAGGCGAGCTTCACCTGTCGATTCTTATCGAGCGGATGCGGCGCGAAGGATATGAGTTTCAGGTGACCCGGCCGGTGGTTATCATGCAGCGGGAGGGGGAAAAGTTCCTGGAGCCCTACGAGGAGCTTACCGTGGATGTCGAGGAACAGCAAATGGGCTCAGTGATTGAACAGCTTGGCAGCCGCAAAGGGCACCTCTGCGAATTGCACCCGGCAAACGGCAACGGTATGGCGCGCTTGATTTACAAAATCCCGACCCGGGGACTTTTGGGTTTTCGGCCGGAGTTCATGAACATTACCAAAGGCATGGGGATCATGAACTATGTGTTCAGCGAGTACGGGGCGCATGCCGGGGATCTTAAAAACCGCAAGAACGGCGTCCTGGTGGTAAAAAACACCTGCACTACCGTTGCCTACGCTCTTTTCAACCTGCAGGACCGCGGGAAGCTTTTCTGTGGCCCCGGTCTCAACGTCTATGCCGGTCAGATCGTGGGAGAGCACTGCCATGAAAACGACCTGGTGGTGAATCCGGCCAAAGGTAAAAAACAGACTAACATGCGCGCGGCCGGCTCGGATGCGAATGTGGTGCTCAACAACCCCGTTGAAATGAGCCTGGAACAGTGCATGTCATATATCAATGATGACGAGCTGGTTGAGATAACACCGCAGGCAATACGCCTGCGCAAAGCCCCCGGAAGAAAAAACGGGAACAAGCCTTGAGCGTGGATGACATTTTTCCCTCTCCCCGCCCCAACTGTGTTGTAATTTACCATTCGACTTTTTGACCCTGCGACTTCTTAAAGAGACTAAGGCCCTTTTTGGCGAAATCTGACGCGGTTTTTATTCTGACGGTTTGTCATTCCTGACTCGATCCGGAATCTAGGAATGTTCTGGCTATCCCATAAAAAAACAAATTCATCCTTCTTTCCAAGCAAATAAAAACACTTGACAAATTCCCCCAACATGCTATTTTTATAACTAATTTTTAAGCGGAGGAATCTCGCCTTATGCTATTTCTACCGGATTTTTTTTATGTATATAATACATGTTTTCTTTATTAAACTAAAGCGGGGTTGCAAGCTTTAGGGGATAAGAATGAAAATTGTTAGTTTGAGAACAGTAAAGTATATTTGTCTGATAGTGTTTATCTATCCGCTCTTAGTCAGATCGCTTTATGTAGAAGGCCGTGTCTTCGACCATGTGTTCAAAAGATTGTATGGGGGGATTCAGGTACTTGTCCATGATTCCCTTATATATTTTGTTATGCTGCTTCTTTTCTATATTTCCTTTATAAAAAAACTACCAAGGCTCCTTCATATTTTTCTACGTATAGTCGCCATCATTATATTTGTAATCTATGTATTGGATATACTTGTTCTCGAAACGTTCAACACGCGTTTAACACTTGTTGACTGCTTCAAATATATTTCTTACGTTCCGACGTTTATACAAATAGTTTATGGAGGTGTAGCGTTATATTTTATTCTCTTCATTCTTATATTGTTCGTGGGGTTAACAATTTTTTTTCTTTTTCAGAAACATACACTTTCCCATAGAACACACGGTATATTTTTGTTAACTTTATCGATCCTGGCAGTTTCGTCTTGTTTGCGTGATGATAAGGGGTATGCTCTTTCGTGGATGTATAGAAATGTTGCCGAATATAATTCGGTAATAGAATCTCAGAATTCTTTTTACAGCGAAAAATTCAAACGTAACATTATGGCAAATAAATCGTATAAAGAAAATGAGGCGTGTGTTAAACGTAAACCGCAAAGGAAGAACATTATTATTTTGATGGTGGAATCGCTTTCTTCATACCAGAGTAATTTTTTTTCAGGCATAAACAATTGGACTCCGAACATGGATGCTATTGCCGAAAATAATTTAAGTTTCAAAAATTTTTATTCAAATGGGTTTATCACTGAAGACGCTGAGTTAGCAATATTAACAGGTAAATTTCCTATCTATGGGCCTTTTAAACAAACAAGAAACAAAGGATCCAATTTTTTTCGAGGTTATTATGGTGTTCCCAATTCTCTTCCACAGGTAGGGCGAATGAATGGATATACCACTGAATTTATTACTTCTGCTGATCTGAATTTTTCGGACACAGGAAACTGGGCCAAAAGCATTGGTTTTGATTATATAGAAGGCCATGAATACCAATACTATAATAATTGGAAGCGATATCATTTTCAAGCCGCGCCGGACGAAGCTTTATACCATAGAGTTTTTGACAGAGTTGTTAAAAATCAGTCTGATAAACCTTATATCCTATTTGTAAAGACAGTAAGCAGTCATAATCCTTATATAAATCCAGAAAATGACAAATATTCAGAATCAGAAACTTTTAGATATGTAGATAAACAACTTGGTCTGTTTTACAAAAAACTATCGCAGATCGGATTCTTCAAAGAAGGGATTTTAATTATTCTGGGAGATCATCACGCAATGGTCCCCTTGAAACGTGAAGAAAAGAAACAAACCGAAGTAACGAGGGCATTGGCAAGAATACCTTTCATAATTTCTTATGGAGACCAGGGTGGGGTTGTGGAAAACCGTCCCTTTCAACAAGTTGACTTGTGCAATAGTTTAAAAAATCTTATTTCCGGTGAACAGTGTACCTCCATATGGGCGGGGGATTTACTTTGCATCCCCCGTCTTCCTGCCCAGTATATCGTTTATCGGCATGGAGATCAAAGGGATATTATTAGTGTTTTTTGTAATAATAGGGAGATCTCGGTCAAGCTCGACGGGGATAAAACGCGGATACTAAACCCTGGTGATTTGGATGATTCTATTGTGAAATTGATTGTTAACAAAATAAACAGGGAACGAATATTGAATCAAAAAAAAGCTAATTGACCTTACCCCGGTTTCAACCAAAAAAATTTTCGTCACTATCGCCAAATTTGATGCTGTGATTCAGGTTGAAAGGGATAGAGTTTATAAAGATAGGTTGAAAATGTGTAGGGAATCTTTAACCCCCATAATAACTTATTGCGATCAAGGCTTAAATTCTAAAATTATCCGTTATGGCATTTTGTTGCTTATCGTTGTCGCAATCCTGTTTAAAGTCCATCTGATCTTCTGCTTAAATATCAATTGGGATGAGTTTTATTACCTTTCTCTTGTGCATTCTTATTTACGCGGAGAGGATATAGATCCGCTGCAGTCATTCCATGTGCATTTCTTTTCATGGCTTCCATCAATCTTCTGTAATGAGATCAATCAAATCATCGTTGCCCGCTGTTTAATGTGTCTGCTTAGTGTGGGGTCGGGCATCCTGGTTTATAAAATCGGCGGCATCTATTTAAGCAAAGAGGGTTCTTTATTCTCAGCACTTTGTTATTTCTCCTTTTCCAATATAATGCTTCATGGAAGCAGCTTCCGGATGGATCCGGTTTGCAGCTTTCTTTTTCTGGCATCTCTTTATCTCATCTTGGGCAAGCCTCATTCCTACAAAGGCGCCATCATCGCCGGGGTAATGACAGGCTGTTCCATAATGGTTACGATAAAATCGTTGCTATATCTACTTCCCATTGCTTTGATATATGTTATCAACGTTCTGTCTTCCTCCTCCAAAAAAGGAGTAATCAAACATGCTGCTGTTTTTGGGGCGGTATTATTATTAACTCTTACCTTGCTCTACGGTTATCATATTTTTTCGTTATCTGCCGCAGAAACAACAAGGGATAATGCCGCTTCTCAGTCTCGATCCTCCTATACCGCAGGATCATTGAAAACGATATCGTTTCCCAGACTGGGTGATATATTTTCAAAAATGTTTCTGGAAAATGTGTTTTTCCCGCGTTTTAGTGTTTTTCAGGCAACCGTCATGGACAATTTGATTATCTGGGTTTCTCTGGTTAGTGGTCTCATGTCGGCGATTAAAAAAATACTGAAAAAAAGCGACAAGTTCCTGAAGCTTTGTCAGTTAATCCCTGTGCTTCTTCTGCTTTTGACGGTGATCTTCTATAGAAACGCATGGCCATACTATTATGTTTTTATTATGCCTCCTTTATTCATTTTTTGCGGGATGCTTATTGATGACATCCTAATTTTTACCAAAGCAACAAAATCTATCTTCTTATGGCAAAATATAGGAGTACTTTTTCTTTCAATAGCAGTCTTTCTTTCAATGATGAAAATTTACGCGCAACGCAATTCTGATGAAATGATAACCCAAAGAAGGATGGTAAAACTGGTACACCAGATATTTCCTGAGGCGACACCTTATATTGATGCCTTCTCCATGATATCCTCCTATCCGAAGGTTGGAATTTTTATGAGCACATGGGGGATGGAAGACTACATAAAAAGAAACACTCCAATTTTTCGTGAGTTGATCATAAAGCACCATCCTGTGTTTCTGATAGGCAACAGATCATGTATCCACCCGAAGAACATGGATAGTCAGAAAATCAAATCGGGACACAGGCCCTTGAAAGAGGATGCCGAGGTTATAAAACAAAATTATGTCAAACACTGGGGATCCCTCTATGTTGCCGGGAAGGAATTCGAGTTCAAGGATAGTGCACATGCCACCCGGTTTGAGGTGCTTATTCCGGGGGTTTATACTATCGAGGCGGGGGATGCGGTCACGATTAATGGAATCAAGTATCCTCCCAAAAGTCAGATAATGCTGGAGAGTAAGGATTACGATCTGTCGGTAAAAAACATACCGATTAAAGTGACTTTGCGTTGGGGCAAAAATCTTTTCAGACCTGAGGCCTCATCTTATTCGAAGATGGTGTATCCGCTACGTTAAGAGACTGTGTCGCAATTAGGGAAATGCCATTCAGAACGTATGTAAGGAATCTTAACGTGTTGAATTTATTGAAACCAAGATTTCTCGCTTCGCGAGGGATAATGAACTGATGCTCACTCGCTTCGTTTCGAAATGACATAAAAATGACTTACGACACAGTCTCTGAGGGAAGAGAGATGGGGTCAAGTAAAACTGCCATTATGGCTGAAGAGCGTAACCCCAAGTCTCCGTTAATACTTTCTCACCGTCTTTGAGGAACGCCCGAAGTTCAATCGCCGGATCAGATCCCTGAAGCACTTTTTGCAAAAACACTTCCTTGTCCACGCTTATCTCAAATACCAGCCGCCATCCGTTCGTAATGATATTTTTCTCCAGTTGTTGTTCTACCAACTTGGCGCGGGGATCAACGGAGACAATAGCGGTAGGCGGTTTATCCGTTGGAATTGATTCTAATTCGCCTCCGGCAAAATCAACGACGAATTTCTGGGCATTTTTGGTTTTGCCATCTGCCGTTCGAGTGGCGACAACCTGGCCGGCAGGTGGACGCGTTTTATCAGGGTAATGCCAGCTCATGGTATAGTCAAATGACAAAGGTTGCTTTGCCTCCGGGGGGTGAGCCGGAACCCACAGGGCATTCATATTATCATCAAATTCAAGATGCGAAGGAATTTGCAGAAGCACCACCCAGCCTTCTCCCCACTTGCCTTTAGGAGCGACCCACAAACTGGGCCGTTTCTCATAACGTGCTTCCAGGTCCTGATAGTGATCAAAATCACAGTCCCGCTGAATGAGGCCGAAACCAACGGGGTTGGTGGTGAAAAACCAGTTATTGGTAATTACGCCGGGATTTTTCAGTGGCCGCCAGAGCCATTCGCCTGAACCAAGAGCAATCTGCAAACCGTCGGAGTCGTGAATTTCCGGCCGAAAGTCATTTACCGGACGCGTGTTGGTGTTTTCACCGTAAAAAAACATACTGGTCATGGGCGCGATTCCTAACCGATCTACCTTTTTCCGCAAAAAGATAGTGCTTTTAACCTCAACCAGGGTTTCTTTTCCCGGCTGAACAATAAACTGATACGCGCCGGTAACGCTTTCACCATCGAGCAGGGCGTAGATGGTGATCTGTTTGGCACCCGGCAGGGGTCTGACCAACCAGTATTCTTTGAAATGGGGAAATTCCTCGGGAAACGGAGAAACCGAGTTAATCGAAATTCCCCGGGCCGAAAGACCGTAATTGCTGTTTTGCGCCACCGCCCGAAAATAACTGGCCCCGAGAAAAACGATGACTTCATCAAAATACGTGGGGGTGTTGAGGGGGTAATGGAGACGAAAACCCGCGAAGCCCAGCTGGGACGGCACTTTTTTCTTAAGCGGAGCAGCCGACTTTTCATACTCAAATAAATCAGTGGAAAAGGGGACTGGTTTGACACCCGAAGCATCCACCACATTAATGGTTATTGCCCGGGGAAAATACAGGCCGGGATGAAAGAATTGAGCTGTGTACATCAGATGTTCGTTCTGCCATAAAGACTTTGCCGGCTTAAAGCGGATATCCCGCCAGGCATCGTATTTAATGTTTAATAAAAAATCCGGAACTAGTCCGGCCTTAGGGTCATACGGCTTTTGCACCAATTGCTGCGCTTTGGCTACCACCTGGTCATAGGAAAAGTTCGGTTGCGCGAAAGCAGCATTGGATAGAGCCAGGACAAGAAGGGATGACCAAAGGCTGGCCATAGCGCAAATTTTTATCTTCCCAAAAATGCCGTGGCAAAAAAACCTATTTCGGATCGTACGACAACTCCACATGCTATAACCTCCTTTATCGAAACCTTTAAACATCCTTAAGGCAAGTCCGGACAGATATATCCCAAAAAACAAAAAAAATCAAAGGTTGGTTTTTAGAAAATTGTCAAAAAAAATTGCACGGGGAAAGCAGTAATGGTTTTACGGCCTTTCCATTAATGATTTTTTCGCGTTTTCAGGGCGGATGATAAGGGTAAAAGTGGTATCTTTTTGAAAGAAAATTTGTTCTATATCGTAATTCTTATGAGGATCCAAATCTAAGACTACTCTTATTTTGGAGTCAGGGGGGGGATAGATTCCCACCCTAATACGCAGGATGAAGGCGCCGTTCGTCTCCAGGACCTTTGTAAGGGATCTTTCCGGATTCACCTTTTTAAAATCGCACACAACGCGGGGTTGGTTTCCTGTGAGTCCAAAAACTTCAGGCGGGTAAAACCCGTTTAATTCAAAAAGAACCTTTTCAGCATCGGTAGATTTGTCAAAGCGTATAGACTTTAACAAAGGTCCGGAAGCAAAACTCTGCCGGTGGAGTCCAATTTCCATCCCGGACACGCATAGGAACAATAAAATGCCAACCAACGTTTTCACCCGCTGGTCCTTTTGATAAGGTTTATCTGGTGGTGCCCCATTATTTTATACAAAAAAACAGGAAATTTCAAAAAGTAATTTACACGGGTGATAACTTACTGTATGATGAGCATAATACCGGGACGGAGGAAAGAAAGGGGCCGAACGCATGGCGCATGATGCCGGGGAATATAAGCTGCGGTGTTCGGTGGGAAGCAGTGCCATGCGAGTCACATGCCGTTGAAGGATAGAGGAACAGGCGGTTCAAGGAATAGCCTTTTTTGCGAAAAAATATATGAGGAGAAAGGTGAGAAAAAAGCCATGCCTTAGCAAAGGAAAGGGGAGAGCTTATGCATATTATTTCTCTTTTTGAACTGTTGTTGGTAGTCTTGGCCTTTTATGCAGTGGTAGAATTTGAAGGAACAATGAGGCTTGCGGTTGTTTTACTGTGCTTACTCGCGGTGTTTCTTGTTGAAAGGTTTGACAAAAGGATACAGGAGGATGAGGAGGTAAGAATAAGGCTTCAGCGGTATAAGATATTAGGTCGGAAAAAGAAAGTGCAGACGGAAGAAGCAAAACAGCAAACTCATCAAGTGGTCGAGGGTGCTATTAAAAAGTACAATCCGGAAAATCGCCGGGGAAATCCGGTGGCGAAAGAAGCTGGCAAAACCACAAAAAGCTCACCCCTTGCATAATATATTCTGGCAATGAAGTATTCGTTGGCACAACCAGGACGTATTTTCATTCTTCGCCTTGAGAACGGAGAAATCGTACACGAGGAAATCGAACGGTTTGCCCGGGAACAGTCTATCAAAGCCGCGGCATTGATTATTGTGGGCGGAGCGGACGATAAAAGCACGTTCGTGGTGGGTCCCGCGCAGGGCGATGCGCGGCCGGTAAATCCTATGAAACATGTTTTAGAGGGCGTCCATGAGGTCGCCGGCGTAGGAACGCTTTTCCCGGATGAGCAGGGGAATCCTTCTCTCCATATGCACATGGCGTGCGGAAGAAACGGAAAAACCGTTACCGGTTGTATCCGGACCGGGGTAAAAGTATGGGAGGTCATGGAAGTCATTTTGTTTGAGATTAGTGATTGTAAGGGGAAAAGAGTTTTTGACCCCACAACCGGATTTAACTTGCTTAATCCCTAAGTTTTTTCTTAAACCCGAAACTTGTGTCGAAAAGGATCAAGTATTTTAAAAAGGGAGAGTATTTGTTGATGAAAAAAAACGTGCTGTTTATCTTCTGTTTCGGGGTGCTTGTCATGGCAACGGCTGCAAATGCCCAAACGTTTAAATGGGTTGATGATCACGGTGTTGTCCACCTTTCTGATTCACCACCTTCGCAAGGTACTAGCGCTTTGGTGGAGATCGCATCACCCGCCAACTTCAAATCCAAACCTTCTTCTGATCTTCCGTCCGCGCAGAATATCACGAACCCTCAGGGCGCCAGCGGCTCTCCTGTTGCTGCCGAGGAAAGAGCCGAACCGCGGAATATCACGGTAGAGCTTTACACGACCAGCTGGTGTCCTTATTGTAAGGATGCGCGAAACTTTTTCCGCTCGCGAGGGATTTCTTTTACTGAATACGACATTGAAAAAGACGAAGAAGCTGCTCGCCGGAAAAACTCTTTAGACGGGGGAAGAGGCGTGCCTTTTGCGGTTATCTGCGACCAAAAAATTCGCGGCTTTTCCACCATAGCTTACGAAAACGCCTTAGCAACATGTGGACAATAAGTTGATTCCCAAATCTCTGATTTTTTAAATTCGAAAGTTTATTTTTCTGCCCTTGTTTTGATTCTTTCCGGGTAAGGTCACGTCTTTTTTTTCGTTTAATAAATATATTGGAATTGCTTTCCATTTTTTATAAGGTTTCGACATTTTTTTCTTTACCCGGTTAGAAATGCCCCGCTGGTCTGGTCAAATATCTAACGGGATAAAGAAGCATGGGATAAGCTTCAAAATTTCTTCACTTTTTCACCCGATGTGCATTTCATGAAAAATTTTCTAACAGGGTTTACTTTGTCTTTAACGGCTATTAAAATTTTGTTTGCAATGAAAAGCAGCTATGGTATACATTAATAATGCTAACTCTTTAGAACTATGATTTTTTCCGCAAAATGCATCCGAAGGTGAGCCTTTTTTTTTATTAAAAAATCTTATTTTTTATTACAGGGGACAAAAGTATGTCAGGGCATTCCAAGTGGAGCACGATTAAGAGAAAAAAAGGGGCATTAGATGCCAAAAGAGGGAAAATTTTTTCGCGGCTGATTAAAGAAATAACCATTGCCGCCCGCATTGGCGGAGGAAGCCTAGAGGGAAATTCCCGGCTTCGGACCGCGATTGCCGCTGCCAAAGCGGAAAATATGCCTAAGGATAATATAGAACGGGCAATTAAGAAAGGCACGGGAGAAATCGAAGGCGGAAGCCTGGAAGAAATTGTTTATGAAGGGTATGGCCCGGCGGGAGTCGCGGTTTTGGTAAATATTTTGACGGATAATAAAAACCGAACCTCAGGAGAAATCCGACATATTTTCTCAAAGCATAACGGCAACCTGGGTGAGTCCGGGTGTGTTTCCTGGCTGTTTGATAAAAAAGGCCTTATTGTTTTTGAAAAAGACCAGGTGGATGAGGAAAAACTTTTCGAGGCGGCGTTAGAGGCTGGAGCCGATGATGTTAAAGAAGAGGCCACTACTTTTGAGGTAATCGTTGATCCGAAAAATTTTGATGCCGTCCGAGGTTCGCTGGAACGCCGAAACTTTAAGTATCTTTTGGCGGAAATCACCATGGTCCCCAAAAATACTGTAAAACTGGAAGGGAAAGAAGCAGAACAAATGATTAAGCTTATGGACGCGCTCGAAGACTCGGATGACGTGCAAAAAACGTATGCCAATTTTGATATTGCAGAAGACCTGCTGGAGAAGATGAGTGGCTAACCTAAGAGCAATCGGCGTTGATCCCGGGCTCGCCAAGACAGGATACGGTGTTATCGAAATTGTTGATAAAAGAGGAGTCGTGCGAGCATGGGATTGTCTTTCGACCAACCCAAAAGATTCCACCCCTCAAAGACTTCAGACTATCTTTCTTGATTTAAAAAAAATCCTCCAAAAATGGGATGTCCAACTTTTAATTTTAGAAGATGTATTCGTGCTGCCTCGATTTCCTAAGGCAGCGTTGCAGTTAGGCGCGGTACGGGGAATCGTAGCCCTGGCTGCGGCCTATAATAACCTTGAGGTGATGGAGCTTAAACCGACGGAAATAAAAGCGGCGCTTACGGGAAACGGACGGGCACATAAGAACCAGGTTTCAAAAGCCGTACAAAAAATTTTGGGAATAAAGGAAACAATCACCTCCGAACACGCTTCCGATGCCCTAGCACTGGCTTTGGTAGGCCTTTCCCGGGCACATGCGGTTCACTGGTAAAGGCGAAAAACGATGATAAGTTATCTTCACGGGAAACTGTGGAAAGTTGAAGATGATAGGGTGGTCATTGTGACCAATGGCGTGGGCTACGACGTAATGGTACCTCCCATTGTCCGGGCGACCTTTAACGGCAAAAGAGTCGGGGACGATGGCGATGAGGTGGGGCTCTATATTTCCTATTATCATCCGGAACGACAACCCCGGCCTATGCTGATCGGATTTAATCGCGAAGCCGAGCGGGAATTTTTTGAACGTCTCATTACGGTATCGGACATAGGGCCCACGAAAGCGATCAAGCTGATAATCTGTCCAATTCACCAGATTGCGCAAGCCATTGAAGAACGCAACAGCCGCTTTCTGGTCCAGATAAAAGGTCTGGGACCAAAGTTGGCGGATAAAATCATTGCGCACCTCTATGGGAAGATGGCAAAGTTTGCGTTGATCATAGAATCAGAGGCGCCTCCGTGCCTGCCCCAGGAGAAAGAAGATTATGCCCACCAAGTATTGGAAGTGATGGTGCAGCAACTGGGTCATAAGCGGGCCGAGGCCCTGAAAATGATCCAAGAAACCTTAAACCGCAATCCCCATTTGAGTTCACCGGAGGAAATTTTTGAAGAAGTATACCGGAATCAGAAAAAATAGCTGATAGCTCATGGTTGATGGCTGACAGTAACTCGTTATTTATTGCTATAAGCTATGACCTATGAGCCGGAGCAAAAACCATGCGCGATGAACGAAAAGCGATGAACGATGAATATTCCTTTGATTTAAAAGAAGCCTTTCGGTCTGATGCTCAAAAGGATGCGGGGGAAGGAGTGGCTCAGGAAGAACTTAGCTTGCGGCCGCAGCGACTTAAAGAGTACATCGGACAAAAACAGGTGATTGATTCGCTTACCATCGCTATTCTGGCCGCCAAAAAAAGGCAGGAGCCGCTCGACCACATTATTTTCCAAGGTCCTCCGGGCTTGGGAAAGACCACCCTCGCCAACATTGTTTCCAAGGAGATGGGGGTGAGAATTCATCATGCTACCGGCCCGGCTTTGGAGAAGGGCGGAGACTTGGTAAGCATTTTGACCTCATTGGAACGGGGGGATATTTTTTTTATTGATGAGATCCACCGCTTGCCCAAGATTGTGGAAGAACTCCTTTGCCCGGCGATGGAAGATTTTGCCATGGATATTATTTTTGATAAAGGGGCAAATGCCCGCACTTATCGTTCCCGGCTCGAATGGTTCACTTTGATCGGAGCGACAACTCGTTCGGGACTTCTTTCTAGGCCCTTGCGCGAGCGTTTTGGCATTGTCCGTGAACTGGGCTTTTATACGATGGATGAGATCGCTTTAATCATAAAACGGTCGGCCGCTATATTGAAAGTGGGCATTGATGATGAAGGGGGGTATGAAATTTCACGGCGGGCGCGGGGCACGCCGCGGGTTGCCAATCATCTGCTTAAGCGGGTAAGGGATTATAGTCAGGTTAAAGCCGACGGCAAAATTGATGGCTCGGTTGCTCAGAAAGCCCTTAGTTTAGAAGGAGTAGATTCTGACGGCTTAACGATTTTAGATCGTAAGTTTTTGGAGGCGATCGTAACCTATTATAAGGGTGGTCCCGCCGGGATTGAGGCAATTGCCGCTACCTTACAGGAAGATAGCGGCACCTTGGAAGAGCTGGTTGAACCATTTCTCCTTCAGCAAGGATATCTGATCCGTACCTCGAGCGGCCGTCGGGCCACCGAAAAAGCTTATCTTCATCTTAACGTCACTCCCCCAAAAGATTCTCCGCAACCGCAGCGGTCTCTTCTGTAAAGGCATGACGATAAAAAAATCAGAGATTAACCCCCCTAAGGCACAATGACCGCCTATTACGTCTACATGGTGCAATGCTCCGATAAAACCTTTTACACCGGCTTAACCAGGAATCTTGAGACAAGAATCAAGGAGCATAATGAGGGCAAAAACGGCGCCAAATACACCCGATCACGCCGCCCCGTTACGCTTGTTTATAAGGAGGCGTGTCACACCATCTCAGAGGCGTTAAAGCGGGAAGCGAGGATAAAACAATTATCACAGCAAAAGAAATCAGAGCTGGCCAGGGTATGACCGGCATACCGTAACCTTGTTTTTTAAGATAGTATTTATGGGGTGCGGTTTGCAGCGCCCGGAGGTGCCTTTATTAAGAATGTTGTAATTTTGGAAATCTCCTAGTTTCCATTAACGCAAAGCTAAGCCGGGGCGGCCCAAGGGGCCGCGATCGGCTTGAGCGCCTTGTTTGACTCTATTTCACGCGTTGCTCCATTGCCGCTTTCATAATAGGTTTGATGTTTGCCAGATCATCGTCGTCCTTGATTATGTATTCAGTCCAGACTTGTTGGTCGTTGTAAGTGGCCAGCAGATAATGTTTCCGCCGAGGATAGAAGTATGCGAAAACACGCCCATTGACCTTCATTGAAATGGCACCTTTGATGGCGTCCAGGGATATACTGCCCGGTTTCCAGCTTTTAATCTCATCCAAGAGAGCGGATACCTTATCTCGCACCCCAGGATCAGTGATGTAGTTGAGGTGGTCATCAAGGTGGGTAACTTCGATAACTTCGGGGGGCGTCGGTATGGCTTGCTCTGAGAATATGGGAATGATGTCTTGTTCTTCCTCAAACTTAAGACAATTGTATGTAAACAAGGAGATGGGGAGTTTGACCCACTTGCAGCGGTTAATCAAGGTCTGGGAAAAGGATGGCGCTATCAAGAATAGGCGAACTTCCTGGGTGGGATCGACCGAGTGCGCCTTGTAGAGTCGGGCGAATGCCTCAACGTGGCTTGAAACGTAATCATAATAATCAACGCCCTGCATCAGCATGCTGTCGTCCTGTACGACCTTGAGTTCAGCAATGACAAGGGCTTTGCCACTATCAACCATAAGTACGTCCAATCGCCCACCTGCAGTCTGCTTTTGATGGTCCACGTAACCCAAACCTTCCTCAATTGTGCTGGTGTGCCGCCTGACGATGTCTTCCAGTTGCTCCTCTGATACATCGACTTTTTTGTAACGTTTCATTTCGTCTCCTCATTTTTCCTCTCAGCAATTTCAAAAACATTCCTTTTTATAGAAAAATAATTCTTTATTTTTAATTGGTTTGGGGAAAAAAGTCATTAAATATAAAAAAGTTTTAAGTTTAAAGAGGGAAGGGTTAAAAAAACACGAAACAGGACCAATTAACTAAGAGCTAATAGCGAGGAGCGAGCCTCAAAGTTCTATGTGTCTGATGAAAAAACATGGCGCCGCTGTTGCTTGATCCGGCTGTGCATCCGTTTGGTTTCAAGACGGCGCTCCTTGGCCCCGACAGGCGGTTTTGTCTTACGACGAACCCGCGGCTTTTCTGCCGCTTTTCTAATCAAATCAACCAACCGCTGAATCGCGTCCTGGCGGTTCCGTAACTGAGTGCGAAAGCGCTGCGCGTCGATAACCAGTATGCCTTCAGAGGTTACCCGCTTGCCTGCCAGTTTCATAAGCCGTACCCGCACCTCCTCGGGAAGAGAATCAGAACCGGCCACGCTGAAACGCAGTTGCACTGCCGTGGAAACCTTGTTTACGTTCTGTCCTCCCGGCCCGGAGGAACGAACAAATTCTTCCGAGATTTCTTTTTCGTCAAGATTGATGGTGTCGGTGACGCGAATCATATTTTACCTAGTGGTGTAACCCAAATTCAGTGAGAATGGCCGTGAGATGCTTTGTCCGCACGGGACGCAGGGGCCACCTTTCAGCAACCAGGTTCCCCATCATGCCCGCAGCAGTTCTGCCTCAGGAAACACGTCGCCAAAGGTTGCGTGAGAGCTTGGCGAGTTTCTCAGGCCATGGCATCGGCTGGTTCATATTCGTGAGGAAGTCGGAAAGGGATGGACGCACCATAGATCCTCCACTGTTCATAACAGGTTGCTAAGATCGCAAAGGCAAACAATGCGGAGTATGTCTGTCAAACCAGTGCGATCCCGATTGCTGTTTGCACTTGCGATTGCCGTCGATTTCATGGTCGATGCACAGCCCTGCGCCTAACGACGCGGGTCACGCGCCGCCTTCGGGCGCGTCGCTGTGGACCCGTTGGTTAGATGTAAACCTAGTATATTGGTGTTTTTGCCAAATCTGAAAGGATTATTTCTTTACCATCCAAATTATATTTTTTCATTAGGGATGAAAGCAACTCAAGATACCAGGGTTGTGATGTTGGTGAGAGGTAAACGCGTTCTACAAGAATATTAAGATCAATAGGAACATAGATACCCAGTTCATCACGGTATTTATTCTTCGATGGATCCGATAGATCATTCTTACCGTGTTCTGGGGTCCAAATTAGAGCTCTTATTTCTCGCTCATGTTCAAAGCTCTTGCGTTTATATATAAATGGCGATAGTAAATTCCCGCTTGGAATAGCCTGTCGTTCATAATTGAGGTACTTAACCAATCCAATCTGAACATTGTATTCGGTATAGTTTTGCAAGGATTCAACTAAACGGCGATATGATGACTGGATTGCAATGCCTTCTCCCGATCGCAAATATTGGCTCCACATGGCAGCTGATTCGTGTTGTTGGCAATACCAAGAGTTAACAAAGGTGACTGCGCGATTAATCTTCACAAACTGCCGCATTTGTTGTTGTGAACTCCGAAGTATCTCCCAAGTTTCAGCATCTTTAATCCCGCCTTTAGTTTTCCATTCCTCGGGTAAATCCTCAAACCGTAAGCGATCAGTTAATAAATTTGCATTCGTGTAATAACCCTCAAACGGATCCATTTCTGATAATCGATCTAAACGGATAAAAAAGAGAGCAGATTTATCTAACACAGATAAAAATTTTGACAAATCCATGTAACGCCAAATAATTGCGTTTTCATCAGATGGCGGAGTAAATTCTGGGTGAGCTGCGAATGCCATAATGTACCCCTTGTACCCCTAACAATGATTATATTGATCCGTATAAGACTCCATGTGCGTTATCCAATCCATATAAAGCACCAATACAATTCTCCTCAATCCCCTTTAGAAAAGGGGGATGAAGAAAAAATTCTCCCCTTTTTTAAAAGGGAGTCCGAGGGGATTTTAAAATATATTCACTCGATTGCGACAAAATTATTCTTGGATTAAGTTTTCGAATCGACTGGACTGATCACCAAAACAAAAAAGACCCATCGCCCGTGTTATCCGGCAATGCGGCCTTTTTGTATGCTCGCTCGTTATTAAATATTTTTTCCTCGCAATCATCCCAAAAAAATTCCTTTTTTTGGTCAAATAATTCTTTTTATTCTTAAACCGGTTGAGGAAAAAAGTCAATAAAAATAAAACATTCAGATAAATAAAAAACCCCGCATTTTGTTGAAAGGATTTTCCGGGAAATGAAGGATTTTTTTTCTTGACATAAAAGCTGCCAGATTTTAAAAGTTTTTGTCGATAAATTAGGTTGAGACTTCTTGACTAAAGTTATAAAATTAATTAATCACGTATTACTATCATTGATAAAATCGAATTCAGATATTAATACTATGTCAGTTAGTTCCGGAGCGGTTATGAAACGGTAACAAAGGAAAATGTGCATGAGAGCAAAAGAAATTTTAAATGACATTTTATTTCCGGCGTTAAAAAAGGCGGCAACAAAATTGTCAGTGCCTTTCGTCGGTCCACTTCCGCCCCTTGCCTTTGAAATCCCCAAAAATGAGGAACATGGAGACTACGCGAGCAATATCGCTTTAATAATGGCTTCAAAACTCAAACGGCCTCCCCGGGAGGTGGCAAAATTAATTCTCGATTCCATGGATGATTCCTCTTTTATAAAAGAGGTGACTATTGCGGGGCCGGGGTTTATCAACTTTTTGCTGAAAGAAAGTTTCTGGTTTGACCAGCTTAAAAGGGTCCACAACCAGGGGGCAGACTTTGGAAAGATTGATTTGGGCAAAGGAGCAAATGTTCAGATTGAGTTTGTGAGCGCTAATCCCACTGGTCCGCTTCACATTGGTCATGGCCGGGGGGCGGCTTTAGGAGATTCTCTGGCATCAATCCTTTCCTTTGCCGGCTTTCGGGTGACCAAAGAGTATTATCTTAATGATGTAGGAAATCAAATGATGACCTTGGGGCGGTCAGTTCTCTATCGGTATAAGGAACTTCTCCAGCTTCCGGTTGAGTTTCCTGACAACCATTATCGGGGGGACTATATTTATGATGTCGCGCGGGAGGCGATTTCCCGGTGGAATGATAAGTATCTTGATTGCGATGAACATGAGGTGATTCCGGTTTTTTCTCAGTTGGCGCAAGAAATGATCTTAGCGGGTATAAAACACGACCTCGATGATTTTTCAGTGAATTTCGACACCTGGTTCAGTGAAAAGAAGTTGATCGAAGCCGGTGAGGTGGAAAAGACGATCGCGGAGCTAAAGAAAAAAAATTTTCTTTACGAACAGGACGGGGCTTTGTGGTTCGCGGCCACGAAATTTGATGATGAAAAGGATCGGGTAGTGGTGCGGTCAAATGGACAGAAAACATATTTTGCATCGGATATTGCGTATCATAAAAACAAGTTTTCCCGGAATTTTGACCAGGTGATCAACATCTGGGGGGCAGACCACCACGGCTATGTGCCGAGGGTGAAAGCGATGGTTAAGGCTTTGGGCTATGAGCCGGAGAGGCTTCGGGTTCTTTTGGTTCAATTGGTCTCGCTTTTGCGGGAAGGAAAACTGGTTTCCATGTCCACCCGGCAGGCGGAGTTTGTCACGTTGCGGGAAGTGCTCGATGAAGTCGGAAGCGACGCAACGCGCTACATTCTTCTGACCCGCAGGCCGGACGCGCCGCTGGAGTTTGACCTGGAGCTCGCCAAAAAACAGAGCGATGAAAACCCGGTCTATTACATTCAGTACGCGCACGCGCGGCTCTGCAGCATTCTCAGAATAGCCCAGGAGCGGGGGTTTGATATTAACCGGCTCAACCACGCGGACCCCGGTTTGCTGACCATGCCGGAGGAGATCTCCCTGATAAAAAAGATATCTCATTTTCCGGATGTTGTGGAAGGGAGCGCGGTTTCCCTTGAGCCTCACCGGATTACGATTTTTCTTCAAGATGTGGTAAGCACGTTTCATCGATATTATCATTCCGGGAAGCTGGTTGATGAAAAAAGAGTTTTAACCGAGAACGAAGACCTCTCTCGGGCCCGGTTATGTTTGGTGGAAGGGTTACGGTTGACGATAAAAAACGCCCTCACGTTATTAGGTGTTTCCGCACCGGAAAGGATGTAAGAGGATGCGAAGTCGAAGAGCCAGAAGAATTCCCTCAAGTCTTTCTTTTTCTCAGGTAATAAAACGTGTTTTTATTGCCGGCGTAGTGATTTTTCTTTTGGTTTTTATCGCGCTACTTGTAAACCACTGGTATTTGTACACGCACTCGAAGGTACCAAAAGAAACAGTTTCTTCTTCTCACCTCAATTCGCAACCGAAAAGTGAACGGTCTCCTGTTCCCAGTGCACCACCGGCTGAAGCCAAACCGGACACCTCGGATACCTCGCTCACTTTTTATGATACTCTGGTTAAAAAAGAAACAACGGATTCAAACTTTTCCTCTGCTTCCTCTGAACCTAAGCCCGTTCCCCCATCAATGACAGTGGCCTTGCCGGAAGGAAAAGCCGCCGGCGCTAGTCCCGGGTATACGGTCCAAGTTGGTTCCTTTCAGAGTTTAGAGTATGCTGAGGGTATTGTTGAATCATTAAAAAAGAAAGGGTATTCTCCATCACTGGCTACTGTTTGTTTGCCGAATGGAAAGACGTGGCACCGGGTGCGGATCGGGAATTGTAATTCACGGGAGGAGGCGGAAGAATTGAGCCAGAAATTAAAAGAAGCCGGTAATTTTGAGCCAATGATTATATCACCGGAAAAGGGCAAAGAAGATTCTCTAAAAAGTCTTAATAATAGCCTTGGCGCCGCAGCAGCCCAATCCCCTCCTTTACCTCTTCAGGGGTTACCCGAGGGTGCAGCTCCAAAACCTTAAGGGCAACATCTTTAACATACTGTTTAATTAAGGTGAAATCTATTTCACCTTTTCCCGGGGCTTGGTGGTCGGAATAGCCACGGGCATCGTGAAGATGTACCCCCAACAGGTTTGGTGCGTACCTTGCGAGCAGATCATGGTGACTTTGGATTCCTAATTTTTCTTGGACATAGCCATGGCCCACATCATGCCAGAAAAAAATTTTTCCGCCTGCGAATTTTTTAAAAATGATCCCAAATTCTTCGAAGTCAGGGATCTCATGGAAATAGTAACGGTTCTCCACGCCCAAAAAAACTCCCTGTTTTTCTGCCTCCTGGTTTAGTTTTTCCAGGCTAAAGAGTACGGCATCTAAAAATCGTTGTCTTTTTGAGGTCCTTTCCTTTCGTTTTCGGGAAAGGAATAAATCCATCTCCGGCGAATTGATTTGAAGGGTATCAAAATAACGGCAAAACTGTTTATAACCGGACTCCATCTCTACCCTTCCCAGGTGGAGCACCACTGCTGAACATTCGAGGTCATGGGCGGTTTGGATGGTTTTGATCGTAAACGTGATTGCTTTTTCACGCTCTTCATGGTCGAGACTGGAGAGGAGAAAGAGATCGCCGCTTGGCTTGCAATGGGAATATTCTTGAGGGAAAGGGAAAAAGTTATGAATACTGATTGCTTTGTTTTTAAGCTTTGGCTTCATCATCAAAAAAAGACTCTCCGGGATGCGGTATTCCAGCTCTAAGAAATCAAGTCCCACGTCAGTTAAAGCTCTGAACAGATCATCATCATTTTGCAGGCTATCTGACATCCAGGCGGTTGACAATCCCAGCATGCTTACTCCCTTCCTAATTTCACGTACGAAAAGAGGATAGGAACAACCTCCTATTTTCGCTTGACAAAGGTGTTTTTTTTCGGTAAGTCAAAAAACTATGTTTTAAAATTTAAAGAGTTAATTTAACAGCGGATAATAAAAAATCAATTTAATTTTTTATTGAGTGCTTTTTGATGCCTGAGCTTATAACCTCAAATTATTCCAAAGAAACCTTTCCGGAACTTCTTACCCTCAGTTTTGGAATGACTAAAACAGAGGTGAAAATTGTATATCAAAAGAAGGGCTTACGACCGCTTTTTGAAAGATCGGATCGTTTAGATTTTATCAGCCCACCGGTTGATGTACCGCAAGCCGCAGAAATTAACCTAATCTTTAAAGACGACTGGTTAGTGGCAATTTATCAATATTTTGAAGTAGAAAAAGATGACGCTTCCGCCTTTGAACACATTGCCAAATACCGCGATCTTAAGGATCAATTGGTGGCCAAATATGGTCTTCCGGAGGCGCTGGAATTTATGGAAGATAAATTCAACAACAGTAAAAGTCGGCTAAAAGGTTTTAAACTCAAAAAAGGAAATTATGCTTCTATTTGGCGCAATATCAGCGGGATGGACGTGTTTTTGGTGTTAGGAGGAGATGGCTTAGATACCTTTATTCGCTTGACCTATAAATTAAGGTCAGATTCCTAAAGGGTTACCGGCGGAAAAGAGAGAGGATCAGCGTCACGATAATGCTGATCAAGATACAGGTGACAATAGGGAAGAAGAAAGTAATATTCCCCTTTTTGATGAAAATATCTCCCGGAAGCCTGCCCAGTCCAGGAACTTTTGCACCAAAAATAAAGATTAACCCCAAAATAGATAAAATAATTCCCAAAATTAAAAGTAATTTTCCGATTTCAGTCATAAGCATATTTTATTTTTTTAAAAATCTTTCTTTCTCACTGTAAATACAGCCGCAGTACTGCTGCCGATAAAGTCCTAACTTATGAGACATCTCTCGTCCCTCAGCCCACCCTTCCCGAAAATCAGCATAAAAGAAATTGATGCCGCGTTGTTTCCCTGTTGCTAGGCCAATTTCTTTGATCAGCTCGTGATTCTGGTGTTTGCTTCCGAGCAAGGTTGAGGTAAAGGCATCAAATTTTCCTTTCTTGGCGATCCGGGCAGTAGCAGCTAACCTCGTATGGTAGCATATTTTACATCGGTCTGATTCTCGGAACACAATGCTCCTTAAAAAATCTTCTAAATCATAGTGATTCTGATAAATCGTTCTGATAGTAAGCTTTTTCTCTATCTCTTTTACCGCTTCTAACCTTTTTTTATACTCTTCATAGGGATGGATGTTGGGGTTATAGAAAAAACCAAAAATTTCATGACCTTCCTTGTGAAGCTTTTGAAGAGGATAAAGCGCACAATTTGCGCAACAAAAGTGGAGTAAAATTTTCACTTTACCTGTCAAGGGGCAACTAAATTTTGGTGATTACTTTTTTCGAAAATTAATGCGGTTTATTGTGCCTTTTTATAAAAGATAAGCATAAACAATAGGTTATTTTTATTTTGGATAAAAAATAAAAAAAATCAAGGTTTATTTGCAAATTTTTTTAATTTATACTATATATCAACGTTTATTTATTAACAATTGCCAAATGCTATTATATGGAAAAAGTTTTAATCGTCGATGATAGTAAAACTATTTGTCAAATCCTTGTTGATCTGATGAATTCCTTAGGGTATGAGAACAAGACCGCTACTGACGGATTGCAAGCCTTAATTATGTTAAAAGAAGAAAAATTTTCAGTAGTGATATCGGATATTGAGATGCCCGGGGTTGATGGATTAACTTTGATCAAAAAGATCAAGGAGAACTCTCCGGAGATAGATGTCATCAGCATCACCGGATTTGGAACAAAATACTCTTATTCTGAGGTTATCAAAACCGGAGCCAGCGATTTTATCGTCAAACCATTTGGCATTGATGAAATCGTGGCCAAGCTTAACCGGATTTTTCGGGAGCGGAGCATTAAGCGTCAATTAGAGGAAAAAAACGCTGAACTTCTTCTGCTTTCCATAAATGATGATTTGACCGGGCTTTACAATCGGCGTCATTTTTACAATCAGTTGGAAAAAGAAATTATTCGCGCCCGGCGGCAGAATCGCATCCTTTTTCTTGTCATGCTTGATCTTGATGAATTTAAAAAATTTAATGACACCTACGGTCATTTAGAAGGGGATAGGGTGCTCAAAGAGGTTGGAAGGGCGATCAACAAATCTATTCGAAAAAATGTTGATGAAGGATTTCGGTATGGTGGCGATGAATTCACGGTTATTATTCCAGAAGCTAATAAGTTACAGACAATGCAAATTGCCCAAAGAATTCAAGAAGCCTGCAGAGCGATTAAACCTCTGCCCATTGAAATTAGTTTGGGGTTAGCGGAACTTACGGATGACCATGACGTTGAATCATTTGTTCACTGTGCTGACCAAGCGATGTACCAGGCTAAAAATTCTTCCATTAAGATATTAATTTATGGTAAAATATCTGATGGAAATATCACTTTGATCAGCAGCACCTAATACTTCGAAAACCGAGGTAAACCCCTTTAGAAGGATTTCAGACGGGGCATTTAACCCGTGCTTATTCACCCGGTTAGATATTTGATATCAACCGGGCAAGCGGGGCATTTCTAACGGGTTAAAGGGAACAAGCATTGTTTGTGTGTCACCCATACCCCTAACGTCTTAAAAAGAATCCATAGAACCTACTATATCATGTTTGAAAAATTAAAAGAATATTGTGGTGTCTTCGGAATATACGGTCACCCGGAAGCAGCCAAATTAACCTATCTCGGATTATATGCTCTTCAGCACCGAGGCCAGGAGAGTGCGGGAATAGTCTCTTCGGACGGGAAAGTCCTTTACGCACATAGAGAGATGGGTTTAGTGGCTGATGTTTTCTCCGAGGATAGTCTTAAAAAGCTGAAAGGGAAAATCGCGATCGGTCATGTGCGGTACTCAACTGCGGGGATAAGCGAAAAGAAAAACGCCCAGCCCCTGATTTTTATGTATTTGCGGGGCAATATCGCGGTGGCGCATAACGGCAACCTGGTAAATGGCGAAGAATTAAGGGCAACTTTGGAGGCGCAAGGCCGCATATTTCAGTCGACCAGTGATACTGAAGTGATTATTCATTTAAAGGCGATCTCGCAACGCGCATCGATCGTAGAAAGGATCACAGAGGCTCTTAATCAGATTAAGGGAGCTTATTCCTTGCTTTTTCTTTCGGAAAAAGAGATGGTAGCGGTGAGAGACCCCTATGGGTTTCGGCCCCTCGTCTTAGGTGAACTTGATGGGGCTCACGTAGTCAGCTCCGAAACCTGTGCGCTTGATCTTATTGGAGCACAATATATCAGAGAAGTAGAACCAGGAGAACTCATCTTAATCAATGCGGACGGCCTTCAATCTTTTAAAGTTTTTCTGGCTACCCGTAAGTCGTGTATATTTGAACTTATCTATTTCGCCCGGCCAGATAGCGAAGTTTTTGGACGAGAAGTATATACGGTCAGAAAAAAGATGGGAAGGCAAGTTGCCCGCGAGCACCCCGTAGATGCTGATATAGTGATACCCGTACCCGATTCAGGAATGCCGGCGGCAATTGGATACGCGGAGGAGTCGGGGATCCCCTTTGAAATCGGAATAATTAGGAATCACTTTGTGGGCCGGACCTTTATTGAACCGGAACAGTCAATTCGCCATTTTGGTGTTAAGGTAAAACTCAGTTACTTAAAGCAGTACCTTAGTGGGAAACGAGTCATTATTATTGATGATTCTATTGTCAGGGGAACCAGCTGTAAAAAAATTATCAGTATGATTAAAAGTGCGGGAGCCAAGGAAGTCCACTTCCGGGTCGCTTCTCCGCCGATAACCCATCCATGTTTTTACGGGATCGATACTCCCACTAAAAAAGAGCTGATCGCGTCGAATTTGAATGTTGATGAAATCGGTAAATTTATTGCCGCCGATAGTCTCGGCTATTTAAGTTTAAAAGGATTAAAAGCTACGGTTGAGGAAAACGGGTGTGAATTTTGTGACGCCTGCTTTACCGGCAACTATCCCATTAACTATAAGCCGTCGAAAGCATTTCTCCAGCGCTCTCTGTTTCGTGAGGATTAAGGGTTTGTCAATTCCCCTTGCGTGATGATGGTATCCTTTTTCTCGTGCTCGTCATCTTTATAGGGAAAGTCAATGTTATAATGCAACCCCCGGCTTTCCTTCCTTTGCTGAGCGCACCGGATGATCAATTCCGCCACGACCGCGATATTTCTTAATTCAATCAAATCCCGGGTGACAATGAAATCCCAATAATACTCTTTGATTTCCTCCTGGAGCAAAGCGATTCGCCGCTGGGCACGGTCTAATAGTTTGTTCGACACCACGATTCCCACATAGTTCCACATCAGCCGCCTGATTTCATCCCAGTTATGAGATACCACCACTGATTCATCACTATCGACTGCCCCACCGGGGTTCCACGAAGGGATGCGGGAGAATTCGGTGCGTGCTCCCTTAATCTCCTCGATAGCTTTTCGTGCCGCCCGATGAGCGTAGACCAGAGCTTCCAGAAGTGAATTACTGGCTAACCGGTTAGCGCCGTGAAGGCCCGTGCAGGCAGTTTCACCGCAGGCATAGAGCCGGGAAATGTCGGTTTCTCCCTGGCGATCGGTGACAACTCCGCCACAGACATAATGAGCCGCGGGAACAACGGGAAGAGGAACTTTGGTAATATCGTAACCAAACTCCAGACATTTTTTGTAAATGTTAGGAAACCGCTTTTTTATAAAACCGGAATCTTTATGGGAAATGTCTAACAGCACGTATTCTTCTCCGCTCTTCTTAAGCTCTAAATCTATGGAACGGGCCACAATGTCACGCGGAGCCAAATCCTTTAAAGGATGATACTTCTCCATAAAGGGAGTACCACTCATTAATTTTAAAATACCCCCTTCTCCCCGGAGGGCTTCAGAGATTAAAAAATTTTTTGCTTCGGGATGGTACAAACAGGTGGGGTGAAATTGAATGAACTCAACGTTAGCGATACGGGCACCAGCGCGATACGCCATGGCGATGCCATCACCTGTGGCAATATCAGGATTGCTCGTATAAAGGTAAACTTTGCCTACACCACCACTGGCAAGCAACGTGATCTGCGCCAGGAAGGTGTGGACCACTCCCTTTTCAATATCGAAAACATAAGCGCCCCAGCAGGCATCTTTTTTATCAGTGGCTTTTTCTTCTGCGAACTTGGATTGGGTGATGAGGTCAATGGCGATATGGTGCTCAAAGATTTTAATCCGGGGATCTTTTTCTACTTTATCCACTAATATTCGTTCCACTTCTTGGCCCGTGAAATCCTTCGCATGGATAATGCGGCGTTTGGAATGCCCGCCTTCTTTTCCCAGATCAAACTCCTTCTTGTTTCCTTTCCTTTTATGAGTAAAGGGAACCCCCCAGTTAATTAGTTCTTCAATCCGAGCAGGTCCTTCTTCAACCACCATTTTGACGACTTCCTCATGACAGAGACCATCTCCCGCAATGAGGGTGTCTTTGATGTGTTCCTCAAAGGAGTCTTCGGAACTCATGACTGCCGCAATCCCGCCCTGGGCATAATTGGTGCTGGATTCGAGTTTATTCTTTTTGGTTACGATGGCCACTGATCCAAAAGGAGCCACTTTAAGGGCAAAGCTTAAGCCTGCGATTCCGCTTCCGATAATAAGAAAATCGGTTTTTATTTCCATATCAAAATATCCTTGAGAATCAAAATGTTAAACTTTATCAACCAGGAAACCGGCCAAGTTTTTTACCTTTGGTTATATTTTAAAAGATGCGAAAATTCAAGCGTAGCTTTTTTTTAAAAAATGTCAATCGGTAATTATTGATCAAAAAAATTAGCATAAAGCTAAATTGTTTTACCTGCCTTGCAATTTCACGTAGCTTATTATATAAACAAAGAAAACTGGGGTTGCTTATTATGCGATTATGGACAGCAAAGAAGTATTTTATTATCACCACATGACTAAAACCGAGACAATTGAGATGCCCCCAAAAAGCGACCGATTAAAGGGTGTAGAGTTTGGAGTAGAAAAGGAGCTTATTACCATGTTTCTAAAAATGACTCCAAAAGAACGCCTCCGCTCCAATGAAAATACAGTACGAGCCATTATGGAGTTAAGAAATGCCTATAAAAAAAGGGAAAGCGTCAAACTCTCCGACTAAGCGCTCTGCTTAAAGGCCTCAATTAAGACGGAATAGAGTTTATTTTCGTGGGGGGGGGATGGCTGCGGTCGCTCAAGGTGCTCCGGTTAGTACTTTTGATCTTGATATCGTTTATCGGCAGACTGACAAAAATACAAAAAAGCTATTGAGATTTCTTAAATCAATCGATGCCTACCAGCGTCGTCCTGACGAAAAAGTGATAAAACCAGATCAAAGGGATCTGAAAGGGAAAGGACACCTGATTTTGACAACACGTTTCGGGCCCCTTGATGTTTTATCAGTCATCGAAAAGGGGCGCGGATTCGAGGAACTTTTGCCGCATACAGTAGCGATTGAGTTTCGAGGTCACAAAGTTTATGTTCTCAGTCTTGATACTATTGTTGAGCTGAAGCGTGGATCAAAAGATCCGAAAGATCAGTATCGTCTTCCGATCCTGGAAGAAACGTTACATCAGATGCGCAAAGAAAATGAAGGCTCTGAATAAATTTTAAAAGGATATTGCATGGGTAAAATACTTATCATAGGAGCGGGCGGTGTGGGCAACGTCGTCGTCAAAAAATGCGCGCAGGTGCCGCAGGTATTCACGGATATCTGTCTTGCCAGCCGGACGCTCGACAAGTGCAAAAAAATTCAGCAGGAGGTTCGGCAGGCTTATACGATTAAAATAAAAATAGCTCAGGTTGATGCCGACAAGGTGAACGACGTGGTCAAGGTGATCACGGCCTTCAAGCCGGACATTCTAGTAAACGTGGCGTTGCCCTATCAAGACCTCGCCATTATGGAAGCCTGCCTGAAAACAGGAGTGCATTACTTGGACACGGCGAACTATGAACCCCCTGATGTGGCCCGCTTTGAATACAGACGGCAGTGGGCTTATCAAGATGCTTTCAAAAAAAGGGGGATCATGGCGGTGCTCGGGTGCGGATTCGATCCCGGCGTCACAAACATATTCTGCGCTTATGCTCAGAAGCACCTTTACGACGCGATCAAAACCATTGACATTCTTGATGCTAACGCCGGAACTCACGGCCATCCCTTTGCCACCAACTTCAATCCGGAAATAAATATCCGGGAAGTGACCCAGACAGTGCGGCACTGGAAGAAGGGCGCATGGATAAACACGCCGGCCGTCCTTGAGCCCACGAGCGTGCATTTTACTTTTAACTATCCTGTGGCTGGTCCTCGTGAGAGTTATCTGCTATATCATGAGGAACTGGAGTCTTTGGTAAAGCATATTAAGGGTCTGGAGCGGATCCGGTTTTGGATGACCTTTTCGGAAAACTACCTTACCCATTTGCGGGTGCTCCACAACGTGGGTATGACCAGGATAGATAAGGTTGATTATCAAGGGGGGGAGATAGTCCCCCTCAAATTTCTTAGAGCGTTGCTTCCTGATCCGGGAACGCTCGGCGCGAATTATACCGGCAAAACGGTTATCGGCTGTGTCTTCGACGGTGTCAAAAAGAATAAACGGAAGCAGGTTTATATCTACAATGTTTGCGACCATGCCGCATGCTACAAAGAAGTACAGTCCCAGGCTGTTTCTTACACCACTGGTGTTCCAGCCATGATCGGTGCCATGATGGTGCTCAAAGGGATATGGAGAGGAAAAGGCGTGTTTAATGTTGAGCAGTTAAACCCGGATGCGTTCATGGAAGCGCTTGGTGTTCATGGGCTGCCCTGGAAACAAACGAAGTTCATGGGGAGGTTGCCGAGGTAAAGGTGAAAGGTTTATATTGATGACCACCGAGAACTTTCAGCGTGAGGTTTTGCGGAATTTTCCGAAAAACATTACCGCCCAGGTTGAAACTCCCTGCTATCTTTTCAACGAAGGGCTTATCAGGGAAAATTGCGAGATTCTTGATTCGGTTCAGGTTCGCACCGGCGCGAAAATCCTGCTCGCCCTCAAGGCGTTTGCCATGTGGAGCGCCTTTCCCCTTATTCGAACCTACCTTCATGGGGTTTGCGCAAGTGGCCCGATCGAGGCTCGTCTTGGCCGTGAAGAATTCGGGCGGGAGGTGCACACCAGCGCTCCGGCTTACTCGGACAACGATATTGATGAGGTGATTGCATATTCTGATCACATTATTTTTAACTCCCTCTATCAGTGGAAAAAATACCGGCAACGGATTAAGGATTCGGGCCGCGAAATTGAAATCGGTTTGCGGGTGAATCAGGGCTACTCGGAAGTGGCGGTACCGCTCTATGATCCCTGTCTACCCGGATCCCGTTTGGGAATCAAACCTGAAAGTCTTGCGGGCGAGGATTTGGCCGGTATTGACGGTCTGCATTTCCACGCGTTGTGTGAGCAGAACTCTGACGTGCTTGTCCGAGTGCTCGCCTCCTTTGAAAAACATTTCGGTGCCTACATCCCGCAGATGAAATGGGTGAACTTTGGTGGCGGGCATCACGTTACCCGCAGTGACTATGACCTTGATATCCTTTGTACTACCATTACCGACTTTAAAAAACGATACAACAACATTGAGATATATCTGGAGCCTGGAGAGGCAGTGGTACTTAATGCCGGCGTGCTGGTGGCGACTGTTTTGGATATCGTAGAAAATGATATAACAATTGCCCTACTTGACACCTCAGCCGAGGCTCACATGCCGGATGTGCTTGCTATGCCTTACCGACCAAACATCATTGGCGCGGGTAATCCGGATGAGCTTTCCCATACCTACCGCCTTGGGGGTATCACCTGTTTGGCGGGAGATGTGATCGGGGATTACTCTTTTGAGGAACCACTGCAACGAGGTGATCGGCTCGTTTTTCTCGACATGGCGCTTTATTCCTTTGTTAAAAATACCACCTTCAATGGCATCCGGCTACCCTCCCTGGTTTTGTATAATCCGGAGAACAATTCTGTGCGTGTACTGCGCCGTTTCGGGTATGAGGATTATAAAAACAGGCTCTCCTAAAATGCGGAACCCGGCGGATTAACGATCCGTTCTTTAAAAACGCATAGGTCAGCAAAAGAAAGGAGAAAATATGACGAACAGCGCTTATGTTAAAATAACGTTGCTGGTCGCGCTTATCACTCTTTCGGTGGGAGGATTTTTGCTTCATTTGCGTATCCACCCGTTCGCCCAAAATTCCTCGAACATCGTTCCTGTTATCTCATGCATCCTCAGCATTATGGCGGTGCCCTTGCTTTTTCCCTTCAGGAAGACAATCTCTTATGGGTATGTTTTAAACGGATTTTTGTCTATTATCGCCACTGTTACCATGTCCCACTTCGCGATTGTTCACTGGCCTTCTCCTGCCACGCTTAAGACGATCATTTTTAATACAACTTTCCCGGATATAGTGATTGTAGGGAGTAAATTCTTTATCGGAAAATCTCTTTTTGATTTGGAAACCTTTGGCTATGACCCGGATAGGGCCAGGCTGGGCAAAACTTACCGTTATCCGAACATGGGGTGGTGGCTTGTCCACCTGGTGACAGTAAGTACCGTATATTCTCTCGGCAACATATTATGGAGGTAGCAATGTCTAAATTTAAATTATTTACCTTGAACTGGTGGCTTCTTCATATAATAGCTTTGATATTTTTCTTTTTTCTCGGTCATGCGGTTCACTTTTAAAAATGATACGCAAGGCGTGAGGTGTAAAGCGTAAAAAGTAAAAAGTAAAGAGAAAGGAGCGAGGGGCAATGGTCGAGGAATTGAAGGAACATGCTATAAGGAAAAATTTTATTAAATTCTTTATTTGCCAAGCTTAAACCCTTTTGATAAAATAGGAAAAAATTGTAAAAACAAAATTTTACTGTGCATTTTTAAAGTGGTTTTTAGGTTTTTTTATAGGGATTGGGTAATGCAATTGAGATATTATACGGATCAATATAAACATTATTCGCCCGAAAGATGAAAGATGACAACTGGACTGCCAGATAAAGACGAAGTGCTGAATGCGATCCGTGAAGCGGCCAAGACCCTTGGTCGCCCCCCATCGCGCGCCGAATTCAAGAGCTCGTCCGGCATGAGCGAATATCAAGTTCTAAAGCACTTCCCTAGTTGGAGAGAAGCGGTTCGTGCCGCCGGACTTGAACCGCACTCGACCAACATGCCTCTTGACCCCGGAGTACTTCTCGAAGACTGGGGACAATTTGTGCGACGTGTCCGCCGCATACCAACGCGCGATCAGTATCGGCGCGAGGGGACTTATAGTCCGGGGGTTTTTGAGAAGAAATTCGGCCCTTGGTCGAGCATCCCTGGGCATTTTCGTTCCTTTGCTGAGTCAAAATCAGAATGGGCTGATGTTGTCGCCCTCATTCCCATAGAAGTGGCGCGTGCGCCCTTCGTTGTCTCAACTCCATCGCAATCTACTTCCCCATCTGTTACTGTTCCTTCCACACAGCGGTATCCAAAACTGGAGAATCGTTCCACCTATGGAAATCCAATCGATTTCCGAGGACTGCGTCACGAACCAGTGAACGAAGAAGGGGTTGTGTTTCTCTTCGGCATGGTCGCACGCGAGTTAGGGTACCTGGTTGAAGTTCTCCAAGCTGGCTATCCGGACTGTGAAGCCAAACGACAGGTTGAGCCCGGAAAATGGCAACGGGTCCGAATTGAATTTGAATACGAGAGTCGCAACTTCCGCGATCACGGCTACTCACCTGATGGCTGCGACATTATTGTCTGTTGGCGTCATAACTGGCAGGACTGTCCGACCAAGCTGGAAGTTGTGGAACTCAAGAGTGTTATTCAGACTCTCGCATCAGACGAAGAATGACCAGGGCGCACAAGTGCATTGAACACTACACCGGTTCCGCTGCGCTTCACCGGCAAGGTTAATGCGCGATGTTTAGAAAAAAATATTATTCCGCTTTTAGGTTGTGCGCTCACCAGCGAAGTATAGAATATAAGAAATTCCCTGAAAACGGGAATGAAAAAATTTTAACCACTCTCTTCATTTGGCCAAAAAACTATGCTTGTTTTAGGTATCGAATCATCATGTGATGAAACAGCGGCTGCGGTGGTTAAGGATGGGAGAACCATTCTTTCCGATGTGGTCGCTTCGCAGGATGAGGTCCATAAAAACTATGGCGGTGTCGTCCCGGAGCTTGCTTCCCGCCATCATATTGAAAATATCACGCCGGTTATCAGCGCGGCGCTTGAGCAGGCAAAAACATCACTCGCTGATTTGGATGGGATCGCGGTAACTCAAGGCCCGGGGCTGGTGGGGTCGCTCTTGGTGGGGCTCTCGGTAGCCAAAGCGATGGCGTATGTTTTGGGACTGCCGCTGGTCGGAGTGAACCATGTGGAGGGGCATATTGCGGGTGCTTTTTTAGAAAACGATGACCTCAGGTGCCCTTTTATCGCCTTAGTTGTTTCCGGAGGGCATACCAGTATCTATGAAGTGCGCGGTCAGGGTGAAAACGTTTTATTAGGACAAACCCGTGACGATGCCGCAGGAGAAGCTTTCGACAAGGTGGCAAAATTTCTCAAATTAGGGTATCCCGGAGGAATTATCATTGATCGGCTTTCCCGGAATGCCAATAGGAAAGCTTTCGCTTTTCCCCGCCCCTGGATCACAAGCGGTTCCTTGGATTTCAGCTTTTCAGGTTTAAAGACCGCGGTGATTACTTTTATAAAAAAAATGAACCACGAGCCCACGGCTCAGGAAATTAATGATATTGCCGCTTCTTTTCAAGAAGCAGTGGTAGATGTATTGGTGGGAAAAGCTTTTTTGGCGGCTGAACAAAAGGGATTAAATAAAATTGTGGTGTGCGGAGGGGTAGCCTCCAACCAAAGGTTGAGAGAGAGATTACACGAGGAGGCGAAAAAAAGAGGCGCGGCCGTTTTTATTCCTTCGCCTCATCTCTGTACCGACAACGCGGCCATGATCGCGGCTGCGGGAACGTATTATCTTGAACGGGGAGTTCGCGCTCCGCTTAATCTCAACGCGTATTCCCGCTTACCCATTGTTTAATTTTTTAACTCCGTTTTTTTCCACCATCGCGTAAGCATTGTGATTATGAATGCTCTCCATGTTTTCCGACTCCACACTGAACCAGGTAAAGTTGGCGTTGGTGGAGAGTTTCTCGGCGATGGTACGCACCACATCCTCCACAAACATGGGGTTCTCGTAGGCTTGTTCGGTGACAAACTGTTCATCCCGCCGTTTTAAGAGGGAATACACCGGGGAACTTACTGAATCTTCAACGAGGTGAATAATATCTTCAATCCAAAAAAACTTTTTAAAGCAGAGGTGAACGGAGACTTTGCTTCTTTGGTTGTGCGCTCCTTTTTTACTTATCTCTTTTGAGCAGGGACAGAGAGTGGTGACCGGCACCTCAATTCCGACGATTAGTTTATTGCGCGCATTGTTATCTACCGAACCCATAAAGCGACAGGTATATCCCAAGAGACTTTTAGCTTTTGATACGGGCGCGGCTTTTTCGATAAAATAAGGGAACTCGATTTCCACATGAGCCGATTCCGCATCGAGCTTCTTTTTTATTTTTGCCAGGATTCGGGGGAGATTTTTCATATCAATACCTTGGCGGTATTCATTGAGAAGCTCGATGAAACGGCTCATATGCGTTCCCTTAAAATGGTGGGGAAGGTTCACGTACATATTGAACGTAGCAATGGTATGCTGGGTTTTATTTTTTTTGTCCTTAACAATGATCGGGTATTTAATGTTTTTAACCCCCACCTTTTGAATTTCAATTCGGCGGTGATCAGGACGGTTCTGTACGTCTTCGGGGAACATAATTTTTCCTTATTTCTCTGAGTAGCTGGCGCAGGAATCATCTGATTCCCAAATTGTAACCCTGGCGATGATAATCCTTTCATGAGTGAGTAACTTTTTTAATTCCTGAAAAATATAAAAAGCGATGTTTTCGGACGAAGGATTGATGGTGTCAAACGGAGGAATATCGTTAAGGTGCTTATGGTCAAGCCTTTGAATAATATGATGCAGGTTCTGTTTTAAGACCTTAAAATCAATGACCATACCGAGGTCATCCAAAGTATTCGTGGCTATCTGGACTCCCACTTTCCAGTTATGACCATGGAGTGCTTCACATTTTCCCTGATAACCGCGCAAACTATGCGCAGAGGAAAAATTAGTATGGACCATGAGTTCGTACATTCCTTCTATCCTTTCACCAGAGGACATGACAAAGTCTAAGCCTTTATTCGGAAGCGCGATAAATCTCCTTGAGGATGGCTTTTCCCCCGGCATCTAAAAGCTTTTCCGCTAAAAGAAGACCTGCTTTTTCTGCTTCTTCGGGATTACCCTTGATCGTATCCCGGATAATTTTTTTGCCATCTAAAGAGCTGATCAGTCCCTCGAGGAATAATTTGCCGTTTGCTATTTTCCCAAAGGCAGCAATCGGCACCTGACATCCGCCTTCCAACTTTTTCAGAAATGACCGCTCCGCGCATACGCAAAGAGCTGTATCAGGGTGGTGGAGAAAAGCAACCATTTTGTTAGTTGTCAGGTCATCTCGACGAGTTTCGATACCGAGCGCTCCCTGGCCAATGGCCGGAAGAAATTTTTCCGAATCCAGATATTGGGTAATTTTCCCTTCCCACCCCATCCGGATAACTCCGGCAGCTGCTATAATAATACCATCAAGTTTTTCGGTTTCCAATTTTTTTATTCGGGTATCGAGGTTACCCCGGAGGGTTTCGATTTTAAAATCAGGTCTCAGATTAAGAAGTTGAGCTTGCCGACGCAAGCTGGACGTTCCCAATCGAGCCTGCACCGGTAATTCTTCTAATCGTCTTCCCTCCCGGGAAATTAATGCATCTAAAGGATTTTCCCGTTTTGGGATTACACTGAGCATTAATTGTGGGGGAAGTAAAGTGGGGACATCCTTCAGACTATGGACCGCAAGATCGATGTTGTTTTTGATCAGAGCTTCTTCAATCTCTTTTACAAAAAGTCCTTTGCCTCCCATGCGAGCCAAGGGCACGTCATGTATTTTATCACCCGCGGTTTTAATTTTTACCAGTGGGAAATCAAACTGGGGATATCTTTTCTTGAGCTGAGTTTTAACCCACTCGGCTTGCCAGAGGGCGAGGGCGCTTCCTCGTGTTCCGATAAAGAGCGTGTCTTTTGCCAAAAGATTCTTACACTTTTTCACACGGGGGAAAAGCCCCCTGTGAAATCCTTCTAACGGGGTTTACCTGGTGACAATCAAAGAGTTATCCCGGCGACGTTCAGTACCTTCAGCATAAAAAAGGATGCTTCGCTGAACCAGTTTTTGTAAAAAACCATGCTTCTCCGAAGCAATTCCTTGAGGTTTAAGATCCCAAGCCGCGCACAGAGCGCAATTAGCTGCTTCTTCCCTATTCGTGCGAAAGAGCAGATAGGCGGTTTCTTCCAAACGCCGCTGGTAAATTCTCCGCAAATCTTCATCAAATATTTTCTGAATTGCCTCAGAAAAAATTGCTTCTCGTCTTTGCTCAACGTTAAAGGGGTCCAAAATCAAAGGACTCTCTTTAATGGCCTTTAGTTTTTCCACATATCCCCAGACCAATCGTGGTTCCAAAAAACAGCCCTTGAATTCTTCAAGCTCAAAAAGAGAAAGATACTGATCCCGTGCAGCATTGAGGGTCGCCTGGTGGATAGTTTCGGGAGATATACAAGAATAAATTATTGGTTCGGTTACTGCTCCCCTCAGGTCATCTATCTCTAATTTCCACTGGTGAAATTGCTCCGGTAAAGGAATTCCTTTTTGCAGGTTAATCTGGTAGGCTTCATCAATAAGGAAGTAACCGTATTCAGGAGTAATTTCAATAAAGTGAACCACACCATCTTCAGAAATCTTCTTGAGAAAGTTTTTTATCTCTTTTCGTTTAAGATCGAAGGCGCTAAAATTTTTTATACCCTCTTGATCACTGAGGGTAATTTGAAAAAATAGCACTCCCCACCGTAAAACCGACTTACTTAAAAAGAGTAAACGGTCTCCTACATAATCGATGCCGCTGATGTAAACCGTGGCCTTAGATGGCTCAAAGTTTACAATTTTTAAAGGCTCACTCTCATCAGTTTCGGGGATAACCACCTCTAAGCCCCTGCTTTTCATTTGGAACAGATGGCGCTTTAACAGCCGGCGGAGATTTTTATCTTTGGTATTCTTCACCAGGTCGCTAAAAATTTCTCCTACCTCTGCGGTGGCGTTCGAAGCAAACAAATTAATGGTTTTCTCATCTAAATCGGACTCTTCTTTAATCAGTCGCAGAATAAAAGGGAAAGCTTTAGGAAAATCATCCACTATTTGTTTAATGAGGGGAAATTTTAGGTGTCCCGGCAAGGAGGCAAACTTTTTGAAGATAGCATCCTCTGTTTCTTCTTCCAAAAATCCGCCCACCTCAATAAATTTTTGGATGGCATAAATGATACTTTCTCCTTCTTCCAAAAGTTTTAGTAAATTTTCATCAACCGGTTCTTCCCATTTTTTAAGCTGAAGCAGCGCCTGTCTCAGGATGTTAACGGACACATTGTTTTCGCTAATTATTTTTTTTATATTTTTGATAATTTGGTCACTCTTTTTCCGGATCAAAAGATCTAAGACTATTTTTTGTTCCGAGGAATTTCCCTGTCGCAACTTTTTCATTAACAAAGGAAGATAATTTTCTCCTGACTTCTCCAGCTCCCTGATTTTGCCGTCTAAAAGGATAAGATTACAATCAGGTTTATGTGTTTCTTGAATAATTTCTTCCAGTAATTTTCCTGGTCCTTTCTTAATGGGTAATTCATTTTCTTGGTCATTGCCGACACTTTTTTTTCTGCTTTTTTTTGCCATGGTTTCTTACTCCGCTGTTCTCAAAATCTATTGAATTAATTACAGATTCAAAAATTGTAGTCATTTCCGTCATTGAAACCCTAAAGTTTTTTTCATTTTAAAGAAAATTATAAAGTAACGGTGAGAGCAAGTCAAAACTATTTCGGTAAGTGGTTAATAAACGGAATAAAATTCGGAGGGTAGGGTAGGGGAGGAATATCGAGGGTTTTAGCCTCCTGAAGTATGGGAAAAACGCGTCTCAAACGACTTTTTTTAAGAGGTCTTGGAGTTGGGCGAAGCAAGTCAGGCGCAAGCATGTTTAGTTTAGGTCGCGTCTGTCCTGTTCAAACAGAAGAAGGATTAGATTTTCGGGCTGTTTGATGGTTCAAAATTAAAAAACCAAAAATACCCGCCAAAAGTGAACTAAGCAAAATGCTAATCTTTGAACTTTGGACGACTTCGGGATTACTGAAAGCCAACACCGTGATAAAGATTGACATGGTAAAACCGATGCCTCCAAGAAAACCCACACCAATGAAATGCTTCCAAAACACATCGCTGGGCAATTGAGATAATCCTAATTTGACCGCTAAAAGACTAAACAGAACAATGCCCAGCGGCTTGCCAACGAACAAGCCAGCAAAAATGCCTAAACTGTTTGATGTTGTCAAGCTTTCAATCCAGTTTCCTGGCAGAGCAATACTCGTATTTGCAAGTGCAAAAAGAGGCATAATGATAAAGGCAACTGGTTTATGCAAGAAATGTTGCAATTTGTAGGATGGCGATTTGTTATCACCACGCCCAAATGGAATGGCAAAAGCAAGAAGAACGCCAGCAATTGTTGAATGGACACCAGATTTGAGCATAAAGCACCCCATGATAAAGCCTGGGACAAGGTAAAGGGGTAGCCAAGTTAACCCTAAACGATTTAGAATCAGTAATCCGGCAAATATTCCTAATGCCAAGAAAAGATATAGGAGTGAGAACTCGCCCACATAAAACAGGGCAATAATGATAATTGCGCCCAAGTCGTCTATGATGGCTAAGGCAGCAAGAAAAATCCTTAGTGAGACTGGAACTCTATTTCCTAATAGGGCAAGCACGCCAAGTGCAAAAGCAATGTCTGTTGCCATTGGAATACCAGCACCGCCTGATGTTTCGGTTCCCCGATTGAGAAGGAAGTGAAGTAGAGCGGGTGTTACCATACCGCCAATGGCGGCAACTATTGGCAATAACGCATTTTTCGGGTTAGAAAGTTCACCGACATAAAGCTCTCTTTCAATTTCAAGCCCAATCAACAGAAAGAAAAACACCATCAAGCCGTCATTAATCCAGTGTCTCAAACTGTATTTCAAGGAGAAAGTATCACCAAACTCGAACCCAACCTTGGTATGCCAAAAGTCCGAGTAACCATTTCCGAAATAAGAATGGGTTATAGCAATTGAAGCAACCGTGCAAAGGATGAGGATAATTCCCGAAGCCCGCTCACTGTCAAAAAATTCCATAAAGAGTTTAGTCAGTTTTGTTTTCATAGGCTTGACAATCAGGCATATTCCCTGTCCGTTTGGTCATAAGCCAGCACCGCTCTTTAGCTTCCAAAATAATTCATTACCTATTTTTTGTGTTGGACTCAATTTTAGTTTTTTTAAATTTTTTTACAAGCCGAGGGAGGATATAGAAAAAAAAGAACCCCCCGATAAAAAGCGCAGCGAAATACCCCGCATCACTCAATATAAACCATTCACTATGTTTTTCCATTCGGTACACACCTCCGCTTAATATTTATGGGTTGTTGGATATAACTTAACGCTTATTCAAAAATGTAAATTTGAAACGATGTACAAAAAACATTCTCTTGTATTTAAAAAGCAAATAAAAAGGCCACTGTCTTTTTTAAAGATAGCGGCCCGACTATCACCTTACCCTCCAGAAAAGACTATCTTTTCTGAACCCTAAAAAATAAATTATTAATTTTTATTCAATTCCTCTCCACATAGTACTTAATATTAATTTATAAGAAAAAAAAGTCAACAAAATAAAAATATTCCGGCAAACAAAAAAACCCGCTCGAGCTATGAGAAGGGGCGGGGTAAAACTGATTTGCTGAGAGCACTCATTGTATGTTATATTTTAAAAAAAATGCAAAGCACATTGGCGATTAGCCGGAATGAAGAGAACAAACCGGCGTCCTGAGTCTTATTATCACCTCCAGCACTCACTGAAGAGGAACGAGAAAGAGATTTATGAAAATCTTTCGCAAAGAATTATGGTTTAATGTTCCCAGCCGGAGGGGTTTTATCAATATCACACCCCAGATAGAAGAGTGTCTGAAGGAAAGCGGCATCAGAGAGGGACTTATTTTGGTTAACGCGATGCATATCACCGCATCAGTATTTATTAATGACGATGAGTCAGGCCTCCACCAGGATTTTGAGGTGTGGCTCGAAAAGCTGGCTCCTCACGCTCCCGAGGCTCAATACAGACATAATGTGTGTGAAGATAACGCTGATGCTCATTTGAAGCGGCAGGTTATGGGTCGGGAGGTCGTGGTTGCTGTTACTAACGGCAAGCTTGACTTCGGGCCTTGGGAGCAGATCTTCTACGGTGAATTTGACGGTCGCCGGAAAAAGCGGGCGCTGGTTAAAATTATCGGGGAATAAACTTTTTCAGCTTCAAAACTAGTTGGTTAAGATTATTGGAAGGTAAATTAATTATAAAAAAGAAAGCGGGCGCGTATGGAATCATGTGATCCTCTCGAAATCTTCGATCAGCCGGAGATTCACAACGTTCTTTTTTACCCTGCCAAATTGCCTGACGCGGGCAAGGATGATCCCAGAAACCTTTTTTTTGAGGTTGAACCAGGGATACACATTGCCTGCCGTTTTTATAAAGCGCAACAAATTTCTCCCACCATTCTTTTTTTTCACGGAAACGGTGAAGTCGCGCCTGATTATGATGAGATTGCCCCTTTTTTTAATGACGTAAAACTAAATTTGCTGGTTGTTGATTACCGGGGATATGGGTATAGTGATGGTGATCCTACTATTGCCAACCTTCTTAAAGATGCAAAAATAATTTTTTTCAGAGTGAAACGATGGCTTGAGGATAATGGCTGTTCAGGGGCACTTTTTGTTATGGGTCGGTCTTTGGGAAGTATTTGTGCTATTGAAGTTGCCCGGGAATATCAGGATGATCTCGCTGGGATTATTGTTGAAAGCGGATCAGCAACGAACTTTCGGCATTACTTAGGACTCTTTGGTCTTATCTCTTTTGAACATCCGGTGTGGAAGGAAGGAAGAAATTTCTTCAACAAAGAAAAAATTCGTCTCGTTAAAAAACCTACCCTTATTATCCACGCTGAATATGATTCTTTGGTTCCTTTGGAAGAGGGCAAAGCTCTTTTCGCGAATTCAGGGGCAGAGAATAAAAAAATGATCATTATTCCCCGTGCTGACCACAATAGCATCATGCACGTGGGAAAAGAACAATATTTTAAAGGGCTAGCGGAATTTGTTGAAAATTATGCAACCTACTAATCCACCAGTTTTTTTAAAGCGCCGCTTTTGATTAGTGGCTAAGCTTTTTGGTTGTTGAAGGGAAACAAAACAACTCCTAATCAAAAATTGAAAGGATTAGTGATACAATGTTTTTACAAAAACCTTGACTTTGTGCAAAAACAGGTTTACGATTTAGTCACATTCAAAAAGTGTCCATGAAATTTTCATTGGTTAGTTGGACACAGCAAAAGTCGGCAAAAATTTTGAAGTGCAAAGGTGAACCGCCATGCTCTCAAGAGTTTTGGTGGTTTTTTTTTCTGCCATTGTTTACCACATTAGAAATGCCCTGCTTGCCCGGTTATATCTCAAATATCTAACCGTGTGAAGAAGTAAGGGGTAGAGTTAAAATTTTTACACTTTTTCACACGGGGTAAATGCCCCGTCTGAAATCCTTCTAACGTGGTTTGGCCGGCTTTTTGAAAATTTTTATAAAGGAGGATGTTCAGATGTCTGAAGGTAAAGTAAAATGGTTTAATGAAAACAAGGGCTTTGGATTCATCGAAACCGGTGAAGGCAGAGATGTGTTTGTTCATTACAGCGCTATCCAGGAAAGCGGATTTAAAACTCTCTATGAGGGTCAGCGGGTGAGCTTCGATATCCAGCAAGGGCAAAAAGGCCCCTCGGCGATTAATGTGAAGCTTTTGCAATAACAGCGACAAAAAACATCTCAATAAAGAGTAATGGGCAGATTTAATGCTTTTTTACCCAGGGAAGACGATAACGCACAGGAGGTTTAAATGAATAAAAATTTATTTGTTGGAAACTTGGCCAATGAAGTCACTGATGAAGATTTGCGGGTCAACTTTTCTGAGGCCGGAAAAGTTGTAGCCGTAAATATCATCAGAGATAGATATAACGGTTTATCTAAAGGCTTTGGTTTTGTAGAAATGGAAACAGAGAAAGACGCTCAGGAAGCTATCAAAATGTTCAATGGTGGAACGCTTCGTGGGAAAACCATCACTGTTAATGAAGCCCGCCCCAAAAGGGATCAGGGAGGTTATCGAGGTGGCGGCGGGGGCCAAGGCAGAGGGGGCTTCGGAGGTGGTCGCGGCGGCGGCGGCGGCCGGAGATATTAGAAAAATTCCGGACTGATCGGGATACAAAGCTTTTATAATCCTCTGGTCATAGTTTAACCCACAAGTGATTATAGCGGTGGAAGCCCCGGTTGTGTCTTTGGTCCTTGGGGATTAGGTCTTGGTTATCTTTCGATAGTACTTTTTTTGAAAAAATGGAGATAAGTTCTTTTCCGCTCTTTTTTCAAAAGGACGTTATCGGCTTTACTCTATTCCCGAAAAGGGAAATAATTAATTGAATTGGAGCCATCCTGATTACCTCAATGGACTTTACTTCCCCGATTGATTTTTTCACCGTGTTAGTGGTTTTCACCGGGCACAACCACGCGGGGTTGGGTATTACACGTGCCGGTAAAATATTTACAAAGACAGGTAAGTTGCCTGGCTATGATGGTTATCAAAAGGCTGCTTAATGGGTATAATTTAAATGAGTTAATGGAGTTACCGTATTTGTCCATAATGCTCTAAAACAAAAGCCAAACAGAGCACCTCCTCACGCCTATTCTTAAATTTCTTGACAAAATTTTTTATATCCCTCTAAATCAATTTTGACGGGTAAGTCTTGAAAAACTTGATTGTCTCTTTAATTCTCTGAGATAATTACGTTTTGAGGTTCACGGGAGTAGTTTTTTTTACGGAAAACAACTCTACCATAGGGAAAAATGTAATTTTTCCCGTTCATCAAAGGTTTCTTTTGGTTATGAAGATAGCAAGTTTTAATGCCAATGGCATCAGGGCTCGCCTTCATATTGTCCGTGAATGGTTAGTAAAGGAAAAACCGGATGTCTTATGTCTCCAGGAAACCAAGGTGAAGGATAGCGAGTTTCCGCTGGAGGCATTTGAGGAATTGGGTTGCTTTTTAGCTTTCAGTGGGGAAAAGGGTTATAATGGGGTTGCAATCGTAAGTAAAACGCCTTTAACGGACGTTTTCTTTGGATTTGGCGACGGAGATAATAAGGAAAATGCGAGGATAATTACCGCCACGATTGGCAATATCCCGATTGTAAATACCTACGTTCCTCAGGGCTCTGCGCCGGATTCGGAAAAATTTCGCTACAAACTCGATTGGTTTCATCGTCTTCACGATTATTTCTCCCGCGAATTTAAACCAGATAAGCCCTTGTTATGGGTGGGGGATTTCAATGTTGCCCCAGAGCCACGAGATGTCTATGACCCCAATGGGCTTTTAGGAAGTATCGGCTTTCATCCGGACGAGCACAGTGCGCTTGCACAGGTTAAAGCGTGGGGATTTGTGGATGTGTTTCGTAAACACGAAACTCAAGGGGGATTTTATACTTTTTGGGATTATAGAGTTCCGCACGCGGTTAACCGGGGATTAGGATGGCGGATTGATCATGTGTGGGCGACTTCCTGTCTGGCAGAAAAATTGCTTTGTGCTTCCATAGATGTTGCTCCCCGGTTAGCCCAAAAACCTTCCGACCACACGGTTATTTGGGCGGAATTTGACAGTTAAATTTGACGGCTTCATCAAATTTATTTTTTGAGTATGAAATGGTTGAAGCACGCAGATGTACTTTATGGTACAAACCATGCGAATCGGCAATATTAAATTCTAACAAGTTGAGTTTTCTTTGAGTGCGAACACGGGTTCACTTATTTTGGCTTCCTCTTCCCCTCGAAGAAGAGAACTTCTTGCAATGTTAGGAATAGCATTTGAGGTGATTCCTTCACACATTGACGAAGAAGAGATTGACGGAGAAACACCCCGAGAACATGTTGTCCGGCTTTCCCAGGCTAAGGCCAGAGAGGTGGGAAGAACGTTTAAGGACCGATGGATTTTAGGGGCGGATACCATTGTGTTTATTGACGGGGAAGTCCTTGGTAAGCCTCGAACGGAAGCAGAGGCCGATTCTATGCTCAGAAAATTGAGCGGCCGGGAACACACGGTAATAACTGGTTGTTTCATCTATCATCCGGAACTTAACCGATCAGCAGGCACAGTCGTGGAGAGCAGGGTTGCAATAAAAAAGTTAACGGATAACGAGATCGAAGGCTATATCAAAACCGGAGAACCTTTTGACAAAGCCGGCGCGTATGCAGTCCAGGGTATCGGAATGTTTATGATTGAAAAGGTTTTTGGCTCTCATACCAATGTTATCGGTTTGCCGGTGTGTGAAGTAGTGGGAGCGCTCAAGCGTCTGGGTGCGATCCGTTTTCTCGAGTAAGGAATACATGGAGACTATTGCCGAGAATATTACACGACTTCGCGAACGCATCTATAACCGGGCGTTAAAAACAGGGCGTAAACCGGATGAGATTACTCTGGTGGCAGTGACAAAAACGGTGGATAGTAATCGGATCAAAGAGGCCAGGGAAGCGGGGGTAACTGTTTTCGGGGAAAACTATGTGCAGGAAGCGATGGGAAAGATACGGCACATTGGTGAGGAAGTTAGCTGGCACATGATCGGTCACCTTCAGACCAATAAGGTTAAGCATGTTGTGCCTCTATTTTCCATGATCCATTCGGTGGATAGCGTCCGTTTAGCCGAGGAAATTTCCGAACGAGCAATCGAACGGGATAAAATTATGGAAGTATTGATCCAGGTAAATATCGGCCGAGAAAATGCAAAAGCAGGAGGGGTAAAGCCGGAAGAGCTTCCTCAACTGTTTGAAGCAGTTTCCTCGTTAAGGGGAATAAACGTGAAAGGTCTTATGATCATGCCCCCCTATTTTTCGGATCCAGAGAAAGCGCGGCCATTTTTTACGACCCTGAGAGAACTCCGCGATAAACTTTTTCCTTTTTATTCCGATTCACTTCCCTTATCTCATCTTTCCATGGGGATGTCCTCTGATTTTGAGGTGGCAATTGACGAAGGAGCAACGATCTTAAGAATTGGTACCGCAATTTTCGGAGGAAGAAAATGAAAGGGTATCAAGCCCGCGGGCTCTTTGTTACTGGTACTGATTCAGGGGTGGGCAAATCCATTGTTACCGGAGGCTTGGCGGGTTTATTACGAAAACAGGGGATAAACGTGGGCGTGATGAAGCCGGTCGAGACCGGATGTTTACACGATGATGGGAGTTTTCTTCCCGCGGATGCCCAGTTTCTCAAAGACATGTCCGGGGTGGATGCCCCGTTAGAAGAAATCGTTCCCTATCGGTTTCAAGAGCCGTTGGCTCCCTCAGTGGCTGCAGAACGCGAAGGAATCACGATTGATAGCAGCCAATTGGTAAAAAAATTTGTGCACCTTTCCCGTCACCACGATTTCATGTTGGTTGAAGGGGCCGGAGGTCTTTTGACCCCGCTTTACCAAAAGTTTTTATTTATAGACCTTGTCAAACGAATTAAATTACCGGTATTGATTGTAAGCCGGGCGACCCTCGGCACCATCAATCACACTTTGCTTACCCTTCGGGCAGCTCGTGCGGAGAAGGTTCCGGTGGCTGGAATTGTTTTCAACAACCTTTCTCCGGAAAAAAACGAAGCGTCGAAAACTAACCCTGAAGTAATTGCCCGCCTGGTTGATATTCCGGTGTGGGGAGTATTGCCTTATCAGGTTGAGATTCAACCCCGTTTTTCTTGCCGCGAGACCGTTATAAAGCTGGTGCGGAGTCACCTCAATGAAGAATTCCTCTCTAACCTGATGCCAATCAAAGCATGATACCTCTCGAAAGTATTTTTTTTCAGATAAGCCGCCATAGTCGTTACTTAGGAAATGAGGTCAATTCAATCCACAAAGACTTAGACCGGATGGCAGTAAAATTCCTTTTGGCATTTCCGGATGTATATGAAATCGGAATGTCTCACTTAGGGTTTCAGATATTATACCATATCTTGAATGCTCAGGAAGATGTGGGAGCAGAAAGAGTCTTTGCCCCTTGGATTGATGTGGAGAAGGCGCTCCGAGAACGTGATTTACCTCTATTCTCGTTAGAGTCGCGGCGACCGTTAAGTTTTTTTGATATTATTGGATTTTCTCTTCAGTATGAACTCTCCTATACCAATGTGCTCTCCATGTTGGATTTGGGTAAAATCCCCTTAAGGTCGAAGGACCGAAACGATAGATGTCCGATTATTATTGCCGGTGGGCCCTGTACTTTTAACCCAGAGCCCATGGCGGAATTTTTCGATGCTCTGGTGATCGGGGAAGGGGAGGAGGTTATCTTAGAGATTGTGAATGTTTTTAACGAATGGAAAAAGAAAAAAGAGGTCCGTGCCTGCCTGCTTGATACTTTAACCGCTATTTCCGGTGTGTATGTGCCCTCCGCGTTTGCGGTTAGGTACCACCCGAATGGCCTCATCAAGGAATGTAAACCGCTAAAACCGGGTTATGATAAAGTCAAAAAAAGAATCATCCCTGACCTCGATCGAATTTATTATCCCACCGCTTTTATTGTGCCGTTTATGCAGATTGTTCATGACCGCCTTAACCTTGAGGTTGCCCGTGGATGCACGCGGGGGTGTCGATTTTGCCAGGCTGGCATGATTTACCGGCCGGTAAGGGAGCGGTCTTGTTCCGTGGTGGAAAAAATTGCTGAGGAAGCCTTGAAATCTACCGGTTGGGAGGAGTTGTCAATGCTTTCCCTGAGTTCGGGAGATTATACCGGTATAGCAGTTCTCCTGGAAGATTTGATAGAGAAATATTCTCGGCAGAATATCAGCATTTCATTTCCTTCTTTGCGAGCGGAAACGATCAACTCCCAGTGGCTCAATGCACTTGAAAGAGGGAGAAAAACCGGTTTCACTATTGCTCCTGAGGTGGGTACCGAACGACTTCGACGGATAATAAACAAGAACCTTACCGAAACGGAAATCCTTGAGACGTGCCAACAGGTTTTTTCGGCTGGGTGGAGGAGCATTAAGCTTTATTTTATGCTTGGCCTTCCCACGGAAACTCAAGAAGACCTTGAAGGGATTGTTGAATTGGCGAAAAAAATCTTTTTTCACGGTAAAGACGCGATCAAAAGACCGGAGGTGACAATCAGCGTCTCTACCTTTATTCCTAAACCGCACACCCCTTTTCAGTGGCTCTCCATGATTGGTGCAGAAGAGATAAGGTTCCGTCAGAGCTATCTTCTGAGCCGTTTGAGAAAAAGCAGAATCACGTTTAAATGGCAAGATCCGGAAATGAGCATTCTCGAAGGGGTGATCGCGCGAGGCGATCGAAGATTAGCGCCGGTGATTGAGGAAGCTTTTCAGAATGGCGCCCGGTTTGATGGCTGGACAGAAATATTCAATTTCCCGGTTTGGGTAAAGGCGTTCCAGACAAAGGGGCTCACCATGGGTTTTTATTTAAGTCCAAACGATAAAACTGATCTTTTCCCTTGGGATCATATTGAGACCGGAGTAACCAAGGATTTCCTATGGGAGGAGTTGGCGAATGCAAAAATGGGAAAGGAAACGTCCGATTGCCGGTGGGGAGTGTGTAATCAATGCGGAGTCTGCGATTTTCAATCCTGGTTTCCCCGAGTCCCATCTTATAATGATAAGAAGCATAAAACCATGGTTTCTGATCTCGAGCAAAAAATGGAGGAGAAAGTAAAAAAAGTAAGGCTTCAATTTAGCAAGACTAATGAGTCCCGTTTCTTAAGCCACCTGGAAATGGCAAAAACTTTTGCCCGAGCTGCCCGGAGAGCAGCCTTACCTTTACGGTATTCCCAAGGATTTCACCCTCAACCCCGGATCAGTTTTGGCCCGGCGCTTGCGGTAGGGTTGGAAAGCCTGGATGAATTGGTGGATATTGAGCTTACAGGTGATATTTCGGTTGAGACAGTAATAGCGCGTTTAAATCAGAAACTTCCTCCGGGGATCATTATTCTTACCGGAAAAGAAATACCCTTGCAAACTCCTGCCATCTCTGATACTTTAATAGAAATTTCTTACGCTATTTCAATCGATAGTTCTGCCATTGTGACTAAGTATTCCTTTGAGGAGATAAAAAGAGTTTTTTCTGAATTTTTAAGTAAAACGAACTTTATATTGTCCAAGCAACACAAAGGAGAAGCGCGATCCATTGATATTCGGGACGCAGTAAAAGAAATAATTTTTTCGGACGCAAAAACCATTGTCTTAACTCTTTTGGTGCGTCAATCCCAAGGTCTAAAACCGCGCGAAATTATGGGAATTATTTTGGGCATCCCAGAGGAAGATTTGAAATTCTTATCGATCTGTAAGATCAGGATGAAACTGAGAGAATAATGGGTTCAGAATTAGTTATCAATGTTACCCCCCTGGAAACCCGAGTCGCTCTTTTGGAAAATGGGATTTTGGTTGAGATCTATATTGAAAGAGAAAAAGACCGCGGTATCGCAGGCAATATTTATAAAGGCAAAGTGGTTCGGATCCTTCCGGGGATGCAGGTAGCATTTGTTGATATTGGTCTAAATAAATCCGCTTTTCTCTATGTAGATGATGTTTTTTATGATTTTAAAGACATTGAAACGGAAATGCTTCGACAAAATGACGATGAGGAAGAGAGTAGCTATGGCCAGCTTGAAGAAGAACGGTCATCACCCGCCAAACAGGTTTTTCAAATTAACGATCTTCTTATTGAGGGACAGGAACTTTTAGTCCAGGTTTCCAAAGGGCGGATTGGGTCCAAAGGTCCGCGGATTACTTCCCACATATCTTTACCCGGGCGTTACCTGGTGTTTTTGCCCAACGTCAATCATGTGGGAATTTCCCGGAGGATCGAAAATGAAAAAGAGCGAAAGCGCTTGAAAGAAATTGTCCAAAAAACTAAGCCTCAAGAGATGGGTTTTATCGTCAGAACTGCCAGCGAAGATATGGGTGAAGATGATATAAAATTAGATAGTGATTATCTCGTTAAACTCTGGGAGAATATTCAAAAGAAACAAGCTAATTCTCCTACACCCAGTCTTATTCATCGCGATTTAAACCTTACGCTAAAAGAGATTAGAGATCTTTCCTCCAAAGACATTGATAGCATCGTTGTAGACTCAAAAGAGGAATACAATAATATTTTGAAATTTACGGAAATGTTTATGCCCCAACTCTCTCATTTGGTAACCCTCTACGAAAGAGATGACCCAATTTTTGATTATTACGGAATTGAGATTGAAATAAACCGTGCATTTGGGGAGCGGGTGTGGCTGAAATCCGGCGGATACATTGTAATCGAAAGGACTGAAGCAGTCACAACGATTGATGTTAACACTGGCCGGTACGTAGGCAAAGGTAACCCTGAAGACACTATTCTCAGAACCAATCTGGAAGCAGTAAAAGAGATCGCCTACCAGCTCAGGCTTAGGGATATTGGAGGGATTATTATTATTGATTTTATTGACATGAAAAAGGAGGAAAGTCGTGAAAAGGTGTTTAAGACTCTCAAAGAAGTCTTGAGCAAAGATAAAAGCAGGACGAATATCTTAAGGATTTCGGAACTGGGGCTTGTGGAAATGACCCGAAAACGAACCAGTGAAGACCTCATCGGGTATTTATCCGAGCCGTGTTTTTACTGCGATGGGAAGGGTTTTTTAAAATCAAAAGAAACGATCTGCCATGAAATTTTTCGGAGTATTAAAAAGGAAGCCTCAAAAATTCCAGGTAATAAAATTTTTGTCGCTCTCCATCCGGAAGTTGCTGATTTAATTTATGAAGAGGAAAGGAACTATCTGGAAGATCTGGAAAACCATATCAATAAAAAAATAATCATAAAAGTGAAAGAAAATCTTCATATTGAACAGTTTGAAATAAACTGATAAAAAATTTATTATGGAATTTAATTTCCTTGACAACAAGGAAATTAACCTTTAAATTTACAAATTTATCTTAATCAATTTTTAAAGGAAAGGTTTTTGAAAATGTTTGCAGTGGTTAGAACCGGAGGAAAGCAATATAAAGTAAAAGAAGGGGATATAATAAAAATTGAAAAATTGGTTGGCGAAGAAGGCGAGTTGGTTGAATTAGAAGAAATTTTGTTAATTGGAGATGCGCCTGAAACGACAATTGGACAACCTCTGGTTCCGAACGCGAAGGTGGCTTGTAGCATTATTAGTCAAGGGAAAAGTAAAAAGGTAGTTATCTTTAAGGCAAAACGAAGAAAAGGGTACCAGAAAAAACAGGGCCACCGCCAGAGTTATACCAGTGTAAAAATAAATCAAATTATCGTATAGAAAGGAAACCGTATGATTGCTGGATATGAAACATTGGTTATTGCTCACCCTGATATTTCCGATGAAGAACTCCAGGAGCTTATTAATAAATTTAAAAATGTTATTTCCCGCACCAAGGGAGAACCTCTTAAAGTCGACAAATGGGGAAAAAGAAAATTAGTTTATAAAATAAAAGGATTATCGAAAGGATTTTTTTTCATTGTTTATTTTTTGGGAAATCAGGACGTTCTTAAGGAAATAGAAAAGCTTTTGAGATTTAATGAAAGAATACTTCGTTATCAAACCGTAAAAATCGACAAAAAGCTGGATATTGAATCTCTGCGAGAAAAAGAAACTCAAGAAAATTTAGAAGTGTCTGCGAGTGTTGAGGTGATCGCAACTGCTGCACCCTCAGGAGACGCTCAATAAGATACAATAGTTTGATTTATAACCTTTAAGTGAAAAGAATGCTTATGAGAAGGCCACCATTAAGGAAAAGCGCGAGAGAGGGTAGTGATTATAAAACAACAACGTATCAACGCAGAAAAGTCTGCCGTTTTTGCGTTGATAAAAGTTTAACTATTAATTACAAGGACTCAGCAGTCTTGCAATACTTTGTTACCGAAAGAGGAAAAATAATTCCTCGACGGATCTCAGGTAATTGCGCCAAGCACCAAAGGGAAATTACTCGCGCGATTAAACTGAGCCGTAATGTTGCCCTGATTCCTTACTGTACCCCGATATCATGAAAAAGATCTAAATTTTCTAATTTTACTCTATCAGTTTGAGAGGAAGCACGGATAAGTGAAAGTAATTCTAACCGAGGATGTCTCTAATTTAGGTAAAATGGGGGATATAATTCAAATTAAAGACGGGCATGCGAGAAATTATTTGATCCCCAAAAAACTGGCCGTTCCGGCTAATTCCCAAAATATTAAAGCCTTTGCGCATCAAAAAAATCTTCTTAAACAGAAACAAAATCGAATTAAACGAGAGGCAGAAAAACTCGCTGAAAAAATAGAAAAAATCTCCTGCACCATATCTAAACCTACCGGTGAAGATGATAAGCTTTTTGGTTCGGTAACCTCCCTGGACATTGAGGAAAGCCTAAAGGAAGAAGGGATTAAGATTGACCGAAAAAAAATCTTATTGGAAGAACCAATAAAAAGTTTAGGAATTTATAAAGTCCCAATAAAATTACGTCCAGAAGTTACGGCAAATTTAAAAGTCTGGGTGGTAAAATCTTAACGATCCTCTTATAATTAACATTTCCCCACCACATACTGAAACTAAAAATCTTTTTCCTATGCAAAGTTGCTGGGGAGGAGATTGAGCCACATTCTTTTTTGGGTTCAACTGGCTTAATAGTTGAGGGCTCAAACTATTTTTAAAGAAAAGGTTTGTCACATGAAGGCACACGACGATTCTTTATTCAATAAAATCCCTCCGCAAAGCATTGAAGCTGAACAAGCTGTCCTTGGGGCAATTCTTTTAGATAATGAAGCGTTTCATCAGATTATCGAGATCATTGATGGGTATGATTTCTACCGCGAAGCTCACCGAAAAATCTTTACCGGAATGATTGAACTTTACAATAAAAATGAACCATCAGACTTGATTACCTTAACCGAAAACCTTACTCAGAAAAAACAACTGGATGATATCGGGGGGGCGTCTTATCTTTCTTCTCTGGTTGATAACATTCCTACCTCAGCAAACGTGCTTCATTATGCCAAGATTGTGCGAGAAAAATCTATTTTGAGAAAAACAATTACTGCGGCTACCGAAATTGTTAGCCGCGGCTACGAACACGGCGAGGATATTGATAATCTCCTTGATTTTGCGGAAAACAGCATTTTCCGCATAAGTGAATATCAAATCAAACCCTCTTTTTATCCTCTTCGCGAGATACTGAAGAGCAGTTTTTTGACTATCGAAAAACTCTATGAAAGACATGAGCTTATAACGGGTGTGCCTTCAGGGTTTCATGATTTAGATGCGTTAACCTCAGGTTTTCAAGACTCAGATCTGATTATTATTGCCGGTCGCCCGAGCATGGGAAAGACGAGTTTTGCCCTCAATATTGCCCGCAATGCGGCAGTAGAAAAGAATATTCCGGTGGCAATATTTTCATTAGAAATGTCTAAAGAACAAATTGCCATCCGCATGCTGTGTTCAGAAGGAAAAATTAATGCCCATAAACTGAGAGGCGGTTTTTTAACTGAGAGTGATTGGCCTAAACTTACCCGGGCTGCAGGGACACTTTCAGAAGCCCCAATTTTTGTTGATGATAGCGCCGGAATTAATGTCCTTGAGATGAGAGCTAAAGCCAGGAGGCTTAAGAAGGATCAAAAATTAGGGTTAATTATTGTTGACTACCTCCAGTTAATGGAAAAAAAAGGAGGCGCTGAAAGCCGGGAACAGGAGATTTCCTCTATATCTCGCTCACTTAAAGGGTTAGCAAAAGAACTTAATATTCCGGTTATAGCGCTTTCGCAGTTGAATCGAAAGGTTGAAGACCGACAAAACAAGCGGCCCCAGCTGGCTGATCTCAGGGAATCAGGGGCAATCGAGCAGGATGCGGATGTTATCATTTTTATTTATCGGGATGAGGTTTATGATGATAACAGTCCTGATAAAGGGATTGCGGAAATAATCATTGGAAAACAGCGTAATGGTCCCATCGGATTTAAAAAATTAGCGTTTTTGGATGCATTTACTAAGTTTGAACCTTTTGCCTACGGTCGGGAAGTAGAAAATAACATCTCCTCACTGGTTGACATTTAACGAAAAATGATTACCTTCCAAAAGAAAAATTTTTCAAAAGGCAAAAGATAACTAATCTAAATAAAATTGAAAAAATGGAAAAAGGAGGTATTTACATGGCTAAGGTTATCGGCATTGATTTAGGAACAACTAATTCGGTAGTGGCAGTTATTGAAGGCGGAGAACCAAAGGTAATTGTAAATGAAGAGGGCAGCCGTTTGACCCCCTCAGTGGTTGCTTTTACCAAGGATGGCGAGATTCTGGTCGGCCAGGTGGCAAAAAGACAAGCAACAACGAACCCGGAAAACACAATCTATTCGATCAAGCGCTTCATGGGCCGAAGGCACGATGAAGTTACTGAAGAAATAAAGATGGTTCCTTACAAGGTAGTGCGCGCCTCTAATGGCGATGCCCGGGTCGAGGCAATGGGGAAACAGTATTCCCCTCCTGAAATTTCCGCGATGATACTTGGAAAGTTAAAACACTCGGCAGAGGCTTACCTGGGAGAAAAAGTGAATGATGCCGTAATAACGGTTCCGGCTTATTTCAACGACAGCCAGCGCCAAGCAACTAAAGATGCAGGGAAAATTGCCGGGCTTAATGTGTTAAGAATTATCAATGAGCCAACCGCTGCTGCATTAGCCTACGGCTTGGATAAGAAAAAAGACGAGATCATTGCAGTGTATGATTTTGGCGGCGGTACGTTTGACATTTCCACCCTCGAGGTAGGTGATAATGTTGTCGAGGTTAAATCGACCAATGGTGACACTCATCTGGGAGGAGACAACATTGACCAACGAATTATTGACTGGTTGGTGGCTGAGTTCAAGAAAGAACAGGGGATAGATTTAAGCAAAGACCGCATGGCGTTGCAGCGGCTGAAAGAAGCAGCCGAAAAAGCAAAAATGGAGTTATCTACGACCCTGGAAACCGAAATTAACCTCCCCTTTATCACGGCGGATGCTTCCGGCCCCAAACACCTCTTGATGAAGTTAACGCGGGCCAGGTTAGAGCAGATGATAGAGGATATTATTGAAAAGTCGCGCGGTCCTTGCCTGCAGGCGATAAAAGATGGAGGTTTAAAACCAGCGGATATTAATGAAGCAGTATTGGTTGGCGGTTCAACGCGGATACCGAAAGTTCAGCAATTGGTGAAAGAACTTTTTGAGAAAGAGCCGCACAAAGGGGTTAATCCTGATGAAGTGGTAGCTTTAGGAGCTGCGGTTCAGGCTGGGGTTCTGGCAGGAGAGGTCAAAGATGTGCTCTTGTTGGATGTGACTCCTCTTTCATTGGGTATCGAAACATTAGGCGGTGTGGCCACAAAGCTGATAGAGAGGAATACTACCATCCCCACCCGAAAGAGCGAAATATTTACTACAGCGGCGGACAGTCAGACGAGTGTTGAAATCCATGTGCTCCAGGGTGAACGGGAGATGGCCCGGGACAATCGGACGTTGGGACGATTTCATTTAGTTGGGATTCCCCCGGCCCCCAGAGGCATTCCCCAAATTGAGGTCACCTTCGACATTGATGCCAATGGTATTGTAAATGTTTCGGCAAAAGATATGGGGACGGGAAAAGAACAAAAAATTACTATTACTGCCTCAAGTGGCCTTCACAAAGATGAAATTGATAAAATGGTAAAGGATGCTGAACAGCATGCGGAGGAAGATAAAAAGAGACGACAGGAAATAGAACTTAGAAACCAAGCCGATTCACTGGTATATAACACTGAAAAAATACTCAAGGAAAACCGGGATAAATTGCCTGAACCTGACGTGAAAGCAGTAGAAGATGCTATCCAGGCCGCTAAGGATGCGATTAACAGTGGAGACGCCGGCAGTATAAAAAATAAAATCGAAGAACTCAATAAAGCTTCCCATCGTTTAGCGGAGGTTATTTATCAATCCGCCAATAAACAGCAGCAAAATCAGGCAGGAGGAGCATCAGAAGGAGGACGACCACAGAGCGAAGGAGATGTGGTCGATGCCGAATTTGAAGAAAAATAATTGATCCTTAAACTCAAAAAGCTGCCATTACCTTTTGTTTTAAGATAATCGGCAGCTTTTTATTTTATGCTTGAGTTATTGACGAAAGTGGATACAATAATCTATAAAACGTTTCATGACGATAACCTTTACCGGCTACTGCATTTAAATGATTAGTGAAAAGTTGGGACATCGTTTAGATAATGTTCTTTCCCGGATTGCCCAGACTCTTTTTGGGAAAAAAATAAACCCTCATTTTTTAACCATTGCCGGTCTTTTTATTAATATCGGGGCAGGTTTTTATTTAGGAATGGGACATTGGATAACGGGGGGCTGTCTCATATGTTTAGGAGGATTTTTTGATATTTTTGATGGGGCAGTGGCCCGCGTTTCAAACCGGGTTACAAAATTTGGCGGTTTTTTAGATTCAGTTATTGACCGCTATTCCGATACGTTTCTCCTGAGTGGGATTATCTGGTACTATATTCGACATGAAGCATTGGGCTACATCTTCCTTACGCTGATAGTACTGATGGGTTCCTTGTTGATACCGTATTCTCGGGCCAAGGCGGAGATTTTTCTCAGACAGTGTAATATTGGACTAATGGAAAGAGCCGAAAGAATGATCTTGCTTGCTCTCGGCAGCATTTTTAATATTATGCCGGTTGCGCTTTGGGTGTTGGCTGTCTTTACTCATGTTACGGTGATTCAAAGGATTTACTATACGTGGAAAGAAATGCAAAAAATAGAAGGGCAAACTGTAACTCAATAACATTCCAACCCATACCACTCTTTTAAATCCGCTTGAGGTTGACAGAAACAGCAATGATTGACCTCACCCATTATCGAAATTTTCTTTCCGAAAAAGCTTTTCACGTTATTAATACTGCGCTCGAGGAGTCAAAAAAAAGAAATCATCATCTGGGGGTAGAGCATATCTTTTTGGCTTACGCGTGTGTGGAAAGTTTTTTCTTTAATGCTGTCTTAGCCGAATTAAACTTAGATCCTGCCAACATAATTGGTTTTGTTAAAGACCATCTGGGTGTTTCTCAAACGGCGATAGGCGTTAAAATGAAAATTCCTTCCACTACAAAAACCATATTGCGACATGCATGGGAAGGAGCCCAACAAACCGGCCGGGATATTATCGAGCCGGTGGATTTATTCCGAGCGTTATTTCAAGAAACCGATGGCGTCCCGGCAAGAATTTTTAAAAGCTTGGGAGTATCACCGGAGAGGTTGCTCCGGGCAATTGAAAGCAAATCAAAAATTTATACTGAAAAAAAAGAAATACTGACCAAGAAGTTCGAACTTCCTCCCCTGCTTCGCTACTTTGGGGTAAACCTTAATAAACTGGCGCGGTTTGGGAAATTGTCTCTCCTTGTGGGCCGTGAAAAAGAAATCAACTACATGATTGAAATTCTTTGCCACCGGGAGCGGGCTAATTCGGTAATTATCATTGGTGAACCTGGGGTGGGGAAGACCGCTTTAGTGGAAGGATTAGCCAGTCGTATTGAATTAAAACCGGAATCAGTGCCCCAAAAATTGCGTAAGTTTCAACTGGTAAATCTTCAGATGAACACCATAGTGGCAGGGACAATGTTTCGGGGAATGTTTGAAGATCGGATGGAGAAAATTATTAATGAAGTAAAAACCAAAGGGAATATTATCCTTTTTATTGATGAAGCTCATTCTCTCATTGGCGCCGGTTCAGCTCTAGGAGTACCGAGCGACGCAGCCAATATTTTCAAATCAACCCTGGCACGTGGGGAGGTCCAGATCATTGGGGCTACAACTGCCGCAGAGTATAAAACCTACATTAAGGAAGATGAAGCCTTGGATCGGCGTTTCCGGGTAATCCAGTTAAAAGAGCCATCGCTTGAAGAAACGGGGCTGATAATCACGAAGGTAAGAACCCGGATGGAAATGAATTATGGAGTAGAACTCACTGATGAGGCGATTGCGTGCGCCCTGAGCATGGCTCCTCGTTACCTGCATCATTTGCGGATGCCGGATAAAGTGATTCGGTGGTTAGACACCGCATGTGTTAAAGCGGAAATCTCTGATCCTAACCGGGAAGTGAATCCGGAAAAAGTAATGACCGTGATTGCTCAGGATACGAATATCCCTCTGGATATGATCCACCGGGACACCATCGAGCGGCTTCGGAACATAGAAGCCGCACTTTCGCAAAGGGTGGTAGGGCAGAAAGAAGCGATTAGTGCTCTGGCCCGCAGACTTAGATTGAGTAAAGGACCTTTAAAAGAAAATTTTTATCGCCCGGATGGGGTTCTGCTTTTTCTTGGTCCCACCGGTGTAGGGAAAACCGAATTAGCCAAGGCTCTGGCTGAATTTCTCTTTGGCGATGAAAAAAAGATGGTGCGGATCGATATGTCCGAATATAAAGACTCAACGGTAGCAGTAGATAAATTAATCGGAATGCCGCGGGGCATAGTTGGTTCAGAGCGGGGAGGAATTTTAACTAATCAGGTTAGGGATAATCCTTATACCGTGCTTCTTCTCGATGAGATGGAAAAAGCAAGTCACCATGTTCTTAATCTTTTTCTTCAGGTCTTTGATGAGGGCTTTCTTACTGATGGGCGGGGAAAACGGGTGTACTTTAGTGACGCCCTCATTATCATGACCTCTAATCTTGGTTCAGATGAATTTAAGCGTTTTACTCACCCCTTGGGATTTCTGAGCGATCCGGAAGAAGTCAGGGCGGTTAAGCAGTCAGTGATCAAAGAAGTGGAACATAACTTTTCCCCGGAGTTTTTAAACCGGATTGATGATATAATAGTATTTTCTCCTTTACGTTTGGATGAAGTCAAAGCAATTGCCACCAGGTATCTTAACCGGATCAATCAACAGCTGAAGGACCAAGGGAAAGAACTGGAATTCTCAGAACCAGCGGTTGAGTATTTGGCTCTAAAAGGTTTTAACATCAAGTATGGAGCACGTTTTTTAAAACGGACCATCGATGAACTGGTAAACATTCCTCTTACCTTAAGGTGGAAGGAAAAAAACACATTTGCTTTAGACATGGAGCAAGGAACGTTAATCCTGCGGTGACCATTAAAATTTTTTTGATCTGGGTTTTCTCCCGCTCTTCGCTTTAACTTTATCGGCAAAAAAACTCCTAACAATTAAAGATTGCTTAGATTTTTTTGTCATGATATTATTAAATTTTAGAAGTTCTTATGTAAAGAAAAAAATAAAAGCACGCTATACGCAAAAAGGAGTTGAGTCATGACAGAGGAAAAAAAAGAAGAATCTTTTACCGTAAGTGATAAACGCCGTTTTGTCGTTGATGACTCAGGCGGGGTGAAATCGGAGGGGGATGTGGGCGCGAAAGAAAAGAAGGAAGCTCCGGTGGGTTCCGAACCTTCTCGAGAGAAACAGGAAAATAAACTTTTTGAGGGTACCCCTTTGCCGGACATTGATTTTTCGACCTTTATTTTTTCATTAAGCTCAAACGTTATCTTGCACTTAGGATTGATGGAAAATCCTTATACCAAAACAATTGACAAGAATTTTCCTCTGGCTAAACAAACAATTGATATTATTTCCATGCTCAAAGATAAAACCAAGGGAAATTTATCTGATGAAGAGGAAAACCTTATTACGCACCTCCTCACTGAACTAAGGTTTAAGTATGTGAATGAAGTTAAAAAGCAGTAGGTTATTTTATCGGGAGTTTAGAAGATGGTAGATAAGAAGGTAAGAAATGGGGTGCTTCCTAACCTCCTAACATCATAACTTCTCCCCTTTTGAATCGGGTGCGTGAGTAGTTAAGCTTAAAACTTAGAACTTAAATCTTGAGTATGACTAATGTTGATTCCAACAATCTTGTGGCGCCGGCAAAAATTAACGTGCGTCTCGAAATCATTGGTAAGCGAAAAGATGGTTTTCATGAGATCCGGAGTATCATGGGTGCGGTTGGGCTTTATGATACCCTATCCTTATCAAGAACACCGTCAGGGATAACCTTAACCTCCAGCAGCAGCGACCTTCCTCTAGATAACAAAAACTTAGCCTTTAAAGCAGCTTCCCTGATTATTAGCGAAGCTAGGGTAGCGGGAGGAGTGACGATCAGTCTCAAAAAACGTATTCCGGTTGCTTCGGGTTTGGGGGGCGGGAGCAGTGACGCGGCGGCAACCATGAAAGGGATTAATGAGCTTTATGACCTTAAGTGTTCCACGCGCCACCTCATGGAGCTTGGGGTGAGAATTGGAGCGGATGTTCCTTTCTTTTTTTCTAACGGGCCGGCTCTTGCGACCGGGATTGGGGAAAAACTTTTCCCGATTGAACTATCCCCCCCTTTTTGGGCTTTATTAGTAACCCCGCCAATCCTTGTTTCTACTGCCTGGGCTTATCATCACTTTAGGTTGCAACCACAGGATGAGCTTTTTAAGTTCTCAACGAAGATTGATCTGCTGAAATTGGGAAAAGAAATTCTTTATAATGACTTTGAGCGTGTTGTCATCCCTCATTTTCCTGAGATTGCCAAGATAAAAAAAGCCCTTGAAAATCTTGGGGCCTGGGGTGCTTTGATGTCAGGAAGTGGGCCAACGGTTTTTGGGCTGTTTTTTGATGAGGCGGAAGCAAGAAGTGCGGAAAGTAAATTAGTCAAACATTATCACGAACTAAACTGGAAAATTTCCGTTGCCAAGGCGCTTTTGTAGTTTTATTCTAATAAAAATTGTGGTATATAATCCCGGATTATTTTTGGGGTGTCGACAAGCGGTAAGTCACGGGATTTTGGATCCCGCAATCGGAGGTTCGAATCCTCCCACCCCAGTTTTTTTATTTATTAATAGAAAAATCACGTTTACCGGCCATGTTGTTTTTTTTGGTTTTTCAGGAAGCTTAACAATCTTCTGCATTCTCCGTCTCTTGTCACGGCCTGGTATTAAAGCCGGGGAAGACGGTTCATGAAGACCGTTGTTCGGTTGTAAGCCTATCCCCGAATTGTTCAATGTTGAGATTAAGATTTACTCTTCCATAAATAGCTTAATGAGCTTTTTGAACTCTCACCAAGACTTTATTAGTAGCCATAATCCAGAAAATTCAGCTTTTAGTACTATTTTTGATAACTTAAGCTTATCAAGAACAACTTGCTCTTCTGATTTAGTCAATCTTTTACCATTATTTTCAACTCTGGCTTTTATCCTAACGCCATCTTTTCTGTCGTCTCCGTAAATCTCCATAACTTCTAACTTTAAGTCTTTGATTAAGATGTTCTTGATTGCTGTTAGGTAAGCTCTTTCTGAAACACCATGACATTTCATCTGCATCTCTCCCAAAAAGACAAAAACCATTCTCCCAAAATTAATCTGCTTGAAGGGCTATTTAAATTCTTTGTTAGCCAATATAAAACCCCACTAAAGGAATGTATTTCCAATGACATAGATGCACCACATCGCAAGCATACCAAACAAGAATTCAGCGCCGAGAAATGCGAAAATTTGAAAGTTAGCATTATTCGCAAACAACACCACCCAAAGAATTACGGCCCAGACGATAACAACTCCAATGATGTATCGGGATAACGACCGTTTGTTCATGGGTTCAGTGTAGCATGGTTAAAGTGTCTTTTCCAACCACTAAAGACCTCGATCTCTTACATTCAATCAACTTGAGATAAGAGTTTCTTAGCCCCTTATAAGTGCCTCTGGTAAGTTTTGCGGTGGTTTTTTGAACAGTCACGGAACTTCAAGCTATTCATGGTTGATCCGAACCTGGGAAAAAGCTCATCCTCCATTGCCTGGATTAAATCAAGTCGTTCTACCATGTTAAAAAAACTCCTGTTGAAATTTTACCTTCAATTTCCTCACGTTCAAAAGCATAATACAACAATTCGGAAATCCCCTTTATATAATTTGTATGCCATATGATACCATCGGATAAAATCGTGATGTGCATTTTTTTTAAAACTTGGTGAATTTTATCAAAATGGGGTTTATAATCATCATCGGCTATTATTTCTTTGTTTTCTTTCCCCTTCATTTTAACCGAGTTTGCTATTGACTTTGAAAAGCCAATGAGATATTTTTTCCAAAAAAAGAGATGACATTTTTAATCATAACGGAGGCAAAACCTTGAACGACAACAACGACATTTTTGTAGATCCCTGGCTTAAAAAAGCTGAGAAAATCGCGAGCCTACCTGAGGACCTTCTTTTAGCTTGCGCTTACAATCTAGATATAACTGCCGATATAATTGAAGAAGCCGCATTCTTTCGCCGAACCGAAACAAGTGACGAACTTTGGATAACTGCTGGTTACATTTCTTCGATTGTCCAAGACATTGTTGATGGAACTGCTACTCCTAAAGATTTTGAAATAAAAAAACTTTTGGGTGCTGGCCGAGTTTTCGCACTTCCAAAAAAAGGTGAGCCCTTTTTCGCTTGTTTAAATCTCCTGGATCGTCTTTTCCGTGTGCGGACCGGTTTTTATTGGCCTCAAAAATTCCTGACCGGTGGGATTCTTAATAAATATGCCTTTGAGGGTTTGGTGGGGCGTATTGAGCATGACTTGCTAGAAAATTCCCAGAAGGCAAAAGAAACGGAAACAGAGATTATCAAAGTTGCTCGAGACCTGGGACTTTCCCCAAACCCTACCGGTAAGAGCCCTACTCAATGGTTTGCAGGGTGTCCAAACAAAAATCATGTTCTATTCATTGAAGCTCGAGAAAATTTGTTTTTTTGCGGGTGGTGCAGTCGCAAAGGTGGAATAAAAGAACTCCAAGCTTTTGTAAAGGAACGCAAAGAAGGGTGAACAAGGAACATAGAGGATGTTTATAACTTGCCTGTTACCCTTAATGATCTGATGACCATCATCCCTGTTTGTGGGGAAGGCAGAATAAAAGGGAGAAAAAAATAGAAAACCCCTCCCGATTTCTCAGGAAGAGTTACCTTGCGGATGAAGGGAAAAATTAGGAGGCTGAGCAGGGTTTTTTATCTCCTTTTTCGGCTTGTTTATTTCCTCAATAAATAATAGCGCATCACTGTGTCAGCGTATTGCCACTAGTCTCCGGTTTTTCTTCTATCTTTTTCTTGACTGCCTGGCAAAGGTCATGGGCCAAGCACCAAACCGGAATTTAAAAGCAAAAATCCTCGCTCGAGAGGACTTTGTCAAGATGTTTCTATTTCTAGGAGACTTCTTGTATCCTCATAGCCCCTCTTTAGTTATCGACCTGATGTCCTTTGGGGGAAATTCCTTTAACTTATTTTATTTGAAAAAAATTGTTTCGGTCAAGAGGTGAATCACTTCATTTTGATCGGGAAAATTCCCAGAGGTTGGGATTTTTCCTTAAGCTATGACCCGTAGGGGGAGGGTAGGGGAAAATTCCAACTTTTATATCATTTATTCCCCTCCTGGGTAGAAAAAATAAGATGAAGGTTAAGTCATGGGAGAGGGAAGAGAGGAGAAGGAAAAAGAGGAAGCAATAAAAAGCTCATGTTTTAAAGCTAATGGGTTCTTAACTTGATGGACCGAAAAACGGTTAAAGATCCGGCCGAAGCAGTAATTGAGATCCTGACGGTTACTAAAAAGCAAGGTTATTAAATGACCAATAAAAAAAGAAAGGAGCCCAGGCATGGCAAAATCATTTATTTTTTTGCCCTTTATTGCGTTATGGTTTCTGACTGGTTGCCAAACCACTCAGCAGTTTCTTGACAAGAAAGAACCCAAAGCGCTTCAGGTGGCGCAGTCCCGGGCTCAGTTCGAGATGAATTGCCCGGATGCAACTGTAACCGTTATTTCAAAAGATGTCCTCCCGCCTATCGTCTTTGGCGGAGTCGAGCGAGCACAGTTCACCATTGGCGCTGAAGGTTGTGGCAAGCGTGGCACCTACACTGTCATTTGTCCAGGAAAACAAGACAACTGTTGGGATGTCTCCCGCGGTGATCCTTATGGAACGAGCGAAGGTGGTAGGTTATTGCAGCGATAGGCTTTGGTTGCTTCCGATAGTCAATGAAAATCCAAGCACCATTCAATCGTTGGTAAAAATTTCACCCCGAATGGCCCAATGACCATCATTCCGGAGGAAAACAGTGGGAGATAAAAGAAGGGGAAGGGCAGCTCTAAACGGTAATCTAAAAAAGAGTGCCAATAAAAAAGGCCTCAAATTAAGACCCTTTCAGTGTAAGGTAATTGTCAAGTAGACAGTCAGAAACAACCCTAACCAGGTTAAAAGTGACCCATTTCCGGGTGCTATTATTTGAACAAAATTAATAAAATGGTATAGTTTATTAAAAAGCTTTAAATCGTTGGCGCTATTCAAAGTGTCGGTTTAAATCTGGAAACATACATTGATAATTTAAAAGGGTAACTGGTTTGAACTAAACATTTTTAATATAATTTTTTAAATTAAACTCTCTTATTTTTTTACTTAAGCCCTTTACAAAAAAATAAAACCCCTTGTAACCGGCCCGGAATAGCGGAATTTACTCTCACTCGAGCAAAAGTGGACAGACGTGAATTCTTAAAAAAATTAGGTCGGTGGACTGGCAGTATTAGTTTCTCGTTGCCAATACTGCAACAAGTTGTTCCCTCAGCCAAAGCCGAAGTCCGCACAACCCTCCTCTCCTGTGCCGAGGGAAAAGATTACTCTACGCTGGTCTCGAAAGTCCTTGACCCCTTAGGAGGGATCACGGCTTTAGTTAAAAAAGACGAACGGGTGGTCATCAAACCCAATATAGCCTGGGACCGCACTCCAGAACAGGGGGCTAATACCCATCCAGAAATAGTAAAAAGCTTGGTCGCCATTTGCCTTGAGGCTGGTGCCTCCCAGGTAATGGTTTTTGACCGGCCGGTAAATGAAGAGCGTCGCTGCTACGCAACTAGTGGAATTAAGGCGGCGGTAGAATCCCTAGGGGATCGCCGAGTTAGTTGCCCTTATATTGATCAACGAAAATTTATTCCGGTCCGGATTGACAAGGGAAAATCAATTACTGAGTGGGAATTTTACAAAGATGCCCTCGAAGCCGATTGTTACATTAATGTTCCGGTGGCCAAACAACACGGAAGTATCGGATTGTCCTTGGGGCTTAAAAATATTATGGGGGTCATCGGGGGAAGAAGAGGTTTCATACACCTTTCTTTAGCACAACGTATTGCTGACCTCAATACAGTAATAAAACCACGCCTAACCCTCATTGATGCCACCCGAATCATTTTCCGAAATGGCCCCTCAGGGGGCAGTCTAAACGATGTCAAGGTTATAAATACCCTCATTGCTTCACGGGATACGGTAGCGGCTGATGCTTATACCACAACTCTTTTCCAGATGGCGCCTGAGGCAATCGATTCCACTATCGCAGCCTATCAATTGGGCCTAGGGGAGATGGATTTGAAAAAAATAAAAATAATACGTGTCTGATAAGAAATCCTATGCGTTCAAGAAGAAATTTTTCTCTTTCTTCCCTACGAAGACTTTCGCAACTCTTCTTTGTCATCCTCTTTCTCATCCTTTTCCGCAAAACCGATTATGCCGGCACTGACCAACTCCCTTATGCGGTCAATATATTCTTTCGCCTTGATCCATTAGTGGCTGCCAGTGTGATGCTGGGCGCTGAGGTAATCATTACCCTCGTTTTGTATTCGGTGATAGTTGTTTTTTTAACTCTCCTTTTTGGTCGGTTTTTCTGTGGTTGGGTTTGTCCCTTGGGGAGCTTACTGGATTTATGCCATGGCCTAATCCCTCAGCAAAAGAAAGGGTCGAGGGGGCGATTTAAATCTTGGAAATATCTTCTTCTTACCCTTATCCTGACGTTTGCCTTTTTTGGCCTTCCGCTGGTCGGTTATTTTGATCCCTTTTCTATCTTAGTAAGAAGCATGACCATAGTTTTGGATCCGTTTTTATATTGGATAGTAAGCACCCCGTTTGATTTCCTGTATAAAGTTGCTCCTGGTTGGATAACAAAAGCAAGTGAACTTATTTATGCTCAGCTTAAACAATTTATCCTTCCTTATAATCAAAAGGTTTATACCCTGACCTCGATGTCTCTTATAATTTTTTTGCTGATTTTTGCCTTGGAAAAGGTTGAAAGACGTTTTTGGTGCCGAAACCTCTGCCCTTTGGGGGGATTATTAGCCCTTTTATCAAGATTTTCTTTTCTACGGGGGTACATCCAAGAAACCTGTAACGACTGTCAGAGTTGCAACAAGGTATGCCGTATGGAGGCAATTGATTCGCAAATGAGGATCATCCCCGAAGACTGCAATCTCTGTTTGGATTGCCGGGATCTATGCCTGAATAAAAGTGTCTCTTTTAAATTTAAAAGGCCTTCGGAAAAACTTCCCTCTTTGGGAGTTTCCCGAAGAGCTTTTGTTGGGACATTATTTGCAGGCATCATCCTTCCAGCCTTTTTTAAGGTTAGAGCGGATACCAAAATGGCTAATCCCTCCCTCATTCGCCCACCAGGCGCCATCAATGAGAGAAAATTTTTAAATCGTTGTATCCGTTGTGGAGGGTGCATGAAAGTCTGCCCAACGAATGCGCTTCATCCTAGCCTTTTCGAAGCCGGTGCAGAAGGGATTTTTGCTCCAAGACTTATTCCAAGGATTGGTTTTTGTGAGTTTAACTGTACCCTTTGTGGCCAAGTTTGCCCGACGGGCGCTATTAACAGGTTGGTTTTGAAAGAAAAACAAAAGACGGTTATAGGCACGACCTATTTTGACAAGAATCGCTGTCTCCCTTATGCCAAGGGGATTCCTTGCATTGTCTGTGAAGAACATTGTCCCACACCGGATAAAGCCATTAAATTGCGAGAAGCACAAGTTTTTAATCCTGAAGGAAAAACCGTAACTATAAAACAACCATACCTAATAGATAGATTTTGTATTGGTTGTGGCATCTGTGAAAATAAATGCCCTGTAGAAGGAACAGCCGCCGTGATAGTTCTCAAAAAAAGTGAGAAAGTAAATTTACCATTTTAACCTTTTACTTTTATTCCAATAAAAGGGGCTCAAAATCAGGCCCCCTCCACTGTATGGTTTTTATATAGTAGACAGACTAAAACAGTACAAAACAGGCTTAAAGTGAACTATTCCCGGAGCTAACTTTTCACAATCAACTTAACAAAGTTTTTGCTAATTGGGGTAAGTTGATCGTAAGGCGAACTAAGTGGTCAAGTTGGAGGTAAAAGAAATCTATCCTTGGCCGCCTAAATAAAGAAATATTTTAAAAATTTGCGGGCGCTTCCATAGGGTCAGAAGTTCAAGGTTCTGGCCCTTTTTTGCGCAAGAATTTATTTCCGCAGAATTCTTCCCGGCCTCCTCCCGGTAACTGCTCCCTGAGAGATAACCTCCTCGCCATTGATGAAAACATGTTCGATACCAACCGGATACTGGAAGGGATTGTCATAGTCAGAACGGTCACAGACGGTTTTAGGATCCAAGACAACCAGATCCGCGTAACAGCCGGGGTGAATTGTTCCCCGGTCGTTCAAACCCAGCTTTTTTGCCGGGAGTCCGGTCATTTTGTGGACAGCAGTTTCAAGGGATAGAAGCTTCCCCTGTCCGGTGAAATGACGGAGGATGCGTGGGTAGGTGCCGAAACCGCGGGGATGGGGTTTCCCTCGTCGTAGGATTCCGGAGGCCGAGCGGGTGGAACTGTCGGTCCCGATCATCACATACTCTTTGAGAATAATTTGGTTAAGATTATCTTCGCTCATCAAGAAAAAGATGGCGCTCACTCCGAGTTCATCTTCCCGCAAAAGGTCATAAAGCATCTCCCAGGGAGCACATTTTTTGTCTGAAGAGATTTCCGCCAGTGTTTTCCCTTCCGCCCAGCGGTTTTTTTCTTTTTTAACTGACGCGATTATCACTTTTTCCCAAAAATCAGGTTCGGGATTTTGCGATAAAATCTCTTCGGTCATTTTCTTTTTGGTGTCCGGGTCAGACAAACGGGCTAATTCTTTCTGGTTGCCGCCTTCCCATGCCCACGAAGGCAGGAGCACATCCAAATCTGTGGAAGAGGCAGTATATGGATACCGGTCAGCATGAATATTAAAACCTTTTGCCCGTAAATTTTCGATCAGATGAAAAACTTTTGCCAGCTTCCCCCAATTTTTCCCCCCGTGGGTCTTGAGATGGGAGATTTGGAGGGAGACTCCACCTGTCTCAGCAATATGAAGAGCCTCTTGGATTGCTTCCACCAGTCCCTCTCCTTCGCTTCGGAGGTGCGTGGCATACAGACCACCAGATTCAGCGACCACTTTTGTTAATACACGCAGCTCTTCAATTGACGAATAAACACCGGGGGGGTAGATGAGACCGGTTGAGATACCAAAAGCTCCGCTGTTAAGACCTTGACACAGAAGAGCCACCATTTTTTTTAATTCACTTTGAGACGTGAGGCGGTTTTCATAACCGACCACGCACCCCCGAAGGTTGCCATGGCCAACTAAGGTGGCGATGTTGACAATCGGCTGGACTTCTTCCAGACGGAGAAAATACTCATCGAGTTTTGTCCAGGTGAGGGGAATCCCCAAATCAGTCAACTCAGTTTTTCTTCGTTCTCGAACCGCGCCTTCCAGAGGAGCGGCAGACACACCACACTGCCCAATGAGTTCTGTGGTTACTCCCTGGTAAACTTTACTATCCGCTCGCGGATCTGCAAGGAGAGTGAAATCAGAATGGGAATGGATGTCAATAAAACCAGGAGCAACAACTTTACCTTCTGCAGAGAGAATTTTTTTCCCCTGATCATGAGGTAATTCACCTATAAAAACAATTCGATCTTTTAAAATTCCAACATCTCCCTTTCTTCCTGGGCAGTTGGTTCCATCAACTATTAAGCCTTCTTTGATTATCAGGTCATACATAGGACAAGGTTTTTGGAATTTTTCTTTAAGTGTTCTTTTACCTTAGAGTAGCTCTTCCAGATTTAAAAGGAAAGTTATTTTTCCATCTCCTAACAGGACAAAGAAGCACGGGGTAAATGTTCCGTGTGAAATCCTTCTAACGGGGTTTAACTTCCGGAAATTCAATTTGCATGATAAAATATTTTTTTTTACTTCTTTTCCTGTTCCAATTCTTTTTTTGTATGCCATGGCCGAAGAAATATTTTGCAACTACCAAAAGCTGTTAAACAAAGTTGATGAATTTAGTTCCCGGCTCATCCAAGAATATCGGGAACATATTAGCTGTGGTTACGGGTGCAGTGATTGTTGTCAGCAGAATTTAAACCTGCTTTCCATCGAATACTCCTTTCTTCAGAAAGGGTTTTCTCTTTTACCCGCTTCAATGAAAAAGATCGTTCGCAACCGGGCTGCTCAAAGGGTTGGGGACTATACTCCGTGTGTTTTGCTTGACCACGGAGCATGTGTATTATATGAACGCCGCCCCATTGTTTGCCGCACTCATGGACTTCCGCTTTTTATTACGGAAGGCGATAAAGAAATACGGGACTGCTGTCCAAAAAATTTTACTTTTTATTATTTGGAGCTTTTGCCTCAAACCGATTTTCTTCATTTGGAGCGACTTAACACCATCCTCATTATGATTAATAGGGTTTTCGCTTCTCGGACGGGTATAGAGTCCGGGATTCGTTTTTCTTTGAATAACCTACCGAATAGTAACATTATTTTCTAAAAAAACCACATAAACAAACCATAGAAAAACCTAAAAAGATAGTGACGGATTAAAGTGATTTTTTTGGGTAGCCTTCGTTTAAAAGAGCTTGAAAATTTTTCATAAAGTTTGTATAGAGGTTTTTAATATCTTTTTATCTAAGGTGAGGAGCTTAACAAAATGAAGATTGGCGTTATTTCTGATACTCATCTTCACAACTGTTGTTTAGAGCTAAAACGGATTATTGATAAGCATTTTGGTGATGTAGACATGGTCATACATGCCGGTGATATTGTGGAGATGGAGGTGTTGGATGCTTTTTTAACAAAAAAAATTGAGGCGGTGGCTGGCAATATGGACTCTGCGCGGGTAAGGAATCACTTTCCAGTGAAAAAGATTATTAAAGTCAACTCGTTTAAAATAGGACTTATCCATGGCTGGGGGAGTCCTGTAGGTCTGGAAAATCGCATTAGCAAGGAGTTTACCGAGATAGATTGCTTGGTTTACGGGCATACTCATTATCCGGTGAATCAGGTTATCAAGGGAGTTCTTTTTTTCAATCCTGGGTCAGCTACCGAAAAACGCTTTTCGGAAATGAATACAATCGGCATGTTAGAAACAAGCGATCGGATAACGGGAAAAATAATTGAGGTTTAAGGAGTTTTAACTATGAGGAAAAATCTTTGGGCTCCCTGGCGGATGGAATACATTCTAAGCAAAAAAACAAAAGAGTGTATATTCTGCCTTGGTAAAGACGAAACCCAGGATAAAACAAAATTGATTCTTTTACGAAGCTCTTTATCATTTGTGATCATGAATCGTTATCCTTACAACAATGGTCACCTTATGGTGGCTCCTTTTAAACATCTTCACGCCATAGAAGATTTAGATGGAGATATGGTGCTTGATATGTTCATGATGCTCAAGAAGTCGATGAGCATTCTTCGTACCTGCTTAAAACCGGAAGGTTTTAATGTGGGGATAAATATGGGGAAGGCAGGGGGTGCAGGCATAGAAGATCACCTCCATATCCATATTGTGCCCCGATGGAATGGAGATACTAATTTTATGCCTGTTTTCGGCGATGTGCGCGTGATGCCTGAACACCTGGAAGATACGTATAACAAACTCTTACCTCACTTTAAAGCGCTCAAAGACGATTAACAAATCACCACCGCTTTATTTATTTCACGGAAATGGTTCCCGGTCTGCTGGTTTGTCGCCCTTGATATCCTCTCGTCTAATAACTTTTTCCCGGAACTATTTGGAGAGAAGTCCGATCATTTTCGCCATCAGAGGTGCAGGTGGCTTTTGCCGCTATCATGGAAGGACCAGACGGAGAGATTTTTATTCTTTTCTTTAAAATTAAGGGGAAATCCTTAGGACTATCCTTTTGCGAATATTGCCAAACTTTAATCGGCACTTCATTTAATAATAGGATTACTCCTTCCAAATAGTGAGAACGCCCTTTCCCTTCATGGTAAACCGTAATGGTAATTTCATAATCGGTCGCTAGGTCGCCGACTGGTTGGGCATTCAGCATAACCACGGGTTCATTAGCACTCAGGGTAGCAGCGAAAAGGAAAACCGCCATGAAGAAAACAATTACTTTTGGAAAAAAATTTTCTGTTTTCATCTTTCCTCCGTGAATAAACTTAAAATATCATTATGCCGTTAACTGAGCCAAAAATCAACCGTGCGGTAACAACAGTTGCGTAAAAGGAATAAATGAATTTTGTCGTGGATATACAAAAAATGGGACACCGAGGTATGGGGATTGCCCGCAGAGGAGGAAAGGTGGTTTTGGTTCCCTTTGCCGCCCCGGGAGATCAAGCGGAAGTCAACATTACCCGTGCTCACCGGGATTACGATGAGGCGGAAATCATTAAATTAATCAAACCATCTTTGTTGCGCCGGGAACCTCCGTGTCCTTTTTTTGGCGCTTGTGGCGGGTGTCAGCTGCAACACCTTCCGATATTTTTTCAAAGGACGTTAAAAGAAGAAATTTTTCGGGAAATGCTTACTCATCACGTGAAAATTAACGAACAAAAAGTAAAAGAACTTTTATTTTCCGCGAATGAATTTGGTTATCGCTCTCATAGTCAGTTACACGTTGACTGGCGCGAAAAACCTTTAGTCGGGTTTATGACCCCCAGAGACAATAAAGTAGTACCCGTAAATCAATGTCTTGTGCTTCATCCTCTGGTCCGGTCAATTTTGGCAGAGATAAGCGGAATGCTAAAAAGAGCCGACGCTAACCAGGTGACTGATGTGGCTATTTCCTGTGATTTTCCTGGTGAAAAAAACCTGATCACTTTTTTTAGCGCGACAAGACTTCCCGATAATGTGGAAAAGACGTTAGAGAAAATAGTTCAAGAGATTCCTCTGGTTAAGGGGCTTTACTTAGTTGCTCGGAAAGAAAGAAGGCCGGTTATTTTGTGGAAAGAAGCGGAAGCGCCTTCCGGGGTTTTATATTCCCTGCCGTTTAAAGATGGGGAAAGATATCTTGTTCTTGAGGCTTGGCCTGAGGTGTTTCGTCAGGTAAACCCTGAGGTTAACCGGATAATAATGTCCATTGTTTTAAGCTGGATCCAACACCTGGGAGCTCAACAAGTATTAGAACTTTACGCCGGCATGGGAAATTTCACCATCCCGGTGAGTTTCGTGGCGCAAAATGTTTTAGCAATAGAAAGTAACCCTTATGCGGTGGAAAACGCGAAAGCCAATGCCTTACGGAATGTTCGGAAAAACATTCAATGGATAACCGGCTCAGTAAAAGATGGAATAAAATCATTGAGAAAAGAATCCTTTGATCTGATAATAATGGACCCTCCTCGGAAAGGAGCAAAGGAAATTTTAAAAGAAATTATCCGGTTAAACTCAAAAAACATAATATATATTTCTTGCGAGCCGGCTACCCTTGTCCGCGACATTCAATTTCTTAAAAAGTATGGCTCTTATGGAGTAGAAATGACTCAACCGTTTGACATGTTTCCCCAAACCTTTCATCTGGAATCAATTACGTTGCTTAAAAAGATCTGATTAATACCAAGTCGCCTTCATTTGTATATCTTTGTTGTCCCCTCGTCATACTCCTCGACGTACTTAAATGTGCGCCTGCGTCGATTCCTCGTCCCTGACTCGATCTATTTTTAAATGCAACTTGGTATAAAAAGCATCATTAATTTGAATGTACCTGAAAGTAAATAATTTTTCCGGAAGGCGGGATTTTTCCTAAAGTTTTATTTTCTTGACTTTGATTATGAAAAAGATACATTATTATTATTATACCTCCGAGCCTTTGTGCCTAAAAGTTTTTTCCCCGTTAGAAATGTCTTGTTGGATATCAACTAGCTAACAGTGTGAAAAAGCGCAGGGAAAAATAAAATAATTTTTACACTGCTGCCCACGGGATAAATGTCCAGTGTGAAAGCTTCTAACCGGGTTTACTCAGGGTAAAAGGCCGTTAGGGTATCGCTGGAAACGGCGTTGCCTCCCGTGCTTGGAAAGGAGAAAAGTTAATGAGCCGGTTCCTAGCAAGGAAGGCGGCTTTTTTTATTTTTGCTTATGAAAATTCTTAAAGACCGATATCAACGCACCATTAATTATTTAAGAATTTCGGTTACTGACCGGTGCAACCTCCGATGTCAATACTGTATGCCGGAAGAGGGAATACCGCTTATTGATCATGAGGATATTCTACGATATGAAGAAATTCTTCGTTTGGTAAGGGTCTATGCTCAAGAAGGAATTAACAAGGTTCGAATCACCGGAGGAGAACCATTGGTGAGAAAAGGTATTGTTAATTTTATCACCGAGCTTTCCGCAATACCCGGTATTAGAGATCTGAGTATGACCACCAACGGGGTTTTGCTTAAGGATTTTGCCCGTCCTTTAAAAGTTGCTGGTTTAAAGAGGATCAATATCAGCTTGGACGCGGTCGACCCGGAAACCTTTTTTCGCATTACCCGGAGAAATAAGTTTCATGATGTTTGGGCAGGGATACAGGAATGCATAACAGTGGGATTATCTCCGGTAAAACTGAATGTGGTTATCATTAACGGGACAAATGAAAAGGAAGTTTTCGATTTTGCCCGCCTTACCCTCGACTTTCCGTTGGTCGTCAGATTTATTGAATATATGCCGGCTGGGGAGAGCCGATGGAACCATGAGCTGGTGTATCCTAACTCTCACATTAAGGAACAAATTCAAGAGCTGGGAACATTAATTCCCTTGCCTGATGAAAAAAATGATGGCCCGGCAGTTCGGTATCAATTAAAAAACTCCCTCGGAGAAATTGGTTTCATAAATCCTATAAGCAGCCATTTTTGCCACCTGTGCAACCGGATTCGTTTAACCGCAGACGGACACTTGCGCACCTGTCTTTTTCATGATGATGAGATAGACCTTAAACCTTTCTTAAGGAACGGCTGCGATGACGAAAAATTACGCGAAAAACTTCTCCATGCTCTCGAGAAAAAACCCAAGCAACATCAGATTCATGAAGCGCATTTCAAGAAGTGCCAGCGGACAATGAGTCTGATCGGAGGATAAAAACAAAGATCAGGGATCAGGGAGTGTGGATCAGGAAATGCTGACCCCGGACCACTGAGCCCTGATCCCCGGCAAAATGGAGGGAAGATGAAGAAATTAACCCATTTTGATGATCACGGGAAGGCAATAATGGTGGATGTGAGTAAAAAGGATGAGACCTTGCGGGAAGCAACTGCATGTGGCTCTATATTTATGAAACCCGAAACTTTCCGCCTTATAATAGATAAAAAGATCAGCAAAGGAGATGTGTTAGGAGCGGCCCGGATTGCTGGAATTATGGGGGCGAAAAGGACTCCTGACATAATCCCTCTGTGTCATCCTCTTGCAATAACCAGTGTTCAGGTTGACTTTTCCCCGGTGAGGGGAAAAAGCCGGATTGATATTAGAGCCACGGTTAAAATCAAGGGAAAAACCGGAGCGGAAATGGAGGCTTTTACCGCGGTTGCAGTAGCTGCGCTCACGATTTATGATATGTGCAAAGCAGTTGACCGGGGTATGACTATTTCCGATATCCACCTGAAGGAAAAATCTGGAGGAAAAAGCGGGAGATTTATCTGGGAAGGAACCACAAAACCTAAGAAATAGGCCTCATCATTTCGCGTTTCGTTCATTATTTCTTGAAATAACCCCCCAACAATATAGGCTCAGAACGAAGTTTTTAAGTATTTGATCTTATTTTTTGTCTTTCCCTGTTTTTTCTCCTTGAAATTAATACCTTAATTTGTTAAGAATTAAAAACTTTTACCCCGTTAGAAAGGCCTTTTTGGTATCAACTATCTAAAGTGTGAAGAAGCACGGGATAAATTTAAAAATTTTTACACTTTTCACACCTGGTAAATGCCCCGTGTGAAACCCTTCTAACGCGGTTTACTTTAAATATTCTTATGCTGGTTAATGAATTTGATTATCACTTGCCTCCAGAATTTGTAGCTCAGGCTCCCGCTCCAGAGAGGGATGCATCCCGGCTCATGGTTGTTTTTCGTGAAGAAGAGAAAATTGAACACGCTATTTTTGCGGAAGTTGATAATTACTTAAATTCTGGAGATATTGTCGTTGTAAACGACACCAAGGTAAGGCCGGCAAGGATTATTGGCCATAAGGAGACAGGAGGGAAGGTGGAGGTTTTGCTTCTCCAGCCCCTAAATGCCTTGGAATACCCTAAAGAAAAAAATATTTGGGAAGCGCTAATCGATTGTTCAAAAAATCCGCAGATCGGATCAACCCTTTTCTTTGGGCCAGAGCTTAACGCCCGGGTGGTTAAGCAAAAAAAAGAAGGGCTTTGGGATATTGAGTTAATCTACGCCGGTGATCTTGAGGAAGTTTTAGAACGGATCGGAAAAACACCGCTTCCTCCTTATATTAAAAGAGAACATGACAACCAGGAACCTTTTGACCGCGCTCGTTATCAAACAATTTTTGCCCGGAATCGTGGCTCTGCCGCTGCTCCGACAGCCGGCCTGCATTTTACCAACCGGGTTATAAACCGGATAAAAAAAAAGGGGATTGAGGTCGTCTCTCTCACGCTTCATGTGGGGGTAGGTACTTTTCAACCCGTCCGGGTAGATAAGGTTGAAGTCCATCGGATGCATAGCGAATATTATAAAATAAGCCCTGAGACTGCGAAAAAGATTACGAGTGGTATTGAACATGGACAAAGGATTATCGCGTGTGGTACCACGTCAGCGCGAGCCCTCGAAACCTGGATAAGCAAAAAAAACACCTTATGCGGCTTTACTGACCTTTTTATTTATCCGGGGTATGAGTTCCGGGCGGTTAAGGGAATGATTACCAATTTCCATCTGCCTCGGTCTACCTTGTTGATGCTGGTTTCGGCTTTTGCGGGCACGGAAATGATTTTTAGAGCTTATCATGAGGCGATTACAAAAAAGTATCGATTTTATAGTTATGGGGATGCGATGTTGATACTTTGAGGAGTCAGAATTCAGGAGGCTAAAAATTATTTCTGGTTTCTGACTCCTGGCTTCTGAAATCTGTTAGGACGTTGTATGAGTTTTTTGTTTACGGTTATAAAAGAAGATAGTGTCTCTTCAGCCCGTCTGGGGAAAATACTCACGTCGCATGGTGAGGTGAATACTCCGGCTTTCATGCCGGTAGGAACTCAAGGAACAGTGAAGTCGCTTACCCCAGAAGACATGGAAGATCTAAGCGCCGAGATCATTCTCTGCAATACGTACCATCTCTTTCTTCGGCCGGGGCATGAGGTGATTGCCCGTTTAGGAGGATTGCATTCCTTTATTCATTGGAAGCGACCCCTTCTGACTGATAGCGGAGGTTTTCAAATTTATAGCATCAGCACCTTAAAAAAGATAAAAGAAGAGGGGGTATTTTTTCGGTCGCATTTGGATGGTTCTTCGCATTTACTTACCCCCGAAAGAGCGGTCGAGGTTCAGGAGGCATTGGGAGCGGATATTATCATGTGTTTGGATGAATGCACTCCTTATCCTTCAAGTTTCGATTATACGCAAGGGTCATTATCACTTACTACTCGATGGGCAGAGCGGAGTAAGAAGGCGCATACGAAAAAAGATCAGGCTCTGTTTGGAATTATTCAGGGAGGAATGCATCCGGATTTAAGAAAGCAAAGCACCCGAGAAATCGTGGGTTTTGATTTTCCTGGATACGCCATAGGTGGTTTAGGGGTAGGGGAGACGAAAGGAATGCTGTATGAAATTTTAGACACCACTGTGCCTTTAATTCCCTCTGACAAGCCACGCTACCTTATGGGGATAGGGACTCCGCAGGATCTTCTGGAGGGTGCGAAAAAAGGGATTGATATGTTTGATTGTGTCCTGCCGACACGACATGCCCGCAATGGGATGCTTTTTACCGGTTTCGGGAATTTGGTGATTAAAAACGCGGAATATGCTGATGATCCGAAACCGATTGATCCTCAATGCGGATGTTATACCTGTCAACATTATTCCCGGGCCTATTTGCGCCACCTGTTTATGGCCAAGGAAATACTTTCTGCTCGGTTGAATACTATTCATAACTTATATTATTATCTCAATCTTATGAAAGATATCCGCGATGCTATCCGTGCGGATCGGGTGGAAGAATTTAGCTGCGATTTTTACGAAAAACAAAAAACAGTCTTGGTAAATCAGGGGACAACCCGTTCTCTTTATTTTGTGCAGTAGGATTTTACCCCCGGTGGGGTTTCCTAACCAAGAGGTTTCTTAGAACAAAAAATATTGAGTAATAACTGATTAACTTTTTAACCGGCGGAGGTATAGTAATGTTTGGTATCGCTTATGCTTTAGGTACTGCAGGAAATGGCGGTGGAGGACAACCGGCAGGGTTAATGCAATTTCTTCCTTTAATCATTATCTTTGTCATTTTTTATTTCCTCCTGATTCTTCCTCAACAAAGAAAAATCAAAAAGCACCGGGATTTTTTAAAAGAACTGGAAAAGGGGAAAACCGTGGTAACCAGCAGCGGTATCCATGGAAAAATTACCGGTCTTACAGATAATATTGTTACTCTGGAAATTGCCCCCAATGTAAAAATAAAAGTTTCTCGCGATCAGGTTTTGGGATACAGTGAAATAAAATCAGAATGAGGCAGTTTAACACAAACAAGGAGTTGAAAAGATGGTGAGGAATTTAACGTGGCGAGCTGTTTTAGTTATACTTTCTATTGTGGCCGGCATTTTTTATTTAATTCCTTCGATTACCGATAATCTCCCTCCATGGTGGAAGGATAATGTAGATAAAATTCATCTTGGATTAGACCTCCAAGGAGGAATGCACCTCATTACAGAAGTTCAAACGGATAAAGCGATTGAAAATACTCTCAGTCAGTATGTCCAGACGCTGGAAGAGGTGCTCGATGAAGAAAAGATACCTTTTATTGAGATTACCCTCCGTAAGGGTCAAACCATTGCCGTCGAATTACTGGATCAATCTAACAATGAAAAATTTGCCGAGGTCATGAAAAAAAACTTCCCCGCGCTCTCCAGCCTGAAACCTGAAACCGGCGAGAACTTTTATCGGCCGCTTTTCGGGTTGGATAAAAATGAAATCCGCTCGGTCAAGGACTCGGCAGTAAAACAAGCTCTCGAGACTATCCGGAATCGGATTGACCAGTTTGGGGTGACCGAACCAAATATTCAGCGCCAGGGGGAGGACCGGATTCTCATTCAATTGCCCGGCCTCAGTGATCCGGAACGAGCAAAAAGGTTACTCAAACAGACGGCGATGTTAGAGTTCAAGCTGGTAAATGATGAAGACAGTGTGCAGAAAGCGCTCGAAGGAAGAGTTCCTCCGGAAAATGAAATTCTTTATGAAGAAACAGTGGATAAAGAAACCGGAATAGTGACCGCCCGGACACCTCTACTGGTAAAGAAAAGAACACTTTTGACCGGAGATATGCTGGTTGACGCCCAACCCCAAATTGATAGCGCCCAGTATAATCGACCCTATGTTTCAATTAAGTTTAATGCTAAAGGGGCAAAGATTTTTAAAACGGTAACCACAAATAATGTGGGGAAAAGGCTCGCCATTGTTCTCGATAATGTTGTTAAATCAGCTCCGGTCATTCGGGAACCGATTGGAGGAGGCCGGGCGCAGATTGAGGGAAGCTTTACCTTAGAGGAGGCCAAAGACCTGGCGATCGTTTTACGAGCAGGATCTCTGCCAGCGCCAATCAAAATTTTAGAAGAACGAACCGTGGGGCCCTCACTCGGTAAGGATTCTATTGATCAAGGGATTCGCGCTACCGTTATCGGAAGCCTCCTCGTATTATTATTTATGGTTTTTTATTACAAATTATCCGGCTTGATTGCTGATCTTGCTCTTGTCCTCAACATGGTTATTATTTTTGCGGTATTAGCAGGTTTTGAGGCTGCTCTCACTCTTCCTGGTATCGCGGGAATTGTGCTCACCCTCGGTATGGCGGTGGACGCTAATGTCCTTATCTTTGAACGTATCCGGGAGGAGCTGCGCGCCGGGAAAACCATCTGGGCTTCGGTAGACGCAGGTTACGCGAAAGCTTTTTCCGCGATTTTCGATTCCAACCTTACCACCGTGCTTGCCGCTGCCATTCTTTTTCAGTTTGGCACGGGTCCGGTGAAAGGGTTTGCCGTGACTTTGTGCGTTGGAATTATGGCGAGTTTCTTCACGGCTATATTCGTAACCCGGGTGGTGTTTGATTATTTTGTTTTAGTCAAAAAGGTTAAGAGCGTAAGCATCTAAAAACGGAAAGGATAGTTACTATGGAATTTTTTCGGATTAAAACTAATATTGATTTTATCGGGAAAAAAATTTACGCCCTTGCTTTTTCAAGTATTTTGATCCTGATCACTATCATCTCCTTAATCATTCATAATGGACCCCGCTACGGGGTTGACTTTTCCGGTGGAATCTCCGTCAGGGCAAAATTTTCTCAACCGGTAACTGCTGCTGAAATCAAGAGTGGAATTCAAACCCTAAATTTAACTAATTGTACTGTTCAAGAGTTTATTGAAAAAGGTCAGAATGAATTCCAGATTCAATCAGGCAAAGAAAACCTTGATATTGAAAACATTCAGGCATCACTCAGTCAAGTGTTATCAAAAAAATTTGGGAAAGGGGGCTTTGAGATTCGAAAAGTTGAGACCGTAGGTCCCAAAGTCGGTAAAGACCTCCGGAAAAAAGGGTTATGGGCGGTGGTCATTTCCTGGGTGATGATGCTTATCTATGTAGCTTTTCGCTTTAAACATTTTAGCTTTGGCCTGGGTGGAATCGTTGCCCTGGCACATGATGTAATGATAACATTGGGAGCGTTTTCAATTACTAACCGGGAAATAGATCTTACCATAGTTGCTGCGTTACTAACCATTATTGGTTTTTCGATTAATGATACGATTGTCATCTATGATCGGGTTCGAGAAAATCGCCGTAAAGCTCCGAATGCTTTGTTACCGGAGATTATTAACCAGAGCATTAATGAAACACTCAGCCGCACAATTATCACAACCGGAACAGTTTTATTGGGTGTTGTAGCATTGCTTTTATTTGGTGGCGGGGTTATCCATGATTTTGCTTTTGCCATGTTGGTTGGATGTATTTCGGGAACGTATTCTACCCTTTATATTGCAAGTCCCGTGGTAATATTGTGGGAAGATAAGTTTAAGGGCAAGAAAAAAAGAAGATACTAAAAATTCCGCAAATATTTTTTTGTCACTCGTAATGAGGAATTCTGGTGTAGCCATGATTAGCGTTGATGAAGCCCAACGTATTGTTTTGAGCCATACTCACGTCATGAGTCTTGAGAAGGTTGATCTGCTCACGTCACTCGGAAGAGTGATCGGGGAAGAGATTATTGCCCCATTTAACATCCCTCCATGGAACAACTCAGCGATGGATGGGTATGCGGTCCGGTTTGATGATATAAAAAATGCTTCTTTTGATAAACCAACCACATTAAAAGTCATTGAGGAGCTCCCGGCCGGGTTTTTACCCAAAAACCAAGTAGGACCTATGCAAGCTACCCATATTATGACCGGCGCTCCGATCCCCCCAGGAGCAGATTCGGTAGTGAGAAAGGAAGACACCTCGTTTTCAGGAGATAACGTTTACATTTTGGCACCTCCGAACAAAGGAGAAAATATCAGACTCGCGGGCGAGAATGTCATGCGAGGGGAAAAGGTTATTCAGGCGAGAACAGTTATCCGGCCCCCTCATATTGGTATGCTTGCTTCTTTTTCGAAAAGTTTTATTGCGGTCTATCAGGTACCCACGGTAGCGATTCTCTCTACTGGAGATGAGTTAATCGATATAGATGAAGAGGGAGACTCGTCGAAAATTATAAACAGCAATACCTATTCTCTCGCTGCCCAGGTTAAAGAATGCGGAGCTGTGCCCCTCATGTTGGGGATTGCAAGGGATGATAAAAGGGAGATTTTGGCAAAAATCACCCAGGGGCTTTCTGCTGATGTTATGCTTACCACCGGCGGCGTTTCCGTCGGAGAATATGATTTTGTCAAAGATGTTTTGGAGGATATAGGTGGCGAATTAAAATTCTGGAACGTAGCGATGAGACCCGGAAAACCCACAGCGTTTGGTCTTGTTGCTGATAAACTAATTTTTGGACTGCCCGGCAACCCGGTTTCTTGCATGGTTTGTTTTGAACAGTTTGTTCGGCCCGCGCTGCTTAAAAAAATGGGGCACACGCATCTGTTCCGATCTCAGATTGAAGCAGTTTTGGTTGATGATGTGAAAACAAAAAAGGACCTCCGTTTTTTTATCAGGGTTCGTTTAGGCTTTCGAGAGGGAGTCCTCTGCGCTACCACCACTGGTGATCAAGGATCAGGTATTCTTAAATCCATGATTCAGGCCAATGGATTAATGGTGGTAACTGAGGATAAGAAGGAAATTAAGGCTGGAGAAAAAGTAAGGGTTCAAGTATTAGATCACATCTTTGAACTGGAAAATCACTAAAAACAACCTTTCCCTTATAAGCGGTCCGATACAAAAAAGTTTTGCCCCCTTTCATTTTGACCGATCAGGTGGATTCTAAGACTTTTCTCAGTGAGAGCGAAATCCGGAAAAGCTTAAGAGTTATTTTCAGATGCGTTGTTTTGTTTATTGCGCTGTTTTTTTAAATAAGCAAAGAGTGGACAACGCTTTCCCTCGCGCATAAAATACCATTCGTGGTTTTCATCTTGTTTCGCAATCAAGATGCCGTGAAAACGCATAGCGTTGCGCAATTCTTCCCGGGTGGGCTCCTCAGGATTGGACAAGGAAATTTTACTCTCCTGCTTTGAACAAGCAAAAGTAATAATTAAAATGATTATCAAAAACCAATACCGCATACATCGCTCCTTAATATCAACAGAGGTCTCTTCCTGGGAATAATCTTCCTTAAAAAACAGTATCCATCCATGGATGGCCTCACCGAAAACTTTATTTTAATCACTTTGGCGAGAAATGATAAATTTTACGTGGGTTACGTTAAGACTTCCAGAAGGTCAGAAGATTTTACGTGGCCAGAAATTCACAAGAAGAAAAACGAAAATCTTTTTATAAAGATGTTATTCCTGCTTTTTATTTCTTATTTGTCAGTTTCCAAAATTTTTTCTTTTCCGGAGAAACATTCTCTCCGCTTATTTTTGCAAACTCGCGTAACAACCCTTCTTGTTGCTCAGATAAGTTGGCTGGAGTTTTAACAACGATCTGAACATACTGATCCCCTCGTCCACCCCCTCGCACAAAGGGTATTCCCAAATCTTTCAACCGAAAAACTTCTCCTGATTGAGTACCCTGGGGAATAAAAATTTTGGTTGATCCTTCTAATGTCGGCACTTCAATCTCTGCGCCAAGCGCGGCTTGGGGAAAAGAGATGGGTATCTGACAGGAGATATCATAGCCCTTGCGTTCAAAAAATTCATGTTCCTGGACAAAAATAACCACATAAAGGTCTCCGGAAGAGCCACCACGAACACCATCTTCCCCTTCGCCGGACAATCGAAGCCGGGTTCCGGTTTCAACTCCCGCCGGGACTTTAACTATCACCTTTTTATTTTTTCTTACCTTGCCTGCGCCCCGACAATGGGAGCAAGGATTTTTAATAACGGTTGTTTCTCCGTGACATTGGGGGCAGGTGGTGCTGATACTAAAAAATCCTTGGGAATGCATGACCTGCCCTCGACCTCGACACGTAGGGCATATTTCCGGCCGAGTGCCGGGAGCAGAACCCGTTCCTTTACAGGAGGCACAGATTTGCCTTTTTTCTATTTCGACTTCTTTTTCTACGCCAAAAGCCGCTTCTAAAAAAGAAATCCTCAGGTCATAACGTAAATCAGCGCCTGCGTGAGTAGCGTTGCGACTTCGCGTCCTGGTGCCAAAGCCAAAGAACTCTTCAAAAATAGAACCAAAGCTAGAAAAAATATCTTCAAAGCCGGTAAAGCCGGTAAAACCAGTCCCTCGCAAGCCTTCATAGCCAAAGCGGTCATAGAGGGATCTTTTTTCCGAATCACGAAGAACCTCGTAAGCCTCAGCAGCTTCTTTAAATTTTTCCTCTGCTTCTTTGTCGCCTGGATTTCGGTCCGGATGGTGCTGGAGGGCCAATTGCCGATAAGCTTTTTTTATATCCGCTTCGCCTGCGTCCTTCGGTACCCCCAGAACTTCATAATAGTCCCGCTTTGTCATTTTTGGGGTCAGTTGGTGAAAAAGAATTATTAATAATTACCACTCCCCTTATTTTTGATTTTCTATATTTTTTGAGAAAATTAAGAAGGGAAGTGGGTGCTTGGGAAAATAGAGTAATAAAATAGACTAGATTGCTTTGATTTATTTAAACAAATAATTTTAGTTGTTATTTATTAAATTGTCAATAGTAATTTAACGTTGTTTTTTTAAATTTCTTTGATATTATTGAATATATTGAAATTTAAAAATTAATCAAGCTGATTAAAAAACATTGTCATAGGTGCGACAGGATGATTTTTTATCCGAAAGAATATGATGTTATTGTTATTGGGGGGGGGCATGCGGGGTGTGAAGCTGCGTTAGCCTCTTCCCGGATAGGCTGTTCCACTCTGCTGATCACCATGAATATAGACAATGCCGGCCTCATGTCGTGTAATCCTGCTATCGGCGGTCTTGCGAAAGGACAAATAGTCAAAGAAATTGATGCATTAGGCGGAGAAATGGGAAAAGCGGCGGACCACACGGGCATTCAATTTCGACGGTTAAACACTAAAAAAGGTCCAGCAGTCCGCTCCTCCCGAGCCCAAATAGACCGGCAAGATTATCGACTTTATATGAAAACGGTCTTAGAAAGACAGCCAAACTTAGACCTTAAACAATCCATGGTTGACCATGTGCTCATAAAAAACAGCACGGTCTATGGGATAAAGACTCACACTGAAGAAGGTTTCGTTGGAAAGTCGGTAGTAATAACACCCGGAACATTCTTTAATGGTCTTATTCACATCGGTTTAGTAAACTTTCCGGCTGGTCGGATGGGAGATTTTCCCTCGATTGCTCTTCCTCAACAGCTTAAAGAACTGGGCTTTGAAATTGGACGGTTCAAAACGGGTACCACTCCGCGTCTTGATGGGAAAAGCATTGATTTTTCAAGACTTACCCCTCAAGCGGGAGATGATGCACCAATTCCTTTTTCGTTTTCAACAATTAATCAACTGAATAATCAAGCAGTTTGCTATATTACCTATACCAATCATAAAACCCACAAAATAATTCAGACCGGATTTGATCGGTCACCTCTTTATACAGGGATTATTGAGGGTACTGGGGTGAGATATTGTCCTTCAATTGAAGATAAGATAGTTCGTTTCTCTGATAAGGAACGACACCAGATCTTTTTAGAACCCGATGGGATCCAAACCAATGAATACTATCCTAATGGTGTCGCAACCAGCCTGCCTTACGATACTCAGATTGCAATGCTTAGAAGCATCGAGGGACTGGAAAAGGTTGAAATCAGAAGACCGGGTTATGCGATTGAACATGATTATGTTAATCCATTACAACTAAAGCCTACCTTGGAAACCAAACTTATACGCAATCTTTTTCTTGCGGGCCAAATTAACGGCACCACCGGATATGAAGAGGCCGCGGGACAAGGACTTATTGCGGGCATTAATGCCGCTTTAACCGCGCAAGAACGCGAACCTATCATTATTGACCGTTCAGAGGGATATATTGGGGTTTTGATTGACGATTTAGTTACCAAAGGCACTAAAGAGCCTTATCGGATGTTTACTTCTCGGTCTGAATACCGACTTATCCTGCGGGAAGACAATGCCGACCTGAGACTTCGGGAAAAAGGTTACCAGTTTGGATTGCTTACTCATGAGGAATATGAGCATTTCCGGAAAAAGAAAAAAGCGATTGAGGGGGAACTTGCGCGGCTTCGTTCTATCCAGATCAGGGCTGACGCGCAGACAAATGAGGCTTTAGTGCGTCTCGGAACCGCTCCCATTAAAAACCCCGCCACGTTAGAGGAAATTTTGCGTCGCCCGGAGGTATCGTATAAAACGCTTTCTGTCCTCGGTTATCCGATCCTGGAAGAAATATCACCAGTAGTTATTGAACAAGTAGAAATCCAGATAAAATACGCTGGTTACATTAACCGCCAAGAGGAACACGTCGAAAAATTTAAAAAGATGGAAAATATAAAACTGCCATTTGATTTTGATTACCGGAAAATCCCCGGGCTATCGCGCGAAGTCCAGGAAAAACTAATTGCTATTCGGCCGGTTTCTTTGGGACAGGCTTCACGCATTTCGGGTATTACTCCGGCAGCGCTTTCGATCCTTATGGTGTACGTGAAAAGGATAGGAACGGTTTAGCGTTGTTCTTTCAAAGGTAATTGGTTGAGTTTTTGGAAAAGAGTTAGTTTTAAAAATAATTTTAAGATTAAAAAAGTTATGATAGATTAATAAAACTTTAAATGTAGAATTTGGGGTAATGGTCAGTAACCTTTTAATTTTGAAGTATTCAAATGTTATGCTTGGAGGGAATGTTTGATGGATAATGAATTAATAAGTCGAAGGTTTGAAATTGAAAGTAAGCTTTTTTTCTTGGATGTTAAAGAGAACCCAAACGGTCGGTACCTAAAGATTACGGAAAAATCCGGTGATAAGAGGAGTTTTATCATTGTACCCGAAAGAGGGCTCAACGCATTTCTTAAAGAATTGACTGAAATTATCAATGAGACTGATAAGTTACAATAAATAGAAACCTAGCCACTATTCCCTAGCAACTAATTAAAAGCCTCACACTCGTAAGGGAGGAGAGAGGATTGGAGGAATACGAGTGCAAGGCTTAAACGAAAAATTATTTCAACTAGTTATAAATTTAACTATTTTTTTTGAATAGTCAAGTTTGACTGAAAACGTTTAAATCGCATCTTTCCCTATCCCTTAAGTACTCCAATAGGTTTTAACCTAACCACTTTTTTACTGATCCCGGCCCCATGCACGACCTGCACCACATCGCTAACATCTTTGTAGGCTTCGGGAATTTCTTCATCCAGGGTTTCCCGGCTGGCGCCGCGGACAATTATTCCTTTACTTTCAAGTTCTTTGCTAATTGATTTCCCTTGCGCCTTTCTTTTGGCCTCATGCCTGCTCATGAGCCGGCCCGCTCCATGACAGGTTGACCCGAAGGTTTCTTGGTAAGCTTTTTCAGTACCCAGCAGCACGTAAGAATACCGGCCCATATCACCCGGAATGAGCACAGGCTGTCCTATCTCGCGGTAGTCGAAAGGGAGTTCGGGATGGCCGGGGGGAAATGCCCGGGTGGCTCCCTTGCGGTGGACACATACTTTCTTTTTTTCTCCTTGCACATCATGGGCCTCGATTTTAGCGATATTATGGCAAACATCATACACCACTTCGAGTTGGAGGAATTTTGGCCCCACCTTAAACACCTGTTCAAAAGACTCCCGGGTCCAGTGGGAAATGAGCTGGCGATTCGCAAAAGCAAAGTTAGCGGCACTTGCCATAGCCGCCAGATATTGTTTCCCCTCCGGAGAATCAAGTGGAGCGCAGCAGAGTTGCTTATCGGGGAGTTCAATCCCGTGTCGCCGTGACGCTTCAAGCATCACCCGTATAAAATCATCGCATACCTGATGGCCCAATCCTCGGGAGCCGGTGTGCACTAAAACGGTAACTCCATCTTTTTCGAGTCCCAGCTTTTGGGCTGCTTTTACATCATAGACTTCCTCAACATAGCCGATTTCCACAAAATGGTTACCTGAACCGAGAGTTCCTAACTGGGCGCGACCCCTTTCTTTGGCACGGTCACTAACCATTTTTTGATCCGCTCCGTCAATGCAGCCGCAGGCTTCCAGGTGTTCTCTATCTTCCGCGGAACCGTACCCTTGCTTAATCGCCCATTGGGCTCCTTCTTCTAAGACGCGGTCAAGTTCTTGATAACTGAGTTTCAGATCTTTCCGATGTGAGCCTACGCCTGAGGGGATATTCCTGAACAAGGTATCGACGAGTTGGTGAATCTTTTTTTGAATGTCGTCGCGGCTCAAACCTGAGCGCATCAGTCGTACCCCTCAGTTTATGTCGTAGCCAACCCCACCGGGAGAAACTACTCCGGTTCCCATATCAAAAGCCGCCACGCCACCGATGGGGAACCCATATCCCCAATGAATATCGGGCATGGCCATTGATTTTCCGAGAATTCCCGGAAGGGTAGCGACATTGGCAACTTGGAGGAGACTTTGGTCTTTCTGAATATCTTTGATCATCTTCTCATCCGCGTAGACCAAACCGTCAGTTTTCATAGCGCCTTCCCGCGGAATCAACCATCGCCACGGATCAATTTTTTGAACTTTTACATTAATCTTTTCAGTCATAATGACAACCTCAACTTAAAGGTCGTAAATAATCTGGGTCTGCCATTGGCCGTTTTTTTCCGTTATGGCGAGTTTATGAAACGTAACCGCCTTGATTATTCTTTTGATGAGGTGTTTTTCCGGCGTATACTTTTCTCCCCAGACCGTCGCTTCCAGCCCATTTGGATTTAAGTTTTTTATGTCAAAACGGCTGAAAAGCAATTCCTGGGTTTCGAAAAGAAAAAGAAATTCATTAAGCCATGAAACCAAGAGCTCTTCCAGATTCGGCGCCTCAAGCGAGAACTTGTGAGCTTCGTTTCCCTGAATTTGATCAACCTCGGTCAAAACGGAAAAAAAGCTTCGGGCGGCATGCTGAAAAAGCTCCGGTAAGCTTTGACCAGAAATAATAACCCCGACATCGGCCGTGTGATCAATAAACCGGATATGTTCGTTCATAAATTTATTATAAACAACACTCAAGCTCTTTTCAAATGACTTTAACTCATTGGAGATGACTTTTTAACTGGGGGTCAGGAAGTTTGCCGGGGTGCGCAAACTCTTTATGCAGGGGATAGAAGGTTAGCATCGGTGAGTGAAGGAAGAAGCTTTCAACAAGTTTCTCTGCCTTCTAACATCCTCACCGAGAAAAAGTCGGGTGTGGAAAGTTGCCCGAATCTGGTTTACGGAGATGAATGAGTATATCCACCCTCGTAACGAAAATTTGGAAAAGGTTTTTCGCTGATTTCTGAAAGCAGTCTTGCCAGTTCAAACCGGGAAAATGGTTTTTTCAGAAAGCCCGCCTGATATTTGGTTTTCTCGTTTTCAAGAAGCGACCAAAACCGGTCGATATCACCACTCATATAAATTATTCTTACATCAGAGTCATGCACCCTGATGTCGCGCACCATTTCTAGACCGTTTTTTATCGGCATCTCGATATCAGTAATAATGATTTTTGGTTGGAAGTAAAGGTAGGTCAGATATCCCTCCTGTCCATCTTTAGCGGTGTTTACCCGGTAATTGCTCTCTCTCTCGAGCATTGCCCTAATTAAAGCTCCCAATACTTCGTCATCATCCACAATCAATACCTTCACCTTCCTCCCCGACCTTGCTTTCAATATGAAGTTGATTCTTATTTTTTATTAGCCTTATTGTTAAATTTTTTTATTGTTCCGGTTGCCACCCTGTGCCACCTCAAAATTCCTCAAAAAGGTAAGAGGAAATCTTTGAAGCCACTTTCTACGGGAAGGAGATTATGGAGTCCCGCCTGCGACAATCATTACGGTGCTCCGGATATTCCTTACCCTATTTTTCCCAATGTTTCTTAAGTTGACCATAGGGGATTTTCATGTGTCCCGGAGGAATTTTATGATAAGGTGCATTCATGACGACAGCAGGAACACGTCTGGGGGACATATACATCCAGGGACCATTATAATACGCCGCTCTAAACCAATAATTATGATGTCTCCGGTACCAGTAGCCGGAATAAAAGAACATATCCATGCCCATATCAGGAGCATAGTAAACTGGCGTGTTGGGAATCAAAACAACCGCTGGTGGTGCAGGCATCATTACCATAGGCAAAACCGACACTCCTATTCCGATATGAACATCTACATCTCCGGAAAATGCCTTTTCGGGTAAGAATAAACCATGTAGTCCGGTTAGGGAGAGTCCAAGCAGGGCAATTAGTATTTTTCTTTTCATGATGTCCTCACTCCATTTCTGAAAACGGAGCTGCACCGGGTTTAAAGGTTTCTGGCTTCTGAATTTTTTGTCTCACGTATTTTCGCACAGGTAGCGGGTCCGGCTATTCCGTCCACGGGGAGTCCGTGGTCTCTCTGAAAACGCATGACTGCTTGGCGGGTCCTGGAACCCATAATCCCATCTGCTGCCCCACAGTTATATCCCCTGCAATTGAGGGATTTCTGGACGTCGGCTACCGCCGGGTCGTACCGTGAAGAAGAAGAACGGGACCTGGCATGAGACGAAGAACCCCGGTCTTCTACCGAATTACCAATCAGACCCCCGGCCACTCCCCCTAAACCAGCACCAATCAGGAGTCCACCGGCGGTATGTCCCACCTGATGTCCTATGAGTCCACCTGCCAACCCCCCGGTTGCGGCGCCAGCAGCTATTCCTAAAGCAGTTTTGGGGTTATCCTGAACCCACCTTTGTGCATTTGCACAACTAATAATGATTGCCAATACCAGAGCCATAAAAAATAGTTTTTTCATTGTTACCTCCTGGGGAATTCTATGAGGTGTTTTGGTTAATGTATTAAGGCAAAAATCATAACAAGCAAGAACAATACCAATTCATTTATGCAATGCAACTTGTTGAATTTTAAAATTTAATTTTGTATTAAAAAGTTTTTGCAGAGGGGTGTGAAGGGATTTTCCTTCAAAGGTGACAAGGAGTGTCGGAGCAAAAAGTTATCGCTTTGAAATTATTATTTTTTAAGCGAAGGGAATTTCCTGCAAATCATTAAGAACCTTTAAAATCCGATGGATTAAGATTATGTTTTTTCAGGAGTTCATAAAAATCAGCCCGGTATTTTCCGGCGAGTTCAGCAGCTTTGCTTACGTTACCTTCGGTAAGCACCAAGAGGTTAACGATATAGTTTCTTTCAAAATCCTTTTTGGCCTCTTTCAAGGATTTCAAATTGGTTTCAGCACCCTTTTTGGTCTGCAGAATCAGTTCTTCATCAATCACATCCCGGGTGGTCATGGCCACCGCATATTCAATAGTGTTTTCCAGTTCCCTCACATTTCCCGGCCATGAATAGGCGAGGAGCTTTTGTATGGCGGCAGGTGAAATCCCCTTAATTTCCTTTTTAATCTCTTCGGAACATTTTTTCAAAAAATGAGTTACCAGAAGTGGAATATCCTCTTTTCTCTCTCTCAGAGGAGGTAGATGGATAGGTATGACATGGAGACGAAAGAAGAGATCGCTGCGGAAATTTCCTTCTAAGACTTCTTTCTCCGGATTTTTATTTGAGGCAGCTATTATCCTTACATCCACTTTAATAGGCTTTTCCGATCCCAGAGGATGAAATTCTTTTTCTTCTATCACCCGCAACAACTTCGTCTGCATGGGCAGCGGGGTTTCAGTTATCTCATCCAAAAGCATAGAGCCATCATTGGCCTGAGCAAAGAGCCCCTTTTTGGCGTAGACCGCCCCGGTAAAGGCGCCTTTGGTAAAACCGAAAAGCTCGCTCTCCAGCAGCGTTTCCGGGATGGCCGCGCAGTTGATGGCCAGAAAAGGGCTGTCTTTTCTCGAGCTTGCCAGGTGCAGTGCTTTGGCGATAAGTTCCTTCCCGGTTCCGCTTTCACCCTGAATGAAAACATTCGAGTCGGTTTCCGCGGCACGGGCTACTTGCTCCAGCACTTCTTTCATTTTTTCGCTCTTGACGATGATATTCTTGAATTCATACCGTTCCCCGACCATTTCCTTAAGCCTTTTCACCTCCCGGAAAAGCCGGTTACGCTCAATACCGTTTTTTATCTGCAGAAGAAGTTGGCGATGGTCAAAAGGTTTGGTGAGGTAGCTGTAAGCCCCTTTTTGCATCGCGTTAACCGCGCTTTCAATGGTGCCGTAAGCGGTAAGGATAATGACCGGCATTTCCGGGTGAATATGGTGTAACGTCTCCATGAGTTCAATACCATCTTTCCGGGCGAGTTTAAGGTCTACCAGTGCCAGATCAAATTCCTCCTCTTTGGTTTTTTCTATTGCATCATGGGCCTCGGCAAGGGAGGTTACCAAATATCCTTCAGACTCCAGCCTCAGCCGTATGACCTTGAGAATGCTTACATCGTCGTCAACAATCAGTATCTTGTTCATCATCACGTCCGGTCTATGGTAAAGATTTCTTATTTTTTTCCTGGATGCCTAAATCGATCTCTTTCAATTTTTTTATCTGCTGTTGCAGGTCATTTATCTTTTTGTCCTTAGCTATGTCCTCATGCAGGCAAAGTACCCATATGCCGGCCTGATTTTTCAGGTCGCTCTTCGGGTACTCCTTAAATATCCTTTGAAAATATCCCAAAGATTTTTTCAAATTTCTGTTTGGATTTTTTGGATGGGAGTAGATGAGACCCATCTGAAAAAGAGCCCGGTCCCCCATACGGGGATAATTTCCCAATAGTTGTCGATTTTTTTCCAGTGCGCGGCTGTATTCGCCTCTTATCATAAGGTCCTCTGAATCAGATTGAAGGGGCTTTTCTTTAATGATGCACCCTCCCAGAACCAAAGTCCAGATCATGATAGCGGCAAGGTAAAAGAAAAGGTACTCCCTTTTCCCGGCTCGCTTCCGGCCCATATTTGACCTCCGTGAACAATGATAATGTGTTTGGCCAGAGAAAGCCCCAATCCGGTTCCTCTCTCTGCAGCGCGGCCTCGTTCTATCCGTTTAAATTTATCAAACACCCGTTCCAGGGCCTCCTCCGGGATGCCGCAACCGGTATCTGCGACCAATACCTGAAGCATGCTCTGTTTACTTATCAAGGCGGAAATGGTGATGGTCCCCCCTTTTGCCGTAAATTTGAGGGCGTTTCCCAGTAGCTCTTCTACCACCTGGGTAATCCTTTCTGGATCCATCCTTACCAGGGGAAGCTTATCTCTGAGTTTCATCTCAAAATCAATTCCTTTTTTTTGGGCCAGAGGCGTCAATTTCAATACCGTCTTCCGAATGATGGGCGTAATATCAGAGGTTTCAAAATTATAATCCATCATCCCTGCTTCCATTCGGGAAAGGTCAAGGATTCGGTTGACCTCATCAATCAGCCGCTTACACTCTTCTTTGATAATGGAATAAAGTTCATATTCTCTTTCCGGGGCGTCAGAAAAGACTCCGTCAAGAAGCATACCCGATGCCTCCTGTATGGCCGTGAGAGGGGTGCGAAGCTTATGGGATATATGGCTGATGAAGTCTATCTTCATATCATCCAGCTCTCTCAGCCGCTCGATCATAGTAGCAAAGGCCGAAGTCAGATCACCGATTTCCGGCGGGGAAGCAATATGTAAAGGTTGAGGATATTTCCCTTTGGCCACCTCCTTGGTCTTTTCTTTCAAAAGGAGGATAGGGTGACTTATGCTTCTGGTGTTAAGGACGGATATAAAAATTACCATCAAAAAGGCAACAGCCAGCGTGATAATGGTAACCCTGATAACCTGAATGCTTTTCGCTCTGGTTGCCTGCGTCCTTATTTCCCGGTCAGCATCAGCCATCATGACAATCTCTTTAAGCTTTTGATCTATTTCGGCTATCAACTCCTCCCTTTTTCCCTGGTAGATTTTATAGCCCTTTTTATCCCATTTGCGGAGCGGTAACAATGCTTGTTTCCTGAAAAGGGAACAATAGAAAATATAGGCATCTTTTGTCTCTTTTACCAGTGTTCTTTTTTTGGGTGTATCGACAGTTTTTTCCAGCTGGTTATAGACCTTAAGGAAAGATTCTTCTGACTTCCCAAAATGTTCATAGAAATCACGGTCATTTAAAACAAAATATTTTTTTTCTAACTCCAGCTGGGTTAAAAGGGTGTCTGAAAGCTCAGTGGTCAGCCTTATGGTGACGCCATCCACAGAAATGATATAATCCATACTTTGGTTAACATAGTTGAGGCTTAAAACCGCGTAGACTCCCAGGCAGATAATAAGCAGGATAATTGCCAGGTAGCTGATTATAAGTCTGGTAAAGATGCTAAGCTTCATTTTTTTCATGAAGGTATTATAAACGGCAATCGGGTTATTTTCAAATGATGACACAAAGGGTCAAAGAAATTTTTCCTTGACCCTTCGTACGGGAAATTTGTTTTTCGGTTTACAACCGTAATTGCTTAGTAGGGTTCTTCGTAGGCGAGTGCTTGTTCTTTGGCTTTGCCTTTAAAAAAATTATATGCCAAGGCCTGATAGGCGATGATAAGCGGGACAAAAATGAGCGGAACCCCCAGCATGATTTTTAAGGTCTGGATTATGACCGCCAGAAAGTCTGTCAATTCAATCTGACCAATTCTGATGACGAAACCAACCGGATATTGCATCCAGTAATTGGCAATAAGGATCCACACGTCGTAAAGGTTGGATGCTATTACCACCAGTCAGATAGTTAGGGTATGGGCTTTGGGAGAGAGTCGTTTCCATCCCAAAGCCCACACGGAAATAAAGGTTGATTCGAGAAAAAATGCGGCAGTCGCATCAATAGCAAGGAGAGAACCAAAAATATCTCCCACAAACTTCGAGTACCGGTCCCAGTTGGTTCCGAATTGGAATTCCAGGGTGATGCCGATTACTATTCCGATGACAAATTAATGAAGTAAACTAATTTATCCCCTCTTTCGAAAAGAGGGGGCGAATAAGTAGTCTCTTTAGAAAAGAGGGAGGGCAGGGGAAGTTCCAGCGCATGATGATTCATTAAACCTATACTCTTTCACGAGCCTTTACTAAAAAAAGCCTTATCCAAACCGCATCCGAAAGTATTTTACTCTTCCTTAATCCAGAAAATGATTTACTTCTCTAAAACCTATTTCTCCCCGTGATACCTAAACGAAAGATTCATTCTTACCCGGTATTTACTGACTTTTCCATCTTCAACTGCTATATCCAGCTTTACAACCTCAGCAATCCTTAGGTCTCGAAGAGATTTACCAGCGGTTTCAACAGCAATTTTCGCGGCTTCTTCCCAAGAAGTTTTACTTGTTCCGACTATCTCTATTATTTGGTATGTGCTATTAGCCGTCATAATTGGTTCCTCCATTTCTAATGAATTTAATTAAAAAACATCCCAAATCTTAGACCAGTCGCCTAATTATATGCGCCGGCAAAATTTATGACGCACATGCATTTATAGATTCGATGGCGCCCAACTGCGACACCAACGAACTTGAAGGTCTCGTCAAGCAGGTTTCTTCTGTGTCCCCGTGATAATACTCCATCGTCAATGAGCAATGAGGTCACTATTTTTCTACTATCTTCATGACCATAGGCTATATTCTCACCAATAGAAATTTTCCATCTGCCATAGCGATTAAGCCTGTCTACCATTGTCGAACCATCGCTCCCTGTGTGGCCAGTTTTTCCTGTTGTTGCCAGGTCTTTCGCGTGGTCACGCGCCGCAAGCGTGAGCCCATTCTTTGGAGACAATGGCAGCAGCGACTTATACGTTTGAAGTTCTTTGATGCAGTCGTCAAGCGCGCGCCGGCCTTCCACGGTTGAAATGGCAAACTCACCGGGATACTGCAATAGTTTGTTGTGATAGTAGGATCGCATTGGCACCAGGTATTTGCGTGCGTATTCAGATGGGTCAGTTCGCACCAAGTTTATTTCGATAATTACTTGCCGTTCAATCTCCCTTAGATACTCGGCATGCGCGATAGTATCATTAATGCTCTGGAGGTGTGACCATTTGTAATCGGCATTTTTTTTTGATTCTTGGTTAGAGCTGTTGAGGTCTGGGCGTGCGCTGTTGATGGGTGCGCAGGAGAACCACACCGCGGAAGCTAACAAAAGACCAAAAAACTTGGTTTGCATTGCCAGCCACCTAAAATGGATTATATGCGCTGAGAGCCGGGTAATAATGTTTGTATTGTTTTTATATAACACCCTTGATCCGTTACGACACATTGACCGGATTCACACTTTTTTCTACCCTCGGCAAAACAAAAAAAGGCCCATCACATTTTTATCTGGCAATAAGGCCTTCCTTTTTATTTTACGGGGCCATGGAGCTTCTCTTCTCCAATTATATACCTGAGTTTCCGTTATTATTGACCTAAGCGAATATTGATTGGTTTTTACTATTAAATACGTTATGGTCTAAAAATTAGCTAAATTTAGTGGAAAAGCTAAACTTTATAACAATTCAGCGAGTTAAAGTGCCCTGCCGATCTTTTTCCCCAGTTGGAAACAGGCCTCAAATGTTTCTTGGTTCGGAACATATTGGACCATCAGACCCGGATCTATCACATTGAATTTCATTTCATCAAACGCTTTAGTTATTATTTTTACCGCCTCTCCACTCCACCCGTAGGAGCCAAATGCAGCAGCAATTTTGTTCTTCGGCTTGAATCCTTTCATATAGGTTAAGAAATCACTGACCGTGGGGAAAAGTCCATTATTAAGAGTTGGAGAGCCAACAACAATAGCACCGGCATCAAGAACTTCGGTTATGATATCGCTGCGGTTAAACGACCTCAGGTGCATGCACTGAGCGTCAACCCCTTCATCCCCCAGACCCTCAACGATGGCTTCCGCCATTTTGCGAGTGCTTTGCCACATGGTGTCATAAATGACCAGCGCTTTTTTCTTTGGCTTTTGAGCGCTCCACTCAACGTAGGCATTAATAATTTTGCCCGGATCTTTTCGCCAGATAATGCCATGATCAGGGCAGATGATGTCAATAACCAATCCGAGGGCGGTTATTTTTTCTGCCAGTTTGAGTATCAAATCGGAATAGAGAAGAAGGATATTGGCGAAATATTTCCGGGCATAGGTCATAATCGTTTCTCCGATCTGGTCATCAAACCGCTCCAATCCGGCATAGTGCTGTCCAAAGGCATCACTGGAAAAAAGAATTTTATCTTCCTTGGCGTATGTTACCATGCTGTCCGGCCAGTGAAGCATTTTGGTTTCCAGGAAGGCCAGGGTTCTTTTGCCCACCTTTAATTCTCCTCCATTTTCAACCGGCTGATAGTTGAGATTCGGAGAGAAATGCCGAGGAAGATTTTTATAACCCATCTTGGAGCAATAGATGGGTTTGTTTTCGCCAATTTTATGCATCACCCTTGGAAGCCCACCGGAGTGGTCCATTTCCGTATGGTTACTGATAACATAATCAATCTTTTTCGGGTCAACGATTTGCCCGATGCCTTCAAGGAGGTCATCAGCAAATTCTTTTTTCACGGTGTCAACCAAGGTGATCTTTTCATCCATTATCAGATAAGCGTTATACGTTGTCCCTTGTTCGGTAGCATAACCGTGGAAATCCCGGATATTCCAGTCAATGGCGGGTAAGCAGTAAATCCCTTCGGTTATTTTTACGGGTTTCATCATTTTCTCCTTGAGGTTACATAACGATTATATTAAAGCATCAGCTATTATCTGCGGTAAGAGGCTTGCGTGTGGGGCTTTGAGCGGGGAAGATTATTTTTGCCACTGTCCCCTTACCATCTTCACTGGTTAAGCTGAGGGAAGAGTTGGGATGATCTCCGATAATTCTTTTGCAGATCGGCAGTCCTAAGCCGCTCCCATGTTTTTTAGTGGTAAAAAAAGGATTAAATATTTTTTCTTGATTACTTTTTGAGATCCCGGGACCGTCATCAACTATTTTTACCTCAACCATAGTATCGGTTACACCGGACTGAATTGAAAGGTTACCACCTTCTTCCATGGCCTCAACCGCATTTTTTACTAAATTGAGTAAAACCTGTTTTAGCTTTTCCTTATCACCTTCAATTAAATTTTCCTTTCTCTCCGTCTGGAGAGTCGTCCGGATATTTTTCTTTTCCCAACTATCCTTGGTGATAAGATAGACTTCTTCCAACAGCTCATTGATATTAAGCGTTTCAAACGCCAAATTTTTCGGAAGATAAAAATCGCGAAGTTCAAGAAGGAGACTTTCCAACCGCCTGATCTCTTCGACAATGATAGTCAGCTTGGAAAGTTCTTTTTCTCCGGTGATAGTTTTTTTTAATTGTTGAGCGAAACCGCCGATAAGAATAAGCGGGTTTTTAATCTCATGAGTAATTTCCGCCACCAACTGACCGAGCGCGGCTAAACGCTCGGATTGTAAAAGCTGTTCCTGTAAGGTTTTGGTCTCGGTCACATCCCTGATTAAAGCGGTAAAATAAAGTTTTCCCTCCACCTCGGAAACAGAAAAAGAAATAGAGGCGGGAAATGTTTCCCCGTCCTTGCGGGCGGCTATAAACTCAGTCTCATGGCCGATCAGGACCGGATTTTTGGTTTTTATATACCGCTCTACCGCTTTTTGGTGATTTTGACTGCACCGAGGAGTCAAGATGCAGTTGAGGTTTTGTCCGATAACTTCTTCCCGACGGTACCCAAAAATTTTTTCTGCTGCCTGGTTAAAAAATATTACTTGGTGGTCTTGATCAATGGTTACAAAAGCCTCGTTGGTGTTTTGGACTGCGCCTTGAAGAATGGTTAATTCCTTGATCGCACCACCATAAGTTTTATTTTCATTCATAACAATTTTTCGTACGTGAGATTATTCCCTTTCAAATTGATCTCTTGCGGCGCCGCAGACCGGACAGCCCCAACCAGCGGGAAGATCTGCGAATGGTGTTCCTGGCTTCACTCCCTGCTCCGGATCTCCTTTAGCAGGATCATAGACATAACCACACACTGAGCATACATATTTATCCATTATGGTCCTCCTTTTGTATAGATTGATTTCCCGGATTTATTAAAGGGTTATCAAAAGGTTCTTTACCTTTTTTTCGATTTCATCCCTTACGGTGCGCATAACCGCAATGGGTTGATGAGTAGGGTCGGGGAGATTCCAATCCTGCCGGCCAGCAGAAGGAAAAAACGAACATTCTCCTCCACATCCCATTGATACTATTAAATTCGGTGTAAATGAAGGTGCAAGTTGGGTGAATGATTTAGGTTTGCGAAAAGCCATATCGATTCCTTTTTCCTTCATCACCGCAACCATCAGATCATGTATTTTTTCTCCGGGGGTGCTTCCGGCGCTTTCTGCCTCAACCTTATCTCCTCCATAAAGTTGAGTAAAAGCTTGCGCCATCTGACTCCGGCAACTATTTTCAATGCAAAGAAAAAGAATTTTTTTCCGTTTGAGAAAAAGGTTGACCCAAAATTCAGCTTTTCTTTTGACCTCCTGCAGGGCACTAGGGTGTTGAATAATGTCCCCGGGCTTTTCAATTTTCCTAAAAGTAAGGCTCCCACCGAAATCAGCGCCAACAGCGTCAAAAACATATTTCATGGTGAGCGTTAACCCTTCGAAGAGATTCATCCCTTTGGTTGCGCCCACGGAAAGCACATAACCTTTTCTCCACTGATGCCCGGGATCAGAAATTTTATGGATATATTTTCTTGACCACAGGGTTTGGCATCGGTCAATCAAGGCTTTTAAGTGCGCCGGGACATGGTAAAAAAATATCGGAGTGGCAACCACGATAAGATCTGCTTTCCAGAACAGCGGATACACCTCTTGCATGTCATCCTGAAGAGCGCAGAACCCTTCCCGCTCACAGTTGCCACAGCCGATACAGGGGTGTATTTTTTTGCTCGCAACGTCAAGGGTAACGGTCTCCGAACCGAGCTGTTGAGCTTCCACTAAAAAAGCAGAAAGCAACGTGCTGGAGTTTCCTTGTTTTCGAGGGCTGCCCTGGATGCCCAAAATATACATGGTAGCTGCGTCCCTTTGGTGCCGATATCATTTCTTTTGATAAAGTGGAGACATTTTTCTCAGCGTATCAACCGATTTTTTCAGTGCTTCTAAAAATCGGTCAACGTCAGTCTCGCTAGTATCACGACCGTACGTTATCACCAGTGTTCCTTGGGCATCAGCGTAATCTCTTCCAATGGCGATGAGCACATGAGAAGCACGAAGCGACCCCGAGGCGCAGGCTGATTTTGTTGCCACCGCAATATCTTTTTCATCCAGCATTAAAACAATGCTTTCTCCTTCGATATACTTAATGGATAAAGAAATAAGGTTGGGTAAAGCATATTCCGGGTGTCCGTTAAAAATAATATCGTCAATATTTTCCTTTAACCCGTTCGTCAACCTTTCTTTTATCATCTTGAAGTGTGTCAGACGGGATTCCATGTCTTTTCGGGTAATCTCCGCCGCAACTCCCATGCCGATAATCCCAATCAGGTTTTCTGTTCCTCCGCGTCTTTTATTTTCCTGTCCACCTCCATCAAGTAAAGGCCAAAGGCTCGTTCCTTTACGGATATAAAGCCCGCCCACCCCTGAAGGGCCATTGAATTGATTGGCAGCAAAGCTGAATAAATCAACCCCCAGGTCATGCACGTCCACAGGGATAACACCAACTGAGGCGACAGCATCACAATGGAAGGTTACCTTTTTTTCTCGAGCAATGTTCGCGATTTCTTTGATAGGCTGGATGGTCCCGATTTCATTATTTGAATGCATAATGCTGATAAGAATTGTTTCATCCCGTATCGCTTTAAGCACATCATCAGGTTTTATTCTTCCAAACTGGTCAACGGAAACCGATGTGGTATCATAGCCTAACGTTCGTAGTGTCCGGATAGGTTTTAAAACGGCATTGTGTTCAATGTCCGAGGTTAAAATATGTTTTCCTTTATCTTTTTTAGCGAAAGCTACCCCTTTAATGGCATGGTTATTCGATTCAGTTCCACAGGAGGTGAAAATTATTTCATCGGGCGAGGCGTTAATGAGCTTAGCCACCTTTTCGCGAGCTTTTTCTATTTCTTCCGCGGCTTCTTCTCCTAATTGGTGTGCACTAGAAGGATTACCATAGTCCTTTTTAATTGCTTCAATCATCGCATTCTTAACTTCCGGCAAGAGCGGATTACTGGAAATATAATCAAAATTTATCGGGTTCATCAATGTTATCCTCCCAATCACAGGTTACATGCTCAGCTTAATCTCGATTTTTCGACCACACATCGCACAGGTTTTTTCTCCGGCATGCATTTCCGAATCGCAATAAGGGCACTTGCAATGTTCTTCTTCGGTGTAACAATGATAACCTTCGGTTGTATCCTGCTCCTTAACTTTCCCGTTTTTGCGGTTTTCGTAATCCTTGATTGCCATTTGGAGGGCGTCGGCGCCTAAGTTAGAACAGTGAAGTTTATTTTTTGGCAGGCCCTCTAAGGCTTTGGCGACGGATTCCTTACTGATCTTTTTTGCATCTTCAAGCGTTTTTCCTTTCGCCATTTCGGTTACCATGCTGGAAACCGCAATGGCTGCGCCACATCCAAAAGTCAAAAATTTGATGTCTTTAATGCGGTCATCAGCTACCTTGATGGTTATTTTCATCATATCACCGCAAATAGGATTTCCTACTTCACCAACACCATCAGCCCCTTGGATCTCCCCTACGTTGCGAGGGTTTTTAAAGTGATCCATGACGGTCTTAGAATACATGTTGAACCTCCTGTTTCAAAAAAAATCAAAAAACAAAATTCATTGCAGTTTTCGGTCAATAATTAAACTTTTTTAATGTTCTCTACCAGCTGTGAAATCTGGGTGCCCAGATAAACACATTGTTTCCCTTCCATGCACGCATCCGCATCCTGTGATTCCAAATGAGTTTTAAGATGATGGGCCCCCTTTTTTAAATCAACGATCCAAGCCTTTTTGGTTTCATCGAAATTAATGTCGACGTCAATCCCACACGCTCCTATTTCCGGATAAAGAGACTTTATTTTCTCACACAAATTTTGTTTTTCTTGCATCATGTTTTCCTTGTGAAGTTAATTTACCCAGTTAGAAATGCCCCACTTGCCAGGTTAGATATCAAGTATCTACCGTGGAACGTAGGGTAACCTTAAAATTTTTACACTTTTTAACACGGGAAAAATCTCATTAGAAATTTTCTACCCGGGTTTATAAACAGGTGCTTAAAAATGATTCTAATTCTTCTACCTCAGTTATTGGTTTTTTGCAACTAAACTGTTCGCAAACATATACCGTAGGTTTTGGATTACACGTAATCATTGGGGTTATAAAAGAAGATAGTTTTGCTAGTCGCTCTCCTTCAAAACCTTCGGATTGGAGCAGCACGACCTTATGGGGAAGAAAACTTTTTTGAACCACCATGATCATAGCCTGTGTTGTCTGATCTTTTTTGTCCCCCTTAATGACAATCTCTTGAGCCGGACCTAAGGCGAAGTCCAGCGCCTGCAAAAAATAAGTTGAGTTAAGAGGGTACGCAGAAATTTGGGAAGCAAATGTTTGCACCATTCGATCCACTTTTTTTTCTAAGTCAACATTGCCGGTCATACGACTGAGTCGCAGCATGGTTGACGCAGCAACTGAATTGCCGGAAGGAAGGGCACCGTCATACACTTCCTTGGTTTGCGCGATCAGAGTCTCATTACCCTTTCCGGAATAAAAAAACCCCCCTTCTTTCTCATCCCAAAAAAATTCTATCATATCATTATTTATAATAACTGCTTCTTCAAAATAGTCAATCTCAAAAGTAGCTTCATAGAATTCAAGAAGGCCCCAAAGTAAAAAAGCATAATCTTCCAAATAACCGGGAAAAGCAACCTCTTTTTCCCGAAACCGTCTCAAAATTCTCCCCTCGGGATCTCGTAGTTTTTTCAAGATAAATTGAGCGCTTTTTCGAGCAGCATCAATATATTTTTGTTCGCCAAGTATTTGATATCCTTTCGCGAACGCAGCGATCATAAGTCCATTCCACGATGTGATGATCTTGTCATCTTTTAAAGGGTGAATGCGTTTTCCCCGAGCGTCGAAAAGCTTTCCCCGGGCAATTTCCAAATTTGTTTTAAGTTCCGCAAAATCAATACTTTCCTGCTCAGCAAAAGCTTTAACAGGAGTAGTTTCATGGGGGATACTGAGGCCGGACTCAAAATTGCCTGTAGGGGTAATGTTATAGAAACGGCAAAAGAGTTCTCCGAGTTCTGGTCCTAAAACCGTTTTTATCTCTTTTGGTGTCCACACGTAAAATCGGCCTTCTTCTCCTTCGCTGTCCGCATCTTCAGCCGAATAAAATCCGCCTTCAGGCGACGTAAGATCCCGCAAAACATAGGTAAAAATTTTTTCCGCGGTCTGTTTAAAATCATTGTTGTGGGTTATTTGAAAAGCTTCGAGGTACCCAAGAGCTAATAAGGCTTGATCATAAAGCATTTTTTCAAAATGGGGAACCAGCCACTTTTCATCCGTCGAATAGCGGTGAAAACCAAACCCAATGTGATCAAAAATGCCTCCCTGGCTCATTTTAATGAGTGTTTTTTCTACCATTGTTAAAGCCAGAGGATCATTGCTTCGTTTAAACCAGCGCAAAAGAAAGGTTAGGTTATGGGGAACAGGAAATTTTGGGGCGGGACTAAAACCGCCCCATTGTGGTTCAAAGCTTTGGGCTAATTGTTCAAATGCGAGTTTTAACTTGGCTTGATCCAGGGTTATATTCTCAGCTTTCGGTGGTGCGAAAAGCTGGATAGCATGAGTAATCTTTTCACCGGAGGTTGTAATCAGTCCCCGGTCTTTTTCCCATAACCTTGCAATTTGTTTAATGATCTCGAGAAATCCGGAAACCCCCATCCTTCCTTTTTTGGGGAAATAGGTGCCGGCGAAAAAAGGTTTTGTATCGGGGGTCATGAAAATCGAAAGCGGCCACCCTCCTCGGCCGGTGAGCGCTTGGCACACAACCATATAAATCTGGTCGATGTCCGGACGTTCTTCACGATCAACCTTTATAGCGACATAATGTTGATTAAGAAAAGCAGCAACCTCAGCATCTTCAAAAGATTCATGGGCCATGACATGGCACCAATGGCAAGTGGAATACCCGATGGAAAGAAAAATCGGCTTATCTTCCTCTTTAGCTTTTTGGAAAGCCTCATTTCCCCACGGATACCAGTCTACCGGATTTTGTGCGTGTTGAAGGAGATAAGGACTTTTGTTATGTACTAAACGGTTAACGGCCCATCACCCCCTTTCAAGCGGCATGTCATTTCTTATACATGTCCTTCTAAAGTGCATTGGGAAAAATCAATTTCTTTTTTGCACTTCTTACAGATGTGTTTTCTGTCAAATTCGTCGGAAAAGATTTCTTTTTCTTCCCCGCAATGAGGACATTTACACGTAAAAGAACTCAGGTGTTTGACTTGGTCAAACCCAGGACAATATTTAGGTGTAGTCAAAGCGCACCTCCTACAAATTTATCGATTAAGCGTTTATTTTTTGGCCAATCTCACGGCCATACGTCTGTGCCACCGGCGTATGAGCAGCGGAGATAGGACTTTTGATGCGTAAAGAATTATCAGCCATTTTCATGTTAAAGATATTTTTCATGGTCTGGTAAATCCGGTCTGGGGCTTCTCCGCTCCACCCGTAAGACCCAAAAGCACCGCCAATCTTTCCGTCAAGACTGGCTTTTTCTGCCATAAAGAGCATCTTTTTCATCGCTTCCATCATTTCGCCGTGATAAGTTGCAGAACCAAAAACATAAGCATCATATCCTTGCAAATCTGACGAGTTTGTAATTTCTTTGACAGCGACGACTTTAACCTCTGCTCCGGAAGCCCTAAGCCCTTCAGCAATCCGCATAGCGATCGTTTGGGTATCTCCGGTTCGAGTTGCGTAAACAACCAGTGCTTTTGGCATACCTCATCCTCCTTTTTTTACAAAACTTATTTTTTGAGCGATGATAATTGAGCGCTCAACAAAACAATATGTTTCATTTCTTCTTTAATTATTTCGTCAATCCTGTCCCGATAGGTGTTATTATTGACGCTATTTTTCATACCGAGATAAAAGGCGATGGATTCCTTTTCCAGGCCCAGGGCAACAGTGAGAATATCTTCCATGTTCTTGTGATGTTGTTGCATGCGCGTTGTTGAATCAGATTTCATGTCGAAAACATGTCCATCCGCCCAGGCCTTAAGATAGGACAAGGCTTGTTCGTCAGCATTAAAATCAATTTCCTCTTTTTTAAGATTTGCTCTCATCTTGGCGAATACTTTTTGATGCCCATCTTCCATGGCAGCAAGACTTTGCAGGAGCGCACGGGTCTCTCCATCGTGAGCTTCTTGTGCGGCGTGGCGATAGAACTGTGCGCCGTTTCTCTCAATTTGTTCAGCCATTTCTAAGACTTCATCAGGATTAAAAAAAATGCTCATCGTAATCCTCCCTTTAATTTTGGAAACACCCGTGTTCCCCTAAGCCTTCCATAATCCATGTAAATTACAGTATTCCCGTGCAATAATGTTAGTAGACTGGATGGCAAAGGTTGCTTCCGGAGTATCACCTGGTTTAAGAAATTGGCGAAATGCTTTACCGTCCGCGATTATTTCGATCCATTCAATATAGTGCTTTTCTTCCATGGGATGGGCGACGCTACCCACTTTGACCTTCACCCCGGTTGACGTTTTTTCAATCACCGGCACATGTTTCTCGTGGGCAGCATCCACGGTGTTTTCGACAAAAAGTTTCATGGGCTTACCGCAACATACCAGTTCTCCTTGGCCCTCATGGATTAACTCTACGATATTTCCACAGACTTCACATTTATAAATGGATAACTGTTGAGGCATAGGTAGTCTCCTTTCTCATAAATTATAGGTATTGCGCGTAAGGAACGCAGTCCGCACGCGTTTTATCAAAAAATTTTTCGATACTGTCGAGCAATTCATTATGATCTAAAGACTGATTAGTTCGTAGGGTTTGGCCCGCAAAGTCCATTCGCTTTGTGGAAATTCTTTTCTGAGCCTATCCAACCCTTCACGTAATGGCTTCGGGTTATGACTAGAAAGATACTTCGCCACCCCAAGATAAAAAATTGCCTCCGGCACCGCACAGGTGCCTTTATATTTTTCAATGACATCGGTGAGGCGCTTTAACGCCAGGTCATAATTTTTTAAGGTTAACTCAGTCTTAGCTCCATCCATGATGATGCGGGCGCATAAATCTTCAGGTGTTAAAAACCCGGTAAAGCGATAATGCTCTCTTCCTTCTTCATCCAAAATGACGATCGTAGGAGTCCACGTTACCAAATACTTAACAAAAAGATCGCCTTGTTTGTCCCCGGGGATTCTTACCGGGATGAACCAATCCGTGACGACCTTACTCACATTTTCATTTTTCCAAGAAACAGCATCCAGCTGTTGGCATCCGACTCACCCGGGGTTAAAAAAATCTAATAAAACCAGCTTTTTTTCTTCCTTTGCTTTTTTTACAGCTTTTTCAATCGAGTCTCCCCAGATAATCATGGCGGGCCTCCTTTTGTTAAAGTCTATACGCTTTGTTGTTAAGCCAGCTTTTCAAACTGGCTTTTACTGGCTCCACAGACTGGGCAGGTCCAGGTGGCTGGAAGGTCATCAAAAGCAGTACCAGCCGGTGTTCCGCTATCAGGATCGCCTTTTTCCGGATCATAGATATACCCACAGACTGAACATTGGTATTTTCCCTTCGCAATCGGTTTTTGTTCTACTTTAACATAGGTAGCAGCAGTTTTGGGTGTAGTTCCTCTTTTTACCTCGTGGTAATAAGCATAGGTCATAGGTTCACCCGGTTTGAGGTTAGCGGCATCGGTGATCTCGCCGATAAAAATAGTGTGGGTGCCAGCGTCAACCTCTTTAATTACTTTTGCTTCTATTGAGGCAAGAGCATGATCTAAAAGCACGGGAGCCTGGGAGGTTCCAAGCTTGAAATTTACCCCATCAAACTTTTTAATATCTCGGCCGGACTTAAAGCCAAAAGTGCCAATAAAATTTAATGGAGTTTCTTGTGCGAGAATTGCGATTGAAAATACCTTGCTTTCTTTAATGTATTCGTGAGTCAAATTCAGTTTGTTAATACTTATGGCAATGGTTGGCGGCTCTGAAGATATTTGCATTACCGCATTCGCCGTTTGGCCATTGATCTTATCTCCCTTTTTCGAGCAAATCACATAAACACCATAACTTAATTTAAACAATGCAGTGAGATCCATTTTTCCCTCCTTGATAATATTAATTATATTTTCTGCACCACCCAATCCGTGACCTTATCGGCTTAATGCGGCATCGATTCGTGCATTATTAAAGCCGACAATGACCTCGGTTCCAATGACAATAACCGGCACACTTCGAGCGCTCGACACTCTAATCATTTCTTTGGCAGCTTCCTTATCTTTTCCCACATCAAACTCCTGATAGGTGATACCTTTTTGCGAAAGATACTCTTTCGCTGTTTTACAATGGGGTCAGGTGGGAAGCGTGAAAACCTTCACTTCTTTTTCCATAACAAACCTCCGTTTAAACTTAAGGTTTCTTACAGTTGGCACAAAGTCCTAAAACTTCTAACCGATGCCCTATGATTTTATAATCACTAACTGCGCGAAACGTTTCTTCGACGACTGAAAAGGGCTTAATTAGAACATCGTCCACGCGACCACAGTTCAAACAACGAATGTGGTAATGATTTTCAAAATTTCCATCATACCGTTTTTGCCGGCCCGACCAGTCAAGCTTTTGAATCACCCCATTTTCGGAGAGGAGCTCGAGATTGCGGTATACCGTTCCTAAACTAATCTTGGGTAACCGCTGGCGAACCATCAAAAAAACCTCATCAGCAGTAGGATGCGAAACCGTTTTTTTGAGTTCTTCTAATATCACCTGCCGCTGTTTAGTAATAAAAATTTTTTTCTCTGCTTTCACCGTATATTCTTTTTAGAAAAGAAAGGGTAATTATAGGTATGGTTGACTCACTTTCATTCAACCGGAAGGAAACTTTTTTTGGACGCTCCGCAAATAGGGCATCGCCAATCTTCCGGTAATTTTTCAAAAGGAGTGCCCTGGAGAATTTTTCCTTTTTTGTCGCCTTTTGCAGGGGAATAGATATATCCACAATTTGGGGTTTGGCATATCCACATCATTTTCGGTTTCCCCTTTTTAAAAAATATTTTTTTAAGAGAATGAATGCCTTCTTAACGTTCAGGTTCTTTTTTTATTAATTGCGGGTCGATATTGCCTGACCCGGGTCCACCACAGTCCGGTGTGTAGCAACTAACGTCAATAAAAGTACAATCTTTCTGGCACGATGGACATTTGGCGGGAGGGATATTTTGTTGAAGAATGTAGCCACACTGATTACATTTCCACGAATTTTTCATGAGATTCTCCTTTTTGAAATTTTTTTAGGCGAAAGAATCCATTCATCCAATTTTTTATATTTTACCAATTTTTCCCTAAAATTTCAAAGTAGGACTGGGGATGAACTCAAGCTGGACATTCTTCGGGAGCCTCCATCCCTTCATGGACATACCCGCGGTTGCGGCACTTCCATAAAATAACCACATCTTTTTTAAAAACTTTTTCTTCTTTAATATTTTTCAGAAGGTCACCATAACGTTTTTCATGATGTTTTCCTGCCTGAGCTATATTTCTAAAACCTTGGCAATTTCCGTTAAGCCTTCGGTGTCTGCAACCTTGGCAAATTCAGGATATAAAATGCTCCACTCATGATTTTCCCCTATTGCCGCCGACACAAGATTTTCAAGTGTGCTGGCAATCATCCCGGCAGAAAAACCGGCACTAACTACCACATCTCCGCCTTCAAGAAACTTAAAAAATCTTTTGGCATGTTCTTTTTCATTGTCTGCAGTTTCTATAACAAAGGAAGATATTTGTTCAAAATTTTCTTTTTTTGCTTGAGAAGCAAAAAAAGAATACCGGTTCCTAGCCTGTGATTCTCCAGCAAGTTGCTGTCACTAAAATTTTTTCAGTTTTGCTTCCTTTTAATTGCATCGGCACCTCAAAATTAATATTAATAATAGTTATTATTACTAATACATCTCTTAAATTTGTCAAGTTATCTTAAAATAATAAAAAAAATTTTTTTTATAATTTTCATAATAATTATTTAATAAAATATTTAGGATACTTCATGTAGCCCCTTGCTTTTGTTCTTCTAACATGTTATTAGGTAAACTGTTTTTATTTATTTTAGCGTATCCGCACAGGAGAAATTGCTAATGCCTAAAACTATTCAAGAGATAAATGAGAAAATTAAGAAAGGTGAAGCGGTTGTTTTAACTGCTGAAGAGATCATTGATTTTGTGGCTGAAGAGGGAGTTAAAAAAGCTGCCCAAAAAGTTGATGTGGTTACAACAGGTACCTTTGGACCCATGTGTTCCTCCGGGGCTTTTTTCAACGTAGGACATACCCGACCTCGTATAAAACTGGGGGGAGGGAAGGTCCATCTTAATGACGTTCCTGCTTATGCGGGGCTTGCGGCAGCTGATTTTTATCTTGGGGCTACTGCCTTACCCGAGGAAGACCCACGCAATTCGGTTTTTCCGGGAAGATTTGAATATGGGGGGGGGAACGTTATCGAAGATTTGGTTGCTGGTAAAGATGTTCGGTTGTCTGTACAAGCGTATGGAACGGATTGTTACCCGAAGAAAAGGCTGGAAACTTGGGTGTCTCTTAAAGAGATGAATGAGGCTGTATTATTCAATCCCCGTAATGCCTATCAGAATTATAATGTTGCTGTCAATATTTCTGATAAAGTAATTTATACTTACATGGGCATGCTTTTACCCAATTTGGGAAATGCCACTTATTCAAGTGCCGGACAACTTTCCCCTCTGCTGAATGACCCGGAATACCGCACTATTGGAATTGGAACGAGGATTTTTTTGGGGGGTGGCGTGGGGTATGTCGTTTGGAATGGTACCCAACACAACCCAACTGTTTTGCGGGGCGAGAACCATGTGCCCTATCGGCCAGCCGGAACACTGACAGTGTTGGGGGATTTAAAAGGTATGAATTCGCACTGGCTTCGAGGAGCATCTTTTATAGGATATGGGTGTACGCTTGCGGTTGGTATTGGGATTCCGATTCCAATTCTTGACGAAGAGGTGCTTCGGGCTACTTCAGTTAAAGATTCTGAGATAGTCGCTCCGGTAGTAGATTACAGTCAGGCGTATCCTCAGCGTGAATCAGATATCTTGAGTGAAGTTACTTATGCGCAATTAAGGAGCGGAACAATCGAACTGAGAGGAAAAAAGATCCCGACCGGAGGGTTTTCGTCTTATTTTAAAGCCCGAGAAATAGCTTTGTTATTAAAGTCCTGGATCAAAGAAAGTAAATTTATTTTAACGGAGTCAGTGGCAACGCTTCCTGACTCAAAGTCTGGGGTGAATTTAAAACCATTACAAGAACGTCCTCTTCAGTGATAAAAGGGGGAGTGTAATAAATGGCAAAAAGGAAACTCTTACTTACCTTTCCCAATAATTTAATTGATCAACCAATTACCTATCATCTGGTTAAGGATTATGATCTGGAATTAAATATCCTTCGCGCCCGCGTTACTCCCAAAGAGGAGGGAAGGCTTATCGTAGAACTTAAAGGGAAAAAAGAAAAATTAAAACTGGGAGAAGAATTTCTTAAAGGCTTGGGCGTAAAGGTTGAACCATTAGCGCTTGATGTTGCCTTTTTCGAGGATAGATGTACTCAATGTACCGCATGCTCGGGAGTGTGTCGATCCGGTGCTATTACTGTTGACCGCAAAAAGATGAAAATAGTATTTGAAAAGGACAAATGTATCGCCTGTGAACTTTGTGTGACGATGTGTCCCTTTCGGGCAGTGGAGATTACGTTTTAATGAAGCACAACAAGGGAAAAACCGAAGGGTCGAAAAAAAGGAAAAATGATTTTTTAACTTCCCTTAAACTTACTATTGCGCTTTTACTTCTTCTGGCTGCAGTTTCTATCATCGGCACCTTGCTCCCTCAAAATCTTACGGAAGGTGAGTATCTCAGGCATTATGATACTGCTTCCTATAATATGTTGAAGACGCTTGGTGTTTTTGATCTCTATCATTCATGGTGGTTCATCCTCTTGCTTTTTCTTCTGTGCATCAATTTACTTGCGTGCTCAATTAAAAATGTTTCCCGGACTTTAAAAATTTTGACCCAGGTTAACCCTCTCTTGACTGATGATCAGATAAAAAATTTGACCCTTAAGACCAGAATCGATAAAAAAATTTCTCTTAACGACGCCAGAGAAAAGATCGTTAGAATTTTAAAAAAAGATTTTCCTTCCCCTCAAGAGAATTCAGAAAATGGAATCAGGCATTTTTTTTGTGAAAAAGCACGATACTCCCGTCTTGGATTTTTTATCACTCACATCAGTGTGCTGATTATCTTAATAGGGGGCCTGATGGGAACATTCTGGGGGTTGAAAGGAAATGTTGAAATTCCCGAGGGTGCTAGTATCCATCAGGTACGATTACCGAATGGCCTTATGTTCGATCTTGGTTTTATGGTGAGGTGTGATGATTTTAATGTTGCTTACTATCCTAATGGGGCGCCGAAAGACTATAAAAGTTCCCTTACAATTTTTGACGATGGAAAAGAAGTCCTAACCAAAATCATCGAAGTAAACCACCCCTTAAAATATAAAGGATTTGCGTTTTATCAAGAAAGCTTTGGAGAGGCTGCCGATCAACGAGGAGAAATAACCCTTCGGGTTAGAAAAAAAAGAAGTAAGGAACCAGGCAGAGAATTTCATGTGAATTTGGGAGAAAGCTTTACCCTCCCCACAACTGGTCTGAGAATAAAAGTAAACCGATTTTTTCCTGATTTTATTTTGGATGAAAATGGAACGGTGATGAATCGCTCTTTTGCACTGCACAATCCCGCGTTAGAGTTATTGATATTTAAGGGCGACGAGCTTCAGACTCAAACCTGGGTCTTCCAAAAATTCCCGGATTTTCATGGCAGTAAAGGTGAGTATCAATTTTTGATTCAAGATATTGGAACAAAAGTCTATACCGGTCTTCAGGTCACAAAGGACCCGGGGGTTAACGTGGTCTGGGCGGGATGTATTCTCATGATTCTTGGAATTCTCAGTACCTTTTTCTTTTCTCATCAACAGGTGTGGATAAGAACAAAGACTGTGGGAAATAACCTCGAGCTGGTAATGGCCGGGACTGCTCGTAAGAACCGGATCGGTTTTGAAAAAGTGTTCGAGAGGCTAAAGGCAGAAATTGAAAATATCTGAGATGCCGAATGGGTGATGTGAAATGTGCTGGGGATGGATCTGTTCCCTTCCTTATTTTGGATTGTTCCTCACAGAAGAAGGAGAATAAATAGCGTATGGTGAGTTCCAGGATACTCAGCGTTGTTACCTTTGTTTATCTTTTAAGCACGTTTTTGTACATCTGCTATTTGGCATTTCGGAGTAAAGTAATCGGGAATCTTGCCACTATGGTAACCTTAAGCGGACTGATTGGGCAGATAGCCGCCTTCATCCTTCGCTGGAAAGAATCCTATGCGCTCGGGTATGGGCACATCCCTCTTTCAAATCAGTTTGAGTCCATGGTATTTTTTGCTTTGGTTATCATTTTTATTTATTTAGTGATTGAATATAAAGTAAAAATAAAAACTCTGGGAGCATTTGTTACGCCGGTTGCTTCTATACTGTTAGCCCTTACCACGCTCACTGATTCTTTTTCCAATGAAATTCAACCGCTTGTTCCAGCACTCCAGAGCAATTGGCTTACCTACCATGTTATTACCTGCTTTATCGGGTACGCTGCTTTTGCCGTTTCCTTTGGGGTCAGTATTATTTATTTAATTGCCACCGTAGCGCTTAAGGAAAGACAAGGGATATTACCTGATGAAGGTGTTTTGGATGATGTTAACTACAAGGCCATCGCCATTGGTTTTCCCATGCTTACCATAGGAATAATTACTGGCGCTGCCTGGGCTAACTATGCTTGGGGGAGTTACTGGAGTTGGGACCCTAAAGAAACGTGGTCACTTATTACGTGGTTTTTTTATGCTGCCTTTCTCCATGCTCGATACACCCATGGGTGGCGCGGGAAGAAGGCAGCGATTCTTTCGATCGTTGGTTTTGTCGCCGTTATTTTTACTTATTTTGGTGTTAATTATCTTCTTACTGGTCTTCACAGCTATGCATAAAAACTTAACGGGAAAAATTCTTAACCTATAACGGCACGAGGTAGAAAATCATGAACATTACGATGATTGGTACGGGATACGTGGGGTTGGTTTCAGGAGCCGGGCTCGCTGATTTTGGTATGAGGGTTATCTGCGTTGATAAAGACCGGGAAAGGATTCAAAAACTCCACAAAGGAGAGATCCCATTTTATGAGCCTGGCCTGGAGGAGTTAGTCCAACGAAACGTGAAAAATGGGAGGCTATCTTTTGACTCAAACCTCGAGACGGCCGTGGATCGTTCCCTGGTGATTTTTGTTGCCGTAGGAACACCGGATAATGGCCAAGGGCAAACCGATCTCTCTCAAGTGGAAGAAGTGGCAGAGAGTCTGGGAGAAATAATTGATGACTATAAAGTTCTTGTGTTAAAAAGTACGGTGCCGGTGGGAACAAATAACTGGTTTAAAAAGATGGTTCAAAAAAAACTAAAAAAAAGAAGTAACATTGATATTGTTTCTAATCCTGAATTTCTCCGGGAAGGATCTGCCATTGAAGACTTTATGCGGCCCGACCGGGTGGTAATTGGTGCGGAGAGTCCCCGCGCCTTGGCAATTATGAAAGATATTTATCGGTCGCTTTACTTGATCGAGACCCCCTTTGTTTTTACCAATTTGGAGACCGCAGAAATAATTAAATATGCTTCCAATGCTTTTCTTGCTACTAAAATTTCCTTTATTAATGAGGTGGCTAATATTTGTGAAAAGGTCGGGGCAGATGTGCATCAGGTAGCTAAAGCCATGGGGTTGGACAAAAGGATCGGTTCGAAATTTCTTCACCCTGGTCCAGGCTTTGGAGGGTCATGCTTTCCCAAGGATACTCACGCGTTTGCCTTTTTGGGAAAAAAACTCGGAAGCCCCGTCAGTATTGTTGAATCAGTCATTAAAGTAAACCGGAATCAGCGCAGGGTAATGGTGGAAAAGATTGAGAAAGCAGTAGGATCCTTAGAAGGGAAGATGATCGCTATCTTAGGCCTTGCTTTTAAGCCCAACACCAGTGATGTGAGAGAATCTCCGGCTATTGATATTATTCAGGCCTTACTGCAAAAAGGGGCAAAAGTAAAAGCGTATGATCCCGAGGGGATGGATGAGTTTAAAAAGGCGGTAAATTCTATAAATCTTACTTACGGAATAGATGCCTATTCGGTAGTTAAAGGAGTAGATGGTCTCGTTATTCTTACGGAGTGGAACGAATTCAGGAACCTTGATCTCAAAGAGGTGAAAAAGCTCATGGCGCAGCCATTGATCGTAGACTTGAGAAATATTTATGAACCGGAAAGAATGTCTGAATTAGGGTATCACTATATCGGAGTGGGCCGAGGGGTAAACCCAGCGTGACTCATCCCATTGGTTGGTTTTTATGAGGATTTTCTTTCGTAGAAGAGTTCCTGGCTTTGTGGTAGAGCGGCCCCGTTTTGTGTAATGGATTCGAATAGGCTTAAGAAGCCTGTCTATAGTTGGAGGAGAGATTCTCAGCAAGGCACTGGTAACATCCGCAGGGAGTTGGCCGAAGAGTTCAACATATCCAGGAAGCCAGAGCGGCAAAATGACCTTGAGGCGTTTTGAACAGGGCAGATTAGCTTTAAGCCAGATTTCTTTAAGGGGTTTACCGATAGCCTCATTCTGATAAATGGTTGGTTTTCCTCTTCTTTTCCCCTTTGGTTTGGTAAAGCGTTTGAACCTTTTGAGGACTCGGATGGCGTGTTTGCGGTGACATCCGCAGGTAGCGCAGAATTCATCTAGGATGGCGGTTTTTTCACGACGAGGGGCATTTTTATACCGCAAATAAACTGCCTCCCGATACTCTCGTTTGGACCGTGGACTCATAATTATCCCTCCTTTTGGAAGTCGATGTTCGGCAACATCTATTTATGAGTCAACGATCCCTTTTTAATCACTCTTTGGGTAACATTTAATTTGAGGCAATTCGTTGCTGTTTTTCTACTTGACTTTTTGATTTTTGCGATCGATAATTTATCAAAATATAAATAATATTATGTCGCCGAGATCCATGGAAACCATGGATGCGGGGGACCCAAGTAACAGGGGCTAATTTCTCATTGAGAAGAATAGGGCACTTCCAAGCCCAAGCCCGTCAGCTAACCTCGTAGGCATTTGGGAGGGCATTGGACAGAGAATAAAAGACTGCTGCCATGCCAGCAGTCTTTTTTATTTTCTTCCTGTATTTCAGGAGGTGAGCATAATCAAGCTGAAAGAACATTTTTTAAGAAAATCATGGGCACGAGGAATCTTATTGCGTTTTTCCCTTTGATCTTATATGGTTATTACTATGTTGGGTGTCTTAATAAAGCATAGTTGCTATAGAGGTTTTTGTCGTACTGAACGTGCCGGATTTATTTATTTTCACTTTAACCGGAGAATGAAACATGCATCTCCATGAAGTTGTACAGATAGTGCTTTATCTGTTTTTTCTGTTGGCGCTGACCCCGGTTCTCGGTTTATTTATGGCAAAAGTTTTTAATGGCGGGCATACGTGGCTGACGCCCTTACTGCGGCCTCTGGAAAAAGCAATTTACCGGCTTGCGGGGATTGATGAAAATACTGAAATGCGTTGGTCAACCTACGTATGGGCATTGCTCATCTTCAATTTTATCGGGTTCGTCGTTGTTTTCGTCATGCAAATGATTCAGGATAAGTTGCCGCTCAATCCGCAAAAATTGCCGGGGGTTTCTATGGTTTTAGCCTTTAACACGGCGGTCAGCTTCATGACCAACACCAACTGGCAAAGCTATGCGGGGGAAACCAGCCTCAGCTATTTCACGCAGATGCTCGGTCTGACAGTGCAGAATTTTTTGAGTGCCGCCACTGGCGTGGCGGTGTTGCTGGCGCTGACACGCGGTTTGACGCGACGCTCTCTGCAAACGATCGGTAATTTTTGGGTCGATCTTGTTCGCACGACGCTGTATGTTCTTCTGCCCCTTGCTTTCATTCTTGCGATCCTACTCCTTGGACAAGGCGTTGTGCAAACGTTCTCACCCTCCCTGCACATACAGACACTCGAAAGTCATACCCAAATCATTCCGCTTGGGCCGGCCGCCTCGCAAATAGCGATCAAACAGATGGGCACCAACGGCGGCGGTTTTTTTAACGCCAACAGCTCGTATCCACTTGAAAACCCAACACCACTCAGCAATTTTTTTCAAATGCTTTCCCTTTTGCTTATTCCGGCCGCGTTGACCTATACCTACGGGATAATGGTTAATTCCAGACGACAAGGCTGGGTAATTTTCGCGGCGATGATGGTGCTTTTTCTCATGGGATTGATGGTTTCGCTTTGGGCCGAATACGGCTATAATCCGGTGACCGGTATCGCCGGGTCAATGGAGGGCAAGGAGGTGCGTTTCGGTGTCACGAACAGCGTGCTTTGGGCAACCGCAACCACTGCCGCCTCCAATGGTTCGGTGAATGCAATGCACGATAGCCTTTCGCCGCTCGCTGGTTTGGTGGCAATGTTCAACATCATGCTCGGTGAAGTGATTTTTGGCGGCGTGGGCGCGGGACTTTACGGGATGCTTATTTTTGTCATTATTACTGTGTTTATTGCGGGTTTGATGGTCGGCAGAACGCCCGAATATCTCGGCAAAAAAATTGAAGCTTTTGAGGTTAAAATGTCCATGCTGGCGGTGATTGCACCGAGTCTTGTCATCCTGGTTTTTTCAGCGATTGCCTGCGTGACGGATGCCGGTTTATCGAGCCTTGGAAACAAAGGCCCGCATGGGCTGAGTGAAATACTTTATGCCTTTTCTTCAGCGGGGGGGAATAATGGCAGTGCGTTTGCCGGATTGAATGCCAACACCACTTTCTATAACATTATGCTCGGCATTGCTATGCTCATCGGACGTTTCGCCGTCATCGTGCCGGTGTTGGCCATCGCCGGCAGTATGGCCAACAAAAAAAATGCGCCGTTTTCCGCAGGGACTTTTCAAACCGATAATGCTACTTTTGTTGTTTTGTTGGTTGCAATCGTTATTATTGTTGGCGGGCTGACGTTTTTCCCTGCACTTTCACTCGGCCCGATTGTCGAACACCTTCTTATGCTCGCTGGTCATGTATTTTAAAACATTGCTCGTTAAATTGACTTTTATTTAAGAACGTTCACATGGACTCGATAAAAAAATCACCTAAGCTCTTCGATCAAGCAATCATTTTACGCGCACTCGTGGATACTTTTGTCAAGCTCGATCCGCGTTGGCAAATCAAAAACCCGGTGATGTTCGTAGTTTTTCTTGGAGCGATCTTGACAACTGCCACCGTTATCCACGAGCTCACCGGCGGGAAATCTGATATGTTTAATATACAAATCACTTTCTGGTTGTGGCTCACGGCGCTGTTTGCGAATTTTGCAGAAGCGGTTGCAGAGGGCCGCGGCAAGGCTCAAGCCGAAAGCCTCCGCAAAATGCGAACGAAAACGGTCGCTCGCCGGTTCGTTAACGGTCAGGAAGAAAAAATTTCTGCTACGGAATTGAAAGTTGGGGATATCGTGGTCTGCGAAGCTAATGATGTTATTCCTGGCGATGGGGAAGTTATCGAAGGTATTGCGAGTGTTGATGAATCTGCCATCACCGGTGAATCCGCTCCGGTAATACGGGAAAGCGGCGGTGACCGCAACGCCGTCACCAGCGGCACCCGGGTGTTGAGTGACAAAATTATTATCCGCATAACATCGGAACCGGGCAACACGTTTCTCGACCGCATGATTGCCCTGGTGGAAGGAGCCAAGCGCCGCAAAACCCCGAATGAGGTTGCTTTGACGATTTTGCTCGGGGCGCTTACCATTATCTTTTTACTGGTCGTCGTTTCATTGCTTCCATTCGACATTTACAGCGAAAAAGCTGCGGGCATGATGAAATCACATTCTTCACTGACACTTCCGGTTCTTGTGGCCTTGCTTGTTTGCCTGGCTCCGACGACCATCGGCGGCCTACTCAGTGCCATCGGCATCAGCGGCATGGATCGACTGATTCGGCATAATGTGTTGGCGGTGAGCGGTCGCGCCGTTGAAGCGGCCGGGGATATTGATGTGCTTCTGCTTGACAAAACGGGAACTATCACCCTGGGCAATCGCATGGCAATGGAATTCGTGCCCGCTCCGGAAGTGACTGAAGAACGCTTAGCGGATGCCGCTCAATTAGCGTCGCTTGCCGATGAAACCCCGGAAGGCCGCTCGATTGTGGTGCTGGCGAAAAGAGACTTTGGCCTCCGTGGTCGGAACATCAAGGAGTTGGGGGCACGGTTTGTTCCCTTCAGCGCGCAGACACAGATGAGTGGTGTTGATATTCCCGCCATGGATGGACGTTCAGCACGAAGCATTCGTAAGGGTTCCCTTGAGGCCATACGCGCTTATTTAATTGCAAACGGCGCAGAAAATCAGGTTTCCAGCATGAGCATGCATGTTACGCAGATGATCGGAACGGATATCGCCTGGTCAGGAGGCACACCGCTGGTGGTAATCGAAAATCTTGAAATTTTAGGATTGATTCAGCTCAAGGATGTGGTAAAAGGGGGCATAAAGGAACGTTTTGAACAACTACGAGCCATGGGTATTCGCACGGTGATGATCACGGGCGATAATCAGCTTACAGCAGCATCAATCGCGGCGGAAGCTGGGGTGGATGACTTTATTGCTCAAGCCACACCGGAGACCAAATTACAACGCATTCGCGAGGAACAGGCGCAGGGGCGACTTATTGCCATGATTGGAGATGGAACGAATGATGCTCCTGCGCTGGCGCAAGCTGATGTCGGCGTAGCCATGAATACCGGCACGCAAGCTGCACGCGAAGCCGGAAATATGGTTGACTTAGACAGCAATCCGACTAAACTAATCGAGATTGTTGAAATCGGGAAGCAGTTACTCATGACGCGAGGCGCTCTCACTACTTTCAGCATTGCCAACGATGTGGCGAAATATTTTGCAATCTTACCAGCGCTTTTTGCTACGCTCTATGCTGTTTCGGGGGCAAATGGCCCCCTGGCAGCTCTCAATATTATGAAGCTGGCTTCTCCGCAAAGCGCTGTTCTTTCGGCTGTGATTTTCAATGCGCTTATTATCATCGCCCTGATTCCGCTGGCATTGAGGGGTATTGCCTATCGTCCACGGGGCGCGAACGCTATTTTACTGCGTAATGTGATGATTTACGGTATCGGCGGCCTTATTGTTCCATTCCTCGGCATTAAAGTGATTGATATTTTGGTTATCGCCTTGAAACTCGCATAAGGTGAATATATGAGACATCTTTTTTCAGCGTTACGTCTTTTCCTCATTATGACCGTTCTGACCGGAATAATTTATCCCCTTATCATCACCGGGATAGGACAAATCGTCTTTCCCCGCCAGGCCAACGGCAGCATTATAACGGTTGATGGAAAAATTAAGGGCTCGGAATTGGTTGGACAAAAATTTATTAGCTCTCGTTATTTCTGGGGCCGCCCATCCGCGATAGATTATAATCCCATGCCGTCGGGTGCCACAAATTTTGGTCCGACCAGCGTCGGTTTACCAAATGCCCTGCAGCAGTGCCGGAAACAATTTGAGGATCTGGATTGGAGGGCTGTTCCATCTGATATGCTTTTTGCTTCTGGCAGCGGAGTTGACCCCCATTTAAGTCCGGATGCGGCGCGGTTACAAATTAACCGCATTGCACATGTTCGTGGGTTTCGAGTGGAGCAAAGGCAAAAAATTGTTGACTTAATGGAACACCTTATTGAGACACCGCAATGGGGTATTTTTGGCGAGCCGCGCGTCAATGTTTTTCTTTTGAACGTAGCTCTTGATCAAATCAAGTGACGGAGAAACCAAAGCTGTGAACATCGAACAACGTCCCGACCCGGACGCCTTGCTGGCAGCAATAAAAAAAGAAGAGAGCCGGCAACAGAAAGGCAGGCTGAAAATCTTTTTCGGCATGGCTGCCGGGGTCGGCAAAACGTACGCTATGTTGCAAGCCGGACGTCAAGCTTTATCAGAGCGGGTAGACATTGTCGTGGGATATGTTGAAACCCATGGGCGTGCTGAAACTGATGCACTTCTACAAGGCTTGACGATTATTCCACGACGGAAAATGGACTACCGCGGCGCAATCTTCGATGAAATGGATTTGGATGCTATTTTTATTCGCAAACCCCAGCTTGTGCTGGTTGATGAGCTTGCTCATTCTAATATCCCCGGTAGCCGGCATGCCAAACGTTATCAGGATGTGGTCGAATTGCTCGATGCCGGTATCAGCGTTTATACAACTGTCAACGTGCAGCATCTGGAAAGTCGCGCTGACGCGGTGCAGCAGATTACCGGTCTGGTGATGCGAGAAACGGTTCCGGATTCAATTTTTGATCGAAGCGATGAGATCGAGCTTGTTGATATTTCGCCGGAAAAGTTGTTGAAACGCCTTGCGGAAGGAAAAGTCTATGTGCCGGACAAGGCGCAGCTTGCCGCACAAAAATTTTTCCGCCGCGGCAATTTGACCGCATTGAGGGAGATGTCGCTACGGTTGACCGCACAACATGTTGATCAGCAATTGCGCGACTACATGCAAATTCACAAGATTTCCGGCCCGTGGAAATCAGGCGAACGCTTATTGGTTGCCGTTGGACCAAGTCCCATGTCTGCCGAGCTGGTGCGATCGACACGACGCGTGGCATATGCGCTGCAATCACCCTGGATCGCCGCAAGCGTGGAGTTGCCCCATCGCCCACTTTCACCAGAAGCAAAAAGACGACAGGAAAAAAATCTGGAATTAGCCCGGGAACTTGGCGCGGAAATTATCACGACCACCGACACTGACCTTGTCTCAGGAATTGTTCGAGTTGCGCGGCACCACAATGTGACGCAAATTATTGTTGGCAAAACCCAGGATTCCCCTTTAGTAAAACTTTTTAGAGAGGATTCATTTGTTCCTCGTCTTATTAAACAGAGCGGAAATATTGATATTTCAGTGATCGCTAGTAACAAAATTCAAACGTTCAAACAAAAGCAACTTCAGCCTGACATTTCATTAGCCTTGCAACAATATGCCTATGGATTTATCACAGTGATCGTTTTGGCAGGAATTTGCTACAGCGCTTTACCCATCATTGGGTACCAAACAGTCGGACTGGTTTTGTTGTTTGCCATTGTATTGCTCGCGCTTTTTGTCGGTCGCGGGCCTATTATTTTTTCTGCGACTTTTAGCGCATTGCTCTGGGATTTCTTTTTTATTTCTCCTCCCTTCACTTTTCATATTGCGGAGCCACAAGATGCGCTCATGCTGGGGATGTATTTCGTCATCGCCTCGATTCTTGGCAATCTCACTTCCCGCATTCGGGCCCAACAGCTTGCCCTCCAGCACCGCGAAGAGCAATCTGTTGCGCTTTACACACTCGCGCGTGAAGTCGCAAATGCCGCGAACATTGACGAAGTCCTGGTTACTGCTGTCAAACAATTAGGCAGTATATTTTGCGCAAAAATTTCGATCTTACTTCCCGATCAACTCTCAACTGGCCGTCTGGTGCTGCATTCTGCGAGTTCGTTTGTTCTTAGTGAAAAAGATCTCAGCGTTGCTACCTGGGTATTTAATCTACGGAAACCTGCTGGACGTTTTACTGACACCTTACCGATGGCGGAAGCCTATTTCGTTCCGCTGCTCACGCCCACTCACGTTGTCGGGGTTATCGGCCTACGCACCCATCGTGCTGAACCTCTTACGATTGAACAAAAGGCCTTGCTTGATACATTTGCCGGTCAGATTTCCAGTGCTATCGATCGGATGTCCTTTCGCCAAAAATGAAAATTATTTGAAGAAGGAAAAAAATAAAAAAATTACTTTTTCTCCGAGTAGTTTATTGTTAGGTGGGTCGGAAACGATAAGTTTGATTTGAAAATTACCAACGGGAGATTATCTTTGGTTGCTGATGATGCCGATAGCAAACATAAGAACACTGAGGATAAGTAAAATTGGTGATAAATAAAACCATGCTCGTTCTTTTACTTTTGTGTATTCAACTGTTCTGGCGCGGTGCAGAATGGTAGATACTATTTTTTCTTCACAATTTTGTTCGCTTACACGGTAGTAAGCTCCTCCCGTCAAACTCGCAATGGTCTTTAATGTATCTTGCACCAACCGGGTTTTCAAATATGTCCCATCCTCATCCCGGTAATAGTCCCTAATCGTTATTCCCCTTGCATCTCGTATGGGAATAAGAACACCTCGACCCATTCCGGTGCCAACGGTATAAATGCTAATTCCTTGAGAAAGAGCTTGTCGAGATGATTCAATAAATGCCGTGGGGTCATTAGTAATGTCTTCCCCATCGGAAATGAGAACAATAACCTTAATCTTACGAAACGAAATATTTTCCAGCATTGCCTTTCCGGTTAAGATTGCCTGGTTTAAATCACTCCCAGGAATAGTGATCGTGGTGTCATTGATGTGTTTTAAAAGGTATTGGCAGTATCCGTAGTCGATGGTAAGTGGTATCACCTCAACGCCCCGGCTGGCAAACAGAAAGACCCCTATCCGCTCGCCTCGTAGCCCAGCAATCAGGTTAAGCGCGCAGTAGCGAGAGCGATTTAAACGGTTGGGGATGGTGAATAGTTTTTTCCCTTCGGCCGAGAGCGTTTCATCTTCAGCAAGCATTGATTTTGAAACATCAATGCCAATTGCAATGTCGATGCCACCCCGGTTAAAGACTGTTCGAGTATATTGAACTTTTGGTTCTGACAAAGACAGAATAAGTGCTGCGAGAGCGAGGCATAAACAACTCGTTGTAGTTACACAAGAGGATATTTTTTTACTCCGGCCCGAAAATTTGTATAGCCAGGCGTTTGAACTTCGATAGGAATAAATTGCGCAAGAAATAAAGATGGGGAGCAATAGAAGTAACCAAAGATAATAACTATTTTCGAGAGCCATGGTTCAGTGACCGCTTATTTTTTAATTTTTGTTTCTATGGGTTCGCCCGGGGCATAGCCACCCATTTCAGGAATAAGGGCCTCAAGGCTCTCGCTTAATGCCTGATTTTTTTCCAGCTCAGTTTTAGCTACCTCTATCTTTTTTATGTAGTCCTCACCGGTGAGCATTTCAAAGTTCCACCGGGGAATATTTTTTACATAGGCAGGCACATCGGTTTTATCAACGGCCTCAATGGCCGCTTTAAAATCCGACAATGCTTCTCGTATAACACCCTGTACCTTATCCGGGTTTTGCTCATTAGAGAACATGAGGAATGCCGCTAATAGTTTTATTGAGGCTTCTATATTATGTATCTGCCACGCGATTTCAGGTGAAAGTGATGTAGTATCGGCCAAAGTGTTGTTGCATCGGTCACGCATTTCATCGAGATAGTTTTTGAGTAGTTGAATATATTCGGGTGAATCATCTTGCAAAAAACTGTTTACCCGGACAAGGTTTATCTGTTGAAGTTTTGCCAACGCAATGCCCCATTGTCTTTGTAAAATTCGCAGCTGCACTTCAGGAAGCATCGGTTTGATATTGTTATACCCCTTCACAGCAGCCTCATTGTCAGCAGACGCATCAGCTATTTGAAGTGCTTGCTGTAAATGTCGGTTTTGTTTTTCCATGGTCCTCACGTGACGGTACTGACTCAGGAAATATATGCTAAGTGCCAGACATCCTACCGCAATAACAGAAAAAATGAATATCATTATACGGTATCTTTTTACCATAGTGGACCTATATCTTTCTAAACTGGGGGGTTGCTTGTATAATACAGTAAAAAAATAAAACACCAAAAGCAGTTGCAGCAAGTGGCCACCGGGTATCTTTTTTTCGTTTAAAAATTTTTTCCAATAATCGATTTTTTTCTAAATCGTTAATTTTTTTATACACCTCCCCAATTTTTTGCCGGTTAAAGGTAGGAGGCATATAGAATATATCACCTGCCGGAGAACTTCCCTCCGGCCCTTCAAGAGCCATTCGAATTTCACTGTTAACGTTACCTCCGACCACAATAAAATAAAGTTTTATTCCCAGCTCTTTAACCAAATCCACCACATTGACGAAATTAAGCAACCCTTTTTTAACATCTTCGTTGCTTGCATTTGCCTCAATCCGGCCATCAGTAAACAATACAATTGCCATTCCTTGTCCAAACTTAATATTTTTAAGTTTTTCAGGGATTGGTAGTTTCTTAACCGTTTTCCCCATCAACGAATACCGTAGGTCGTTTATTTCCTCATAGGACGGCTGGTTTTCCTCCGGTACCAACATAAAGAAAACGCATAGTGCCAGCCACGCAGCGTATGAAGCATTGGTTGCTCCTCCCACCGTCAGGTCTCTGAAAATAAATGAATCGCCTCGTCTACTCAAAAGATCAAGTTTTTTTTTGAGAATTTCCTTATCGAATGACGGGGGAGCTATCAGTTTTGCAAAACTGGAAAAAGCCACGATTCCGATCAGATCATCTTTGTTTCGCATGTCAATAAATGACCGTGCACCTTCAAGCGCCACATCTCCTAACGTACTTCGATCACTTTCCCCACTGGCGCGCTGCATTGAACCAGACAAATCCTGAACCAGCATTATCCACTTGGTCTCGAGATAGGTTTTGTGCCAGTAACTTGAATATTGAATGTTGGTAACAGCAAACACTAACAATAGCATGCACAAAGCAGCCAACACATCGCCTCCATACCGTTTTACAGCGCTGGGCTGGAGGTTTTGGTCAAAGAGCGATACCTGAGCAAAGCCAGTTTTTGTAACATATTTCCTCCGCCCGTAGAGCGCTAACGGAACAAGGGACAGAAGAAGCAAAGCCCAGGGATACTGAATACTCATGAATAATTTTTAACCTCATAATTGTTTTGCCGCGTTGTGAAATCAATGAGGGTTGCTATGTCGGTTCGAAGTTTCGCTAAATCGGGATAGGTCTCCAGTTCAAGCGCGACAGCATTGTCAACGGTTTCCAATATAGTATGCAAAAGCCCGGTGCAGTTCTCTGGTAGGTGATTGCTAATGCTATTGACAAACTGATTTCCGCTTCCTCCTAGGTGTTCCCGCGGGATATGATAACGGGCTGCGATATACTTCCGCACCAAGGTGCCGGCGTCAGTAAGATATTTCCAGTGTGGTGTTGGTATAGGGGAAAGCAGTATTTGACGAAGTTCTTCAGCCAAAAACTCGTCTTTGGTTTTTTCCATCAGTTCCCCCCTTTCCTTTTTTGCCCGGTAGGATAGTACCACAACCCAACCGACACAAACAAAAAACAGTACCAATGTTACTAATGCGGCCGTGAAGAACCATTTTTTCTGGGTCCGGAGGGTATCGAACTGAAAATCCGGTTGTATGACATTGGTGGGCACCAGAAGGCGATTTCCCTCTTTGGCTGTCGGCAACAGAGATGAAACTTTAAACGGGATGGTTTTACTTTCAACCGACCGCACGGGGTTCCCGGAGCATTCCTGACAGCTATAGCTTATGTTAACAGGGGGTAACACAAATTCTCCTGAGGCGTAGCAGGTGATTGTGCCGGTAATTCTTACCGGGCTTCGCAGGACAACTTTTGTGGGATCGTAGGGATCAAAGGTAGTGTCAAAAAGCTCTCGTTGAAGATTGAACGGTCGGAGATTTATGTTGGAAACAGAACTCGGATCAATACTGACTCGGTCTGAAAATACAATGGTGAAAGTAAATGGTATACTATCACCGATGCGCGCTCCATTCATCGTTAAGCCAAGGTTCACCCTAATAGTCGGTTTGATTTCCATGAGATACGGAGTAGCCTCCAGAACGCCAATATCCTCTCCCAGCAAATGGAGTGCGGTAAAAAATGGTATCTCCAGGACATTCACCCGATATAGATTTTCCGGCTTGTCAAAAACCGCAAAAACCTGCCGGAGGAGCCGGTCTTTGCGGGCGGTATCAGCACCTGCCTTCCATTTAATACGGAGCGCATTGAAAAAGGCATAGATTTTATTGTTAAGAATAATGGTTGGGTGAATATAGTTAACTGCTTCATCCTGATTTAATTGGACAATTAGCTGTTTGAGTTCGGCTGCGGTCATTCCTTCACGCAGCCGGAAAAAACAGGCATCTTCGGCAAGATTTTTATCATACAGAAAGTCCCTCAGATTGGAATTGGAACTGATCAGGGCTTTTGCTTTTTCTTGAATGAAACTTTCATTGACTTCTCCGGTTTCAGTGGTAGACATATTAACATTGGTATAACGGGGATCAAACACAACCGTGAGCCAATTCATGCTAATGTCGGGAATCATTTTTGCCCCCTCGCTGTCAAACCAGATGTCGTCAAAACTGAATTCAGCTGGTGGTTTTTTCCCCGGCATGAATTGTCCAAACTGGGTTACGGCATGGGCTTGAGTATAAGACAAACCGATAAAAACGATCAAAATAGAAAGCAGCAAAAGTCTTTTTAGGTAGACCTCTTTCATGTCGGTATGCTCACTATCTTAGTAGGATGATGGTGGTCGTTTCATAAAGGTGTTAATCTTTTTCCCGATGTCATCGGTCGGAGTTATGGTTACAACATCGATTCCGGCACGATCGAGGCGATGTTTGATCGTGTCCCGTGTCTCCTGCATTTTTTGATTGTAAAGGCTCCACTTGCTTAGGTCAAACAGAATGTTTTCTCCGCTCTCATAATCATAAAGGGGGAGAAGACCTCGGGAATGGGGTGGCAGGGAAATTTCTCCCTCCTCAAGCACCTGAACGGCCTTTACCTCATGTTTGTTAGTTCCATGGACGGTGCTATGAAAACTGTAAGTGAAATCGAGCGGGTACATAAAATCGGACAGGATGAAAGTTAAGCTTTCCGGAACCTCGGTCATTAATTTTGTCATTACGTTCTGGATTTTTGTCTCCCGGCACGATACTGGTGCTGCATTTACAATTGCGGTTATGATTTCCATGAAGTGTGACCTCCCCATGCGCGGGGGAATGTATCCTTTGACCTCATCTGCAAACAAAATTAATCCGCATCCGTTGTTGCTGGTGATCGCACTATAGGCGATGGAAACTGCGATATGAGCCTGTATTAGTTCTTTTCTGCCGAATCCAACCGATGCGCTGATATCATACAGAATCATGACGTTGAAATAACTTTCCGCAAGATATTCCCGTACATAGTATTTGCCGGTCTTTGCAGTTGCCTTCCAGTCAATATGACTGAAGGGATCACCCGGCCCCAGTTCCCTGAGTGACCAAAACTCATACCCCAGCCCTTTGAAAGTGCTTTCCCAATCACCGGGAAAGGGAGAATGTACCCGGTGATTGATAAAAATGTCTAACAACTCTTTTTTGGACAGAAGACTTTTCTCAGTTTTGGCCATACGTTAATAAGGATTTATTATCTTAATTATTTCTTCAATCAGCATATCCGACGAAACTTGTTGTGAAAGGGCAAAACTGTTAAGCAAGATGCGATGTCTGAGAACATGGGCTGCGCATGTCAACACATCATCAAAATTAACAAAGTCCCGGTGTTGACAAAAAGCAAAAGATTTTGACAAGGCAAGCAAAAATTCTGTCGCCCGGGGAGATGCCCCGAGCCTGATGTACTTATGAATGTCCGTTTTAATTTTTTGAGATTTATAGGTCTCATTAGGTCGGGTGGCGATGCAAATATTTAATATATAGTCCATGACCTTCTGGCTCACTCGCACCTGGTCATGAATGAGTTGCTGAGTGTTGATAATGTCTTCCAGCGCAAGGACAGTTTTTACCTCCGCTTTTAATTGGTCAAAATTCGAATTTTTTCTCTGGATAAGTTCGAGCTCCTCCTCTTTGTCCGGATACCCGACATCATATTTCACCATAAAGCGGTCAACTTGGGATTCAGCCAACGGGTAGGTACCAATTTGCTCAATCGGGTTCTGAGTGGCAAGCACCATAAAAGGATTGGGGATATCATAGCGATTGCATTCAATCGTTACTTCCTTTTCTTGCATTGCTTGTAATAAGGCCGATTGCACCTTGGGAGAAGCCCGATTTATCTCATCGGCGAGGAAAATGTTGCAAAAAATAGGGCCAAAGAAAAAAACAAATTTTTTATCTCGGTCATTGTATACCATGGTTCCGGTTACGTCACTGGGCATCTTGTCCGGGGTGAACTGAAAACGCCTAAAATCCCCGCCGATCGATTTCGCAAAGGTCTCAACCGCAAGACTTTTTGCCAGTCCAGGAACTCCTTCGAGTAGGATATGTCCTTTGGAAAGAAGTGATAAAATCATAAGCTGTATCATCTTATCCTGGCCGATAACCACTTTAGCAATTTCAGCTTTAACCCGCTCAATTTTTTGTGCATAAAGATCAAATAAAGTTTCTGTGCTCTTGGTATCCAATATCGTTGCTTGCATAATTTATAAACCTCGTTAGACGTTAGATCGCTTGGGAGTAAATCGCCGATAACATCACATATACTCAAAGCGTTTTTTATGTTTTATAATCAGATAGAGAAAGAATGGTCCTCCCAGCAATGAAGTAACAATACCGATCTTAAGATCAACCTTAACGATGAGCCTGACAAAAAGATCGGCATAGATAACAAATACCGCTGCCAGCAGCCCGGCAAAAAATATTAGCTTTTTGTTATCCGGGCCGATAAGACTGCGCATAATGTGCGGCGCAACCAGACCGACAAACCCGATCACTCCGGAAACCGCAATCGCCCCCCCAGTTTCCACCGAAGAAAAAAACAGGAGGGCATTACGAGCAAGTCTGATATTGACTCCCAGGTTGGCTGCGGTTTCTTCTCCGAGCATGAGAATGTTGAGATCCTTAACAAAGAAAAGTGTTCCCACCAGAGCGATAAGCGTCGTGGGGAAAACAATGCCGACATGCTCCCAGGAACGATTATTGAGGTCACCCATGAGCCAGGTTACAATGACCCGCCCGACATCAAACTCCCTGGTGCTCAGGGTGATAACAAAGGAGGTTAGGGCGCTAAAGATAAAATTAAAAGCAATCCCGGCAAGCAAAAGCGTGGATATCGAGGTTTGCCCCCGTGACGTTGCGATGGTAAAGACCATAATAAGGGTGAGGATGGAAAATACTATGGCAGAAAGCGGAAGGGCAAAGAGCGACTTGGCGGCCAGTCCCAAATAAATCACCACCACTGCTCCCAGCGCAGCCCCGGAATCAATACCAATGACGCCAGGGCTGGCCATCGGGTTCTTAAAAAGTCCCTGCATAATAGTGCCTGCCGCTCCAAGAGAAAAACCCACCAGAACACCCACGATAAAACGGGGAAGCCGTCCATCCCAGACGATGGTGGTTTCAACGTTATTAATGCTTCCTGAAAATAATCCCAATTTGTACATCACAATTTTAAAAACATCAGTGACGGCTATAAACCAGGGGCCAGAGGTCAGGGCAAAAAATCCTCCCATGAGTATTAAACCAGATAAGACAACAAATAATAAAAATTCTTTTTTGATAATAAGCTTAAAGCCTTTGGGCATAAATAATCCCCGCGAGCAGATTGGCGCTTAGCACCATATACTGAGAATCAACCCTCAGATAAACCCCCGGTATATAAAAAACTTTGTTGTTTTTAATTGCCTGGGCATGGGAAAGGACTTTGTTTGACATCAGTTGTGTTTTAAGATTGCTGCCTTCAGGGACAACGATTACCTCAGGATTCCATTTGAGCAGGGTTTCATTATCAATCTGAGACCATGATTTAATCCCCTGCTCAGCACCAACATTGATGGCGTTAATAATTTTACAAATTGAATTAAAGTTTGACGATATTCCCGGAATATATCCTCCCTCATCATAATAGAGGACCCGAATTGGTTTGGTTACATTGGGAAGCTTGCTTTTTAATTCCATGATCTTGTCATCTATCAGCTTTACCAGTGCCTGGGCATTGTTCTCTTCGCCGATAATTTTGCCGATAAGAAGAATTTGATCTTTAATTGACTCGATCGTTCCAAAGTATCCCAAATCACAATAAGGGATTTTTGCCTGCTTTAATTTTTCTTTAAAATCACCGCCAGAATAAAACACGGTAAAAACCAGATCCGGTTGGTAACCGATGATTAGTTCAGTTTGCTTGGATTGAAAAATCGGGCCTTTTGCTCGCACCTTGTCGGCAATTAAGCTGAATTCGGGATCAGCAGAAAATTCATTAAAACCAACCAGGCGCTCCCGGGGACAAATTGCCCATAAAATATCAGTTACACCGACAGCATGGGGTATAATTCTCAAAGGCTTCTTGTTAAGCGTGATAGTTTTTTCTTCCTGAGCGAAGGTGTCAGTCTTAAAATTGTAAATCTTGAAATTATACCTGACCACCCGTGGCCACACCTCTTTTGCTGTTTCGCATCCTCTCACAAAACTTAACGCATTTTTTACCTCACCCATATTGAGAGGAGTAACGGTTTTGGCCTGTGCGTTGTCCTGGCAGTTAGCGGCCTTGACCAGTAACAAAAACAATATCAATCCGCTGTTGAACAATAATTTTTTTTTCATATTTAAATATTTCATCTACTATGCATAAAACTCAAGAAAAACGCTGGAGTTTTTTTTGACCTCTCTGACATTGACCTCAAACACCTGTCGGATATTGTTTTCAGAAAATGCTTGTTCCGGTGAACCGGTAAAGAAGATTTTCCCTTGGTGAATGATGGATATGGTATCGCAAAACTTTCTGGCAAGATTCAGATCGTGCATGGTAACGAGGATAGTTTTCCCTTGTTCTTTTAGCCGGTATAAAATACTAATGATTGCCAGCGTATGTTTTATATCCAGCTCGGAGGTTGGTTCATCAAGCAATATGAGCGCTGCCTCGGTCGCAAAGGCGCGCGCGATAATTGACAGCTGACTCTCACCGCCGGACAATTCATTGATATTGCGATCCTTCAGCTCATAAATATTTGTTTGCTTTAAAGCGCGGTCGATTATTTCCTGATCCTCTTTTTTTAATGCCTCGAAACGTCCCAAATGAGGATTGCGCCCCATAGCAACGATATCATAAACCGGTATCGGAAAGCTAACATTGGTATGTTGAGGAACCAGGGTAACAATTTTGCTCAGCTCTTTTCTTGGTATTGACCGATAGTCTTGGGTATTAATAAAAATCGTGCCAGTTTGTGGTTCCCAGATACGGCAAATATTTTTCAGCATGGTTGATTTGCCGGAACCATTCGGTCCTATGATTCCGTGAATATTCCCCGGGTCAAACTTTACTGAAATCCCATCCAGAATCGTTTTGTTTTCGATTGAAAAACGGATGTCATTTAATTCGAGCATATCCTTTGGGCGACTGATATAATTTAATAACAAAACTTTAATTTATACGCAACCGGCAGAATAAATTTTGAGATCACTACTCCGAAAAAGCCACATAATACCGTAACCATAACCAGCGGGGCGGTGAAATGCGGTGAATAAGCGGTGGTAATGCCCAATGCTGTCCATATGAACACCTGGCCGAGCAGAAGCTGAAAATTCTGAGCCAGGGTATATATTACCCAAAAATTTTTTGACAGTTTTATATCATCCCCGCGACGAATTTTAATTTCCACGATTTTAAACCAGGTTCTGCCTTCAACGATTTGTGCCGAACCGTCGCACACATGGTGCAGAAAATAGATCACTACCAGCAAATGGGCTGCCCATGACAGGTTGTGGAAAAAGAACTTAAAAAACGGCGGAAAGCAAAGAAGCAACCAGACCGCACCCAAGGACTGACCAATGGCAATCCCTACATGGGCGGTAATTAATTTTTTAATTTGATTTTTTACTTCTCCCAGCGCCTCCAGGTAATCAATATGGTCAATAAACGCTGAAGTATAAGTGCTTGATATCATAGTTATTCCTGGATAAGCATATTTCACTACCACTCCGAGGATGGCGGCTACCTTTAACTCCTCTTCAGCCATTGAAAACATGGTATAAAGAATAACCCCATCTAGAATGTTTTTACCGATAGTATAGCAGATATTTCCAATTTCACCATACCGGTAAAAAGGAACACTGATAAAGGCAGAAATATATAATTTTATTTTTTGAAGTAATTTCGGGCTGGTGTACTGTGGAAGTATTGTTGTCTGACTTTTTTCCATTTCCGGACGCTCAACAATCGTTTTGAAATGTTTGAGGAATTAATGCGGCCCGATTACTTGAGGAAGGGAATAAGAAACCCCAAAAGAGGAACCTAAATAGTGCCTCCTTTGGGGTTCGGATTACATTATTACATTGCCCACATTTGTTTGAGCAGTTTGACTGTCATTTGAGCTGCAGTTTCCGGTTTGGTAGCCATGGTGGAAATACCACACACCACTTTCACGATATTGTGGTCGCATTTCTTTTCCGCCCAGACCTGCGCCTTGGGGGCCGCAATATACACGGAGAAGGCATTCTGGCCGGTCCCTGGCCGCTCGCCAATAATGTTGAGCACTGCCCGGTGCTTATTGGGATCAGATTTTGCAAACAAAAGATCGCCAACAGCATAACCGGCTCTCACGCGGCCGCTGGTCATCACTATATTTTGCTCACCAACCGTTATGCCCGCAGCTTTGAGTTCTTTTCTCACTTCATTGATATACGGGATGAGATGCCCCTGTGCCATTATTGAATTGGCGTTTAAACCATCAGCAATGACAATCTGGACGTCCGGGTCTTTGCCCTGCCAGGAGTCTCTCAGTTTGGTTAGCGTTGCTACGGCCTGGTCGTTCAACTGTTCACCAGTAGTCGGACGCACGATGTAGTTTTCCCGGTCTGTTGACATGGTCGCAACCTGAAGGGAATTGGGGATGGTTTTTATAAATTCCGGAGTGAATTCCGCCCAGATCGCTTTTTTGGCGTCAGCGTAGAGAGCGCGGATTTTTTTGTCGAGTTCGGGATTCAGATCACCCATGGTTTTCCCATGCCCGGAGGCAAGAGGAACCTTGTAGCCGGTTTTCAGCCAGGTGCCGTGAATGTCATCGAACTTCTTTTTGCCTTCAGCCATGATTACATCCTGGGCACGCTTGTCGCCCTTGGCCAGGCAGTACTGATAATACACCCAGATGGGATCGCCAAAATGTTTCGTGGGCTTGCCGGCCTGATCGATAACCTGAATTCGCTTGAAGAACTCCCACATGGCATCATTAACTTTGAAGCCGAACTTTTCCCGCAGGCGCACGTGATCCTGATAGGAAGTGGTCAGGTAGCTCAGCATGGGGTCATTCTTGGTTGGAAGCGCCATGAGATAACAGGGATTTGCGGGCATAATCTGGTCCTGGCACCAGTCGAGGTCATCAAGGCTGACTGACATGTGGAGGGTTGAGCAAATATCAAGCCCGGCAGAAAGCCCGTGGAGTTTGCCCATGCAGATATCCTCCAGGCAGCAGCGCACCAATTGTTCCTTGGTCCGGAAAACTTCCGGCCCAATAAAACCTGCCACATCATTGAAGTGGGTATAGGCACCCTGCGGCTGAACTTTAGCAAGTTCCTCTTTCAACCCACGGGCAAAACCGTACTTGCGTGATTCAAGCACCACCATGTCCACACCTTCGGCGGCGCCGTTGGTGAAGTCAGAACCCTGGCCGGTCTCGTAATAGAGCCCGTACCGTTGACCCTTGCGTTCTTTGGCATGGTTTATCATCTTTTCCACGGTCACATCAAAGACCTTGTTGGCTGCTTCAGTTCCGGCAAGGCTCTGGAAATAGAAATCAACCAGCTTTGGATTTTCTTTAAAAATTTCACCCTGAACGTCAACATGGGCCAATACGCACCAGGGAACAACCCCGTTTAATTTGAAGGTATCAACAACATCCTTGAGGGCTGTTTCTATTTTCGTGGTGCTTTCTTTTGAACCGTCCACCGGGTTGGTCCCAATTACCAAATCCCCTACGGCATAGGAAAAACCGTCAAAGGTCTGCCAGACAATTTCCTCAGGATCATCAGTAGGGGAGTTGGGCTGGATGCGGGCGCTCAGATAGCCTTTTGCCCCGATTTTGGTACCCGGGAGAGGATTAAAGATTTTCGCATCCACCTTAATCAGCTCCTGGTTGCTCATGAGCTTGGGAACACAGCCGATCACATCACTGTTTAAACCGCCCATGATGGCCTTGATTTCCAGTTCAGGTTTGGTCAGAAGAAAGGTTTTCAACTTTCCCATGGTCCAGTCTTGAACCACTAACAACTTAGCCTTGTCAGTTGATGCCCAGATAAACTTCTGGACGCTATCCACCAAAAGGGGGTGCGCATGCAGGTCCTTTATTTTGGTGTTCGCCAGAAGGGTGCGGGCATTTTGACGGGTTGCTTCATCATCCGCGCCCACGCCAATTGCCACATCGCCTTCCTTAAAGGCATTTGCAGCCCCAATCACTTGCTGGTAGAGGGTCTGGTCAAAACCCCCCTTTTCCCTGGCGATATAGCTAAAGACGTCTTCCCCGGGCTTGACATCTTTGATGGTAACCGCTCCGCAGTAAGTGCTCAGGAAGAATAACCCGAGGCAGACAAAGCTCGCCATTAGTAATTTTAAGCATTGCTTCTTCATGTTGGACCTCCTTTTTTAAAAATTTTAAGGTCAACTACTCTTTATCTTTAAGCTAAAGAAACAAGAGTCATTCCTAAAAATTATAATCTAGGATTAGGCCACCATACAGAAAATTTGCATCATCCCCGTCAAAACTTAGAGATTTGATATTGTTTCTTGCCTTGGTACTTAGAGGAAATGAGTATTGAATTTTTGGCGTAATGGAACATACATCGCTCAACGGAACCTTGAGGCCGGTCCAGACTTGTCCATCATGGAAGCCACTATAATCAGTTTTTGGATGAACACCCGGTTGCCAGTAATGATCCTGGTCGTAATAACTCACCCACCCCCCGACATCGAAAGACATATCATATTTCCAGCAGGTGCGATCCTTGGAAATCGGGAAACTGTGTGACAGTGCAAGATTATAATACCAGGATGGACCATGCTCTATATCCCGCCAGACACTGAAAGTGGGATTGAGAAAGTTACTGTAACCTAAAGCCACCCAGACTTCCTGAGTATGGGAAGGCATCGTGTGGTAATAAATATAACCAATAGTATAATTAAACTTTTGCCAGGAGTTACTGTACCATAGCAGGTAATCTTGTTCCCAGCATTGTAAATCATTGGGGCGAGTTGTTGAGTGATGTCCCGCTCCATAATCGGTGTCGATATCACCCCACCAATTCAGGGAAAACCCTTTGTAACTGACTGTCACAGAAGGGAACATAACAAAACTTTTGTGACTTAGTTCATATCCACGCCAGATGTATTGTGAATAAAATGATGTGTTGATGTTGACTGTAGGCATTTCCACTTTCTCCGGGGCAGGTGTTTCAGTTTCTCCGGGAACGGGCGTCGGTTTTTCGAGCTCTTTAGTTCCTCCCTGGGCTTCCCCCTGGGCGTAACAAAATGGAGCCAATGCAACCACCAGAGCAAACATCGCAATAAAAACGTAAATAATTCTTCCTTTTTTTAATCTACCCATCATTCTGCCTCCTTTCTTTTTAGAAGAGTTAGTATTGATGAATATTGTTTGGTTAAGCAATCAAAACCAAAAAAACCCTAACCTTAGTTAAAATAATAAGCAACATTCAACCAACAAGCGCAACGTAAGAGGAAAAGACCTCTGCTGGGGTTTTAAAGGTTAAACATTTTCTTGGTCTACAAAATCAAATTATATTATATTTAATCAAAAAAGTCAAGTAAGTTTTTCAAAAAAGCAGTTTGATGGTAAGTTTAATAAATAAAAAAGTATTATTTCGTCTTTTTTGAAGGCATTTAAACTTTAACTCATTAAGTACTTGACTAATTTAATGGCTGGAATAAAATAATTGTATTAAAACACATTGAAATAATTAATAAAAGGTCATGGTGATATTATGCCCGATAAAATTTATCGTATTAATATGACCGATTTGAAGGTTACGAATGAAGAAGTACCGGAACAATGGAAAGGGCTGGGGGGCAGGGGTTTGACTTCCACAATTGTGGCTCAGGAAGTAAAGCCCACCTGTCACCCGTTGGGTAAGTACAACAAGCTGGTATTTGCCCCGGGTTTGCTATCGGGTACAACCTGTGCCAACTCCGGAAGACTTTCTGCTGGGGCGAAAAGCCCTTTAACCGGAGGGATTAAAGAGTGTAATGCGGGAGGCACGGCTGCCGCGAATTTTGCCCGGTTGGGAATAAAAGTCCTGATTATTGATGGACTGCCCGAGAAGGATACTTTTTATAGTCTCAAGGTTGATAAAAATGGAGTTACCATAAAAGAAGAAACCGAGCTTGGGGGTAAAGGCAACTATGAGGTGGTAAAAAACCTTACTGAGAAGTTGGGGAAAAAGATTGGAATCATCAGTATGGGACCGGTGGGAGAGATGCGTCTGGCAGCAGCCAATATCTCGGTAAGGACCCGGGATGATTATATCCGCAGTTTGGGTCGGGGTGGACTCGGCGCGGTGATGGGGTCAAAAAAGATAAAGTATATAACCATTGATGATTCTGATACCCCGGGTGTTCCGATTGCTGATCCGAAGAAATTCAAGGCCGCCGGTAAGATATTTGCCAAGGCTTTGGCTGAGCATCCGGTCAGTGGGGGGGCGTTGAAGAATTACGGCACCGATGTATTGGTGAATATTCTGAATGAAGCCGGTGGCCTGCCTACCAAAAACTTTCGCTATGGCAAGTTTGCGGGACATGAAAAGATAAGTGGTGAAACCATGCATGACACGATTGCCGGCCGATCAGGCAAAGTAAGTCACGGCTGCCATACCGGGTGCGTTATCCAGTGTTCCCAGGTTTATAATGATAAAGACCAGAAGTATATGACTTCGGGGTTTGAATATGAAACCATCTGGGCTTTTGGTGCGGACTGCTGTATCGATGATCTGGATGTGATTGCCCAGGCGGACCACCTTATGGATGATATTGGAGTTGATTCGATTGAAACCGGGGTCATGATCGGGGTGGCCATGGAAGCCGGGATCATACCCTTTGGTGACGGCCAGGGTATGCTTGGGCTGCTTAAGGAAATTGGTTCAGGAACACCACTGGGAAGAATCCTCGGATGCGGTGCAGCAGCAGTCGGAAAAGCTTACGGTATCACCAGAGTGCCGGTCGTAAAGAATCAGGGCATCCCGGCGTATGATCCCCGGTCGGTAAAGGGCATCGGCATTACCTATGCAACCTCACCCATGGGAGCAGACCATACTGCCGGGTACACTATTGCTACCAATATTCTCAAGGTCGGCGGTTTTGTTGATCCTTTGAAGAAAGAAGGGCAGATAGAGCTTTCCCGCAACCTGCAGATTGCAACCGCTTTTATCGACAGCACCGGTTTGTGTATTTTTGTCGCTTTTCCTATCATTGACATTCCCGCGGGCTTTACGGCCATGGTTGATATGGTTAATGCCCGGTTTGGCATCTCGTTAACCGCCGATGATATAACCAAACTGGGCAAACAGATCCTGCGGACGGAACATGAATTTAATCTGGCGGCCGGCTTTACCAACAAAAATGACCGGCTCCCGGAATTTTTTGAAGATCCGGTGCTGCCCCACAATGCGGTGTGGGATTTCACGGATGAGGAAATTGATTCCTTCTGGAATTTCTGAGAACCACGACTACTAATTAAATTTTGGGGCTCACGGCTAAGCATGAAAGTTAAATTATTTGCGTCACTTCGCGAAGGGAGATTTAAAGAAAAAGAGTGGGAATATGTTAAAGGCATTACTGTCAGCCATATTCTGGGAAAGCTCAATATTAATAAGGTGGAGGTAGGTGCTCTTTTAGTCAATTCCCTCCATGTAGGACCTGACTATACTTTGCAAGAAGATGATATTCTTGCTGTCTTTCCTGTATTAGGAGGAGGATAACCCCCTTAAAATCACGGGAGAAAGCCGGGGAGTAAAGCCTTTTGAGGTATCAAAAACAAAGTCATTTATGTTTTCTTAATTTATTAAGTTTTTTGTTATGGGAAAGGAGGTGCAGAAAAAACTACCTTCCCTATTGTAAAAGGGAGGGTGAAAGATTTTTTTAGTTTCTCTCAGGTGCAACTGGTTATTTATTCTTACCTTATAGATCCCCTCATAAGGGGAGAATGGAGGGCTACAATGAAAAAAGTTTTAGCGCTGTTACTCGGAGCATTGGTTGTGGCGATTTCTTTCTGCAGTTATGGCCTTGCCCAGGAGGTAAAAAAAGAAACCATACGGATCACCTGCTGGGAGGGTTATGCTGACCAGGCAGTCATTGATGCCTTTAAGAGTTTAGTTAAAGAAAAATATAAAGTAGACGTAGAAATAAAACCAACCTATGCTGTAGGTCAAGAGGATTTTTATAATGCTGCCAAAAATGGCACCGCGGATCTGATTTCTCCCCCGGCTGATATGGCCAAGACCCCCCGGTTTAATTGTTTCGAAAAAGGTAAGATTCTTCTTTCGGCAATTAAACCCGACGCGTTACCTAATTTGAAAAACCTTCTTCCCTTTTTCAAAAAGGATTCTTCGCTTATCCACGGAGAAAAGCGGTATGGCGTTCCCTATAACTGTGGCCCTTATGGACTTGCCTATAACGCGAATGTCTTTAAAGAGGCTCCGACCACCTGGAATATCTTCTGGGATCCGAAATATGCCAAGAAGTACACCATCAACAACAACTTTCATAAGGTCAACATTTGGGTTACCGCCCTTTCACTAGGTTATAAATATAATAAGATATTCGACATTGACAAACTGGATAGAGCCAAGATTCAGGAAAAATTGAATGCTTTGGCAAAAAATGCCAAGAGCCTCTGGGATGGAGAAGCTAATGCGGATGAGTTTCCTCAGTTAGACCTGGCAACAACCTGGGGGTTTGCGGTGGTTAAGGCAAACCAAAAGGGTGGCAACTGGAAATTGGCTGCTCCGAAAGAAGGGGGCACCGCCTGGATCGATTACTGGTGCATAACCCAGGCGGCAAAAGGAATGACCAAAAAACTTTGCGAAGAGTGGATCAACCTGCAACTGTCTCCTAAATTCCAAGCTGCAGTTGTTAAACAGCAGGGTGTCTCCCCGGTGGTAAACAATGTGAGTAACCTTGTAATCCCGGAAGAAAAGGCGCTGTTTCATGTTGGCAATAACGATTACTTCAAAACAGTGGCGATTTGGCGGGTCATGAGTGAAAAAACCGAAAAAGCTTTTGGAGAAATGTGGGAAGAAGCAAAAAAACAGAAATAATCTTTCCAGAATATTTAAAAAGACCATTAAATAGAACCTCCCAACCATTTTGTTATGGCTCGGAGGTTCTATTTATCCTTTTCTTTTCATGAGTTGCCTAAAGTGAAAAGTCAAAAGAATTGTAGTAAACTAAATATAGATTAACAAATAAACTATTCACGATCGTAAAAACCATTATCAATTGGATAGAGTCGGATCATATCAAAGCCTTTTAAGCTGTCGGTGGATATCGGCGCATTAAAAAAGCTGACCTTGAAGAAATCATGAAAAATCTCATTATTGAAATAACTTCTCAGTGTAATTTATCGTGTACTATTTGTCTCCGGCAAACATGGTCTGAGAAAACCGGTGACATGGATATTGACACATTTAAGGGGCTTATTCCCTCCTTTGCCACCTTAGATTCTATCAACCTCAACGGCTACGGAGAGCCATTATTGCAGCGTCAATTGCTCGATATGATTTTTATTGCCAGAACTCATACACCTTCTCATTGCAAAATTGAGTTGACCAGCAATGCTATCCTGGTTGACCGATCTCTGGCAAAGGAGATGATTAAAGTTGGTCTTGACGGTATTTCCCTCTCCATTGATAGTCTTGATCCGAAAAAGTTTTCACAGATCAGGGAAAAGGGAAATTTTGAGTCATTGATTGAGGGTTTAGAAACGTTTCGAGATATAAGAAAAAAAGCTCGAAAACCCTTTAAAATTGCCTTATCCTTTGTAGCAATGAAGAGTAATGTTGAGGAATTACCGGATTTGGTTCACTTCGCTGCAGAAAAAGAGGTGAATGAGCTGTGGGTTAACAATCTTTTGCCACCCAACGAGCTTATCGCCAAAGAAGTAATTTATGACTCTCACTCTCAGGAAGTTTTGGAACTACTGACGAAAGCCAAAGAACGGCTTCAAGCAATGGGGATCAACCCCTCAATATTTCGACTTTTAGCAATAAGGCTTTGCACAAAAAGATTCAGGAGTGGAGTATCAAAACCCTCTCCAGAGGAGAAGTTGGTCCTACAGTTCGCTAATGAAGTATCCTTAGAAGGATTTTCTATGGGAGGAATCCTTAGCAGTATGCTTCAGGTACTTGAAAGAGATGGAAATAACTTTTTAAATTATTTAAAGATTTTTGAAAAATGTCAGAAGGTTGCAACTTCCCGGAATCTCGCAATTCACCTCCCTTTGATCATTCCCCGAGCAAAACGGGAATGTAATTTTATTAAAAATCAGACGTGCTTTATCACCTGGGATGGGTGGGTGAGGCCCTGCAACCAGTTATCCCACGACTACTCTTGTTTTCATTACGGGCGGCCTAAGCGAGTGAAAAGCATCAGTTTTGGCAAAGTTCCGGAAGAAGATCTGGAAGCCATCTGGAACTCACAAATTTATCAAATGTTTAGAAGGAACGTCGAAGAGTTTCCTTTTTCGCCCTGTGGTGATTGTGGGTTGTCAAATGGATGCGGGTACCTTTCTCCAGATGTAGACTTTTTTTGTGACTGTAATATGTATGAGCAACCGTGTGGTGACTGTCTCTGGAGCCGAGGAATACTCAACTGTTCCTGACCGCTTTATAAGACCTGATGAAAAAGAAAAGGGGTCAAGTTTTTAATTTTCTTGACAGGAAAGATTTTTTTAAGTATATTAAATTATAATATTAATCTGGGATTTTACCATTGAAGCTTCTTGTTTTGGTTTTGCCCATGGCGTTGAGCTTGGAGGCACTTCTTATTCACATGGCTCAGTTTTATTGCGCGAGTTAAAGAAGTTTTGTCGAAAAAATACCGTGTTTACGACAAAACTACTGTACTGTGTTCCCGAATGCATTTCTTTTAGTAATTTTCATTGGGCGATTCAATGAAAATATTCTTCCTTCTGTTATTCGACCTTCTTGATTAACTTTATACTTCAATAAGAAGTCAATTTTAAAATGGCTTACTTTTATTGAGGAAAGGTCACGGTACTCGGCATGTAAAAGGAGAGAGAACTTTCAATAGAAAGTTGCTCAAATAATATGCTTGGGTTACCTAAAATTTAACCATTAACCCTTTGGGTAGGGAGGTTAATTGCTATGGAAGCGTGGATGGGAAAAATTTTAAGAGTCAATTTAAGTTATGGAGACTACCATATTGAAGAAATAGATCCTGACTATTTAAGACCTTATTTGGGAGGGAGGGGATTGGGTTCAAAAATACTTTATGATGAGGTAGATCCCCAGGTTGATCCTTTTAGTCCGGAGAACAAGTTGATTTTTATGACCGGCCCTCTGACGGGGACAGGTGCGCCATGTAGTTCACGATACATGGTGATTACCAAATCACCACTGAGCGGAACAATAGCCTGTAGCAATTCCGGAGGGTTTTTCGGCCCTGAATTAAAGTTTGCCGGGTACGACGGGATTATCTTCGAAGGTGTTGCAGATGAACCGGTATATTTATGGATAAATGACGATGAAGTGGAGATTAGATCAGCCGCTGAATTTTGGGGTAAGACCACTCATGAAACCGAGGATTTTATACGTGCAAAGATAGAAAACAAATATCTTGCTAAAGAAATACGGGTTGCCTCAATCGGTCCTGCTGGGGAAAAACTGTCCCGGATTGCCTGTGTGATCAATGATAAGAATAGGGCGGCTGGCCGATCCGGGGTTGGTGCGGTCATGGGATCAAAGAAGTTGAAAGCGATTGCTGTTCGGGGTACCGGTAAAATTATGCTGCCCGATAAAGAAGCTTTTCACAAAGCGGTTTTGCATGCGAGGGATGTAATAAGGGCGGGGCCGGTAACCGGGGAAGCGTTACCTGCTTATGGCACGGCGGTATTGGTGAATATCATTAATGAGGCCAAGATACTCCCCACCAACAACTGGCAGGTGACTTACTTCGAAACCGCCAATAAGATTGCTGGAGAGACAATTGCAGAAACTATCCTCAAAAGGCCCAAGGGTTGTTTTGCATGCCCAATTGCCTGTGGTCGGCTAACAGAAATCAGTGATCCACAAAATACTGGCATGGGAAGCCCAAAATATTTTAAGGGAGAGGGGCCGGAATATGAAACGGTAGAGCTGATGGGGGCCTCCTGTGGAATCGATAATCTTGCCGCCATAACAAAAGCGAATTATCTTTGTAATGAAATGGGTATGGACACTATCTCGGCGGCAGCCACTGTGGCAACTGCTATGGAGTTATATGAGAAGGGATATCTCCCCGAGAAGGATTTAGGTTTGAAGGCGAACTTTGGAAATGCGGATGCACTTATTATATTAACTGAAAAAATGGGGAAAAGGGAAGGTATCGGCGATATAATGGCTGAAGGAGGTTATCGGTTGGCTGAACAATACGGACATCCCGAACTATTCATGGGGGTAAAAAAACTTGAGGCTCCTGCCTATGATCCCCGGGGAGTTCAAAGCATGGGACTTCAGTATGCTACTTCGAATAGGGGAGCTTGTCACGTGAGAGGTTATGCTATCGCCAATGAGATTCTGGGAGTTCATGTCAAAACTGATCCTCTGATAACTGAAGGCAAGGCGGAAATGGTCAAAACTTTTCAAGATATCACCGCCGTGATTGATTCTTCCGGATTGTGCCTTTTTGTTGCTCTGGCAACGAACTTTCTCTACGAAGAAATCCAGTCCCTTATAAATGCAGCCAGCGGAGCGGGTTACACCGTGGACGAGTTAGTTAGCATTGGCGAAAGGATCTCTAATCTGGAGCGATTATTCAATCTCAAGGCCGGATTAACTAAAGCCGACGACACCCTCCCGAAAAGGCTCCTCGAAGAACCAGGGGGACCAAAAGGTGATGTGTGCAGACTCAATGAAATGCTCCCAGAATACTATCAGTTGCGGGGATGGGATGAGAATGGAGTCCCCACAACGGATAAACTGTCAGGACTTGGCTTACAATAAAAATTGTGGTGGGGGTATTACGCCTTAACCTTCTTTAAAGGAGGAAAATAAAAGAGTGATGCGTATTGAGATAAGGATGTTTATGAAATTTAAGCAATATCTTCCCGCAAGTTCGTCCGATGGAAAAGCGATGGTTTCTTTGAAGGATGGAGGAACGTTGGGAGACTTACTGGATACGCTTGGTATACCACCGGATGTTCCTAAGCTTGTTATTATCAATGGAATCTCCCGAGGTGTCTCAAATACAGTAAATGCTGAAACGTTGACTGATGGAGACGTGGTGGCAATCTTCCCTCCGTCAGGAGGGGGATAAATAATAGTTGGGGAGGGATTTTAACCATAGTTCCCAGGAAGGAGGAACAAAAATGATAAGGTTAAAAATAGACCATGGTAAGTGTACTGGTTGTCAAGAATGTGAGACAGCATGTTCTATGAAGCATTACACCAACGAGGTTAACCCCAAAAAGTCCCGCATACGGGTTTTTGAGGATGAAGAAGAACAACGATTTTTTTTGATCATTGCGGGACCAACTACTACTGCGGAATGTACCTCCAAATTCGATGTTGTTATCGCAGGGCAACAATATGATGGCTGCACGCTTTGCCGATCTTCCTGTCCGGCGAGACCGTGGTTTACCGAACCGGACACCGGAGTAGCTTTGAAGTGCGATTTCTGTGGCGATCCACCAGACCCGCACTGCGTCAAAGTTTGTGAGAAAGGGGCTTTATCTATTATGGAAATCTAAATTACGCCTTTACGGGGATGCAGAGGCGAATTTTTGATCCTAATTAGTACCGTGTTTTATTTTTTCCCATAAGGCTGATAATCAAAAAATTTTTGGTTTTTTACTAAGGGTGGATCCGAGGATATTACAAAGCTCAACTAACATTTTTTAGAATTGACAAGACTACCAGAAAGTAGCTTGGGGGGGCATATCCAGCTACTTTTTTTTTACCTAATATGAGCCAGGTGAGGAGGGACAATTTAAAAAGTCTCTCTTCCGTTAGTTCTGCGATTGTTTGTGAGGAAAGGTGGATTTTATGCCGGAAGAAGAATGGAAACGATTAGTAACGATTGGCCGGGAACGACTCTTTCCATGTATCCAATGCGGCAAGTGTACGGGTGGGTGCCCGATTGCCCTGGTTTGCAAAACCTTTAATGTGCGGCGCATTCTTAATGAAGTGTTATATACTGAAGGAGAAGAAGTAGCCCATAACAAGGACTATCTTTGGAACTGTTCTGCATGCGGGACCTGTATGAGTCGATGCCCCAAAGGAGTTGACCCGATGGAAATGGTGCTTACCCTGCGGAGTGTTTTGGTAGAAGACGGTGAAATTCCGGCAAAGGTGAGGGATGTCCTCAAAAGTATCGATGTTCGCAAGAATCCATGGGGAATGGGAAAGGATTCAAGGACTGACTGGACGCGAGGGTTGGAGGTAAAAAACATCGCGGATGCAGAAGTCCTCTATTACGTGTGCTGTACCCCAGCCTTTGACCAAAGGCTTCAGAAAGTGCCGAGAGCTATTGTTAAAGCTTTTAATAAGGGAGGAGTAAATTTTGGTATTTTAGGGCTTGAGGAAGTCTGTTGCGGCAATGAGATCAAGAGGTTAGGAGACCTCTGGAATTTTGAAGCGCTGAGGGAGAAAAATTTGGAAAACTTTAAGAAATACCCCATCAAGCAGATAGTGGTCACCTCGCCCCATTGTTATAACAGTTTTATCCATGATTATCCCGGCTTGGATGTGGAAGTAAAACACTATACCCAAAAAATTGACGAGTTGCTCACCGAGGGCCGTCTTGCTTTTACCGGGGAGTTTACCAAGAAGGTGGCCTTTCATGATCCATGTTTTCTCGGAAAACACAACCAGGTTTTTGATGAACCTCGAAGGATACTTCAGCGTGTTCCCGGTCTAAACTATGTTGAGTTTGACCGCTGTCGGGAGCGGAGTTTGTGTTGTGAAGGGGGTGGCGGACGGATGTGGATCGAAGCCTTTGATGCAAAAGATAGAACTGCCAACCTGAGGGTCAGAGAGGCCATTGACTTAGGAGTTGAGGTTATTGCCACTTCCTGCCCATTTTGTCTTTTAACGCTTGAGGACGCGATAAAGATTGGCCGCTATGAAGAGCGACTCAAAGTGATGGATATTATGGAGATCATTGACCTGGTATTGAACTAACCCAAGCACAGGAAAAACAACATGAAGTTAGGTGTTTATATTTGTCACTGCGGGGTAAATATCAAGGCTAACGTAAATGTAGCAAAGCTCACCAAATTTGCTGAACAACTGCCGCGCGTTCGGGTGGCCAGGGATTACTTATATATGTGTTCTGAACCTGGTCAACAGCTAATAAAAAAGGATATCGAGGAGCACGGCCTTGACCGGGTGGTGGTGGCCGCCTGTTCTCCTCGAATGCATGAAATTACTTTTCGAAAAGCTTTGCGGAGCGCTGGACTTAATCCCCATTGCCTTGAAATAGCAAACATTCGCGAGCAGTGTTCCTGGGTTCACGAAGATCGAATGAAAGCTACGCAGAAGGCCCAGAAGCTGCTGGCAGCAGCAGTGAGCAAAGCTGCCCTGTTGGAGCCACTTGAGGAAAAGGAAGTTGAGGTAACCCCGGCGGCGTTAGTGGTTGGAGGAGGTATTGCCGGAATTCAGGCGGCATTAGACATTGCTGATACGGGGTACAAGGTTTACCTGGTAGAGAAAGAGCCAAGTATCGGCGGACACATGATTCAGTTAGATAAAACCTTCCCCACGCTCGACTGTTCTGCCTGCATCCTCACCCCGAAAATGGCGGACGTGGGCAATCATCCAAACATAGAACTTTTTTCCTATTCTGAAGTTGTTGCCGTCAAAGGTTTTGTGGGGAACTTTGAAGTCACCATCAAGAAAAAACCTCGCTACATTGACGAGACAAAGTGCAATGCCTGCGGGCAATGTGCGCAATACTGTTCCATTGAAGTACCTGACTCTTTTAATTTGAACCTGTCCAAGAGGAAATGCATCTACATTCCATTTCCACAGTCAGTGCCAGCCTGCTATGTAATTGATCCGGATCACTGCCGCTATCTCCTGACGAGAGATTGCACCCAGTGTCTGGAGGTCTGCAAGCAAGGGACCAATGCGATCGACTTCACCCAGAAAGAAGAGTTGGTAGAGGTAAAGGTGGGAACAATTGTTATAGCTACTGGTTATGATCTTTTTGACGTAACTACGAAGCCAGAGTATGGATACCATCTTTATGACAATGTGATTACGGGCTTAGAGTTTGAGAGGCTGTCCAATGCTTCCGGACCGACCACGGGAGAGATCATCATCAACGGGAAAAAGCCAAAGGATGTGGTGTTTATCCAGTGCGTTGGTTCCCGCGACAAGACGGTAGGGAATGAATATTGTTCCCGGGTCTGCTGCATGTATACGGCAAAGCAGGCCCATCTGGTTCGGGAGAAGCTTCCCCAAGCGACTATCACCGTTTTTTATATGGACGTGAGGGCCTTTGGGAAGGGGTTCGAGGAATTCTACGATCGGGTAAAGCAGGAAGGGGTAAAGTATCGGCGGGGAAATCCCTCGGAGGTCTACCGAAGGGGAGATCGACTCGTGGTCAAGGCAGAGGACACCCTTCAGGGAGAGTTAGTGGAGGTGGAGGCTGATCTGGTAGTTTTGGCAAGTGGAATTATTCCCAACAAGCAGACTGCGCAAATAGCGAGCCTGTTGAAACTTTCCCAGTCTCCGGACAGGTTTCTCCTGGAAGCCCACCCCAAGCTTCGTCCGGTTGATTCTGCGAGCGATGGCATCTTTTTGGCGGGCTGTTGTCAGGGACCGAAGGACATTCCCGACTCGGTAGCCCAGGCGAGTGCGGCGGCAGCCAAATCGCTGATTCCGCTCTCTACGGGAAAAGTAATTATTCAGGCACTGACTTCATTCGTGCAGGAGAGTGATTGTCGGGGTTGTGGTTTTTGTGTGGAAGCTTGTCCTTTTGATGCGATTGAGCTCAGAGAGGTTAAACGAGGCAGGCGGGTATTAGAGGTTGCCTCAGTAAATGAGGTGCTTTGCAAGGGCTGTGGAGTGTGCGCGTCGGTTTGTCTTTCCGGTGCGATTCAACAGAAATCCTTTGCTGATCGGCAAATATTATCTATGGTGGCTGCATTAGGAGAAGAGTATGCTTAAGAAATTTGATCCCAACATAATGGCCTTTCTCTGCAACTGGTGCTCCTATGCAGGGGCTGACCTTACCGGTACCTCACACTTCCATTATCCTCCGAACCTGAAGGCAATCAGGGTCATGTGCACCGGAAGGATAAATCCCCTGATGGTGGCAGCGGCGTTTCGTCACGGTGCGGACGGGGTGCTGATCTCCGGCTGTCATCCGGGTGAATGTCACTATATGGAAGGCAATTACCTTGCCCGGAGAAAGATTTTTGTTTTCCGGAATCTTTTGGAATTTGTGGGAATAAATCCCGAGCGGCTACAGATGAGTTGGGTGTCAGCATCAGAGGGGAAAAAGTTTTCGAATGTTGTTAAGGAAATAACTGAAAAAATTAAGAAACTTGGTCCACTTACTACTTTTGACGAGTAAACTTTATGGATAAGGAGAAACTGGTAAACGAAGCAAAAGCAGTTTTTTCCCGTGAAGATGTCGCTTGCCTTATAGGTTATGGTAAAGACAGCATCGGGTTTAGGGTGTCTCCCATTTTTATCCGAACCAGGGACGAGGCCGACCAGCTCTTTTTTTCCCCACTGTGCTCGCTTTCTTTAGTGAATTATTTAACCTTAGAAAAGGGGGTGTTACTTGAGGGGAATAAAGAAACCGGAGGTGAAAAGATAGCAATTGTGGCGAGAGGGTGCGATAGTAGAGCCCTCATCCAGCTCTTTGCTGAGAGAGGAATCCCGCGGGAACAGGTAGTCATTCTTGGCGTACCCTGTCGAGGAACAATTGACCTGAAGAAAATCGAGGGAAAGTTCCCTGATGCCCGAAATTGCACGGAGGTCACCGAAGCCGAAGGGATGTATTATATTCGCTTTGACAATGAATCGCATGAGGTACCCAAAGAGGAATTGTTGGCAGATCATTGCAAGCACTGCGCTTTTCCCAATCCTTTAGTGTACGATGTTCTTTTGGAAGACCTAGTTGACTCAAAGGGGGCAGCTTATTCGGACATCGAAGAGATGGAAAAAATGGCACTGGAGGAAAGGCATGAGTATTGGAAGGATAAATTTGCCCGGTGTCTTCGCTGTTACGCTTGCCGGAATGCTTGTCCGCTTTGTTATTGTGATGATTGTATTCTCGAGAGAGTTTCTCCCCAGTGGGTGAATCGATCAGTGAACCTTTCGGAAAACCTTATGTTTCACCTCGCGCGATCATACCATCTTGCCGGTAGGTGTGCAGGCTGCGGTGAGTGTGAGCGAGTGTGCCCGGTTAATCTCCCCTTGATGCTTCTTAACCGCAAGCTCGAAAAAGATATAAAAAACATTTTTGAATACACTGCAGGAAGTAACCTTGATGATAAACCATTATTTGCAAGTTTTAACCCCAAGGATCCGAATGATTTTATTTTTTAGGTATAAACTAAATGGAACATTTTCTTCTTGAAAAGAACAGGTTAAACGAATTTCTAAGTGCTTTGCGGAACTATGAAGTTTTTGCTCCCGTGAGAAAGGTTGGTCTTACGGTTTTCGAGCTCATTACTAACCCTAAGGAGGCCATGCTTGATCTTAAGAATCAACCCCAGTCGCCCAAGCGAGTTATCTTTCCACAAAGTGAGATTCTCTTGGTGTTTGACAAGAACAACGCAGCTAAAGAACCTAAGGGCCGCGTTGGGCAAAAGCCTCAGGTTGTTTTCGGGGTCAGACCGTGTGATGCCCGAGGGTTTCATATGCTCGATCCGGTGTTTGAGAGGGAGTATCCTGATCCCTATTATCTTCAAAAGAGACAATCGACCCTCCTCGTTGGCTTCCATTGCTCAGAGCCTTATCCAAACTGTTTTTGCACTTCGGTGGGAGGCAATCCCTCCTCTCCCGAAGGGCTTGATATCCTTTTAACCGACCTGGGGGAGCAGTACTTCCTTGAGGTGATCACTTCAAAAGGAGAACAGGTTGCCAAGGAGGGGGCTGCGGTTCTTTCTTCACCCACGTCTCAGCAACAAACCGAAAAAGAGAAACTTTCCGGAATGGCCCCCCAAAAAATTCGGAGAACCATCGACACGGAGGGCATTGCGAGTAAAATTGAAAAGCACTTTGACCACTCCCTCTGGAGAGAGTTATCGGGAAAATGTATAAGTTGCGGTATCTGTACCTATACCTGCCCGACCTGCCACTGTTTTGATATTCAGGACGAAAGGGTCAGAGGCAGGGCTAACCGACTGAGGATTTGGGATTCTTGTATGTTCCCTGAGTACACGCTTCATGCCTCGGGGCATAATCCGAGACCCACGAGAACGGAGAGACTGAAAAACCGGATGTACCATAAATTTAAGCAAAACATAGATCTCTACGGGGTGCCGGGTTGCGTGGGTTGCGGCCGATGTATCACCCTGTGTCCGGAAAACGTAGACCTTGTCGCGAACCTTAAGGTAATAAAAAATTTATGACAGAAAATCCATATCTTCCACGTCGAGCTAAGATTGAAAGCATTAAACAGGAAACCACAGGCGAAAGGATCATCAAAACCTTTGCGGTGGTGATAGAAGACCAAGCATATCGCGAAAGGTTTCAGCACAAGCCCGGTCAGTGTGCCATGCTGGGAATAAACGGGGTAGGGGAGAGCATGATATCGATCGCCTCCTCGCCTACCAATAAGGAGTTTCTCAACTTTAGTGTCATGAAGCTGGGAAAGGTAACCTCGGCAATTCACGAACTGGAGGCAGGGGATTTGATCACCATCCGTGGTCCTTACGGAAACAACTTTCCGTTGGACGAATGGTATCAGAAAAATATCATTACCATTGGAGGGGGGATCGGCCAGGCGCCCTTACGGTCTATTATTCAGTATGTTCTTGACAAAAAGGGAGAATTCGGAGGGTTAGACATTATTTACGGCGCCCGTACCACCGCAGACCTCTGTTACCGTGAGGACCATTTCCAAACAGAACAGTCAGTTTTTTGGCAGAGGAGGAATGTTCGGGTTCATCTTTCAATCGATGTACCAGAGGCCGGTTGGGATAGATTCGTGGGGGTTGTTCCTGACAATCTTCTTCGTTTAAAACCATCCCCGGAAAACGCCATCGCAATCACCTGCGGGCCACCAGTAATGATAAAGTTTGTCATCAAGAACCTCCTGGCTCTTGGGTTTAAGGATGAGCAAATCTACACAACCCTTGAAAACCGTATGAAGTGTGGCATCGGAAAGTGCGGACGCTGTAATGTCGGTTCGTTTTATGTTTGCAAGGATGGTCCGGTTTTTTCTTATGCACGGTTAAAAAATTTGCCAGAAAAAGGCTAAAGCTGGCACGGAAGGGACCCAGAAAGACGCTTGCAAATGAAAGGAAAGTTTTTGATGAAAAGGATTTAAATGTTAGGCCCTTTGTTTTAGTGTCATTGACATGCGAGAACTTCTGCCTATTTGTTCCATTAACCCTCCTTGAGGACATAAGCTTCACTTTTAAAAAATCATGAGACAGGATATTTATGGGTTCCTCTATAAATGTCATTCCTGCGAAAACAGGAATCCAAAACTAATCGAAATTACCGGACTCCCGCCTTCGCGGGAGTGACAAACTGGGAATTATTAGAGGTGCTCTTAAGTTTTATATGTCGATGATGATCTGGATTTAGGACCAGCGCTGATAAAAAGTAGACATGCTCAATAGATCCCAATCGCAAATAGCAAGGGATTTTTAGTCGGTTTGGTAACGCATATGCTTTAAACTTTCTACTCAATATTCTTACTCTATTCAGACAATTTTTGACACTAATGCCTATAGGATAATGAAAAGGAGCTTGTTTATGAGCGATAGGAATTCCCGGATTTTTTTGTTAAAGAAAGGATGAGGAGTATTGCTATGAATATCAAAAGAAGTTTAATATTTTTATCTATGATAGCCTTGATTAGGCCTGTGCTTGGGTTGGCAGAAATCAAAAAAGAATATTACACGAACGGTAGGGTAAAGGCGGAATGGAATTATAACAACGGAATGCTGGAAGGGATCAGTAAAAAATATTATGAAGACGGAAAATTGCAGTATGAGTCGTTTTACAAAAAGGGCAAACAAGAAGGAATGACGAAAGAATATTATAAAAGTGGGAAGATAAAAGGAGAGGTGAATTTTAAAGCCGGGGTGCTGGAAGGTGTTAGTAAGAAATATTATGAAAATGGGGAGTTGAAGAAAGAGGTAATCTTTCGGAATGGCAAACCGGAAGGATTGAGTAAAGGTTACTATGTAAGCGGTAAATTAGAAGAAGAGATTATCTATAAGGACGGGAAACCGGAAGGGATAGTTAAGGAATACTATGAAAGCGGGAAATTAATGGGAGAAGAGAAGTATATCAATGGGCAACAGGAAGGGGTAGACAAGGAATATTATGAAAATGGAAAATTAAAAGCTGCGCGGAACTATAAAAACGACAAACAGGAAGGAATAACGAAGTTATATTTTGAAAGCGGTGAGTTAATGGCGGAGGCGAATTTCAACAATGAAAAGTTGGATGGTGTCTGTAAAACTTATTACCTGAACGGGAAGATACAATTTCTGGACACCTATCAAAACGGACTGAGGATAAAAAGAAAAACGTATGACGAGGAAGGAAAACTGCAATCTGACCAAGACTATCCATCTGCCAAGTAATCAAGGATAGAAATAATAGGAGTAATAATTTGTACTGTTAAACTATGGCATGGGTGCTGGTAGTCTTTCTTTCACCTTAAAGGGGATAAAGATAAAAAAAATAAACCATTTTTAATTAATAAAAACGCAATAAATAATTTGACAAATAAAGATATTTATGTCAGTATACCCTCCTGCGAAAACCCAGTTTGGCTTTGGTGTATCCCGAAGCCAGACGAGACGGTCGGTTGAAAGCAGTTCGGGAAATTCCGGGTTTTTATGTTAATAAAAAATAGACTTCAAAAAGAAACAATTTATCTTGACATAACGGGTTTTTCCGTGATATATAAAATTCAACCGGAAGATGCGTTTTTTTTTTAATTATTTTAAGTTGGTATAAGAAAAATTAGTGCCAAAAACCTGTCCAATGAAAAAAAGAGTGATCATAAACAGCTGTAAAACGGTGAAAAGAGGTCTTTGTCTAATTCGGATAGACATTCATGATGTCTATCAAAAGAAATGGAGGACCACCAATGGGTAGTTGTATTCACAAGTGGGAAATGGCCGACATCCGTTACGGATATCTTGTTGTGGAGGGTTGTACAAGATGTAAAGCCCGGTCTTCGTTTTTTTCTACCGAGGTTGTTGCCCCGAAAGATGAATATCAGGAAGGTGAACATTTTTGGGCGTACTTTGGAAGTTCACAGGCCGTGAAATTCAATTTCAAGTGCACAAAATGCGGCAAAACTTCAAAGCTTGATGACATGGTGGGTCTGATGATGTCAACCTGTGAAGACCCGCAATGCAATGTTGCCAGGATTGCCAAAAAGGAAGGCATGGGAACTTGGGTTTATGTAGCTCTCTGTGCCGACAGCACGCACTCTTCGGGGAAATGTGTCAGTAAGGAAAGCATAGAGGCACTCAATAAATATTTCAACCAGAACATCAAGGCTCCCGGCAAGAAGATTCTTATTGTGCCGTGCATTCAGTGTTGCAGTGTTGATAGATGTAGAGGCATAGTCCTGGCCGACACGGGACTTACCGAGATTTATTAAATAGTGCGTTGATATAAATATGTAAGGAGATATTATGAAGCTATCCGAACTCGAAAAAAAAAGCGGGCTTGAATCTGTCAATCAATACACAGATAAGGAGGTTGAAGGAGTATATATCTCAGATATGGTTTCCGATATTATCACCAACGCCAAGGCCAATGTAATTTTGATTACACTCCAGACCCACAAGAGCCTTATTGCCGCTGCAAACCTGGTAGATGTTGCGGCAATCGTCTTCACCAAGGGGAAAAAGCCTGCCGAGGACGTAGTGGGACTTGCAAGTAAAGCTGGCATCGCACTTTTTAGTACGGAAGTTGATACCTGGCTATTCGCGTCCAAACTCATTGAACTCGGTATCAAGTAGACTGCTGCCGAGTTTCTGAGCCAATGACTCAACTCAAAGAATAATTACACCACACACTGACATTGGTTTAGAATTAAGAATTATTAGTTTTAGGTATTGTATCAAGATGTTTTTATTTTGATGGCTTACTTCCTTCCCATTGTCATCAGATTGGCAGAGAGCAAAATGCGATATACCGCGGGAAAAGAGGCGAAAAACAAATCCAAATTCCAAGGGATTACGGCAAGTATGCGGTGGGCTAAATCTGCCTATTCTTCTTTCTTGGCCATTTGCAAAACAGACTCTCCCCTATCCGGCAGAATTCAATGTACAGACTCTGGTGGACCTGGCTTGAAATTGCCATTATTCTTCTTTCCCTCAGTTAAACTATTTGGTAAGATATTTTTATCTTCGCCTACACTCATGGCGAACTTCTTTCGTTTTTGCCGGCGATGGGGTAACTCCGGTCGTCTTACTGGCTCCCTGCGTTACCCCATTCCGATTAAAAATATCAGGTTACTATAATTCAATTAAGCTGTTGAGAAATAAATTCAGAAACGGGGAGCTAAAGTTAGCACAGAAGAGGCTGTTTCAAACCCATCTTTCTTGTGAGAGTTATTTCCTTGTGGTCAGGCATTAGAGAAGATATCTTGATCACATTGAAGTTAAAAAGCCGTTTTGAAACTATCTTGGAAAACGTCCATCTTTGAAATGGCCGCATTGCGTGTTAGAGGAGGATATTGACCATGGCCAGTAGCCCGATAGAAACGATTGAAGAGGAATTCAAGGGAGAGCCCGCGGATCTCATACCCGTATTACAGAAAGTCCAGTCGGTTTATGGGTACCTACCCCAGGACGCATTAAGCCGGATATCGCGCTGGCTCAAGATCTCTGAAAACGAGATCTACGGAGTTGCCACCTTTTATGCCCAATTTCACTTCACACCACGGGGAAAGCATCATCTCAGAGTCTGTCTGGGCACCGCATGCCACGTCAAGGGAGGCGAGCAGATGATCGAGGTGGTGAAGCGCCGGCTTGAATTAAATCCCGGAGAAACAACAAAAGATGGCAAGTACGACCTTGAACGGGTGGCCTGTCTGGGTTGTTGTGCGCTTGCTCCGGTGTTTACCTTAGATACTAAAATCTATGCCCAGATGTCTGTTTTGAAACTTCAGGGGATTCTCGATGAACAAAAATAAGATCGAAGAACGTCGTCATAAAGCGGAAAAGAAGTGGATTCAACTCCAAAACAACAAACGCCCTCTGATTTATGTGGGCGCCGGTTCCTGTGGGCTGGCGGCCGGAGCGGCCGAGGTGATCACCGCCATCGAATCTTACCTACAGAATAAAAGCATAGCCGCGGAATTGATGCGGGTCGGCTGCATTGGGCCATGCTACCTGGAGCCGCTGGTTGACATTCAGATGCCTGGCCAGCCGCGCATCAGCTACTCCAATATGAGTCCGGCTACTATTAATCATCTCTTGGATTCGTTTTTTGAGAAAAAAGAGATTTATAAACCACGCCTCTTGGGTCATTTCGGAGAAGCGACCATTGACAAGGTACCGAAATTTTTCGAGCACCCCATGCTTGGTTCCCAAGTCCGGATCGTCCTCAGAAACTGCGGCATCATTGATCCTGAAGATATGGATCACTATCTAGCCCGCGATGGTTATAAGGCAATTGAAAAAAGCCTTTCCTTGCCCTGGCTGGACGTGCTTGACGTCGTCAAGCACGCGGGTCTGCGCGGCAGGGGCGGTGCAGGCTTTCCCACTTGGCGCAAGTGGCTTTTTAGCCGGGAAACCGCAAGCGATGAACGCTATTTAATCTGCAATGCAGATGAAGGTGATCCCGGGGCCTTCATGAACCGCTCACTGATCGAGGGTGATCCTCATGCCCTGCTGGAAGGCATTTTGATCGCCGCCTACACCCTGGGCGCCACCAAGGGCTTCATCTACATCCGGGCAGAGTACCCCCTGGCCATTGAACGGCTGAAACGGGCTATCGCGGACATGAGGGAAATGGAACTGCTTGGGGATCATATCCTGGGAACCGACTTTAACTTTGACATCAAGATCAAGGAAGGTGCCGGCGCCTTTGTCTGCGGTGAAGAAACCGCCCTCATTGCAAGCATTGAAGGCAAGAGAGGCATGCCGCGCACCCGGCCGCCGTTTCCGGCCGTATCCGGACTTTGGGGTAAACCCACCGTTATCAACAACGTGGAAACGCTGGGGACACTACCGAACATCATCCGCAACGGCGCCGAATGGTATGCGCAATACGGCACCGAGACCTCAAAGGGTACCAAGACCTTCAGCCTGGTCGGTAAGGTGAGGCGCACCGGACTGATCGAAGTCCCGCTCGGTACTACGTTGCGCCAGGTGATTTTCGATATTGGCGGGGGTCTGGTCAAGGAGTTCAAAGCCGTACAGACCGGTGGCCCTTCCGGAGGATGTCTGGGAAAGGAATTCTTGGACACACCAATTGATTATGAGAATCTGGGCAAGGCCGGATCGATCATGGGCTCAGGGGGCCTGATTGTCATTGATAAAGATACCTGTATTGTGGACACTGCCAAGTATTTTCTAAGCTTCACGCAGGCCGAATCTTGCGGAAAATGCGTGCCCTGCAGGGTCGGGACCCGGCATCTTGTCAACATTCTCCAAAAGATATGTAAGGGCAAGGGCGAGATCGCGGACATGGCCAAGTTGGAACAGCTGGGCGGTGCAATCAAGGGCGCCTCACTCTGCGGTCTTGGCCAGACCGCGCCCAATCCGGTTTTTACCTCCCTCAAATATTTTCGCGAGGAGTACTTGTCGCATATCGTAAACAAGCGTTGTCCGGCAGCGGTGTGCCGCGACCTGGTCGTTTATCGTATCATCAAGGAGAAGTGCACGGGGTGCCAGCGCTGTGTCCAAGTCTGTCCGACCGGGGCGATCACCGGACCCCGTTCCGAGGTGCATAATCTGGATGAGAGCAAGTGCATCAAGTGCCGCTCTTGTTATGAAATCTGTCGTTTTGACGCCATAGCCGGCGATGCCATCATCATTGAATCGTGAGGTTACCGTGACCGAAAAACTTAGCCGATCAAAGGAAATACAAACATTTAAGATGGAAATCGACCACCGCACCGTCTCTTTCCCGGAAGGGGCCACAGTACTCAGGGTTGCGGAACTGAACAACGTCTACATCCCCTCTCTCTGCTCGCACAAGGATCTGAGCCCTTTTGGCGGCTGCCGCATGTGCATCGTCGAGATTGAGGGGATGCGCGGATATCCGCTGGCCTGTAGCACCATTGCTGAGGAGGGCATGAAGATACTGACCGATACCGCGACTTTGAGGGACATGCGCAAGGAAATTCTGCAGCTTATCCTGAGTGAGCATCCCTCGAGTTGTCTGGTTTGCGGTGAAAGCGAGGAATGCAAGCAGTATCAATATACGATCCGAAAAACCGGCGTGAGCACCGGCTGCCGCTATTGCCCGAATGACAATCAGTGTGAGCTGCAAAACGTCGTGGAAAGGATCGGCTTGGCCGAAATCACCTATCCGGTTTATTACCGCGGCTATGAAGCAGAGCATGATGATCCTTTTTTTGACCGGGATTATAATGTCTGCATCCTTTGCGGGCGCTGCGTTAGGATGTGCCAGGAGTTGCGCGGCACTTCGATTCTATCGTTCAAATACCGGGGGCCCAAGGTGCAAATCGGGCCCTCCTTTGGCAAGAATCACGTGGAGGCCGGTTGTGAATTCTGCGGTGCCTGCGTTTCGGTCTGTCCGACCGGCGCCCTGGCGGATAAAAGCTCCAAGTGGGATGGAAAGCCTGACGGGATAGAGATTTCCACGTGTCCCTTTTGCAGCATCGGTTGCCAGATTGATCTCCATCATAAGGGCGGAAGGCTTTCCAAAGTCTACCCCAATCTCGATAGCGAGATCAATGACGGTCAGCTTTGCGTGCGAGGCCGGTTCTCGTTGCCGGAGGCAACCCACTATCACGAGCGCGCCAAAAAACCGATGCTCAGACGCGGTAAATACTTCCGCGAGGTGACCTGGCCTGAGGCCCAGACAGAGGTGGTTAGTAAACTCAAGGGCCTCAAAAAGGACGAATTCCTCATGGTTGTTTCCGGCGATCTTACTAATGAAAGCCTTTATGCTGCCCAGAAGTTTGTGCGGCACTGCCTGGGAAGTGACAGCATTGATTCCACCGCTCGCTTGAGTCTCCCTGGTGGCCTGGGTCTGTGGAGCAAGCTCTTTTCGCTCCCCATTTCCATCAAGGGCATTGCCGAGGCGGATTCCATTATAGCGGTAGGCCTCGATTCCCGTTTCTATTTTTCAGTGGTTGGAGTTCAGATCCGTCGCGCTCTTAAGAAAGGAGCCGATCTGGTGACCATCGATGCCCGGGATTCGAACCTGGCCCGCTATACTGATCACTGGCTGCGGCCCAGGCCCGGCGCGGAAGGAATGCTCCTCAGTTTTATGGCGCAACGCCTCGGAGGAAAGAAGGGCAGTTTAAAATCCATTTCCAAGCAGGCCGGTCTGGATGAAGACAGATTGAAAAAGGCAATAGAGTCACTGGATAAGGGTGAGAACCTGGCGGTCATTATTTCTCCGACTGTTTTTGAATATGGCGACAACACCGCATTGGTTGATGCGATTTTCCAATTGGCAAAGCGCAAGGACACAATTTTTGTGCCTCTTTACCACGGCAGCAATGTGCGCGGTTCCATTGAGCTTGGCGCCTTTGGTGAGCTGCTTCCCGGAGGGGCCAAATCCAAAAAGCAAGGAATATCCCTCGCTGATGTGATGAAGAAACAGAAACGGCCCAAGGTGATTTACCTTGTCGGCCAGGCCCCGTTTCAGGAGCGGCCGGATTGCGATTATCTGATCAGTCAGGATATTTATTACCCGCCGTTCCCGGTGGATGCCTTTCTGCCGGCCGCCAGTTTTGCCGAGGCCGGAGGCACCTTGACCAATATCGAGGGCCGGGTCCAGGAGCTTGTAAAGATAGAAAACCTGCCCGATGGCGCGGTGACCGGCTTCGTGCGACCGGATTGGAAGATCTTTTCTGAACTGGGTCAACAACTGGACAGCGAGGACCTGCAGTTTAAAAATGAAGAAGAGATCTTAAGGGAAATCCATGAGACCATACCCGGCTTTCCCGCCAGGCCGGACCGGCAGCCGCGTTTGTTGAAAGCCACGAGCGACCTTACTATCGAAAAGAGGGATCATTCACCTGTCGGCACAGGGGAAATGCTCCTGGTCGTCGAGCCGGCCGGTTTTCAGCACCGAGGGATCGATCTCTCCTATGTCGTGGAGGGCTTAAAGGAACTGGCAATAGAGCGGGGGCTGCGCCTGCATCCGGATGATCTGGCCAAACGGGGGCTTGCGGCCGGTGAGGAGGTGAGCCTTATTGTGGATGGCAAGCAACTCATTGTCACCACCAAGGCGGATTCGGAATGCCCGGTTGGAGTGGCCTACCTTTCTCATCCGGTAAATTTCGGGGGCCTCTCGGACTGTAAAGGGCTTGAGTTGCTTTACGGTTTGGAATCCAGTCCGATCAGGGTGAGTATAGGAGCAGTAGAAAGCAATAGATATTGAGTTGAAGAAATAGTTATTTTAAAAACGCAAAAGAAAACCGGTTTTAAAGAAGCACCTATCGCTTGGAGGCAGAGAATGTATCGTATAATCGAACGCCGGATGATCGTGCCCAACCTGCATGAGTTTATCGTCGAGGCACCGGAGGTTGCCAACTCGATTAAACCAGGCAACTTTGTAATCGTGCGACCGGATGAAACCGGCGAACGGGTGCCGCTTTCAGTTGCTGATTGGAACCGGGAGGCAGGCACGGTAACCTCTATATTTATGCAAGTTGGGGCCTCAACGGCAAAGCTGGCCAGACTTAAACCGGGTGGGGAGATCCCTACCTTTGCAGGTCCTCTTGGCCGGGAAACAGAGATCCAGAATTTTGGAACCGTGCTATGCATTGGTGGTTGTTATGGCATTGGAAGTGTTTTTCCCATAGCTCGTGCATTAAAAGAAGCCGGCAACACCCTATATACAATCCTCGAGGCACGAAGCGCATATCTGCTTTATTGGCAGGAGATGTTTAAACCCCTTTCAGAGCGCGTCATCGAAATCACCCGGGACGGCACCAGCGGCTATAAGGGACATCTTGCCCGGCTCCCTGAGATAATTGCCATGGAGAAGATCCGGCCTGATCGAATCATCGTCAACGGCTGTACTTTTCAGATGATGAAGGTGTCGCAGATCACCAAGGAGATGGCTATCAAGACAATGGTTAATATGAATCCGATCATGATCGACGGCACCGGCATGTGCGGCGTTTGCAGACTCTCGGTGGCGGGCAAAACCAAATTTGCCTGTGTGGATGGTCCGGACTTTGATGGTCGTGACGTGGATTGGGTTGAGTTTCTGAACCGGCGCCGGACCTACAATCCGGAAGAGGTTTACCCATTGCACAAGAGCGGTTGTGCATCTCACTATTGATGGTGGAGGGAGAAGAAATTGGCCAAGCAAATCGATTATGAGCGACGGCACATGCCGAAGCAAGAGCCTTTTGAGCGCGTCAAAAATTTCGACGAAGTGGCGATTGGTTACACGGAAGAGTTGGCACGGGAAGAGGCCGGCCGATGCCTTCACTGTAAAAAGTCGTTGTGTCGCGAAGGGTGCCCGGTGGGTATCAACATCCCTGCTTTTATCGAATGCATTGTCGCCGGCGATTATGCTGCCGGCATTAAAAAGCTCAAAGAGACTAATGCCCTCCCGGCCGTCTGTGGACGCGTCTGTCCGCAGGAGGAACAGTGTGAGCTTCACTGTATTTTAGGCAAGAAAGGGGGATCAATTTGCATAGGCCGGCTCGAACGGTTTTTAGCGGACTGGGAGGCAGCTCGCGGCAAGACTGAAACCCCGGCCATGGCGGCCTTGAACGGAATGAAGATTGCCATTGTTGGTTCGGGCCCTGCCGGAATTACGGTGGCCAATGATCTCGCCCTGCTTGGGTATGCCGTAACGATATTCGAGGCCTTGCATGAGGCGGGGGGTGTCTTGACCTACGGTATCCCTGAATTCCGTTTGCCTAAGGCTATTGTCAAACGAGAGGTCGAATATGTCAAAAGTCTTGGAGTGAAACTCTATCTGGATTACATCGTCGGAAAGACCAGGACCATTGATAGCATTCTGCAAGAATTTGACGGGGTCTTCGTGGGTGCCGGTGCCGGTCTGCCCTGGTTCATGGACATACCCGGGGAAAATTTCAATGGTGTCTACTCGGCCAATGAATATCTCACCCGGTGTAATCTCATGAAAGGGTACCGGTTCCCTGCCTATGATACTCCCATGAAGCGTCCGAGATGCGTGGCGGTGTTTGGGGGCGGGAACGTCGCGATGGATTCGGCAAGAACCGCCCTGCGCCTCGGTGCTGATGAGTCACATATTGTGTACCGCCGAAGCAAAGAAGAATTGCCGGCCAGGGCGGAAGAGGCGGAAAATGCCGAAGAGGAAGGTGTGATTTTCGACTACCTGACTTTGCCGGTGAGGTTAACCGGTGATGAGCAGGGATGGTTGACAGAGATTGAGTGTATTAAAATGGAACTCGGTGAACCCGATGCATCCGGCCGCCGAAGTCCCATTCCGATAAAAGGCTCCGAGTTTAAAATGAAGGCCGATGCCGTGATTGTCGCCATCGGCAATAGCCCGAATCCATTGATCCCGATGAGCACCCCCGGGTTGGCTGTTGGCAAGAAAGGGAATATTGTGGCTGAGGAAGAGACCGGGAAGACCTCCCGCGAGAGGATCTGGGCCGGAGGTGATGTGGTCACCGGCGCGGCTACAGTGATCAGCGCCATGGGCGCAGGGCGCCGGGCTGCCAAATCCATGCATGCAACGCTTTTCGGGAGCAAATAAGGAGTGGGTAACATTTTAGATCTGTCAGGTGAGTAAATAATTTCCTAAGCACAAACTACTGATGAGGATGCTGACAAGATGAGGCTAGAAGAAATTAAGGATATTCTACACGGCACCGTTTTGACTAGTGATCTGGATTTGTCCCTTGAAGTAGATACGGTCTTGGCTTCTGACGGCATGAGTGAAATTTTGGCATTTCACACTCCCGGTGCTTTGATGGTCACGGGTCTCACCAATATTCAATCCGTTAGGACCGCCTATATTGCCGATGTGCGGGCTATTGTGTATATCCGCGGAAAGTTGCCGAATGAAAAATTGATCGCCCTGGCGCGCGATAAAAATATTGTGGTGATGGCTACCGAATTTGGGATGTTCGATGTATGCGGAATTTTGCGCGAACATAACATGAAAGGCGCTATGTAGTGACGGTATACTCAGAAGAACTATTTAAAAGGGTTTTTACGGTTTATGGCCATAACTTCGATACCGCGGGTGAGACATCAACTGAGATTAAGTCGATTCTCAAAGGGCTTGAGATCGATTCTGACATCATCCGCCGTGCTTTAGTGGTGGCATTCGAGGCTGAAATGAATGTTGTGATGTATGCCAATATAGGCACGGTCAGTTTTGTCATTACTGATGAAGCAATCGATATCGAAGTGGCGGATGAAGGTCCTGGAATACCGGATATCGAGCAGGCCATGCAAGAAGGGTTTTCGACGGCTTCCGACGAGATGCGTGAAAAGGGTTTCGGCTTCGGAATGGGGCTGCCAAATATCAAGAAAAATTCTGACGTTCTTAAAATAGAATCCGATGTCGGTAAAGGAACAAAGCTTTTAGCCCGTATAAGGCTTGACTCCAATGCGTGAAATAACTCATGCCTTTAAAATCGACCGTGATAAATGCCGGGGCAAGCTTGCCTGTATGGGGAGATGCCCTACGCAAGCCCTCCGTGTCAAGGACGGCAAAGCCGAAGTTATATCTGAATTATGCATTGATTGCGGCAATTGCCTGAAGGCATGCCCTTCTGGGGCCATATCCGCTACCACCCACTCTTTAAAAGCCGTGTGGAAAAATAAATATAAAGTTGCGGTTCCTTCGCCCGTTCTCTTTAGCCAGTTCCCGGACGGTATATCTTCCGCTCAAATTATAGAAGGGCTCAAATCTATCGGTTTTGATGCTGTTTATATTCTATCGGTTGAAAATGCGCTTGTCAATAAGGCCATCCGGGAATTTGTTGCTCAATGGAAAGGTCCCTTCCCTTTAATACCACCTTATTGTCCTGTTATTGTGAGACTCATCCAAGTTGCCTATCCTGGGATGATCGGCCAATTGCTTCCGATTGAGGTGCAGCGTGAACTCGCCGGCCGCGAGGCCAAGCGCAAATATGCAAAAATGCTCGGCATCAGCACAGATGAAGTAGCGGCGATCCATGTGACACCATGCCAGGCCAAAAGCATTTCTATTGTCGAGCCCGCCGAGGGGGCTAAAAGCTATCTGGACGGCGGTATCGGCATTTCAGATGTTTACAATGCTATTTTAACCTATGCACAGTCTTCTAAAGAAAGCGAGTCGAAAATCCCGGAAAAAGATATTTTTTTTAGCGCAGAAATGTTTCAAGGGGTGTTGAGGGGCCAACGCCGGAACCTTCATGGTTTTCATTATATTCCCCTCACCGGTCTAAGAAACGTTATCCACGTCTTTGATGACGTCGAAAAAGGCAAAATGCGCTTAGTGGACTTTTTGGAATGTTATGCGTGCTGGGGAGGGTGTACCAACGGAAATCTCACGGTTGATAATTTCTATGTTGCGCGCAGTAAATTGCATCGGTTGGTAACCGAACTTCCGGAGAAAAGTCCAGTCATTGAAGCAGAAGTAGAAAAACGTTATTCCTCCCAAGATTTTTTCCTCAAAGCACCCCTCAAGCCGCGTTCTATCAAAGGAGATATGGGTAACCTTAAAGAACGCATTAAAAGAATTAAGGAAGCTGAAGCCATCCTCACCACTTTGCCTGGCCTTAATTGCGGATTATGCGGTGCGCCTAGTTGCAAAGCATTGGCAAATGATATTGCTTCTGGTGAGGCCAAAAAAACTGATTGCATTTTCTTTTCAAAAGATCGGTTGGATAGGTTGAGAAGTATTTATCTGACGAACAAAAAATGAAACGAACACTTTGGGTTAATATTATTCCTTTTCCTGATCGGCGTGGGATAACCCTATGCTGATGTAATTTTCTCTCTGGTGACAGCCTCGCTTCACCATGCATCTTAAGATTTTTTTTTGTAAGGCCTTTGGAGGCTGAAAATAAATTTGAAAAAATTTTGCCAATTGGAATTAATTCCCTCCACTCCCCTATACCACTAAGAAATTAAGTTTGTTTTTTAATCATTACAGATCAATAAAAACACTGTTCTGTGAATAATAAATTGATTAATGCTGAAAGGTTATAGGATGTGGTATTGCCATTAGAGCCGTTCCCTTTCTTGTCTCAAAACAGATTTTTATCATTTAATTTTGGTTAGTTAGGACTGCAGTTATAAAAGGAAAGGTGGTAAATATGGACCAAGAAAAATTCTTTGATACCGGAAAGGTGAAAATAAATTATCTTGATTATGGCTTTTCATCGGGCGAACCGTTAGTCATGCTGCACGGGGGCGCTTGGTGCTGGCAAGAATATCTTTCTCTTATCCCAAGCTTATCTCAAAGATGGCATATATATGCTTTGGATTTGAGAGGGAATGGCAAATCAGGCTGGGTTGCCGGGAACTATCGCCTGGAAGATTTTACAGAAGATAACGTGGAATTTGTAAAACAATTGAACGCGCCGACCGTTCTGATAGGTCACTCCATTGGCGGCGTGATAGCGCTCATGGTCGCCGCTCGTTGCCCAGAAAAGGTGAAAGCTCTGATCATTGAAGATCCAGCTTTGACCTTGGATAACTATAAAAGGATTATAGATTCAAGCCGGGACATGTTTAGTATTTGGTTGGATCTGAAGAGATCGTCGCAAACTGAACAAGAACTATCCTTGTCGTTAGCAGACAAATATATAGATTATCCAGGTGTAACCAGTGCATGGATTTTATTTTTTGCCGGATGCCTGTGGCAGCTTGATCCCACTTTTTTCAATAACCTGTTATTTGATTTTGGCGGCTTTACCAAAGGTTATGACTATAAACAGGCACTCACGAGGATTAATTGTCCCGTAATGTTCATTCGGGGTGAGACAAAGCTGGGTGCGGTAATGACGGATGATGAAATTTCCAGGCTTCAACAGGATTTCAGCAATGTAAGCTGCGCCCAGATTAAGGGTGTTGGTCATCTTTTGCATTTGCAGGATCAAGGCCAGATACCAGTGCTGACAGAGATGGTGAAATTTCTTGAGCGTGTTCCAAAGTGAAAGAAAGGGGCCAACCATAAAATTATAAAATTCTTAACCACGGGTCTTATACGGATCAGTATTAACATTGTAATGTTTTTCAACTAAAGAAGAAAAAGAAATGCCATTACTTTTAACTCTTGAAATATTCTTCGATTACATCTGACCTTGGTGCTACTTCATTACCGGGCGTATTGAAAAACTTAATCAAGAATATGCAATACCTGTTCGGGGGCGGGGTTTTCCTCTTCATCCGGGGATACCGGAGGAGGGACTTTTGGTTGACCAGCTTTTTGCTGATTACCAAATAGATATAGAAAAGATGAGGCGCCACTTGAGAAAAACTGCGACCGAACTATGATTGTCTTTTGGAGAAATGAAAAAAACCTATAATAGTCGTTTAGCTCAGGAATTGGGTCTTTGGGCTGAATCGAAGAATAAATGGGATGAATTCCATGCGGCGGTTTTCAAGGCCTATTTTGTAGAGGGAAAGAACATACTAAAAATTCCGGTGCTGGTCGATTTAGCCACATCTGTTGGGCTTTCGAGGGAAGAAGCCGCAGCAGTTCTTGCGTCAAGAACATTCAAAGCTGCCGTTGTTGCGGACTGGAACCTTTCGCGGGAGAAAGGGAGTACGGCTGTTCCTACTTTTGTGATTAACGAAGATAAATTAGTTGGCGCACAGCCCTATGAGGCGTTGGCAAAACTTGTGGAAGGAAACGGGGCGGAAAAGTAGAATAATAAGTAAATAAGAATTTAAGCCATACAATTAAGGGGTCTCAATGCGAGGCCCTTTTTTATTTTTTCCCCTTCAAAAGATTCACTTCTTTTTACTCTGATTTTTATCGAAAGTATGGGGAATAGTGTGGGGAATAATTATTTTAGACATTAAAAAAAAGGCTTTAAGAAATTCTCTTAAAGCCATTTTTTTTATTAAAGCGGGGACGACGAGACTCGAACTCGCGACCTCCGGCGTGACAGGCCGGCGTTCTAACCAAACTGAACTACGCCCCCGATTTGTAGCTTTTCCAAATAACTAGTGGGAATTACAATAAGTTATTTCCAATTGAGTTATAATATAATGAGATTTACCCAAATTGCAAGGAAAAATTTATTTTTGGTCAGCTAAAAGCATTTCTTTAAGTCTTGTGCCTTCAATGTTTTCTTCTTTTAAAAGCAGGGTTGCGCCTTGTTCCATGATTTTTTTGTGTTTTGTTAAGATGTCTTTGGCAACGTAAAACTGGGCATCGATTATTTTTTTAACTTCTTCGTCAATGGTCTTAGCTGTTTGTTCACTGTAGTCCTTTCCGGTGGGAAGCCCGGCATCAAGATATTTTGGCTGATGTTCACGCTCAAAATAAATCTGGCCCAATTCGTTACTCATCCCGTATTCTTTGACCATGCTTCGGGCAATGTCAGTAGCTTTGGCGAGGTCGTTATGAGCGCCGGTGGAAATATCTTCAAAGTGAATTTCTTCGGCTGCTCTTCCTCCGAGTAAAACGGCTACTTTGTTTAAAAGCTCGGTTTTCGTCATTAAAAACCGATCCTCCGTTGGCACTTGGAGGGTGTATCCTAAAGCGGCTACCCCTCGTGGGACAATAGATATTTTTTTGACCGGATCAGTTTCCGGCAAAGAGAGAGCAACGAGCGCATGGCCAATCTCATGATAAGCAACGATCTCTCGTTCCTTGGGATTAATAAGGCGATTTTTTTTCTCCAGACCAGCCATGATCCGCTCAACCGCTTCCTGAAATTCAATCATGCCTACTTTTTCTTTGTTATGACGTACAGCAAGAAGAGCGGCCTCATTAATCAGGTTGGCTAAATCAGCACCTACAAAACCCGGGGTCATTGCAGCGATGCTTGCAATATCGACATCAAAGTCAACGGTGATATTTCTCAGATGTACCGTGAGGATATCTTCTCGTCCTTTTTTGTCGGGACGATCAACCAAGATGTGGCGGTCAAACCGTCCCGCTCTTAAAAGCGCCGGATCAAGAATTTCAGGTCGGTTCGTAGCTGCCATAAGAATCACGCCCACGGTAGGGTCAAAACCATCCATTTCTACTAAAAGTTGATTTAAGGTTTGTTCCCGCTCATCATGGCCGCCAGTAAAACCGAGGCCGCGCGCTTTGCCGAGCGCATCGAGTTCATCGATAAAGATAATACAGGGCGCTTTCGTCTTTGCTTGGGAGAAAAGATCACGTACCCGGGCTGCGCCCATACCCACAAACAGTTCCACAAATTCCGAACCACTCATACTGAAAAAAGGGACTTTGCTTTCTCCGGCGACGGCGCGCGCCAGGAGAGTTTTGCCTGAGCCGGGAGGGCCTACGAGCAATACCCCCTTGGGAAGCTTTCCTCCCAATTTCGTAAATTTACCCGGAAATTTAAGAAACTCGATAACTTCCGCCAGTTCTTCTTTTGCCTCATCTACTCCGGCGACATCATTGAAGGTTACCTTAACCTCGTCCTCCATATAGACCTTAGCCTTCTTTCCCAATGAGAGAAAGCTTCCTTGTTGAGTGGTTAACCGGCGCATCATAAAATACCAGATGCCGACAAAAATGAAAATGGGTATTATCCAGGAAGCAAGATTCTTTAAAAAATTATCTTCCATTATCCCTTTAAAGGTGACGTTATATTTTTCCAGAAGCTGGGAAAGGTTTTGGTCTACCCGAACGGTGGTGAACATCTTTTCTACTTCTTTACCGTCTTGGGTGGTCTTTAATTTTCCTTGGATCCGATCAGCCGTAATCGCCACTTCCAACACCTTACCTTGTTCGAGCGCTTTAATGAAATCGCTGTATGGTATGTGTTCAATCGAAAACATGTTGACCATAACATCATGCACGATCAGGACAACCCAAATCGCTATTAACACATACCAGATTGAAAATTTATGATGTTTTTCCATTTTCATTTTTAGCCTCTTTCAGTTTTGGGTAAAAGCTCATTTCCAATAAAGAATAAAATTAAAAGAAGATAATTGTATTCGTTTTGGTATTTTTTTTAAAGATGATATAAGAAAATTGATCAGAATGCAACGCAGTAAAAAAACTTATATAAATAATATCATTGCACGACATTATGAAAAAAGAAATCGGTAGTAAAATTTTAAACTTCTTGGCATCTTCTTCCGGATTTCATTCCGGGTCGATGATCGCCCGGAAGCTTAAAATTTCCCGGACTGCGATTTCGGAAAAAATCAGAAAATTCCGCACGCTGGGGTGTAAAATAGAGTCCCGACCTGGTCAAGGCTATCGCTTGGTTTCTGTGCCGGATAAGCTTTTGCCCCCTTTCATTACCATAGGATTAAAGACCACCATTATTGGCCGACAGGTGTTTTTTTACCCCAAAATTGATTCTACCAATGCTCAGGCAAAAGAGATTGCCGTTCACGGTGTTCCTGATGGCACCCTGGTTATTGCTGACTATCAGACCCAAGGGCAGGGAAGGCTAAAACGGCAATGGGTATCTCCACCCAAAAAGAATCTTTTATTCAGTGTAGTGTTTTATCCTTCAGTGGCTCCTTCAAAAGTTTTCCAAATGACCTTTTTTGCTTCGCTTGCGGTTTGCAAGACCCTTAACACCCTTTTTAAAATTAAGGCGGGAATAAAGTGGCCCAATGATGTTTATGTTAATCACCGGAAAATTTGCGGGGCGTTAACGGATGTTTCTCTTGATCAGAAACGAGTTAAATGGGTCGTGGTAGGAATTGGTCTTAATGTAAACGCTGACCTTTCTCTTGATCCGGAGTTATGCAATCTTGCTACCTCGATTAAACGAGAAACAGGAAGGGTTCAGAAGCGCCTTCCCATTCTTAAACGGATATTAGAGGAGATGGATTGCCTTTATAAATGTTTTTTATCGGGTGAGACTAAGCGCATAAGGGATGAGTGGCTCTCCTATTCCATTATTCTCGGAAAAAAAGTAACTATTTTTTCAGACGGACGCCCGGAAACCGGAATCGCGGAAACAATTGATGGGGATGGCGCCCTTATCCTGCTTGCTCCCGATGGAAAAAGGGAAAAGATCGTTGCGGGAGATGTTTCGCTAAGGATTCAGGAGACAGAAGACAGGAGTCAGGAATCAGAAGTCAGAAGTAAGGAGTCAGAATGAAAGTAGTCTCAGCTGATTTTGTCACAAGTGCTTTTAAACAAGCGGGCTACCCCCCTGATACGTTGCCTGAGGTAGCATTCGCTGGGAAATCGAATGTCGGAAAATCTTCGCTCATGAATACCTTGGTTAATCGAAAAAACCTGGCGCGTACCAGCTCCACACCGGGGCGAACCCAATCGCTTAACTTTTTTTCCATAAACCAAAAATTATATTTTGTTGACTTTCCGGGGTATGGTTTCGCAAAGGTTCCTGGGGAAATAAGGAAACAGTGGAAACCAATGGTTGAGACTTATTTAACCAGCAGAAAAAATTTAAAACTCGTGGTGGTTATTCTTGACTGCCGGCGTGAGCCTTCTCGGGACGATGGTGATTTGCTGGAATGGTTACGATTCTACAAAATCCCCGCAGTTGTGGTATTGACGAAAATAGATAAAATCCCCTTTGGCCGGAGAAATCAACAGAAGCTCCTGGTAAAAAAGATGCTCAAGGTAGAAGATGACCACATAGTGTTTTTCTCCGCAGTCACGGGAGAAGGCAAAGAAGATCTCTGGAAAAAAATTCGGTCAAAACTTTAAAGCGGGCCGGGCGCTTACGCCTTGACAATTTTTTCAAGTCCTTCACGCACATCGCGGGTTGCGTTCCGGGTATCAATGATCAGATGGGCGTGTTTTACAATCCACTTATAGTCATAGCAGGAATGAGCGGCGGTAATCACCACACAGTCTGTTTTTTGGAGAAGCTTTTCAGTAAGTTCTTCTGATTTCAGGTTAAACTTTCCTCTCCGGACCAAAGGGATTTTATCAAAAAAGGGGTCATTGTAGAGCACCCGTGCTCCTTTTTCTTGGAATAAATTGATAATTTCCAAGGCCGGGGATTCACGCATGTCATCGATGTCTTTTTTATAAGCCACCCCTAAAATGAGGACCGTTGATTGAGAGAGCGGTTTGTTGTGCGCGTTTAAGGCGTCCATGGTTTTTTCCACCACATATTCAGGCATCCTGGTGTTAATCTCGCCCGCCAGTTCAATAAACCGGGTTGTAAGGTTAAATTCCCGCACCTTCCAGGAAAGGTAAAAGGGGTCGATGGGAATACAATGTCCGCCCAGTCCCGGTCCGGGATAAAAGGGAGTGAAACCGAATGGTTTGGTGGAAGCAGCTTCAATAACCTCCCAGATGTCAATCCCCATGCGGTCAGCGATGATTTTCATTTCATTTGCCAGAGCGATGTTCACACTCCGGTAAATGTTTTCGAGTAGTTTAGTCATTTCGGCTACGCGAGCTGATGATACCGGAACCACCCGTTTAATCGCCGACTGGTAGAGTTCTTTTGCGAGAAGGGTAGATGTGGGTCCTACCCCACCTACCACCTTGGGGATGTCCGCGGTTTTCCAATTTTTGTTTCCCGGGTCTTCCCGTTCAGGAGAAAAAGATAGGAAAAAATCTTTTTCAACCTTGAGCCCTTTTTCTTCTAATTTTGGGAGCACGAGTTCGTCGGTTGTGCCTGGGTACGTGGTGCTTTCTAAAACAATAAGCTGATCTTTATGGAGGGTTTTCGCAATCGCCTGAGTGGTGTTAATGATATACGTTAAGTCAGGGTCTTTCATTTTTGTCAAAGGGGTAGGGACACAGATGATGATACAATCAACTTCTGCAAGCCGTGTAAAATCTGCGGTTGCGGAAAACTTCTTTTTTTTGAGATACGGGGAAAACAGTTTCGGGGGATACTGTTTGATATAATTTCTTCCCTGGTTGAGAGCGATTACTTTGCTTTCATCAATATCAAACCCGAGAAGGGTGAAACCTGCTTTTAAAAAGGTCAATGTGAGTGGTATACCCACATACCCCATGCCGATGACACCAATAAGTGCTTCCTTATTTTTTATCTTTTCTTTCAGCATAAACTTCTCCTTTATCCCGTTAGAAAATTTTCTAACGGGATAAAGGACCCGTGTGAAAGCCTTCTAACGAGGTTTACATAAAAAACATCTTATAACTTTTAAATCATACCTAAAATTTTTAATCTTTTCAATAGAAGAAATTTTTTAGTAGGGGCACGGCGTGCCGTGCCCCCACGGTTTCCCAATGGCTATGGCTTAACCGGTAGTTTGCCTAAAGCCGGGATTTCGCCGGCAAGCACTTTGATTGCCGCCTCAATCTGGACTTTGCGATAGCCGTAAGTAATGAACGCGGTTTGGCCGGTATTCAGATATTGTAAATCAAAAGGATTTCGAAGCAGAATGAAGATAGTATTCTGGGGACGGGTTTTCAATTTTTTGAGAAGAAGCTTCTGACCGGAGTTGAATTTAGCATTAAAAATAAAAGCCAGAATCAGCGCCGCTTTTTTCGCTTCCTTGAGGGCTTTTTCAACCTCTTCTTGAGTAGGATCTAAAGAAACAAAGTCAGTTTTGATTGCTCCTGAGAATTTGTCTTGGAGAGTCTTTACGATAAAATTTCTTTTTCCAGCTTCAAAACCATCTTCAATTGACTCAAGCTTTGCGAGAACAGGAATGATCGCGTAGATGGTAGCCTTGTTATCAGGATTGATCGGCACGGGTACTTGCCCCCGAATAAGCGTAATGGACTGTTCGGCAATCTTTTTAGCCAGGGTTGTGGAGGCCTGAGCAGTGCTTTGAACGTCATGAACCTGAGGTGCACGGGAAAAGTCTCTTAACCGTTGGATCCTTGCCAGAGAATGTTCCATGCCGGACAAAATACCGTTATCCTGCTCACAAGCGGTGATGAGACTTTGAAAGGCTGAGCGCTGTTTTTCATAGTCGCTGCAAATTAATATCATATCATGCCCGGCCTGGATGGTTTTTACCACTGCTTCTTCAAAGGGGAAAAATTTCGTGATCGCCCCCATCTCCAGGTCGTCAGAAAAAATAACTCCTTTAAAACCCAATTTTTCACGCAAATATTCTTTTATGAGTGCGGAAGAAAACGTTGCGGGCACCGCATCAACACCGGGGAGGTTGGAGTAGATGACATGTGAGGACATCACCCCGGCAACTCCGTTTTTGATGCATTCACGAAAAGGAAAGAGGTGAAGGTCATGTAACTCGTCCCAGGAAAGGTCAACCTTGGGCAGGTCAAAATGGGCGTCCTTGCTTGCCTCTCCCTTTCCGGGAAAGTGCTTTGCCACTGCTCCTACACCCCGTGATTGAGTTCCCTGAATCAAGCCAACTGCTAATCCGGTTACCTTTAGAGGGTCACCGCCCAGAGAACGGATGGTTATTCCGGGGTTATCCGGATTGGTTGCCACATCGACCACCGGTGCAAGGTTGATATCAAAACCAATGGATTTAATTTCCTGAGCGGTTAATGCGCCCTGTTGATATGCCAATTCAGAAGACTCGGTAGCGCCTAACGCCATGTTTCCCGGCATTATCGTAACCTCGTCAAAGAACCGGACAACCAGACCTCCTTCGTGATCAATGGCGACAAGGGGAGGGGGGTTAACTTCTTTTTTGATTTCTCGGATCAGATTTTTAACTTGATCACGATTTTTAATATTTCGAGAAAACAAAATGACTCCTCCGGGCGAAAGTTCCTGGAGAAGAGCGCGAGTTTCTTTATCAAGCGATGTTCCCCGGAGGCCGATCATGAGCCGCTGGCCGATTTTTGATCGCACGTTCATAATTTTTATTTCACATTGTCCACATTTGGTGATACTATATATTTTATAAAAGGGTCATAGAGTATGCTCGAAAAAGCATCGGGTAGGCGGAGCTGGACAATAAGATACCATGGTTTTTTTGGTTTTAAAACCAATTATTTAATTGTTCCTGATCTTACTATCTTCGCTAACCTGTCAAAGTGAATTTTCCGCAATAGTTTTTCAAAAAGATTGTAATAGAACTTTGCCAAAATCAAAATTCTCATCAAAAGAACGAAAATATCATAAAAACCGCTTTTCTGCCTCAAAAAGGGAAAAAGGAAAACGATTAACTTCTTTCAAGCTCCATCCCACTTTAAAGAAAATTTTTGCCCAAATTGGAGTGCCATCGGAAACACCATTTCGGCCTGATGATTTCCAATTAGAGGCCCTTGAAAAATTAAAATTTAATGATGTATTGGTAAGCGCTCCAACCGGCTCGGGAAAAACCTGGATCGCTTTGGAAGCGATCAAAGAATATCTTAAACAGGGAAAACGGGTCTGGTATGGAGCCCCGCTCAAAGCGCTCTCAAATTCCAAATACGAAGAATTCATCGATGAGCTGGGCCAGGACAAGGTGGGTATCTTAACCGGAGACCGGAAAGAAAACTCCGATGCGCCCGTGATTGTGGGAACCACAGAAATCCTCCGCAATCAGCTCTATGATGTAATGTATTCTTTGTCTGACCTCAACATTGACCTGGCGGTACTCGATGAAGCGCACTATTTAAGTGATACCGATCGGGGGGTAGTATGGGAAGAGGTTCTGATTTATCTTCCCCATCGGGTTAAATTATTGCTTCTGTCCGCGACCCTGGAAAATGGGGAAGAAATCGCAAACTGGCTTGCTGAAATTCGCGGTGTTCTCTGTACGGTCGTCAATTCAGAAACAAGGCCCGTGCCACTGTTTCCCCTTTTCCTTTTCCCGAATGGAGAGATAACACCACTTTCAGATCGTCGGGGTTTGCTTCCGCCGATAAAAAATTTTTTGCAGTCTGATTCCCGTTTGCGGCGGAAAAGAAGGTTTTCAGGTCTTCAGCAGTATGGTGAGATAATAAACCACCTGAGAATTAACAACCTGCTTCCGGCAATCTTTTTTCTTACCTCCCGGGCGGATTGTGATCAGGCGCTTACGACCTGTGCTGCAGCGCCAAAAAACAGTTTTCAGGAAGAAGAAGGATTTCACGAGGCGTTGGAAACATTACTCAAGGAGTTTCCCTTTTTACGCGGTCATCGGCAATTACCCGATTTAATTCATTCCCGCGTGGTCTCCCACCATGCGGGTCAACTTCCCCAGTGGAAAATCCTCATCGAAAAAATGATGAACGCGGGCTTGTTAGATGCTATTTTTTCAACCTCGACGGTGGCGGCCGGAGTAAACTTTCCTGCCCGAACGGTCGCCATTGTTCAAAGTGATCGCTTTAATGGGATTGACTTTGCTCCATTAACGGCAACCGAGCTTCACCAGATGACCGGAAGGGCCGGAAGGAGAGGAAAGGATCATATCGGTTTTGCCTTGGTAATACCGGGAGCATTTCAAGACCCGTATTTGATTGATACGCTTCTTTCTTCACGACCGGAACCAATCGAAAGTCAAATTCAAATCAATTTTTCCATGGTCCTTAATCTGCTTCTTTCTTACCGTCCGGTGGCGATTCGGGAATTATTAGACCAGTCATTTGCCACTTTTCAAAATAGAAAATCACAAAAAAAATTAGAAGAAAAATGGGAAAGCCTTTGGGAACGTCTTCGCAAACTTCTGCCCCAAAGTCAGTGCGACCTTAAGGATAAAAATAAAGTTGCGGAGTTAATCACGCACCGGGAAAAAAGAGAAGTTTGTAATGTTTGTGTCCATGTTCCGCTCTGTTATACACAGGGCAGTGACCTGGTGAGAGGTGTCATGTCCCGGATGAAAAAACTTTCCCGAAAGATCGAGAAGACTGGTCACTGGCTCTGGCTTGATTTTGAACGTCATCTCGCATTTTTGCGCGATACGGGTTTTGTAACTGCAGATAACCATCTGACTTCTGATGGGGCTTGGGCTTCGAAATTACGAATTGACCAACCCCTGCTCATCGCTGAGTGTATCCGCAAACAAGCATTTGAGGAAGTAAGCCCGGAAATTTTAGCCGGCCTGATTGCTCCCTTTGTGTCTGATAAACCAAAGGAGATAGAGGTGGAGGTGCGAAGAATTCCGGAAGCGCGCGTTTTAGAAAAAGCTTTTTTCGCCATGATCCTTAAGCTCGAGCACCTCCGGGAAATGATACTCAGTCAAGGCTTTTCGTCCCCGCCTTTGCAGCTTTGGCCTGCGATCGCCTTATTTATCTGGGCAAAAGGCTATTCCTGGGATGATCTTTTGGAACTCCTCCCGATTGAGGAAGGTGATCTGGTGATGCTTATTTTAAGGACTGGTGACCACCTTCGGCAGGTCATAAATCTGGAAACGACCCACCCCGCGTTGGCAAAAAAAGCTTTCCAATCTCTCCCCCTTATTTTAAGAGAGCCGGTACTTTACTACTCATAATAAAAATAATGTTAAAAGGCTCCGGTAGGACGACTTTGTTTATATTTATTGGATGGGTTGGTTTTTCGACCACCTAACTGAGGCCGAAAATAATACGATTGTGAGCAATTTTTTTCTTGACAATATGAATAAATTTATCTATAAAACTCCGGAAAAACCTTATAGTTATTTTGGTTGGGAGGATAAATTTATGTCCATAAAAACACCTTTTGGCTACTAATCTTTTCAGGTGTTTTTTTTTGAAATTTCCTTATTATTAAATCCATTAGTGTTTGGGCTATAAATTTCTGAAGGGAAGGGGAGGCTTATAAACGGCTTTAAAAGGAGGTGTAATAATGCTGTCTAACGTTAAAATTATTAACATGGTGATAGTTCTTTCTGTCCTCTTATGCTCAGGAACACTTGGTTGTTAGACTTATTCGACAGTAAGGCGCCCCGCGAATGAAAACATAATTAATGCACCAGTTGACATCGTTTGGGTAAAGACGCTGGAAATACTTCCGGACGAATGGATGACCCTGAAGACCGTTAATAAAGCGGACTATTTTATAGAAGCAAAAAAGTCCATTACTTTTTGGAGTTTTGGAGACGAGGTGGGGATACGGTTAATTCCCCGAGGGGAAAAACAAACTGAAATGCAATTTTCCGCTGGGACGGTTTGGGGATGGGGTGACTTTGGACACGAGGGCCGGATGGTTACCGACGTGTTTAACCGCATAAAAAATGTCTCCGAAAGCGCGGCAGCAAGTGAAGCAAAATAAACTTATGCGCTTTTTGAAAACAAGAGGGGTGTTTTTATCTTTTTAAAGCAAGAAAAAAACAAAATGGCTGGACAAAACTTGCAATTTGGCCAGCCTTTGTTTTGGAGCGGGACAATATGAGGGTGAAAATTGAAGTGCAATAAAAAAAGGTAATTTAGATAAAATAAGAAATTGGATTGAAAGGGTGTTGTAAGGATTTTAAGGTGGTTTAGTGCTGATTTGTTTTTTTCCTGCCCTACATTGAATTGGTTGACTTTTTTGCGGCATCTCATTTATTATAAAACTTTTGTATCGATCAGCAAGCGGTACTTTGTGCCAATCCTTATCGTCTACCAGGGTGCAAGAAGCAAATCTTCCAGCGGTCGCCGAAAAGGGTAAAAAAGTACTTTAGTTGTTTGAAAATTGCGCTTAACGTAAGCGGACTAACAAAAATGAGAAAAGACGCTAAGACAATAGATTTTCAGGTCGTTCTGCAAAATCCGTTTCCCCCCTATCAGGCTGTTCTTGATCAGATAAAACCTATTTTGTTCGCAGAAAAGATTTTGGGTGTAATTTTTATCGATTGCGGCGAATTAAGATGGATTGAGCAATTTTATGGCCGGCATATGTACGCGCATATAATAGAAGTGTTTATTAATGCCACAAAAAATCTTGCGGGAAAAATGATCCAACCCCAAGATATTATTACGTCTAATTTTCCTAACCAAGACCAGTTTTTTATTTTTCTTTCACCGAAGCGAGCTGATCGAAAATTTTATTCTACCGACATGGAGGAAATGGCCATACGAGTAAGGAAGCATATAAACGATGCAATAAAAAAGGAGGTTTCAGACGCTGTTACCGGCAAGACGCTTATCCAGGTGGGATTTGCGACGGTTCTTTATAATTCCATGGTCGATGTAGAGCGTCAGGTAGATACATTGATTGAAGATTCAAAGAAAATGGCTGAGTTCCTGAAGTTCCTGACAAAAATGAGAAACAAGGAGAAACTGAAAGAACTTATTTTAAAGGAAGCAATCCTAACCGTTTACCAGCCGATTGTTGAGTTGGAAAGATTATCAACCATAGGATTTGAAGCGTTGACCAGGGGACCGAAAGGGACGGTGTTCGAAAGTCCTGACATGCTTTTTGAGATTGCCAGGGAACTTGAAATGGGCTTTGAACTTGATAACCTATGCAGGAAATCTGCATTTTTACATGCAATAAAAATGGATAAAAACCATCGGATTTTTGTAAATTCTCAGGCAAACAGTATAGCTGATCCTGAGTTTAAAGGGGGATACCTAAGGAAATTTCTTCAGGATTTAAATATAACGCCGGAAAATATTGTGTTTGAAATTAATGAAAGGGAAGCGATAACCAATTGGGAGATTTTTGAGAAAAGCCTGGCGTATTATTTGAACCTCGGGTTTTCGGTGGCATTAGACGATGCAGGCGCCGGGTACTCAAGTTTTGAAACGATTCTCAAGATTAAACCTAACTATATTAAGATTGATATGGGCATCATTCGCGATGTTCAGACAGATATAGTCAAACAGCAAATTGTGAAGTCTTTGGTTGCTATTAACAATTCGATCAATGCGGTTATCATTGCCGAGGGAGTACAAAGCATTGAAGAATGCAGGACCTTAAAAGAACTTGGGGTTACCCACGGCCAGGGTTTTTTGTTCGCAAAACCGGGCGTTGGTTTTCCGCTTGTTGATTCGGAAAAGTTGTTGGCGAAAATCAAGGAAAAAGATTAGTCAAGGTTTTCGGTGGAATTTTACGAATGAGATGTGAAATCCGGCAGGTGTGAAAAGAAACCGGGGGAATGAATCATTCCCCCGGTTTCTTTTTTTATTTTTTGGGCTTATGGATAACGCTTTCTACTAAATCCGGAAAAGGCGTAAGGTTTGCCAGTTGACGGCGATATTCAAAGTAATCCATTTCTCTTTCGCCGGTTATTTTCTGGGTATTGAACGCGTTGAAACCAAGGTATGCTTCGGCATTCATGTTTGCTGCGAGCCAGTAGAGCTGGTACTGTTTTTCCTGATCCCAGAAAAATTTCTTGCGCATCCTAATGCTTTCAATGGTGGTCATCAGGCAGAGATAGGTAGTATGCGATAATGTCCAGACCATTTGGTTGACAAAGTCATCGAGTAAGGTCCAATCTGTCTGAAGGCCCTTCAATTCTTCCTGTGCCTTTTTAAATTCAGCCCCTTTTTTCAATTCTCCGTAAACAATCTCGCCATTTTCGGTAAATTTATCAGTAATGACCCGGGGATCTCGAACCCACTCACCCTTTCCATTCTTTTTGATGGGAAGCGCTTTGGTGATTAAACCCAGCCTCTCCATCTTAGCCGCGCTCCACTGCTCATTGGAGGTGGCTTGCCACATAGCTTGTTCCATGGATAGATTCCAAGGGAGAAAGTTGGTTGAACCGCCGGTCGGGGTCGAACCATGTCTTGTCCCTGCCTGACCAAACGTGGCGGTATCCGCGGCTACGGTAAAGTCGCAGGCCTGTCCGATTTCTTGGCCGCCGGCGATCCTCATCCCGTTGCAACGGCAAATTACCGGCTTGCGGGCTTTTAAAATCGCATCGATCATCCCGGAGAAAAGATCCATGTACTGCATATATTCCATAGGTCTCAGGGTATAGTATTCGGCGTACTCTTTTACATTTCCGCCGGAACAGAAAGCCTTGTCTCCTACGGAAGTAAAAATTATTGAGACTACATCACGGTCCATAGAGGCCTTATGCATTCCTGCGATAACACCTTTAATCATCTGGGTTGTATAAGAACCGTACTGAGCCGGATTGTTGAGGGTAATCCAAGCGTTGGTAAGGCCTTTTATTATCTCGCCGCTCTCTGGATTGATGAGGGGCTTTTTTTCATAAAGGGTGCAGGGGGCTTCGGTACCGAAATGTTCATCCCCAAATATCTGGTGACTTTTTTCTTCATTATCTCGTGGGAGCCAATTTAGTAACATACGCAACCTCCTATCTTTTAAAAAAATATAAAATAATACCTCCGCTTCATTATACTTATCAAAAACAGCTGCCTTAACACCTTAAAATTAGAGGTTAATTTAACTGGTGATCAATAAAGATCGGCTCTCAAACACTTCTCCGGTAACATCTATTTATGAGTCAACTGGCGCTTCCCTTGTTATATGAAAACCGGTTTTGACTTTAAACTTTTGGTTTTATTTGGTCAGAGGCCGTATTCACAATTTAATTACAAAATAGCTATGATAATTTTAAATGTCAAGCTTTTTTTTATTGCCGGGTATAATCCAAAATATTTTAAAAATTAAATGATAGCAATACTTGTTTGTCAAGTTTTTTTGAAAAAATGTTTTTACAAAAAAAATTATCCTAAGGTAATGATTTTACTACCATCCCGGCAAAAAAACGATTGCCTTTTTAGCCTTACGTAAACACAGAGGGTTTGGAATGGTGCAAAACCCGTTGGCACGTAGTGATGAGAATATAGAATGCTTTCGTGCCTTCGCCAAACATTTATAGAGGTTCCACCCTCTCTGCCAGGATACCTTAAATTGTAGAGACAGGGCTTGACCTGCCCAAATCTAAAAATAGGGCGCAGCAAGCAGCGCCCTTTCATAGGCAAAACCCGCAAAGAACAGGGGATGATCTCCTTGGTGTTGAGATTTTTGGTTGACTTTTATCCTGAATTAGACTAAAAAGGATCGAAATAACAACCCCACATAAAGATAATAACTTTAGAGGGAAAATGTGTCTTTGATGGGAAGGATTTTGACATAGATGAAAAATTAATAAGGCCAAATCGCCAGTGATAAAGGTGATGGGCTTTTTTTTTGACAGCATAAAACCCAATCTCCTCTTGAGAGGGGTGGCGCGCAGCGCCGGGGTGTGTGTAGAGACTGGTACCCGAGCAGTCCGAATAAAAAAAAGTTGTCTTATATTGATCTGTATAAGACGATCGCTGAAACTATAGTTTTTTAGTTGATTAAACATAAATATTAAATAGTTGCGATTAAATCATAAAGTAAATTATAGTTTCTTGTATAGCAATTTTTGTGTTGTTTAGGGTTTTATTAGTGAAACTCCAATTCCGAAAAGGAAGCGTATTGGAATTGGTTAGTTGAACTTATCCCGCAAAGCGGAGGGTATGAAACACCCAAGTGTGCTGTTTAGTTAGAGTTCATACCTGTGGGTCGAGATACATATAATCCATGTTGGGCAAGAAAAATGAGGAGGAGCCAATGAGAACACGCACTGGGTTGGTTGCGTCAGTTGTGGTGTCTGCTATTGTCATGATCTGCGCATGTGGAGGGGAATCGGGGGACGAGACGACAGGGAGCCACCCGCCGAAACCGCGTGCGGCTATGAGCAATGACGAGCCGGATTACGAGGGCGCGGTTCCGTCGAACGCGCCAGTGCTTCAGGTTTTCTACGAATATGCGGACTGGTCTCTGCCGTTCTTGGTTGCAATGAAGAAAGGCTACTTCAGGAAGCGCGGCATAGACGTTAAACCGTTGAAGGTTGGCGACCTTCCAGCGCTTCGCTTTAGCGACATGGACGTTATCAACGGACACGCCTTCAGTCTAATAAGTGAAACGGGCGCTTCGCCCACGTCGATCCGCTTTGTACACCCCTTTTTCTACACGAAGGACGGCCCAATGATAACCGGCTTTCTGGTAAAGAAGACGGCCCAGATCACAAAATGGGGTGACTTCAAAGGAAGGAAGAGCACTCAACTTGCATTGAAATCTCTCGGTGATCATGGGCTAATAAGGAAAATAATGGATAGCAAAGGAGTAGACATGAAGGGCGTTGTCTGTGCTTGTGGAGGCGATCCAGTCAAGACATTCGAGGAGAACGAAGCGATTGTTGGCGTCCATGGGTGGGGCGGCGACATTCAAGCCTTAATGAAAAAGAGGCCCAACGACTATGTCCTGCTTGGCAAGAACTTATCTGCAGAGTTTCTCGCAGACCCATACTTTGTAGCCTGCACATACGTCAATACTCAGTCCCCCCGAACACAACCCAAGGTGATTGCTAAGTACGTCGAGGCCATCGACGAGGCTATTGAGTACATCCGCAGAACTCCGGATCGTGCATTGGCCATTGTGCCGAAGTACATGGATTTTACGGCAGAGGCAGCAGCAAAACTCGCCGTGTACCAGTTCTGTAAGAGCACGGAACCTATTGACTTTGCGGCGCTTAAAAAAAGCACTGAACTTGACTTGAAGGAATTCCTCTACCAGACACCGTAGGGAAGACTCCTTGGCGAGCCCTTTCTAATAGAAACTGAGAGCCGTGGTGGAAGATGGCGGAAAGAAGCCCAAGGACCTACCCTCGGCGATTTACGCAACACCTTCTGCGTATTGGGGTTTAACGCTGACCACACAACCCAAAGAGGAGAAGATCATGGGGATCAATGATGTACGCATCCCGAACGAACATCCGTCAATGCAGATCGTCAATCAGTTCGTTGCCGCATACAACTCATATGATACTAATGCGATGCTGGCACTCCATACTGACGACGCGATATGGAACTGGATTGATCCAGGAAAAAACTTCCCCCAGTTCGGCCCAGAGGGCATGGCCGTCGGGACAGGTAAACAGGAAATACGAAAGTTGTTCGATATGGACCGAGGCAAGTACGGCTTCAACGGATGGATACTCTTCTCTGAATTGCAGGGAAACGCCGTGAGTACCATTGAACTGTGGCAAAACGACACTACGCGTGCTTTTGGGGTGCCCTTGGTTACTAAGTCTTTATATCGTCTTCGAGGAAATAAGATCGCCGAATGGACATGGGTTGTCTCACCTGAAACCTCGACTCGATTGATGGCGGCTGTAGCCAAAGCCGGCTCTGAAGCAAAACCTACTTAGTTCGGCGTTACTCGCGTCGGTGGCGTGAAACTCAAATCCGGCGCGAACAAGGGCGTGAAGGCGGACGTTGGCAATGCGGGGCCCCTTCCCCACGTCGCCCACTCGCGCTTACGCTCGCCGATGGCGCGGACGCTTCGCGCCGTACCATCGTGCTGCGGATTACCATCCGCTTTCTGTCCCCGGCGCTAAGCGCCTGGCCATCAAGCGGTTGCAGCGGACAGCCGTTCCCGCGAGCAGGCTCGCGTGTCCGTCAGCCGCTGATCCGCAGCACGTTAGCCCGTTTTCCCAATAGTGTATCGGTCGTTTTTCTTTTGCTTTTATTCAACACGCTTCCCCTGCGTAACCTTATCAAAAATTTTATTTTCCCCAGAGCGCATCCCGTAGACCTGAGGTTCTTTCAATTCGTGAGACCACAGCGGTTTGGAATACTTCTTGTTTTCCCCAGATTTCAACTCTTTTTTTTGCTCGGGTAATTGCCGTATAAATAAGTTCCCGGGTTAGTACCGGGCTGGGGGTATCCGGCAAAATTACAAGTATTTCATCAAACTCCGAACCCTGACTTTTGTGGATTGTCAAAGCATAAACAGTTTCGTGTTCCGGTAGCCGGAAGAGGGAGAATTTTCTGATATTCCCATCCGAGGTGGGGAAAAATGCGCGAAGTTTATCAGCATTCTCTTCATCCGGCAGGACGATTCCCACGTCACCATTAAAAAGCCTCAAACTATAGTCGTTGCTGGTTATCATGAGGGGACGGCCGGAGTACCATTTTTGGTGAAGGGCAATAATTTTTTCTCTTCTCAGGAGCTGCTCAATTAAAAAATTTAAATACCTTACGCCATAAGGACCTTCTCTCAATGCACAGAGTATCCGGTGCTGATCAAACAAGGCAAGAGCGTTTTTCGGGTCCCGGGTTTTTAAATACTCTTCCCATCCCTTGAGAATTTTGTCTTTTAAATGCAAAGGCAGATCTTTTGGTGCGGGTAATGTGTTCCAGGAGATTGCCGGATAGTGTACGTTTTTTAAAAGGGAAAAGGCGCGATTACCGTCGCCATCGTTTACCGCGTCACTAAGCTCTTTAATGCCGCTTTCTTTTTCAAATCGAAAACTTTTCTCCAACTGAACAATCGCATCCTGAACGCTCGGCCCCGCATCAATGTGGGATGGTATTACTATGTTAACTTTCTTGAGTGTGTCACGATGAGGTTGGGAAAAACTATGCACTTTACCGGTATCGCAGATATCTCCGAGTACTGAACCGGGTTCGACTGATGCCAGCTGGTCCTTATCCCCCAAAAGGATCATCCGTGCATCGAGGGGCACGGCATCATGGACCTTAGCCATCAGAGAAAGGGATACCATGGATACTTCATCAATAACCATAACATCAACCGGGAGCTGGTTTTCAGCGTTATAACGAAAAAAAGGTGAACCGGCGATGCTTCCCAGTAACCGGTGGACGGTGGAAGTCTCATCCGGGATAGCTTCTTTAATCCTTTCCGAACAGCTTAAAATTTTTTTGGTATTTTTAATGGCTTCTTGGAGCCGCGCCGCGCCCTTACCGGTGGGCGCGGCAAGAGCGATGCGCAGTTTTTGATTTTTTGTCTGTTCTAAAAGCAGAGTTAGGATTTTTATCACGGTAAAGGTTTTTCCGGTTCCTGGCCCCCCGGAAATAACTGAAAACTTTTTTAATACTGAGTTAGCAGCCGCTGCCTTTTGCCAATCAGTATCGGAGTCTTGGTTTTTTGGAAAAAGCCGGTCAAGACCTTCGGTAAGCAGATTAATATCCACGCCGTCAGCATTTTGTTTGGCTCGATTTCTGATTCCTTCCGCTAATTTTTTTTCATATTCCCAATAACGAAAAAGATACAGTCTCGATTTATCATCCAGGATGAGCGGCATAAACTCACCGGGTTTCCCCACCACGGTGCTTTGTTCCAGAATTTTTCGCCAGACTAAAAGCTCCGGACAAACGCACCTTGCATTACCGTTTTCTTTGAGTAATGGTTTCCCGGCCAGGGAGGAAAGATCAAGGCAGGTATGGCCTTCTAGGGTGAATTTGCTGACCAGGGCCGCTGCCAAGGAAAGTTCCGGAGAGGCAGCGCCGGAAAGCCGGGTCATAAAAGAAGCAAAATGGAAATCCAGCGATGTCAGTATATTTTTATCCCAAAGAAGGCGTAGATAGTCAGTGGTCATCCCGTCACTTTTAGTTACGAAAAAGCTATTAGATTTTGACTCAATTCATGGATTAGTTTTTCCGAAGGCCGGGAGCGGTATATCCCAAACGTCGAACCTTTTCCCGGATCAATGCCCCGTAAAAAAAGATAAAAAACTCCCCCAAAATGTTTTTCATACCGGTAATTGGATGCGTGTTTGCACAGGTATTTATCCAATGCCACCGTATAAAGAAGGTATTGGAGGTGGTAATATTCCTCCGACATAACTGTGGCGAGCTTTTCGTGGTGATAGTCCTCAACGTTAGTTCCGAGGAAATTTGACTTCCAGTCGATCACGTAAAAAGAATCTCGGAACCGGAAGACAAGATCAATAAAGCCCCTCATAAAGCCTCGGGCAGGAGCAAACTGGAGTTTTCCGATTTGTTCAGGAAAGTCTCCGGGGAGGTTATCGTTACCGTATTTTAAAAATATATTTTTCAGTTTTTCGGATGAAAGAGTTTGTAAAGGAAAATAAAACTCCAGTTCGCTTACCTTATTGCTTTCCGGTATTGAAGAGAGGGTAAGGTTTTTTTGATCAGGATGAAGGGGAACAGAGAGCACCTTTTTAATCATATCAAAAATAGTCTCCTGCCAGCAGATGTCAAAGCCATGCAGAATCAGTTTTTCATCCACCAATGTTTTTATTACCGCCTCATCCTTTTCAGTAAAATCAAGATGTTCAAACAGGTCATGCATAAAAGACCCGGATTTAGCTCCCCGTGGAAAAGCAAAAATACCGGTTGGTTCTTTTTCGGAAATTCTTTCGCTTTGAATTTCCTGATCATAATCAGGAAGCTCGGGAAAAGAATAAAACTGAGGTTCAAGGAGCGATTGCTTCTCGGCCGCCAAAGACGAAAAACTCGAAATTTTCCAGGTTCGGTCAATATGCCCGGAAAAAAGTTTAAACGATAGTGCTTCATTTTTCTCCCTGAAGGGCCCGTGCCGGAGAGAAACCGGTTCGGATATTTCGTGGATGCCTATGGCTCCCTGTGCTTCTGCTTCCAGGTTCTTCAATACCTCTTTCATCTGATCATTCGTTAACTCGTTAAACGAACTTTCAAGGGCATCAACGATATTTTTTTCATCATTTTTTTTACCCGAGTGAAAAAGATAGGACATGGCTGACGAACCTGCTTCATTAAAACGTCCCCAGACCGTATAACAGCAGTTTTTTGCTCTGGTTAGCGCCACATAGAGAAGTCGCACATTTTCGGACAGAATTTCTTTTTCAGCTAAAGCGCGGTTTTTATTTTTGTGCTCCGATCCCAGGTCTAAGATTGATTCCGTGTTGTCGTGAAAAACAAAAGGTTCATTCGCATTCCTGATTTTTGATTTATCCCAGAGAAAAGGACAGAAAACCACCGGGTACTCCAGCCCTTTGCTTTTATGGATGGTTACTATTTTAACGGCATACTCATCGGTTTCCAGGCGGAGTTGATGCTCTTCGAGACGGGGAAGCTCAGGATTGATCTGTTCCGAGAGCCATTTTGTAAGACCACCCATAGTGAGCTGTTTTTGGTGTTCCTCTTGATGGAGAACCTCAGCCAGGTGAAGCAAATTAGTCAAGCGGCGTTCCCCGTCGGAAAATGACAAAAGACGGGCGCGTACCTTTTCCTGAAAAAGCAGGTAACGAAACATGCTGAAAAAGTTGTGGCTACGCCATCGGGCGTGGTGGTCAATGAATTTATTGAGCCACACTGTCCAATCCGCCTCATGAGCAAGTAAATTTTCAAGTTCTTCTGCCTGAATCCCAAGGATATCGGTTGTCACGGCAGCTTTTACTAATTTTTCATTATGCGGCTCAGTGATTCCTTCTAATATTCTCAAAAGTTCATACGCTTCTCGGGAATCAAAGAGATTGCCGGTGGTATAAAGAACACTGGGGACGTTAAGTTCGCTGAGAACGTGTTGCATCAATGCGGCCTCGCGATTAGTTCTCACCAGAACAGCGATATCCTGCTCTTTAATCGGACGTTGTCCGATAAAAGCGTGCTTTTCTTTTCCCTGATGGAGAAGGTATACTATTTTCGCGGCCACGGCTCTTAAAATAAGGTCGCGCGCCTCCGGTTTTTTAATAAATTTACCCTTTTTGGTTAAACGATTGCTTTCCAGCTTGTCCGCATCAAGAAACCAGAGTTGCAAGGGAGGCTCAGGAATGCCGGCAATGATAAGCTGATCAGCTTCTTTATTTTTTGCCGCGGATGCCTCTTGGAATTTAATCGCCTCAAAGACAAACGGATCTTTAACCCGGGAGAAAATAGTATTAACCGCATTAATCAATTGAGGATCTGACCGCCAGTTTTCCTTGAGTGTATATTTGGTTTCAACCTGGGAGATCGCATGCAGGTACGCGAAGATGTCTGCCCCTCGGAAACTATAAATTGCTTGTTTAGGATCGCCAATAAGGAAAAGGATCCCCCCCTTGTCTTTAAAAATGTTATGAAAAATTTCATACTGAAGGGGATCGGTGTCCTGAAATTCATCAATTAAGGCGGCATGGTATTTAGCTCTGATTACTTTGGCCAGTTCCGCGCCTGACTTATCTGCCAAGGCGCTTCGAAGTTTAACCAGGAGATCGTAGAAAGACTGCACGTTTCTTGTTTGTTTTTGCTTCCAAAGCGACTGGTGGAGAAAAGTAAAAAGAGAGGTTTTTAACCCGATGAGGCGTTGCTTATAGGCGCAGGAAAGGGCCTCCTGCTTTTCTTTTAAGATCTCACAAAAGTCAAAAAATGGATGCTGAGGCGGTTCATAGTTCTTTTTCGTTGCTTTTTTAACTCCACTCCGCGTGCACATTTCAAATTGATCGAATAAGGTAAAGTTATTACCGCCAGCATTAAAAAAATTATCTAAACCGATAATTAATTCAGAAACCTTAGAAACAACCGATTGTTTAAAGCCGACCCGACCGGCAAGAATTTTCTCTACGTCCGTTTTCGAAGACTTCCAGCTCTCGCGGGCTTTATTAAAGGCTTCGTCAAATTCTTTTTCTTCCTGGATGGAGTCAGGAATGGTTACCTTGGGTATAACCTTAAGCAGTGGTTTATCCGAATAGGCCCTCACCAGTTTGAGGAGGTTTTCTGGAGTGCAGTGGTTGTTCAAAGCATAATGAATAAAAAGGGGTGAAACATTATTAAAGTTGATGCGCCAGAAGTCATCGATAATCTCTTGCTTCAGGGCTTCCTCATCAATGATAAGCTCAGTATCAAAAAGAAGACTGCTTTCGAAAGCGTGCTCCTTAAGCATTCTTTGGCAAAAACCATGAATAGTAAATATCGCGGCTTCATCAAAATCCCGCAGCGCTTGTTTGAGGTGTTTTAAACTCGGCAGAGGATCAGGACATTGTTTGATGAGGCTATTCAGGAATTCATCGTCACTTTGACCTCGTGAAAATCCCTCGATTGCTTCCTTGAGCAGATTGCGAATTCTATCGTTAAGCTCTGCGGTTGCGGCTTTCGTAAAAGTAACGACCAGAATTTCGTTTACCAAAAGATTTTTTTCCAGTATCAGCCTTAAAAAAAGCCCGGCGATAGTAAAAGTCTTGCCGGTTCCGGCGCTGGCTTCAATAAGATTTATTCCCTCCAGAGGGTTTGCTAAAAGATCGAACGGTTTTCTTTCATCCATATATTACCAAACAAAGGTTATAGTGAACGACATAAATAAAGAGGCATTCTTTTTTGTCACGCCGTGGCCCCGCTATTGTCATTCCGCACTTGATGCGGAATCCAGGGTTTTTTGTTCTTTCCTGGTTCCCAGCTTTCGCGGGGACGAAGTCTGGATTCCCGCCTTCGCGGGAATGACGTTGAGGGAACTGGGGCGGATTGGGATAAAATTCTCAATGTCAACTTATTTATGTCGTTTACTTTAGTTGTTAGTGTTAGTCTTAATAATCTTTTTGTGAATGCCGCGAGAAAACTTTTAATTTTCACTAACAACCAACTACTGACTACTGACTACTGACTACTGACTACTGACTACTGACTACTGACACTACCTTTCTCCTGGCATTTAATCATCGGTTCAAAAATTTCCCGGGCAATCCTCCTGAATTCACCATTAAGAGGATCACCTGTCCCAAAGCAGAGCCGGCAAGACGGCTCGTGACTTTCACCCCGATAATAATCGTCTCCTTCCCATTTATCCCGGGCTTTTCTCATTGCTTCTTCATCCGCCATTTTTTTTCCGAGGATCGCATGGGCATATTCCCACGAAGCTTCCGGGAAAAAAGGCAGGGGTTTTGAGAGACCTTCCCAGTATTTTTTGATAAGGTTTAAAAGGATTTTATCGCTTTCTGGCACTGAAAACAAAACCACCATGGTGTCTTCTCCGATAAATATACTTTTTTTTGGATACTGTGCACGCTCCATACTGTTAAGCACGAGGTGATAGATCCAAATCTTAAGGCGATCTTTTATTTTTACCTTCGTATAACGGTAGTGGATTAATCCCGACTCAAAGATGGTGTCTATTTGCCCGGAAAGCGTATAGTCGGCAATTTTCAGATTAAACTCAATTGGGTTAAGAGGCGTTTCGGTGATATAGGGTTTTATGGTATGAGCAAACCGTTCCACTTCCTCCCGAGACTTTTGGTAAAGGTATTCACCCAAAGTTCCCGGAGGTATTTTCCCGGATGCTTTCACTGCAGATAGATACTCAGTGAGGTCATTGTTCGCAAGACTTTTTTGCAGGAGCGTCTGTTCAAGCGCGTACTTTTCAAGTCCTTTGAGGTCAAATGGTTCACGCTCGCTTAAGACCGGGGTTTTCTCCTCAAGAAATATTCCTAACCGCCGGTTGAGAAAAAATTTAGCAGGATTGGCATAAAATTTAATCAGCGAAGAAAGCTCAATCTCTTTAAATTGCTCATCAGGCTGAGAAAGTCCCCGCGATATAAATGGTTGGGCGTTTTTCGATGCTCCCCTTTCAGTTAGGGCAGCATCATAATTATCTTTCGAGAAACTTTTGAGTCTTCCTTTTTTTTTAAAATATGCCGGACTAAAGGCCTGGAGGCGGTGGGTGATGAAAAGGTGATCCTTGATATTTTTTTCGGAGATAGCAAACCCTTGTTCGATATAGTCGAGAAGTTCGCTTACGACTACCGAAGGCGGAATAATGCTGTTGTCCTGAATGCTTTGACCAACGTAGCTTATATAGAGCTTTTGGCGGGCAGAAAGGACGGCTTCCAGGAAAAGGTAACGATCATCGTTCCGACGGGATCGGTCTCCGGGCATTGGATGCCGGGCAATGAGGTCAAAACTTACATGCCGTGACTCGCGGGGATAAGCATCATTATTCATTCCCAAAAGGCAAATGATTTTAAAAGGGATACTCCGCATCGGCAGCATAGTGCAGAAGGTTACTCCTCCGGACATAAAACCAAACCCGAAACCTTCTTTTTCACAATACTTCTGAAGATAAGATCGGATTATCGGAAGTTCAATTTTTTTATCAAAACCTGATTTTTCCTGAATCAAGGCGAGGCTGTTTATGGTTGACCGGATGAATAAAATTTCCCGCTCAGTCTGGTCATCACCAAGGATAAATGTATCCAATATCCGGAGAAGTTCCTCACTCCACTCATTCAATGCGCGGGTCCGGTCAAGAGAGTTGATGGAAGATAAAAGCTTTTCAATGAATGATAAAAAATTGCCGAGCACGCGAGCGGAACTATCTTCAACCTGGTCATAAGGAAGAATGGTGTGAAAAGTTTTTTCCTCTTTGGCCGGTAAGGCATAGCCTAAAATGAGGCGATTAAGACCAAACCTCCAGGTATTTTCAGAAAACGAAGGCAGTCCCTTCTGTTCCCGGGTCGTTTCGTCAATCCCCCATCTGATCCCGGTTTGATCTATCCAGCGCTTGATAACATCTAAATCAGGTTCTTCTAAAGCAAACCTGCGGTAGATGGATGGTAATTCGAGAATGGACATTATCTGGGATGCTCCAAAACGACTCCCCTCCAGATCAAGGATAGAAAGAAAGGTTTTGATAACGCTGCTTTCACTTTTTATGCTTTGATCGGCGATAGTGTGAGGAATCTTTTGAGCTTCATTTTCCGGGGTATCGAAAACTGCCTGGATAAATGGGGTGTAAGGCTCAATATCCGGGGCCATTACTAAAATATCCTTGGGAAGTAATTCAGGCAGGTCTTCAAACATGGCCAACATACTGTCATAAAGGACCTCAACCTCTCTCATGGGGCTGTGACAGGAGTGGATTTCGACGGAAGTATCAGTCTGTGATAGGCTTTGCTTTTGATCCGAATCTCTTTCGCGAAGGGTGAGGATGTCGGATTGAAGGAAGACGAGAAGGTCATTCTTTGTTGGTTCTTCGAAACATTCATGTTCATCGTGATCAAAGTTATAGACTAAGTCGAAAAACTGTTTACCGAGGGTTCCCCAGGAAGCAAGCAGGCTATTTCCTTTTTCGAAGTAAAGAGATTCCGTGGAAATCGTCTTTCTCGCTAATTTCCTTTCCCGCTTTCGTGCTTCCCGGTCGGAAACAATGTCTCCCCAATATTCCCGGCATGGATTCATAAGAAAAAGAGTAATCGGGATTATTTTTGATAGGGCGGCAAACATTTCCATATGAAAAGGAGGTAAAGAAGATATTCCGAAAACTGAGATTCTCTCCGGAAGGTTATTTATTTCCGGCGGGTGGGTCCGAATTTTCTTAAAAAAATCCTCTCGCAAGGCGGTACGGTGCGGTTTCTTTTCGTCACGGATGAGCGTTCTCCAGAGAAGCGCCTGCCAATGATTTTCTTTGCCTTTTTCCCAATTGAGCATCATGTCCGGGCGAAAGACTAAGTACTGGTCAAAGGTATAAGCAATGCGTTCCGAAATCTGATAACATTTTAGGCTATCACGCTCTTTACCCACATAGGCGTGGAGGCTTTCAAAGCCCGGTTGCGTAAGGCAGTCAAGAAGATGTTTCATGATTTTCCAGGCCAGGATTTTTGGCTGAAAAGGAGAATCCTCGACCAGATCAGGGAAAAAACCCCGGAAGATTTCATCAAGCATGGTGTTAGGGAAGGGGAACCGATAATTGGCGCAGATTCCGTGATAACGGGCAAGCTCCATGGATATCCATCGCTCCATCCCTTTGCTTTGTACTAAGACCACTTCTTTTTTTAGAGGCGCGGAGAGGGGAGTTTGAAGTTCCTCGGCTAATTTTTGAACCAAGATTTCTAACCGATTGCTCATAAAAAGTTTTAGGCCAGGCACAAACACCTCGTTGAGGAAAATTATTCCCCTATTGCACGTAAAAAGGTTATAAAAAACAAATAGCGTGAATTAGAAACAACCTAATCATTATAGCCAGGAATGCTTTTACTTCAAACAATAATATCGGGTCACAAAACTCACGCTTTTTAAAAGCACAGAGGAATTTGGCGAAGTTTTTTTACCTCAGCCTAACAGAATGTATATAATTCCCCTCTTAAGATATCAAAAGGTCTTTGCCATTGCCCGTTCCTTTTCCCCAACGGATTTATAGTTTTCCCAGGATGAGGTTTGCCTTCAATCAATAAATAGCTCAGGGACACTTCTTAATGCAGGAAAAACCAGGGATATAACCATAGGAAAAAAATTTTTTTTATGCTATAAAAATTGCAAGCACTAATTTTAATAATAAAGGCCCGCAATTCATGAAGGACATTGTAAATTTTCTTTTTGAAATCGGTATGTTGAAGCGAACACCGCGAACCGGGCTTCAGTTTTTAGGATCCGGCAAAGAGTCGGTAGCGGAACACTGTTTTCGGGTAATAATGATCGGCTATACCTTAGCCAAACTCAATCCCCAGGTTGATGAAAACAAGGTGCTAAAAATGACCCTTTTACATGACATCCTTGAGTCCCGGACCGGGGACCTTAATTATGTCAATAAAAAATACCTGAAAGTGGATGAAGAGAAAGCAATAAATGAATTGGCGGCCACCCTTCCTTTTGGAGAAGAACTCAAGGACCTGCTCGATGAATTTCAGAAGAAAAAAACCGCTGAGGCGCTCATTGCCAATGACGCTGACCAGCTGGAACTTATCATCATGCTCAAGGAATATGGCGACCTGGGGAATAAATATACCAAGGATTGGATCGGTTTTGCGCTCAAGCGTCTCTGTACTCCCTCGGCAAGAGAATTAGCGGAAACAATTCTTTCGACTGATAGTGCGGAATGGTGGTTTAAGGATAAAAGTGATTGGTGGGTATGGGGAAAATAAAATCCATTATCGTGGGTTTTACCTGAGAAATAACAAATTATCCGGATGATGTTATGGTTTCTTTGAAGAAATTTGACTTAGCCCTTGCTCCCTATGCGATGCGAGATGATAGAAGCCGGGGCCGAAGGTATGCGGAAGTTTTTAAAGATAACCGACCGGCATTTGAGCGGGATCGTGATCGGATTATTCATTGCACAGCGTTCAGGAGACTGGAATATAAAACTCAGGTCTTTGTTAACCATGAGGGGGATTATTACCGTACCCGGCTTACGCATTCTTTGGAAGTTTCTCAGATTGCCCGCGCGATTGCCCGCAGGCTTAAAGTCAACGAGGAATTGACCGAAGCGATCGCTCTTGCTCATGACTTAGGCCATACTCCTTTTGGTCATTCGGGAGAATCAATTTTAAATGAGCTTATGAAAGATCATGGGGGGTTTGAGCACAACCTTCAAGGTCTCAGGGTAGTAGAAAAGCTGGAAGAGCGGTATCCTAATTTTAATGGCTTGAACTTAACCTGGGAAACTCGTGAAGGATTGGTTAAACACACCACGTCCCATGATACGACGAATCCCGAAAAGCTAAAAGACTACGAACCGGAAAAATTTCCGACCTTAGAGGCTCAAATAATAGACCTGGCCGATGAAATTGCCTATAATAACCATGATATTGATGATGGGCTTGAATCTGGCCTGCTTGAAGAAGAAGCGTTGGGAGGAGAGGTTGAACTTTGGCAAGAAATAATAAAAATAACCGAAAAAAATTACCCCGGAATAAATAACCCCCAGAAAAAGTATTATGCCATAAGTCATCTTATTGGATATCTTATTTTAGATTTGGTTAATGAAACCGAAAAAAATATCTCTCGATTTAAAATCGAAACGCTTGAAGATATTCGCAATGCCAAAGCGAGATTAGTCGCTTTTAGTTTTGATACCGCAAGAAAAAATCAACAGCTGAAGGATTTTCTGTTACATAACCTTTATAACCATTATCGCGTTAAGCGGATGAGCAGTAAGGCAAAAATGGTGGTGGATGGTCTTTTCCGAGCTTATGTTGATAATACAATGCTTCTTCCGAAAAAACACCAGAAGAAACTTGAGGAAGAATCTCAAGAGAGAATTATTTGTGACTATATTGCGGGGATGACCGACCGGTATGCTCTGGACGAATACAAAAAACTTTTTGATCCTTTTGCCAAGGTATAAGGAGACGGGTTATGATTAAGTCAGGGATATCTCATGCGCTTGCCTTTTTGGTAAGCTTGGTTGTAGGGAACGCGATGCTGATTTTATTGAAGACGTATCTTCCCTCAGGATACGCTTTTTTTCTCCGGTTCGGCAAGGGGATAGCGCTTATATTTAAAATTTCTTATGACTCACGAACGATGGCGGCATTTGTACTTGCTACCTTATTATCATTTTTTGTGGGAATGCTTTTTTATAAACTTTTCAAACTCGGACGGTAGTTATAAACTAGGTATAGGTCAAACTCCGGCAGTTTCTGAGTATGAAAATAACTTGAAACAAGGGTAACGACAACGTGGCAAAAAAAATATTAGAGATAAAACTGTTGCGATTAAAGCCCAAATCCGAAGGATTGAATTTTTCCCAGGTTCATAAAGATAGGGAAGCCTCCATCAACCCCAAGCAACCTCCCCAAATTATCACCAAAATTTTTTATCGCGACAAGAATATTATTTCGCGGGAGACCCAATTCAACAACCGCAATCGAGTTCAGGTCGGCACTTTGGAAGTGGCGGCGGACTATATTAAACATTTTTTGCAAGGGATGATGACCGAAGAATTTTCCGATATCACCTGGCTGCGGGAAAAATTTTGGTTTACCAGCCCGATCGAATCGTTGGGTCAGGAGATGAGAGAGGCGGTTCATGATTTTCAGAAAAGCAATGTAACCTATCCCTTTAGAAATTTACGCCGGTTTGTCCAACCTCCCTTTGGGTATCTCAGCGAGGAAGAGGAACGGGTGGAAAAGAGGAATATGTTTGGCTGGGTCTTTTTAGTAGGATTAACCGAGGAACAGCTTCGGGAACGCATCCGCCATACTGACCGCCGGTATGATGTTATGAACAATCCCGATGGGCTCAAAAAATTGTACGTGGGAAATCTTTCGAGCCTCCAAATCGGGAAAAAAAGTAACCTGAGGACAATGCTTCGCCGGTGTGTTTCTCAGGATTGGGGGACCGTGATCACCAGCGAAGATGCGGATGGCAGAAAAAAATTTAAATTTCGCCACAGTTCCACCCAATTGCCCGGAGGACCCGACTTGTTTCATCGGAATGGGAGAGGGTTTGCCAAAAAATATGACTTGCCGTATGAGAGCGTGGAAGAAAAAATTTTGACCAGCACTATCATCTATCATCTCATTGGTATGTATTACCGACCCGGAAGCAGGACCGACACCACGATCTGCTGCTCCCGTTCTCTGCCTGACGTCATGGTTATTTCCAAATATCAGGCCAATCAAATTATGGGCACGTACAAGAATGGTCTCCTGGAGAGTAATTCTTTTTTAACTGATGTCAAGGACAGCTGTTTTGATCATATTGACAAGTCTTTTTTTATCGGAGAAAAGAAAAGCGGGGTGGTGTTAGGGGAGATCATTTATCAATTCAATGAAAAACGGTTTTTTGAATTTATTGATACGTTAAACATCAAAGGAGAGATAACGAACTATAAAGAACATTCGCGCTTCTCCGATGATTTTTATCACCACCTGATTGGGGTCATTGAGATTAAAGACCAGTTTCTGGTCAATCTTCAAAATCAGCCGTGGATAAGAAAAAGCAAGAAAGCTCCATCCGCAGTGGGCAGTTAATTGTTGCAATGAGCAAAGAGCTTAGAATCGTATTATCTCTTTTGGGTTGAAATTGGTCTCCATGGTCCAGAAGTGCGCTTCACCATGTGGTATTCTAAAGATGATCAGGTCCGGGCTTTCCGGCGTTAGTCCCATATTCTTGAGAAAGGGCCGGTCAACTATAACTTTTTCTTTCAAACGCTTGTCCTCTACAAATTCTATCTTTCCCGCGACTCGGAGCATCTTTCCGATCATTGGGCCGGGAGCGTAGAAACACACCTCCACTTTCGGATTGGCTTTTATCTGCTTATATAATTCCTTTATTGACTCGGTTTGAATATAAAAGCCGGTTTTATCGGCGAACCATAACTGGATCGCTCGTACCCGTGGTTGATCATTATCACAGGTGGCGAGATAGCAGCACATTTTATTCTCATTCGCAAACTCAATACAAGCGTTAATGTTTTCCATGTTTCCACCTCCAAAGTATTTTAGTGACCCTATCGTACAATAGAGTCACCGTGGTAATTAATTATTTATATATTTAAAGTGAACGACATAAATAAAGAGGCATTCTTTTTTTGCCATGCCGTACCTCGCTATTGTCATTCCGGGCTTGACCCGGAATCAAGGGGCAGGTAAGAGTAATCCAGTTTTATCGCTTCATGAGCCACCCTTCTGGATTCCCGCTGGAGTTTATCCCCGCGAAGGCGGGGCCGGGAATGACGTTGAGGAAACTGGGGAAGTATGGAATAATATCTTCAATGTCAACTTATTTATGTCGTTCACTATAAAATTATACTCCAACTAAAGCAACAATGGAAACTTGAGAAAAAGTGATAATTTTGGACAACATCCATAACCTTCCTTTTTACTTCACTTCAGGAATTTATTCGGTCCAATTTCGGGGGCCTGACCCAGTTATTCCTTTTATTTTTAATGCAATTCGGGGAAAAAGTCAAAAGAAGTATCAGATAAAACGGCAAAACGTGTTTGATTTTAATTGAGGTAATTTGTCAGATGTCATCTTTGCGGTGACGCAACTAATCGTCTTTAAGAGAAAAAAGATTGCAATGACAGCGGCAGTGATGCTATAATTGGTTATTACCTGAGCCACAATGACTACCTGTTCAACCAGCATGAACTGCTCGGTTTTTTGTCTATAGTCAATTATCTGCGCCACAGGGACTATCTCTGGGGCTTTTTTTTAAAGGAATCACATTGCATGATAACCACATCCAAAGTCACCCTATCCTATGGGAAGCGTGTTCTGTTTAAGAACGTTAACATCAAGTTCACCCCTGGCAACTGCTACGGCCTGATTGGCGCCAACGGCTCCGGCAAGTCTACCTTTCTCAAAATTCTTTCGGGGGAAATCAGCTCCGATAAGGGGGAGGTCATGATCGGCCCCCGCGAACGGATGGCCGTACTCAGGCAGGATCAGTCCGCCTTTGACGAGGAAACGGTTTTTAATACTGTCATCATGGGGCACAAACAACTCCATGACCTGATAATAGAGCGCGAGGCGCTCTACGCCAAAGGCGATTTTTCCGAGGAAGACGGGATTCGTTCTGCGGAATTGGAGGCGGCCTTCGCCGAGCTGAACGGCTACGAGGCCGAGTCCGAGGCGGCAGTGCTGTTGAATGGCTTGGGTATCCCCGAAGAGCTTCGCCACAAGCGGATGAAGGAACTGGAAGGCGGGAACAAGGTGCGGGTGTTGCTTGCTCAGGCCCTGTTCGGCAACCCGGACGTACTGCTTTTGGACGAACCGACCAACAACCTGGATCTGAAGTCTATTTCTTGGCTGGAAGATTTCCTTTTCCGCTTTCCAAACACCGTGATCGTGGTTTCCCATGACCGCCACTTTCTGAACCAGGTATGCACCCACACCGCCGACATTGATTTCGGCCGCATCCAGGTCTACGTCGGCAACTACGATTTCTGGTATCATGCCAGCCAACTGGCCCTTCGGCAGAAGCAGAACGAGAATCGTAAGATTTCCGAAAAGACCGCTGAGTTGAAGGAGTTCATTCAGCGTTTCAGTTCCAATGCTTCAAAGGCCAAGCAGGCCACCTCCCGGAAGAAGCTTCTCGAAAAGCTTACCTTGGAGGATATGCCGGCCTCATCCCGCAAGTACCCGTATGTCATGTTCAAGGCGGATCGTCCCTGCGGCGATATTATTCTGGAGGTTACCGGGCTGACAAAAGAAATTGACGGGTTCAAGGTTCTCAACAATTTTGACCTGATCGTGCGCAAGGGAGACAAGATTGCCTTTGTCGGCAGCAATAGCCTGGCCCGCACCACCCTTTTTCAGATTCTGGCCGGCGAAATGAAACCTGACAGCGGCTCGTTCCGCTGGGGAGTGACCATCACCACGTCCTATTTTCCTAAGGAAAACAGCGCGCTTTTCGAGAATGACCTGAACTTGGTCGAGTGGCTCGGCCAGTATTATCCTCCTACCGAAGGAGAGACCTTTGGCCGCGGTTTTCTGGGACGGATGCTTTTTTCGGGAGAGGAAGCCATGAAAAAAACCGAGGTCCTGTCCGGCGGCGAGCGGGTGCGCTGCATGCTCTCCAAAATGATGCTCTCCGGCGCCAACGTCCTGATTCTGGATGAGCCGACCAACCATCTGGACCTGGAGTCAATTACCGCCTTGAACGACGGCTTGATCGCCTATCCGGAGGTGGTATTGTTCGCCTCCCACGACCACGAGTTCGTCTCCACCGTGGCAAACCGAATCGTCGAGATTACCCCGGGTGGTGTGATTGACCGGGTAACGAGCTTTGATGAGTATCTGACTAACGAGGAGGTGTCACGGCAACGGGACGATATGTTTCATGGGCATACTGATTTGAGTTTGTAGAGGATAGGCTTAATCTGCGCTCCCGATTATAAGCAGCCGCGTGCTGCTTTTCGAGTTGGTGGCCTCGTTAGAGCTTGACATGCTTGTTGATCACCGCATCAAGCTCAGCGATTGAAGCTTCTTCTTTGAGGGTCGTCAGCTCATTGGCAATCTCCTGAAACTTACTTTGGAGAAACTGCTCATCCGAGGATGGTTTGAAAGGAACTCGAAAGAGCATTTTTTCTTTTGTAAAAGAATCAGAATTTAAGGATGCGCTTGACCATGCGCCGATACGGACGCCCGCGTACAGCAATTTTGCCTGGACAAAGGAACATCCGCCCGCCAGGCAGGCATTATAAAACATGACATCAGCATCTTTCCTTTTAACGTATGGATCATTGCAGGCGACATCGTGAATGATTGATGCGCGGCGATAATCATCGGTATAAGGACTGCCGACAGTAGACCACAAAGGCCGCGGAATACTGGCGCCATTAATGACGCTTCCCTTTGGAACAATCCATTTTTTCCCTTCTGGATCGAGATACCAGAACTCTTCAATAAGAGCCATATCACGATCCGCCCCTTTTTTGTCCACGAGCCATTCGGTTTTTGGATTTCCTGAAAATGATCCGTGCTTGCTCATAAAAAACTCCCGAAAAGTTTTAAGCGTGTTTATCGTGATTTGTTTTTAAGAAGGTTATAATTTTTGGACGTCCTCTCAGTACGTCCATTACGTTCTGCGTTACGTTCCCGGCAGTCTAATTAAACGAAAAGGATTTTGTCAACAATTAATAATTAAGATGCGACCCTGCTGCTTCGCCCTGCTGCTTGGCCCAATGCCATCATCTGGACGCAGGATTCGGATCTTAAAAATATCAGCAATGTAAAATACTTCCCAAGGAAATAAGGAATGTCTATCAAGTTAACCCCCCGGTTGATAGTTCCTCGCGCTGGTTATTTTTTTGTTCACTTTATGTTTTTTCCTTGACATTTCGTTTGGTTAGCTTTAACGTAACGTAAAAAAAACCCCCTGGCCCAGACCTATCTTTCTGAAGTGCGAGGCAGGCTGGTCAAATGGGGCTTTCTTAGATTGAGATATAATGTCGACCAAGTCGAACCAGGGCAGGCTCAAACTCCACTTCATGAAGCAATTACCTCCCCCTTTGGTAAAGGGGGACTGAGGGGGTTCGTAGTAACTTTATTTTGAACGGGAACGCCCGATGGGAGGAGCTTCCATGTTTGATGAGACTATTAAATAAGGCCAAATTACCGGATATAAAGGTGACGAGCCTTTTTTTGTTTTGTGGCAGAACCATAACAATGTTCGTTTTATCACTGATATCTTACACTGACACTGGAATGGTGTTTGGTGTCTTATACGGATCAGTATAAACATTGTTCGCTAATAAAGGAGAAAAGAGATGGGATGCATATATGTAGTTCTCGCCTTGGCTGTGCCGCGGGTCCTGATGTTCCTCGCTTTTCTGCTGACGAACTGGTTCGGACGAGCGTTTCAAACCCGACTGTGGCCGCTTTTGGGGTTCGTGTTCATGCCGTATACAACCCTCGCTTATTTGGCGGCCATGCTGAACAGCAATCACACGTTGTCAGGTGGCTGGCTGGCGCTTTTTATGGTCGCCATTGTGGTTGACGCTGGTCATTGGGGTGGTGGTGGACTTCAATACAGTCGAAGGTGAAGTAGTGATTGATTTTCAAAGCAGGGCGGATTACGCAAAGAAATTATGACCTGGCTTAAGCAGTGCGGTCGCTCATCTCTGCGTTATAAAGCTAAGGGGAAATAAGATGCACCCGCTAAGTGGACAAACTATCGTTTTTCTACCCGGGATAGATGGCACCGGCATCTCATTCGAACCTTTGGGAAAAGTTCTACCTCAAGATATTAATGTAAAAATAATTCGATATCCAACGAATAAGCTCCTTAGTTTTGAGGAAACCGTTCGGTGTGCCAAAGAGCAGATCCAATCTGATCAGAATGAGGTAATAGTCGTAGCCGAATCTTTCTCCGGGCCGGTGGCGATTGTACTTGTAGGTTCCGGTCACCTTAAAGCAAAATGCTTAATCCTCTGTTCAACCTTTGCAAAGTCTCCAAGACCGGTTTTATTGAAAATCATCCGTTATTTTCCCCTTGAGCTTTTAATGAGACTTCAATTTCCCAGGTTTTTACTGAAGCATGTGATAGAAGGGGGTGAAGAAGACGCTGACTTGTTCCTTACAATGTGGCAAAGGGTGAAATACCTGGTGCCTGCAAGGACACTTGTCCATAGGCTCAAAGTCATAAGCCAGGTTGATGTTCGTGAATGGCTTCCAAAGTTGACTATTCCTTGCTTGTATATTCAAGCCACTTCCGATAGATCCGTTCCCGCATCATCCATATTTGATTTCACTAAAAGTATTTCTGATTTGAGGGTCACAAAGATAAAGGGGCCTCATTTCATTCTTCAAGCTCAACCTCAAGCATCACTTACCGCAATTAGAAAATTCGTAGATCTCACAAACAACAAATCCAGCCGACAGTCTACTTCAGCGGCTGATCAGCATGTTAAACCGGTGGTAAAAGGTAAAATAAATGATAATAAGGATATTTGAAAATAAATATGTTGCGACCATGCGTGTTTTTGTTCGTCACCGGGAAGAACAATGCAATCTCTGACCTCAACTCTCCTATTAAAAAAACAACGGCTTTGCTTGACTTTTTCCCTGTTGAGTAATAACTTAGGGAAGGCAAAAAAATACAACCCCTCTGACTCCCCTTTAAAAAAGTGGGGAAACTTTTCTTCATCCCCCTTTTTTAAAGGGGGATTGAGGAGGATTTTATTGGTGGCTTATGAGGATTAGTATAGGCATTATTATAAGTGAAAATATAAATGATTGATATGAGCAGGAAAGAATTTACAAGAGAGGTTGCAGAACGTGTACTAATACGTTGCCGAAGGCATTGTTGTAGGGAGGCTAAGGGGACGTCCAGAAAGCGCCGGTAAAAACCGGCATGAGATAGAAGGTGAGGCATTGAAGTAAAACACGCCAAGTCCTTTACGGAGTAAGGATCAGCGATCCGCTCCGGCACCAAGCTATGCCTCGACGACCAGCGATGGCGTGGGGAAGCGTTAGCAGGTGATGCGCAGGCACAGTATTGAGGTAGAATCAACTTCAAAGGCACCATCGAAGGGACGTCCATAAAATTATAAAATTCATAAAAAAAACAGTCTTATCCTAATCAAGATAACCATAAATACCTAAAAAAGAAAAAAGAGAGAAATGAAACGGAACAAAATTATACTCTTCGCAATATGTCTTATTTTTCTGATGACTTTTATCACATCGTGCACCTCCTCAAATCCACGCCGAGCACCGTTAGTAATAACACCCTATAGCCAACAGTTGTCAGTTATTGGTGTGGATGATATCACCATACTATTTGAAGAGGTGATCCCAGGAAAACCATTAAATGAAACAGTTTGGGATAATGCTGTTGGCCCCTTTTGGGATGTTAAAGAATCAAGCCAAATTGGATTCACCCCTGACTCTTCAAGGTCTTGGCCGGTCAGGTTTTCTGTTGGGGTTGCGGGTGGCTCAGGTGGCCATACGAGTACCGGAGGAGGCGTAGGAGTTACCACGAGTCCAAAATTGACCAAAACCAGAATTATCATACCATTTGGAAATATTTTTTCTAGAATCTTTGAATCCGCAATAAAAACTAATATAAAACATTATACCACCTGCTACACACCAACCTGCGCTTCGCAATCATCAGTGCAAAATACCCTGAAAATTAAAATCATCAACGTTTCTGTCTGGGAAGAGCCGATCAATCACCTCAATTTGACCATTCACGGGAACAGCGCATTTTTAAAAAATGGGAAGGTGGTTAAGGATTATGAATTTACTAAACCCCTGCTTACCCAGAACCTCGGCACGAGTGCGAGTTCACCTAATACATTTATTAACGAAATGAATCGGATATCAAATATCCTAGCCCAGGACGCATCAACCGATATTATCAATAACACGCTCAAATAATCACGTCGGTAAAAGAAAAACATTCTTGGGGGGGCTTTGGAGACTCTCTTTATTTATTTACATTCGGATAGCGGCACAGCCATAAGGACCAAACTATTTTCGTTGATTATGCGCGAGGCCTAACGCCGGTAAACAACAAGTTCTACGGGATGTTCGATATTATTGTCCTTCAGGTTAATCCATTTACCCTCGTGCATTAACCCGTCAACGATAACTTTTGTGGCACCCTCCCCTCCGGTGAAACGAACGGAAGGAAATTTTAAAAAAAATACGATGGATTTACAAGGGATGATTACTATCGGCTGATGGTGGTCGTTATGCTGGTATGCTTATTTGGAGGATTCTATCGACATTGAAAATACGTTTCTGCCGGCCCGTCAGGCAATAGGCTTGCAGCCCCAGGTAATGGGTCCCGTTGTATTCCAGGGAACACAAGGGTGAGGCCTACACCCCAAGTGAAGCAAATCTTCACGGGGTAAACATTTGACAGAATACTTTTCCCCTGATATGAAGACAAGAACTTTTTTTAATAAAGGACGATAAAAACCCAGATAAGGATCAATGAAATCAAACAAAAGTAAAAATACGGAGGTCGTGTATTCCACTGAGTTTGGAAAAGGCTGCCCTTCTTGTGGTAAACCGATTGCCCAGTGTGTTTGCCATATTAATAAACATGGAATACCCCATGATGGCATTGTAAGAGTGGGGCGAGAAACCAAGGGCCGAAAAGGTTCAGGCATGACGGTGATTACAGGTGTTCCTCTTGATAAGCAGTCACTTAAACAACTGGCAAAACAACTTAAACAAAAATGTGGAACAGGGGGTACCGTCAAATCGGGAGTTATTGAGATTCAAGGCGATCAGAGAAATTTACTTATGAAAGAGCTATCCGCATTAGGATATACGGTCAAACTCTCCGGTGGGTGATTGGAGAACCTTGATATCCTAATTGAGATTATAAAAATAATGGCTTCATTTATAATTTTGAGCTTAATTTCGCTGGCATAGTGCATGCCAATTAAAAACTTGACTACCTTGGAAATTGTCACTATTAGGATGCCACCATGAAACCGAAAGTAAGAATAGCTTCAGTCCGGACTCCGGACGGAGGCGAGATGGTGCTTTATCGGCATGACCATGATTTCTGGATTACAATTAACGGTCAGGATTTGATGCTCAGTCGCCAACATGAGTCAGAACTGGAGCTGGCGCGTCTGGGTTGTGCGCATCTGGCCGGTCGCAAGTCACCCCGCATACTCATCGGCGGCCTGGGAATGGGCTATACCTTGCGCCAGGCTCTCGATATGCTCAGCCCCCACGGCCACGTGGTGGTGGGTGAGCTGTTGGGTGCGGTAGTCGAATGGAATCGTGGGTATCTCGGGGAACTCAACGGCCACCCGCTAAGGGACAAACGAGTTGACCTCAAGACAGGAGATATCGTCGAACTTATCTCACTTTCCAAGAGCGGATTCGACGCGATCCTGCTGGATATCGATAATGGTCCTCGCGCGATGACCGATTCGGGGAACGGCCGGCTTTACGGGCGTGAAGGAGTTCTCGCCAGTCTACGCGCGTTGCGCCAACAGGGGTGTTTGGCGGTGTGGTCGGCTGAGCCGAATAAGGAATTCGAGCAGCGCTTGATAAATTGCGGCTTCCATGTGCGCTGTTTCCGGGTTCCCGCCTACAGGGGAAGTAAAGCGCAGTCACGTTTTATATGGGTCGCTTCGGAGAACAAGAACATCCTGCCCCCCGGTGGCGGCGAGCCCCGCCTGCCGTTCAAAGACAGCAGTGAGAGGGCAACAGGGTCAGGTTGATCTTTCCCCCGTAAAACCGACACCTACTGAAAATACGATGGATTTATAAGCGATGAATACTAACGGTTGATGTTGATCGTTATGCTGAGCTGCTTATTTCGAGGATTCTATCGACATTGAAAATACGTTTCTGCCGGCGCGTCAGGCAATAGGCTTGCAGCCCCAGGTAATGGGTCCCGTTGTATTCCATGTCGCCCATAAACAGCGGCAGTATCGTACGCCGTGATTTTTCGTCTTTTGCTTTGAGATAAACAATGTCGAGATTTTTCTTTTGTTTAATGGCGTCATTGATAAGGTTAAGCTTATCTTCGCGTGATAAATGAATTGCCGCCCGGGCGTATTGCATGCCGGTTAAAAACTTGACCACCTGCCAATCCATCAGGATATGGCTTTTCTTTAATTGTTGCTTCAGGACAATGCTTTCCAACGAGGTACAGCGGGAAAGGGCCACGTATATTTGCCCGTGGGCGAAGGTGCCGCGTCCCACATCAATGATAACCTTTTCAAATGTTTTTCCCTGACTTTTATGGATGGTCACCGCAAAAGCCAAACGTATCGGATATTGCGTGAACGAGCCGACTTCTTCGGAGCGCAGCTCCTCGTTTTTCAGAAAGAAATGGTATATTTTCCAGGTATAGGGAGTGATGTGCGCCTTCTCACCATTATCCAGTTCGGCGACAATCACCTCGTTTCCCTCATCATCCGTTTCAAATTTTTTAACCTCTCCAATCGTGCCGTTGATCCACTGGCCGTAGGAATCGTTATTGAGAAGCATGATTTGCGCGCCTTTATTCAGTTTAAGATCAACCGCGGTCGGCAGATATTCCTTGCCGAAATCGCCTTCGATCACGCCGCTGGCATTCCAGATTTTACCCGGCAGCTCCGCCAGACGTTTTGCGTTGATCGTGTCGGCCAGATCGTTCGTGCTGGTGAGCGAAAGATAAAAATCACCGGCAGGGGGAGAAAAACCCGGGTCACAGCGGCGGTTGAAGAGAGCCAGATCAGCATCCGTTACGGTACGGTTGCGGATAGCATTGAGCAGCCGGATAAACTCATCATCTTTCTGGCGATACACCTTTTCCAGCTCGATAAATTCCAAATCCAGTGTCTCCCCTACCTTGGCGCTGAAAAAATAAGGGTTGGGATAGTGCGTCCGGAAGATTTCCCTTTCCTGGCTGGTAACGACGGGCGGGAGCTGATAGAGATCGCCGATGAAGATCATCTGCACGCCGCCAAAAGGCTTTTTTTGCTTCGGGCCGTTGAGCCGCAGAAATTTATCAACGCAATCCAGCAGATCAGCCCGCACCATCGAAATTTCGTCGATAATAATGGTGGTGAGCTTTTTATAAAGAGTAGTCTTTTCTTTTGCCGCGCTCTTTTTCTTTTTGATCGATGCCAGGGTAACACTGGGTTTAAAATGAAAGAAAGAATGAATCGTCTGGCCGGCAACATTGATTGCCGCTACGCCGGTTGGAGCCAGCACGACTACTTTTTTCTTCGTATGATCGCGAAAATAATTAAGGAGTGTAGATTTGCCCGTGCCCGCGCGGCCGGTAATCAGCAGGTTTTGGGCTGTGTCTTCCATCAGCGCGAGCGCCCGCTGGAATTCGGGATTGAAGTCAATTTCGATTGGTTTGGATGTTTTAGTCATTATGATTCGCTTTTTTTTTGGTTTTCGCGTTCCGCCGTTCATATCCGGTGAGGTCGCAATGTCACTTAAGGATTGTCCCTGAATTTGGCAGCCATGTTTTCAAGCTCATCCCAGCGGTAATAGGCTTCATCAAGCTCCTTTTCCAGGGCGCCTAACCGATCGTTAGCCGCATTTATCTTGCCCAGATCGCGGCTGGCATAGAATTCAGAGGAATTGAGGGTTTCGGTTAGGCGCTTTTTCTCTTCCTCCAAGGTTTCGATGATCAATGGCAGGGTTTCAAGCTCCCGGGTCTCTTTAAAGGAGAGTTTCGTCTTCTCCTTCGGGGATTTTTCCTTCTTTTGTTTCGGATTTTTTGGAGGGGTCGACTTCACGGGTTCCACGGTCATATTCCGCTGTCTCAGCCAATCGTCGTAGCCGCCGACATACTCCTCTAACCGTCCATCATCCTCAAAGACAATGGTCGAGGTGACCACATTATTGAGTAATTCGCGGTCGTGACTGACCAGTAGAATCGTACCCTTAAAATTTATGAGCCGGTCTTCGAGCAATTCCAGCGTTTCCGCATCAAGGTCATTGGTAGGCTCATCGAGGACCAGCACATTCGATGGAATGGCGAAGAGTTTCGCCAGAAGCAGGCGATTGCGCTCACCGCCGGAGAGAGAACTGGCGGGAGACATAATCCGCTCCGGTGAAAAAAGAAAATCCTGAAGATACCCTACCACATTCCGCGGGTTCCCGCCAATGGTGACCGTGTCGTTGCCCCCGCCGATATTCTCCCGGAGGGTTTTATTTACATCGAGCTGCGCGCGGAGCTGATCAAAGTAAGCGATGCTGATATTGTTACCCAGTCGGACGGTTCCTTGTTGGGGCGGTAGGGCATTGAGGAGGATCTTGAGCAGGGTGGTTTTGCCGGAGCCGTTTGGCCCGATAACACCCACCTTATCGCCGCGAAGGATAGTGGTGGAGAATTTATCAACGATCTTTGTATCACTCCACGCGAATGAGACTGCCTTTGCCTCCACAACCATCCGCCCGCTCCGTTCCGCTTCCTGGATCTTCAGTCGGGAGACGCCCGCCTGCTCCTGCCGGCGGGCCCGCTCCCGGCGAATCTGAATCAACGCCCGGACCCGGCCTTCGTTGCGGGTGCGACGCGCCTTGACCCCTTGCCTGACCCAGGTTTCCTCTTTGGATAATTTCTTATCAAAATCATGCCACTGCTTCTCTTCCGCCTCCAGCAAGGCCTGCCTCCGTTCAAGGTAGGTCCGGTAGGTACAGGCGAAGGAGAGCAGACGGCCCCGGTCGATTTCCACGATCCGGGTTGCCAAACGCTGGAGAAAGGCCCGGTCATGGGTCACGAACATGAGCGTCTTTTCAAACTTCAGCAGGAAGTCCTCAAGCCAGAGGATGGTGCTGACATCAAGGTGGTTGGTGGGCTCGTCGAGCAGCAGGAGGTCCGGGTCATTTACCAGTGCCCGGGCCAGAAAAACCCGGCGTTTCATGCCGGCTGACAAACCCCGGAATTGGGCATTTTCATCCAGTTCGGCCCGTGCGATTGCCCTTTCAACCCGTTGGTGGTAATCCCAGGCCCCGGCTGCCTCGATCCGGTGCTGGACGGCTTCGAGCTTTTTGATGAAGCCATTATCGCTGGCTCCGGCAATTTGCAGTGCAAGGTTATGGTATTCACTGAGGAGCTCCACGTGTTCCCGTCCACCCGTGGCGATCACGTCATAGACCGTGCCCGGCAGGTCATCGGGGACCTCTTGCGGCAAGAGTGCGATCTTCACCTCGCCATAACGGATAATTTCGCCGGAATCCGGCGTTATTTGACCAACCAGCATTTTCATGAGGGTGGATTTGCCTGAGCCGTTACGACCCAGGAGGCCGATCCGTTCTCCGGCCTCGATCTGGAGCGTAACCCCATCCAAAAGCGGTGGGCCGCCGAAACTCAGTGAAACATCATTGATAAGGAGTAGTCCCATATTTTCTCTCGGGTCTTACCATGCGCTGCGCGTCGTGCGTCTTCCAGACCTGAAACATTTTTGGTTGGTTATTTTCCTACTTCTGGCGGCTGATTGCAAACAGTTTTTGAGAAGCTATTCGAAGATGGCCGAAACGTATATTCCTTTAAATCAATTTAATCCCATTGGGCTCGATTGTTATTTTTTTTTGTTTTAATAAAGCTCCTATTGTTTTTTTAAACGCCTTTTTGCTCATGCCGAACTTTAAATATATTTCATTAGGAGAGCTTTTATCGGTAAATTCCAAAAATCCCTTGTTTTCTACTAAGGCGCGATAAATCATCTCAATGTTTTTATCAATAACATTTTTGTACCCGCTTGCTTGAAGCGAAATATCAATTTTATTGTCTTCACGAATTTTCTTCACAAACCCGTTTAATTTTTCTCCAATGTCGAGCTCTCTGAATATTTCGTTATTATAGAGTATTCCATTGTGCCGGTTGTTTACGATTACCGTATAGCCAAGATCTGTTTTTCGCACTACCAGCAACGAAACTTCTTGTTTTTCCTTTATCGTTAATTGGTCATTGCTCAGATGTTTTTCAATCCTGCTACTGGCATAAAGTCTCTCTGTTTTTGTGTCCAGATCCAGATAAACGATATACCACCTTCCTTTTTTCATTCTTTGTTTTTGTTCCTTGAAGGGAACAAAAAGGTCCTTTCCCATCCCCCAATCCAAAAATGCTCCAACATCGGTAATTGCGGTAACCTGTAATAAAGCGAATTCATGTAAATGTAGCTTGGGGGTTAAGTTCGTGGCTATTTTTTGCCCCTCATTGTCGCGATAAACAAAAACCTCAAGTTTATCTTTTATCTTAAAACTCTCTGGGCAATATTTATCGGGGAGAAGCACCTCTTCACCGGATTTATCTCCTAAAGACAAACCAGAGCTTGTTTGCTTTAAAATTTTTAATGTATTGAATCGCCCAATTTCTATCATCTTAAACTCACGAGGAGTATGGTTCGGTATTTTTGTCTGACGTCGGTTATCAACTACTTCTTTTTGGGTGCTTCTTTCATTTGAATGGGGGCGCGATATTTTAGCTGTATGCCTTTTAGAAAATTACGTAAAATTTGATCGTTACAGTCACGGTAGTGTTTATGATCCGGCCTGCGAAAAAACGCGCTTAATTCGGGTTTGCTCATGTGGAAATTAGCCAGGTCCATAATCTCCAATACATCTTCGGATTTCAGGTTTAATGCGATTTTTAATTTCATGAAAATGGTGTTGTTCGTTAAACGCTTCTCCGGTTCGGGTTGTGGTCCTTCTTTTTTGCCCCGTCGGTTGATAATTAAGCCATTGAGAAAAATTGCCAGCTGCGTGTCGCTGCATTTTTGATACGCTGGATCATCCTCTTTTTTTAACCAATCGGTGATCTGCGACCGAGTTACCTGATAATCAGCCAGTCCAAAGAGAGCGATCATTTTCGAGTCGTTAAAGTCGAAGGTGAAGCGGATACGGCGCAAAATATCGTTATTTGTCATAAGTATGCTCCGACCTGAAATACAGTTGGGTTACAACTTCTCGCTGTCTGATTGCCTCGAGAAGTTTAATGGATTTTTTAGCTTTTTTTAGCAGCGCGATTTATTTTCATTCGCAAACTTAATGAAGGCGTTAATTTCTTCCATGTTTTTCCCTCCAAGGTATTTGCTTTGAACCTATCGTTTAATAGAATCATTGTGGTAGTTAATCATTTTTTATGATCGAATGAATAGCTTGGAACGTTATTGAAAATCAACAATTTTATTTTCTCGTAACGGAACAAATCACTGGCAGCGGCAACCGGCTATTGAATTCAAAAAAGCGGCTATTCGCTGTCCAGTGGATTTGATTGTTCTACGTTTTTGTATCATTATTTATAAATTTGAATTCGACTTTTTCCGCAAGATACTCTATACCGCGTTCGTTATTACCAATCTTTTCACAAACGTCTTTATTTGTCCTGGAAATTAGATAGGATTGTCCATTTTTCAGTCTGTACTCAACACTCAGTTGTGGCGATTGAGTATAGAACCACAACGAATATAGAAACTGTGACGAATGAATTGCGCGCCTCTTGATATCTCCGTCAGTCATATCTTGAACTGTCAATTTGCAGCCAGTGTCATCTTTAGAAAAGTCGATAATTTTGAAGCCTTGAGAATTTATGCCAGCGAAAAGGTCGAGAATACTTGCTTCCTCTCGTAAACTAGTGTCTGCTATCCCAGCGGCAGTGAGTGCAGCTTGGTATTCAGGCAAGTTGTCAAAGACATAAACTAGTTCAACATTTAGAAAGACGTTATAGATGTTGAAAATGGACCGCACTGCCTCAAGTAGTTCATTTCGGCTAAGCGTGCATGTCCTTATATTCGGATCTTTCCCCTACCAGCAAAGAAAATTATCGTTTTCGAGTTTTGCATTATGATGATATGCAATATTTCGCCACTGGCTTAATTTAATGTTCCACGGTGGGGGCGAAAACAATTCGGGAAAACTGGTGTTTCTGATTAATTCATCAACAACAATGCCCAAATCAAGATTTATAATCGTCTGTTTGCTAACCTGCTGCCCCCTTGAAACTCTGCTTATATGCAGCAGGCATCTGAGGTATGCTTTCGTTATGCCTTCTGTAATTTGACCAATCAGCTTTAAACTCTCTTCTAAGAACTCTTCGTTATCTAATTCTTCCAAATCCTTAGACAATTTTCTGAAGCTCCAGAATTTTGAAAGACCTCTGTTAAATTCTGGAAGCCACTCGGCAACAATGTTACAGCACGGCACATTTTGTTTCTTCGCCTGATTCAGAAAAGCCAGGCATTTTTCAAATTTATCAAAGTGCCATTGATTTGTCTTAAATTTGGAAAAGTTAACCCAACCACCGATTAGCCATAGCATGGAATATTCTTTTAGTCGTTCCTGGTTTTCAAAATAGGGTTCAAAAGTCTTGAGTATGGCTGCTTTTATATCGTCTGAAGTAATGCCTTTTTCATAGAACGCCTCGAAAGGGCAGTGTTCTGAGAATTCGTTTATAAAAGCTGAGTAATTGATCATCTTTGTATTGTCTTAATTTATATTTGTTACGTAGAACAGTTATTATACGGATCAATATAAGGCCCCAAATTGGTTGCCTAATCCGTATAAGAAACCTAACTATTGTTAATATAATCTATTTTAAATATTCTTATATGGATCAATATAATACCCCGGAACTTTACACACCCCTTCACGTGGTGATACCCCTCTCAAAGAGGGGATTAATTTTTATGCATCCCGGATCTCGGCACAAAACAAAAAAGGCCATCACCTTCAAATCAGGTGATTTGGCTTTCTTATTTGTACGGTAAATTAAATATTTTTTCCTTAAATTTTAAAACATTTTTTTAACCTAAATTCCCGGGTTGGGTTTTTTATTTCTTGGGAAAATACTTCACCTTGTTTATATGATAAAAAAAATTGAATAGTTATTGATACTGTAATTGATAGAGGCGATAGTAGATTCCCTTTTTGGCGATCAGCTCTTCATGGGTGCCTTCTTCCCGTATCTTGCCTTTATGGAGCACTAATATTCTATCGGCCCGTTGAATGGTTGAGAGGCGGTGGGCGATGATGAGGGAGGTCCGTTGCTTCGTTAAACGGACCAACGCGTCCTGAATGAGTCGTTCGGTCTCGGGGTCAATATTCGAGGTCGCTTCATCAAGCACCAGAATCGGGGGGTTAAAGGCCAAAGCGCGGGCAAAGGTAAGAAGTTGACGCTCGCCGGTTGAGAGGTTGTTTCCTTCCTCTGCCACGACCTCATCAAATTTGTTATTTAGTTTATTAACAAACCGGTCAGCATTAACGGCCTGGGAAATTTGTTCCACCTCCTGGTCTGAAATCGTGGTATTTCCCAGGCAAATATTATATTTAATGCTTTCCGCGAAAACAAAGGGATCCTGCATTACCACTCCGATATTTGAGCGGAGAAAATCTTTTTTCAGTGACTGAATATTTACTCCATCCACAAGGATTTCACCTTCCTGGATGTCATAAAAGCGGGCCAATAATTTAACCAGAGTTGATTTTCCGGCTCCGGTGGGGCCGACAACCGCCACGGTTTCACCATCACGGATGTGAAAAGAGATATTTTTGAGAATCGGTTCGTTTTCCTTATAGGCGAAGAATACGTTTTTAAATTCGATTTTTCCCCGCACCGCGGGTAACGTTTGAGGATGGGGAGAATCCGGCTGCGCATCTTTTTCGTCCAGCAGAGTAAAAATCCGTTCCGCTGAGGCTAATGCGGATTGAAGGACATTATATTTTTCCGCGAAAAACCGGATCGGTTGAAACATCTTTTGAATATAATAAAGGAACGCGACCAAAACGCCGAGGCTTACCGCTTGTGAGATCGTTTGACCTCCTCCTTGCCAGATGAGGAGGGCGACGGTTAAAGCGCTTAAAAGCTCGACTCCCGGCATAAAAAGGCCAAAGACCACAATTTGCTTGATGTTGGCGGCATAGTAGGCGGTGTTGATGTTTTCAAAGCGTTTAATATTTTCTTTGTGACGGTTGAAAATTTTTATCACTAAAATTCCGGAGAAATTTTCCTGGATGTAAGAATTTATCTGCGCCAGCAACCTCCGCACTTCACGATAGGCAGAGCGGGCTTTTATGCTGAAGAAAATCGTGAGTCCAAAAACCAGGGGCAACAGAGAAAAGCAGATGAGCGCCAATTTCCAGTTTAAAAGAAGCATGACTCCCATAATTCCAAAAAGGAGGATGATATCCTTTAAAAAATCGATGAGGATGGAGGAAACCAAATCTTCGAGATTGCTTATATCGTTGGTGACTCGGGTAACAAGCCTTCCCACGGGTGTGTGTTCAAAAAAATGAAGGGAAAGACCTTGCAGGTGAGCCATAAGCTCGATGCGGAGATGGTGCATTACTTTTTGTCCGATACATTCAAGGATGAAGATTTGAAAGTACGAACAAACAAAGTCAATGAGGAGGAGAAAAATAAATATAATTCCAATCCACATAACCCCGGTAATATCCGATTTCCGTATCTGCGCAAGCTGATCTTTGGGAATGGTTTGGAGATGATCGTAGGGGATAAACATCGTGCGCGAGCCGGTTGAAAGACCAGGCTGTAGGAGCCGGTGTTGCTCGGCAACCGTCGTATCAGCGGGATAATAGCGGGTCTCTTTCAGAAAACCCTTTTGTTTAAGAAGCGCGATATCCCTTTTGTCAATCCGGTCGATATCTTTTCCGGCCACGAAAAAAACTTCCCGATCGCGGGTGGGCATAAGAAATGGCCGGTAGTTGGTTATCGTTTTTTGTGCCAGGGGTTCCTGGGGTGGGAGCACTACCTTTCGGGCGCTGTTGAGAATATAGGTGTCAATGGCTACCTTGGTTAAGTAAGGCAGCAAAAGCTCGATCCCTGTGATTATACCGACCAGTATTCCGGCAATGACCAAGTTTTTCGTAAAGGGCTTCAGGTAACGCGCTAAACGCCAGAGAAGCCGTATATCAATGGTCTCGACAAATTGGTCTTTTGAAAATTTGTCGGCTTCAGGGTTCATGATTGGCCGTTTCCTGTGCGGTTTCAAGTTCTCTTTCAATTAATTGCCGGCGGAACATTTCCGCATAAATTCCGCCCTGTGCCATAAGGGACTCGTGATTGCCTTGTTCCTTAATTGATCCCTCATCCATGACGTAAATGCAGTCAGCGTCTTTGATTGATGATACCCGATGGGTAACAATAATGGTGGTTCTTTGGGATAGTAACGGCTTAAAATTGGTTATGATTTTTTCTTCCGTTTCCGTGTCAACGGACGAAAGGGCGTTATCAAAGATAAGGAGTGGGGAATCCATTACCAGAGCGCGGGCAATGGCGATCCGCTGCTTTTGGCCGCCGGAAAGGATCACTCCTTTTTCTCCCACCAGGGTTTCAAACTGATGTGAAAACGTGAGAATCTCACCATAAATTTCAGCGGCTTTGGAGACCGCAATCATGGTTTCAATTGAACCGTGCGGGGATCCATAAATGATATTTTCTTTAATCGTGTCAGAAAAAAGAAAAGTGTCCTGGGGGACATAACCGATATTGGTGCGCAAGGTTTCGAGAGGGATCGTTTTGATATCAACGCCATCCAACCGGATATTTCCTTCCTTTATTTCGTAGAGCCGAAAGAGGAGATTGAGGAGCGTGGTTTTTCCGGAGCCGACACGGCCGACAAGAGCAACTCGCTCTCCGGGATTAATGGTGAGGTTAATATTTTTCAAAACCGGAGGGCCGCCATTGAAGGAAAACGACAGGTTGTTAAATTCAATTTTCCCTTCCAGCCGTTTTAGGGCAGCGGGAGGTGGATAGCAAGAGGGTTCAGCGGGGTTTTCCAACAAGGTGTTTACCCGTTTCATTGACGCGGCTCCCTGCTCAAGGAGATTAAAAACCCACCCGAGGGCGATCATCGGCCACGTTAAAATTCCGAGGTAGCTCATGAAGGCCACAAAATCACCGGGGGTGATCGTGAGCAGGATGGTTTTCTTTCCACCTAAGATAAGGACGATGGCGAGGCTGAGGTTGATTAGTCCCAGTACCAAGGGGAAAAAGAAACTCCAGATGCGGACGAGGTTGATATTTTTTTGAACGAATGCACTGCTGACGGCGCTGAACTTGTTTAACCGATCGTGCTCTTGAACGTAGGCTTTAATAACCCTGATGCCGGCAAAGTTTTCCCGCACTTTTTCGGTGAGCAGTGAAAAGCTTTCCTGGACTTTTAAAAAACGATCATGCACTTGTTTCCCGACCCGATTGGTGAGAATAACCAAAAACGGTCCGGGGATAAGCGCGTATAAGGTAAGGCTCAGGCTAATGTGGGCCATAAACCCCATTGCCATTAAACTCAAAAGGATACCGTCAACCATCGCGACCAACGCCATGCCCAGCGCCATTCTTATCGCATTGAGGTCGTTGGTGGCGTGGGCCATAATATCGCCCGTAGTGAATTGGTTTAAAAATTTTAAGGGAAGGGTTTGGAGGTGAGAAAAAAGACGGAGACGCAACGCTTTTTCAATTCGATGCGAGGTCCCCAAAATGCAGTAACGCCAAACAAATCGGAAAACGGCAATAAAAATCGCCAGGCCGATTACCTTGAATCCATATGTCAGCAAAACACCGCTCGTTATTGTCCCTTGGGTCAGGTCATCAACGACTCCCTTGATAATGCGGGGAATAAGAAGCTGGAGAAGATCCACCATGAGCAGGGAAGACAACCCGGCAATCAAAACCCAGATATGTTTTCTCAGATAGGGAAAAACCGTCCGAAATGCTTTCATTAAATAATTGTTTTAACCTTTTTATGGCAAAGAAAAATTTGAGTTCACAGGGCGCTGACTTTTTATAACAAAAAAAGGAGCGTGATTGGAAGTAAAAAAAGGCGCGTCTTTTCGAATGATTGAAGCAATCGCGGGATGACGGGTGAATTCTTTGTCTAAAAATTCGCGAACCTGATTTCGGTTCCAGCCTTGTGGGTGCAGAAAATCAGTATAAAGAGAAAGGTCACCGTCATAGAAATTTTTTGCCTCTACCTTTTCAACCTCCGGCCCATAAACCGGCAAGTTGAAAATAGCCAGGTTTAAGAAGTCAATGTCATCGCAATGCTTTATCACAAAATCACGGGTTTTTTTTGCGGAGGCGTAGTTTTCCGCGATGGTTCCAAAAATCAAATACACATAGGTTGCGATCCCCGCTCTTTTTAATGTTTTTAAAGCCTGGGAGGCTTCCGTGAGGTTAATACCTTTGTTCAGGGAGTCGAGCACTTCCTGATCGCCGGATTCCAGCCCGAGCTTGAGCATCACGCACCCGGATTGTTTTAAGGCACGACAAAAGTCAGGATCAGTGAGGTGTGGTGTTATTCGGGCAAAACCATACCAGGGGACGTGTAGGGGATGGGAATAAAGGGCGGTCAGAAGCGTGGGGCTGAGCGCGTTATCCAGAAAATGGATTAAAACGGGTTTTGTCTGGGTGGCCAGGGTCTGAAGGTCGGTTAACACCTTTTCAACCGGAACCGGCTCATAAGGATTGCCTTCCGCTCTTTCAGGACAGAATGAACATTTGTTCCAGTAACAGCCGGTGGAAGCGCTGTAGGGAAGGATAAATCCAGGGGCAAGATATTCGCCTAATGGTAATGGTGTATAATCGGGTAAGGAAGAGGAATTTTTATGATTGGTAATTCCCAGCAGGCAAAGCAAGGGGTATTCACCTGGCCCGGCTACCAGGTGATCGATTAAGCCCATAAAGGGATTTTTCCACCCTGGTTTTTTAACCCACGAGGTTACCAGTCCACCACCGAGAATTAATTTTAGGCCGGGACATTCCTGCCTTAACCAACCAACCATAGCAAAGGTGCAGAGAGCTTGACTTAAATAATTTAAAGAAAACCCCACTGCGGATGGTTGGTGGTGGTCTAAAATTTTTAATAACCGATTTTTAAAGTAAGGGGAAAAAGGGTTTTTTTCCGGGTTCTGGGCTGCCTTAATTAAATCTTTGCTTTTTACCGGAGAAAGTTTCTCATCATGGTAGTTGGTGAGGCTCAGGCGCGCACCTTGTGCATGAGCTACGACCTCCACAAGGTGATTCAAATCATTCACCGCACGTTTATAACGGTCCAGATTTTGATAAGTAGAAAAAGATTTAAGAGAAGCCAAATGGGTAGAAAAATTTTTGGAAGCGCGTTTCGTCCAGGTATCTTTTAATTCAACCGAAGTTTTAAACAGGTGAAGCACGCCTTCGATATTAGCATCGAGCAGTGTAACCTTAACGCCAAAATGATTCAACACTCCCTTGATTTTGGCTATTCCTGGGGGAGGTTCACACGGCTTTGTGAGTGGGGGATGGATAAGGAGAAGCATTGATTTTAAGCGATTAAACTTTTTGTTTATTTTTATATTTAAAAATTATACTCTAACTACGGTGGCTTTAAAAGATTTCTCGTGAAATTTTCTCGTTTTTGCCTGAATAGGTGAAAAAGCTTAGAAGTCAAAATGGTTTTTTTCTTAGGGTTTTAAAAACCTTCTGAAATGATTGGGTTTTATAGTTCCAACCCTATAACCACTGAGCAATAGAAATTTTTTTGAATTGTATTGGTGATTTATGAGAAATGCGGCGCTTGCGATTCGCAACGACAGTGTATTAAAAGAAACCAAGATAGTGGCTCGCCCTCTGCCCCTATGCTCGGAAATAAATCTATTTCTTTTGGAGGAAGATTACCCGAAAGAGCCGGTTTCCCGGTTTGAATTCAATGCTAATATCGCTTCTCCACCTTATTGGGCGTTTTGCTGGGCCAGCGGTCAGGCGTTAGCCCGCTTTATTCTTGATAACCGAGCGTTGGTGCAGGATAAGAAGGTGCTTGATTTTGGCGCCGGCTCCGGGGTTGCCGGAATCGCCGCGGCAAAAGCCGGCGCTTGCACTGTCGTTGCTTGCGACATTGATCCTGAGGCGCGTAAAGCTATTCAGGCAAACGCTGATTTAAATCAGGTTACTATAACAACTCTTGAAGAAATCATATTCTCCGATCAAGACTTTGATTTTGATGTGGTCATCGCCGGAGATGTTTGTTATGATCAAAAAAATATATCCTGGCTCAGTTCTTTGGCTTTGCAGTGTTTCATTCTTCTTGCGGATTCCCGCGTAAAACGATTTCCTGAGGACCTTTTTACGCCCGTGGCCCGTTTTAAGGTGAAGACCGTTCCTGATATATATGAATCGGAAGAATTTAATGATATAATAATTTATAATTCTCACGTGAAAGATTATTCGGGACCCGCGCTTTCTCGTTGAGGGAATATCTAACATTACGGGAGATGGGCGGACAAAATTTTGCCAGTAATTGGTCCGATGGGGAGGAAGACCTTCAGGATCGGGCGAGGAACATTCCGGTTGGGTTTGGCTTCCATGGCGCGCTGATAATCATCATTTTTTTATTGGTTCCTACGGCACCCTCAAGTTTTTTGCGGTGTTGGTTTATTCCGAACCCTCTCAGCACTGCTTATGTTTTTGGTGCTTTTTGGGTAGGGTTATATTTTCTCCTTTTGCCCGCGTACCGACTTTATAAAACCAAAGCTTCGCCAGAAGCGGCAAATCTTTTTAGTCGGGCAAGCTGCTATCCGGCGGTTATTTCTGCTTCTGATGTTTAGTGTCATTCCTGGGGTAACTATTATCGGCTGGTATGGAGCTACGCTCACGTTCCCTTTAGAAAAAAAGTAGTTTTTAACTGGCAATTCCCCGCATCTTGATGCGGGGAATTGCATATCCCTTCTCCCCTGGTGGGAGAAGGTCAGGATGAGGGGGCTAAAATAAAAAGTGCCTGCTTTTTGATCACCCTCACCTTAGTCCTCTCCCATCGAGGGAGAAGAGGGAAATAAATTCAACTTTATACCCTGCAGCTTACTGCAGGGTTATTCATTAACCCTTTTTTTTCTGAAATTCCCACGATTCCCAGACTTCTTATTTCCCAGGAAGTTTTAAGGAGAAGGCCCTCCTCATGTAAAGCGCATTTAAGATCATCACTGTGAAAACCATTTTCTTTGAGGTGAAGGAGAATATGTTTGGTAATAAAGTTTTGATAAAGCGAAGGATATAATTCTTCAAACACGAACACCCCGCCCGATTTTAAAACCCTTGAAATTTCAGTTAAAGCTCCCCGCCAAAGAGTAATATGGTGCAAAAACCCAAAAATAAAAACCGCATCGAAAAACTGATCTTTATACGGTATTTGTCCGACATCCGCTATTGAGAGGATGATTCTCTTTTTTTGTTTAAAGGAAAGATATTTTTTTGCTTTGTAAATCATGACACTATCTGCGTCGAACGCATAAAAAAGAGAAGGCCTAAATTTATTAAGAATAAGAACAGCGCCCGCTCCTCTCCCGCATCCGATCTCCAAAATTAAAGCCCCGGGGTTGAGCTTAATTTTCTTTTTTGGAAAAAAAGTTCCAGTCGTTGCTGAAATACCCGGATAGGATTATTAACGACCCATCGCTCTGCCCAGTTAAGTTTCATGAGGATCTCTTTAAGAAAAATGAAATTAAAAAAAATTGCTTTTTATAGACCTAACCTTTAAATCTTTATAGACAAAGTTTTTGAATAAGTAAAACACGTTAGAAGGCTTTCACACTGGGCATTCATCCCGTTAGAAAATTTTCTAACGGGATGAAATAGAAGGAGGTTCCTCTGCCGGTCTATCTATATTCTGGTGATACAGTTTCAAGAATGGGGAAATATTGCCTAAGATTTTAACTGCTTTGACTTTTTCTATCAATATATCGTAAAGTCGATTCACATTTTTCCTTTTTTTTGATAAAAAAAGGGTAAATTAAAAATAAAAAGTCTGAGTTTTTTATCTGATGGTTTAAAAAATTTTTAATAAAGGACTTCGAAAAATTGCTTAAGCTGTTAGGACAAAAAATATTCGGAAGCCGGAATGAACGGGAATTGAAAAAAATCGGGCCTCTTCTTGAACGGATTAACGCGTTAGAAACGGAAATCAAAAAATTAACCGAACCCCAGTTGAAAGCTAAAACCGGGGAGTTTAAAGATCGGTATGGTCGCGGAGAATCCATCGATGATTTATTGGTTGAGGCATATGCTGTAGTAAGGGAAACCGCCCTGAGAGTATTGGGAGAGCGACACTATGATGTTCAAATACTCGGTGGGGTGGCGCTCCATCAGGGGAAAATTACCGAAATGGCCACCGGAGAAGGGAAAACCCTGGTTTCAACACTTCCGGCCTACCTTAATGCACTCACCGGGCGGGGAGTCCATATTATAACCGTTAATGATTACTTAGCCAAACGTGACCGGGATTGGATGGGGAAGATCTACGAATATCTGGGAATCACCGTGGATGTTATTTATCATGACCTGGAAACAACGAGCCGAAGGAAGGCCTATCAGGCTGATATCACCTATGGGACCAACACCGAGTTCGGATTTGACTATCTCCGGGATAACATGGCGCATAGTCTTGAAGACCAGGTTCAGAGAAAACACTATTATGCGATTGTGGATGAGGTAGATAGTATCCTCATTGATGAAGCTCGAACCCCGCTCATTATTTCAGGGCCGGTGGAGCATTCTTCCAACCGTTATGCTGAAATGAAGCCTTTGGTGCAGCGTTTGGTAAATGCCCAAACCACGCTGGTTAATAAATTGATCAAGGAAGCGGAAGATCTCCTTAACGAAGGAAAAGAGTACGAAGGTGGGATTAAACTCCTCCAGGCCAAGCGTGCTTCGCCCAAAAATAGGCGGCTTCTTAAAATCTTTAAAGAGGGCAAATACAAAAAACTGGTCGAAACTGTGGAAATGGATTGTATTCGGGATAAGAAGCTTCCTGAAGTGGATGAAGAACTTTATTTCGCCATCGAAGAAAAGAATAATGTGGTCGATTTAACCGACAAAGGAAGACATTATCTTTCTCCCAATGATCCGGAAATGTTTGTGCTTCCGGATTTAAGTGAAGCAGATGAGGTTCCGGATCTTAACGAAGCGGAAAAAAATAAACGCCGCGCCGCATTAGAAAAGGAGTTTTCAGATAAAGGAGAAAAGATCCAGAATGTCCACCAGCTTCTCCGTGCATACTCCTTGTTTGAGAAAGATGGAGACTATGTTGTCTCCGATGGCAAGGTACTTATTGTGGATGAATTTACCGGTCGTCTTTTACCCGGTCGAAGGTACAGTGAGGGGTTGCATCAAGCATTAGAAGCTAAGGAAGAGGTGACTATTGAAGGGGAAACACAGACCTTTGCTACCATCACCCTCCAAAACTACTTTCGCATGTATGAAAAATTAGCGGGAATGACCGGAACTGCGGAGACCGAAGCACCGGAATTTCTGAAGATCTATAAACTTGATGTTTTAGTTATTCCCACCAATGAACCTGTCCGGCGGACTGATTATTCTGATATGATTTATAAGACCAGAGCGGAGAAGTACCGGGCGGTAATAGATGAAATTATGGAGATGAAAAACCAAAATCGGCCGGTTCTGGTAGGGACAACCTCGGTCGAAGTTTCCGAGACCTTAAGCCGGATGCTGGGGAAGAAGATAAAACATTCAGTGCTTAATGCCAAGCGGCACAAAGAAGAGGCAGAGATTGTTGCTAATGCCGGTCAACCTGGAGTGGTAACCATTGCCACGAATATGGCCGGCCGAGGTACTGATATTAAGCTTGGTCAGGGTGTAACCGAGGCCGGTGGTCTTCATATCATCGGAACTGAACGGCATGAGGCGCGTCGGATTGATCGCCAGCTTCGCGGCCGGAGTGGTCGGCAGGGTGATCCGGGTTCTTCCCGATTTTATCTTTCCTTGGAGGATGATTTGCTGAGAATCTTTGGTTCTGAGCGGATTGCATCCATTATGGAAAGACTGGGGATGGAGGAAGGGGAACCCATTGAACATCCCCTTATCACGCGGGCGATCGAAAATGCCCAGGGTAAAGTAGAAGCGCATAACTTTGATATTCGAAAGCACCTTCTGGAATATGATGATGTGATGAATAAACAGCGGGAAGTAATCTATGAGCAGCGAAATCGCGTTCTCCGGGGTGAAAACCTTCGCGACGATATCATTGCGATGAGCGCAGAGTTTTGCGAAGAAATAGTCACTAAGTATATCCATCCTGACCTTCCTCCTTCAGAATGGGATCTGCGGGGACTACAGGACGAAATTTTCAGACTGTTTGCCATCCGATTTTCTCTCACCCGGCAGCAGATGGAAGCGTTGAGCCAAGAAAAGCTCCTGGATTTGGTCATTAATCAAATTCAACAGATTTATCAACAGAAGGAAAAAGAGTTCGGAGAACCTGGCCTTCGTTACCTGGAATCAATTTGTTCGCTTCACGCTATTGACACCCTCTGGAAAGAACATCTTCTCGATCTCGATCATCTTAAGGAAGGGATCGGACTTCGAGGCTATGGGCAGAAAAACCCTCTTAATGAATACCAGAGGGAAGGATTTGAGATGTTCCAGGAGCTGATCCAAAGGATCAAGGAAGAAACTATCTCGAGGCTTTTTCGAGTGCGCATTTCCCCCGAACCCGTTGTTGCCACGGCAGCTCCTTCCTCGCAGCTCGTTTTAAGCCGGGGGGAAGGGGAGGCGAAACCAAAAACCGTCAAGCGAGAGAGCAAGAAAGTAGGAAGAAATGATCCCTGTCCCTGCGGGAGTGGGAAAAAATATAAAAAATGCTGTGGAATATAACGCGATGAAAATAGTTATTCCTGGGTTTTCCTTTAATGGTATTTCAGGGGGAATAAAAAAGTATGGGAAAAAGGACATAGGATTACTTTACTCAGAAGTCCCCGCAATTGCCGCGGGGGTTTTCACGCGAAACTGGGTAAAAGCGGCTCCGGTTCTTTTAACGCATCGAAGAATAAAAAAAGGATATATTCAGGCAGTGCTGGTTAACAGTGGTTGTGCAAATGCGTGTACGGGGAAGAAGGGGATGGAGGATGCCAAAAGGCTCTCAGCAGAAACTGCTCGTATATTAAAAATTTCCCCGGATTTGATTGCCGTATCCTCAACCGGTGTGATTGGAGAGTTTTTGCCGGTTAATAAAATGTCAACGCAATTACCCGTTCTTTGTAAAGACCTCGCTGAGGAAAAGGTTGAGAAATTCGCTCAGGCGATTATGACCACGGATACGGTGAAAAAGATCGCGGTACGAAAAAAAATGATTGGCGGGGAAAAGATTATCATCGGCGGGATTGCAAAAGGCGCGGGAATGATTAATCCATCGCTGGCGACGATGTTAGTCTTTATTGTTACCAATGCCGCTGTGTTACCGCGAACATTGCAATCCTTATTGGACGAAGGAATAATGAGGTCTTTGAATCGAATCACGATTGATGGAGATACCAGCACCAATGACATGGTTTTATTATTGGCTAATGGTCGGGCCGGGAACCAACCTTTCTCAAAAAAGAGCGCTGAAGTCACGGGATTAAAGACTATGCTTTTTGAGGTCCTGGAAGAATTGGCGCAAAAGATTGTCAATGATGGCGAAGGGGTAACAAAGGTAATCGAAATAAAGGTGAAAAAGGCCACGTCCCATAAAGAAGCAGAAACCATTGCCCGGAGTATTGCTTACTCGCCTTTGGTGAAGACTGCTTTTTATGGTGAAGAAGTCAATTGGGGGCGGATCATCGCTGCTGCGGGGAAAACCATTTTCCCCATATCCTTTGAAAAAGTGGATCTTTTCATGGGAAAAATTCCACTGGTAAAAAATGGTGTCAATGTCGCACCGCAGAATGAAAAACGCGCTCAGGAAAAAATAAAGAAAAAAAATATTACCATAACCCTGGTCCTTAATCAAGGCAGGCAAGACGCCTCCATTGTAACCACTGATCTTTCCCCTGAGTATGTGACGATCAATGCGGGATATAAATCATAAGCAGGTTCCAATATACCCATCGGTCTGACACCGTCTCCATCTTTTTAACTGCTGGCGATTATTTCGCTTCTTCTCCTCATGCCCTTCTGGAAAATGTTAAGCGTGGGAACAAGGCAAACGCCAAAGAAAAGAAAAAAACTTCGGTTGGGTAGGGATTATTCTGAAAGGAGAAGAGGGATACTATCGGCAAAAAGGAAGCCCTCTCGGGTTGGAACTACCCGCCCACCTTTAATACTCACTAATTTTGCATCCGTTAGCTCTTTTAACGCGGATAGGTTATTCAGAAAGCGGCGATCTATTCCCGCACTGGTCCTCAGTCCTAAACAAAGATATTCGAGCTGGAGTTGTTCTTCCGTAAGCGATTCAGTACCTGCGCGAGGTGGCCTATTTTTCTGGAGTAACTCACAATATTTATTTAGGGATTTAACATTCCACCAGCGTTGGTTAGGGGAAAAAGAATGCGCTGACGGACCAAGCCCTAAATAAGGTGTATGGTTCCAATACTTGGCATTGTGGCGGCATATATACTTTTCTTCTCTTGCAAAATTTGAAACTTCATAATGAAGGTAGCCCGCTTGCTCGAGCAACGCAGAAGTACTCATGAATAGTGATCGCTCTTTTGATTCATTGAGGGGTTTAAATTTTTTTTGTTTAAATGGTGTTCCTTTTTTTATGGTTAATTGATAGCAGGAAATGTGTTCTGGTTTATAGTCAACCGCGCTTTCCAGTGTTTTGCACCAATCGGTTTCGGTTTGGCCATTGAGTCCATACATAAGATCAATTCCTAGGTTGGTAAATCCCGCCGACCTTATCATTTCTATAACTCTCCTGGTTTGCAAAACCGTATGCCTTCGGCTTAGATAAAGAAGGTCGTAATCATTAAAAGACTGCGCACCGAGGCTGATCCGATTTATTCCCAGGTTGCGTAATAATTTTAGTTTTTCCTGTGTAATGTCGTCAGGATTGGCTTCGATAGAAATCTCTGAATCTGGAGAAAAATAAAAATGGGTAAAAAGATAGTCAACTAAATGAATTAAATCCGGTTCACTGATGATCGTGGGTGTGCCGCCGCCAAGGTAAAGGGAATCAAAATACCCAAAGCGATCTTTATAGATAAGAACTTCTTTTTTAATTCCGGACAGCCAGGCAGGGATTAATGATAAAGAGGTTATTGAATAAAAATCACAATAAGGACATTTGCTTTTACAAAAGGGAACATGGATATAAAGTCCGGGAAGGCTTTGGTCTGAATTTTTCATGGCACCGGTGCAGGAAAATAGTGTGTGATTGCGCTTAAGAAAGCTGAATCTTTAAATATTTTTTATGAAATTTTCTCCATTTTATTGTTACTTTATCTTATTTTTTATTTTACGTCTACACGGTCGCAGAATAAAAAAGGACACTCACAAAATTGGAGTGTCCTTTAGTTAAACAACGTGTTTGTCACGGGTTGTTTTTCAACAATCATTTTCTTCGTGGAGATGCAATAGTTCGGTGTGAAATGTCCGCGCCAACGTTAAGCTTGAGGGGCGCGGAAACAGGCGGCGAAGCCGGCTGTTGGAGCGTCCCTCTCGAAGCGTTTGTTGGGCGTAAAATCCATAAGAATTAACCAACTGCATCCGCATATTGAGCTTTGTACCATTCTATAAGCGGTCGGTATTCTGGCTCGATGGCACTGGGCTCAGGATGCGTAGGGCCAGTTTTCTCCCATCCGTCATGTGTTGAATCAGCCTGTTTATAGAGACGAAACCTGCCTTGACGCGATGGAGTTCTCCCATTCTCTGTCCGGAATAGGTAGCGATTTCGACTGCCGCCGCGTCGTGGATTTGCTTTATCAGCTTGTCGATCCTCGAAACTGACCAAGTGTTTCTCAATCATCACTGGTGTAATTGACGTGCCAAATAGCTCTAACACTTGTGATTCAATCTGGCCACGTGTCACTGTTGTTGATTCTGTCGTTATCGGATGAAGCAGCGACGCTACTGCTACCCAAATCATGTCCATTATTGTCATGTTTCGTTTCCCTTACCCTATTCCGAGACGCCCAACACTGATTATACAGTCTGTATAATACAGCAAACACAGACTGTTGCTTTCTGTATAAGACGTTTTCGATTTTTTCTAATAAATTATAAATATCATATAATATTATATTGTTAAACCATTTTGTTGTTTTGATAGCTCCGGTCTTATACAGACTGTATAAGCCGGTTAAAGCTCGTCAATTGGACTCCGAACCCCATGCCCGCCTTTGCTCAAAACGTGTGTATAAATCATTGTTGTGCTATCTTCTTTGTGTCCCAATAATTTCTGAATTGTTAGTATGTCATAACCGTTTTCCAGAAGATGAGTCGCAAATGAATGGCGGAAAGTGTGACAACCAATGTGCTTAACGATATCAGCTTTTTTGACTGCTTCCCTCACTGCTCTTTGCAGAATGGTTTCATGAACATGGTGACGCCCTTCCTGCCCTGTTTTAGTGTTTTTCCACCTCTTTTCCTGGGGAAATACCAACTGCCAGCGGGGCGTGCGGGTACTTGCGATCAAGCGCGTAGGGCATTTGCACGCGCCCCAAACCAGCGGACAAATCCTTTTCGTGAATCGCCTTAACCTTTCGCAGGTAATCCTGAAGGGGTTTTTTGAGTGATTCAGGCAGGATCGTCACTCGGTCCTGAAAACCTTTCCCGTCCCGGACGGTAATCTCGTTTCGTCCAAAGTCAACATCCTGCACCCGGAGCCGCAGGCATTCCATTAAACGCAAACCAGCGCCATCCATAAGTGAGGCCATGAGACTGTGAAATAATAAACCCTTTGGTAGCCGCAAGCTTTTAGCTTGCGCTTCTCGGATATGTAATTTCAATATGTTACGCAGCCTAAAGGCTGCGGCTACCCACAATTTTTGGATTACGACACAGTCTCTACAATTAGAGAAAAGAGGTCATTTCACCTTTTTTAAAAATTTTTCGCTGTCTTTTTTATGGGTGATCGTTAGAATAATAACCTTATGAGCGAGGATGCGATAATACGCGCGAAAGTCACCGCTTCGAAGGCGGTAAAGAGGCGGGGAGAAGCCGGTTAATTTTTTTATCCTGGTTTTCCTAAATCCGAGGGGGGAGGTTTCCAAGTGGGATTTAATATCCTTCACCACCTGTAAAGCAGTCTCAGCCTCGAAGCGCTCTAAGTCCCGCTGGGCAGAACCGGCAAAGACAATGTTAAACTTTTTTGGTTCCACTGCGTTTTTTTAATTTCTTTATCATGGTCTCTGCGGTTATACCGCCTTTGGCGGTGTAGTCGGCAAACGCTTCCTCGATCCGGCTTTTAAACTCCGGATCATTTTCAATCAGATAATCGGCAAGATCATCTTCAGTAATATGGTGGAGGACGGCTACCGGCTTTCCGTAGGAGGTGATGAAAATATCATTCTGTTTAGATTCTTTTATAAGGTCCATGGTTTCTTGTTTTAGTTCTTTTATGCCCGCAAAACGCATATCTATCTCCTTTTAAAAAGTTACCCTTTAGTATAACTTTGGCGACCGTTACTGTCAACAGGAATTTTCACATCGAGCTCGGAGCCTTCGCGCCATCGACGAGCTAAGCGAACGCGGCACGCCGTTTTGCCGCGTCCTGTTGGCCGTTTTAGGCAATATCGAGTTGTATTTTAACAGCCTCTTCAATTCGTTGCATGTCTTTGGCTGAAAGAATTCCTGCCCGTTTAAAGAGTCGCATCTTGCTGACGGTGGCTAATTGATCCGCCATTGCTTTACTTTCTTTTCCTTCAAAAACCACCAAGGCCTCGCTGGGATAGAGGCGTTCTGTTTTGCCGGTTAGAGGAACAACCTGAACTATATTAAGGAACTTGTTTGAGGAGTCATTACTAATAATCACGGCAGGACGCTTCTTCCGGATTTCTCCTCGGACTGAGGGATCAAAATTAACCCACCACACCTCAGAGCGTTTCATGTGCCACATCCAAAAAGGTTATCTCAGCCCATTCTTCCGTTTCCTTTTCCCGTCTTTTATCTTTTGCCATTTCGGCGTAAGCTGAATCAAGGTTTGGGCGAATGACAAGCGGACGGACAACTTCTTGAATATACCTGCTGATTTTCCGAGGGCCAATATTCTTATAAAGCCCCTCATAAACCTCTTCGTCGATAGTAATGGTCAACTTTTTTTGCATAGCACACCTCCTATACGTATAATATACGTGTATAGGCTTCATATGTCAACAATGGTCAATCCATCTTACAAGGCAACAATGATTATATTGATCCGTATAAGACGCAAAATAGAAGTTTTGCAATATAAGAAACCTAAAAACAACTTTAGGAATACTACCTAACAGATTGTTAATATAGTATATTTAATTTATACCGGTGTCTTGTATGGATCAATATAACACCACTATCATATTTCTTAAAAACGCAAACCCCATTCTTACACACCCCGTCACTTTGTGACACCCCTCTCAAGAATGGATTTAACACACCCCGGCGCTTCGCGCCACCCCTATTCGAGAGGGGACTAGTTTTTGAAAATAAAAAAGGCCTATCGCCTTTATATCCGGCGAGTTGGCCCTATTTTATATTCTCATTAGTCTTAAAAATTCTTTCCATCAAAGAAAACCTGTTCCTTTTTGTTACTTATCTTTTTTGGGTTGATATTTTTTTATTTTTTTTAACCTCTGGAGGAGAAAAGTCAACAAAAAAAGCGTGTTAAAAGGATTTTTACCCAACGATACACTGACAAAACAGAAGTTAAGAATAAAAAAAGATAGAAGAGAAAAAGATTATTGCAGAAAAAAATCGCTGTAATTTTCCTTGCAAATTATTTTTGACCATGTTATTAAAAAAAATTCTTTGAACCGTGATGGAAAATGCTAACCACCTATTTTGTAAAGAGATTTAAAATCAAGACTTGTTTTTTTTCAAAAAGCGTTTATAATAATTAAAATTTTAAATATATTTCTCACGCCTTAGGACTCAGGCTGGGGTGTTTATGAATCCATAAATCCAGACTGGGGATGAATAAGGCGGCGGCACAACCATTAAAACACAGGAGGTGTAGTGTGGCAGTAGTAACCATGAAAGAACTATTGGAAGCTGGAGTCCATTTCGGCCATCAGACCAGACGGTGGAATCCGAAAATGAAGCCTTTTATTTTTGGTGCCCGGAATGGAATTCATATCATTGATCTCCAAAAAACATTAACCCTTTTTAAGGTCGCGTATAACTTTGTGGTGGATGTTGTTGCCAATGGCGGATCAATGTTATTTGTAGGAACAAAAAGGCAAGCCCAAGATACCATTCGGGAAGAAGCAGAACGCTGCGCTATGTTTTATGTTGATTATCGCTGGTTAGGCGGGATGTTGACTAATTTTCAGACAATCAGAAAGAGTGTTGAACATTTAAAAACTCTTGATACGATTGTGGAGGGAAGAGAAGAAGTATCTGAAGTCCCTAAAAAAGAAATTTTGAAAATGAAAAAGGAAAAAGAAAAAATTTTTAAAAGGTTAGGTGGGATTAAAAACATGAATAGTCTGCCGGGAGCGGTTTTTATTGTTGACAGCCGAAAAGAAAAAATCGCGGTCGCGGAAACAAAAAAATTAGGTATTCCCTCACTTGGTTTGGTTGATACGAATTGCGATCCCGATGATGTAGATTATGTTATTCCGGGCAATGATGATGCTATTCGCGCGATTCGGTTATTTGCTTCAAAAATAGCTGATGCCTGTATTGAGGGCAAGAAGCGAAAAGAAGAAAAACTGCTGCAAAAGACCGACGGTGCTCCTCCAGAAAGTTTTTCCGAAGAAAACAAACCTTCAGGGGAGAAATTAACACCCAGTATGGCTGAGTAATATTGATAAAGGAAAAAATCTAAAACCTTGGAGGTTGTGAATGGAAATTGATGCGAAGACGGTAAAAGAGCTCCGTGAAAGGACTCTTGCGCCAATCATGGACTGTAAAAAAGCTCTCGAAGAAGCACAGGGAAATTTTGATAAAGCGATTGACCTCCTCCGGGAAAAAGGACTGAAAACCTCCCAAAAGAAAGCAACCCGGAGCGCCAAAGATGGGCTGGTGAGTGCGTATATTCATCCTGGCGGGAAGATCGGAGTATTGGTTGAGGTAAATTGTGAAACTGACTTTGTGGCTCGGACTGAAGACTTTAAACAACTGGTAAAAAATCTTTCAATGCAAATTGCCGCTTCCAATCCTTTTTATCTTAGTCGAGAGGATGTTCCCTTAGCCGTACTTGAGAAAGAAAAAGAGATTTACCGTAATCAAGCCCTTCGTGAAGGAAAACCCGAAAAAATTCTTGATAAGATTATTGGGGGTAAAATAGAGAAATTTTTTTCTGAGGTCTGTTTAATGGAACAGAGCTATGTGAGGGAACCGGAAGTTACGATCAAGGAATTGCTTGATTCCCATATTGGGAAGTTAGGGGAAAATATTATCATCCGTAGATTTTGCCGATATCAACTCGGGGAAACTACGGAATAAAGGTTAGAAGAATCCCATGGCTGATACTGTTTTTCGTAGAGTGCTCATCAAATTAAGCGGAGAAGTACTGGCCGGAGAGAAAGGCTTTGGTATTGATACCAAGGCCATTAGTAAAATCTCTGAAGAGATTCGTGATATCTATGAACTTGGTATACAGTTGGCCTTAGTGATTGGAGGGGGAAATATCTTTCGAGGAGTATTGGGGACAGCTGAAGGATTAGATCGCGCTTCGGGCGATTATATGGGGATGTTAGCTACGGTTATCAACAGCCTGGCGCTTCAAAATGCCTTTGAAAACCGAAATATTCCCACCCGAGTTCTTTCCGCGATTGAGATGCATCAGGTCGCCGAGCCTTACATAAGACGGCGCGCGATTCGCCATTTGGAAAAAAAACGAGTAGTTATTTTTGCCGGTGGGACAGGTAATCCTTATTTTTCGAGTGACACGGCAGCTGCTTTGCGGGCAATGGAGATTGGTGCTGAGGCGATACTCAAAGCTACCAAGGTTGACGGAGTTTATGACTCTGATCCGCTTTTAAATAAGGAGGCAGTAAAGTTTGACCGGCTCACGTATTTAGAGTATCTCAATAAAAACTGCAAGGTAATTGATTCAACCGCCATTTCCCTTTGTATGGATAACCATCTTCCGGTATTTATCTTTAATCTCACTGTTCCCAATAATATTAAACGGGTTTTATTGGGCAACCAGGTGGGAACCATTATTGAGGGGTAATACGATGAATAAAGAATTAGAAAAAAAAATGCGGGAGGAAATGGAAAAAGCTCTCGAAAACACCAAGCATGAATTTGGTCGAGTGAGGACGGGAAGAGCATCCCTGTCATTACTCGAAGGAATAAAAGTTAATTATTATGGTTCGGTTGTGCCGCTCAACCAAGTTTCAACTCTCGCGATTCCGGATAGTCGTTTGATAACTATCCAACCGTGGGATACCAAGATCATTGGCGATATTGAGAAAGCTATCCTAAGGTCTGATTTAGGTCTCACACCTGCGACGGACGGAAAAATTATCCGGATACCAATACCATCGCTCACTGAGGAAAGGAGAAAGGAGCTTGTTAAAGTTATCGGAAAGGTAGCCGAGAAAGCTAAAGTTACCTTAAGAAACATCCGGAGGGATATTAACGAGAAGCTCAAAGATTTTAAAAAAGATAAAGAAATTTCAGAAGATGAATATTTTGCCGATCACGACCAGGTCCAACAAATTACTGACGAATATATTGAAAAAGCAGAAGCGCTTTTTATTGAAAAGGAAAAAGAATTAATGGCAATATAGGGAAGGGAAAGCGTTATCGTGCGAAAGCCCACCTTAATAAGATTTTTAATTTAAACATTGATAAAAAAATATTTTCTTCCGCATTTTCTTTATCCCCTTTAGATGTTTTTTTATTGAAACCTCATGCTTTCTTTGATGTTAAAGGAATTATGCTTTTCGAGCCCAGAACCTGAGGAATTGATTGAGTTTACTTTACGGGATGGCAGTTTTCTTGAAATTTTGGACATAGGGCAGTGCATATCCCTGCTATAATTTTATAATGAAAAATTTAGATAAAGAAAAACTTCCTCAGCATATTGCCGTCATAATGGATGGGAATGGCCGGTGGGCCAAAAATAGAAACTTAGAACGGATTGTTGGCCATGAAAAAGGGATTGAATCCGCTCGTGAGATCGTTAAATTTTGTGGGGAAACAGGGATTAAAGTGCTTACCCTTTACGCATTTTCGATTGAAAACTGGAGACGGCCGAAAAAAGAAGTCCAAGCACTCATGAATCTGCTTAAAAAGTATATTGTTAAAGAGTCAAAAGAACTTTTGAAAAATAATATTTGCTTGAAGACGATTGGGAATATCGACGATATGCCCCCATCGTTAGCTAGGATAATAAATCAAACTGTAGAACAGACTAAAAACTGTAAAGGAATGATCGTAAATTTGGCTTTGAGTTATGGGGGAAGGGATGAAATTATCCGAGCCGTAAAAAAAATAGTGCAAGCTGTAAAACAAGGCAGTTTAAAGGAAGACGGCATTACGGAAAAAGTTTTTTCAAGCTATTTGTTTACCAAGGATCTCCCTGATCCTGACCTTTTAATTCGCACCAGTGGGGAAATGCGATTGAGTAATTTTCTTCTCTGGCAGATGGCATATACTGAAATTTATGTTACCGAAATTCTTTGGCCTGATTTTAAAAGGGAGGATATGGTTCAAGCCTTGATACATTATCAGAGCCGTGAAAGGCGATTTGGTCGGATAAGCGAACAGTTAGGCACGATCGGATAAAACCTATGGGAATTTCAAAAGACCACCGGGATAGACTGCTGACTGGTCTGATCGGACTTGCAATTATTTTTCTGTTTGTCGGCTATAGTTCAAGGCCGATTTTTTTTGTTTTTATTCTCCTGGTTAATCTTTTTGCGCTTAAAGAATTTTATGATTTAGTCTCTATTTCAAAAAACTCACGCCTTGTTGGGGTGGTTTTGGGGATTATTTTATCCGGAGCATTTCTTTATTTTGAGAAGCCCGGTTTGTTCGCTTGCATTGCGGGATTAGGTTTTTCTTTTTGTCTGTTTAAGATAGTTACCTTTAAAAACTCAGCAACTCAACAATCGGATTTAAAAAAGCATTTAATCGGTATCTTTGTGATTGTTTTTTTACTCTCCCATTTAATTTGGTTACGGGGTTTAGACCAAGGCCGACCTTTGTTTTTTTTTCTCCTTACAATAATTTTCAGTGGGGATACTTTTGCTTTCTACGGGGGGAAATTATTTGGTGAACACAAACTTTCTCCGGAAATAAGCCCGGGTAAGACCCAAGAAGGAGCGATTTTGGGGTTGATCGGAAGTATTTTGGGCGGTTTGGTATTTGCCTTTTTCTTTTTTCCCGCATCTTCTTTTCTGGTGATTATATTTCTCGCAGGTATTGCCGGAATATTGGGTCAGTTGGGAGACCTTTGGGAATCAGTTCTTAAAAGAGAAGCTAAGGTTAAGGACTCAGGAAAGTGTCTTCCCGGGCATGGAGGAGTTTTGGATCGGTTAGATAGCCTCTTTTTTTCTGCTCCCTTCCTTTATTACGCTATTATCTTCCAGGAAAGGCTTTTATGAAAAAGATCTCTATATTGGGATCAACCGGGTTTATCGGTACGAATACTTTAAAAATCATTGCGGCTTTTCCCGAGCGTTATAAAGTTGTCGGGCTGGCAGCGGGTAGCAATGTGGCCACCTTATCGGAGCAAATTAAGATGTATAAACCGGAGGTGGTTGCGGTTTCCAGTCCGGCCTTAGCATATAAGCTTAAAGATCTTCTTACTCCTCATATTAATTTGCCGATCCTGGTTGACCAGGCAGGGATGATTGAGGTAGCAACATATTCCGAAGCTGATCTGGTCGTTTCGGCAATGGTCGGTTCTGTGGGGCTGATTCCCACTATGGCTGCTATTCGATCGGGTAAGAGACTTGCTTTGGCCAATAAAGAAACCTTGGTGGTGGCGGGAAAACTCGTGATGGAGGCAGCCCGGTCTTATGGGGTTGAAATAATTCCCATCGATAGTGAACATAGCGCTATTTTTCAAGTGCTTCAAGGACAAAGGAAAGAAGACGTTAGTCGATTAATTCTTACCGCCTCAGGAGGCCCCTTCTTAAACCATGACAAAAAACAGTTAAAGAACATTACGCCAGAAGAAGCGTTGAAACATCCGGTGTGGAAAATGGGGAAAAAAATAACCATTGATTCGGCCACCCTGATGAATAAAGGGTTGGAGGTCATAGAAGCCCGCTGGCTTTTTAACCTTCCCCCAGAATGTATCCAGGTGGTAATTCATCCTCAGAGCATTATTCACAGCATGGTTGAATATTGTGATGGTTCGACTCTCGCACAGATGTCTTTGCCGGATATGCGACTCCCGATCTCGTATGCCTTAGCGTATCCGGAGCGGCTAAAAAACGACCTGGCATCCCTCAACTTGGCGAACCTGGGTCAATTAACCTTTTTTGAACCGGACGTTGAGCGATTTCCAGCGTTACGATTAGCTTACCAGTCTCTTCAGGAAGAAGAGTCGCTGGGTGCTGTGTTGAACGGGGCCAATGAAGTCGCAGTAGAGGCCTTCCTCAAAAAACAAGTTTCTTTTTCAGAAATCTCTCTGGTGATTAAAAAAAGCATGGATAGGCATAATCCTCGGAACATCAGAGATATTGAGGATGCCATAGAGGTTGATGCGTGGGCTCGACAAACAGCCAATAAAATAGTTGAGGCTTTAAAAAAAAATAAACCCAGTTGACCATAACCAAAAGACAGGTGTAAAGTAAAAGTAAAAAAACAAACACATTGAAATATAGATCAAATGAATAAAAATTTTGCATGAGGTAAGACAGATGATTTCCACGATTATATCATTCCTCATTCTTATCGGGGTACTCGTTTTTATCCATGAATTTGGTCATTTTATGGTGGCTAAATGGATTGGTGTCAAAGTAGAAAAATTTTCATTAGGATTTGGGCCAAAGATTGTTGGGTTTAAGAGAAGAAACGATGGAACCGAGTATCTCATTTCTCTTCTCCCGCTTGGGGGGTATGTAAAGCTCAAAGGTGAAAACCCCGGGGAAGAATTAAAAAATGATCCATCGGAATTTACTTCCCGAAAAGTAGGCGACCGGTTTAAAATTGTAGTTGCCGGTCCAGTGATGAACATAATCCTTGCTTTTTTGCTTTTCCCTCTTGTTTTTATGATCGGGGTTCAGGTTCCACAATACCTGAAAGATGCTCCGACTATTGGATGGATTGAGGAAGGGTCACCGGCAGCTAAGTCTGGCTTTGAGGTAGGAGACCTTATTAAAAGCATTGATGGTGCAACGATCAAAAACTGGGAAGAGTTGCAAAATACTATCTTGACTCATCCGGAAAAGGATCTGCGGGTTTCATTTTTACGCGACGGAACAATGAGGGGAAGCGTATTAACCCCCTTGACCAATAAGGACTTTGGCGCAGGATATGTGGGCTGGGAATGCTCTTTTGATCCGATCATTGGAAGCCTCACTCCTCAGTTTCCGGCGGAAAAAGCTGGTTTAAAACCAGGGGATAGAATACTTTCAATTGCTAACACTCCTATTTTTCACTGGAATCAAGTTCCCCAACTGATCAAAAATAATAAAGAAAAGGAGATTGAGTTTGAAATTCAAAGGAATGATAAAAAGCTGTTTTTTTTAATAAAGCCGGAGATTCAGGAGATATCCGGTGAAAAAAGACCGTTCATTGGCGTCATGCCGCTTATAAAAACCATCAATGAGCAATACGGGTTTTTTGAGTCGCTCAAAAAAGGAGCGCAAAGAACCGGCGAGATGGCGTGGTCCACGCTAAAGATGCTCAAGGATTTGATCACTTTTAATCTTTCGGTTAAGGCTCTCGGAGGCCCGATTATGATCGCCAAGCTTAGCGGCCAGGCCGCTCAATCCGGCCTTACGGACTTCCTTTCGTTTATGGCCTTTTTGTCATTAAGTTTAGGGATAATAAACCTATTTCCTATTCCGGTGTTAGATGGTGGTTTCATTTTATTTTTATTTTTTGAACTTATTAAAGGAAAACCCATCGAGGTTAAAAAGATGGAGATAGCACAACAAGTTGGGTTGGCGATCCTTATTTTTTTAATGGTAACGGTAACGTATAACGACGTAATGCGGGTTCTTCCCGGCAACATTAAAGACTTTTTCCCTTGGAAATAGACAAAAAAACGTAAGACAATTAGTCCGTGGTCAGTAAGGAGGGATAGAGCTTTTATGATAGTCTTAGGAATTGAAACCGCTACCGGAGTTGGAAGTGTTGCGATAGTAAATGATGAAGGAGTAATTGGCGAGTGTACTCTCAATGTGAGTCTCAACCATTCGGAACGTCTTCTTCCCATTATTGACCAATTATTAAAAAATAGTGATATTCTTTTTTCCCGCATTGACGGTTTAGTTGTTTCTATAGGTCCAGGGTCTTTTACCGGGTTAAGGATCGGCATTAGTACCATAAAGGGACTTTCTTTAGCCAGTGCAAAACCAGTAGTGGGGATATCAACCCTCGATGGTTTAGCGCATCATTATCCTTGTGCAGAGACTTTGGTTTGTCCAATGTTAGATGCAAAGAAAAAAGAAGTATTTGCGGCACTTTATCGTTGGAATGCGTCATTTGAACTCCAAAAAATAACCACCGACTTGGCCATTGCTCCCCAAAAACTCCTGCAAAAAATCAACGAAAGGGTTATATTTCTTGGAGATGGAAGCCAGGTTTATGAGTCTCTCATAAAGGAATTTCTTGGCTCAAAAGCCTTATTTGCCCCTCCCCATTTAAGGCATCCCCGGGCGGCTACCATCGCTTGTCTAGGACTTGAAGAACTGAAAGAGGGAAATACTCTTGCGATCAACAATGTGACCCCTCTTTATATTCGGCCTTTTGATGATGAGCGTAATAAGAAGAGTTGATTTTTTTAAAGAAAATGATAAAAATAGATAAATATGCAAACTAAGGAGTTTTAGTTAACTTTAGGAACAGAGGATGTGAGGGAGAAAGTGCTATGGAAAAATATGATGAGGAGTTGATCTCCCAATGGATTGATAAGGATACTGAGCTCAAACAACATGTGGAAGAGCACCGTGAATTTGAGCGAAAACTGGAGGAGCTTGAAAAAAGGACCTTTCTCACAACTGAGGAAGAAACGGAAAGAAAAAATTTAAAAAAACTAAAACTTCGAGGTAAAGACCGGATTGAAGCAATTTTGTGTAAATATCGAATCAAAGGCACAGCGTTATGAAAGGGGTAAAAGTTTGCGACTGAAAGGATCTCAAATCTTATTAGAGACTTTAGTTAAAGAAGGGGTGGATGTTATTTTCGGATACCCCGGAGGAGCGGTAATCGATATTTATCATGAACTTCCTAACTACCCGATTCGGCATGTTTTGGTTCGTCATGAACAGGCAGCAGTTCATGCAGCGGATGGGTATGCACGCTCTTCAGGCAGAATTGGCGTAGCGTTGGTGACTTCCGGTCCGGGAGCAACCAATACGGTAACTGGTATTGCTACCGCCTATATGGACTCCATTCCTATCGTTATCTTAACGGGGCAGGTACCAACGATGCTCATTGGAAATGATGCGTTTCAGGAAGCAGATATTGTGGGGATTACCCGACCCTGCACCAAGCATAATTATTTAGTTAAAGATATTGTAGAATTAGCCCAAGTTATCCGGGAGGCTTTTTATATTGCCCGGACCGGTCGTCCTGGTCCCGTTCTGATTGATTTGCCCAAGGACGTGATGAATAGTTTTTGTGAGTATGATTTTCCCGAGACAATTCATCTGAGGGGTTATAATCCAACCGTTAAAGGACACGTTGGCCAAATTAAGCGGGCAGTTACTGAAATTCTCAACGCTGAAAAACCGGTGCTGCTTGGCGGAGGTGGAGTTATCAGTTCCAATGGTGCCGAAGAGTTTCGCTTTATCGCTCAAAAATTTAAAATACCGGTTGCCACGACATTGATGGGTTTGGGATCTTTTTCGGAAAACGATGATCTTTCGCTGGGGATGCTGGGGATGCATGGAACCTATCCGGCAAATATGTCGATAACGAATTGTGACCTTTTAATTTCCGTTGGGGCCCGATTCGATGATCGGGTTACCGGCAAGCTTGATGAGTTTGCGTCGTTAGCGAAGATTATCCATATTGATATTGATCCCACCTCCATCAGTAAGAATGTTAAGGTTGATATTCCGATTGTGGGGGATGTTAAAACCACCCTTAAACAGATGACCGAGATTCTTAAAAAGGAAGATAAGGGAAAGGAGGGAAAAAAGAAAAGGAAAGAATGGCTTGATCAAATTGCCGAGTGGAAGATAACCTATCCTCTCTCGTATGTGCAGAAAAACGTTATTAAACCCCAGTTTGTCGTGGAAAAAATTTCCGAACTCACTAAGGGTGAAGCTATTGTTACCACTGAAGTTGGTCAAAACCAGATGTGGACTGCCCAGTATTATAAATTTACCCGACCGCGCACACTTCTTACTTCGGGTGGGCTGGGAACGATGGGATATGGATTTCCTGCCGCAATCGGCGCACAAATCGCTTTTCCTGATCGATTGGTTATCGATATTGCCGGGGATGGGAGCATTCAGATGAACATTCAGGAAATGGCAACCGCTGTTCAACACGGTCTTCCGATAAAAATCGCCATTCTTAATAATGGATATCTTGGGATGGTCAGGCAATGGCAGGAGCTTTTTTATGACCGACGATATTCTCAGACTCATATGAACACGGCACCCGATTTTATTAAGCTGGCGGAGGCATATGGTGCGGTGGGACTTCGAGCAGTTAAACCCGACGAAGTTGTGCCCCTTATCCAAAAAGCGCTCTCAACACCTCGGCTGGTGATAATGGATTTTGTGGTGGAGCCGGAAGAATGTGTTTATCCGATGGTCCCGTCCGGATCTCCTATTAATAAGATGTTATTGGTTTAATTTATTTTCGAGGATCACTATGCAACACACCCTTTCGATTTTAGTTGAAAATAAACCGGGAGTTCTTTCACGGATTGCGGGACTTTTCAGCGGCCGGGGGTTTAACATTGAGAGTCTTTCGGTGGCAGAGACGCTTGATGCTACGATTTCCCGAATGACTATCGTTACCCGGGGCAATGACCAGATTCTCGAACAGATTATTAAACAGCTTAACAAGCTGGTCAATGTCATCAAGGTGATTGATTTTGTTAATGGTGATTTCGTGAATCGGGAAATGGCGTTGATTAAGGTGACTGTGGCTGATGAGAATCGGTCTGAGCTTCTCAACATTGTTGACATATTTCGGGGAAAGGTGGTAGATGTAGGTCCTGACGCTTACGTGGTTGAAGTGACCGGAGATGGAGGAAAACTGGATGCGATCATCAACTTATGTAAGCCGATGGGCATTAAAGAAGTTGCCAGGACCGGAAAAGTTGCCATGATGCGAGGAACTAAACAAAAGGGCTAACAGGTACATTGCGATTGTGAAAGGAGACAAAAATGGCGAAAAGTTATTATGACAAAGACGCGGACTTAGGTTTATTAAAAGGGAAAAAAGTTTCCGTCATTGGCTATGGGAGTCAAGGTCACGCGCAGGCGCAGAATTTACGGGATAGTGGTATTGACGTTATTGTATCCGAACTACCGGGGACCGCTAATTATCAATTAGCTCGGGAGCATGGATTTAAGCCGGTTGATGCTGCTTCGGCCGCTAAGGATGGCGATATTATTCAAATCCTTATCCCTGATGATGCTCAGGCCAAGTTGTATAATGCCGCTATTGCTTCTCATTTAAGCGAAGGCAAGGCTCTGCTTTTTTCTCATGGTTTTAATATTCATTATAATCAAATTGTGCCTCCTTCCACTATTGACGTTATCATGGTTGCTCCCAAAGGGCCGGGCCATTTGGTTCGCAGAGAGTTTGAGCGGGGAGCAGGTGTTCCAGCGCTAGTGGCAGTTTCTCAGGATTTTAGCGGCAAAGCTAAAGAAAAAGCCTTAGCCTATGCCAAAGGAATTGGAGCGACCCGTGCAGGCGTGATTGAGACTACTTTTAAAGAAGAAACGGAAACCGATCTTTTTGGGGAACAGGTGGTTCTTTGCGGTGGTGTATCCGAATTAGTGAGAGCGGGATTTGATACGTTGGTGGAAGCAGGGTATCAACCGGAGATTGCTTATTTTGAATGCCTCCATGAGCTGAAGCTCATTGTTGATTTGTTTTATGAAGGCGGGATCAGTTATATGCGGTATTCGGTAAGCGATACTGCGGAATATGGAGATCTTACCCGAGGCCGACGGATTATCACTGAAGAGACTCGAAAAGAGATGAAGAGAATTCTGGAAGAAATCCAGAACGGAGAATTTGCTAAAGAATGGATACTGGAAAACCAAGCCAACCGTCCTCAATTCAATGCTCTGCGCAAAAGAGATCAGGGACATCTTATTGAAAAAATAGGAAAACAACTTCGGGCAATGATGCCGTGGATAAAAGCAAAATAGATGCCCGCTCCTAGTGTTTTGGGTGATTACACCAATGAATCGCAGTACTCAAAACCAAAACGGTGAAAGGAGTAACGAGTGAAACGACAATTCTTTGGAAACAGAAAAAAGATTAAACAAGCAAGAGACCTGCGGAAGGGAATTTATATTTTGCCGAATTTTTTTACTACCTGCAGTCTTTTTTGTGCGTTTTATTCAATTATTGCTTCTTTCCACAGTGATTTTACCAAAGCCGCGTGGGCGATCTTATTTTCTGCCGGTTTTGATTGGCTTGACGGAAAGATCGCGCGCCTCAGTAATTCTATGAGTCAGTTTGGGATGGAATATGATTCTCTCTCCGACCTTATCGCCTTTGGCTTAGCTCCGGGCCTCTTAATCTATACTTGGGCATTGACCCCTTTTGGAAGGATTGGTTGGCTGGCAGCATTTCTTTATGTTGCCTGCGCCGCCTTGCGACTTGCCCGGTTTAATGTCAATTTCGGGAGCGTGGAAACCAGATATTTTCAAGGATTACCCAGCCCCGGAGCAGGAGTGATGATCGCTACCACCATTATCATTGCTTATCATGCGGGATGGGTGGATTCCAGCAAACATATCACTATCCTGCTTTTGACGTTTTTTCTTTCTTTTATGATGGTGAGTAAAATTCGGTATCACAGCCTTAAAAAGCTTGAATTGACCAGCACGATACCGTTTCAAATTTTGGTGATCACCTTATGTGTGATTATTTTAGTAGCTGCCGAACCCCAAATTACTCTCTTTGTGATTTTTTTCCTTTATGTTTTTTCCGGTCCGGTGTTAGCTTTATTTGGCAAGCTGGTATCTTTTTGGAAGAGCGCGCGAGAAAAAAAAACGAGGGAATTGAAAGTGTAATGTTTTTTTGATGGATTACCATGGAAAAAATTTTAATTTTCGATACTACGCTGAGGGACGGAGAACAATCTCCGGGTTTCAGCATGAATATTCAAGAGAAGATGCAGGTTGCCAAACAACTGGAAAAGTTGAATGTGGATATTATGGAAGCCGGCTTCCCGATTGCATCCGAGGGTGACTTCCAGGCCGTTCGGGCAATCGCCAAAAATATTAAGCACTCAAAAATCGCCGCCCTCGCCCGGACGGAAGATAAAGACATTGATCGCGCATGGGAAGCCATTAAAGAGGCTGCTCACCCGGTGATTCACACCTTTATTTCAACCTCGGAGCTTCACCTCAAATATCAGCTTTACTTATCCCAGGAGGAGGTGCTTGAAAAAGCGATTCATGCGGTAAAACGCGCTAAATCGTATACTCCCTATGTAGAATTTTCAGCCATGGATGCCACCCGGACCGACCGGGAGTATCTTTGCAGGGTGGTTGAGGAGGCGATTAAAGCCGGCGCCGTGACGATTAATATCCCGGATACCGTGGGGTATGCTATTCCCCAGGAGTTTGGTGATTTGATCAACCATCTCATGAAAAATGTTTCAAATATCCACCGGGCCATTTTGAGTGTCCACTGCCACAATGATCTGGGGCTTGCGGTCGCAAATGCGTTGGCGGCAGTGCAATACGGCGTTCGTCAAGTGGAATGTACGATTAATGGAATCGGTGAACGGGCCGGAAATGCTTCGATGGAAGAAATTGTGATGTCCATCCGAACCCGGAAGGATTTTTTCAAACATCTCTATACCCAGATTGTTACCGAACAGATTCATCCCACCAGTCGTCTGCTGACTCAGATCACCGGGATCAGCGTTCAGCCGAATAAAGCGATTGTGGGAAGCAATGCTTTCGCACATGAATCCGGCATTCATCAGGATGGGTTGCTCAAGGAAAAGATTACCTACGAAATTATGACCCCGGAGTCAATTGGTATTTCTCAGTCCACGTTAGTGCTGGGAAAACATTCGGGAAGACATGCTTTCAAGGACCGTTTGAAAAAACTTGGATATGAGCTGAGCGATGAGGAGGTTAATATCCTGTTTAAACAATTTAAAGACTTGGCCGACAAAAAAAAAGAAGTTTTTGATGAAGACTTAGAAGCCCTCATTGCCGAGGAATTTTTGAGGATTCCCGAAAAGTATAAGCTTATTAATTTAAACGCCATCAGCGGCACTGGTGCTATTCCTACGGCCACGGTGGAGATGGAGGTTGACGGAATGGTTGTGAAGGAGGCCGGTTTCGGTGACGGTCCGGTTGATGCCGCGTTTAAGACAATTGCCAAGATTACCGGAACAAAAAGTAAACTCCTTAAATTTTTAGTGAACGCAATTACCGGAGGAACTGACGCCCAGGGTGAAGTTACCGTCCGTCTGGAGGAAAACGGTCTGGTGGCTACCGGCCAGGGCGCGCATACGGATATAATTTTGGCGAGCGCCAAAGCTTATATCAACGCTTTGAACCGCTTGGCCCACCTCTCGCATAGTTAAAAAAAGAAATAAGGTTGTTAATTAAAAATGGTTGATGATTTCAAAACAAAGGATTCCTTGCCTTGTTTAAGGTCTTCCCAATGAAAGAATGGGAAGAAAAGTTTGTAAGAAAGGGCAAAGAAAAAATTGAAATTAGTTGATTTTTCTTGACAAAATGTAAAAAAAATATTTTGATAAAAGATTTTAAAATACGATATCCCGAATTTTAAATTTTATTTTATTTCACTATGTTCGATAATCTTAGCGAAAAACTCGGTCTTGTTTTTAAAAAGCTAAAAGGGCACGGAAAACTCTCTGAAGATAACATCAAGGAGGTTTTACGGGAAATCCGGCTAGCTTTATTGGAAGCAGATGTCAATTTTCGAGTAGTAAAAGACTTTATTGAGGTTTTGCGGAAAAGAGTGATCGGGCAGGAAGTGCTTGAAAGCCTTACCCCAGCCCAACAGGTAATTAAAATAGTTCACCAGGAATTGATTCAGCTCCTGGGTGGTGAAAAGACAGATTTAAATCTAACCGGACAACCTCCCGTTTCCTTGATGTTTGTTGGACTTCAAGGATCAGGGAAAACTACGACCGTTGGAAAATTATCACGACTACTTTTGCAGAAAAACCGGCGCCCTTTTTTAATCCCGGTTGACATTTATCGGCCGGCAGCGATTGAGCAGCTCCGACAGATAGGAGAATCACTAAAGCTCCCGGTTTACCTTCCGCAGAAAGGGGAAAGGCCGGTAGAAATATGCAAAAAAGGGCTCAATAAAGCTCGCGAGAGCAACTATGATACTATTTTAATTGATACTGCAGGAAGATGGCATATTGATGAACCTTTAATGAATGAGCTCCAAGAGATTAAACTCACTATTAAACCTCAAGAGATTCTTTTGCTGGCTGATGCTATGACTGGCCAAGAGGCAGTCAGTGTGGCCCTCAAATTTGATGAGGTTTTGGATCTTACGGGAGTTATTTTGACAAAAATGGATGGTGATGCCCGGGGGGGTGCAGCCCTATCCATTAAAACGGTTACCAAAAAACCGATTAAATTTGTCGGGATGGGAGAGAAGATGGAAGATCTGGAAGCTTTTTATCCTGATCGGATGGCTTCTCGAATCCTGGGGATGGGGGATGTGCTTTCCCTGATTGAGAAAGCTGAAGCAACGTTGGATGAACGCAAGACCCGGGAAATGGAAAAAAAACTTCACAAAGGAGTTTTTACTTTGGAAGATTTTTTGGAGCAACTTCAGCAAATAAGAAAAATGGGTTCATTAGAACAACTTCTTAGTATGATTCCCGGCTTTAGTCCCAAGGTGTTAAAGGGAGTCAATGTTGACGAAAAGGAACTGGTAAAAATTGAAGCCATTATTAATTCTATGACCAAAGAAGAAAGAAGAAAGCACCACATCATTGATGGGAGTCGAAGGCGACGGATTGCCCGGGGGAGCGGGACAGAAGTTAAAGACGTTAATCAACTCTTGAAAAAATATTTTATGGCGAGTAAAATGATCAAAAAATTTAAAAATTTTGGAATGAAAGGTCTTCCCAAAGGAATGATTCCCGGCCTTTAATGCTTGCTAATCAATTGTATTTTTCAGAAATCAAAAAGGAGGTGATGTGAGGGCATGGTAAAAATTCGACTTACGCGTTTTGGAACAAACAAGAAACCATTTTATCGAATTATCGCAACTGACTCGAGGGCTCCAAGGGATGGTCGGTTTTTGGAAATTTTGGGGTTTTATTCTCCCCGAAGCAATCCTATAGTGGTTAACCTAAAATCAGAGAGAATTATTTCCTGGATTAAAAAAGGCGCCCAACCGACAGAGACAGTACTTTCTTTGTTAAAAAAAGAGGGAATTTGGCAAAAAAATAAAGAAAAATCAGGCGGCATAGTTTATCGGGAAGAGATGTGAATCTTTAGTTTTTGTTTGGGTGGAGGATAGAGCGATGAAAGAGTTGATAAAATTTATTGCTGAAGCACTGGTTGATCAACCTAATCACGTTGAGGTAAATGAGGTTGAAGGCGAAAGGACATCAGTTCTCGAACTTAAAGTTGCTAAAGAAGATTTGGGGAAAATCATCGGAAAACAAGGCCGGACTGCCAGAGCGATAAGAACTATTTTGGCAGCTGCCTCAGCTAAAATTAACAAACGAGTAGTACTGGAAATCATGGAGTAAATCAGCAGAAAGGGTTGTTTCAGGCTGGAGAATAAGGGGAGAGGGAAGAAAGGCTCACGAGAGGGAATCCTAAGATCATGACTACCTTTGATATTTTAACCCTATTTCCTGATTTTTTTACATCTCCTTTAAATGAAAGTATTTTAGGAAAGGCACAGGAAAAAGGGTTAATTCAGGTTAGAGTTCATAATATCCGTGATTTTGCAAAGGATAAACACCACATGACGGATGATACCCCTTTTGGGGGAGGGGCAGGCATGGTCTTAAAACCTGAGCCGGTGGTAGAGGCGCTTGAAAAAACCAAAGATTTTCAAAGAGGATCTCAATCTATTTTGTTAACCCCGCAAGGCAAGATTTTTACCCAAAAAGTTGCCGAAGATTTAGTTAATTTTACTCAGATCATCCTTATCTGCGGTAGATATGAAGGGGTTGATGAAAGGATAAGAAATTTTGTTGATCAAGAAATTTCATTAGGAGATTTTATTATTAATGGAGGGGAAGCAGCGGCACTGGTAATCATTGAATCGGTCAGCCGTTTTATCCCCGGGGTATTGGGAAAAGAAGAATCCAGTCGCAGTGATAGTTTTTCCGCTGGCCTGCTTGAATATCCCCATTACACGCGGCCAAGAGATTTCCGGGGCTTCACAGTGCCTGATGTGCTTATATCCGGACATCATAAAGAAATAACGCGCTGGAGACTTCGGGAATCGCTGAAAAGGACTTTATTGAGACGACCAGATTTGTTGGAAAACAAAAAACTTTCTTCTGAGGAAAGTGAGTTATTAAAAGATATTAAAAAAGAGTTAACCGGTTTACAGGAAATACGATATGAAAGCGTTGGAGATAATTGAAAGGGAACACGTAAAAATGGGGTTACCCCAGTTTAAAGGTGGGGATACCGTTCGTGTCCATGTGAAAATAAAGGAAGGCGAAAAAGAGCGGATACAAGTTTTTGAAGGCTTGGTTATCAGGAAACGGAAAGGTGGTATGGGAGCAAGTTTTACCGCGCGAAAAGTTTCTTATGGGGTTGGGGTTGAACGAATTTTTCCCATTAATTCACCGATAATAGATAAGGTTGAGGTTGTCCAACGCGGACGCGTTCGGCGGTCTAGGCTTTACTATATCCGCGACCTTAAAGGAAAAGCGGCGCGGATTAAAGAAAAAAAGAAAAGTTAGATTAATAATCCCGTTACTAACTTTGGAACCTTAGGAATGGGAAAACTTTTGCCCGCCTCGTATTCATCCCCTCCTGAAAATGCCTTGTACGCTCAAGGTTATCGCTATGTAGCAGGCGTTGATGAAGTGGGGCGAGGCCCCTTAGCAGGTCCGGTGGTTGCTGCTGCTATCATTCTTCCCGCTGACCATTCGATAAAAAGACCTTTAGATTCAAAAAAGCTTTCTCCGACTACGCGGGAAAAAGTTTTCGAAATGGTTCTTGACCGCTCTATTGCTTTTAGTTTTGGGATTGTGGATCAATGGGAGATTGACTGTATAAACATCCATCAAGCAAGCTTAAAAGCAATGGCCTTAGCCGTGAATCATTTGCCTCCACCAGTGGAGTACCTCTTAATTGATGGCGCCCACCCCATTAACAATAGCACTCCTCAAAAACCCATTATTCATGGGGACCTCCTGAGCCCTTTAATTGGAGCAGCCTCAGTAATAGCCAAGATCATCCGTGATCGAATAATGGAAAAATATCATCATATTTATCCCTATTATAATTTTAAAAACAACAAAGGATACGGAACCCCAGAACACCTTAAGGCTCTGCGTAAGTATGGTTTTTGCTCTCTTCATCGGAAAACCTTTAGGGGGGTTATTCCGATCCCCGAGTTGTTCTGAATGACCGGGAATTGTTTTTTTGCTCCGTTAGAAAGGCCCCGTTTTACCTGTAAGATGGACGGGTAACATTATTTTTTTACACTTTTTCATGCGGGGTAAATGATACCTCTTGTTAAAGCTTTCTAACGGGATTTCCTAAGGTTAATTAAAGCAATTGTTTGTAGGGTGAGGCAAAACCATGGGTTCTCGTATAGAAATGGGAAAGAGAGGGGAAAAGTTAGCTATTGGTTTTCTTAAAAAACTTCGCTATAAAATATTAGAAAAAAACTTCCGTTGTAAATTCGGAGAGATTGATATCATTGCGCTTCAGGGGAATACGTTGGTTTTTGTTGAGGTTAAAACTCGTTCTTCGCTTGAGTATGGGTGCCCTCAAGCCAGTGTTACAGCAAGGAAAAGATATCAGTTGACTAAAGTAGCCTTTTTCTATCTTCAGAAAAATCGATTGTTTGACCGAGCCGCACGCTTTGATGTTGTTGCAATTGAATTTGATTCAAGGGAAAAAAGAATCGAGTTGATACGCAATGCTTTTGAATTATCCAGATAAATAATTAAAACCAATAGGTTCCGACAGGAACCCGTTAAAATATTTGTGTTGATCGGAAACCAAACAAAGGGAGAAAAAAGCAATGATGAAACACATAATTTGGCTTTTATTGATCGGTATTGCTGCATGTTCTGGAGGGAAAACTATTATTCGATCTGAACCTCCCACAGCCTTTGTTTCTATAAACGAGATTCCTAAAGGAGTAACTCCTCTAGAGATTAAATTAGACTGTGACAAAACAAAGGATTATAAGATCACAATTTCTTGTCCCGGATACCAAACACAAACAAAAGATATTGGGTGTGGATATATAAGAGGGGTTAAAAAAGAAATCTTTTTTGAATTAGAACCAGGGGAAGATGCAGCAGGTGGAGAAACGCCTTCTGTTCCGCAAAACCTGGAAGATTTTGCGAGTATTAAAATAAAATCAGTGCCCAGTGAAGCTGAAGTCTACCTGAATAATGAAATGATTGGAACCTCTCCTCTTACCAAAAAGAAAATTAAACCTGATACCTACATTTTGGAAGTGCGCAAACAAGGATTTAAACAATGGACCGAGAAAATTCAAATAACGCCGGGTTCTGAACAAGAATTTTTCCCTATATTAGAAGCAGAATAAAACTTGTCGCATTAAACTGTTTTTGTTTACTCCGTTAGAAAGTCCCCGCTTGCCTGGTTAGAAGGGGACGGGAATTAAAGTTTAATAGCAAGTAAATCCCGTTAGAAAGTCTTCTAACGGGATTTACTTTTTTAAAATTTGAATTTGTTCTTTATGCCCAGGATGTCAACCTGTTTTAAATGGGACTGACGACAATGTTATCTTAAAATGACAAAAATCATTATCTATAATGACAAAAATCATAATAAATTTTGCACTGTTAGGTTTTAAAGTAATAAATTTTGTTGAATTTTTTGCCTTTTTTATGAATGGGATTAAATTAGCTAATAACTTTATTATCATAATAACTTATGTCATAATAATTTAGGTCATAATAATTAATGTCATAATAACTAATGATCACAAATTTTGATCGAAATAACCACGTGATCAATTTTTTTTACTAAAACTTTTTTTAACCTAAGAGGAGGGATACTTATGTCATATGATGCAACTAAAATGGCCGATTGGCAAATATCAGAAGTCGCTGAAGTAAATATGCCCACACCGGACGTATGGAAAGAAAAATTAGGCCTTCAAAAGGATGAGATTATTCCGATGGGGAAGCTTTGTAAGCTTGATTTCATGAAAATCATCAATCGGTTGAAGGACAAGCCCGATGGTAAGTACATCGAAGTTACTGCGATTACACCGACTCCTCTCGGAGAAGGAAAGAGTACAACCACCCTGGGAATTCTTGAAGGACTTGGCAAACGCGGTAAAAATGTTGGTGGGTGTATTAGGCAGCCATCCGGTGGCCCGACCATGAATATTAAAGGCACAGCCGCTGGCGGCGGCAATGCTCTTCTTATACCCATGACCGAATTTTCCTTAGGTCTTACGGGTGATATCAATGACATTGTGAACGCCCATAACCTTGCCATGGTTGCTCTTACGTCTAGGATGCAACATGAGCGTAATTACAATGATGAGCAGCTCCAAAGGCTTACCAAGATGCGGCGTTTGGATGTTGATCCTACCAGGGTTGAAATGGGATGGATCATGGATTTTTGTGCTCAGAGCTTGAGAAATATTATAATTGGATTAGGCGGTCGCATGGACGGCTTTTGTATGCAGTCCAAATTCGGGATTGCCGTGAGTTCGGAGTGTATGGCTATTCTTTCTATTGTTCGAGACTTGGCTGACCTAAGGGAGAGACTGAATAACATTACCGTCGCTTTTGATAAAAGTGGGAAACCGGTAACTACTGGTGACCTGGGAGTGGGTGGTGCCATGACCGCTTGGATGCGAAACACCATTAATCCTACTTTGATGAGCAGTGCCGAGTATCAGCCGTGCATGGTTCATGCCGGACCTTTTGCCAATATAGCTGTGGGGCAATCATCGATTATCGCCGACCGGATCGGGTTGAAAATGTTTGATTACCATGTTACCGAAAGCGGTTTTGCGGCGGATATTGGATTTGAAAAATTTTGGAACGTAAAGTGCCGATACAGTGGGCTTAAGCCCCATGTTTCAGTGCTCACCAGTACCATTCGAGCCCTTAAAATGCATGGAGGTGGACCAAAGGTGGTAGCAGGAATTCCCCTTCCTGAAGACTACAAGAAAGAAAACCTGAAATTATTGGAAAAAGGTGTGGAGAATATGGTGCACCATATCAATACCATCCGCAAATCAGGGATAAATCCTGTAGTGTGCGTTAATCGCTTCCATACTGATACGGATGCAGAGGTAACAATGGTAAGGAAGGCCGCAGAAGCTGCTGGAGCAAGGTGCGCGGAGTCAGAACACTGGCTCAAAGGAGGAGAAGGAGCTTTGGAGCTTGCTGATGCAATAATTGAGGCTTGTAAAGATGAATCCCATTTTAAATTTTTGTATCCTTTGGAGATGAAACTTAGGGAACGAGTTGATTTGATCGCCAAAGAGGTCTACGGTGCGGATGGGGTTTCCTGGTTGCCGGATGCTGAGGCTAAAGCGAAGATGCTCGAAAGTGATTCCAAATATAATGATTATGCCACGATGATGGTTAAAACCCATCTCAGCCTAACTCATGATCCGGCTGTGAAAGGTGTTCCTAAGGGTTGGACCTTGCCGATCCGAGACGTTTTAATTTACTCGGGCGCCAAGTTTTTATGTCCCTGCGCTGGCACGATCAGCCTGATGCCGGGAACGAGTTCCGACCCGGCCTTTAGAAAAGTTGATGTCGATGTTAATACCGGAAAGGTGACGGGGCTTTTTTAATCATTTGATAGGTATGTTGATGTGGGTTTTAAAATCGCAGTTTCTGGAAAAGGGGGCACGGGTAAGACCACAATTGCGGGCTTAATTATTGGATATCTTATTCGTAGAGGAAAATCGCCGATTTTAGCGGTTGACGCTGATGCGAATGCTAACCTCAATGAGGTGTTAGGGATTTCGGTTAGCCAAACGATTGGGGGAATCAGGGAAAAAATCCGCACTGACGTTCCTTCGGGGATGACCAAAGATATTTGGTTCGAGATGAAAGCCGAAGAAACCCTGGTGGAAACTGATAAGTATGACCTTTTGGTTATGGGAAGGCCGGAAGGGCCGGGATGTTATTGTGTTGCGAATTCCCTGGCGCGACATTTTATTGAGGTCCTTACTAAAAATTATCAATATATTATTATTGATAACGAAGCCGGAATGGAGCACTTCAGTCGTTTAACGACTCAGAATATTGATCTTCTCTTTATTGTTTCTGATCATAGTGTTCGTGGTCTCCAAGCGGTGCGGCGAATTTTTGACCTTATTGAAGAATTAAAACTTGCCGTTTTCCGGAAGGTGGTGCTTATCAGCAAGTTTGAAAAGGATGGTGATCCTCGTTTAGAAGAAGAAGCAAAAAGGCTCCACCTGGAAGTTGCGGGTTATATCCCTTATGACGACAATATTTCTCAAAGGGACCGTGAAGGGGAGCCGACGTATAACTTGCCGGAATCTTCACCCGCGGTAAGAGGAATGAAAGCTATTTTGGACTCATTACTATAGAAAGAGGAGGGTAAGGCAATGGCAGCAAAAATCATAAGCGGAAATGAAGTTGCAAAGGAGATTCGGGAAGAATTAAAGAAGGACGTTGCAATCCTGAAAGAGAAAACCGGCGTAGTCCCCGGTCTGGTTACTATTCTCGTTGGGGAAAATCCGGCCTCGGTTAGTTATGTAACCGCAAAACAAAAGACTTCAAAAGACCTTGGATTTTATTCGATTCAAGACAACCAGCCTCAAGACATTTCCGAAGATCAACTTCTTAAATTAATAGATTCATATAATCATGATCCGAAAATTCACGGCATCTTAGTGCAGCTGCCCCTACCTAAGCATATTGACGAAAATAAAATACTCTATGCAATCGATCCCAGAAAAGATGTTGATGGATTTCACCCGGTAAACGTGGGAAAACTTATGATTGGAGAAGCTGATTACCTTCCTTGCACGCCGGCAGGGATTCAGCAGCTTTTGATCCGCTCCGGGGTTGAAACTAAAGGAGCGGAGGTAGTTGTGATTGGTCGAAGCAACATTGTGGGTAAACCGATCGCTAATATTCTTCTCCAAAAACAGAAGGGCGCTAATGCCACGGTTACCATCTGTCATACCGCTACTCGAGATACCGCATTTCATACCAAAAGAGCGGATATTTTGATTGTTGCCGCCGGCAAAGCAAAAGCAATCACCGCGGATATGGTTAAGGAAGGGGCAGTGGTTATTGATGTGGGGGTTAACCGAATCGGCATGAGCGGATCGGGTAAGGCCCTGCTCTGCGGTGATGTTGATTTTGAGGGAGTGAAGGAAAAGGCAAGCATGATTACGCCGGTTCCTGGAGGAGTTGGTCCTATGACCATTACCATGTTAATGATGAATACGGTTAAAGCAGCTAAATTAGCCGCGGGTTTAAAATAAGAATCCTTAGGGAGGTGCATTATGGCTTTTAAAATACCGACGCTGGCTTATACTGGCAGCATTCGTCCCATTACCTTGGAAAAAAACGGAAAAAAAGTGATTGTAGGTGGGGGGGATTCGTATCCCTTTTACGCCTTTGAAGGGGAAATACCTCATGTACCCAAGATAGCTATTCAGGTTCCGGACTTTACTCCTGAAGAATGGGCGGACGCCTGCTTGGAGCCTTATAAAGATGTTTTAGGAAATCCGGTAGGGTGGGCGAAAAAAGCCCAGGATGTTTATAAGGCTGATATCATATTCTTGTGGTTAAAAAGCACTGACCCCAATGGGCTCAACCGAAGCGCTGATGAGGCTGCTGAAACTGCCAAACAAGTGCTGGAAGCAATTGATATTCCGCTTATCGTGTGGGGATCAACCAACGTGGAGAAAGATGCGGAAGTGCTTCGCAAGGTTGCCATGGCATGCTCAGGTAAAAAGGTGGCTTTAGGACCCGTGCAAGAAGGAAACCATAAACAAATTGGCGCTCAAGCGCTTGCCTATAACCATATGGTAGTCGCCAGTTCTCCGATTGATATTAACTTAGCGAAGCAGCTTAATATCTTACTCGGCAACCTGGGAGTGCCGCCGGAAAATATTCTCATTGATCCCACTACCGGAGCTATCGGATACGGGATTGAATACAGCTATTCGGTTATGGAACGGATCCGTCAGGCCGCGCTTACCCAGCAAGATGAAAAATTGCAGTTTCCGATGATTTCTAATTTGGCGGATGAAGTTTGGAAAACCAAAGAAGCTAAACTTGCAGATAATCCCCTCATGGGAAAAGCTTTAAACCGAGGGGTTACTCTCGAAGCGATGACCGCGGTAACGTTATTGCTTGCCGGGGCTGACATTTTGGTAATGCGTCATCCGAAAGCGATTGAGTCGGTGAGAAACTATATTGCTGATATGAGTGGAGTTTCCCGACCTGCGTTGGTTGCGGTTTCTAAAGAGGTTTCAAAAGCTGTTCCTGGTGCGGTTGCTGCGGTTGCCAACCTGCCCCGGGGAATTAAACTTGATATTGATATTGCTAAAATCATGAATGCTCCTTTGACCGTCGGCTCAGACCATGTGCTTGCGCTGGTCAAGGTTTCTGAGGAAGGAGAAGGTGGAATAACGCTCTCACCCGACGCGGTGAAGACCTTCTCCGCATTTTTGGAAGCTAAAAAGGCTGAAGTCCAGCCTGCCGTGGTTTCGGAAGAAGCGGGTGTAAAAGAAAAAAAGAAAAAGAAAGCCAAAGAAGTTCCCCCGGTTAAAATTCTGGATTCCTGGGCAGCGCCGGATGATAATATTGGGGAATTTAATTATCAAAAAGAAAAGAAGCAGGATTTCTCCGGCAAACAGGTTGAGCTTTTGGGTGCGAGTTATGAAGCAGGAACGCCCGAAAGGAAAGAAGACTGGAGACAAAAACTGAGAGATAAGGAAGAAATGATTCAATATCTAAAGACAGGCTTGCGTTACTGGTATTCTGCCGAAGTATATGGTAGTGAAAAAAGAAAAACACCGGCCTGATGGGTAAATTTTTTACTCAATGAAAGTTTAGGAGGTAAATGATGGCAGACGAAATGAAAAAAACAAAAGAAGAAAAAGTTAATTCTCTGCTGACGGTTTGCGAAGCGAGCCAGGAGATGATCGAAAAGGCTAAAGCCGATGGGGTGAGTTTAATATTCGACCGGGCTGAGGCCATGAAGCCCTGTCCGATTGGGGTGGAAGGAAGCTGTTGCCGAACCTGCGCGATGGGACCGTGCCGGCTTCCGGCACCCAAAAAGAAAGCTGAAGGGGAAGAAAAAAAACGGGTTGGGGTGTGCGGGGCTACCATCGAGACTATCACTGCCCGGAACTTTGTGAGGATGATCGCCGGCGGGTCAGCTTCCCACTCTGATCACGGCCGGGGAGTGGCAGAAGTATTTTTATTAGCAGCCAAAGGAGAAATTCCCGGATATGGAGTAAAAGACGTGCCTAAGCTCTTGCAACTTGCCTTGGATTTTGGCATTGACATCGAGGATATGGAGATTGAAGAGATTGCGATTAAAGTAGGTGAACTGGCAGGTGCCGAGTGGGGAAAACAGGAAGGGGGGCTGGTGATGATGAAACGCGCTCCTCTGAAACGTCAGGAAATCTGGCGCAAATACGACCTGATTCCCAGAGGGATCGATCGTGAAATCGTTGAACTTATGCACCGTACCCATATGGGGGTAGATCAAGACTACAAAAACCTCATCGCCCAGGGAAGCCGAGCAGCCCTGGCTGACGGATGGGGAGGTTCTATGCTGGCTACTGAACTCCAGGATATTTTGTTTGGGACCCCTGTGCCCATCAAAGGATCTATCAACCTGGGGGTTTTAAAAGAAGATGAGATCAACATTATTGTTCATGGTCATGATCCGCTTCTTTCCGAAATGGTGGTGGTGGCGACCCAAGAGCCAGACATGATCGCCTTTGCCAAATCGAAAGGAGCTAAAGGGATCAACCTGGCCGGTATGTGCTGTACGGCTAATGAGATCTTGATGCGTCACGGGATACCGATTGCAGGGAACTTTCTTCAGCAAGAGCTTGCAATCGTGACCGGAGTGATTGACGCAATGGTGGTGGATGTTCAGTGTGAAATGCAGTCCATTCATGATGTTGCCCAGTGCTATCATACCGAAATTATAACAACCTCTCCGAAAGCTAAAATTAGCGGGGCGCGGCATATCCAATTTGAAGAGCACAATCCCCTTGAGACGGCTAAAGAGATTGTGAGAGCGGCAATTGAAAATTTTCCAAAACGCACGAGTAAAATCAAAATACCCGGTCAAAAATGTGATACCGTCGTAGGTTTTGCCCATGAGACGATTAATTATCTCTTGGGGGGGATGTTTAGAGCTTCTTACAAACCTCTCAATGATAATATTATCGGGGGAAGAATTCGCGGCATCGCTGGTGTGGTAGGGTGCAACAATGCGCGGACCGTTCATGACCAAGCCCACTTGACCTTGATTAAAGAGTTGATTAAAAACGACGTCATTGTTCTTTCCACCGGATGTTCGGCCATGGCCTGTGGAAAAGCGGGACTGCTTCTTCCCGAAGCCGCAGCACAATATGCGGGCAGCGGGTTGGCAGAGGTGTGTGAAGCGGTGGGTATTCCGCCGGTACTTCACATGGGGTCGTGCGTTGATAACAGCCGAATCCTCATAGCCGCCACTGCGGTAGTGAAAGAAGGCGGTTTGGGAGATGACATCAGTGATTTGCCGGCCGCCGGGTGCGCCCCCGAGTGGATGAGTGAAAAGGCGGTTGCCATTGGCCAGTATTTTGTTGCCTCCGGCGTCTACACGATTTTTGGGACCACTTTTCCTACTGTGGGGTGTGACGTATTAACGGAGTATTTGTTCAAAGGCTTAGAACAAGAAGTAGGGGGAATGTGGGATTTTGCCACCGATCCCATCGAGATGGCAAAGAAGATGATAACCCATATCGATAAAAAACGGAAAGCACTCGGAATCGATAAAGCTCGAGAGCGAGTACTTTATGATATGGCAATGAGGCGTGAATTGGAAGCGGTTTAATAGGCACGTCAATTTTTTAAGCAAAAAATAAGGAGGAATTACAGTGTCCAAAATTATTGCTTCAGCTGCCATTCGTGGCGCTCATAAAATTATTACTCGAGTTGAAAAAAAATATAAGGAAGTACTTGAAAAGTATGGACCGAATCAGGAAATCGGGTTTCCGGATACTGCCTATTATCTTCCGATAATTTATGGAATTACCGGAATACCGGTCAAAACTTTAGGTGATTGCCAGCGGGTCTTAAGGCGCTGCCGGGAAATTTTACCCCCTGCAGTTAAAGAACAACACCATTTACCCTATTTAGCTCCGGCACTTGATGCGGGAATGGCTACCCTGTGGGTCGAGGAAATTGAAGAAGCCATCCGTTATCTTGAGCATCCCGACTTTTATCTCCGCGGTGAAGAGGTTACCGACAACAATATTTGGCTCGGAGCGGCTGATGATGTGATTATGCGAAAAAGAGGAGTGGAATTTGTTGATGGAACCGCTCCCGGGTTTGCGGCTATTCTTGGAGCTCCGCCCAGCGAAGAGATTGCGGCAAAAATCGCCCATGAGCTCCAGCTGAAAAATCTCTATGTGTTTATGGGTTCAGATAATAATGGGGTGCGCATGTCTGAGCAGCTGGTAAAGGCAGGGGTGCAAATCGGGTGGAACACCCGTTTGGTTTCTTTTGGTCCCAATGTGAATGCCGCGGTTTTTGCGCTGGGTTTTGCCACTCGCGCTGCCATGTCCTTTGGAGGGGCAAAACCAGGAGATTTTCGTAAGGTGCTTATCTACAATAAAGACCGGATTTTCGCCTTTGTTTTGGCGATGGGGTTTGTATCGGATGAGTGGTATGCAAATGCGGCCGGAGCGATTAATTATGGGTTTCCGGTTATTGCTGATACCCCGATTCCTGAAGTTCTTCCCACCGGGATTTGCACCTATGAGCATGTTATCTCCAATGTTCCCTATGAGGAAATGGTGCAGAAAGCAATCGAAGTGCGGGGTCTTAAAGTTGCGGTTACTGAGGTTCCTATTCCGCTTGCGTATGGAGCGGCCTTTGAAGGTGAGCGGGTTCGGGGGGCCGATATTCATCTTGAATGCGGTGGTGGCCGGAGTCAGATGACCGAATTTTCTGAGATGAAAAACATGAATGAAGTTGAAGACGGAAAAGTTGAGCTTTTTGGTCCCGACATTACTGATGTTCCGGCGGGAAGTCGTATTCCCCTTGGTATTTATGTCATGGTTGCCGGTCGTCAGATGCAAGAGGACTTTCTTCCGATTTTGGAACGGCAGATCCACCATCTTATCAACTATGCCCAGGGATTGATGCATATCGGACAGCGGGATGTCGCCTGGATTCGGATCGCCAAGCAGGCGGTGGAGAAAGGATTTACGTTAAAAGATCTTGGTAAGATTCTTCATTCCATGTACCACAAAGATTTTGGCGCGATCCTGGATAAGGTCCAGGTTCAGATTTACACAGAAGAAGATAAGGTTAAAGAACTTACCCAGAAGGCACGGCATACTTTTACGATTCGCGACGAACGGATTGCAGGAATGACCGATGAAACTGAAGAAACATACTATTCCTGCACCCTCTGTCAGTCATTTGCTCCTTCCCATGTGTGTGTGGTAACTCCGGAGCGAACCGGGCTGTGCGGCGCATATAACTGGCTTGATTGCAAAGCCTCTAAAGAAATTAATCCGACCGGACCCAATCAACCCATCCAGAAAGGTGAGGTTATTGATGCCCGTCTGGGAAAATGGAATGGGGTAAACGATTTTCTTGCTCGAGCTTCTCGTGGCAATGTTCTTGAAGCAAGCGCGTATAGCATTATGGTTACTCCGATGACCTCATGCGGGTGCTTTGAGTGTATCGCGGCGGTGTTGGATCAATGTAATGGAGTTATGACTGTTGATCGGGATAGTTCAATTGATACTCCTTGCGGAATGAAATTCACCTCGCTGGCCGGCCAGGTAGGCGGCGGGAAAGTGACTCCCGGGTTTGTGGGCCACAGCAAACATTACATCACCTCAAAAAAATTTATCAATGCTGAAGGGGGTATTAAGCGACTGGTATGGCTCCCGAAAGCCCTGAAAGAAACCTTGCGGGATAAAATAAATGCCCGCGCCAAAGAGCTTGGCATTGAAAACTTCGCGGATATGATTGCTGATGAGACCGTAGGCATTACGCAGGAAGAAATTCTTCCCTGGCTTAAAGAAAAAGGGCATCCCGCTCTTTCTATGGAATCGATTATGAACGTTTAAGAAGAAATAATTACCCCAGGAAGCTGAAAGGAGGAACCCCATGGGTTTAACCGGAATTCAAATTTTTAAACTCCTTCCCAAAACCAACTGTGCTGAATGTGGCGTCCCCACGTGTTTGGCGTTTGCGATGAAGTTGGCTGCCGGGCAGGCCGAGCTGGAGAGTTGTCCCTATGTTTCTGATGAGGCTAAAGCGCAGCTTGCTGAAGCATCTGCGCCGCCGATCAGACCGGTGGTAATTGGCTCGGATGACGTGTTTAAATGCGGAGGAGAAACAGTTCAATTTCGGCATGAAAAAACTTTCGTGAACCCCGCTGGTATCGCGGTATTGATTGCTGATGACATGAACGATGACGATGTGGAGGGACGCTTAAAAAGATTTCAAGAATTGAAATATGAACGCGTTGGCCTTATTCTTAAACCTGATCTTGTTGCCCTGCAAAACACTTCGGGAAATAAGGATAAATTTTTGAGTTTAATTAAAAAAGTAATGGATGCGGGGATCAAAAAAATAATCCTGATGAGCGATAAAGCGGAAAACCTGCAGGCCGCCTCTGAAATTGCGGCTCCGATTCGGCCTCTGCTTTACGCGGCCACCAAGGAAAATGTAGACGCACTGGGGAAATTGGCGAAAGAAAAAAACCTCCCGTTAGCGGTTAAAGGAAAAGATATTGATGAGGTGATGGAGTTAACCACGAAACTAACCGAGATGGGCCTTAAGGATTTAGTGATTGACTCCGGGAGCCGGGCCTTAAATAAAGTATTTACTGACCAGGTAAGTATTCGAAGGGCAGCCTTAGTCGGGGGAGTTCGGGCTTTAGGTTTTCCGACCATTGCGTTCCCGTGTGAGATGAGCAAAGACTTGTTGGAAGAAAGCTTGATTGCCTCCACCATGGTTTCTAAATACGCGGGGATCATGGTTCTTTCCGATCTGCAGGGTGAAAGTCTTTTTCCGCTTTTGGTTCAACGGATGAATATTTATACTGACCCTCAGCGGCCGATGGCTACTTCCCAAGGAATTTATGAAATTAATTTACCCACGGAAAATTCCCCGGTCCTGATTACGTCGAACTTTTCGCTTACCTATTTTATTGTTTCGGGTGAGGTTGAAAACTCGCGCGTTCCTTCTTGGCTGTTGGTACTCGATACCGAGGGGCTTTCCGTTTTAACCAGCTGGGCCGCAGGAAAATTTTCCGCTGACCGAATCGCCCTGTTTTTAAAAAAATCCGGCATTTTGGATAAAGTGAAACATCGAAAATTAGTTATCCCTGGTTATGCGGCGAGCATCAGCGGTGAGTTAGAAGAAGAATTGCCTGATTGGGAAATCCAAATCGGCCCGAGAGAAGGCGCCCATATCCCGGCCTATTTAAAAACTTGGCACTAAAATAAGGACAAAAGGAGGAATCGTTCATGAAAATAACGCGAATTGCCGAAAGCATTAATGTGATGTCTAAAACTTTAGGCCCCGCCATGAAGGGTCGTGACCCCAAGCCGATTCAAGAGATGGCGATTAAACAACAGCAAAATGGAGCCCAAGTTCTTGACATCAATATAGGGCCAGCGCGAAAAGAGGGTGACCAGCTCATGGAATGGATGGTCAAGACGGTTGAAGAAGTATCAGATCTTCCTTTATCCTTAGATACCACCAATCCCGTGGCCATGGAAGCGGGTCTTAAGGCGGTAACCAAAGCGAGACCAATCATCAATTCCATCTCCTTGCAGCCCGAACGCATGGCGATCATGTTGCCGATGGTAACCAAGTATAACGCCCAGATGATCGCACTGCTCTGGGGAAAAGAAGGCATGCCGCGGGATACCAATGAAAGAGCTTTGATGGCCACGGAATTGGTGTATGCTGCCAATCAGGCGGGAGTGGTCAATGAAGACATTTACGTTGATCCGATCGCCTCTCCGATTTGCGTGGAAATCAATCAGGTGCTTTCGTGTACCGAATTTATGAGCATGATCGCTGATATCGCCCCGGGGTCTAAGACCACGGTGGGGTTATCGAATATTTCCAATGGCACGCCCGATCATTTAAGGGGAATCCTCAATCGGACCTATATGATTATGTTGAACAGATACGAGACCCTTTATTCAGCCATCGTTGATGCTTTTGATAGTGAGCTTGCTCAATTAGCGAATGATGGCTTGCCTGAAATTTACAATTTGGTCTGGAGAATTATGGATGGTGAAGAAGTTTCACTCGCTTCATTAAGTGAAAAAGAACTCCACTATGCTAAAACCGCTCGCGTGTTGATGGGTAAAAATCTTTACTCTCATTCCTGGCTTGAAGTTTAAGCCTCCGGGAAAATTTAAACCGAGCCTTTAAATAGCCTCTCCCCAAGAGACAGACAAGAATTGTTTCTTGCCTGAGACGAGGATTTTTATGTCTGAACAAACCAGCTTAGAGGAAGAAAAGTCTCAAAAGACGAATCTTCCACCGGAAGATGAAAGTTCATCCAGAGGGTTCAATAGTTTAGCAATCAAACCACTGCGGACAGAAAACAAACCTTGGTTTGAACCCAAACCTTTTTTTTTAAAGGAAGTGGAATCCCTAAGCCGGGAAAAAGTTTCTGTCTGTTACCAGTGCCGAAAGTGTTCCAATGGATGCCCGGTCACTTTCGCCATGGACTTTCTTCCCAATCAGTTGATGCATGCCATTAAAATGGGGCTCAGAGATGAAATTCTCGGTAGCTCTACCCCATGGGTTTGCGCGTCATGCCAGACCTGTACTACGCGATGTCCCAATGACATTGACATTGCCCATGTAATGGACACTCTTCGGCAATTATCGGTGCAAGAAAAAACCGTGAACAAAGAGCGTAACGCTCCAATTTTTCATCAGGTTTTTTTAGATTCAATTTGGAGGCGAGGTCGGGTTTATGAATTAGGTATGCTTCAAACCTACGCTTTAAAAAGCGGAGACTTTAAAGATAAGATGGCTAAAGGGGAACTGATGAATGATCTTAAACTTGGCTGGGCCATGTTGACTAAGGGAAAGCTTCCTCTATTGCCTAAGTCCATCCGAAGGGTTAAAGAGGTTAGGAACATTTTTAAAAAAACAAAATCGAGGTAGCATAAGGTGAAGGTCTGCTTTTATCCGGGATGCGCTCTCCATGGAACCGGACGGGAATATGGGGAGTCGATTCAGGAGGTTAGTCAAATTTTAGACATCCAGCTGGAAGATCTGGACGATTGGAGCTGCTGCGGCGCTAGCTCAGGCCATACTACCAATGAGGCACTGGCAATAGGACTCCCGGGTCGGAACTTGGCATTAGCTGAAAAAATCGGAGCTACCGAAATGGTGACGCCTTGCCCGGCCTGTTTTGTCCGCTTAAAAATTGCCGAGAAAAAGTTGAAGGGAACTGGTTCTCAGCCTGATCTCGGCTTTACCTATTCCGGGGGGATTAAAATAAATTATCTTTTGGATTATCTTTGTGATCCTGAACTATTAAAGAAGATCAGAGACAAGATTACCAAGCCCCTTAATGGTCTTCGGGTAGCGTGTTACTATGGATGCCTCAGCGTTCGTCCACCTAAGATGACTGATGCGAAGAATCCGGAAAACCCTCAAAATATGGATAGGCTCATGGAGGTGTTAGGAGCTCAATCCATTCCGTGGTCCTTCAAAACCGATTGCTGTGGCGGGAGCTTGGCTCTTACCCGGATTGATATAGTTCGGCGTTTGGTTAACCGGCTCTTTCTGATGGCCGTGGAGGCTGGGGCAGATTGTATTGTAACTGCCTGCCCTTTATGTCAAGCTAACCTCGACACCCGGGAAGCGGAGGCCGCCCAAGTGTTTCAACAAAATTACAACCTTCCGGTTTATTATTTCACGGAACTTTTGGGCCTGGCTATGGGTCTATCCGGGATTGATTCTTGGTTGGGTCGGCATATCGTAAACCCCCGTGGGTTACTTGAAGAAAAGGGATTATTACGTTTGTGAATTATAGCGAGGGAAAATGGTAATCGAGTCCAATACAAATAAAGACAACGGAAACAAAGTTGGAGCGGTAATGGTTGTGGGAGGCGGGATTGGAGGGATGCAGGCCTCTTTGGATTTGGCCAATGCGGGATTCAAAGTGTATCTGGTAGAACATATGCCAGCTATTGGGGGGGTGATGGCACAGCTAGATAAGACCTTTCCCACCAATGACTGCTCTATGTGCACCATCTCTCCCAAGCTTGTGGAATGTGGAAAACATCCCAATATTGAGAATCTTACATATTCAGATCTCTCTGATGTCAAAGGGGAAAAAGGTAATTTTAGGGTTTCAATCAAAAGGGGGGCCCGGTCAGTTGACGAATCACTTTGCACAGGTTGCGGCGAGTGTTCCAATCATTGTCTTGTTAGAAACCGGGCGTATATTGATTCGATAAAGGTGCCCGAACCTGTCCTGCCTGGAGAGGAGAAGACAGTTGTTGATGAAATTTTAAATCAATATAAAGAAAACAAAAACCCTTTAATTAAAGTCCTCCAGGATATAAATAGAAGATTTAATTATTTGCCACCTCCGATCCTTACTTACATATCTTTTAAGCTTTTTATTCCACTGGCCCATATCCTTAGGGTGGCCACTTTTTATGCCTTTTTTAGTTTAAAGCCTCGCGGACGACATATGCTTAGTGTTTGTATAGGCACGGCCTGCTATGTCCGGGGTGGAGAGAGGATATTACAGAAATTAGAAGACGAATTGGGTATTAAGCCAAGCCAAACAACTGAGGATAAAAAATTTAGCTTGGAAATGGTACGTTGTATCGGGTGTTGCGCACTCAGCCCGGTAATTAAAGTTGACCAGCGGGTCTATTCTCGAGTAAAACATAATACCGTTATGGATATTCTAATGAAGTACTGATGAGGGGAAAACTGATATGCATCTTACTGCCAAAAAAGATTTCTCTGAGGCCAAAGAAAAAGGTCTTAAATCAATTTATCCACCAGAAACCAAAGTGACCATTGGTATGGCCACATGCGGCAGAGCTTCGGGCGCTGATGAGGTTATAGAGGCGATCCGTAACGAAGTTAGTTCTCGAGGATTGAATATAATTGTGACTCCCACCGGGTGCATGGGTATCTGTCAAAAAGAGCCTTTGGTTAACATCTTGAAATTCGGATGGCCCAAAATAGTTTATCAGCAAATTGATACTCAGAAAGCTCGAGAGATTATTTCGGCCCTTGCTGAGGGTAAAATAATTCCTAAATATACCCTTTGCAAAATTGAAGAGGAACCCAACCTAATTGAAAACATCACCTACAAATACAAACTGAACGGCCTCCCTCAAGAACTTGAGAAGGTTCAATTTTATCAAGATATTCCGTTTTTTAGGAAACAACATAAAAGGGTGCTCCAAAATTGCGGAATCATAGACCCGGATAAGATTGAGGAATACTTTGCATCAGGTGGATACCTTGGTCTGTTTAAGGCGCTCGGAGAACTTTCTCCGGACAAGGTTATTGACGAAGTTGTGAGATCGGGTATCAGAGGTAGAGGAGGGGCTGGATTCCCGACGGGGCGGAAATGGAGTTTCGCTCGAGAAGCAAAGGGAGACCCCAAGTATGTGATATGTAATGCTGATGAGGGCGATCCGGGTGCATATATGGATAGAAGCATCCTTGAGGGCAATCCTCATCTCGTAATAGAAGGAATGATTATCGGGGCTTATGCAATTGGCGCCCAGCATGGAATTATATACGTTCGTGCCGAATACCCCCTTGCAATCGAGAAACTCATCCTGGCATTGAGCCAGGCGTGTGAATTTGGGCTTCTGGGGAATAATATTCTTGGCTCTGGCTTCGACTTTGATATTTCCATAGAACGTGGATCCGGGGCATTTGTATGTGGTGAAGAAACAGCTTTGATAGCCTCCATAGAAGGGACTACCGGCGAGCCCAGACCGCGTCCGCCTTTCCCTGCCCAGATGGGGCTGTGGGGTAAGCCTACTAATATTAACAACGTAAAAACCTGGGCAAATATTCCACTGATCATTAGCCGTGGTGCGGATTGGTTCTCAGAAATTGGAACGGAAAAGAGTAAGGGAACCATGATCTTTTCTATGGTAGGAAATGTTAAGACCACTGGTTTGATAGAGGTTCCTATGGGCATGACCCTCAATGAATTGGTTTTTGATATCGGAGGGGGAGTTCCCGGCAAAAGAAAATTGAAGGCGGTGCAGACAGGTGGCCCTTCTGGAGGCTGCATACCGAATTCACTTATGGATTTGCCGGTTGACTACGATAAATTGGCTGAGGTTGGTTCCATTATGGGATCAGGCGGTATGGTGGTGATGGACGAAACTGCCTGTATGGTCAATGTTGCAAAATATTTTCTCGCCTTTACCAAAGACGAGTCTTGTGGAAAATGTACACCCTGCCGGGAAGGTACCAAGAGGATGTTCGAGGTTCTTATGGATATTACCGAAGGCCGTGGAAAGGAAGGCGACATCGAACTTTTAGAAGATATGAGCAAAATCATTATCGATTCCGCTTTGTGTGCTTTAGGAGGAACTGCTCCGAACCCAGTATTAACTACTATTCGCTACTTCCGGGAAGAATATGAAGAACATATCAAAAATAAGAGGTGTCCGGCGGGTGTATGCAAGGGGTTGTTTGAATATTGGATCAATCCTGACGAATGCAATGGTTGTGGCCTATGCCTTAAGAACTGTCCAGCCAATGCGGTTACTGGTGATAAAAAAAGGCCGCACAAAATAGTTTATACCGAATGTATCCATTGTGGACTTTGTAGGGAAGCTTGTCCAGCCAACGCTATCATGGTTAAGTAGATGAGCTTGAGGCAGTAAAAATGGGGTTGAAACGCATGGTTAATATAACAATTGACGGTAAAAAGCTTGAGGTAGAAGAGGGTACAACAATCTTACAAGCAGCAGAAAAGCTGCGTATTAAGATCCCAACCCTTTGTTATTATAAGGCATTATCTCCTCAAGGAGCTTGCAGGCTATGTGTAGTTGAGATTGTGGGTGGTCCACGAAAGGGTCTATCCGCATCTTGCTCCTATGTTGTTGAAGAAGGACTTGAAGTAAAAACTAATTCGGACCGGGTAATCAAGGCAAGAAAACTTGTTATAGAATTACTTCTATTGCGTTGTCCTGATGTTCCTAAGATAAAGGAATTGGCTGAAGAAATTGGAATAGATAGATCAAGATATGAGCGTTTTCAGCCAAACGAGGAGAAGTGTGTACTATGCGGGCTCTGCGTACGTGTATGCCAGGAACTTATGGGGGTGGGCGCAATCAATTTTATAAACCGCGGTTCCAGCCGGATAGTCTCTCCACCATTCGGAGAGCACTCCTCTATATGTGTCACCTGTGGAGCATGTGAGATGATTTGCCCTACTGGGGCTATTAATCTTGAAAAATTTTCCAAAAATAAACCACTACCTATTAGTTCTGTTTTTGATGAGGGATTGGTTTCGCGGCCATCTATCTATTCACCATTTCCCCAGGCAGTACCAAAAACTCCGGTTATTGATCGCACGACATGTATGCATTTTTTAAATTATGCATGTAAAGCGTGTGAGAGCTTCTGTGAGGCTAAAGCTATTAAATATAAACAGGAAGACGAAATATATGAAGTAGATGTAGGGGCTATTATTCTTACTCCAGGATTTGAAAAGTTTAATCCTCAACTGAAGGACGAATATGGTCATGGTCGGATGAAAAATGTACTGACCAGTATCCAATTTGAACGAGTTCTCTCATCCTCTGGTCCTTACCAGAGTCATGTGATCAGACCCTCGGATCATAAGGAACCGAAAAAAATAGCTTGGATCCAGTGTGTTGGTTCGAGGGATAGCTTGTGCGGAAATGAATACTGTTCCTCCGTATGCTGTATGTATGCCACCAAGGAAGCCATTATGGCGGTTGATCATGTGCCGGGGCTGGAGGCAAGTATTTTTTACAATGATATTCGGGCATTTGGAAAAGGTTTTGAATTTTATTACGAGTCGGCCAAAAATAATTATGGGGTTCGTTATGTCAAAGGGATTATATCGGGGATAAAAGAACTTCAGCAGAGCGGAAACCTCCTTCTCACGTATACGCTCGACAACGGAGAGATCAAAGAGGAAGAGTTTGATATCGTAGTCCTATCCGTAGGACTGGTTCCTCATCCTGAGATTGTTGAGCTGGCTAAAATGATCGGAATTAACGTTAACCGGTTTGGATTCTGTCAAACCCAGACATTCACCCCTAATCAGACTTCCCGACCGGGAATTTACGTAGCGGGTGCTTATGAAGCGCCCATGGATATCCCGGAGACCGTGATGGGGTCCAGCAGCGCTGCAGCTCTTGCCGGGGAGCTGTTATCAGAGGTGCGGGGAAGCTTGGTTCGGGAGAAAACCTATCCGCAAGAGAGGGACATTAGCAAAGAGGAGCCGCGAGTGGGGGTATTCGTATGCCGCTGCGGGACCAACATTGCTCGGGTGGTTGATGTTCCTTCGGTTGCCGACTATGCTAAAACCCTTCCCTTTGTTGCTTACGCTGAAGAGAATCTTTATACGTGCTCCACGGACACTCAGCTTAAGATCATCAATGCCCTCAAGGAACATCAATTGAACCGCGTGGTTGTGGCTTCTTGCTCCCCGCGCACACATGAGCCACTTTTTCAGGATACTCTTCGGGAAGCCGGACTCAACAAGTACCTCTTTGAGATGGCTAATATCCGTGACCAGTGTTCCTGGGTACATGCTGCTAACCCGAAGCAAGCCACAGAAAAAGCTAATGACTTGGTCAGGATGGCGGTGGCTCGAGCCACCCGGTTAGAACCAATCCATGAGATCCTGATGGACATAAACCAATCTGCTCTCATTATTGGTGGGGGTGTATCGGGGATGACTGCGGCCCTCTCGCTGGCGGAGCAGGGTTTTGATGCTTACTTGATTGAAAAAGAAAAAGAACTGGGGGGGAATCTCCGGAACATATTCTATACCCTTGACGGGCAGGACCCAAAGTCATTCCTTGAAAATCTTATCGATAAGGTAAAAGGACACCCGAAGATTAAAATCTTTACTGAAGCCGAGATAGAAGAGTTGTCCGGCTTTGTTGGTAAGTTTAAAACCCGGATTCGCACGCCGGGTAAAGAAGAGGAAATAGCTCACGGCGTGGTAATCTTAGCTACCGGTGCCCAGCAATATCATCCCACTGAGTATGGCCATGGGAGCAGTGATAATATCTTAACCCAACTTTCTTTTGAAGAAAAACTTGCCCAGGGTGAAGAGAACGTTAAGACCGCCCGCAAAGTGGTTATGATTCAGTGTGTTGGGTCACGGGATGAAAAGCACCCCTTCTGCAGTCGCATTTGTTGCACGGAAGCGATAAAGAATGCTCTTAAACTCAAAGAGATGAACCCGGAGGTCACCATCTATATTCTTTATCGGGACATTCGAACCTATGGATTTAATGAACTCTATTATAAAGAAGCTCGAGAGAAGGGAGTCGTTTTTGTGCGTTACGAGGTTGATCGAAAGCCTGTGGTGAATGTTGAGGATGGAAAAATTAAAATTAAGATGTTCGATGAGATCCTCAATCGGGAAATTCTGCTTAATCCGGATTATTTGATCCTCAGCGCTGGTATTCATCCACGGCCGGATTGCGAAGAACTTGCCGCCAAATTGAAACTTCCTCTTAACGCCGATAAGTTTTTTTTAGAGGCTCATATGAAACTCCGGCCCTTGGATTTTTCCAATGAGGGGTTTTTTATGGCTGGTTTGGCTCACTCCCCAAAATTCATAAATGAAAGTATCGCTCAGGCCCGGGGTACGGCGGCTCGCGCCGTCACTATTATTTCTCAGAATAAGCGATATGTGGGAGGCGCGGTTTCAGTGGTGGATCAGGATCAGTGTGCCGCCTGCCTTACCTGTGTTCGGGAGTGTCCCTTCCATGTTCCGGCTATCACCGAAGAAGGTGTGGCCTATATCGAGCCGGCTGCTTGCCAAGGCTGTGGGATCTGCGCCAGTGCCTGTCCCCGTAAAGCTATTGATGTCCAGCACTATAAGGATAATCAAATAATTGCTGAGTGCGAGATACTTTTTGACCAACGGGAAGCGGGGTGAATGATCATAATCAGGAATACTCAAGAAAGGGATCGGGATGACAGATTTTGAACCCAAAGTTGTGGCTTTCTGCTGTAATTATTGTGCTTACACGGCTGCTGACCTGGCTGGATCGATGAGGTTGGAATATTCTCCTTATGTCAGGATTATCAAACTTCAATGTACTGGAAAGCTTGATATCCTGCACCTCTTGAAGGCTTTTGAGGGAGGCGCGGATGCCGTGTTTGTGGCCGGGTGAATGGAGGGAGAATGTCATTTCCTGGAAGGAAATATTCGAGCCAAGAAAAGAGTAAATTACACTAAGGGGTTATTAGCTGAGGTTAAAATCGAGCCTGAACGCCTAAAGATGTTTAACATGGGGGCTTCAGACGCCAAGGAATTTGCCCATGCTGCCGATGAAATGACCAAAATAGCCAAGGAATTTGGCCCGAGCCCGCTTAAAAAAATCAAAAACAGAAAGAGGCCAGCCATCAGGAGGATACAATGATTATTGCCGAGCGAAAAACATTTGATGAAATAAAACAAATTGTGGGTGACGCTCACAAGATACTTATCGTGGGTTGCGGAACCTGCGTAGCCGTATGTATGGCAGGGGGGGAAAAAGAGGTGGGAATCTTGGCCTCTTTGCTTCGCTTGGATGCCAAAAGAGAAGGACGAGAATTAGAAATTATCGAGACCACGGTGGAACGGCAATGTGACAAGGAATACCTGGAACCTTTAGCAAAAAAAGTTTCCGATGCTGATGTAGTGGTATCGCTAGCCTGCGGAGCGGGGGTTCAATTTCTGGCGGAAATGTATGACACCAAAAGGGTCTTACCCGGTTTAAATACCCGATTCATCGGGGTGGCTGAACATGAGGGGATGTGGACCCAGCGGTGCATGGCGTGCAGTGACTGCATTTTGGGAGAGACTGGAGGCATCTGTCCGGTAACTATTTGTCCCAAAGGGCTTTTAAATGGCCCTTGTGGCGGTACCAATGAGGGCAAATGCGAGGTGGATAATGAAAAAGACTGTGCCTGGACGTTGATCTATCGACGGTTAGAAAAGACCGGCGGGTTAAACAACATCAAAAAGCTGTTCCCACCCAAGAGATATGATGTCCAGACCAAGCCAGGGAAAGTGATCCACCCGGCTTATGAAAAAGGAGAAGGGAAGGCCCATGAATAAGAAAAGTTTTCGCGAGACCTTAGAGTCAGGAGAATTTACCATTACGGCTGAAGTGGGACCTCCCAAAGGAACCCACATTGATGAGATGTTCCATCACATTGACCTGCTCAAAGATAAAGTTCATGCTCTCAATGTGACGGATAACCAAAGTTCGGTAATGCGGATATCCTCCCTGGCAGTCTGTCAGATTATCAAGGACAAGGGTGGTGAACCCATTCTGCAGATGACCTGTAGAGACCGGAATCGCCTCGCCCAGCAGTCGGACTTGCTGGGGGCCCATGTCTTGGGGATCAGAAATGTTCTTTGTCTAACTGGTGATTATATCACGGTGGGGGACCATCCCCAGGCCAAACCGGTCTTTGACCTCGATTCGGCTCAGCTTATTCACATGGTTAAATCCCTCAATGAAGGGAAAGATATCGGTGGCAATGAATTAAGTGGAAGCACTGATTTTTATATCGGGGCTACCGTAACCCCAGAATCCAAACCAATAGAGCCTCAACTACTAAAATTTGAAAAGAAGATTAAAGCGGGAGCGCGGTTTTTTCAGACTCAAGCCATCTATGATATCGAAAATTTCAGAAGGTTCATGGATTATGCCCGAAAGTTTGATATAAAGATCATGGCTGGTTTGGTACTTTTGGTTTCTGCCGGTATGGCCAAATACATGAATAAAAACGTTCCCGGGATTTTTGTCCCCGATAATCTTGTTGATGAACTGGCTTCCACCGAAAAAGGAAAGGGGTTAGCTAAAGGGGTTGAAATTGCGGGTAGGATGATCCGGCAATTGCGGGAGCAAAAGATCTGTGACGGCGTCCATATCATGGCCATCGGCAGGGAAGGGGTGATTCCTGAAATTTTAGCCGCCGCCAGTTAAAAAAAATTTTTCAATGGATTACTCTCGCGATAAAGAATATCGGAAAGCTCTTGAACTCGCTCAGGTTCTTCTTTTGCAGTCTGATTTAAAAGAACGATGCCGGATCGCTGGCGCGGAATGGCAACCTTCCGATGGTGGGGGCACGATTTATCTTCTTTCTTTTAAAACTACCTGCCAAGTTACTATTCCCCATTTCCAATTTTCTCTCAAGGAAAGCGGAGAGAATATAAATCTTTCCAATCAGATTTTGATCCTTCATTACCTTAATGGTGTTAAAGATATTCCCCTTGCAAACAGGTTAATCTCTTTCAAAGAAATCCCTTCCGGAGAATTTTATTATCCGGCCTTTGCCCGCAGATCCATTGAACCGCTTCTCAAAACCTTTAGCGCAAAACCTCAGGCTTTTAAATCCATCGCGGAAGGTCTGGGAGGTCAACCAGTTAACATCGGTGATACAGGGATAAAAATTTCCGTGTTTCCGCGCGTGCCGGTTACCTTAGTTTTATGGTTTGCCGATGATGAGTTTCCTCCTGATCTTCAAATCCTTTTTGACGCCTGCATTACGGAATTTTTCTCCACCGAAGATATCGCGGTTTTAGGTCAGGAGGTAATGATCAAAATAATAAAATCCTATTTTTCATCGTTTGGTAAGTAAAAGTGCCAGTGTTAGTTGTTAGTGTCAGTGTTAGTATTAGTATATTGTTTTAGTCCAATTTGGACAAAATCAGCTTAAAAAAGGTGTTGGTTGAGCGCTCAATTGAAGAAGCAGCTTTTGTGCACATGATCGAGAAGGCTGCGGCAATGTTAAGAAAGCCCATACAGACCCAGTTCGGCGGCGAACCAATCGGTGAAGAAAGAAAGTTGTTTAACTAACAAGTAATGGGGAATTGCCATGAAAACACAACTTGATCCCAAACTTCCGCTTTTGCAGGATGCCGATGTAGAAAATAAAATAGTCCTGCTGCGCGTTGACCATAATGTGGTCAAGAACGGAGTCATCGAAGACCCGTTTAGAATAGATCAAACCATTGGAACTATCTTCAATATCGTCGAGAGGGGCGGCAGACCGATCATTATGACGCATATTGGAAGACCCCGGGACAAAACCGATAAAATTAAAGTAGATAAATCAACCGCGGTTGAACCCATTGCCGAATATCTGGAACGTAAACTTCATACTAAGATCTACTGTCCCTCATTTAGGCCCGAAGGTGATGAAGGAATAAAAAGCATAGACACCTCGATAAATCTTGCCGTAAAAAATCTGAAAGAAAAAAGAATCGGAGCTATATACCTCCCGAATACGAGATGGTTCACAGGAGAAGAATCGAAAGCGGAATACCGTGAGGACTTTGCACGCCAATTAGCGGGCCTGGCCGACGTCTTTGTTAACGATGCGTTCGGCTCCTGGCAGCCTCATGTATCCACCTATCACATCACGAAGTATCTACCGTCTTTTGCGGGATATCTCATGCAAAAGGAGATACAGAATCTTTCGCAGGTTCTGCAACCCGAGAGACCGTTCATCTCTGTTGTGGCAGGCGCAAAGTACAATACGAAGATCGGACCACTGAATGAAATTTATAAGAAAGTTGATAAATTGATCTTAGGAGGGATCATTTACAATACCTACCTCTGTGCAAAATATAATATATCAGTCAGCGGCATAGAACAGGAAGATATCGATGCTGCCAAGAATCTTGTGGAGATGGACAAGGAACAGCACAAGATACTGGAACTTCCCTATGTGTATGAATCAGATACCATGGAGGGGAAAATTGAGGGGAAATACCGGATCAGGTCGATAAAGGAATTTATAAAAGGCACGAAACTTCCTTACATTTTAGATATTGCGAAGGAATCATTTGAAGATCCTGAGATTTCGGATACTCTGAGCGTGGCAAGAACCATTTTTGTAAATGCGGTCATGGGATATACGCCGTATTTTTGTGAAGGTTCTGCAGCTCTGGATAGTAAAATTGATCAGAACGCCGCGGCAAATAAACTATACGGAGGCGGGGATACGCTTCAGGAATTTAAAAATCTTTGCCCCGGTCTCTACCTATCGACCCTTGATAATTCGAAATACTATTTCTTCACGGGCGGCGGTACGGTGTTAAAGGCCATTGAGGAAGGTACACCCTACGGTCTTGAGGCGGTGAAAGCGCTTATTGATAACGGCGGAAAAACTCCCTAAAGTTTAAATGTCATTGACTTTAGGAATAGTACTCACCCTCCCCCTCCCATCAAAGGAGGAGAAAAACAACGTCAGTTATTTTCTTCTCTCATGTTGGGTGAGGTTTAAAGTTAATTCGGTGACACCACCAGGATATCCCGCGTCTTCAATTCTTAACAAAAAAAAATTTGCTCCATCCTTTACACGTTATTTTTTCCCAACAATGAAGAGATGGTTCTTTTGTCTTTTTTCGCTCCTACCGCCGGAGCTTGCTTATCAAAATCAAGCAAATGGAATGAAGGCACTTATACCTGTTCTCTTTTGTTAGATTACATGTTTTTTAAATGAGACCGCGGTCTTTCTGTCAAGAAGGTTTTAGGGGATTTCGGTTTAGAGCGCCTGAAAAATCTTAAACATGTCGGAATACTTATTTATGTACAGTCTAAGCAAGCAAAAATATGTTCCGAAAAGTTTTTTCTGCACTTTTCAGTGGGGTTGACGACGCGAACGACAGGCAGGAAGCGGGCATTGTCGTATCGGGAAGCTGGGGATAGAGAACGTGCCCCAGTATCAGACGATGATACCCAACCCCGGTCAGGTTGACCAATACGATGTCGTCCGGCAGAATAAGCCCCATTTTTGCAGGTGGGAGAAGGGAGGCTAGGGTTACTTCGGCGGCCGGATCCAGATCACACCCTTCCAATTCCAGAAACATTGCTCCGGCGCGTTCCGCTTCCGCATTGGAGACGGAATACATAAAGCCATTCGAGTGCCGGAGGACAAAATAAGAATCCCCGCATTACCGCGAAGAGTTCGAGAAAAAATGGAAAATTCATATTTCTATACTTTAAGGGAGTCAACAATTTTTTTGAGTTGTCTGACCGACGATTCCAAATGATCAAGGGGCACTTCTAAAGTAATAGTTCTCTGGTATCCAGACACCACGAATGCCCGCATGATAGAGAGGAAATCGATTACCCCCTTTCCGATTGGAAGGTGAACGTCATATTCCAGCCCTTCTCCTCCCATGTTATCATGGGCATGAACGTGTTTGACCCTTTTAGGCCATAGTTCCAGAAATTCAACACAATGATTTTTCTGAGAGTACAACTGAGCGTGGCCAATATCCAATGTGAGGCCCAATTCCGGGCATTCTGAGAGCAATGATTGGAAGTCCTCCGGACGTTCGCTCAAGTTCTCCAAACAAAGTTGGCCCCCGTTTCGCAGTCCCTCTCTGGCCATGGCAAAGAGTATTTCCCGCTTCCGGTTCCGAATTTTTTCCGGGATAAATCGGGGGTCCATCCAGAAGTGGATGTTGAGCAGCGGACAAGAGAGTTTTCGACAAGCCTTAAACAAGCCAAGAATCTCCTGAAAATAAACACCCGCCAGTCGATTGAGATCACAGGGGTCTTCTTCTCTGGGGGCATGAACCAAGTAGGTAAAACCCCACTTTTCCGCCTCCCGTAGCAAGTCCTTAGGCTGGTATATCATAGTTCCTCCTTCGAGGAGATTAATTTCAGCGAAGTCAAGACCCAAGGAACCAATAATTTTCAAATCTTCAATTTTGTATACCCTTCCACCGAAACGCAAGCTTCACCTCTTAAGGTAAATGATTAAGTGAATGAGTAAATGACCGATAAAAGGGTTAATACCAAGTCGCCTTCATTTGTATATCTTTGTTGGCTCCTCATCATACTCCTGGACGTACTAAAACGTACACCTGTGTCGATACCTCGTCGTCGTCTCGATCTGCTTTTGAATGCAACTTGGTATGAAGCTTAATCTGGCCTAAAATTCGTGATTTCATATCACGTTCAGCCCTCTTTTATAATTAAAGATTAAGAAGCACGTCTCAGGGAGGAAGCAAAAAAGTCAAAACAAATCTGAAGTAAATTAACAACTATCTTGAAAAACATTTTGATTTTATAATATTATATCCCTTTTTAGAAAAACCATTAAAAAAATACCTCAAAAAAAAACTTTCTTGACATTTTTTTATTATCTCCTTAAAAGAATGAGAGAAAAACTCTCGCCTTCAGGCGAAGACTTTAGTATGCTTTCGGTATGGAGAATTACAGGAAATCGAGTCATAACCCATACGATTTCAAGTATCCTATAGTATGGATCACAAAATACCGAAAGCAAATCCTTTTGGGGTAGGCGCATGTGGGCACGAGGCTACTTTGCGGCAAACTCCGGCAATGTGACCGACGAATTGATCATGAAATATATAGAACAACAAAGTATTGAGCCTCCCGATGGTGACTTCAAGGTTGATGGAGAACTTTAGTCGGCTTACAGCCGAAATTCAAACTGCCGGCTTTAGCCGGTAGTAGTTGACTAATTAAAAATACTTGGATAAAATAGTGAATTTACCAAGGAAGGAATTCTCATGAAAGAAGTAGTTATTGTAAGCGGCGTGCGAACACCCATTGCAAATTTTGGCGGATCTTTAAAAGATGTGCCGGTAGTTAAATTAGGGGCCATTGTTTTAAAGGAAGTAATGAGAAAGGCTGGCCTTAAACCAATTGTAAGCAAAGAGCTTCTGGAATCTGCACCAGAAAAGTTAAAAGGTCAGGGTATGATTGCTCTGGAGAAAAAGGCGCAGGATTGGGATGATTCAGCTATTCCGGTGTCGGTTGATGAAGTGGTGATGGGAAATGTTTTCCAGGCCGGCCAGGGACAAAATACTACCCGTCAGGCGATGATTCAGGCCGGGTTTCCCAAAGAGGTCAATGCCATGACCGTGAACAAGATTTGCGCTTCCGGTTTAAAAGCCATAACCGTTGGCGCTACCAGTATCATGGCCGGTTTAACTGATGTGGTAGTTGCCGGTGGTATGGAAAGCATGAGTGGCGCTCCCTATGCTTTGCCGAAAGCCAGGTGGGGTTATCGGATGGATGTAAGCTCCCGCGGGGAACTCATCGATTTAATGGTTTTTGATGGGCTTTACGAAATTTTTTATAACTATCACATGGGAATGACCGCGGAAAATATCGCGGCATTATACGGAATTAGCCGTAAAGAGCAGGATGAATTCGGTGTTTTGAGTCATCAACGGGCCCGAGAAGCAATTAAAAAGGGTATTTTTGCCCAGGAGATCGTGCCGGTCATAACTCCCCGGAAAAAAGGCGATTCCATGGTCTTTGATACTGATGAGCGCCCTATGGATACCAATATGGAAAAGATGGCAAAATTAGCCCCGGCTTTTAAGAAAGACGGGACGGTGACTGCCGGGAATGCCGCAGGCATTAATGACGCGTCGGCCGCAGTGGTATTAATGAGCAAAGATAAGGCAAAGGAATTAGGGTTAACCCCGATTGTGAAAATCAAGACCTTTGCCGCCGGAGGATTGGATCCGGCTTATATGGGACTTGGTCCGGTCCCGGCCTGTAAAAAAGCGCTGAAACAAGCCGGCCTTACTATGAAGGATATTGATGTGCTGGAATTGAATGAATCCTTTGCCTCTCAATCGATTGCGTGCTTGAGAGAATTAGGCCTGACCATGGAAAAGACCAATCTTTTGGGAGGCGGGCTTTCATTGGGACATCCCATTGGGTGCACCGGGGCTCGGCTGGTCGTAACGCTCATGAATGAAATGAAACGTAAGAATTCAAACTTAGGTTTGGTGACCATGTGTATTGGCGGCGGGCAAGGCATGGCCGCGATTCTTGAACGAGTCTAATTGGGTAACAGTGCCTTTAAAAGGAGATACTATGGATATAAAAATTATTGGGGTGGTTGGGGCGGGGCTGATGGGCAGCGGCATTGCTCAGGTGTTGTCTCAGGCGGGTTATATAATAGTGTTGCGGGATATCGAAGACCGTTTTCTGGAGAATGGGTTAAAAACCATCAAAGACAACTTAAGCCATTTGGTTCAGAAAGAAAAAATGACTCAGCAGGAATACGATGTTGTTCTGGGGCGAATAAAGGGAACCATAAAGCTTGAGGACCTAAAGCCTTGTGAACTGATCATTGAGACGATTTCAGAAAATAAAGCGAAAAAAAAGAGTTTTTACGAGGAAATCAGCAATTTATGCGACCCAAAAGTGGTGTTTGCTTCCAATACGTCGTCACTGAGCATCCCGGAGATTGCTTCTTTTACGAATCGTCCAAAACGTGTTATTGGCCTCCACTTTTTCTATCCCGTGCCGGTGATGCAGCTGGTGGAAATTATCCGCGGATTAGAGACTTCGGATGAGGCCTTTCAGGTGGTGAAAGAGGTGGTAAATAAAATCGGGAAAACCGGCATTGAGATAAAAGACTTTCCCGGATTTATGGTGAACCGGATTCTCATCCCCATGCTTAATGAGGCGGTTTTTACTTTAATGGAGGGAGTTGCCAGCAAAGAGGATATTGATAATGGGATGAAACTGGGTTGTCATCATCCGATTGGGCCTATCGCTCTTTTAGATATGATTGGTTTAGACACGGCCCTGACGATTATGGAGACCTTATACGCTGAATTCGGGGATTCTAAATATCGTCCGTGTCCGCTTCTTAAGCAGATGGTTCGCACGGGAAATTTAGGCCGGAAGACAGGTAAAGGATTTTACGATTATAATAAGAAATAACAAAGAGAAAAATTAAATTGATGGTTTAAGTTATTTTTACAATATACTATAATAATTAAAAAATAAGTTATAATGAGGCTTAAACAAATGGCCTATAATACCCTTTTGTTAGAGATTGCTAATAGTATTGCATTGCTCAAGGTTAACCGGCCTCAAGCGTTGAATGCGCTCAACCAGGAAGTGCTCCTCGAACTTCTTGCCGCTTTTCAAGAATTAGAAAAGGATGTGAATGTTCGGGCCATTATCCTTACCGGAGAAGGAAAAGCATTTGTGGCAGGGGCTGATATTAAAGAAATGCTTGGTCTTACCCCTCAAGAAGGAAGACGATTTTCGAAATTTGGTCACACCCTGATGGAGACTATAGAAAACATCGGCAAACCGGTTATCGCGGCGGTGAATGGTTTTGCTTTAGGTGGAGGAATGGAACTGGCTTTGGCGTGCGACTTTATTTTTGCTTCCGATGATGCCAAGTTTGGCCAGCCGGAGATTAATTTGGGATTAATCCCAGGGTTTGGCGGCACTCAAAGGCTTGCCCGGCTGATTGGAAAAAGCCATGCCAAAGAACTTATATATACCGGACAAATGATCGGCGCCCAGGAAGCAAAAGAGTTGGGAATTATTAATAAGGTTTTTCCGGCCGAAGACCTTCTTGCCGCGGCAAAAAAAACAGCTTCTACGATCGTTTCAAAGGGGGCTTGGGCTGTGCGTCTGGCGAAATCAGCGGTTGAAGCGGGGTTTGATCTTGATCTTAAGACCGCTTGTCAGATTGAATCTGATTCTTTTGGCCTTTGTTTTTCTCATTCTGACCAGAAAGAAGGGATTACCGCCTTCATCGAAAAACGGAAACCTGCCTTTACCAGCACTTGACCTTAAAAAGCCGGGAATTAACCTTCCCGTCTCTTTCCTTTTTGAATTTTGCATTTACCCCGTTAGAAATGCCCCGCTTGCTGGGTTAGCTATTTGATATCTAACAGAGTGGATAAGTACGAGTTTAGGTTAAATATTTTTACATTTTTTCAAGTGGGATTAATCTTGTTTGAAAATTTTCTAACAGGATAAATGCTCCGTGTGGAATCCCCGGTTGCCTCATAAATAAATGTTACCCAAAGAGTGATTTAAAAGGGATCGTTCACTCATAAATAGATGTAACGAACATCAACTTCCCAAGGAGAGATAATTATGAGTCAATTCGATCCTTCTAACGGGGTTTACATTTTTTTCCCATTATATTATAATAGAAAGAATGAAAAAATTTAAAGAAAAAGTCCAATTTTTGTTGCTTATTTTTTTCATATTTTTGATCGCTTACTGGACTATCTTTGGAGACAATGGAATTTTGAAACTCAGGAAAATAGAGCAGGAGAACGAGAAAGTTAAAGCCGCAAGCGAAAAGATTAAAGCAGAGAACGAAAGGTTGAAAAAAGAGATTAAACTTCTTCAGGAAGACAGAAAGTATGTTGAAAAAGTGGCTCGCGAAGAGCTGGGGATGACCCGCCAGGATGAAATTATTTATAAGAAAAAGCAAGACGATGGAAAAGAAAAAAAATAACGGAGGAGGTTAAGATGGTACCTGGCTTATTAGAAAAAATAACTACCCTGGAAGATCGACTTCAAGATCTCAGGGGGTACCTTTGATTTTGATGGAAAAAATTTTCTTCTTGCTGACCTTGAAAAAATAATCAGCGCGCCTGATTTTTGGTCTGATAATGAAAAGGCCGAAAAAGTTCTTAAGCAAAGAAAATTGCTCCAAACCGAAATTGATTCCTGGGAAAGTCAGCGCCATGCTTTGGAAGAGACTAAAATACTTTTTCAATTAGCCCAGGAAGAAAACGACGAGAAGACCGCGTTAGAAGTTGAACAAAGCCTTATCCAGATCGAGCAAAGAATCTCCAGCCTTGAATTACAGCAGATGCTCAGGGAGAAGGAGGATGAAAATGGCGCGATTGTGGTTATCCACTCCGGAGCCGGAGGGACCGAGTCGCAGGACTGGGCCTCAATGCTGCTGCGCATGTATCTTCGCTGGGCTGAAAAAAACAGCTATTCTACCGAAATAGCCGATATCCTTACGGGAGAGGAAGCCGGAATAAAAAGCGCCACGTTTACGGTTAATGGTAAATATGCTTATGGGTTTTTAAAAGCCGAGGTGGGAGTTCATCGATTGGTTCGCATCTCACCTTTTGATTTTAACCGGCGCCGCCATACTTCTTTTGCCTCAGTATTTGTTTATCCGGATGTGGAAGATGATATTTCTATTAAAATTAAGGAGGATGAACTGAGAATTGATACCTATCGGGCGAGCGGAGCGGGTGGCCAACACGTTAACAAAACTGACTCCGCTGTTCGGATTACTCATATTCCTACCGGGCTTGTCGTGCAATGTCAAAACGAGCGCTCTCAACATAAGAACAAAGCGATGGCACTGAAGATTCTTAAAGCTCGTCTTTATGAACTTCAGCAAAAGGAAAAAAATCAGAAGTTGGAGGAAATGCATGCCAATAAAAAAGAAATCGCCTGGGGAAGCCAAATCCGCTCTTATATCATGCAGCCATACCGGATGGTAAAAGACCATCGGACCGATATTGACGTGGGAGATGTAGATTCGGTGATGGATGGTGATCTCAACCAATTTATTCAGGCGTACTTATTGTCGAGGGGAGCCAAGAGTAAACCCAGTTAGAAGGCCTTCACACCGGGATTTTCTAAACTGATTTTTACCTATAAATGTGACTGTCGGCACAAGGGGGATTTTTTTTGATTCAGTAAGGGGTAAATTCGAAATTCTAAATCCGAAATACGCAACCATAACCAAAACATCAAATTCAAATAACCAAAACCGACTTTGACGAAAGCGATCAAGGAGAACCGGTTGGATGACTTGAATATTGGAATATTCGAGTTTAGAATTTTTCTCGAATTTCGTGATTCAAAATTCTGATTTTCCTCCCCCATGCGGTTGTTTGCCCCCAGCGTTCAGCAACCGACTTATGGGATATAGCCAGTTTTCTAACGTGGTAAAAAAAAATTTAGAAATAAGGATCGCAAAGTGGACTACACAGAAATAAAGTTTTCTCCTGAAGAATTAAACCGCTATAACCGGCAAATCATTTATCAGGACTGGGGGGTTGAAGGACAACAAAAGGTTAGGCAGGCAACCGTGTTTATTGCCGGAGCAGGAGGATTGGGGGCTCCGGTTTCGATTTACTTAGCTGTTGCGGGGGTGGGGAGGCTTAGGATTTGTGATAACGGCACGGTTGAGCGGTCCAATCTTAACCGCCAGATTCTATATACTGACGAAGATCTTCACCAGCTAAAAGTTGTTTCTGCCCAAAAAAATCTTAAAAAACTTAATCCTCACCTTGAGATTGATTGTTTTTCCGAAACGATTTCTCGGGACACTATTGATAGGCTGGCAGGAAACGCCGATATTATTGTTGATTGTTTGGATAACTTTGAGACCCGTTATATCCTCAATGAATATGCGGTAAGAAAAAAATTACCTCTTGTCCATGCCGGTATCGAAGGACTCACGGGTCAACTTACCTTTATTCACCCCCCTCATACCCCGTGCCTCCGGTGCATCATACCTGAGGCTCCTACATCAAAAATTTTTCCGGTCATTGGAGTAACGCCCGGTATTATAGGTTGTTTAGAGGGAAATGAAGTTTTAAAATATTTAATTGGAATCGGATCAAACCTCAAGGGGTTCCTTTTAATATGGAATGGAAATGATACCGATTTTTACCGTATCGAAGTTGCCAAGGACCCCAATTGTTTGGTTTGCGGGCAAAGGGCAAATGCTGTTTAAATAGGTATTTTGGGTGAATCAACCTGTTTTCGGTTTTCTATGCAGCCAGGCCAGCTATGGTATGGCGATCAACAAGAAAGATTCATTTTAAGGATGAGGGTCCATGGAAACCGCAATAATAAACAAAATCGTAGTGCATTTTAAGAACGAGACAATCATGAAGGGGACAACCAGTGATTTTTTTCCCAACAAAACCCAATTTCATTTAATTGATGTCGAGGGAAAGACTGAAGCAATTGACGTGGACCAGTTGAAGGCGATATTTTTTGTTAAGGATTTGGTGGGAAACAAATCTCGCCCTGATCACTATGACATTTCCACGACCGGAGCGGGCCGAAAGATAAGGGTTGAGTTTTATGATAATGAGGTTATAATCGGTCAAACCTTAGGGTATTCACCCGACCGACAGGGATTTTTTATGACCCCGGCAGATCCGCAAAGTAATAACGGACGAATTTTTGTCGTAAAAACAGCGGCAAAAAATATAAAACTGCTTTGATACCAAGTTGGATTCAAAAGTAGATCGAGGCGGCTACGTGGAATCGACGCAGGCGTACATTTTAGTACGTCGAGGAGTATGACGAGGAGCCAACAAAGATATACAAATGAAGGCGACTTGGTATGAGTGCGGTCAGAGCACAAAGACACCACTTTTATTTTTAGGCATGGAGTTTTGTGGATATAGACTTCCACAATTCCAAGGTGTTTATTTCTTTTTCGACCATCATTCGTTCACGTAATCTCCGGACAGGACGTTATGGTTTTAAAGGATAAAAAATAATATAATAACTATATGCAAGAGGAGGAACGTCATGCAGTATTCTTCACCAGAAGACTGGGCTAAAAAGTATCAACAGTCAATGAAGGGAATGAAAAACCTAATTTATGGAATAATCGCCTTCGTGATAATCGTTATTATCATCCGTCAGCTTCCTTTTGGAACGGTTGGGGCCGGCGAACGAGGGGTTCTTTTGCGATGGAACGCGGTTACCGGAAAAATTTATGATGAAGGTTTGTTTTTTCGAATTCCGGTTATGGAAAAGGTTGTAAAAATGGATATTAAAATCCAGAAGGATCAGGTGGAAGCAGCAGCTTCCTCAAAAGATCTACAGCAAATAAGTTCGGTCATTGCTCTTAATTTTCATTTAAATCCCAATTTGGTTGCAAATGTTTACCAGGAAGTAGGTGTAAATTTTAAAGAGAGAATAATTGATCCTATTGTCCAGGAATCAATGAAGGCGGTTATCGCTAAATTTACCGCTGAACAACTTATTACTCAAAGGGAAACAGTAAGGGACCAAATAAAAACTTTATTATATCAAAAGTTAAAGCCCCATGGCATTGTGATTGATGAATTTAATATGGTGGATTTTAATTTTTCCAAAGTATTTAACGATGCGATCGAAGCCAAAGTTACTGCTGAGCAACAAGCTTTAACAGCTAAAAACAAATTAGAACAAATTAAATTTGAAGCCGAACAAAGGATAGCGGAGGCAAAAGGGAAAGCCGAAGCGCTAAAATTGGAATCTCAAGCCATCAAAGAAAACCCCCAGGTCATTCAACTTAGATTGTTAGAAAAGTGGGACGGCCATTATCCGCAATATGTCGGGGGAGGAATGCCCTTGCCGGTGGTAAACATCCCCGGTAAATAGGAAGAAAAATACTCAGAGGTGTGTGAAGAGGGCTTGGTACAGGCAGCTTAATGCTTAGCGAGGACGGAGGTAGTTGCCTGTGCCAACAAAACAAATGGGATATCCTGACAAAGGACAAGCTTTTTTCTTCCCTTAGTTTTGTCTCTACCCCAGAGATCAGTTGAGACTTTTGTAAAAGTCATAAAATAATGTGTAATGTCATACTGAACCCTGAACGTGTCATTCTGAACGGGGCTCAGAATCTGCAGGTCATCCCTGACTGCGACAGGCAGGGAATAAATCACAATGTTCCGAGGCCCGGAAACGAGTTCAGGGTGACCCAAAAATATTTTTGTAAAGTTCTCAAGTTATAAGACGCCGATTCTTTCCCTAATGGTTTTTACGACATCTTCCGGATTGTCAAGTATTGTGATTAATTCTAGGTCCTCGGGAGAAATCAATTTCCTGGTCAAAAGGGTGGATTTGATCCACTCCAAAAGGCCGTTCCAATAATCAGACCCGACCAGAATTACCGGAAATGGTTTTATACGTTTCGTTTGTATGAGGGTCAATGCTTCAAAAATCTCGTCCAGCGTGCCAAAACCTCCTGGCATGCCAATATAGGCCTGAGCATATTTGACAAACATGAGCTTACGGACAAAAAAGTACCTGAACTCCAGTTTAATATTGGAATAGATGTTTGGTTTTTGTTCAAGAGGTAGGTGGATGTTTAATCCGATTGATTTCGCGTCTCCTGCCCGAGCTCCTTTGTTGCCTGCTTCCATGATTCCTGGGCCGCCACCGGTAATGATATGATAACCATGCTTTGCTAACTCTCGAGCGATGATGAAGGTTTTTTCATAGGTTTCATCTCCCGGGTGGACGCGGGCAGAGCCAAAAATAGAAATGCAGGGATAAAATTCGGATAAAGTTTCAAATCCATCAACCAATTCAGCCAAGACTTTAAACAGCCGCCAGGTATCTTTAACCGTCATTACATCAATGAGATATTGCTTTTCGGAAGTCATGATGGCACCTTCCTTAAAAAAAAATTAAAAATCGATTTCAAAGGTTTCCTTAAATTTTGGGATAACGACGTCCCAGCCAAATTTGCGCTTAATTTTTTCAGACAGAGCTTCTGCGGCCTCTGGTTCTCCGTGAACAATGAAAGTTTTTAAAGGAGGCCGGTTAAATCCCATAAGCCAGGCAAGGATTTCATTATAATCAGCGTGGGCAGAAAAACCCGAAATGTTTTCGATTTTAGCGCGGATCGGGATTTGTTGCCCATGAATTTTTACCATGGGTTTTCCTTCCAATATAGTGTGACCGCGTGTTCCTGCCGCCTGGAATCCAATAAACAATACCGTATGTTGGGGATTCGGAAGCCGGTGGGCAAGATGATGAAGAATGCGGCCTCCTTCTACCATCCCGCTTGCCGAGATAATAATTCCAGAGATTTTTTGTTCATCAAGCTGTTTTGACTCTTCGGTGGAGCGGCAAAATTTAATCTGTCGCGTCTTCAGGACATTTTTTCCTTCAAGTTCCAAAACCTTGGACTCAATGTCATAATCTCCTTTTCTTTTTTCAAAGACCATGGTGGCATCTATTGCCATTGGGGAGTCGACAAAAACCGGGAGGGAGGGGATTTTACCCTCTTCTTCCAATTCTCGAATGCAGAATAATAACTCTTGGGTGCGGCCCACGGCAAAGGAGGGGATAACCAAAGATCCTCCCCTTTTCACGCTTTCATTGATTACCCGGGCTAATTCTTCCTCTGGTGGTTTGGAATCATGGAGCCGGTCACCATAGGTAGATTCAAGAATAAGATAATCCACCTCAAATACCTGGACCGGATCTCTCAGAATAGGGCGAGAGGGGCGACCAAGGTCGCCGGTAAATAAAATTTTCCGTATTCTATTATTGGAGGTATTCTTAATATCAATAAAGGAGGAACCCAAGATATGTCCGGCATCCCTGAACTTTACCCGAAGAGAATCGGCAACCAAGAGGTCTTGTCCATAAAAAACCGGGTCAAAATATTTTAGAGAATTTTCCGCATCCTTTACGGTATACAAAGGAAGCGCCGGCTCGTGTTTTGAGAACTTCTTTTTATTTGCCCAGTAGGCATCTTCTTCCTGGAGGTGGCCGCTGTCCCGGAGCATAATCCTGCAAAGATCAAAGGTAGACCAGGTACTATGAACTTTCCCGGTAAAGCCTTGCTTGATAAAACGAGGTAAATAACCACTGTGGTCTAAATGGGCATGTGTCAACAGGACGCGGTCAATTTTTACCTGGGGGATTGGGAAGGGCTCCCAATTTTTCAGTCGATCTTGTTTTAAACCCTGGAATAAACCACAGTCAACGAGTAGTTTTCTTTTTTCAGAATCTAAAAGAAAACGTGATCCGGTAACGGTTCCGGTTGCGCCTAAGAATGTCAATTGTGCCATTTATGCCTCCCATAGGGTAAGGGACCTATATGTTTTTTGCTGGTTCGGCTCACCTGTTTAGTGAACAAAAAAAGAAAGTGGGGTTTTCCATTTCTTTCCGTCAAAATACCATTTGCCCGGAATACCATGATGAATTTGCAATACCGGTGATTTTAGCCAGCTTATAAGTTCTTGATAATCGGCATTGATTTTCCTGAACGCCGCTGAATTTCCCCCGCGGTCAGGGTGATGATTAAGGGCTTGCTTTCGATAGGCAGATTTTACGGTTTGATAAGCACGGCTTGATCGTAAGTCTTTATGAGTTAATTTCAAAGAAGCCAAAAATTTCTTTACCCGCGTTGGGATTTTAACTTCAAGAGGAATGACCGCATCAGGAGCGATAGTATTTTTTCTGGCCATATTCAACACCTCCTGGCACGCCTGATATCTTTTGCCGGTCCGATTCTTTTTATCCCACCAAACACTGCTTAATTCATCCGTCAAATGGTAGAGCGCTTGGGATGGCTTTTGTTTATGGGAACGCTGATGCATAAAACGGTAAACCTTTTTGGACCATTGCGGTTTAATATCTAAGACCAAAGAAGATTCAGTAAAAGAAAAGGTCGCATGCCGAGTCCCTAAAGCCCGCAGAAGGCCTGATAAGATATGTAGCCGGCGAAAAAGTTGTTGCCGGCATTCTTGAGAACAATACCGTCTCCGGCCAAGAATTTCTGATGTTCCACAGGATGGGCACTGTTTCTTTACCGGGCGTAATGCGGATGTGGGTTTATTTTTGATGTCATCCATAGCAAAAGGATTATAACAATATTTGCTTGGTTGCAAAAGCTTTTTTGTCCCGAGGATTTTTCTACTATCGCGTAGGAAGATCCGGTGATTGAGAGAGTCAAGAGAGAAAAAAATCTTTTTCTTTCCCTCCTGCATCGGAAGGCGAGAAATTTTCTTAGACTATTTAACCCGTTAAAAATGCCCCGTATGAAATTATTCTGACGGAGTTTAATGTGAAGAATATTTTTCCAAAGTATTTATCAATTTTTTACCGTCAGGGGTAGGTTTAATCTTTTTATCAATCAGGATATCTCGGCCGGAAAGTTCTTTTCCGTAAAAAGCCCGGTTTGCATCCGGATTTTGAAAAATGGTAGCACCTTCCAAGGAAAGTCCCGCAAACAACCCTTTACTTCGTGAGTAGGATAAAATTTCAGCACGGAGAAGAAGATCAACCCCGGCTTCGGCTCTTCGACCCACTGGGCCAGCCGCAACCCCTATATCACCACCAAGCTTTACTTTTGTGGTCAAAAGGCTGTCTAAACCTCGTTTAGTCATGATGACCAGCAGTATATCAGTTGATTGACCACCGATTTGCAAACCCCAACTCCCCGCACCAATAGTAAAAAAGGCCGGAGGACTCCACTGTCCGGTTTGAGGATCATGAGAACAGATAATTCCTTTTCCGCCTTGAGCGCCGAAAATAAAAGCTCCTTTTAACACACTGGGAAAGATGGCAACCGCCCGGCAACGTTTCAAAAGATCAATCGGGATGCCTTTTTCAGGAATGGCCATGATTTCATTTAAAACATCAATGGAATTTTCCACGCGGGTTTCGAGTTTTCCCGCAAAACAAGTGACCGAAAATAAAAAACAGCATAACAATGCTATTAAAATAGAGAAAAAATTGATTTTCACTTTATCTCCTTTTATTAAAAAAGCATTTTTCATTTTACATCTCATTACTTGTTAATTCTTTCATTAAGATGATCTTGTCATCACCGAGCCGATAAAAATCTAGGAGCACTGTAACTAAACGAAACCCATGGTTTTCATAAAAAGTTCTTGCAGGTGTATACGGAGCAGTAGAAGAGGTGTCGATATAGATACGACGTGCTTTTTCTTTAACCACAAAATTTTCCATAGCTTCAAGGAGTTTTTTACCAATGCCATTGCGGGAAAATTTTTCGTCTACCGCAATCCAATAAAGGTCGTAACATCTGTCGGTCATGGGGATGGGGCCAAAACAGATAAATCCAGCAATATCTCCATTGTCCTCAAGCGCGCAAAAAGTATAATATTCTTTTTTTTCGGGGAATGTAAGGGTATCCTCAATGACTTCTATGGCAATTTCGATTTCCTTTTCATTAAATGTGCCCCGTTGTTTTACGAGATGAAAAAGTTTTTCCTTATCGCAGGCAAGGATCGGGCGAATGATAATATTTGATTGTGATTTTATACGATACTCTTCATAGTCGGCCAATTGCATGATTATTTTTCTCCTGCGAGGATGAAATGTTTGCGATAAGGTGTCGTGAATCCTTCAAGTTAAAGGTACAAAAAAAGATGGGCACTGCTCCCTTAGCTTGGGCGAGATTTTATAACTCAATCCGGAATAAGCCGGCTGGAATGCATCGCTGATTATTCTTTCAATCACGCGTTTCATGCTTATTCCGGTTTGCGCTGCTGCAGCAACAAAACCAGAATCAGGTGAAATGCACGGATTGGCGTTTACTTCCAAGACAAAGGGGTTATCGAATTTATCCACTCGAAAATCTACCCGGGCATAACCATGCAAGTCAAAAAGATTCCAGCATTTTTTTGCAATTTTTTTAAGTCGGCGAAGTAAGGCATGATCTTGAAGAGAAGAAAATTCAAAGGTTCGAGGCGTGTGGAGATATTCAAATGAGCCTTCGACCCATTTTGCACGGTAACATACTATTTTTATTTTTTCCTGAGGATAATCTTCGAATATAATCTCACCCGGTGGAAGAACTTCTGGCCCTTTTGGTGACGCTAAAAGAGAGAGGTTAAATTCCCGGCCTTCAATGTATTGTTCAGCGATACATTCGCCCCCGAGTTGATTTTCTTTAGACCGGAGTGCTTTTATAAGGTGATCCTTGTCTTTTACGGTGATTACTGAGTTTTCATCAATACCTTGTGAGGCGTGTTCCCAGACAGATTTAATAATATATAAGCCATTCACTTTTACATTTTTATTGTATTTGAGTTCCTCGAGCGAAAGTGCAGAACTGGTTAAAATACCCGCTTTGATAAGAAGCTTTTTAGCAATGATTTTGTTTGACGTTAAGAAAAGGGGTTCTGTTTTTGAACCAGTATAAGTCAGTTTGAGATAATCAAGGATTGATGGAATAAGATGAATAAGGCGACCCTGACCTTCAATTGATTCAACTAAGTTAAAAACTATAGAAGGGTTAATGGCCGTTAAAGCTTCGATAAGTTCCTTAAGGTTAAGGGATACGCTTATTTCTACCGGGTCATACCTTAACTCTTTGAGAAGATTGGCAATCGCTTCTGACTGATATAAAACATCCTGGTGATCAAAATTTGCATTTAGGGGTATGCGATCGTGCAAGATAACCGCTTTCATCGGCTGTTTTAGCTAACCAAACATAGAGGGTTTAATGTTTCCGGATATTTTTTAAAAGGTAATTGTTTTACCGGCTCAACAAACAATGACTTTGCACGTTTCAGGGCAGAGGCCATGATTCTTCCGATAAGGTGGGGGTAGCTTATCCCAACAGCCCGGCACAAGATCGGAAGGTCGGAATGCGCAGGATGTAGTCCCGCAAGAGGATTAACCTCAATGAGGTTGGGTGTTCCGTGAATATCAACCTTCAAATCAACCCGGCCCGCATCACGGCATCCAAGTCCCTGCCAGGCTTTGAGAGCGATTTCTTGAGCTTTGCGAGATAACGATTCATTTACCATTCGATATTCTACTAAATCTTCACAGCGTTCTTTATTGACATAAGAGTAAGCGGTTGGTTCAGCTTGCTCACGCAATACGATCTCCAACGCACCGATCGCTTCAGCTTCATTTCCAGTACCAAGTATTCCAACGGTGAATTCACGTCCCGGAAGAAAAGTCTCGAGAAGCACGGGTTGATGATAATTAATTAAAAGATTTGCGCAAATATTTTCTAACTCATGCGGGTTTTCAACTTTCGACGAAGGGGTGATCCCTTTACCCGTGCCCTCTGCGATTGGCTTGGCAAAAAGAGGAAATGGAAGGTTAACCAGATCAATATCTAAATGATTTTCTACCACAAAAAAATCAGGAGTTGGGATACCCAGATCACGCATTACCCGCTTGGTCAATGCTTTGTGAAGCGAAAGAGACAGTACCAAGGGGTCAGAAAACGTATAGGGAATGTTAAAGGCATCAAGCAATGCAGGAACTTGGGCCTCCCGGGCAAATCCTTTCAGGCCTTCGGCGATATTAAACACCAAATCCCAGGATTCACCGTCAGCGATTCTTTTCGTTAAGTTAAAGATATTGCCGATACGATTAGTTTCGAAACCTAAATCTTCTAAGGCTTGTTCAATCGCTTCAATAGTATCAATGCGATCAAACTCAGCGGTTTCTTCTTCACTGAATCCTTGAGCAAGATAGTCTTGCCGCAGGTCATACGTAATGCCAACCCGGGGTAGTTTTTTTTCTATTGCCATAGCGTACTGTCGGTTATTGCCGATTTTTTTTCTTCTTTGTGATCAGGATAGGAGAAGGTTTCGCCCTTATAATTTTTGAGGAGCAAGTTTTCGCCATCTTGCCCGCATACAGATTCAGGAAGCAGCGGAATTTTTCCTCCACCTCCTGGAGCATCAATAACATATGTGGGCACTGCGTACCCAGTAATGAAACCGCGCAGGCCTTTAATAATCTCTAGACCTTTTTCTACCGGTGTGCGGAAGTGTTCTGACCCAAAAATCGGGTCGCATTGATAAAGGTAATAGGGCCTTACTCGTATGCGTAGGAGCCCGGTAAATAGTTTTTTCATAACCTCTATATTATCATTGATATTTTTTAAAAGCACCGTCTGACTTCCTAAAGGTATTCCGGCATTTGCCAAACGTTCACAAGCTTGACCTACTTCTGATGTCAACTCCTCAGGATGGGTGAAATGGATGCTCATCCAAAGAGGATGGTAACGTTTTAAAATTCTGGTTAAGGAAGGGGTAATTCGATGAGGTAGAACAACAGGGACTTTAGTTCCAATTCGTAAAAATTCAATATGGGGAATGCGTCGCAGTCGAGATAAAAGCCATTCCAGTTTTTCGTCCGAAAGAGTTAAGGGGTCACCTCCGGACAAAAGCACGTCCCGAACAGTTGGTTGGGATTCAATGTAAGCGATGGCCTTTTGCCAATTAAAAAAATTGAATTGCTTGGAATTTTCATTTCCCACCATTCGGGATCGGGTACAATAGCGGCAATAATTTGAACAGGTATCAGTAACAAGGAATAAAACTCGGTCCGGATACCGATGGACTAGGCCGGGGACAGGAGTGTCCTTTTCTTCCCCGAGGGGATCTTCCGATTCTCCATGGCCGTGAAAGTGTTCCGCAATATCAGGGACGACTGTTCTGCGGAGAGGCTGCAATTGGTCAGTCCCATCGAGAAGACTGGCATAATAGGGGGTAATAGAAAGGGGAAGAAGGGAGCGGCGAAAAGATAAGGTTTTTAGTTCATTTTCGGAAAGGGGGAAAAAACGTTCCAATTGGAAAAGATTCTTTATTCGGTTTTTCAATTGCCAACGCCAGTCGGTCCATTCTTGGTTGGATACTCCAGGATAAAAAATTTTTCGAAACCTTTTTGTTTTTTTATTACATTTAAATGCGGGAGTAGTTCGAGTTTTTGAAGGCCAGTTAATTGTCGACTTATCCTGGTATCTTAAATGCGTTGTCGAATAGAAATTTATGCTGTTTTCTGGAACTCCAGAGTCGCAACGTATACCGGGAGGTTCAACTTCTTCAGGGAAAAAGACTCCTTTTTCCATATATGTCTTATGCCCCCTATGGTTGAAAGAACGGGAGATAAATGCTCCCACTGAAAGTAATCATTTAACTTCTCCTTTTATTAGGGAAATCCGAAAGGATTTTAAATGAATTTAAGGTTATTTCAATTTCTCCTTCTAAATCTTCAACGATGCCGACAACCTCGACCCTTTTCCCAACGCAAGAAGATAAGCTGAATGTATTTTCGGAATTATTAATTTTATAGGTTTTTCCATCATCAGATAAAATTTTGGAATCGGAAATAACGATACCTTTCATTACACTTGGCGCAGCCAAAATATTTGACAGCAAGAGAAAATAAGCGATTAAAAGGCCTATAACGACCATGGCAAGAAAAACTTTTTTTCTATTCACACATGCTCCGGTTTACACGTTGTTGCCTGAAGATTTATGCGCTGGTGACTCAGTAGTGATCCGGGTGCAAGTTTTTACTTTTATGATCTTCTTGTCACCCCTTTTTTTATATATACCAGTTATTTCTACCTCTTCATTAATAAGGTTATTCATTTCAATAGTATTTTCTTCATCCACAATTAGGTATTCGTCTTCATGGTGGGTGGAAATAGCATTGGCAATTACCTTTCCCTCGGAGTCCCAATCTACTGGTATTACCACACCCCGTAAGGTGACCAAAGACGAACTATCTTTACCTTTTTTTTTCTTTAACGGGGCGGTGATTTTTTTTTCAGGACTATTTGCCATGTTATGAACATCAGCGATAACTATGCCAAATTTATAATTGCTTGATTTTGTTTAATATTTATAAAAAACAATAAAACAAAACCAGAATTTAAAATTCCGATAATTTTCAGAGAGCTTAACCTATTGATTCTAAAAAGGGATTTGACAGTTAAAATATTAGTTTAACATATTGAATTAATTTTACTATTTAAAATAGGAAATAAAAGTTCCGAAAATAAATTAATAAGAACTAATAATTCCGCTTTGTTTAATATACTGAATTTCAACAGAGCTCTTGGGGTGAAGACAGAGTTACCTGGTTTTTTAGTCTAACGGCAGGTTTTTGGGCTTGAATTCTTCTTTCTTAATTCCGTAGCGGGTCATTAATTTGTTTAATTGTCGAGTGCTGATACCAGCGGTTGATGCCGATTCGTTTATCCTTCCTCTGTGTTGGGTCAAAATTTCTTTAATATACTGCTTTTCAAAATGTTCAATACTGCGGCGTCTTGTCTCGGCAAGGGTGGATAAAGTGTCAACAAATATGAGTGAAGTGGAGTCTTTGGAGGAAAAAATTTCACTCGGAAAGCTTTCTTGGGTTAATATTGGTGAAGTTTCCAAGATATAAGCTCGCTCCATCAAGTTCTCAAGTTCGCGGATATTTCCCGGCCACAGATATTGGTTGAAAGCTTCCATGACCTGGGGATGAATATTATGGATATTTTTTGTGTGAAATTTGTTTAGTTTTTTTAAAATCACTTCAACAAAGAATGGAATATCTTCTCTTCTTTCTCTCAAGGGGGGTATATCAATGGGGAACACATTTAGGCGATAATAAAGGTCCGTCCGGAAGTGACCTTCGTCACACATTATTCTTAGAGAGCTATTGGTGGCCGCGATAACTCTTACATTGGCTTCAATAGTTTCTTCGCCGCCTACCCGATTGAATGTTCCTTCCTGGATAATTTGAAGAAGCTTGATCTGTGCGGATGGTGTAATAGTAGCAATTTCATCCAGAAAAATCGTTCCGCCTTTGGCAATTTCAAATTTCCCTAATTTCCGACGGACCGCGCCAGTGAACGCACCTTTTTCGTGGCCGAAGAGTTCACTTTCCAAAAGGGTGTCAGGGATTGCTCCGCAATGGACATTTATAAAAGGGGAATCTTTTCGATTGCTGTGTTTGTGGATTAATTGGGCCAGCACGCCTTTGCCGGTACCGGTTTCACCGGAAATAAGCACGGTACTTTTAGTTGGCGCGACTGAACGGATTTTATCAAAAACTTTTTTAACTAAAAGATTTTTAGTTTGAACGATTTCTAATGAATCGCTTTGCCAGAATTGGTCGCGAAGATAATCAAGCTCTGATTGGACGATCAATGATGCATAAATACTTTCGGTTAAATATGTTACCTCATCAAGATTAATAGGGTAGGTCAGGTAATTACTCGCCCCTGCTTTGACGGCCATCACCGATTCCCGGATCATTTCGGGAGGAGACATAACAATTATTTCTGCGGAAGGGTTCAACTGCCAAAAGGCTTGTAAGGCTAATTTATATTCGTTGCCTTTTAGTGATTCTGAAAGAAGCGCTAAGTCAATAAAGATAAATTCGTAACGCTTCGTCCGAAGCATTTCCAATCCAATATTTTTATTGGAAGCTTTTTCAACCGAGTAATTTTGACCAAAGGATCCTTGAATGGTTTTAAAAACCTTTTTACTTTTTGTAATGACAAGGAAATGCCTCATTTTTTATTCCGGACAATTTTATAAATGGCTAATGAAAGAAACTTTTCTGTCAAAAGAAGATTCTCCTGAAAAAATTTTTTGGTTTGGAGATTAAAATTTTTACTATGTTATTGCTTTTTTCTCCTTACCGAGTGGGTAAAATTTAGAGGTTTCTGTAGTTGAATGACGTCAACATGCAAGTCGGAACTTTCAGCCGGAAGCATTTGGGGTTTTCCAACCCGTAAGCTCTCCGTTGAATCACTCTGATCTTGTTGTTGATCCCTTCAACAAACCCCAATGCCACTTTGGGTTCGGATTTGCAATCCAAGACCATGCCGTCCCAGCGAAGGTCTATCAACTCGGAGAGTTCTTCAAATGGCTTCAGTCTTTGTTTGCCAGTTGAGGGATTCCCGCCGGTGGTCGAAAAATTTGCGAACCCAGACTGCCGAAGCGTAGTCACAAAGCTGTCTGAAGGATTCCTTCAGCACGTTTTGGCGTATTCGATCGCCGGTTGGCTTTGAGTAATTCCTTGAGCCCCTGGCGGCCGTTCAGGTTTAGGTTTTTCAATCGGGACAGCAGGTTTTACTTGTCTGGCAAAGAGTGTTTTTTTTCATGTCTAAAAAATGACATAAATTATCATCTTTGCCAAGTTGTTTTTCCCTTTAACTGCAAACGGGTTTCTCAAAAAAACATTTTTTACCACCTCATTTTGGAGAACAACCTTTTTTTATTATAATAAAATTTTTTTTAGGCAAAAACAATAGGCGCTTTAGTGATTTAAAGATAAAAAAGGGTTATTCCTTAAAAGCTTTGAATAAGTCGACAATGCCGCCAGTGAAGGAGACTCGTTGTATTTTTTTAAAACCAACCGACCTGAGTATTTCCATAAATTTTTCAGGAGAAGGAAATTTGTGGACCGAGTCTCTTAGATAACTATACGCATGGTCTGAGGAGACCAAGAGGTTTCCAATCCAGGGGAGAAGATGATTAAAATAGAAAAGATAAAGTGATCGAAATAGAGGTGCTTCCGGAAAGCCGAATTCCATTATTACCAATTGGCCCTGCGGTGTTAGAACAGAATAAAATTCTTCAAGCGCCTGTTCACGGTTGATAATGTTTCTTATTCCAAAAACAATAGTGAGAGCGTCAAATGAATTTTTTTGGAATGGAAGCGCTGTAGCATCGCCGCTTAATAAAAGGATATTGTTGTAATGAAATTTGGTAATTTTCTTATTTCCAAATTTTAGCATGTTAGGTGAGAAATCTAGACCAACAATTTTTACCGTGGGATTTTGCTTGGCAATATGAATTGCCACTTCAGCAGTTCCCGTGGCAATGTCTGCCACCCGGGCGTTGTTCGGCAGACATAGTGATTGGGCAACCCTTTTTCTCCAGAGGTCATCAATCCCAACCGACAGAAAGGTATTTGTAAAATCATACAAAGACGCCTGCTTTTCAAATAATTCTTTTATTTCTCGGGTGAGCATAATAAGGATTTACTAAGAATAGTATTGTAAAGGTAATGCTTATGATTATGGTTAGCAAATCTGTAAGTAAAGTTCAATCTATGCTCGCTTGGGTGGGTTGTCAATAAATTTACGGGGAAGGGGAATAGTAAAAATTCAAAATCCTGTTTTTTTTCTAGAACAGATTATATCACAAAGAAAGTTTCAAGAGATTTCGGATGAGGAGGATCCAGCGATTTTTTATAGATTTGATCAAAAATAAAATTTCTTGCGTGCTGGGCGGAAGACTGCTATATTAATTTTTATCTATTAATTAGTTTATTAGTGACTTTGCTATGTTAACCCAGTTCGGGTTTTTTTTATAAGATCACCTTGAAAGGAGATTCGGATGAACAAAAAAGATGGGGGATGGATTATAACCGTTTTGATTAGTTTGATTTTTTTATTACCAATGTCCTTTAGTTGGGCCGGAGAAAAGGGTATGGCCGAGGTAAAAATTGCGGTAGTGAACGGGAAAATAATTCCCAAATCGGACTTTGATCGAGAAATGGTGATGGTAAATGAACGAATTTCGCAAACTGGAAAAACTCCGAGTAGCGCTGAGCTTTCTGAACTAAAGAAAAATATCCTTGAAAATCTTATTAACCTCGAACTGCTCTATCAGGAAAGCAAAAAAGAAGGAATCCAGGTTGATGAGAAAATTCTTAATGAACAATATGAAAATTGGAAAAAACAAATACCCAGTCAGGAAAAATTAAATGAATTCTTGAAGAAACTTAATTTATCTGAGACCGGGATCAAGGACAAGTTTAAGATGGGAATTGCGGTTCAGCAGTTTGTTGAAAAGAAGTTTGGGCAAAAGGCATTGGTTTCTGATCAAGAAACCAAAGCCTTTTATGACAGCAACCCGAATTTTTTTAAAAACCCCGCGCAAGTTCGTGCCAGCCATATTTTGATTAAGGTTGACCCAAAAGCAGATGCAGCACAAAAGGCAGCGGCACGGAAAAAGATTGAAGATATACAAAAGCAGTTAAAAAATGGAGCGGATTTTTCAGAATTGGCTAAGAAATTTTCTGACTGTCCCAGTAATTCCAAAGGGGGAGATCTGGGTTACTTTAGTAGGGGCCAGATGGTAAAGCCGTTTGAAGATGTGGCGTTTTCTTTAAAACCAGGAGAAGTGAGCGGTATAGTTGAAACTGATTTCGGATATCATATAATTAAACTAACGGATAAAAAGCCGGAGACAACCATGGCGTATGAAAAGATAAAAGATCGCTTAGCAGCGATGCTTAAAAATGATAAAATCGAAAAAGAAACTGATTTATATCTTGAAAAATTAAAAAAAGGTGCAAAAATAGAAAGATATTTAAAGGAAGGTTAACCCTGCTACGTAACTTATTAATTTTTATACAGTATATGGTGTTCTGCAAAGATAAGACCGTCACATTTATGGATGAATTTCACAAATGACGTTCTAGAGCTAATACGAGGTAACAATTCTATATGATGCTTACAATTGTAATTAATGATTCTTTTGGTATCATTACTTAATCGGGTTCTAAGTTAAAAATAAAATCCAACCTGTTTACCATGGTAGTTATTTCCCCCGCCTGATTCGATAAAATATCTATTAAAAATTTCCTTATAAAAAATCCTATTGAAGTGGGGGAACACAGCAACCAATCAATTATTTTGGCTATATTTTTTTACACTCATGAACTAAAAGATAAAAATTTTTATTCGATAAAAATTTAATAACTACAAATAGCTTGAATTTAACCTAATTATTTGATAATATTATTAAATAAATTTAAAAAAAATAAGTTCAAGGTTATTTTTTTGTGATAGAAACCATTTTGAAAATATTATGAAAAAAATTTCTGACTGGACTATACAGAATAAATTAATTTTAGTTATTGCTCCTTTAGTAATCATTCCCTTAATCCTGCTTGCTTATTTTGCCACCACCCAGCTTAATTCCGCTTTAAAAAATGGAGCGGAAAAAGATTTAGATCATGTGGTAAATACTATTTACGCGTTGTGTGAAATTAGTTTATCGAGTGAAAACAATAAACCATTCATCCCCCTTACTCAACTTTCCAAAATTAAAAAAGTAGTCAAAGACATTATTATCGGAGAAACTGGTTATCCGTTTATAATTGATGAGAAGGGAAACCTCATTATTCATCCTACCAAAGAAAACGAAAATATCCTTTACAGCCAGGACTCCAAAGGCGATTATTTTATCAACGAGATGATTTATAAAGCGATTTCTTTGAGGGGAGAAGGTACCGGGGAAATCCGCTATCCATGGATAAATAAAGAATTGGGTGAAAAATCACCGCGTATGAAAATTACCCGATTTCGTTATCTGTCTCAACTGGGTTGGGTGATTGCTGCCGGAAGCTATGAGGGCGAAATTTTTGGAGCTGTAGGTAGGACACAAAAAGCAGTCTTTATTTTAACTATTTTCACCTTAACCCTCATGTTAGCTCTGGTGGTATTTTTTGCCCGGTTTCTGACCGAACCCATATTAGAGCTTACCCACCTTTCCTCACGAATGGCAGAAGGAGAATTGTCCTTACGAGTAGCCATTCATCAAAAAGATGAGATTGGCCAATTAGCTCTTTCTTTCAACCGGATGGCGGCCCAGATCCAGGAGCACACGAAAAACTTGGAATCCTTGGTTAAGCAACGCACTCAAGAGCTTTTGGAATCCAAAGAAAAGTACAAAAGAATATCGACCCTGTTAACTAATGTTTTAGAAAGCTCTACGGAGTATGCCATTATTGCTACGGATCTTCAGTGGAAGGTTTTAGAGTTCAATACTGGTGCTCGCAAGATATTTGGGTGGGAGAAAGAAGAAATATTAGGGGAGTATCTTTACAAAACCTACGTGGAAAAAAAGGAATCATTTATTGAGTGGGAAGAATTTAGTAAACTCCAAGCTGGTAATGCATTAGAAAAAGAGGTGATGCGGAAGGAAAAAAACGGAGAAGTATTTCTGAGCCGAGCGGTAATAACCGCAATGAGAGATATGGAAGGGGATTTAATTGGTTATTTAGAAATTTCTCGTGATATAACCGAGCGTAAACGTCTCGAATGGGAGTTAATCGAGACTAAAGATTATCTGGAAAGCATACTTGAAAGTTCTGCCGATGGGATCATAACCACAAACCAAAAAGGAACGATTACCTATGTTAATCGCGGATTGGAGGAAATACTCCATGATAAAAAAGAAAGATTAATTGGGAGCCATGTTTCCCTTTTTTATCTGGACGGAATAGCAGAGGCGCGAAAGATTATGAATATTCTACGCCGGGATCAGAAATTTACTAATTATGAAATGACCATGGCCGATAAAAGTGGGAGAGAAATCCCGATAAACACTTCAGCGTCTCTGCTAAAAAATTTTAAAGGAGAAATAATAGGAACGGTTGGAATATTTAAAGATATGACGGAAAAGAAAAGGTTAGAGGCCGCGCTGAGAAAAGCTGAAGCTTCTCTTATCCAGTCGGCAAAAATGCGGGAACTCGGAGACTTGGTTGCCGGAGTAGCGCATGAAATAAACAACCCCCTTATGGCGTCGCAGACCTTAATTTTTCGAATTAAGGAGGATTATCAACAACAAAAAAACTGCTCGCATAAAAAGATCATTGAGTTTGTAGATTTAATTGGACGCTGTAACGACCGGATTGCTACGATTGTCAACCACCTTGGGGAATTCTCCCGTGGAAGTGAAATGAAGTTTGAGGCCTTAGATATTATGATCCCCTTAAATAATTCTCTTCTTATTACCGGACAGATGCTCCTTGACCACCAGGTCGAGGTAACCAAGGATTTTTCAGGGGACTTGCCTAAAGTAATGGGAAGTGCTTCGCAGCTCGAACAAGTTTTTTTAAATATCATTAGTAATGCCCGGGATGCTTTAGATATGCAGCATTCGAATAAAGAGCTTATTATACGTTCTTTTTATCGAGCCAAAAATGGAACGCCGGGAGAAATTATCATCTCCTTTACTGATACTGGTCCAGGTATCCCGCCAGAAATTAAGTATAAGATTTTTGACCCCTTTTTTTCTACTAAAGCGGTTGGAAGGGGGACTGGTCTTGGACTTTCCCTCTGTTTTGGGATCGTGGAAAAGCATGCAGGGAGGATAGAACTGGATAGCGAGATAGGGAAGGGGGCTACGTTTAGGGTAATCCTTCCGGCGATATCGAGTAATTTAAATTTAAACAAGGAAGAAAAAAATGGCAAAGAAGATATTAGTAGTTGATGATGATGACCTTGTATTAATAGCCTTAGAAGCGCTCCTTTCGCCCAGTGGCTATGATGTTACAACTGCAAATAACGGCGATGATGCTTTAGAAAAACTCAACAAAAAGAAATTTGATCTTATGATCCTTGATATACTCATGCCCGGTATGAATGGATTTGAGCTTTGCGGGAAAATTCGAGAGCTAGACGAGTATAAGGCTGTACCGATAATTATGCTTACTGCCAAAAGCGGTATTGAGGATAAGAAAAAAGGCATGGAAATGGGTGCAAATCTGTTTTTGCCAAAACCAATTGCTCCTCAGCACCTTATTGATTTAATAAAAAAATCTTTAGAATAGCTATTAGTGACGTGAAATAAAATGAAAAAAATATTTATTAGTTCTACTGGGGTTCGGTCTGGAAAAAGTCTCGCTGCCTGGTGTGTAGGTGAAATGCTTCGTTCTCAAGGATTGCGCGTTGGTTTCTTTAAACCCTTTGTTACCCGTCCGGCTTCACACAATGGCCAAATTATCGATGAAGATGCGCTCTTAATGAAAGAATATTTTAACCTGCCGGAAGAATTAAGTCTTTTATGCCCGGTGATTCCTGAAGGAGTTCCAGGTGATGAGGTTGCCCGGGAAGAACAGCTGATACAGATTGATGAATGCTATGAAAAAGTGCAGAAAGAAAAGGATGCACTCATTATTATGGGATCCGAAAAAATTTTTTATGAACCTGATTCTCCTTACCTTCCTGATGGGGTATTAGTGAACAGGTTCAATGCCCCGGTCCTTTTGGTAGACAGGTTTCAAAATGAAAATATAAGTATGTACTCTGTGCTTGCGATCGACTCATTTTTAAAAGATAAGGTTAAGTTTGTTTTTGTTAACCAGATACCGTTGGAGAGTTTGGATACCGCATATAATAAACTTGTTCCTTTTTTTCAAAAAAGAGGAACACCGATGATTTTTCTTGTGCCTCAGGATAGAATACTGACCTCTTTAACGGTGAGAAACATTGTTGATATTATTCGGGGTGAGGTACTGACTGGTGAAAATCGTCTCGAAAACTTGGTGGAGAGCACCTCGATAAGTTCTTCGCATCTCAAAGGCTCATTACACTTGTTTCGGCGGATCTATAATAAAATTATTCTGCTTGGCCTTGAATTGGATAGCTTAAATACCCCTCTAAGTTCATCCAAAGTTACCGGTATTTTGCTTACCGGAGGTAGAAGGCCTGCTCCTATCATCGTTAATACCTGTGGCGATTTGGGAATACCCTTGGTAGTAACCCCATTTGATACTTTTGTCACTATGGAGAAGATTCAAAGGCAGCAGACACATATTACCTTTAAGGATGTTTACAAGCTTAAACGCTTTGTTCAACTTCTGGGTGGTGATGTGGCAACACAGAAGATTGTTACGCAGCTTGACGAACTCTATAAGTTTTAGGAATTAGAACAATGTCTTGGATTTTTAAAATAAGTCATCTATCTGATATTGAGAAAGAGGGACTTTACCGGATTCTTATTCCTCCGTCTATTTTTCATCGTTTTCATATTCACCCTATCCTTTTTTTAAATGAAAAACGTGAACGTCTCGTCCGGTTTTATTGTCCGCCAAAAGATAATGCTACCTTGGTTGAAGTTAAACAGGACCTTGCAGACCAGGACTCTATTTTCTTTGTGCAAGTTTCTGATACTAAGGACAGGACCCAAATTCGTTTGGATTTTATTATTGTCAATGATCCTCAAAGTGAAAGGTTTAATACTGATGTCGATCCGCTGGGGAAGGATACTCTTTTTGGTCGAGCTAACCGCAACATAACCGAAGAGATAAGAGCGCTTCATGCAGGTTTGGCCCCCGGACAGATAAAACATGCTTTAAGGCTTACCGGGGAATTTTTGCATTGTTTAGAACATTTTTGTCGTATCTTGGGGGTAAAGTCAATCTTATTGGATGGTCTTTTTTATCATAATGCCATAATCTATGAGAGGTATGGTTTTTCTTATTTTGAAGGTTTTAAGATGATGAGGCGAATCAATGAGCTTTTTCAACCCGGAAGCATTCTTTGTGAAAAATTGGATGGATCAACGCCATTTCGGCAAATAGGTTTTCACAAAACAATAAGAGGACGGAGTTGGGCAATCCATGATGGGATTTTAAGAGATGTTGACGACGAATTAATCCAAGGGGGGTGGTCATCTCCCCAAATGTATAAAATGGTGGAAAAGCCCCGGCAGATTTGTTCTTTTCCTGATGCCAGTTATTGAAAAGGGCGATCTAAAACCACACTAATAAATGGCTTTGTTCGTTAAAAAGGACATCGACGGTTTTTTTGGTTTAATGACAGATAACCTGATGCAGCTAATTGTCATCGGTGCTCTTTGTCAACAGGTTTGCGGTATAAGCCCAACAAAAGTTTTTGGGATAATCCTTCCCGGCGCTGCAATTTCAATTTTTATCGGTAATATTTTTTACGCGTGGCAGGCACGGAAGTGCTCTCGCCGAGAAAAACGCAACGATGTAACTGCTCTCCCGTTCGGCATTAATACTCCGAGTTTATTTGCCTTTATATTTTTTGTTATGCTCCCGGTGAAATTAGAAACCGGGAATCCGGAAATGGCCTGGAAGGTTGGGTTGTTAGCATGTTTGGGAAGTGGCATAATAGAACTGGTCGGGGCTTTGGGAGCAGAATTTATAAGGAAGCATACTCCTCGAGCAGCGTTGCTTTCAGGCCTGGCCGGCATCGCGATTACTTTTATTGGGATGGATTTCGCTCTTCGGATTTTTGATCGACCCCTGATTGCCTTTTTACCATTTTCAATCATTCTGATTGAGTATTTCGCCCGGATAAGATTTCCCTTTGGACTTCCCGGCGGTCTGGTGGCGCTTGGCACGGGAACCGTTCTGGCCTGGGTGCTCTTCAAGCTTGGGGTTTTAGTTACATGGATCCTGTTGCTTTGCAAAACTCTTTGGCACAATTTCATCTTACGCTTCCTACCTTTTCAGGGGGAGAGATTGGAGAGATTTTAGCGACCGATTATGCGTGGAAATATTTTTCCATTATTTTTCCCATGGGTATCATTAACGTGATTGGTTCGCTGCAAAATATCGAGAGCGCTGAAGCGGCGGGTGATCGTTTTCCGACGATGCCTTCTTTGGCAATAAACGGCATCGGGACGATCGCTGCGTCTCTTTTTGGCTCCTGCTTTCCCACCACCATCTATATCGGTCACCCCGGATGGAAAGCGCTTGGCGCACGATCCGGTTATTCAATTCTGAACGCTTTTTTTATCGGTTTTATTTGTCTTTCCGGTTTGGTTAATCTAATATTCAATTTGATACCCATTGAAGCTGGAGCCGCCATTGTGCTTTGGATTGGTATCATTATGACTGCTCAGGCCTTCCAAACAACTTCCTTAAAGCACGCCCCTGCAGTTGCCTTCGGACTGTTTCCTGCGGTGGCGGCCTATGGAATTTCGGTTATGGAAAAAACGTTAGGGATAGCCGGAAAAAGCTGGGCAACAATAAGTTTAGATGTTTTTAGATCGAACGGCTTTTATATTTCAGGAATGATTGCTTTGGAACGAGGGTTTATTCTTACGGCGATGATTCTGGCGGCAATCGTCGTTTTTGTGATTGAAAAAGAATTTTTTAAAACAGGGTGCTGGGCAATTATTGGTAGTCTGCTTTCTTTTGTCGGGGTCATCCAGGCGTATAAAATAATTGGCAGTGGCATAATAAGTGTGATAGGGTTAAATAGTTCTCCCTATTTTTCTATAGGCTATCTGACAATGGGGGGAGCTTTTTTTCTGACTGCCGGTATTTCGAACCATAGGGAAAAATCCGGATGAAAGAAGCGTTGTTTTACCAGAAACTTGAAGGCAATGACGTCAGGTGCGCGCTGTGTAATCACCGGTGCCTCATTCGTGACGGACGCAGAGGAATTTGCGGGGTGCGGGAGAATAATGGAGGTATTCTTTATAGCTTAGTATATGAGAGATGTATTTCACAGGCGATTGATCCGATCGAAAAGAAACCCCTTTATCACTTTCACCCGGGGAGCAGCTCCTTTTCGATCGCTACGGCCGGGTGTAATTTCAGCTGTAAACATTGTCAGAACTACAGTATTTCTCAGCTGGTCCGGGATCATGGAAAAATCGTCGGCAATGATGTCTCCCCCTATGAGATTGTAAAAACCGCAAAAAAATATCAGTGTAGCTCTATTTCTTTTACCTATACTGAACCGACTGTCTTTTATGAATACGCTTCTGACATCGCGGTCTTGGCACATCAGCAAGGACTTAAAAATATATTTGTTACTAATGGCTATATAACCCCCGAAGCCCTCCGGAACATTCAGCCCTATTTGGATGGTGCCAATGTAGATCTCAAAAGTTTTTCTGATACTTTTTATAAAAAGATATGCGGGGCACGGCTTGAGCCCGTTTTAGAATCACTGCGGTTATACAAGCAATTGGGGATTTGGTTAGAAATCACCACGCTTATAATCCCTACCTATAATGACTCGTATGAGGAACTTGAAAATATTGCTGATTTTATTTTCCATCTCGATGCAAACATTCCTTGGCATATTTCTGCTTATTATCCAACCTATAAGCTTAATGATCCACCCCGGACTTCAATTCAAATTTTGAGAAAGGCACGTGAGATCGGACTTAAAGCTGGGCTTCGTTATGTCTATGAAGGAAATGTTCCTGGTGAAATCGGTGCGAACACCTATTGTTATTCCTGCGGCAACCTTCTGATTGAAAGAAGTGGATTTACTATTTCGCGATACAAGGTTAAGGAAGGAAGGTGTCCGGATTGCCAGGCGAAAATAGATGGAGTAGGGTTAATATAAATGAAATTTAAAATTATCATAAAAATACTCTTTTTTCCATTTTTTATTTTTTTCTGGCTCTGGGAAAGAATGCGGTCAATGGTAGTATTTGCCTTTTTGGTCGGTTTGCTTGGTGTTGGCGTTCTTTGCGCTCTGTACTTTTATTTTATTATTGCGCAGCCGGGGAAAGATTTTACGCGAAAAGCAATTATGGATGCGTTATCGCGGGAAACGCCGGTTTATTATGATGACGGGAAAAATTTGATTGGAGTGTTTTTTGAAAATGAACATCGTATTTATATAAAATATCAGGACATTCCCAAAAATTTTGTGAACGCCTTAGTGGCGGCTGAAGACAAAAATTATTTTCACCACTCTGGGGTTGATCCGTTAAGTATTCTTCGGGCGGCTTTCGTAAACCTGGAATCAGGGAAAATCATTCAGGGTGGAAGCACGCTCACCCAGCAAACCGCCAAAAACCTTTTTAAACGGAGTGGACGCACGTTTGAAGCGAAACTCATAGAATTGGCTCAAGCGCTCAAGCTTGAAGCCCATTTCTCAAAAGAAGAGATTATTGAGTTTTTTACCAATCAATTTTATGTGACCGGGACCGGTCGGGGATTAGCGATTGCGGCAAAATATTTTTTTGACAAATCAGTAGACCAGTTAACTCTCCTGGAATGCGCGTTTATTGCTGGAGCAGTTCGGGCCCCCAATCGGTATAATCCTCTCGTGCATGCCAATCAGGAAAAAAAGAAGGTAGTTTTTGAACGGGCGATTGAACGAAAAAATTATGTTCTCCGGAATATGGCAAAGCTCGGCATGATCACCCCTTCTCAGTACACAGAGCTTTTTCAAGCCTCGATACCTTTTAAGGAAGGAAAGGTTTATTTTGATCTCAATGTGATTTTAGATTACATTCGGGAAGAGCTCCAATCGGAAAAATACCAACAAATTTTAAGTGAACACGGCATAAGCAATATCGCTACCTCGGGAATTAAAATCTATACCTTTGTAAACCAGGAGCTGCAACAAAAAAGCCATCTGATATTACGTAAGCACTTATCTCAGCTTGAAACTTCGCTTTCAGGGTATAATCGGCAAAATTTGCAGATGCGGTATTCTCATTTGGATATCCCCCAAGTTATTGAACCGAAAATTGGTCAATTTGTATTTGGAAAAGTGGAAAAGAAAATCGAAGAAGGAAAGGATGTAGGAATTTTCGTAAGGGTGGGGGAGGCTATCGGAAAAGTTGACCAAGTGGGTTTAAACGAATTGGCTTCTGCCTACGCGAAGTACAAAGTGGGAATGTGGGCGAATACAAACCCAAAGGATGTTAAGGAATTGTTATCTCAAATAAAAGTTAATGATTTAGTATATGTTTTTGTACGCGACCAGTTGCCAGATGGCATATTTTTATTTGACTTAGAGCAAAAACCGAAACTTGAAGGGGGGCTTTTGGTTTCACAGTGCGGTAAGATTTTGGCGATGGGTGGAGGTTTTGAAAACAGTTATTTCAACCGCGCGGTTGATGCCAAGCGCCAGATGGGATCTATATTTAAACCCCTGGTATATTCCGCAGCTTTGCAGTTAGGATGGAATATTCTTGATCCTTTGGAAAACCGGCGCGATATTTTTGTTTTTCAAAACCAGTTTTATTTCCCTCGACCAGATCACGAAAGCCCTTATGAGAAAGTTTCCTTAGCGTGGGCGGGAGCAAAATCAGAAAACGTGGCGTCAGTCTGGCTCCTTTATCACCTTTGTGATAAACTTTCTTTTTCTCAATTTAAACAGATTGCCGATTTGGTGGATTTGAGTCCCCGGGCAAATGAAGATTACCTGGCTTTTCAAAAACGAATTCGAGATTCGTGGGGCATTAGAATAAATGAAAGGGACCTTCGAGAATCGGCTTTCCAAGCTGCGAAGGAAGAACTGGTTGCTGACCTTATTTTCGAGGGAAGAACCAAGGAGGCTGAAGAATTACAAGTTGTAAAGTACGGAATAGGGTTTGATGAATACCGGCCAGACATCATACCAGAAGGTGAGGAGGATGTCTTGGAAAAAGCGATTGAAGAAAGATTATTGAAAGAACATTTTTTTCGCTTCGTTCGGCTCAACTCTGAAATGCTTAAAAAATGGGATGAGTTAAAAGGTATTGATCCTGTGAATTACGCTGATTTGTTGAATCGATTTTATTTAGGTGTGTCGGAAGGACAAGAGGTCGTTGGCTACGGTGAGGGCTTAGCGGGAAAAGGGTTTATTCCCTTAAGTTATGAAAAAGCGATTGAACTTATCAACCGCGGATTTTCTGCCGAAGAAATTTTGATCGAGGGTAAAATTCGCTCCATGATAGTATCCAACTTAGGTGAGTCTCTGGAAAGAGAGCTCGGAAAGATAAAACTGAACCGTGCCTATGATATGATAACGCTTTGTAATATCAGGGAATACCGAGTATTGGTTGGGCTTCTTTACGTGGTAAAGCTTTGTGAAAGTTTAGGCATCCATACTCCTTTAGAGCCTGTCCTTTCTTTTCCCTTGGGACCAAGCGCGGTTAGTGTTTTGGAAATTTTGCGCGCCTATACCACCTTTACCGATGGAAAACAATATACGGTGCGAGACGATTATTCTCTGGAAAACTCTATTATTATAGATAGAATTACTGATTCCGAGGGGAAAGACATTTATCGTTATCGCCCCGAGGATAAGCCGGTACTTGATCATCATATTGCTTATATGATAGCGCAGATTTTAAAAAATGTTGTAAGCTATGGGACCGGCAATAAAGCTCAAGATTCGATTAAACTCGAAGTGAACTTGGGCACTGGTGGCAATACATTGACTTTTAACGTGCCTACCCTCGGAAAGACAGGCACAGCAAATGAGTATAGTAACTCAAGCTATATCGGCTTTATTCCGACTTTTTTCGAAAAAGGTTTTGATTTGTCTTTACCAAATTCTTTTGTTATTGCTGCTTATGTTGGGTATGATGATAATACGCCGATGAAAAACAATCATTTTCGGATTTACGGCGCTTCAGGTGCTTTGCCAATTTGGATCGAGGTAGCGAATGAAATTACAAAGAACCAACTATTTCACAGAAATATTGACCTCGCCGGACTGGCATTTCTTTCGGGGAATGACCTCTTGTTATCGAACCCAGAAGGGGCAATTGCGGTTCCGGTTGATAAGGGAAGCGGGTTGCCTTTTGTTTTAGACCCCTCATTGGGCGACTCGGGGGATGAAGCAATCGTGTATTCTTATGGACAAGTAGAGGGTGGCCAATTCCGACCGCAGAGGTTTTTTACTCCCTTCCAAACCAATCGACTCAACACTCAGAGCCCTTGGTAGTAAAAAAGGAGAACCGTAATGTTGTTATGCAATGCAGCACGGTGGTGTTTTCTTTTAATAATACTTATTATGGTTAGTTGCGCTTATCCTGAGCGCATGAGAGTTAAAGAAGTTCCTCCGAGGCCGAAAGCTCAACAAGAATCTTTGCAGGAAAATGCTCAAAAGCTTAGGCTCCAAAAAGATCTATCAATTTGGGAAAAAACGCTCAATGAAATTATTTATGAACTTCAGATAGAGATTGAGAAAAATAAGGTTTCTCTTTATGGGGAACCATCAACCGAAGACAATACTTTCCTTACTAAAAAAAATCAAATAGTTACTGCGTATCTTGAAGATTTGAAACGGATTAGAATTTTGCAACACAAATTAACGATGGGTGATACTGCTTTGTCACGCGAAATATTTTATTTAGATTTGGTTGATCATTATCTGGCGACGTTAAAATGCGCTGAATCGTTACGCGGGAGAGAATATCAAAATGCAATCATTACCCAAAAATTGGAAGATGGAATTGCCGCTAATTACCAGAAAAATAACTACTATAAAGTAGTAGAGCTTTATAATCAACTTGCCAAGATTAACTCCGGCGAAAAAATAAATTTTACCAGTAGGGCTTATTATGCACTATCTCTTGTTTGCTTGAACCAAGGAGAAGATGCTCGTAACGTTATTGAAGAACTTATGTCTAAAGACTTTTCCCTTACCTCAGATAACGCACCACTGTACTTTACTCTTGGTGAATGCCTGATTAATAATGGACAGACCCAACGTGCACAAGAGATATTTCAAAAACTTAATGCTTTTTATATGAATGAGGAGTCATGGTACGCCAAAGTAAAAGGGAAGGCCTCCCTCTTGCAGACCGGACCTCAGGAGATAATGATAAAAAACAAACTTGATCAAGCGCATGGTCTTTTATATGAGCGTGGTGATTTTCTTAAGGCATATCATTTGGGCATTGAAGCTCAAAGGGAATGCTTAGACCTTACGTGCCAAAGTGGCGTTCAGGATTTTCTTAATCAGCTAACCGAACAAGGAATAGACTACATTGATGGCAAACTGCGAGAGTTAGATAGTGATATTAAAATGTCAAAATATTCGGAAGCGCAAGCAGTTTTGTTCTCCCTAAAAAGATCTTTTCCTCCCGGTGAATACCCTTTTTCATTGCAGGAAAAAATTGCGCTTATCCCTAAAACGGAGACTTTATTAAACAAGAATAAACCAATCAACGTGAGCGATGAAACGGAAAAACAAAAATTGGAAAGGGGCAATCATTTACTCGAATCGGAAAATTTTGAAGAGGCCATCGCTCTCTATGAGGAACTTGCCGGCACTGCCTATAAACTTGACGCTGAAGAAAAGAAACTTTTAGCTATTGATGGCTTGGCTCGCACTCGGAGGCTTAAGGCAAGCCAATTGTTTCTTCAAGCCCGGAGCAGTAAAAACGTAGAACATAAAAAGAGTTATCTTATCGAAAGCTATAATCTGCTGAAAAGTGTTTTGGATAAATACCCGAATAACACCTATGCTGACCGGATAATAAAAAACTTGACTGATGTGCGGGCGGAAATCGAAAAAGTTTATCCTGAATTTTTTTCCGAGGAAGGATCATAATTTCCTGGCAAAGAACCAGTCGGCCGTCTAAGGTGAAAGCACCAAACAGTAAATTCTATATGTGGTATATTTTATATAATATTTTGTCCTTTATTGCACTCCCTGTTCTTCTGGTAGCCTTGGTAGCCAAAAAGAAATACCGTGAGGGAGTATGCCAGAGGATGGGGTTCATTCCAAAATCAGTTCACGATCAACTCAAGGGCGTTCATCCTATTTGGATTCACGCAGTTTCAGTGGGTGAAGTTATCGCCTCGATACCAATCATTAAAAAGATCAAGGAAACATATCCCCAAAAAAAAATAGTTTTCTCAACGATTACTTTTACCGGCAATAAAACTGCCCGGGAAAAAATTTCCGAAATAGATTTTCTTATTTATTTTCCTTACGACTTTTTTTTTATCGTAAAAAAAATACTTACGATCATTAACCCTTGTATCTTCATTCATACTGAGACTGAAATTTGGCCAAACCTTCTTTTTTTTCTTCATCAAAGGCAAATACCATCAGTGATTGTTAATGGTCGAATTTCATCTAAATCATGCCGCCGCTACAAGCTTTTTAAATGGTTTTTTAAAAAAGTTTTTAATAAAGTGTCCGCTTTTGGGATGCAATCGATGATTGATTATCAAAGAGTCCTTGATATTGGTGCTGATCCTCAAAAAGTTTTAATCACTGGTAATATGAAGTTTGACCAAAAAATTCCGGATGCAAATGACGATCACAAAGAAAAACTTCTAAACGAGCTTAATTTGGGATGGAACGATAAAATTTTTATTGCCGGCAGTACGCATTCGGGGGAGGAAGATATTATTCTTGAAGTTTTTCAACACCTCATAAAGGAATATTCAAATTTGGTTTTAATTTTAGCTCCCCGCCATCCTGAACGATTTTCTGAGGTAGAAAAATTAATGAAAAAAAAAGGTCTTACCGTCCACCGCAAAAGCCAAATAAGCAAATATCGACCTTTATCACGGCCACGGGTAATTCTCATAGATACTATTGGTGAACTTGCTCAACTTTATAGTATCGGTGAAATTATCTTTGTGGGAGGAAGTTTAGTCAATATCGGAGGGCATAACCTTTTAGAGCCCTTAGTTTATAAAAAACCCGTTATTTTTGGGCCCTATACCCACAATGTTTCGGAGTTTGTTGACGTATTAATAGAATCTGGTGGCGGTATCGTGGTAAAAACCAAAGAGGATTTACTTTTTCATGCGCAAAGACTTTTGAGAAATAGCGAAGAAGTCCGTATAGGTGGGGAAAGGGGTTTTCACGTGCTCAAGGTTAACCAGGGGGCAACCGAAAAAAACTTGGAATTAATAAAACATTTTATTTCCGTTTAGGGTTTTAATTAATGAAATAGTTAATTAAAGAAAACTAACGAAGATAGGAAAGTATTTTAGGCAAAGGGCGATCTTTTCCCATGATGTCCTCACCATAGTTTATATTAGCCAAGATCTTCAAATCCTTTAATACTCTTTTATCTCCTACAAAAGTAACCTTCTCTATTTTTTCTCGTGCGATTTTTCCTCCTGCCCACGTTAAACTAAGAACACTTTTGGCATCAAATTTGTCTTGTCCCACTACCATATAAACATCAGAACCATAATGGTTAACCACCTTTGCAACTAAGGTAGATGGCCGAAGATGAAAACCTAAGTCCTTAGGGACCGGCAATTCAATTGAATCCATCGCCGTATATTCCTTTAATAATGCATCAGCCAACATGCGACCAGATAGCATCATCACATTAATGTAGTAAAGCGCCCAGTTGATAGTACAGTTTAAAATATTAATATGGGTAATAGATTTTTCAAGGATACTGTTTATTTTTTCATGGCGCTCATAAAAATGCGCTAATACACGCGCGATCTCAAAGAGATGGAGGATGGATGAGATATATGTCCGTAAGCGGCCAAAGCGGGAGTCTTCATTTTCCAACGCCTTATCTTTTACATAGGTGTCATAAACCGACTCTAAATTATGCATAACCAATTCAAATCGTCTGATTCTCTCTTCATTAATTTTTTCGGGAATCATTTGGGCGAGTATCTCTGAAGGATACTGTTTGTTGAATCTGAGATCGTGAAATTGACTACTTATGTTGAGATACTTGGAACAGATCTTAATAATATTTTCTCTTTTATTTTTTACTTCTCCTTCATCCAAATTTTGCGGGAGAAATTTATTCGATGGGATATCATAATAATAAATTTCTGTGAGTCCTCTTGGAGGAAAAGATATTTTAAGCCGTTGGGCTTCTACTCTTATAAGTTCAAAAATTTTTTGTAGGGTTTGATTAAAGTAATGTTTAGTATTCCTCGTTTTATCAAAATATTCATCAAAAATTTTTTGTTCTTCAGCGGGAATGTAACTTTTTTCGATATGCTCAATCAGAAATGCAACAAATCCCAAATTGCGTGCTGAAGCAACTAGTTCCCTAAAATAAGACCACTCTCGATTGTTTTTTGCGCCATGAGCATCCAAAAAATCTTCCAGGTCCCTAGACACCGTAAGAATCGCGTAAAATAATTTTTTATTAAAAACCTTCTCGTTACTTTTTAAATCTTCTAAAAAAAGGCTTAGCCGAAGAACGTCAGCGGCAGCATTTTGTACCAGCTTTAAAAATTCCTCTTCCGAGATGATTTCCATGAGGTGGGTCGTGGTCGACTTTGATATTTCTGTTCTCTTTTCTTTTTTGTTCAAACAAGCCTCCGAAACTATTTTTAGAAAAAATATTTTTGAATAATATCAAAAAAAAAATGTTAAGGAAAAAGAAAAAAAATTTGAGATAAGTGAAAAGTAAGCAATGAGGAGGGATAAGATTCACGGATGAAACGATTTATCGTTCAGCAAACCCCTTCGAAGGATTTATTTACCCCGTGTGAAAAAGTTTAAGTATTTTTTAAGGTTACCAACCGTGCTTCTTCACCCTGTTATTACTCCGGCAGATAAATATATAAAAGCATAGTCGTTATTTCCAGCAACAACGGGCATTGCACTGAATTTATTTACGTGTTTAATTGCTGGAGTAATAGATATCAAATATCTAACAGGGTAATCGGGGAATTTCTAACAGGGTAAAAATTCATTATTCTTTTTAAAGGACCGAAGCTGCGTAATTCAAAATTATTCTTGGGTTGGTTTTAAGAAGAATTGCATTTTAAGCCCAGCAATTTCGATTATATCACCATCTTTAAGCTTGACCTGCCCCTTTACTGATTCACCATTTGCCTTTGGTATGGCTCTGCCCCCAGAATGAGAGAGAAAGTATCCGGCCGGTCTTCTACTGATAACAGCAGAGATATTGGGAAGAAAAAAGCCCTTTATTTTGATTTCCGCCTCTTTACCCTTTCCAATCATGGTGATTCGTTTTGATAAATCTATTTCACCTTCACCTTCGTTATCCGATATAAAGGTTAGCGCCCCAACGAATTCTCCCATCTTGTCAACCCCTTTTTTAGCAGCAGCTTCCTCAAGCAACTGCTGCTGAGTGCGCATATCGAGCATGACCGTTTCTTCAGGTGATCTCAATTCAGAGGTCCCTGATAAAGGAGATTTCTTCGGTGCTCTTTCATCAATATATACCAGGGTGTGTTTACCAATCGTTATAAAGTCGTTATTTTTGAGGATCCATTTTGATACTTTTTGCCCATTTACAAAAGTTCCATTTAAACTGTTAAGATCAATCAGAACATAATCACCATTTTCTCGAATTAATTTAGCATGATGACTTGAGACGGCCATATTATCAACCTTGATGGTGTTATCATCAACTCTTCCAATAGTCACCATCTCCTCTTCTAATGCATATTCTTTTAATAATGCTTCCTTGAACTTTAAAATAAGCTTGGGCATAGATAAAAATCCTCCAAATGCTTGGTAAGCCTTAATTAGACCATTTCATAAACCTTTTTTTGTTTTTAGTCAATCATTTTCAGATGCAACCATGAAAAAACCCTGTCAAGAGCCGAAAACAAATATTGGGTCAATTTTTTTTTGCAACGACATTTAATACTAATTAAGATAACGGTAATATTATCCTTTCCTCCTTTTTCATTTGCCTTATCAATGAGATTTTGGACAGCATTATCTAAAAGGTGACGACTTTTTAAAATAATTTCAAGAATTTCATCATCGGTAACGAGGTCGGTGAGTCCATCAGAGCAAATAAGGAATAAGTCGTTATTAAAAGGGATAAGTTCATTTACCGTGGGAGTCAATAATTCTTCTGCTCCCAAGGCTCGTGTAATTACGTTTTTCATTCCTGACTTTTTTGCTTCTTCTTCGCTAATAATACCTCTTTTAAGCTGCTCCACGACTAAGGAATGGTCTTCAGTAAGTCTTTCAATAGAATTTTCTCGGATAAGGTAGATTCGGCTATCTCCAACATGAGCAATGGCGATATTTTCACACCCTAAAAGAAGTGAAGCTACCGTTGTGCCCATCCCGAAGTATTCAGGTTTTGAGTTAGCTGCTTCATAGATAACATTATTAGCCAACACAAGGCTTTCATTGAGAATCTCTACTTCTCGGGATAAATTTTGGCTCTCTGTTAACCATTTATTGGTTAAAGATCGCATAACATTTTCTTTTATGGTGTTAAGACCTAATTTACTTGCCACTTCACCTGCCAAGTGGCCGCCAATACCATCTAATATCAAAAAAAGACCCATATCTTTATCGGCTAAGAAGCTGTCCTCATTAATTTTCCTTTTGAGACCCAAGTCAGATTTTGCGGAGAATGAAACTTTCATATTTTTTAATTATTACAATAGGTAGTAAAAAAAAACGGAAAAAATTTCCGTTGAATTTGAAAGAGCGTGAATGTTTGTTTGGAACTCTTTGAAGGCTGTAATTACCTGAGAAATCATGTAAAAATTACATTGGTATTTTTTTATTTTTTTTAAGTTAGCCCTGGGGGGAAAGATGTAAATGATTTTTAAAAAATTAATTTGGTTTTAATTTTTCCTAATATTTTAATTTTTCCTAATATTTTAAATAATTGAGAATAAATATTATGTCAATATAAATGATTAGGAAGTGATTTGAAATTTAAAAATTATGCGATTTATCTAAAATCATAATCCTAAGAACAAAAAAAGTTTATTTTAAATATATCTTGTGGTATAAAAAAGTTTTAAAGATAACCAGATAAATTATCTGATATTTTATGTTTTTTTGAAATAGTTTAAATTTTATAGTATTATTTTTAAAAACGTATACTTAAAAATTAAATATATTACAAACTGGCTAAAAAATATAAGAGATTTTTCTGAGATCGGAGAAAAATTAAGAGTGAAGTTTTTATCTTTTTTAATGAAAAAAAAATCCGGTGAAAAAACCCTTGATGAATATCTGCAACTAGCTAAAAATGAACCTGATAATATTGGGGTTCATATGAAAATAGCTGACTTGTATTTAAAGAAAGGGAAAAAAGAGGAAGCCGTAAAAGAATATCTTTATTCTGCTGAAACCTATGCCAAGGAAGAACTTTACCAATTGACAATGTCAATTTACAAGACAGTGCTTTCTCTTGACCCAACTTTGGTAAATGTCTATTTAACGCTTGCTGAGCTTTATCAAAAGCTTGGTTTTATAGGTGATGCGGCTGCTACCTATGAGAAATTGGCGCAGTATCTTCTGATTTCAGGAAAACCTTTTGAAGTCAGAAATATAATTGAAAGGATGATCAACCTTGACCCCTCGAATCGATTTATTAGAGAAAAAGCGAATAAATTTTTTGTGTCATTAAAGAAGGTTTCTCATAATAAACAAGATGGTGAAGAAGAATTAATCGAAGTTGGGGAAAAACAACCCGAGCATATAAAGATGGTCCCTTCGCCAGAAGGGTTGAGTGAAAAAGGCTATTTTGATCTGGGATCTCGGTTAAACGATGGTGAGGAATTAATCATATCAACAGATAAAACTGAAATAGCCAAAGATGAGTCCTCAATGGAGGTGAATAAAGTCTTTGAAGGCATCATAAAAGGTATTGCAGAAAAACCCAAGGAAGAAGCCTTTAGACTTCATTATGAACTTGGAATAGCATATCAACAAATGGATAGGATTGACGATGCAATCGAGGAATTTAAAAAAGCGTTAGATGATCAGGACATTAAAAATGATTGTTTCCGGCGTTTAGTTACCTGTTTTCGAGAAAAAGAGATGTATAAACATGCTATTAATGCGGCTAAAAGTGGTTTAAAAAGCAATTTTATTTCTCAAAGAGAGTTTTTAGAATTGAATTATGAGCTAGGTTTAACCTATGCGAAGATGGAGGAGTCAAAAAAAGCTCTCGAGGTATTTAAAGATATCCAAAAAGTTAATCCAAGTTACAAGAACACAAAAAAAATTTTAGAGGAATTATCGAAAGGATAAAAACTAATGGTTGTGTTTAACCCCTCGAAAAGGGAAATTGGAGCCAAGATAGTTTATTATGGTCCCGCTGCTGGTGGTAAAACTACTAACCTTCATTTTATCCATAACCGGTTAAATCCGAAACAGAGAGGTAATCTTATTTCTCTGGCCACAAAAGACGACAGAACACTTTTTTTTGATTTTCTTCCTTTGGACCTTGGGATGATAAAAGGATTTAATGTTCGAATTCACCTATATACAGTTCCTGGTCAAGTTTACTATGTTTCAACTCGGAGAGCAGTTTTAACCGGGGTCGATGGAATTGTCTTCGTGGCCGATTCACAAGAAGAAAAATTGGCGGAGAACATTGAAAGTTTGGAAGACTTGGAAAAAAATCTTCTTTATTATGGGAAAAAAATTGATGATATCCCGATGATTCTTCAATACAATAAAAGAGATTTAAAAAAAATTTCCAGTATTCAAACTTTAAACTCAAAGTTAAACCGACGCAACCTTCCTGTCATTGAATCAGTAGGTTTAAACGGAAAAGGGGTGATGGAAACCCTTACCGATATAAGTAAAGCAGTTTTAGAAAGCCTAGAGGATTCTTCTAAAAAACCAAAAGTAAAGCCACCAACCCGTTCAGCACCTTTAACTCCGGATACCACTAAAACTCCACCCCCTTTACCAAAAAGTGATGTGGAATCTTTCATTGAATTGGAATCGGAGGAAAAGGTCTTTGACATTGAAAGACTTCGAGCTGAAAGGCGTGCGACCATCGATAGATTATTAAAACAAAAGGAGCAAGCAACAGCTCAATCAGAGCCCGTGGATTTAAAGACAACAAAGGGGCCAGAAAATTTTGACAGTGAAAATGTCCTTGCCACTGGGGAAACCGAGGCAATTGATCAAGAGTTTACCGAGGAAGATTTTGGAAATGAACTTGATGTATCGGAAGAAGGATTTGAGTTCAATGGCATAACGGATGACATACCGATTTCAGACGAACCATATTTCAAACGTGAAGAAGCCAAAGAAAAATTTGCGGACGAGATTGATTTAATGGGCTCCAAGGAAGAAGACCAAGGTATATTATTAGAAACGCAAGGAACTACTGAATTTGAAGTTGAAGAAAATAAAACGGACATTGAAGAGATACCTTTAGATCTCGAAGACTCTCCGGAATGGATTGAGCTTGAAACTGATGAAGCTGCGGTAACATCTCAAGGTGATAAAGAGTTTATAGATGAAGCGCAATCAGTCCAAAGGGAAGATTTAACAAATAGCGTTCCCAAAGCGCCATCAACAACGGGTGGAATTGAAATTATTAGCTGTGGTGCCCCGGAAAAAATTTTACCCGCTTCAATAAAATTACCTTTAACCCTTCAATTAAGCGATGTTCAAAAAAAGGCAAAACTTACTATTACCATACATTTAGAAGAGCTTATTTGATGAACTACATCTCCCGACAACGGGAGTAATTTGACTATGCATAAAAGATTAGTCGTTTTGAAGAGGACTTTTTACTTCTTTCTATTTTTTTTACTCTCCTTATTTTCCTCCTTGCCTTTTTTTGCGTATTCCCAACAAAACGTTTTACCTTTTCAGCCATTGGAAGATGTTTCTTCAAAACAAGAGCAAACGACTAAACCTTCAGAAACAATAGCCCCGCAGAACCTCGAAGAAGACTTTTCCCTTCCTTTTACTCAATATCCTTTTTTATCTAATTTCATAAAAACAATCGTTCCCGGTAACATAAAATTGGATGACATTACTTTGAATTCAATTCATGAGTACCAATTGAATAATGGGATAAAAAATTTTACAACCGTTGCGTGTTTTTTGGTTAATGAGTCTCAGAAATTGATTCGAAGCGGGGAAGCTTCTGAGGCTGTTCGCCTTGCTAAAGCAGCAAAAAAAATCGCCCCTGATTTTCCCCAACCATCGTGGGCTTTAGCTCAGGCCTACGGAGAAGAAAACAAACTTAACTTTTTTCGAGTTATTGGAGAATACTTAAAAGGTGATCTGATTGCTTTTAAAAATTTTAAAACCTTTGCCCTAATAGCAGGCAATTCCTATTTTATTTTTTTCTTTGCTTTTTTCCTTACTATCATTGTGTTTTCTTTTGTTCTCCTTATCAAACATTATAATTTATTAGCAAAAGATAGCGGTGATTTTTTTTCCCAAAAGACCTATGCTATACCGGGATATGTATGGGCGGGTATTGTTGTTACTCTTCCAGTTATCTTGGGCATCGGCCCTATTTTAATTGCTTGCTACTGGCTGGTTATTCTGGCGTTGTATGCGAGCAAAAAAGAAAAACAAGCTATTTTTAGTATAGCCTTGCTTTTGGTTTTATCACCTTTGGCTTTTGAAACTGCTGCTTCAATGGTGCTCATAAATCAAGAAGGGTTATTGGATTCGCTTTACAAAGCTAATTATGAAGATTGGTCACAAGAAACCGAAAAAGAACTGGAGGCTTATCTAAAGACACAACCGCTTGATTTGGATGTTATTTTTACGTTAGGATTAATTAAAAAAAAATGGGGAAGCTTGGAAGAAGCTAAAAGATATTACATGACATTTTTGGAAAGTAATCCGTCATCGGGAGTAGGCATTAATAATCTGTCGAATGTTTACTTTGCCCAAGGAAAATTGGAACAGGCCGAAGCTGCCTATAAAACGGCCCTTAGTATAATTAATAACAAAGCTTCTTTTCATTATAATCTTTATCGGACATATCTTGAGCTTTATAAATTTTTAGAAGCGCAAAAAAGAGAAGAACTCTTCATTGCCCGAAGGCTTGACCCCCAGCTGATTGATTATCATTTAAAAAAAATTTATAGTCCTACTACTTATAATCGTATAATAATTGACGAGACCATCAGTTTTAAAGAATTTTGGAATCGAGCATTCCAAAATTCGGAAGAAAAGAAGATAGTGGTTTATTCTTTGTGGCCCCTTTTTTTCAAAGGAATACCTTATGCCTATGGAATTTTTTTCTTTATTTTGCTTTCGTTATTTATCTTTGTTCTTCTTTTTCATCAGGAAGTTGGAAAAAATTTATCAACTCGGTGTCATCAATGTGGAAGGCCCATGAAAAGAAGAAGGCTTTTGAGTAAGGGAGGCATGGTTTCCGAATTCTGCTCTCATTGTGTCAATATTTATATTCAAGAACTTAAACGTGATGCAAACGTAAATGGCAGAATGATTGAGGAAGTGGAAAAACATCAAAGGCGTCAAACGTTAGTTTGGAAACTTTTAACGTTTGGGTTGCCGGGGAGCGGCCAGTTGTGGTTAGGCTTCACTGGGATAGGAATATTATATGTTTTTATTTTTTTTTGTTTTATTGTAAAAATATTATTTTGGAATGGGTTCATGAAAGATCCTTTCTTGTTGAATTATTCAGGCTCTTTATTAAAGATTATTTTTTTTGCTTTACTATTTCTTTTATTTTATTTCTTTGTGAAAAATAAAAGTTATCAAAAAAAAGAACTTTCCAATAAAAACTTTATGCAAACCATGGAAGACTTTCGGATGAGAAGTCAAAAACAAAAAGATCAAACTGAAGAGCAGGAAACGAGCAATAACATTAAAAAGGAAAACCCGTGGCCTTAAAGGGTAAAATTGACGACTTCGGCCTAGTGGAGATTTTTCAGCTGATCAGTCAACAACAACGGTCTGGTGTGTTAACGATTCAGAGCAGCGGGAAAAAGGCCGATGTTATTTTTGCAAATGGCATGATTTCCAAGGTATCCCCTTTTTATTTATCACCGAAAAGGGATCCATTTGGAGATACCGGGGTCAAGGCTCGGTTAGTTACTGAAGAAGAGTTACAAAGGGCCTTGGAAATACATAATGAAAATTTAAAAAACTTGGAAGAAGTTTTCTTGGATATAAATTTATTAAATATAAACCAAATACAAAAAATAAACAATTATTTATTAGTAGAGACACTCTATGATGTTCTTCAATGGAAATCCGGAGATTATGAATTTAATCTTAAAGAAATTGAGCATGACAAGAGATTGAGCACTATAATCGCTACTGAGCATATCCTTCTTGATATTCTACGAATGATAGATGAAGAACCAGAACTTTACCAAAAAATACCACATTTCGGCATTGTCTTTCAAAAAAATCCCCTGGATGAAAAAACTTTGGCCGGTATTGATGAGCTAACTTTTAATGAAAAAATTATTTATCGTTTAGTTGATGGGATAAAAACTACTCAAGATATTATTTACCAGAGTGTATTGGGGAGATACAATACTTTAAAAGCATTGCACAGCCTATTAGAGGGGCATTTTATTAAAAAAATTGCGACCAAAAAGGAGCCTTATTTAAAACCACCAATAAAGAAAAATTGCTGGCAATATGTTTTTTATGGGATTTTTCCCATATTGATCGTTTTGCTTATGCTATGGCTACGATTACTTTTGTCTCCTTCTTTAAGCGATGATATTGCCTCTTATAAAAAGGTCTTTGCCAAAACCCAATTCCAAAAGATTAAAAACGCATTAAATGTTTATTTTTTAAAAACCGGTAACTACCCAGTCAGCTTGGAAGATTTAGTATATGCCGGTTTAATTAAAAAAGACGACCTTACGTATCCAGGGGGAGTTAAATATGGTTATCATCTTCAGGCAGATGGCGGTTATCGCTTGGAGGATGCTCCTTTGTGAACATTTTTTTATCAATCGACCATAAGAACAAAGTCTCTGGCGTTAAAACTTTCGTTTCACCCAAAAAATACATAATCTTACCCCTGCATTTTTCAAGCAAGTACGCAAATCATATTTTGATAATTCCAAGAAAAACTTTTAATGGTACTGATCGTTAGGCCCTCCATGATCCTGGTAGTACCTGCTCTCGATACGCACTTATTATCTCAAACAATTTTTTTTCTCGTTGGCGGGGACATGAGCGGAATACACATTAACTTTTTGGAATAAGAACCAGATTGAAAAATTAAAAAAAATGGAAATTATTTCTCAAAGAAAACTCATTAAAGACTTTACAATCCTGCCTCGTAAAAATATGGGGCAGAATTTTATTGTTCAGGAGGAAATCCTCAATCGCATTGTTGAGTGTTGTGGTTTTACGAAGGAGGATATCGTTGTTGAAATCGGTGCGGGCCTGGGTGGTTTAACATGCCGTTTGGCGGAACAAGTAAAGAGGGTATTCGCGATTGAAAAAGACGGAAAATTAGCAACCCTCTTACGAACAAAGATTATACGAGAGAGTAATGTCAAAATAATCCATCAGGACGCCCTTCGTTTCGATTACCAAAGAGTTGCAAACGAGGCAGGCCAAGCTTTAATCGTGGTTGGGAATTTGCCTTTTTATATTGCGTCTCTTTTAACCATAGAGCTTTTAAAAAAAGGAGATCATATTTCACGAATGGTATTCATGTATCAGAAAGAAGTAGCCGAAAGGATAACCGCACAACCTGGAAATAAAAATTACGGTTTTTTAACTTTAATGGCGAATCTTTATGCAGATTCAGTAGTAGTGCTTTCAGTGGGAAAAGAAGCGTTTTATCCGCGACCAAAGGTAGAATCAAAAGTAATAAAATTTAATCTTCTGCCATTTCCCCGTGAACCAGTGGAAAATGAAAAATTTTTTTCAGTTTTCGTTAAAACGTTGTTTTCTCAAAGAAGAAAAACCTTAAAAAACGCGATGAAAGCAATCGGGACTTTTCCGTCTGAATTAATCGAAAGGCTTTTCACGGAAGGTACGATTGATCCTATTAAAAGGCCGGAGACTTTAACGTTAAAAGAATTTGTTTTTCTTTGTAATCAATTAGTTCTACATTTAAAAATGATGAAAACTTAGAAAAATCCTTAATACCCCCCCCCATTACTGATTAAAAGACCATAATCATTTCTTTTTAAAGAAAACATCATAATTTAAGGAGGTTAATAAAATAACTTGACTTATTTCTTGCAATATATTATGAACCTTATGAATATCAAAAAAAAATAGCATATTTTTCTATGCAAGCATTTTTGAATTTTGAGTTTCCATACGAAAAACAAAAACTATCCCTAGGGCCTCTAACCACCATCGGAAGGAGCAAAAATAATGATTTGGTTCTTCCTGATCCCAAAGTTTCCAGAAATCATTCATTGTTGCGTTGTCTTGGTGAAGATAAATACTATCTTATCGATATGGGAAGCACCAATGGAACCTACCTCAATGGAAAGAGAGTAATTGTTCCGATCCTCCTTAAATCGGGTGATGTTATTCAAGTTGGTTCGAATTTTTTAATTTTTCAGACAGAACCTTATGATCAAAAAATTCAACCAGACTTTATTGGAAATGAGGCAGCTGACTCAGAAACCATGATTACATATGATATACCGTTAGTCCAGGAAGTAACAGTACTGGTCGCGGACATTCGTGATTACACTTCAATGTCCGAGCAATTGCCTATAGATCTTTTGGCTAAATTATTAGGGGAATGGTTTCGATCGGTTAACGATGTTATTGAAAAAAATGGAGGCGGAGTAGATAAGTTTATTGGCGATGCGGTTATGGCATGCTGGCTAATTGATAAAAAAAATCCCGAAAACGATGTTAGAAATACCTTAAAGGCTGCCTATGAACTTCATATTGCAACCGAGTCAATAAATCAATCGTATCCTCAGTTGCAAAAGCCATTACAAATTGGCGTGGGGATTAATACCGGAGAAGCAGTGGTGGGAGATACAGGTTCTGGCCGTCTACAGGACTATACTGTTTTAGGCGATTCAGTAAATCTTGCTTTCCGTTTAGAGAAGGCTTCCAAAGAGTTAAAAACTGACCTGGTAATCAGTTCCTATTCTTTTAGCTATCTTCCCCGCCATTTTTGGGACCACCGTTTAAGTTCTATTACCGTTAAGGGAAAGGATGAGCCAGTTAGTGTATGTTTGTTGAAATTCTCAGAATTATTGGAAGTCATCACATAATCTACAAAAAAAAAACTTGAAAACGTAGCCAAGGTGTTCTCATTAAATTTTTTTCAAAAGCGACTGGACTCGAATTACGTTTCACACGTTCAGGAATATTTGGGCGAGATTTTTTCCGTAATGTCGGAAATTGTTAAGATGCGTCCTTTTTTGGACACCCCCCAGTCCTTAACAGTGCTGGAAATTTCTGCCCCCCTTGTGTGTTCTCAGAGACGCAGAATAGTCATAAATTTTGTCATCGTATTTTCAAAGCGCAGAAATCGCGTCAAATCTGCATTTGAGAAACAGAGGGATAACCCTATTCATTTAAGTTAAGTTCCTGTGAAACAACAGCATGCCTGATTGGCTTTTGATCAAATTCGTGGATTTCGGGAGGCGCCATGCAAAAATTAATTGTTGAGAAAGATGGCAAAGTAGAGTTGCCGGTGACACTTCGACGCCGCTGGGGTTTAGATTCCGGGACAACTCTTTTGGTCTCGGAAACGCATGAAGGTATATTACTGCGTCCAAGCGATCCGTCTCTAACCAAGGTATATACAGAACCGACTTTCCACAGCAATCTTTTCCTCATTTGAACCAAAATGTTGAGCGGGTAAGATCGAATGGGAGAGTAACCTGATCATCAACTATGTAAAAAGATAAACTTTTCTTCAGTTTTCTGTTGCCTGAATCTATTCCAAGGGAGGTATATAGAGATGGGAAAAATGATTTCACCATTAGGTCATATTGATTTTGAGCCGTTGGAATTTCATCGAGAAGCCGATAAGTTTGTGGTTAGGGGGAAAGCAGGTATGTGGGAAGCAAAATTTTACTTCACACCACAAGAAGTCCTTCGTCTATTAAGGTTGTTTATAAGTTTCTCAGTTTTGGGATATATTATCGTATTACCCTTCCTCTATTTTAGATCTTTGAGCCACCATAAAAAAGAGCACGACAAAGGGCAAAGGGTAAACTAACCTTTATTATTTACATTGACAAACGCTGTCAATAGAAGTATCTTTTGGCGAAGAATTAAAAAATTGGACAGAGATTACAAAAGTACTGTGAGTTCGGAAGAACACGTACCTTTATCCCAAAGCACCTCCACAAGATAAATGAATCAGATGTGGACAATTAGGATCGATAATAGATGGAGCGCCCCCAGAAAATTTTTGTAAGCATTTTGTCTCAGCAGTCAAAGGACCCCACCAATGGAAAAAATATTGGAATATCTATGAAGAGACTCCGTAGATATTCTGAAAACATAATGTTGGGATCTATCTTATTGCTGGACTGAGGGGGAGTCAGAAAGGAATATTGCTGTTCAACGATAGGGAACTTAGAATCGATTATAGAGGCACTTTTCATGTAATCTGAAAGCTCTGAGTTAATCAATTTTTGGAAGACCTTATATATATATATTAATTTGGGTTGAAAGAAGCTCGGACAAGAAAAATGAGACGGTTATTTTTTATTGGCGTTTTTGTTCTAGTGTACTGTTTCAGACAAATCAAGTAAAAAAAGGTGTTAGTAATAGACGCCACTTAGTTGACTTATTTGGGATCGGTTAAAGGCGATCCGTTGTTATTTACCAACATAGCCACACTTCATTAAAATGTTTTCTTGATGCCAGCCAAATTCAACCCCAATACGAAGTAACAATTATCCAGAAAGATACTGTACCAAGAAGATTTTCCTGTATTTTCAATGCCCAGATTTGGTTCAAAGAAAATTTCGAGCAATTGGCAGAGATGGTGCTTGGTGTCTATAATGATGTATTTATCTTAACCAAGTGCACAGATAAAACACCAAACAGATGGACCTTCGAGAGCGAAAGTTGTACGTGGCCAGCGTATGCATTTGAGTATTTTGGCGTTGGGGAAAGCGATCATGTCTGCGTGTTATGGAAAGACATGAGCAATGCCTGGCTCGAGGGCATGATTAAAGCAGCTGGTATGACTGGCAAGATAAGGGGTCATATTGATAAGTCCCTTTGCTGTGGAGACGGTAAATGTGAGTTTTATCTGGAATATATCGTTTGAAAGCAGTAAAAAAAGAAAATCGAAAGGAAGCTAGAAATTGGTCATCGGGTTGACCACAATCATGGAACAATACAAAAACAATGTTAGGTTGAGATAAGACAGGAGAAAACTAATGGATACACTTAGAAAACTCGACGAACATTTACATAATAGGCCAATTGACCTGAAGAAAATGAAAGAAAAGGGGAAAAAGATAATCGCCTATTTTGCCGGAGAATTTGTTCCCGAGGAAATGATATACGCTGCAGGCGCTATCCCCATTGGTCTTGTCCATGGAGGTTCAGGTGAGGAAGTCGACGCTGCTGGGGCCTATATGCATCACGCACTGTGCCCTTTTTCTAAAACACAGTTTGCTCTATGTGTTTTAAACCAACAGCCCTATTACCGGTTAATGGACTTGCTTGTGGTACCAGTGCCGTGTATTCACCTTCATAGGGCAGCCGATTGTTATGAGTATTATACTGACATTGATGTGTTTAGGTTAGGCGTACCACATCAGAGCATGGAACTCGAATTAAACTATTTTGCAGACGCACAAAGGAGACTTAAGGAAAAAATTGAAGGGGTAGTGGGAACTGAAATCAAGATCGAGGAACTTAAGAAGGCCATTTTCTTATATAACCGGATGCGAAATCTTCTAAAACAGATTAGCCTGTTGAGGACACAAGACCCTCCCGCCCTGAGCGGCCTTGAATTTATGAAAATAAACCATGCCTCATTTTATGCCGACCCAACTTTCATGGTAGAAATATTGCAATCGCTTTATGAAGAATTGCAGGAAAGACGGTTAGAAAGGAATGGTGTGAAGCCGAGAATCCTTTTAACGGGCCCGAATTTAGCTCGTGGAGATTACAAAATATTTGAATTAGCTGAAGGCGAAGGTAAAGCCGACGTTGTTGTGGAAGAAGCGTTTGAGGGGGTGAGATTCTACTGGCAAAATGTGGAGGAAGATGGGGATCCATATCAAAACCTGGCGCAGAGGTATCTCAGAAAGTTTCCCCCTGCTGGCATTATGAGGAAATCAACCATACCCAGATCACAATTTTTATCTAAACTGGCCAAGGATTTTGAAGTAGACGGGGTGTTTTGGTATCAAATCAGGCTTTGTGAGTGTTATGATATGGAGTCACATTGGTTTAAAGATTATTTTGACAAGGAGTTAAGCCTACCCATGCTTAAGTTGGTGTCGAATTACGATGCACTGGAATTTGGATATAATAAAACAAGAGTGGACACCTTTATTGATATGCTAAAAACAAAAAAAAGGTAATGAATGAAATAAATAACGTAATATCTATTATCCAAGGGGGGCAATTGGGAATAAAAAGAGCGGGAAGGTTTAGCTGTATTTATTAATATTGACCCCAATAGAGGTGATAATTATGAAATTATTAGAACTGTGCGGCTATGAACCCAATGAGATAAAAAAAGAATTGCCCAGAGTAAAGAAAGCACTTGAAGCTTATGGAATATCTCAAGAAGATATTAAGGTAGCAGAAAAAAGAGTTGAAAAGTTTTGGGATGTTGAGCTGAAGGGCGTAAGGAAGCTTCTTGGTTGTCAGCTGAGAGATTGGATAGATATGATTCTTGCGCCAGAGGAAAAGAAAAAGATAATCACGTGTCAAATTCCCTCAGTCGGAGGAATGCCGGTTGCTGCGGCAGTGCTAGAAAGACCTCATGAAGTATGGGGGGGGTTCCCGAAGATAGCAAATCTTCATAATCTTGGTGCAGTATTCGGCAAACTTCCGGAACTCCTTGAAGCTGCGGAAAACCTTTGTATGACCCCGGGAGAGATTCACTGCGGATGTGATATGACGGAAATAGGGGCTTATGCCATGGGTAGAATGGGAAAACGAAAGCCGGATCTCAATATTACGTGGGCCTGTTTTTGTGTTGAGGCTCCCAAAGTTGATGGATTAATCGAGGACTGGTTTGGCGTCCCTACCTATTATATCAACCGGATCCAGGATGACGGTTTTAAGGAGACAGAAGTGCCTCAACGCATCATGGATTATGTTTGTGCCCAGATAAAAGGATGCCAAAAAGTGATGAGTGACACATTGGGCTGGGAGGTGACCGACGAAATGATGTTAAAAGGGATGGGTGCGGTAATGAACTGTTACATGCATTGGAGTGAAATTGCGGAGTTGTTAAGGGCTGACCCCATGCCTTTACATCAAGCAGATATGTCCTTGTGTGATTACATCATGTTTACCGGTGTGCAGGACTTAGCGGGGGTTGCAGAGGCATTAAGCATTCTGGCTGAAGAGGTAAAGGAGAGGGTAAAAGCCGGGAAAGGTGTGCTGCCTAAAGGGGCTCCAAGAGTCATGACTGCAACATTTACTCCTATCAGCGACCCTGGGATTGCTCACATGATAGAAGAAGTAGGACTTGCCGTGGGGGCCGTGGGGTTCCGTCTCTTCGATCCGGATGGAAGTACTAAAGTGCAGATGTCAGAGAAGGTGAATCTCTTGAAATGGGAAGAGACTATCGCAAATTTATATATCCAGAATATGCTTTACAAGGGGGTACCCGGAAAGGCTGATCTAATCGTAAAGGGATGCGAATACTGGAACTTGGATGGCATCCTCTGGCTCAACGAGACTCCTTGCAGGCCGTTTGCCTCTGATGCCCTGATGCTCAAAGAGTTTATTCAGAAGAAGAAAGATATTCCTATGTTGTTGATGGATTCAAGTATCTACGATACCCGTGCTTATTCTGCTCCGCAATTGAGGACCAGAGTCGAGAGTTTTGCTGAATTGCTCAGGTTACGTATGGCAAAATAAAGGAGAAGGTAAGGTGCCATTTGTTGCGGGTGTTGATATTGGTTCAGTTACAACCAAAGCTGTGATACTGGACTGTGCTGAAAATAATGAAATTTTATCTTATCATATCGTACCTAGCGAGGGTGATGTTGTTGCCTTGGGAAGGCAATCTATGGAAGCGGCCTTGAGAAAGATAAAAAAAAAGGCAGAGGTCAAGTATATTATTGCCACAGGCTATGGGAGGGTATCGGCTGATTTTGCAAACAGCATCAAAACTGAAATTTTGTGTCATGGCAAAGGTGCCCATGCGATGATACCCTCGGCGAGGACAGTAATCGATATCGGAGGTCAGGACAGCAAGGCGATCAGATTAGATGAAGAAGGGAATCTCATTGATTTCGCTATGAACGATAAGTGTGCTGCCGGGACAGGAAGATTTTTAGAAACAATTGCGCGTGCGTTAGGGATGAAAGTTAAACACTTGGCGGAGGTTGCGGCGAAAGCCGGGAGGCCCTGTGAAATAAGCAGCACCTGTACAGTTTTTGCTGAATCTGAGGTTGTGACACTTCGTGCGCATAGAAATGAGGATTGCAATATCGTCGCTGGATTGCATCGCAGCATCAGCAAAAGAGTTGTTGCCATGGTAAAGACAATTAAGCCGAAGAAAGAGATTGTTTTTACCGGCGGGGTCGCCAAGAATGAAGGAGTTAAAAAGGCTCTTGAGGCAGAACTGGACACTGAGATACTCGTCCCTGAGTATCCTCAAATAGTTGGAGCTTATGGAGCAGCTTTGATTGCAAAGGAAGAATTTTTAGCGATTTAAATTGTTGATTTTTTCTGCTTTGAATAATTTGAAATTATGATAACCAGAAGACGGCAGGAAGCTCATGATAATATTTTCTGAATCCGCATCAGAAGACATTCTAAAAATTCAAAATAACAGTTTTACGAATTTGGAATTTAAAATCAGAAGAATTGCTGAATTTTATAATGGTCCCGTGAGCTCCAGTTAAAAAGCCAGTAGGGTGATTACCCATGGCGATAGATGAAATATAAAATTTGGTTGGTAAGGGAATCTCTTAGAAAGTTTTATTTTCGTCTGTCGAAACCAGGAAAGTTCCCCGAGCTCCCACGAGAATAGTCGACCTATCCGTTACCTTTGCGGCAATCAGAGAATCCTTCACGGGGGAATCTATTTGTGACCAAGTCTTACCCCCATCACTCGTTTGTAAAATCAACCCCAGTACCCCGATAGCAATACCCTGATTTTCGCCATATAAGACTACATCAAATAACGAGATTTCTTTGGGCGATACTTTTCTCTCCCATGATTTTCCCCCATCTTGTGTCACAAAGATAGCTCCCTTTTCCCCCACTATAACTTCGCGATATTGGTCATAAAAGTGACCTGCCCCCCGAAAACCGGACAAGTTTTAAAGTTAGGATTTTGGTATAATACTGGATAAAAAACAAGGAAGATGCACAGATTAAGAATGGGCGTAACAGTTAGGGAAAAAATTAAAGGGTCCGGTCAATGGTGGGTTTTTTTGAACCACAATGGGGTTAGAAAATCAAAGCTGGTGGGTGGCAAAGTTGCAGCATTAAGCGTTAAACGTGAACTGGAAAAACAGATTGCAGAAGGGTCTTTTAAGTTAGAGAAAAAGGAAATGCCGACCTTCGGTGAGTATGCTTCTCGCTGGATTGCAACTACGGTCCCCGTGACCTGCAAAACTTCAACATTAGAAAATTACCAAAATAAACTAAATAAACACATTTTGCCATTTTTCGATAAACTTCCCATTACCGAAGTGAATCGAATGAAGGTTAAAGAATTTTTGATGGAAAAGGCAAATCAAGGTTTATCTAATAGCGTATTGGGAAATTTTAAAACCATCATAAGTGGTGCTTTAAGTTTGGCGATTGATGATGGTTCATTGACTTCAAACCCTTCTTACCGATTAGGGAAAAGTTTCAGGTCTAAGAAAGAACCCTTGATTGTTGAACCGCTCACAACGGAAGACCTTGCGCTACTTCTCAAAACTTTTAAAACCCATTACCCAGCATACTATCCCATAGCATTGACATTAGCACGAACCGGAATGAGAATCGGCGAGGTTTTAGGTTTACAGTGGAAAGATATTGATTTTCGTTCAGGCTTGATAAATGTTAATCGGAGTTTTTCGAGGGGTAAGGTTGGCACACCGAAAGGTGGAAAGGGTAGGCGGGTTGAAATGTCAAATCAATTAACAGAAACTTTGCAAAGTTTGCTAAGGGAAAGGAAAGCTGATAAACTCAGCAACGGTTGGAAGGAGCTACCGGAATGGGTTTTTATAAATAGCAAGAAAGAACCAGTTTGTGATTCACATTTTCGGGACCGAGTTTTCGAGAAGGTTTTAGTCAAAGCGGGACTGCGCAAGATAAAGGTTCACACCTTACGCCATACCTACGCCAGTTTATTAGTCCAAAACGGTGAATCGCTTGTTTTTGTCAAGGAACAAATGGGACACGACAGCATAAAAACAACAATTGACATTTATTCACATTTAGCGCCGAGAGGAAACCACGATGCGGTAAACCGGCTCGATGATGCTCCCATTTGCACCCTATCTGCACCCAAACGATAGATTGAAGCCGAAACTTCTGATTTTAAATGATATTTTTTTATGGATGAAAATAAAATAGATTCTCACACGCTTAAAGTCCTTGAATTTGATAAAATAATTAATTTCTTAGGTAGATTTGCTGCCACCGAATTAGGAAAACAATACTGCCAAAATATCCTTCCGCAGATAAATCCAATTTTGGTGCAAGAGAGACTCCTTGAAACCAGCGAAATGAAAGCTTTTCTTGGTGTTTCTGACTTCCTTCCTTTTAACACGTTACGAGACATTGCCTTTCTTTTAAAAAAAGCCGAACCCGAAGGCAGTGTTTTGTTGCCCCTTGAATTATGGGAAATTTTATCGCACTTAGAATCAAGTCGTTTAGTCAAAGATTTTATTAAATCACGTAAAGAGCAATCACCAGCACTCTGGTCGATAGCCAATAAGATTAAACCTCTTTCCCCGGTTGAAGACCAAATAGGCAAGGCGATAAATGCTGAGGGTGAGATCCTTGATTCCGCAAGCAAAGAACTTGTGCGGATCAGACTAAAAATCAACCAAGTTAAAATTCATATTCGGTCAGTTCTGGAAGAAGTTTTAAACCGCCCTGAAACTTCTCTTTTTGCTCAAGAAAAAATCATTACCTTGCGACATGATCGTTTTGTCATTCCCTTGAAAGCTGATTTTAAAAAACGCATCCCAGGGATCGTCCATGACCAATCTCATAACCAAGCAACCTATTTTATTGAGCCGTTTTATGTGGTGGAGCACAATAATGAACTAACGTTGCTTAAGGAAGAGATGAAGAGAGAAGAACTGCGAATATTAAAAAATCTTACCACGGTGGTGAGGGGGGAGAAAAAAACTCTTTTGGAAAACCAAAAATATTTAGGGATGTTGGATGGTATTCAGGCAAGCGCTTGGATGAGTGAGGCAATGAAGGCGCGAGAGCCAAAATTGATTAAAGAAAAAGAAATTAATTTGTTGCAGGCTCGGCATCCCATTCTTTTAAATCAATCCTTCCCTGACGATCCGGAACACTATCCACAGTTTGATAATACTACCATTACACCGGTTGACCTGTTCTTTCCCGCTTCATATTTAGGGATAGTTATTAGTGGCGCAAATATGGGAGGAAAAACTGCAACATTAAAAACTGTTGGTCTTTTGACCCTTATGGTTCAGGCAGGTATGCATATTCCCGTGGCAGAAGGAAGTACACTTCCCATATGGGGAAAAATATTTGCCGATATTGGGGATGAACAAAATTTAGAAGAAAGTATTAGTACCTTTTCTTCCCATGTGGTCCACCTTAAAGAAATTTTATCCCGTGCTGATGAACAATCTTTGGTCCTCTTGGACGAAGTCGGCTCAGGTACTGACCCTGAGGAAGGCGCAGCATTAGGGTCGGCAATTTTAGATGAGCTGAGATGCAGAAAATCCAAGGTAATTATAACCAGTCATCTCAATCTGTTGAAAGCCTATGGTATATCCCATCCTGATGTTTTGAATGTTTCGGTTGGGTTTAACCCCATTACTTTGAAACCGACTTTTAAACTGGTTTTTGGAATTCCGGGAACGAGTAAAGCACTGGAAACTGCTTCACACCTTGGGATCTCACCCCAAATTCTTTCTCATGCAAAGTCTTACCTCAAGGAGAATGATCGTCGTATTTTAGTTCTAACTGAGTACTTAGAGGATATACTTCAAAAACTGAATGCAATTAAAATAAACTTTGAGAAAACACTCGATTCAGCGGCCCGCTACGAAGAAATAATGGCTAAGTTTGTCGATAACGTTAAAGGTAAACAGAAAATTCTCTTTGAACATGTTGAAATAAAAGCTCAAAAACTATTTCGTGAAGTTGAAATAGAAGTAAAAAAGCTTAGAAAGTCAAATTTTTCTTTTAGAAATTTTAAGGAAATAAAAAACAAAGTGAGCGCAACAGTAGCAACAACTTCGGAGGATCTAAAACGTATCGCCCCTTCTTCCCAAACGCTTGAAGGGCTAAAAAAAGGAGATAAACTTTTCCTAGGTGGAAAAGAAGGAAAGGTGGTTGCCATTGATCTTTCTTCAAAAAAAGTTGAGATTCAGACCGAAGGAGTTCGATTAAAAACCGGCCTGGATGAATTGGCACGCATTGAATGTACCCTAATTCCTTCTTCGCAAGCACCAAAAGGGTCATTTTCAAAAATTAACGTAACCACTTCTGAATCGTTGGGTTCTTTATCTTCTCTTAACCTTATAGGTTTAACTGTTGATGAAGCCATACCATTGGTGGAGAAATTTATTGACAATGCTCTGCTTTATGAGATAAAGAAACTACGGATTATTCATGGAATAGGCACCGGAAGACTAAGACTATCAATTCATCAGTTTCTTCAAAATCACTCCAGAATCGGGAAGTTTTTTTTAGCTCCTCCGTTTGAAGGCGGCGCTGGAGTAACGATCGTTGAACTAGAACCATGATTTGATTTGCAACACTTAACGTTAAAAGCACTTATATTCGTCGCGTTGAGCGGAGTGATCGCCTGTTCTTTGTTTCATCGAAGGGAAAACGATCCTACTGCTTTTCCCGCGTGGGCTACCACGGCTCATTATTCTCCGGTGGTTGCTATTCTTCCTTTCACCAACAAAACTAATCAGCCTGATTTACCGGAATTGGTGAGAGTTGGTTTTTACGGTCATTTTTCCCCCTTGCCTTTCAATGACAGTGAATTAGGTGACATTGACCGAACGTTGGAGTTTGTTAAAAAAACCCAAAAAAAATCTTGGCAGGAGTTTTCCATTAAAGATATAGGAACTCTTTTAGGGGTTCAAGTTTTAGTTTATGGTGAGGTAACTAAATTTACCAAGGTTTATGCCGGGGTATATTCCCAGATCGGAGTGAGCGGGAAAATTAAAATCATGGACTCTCAAAACGGGACAACCCTTTGGGAAGATTCTTATGACACCCATTTTCACGAGGGAGAAATCCCCCTAAATCCATTTTTGTTTGTTTTTTCCTTAGCAAAGACTTATACCAATATACGGTCAACTCAGGAACTTCGCGCGATTGACGATCTCTGCCGCAACTTAGTGGCCCGCATACCAAAAGTCTCATTTCCCGAAGATGAAAAAGGTTCACGCCCCTTTTTGTGCGAGATCCAAATTGGGGCTTTTAAAGACCTTGAACGTGCTCAGGAATTGAAAGAAGAGTTAAAAAATAAAAATTACGAAGCATTTATTCGGACAATAAAAAAGCATGGTGTCGTTTGGCATCGCGTGCTGATTGGCCCATTCGATTGTGGTCAAGAAACGGATAAGTTGAGGGATAAAATTACAACTGAACTTGGTTTTCCTGCAGTGCCTATAAAAGTTGATGCTTCTGTTCAACAAGGTGATTGAGTGCTAAGAAAGGAGGTCTCATTATGGAACTCGGTGATAAAATAAAATTTTACTTTGGAGGAAAAGAAAAAGAAGGTGTGGTTTATAAGATTTTTTCTAAAACCATCTATATCTTAACTGATTTCAATCATCACAAAGGTAAAGTTATCCGGAGGAAACTTTCTGACTTGAGCGAAGAAAAATGGAAAAAGAAAAAATGATTCTTTAATCAGGAATATGCTCTAGGTGAGATATGCGATAGGCAAGTAAAGATATATGGCATTCAAACCCAGTAAAGATACCGACCACAATTTTCGCAATTTCGCAATACCTGATTGCCCATCTCCCTACTGGATATCTGGGTAGGAATTTTTATAAAACAGCCTAAACAAATGTTCTCCCTTACCGGAGCAATGGCTCTACCATAACGTGATCGTACCCGATTATAGTGATTAAAAATCTCAAGAGGAATTCTTTTTATTAATTCTTCGCGGGCTTCGATTAATTTTTCTAACCCATTGATTTCAAAACCCATTTCTTCTTGTTGGGTAATAATCTCGTCATTGTTTAATTCCGAGATCATTTCATCTAAATCCTGTAAAATAACTAAATTTTGTAAAATATCATTCATTAGTTAAAAATTCAGTGATTACCTTTTTAAATCCTTTAAAACTTTTTACTCGAAGAAGCCTTTTCCTAGTGGTTTCATCTCTTAAAAGTTCAACCAGTTTTCCTAAAAAAGGGAGGTAATTAACATCTTGAGGGGGGGCAATGATCACAAAGACTATTTTTATTGGATGGTGATCAGGAGCATCAAAATCAACACCTTCTGGTTTTAATCCCACGATCACTGTAAGCTCTTTAGCAGCCATTGAACGGCAATGAGGAATTGCGATGCCCTTACCAATAGCGGTGGTGCCTAATTGCTCCCGTTTTTCCAGGAGGTCAATGATTATTTCGGCTTTAAAAATTTTTTTTGTGGTTTCTAAGAGGTTCGCTATTTCCTTAATGATATCTTTTTTTGTATGAGAAGTAAAATCTTCGATAAAAAGGTCAGAATCAAAGAAATTTAAAAATTGTTCAAGCAACATCTCAATATCCCTAAAAAATATTTATGTTCAGTAAACCTCGTTAGAAAGATTTCACACAGGGCATTCAACACGTTAAAAATTTTTCTCATGGGATTTACCCGCGTGCAAAAGTCTAAGAATTTTTAGCTCTACCTTATGTTTTTTAACCCGGTTCGATATTTGATATTGAAACTGGCTAGCGGGACATTTCTACCAGGGAAAAAGATTGTCAAACATAGTTTATTTTATAATAATAATTATATCAAAAAAATTTGTCAAATATTTTTTCAGTAACCTGTAAATTATCGTAAGGTTGATAAAGAGTATGATCGCTTATTTTGATTGTTTTTCTGGGATAAGTGGGGACATGATTTTAGGAGCTTTCCTTGATCTTGGGTTTCCCCTATCAGAGCTCACCGCGTCTTTAGCCTTCCTTAAAATCCCGAAACATACTCTTCGGGCCCAGCCTGAAAAGCGAATGAATTTAAAAGGGATCCGTTTGCTAATAAACGTGAAGCAACCGGGAAAGGATGAAAAAACTTTTAAAGAAATCCGCACAATGATTGAGGGAAGCAAAATAAACAAAGACGTAAAACAAAAAAGCATCGAAATTTTTTCATGTTTGGCGAAAGCTGAGGCTTTTATTCACCGAAAAAGAATCGACCAAGTTCATTTTCATGAAATCGGGGCTGTTGATTCGATAATTGATATTGTTGGGGCAGTTCTTGGCATTCACTACTTCAACATTAAAGAAATTGTATCTTCTCCTTTACCCTTGGGAAATGGTTTTATACAGTGTGGACATGGTACACTTCCGTTACCAGCTCCGGCAACCCTTGAGATATTAAAAACTATCCCGGTATATGGAATCGGCAAACCGGTTGAAACGGTTACTCCCACTGGCGCCGCCATAATTGCAACCCTCGCCCAATCCTTTGGTCCTTTGCCACCTATTACCATAGAAAAAGTTGGATATGGGGCAGGGAAGCGAAAAGACACTGAAGTGCCAAACTTGCTTCGGGTAATATTAGGACGAGAAGAAAAAAAATTTTCTTGGGAACAAGTAGTTGTTATTGAGACCAACATTGATAATATGAACCCCGAGATTTATGAATATCTCATGGAGGTGCTTTTTGAAAAAGGCGCTTTAGACGTTTCTTTGATTTCGGTTCAGATGAAGAAAAATAGACCGGGAATACTCCTTAAGGTTATTGCCAAAGAAAATAATAAAACCGAATTGGTAGAAACTATATTCAACGAGACAACTACGTTAGGGGTGCGAGTCAATACTGTTGACCGTTATACTCTATTGCGGAAAACGAATGCGGTTGAGACTCCTTGGGGAAAAATTCGGATTAAAATCATTAAGGAACCTGATGGAAGGATTGTAACCTCTCCCGAATTTGAGGATTGTAAAAGAATCGCACGAGCAAAAAATATTCCGTTAAAACAAATTCTCCTTACCATTAGCAAGATAATAAAACCTTAAAAAGATTTTATATTGCATTTGCATTAGTAAGAGTTTATATTAATTAATAAAAATTAATTTTTAATTATGAAAGGGTAGTGAAGATGCCCATTTATGAATTTCGATGTAATGATTGTGGAAATGAGTTTGAAGAACTTGTTTTTGGAATTGACCCCGAGGTGGTGTGCAAGAAATGTCAAAGTAATAAAATTGAAAAGCTGATGTCAGCGGTTAGTTTTAAAAGCAGTGGTGGTGGTTTTACTCCCGCATCAGGTACATCCGGTTGTTCCAGCTGCGCAGGAAAGAGTTGTAGCACATGCAAATAACGGTTCCGTTATACTTTAAACAGATTGAGCTTTACATTTTTTATCTTACCCTTGTTATTTATTGTATTGGTACCATTAATTTTCTTATTTATCTCATCAAACCACGACCATTAATTTCTTTTCTATCGTTTTATATAACGGTTATTGGATTTGTTTTTCACAGTATAATTTTTCTCTTCCGATATTTTACCAATGCCTGCTTTCCGGTGACTGATCTCCATCAATCCCTTTTTTTCTTTGCCTGGTGTATCATAGGAGTTTTCATTATTTTTAATATCAAGCATAAAATTCCGGTCTTGGGGTCATTTGTAACGCCATTGGCCACAGTTTTTTTTATCTCTTCAGCTACTCTTTTTACTCAAAATCCGGTCCAGATTCCACCGCCGCTTCGAAGCATTTGGCTGCCTATTCACACGACGCTGGCCTTTTTGGGAGAAGCTTTTTTTGGATTCGCCTTTTGTGGGGGAATCATGTATTTAATCCAGGAAAATCAAATTAAAAACAAAAAATGGAGCCAGTTTTTACATAGACTTCCCTCTCTCCAGACACTTGATGATCTTAATTATCTCTGTCTTAGCTTTGGATTTCTTTTTCTCACCCTTGGAATAATTACCGGTTCGATATGGGCAGAGTTTGCGTGGGGATCTTATTGGAGTTGGGATCCTAAAGAAACCTGGTCTTTGGTAGCCTGGCTGATTTATGCTGCATTGCTTCATGGACGATTAACTATTGGTTGGCGAGGCCGGAGGGCAGCTTTCTTTTTAATCATAGGGTTTGCGGTGGTGTTATTTACCTTTTTGGGAGTAAACCTTCTATTGCCAGGGCTTCATAGCTACGACAGTTTTACCTCCCCTTAACATCTCATCAATTTCTTACAATGAATATTATCGTAGGTGGGTTAAGCCATAAGACGGCATCGATTGATATAAGAGAAAAGCTTTCTTTTTTTTCTCATAATCTCAATACTCCTCTGCAGGAAATAGTAAATTTACCGTCCCTCTATGAAGCCATCATCCTTTCTACGTGTAATCGGGTGGAAATTATTTGTACTGCCGTTGATAGCGAAAAAGTTATTCGGGAAATTAAAATATTTTTAGCTGATTTTCATAAACTAACGTTGGAAGAAATCACTCCTCACCTTTATTTTTATACCGGCCAAGATGCTATCCGGCATGTATTTAGAGTAGCCTCAAGCCTGGATTCAATGATCGTAGGCGAGCCACAAATACTCGGTCAGTTAAAAGATGCATATCGTTCCGCCGTGGAAAACAAAACAACCGGTTCAATTCTCAACCGATTCCTTTATAAAGCTTTTTCGGTGGCTAAACGGGTGCGCACTGAAACGGGTATCGCCTCAAGCGCGGTATCGATTAGTTTTGCGGCAGTGGAATTGGCACGCAAAATTTTTGATAATTTAGATGACAAAAAGATTCTTTTGATCGGTGCGGGAGAAATGGCTGAATTACTTACCCGACATCTCGTCTCCCGTATGGTTAAGGAACTCTTTATCACAAATCGAACCTTAGAACATGCTTTACTGCTGGCCAATGAATTTAGTGGAAAAGTTTTAAAGTTTGACGAGCTTTTTGATAATCTTGCCCAGATGGATATTATCATCAGTTCTACTGACGCACCCGATCTCATCATTACGTATGAGAAAATAGCAAAAGCGCTTCGAGTGAGAAAAAACAAACCAATATTTTTGATTGATATTGCGGTGCCCCGAAATATTGATCCTCGCATCAATGATCTTCCCAATGTTTATCTCTATAATATCGATGACCTTGATGGGATTGTTGAAAAAAACCGCCGGGTAAGAGAAAAAGAAGCCAAACAAGCGGAAGGGATTGTCGAAGAGGAACAGCTGCGGTTTTATTTCTGGCTTCAACAGCAAGAAGTAACTCCGACCATAATAACATTAAAAGAAAAAATAGAGAGTATCCGCCTTAAAGAAATTGAAAAGACCTTCTCCCACTGGGAAGGGTTAAGAGAAGAAGACAAGGAGAAAATTAATGCCCTTACCCACGCAATTGTCAACAAAGTTCTTCACGATCCGATAAATTTCTTAAAAACCAAAGGTGAAAAAAACCGGTTTCCCATCGAAGAAATAAAAAAAATATTTAATTTAAATGATAAGGAAGATGTGTGACCTGTCCACCCGATAACATTAGGGGAATAACCTTGTCCATGGAATCGGTTTTCCTCATTTTATCTGCGCCCAAAGATTTTTCAATTTTTTAAATAATAACCAGTTCCCCGAACCGGAGCAAACATTCGCTTTAATGGAAGAACATACTTTAAAGTTTTTTGTTGATCACACGCTCGGAAAATTGGCCAAGTATTTACGTATGCTGGGTATTGATACCGTTTATTTTACTCAAACTGACGTATACACGTTAATTGAAAAGGCATCTCAAGAAAAAAGGATCATTCTCAGCCGCAATACTAAGCTTAAAAACCTTGACAATCGTCCTAATTTTTTTTTCATATCTGATGACCAACCAGATAAACAGCTTAGTGAGGTGCTTAAGTATTTTAAAATTCAAATCACTCCTGGCCAGCTTTTTACGCGCTGCCTCAAGTGCAACCAAAAACTGATCGCCGGTAATCACGACGACGTAAAAGGAAAAGTTCCTCCCTATATTCTCGGAATCCAGAAAAAGTTTTCTTTGTGTCCCCAGTGTAGAAAGGTTTATTGGAAGGGCACCCATTTAGAAAAGATGGAAGAAATAATTGGGAAGGTGTTGAAGAAAAAAGACTAAAAGCTTCCGCACTCGCTGGGGTCGCCTTTGAGCTTGGCGAGTGCGTGGGGGATTACGGGTAACAAGGTGGAAAGATTTTCGCGGACTCCTTTGGGACTTCCCGGAAGGTTAATAATGAGACAATGACCTCGGGTTCCGACAATACTTCGGGAAAGCATGGCAAAAGGAGTTATTTTGAGTGAATCGAATCGCATTGCCTCAGCCATCCCGATCACTTCCCGATCAATGACCTTTTTCGTTGCTTCTGGAGTAACATCACGCGGACTTAAACCGGTTCCTCCTGAGGTGATAACAAGATCTAAATTTTCTTTGTCAGCATACGCAATTAAAGTTTCGATAATAATTTTTTCCTCATCAGGGATGATTGTATACGCGGTTATGGCTGCGTCAGGGAGATGGTTTATTACTTTTTTTATTTCCTCAACACTTAGGTCTTCCCGTTCTCCTCTGCTCCCTTTGTCACTGATGGTAATAATTCCGACTTTAATCATAATTACGTTAGATAACACGAATAGATATGCGGTCGAAGATACGGACCGTAAAACTCACCGTGATTATCTTGAATCCGAAGTTAGTCTTCTTCCTTTTCTTTTTTTGCAGCGGCAATAATTTTATCCGACAAGTATGAAGGGAGTTCTTCGTAGTGGTCAAGGATCATGGTAAATGATCCCCGTCCGCGGGTTATGGATTTGAGGGTATGGTCATAATCGAGTATCTCCGCCATTGGAACCTGCGCGCGAATAACTTGATTTTTGTTTTTAGGGTCCATGCCTAACACCCGTCCCCGACGGCTGTTGAGATCGCCAATAATATCTCCCTGACATTCCTCCGGGACAGTAATAACCATTTCCATGATTGGCTCAAGCAGGATAGGGTTAGAATCAACCACACCTTTTTTAAAACCCATTGAGGCAGCAATTTTAAAGGCCATATCCGAGGAATCTACTTCATGAAAGGAACCGTCAACCACGGTGACTTTAACATCGACAAAGGGATAACCGGCAATAACGCCCTGAGCCATGGTCTCTACGATTCCTTTTTCAATTGAAGGAATATAGTTTCTGGGAATGGCGCCGCCGACAATCTTGTCTACAAATTCAAATCCTTTACCGCGCGGCTGCGGTTCAATCTCAAGCCAGCAGTCACCATACTGGCCCCGGCCGCCGGATTGACGTTTGTATTTGCCTTGCACACGGGCTTTACCCTTAATGGTTTCTTTATAAGGAACCTTTGGAGTCTTAAGCTCTACTTCTACGCCAAATTTTCGTTTGAGTTTTTCAACCATAACTTCCAGATGTATTTGTCCCATTCCGGAAATGAGAAATTCCTTGGTTTGTTCATCGCGACTAAACTGAACAGTTGGATCCTCTTCCTGGAGACGAGCCAGTGCTCCGCTTAATTTATCTTCGTCACCGCGTGATTTTGGATTAATGGCATAGAAAATTGCAGGGGTGGGATATTTTAGTGCCTCAAAAACGATGTCGCTTTTTCCTTCGGTCAGCGTGTCATTGGTTGTCGTCTCCTTTAATTTAGAGAGCGCGACAATATCACCGGCCACTGCGGGATTAATCGGTTTTTGAGATTTTCCTTCCAGCTTTAAGACTTGCCCGATCTTTTCTTTGGCGTTGCGGTTAATATTAAAAATGGTTGAGTCAGAATTTAACACTCCAGAGGATACTTTTAACACGGTTAATTTGCCGGTGTAAGGGTCAGACACAGTTTTAAAAACAAAGCCATAAAAAGGCCCCTGCGAGGTCAGTTGTAAAACTTCTTCAGCGCCTGTTTTTGCATTTTTTGCTTTTCGTGGGGGACGGTCTTGGGGGGAAGGAAAATTCTCGGCAATTAAGTCTAATACCGGTTGAATCCCCATATTGAGCAGCGCCGCTCCGCACATAACCGGAGAGAAAGCATTTTTTAGAATTCCATTTCTCAACCCATTACTCACTTCCTCATCAGAAAGTTCTCCTGAATCAAGGTATTTTTCCAAAAGGGTATCATTAGATTCGGCCACCGCTTCAATTAATTTTTCCCGATAGAAAGTGGCTTCATCTTTTAATTCTTCGGGTAGGTCTGCTTTGGTAATTTCGCCGCTTCCTTCCTTAGAAAACAAAAGGGCTTTTTGGGTTATAAGATCCACCACCCCTTTAAAATTATTTTCCTTACCAATGGGTATTTGAATGATAACGAGTTTTGCCTTTAAATTATCCTCAATGCTTTTAATAGCTGAGAAAAAATCGGCTCGTTCTCGATCCATTTTATTTATAAAGAGTATCGTGGGAATATTGTTTTCTTGGGCAACCTGCCAGACTCTATCTGTTTGTACTTCTACCCCAGCAACCGCATCAATCAAAAGCACCGCACTATCGGCGATACTCAATGAAGAAAAAGTTTCGGTAATAAAATTGGTATCCCCGGGCGTATCAATAATATTGATGATTTTCTTCTTCCATTTTAAATAATGGAATGAAGACATTATCGTAGTTTTTCGTTTGATTTCTTCAGGTTCAAAATCCAAGACTGAATTCCCATCATCAACGCGACAGAGACGATCCGTTACCTTAGCGTTAAAAAGGAATGCCTCCCCCATAGATGTCTTTCCCGCACCTGAGTGGGCAATAATCGCAATATTCCGAATATCTTTGGTTTCATACGCGTTCATTATTCCTTTCCTCCTGAAGACAAAAATTAAAAAGAAAACGATATCCTAAGAAATAATTTAAATAATGTCAATAAAAAGAAAATAGTTAAAAAATGAAAAGCGCGTGGCGGGTAAAGCGAAAAAGTACGCTACGTTAGAAGGCTTTCAAATGGGGCATGTATCCTCGGTGCAAAAGCGTAAAAATTTTAAATTTTCTGTTAAATATTTGAGGACTAACAGAGCATGTGGGGCTTTCTAACGGAATAAGCAAAACAATAGCGGTCTGATAACCTTGGAAAAACAAACCAAAACATTTGCCTTTACCACGCTTTCAGGATAGGCTATGTAAGAGAATATCTTTTAAATAATCTGACAGACCCCTATAACCTTTTCTCCCAAACATAAAAGACATGCATCCTATTCTTTCCATTGATATCGGCGCCGGGACTACGGACATTCTCGTTTTTTACCCGGATACTCAAGAACATTACAAAGCAGTTTCTGTTTCGCCGATTAAAAAAATCGCGGAGACTATCCTTGGTACGCGAGGAGACCTGCTTCTTTCAGGGACGATTATGGGGGGTGGCGCGGTCTCCAATGCGGTTATTCAGCATGCCAAGACACATAATGTTTTTATGACCCCAACAGCGGCAAAAACAATTAATGATAACCTGGAAAAAGTTCGGGATAAAGGAATCACCCTAATTTCAGACTTGGAAAAAGAAAAATTACCGGGAGATAATATTACCCACCTAATCCTTAGAGATATATCCACCTCGGGTATTCGTGTTCTTTTAAACGAGCTTGGAGCAGCGTGGGAGTTTAGCTATATAGCGGCTGCGGTGCAGGACCATGGCGTTGCACCCGGTGGAGTTAGCAGTATTGACTTCCGGCATCAAATAATGAAAGCGATCATTGAAAAAAAACCTTTTCCGGAAGCGTTTCTTTTTTTGGTTGAAAAAATTCCTCCTTACTTCACCCGAATGAAAGCAACCGGAGCGCTTCTTTCTGAAATACCTCACCAAAAGGCTTTTATGATGGACACTGGAATGGCGGCAGTACTCGGAGCTTCTTTAGACCGCAACCTTCAGGGATGTTCTCATTGTTTGGTTGTGGATATCGGCAATTCTCACACCCTTGGCGCCTGTCTCACTAACAATATATTAGGGGGTTTTTTTGAGTATCACACTAATTATTTAACATCTCAACTCATTGAAGAACTTCTTGTTGGTTTAGGAAACGGCACCCTTAAACACCACCAAGTGGTTTCCGAAGGAGGTCATGGAGCCTATATCCGGTCTTGTCCAGGATTTAATCAAATTGAAAAAATCGTGGTGACCGGACCACGACGTCGGGAAATAATGCAGGGCGTGACCCTTGAATATTGTGAAGGTGGCCCTTTAGGTGATACGATGATGGCAGGTACAGTTGGGCTTCTTGAGGCGATTAAAAGAAATGAAAATTTAAATATTACTCTATAAAATTTTAAGGTCAGGAAGGAGGTGAGGATGGTGATAACCGACAAGCAAAATTTTGAACTGATTGATAAAATTAAAAATCTTAATGTGTTTAATCGGTTCGAGGAAGATCAACTTGAGGAATTTATTAATGTATGTACGCTAAAAAAATTTACTCATGGTGAAATCATCATTAATGAAGGGAGCGTTGATAACTGGATATATATTTTGATTTCAGGTAGTGTTAAAATATTAAAAGGGAACCAAACCTTTGGCATCTTTAGAAGGGTAGGGGAAGTCTTTGGGGAGATGCGGGTTATTGTTGATTCTCCTCGTTCCGCATCAATTATTGCGGATGCTGAAACAACCTGTCTCGCAATTGATTTTGCCAAATTTAAAACCGATTTTGAAAAACAGCAACCAGTAATTTTAACGATTTTATACCGAATGTTTGCGGAAATCCTTGCTGTTCGGTTACGAAAGACAACCGAAGAATTGGCAGAAGCAAAAAAAGAAATTGAGAGCTTAAAAAAATGACCAAAAGCCCTTGACTATCAGGTGGGTATTAATAAATTTTTTAATGCTGATGCTCTTTATGCCGATATGGTTCTTACGGCAACCACTTATTTTGAATCGTGCTCATATTTTGGGTTTTATCCCATGGCTCTTCCGAGAGCAATTCAGTTTCGAAAGAGAATAATTGAACCTCTTGGTGAAGCCCGGGGTGATTATCTTATTTACGCCGCCTTAACCGAACGATTAGGGTATGGTCATCTTTACTCACAAAGGGAGGAAGAAATGGTAAAATTTGTGATTACTGACCTGCCTTTTAGTTTTGAAAAATTTAAACTTCGCTCGTAGTAAGGGCCAATCTCGTTTGCGGAAAAATCACTGCATCATTTTGAAGAAAAAAAAGGGTTGCTGGGCAGACTTCGGCCAGATGGAGCGCCTGGCTTTAATACTACGTCCGGTAAGTGGGAAATCAATTCCTCTCTACTCCCAAAGTTTGGGTAGGATCCCTTCCCATCGTTTGTGGAACCTATCGAAGGACAAAGTTATAAATCCTTGGCAAAAAAATATCCCTTTACTAAGACTACCGGCTTCAGGCCCCAATCAACCTTTAGGAGTCCGTATCTCAATATTCCCAATCAATTAAAATTTCAGCCCCATGCCGAGGTTTTAATCCATACCAATGATGCTGCTTCTCGAAATAGTTCCAATACTTTTACAGTAAAGTTTAAAACAACACGAGTGGAGGCGCAATTTAACCAATGATATCATAAAAGGTGTCGTAGAGGTAAACCAAGGAGGAGGATCACCCATCCAGGCAGAAGATTGGAAAGAAAGTAATGTGAATTTTATTACTGATGAAAATAATCGCGAACAAATTTAAGTGGTTCGGGTTTTTTAAAGCATTGCTTTGTGAGGCCGAAACAATTTGAATAAATTTGATTTTTATTAAAATGTATGTTATTAAATTTTAGATATTCGAATAACAAAAAGCAGTAAGCGTACTTAATAATATTTGATAAAAAATCTGTAAACCTTTTTTTTCCCAAGACGTCTAAAAAATTAAAATTGCTGAACAAAGAGGAAAGATTAATTTCGAATTTATGGAGGGAAAAATGATGAGTAAGAAAATTTATGGAATCTTTGTTTTTGTTATTATTGTCATTTTATTAACCTCATGCGCCACCGAAAAGAAAAGAACCGCAGTCGGCGCGGGTGTTGGTGCAGTTGCGGGTGCGGGCATCGGGGCGATTATCGGACACCAGACCGGCCATACCGGCGCGGGAGCGGCAATCGGCGCAGCAACAGGTGCCTTAATCGGTGGAGGTATTGGTTATTATCTGGATAAGCAGGCGGCAGATTTAAGAAAAATTCAGGAGATCCAAAATGTAAAACAAGAGCGCGATCGGCTTATCGCGACCATGTCGAATTCCCTTTTGTTTGATGTTAATTCTGCCATCATCAAGCCAGGTGCAGTTGATGGGTTGACCCAGGTGGCTGACGTATTAAATCGTTATCCGGAAACCACTATAATTGTAAAAGGTTATACTGATAGTACCGGAACCGAGGCATACAACCAAGAGCTTTCCGAAAGACGCGCCAAATCAGTAGCGAACTTTATGATTGGGAAAGGCGTTGATCCGGGACGTGTCAGCGCGATTGGTTTTGGTGAACAATTTCCGATAGCCGGTAATGATACTGAGGCCGGAAGACAACAGAACCGACGAGTGGAATTAGAGATTATCCCAAGAGATTCTGCCGGGCCACAGGGGTAAAAAAAGCTTTTAAGTTTATAGGGGTGCTTTTCCCGGTGCTTTTTTAAATTTGGCTTATTTCTAAAATGGCAGTTCATTATTTTTTAACCAAAGAGCTGCCATTTTATTTTGGGGTAGTTACCCTTTCACTCCATCTAAATTCCCCTCTTTTCTTTTTCCTTCTCCTTAAAACGTAAATCGTAAAACGTTAGGTATTACCGGTCTTTCTTATTCCTTCCTTTCCACGTGTTACTCTTTACGGTTCACGGACCTTGATTTTTAGACCATTTGACCTTTCATCGTACAACTTTAGTCATTTTTGTTATGCCTATCATAAATTGGAAAAATTAACTTTATTTGTCATTCCGGCTTTGACCAGGAATCCAATTTTTTTTCTTGACATTTCCCTTACTTAGTATTAAAAAGGGAAAATATAAACCGTATAAACCCAAAAAAGATAGGCGGAAAAAAGAAAAAGGGTGTCTTTGATGGGAAGAGTTTTTAAAATCGATAAGAAAATAAAATAAGACCAACTCGCTGTATTAAAAAGCGATAGGCCTTTTTTTGTTTTGAGGGAGAAATACGAAATAACGATTTTAATTTGAGGGGAAAATGTCTAATCCCGGAAAAGACAACAAGTTGCAACCGCTGGATTGACCAAACGAGCTACCTGTCATACTTTCCGGCATTCGTTCGCAACCCATTTACTGGAAAGTGGTTATGATATTCGATCGATCCAAGAACTTTTGGTACATAAGGATGTGAAGACGACCATGATTTACACGCATGTCCTTAATCGTGGACCGGTTGGAATTCGTAGCCCAGTTGATACGATCTAAAAAATATGAGAGGGTCTTATACCGATCCGCATAAGACCCTGGTGAAAATGAGTGATAATGTAAATAAATTGTGATAATGAATAGTTGAACTAAACCGCTTCGCGGTGGTTTTTCTAATCGTTCTTTGACAATTGAATAGTAACTGGCGATGAGTTGTTGTTGTGGGGCTTCCTATCCATTGATTTGATTGCCGCTTCCAAGGCCATTTCCTTTTTGTTAAAAAGTAGAAGTTGTTTAATCTACTTTTCAAGAAAGGAGATCGGCCATGGGAAAGTTACACGATCAGATGAAAATGGATTTGGAGTTGAAGAATTACAGTCCTCGAACCCAGACATGTTATTTGACCTGGATGAGGAGTTTTGTTCTTCATTTTCGTCGATGCCCGGAGGAGTTGGGAGATGTGGAGATTCGGGAGTATCTTCATCACCTCATTCAGAAGAAGAAGGTCTCACAGTCCGGTATCAGTCAGGCGTATAGCGCTCTGAAGTTTTATTACGAGACGACCCTGAAGAGAGATTGGAATAGATTTCTGATTCCTCGGGTGCAGATGGGGAAGAGACTTACGGTGGTTCTTTCTTCGCAGGAGGTTCAGGCTATTTTTCCCGCCATCCGGAATCTGAAGCATCGAGCGTTGCTGATGACGATCTATTCGGCTGGTCTGCGAGTCAGCGAGGTTGTTCATTTGAAGGTTTCGGACATTGACAGCCAGCGAATGATGATTCGAGTCCGGCAGGGCAAAGGGCAGAAGGACCGTTATACCTTATTAGCCCAACGCACCCTGGAAGTTCTGCGTGAGTATTGGAAAGAGTATCGGCCTCAGTACTGGTTGTTTCCAGCGAAACCAGAGAATGAGGCTCTTTCCGTTTCGGCTGTTCAGAGAGTATTTGAAAAGATTGTTCTTCAAGCCGGGATCAAGAAAGCCGCCTCGGTGCATACTCTGCGGCATAGTTTTGCGACCCACCTTTTGGAAGCGGGTACCGATCTTTACCATATTCAGCGTCTTTTGGGGCATACGAGCCCGAAAACCACGGCGATCTATCTTCACCTGAGCCGAAAGAATTTAGGGGGCGTGACCAGCCCCTTAGATCTTATGGAGAGAACCGGGAAGTCAACCCATTAAAGGGGTGGCTTTCCATGAAAGGGTATTTAGAGGTGGCCGATATTTTTCGGGGATTTGGGCCGGATTATCGGGAGCTTCATGGTGCGGAGATGCCCCTTCGTCATTTGCGGGTCATGCGGGCCATCGAGGTTTGCCGGACGGCTGAACTTGGGGGGCATATCGATCAATGCGATCACTGTGGTCAGTTGAAAGTCTCCTATAATTCCTGCCGGAATCGACATTGTCCCAAATGCCAATTTTTGGAGAAGGAGCGGTGATTGGAGGCCCGGAAGAAGGATCTGCTGCCGATTGCATATTTTCACTTGGTGTTTACCCTGCCGGAGAGCCTCCGGTCCCTGGCTTTAAGGAATCAGAAGGTGATTTACCATCTTCTGTTTAAGACTGCTTCTGAAACACTGTTGCAATTGGCTAAGGACCAAAAATATTTGGGAGCAGAGATCGGATTTACCGTCCTATTGCACACCTGGTCCCAAACCTTGATCGACCATCCGCATCTTCACTGCCTTGTGAGCGCGGGGGGATTATCTTTGGATGGGAAACGATGGATCTGTTCGCGGCCAGGCTTTTTTCTTCCGGTGAAGGTTCTGTCGTGCTTGTTCCGAGGTAAATTTTTAAACGGCCTCAAAAAACTCGACGAAGCCGGCAAGTTGAAGTTTACCGGTAAAATAGAAGCCTTACAAAAAGCTCCTGCCTTCCAAAGGTTTTTGACCGATCTTTATTAGCAAGCGTGGGTGGTTTACTGTAAGCCTCCCTTAAAAAAACCCGAAGAGGTGATGGAGTATTTGAGTCGTTACTCGCATCGAGTAGCTCTTTCCAATGATCGTTTGGTGAGTTTGGAGGGGAACCGGGTGAGTTTTCGCTGGCGGGACTCGGCTGACCGGGATCGAATCAAGCTTTTAACCCTGGATGTTATGGAGTTCATCCGTCGTTTTTTACTCCATGTTTTACCGGATCAGTTCGTCAAGATTCGGCATTATGGCCCTTTGAGCAATCGAAGCCGCACAAGGAGGCTGTTACGATGCCGGAAGCTTTTGGGAGTCTTGACCAAAGAAGAGGCGGAGGAATCCCCTAAAGAGACCTGGGAGGATCTCCTGACCCGGATTACGGGAATAGATCCCCGAGCTTGTCCCTTCTGTGGCCAAGGGAAAATGATTCCGAGAGAAGTTCTGCCTGCCTTGGCGATAAGTCCGGAAGACAGGATGCCCAAATATGATAGCCGGTCCCCATGAGAATAGAACCGTGCGTAGAAACTTATTTTAGTTCGAAATGTGGCCTCGAAGGGGAAGGAATGTCTATTTTTCGTAAGAAAGAGGCGAATCTTTCCATTGACTCGGTAAGATTTCCCCAAAGGTTACTCGCGATCGCTGCCGGAAGCCTATTCAATTGTCAAAGAGCAATCATCCTGGAGAAAAGGAAGCATTTGCTATGTCAAGCCGTTCAATTGATTGCCCATAGCTACTGAATAGCGGCTTAGTTCAACCGATTGTATCCGGAATTCCGCTTTGCTCACTCCGGATACAATCTTTATTGTTATGCTATCCGAGAAAAATAAAAAAGTTCCTTCGATCAACTAACAATCCAGGCGTAGGAGTACACGTTATGAGAAAAGGTTTTTTCTGTGGTTCACCAGTCGTTTCGGTCTGCTTGATTGGCGTGATGCTGCTTTCCGCTGTCTGCATTTCGCCGGTCCAGGCGGCGGGGGGCGTTTCCATTAATGGCGTGCTGATTCCCCCCGAGACAATACAGCAACTAGAAACGCAATATGGCGTGCGCATACTCGACGGCGACTTTTGGTACGACAAGTACTCGGGCGCATGGGGCTTCATGGGAGGTCCCTGCATGGGACAGGTCTTGCCTTTTTTGGAACTCGGCGGGCCGCTCAATCCAAACTGCTCTAACGGCAACACCGGCGTTTTCATCAACGGGCGCCATCTTCATGCTCAGGATGTGTATTTTTTATACCAGATTACAGGTGTTGTTATCCCCGGCCGGTACTGGTGCGACACTTATGGAAATGTTGGCTTCGAGGGAGGTCCCGCGATTTTTAATTTATACTCCGCCGCCCAGGTGCGGTTTGGCGGAGGCGGTCAAAAGGAGGGCATACTAAGTAGCTACGACAAAACCGGAATAGCAGTAATTGGCGGGAATTGATAGACCGGATCGATCAGCAGCTTAGGGAAACAAAGGGATCAGGTCTACACATTTGACAAAATAAAATACAACGGGGTCAGTCCCCGATATCGGAAGAAGACTAAGACTGACACTAACACTGAAGTAGTCAAATTTTTAACAAGAGGTTCTAACCCATCGCTTAAGTCGAAAGCGGCGCACAGGCGCCGCTCCGGCTTACCTTTTCGTTATATGAAGAGTGAGAGTAATAAATATGTCCGAAAAAATAGAGTATCGAGAGCTTTTTGATCTTAATTCTGCATTGCTTTCCAAGAATGATCTTTTCCTATTGGAGAAAATTGTATTAGAAGATCCTAAAACTGACCGCATTGACATTCAAATATCATTCGACAGCACAACAATTTCCGCAGAGTCATTTAAAGAATTGCTTTCAAATCCAGACATCCCTACATCAACTGACAAATTATCTATTGGTATGCAACGCTGGATTGAAACCGAGGATTACAGAGGTATTTCCTCTGGTGTAAGTTTATCACTTCACCACAACCATATAAACTGTCAAATTCATTCCCTCGATCAGACGTGGTTTTTAGGAAAAAAGTCTCAAATAGAGAAATTCTTTTAATCAAAAAGGCCATGGTATTTATGGTTGAATAAGTTATCATTTGCATATCCTACTATAGTAATGGCACTAATTTTTTATAGCTCTTCCATGCTTTTGAAAAAACAATATTCCCAGATGATTCTGCCAATTAGTTGGTCTATTATCCTGATTGTTGTTACTACGTTGATATTTAAACAAAAGCTATTCCCATTTGTGAAAATACATTTAAAAGAAAGAACAAGAAAAAAATTTGGATTTAGTGAATGGTGTGCATTAATCGGAGCTCTTTCTGGTTTTGCAACTTTAGTTCAAGTCCTGAGTAATCTATTCAAATAATCACATAACACCTATAAGGCCTCCTCTTGTCAAGAGAAAAAAGTCCCCCTTGACGGAGAAAAAGAATAAAAGATGTTCTGCGCCACAAGTAACAATGATGCTGTAACAAGGCCAACGATGCCGGCTTAGTTTCCAAGGAACAGGTTTGCAGAAACGTGTCTGCACCAAACACCTATTGAGGATAAAGCGCTGTTTGCGCCTGGGGCTTTTGCCCGCAACTAGAAGATCATTCGTACCCGCATGCTGGCCCTATCAAAAGTCGGGCTCTCCCCGGTTATGCTCTGGGAGTCCAGTTGCAATGGGGGCTCGGGGGTGGGGCAACACACGAAAAACCGTTGTCATTGCACCACCGTATAAAATTAATGGGGACCTAGGTAGGCGTCCAATCAAGGCAGCGGATTTACAGGTTATTTTCCTATGGCGCTATGCGCATTCGTTGATGCAATCGGATTAATTTTGTAAAGCACCCTGAAGATGATATCCCGAAAAAGGCGTTCCAGTTAGGCGTTGGGATCGCCTACCTCGTCCCGTCATATATGGGCAAAAAAAGTGTTTACATTGAACGGTTCCTTTCTTTTGAGCATGAAGTAGACGGCCCGGCCGATTTTATGGGCAATGATTGAAAGAGCCTTTCCCTTGCCGAGCTTGCTAACGAGGCGGTCGTGATAGTTTTGAGCCGGTTCGTTGCCTCGGAGGAAAAGACAGGCTGCTTCGGAGAAGACCCACTTGAGATGGGCGTTGCCGATTTTGCTGTTTTTGGCGCCGGACTTTTTTCCTCCTGACCCTCTGGGGCATTTGACCAGACGACAATAGGAAACGAAGTCCTGGACACGGGCAAAGCGGGTGATATCATGAACTTCATACAGTACAATGAGGCTGAGGATTTTTTCCATTCCGGGGATGCTTCGAAGCAGATAAAAGCTTCGGATGTCGTTCCCTTTGGCTTGCTTGACGATGAAAAGTTCCAGTTCGGTAAGGAGCCGGTCATAGAGATCGAGGAGTTGAAGATTCACTTCGATACTTTTCTGAACGGACGGGTCAGGAAAGTGATCGGAGACGCCGTCACGATTTGCCTTGTATGAGATTTTCTTTTCAAACTCGGGAAGGTTATATTGGCTGTTAGTGTTGTGGATATGGGGCAGCAGTTCGGAGCGTTTTCGCATTAAATGGTTTCGCCGCCTGAGGAGATCCCGGGTTGAGCGCATGGCCTCCGGATAGACATAGGCTGTCGGCAGCGTTCCTCCCCGGAGAAGAACAGCGATTTTCCGGGAATCAATTTTGTCATTTTTGCTTTTGCCACCATGGATCGCTTTCATGTAGAGTGCATGTCCAAGAACAAAAGGGATCGCTTCCCGGTTGCAAAGATCGGCAAGCCAGAACCAGACAAAAAGGCATTCGACGGCGACGACAATATCCTCCCGGTAAGGTTGGATGGCCCGAAGAAAGGATTCCGGGGTGGTTTTGAAGTTTTTGTGAAGCACGGTATTGCCCTCCTGATCCAGAATGCAGATGTACATGGATCGGGCGTGCAAATCGATACCACAATAGAATTTGTGTTGATTGGTGTAGAATCTCATAAGGTTTCCTCCTTTGGTTAGAATTGTTTTTATCCAAAAGACATTTTATCATGCCTTAGGAGGAGGCCTTAATGACTATCAAAGGCATGCAGCGGATCGGCCATAAACTGGGCCTCCCGCTGATGCCCGGCGTTCGGCTGTATAAACAACAAACCAAAAAGAGCGTGAGAAAGACTCTATGAATTTAGAAAAAGATTTTTATGAAAGGATTATTGAAAACCTCCATGATGGTTTATATTTTGTAGATCAAGACAGAATTATTTCATACTGGAATAAAGCTGCTGAAAGGATCTCTGGATTCACTGCTAGTGAGGTTGTTGGTAAATCTTGCGCCAATGAGATACTCACTCACGTCGATAGTGATGGTAATAATCTTTGCAAAGGAATGTGTCCTCTTGCAGCAGCCATTGCTGATGGAAAACCTCGCGAAGCTGAAATATACATGCACCATAAGGACGGTCACAGAATTCCAGTTTCTGTTCGAGTCAGTACATTAATCGACAGAAAAGGAAGTATAATCGGTGGGATAGAATTATTTACCGATATTGGCAATCAGTCAGCCAACGAACTGAGAGTGAAAGAGTTGGAAAAACTAGCTCTTCTTGACAATCTTACTCAGTTAGCAAACAGATATTATATCGAAAGAGAAATACAAATCAGGTTTGAAGAAAAAAAACGCTTTAACGTACCCTTTGGTGTCCTGTTCATGGATATTGATCATTTTAAACAGTTCAATGACACCTATGGCCATGATGTAGGTGATGATGTTCTTAAATTTGTTGCAAATACTTTTGTTGCTAACTCCAGACCTTTTGATCTTTATGGCCGCTGGGGAGGAGAAGAGTTTATTGGTATTATACGTAACACAAACGACCACGATCTTAAAAATCTTGGAAACAGAGTACGGACTCTCGTAGCCAGTTCATACATAAATAATAATGACAAAATGTTGCGGGTCACAATTTCTGTTGGTGCTACGCTCATTAGCGAAAGCGATACCATGGAAAGCCTTATAAATAGAGCTGATAAACTTTTGTACAAAAGCAAAGCTGCGGGGAGAAATTGCTTGACAATTGGTTGAATAGTATTGCCGAACAAACGGCTGAAGTTGGATGGGCAAATCCGCTGCACTCCTTTGCCCACCTCTTAGCTGAAACGTTCGGCAATCCCAAGAACAAGGTGAAGATCCAGTTTCCCTCCGAGCAAGGCGCCTACGCGTGGGTGAACATGTCCAAGTATTACCCGTCCGCGCAGGTGCAGCGGACGGCGCTGCGCGCCGCCGCTGATTTTGAGCGTAGGGGGTCGTTCTAAGGTAATTCATTAAAATTACGAATGATAATTTCCAAAATTCGAGAGAATTTGGGTTTATATTGATTTGGGTTCCCCATACGAACCTCATAAATGAATGGAGGTATGAGAATGAACGATATTATAGGAATTGGATGGTACAAGGATGATCTTACTTATAATAAGGCACTTACCATCTTTACAGATACTAAAGATATGCCTGCGACCTATAAAGATTGGCAGGCTGTTGTCAAAAAAGAATTAGAAGAGATTAAAAGAGCTAACAACATTGCTCTTCGTGTTGACATAGATCCAGAAACATTTAAGGACTGGTGCAAAGCCCATTCATTTTTACCTAATTCTGTGGGCAGAATAGCATTTGTAAACTCTGTCGAACTTGACTATAAGAAGACTGGTAATGGAAATATCATAGAATAATCTGAGAAAGTGGTGGGTGATTTATGTAGGGGATCGGGCCAAGTTAAATAATTAAAATTAAAAATGATAATTTCCAAAATCCGAGAGGATTTGGGTTTATATTGATTTTTTTAAGGTGAAATAACGTTATATACGGTGATTAATGGCACGGGCTAAAAGACATTATGTTCCCGGGCAAATATGGCATATCACCCACGGCTTCCATAAAAGGGAATTTCTGCTCAAATTTTCCAAGGATTGCCGGAGATGACTAACGTGGCTTTATGAAGCCAAGAAACGTTATGGCCTAAAAATATTATCGATTACTTGTTTGGCCCGACCCCCACACTGGCCCCACACCCCCCCACACTTCCCTAAAACAAGTATCCATATGAGCCTATTGTCTTATGCCCAATCATATTCATTTGATAGCTGTTTCCAAAGATATCAATAAACCAGAGGCTAGTCCGGTGGTTAGGATATATAAAGGAGAAATAGAAGACTGGGAGAGGGTATAATAACATCGTTGTGATTGAGCGCGGCACCAACGGTGGAATAGCGTCACCTACGGTAGCTAAATAGCGATACCGCATGGTTTCGAACGGAGAGGCAACTCAGCTCTGTGTTAGTCTATAAATCGCCAGTAAATGAAAAAATACACTAAAAATATTGACCACTAATAAAATGCATAAATGGGGAAAACATTAGGGGCGGATCTACCCAATTGAAAACGAAAAGCAACGGGGTTAAGCCGTGACCAAGGACATCAGCTCAAAAATTAGCGGCGTTTAGGTTTTTAGGGAAAATACCTATAATCATTTTTGCAGACAGGAGGGTTGGATATTTTTTCTGAAGATTCATGTGTTCCCGAGTGACACCCTTTACAGGAAGTGGGGCCTGCCTTAGATTCCAAATGACAATTTAAACACGATAAATGGGCGGCGGTTTTGTAGGACGGGATACCATTGTCCTTTAAGCCGTGACATTTTCGGCAAGAGGAATTATCTCCGGTATGATGGCATACTACGCAATTTTTCTGTGAAGGTTCAGAATGGAGGTCGTGAAGATAGGAATTGAAAGGACCTTCGGGTCGGATGGGCGGACTTGCGGTTGTATTTGTTGACACATGACACGCTTTGCAGGTAACCGGGCCTTTGGTAAGTTTTTTATGACAGCCGATACATGTGGTGTGGTAAGAATTGGTAAGCGACCTTTTGTTTTTTTCATTTTTTTTTTGGGAAAGGAATAGGATGTTATCCCTTTTTCATCCGAGGGGTGACATGCTTGGCATCCTTCTTGTTTGAGCGCATGGGCATGTGTATCGTGAAAAAATTGGACTGGGGGTCGCTTTGCTCTCGTAAATTTATCGGCAATCGAAAGTAAAAGAGGCACTTCTTTTGCGGTTTCCTTTTTTGTTTCTTCTGACCTGGTACTTTTCATGCCGACAATAAAAAAAGAAAAAACCGTCCCCAACACAAGTGCCACAATGAGATGCCGCAGCTTCTTATTCATTACCATTTCACTTGGAAATAGTGAAGTTAATTGTTGGAAATTTTTTTTCGTTTATTCACTTTTGGGGATGGTGTCTCTTTTTCTTCAGAAGAAAATGTTTTGAGCCCCACAGCGAGAGCCTGCAATTTTTTATCCACTAAATAATTTACTGTTCCTCCGGCATAGGACCAATCTGCCTGTTTTTCTCCAGCGGGTAATCCGGTTAAAAGTTCAATTCCTTCATCTACGGTTTTAATCGGATAGACATGGAATTTTTTTTCTTCAACTGCCTTGATTACGTCTTTGCGAAGCAATAAATCTACAACATTCTGGTGGGGAATCATTACTCCTTGGGTTCCTGTCAATCCTTTTGCGCGACAGACATCAAAAAACCCTTCGATTTTCTGATTAACACCTCCGATTGGCTGGATTTCACCATTTTGGTTTACTGATCCGGTAACCGCGATATCTTGGCGGAGCGGTAAGTCTGCAAGGCTTGAGAGGACCGCGTAAATTTCGGTTGAAGAAGCGCTATCACCGTCTATGCCACCATAAGACTGCTCAAAGCAAATACTGGCGCTCATGCTTAAGGGTTTGTTTTGGGCATATTTGCCCCGAAGATAGCCCCCTAAAATTAAAACCCCTTTGTCATGAGTTTTTCCGCTTAAATCTGCCTCCCGTTCGATGTTGATAATCCCGGAGCGCCCCATGGAAGTTTTAGCGGTAATTCGTGATGGTTTTCCAAAAGAAAAGTCTCCAAAATCATAAACCGAAAGACCGTTGACCTGGCCAATCACGTGTCCCTCAGTATCAATCATAAGAAGACCATCTTCGATCATCTCCTGGATTTTTTTCTCGATCAAATTAACCCGGTACTCTTGATGCTCAATAGCTTTTTCGACATGATGGTTTTGTATTATCGGAGAACCATCATTGTCTGCCCAGTAGTTTGCTTCACTGAGGACATCACTTAATTTATAAAATTTAGTGGTAATTTTTTTTTGCCGGTCCGCAAGGCGCACTCCATGTTCAATTATTGCAGCGATTCCGCCTTTATCCAAAGGCCTTATTTTTTTTTCGTCACATATTTTTTTGACAAATGAGGCATATTGTTTAACGGTTTTTTCTTCATTGTTCAGCACCGTATCAAAGTCCGCTTTAATTTTAAAAATATCCTTGAAATCATCATCATAGTTATTGAGGAGGTAATAAAGATAGTTGTCACCGAGCATCACTACCTTTATATTCACTTCAATAGGTTCCGGCTTTAACGTTGACATGCTAAAAAGATAAAGAGGATCAAAACTTTGAACCTCCACATTCCGGTTCTTTAAAACTCTTTTCAGAGTAAGCCAAACGCCCGGCTCTATTGCAGCATCGAGAAGATTCATAACCAGATAACCGCCATTAGCTTTAAGCAGCGAACCGGCTTTAATCCGGCTAAAGTCTGTCCTCCATACTCCGTACCGTGGATCCAAGATTTTTTCGATTCCTCCAAACAGGTTTCGATAATTAGGGTTTCTTTCAATGATAATAGGTGTACCTTTGGTCTCAGAATTATCAACCAGCACGTTGATTTGATACTCAGTAAAAAGGTCAGGGGTAGGGGGAGCGGGAAACTGAGATTCTTTTTCCCGCCGGGGGATAAAAAAAGTGAAATTGTTTAAAATATCATCGATCATCTCGGACAAGTAGAGATTTAATTTTTCATTCTGATATTTTTTCTTAATAAGCTCTTCCGCTTCATTGAGAAGGGGTGATACTAACTCTTTATCGAGCGCCTTCATTTTTTCTTCAAAATCTTTTTCCCTTTTTTGCAGCTCAGTAAATATGGTTTCCATTTCTGAAGTGAAATCAGAGAGTTTTTGGGCCATTCTTTCATACGTCTCACGCGGGTACTCGCCTTTTTCAACCAGTGCTTCAACCTGTTCCAGCGGCATCGGATTTCCCATAACAATCGGAAAAATAACCGGACGGGTGAACGGTCCCATTTGAACCTGAACAATAGAGAAATTTTCACTCGTTATTTTTTTTTCAAACTCTTTGATTATTGCTTTTTGCTTTTCTCGAAAATTTTCGGTGATGGCTTTTTTACGGTTTTTATATTCTTCACTCTCAAAAATTTGGGGGATATCTTTTTTTAAAGACTCTATGAATTCACGCACGTCTTTTTTAAGATCATTGCCTTTTCCGGCGGGTAGATAAATTATCCGGGGGGAGTCCGGGTCCTTAAAATTGTGCACGCAGCAAATATCAGAAGGGGGCGCATCATCAGATTTTTTGGTCTGCTCCAACAACTGCTGGATAGTGGGAATGCGGTCGGCCCCGGAAAGGCCAGTCACAAAAATATTATAACCTTCACTATCTATGGATAATCCCACCTTAATCGCTTCAACCGCCCGATCTTGCCCGATGATTTCTGTGAGCGGTGCAATTTCGTTTGAGTTTTCAAAAGGGATATACTCTAAAGGACATTCCCACCTGAGTTTCTCGATAGGAACTTCTTCAAAAAAAATTTTTTTAATCATTTATCATCTCACCCTTTTATTGTTTCTATCTAAAGTCTATTCAATCTTAATCTTCATTGAAAGAGTTTTATTTTTCATTTTCGGGAGGATTACAATCAGTTCGCCCCCTTTGCAAGTTGCTTCTATTTTATCAGCGTGAATTTTTTTGGGGAGGTGGATAATGCGCTTGAAGGAGATTTTTCCATTTTGAGGGTAATGAAAGTTATTTGTTTTTTTCTTTTCCCCTGTAATCACCAGGAGGTCATCTTTAAAAGCAACCTCTATTTCATCAGGCGAAAGAGGGGCAATTTGTAAAAAGACTATGATTTCGTTTTCAGTTTTAACCACCCGCATGGGAGGATAGGAAATTTTTTCCCAAGGGCCTTCAATAAATTCCGTCCCGAAGAAACGATCAAAAAGCTGATCCATTTCCCGGTTAAAAGAACTTAAATCTTCGTAAAATCTCCAGGGAACTAAAACCATAAAAATATTCTCCAGGTTAATTTTTTTACTATATCAAAAAGTTGTTTCAAGTCAATAAGAAGAAAATAATTTTGTGGCTAATTTTTTTAAAATGGTTATTATTTATACATTTTTGGTCTCTTATTTTAAATTTTGCTATTATCCGCAAAAGAGCAAAAATGGTCTATGTTTTAACTAAACTTTTGTTACTGGCGCTCCTTTTTTTCATGGTTTCCTGTTCGGGGATGAAGTTTCTTCGGATTTTAGGCATAAATAAGGAAAGCAACCTGGAACTATTCGTTCTTTCTGCCGCCTCCGGGTTTGCACTTATCAGTGAGGGACTGCTTTTCCTGGGCATGATAGGGTTTTTTACCCCTATTACCCTTTGCCTTTTACTTTTCGTTCTCTTTGTTATGAGTGCCAAGGAAGCAAAATTTTTCTTAAAAGCGTTCATCTTCTACCTTTATCACCGTAATTTTTCTTTTACCTCTCATCATTTCTTAACCGGAGCTTTTTGTATTTTTGTAATCGTAAATATATTAAAAGCACTACTTCCACCTCATGGGCCCACTGATGTCCTATATTATCATATGACTATCCCCAAGCTTTTTCTTGGGCATGGGGCAATAGTTACTAATCCAACGTTTTTCCCTTCTTTTTTCCCGTCTAATGGCGAGCTTCTATTTTCGTTGGCTTTAGTCATTGGTGGCCCGGTTTTGGTTAACCTCACCCATTTTGGCTTTGCTTTGCTTACCGTAACGGCACTCTATGTTTATACTCAAAAATATTTTGAACGCGAATATGCTCTTATTCCCGGTATCATTTATTTGACGGCTCCGGTAATAAACTCTTGGGGAACCATGGCCTATACCTGTAATATTCTCGGTTTTTATCTTTTGGTTGTATCAATGCGTTTAATGGAATGTGATAAAGAAAGCAAGGTCAATGAGGTTGCCTTTTTAGGGCTCATAACGGGAATGGCGTTAGGAATAAAATATCAGGCAATTCTCCTCGTTGGATTACTTTACCTTTTCTTTTTTATACATAAACTAAAGGGTTGGAAAAAGGTGTCAATACTCTTTAGCGCTTCGTTGTTCATTGGCATTATCCTGGTATCACCATGGTTTGTCCGCAATTATATAATAACTCGTAATCCTTTTTTCCCAATTCTTAACGATATTTTTTCTTCAAAAATGATCCGTCCGGACTCGCTCTGGGAAAACGGAACCAACGCAACCGAACTTTTTTCCATCGCTTTTGTAAAATTGAAAGAAAATTACTTTTTCCCCTTTAGTTACCTTTGGTCGGGTGCTTGGGGTAAGGAAGATGATTTTCAGCGATTTATCGGACCTCTCTTTTTATTTTTTTCTCCTTTTATTTTTTCCCTTAAAAAGACACCGTTAAAATGGCCGCTTATTTTTCTCATTGGAGTCTTGAGTTACCTTTTTCTTGTTTTTTTAAATGGTAACATTCGCTATGTCGTTATCCTAGTGATTTTTTTGTCTTTGCTTTGTGGAGCAGTGGGGCAAAGGATAATGTGCTTCGGCAAAGTAATCAGGTATATGTGCCTCGGCTTTTTTGTTTTTTTTGTTACCTTTTATTCTTTTCAAAATTATAATCTTATGTTGAGTCATAAAAGAATTTTGGCTGCTGTTAATCCAAAACTGACGCCTGATTTTTTGAAGGCCTTTGAGATAAGTTATGTTCCTGCTGCCTGGGCGAACAGAAACCTGCCTGATGACGCCAAGGTCCTCTTTCATGGTTTTGTTCGGTATTTTTACTTTAGGTTCGAACCATTTAATGATCATCTGAGCCAGAAATTTATTAATTACGATAAGGCAAAAAATGGTGAAGATATTTTAAGGGGTTTGCGAAGTCAAAATTTTACCCATATTATCAGTTCTGATAAAATTCATGAAAATTATCGTAACGATACAATCCACTATGATGAAGACCCCCGCTTTATTGATTTTAAGCAGAAATATCTTGTAAAAATATTTTCGGCAAACGGGATATCGACTTATAAGATTCACTTTAGGTAACCTTTTTTTCGAAGGGATACAGCCCATGCAATCCTTTCAATTGCCTCGTTTTGTTGGTCTTGTTTTATTGCGCAATATTTATATCTCTGTTTTTGTCTTTTCGGGATTTTCCGGGTTGATTTATGAATCTATTTGGACGCATTACTTAAAACTTTTTCTTGGCCATGCTGCTTATGCCCAGACGCTGGTACTGGCGATTTTCATGGGGGGGATGGCTTTTGGCGCATGGCTTGCCAGCCGTTTTAGCCTTCGTTTATTGAATCCTTTTTTTGCCTATGCAATTACAGAAGCAGTCGTAGGTCTCATGGCAATGGTGTTCCACAATATTTTTGTGACCGCGACAGATTTCTCCTATTTTACCGTTATTCCTTCATTGGGCTCGGCTTTTGCCGTGGAAACATATAAATGGGTGTTGGCTGCATTTCTGATTTTTCCCCAGTCAGCACTTTTGGGAATGACTTTCCCTTTTATGAGCGCGGGCCTTATTCGGCGGTTTCCGGATCGTCCCGGACATGTTATCGCGGTGTTGTATTTTGCCAATAGCCTCGGGGCGGTTTTTGGCGTTTTGGCTTCGGGATTTTTTCTCATTGGCTTGGTGGGGTTGCCGGGGACGATACTTGCTGCGGGTCTTATCAACATATTCATTGCTATTGCGGTTTATGTGCTGGTGCGTATGGATGATAAAACCGTAAGTCTTCCTGAAGCAGTTACTGCTCAGGAAGGCCGAACAATGCCGGTAAGAATGATAGGGATATTTCTTGTTTGTGCCGGGGTTACCGGTATGACCTCCTTTATGTATGAAATTGCCTGGATTCGCATGTTGAGTCTGGTCTTAGGAAGCACTACCCATGCATTTGAATTAATGCTAGCGGCATTTATTTTTGGCCTTGCTATTGGAGGTTTTTTGATACGGACCCAGGTGGATCGATTGAAGCGACCATTGTTTGTTCTTGGCGCGGTGCAGATGGTAATGGGTGTCCTGGCAATTTTAACCCTCATTGTATACGGATTTACCTTTAACGGTATGCAGTATGCCCTCAAAGCTCTGGCCAAAACAGAAGAGGGATATCTATTTTTTAATATCTTCAGTCATTCCTTGGCAATGTTTGTGATGATACCTGCCACAATATGTGCAGGGATGACATTGCCATTACTGACACATTATTTATTTACTAATGGTGTTGGTGAAAAAGCAATTGGCCGCGTTTATGCGGTGAACACTTTGGGGTGTATCCTGGGTGTTATCGCAAGCATCCAGTTCGTTATGCCTTTTGGGGGGCTGAGGAACCTGGTTATCATCGGGGGTGCTTTGGATATCATAATTGGGTTTTGGTTGTTTTGGCTTGGCCGATTTTCAATATCATTGCAAAGTCGTCTGATGTATGTTGGTGGAAGTTTATTGTATTTGATTGCCGTTATTTTTGGCGTGCATCTTGATATCAGCAAGATGGCCTCCGGAGTTTATCGCACCGGACATTTACTTGGGAAAGGTGAGGAAATTATTTATCATCGGGATGGAAAAACCGCTTCTATAGATCTCGTTAAGGACCCTGAAAGACTGAGCTTTCGTACTAATGGAAAAACTGACGCCGGTGTTCAAATTAATAGTCAACAAATCGCCCCAGATGAATCAACCATGACATTATTGGCTGCTCTTCCTCTGATAATGAAGTCGGATGTCTCTGATGTTGCAGTCATTGGGATGGGATCAGGTATGACTACGCACACGATGCTCAACTACCCTGGTATTCGCAATGTTGATACTGTGGAGATCGAACCAGCTATGCTTGAGGCGGCTCGTGTGGCCACACAATTTATCGGCGGGAAAATCCATAATGCTTTCGACGATCCCCGGAGCAAAATCAGCATTGCCGATGCCAAGATCTTTTTCAGCAATCACCAAAAAACTTATGATCTGATTATATCCGAGCCTTCAAATCCCTGGGTAAGTGGGATCGGTGGACTCTTTTCCGGCGAGTTTTATCGTCTCATTAACCGACATGTAAAAAAGGATGGCTTGTTTTGTCAGTGGCTACACGTCTACGAAATTAATGTAGAACTGATATCTTCCGTAGTAAAAGCAATGCGTAAAAATTTTTTTGATTATCAGTTATATGGAACATCCGAGGGTGATATCCTTATTCTTGCCAGTCAAACAGCACTACCGGATATACTGTCCCCTGTATTGCCCGAAGGAAAGATAAAAAAGCAGCTTAATTTGATTGGTGTTAAAACCCCTCAGGATGTTATCTTGCTGAAAATTGGTGATCGCCGAAATTTAGACCCTTTGTTTGACGCGTATGCGATTGCGCCTAACTCAGACTTTTATCCGGTTTTAGATCTCGGTGCCGTCAAGGCACGTTTTTTACAACAATCCGCTTCAGGTTTGCTCCGCCTCGGACCTGAAGTGGTTTTCTTTCTCAATGATGTTAACCTATTTGCTCATGGGTCGTTACTTTCTGGTATTGCTGGCAACCACCCTTTAGCAATAGGGAAAAATGCACATAATGCGGTAGGCATTTGGCGCTATTTCTATGGGGAGGGCGCTCCTGGGGACAAAAATTCTCCATCGTTATCAGATTCGACGGTTACTTTAGTACGCAATTTTCGTTCGATCCGTAATCTGTGTGATCCGGTGTCCTTGAGAGGCGACGTCTGGTTGCCCCAGTTGATTTCATTTGCCAATGCAACCGTCCCGTACCTTCCTGCTGATGCCTTGCAAGTAATTTGGGAAGATATAGAAACTTCTCCGTGCTATAAAAAATTACCTGAAGGACTTCGGGATTGGATTGCTTTGGTACGTGCGTGGGGTGAAAGAGATTATAAAAAAATAAGACGCATTTCTGAGGAGCTTCTTCCCAAACAAGGTAGAATTCATAGCGATCAAAAGAATAATTTTCTTTTAAGGTTAGCGTTGATTAGTTTAATTAAACAGAAGGACTTTAATGCTGCAGTGGCTTTATGGTCGAGATATCAGAGTTCTTCAAATCCAAATGCAATGCTTAGTTTAAGAATGCTCGCAGCATTGGCAGTATCGGGAGCATATCAACCTGGGAGGTAAAAAATAACGGTTTTCCGGTAATTACGTCATAGTGGCTATCCAAAATTTATTTTATCCCCTTTTGGAGGAGGAAAGAATGAAAAACAAAATCTATTTTTTACTGGCGATAGTCGCTTGGTTTTTCGTGAATATTGGTTCCCCTTTTGCTGCTAAACCGGAACGGGGTGAGATCCCTCCCAACCTTGAACAATGGAAGGGGTGGGTGCTTCATAATGTGGAAGATAAACTCTGCCCTACCTATTACAACAACGGAGAACGGTGTCAATGCCTTTGGCCTTCCCGCCTCACATTGAATCTGGAAAATAATAAAGGTGGTTTCAATCAGGAATGGCGTGTTTTTATTAAGGCATGGGTTCCCTTGCCGGGAAATCCCGAAACCTGGCCCGCAGAAGTAAAGGTTGACGGCAAACCAGCTCCCGTGGTGGGGAAAAACAATATCCCTGCTGTTTACTTAACCCCTGGGGTTCACCGGACCGAGGGGGTATTTACCTGGAAGGAAATGCCGGAATGGCTCAATGTGCCTCCGGAAAGCGGACTTGTCAGCCTGTCCATTAATGGAAATCCCATTCAATTTCCGTTTATTGAGAACAGCGGTCGCTTGTGGCTCAAAAAGAAAGAAGGAGGATTGGGAAAAGAAGATAGTGTGGAGTGTCGGGTTTTTCGTTTAATTAAAGATGCCATTCCCCTCGAGGTCAACAATCTTTTAAAGATCAATGTATCCGGTCAGCCGAGAGAAATTACGTTGCCTGGGGTGCTGCTGGAAGGCGCGGTTCCCTTGAATATTCAAAGTCCTCTTCCGGCGCGGCTCAGTCCAGAAGGTGATATTATTCTTCAAGTCCGTCCCGGTCAATGGGAAATACAGATTATTTCCCGTTTTGAGGGTCCGATTTCAAAGTTAACTCCGCTTAAGAAAACTTTACAAGATGAAGTCTGGTCATTTCAAGCCCAAAATCAACTCCGCATGGTAAAAATCGAGGGTGTCTCACCCATTGATCCCAAACAGACCGATGTCCCTTCCCAATGGCAAAACTTTCCTACTTTTATTATGCATCCCGGTCTTGAAATGATTTTTAAGGAAATACGGCGCGGTGATCCGGACCCCGCTCCCGACCAGCTCTTTCTTTACCGGACCTGGTGGTTAGATTTTGATGGCCGAGGGTTTACGACTAAGGACCAGGTCACCGGCACTTTGAGCCGGCAATGGTATTTGGCGATAAATCCCCCAAGTCAACTGGGCAGAGTAACTATTGAGGGGGTCGAACAACTGATAACGGGTCACGGCAAAGGGAAAAAACCAGGAATTGAGCTTCGCAAAGGACACCTACAACTTGAATCTGAAGGCCGGCTTGAGACTTCACTTTGGAAAATTCCTGCAGTTGGATGGGACCATGACTTTGAGTCAGTATCCGGGGTTTTAAATCTTCCGCCGGGGTGGAAGCTGCTTATTGCCTCGGGAATAGATGGAATTGAGGGAACCTGGGTTAAACAATGGAGTCTTCTTGACCTCTTTTTGGTTTTGATAATCAGCTTAGTAATTTATAAACTGTGGAATTGGAAATGGGGAATACTGGCGCTTTTTGCGGTTGGTCTTACCTATCATGAACCCGGAGCGCCCCATTTGGTCTGGCTTAATCTCCTGGCTGCTTTAGCTCTTTTGCGGTTTCTGCCTGAGGGCTGGGCGAAAAAAGTGGTTAACCTCTGGCGCATAGGCTCCATTATTTTTCTTCTTATTTTTTCAATACCATTCGTGGTGAAACAAGTGCGCTGGGGAATTTACCCGCAGTTAGAGGACATTTACCCACCAATGGGCATTACTGTTGGTCCATCAAAAATGATGCCTCAAACAGTTATGGAGGAGTTGTCGTCAAAAGAAGAGATGCAAGCGGGGTCAGAGCAGCTGGTCCCCGTTCCGCAGGTCCAAGCACCACGAGAAAAAAAAGATTCCTTTTTTATCGGCAAACCGAAGTTAAAAGGGGAGTTCCAACAACAATATCAAAACTTAACTGCGTTAACTCAAGACCCTCACGCTCTTAATCAGACCGGGCCTGGACTTCCCACGTGGAAATGGCGGGCTATCCCTTTGACTTGGACCGGCCCCGTTTCCAAGGAACAGGAAATTCGATTATTTTTACTTTCCCCGTTTACTAACCTTATTCTCTCTTTTTTAAGGGTTGGGTTCTTGGTTTCTTTAATCTTTTTTCTCCTGAGTGTTCGAACCTGGAAATTGCCCGGCAATAAAATAGTGAGTTTGGTTTTGTTTATAGTATTAGCTTTGGGTGCAACCAGTACGAGAGCGGAACAAGATGCTGGTTATCCCTCTCCTGAACTCCTTCAAAAGCTTCAGGAACGGCTCTTGGAAAAGCCGGAATGCCTTCCCAATTGCGCTGATAGCCCCAAAATGCTCCTTACTGCGAACAAAAATAGTTTGCGTATCCTTTTTAATGTTGATGCCGGGGTGGAGACTGCGGTGCCGTTGCCCGGATCACTGAAATCATGGATGCCGGAAGAGGTTCTTCTTAACGGACAACCGGCACGAGGCCTTATGAAAGACCATGCGGGAGTTCTGTGGGTCCTGATTCCTGAAGGTTTCCATGTGGTTACTCTGTATGGGAGAGTGCCGGCGGAGAGATCATTTTCGGTGGTTTTGCCGCTCAGACCACGGAAGGTAACGTTTGAAACCGATGGATGGACGGTTCAAGGCGTCCAGCCGGACGGCCAAGTCGAGTCGTCGCTTCAGTTAACCCGAGAAGAGAAAAACCTTCCGGAAAGTCAAGCCAAGCCTGAGGCCGCAATACCTCCTTTTTTTCAGCTCGAGCGGGTTTTAACTCTGGGATTAAACTGGAAGGTGAAAAACACCTTGAGACGAGTGACACCACCGGACACACCAGCTACGCTTTTTATACCCCTAATTGCCCGGGAATCGGTCACCTCTCCGGGAATTCAGGTGGAAAAGAGCCGGGTGCGGATTACGATAGCGGCAAATGAAACTGAGGTTACCTGGTCATCAACCCTTCAAGAGTCACCAACCATTATATTGCTGGCCCCAAAGGAGGTTCCTTGGATTGAGACCTGGATTTTGGATGCCAGTCCAATCTGGCATTGTGAATTATCAGGTATTCCGGTTATCCATCATCAGGACCAAGCGAACTATTGGATGCCCCTGTGGCAACCGTGGCCGGGAGAAAAGGTCATCATTACTCTGAGTCGGCCCCAGGCAATTCCCGGATCAACCTTAACCATCGAAGAAGCAAAACTGGACCTCACCCCTGGAGAGCGTTATACCAATGGTGAACTTCTTTTTAAAGTTCGGACCAGTAAAGGAGGGGAACACCGCGTAATCGTGCCTGCGGATGCGAAAATAATGGCGGTAATCATAAATAATAAAACCCAGCCAATAAAAAGAGAAGGCAAGGAAGTCATTATCCCTCTTGCGCCTGGTCTGCAACGAGTAGAGGTTAAGTGGCAGCAACCCACTTCATCCCCACCGATTATCCGGTCCCCATTGGTTAGCGTGGGTCCTCAGGCGGTGAATGCGGATATGGTTTTTAAAATGCCGCAAAATCGGTGGATTTTATTTGCCGGGGGACCTCGGTTAGGCCCAGCAGTACTTTTCTGGAGTTACGTGGTGGTGGTGATATTGGCAGCAGTCGCTTTAGGTCGGCTTACCTTGACTCCTCTTAAAACCACCCATTGGTTTTTGTTAGGCTTGGGAATAACCCAGGTAACTCCCATGATGGCAATAATTATTTTAGGGTGGCTGCTTGCTCTCGGACTACGACGATTAAAACCTATACCTGAAAACCAACGTTTTTCCTTTAATGTATCTCAGCTCCTACTGGTGGTTTTGACGGTTGCGGCATTGATCTGCCTTTACCTTGCAGTTGAAGCTGGTCTTTTGGGGATTCCGGATATGCAAATCGCTGGAAACGGTTCCTCAAATTTCTACCTTCACTGGACGCAAGACCGTATTGGAGCTTTGATGCCTCAGCCCTGGGTTTTATCTTTACCGCTTTTTGTGTTTCGAATTTTGATGCTTTTGTGGGCGCTCTGGCTTGCCGGTTCACTTTTAAAATGGCTTCGCTGGGGCTGGCAGTGTTTCAGTGAAGGCGGGATATGGATGAAAAGAACAACCGGGCAAAAGGAAAAATAACAGGAACTATCGGTAACAGTTAAGTTTTTTATGTTTAGGTGCTTGTGGAGGTGACGTATTTTTTTGCTTGACATTTCACTTTACAATAGTTTATAAAAAATTAGGTAGTTACAGGTCGGTTTCGCTCGGAAGGAAAGATTCCTTTGTTAGAGTGGCGACCTACTGTTTTAATTAATTTTTTGTAAGGAGGTTAACGCTTTGGCACAAGGAGTCGTTAAATGGTTTAGTGATAAAAAGGGCTATGGTTTTATTGAACACGAAGATGGGAGAGACTTATTTGTTCACTTTTCTTCTATAACGATGCAGGGATTTAAAACACTTGCCGAAGGTGACCGGGTTACCTTTGATGTTGAAGAAAACGACCGGGGACCAGTAGCCAAAAACGTAGCAAAAGCTTAAATTTTTTCTAACTTGATTATTTAAGGCATTTTGTCCCAACTGACGACGAGATGCCTTACTTTTTTTTATAATTATAAACCTTCCTTCATCAGTTGTCCTTTGCTGTGAGCGCCTTAGCAATATGCATTGGTTCGAGATTTTTCCTTTTTTCTAAAATAATATAAATAATATAAAAATAACAAAAACATAAAATCTATAATTAAAGTTATTTATCAGTTTATTTGCCTTGTGGTTGGTGTTCAAAAAATAATTTTTTAAGAGTCATATCAGAGAATTTGGTTGATATAATAAACTAATAACCAATTTTATCGACAACGATCACATAGGAAAAAATTTAAACTATATTGATTCTTAATTTTAAAAATTAGGAGAACACTATGAGCAAACATGAATTAATTGCAATGGTCAATCGTGACCTGACTGATGAGCATGCTGCGATTATCCGCTATTTAGTTCATGGTTACCTGGAAGGGGAGGATACACCTCTTGGTGCAGGCTTACTTTCTCGTGCCAGAGAAGAGATGTGGCATATGCACTGGCTTGGAATGATCATCGGTAAATTGGGTGGAGAACCCAATCTGACTCCTGCGCCCTATCCCTTTGACCCAACTAACCGGGCTACGATATTTAAATCCTATGTTGAGTACGAGCTTAAATTGATTCCGCATTACCACGGGGAAGCTGATCAGGTTGAAGATCCGCACATCAAGCGCGTTCTTCACCGTGAGGCATGGGAATCGGCGATTCATGCCAAAAAGTTTCAGCGGGTGCATGACCGGCTTAAACCCGACATGGCTGCCGGAAAACCAGGGGGAGAAAATAAATTGCCAGCCGGGTTTGTGGAAAAGGTCCAGGAGATGGTAGCCGCTAAATATACTGAGATGCTCCAGCATATCCGCATATCCTGGGTGTTTCAGAAAGAAGAGATGCTTGGATGGGAGATTATGGATTTTGCCTTTACTAAGATGAAGCAGCTTGCCCATGTTGCCGAACCAGTAGCCGAAAACGGCATTAACCCAAAGTTTAAGGCAAACAACATTGACCTGAGCGCATCTATTGGTTTCGCCCTTAAAAAAGCCCTCGAAGATGTCCGGTCATCACGCGAACGTCATCTTGATTTACAAAATGATACCGAAACTAAAAAACACGCCGGCTTACTTATCAACCTTGATCTTTCGGTTCAGCAGGAAGCATACGAGCGAGAGGAGATTGAGGGGTGGTTGGGAAGTTTAAAATAAGATGATGAAAGAGGGTGGTTATTGAGTAAATGCGGATAAGTTTTGTTATCTGACGTTGTGGCATTCATCCTTATTCATATTGTTGTGAATCTTCCTGTCGTCCCTGCGGTGTGAGTTCCTCCTCGGGTTCCTAATTTTTCATACTGATGGGTTTTGTCAAGCTGGGGTAGGTAAGGTCAATATCAATACAAATTTCCTGTATTCCGGATCATATCTATTTTTTTGATAAGGTTTCAAACACTTTTTGATATCTTTCGTGGATCATTTTTCTGTCAAATTCCCAAAAATCGGAGAGCATGGTATCTAATTCTTCTTTGGTGAAATATAGTTCAGTATTCGGGAAAAATTCTAAATCCTCTTTTTTGATATGCTCGGAGTAAAAATTAATCAAGGTTTCCAGTTTTTCGATAATAACCGGCAAACAGGATTTGTCTCCACTGATATATTTATTTTTGGCATCAACCAAAGCTACGACTAAGGATCGGGCATATCTGTGTTCGTTAATTAAGTCATTCATCATTGTGTTATCTTTTTTGTTTAAATTTTTCGTTTTAAGTTTTACAAATAAGATATCTTCTTCCTTCCCGTGATGAGTTCGGTCAGCATAGGTTCGGATAAAATCCACTATAGTATCAATGAAAAGTGGATCTACTATTTTATTATTTTTCATCTTTATGACTTCTTTTTGGGATTGGCCGAACATTTTCTCAATGAGTCGGTGTTCAATCATCAATGGGCCTCTTGGTTTCATAAAAATCTCCTCATTAATTATGTTGCTATCAAGCTTGGTTTGTCAGGTAAAAAGGTATCCGTTTCATAAAAGATATAAGGTAAGGCAAGCCCTCCTGTTTATAAATAAGTGATTCCAAATTATGCATGCTGAGAAAATTTGTCAAGTTTGGATAGGGGAGGGCAAACAATAAAGATGGGCAGAATTTTTCTGGATTCCGGATCAAGTCCGGAAAGACAGAGGGGAAAGGTTCCGCCTGTATCAATTAAGGGGCAAGCTTGATCAAAGTGGTGATGACCATAACCTGTTTGTTTTTCTAAAAAATTTTTTAGTTTTTTTCCTTGACACCTTAATTTTTAGGAATAATATATAAATAAATCTTTATATGTTTATTTATGAAAGGTGGCTTATGAAAAAAATTGCTAATATTTTTAAAGCCTTTTCTGACGATACCCGCTTACGGGTAATCAAGCTATTACAGGAGCGGGAACTCTGCGTGTGCGAGTTGATGCAGGTGCTCGATATGTCGCAACCGAGGATATCCAGGCATATGAGTGTGCTTAAAAATGCCGGACTGGTTGATGATCGCCGGGAAGGCAAGTGGGTTCATTACTCGTTAAAAAAAGAAAATCAGGATAAAAAAATTAAAATTCTTCTTAATGCTATGGTGGTAATGGCCAATGACGACGTGGTGGTTAAAGCCGACCAAAAAAAACTAAAAAAAGCCGTAAGGCTGGGAGAAATAAAGACATGTTGTAATAGATGTTCCGGGCAATTAGTAGAAAAGATTTTTTAAAATGAAACGTTAGACTCTATAAACTTGAGCGGCTATGGAGAACCGTTCTTATTCTCTTCTCCAAAAAAATCTGCCGCAGCCAAATGGCAGAATGGTTATTGGAAATTAATTAAGGAGATGAAATATGTCACTATCTAAAAAAATAGGATGAACCTGTGGCGATAGCGAAAAGCCGACAGTTAGCCGGCGCATGTTAAGGTTTTTTGATAATACCCAGATCGCTATTATCGGCTTGGACGAGATACTGGCCAACCTTTACATAGAAGGCAGACAGGTGAGTATAGATACAGCCGAAGAAATTGTAAAGAGGCTGGAAGTTAAGAACCACATCCCTGCCTCGGCTCGGAAAGAGTACCGGTATCTTCTGATGAAGGAATACCGGGAATATGTTGAAGCCCAAACCAAAAACTCCGTTAAAATTTAAATACGACAGGGTAACAAAAAATCCAGAAAGGAGATATTTATGCTTCCAGGGAGACAGGCTAAAGCTTTTAGTGATTTTTACAAATCAACCCGAAACAATGAAATTTTAGAACCCAAAACAACTCTCCTGGTCTCCATGGCTGCATCAATGGCCATTGGCTGTTATCCGTGAATGGAAAATTACCTTGGCGTTGCCAAGGAGGCCGGAATTACCGATCAGGAGATAGGGACGGTTCAAGCCATCGTCATGGCTATCTCCGGAGGCAGGGTTATGGCTCAATTTGGGGAGGTACTGACCAGAAGTAGGGTTGCCAAGAGATTAGAACAACCGGCTACGGGAAATCTATCTAAAGAGGTAAAAATAGGTTGTTGTAAGGAGTGATGTTTGGGAAGAGCGTAAGTCTTTTAATTGGAACCGAACCTCCCCGCCCGCGGTGCTGAGAAACGTATGAATGAGTCAAATAGGCAGCCGAGGGCGTTGTGCCCAATCACGGAGTCAGAAAGATTGTTTATTCTTCGGATGAGGCTCAGCGTCTAGGGAGGGTGGGGACGGGTCATGAAATAGCTGATTGGGCAGGAATTGAAAACTACTGTTAAAGGGTTCATAAGCTGGCTTCGGGAGAATGGCTCTAGGGCATTAGACGGTATTTTGATCTCTCTGGCGGATGAAGCAAAGAAGGAAGGGTGGATTATGACGCCAGTTGTAGTCATTGATGGCAGGGTCGTACATTTTGGATATGTGTCCACTCCTGAGATAATTAGATCATGGTTGTTATCAAAACCATAAAAGGCCGAAGGGTCGAAAAGGCAAAGAGTCGAAGGAGACAGAAGTCAGGAGGCGGGAAAAGAAGATATGGAATCGAATAAACCTGTTTAACTAATCAAAATCGGTATCGAAATCGCTATCGGTAATTGCAGGGTGCGCTCCCCGAGCGCACCGGCTAAAAATGTGGCGTGTTCAGGGAACACGCCCTACGGCTTCATTATGACAGAAAGGAATGTCACCCGGAGCTAAGTTTATCCTGAGCTTATCGAAGGGTGAATGACTAATTACGACACATTATCTGAGGGCGAGGGTCAGAGTGAGGGTGGAATTTCTTGACAACGGAACGTTGTTGAAAAGCGACAACACCATGAAAGGAGACGCAACTGTTTGTGACATATTTAATTATGGGTATGGCGGCAATTTTTGGCGTTGGGGGTTTGCTGGCTTTTATGAGGTTTCTGTATTTCGAACCTTTCGGTCTGGTGAACTTCAATCTTGATAAAAGCGGCATAATGTTTGTTGACGCCAGCCTTTGCCTTGTCTTTTTCATTCAGCACAGCGGCATGATACGAAGGCCGGTTCAAGCATTTCTGACAAGGATTGTGCCTGGTGGATGCGTGAAAGCGGTTTTTGCGATTTTTTCAGGTATTTTTTTGTACGCAATGCTTTTGCTGTGGCAGGCCTCCCCAGACCATATCCTGGTTGCAGGCGGTGTTTTGCGTTTCGTGCTCAGAACGGTTTTCTTTATCGGGCTATTTATATTTTTCTGGGGGATACAGTCTATGGGATTTTATGATCCTACCGGCATAAGGGATGCAATCGAACATATGCAGGGTAAAACGCCCGTAAAAGGGAGCGTCGTTTCTAAAGGACCTTACGTATTTGTGCGGCATCCTTTATATTTGGCAATGCTACTCCTGATTTGGTCAAATCCTGTTATTACCGCGGACAGGTTATTATTTAATATTTTGTGGACGGTTTGGATCGTTGTGGCGGCAAACCTTGAGGAACGTGATTTGACGGCGGAATATGGCGATGCGTATCAAGAGTATAAGAAGAAAGTTTCTATGCTTGCTCCATCGTTGCGTCGTCATCCACACTGAGATAGCATTGTTGACCGTATCGAGATGGAGAATTTCTGAGTTTGTATTATAAGTCATTACGGCAGGAGAAGATAAAAACACACTGTGGCGCGGATGAACTTCATCGGCGCAGGATTGGAGGAGATTCAAAAAATGACTGAAAAAAAAGGTAGTGGAATCATAGGGGAAGAGCAGCTATCAGAATCCATTGCCCTGATATGCTGTGAGGGGGATTGTATTAATGGCGAAATCGTAAGAGAAGCGGCAAATATTTTATGTGATTCAATCGCGCCGGGAAAAACAGTGTTGGTCAGTGGGGGGGGGTTCGCTTAAAAAAGATACCGCCCCGGGAAACTTAGTGAAAAATGCCAAAAAAGTCATTGCCCTGGAAGGCTGCCTTAGTAAATGTTTTTTCAATCTTACAATGAAAGGGGTAAAGGCAGAACTTAAACCAGAAATAATTGTTGCTTACAGACTGTATGAATTCGATAAAAACGAAAAGTCAAAGGCTCAAATCAAGGAACACGCTCAAACAGTAGCCCAAACAGTTGCCAATACATTATAAAGAGAAAATGCATTAATTGGTGCCTTATAAATGCACGTGAAAAAACGATGCATTACATTAATTTTAAGTTATCAGTCAAGGAGCACAAATTCGATCCCCGTCAGTTCTATCAACAAAAAATGATTACGGAGGTGGCTGAAAATTAAACCGGAAGACATTAAAAAAGCGGTCAGGGAAGGTTATGCCGGCGTTGCGAAGGGAGGGGGATCCTGCTGGGGCACGCCGAATCCATGCTGTGTAAGCACGGATGTGCTTGAAATAAGTAAGAAAATAGGATATAACGACGAAGAACTGGAGACAGTTCCGGAGGGCGCAAACCTGGGGCTTGGGTGCGGCAATCCGGTGGTACTTGCATCTCTGCGAGAGGGCGAGATTGTTCTTGACCTCGGCTCAGGCGCGGGGTTTGATTGTTTTCTTGCCGCTAAGAAAGTGGGAGAGGCCGGCCAGGTGATTGGCGTGGATATGACCCCCGAGATGATTGATAAGGCAAGAGAAAACGCGAGAAAGGGTGACTACGGAAACGTTGAGTTCAGGCTGGGAGAGATCGAGAATCTTCCGGTGGCGGATAATTTCGTGGATGCCATCATTTCAAATTGTGTCATTAATCTTTCGCCTGATAAAAGAAGAGTCTTTAATGAAGCTTTCCGGGTATTGAAATCAGGCGGCAGGCTGATGGTCACTGATATGGTTCTATTGAGAGAACTTCCTGAGAGCGTAAAGGGTTCAATAGCAGCTTATGTCGGGTGCCTTTCCGGCGCCATATTGAAGCAAGAATACCTCGGGGGAATTGATATGGCCGGATTTCAGGATGTCAGGATCATTGGTGAGTCCTCGCTTTCCTTAGATTCTTGGACCAATGATCCCACTGCTAAAGGGATCGGTGAAAGTTTTGGCGTACCGCGCGATAAGGTGGGAGAAATTATACGGGCGGTGGTAAGCATTAGGGTTTGCGGAGTGAAACCAAAACAAGCGTAAAGAAAGGCCAATGGCGATGGTTTTAACTCCATGCCAAAATAAACCTACGGCCTATCACGGTTCACTTAATCAAAGGGTTATGGTTTTTTTTCGTAAAAAAGGGGTGTTAAATGAAAAAAAATATTTTTATGGTTAGTTGCTTTTTGCTGTTGAGCGTTTTTCCCCCCGCAGGGGCAAAATCTGCACCCGGAAACTCAATTGTTGTTTATTATTTCCACACTACTCTTCGGTGCCCTACCTGTTATAAAATTGAACAATATACTCAAGAGGCGGTTGAGAAATATTTTGACAAGGAAATTAAGGCCGGCACCATAAGTTTTAAGGCCGTAAATGTGCAACAAGAAAAAAACCAACATTATGTCAAAGATTATCAGCTGTTTGCCAAAGCCGTGGTTATCTCCATGATAAAGGAAGGGAAAGAGATAAAGTTTAATAACCTTACTAAAATATGGGAATATGTTAGGGATAAAGAAAAGTTTTACGAATATATTAAGACTGAGACCGCTAAATATCTTGCAGGGGTAAAGTAAGTGGGTGCCCTGGCAATTGGTCTGACTTCGGCCCTTTGGCTTGGTATTCTAACCTCGGTCAGCCCATGCCCGTTAGCGACTAATATTGCCGCAACCTCTTACCTGTCGAAAAACGTTGTTCACCCAAATGCAGTATTACGGTCAGGAATTGCCTACACTTTAGGCAGGATGGTTGCCTATGCTTTGCTGGGGTTTATTATTGTTAAGGCTTTATTAGGTGTAGCGGTTATTGCTCAATTTCTCCAAGACTATCTCAATAAGCTCTTGGGGCCAATTCTCATTATCGCCGGCTTAGTGCTGCTGGATGTGATAAAAATTAATATTACCGGGTTCGTACTCTCCCCAGAAAACCAGCAGAAGCTCGCCCAAAGAGGGGACATAACCGGTTCATTCGCTTTGGGTTTGCTTTTTGCGTTGTCTTTTTGTCCCATCTCCGCAGGTTTGTTTTTCGGGAGCCTGATTCCGCTTTCGCTTCAGAACCAGTATGGTGCCATTTTACCTATTATTTATGGTTTAGGAACCGGCCTTCCGGTTTTGTTGTTCTCTGTGTGCTTAGCCTTGGGAGCACAATCAGTCACCAAGTGGTTCCATAGAGTAGGCCATCTTGAGTATTATGCGAGAAAAATAACGGGGGGAATATTTATTGTTGCGGGTTTATTTTATTTGTGGACGTATGTTATCTCAGGGATTTTACTTAATTTATGATAGGCATTTTTGAAAGAATAAATTATTGGAGGTAATTAATGAAAAAAATACACATTTTAGGTGTCGGTTGCGCGAAGTGCAAAAAATTAGTTCAACACGCCGAGCAGGCCGCCAAAGAACTGGGGATTGATTATGAACTTGAAAAAGTAACCGACATCACCCAAATTATGAACTTTGGAATAGCCATGACACCGGGGCTGGTTGTTGATGGAAAGGTGAAGACTTCAGGAAAGTTGCCCTCAGTAGAGGAGGTTAAGAAACTTCTTTCCCAATAAGGGAGGGTTTTTTATGTTAGAGATTACCCGAAAGACTTTGACCTTAGAGCCACAGGAAGTAATGGAACTTGAGCGAATTTTTACGGACGAGGATCAACAAGAAGCCCTCATTTTTTTAAAGAAGAAAATTTATCAGCGGCTGCTTACTTCCCAAGAGAATCGGCTAAAGTCGCATCTTGATGGTTGTCAAGACCCGGCATCAACTTTTGCTGATAAAAAATAAAAAGATTTTTTTTAGGAGGGTAACATTATGAAAATACAAGTTGCAGGACCAGGTTGTCCGAGGTGCGAGGCAACTGAGAAGAATGTGGTTAATGCCTGTGCAGAATTAAACCTTGCTGCTGATATTTCACATGTTTATGATACCAGCGAATATGCGAAGCTTGGTGTTAGGGCAACGCCAGCAGTAATTGTAGATGGTAAGGTTCTCGTGTCCGGCAGAATTCCCACAGTAGCCGAGCTTCAAAAAATTTTCTCCGGAGTCAAGTAAGTTTTTCGTAATTTCAAGGCTTTTCTATCGGTAGGGGAACGCTATTTTTGTGATATGGATACCTGCCAGAGCCAGATTAAGGGTGATATTTGTCTGGTGGTGTCCCGTTATTTTGGTTGGGGGGGGGTATACTTGGGTGGAAAACCATACAAACACTATCGTAAGGAGAGATGCAATGAAAGAAAAAGATCCGGTATCAATAAAGATCCTTAATTTGCCGGGCAATCCTGATGGCTGTACGTGAGGAAGTATAGCCTGTAGCCCCGAGTTTCCGGTGCTAATACAGCAGAAAGTAAAAGAGCTTAGAACCGCATTGGAAGAAAGTTATCCTCATCAGATCACTGTTGAATATATTGATTTGCGCGAATCACCGGATGAAAGAAAGAGCGGGTTAGGCCAGCTTTTGGTGAACCAAAAATTCCCAACACCATTAGTGGTTATCAATGGAGAAGCCAGGTTTGCCGGGAGCATTATCATTAACAAAATTGTGAAGGAAGTAGGAAAAACTCTTAACCCATAGACCGAGGTAACATATGGAAGAATTTTTGGAATATACCCATGAAAAATTTATTTTTAAGGTCAAAACCGGGTATTGGTATAGTCCCGAAGATTTCTGGGCGAACATTGTTAACCATGTTGCCGTCATAGGCGTTAGCGATTTTCTTCAAAAACTTAAAGGCGATGTGGCATTTCTGGAAACCATTAGCCCGGGTATAACAGTAAAACGAGGTCAAGAACTTGGGAAGATCGAGACGATTAAAGCCACGTTTAACATCATTTCACCGGTAACGGGGACAATTGTTGAGGTTAACCAGGAGATCGAGGCAAGCCCTTATCTCATTAACGAGGCCCCGTATGACTCTGGCTGGATTTACCGGATTGAACTTCTCGATTTTGAGGCTGACAAAAATGAATTGCTTAAGGATTGGGACTACTTTGAATTAATGAAGAAAAAAGTTTTAGAAGAAGCGAGGAAACTATATGGAGAAAAAAAATAAAAAGGTGGTAGTGCTCCCCTGCAGTGGTATTGGGAAAGTTTTCGGCGCCCTTGCCCGTGAGACCACCTATGAACTTGTAGAACGAGTAAGACCAAATAGTGCGGTGACTACTTGTCTGGCAAAATTAGTGATTGAAGATACGGAAACCAAGCAGTTGGTAAAAGAAAACCCGGTAATTACCATTGACGGATGTCCAAAGGAGTGCGCGCGAAAGAGCGCAGAATCGCAAGGGGTTAACGTGGCCAGGAGTTTTCAGACAATCGATTTTTACAAAGCTCACAAAGATATGAAGCCAGAGGGGATCAGCGAGCTTGATGAGACTGGCCGCAGATTGGCGGCCATTGCTGCTGACGAATTAGCAACCGTTATAGATGAACTGGCGGTACAGGAGGAACAATGATGGATATCCAGGTAACAAAGATAGGGATGGTGTCGTGCAGCGGTGAAGAGTTGCCGGAAGGCACAATTTCCCGAATCGCTTGTCGCAAGGTACTCACAGATCTTAAGCCGAATGAAACAGTGACGATCTGTTTGCCTCTGTTTATTGCCGGTGGGGAAGAAGAAAGGAAATTTGCAAAAAAGTATCCCACCATAACCGTGGACGGCTGTGAGAAACTCTGCGCGGCCAAGAGCACAGAAATGTTTTCCGGGAAACCGAGCAAATCGTTGGTTGTCCCCGATATTCTGAAGAAACACAACCTCTCTGCCCCAAAAAAATTGAGACACTTTGGTGATGAGGATCAGGCTGCGATTCAGGCGGTAGCGGACGAAATTGCCAAATCGGTAAAAGAAGTCCTGGAAAACGATTAGGGAAAGGAAAACCATGTCACTGTATAAAAATAAAGTTGAATGGCGCGGTGGTCACCTTGGGTATACGTGGTGTCAGAATGGTGTGGAAATGGAGTTCTCTGCTCCCCCTGACCTATACGGAAAGGAAAATGTTCTTACTCCTGAGGACGCCTTTATATCGGCGTCGAATACCTGTTATTTTATGATGGTCATCTGGGCGATGGAGCGCTTTAAGATGGAACTTATATCTTTAGAATGTGAAGCTGAAGGCGAGGTTGAAGAATTCATTGACCGGACCTCATGGTTTAAGAGGCTTACTTTATATCCCAAAATTGTTGTAAAAAATAAAACCCGGGAAGTTGTGCAGCGGGCCCTTGATATGGCTTTAAAATATTCCACGATAAATCAATCCTTAAAGTCTGAAATTATTATCAAGCCAACGATAATCATTAAGTGAGGAATTCCCCGGTGAGCGATTCTTATGACATTATCTTTTTAGGCGGTGGTCCGGCCGGCTACCAGGGAGCGATCCGGGCGGCACAGCTCGGAGCCAAGGTGGCAGTTATCGAGGAAAAATTTCTGGGAGGGATCTGTCTCAATTGGGGCTGTATCCCCACGAAGACTGTGCGGGCGTCGGCGGAAGCGGCCCGGACTATGCGCCGTGCGAAAGAGTTCGGTTTTAAGCCGGTCGAGGTCTCGCCTGATATCGCAACGATTATGCTCCGCAAGGAGCGAATCGTGTCAGGGTTACGTGCCAGCGTCGGGCGTCTTTTCCAGGCTAACCGGATTGCTCTGGTTGAAGGAAGGGGGAGGCTGATCGGTGGTGGAAAGATTGAAGTTAAAAAAGATGGACAAACGGAACTGCTTGAAGCTCCAAAAATAGTTATTGCCACCGGCTCCCGTCCAGCAAATCTACCAGTATTTCCTCCCAGCCCGCGCGTCTTTCCGGCGGATGAAATGCTTAATATTTCCTGGTTACCATCTCATCTGCTGGTAGTGGGCGGAGGCATGATTGGGGTGGAAATGGCAGCTGTCTTTCGTGAGCTTGGTTCCCAGGTGACGATTGTGGAGATAAAGGACCGGATTTTGCCTGCTGAAGATGCTGAAATGGCGGCCTATCTGCAGGGAGTATTGAAAAGACGAAAGATAGAGATTATCTGTAGCGCAAGTATTGAGACAGTTTCGGAGTCGGAGAGGGGTGTCGTTGTTACTCTTAATAATGGGAAAGAGCTTTTACCTGATACAGTATTATTGGCAGTTGGAAGACGCTTGAATACCGATGTCATTGGTCTGGAAGAGCTTGGAGTAGCTATGGATGAAGGTCGCATTATCGTGGATGAAAACCTGCAAACCAATCTCCCCGGTATAGCCGCGGCCGGTGATGTAATCGGCGGCTGGCTTTTGGCGCATGTGGCTTTTGCCGAGGGCATGTGCGCGGCGGAGAACGCCTTAGGTCGTGGGGCTATAATGGACTATCGGGTTATCCCGCGATGTGCCTTTACGTTACCGGAGTATGGCGCGGTGGGGCTTTCGGAAGAAGAAGCGGTCAAGCACTATCCGGTTAAAACCGCACGATTCCCCTTTAAATCGCTTGGTATGGGTCAGGCTATGGGTGAACCGGAGGGATTAGTGAAAATAATTACTCACGCTCAGACCGATCAGATTTTAGGCGCGCATATTATTGGACCGCACGCCTCCGACTTAATCGGTGAGATAGCCCTGGCAATGAAAGCGGGACTGCCCAGTCAGGTTATTATGGATACTATCCATAGCCATCCAACTCTCTCTGAGGCAGTGCTGGAGGTTTGCCAGGCATTGCACGGACAGGCTATTCATATGCCGCCAGATGTGAAATGATGGAAGTAAGGGCGCCAGACTGGTTAATCAATAAGGTTCGTGAGGCCAAAAAAGGAATGAGTGCTCAGCTGATCGAAGATATCAGAAATCTTCTGGCACGCCGTCACCTTTCCACTGTTTGTGAGGAGGCTCATTGCCCAAACCAGGGGGAGTGTTTTTCCAATGGTACGGCTACTTTTTTGATTTTAGGAGATGTTTGTACGCGGGGGTGTTCCTTTTGTGCAGTTACCCATGGGAACCCGGATAAAACTTTGGATGAAGGTGAGCCGGAAAGGCTTGCCGAGGCAGTAAACGCACTGGGCCTTGATCACGTGGTTATTACGTCCGTCACGAGAGACGACTTGCCGGATGGTGGGGCAGGTCATTACGCGAGTGTGGTCAAAATGGTGCGTGAACAGTGTCCGAACGGTAAAGTCGAGCTGTTGATTCCTGACTTTGGCGGGTCAAAACAGGCTGTTGACAAGGTGTTGGCTGCGCAACCGGACATCCTTGCACATAATCTGGAAACAGTGCCGCGGTTGTATCCCATGGTTCGTGGGGGATCCCATTATACGCTGTCCCTTAACATATTACGGCAAACGAAGGCGGTGATGCCGGGTTTGGTCACTAAGTCCGGAATAATGTTAGGACTGGGTGAAGACGAACAAGAGGTGGAGAACGTACTTCAAGATTTGAGGGAGGCAGGGTGCGACATGCTTACGATTGGTCAATATTTGTCCCCTTCTATCCGACACTGGCCGGTAGCTCGTTATGTGGAACCTGTGGAATTTGAAGATTGGCAAAGGTTAGCCCTTGCTTTGGGCTTTAAAAGCGTGGCTTCTGGACCGCTTGTACGGAGTTCTTATAAGGCTCCGGCATTTTATCAAGAAATTGTATGAAAAGCTGGCGATTACTGAATAATGGTCACTTGGCCGGTGCCCTTAACATGGCCATTGATCAAGCCCTTTTGACTATGCATGCGGAGGAAAAATCTCCTCCCACCTTGCGGTTTTATAAGTGGCATCCAGCGGCGGTTTCCCTTGGTTATTTCCAACGAGATCCCAAAATAGATAGAAGCGTTTGCCGGAAAATGGGTATTGATGTTGTTCAACGGCCGAGCGGAGGGCGGGCAGTGTTGCACCAGGGGGATCTTACGTATTCGGTTATCGCAGGCAAGCAGGATGGAATACCTGAAGAGGCCGCCGCAGCCTATCAATTGATTTGTGAAGGACTACTCATGGGCTTTCGATTACTGGGAATCCAGGGGGAGTTACGGCAGGGGAAGGAAAAGACAATCCAAAAGGATATTTGTTTTTTATCCGGTGGAGTTGGTGATATTGTGCACGATAATCACAAATTTGTCGGGAGCGCTCAGTATTGGCATGCTACCTCTTTGTTGCAACATGGATCTATTATTTTAGAATCTCAGGTTGAAACTCTGGTCAAACTTTGGGGGGCAAATGGTGCTTCACCGGAAAATTTGAGAGTTATGCTAACTTCACGTTTAACCTCAATAGAAGAAATTTTAGGCTGTCACCTTAGCCCCGGTGAGATTGAAACGGCTATTAGAAAAGGGATGGAGCAATCGCTGGGAATAGTATTTAAATCAGGTGAATTGGGTACGGAGGAATGGTTGAGGGCTTCCGAGATATCCAATCAGAATGTCCCCCAAATTAAATACCGGGGTGAAATTTTTCCCTTAAAATTCGGAGTGCTAAGAGATCCAATAAATTCGTAAAATGAAGCTAACTTATTGAGGTTATTATACTTAATTACTTTTAGAAATTATTGAGGGAGGAAATAAAAATGACAGAGGTAAAAGCAAAAAAACTTTCCGTGTTAGATAGATTTTTAACGTTATGGATATTTATCGGAATAGGGATTGGAATAGGAATAGGGTATTTTGCCCCAGCTATAACTCAATTTATTGCTGGCCTTCAGATTGGTACCACCTCGATTCCTATTGCAATTGGCCTTATACTGATGATGTATCCTCCCCTCGCCAAAGTAAAATATGAGGAGATGGGAAGTGTGTTTCGCAACAAGAAACTTCTGGTTTTATCCCTCCTGCAAAACTGGATAATCGGACCGGTGGTCATGTTTGTCCTGGCGATCATATTCCTCCATAATTATCCTGAATACATGATCGGGGTGATTTTAGTCGGGCTTGCACGTTGTATAGCTATGGTCATTGTTTGGAATGAACTTGCCGAGGGCGACCGAGAACTGGCTGTTGGGTTGGTTGGTTTTAATGCTATTTTTCAGGTATTGCTTTACGCTGTCTATATTTGGTTTTTTATCACCTTTTTACTTAATTGGCTTGGGCTTGCTAAAGGATTGAACGTCAAAATCTCTATGTTGGAATCAGCGAAAACCGTTTTCATCTATCTGGGGATTCCTTTCCTTGCAGGAATTGTTACTCGGTTTTCAATACTGAAAACGAAAGGAAGAGAGTGGTTTGAGAAAGTGTTTGCTCCGAAGATTAGTCCGATTACCCTGGTGGCGCTTTTATTTACCATCATTGTCATGTTTTCTCTGAAAGGTGAATATATTATCCAATTACCATTGGATGTGGTTAGGGTGGCCATACCGCTTGCCATTTACTTCGTTCTTATGTGGTTTGTTACCTTCTTTATCGCAAAGAAAATGGGAGCAACCTACGGGCAAACTACCGCGGTGTCATTTACTGCGGCGAGCAATGACTTTGAATTAGCTATCGCAGTGGCAGTAGCGATTTTTGGGATTTCCTCGAACCAGGCGTTTGCAACCGTTATCGGTCCATTGCTGGAAGTCCCGATCCTGATAAGTCTGGTAAATGTAGCTCTAAAATATCGAGCAAAATACTGGGGAGGGAAGGTTGCTTAGCCTTCCTATCGGGAACACAGTGAGGAACCTCGCCTTTTAGACTGTGTTGTAATTAGCCATTCACTTTTCGACACGCTCAGGGTGACGGCTAACTCCTTAATTGTTAACGGTCATGATGAACTTGTTGCACCATGATCAGACTTGTTACACCGTTTATTTGGCGAAGTATAAATTTGTGAAGTAGTCCCATAACATCGTTATCTCCACATCTTTGAACCTCCAGTGTTGAAGGTGAACATAGGCATTTTAGGTTGAAACCAACAGTAATGAAGGATGGTTATGTTCAAGACGGGTAACGCCCTCAAGATTGTCATCGTCATCGGGTTGTTTCTTCTTGTCGGAATTGTTATTTTTATAAAACAGGTACACAAAAATGGGATCCGATAACTCTGAGAGAGAGGGGTCCTAAGATTGAGCAACCCGGAGAAGTATCATCTTACCGCACGAAAGATCGTTTGGCCGGAGTCGAAACAAATGCTCAAGTTAAGAAACCGGTTCCGCTCCTTCTTGATCTGGGCGCAACAAATTGCATACCATGCAAAATGATGGCGCCCATCCTGGATGAGCTTCGAGAGGAATACCGAGGACGATTTGATGTGGTCTTCATCCACATCTTTGAAAACAAAGAAGCGATAAGTCGATATAATGTTCGGGTTATCCCTACGCAGATATTTTTCAATGCGGAGGGAAAGGAGCTTTTCCGTCACCAGGGATTTTATTCCAAAGAACAGATCATTGTGAAGTGGAAGGAATTTGGCGTCAATCTCGAGGCAAGAAAGGAAAAATAAATTCGTGGTTGTGGGGCAAGGCAATAAGCTGAGAATCAGGCGAAGGAGTTAAGCGGCATGCAAGAACTTTTTATAGTATTGACCCGCTCTGTCGAGGGTTCTTTTCTCGTCGCCGTGGCTGCAGCTTTTGTGTGGGGCATTCTCAGTATCATCCTTAGTCCGTGTCACCTTGCCAGTATTCCATTGATCGTCGGTTTTATTGACGAACAGGGGCGTACATCCACCAGGCGCGCCTTTTGTATCAGCTCGCTGTTCGCTATCGGCATCCTGACTACGATTGCCGCCGTTGGCCTGGCAACTGCTGCCCTCGGGCGCATGGCAGGAGACATTGGGGCCTATGGCAACTACATTGTAGCCTCTATTTTTTTTCTTGTCGGACTGCATCTTCTCGACGTGCTCCCTCTTCCCTGGTCAGGGCCTGGTAACGTTGGTCTAAAGCGTAAGGGCTTGGTTGCCGCGTTTATCATTGGCTTGGTGTTTGGTGTTGCTCTCGGACCCTGCACCTTCGCGTATATGGGGCCGATGCTGGGGATTGCCTTCAAGATAGGCGCGAATAATCTGACTTACGGGGTAGTGCTTATCAGCCTTTATGGCGTGGGCCATTGTGCTGTCATTATTTTTGCGGGTACGTTTACCGGAGTCGTACAGCAGTATCTAAACTGGAACGAAAAATCCAACGGTGCGGTAATTCTTAAGAAAGTCTGCGGTATGTTGGTTATTTTGGGGGGCGTTTGGATTATTTATATCGCGCCGTGATATGAATCCTTGCGGACAAGACTGACGAATTTTTTTTCGGCCTAGACGAATAATGAGGACTTAATCACCGACATTTAAAATGAGGTAAGAAGAGGTAATGCAGATCAAAATCGATAAACAATTAGTAGGGATTATCACCTTGAATCAAAATTTGGAAGGTTTAGAAAGCGTTGGCTTGCGGATGGTCTGCCTCTACCTCGAAGCCGAGCAGAGAAACTATGCGGTGGTAGGCACGACCAACCGCACCGAGGCCGCCACGGGTTTTTATGTCAAGTGGATCGACCACGAGAAGGTCGAGTCAGGCGAATTCTCAAGGCGGCGAAAAAGCGAAAGATGAGAAACTTGGCCATTGTGCCCTGACAGGAAACCAAAGGGGATGAATGAAATGTATATCACCGCCCTGACTCATCGGGACGAACTTTTTGATTTGACACTTCGCTGGCTTAACGACGATTTCAACGTTGAAGACGGAAGCGTCGTCACCCGCATATTTTTCTACGAAAGTGCCATTTCGGCGGCCGTCGTCGACCGAATGATCGAGTTCTTAGGCAATATCTTCACGCGGCCGCTTCATGTGGAAAGAATTCCCGAAAAACGCCTTTTGCGCGAGCGTATCATCCAATACCTGCCACGCCAGAGCCTTCGGTCCCGGCAGTTGACGAACATTTTTCGGGAAAACCCGGAGTATTTCTTCCCCCGCCTTCCCATTGACGCGGTGATGATCACTGGTTGCGGTCCGCGTTTGGCGGCAATCGGACGGATCAAGCGGCTGTCCCGGGTGGCGGAAAAAGTTTCATTCCGCCTGGCGGACGCCCTTTTCCGAGAAATCAAGGCCGAGGCGCAATCTATCGCCGAGCAAAGGGCTGTGGCGACCGGTGTGCCGCTTGCCGCGCTCATCAGCTCCGATCAGGAAATGCGGAAGGATTTTGTTGAGGCCGAAGAGGTGGTGGCGCGTCGTTTTCGCAACAAAAACGTGCGGATTGATCGAGAGGCACTGACCGTCAACGATTTGGTTGGCTTCAAAATAATCGGCGATCCGGACGTGCTCGGACGGGTGCCAAGGCTGCTGCAGGAAGTGCCCGGCCTCACCCTCGTGGAGACCGAGGAGTACACTGGCGTTTACAATGCCTCAAACGTGCTGGTCGATGTCGAGTTGCCCCCACCGGACGAATTGGCAGCCCTCCAAGGGAAATTTGATGCGTCCATCGCCGTCCGTCGGGGCCTTGACGCCGGCCAAACCCAAAAGGGTTTTGCCGCTTATCTAACACAGGGCGCCCGATCAGTGCGGCTGGAGATCATTTTAACCACGTATGATGACCTCATGGAATCAGAATTCGGACGCTCGATGCACGAACTACGTGTTTTGCGTCTCCGGCAGCAGCAGGCTTACAGCGGCCCCATCGCCCAAAACGCCGGCTACTTGATTGAATACCTGCTCACGCTGGCCGCGGCGCCGGTTGTGGCAGTGCCTGAGTTACCGGTAAAGATGTACGGCCGCTATCTGCCCGAAAGCATTGTCGCCGCAAAATGCGCGCTTTTCGGCAACGAGATCGACGGCGGTTTGTTGAATGCGTTCTGCATGAAATCCGATTGCCTTAGCCGATTCTGTTCGACCAGACGCGGTGCTGGAATTCCCCAGCCTCCTTGACAGACCGCTTTTACGTACTAAACGAACGAAGATACGCCAAAAAAAGGAGAATGGCACCATGATTTACGTTTACGAAACGATTCCGGGAAATCCCGGAGAGAAGCCGAAGATCTATGAGATTCAGCAAAGCATGAAGGACGAGGCGTTGACAACACATCCCGACACGGGTGAGCCGATTCGGCGCGTCGTCCTGGGCGGATTCGGCATTCTCAGTTCAAAGGTGAGCAGGGGAAATAAGTCGGGAGGCGAGTCGGGAGGTTGCGGGCCCGGATGTAGTTGCGGATGAACGATCATCATCGACTTACGAACAAGAAAATGAAAGGAGCAATTTAATCGACGAGCGCATAAAGGAGTTGATCGCCATTGGTGTCTCGGTTGGAACTCATTGTCAGCCCTGCCTGACGGTTCACCTGGGCAAGGCGCGGGAACTTAAGGTTGACGAAAACGAAATAAAAGTGGCAATTGAAGTCGGCTATATGGTTGAAAAAGGCACCTTAACTGCTATGAGGAAGCATGTTGGCTTGGTTCTCAATCAGCCCCAATCAAACAGTGGCGCCTGCTGTTCTGACAGCAATTCCAAATGCTGTGGTTAATCTAATTTAAAGGAGAAAGTGATGCAACAAACCAAACTGCAAGTGTACGACCCGCCGATGTGCTGTTCGAGTGTGGTGTGCGGACCAAAAGTTGATCCCGATTTGGTGAGGTTTTCCAGTGACCTGGACTGGTTGCGGAAAAAGGGCGTGGTGGTAGAGCGATTCAACCTCTCTTCACATACCGCCGAGTTTGCCCGGGAGGAACGTGTGGCGGAAGCTCTGAATCGAGAAGGCAACAAATGTCTTCCCCTAATTTTGGTGGATGGGGTAATTGTAAGCAGAGGGAGCTATCCCTTAAGGGGTGAACTTCTGCAATTTATAGGAATTGACAAGGTGGTGACCGCAGAGCATTCGCCCATTAACAGCCCCCCATCTCCACTCGAACCACAGAGCGGCATGAATTCCTGCGGACCCGGGTGCGCTTGCAACGCCCCCCCGAAAGCCAAGGGAATCAAGGTTGCAGTCAGCCTTATCGTGTTATTGGTAGTCATCGGCATCCTAATCTTCAAGACATCGGTCACAAAAGGGAAATCATCTAACGATTTGGCCGCAGCAAAAACATCCGGCTTTACTGTCGCACCCAAGGCCCCTGAACCAGTGACCGATAGCGCCACCCAGCCTTTAAATGGCGACAAAGCAGAGATGCCTGTCAAAAATGAAATTACAGAAACCTCTAAAGTTGTCGATCAAAAGCCCATTGAGAATAAAAAGGAGAAAAAAATAGAGAAAGTAGAGCTTAAAAATTCCAAGGCAGTGCCCAAAATTGGGGAATACCTGGAGTCTCTCAGCGACCTTAACAAGGTAGCTTTGAGTCAAGACGCTGTTTTTATTTTCATTCCCCGTGAAAAGGATGAGGCGGTTAAGGACCAGACAAAAGACGCCGTTCTGTCGGCACAAAAAACTTTAAAAACCAACAAGATCAACCTTGGAATATATACCTTGCCGGTCAGTTCCCCCGATTACTCCAAGATCTCTACTCAAGTTCAGGCCCCTGCCATTCTCGTCGCAAGCAAGGGTAAAGGCATGGCGGCAGTCACCGGGGACGTTACGGAATCGAAATTGTTGCAGGCATTTACGGCAACATCACGAGCCGGGGGCTGCGGACCATCGAGTTGCGCGCCATCATCCGGATGCAATTGAGAAAAGGGGTGTTTCATGCTTGAATCAATAACCAACTCCCTGCAACAGGTTGCCTCGCACAACCCCTGGGCCTTGTATTCGCCTTGCTCCTTGGCGCTGTGAGCGCGGCCATGAGCGCTTGCTGCACCCTCCCTGCGTTGGGGATTCTGGTCGGGTATTCCGGCGCCCAGGCGAATGACAATCGGAAGGCGGCTTTCAAGACCGCGTTGTTTTTTACCGTGGGAACGATTGTCTCCCTGATGATCATTGGCGGTATCGCCGGGTTCGTCGGGCAAATTGCCCAGAGCAGCTTGGGCCGGTACTGGAAGGTATTCGCCGGACTCGTGGCGGTTTTTTTGGGGCTGGCCACGCTGAGCCTTCTGCCCTTTAAACTATCTTTCGGGAAGCTCGGAGGAATTACGAATAGGGTGGGAAAATTCGGAGCGGCCTTGGCCGGACTTGTGCTCGGCGGGATTGTCGCCGTCAGTTCTTGCCCGTGTAATCCCGGCATATTTATCGTTATCGGAGCGGCGATTCTGCAAGGGAAAGTCGTTTGGGCGATATTAATGCTGGCCATGTTTGCCATTGGTTTCAGCATACCGCTGGGAGCCGTCTTGCTGGGCGTTTCGCTGAGCAAAGTCAGCCTCGCGGCCAAGGGCGCCGATGCCGCAACCCGATGGGTTTCAGGATCGGTTTTGATGATTGCCGGGTTCTATTTTCTCGTTACGTTTTGAAACACGGAAAACACTTTTAAAAGCATAGCGTTTTAGCATGGAGAATTTTATTGAGACTTGGCCCAGGGCATTACGATGTCTGAAAATTGTTGAGTAAAACAAGGAACGATGGAGGTTCTGAGATGGGGACTAAAAAGGCAAAGGGAAAAGAAGGGGATATTTCCAGACGTTACCAGGATCTCATAGAAATCGCCCGTCTGGTGAGCACCTGTATGAATCGTGATTATCTTATTAAAACTTGTCTCGATCAATTAAGCCAAAGGTTAGGAAAACGGGCGCGGTGTGTCCTTATGGAAAGAGACGAATTGAAGCTCACCTGCTGGGTGGGTAAATATGATTGCCCGATAGAAAAAGTTCCGGTATGCAAGGAGAGCATTGTCTGGGAGGTGGTCAAAAACCGAGTACCGGTAAATTTGACTGATATCCGTCAAACCGAGGGTTACCGACACACTTTATCGGATGCGGTCAAGATTAAGGCGATCATTCCGATTTGGTATGTACATCCGGTTACTCAGGAAGAGAATAAAGTTGGGGCATTAATTGTTGACTCGGGTAAAGAAGGGTCTCCTATTTCTTCTAAAGATTTCGACTATTTGAAGGTGGTGGGTGAATTGATTGGAGCAGCCGTTGGACGAGCGGAATTAGTCGAGCACATGATTGAATCTATAAAAAAGAATGAGGTCTTTGTAGGTGAAATCGCACACAATTTTAGAAACCGGATTGCACCTCTCGGAGGTTTTACCCGCCGGATTGAAAAATTGGCCAAGGATGCTGGCTTAGCCAACGAGGCTCGCTACGTATATCAGGAAGCAAAAGCGCTTGAAACTCATTTGGAGCAGTTTGAAAAAAATATGGCACTCCTTTCAAGAGAATGGATAGGTATCAGAGATTTTGGGGTGCCAACAACATAAAGGAAAAAAGTTTAATTTCATTATATGTCCACGAAGAGAGGTGATTAAGATGAAAAATGAAGAGAAAAAGAAAAAGGGCTTCTGGTCGGCGATTATGGAATCTATGGCTAAAACTGGTGGATGTTCTTGAGGCCCGGGAGAAGGTTGCGGGGGTCCTGCAACAAAGGATGATAAAACAGTCGCTGATGACAAGAATGGTGACAAGAGCGAGAAGAAATAGTGTTTTTGACCGGGGCACTGCGGATGGGTCAAGCCGTAAGCCCCCATTCACTCTTAAAGGGGATTTTTACATCATGTATCAAGATGAAACGGAAGAACTGATCAATTACCGTGAAATAGCGGTTTTGGCTATTGTACCTGTGGTCGTGGGAATTCTTATTGTGGCAAGCTGGGCGCTGGCTTATTGGCAGATTGGGCCGTATTTTTTAAATTCGGGATTTGCGCTGGTTGCTACCCTGTTTGGGGGGTTCCTGCGATTTCTTGGCGGTTTTAAGGATATATATAACCGAAAAATAACGGTCAATGTTTTTGTAACCGTAGCCCTGATAGCCACTGTTGCCGTGGGTGAGTTTCGAGCAGCAGCTATCATCGTGTTCATCATGGCTGTAGCTGGGGCCTTGGAATCTTATACCCTGGACAAGACCCGCAGGAGCCTCAGAAACCTCTTAGACCTTAGTCCCAAAATGGCAGTGATTCGCCGGGAAGGAGCGGAAGTCACTATTTTAGCAAGTGAGGTTCAGGTTGGTGAAGTAGTGATTGTGAGACCAGGGGAACGCATTCCCGTTGATGGGATTGTGGTGGCGGGGGCAGGCAGTGTGAACCAGGCCCCAATTACCGGAGAGTCGATGCCGGTTGAAAAGTTTAAAGGGAGCGAGGTTTTTAGCGGAACATTAAATGAGACGGGCTTTCTGGAAATTCGGACAAACAAAACCGGTGAGGATACTACCTTAGCGAAAATTGTTCATCTGGTAGAGGAAGCACAAAATACCAAAGCGCCTATCCAGAACATCGCAGACCGCTTTACCACATGGTTTCTGCCTACGGTGCTGGTGATAGCGGTCATAGGCTATTTTACCTCTGGTGACATCAGGGTTGCAGTGTCTATCCTTCTTGTAGCCTGCCCCTGTGCTTTTGCTATTGCCACTCCGACAGCGGTGACAGCAGGCATCGCCAATTTGGCGCGTAGAGGTGTACTGGTCAAGGGGGGTGTATTCCTGGAGTTGGCCGGGAAGCTTAATAGGCTCCTGATTGATAAGACGGGCACATTTACCTTCGGTAGACCGAAAGTAGAGGAGGTGGTCGGCTTTGGCACTATATCAGAAAATCATGTCCTGCGTCTTGCGGCGATAGCCGAAAAATTCTCCGAGCATCCTTTGGCCAAAGCGGTCATGGGTATCTCTAAAAAACGTGGTATTGAGATACCGGACCCAGACGAATTCAATAGTGAGGCCGGCATGGGGGTGAGTGCTGTCTATGGTGACAAAAAGATATTGGTCGGCAAAGATGAGTTTTTGCGAGGTAAAGGCATATCTCTTGGTGAAGACATCGAGAGAACTGTTTTGGGTCAGACGGAGCAGGGTAGAACTGCCATTCTGGTGACAAACAGCATGAAGGTTATCGGTTTGATTGGTATTTCGGACGAGATCCGCCCGGAGACCTCCCAAGCCATTGCTTCTTTGAAAGCAATGGGCATTCAGAGTATCACAATGCTTACCGGAGACAATCAGCGAGTAGCTCAATCGGTTGCCGGACAGATTGGTGTGGACAACTTCCAGGCAGAGCTTCTTCCGGCACAGAAACAACAAGTTGTAAAGGAACTGCAAGAGGAAGGACACCTTGTGGGAATGATTGGGGACGGTATCAATGACGCCCCGGCCCTGGCTTTGGCGGATGTCGGCGTTGCCATGGGGGCGGCGGGCACAGATGCGGCCATTGAGACTGCGAACGTTACCTTGATGAATGATGACTTGTCGGGGGTTGTTGATTTTGTGTACATGTCGAAAAAAGTGCTGCGGCGTATCAAATTAAATATCTTTTTTTCCATCATTTACAATGCAGTGGGACTTTTGTTAGGCAGCCTGGGGTTGCTCAGCCCTGTTTTGGCGGTTATATTTCAGGAGGCTGGTTGCATTACGGTGGTTTTCAGCTCAACTCTGTTGTTGTGGGCCAAAACAAATCCTCTGCGCGATAAAGGTTAAAGCAAATAGTAGGATCTTCGCAAAACGAGATGAATGAAAATGAACGTTACCACGCTGGCAGCATTTGGGAATGTGAGGTTGAAAAGCGTATTGAAGTTTGCCGGAGGCCTCCCGAAGCAATAATTCGGACAACAAATTAATTGCTAAAGATAGAAGTACTTGAAAATGGACAATAAAGGGGCTTTTAGATCAATTTCCAAGGTGCGAATTTAGGCCTTTATTGCGGAGAGCCGGTTGGTTGGGCTGTGCCCATTATGCGAAGGCGAAACAGTTATTGATCCTGTTTTCGGTGCTTATCAGTCTGGTTAATGTGGCGCTTTGGTTCAAAAAGAAATATTTCCCTTATGCGATTGAGACACCAACTGGAATCTGTCATGTTTCATGCGAACCGTAAAAACAATAATAGAATGGAAGTTATTGAGAGTGCCCAATTTTGGTCGAGCGATAGCGGCGCGGTGTGCATATCCTTTACAACCCCATGGACAACATGTACGGACATGGGCTTAAGTTGAGAACCGTTCTTATTCTCTTCACCAAAAAAATTTGCCGCAGCCAAATGGCAGAATGGTTATTGGAAATTAATTAAGGAGATGAAATATGTCACTAACTCAAAAGATAGGATGAATTACTTGAGGCGATAGCGAAAAGCCGACAGTTAGCCGGCGCATGCTAAGGTTTATTGATAATACCCAGATCGCTATTATTGGCTTGGACGAGATACTGGCCAACTTTTACATAGAAGGCAGACAGGTGAGCATAGATACAGCCGAAGAGATTGTAAAGAGGCTGGAAGTTAAGAACTACATCCCTCCCTCGGCTAGGAAAGAGCACCGGCACCTTCTCCTGAAGGAATACCGGGAATATGTTGAGACACGATCCAAAAACCCATAGAAGGAGAACCTTTCGTTACAACCTTTTGACCACGGCGATTAGGCTTATCCCGAAGAAGGAGGTGGTAAGCATTAGGGTTTGCGGAGTGAAACAAAACAAGCGTAAGGAAAGGCCAAAGGCGATGGTTTTAACTCCATGCCAAAATAAACCCACCGCCTATCCCGGTTCACTCAATCCTTGGGTTTTGGCGTTTTTTGTAACGATTTATCTTTGCAGGTCTATTCTATTTTTGGACTTATTTGGTTTTAGATATTTTATAAGATTGGCTATAAATATTTTCGTAGGCATAAATCGTTGGAGGTGATTATGATCGAGATCATGGATTGTTCAATTAACCTTAATACAGTTTCTGACCGGCTAAAAAAAGAAAGTTCCGGTTCCATAGTGATGCATTATGCTATTGTAAGGAGCACGGAGTCAGGGAAGAAAACCAGTTCAATAAAATTTGAACTGGAGGGTGACGCTGAAGGGGAAATGATGGAATTAGAAAGAAGTCTCCGGGTAACATGGCCGGTAGAAGATGTTCTTCTGATTCGAAGGATTGGAAAGTTATCCATTGGGGAGGCTATTTCAGTGGTTGCTGCCTCTGCGGAACACCGGGAATCTGCTTTTGGACTATGCCAGGATGCAGTGAATTGCTTTAAAAAAATGAAAACTTTCAAGAAAAAAGAAATATTTGAAAAATAGAAGGAGTAGATTGAAACCACCAGTTCCATAAGGAAGTGCAAAGTTTAGGATAAGAAATGATATCTTGGGTGTTATGAAAAAAGAATACCATCAACCATTGCTTTGGATATTGCTGGAACAATAAGATTATGTTCGAGATCACAGATTGTTTAATTAACCTTAGTACAGTTTCTGACCGGCTAAAAAAATAAAATTGCGGGTTAGATACCCACCCATTTACGCCAGTGGTCCTCAGCGTTGTTTTGATAGGACTTATGCATGATCCAACCTTACGTTCCTTTCCCAAAACCACAATGCGGAAAGTCGCATGTGGGACAATCGAGGCAGAGGCCTCCATGCCCTAATTTTGCTATTTCCGGTTTTCCGATCTTTTCCCCGGCTAAAACCCTCGGCAGGATTAAATCAAAGATAGTATTTTTATGGTACATTCCACAGGCCGGAACTCCCAGGATAGGAATTTCACCACTATAGGCCATTAAAAACATCGCGCCGGGCAATACTGAAGCGCCATACGAAGTGATGGTGGCGCCGATTTCTTTTACCCCCTTTAATGTGAGATCATCCGGGTCCACCGACATCCCACCAGTTAGAATAATTAATTGCGCACCCGCAGCAATAAGGTTTTTTATTCCCTCGGCGATCATAGTGACCTCATCAGGAACAAAGATTGCCTTGATTACTTCCGAACCAATTTTTTTTATTTTTTCCCGCATTATTGGTTCAAAAGCATCCTTAATACGGCCATGATATACTTCGTTTCCGGTGATCAGAAGGCCCGCCTTTATTGACCTTAATGGTAGAACCTCGACTATTTTTCCATATTTTAATGATATGTTTTCGACTTTCTCCACCGTTTTTCTTTTTATCAACAACGGAATTGTTCTCGTGCCCGCAAGCATTTCTCCCTTTTTTACCAGAAAATTATTGTGGCGGGTAGCGCACATTACCTCATCGATGAGGTTTAGTTCTTCCAAAGCCACAGTATTTATCCGGAGTAACCCATCATAAGCTGCGTAGAGATTGACCCGTCCTTCTTTTACTTCGTCGGAAAGATAAACCCCTTTACCGGCGATCGCTCGGGAAATTCGTTCCCCGGCTTCATTTTCATGGACTTCATCATCGGTGATTTTAATAAAAAAGAGATTTTCTTTCCCCAGGTCCAGTAGTCGGGGGATATCATCTTTAGTGATAATGTGCCCTTTTTTAAAGGCGCGTCCTTTAAACTTATGATCTGCCTTAATCTCAGTGATGTCATGAGCAAGAACTGTTCCAATTGCATCTTGTAATTTAATCTTTTCTAACATGGTACTACTCTTTTTGCTAATAATTTTTATTATCGGTAATTGAAGAGATGTGGCCTCTCAATCGGTTAGTTGATTGTAACGGTTATTTCAGCGGAGTATAATAAAGGGGCATGTCCGCACAGCGCCGACAGAGTGTTTTGTCTTCCTTTATTATTTCACAACCCATATGAATTTCCTCGCGGCAAATAGAACACGCGGTCCGTTTGGGGGGTGGGCCGGGCATTTCCCGTTCCGGGACCTCTACCCTAACCTCTTCTACCACAAAAAGATCGTCGTCGGTCATTTGCTTATAGGCTTCTATATAGATATGATTACTATCGGTCAACTCAGGGAAAAGCGCTTTGGCTTTATTGCGGGAATCAGGATGAACGGAAATACGGAAGGCTTTTTGGGAAAATAAATTTAAAAATGTAGCCGCCATAATTCCATAATTCATTACTTTAAGAGTGCGACGTCCCGGAGAACAACCGGTTACGCTTTGGATACCATCAGTAGCACACCGGTCGATTTCCACCCAGGTCATTAATTGTTTGCGATTTTCCGGGCTATTGGGATCGTTTATGCCATGCATTCGGCACGCCAGGCAAGCCATCCGGACTCCCAATATTATACCTGCGCATACACTCCCATGAAATTCTCCGGCCTTTTTATAAAGAGATTTTATTTCTTCCATGGTCATCAACCCTCCTAAGAGAAGGAATTTTCGTGTTAACAAATTATTTTGTCACCATAACGTTATGACAAATTTCCATAGCCGTCAAGAAAAATTATGGTTTTCTTATTATAAATTTCGGCGGATGTTCAAGATATTGTCTTATGGAGAACGATTTTCCACATATTATTGTGAGCCCCGGTTTCAATACTAATAAGGTGGGCAATCTTATCGTTGTCGGGTTTTATTATAAACGTTTTTGGGGGTGGCGTTATGAGCTCTGCGGTTTTTTTTCTTTAGTAACTCGAAAGCAGGGTAAAAAATCCCATTGCGTACTTCGGTAGGGAACATTGATTACTGATTTGATAACGCATAACTAAAAAGTAACCGGAGGAATAAATGATTTTAACTGAAACTAAAGCATGACTGCGATACTGATAATAGCATGCCTGCTATAAATAAACTCATTACTGACACGATTTGGTCTAACCATTGTATGAAAGGCGTTTTAAGATATTCATGACTCCCTTTGACAATGGCAATGTGCAGCATAGGAGCACCGAATAAAGAAGGGTGAAATTGGCTTCTCCACTTTCTTCATTACCCAGATCTGAAAAAAATGCCTAAAAATAAAAAAAATCCTTTACAATGCAGTTACAATCTGGTAAAAAGAATCAAATTATAATTAATCCTCATCAATCCTTAAACAGGAGGAAGATATTATGGCTACAGCAAAACAGCTTGCATTAAGGATCAAATATGCCAAAACCAGCTTAACCTCATTAACGCAAAAGCTTAAGGTAGGTAAAGCAAAACTGAAAACACTCGAGGCAGATCTCAAAAAAGCGAAAGCTGCAGCAGGGAAAAAGAAACCTGTTAAAAAAGCCGCACCCAAAAAGAAAGCCAAAAAGGAGTAGAAAAATTGAGCGAGGAGGGACAACAAGATAAATAAAGCAGATTTGATAGAAGCGTTTGCCCAGGTAACAAAAAGAAAAAAAACGGGCGGGGCGGCGTTTGATGGTGTGCTGGCCCCTATTGCCAAAGTGCTAAGAAAAAAGAAGAGGTAACCCTGATTGGTTTTGGAACCTTTGGTGCAAGGAAAAAGAAAGCCAGAAATGGAAGAAATCCATAAACCGGAGCAAAAATATAAATAAAAGTCAAAACTGCCCCGGTATTTAAACTCGGGAAGGCACTAAAGGTGCTTTTAGGCATTCTTAACTAATTGATAAACACGTTGGTACTCAAGAGCCTCCAAGCTTTAATAAGCTTGAGAGGCTCTTTTTCATGTTGACGAAAGCGAATAACTTAATTAGGTTTAAAAAAATTTGCCAGCGCACTCAATCACTTGATTTTTTCCTCACATTATGACAAAGTTTTATCAAGTGAGTGAAATGAAATTTTTAAGACATGGAAGCGAAGATCAGGACGCTTTTTTGTTTAAAGAATAAAGACCCATTGTATAGAGGAGGATTAATACGTGAAACTATTTTGTCCCTATTGTACCAAGGAGATAGATCATGATACCCTCCAATGCCCTTTTTGCGGCACTTCATACGCATCCGAAACCATTCAGCTTTTGACCGAAATTGTTAAGGTCGCCGCCAAAGAAGGTGTCTCTGAGCGTCGACGCTTTATACGCATTCCCAAGAAATTTAAAATTGTTTATTCAACGTCCAAAGCATTTGTAGAACACTACCTCGGTAATCTTGGTCAAGGCGGGGTATTTATCCCAACGAACGCTCCTCTGGAACCGGGAACTCAATGTAATCTAAAAATTGTCCTGCCGGATGGAAAAGAAGAAATCGAGGTGTTTTGTGAGGTGGTATGGCAGCAAAAGGAAGAAGTGATGAATCCTGATGGTATATCGTTAGCCGGAATGGGAGTAAAATTTTTAAATCTTTCTCCCGAAGGCATAGAAAGAATAAATGCGATTTGCAAGGAAAGCGAAAAAGAAATAGATAAAATTCTTGGTCGGAAAAAATCTTAAGCAATGACAAACCTTCCTAACGTGGTTTCCGATCAATAATCTTCTGAACCATGCTTACGGGAACGGAGTTCGAAACTTACAGTGAAGTTTAATCAAATAGAAATATTTTGTAAAATAGTCGAATTGGGAAGCTTTTCCAGGGCCGCCGAAGCCTCACACCTTTCTCAACCAACCCTTACCGAGCATATCAAGGCGTTAGAAGATTATCTGGGTACTACCCTCCTTGACCGATTAGGAAGAGAAGTGCTTCCTACCAAAGCAGGCAGTATTCTTTATGATTACGCACAGAAAATTTTAAGATTAAAAAGCGAGGCGGAACAAACACTATGGAGCCTCAAGGGTGCGCTCAAAGGTGATCTTGTAGTAGGGGCGAGCACTATCCCGGGGGAATATATCTTACCTTCACTTATTAAAGACTTTAGAGATAATTTTCCCGATATTATTATAAAACTGACCATTGGGGATACAAAAAAAGTTATTGATGATATTGTCAATAACCGGATTGAGCTTGGTATTGTTGGCGCTGTTATGGAGAATGCCAAGCTGGACTTCCATAAGTTTGTCAAAGATGAGTTAGTGCTTGTTGCTCCTCCGAGTTCCGTCTGGGGAAAAATGAAATCTATTACGCTGGAGAAACTGAAAGAAGTCCCTTTTGTGCTTCGCGAGGAAGGCAGTGGAACACGCATGGTCATGGAAAAGAGTTTGAGAGACCATGGGTTTGACAGCGGCCACTTAAATGTGATTATGAGACTGGGCAGCACAACCGCAGTTATACAGGCGATAAAGAGCGGGATCGGTTGTTCGATATTGTCACGCCGGGCAGTCCAGGAGAATTTAAATAACCGAACCCTGAAAGCGGTCTCAATTGAAAAAATAAAAACTTTTCGTGATTTTTATATTGTTCTCCGGCGCGGGAAATTCAAATCACCCCTATGTGAATCATTTTTTAATTATCTCCTCGAAAAAGCAAAAACCGAAACAAACCTACCTTAAAAAACTTCATCGACAGGATAACATCCATAGAAAAAATCTAATTTCTTTGCCTTTATCTATAGAATAAATCTATTTGACAAATTGGAAATAGTAATTTAATTTCTCAAAAAACAATAGTTCAGCTCCTGTTCGGAATAGAATTGGAGCTCTGAATATCGGATTGTTAACCCATAAATAAAAGGAGGAGGTGATGAGAAGATTAGCAGCAATGACAGCATTAACGTTTTTAACCGCCGGGCTGATTTTTCTTCACCCAAATCTGGTATTCGCCCAGTCAAAGGATGCAGAAATTGAAATGCTGAAGAAAAAGATAGAAGAGATCGAACAAAGAAGAGATGCCGAGTTGGAAATATTAAAAAACAGGATTATGGTTTTAGAAAAAGAAACGAAAAAACAAACTGTGTCCCCCCAAACTGAAGTCGAAGAGCTAAAAACTACTGTTAGTGAGCTAAAAACTAAGGTCGATGAACAGCATTTTTCTTTTGAGCGAGTAGCCAGGTTTATGGAAGAGCACAAGCTAAAGGCCGGTTTGCGCTTGCAGACGTGGTATCAGTTTATGGAAGATGGGAAAAAGAGCGGTACTAAAAATCTTAATGATTTTATGCTACGCAGGTTCTATTTTTATCTATCAGGAGAAGTTACTCCCAAAATCGGATTTTTTGCCCATATCGCCGGTGATCGTATCGGTCAGGATGGGCTGGATAACTCATCTGTAGGACTGGGAAGCGGCATTGCGGTTCGCGATGCTTGGATTTACTATAACTTGAACGAGTCATTTAAGATTCAAATGGGAAGGATGTACGTCCCCTTTACCAGAAGTTTCGGTACCACATCAACTTTTACTTTGCTGCCCCTCGAACTTCCATTTAACCAGGGGGGAGTACGGGGAAGCATTTTTTATGCAAGTAAAGTGGGGCGGGATGATGGAATGGTTCTCTGGGGAAATTTATTTAAAGGTTTGCTTCAGTACCGACTTGGTATGTCTGAGGGGGTTGAAAGTAATACCGACAATCCAAACGATAACCTCCGGTTTTCTGGAAGAGTCTCACTTAACCTTTTGTAGGCGGAAACGACCTGGTTTAACCAGGGATCTTATCTCGGTGCGAAAAAAGTTTTGGCACTTGGCGCTGGGTTTGATTATCAAGAGGGCCTTGTTTTAAGTAAAAAACTTGATCAAAATAATATCGGATGGACAGTCGACCTCTTTTTCGACCATCCTGTTGGGCAAGGGGCAGTAACTGTCGAGTCCGCCTTTATTGATGTAAAAAACGTGACTCAGACCCTTAAATATAGCCGGCTTATTAGTGGAGATAACGCTCAAATTTATTATATTCAGGGAGGCTATCTTTTACCTTGCAAAATTGGGACAGGGAGAATTCAACCCTATCTTCGCTATGAAAGGCTGGCGGTAGACCAAAAGCCTGACACCGCCTTCACTTCTTTAGACCTGAACTATTTAATTAAGGGCCATGATGCAAAACTTACCCTGGATTGGACCTTCATCGATCAGCGGAAAGAAGTTAATAGCCCTCAGGGTGAATTCAGCGGAAAAGATCAAAACCTCGTTACCTTTCAGGCAGCAATGGGTTTTTAGAAAAAAACCATTTTTTGAAGATTACTGTTTTAACTGAGCAAAAAGGAGGAAAGCTATGAATGGCCTGAAAAACATATTTGCTGGCCGCTGGGGAATCATTGGGGTAGGGGCAGTTATCGGAATCCTTGCGCCCCTTTTACAAAAGTTCGGCAACCCAGGTAATATGGGGATATGCGTTGCCTGTTTTGAGCGGGATATTGCCGGGGCCTTAGGACTTCATCGGGCAGCGGTGGTGCAATATATGCGACCGGAGATCATTGGTTTTGTCTTGGGGTCTTTGCTTGCAGCCTACCTCTTTAAAGAATTTCGGGCCCGTGCGGGTTCCGCTCCCATTGTGCGGTTTGTTCTTGGAGTATTTGCCATGATCGGGGCGCTGGTTTTTCTCGGATGCCCCTGGCGGACTTTATTACGGCTTGCCGGCGGGGATGGAAACGCGATATTGGGCTTGCTCGGCCTGATTTTTGGCATTTGGATCGGGACGTTATTTTTCAGAGGCGGATACAACCTGGGGCGCTCTCAGCCGACGCTTACTCCGGTGGGTTGGATTTTGCCGCTGATCATGATGGGATTTTTATTTTTACGGATAATTTTTCCTCCTCTTGAAGGGCAAGAGAGCAGCGGAGTTCTTCTTTACAGCGCAAAGGGGCCGGGCGCAATGCATGCTCCGCTGGTAATGTCTTTGATTGCCGGGGTGGCAGTGGGTTTTCTGGCCCAACGAAGCCGGTTCTGTACCATGGGTGCTTTCCGGGACCTTATTTTGTTCCGGCAACTCCATCTTTTTTCAGGGGTTGTTGCCCTTATTGTGGCAGCCTTTATTATGAATATGATACTTGGGCAATTTCATCCGGGTTTCCAGAATCAACCGATTGCCCACACCATGGGTCTGTGGAACTTCAGCGGGATGGCTTTGGCGGGACTCGCGTTTGCTCTTGCCGGTGGCTGTCCCGGAAGGCAATTATTTCTGGCTGGAGAGGGAGATGGGGATGCGGCGATTTTTGTTCTGGGGATGATTGTTGGCGCGGCTTTTGCCCATAATTTTGGGTTAGCCAGTTCCCCTCAAGGAATTGGACCGCATGGTATTGCAGCGGTTGTTGTCGGAATTTTTGTTTGTCTTTTCATTGGTGGCACTATGAGAAATAAGGTCGCATAAGGAGAAATATCATGTTAAAAAAAATTGATGCACGTGGACTTTCCTGTCCTCAGCCGGTGCTGGTGACGTTAAAGGGAATGGAGTTACTGGAAAAAGGAGAGATGGTGGTTTTGGTTGACAATGATACTGCCAAAGAAAATGTAGCCCGCGCAGTAGCGAGCAAAGGGTGGAAGGTGAAACAGATTCAGACCGAAGGGAACGAATATCACCTTACCATTAACAAAGAGTAATGGTGATTTATACAAAAATATTCTATAAATTCATATTGATAAAAATTTTAGGAAGTTGATTAGGAAATACCATGCTTGAATTACGGTCTGAACTTTTTTCAGCACTTTCAGAAACGCGAAATGAAAATATTGGGGCCCTTTTATCGGCCAAAAAAGAAGGCAAAAAGGTAATCGGCCATTACTGCGCCTACAGCCCGGTAGAATTGGCGCTTGCGGCCGGGGCTATCGCGGTTCCTTTATGTGGGAACAAGAAAGAACCATTCCTTGCCGCTGATAATGATTTGCCTCCTAATCTCTGCCCGATTATCAGATCATCGTATGATTTGGCGGTTAGCGATACCTGTCCTTTTTTTCATGCCTCAGATATGATCGTCGCTGAAACCACCTGCGACGGCAAAAAAAAAATGTATGAGATACTGCAGCGCATCAAGCCGATCCATGTGATGAACCTACCTCAAATCCCGGATTTACCTATGTCAATTACGTTGTGGAAAAGCGAGGTGCGGAGGCTCAAAACTGCGATTGAAAAAGAATTGGGAGTTAAAATAACCGATGAGGCATTGCGTGAGGCGATTCATGTGACCAACGAAGAAGCTCGCGCCCGAAAGGAACTGTTTGATCTCAACCGGAATAAACCGGCTCTGCTTTCCGGTAAGGACCTGCTGGTGATTGTTGCTCAGGCAGGATACAGCATTGATCGAATGTCGGGAGTTGCCCTGATTGATAGGTTAACAGAAGAAATTAAAAAAAAGGCTCAGCAAGGTTATCATGTCGGCAACGAAAAAACACCGCGGATATTGTTAACCGGAACTCCGTTGGGTGAAAATGATGATAAGGTGGTTTCATTGGTTGAAGAGTATGGCGGTTTGGTGGTCGCAATGGAGATCTGCGGCGGCTACAAAAGTTTGGATTTGCGCATTGATGAAACCGATTGCCGCGATCCCATCTTATTGTTGGCTGAAAAGCAGGTCGGCATTCCGTGTTCGGTGATGTCACCTAATAAAAAACGCATCCAACTCCTGGAGAGGATGATTCATGACTTTGCTGTTGACGGCGTTGTTGATTTGACTTGGCACGGCTGTCACACCTATAATATAGAGTCATATTGGGTTGCCGATTTGGTCAAGAACAAGCTTGAAAAACCTTTCCTGCACCTAACAACTGATTTTTCCGATGCTGATCGGGAAACTATGAGGGTGCGGATTGAGGCTTTTCTGGAAATGATATAACGGTTTGTTGAATTTTTAGAAGTTTGTCAGGTATGGAAAACCTGGAGAAATAGAATGTTGACTGCCGGACTGGATATCGGTTCAAGGACGATTGCCTTGGTGGAGTGGGATGGGGAGCGAATTACGCGGGAAGAAGTTGCGTATACCGGGGTCGATCCCTTCATAAATTCGCAGCGTTTGATCAACGGTCGCTCCTATGACCGGCTGGTTGCCACCGGCTATGGGCGACATCTGGTCGTTGAACGCAAACTTGCGGATGAGGTCATCACCGAAATAAAAGCCTATGCCATCGGCGCCCATCATTTTTTTCCTGATGTTCGGACAGTGCTCGACATCGGAGGACAGGACAGCAAAGTTATTCTGGTAAAATCAGACGGGGGCGTGGGAAGATTTGAGATGAACGATCGTTGTGCCGCCGGGACAGGCCGCTTTTTGGAAAATATGGCGAATGCCTTAGGTTTAGATATCAAGGAATTGGGTGAACACGCGCTGAATGCGGAAGGAAAAGCGGTCCGGCTTTCGAGTATGTGTGCGGTCTTTGCCGAATCCGAAGTGGTCTCACTAACCGGCCGGGGAGAAGACAGCCGTTGCGTGGCACAGGGGATTCACCAGGCCATTGTTGATCGTGTAAGCGCGATGGTGCGCCGGGTAGGACAACAGCCGAGATTTATTTTTGCCGGCGGCGTGGCTTATAACCCGTGTATGTGTAAACTTTTGGCACAGGTAATGAGAGTTCCGCTGACTGTGCCCGATAGCCCGCAGACTGTCGGAGCTTTAGGCGCCGCTCTCTATGCGGGGCAACTGGTTTCTTGATCCACGTTTGGCTGGCTTTGTTTAACATATTATAAGAAATAAAAATGGATAATAACTTAATTTATTTGGACAATGCAGCAACCTCCTGGCCCAAGCCGGAAGAAGTCTATCGGACGATGGAAAACTTTATGCGCCATATTGGGGCCAATCCTGGTCGCTCCGGACATCGGCTTTCCATCGAGGCGGGCCGCGTGGTTTACGAAGCGAGGGAAATCATCGCACAGCTTTTTAATCTTGACGATCCTCTGCGCGTCATATTCACAAAAAACGCAACCGAAGCATTGAATCTGACGGTACGCGGCATCCTGCGGCCGGGAGATCATGTTATAACCAGCACCATGGAACACAACTCGGTGATGCGGCCGCTTCGTGCTCTGGAAGACCAGGGGGTTGAAATAACCACCGTCAATTGCTCGGCGGAAGGCTTTCTTGATCCGCAAGACGTGGGAAAAACCATTAAGTCGAAGACCCGACTTATTATCCTGAATCATGCCTCCAATGTTGTGGGCACGCTCGTGCCGGTGGCGGAAATCGGCGCTATTGCCCGGCGACACAATGTGATTTTTTGCGTGGATGCGGCTCAGACCGCCGGGGCTTTTCCAATTGATATTAAGGTGATGAACATCGATTTACTTGCTTTTTCCGGCCATAAGTTGCTTTTTGGTCCTCCCGGAACCGGCGGGCTTTGTGTCGCCAAAGGAGTAGAAGACGTTCTTAAGCCTCTGATGCGGGGGGGCACGGGAAGCCGGTCCGAATCAGAACACCAGCCGAGTTTTCTTCCCGATAAATACGAAAGCGGCACACCGAACACGGTCGGGTTAGCGGGACTGGCAGCTGGAGTTAAATTTATTCTTTCTCAAGGTATCGCTAATCTCCGCCCAAGAGAGGAAAACTTAACAAGACGCATTATTGAAGAGATTCAGACGATCCCCAAAGTAACCCTTTATGGAAGCGGGGATCCTCGCCAACAAGTGGCGGTGGTTTCTTTTAATATCGCCGGGCTTTCTTCCTCTGAGGTGGCATTGCAATTGGATGAGGATTATAATATTATGTGTCGTCCTGGACTTCAATGCGCTCCTCTGGCCCATAAGACACTGGGAACTTTTCCTTTAGGAACTGTGCGGATAAGTCCCGGGTATTTCACCACCGAAGACAATATCAAGACATTTCTCGAAGCAATCGCAAAAATTGCTTCCAAGGCCAAATAAAAGGAGATTATATGGCGATAGTTATTGACGCCCGCGGGCTTTCATGCCCCCAACCGGTTGTTTTGACCAATCGGGCTTTAGGAGAATCCGACGCGATCACCACCATTGTTGATAATGAAGCAGCAAAGGAGAATGTATCCCGTTTGGCCAGAAGCAAAGGGTTTCGGGTTGAAACCGAAGAGAAAGATGGGTTATTTTATCTGCAGCTCAGCCTGGAAAGGGCCGAATCTGAAACAGTGCGGCCTGAGGAAAAAACCGGTTCGACCGTTTTTCTAATTGCCTCTGATGCCTTTGGCCGCGGCAGTGAGGAGCTGGGACAGTTGCTGATGCGCTCCTTTCTGCACACGCTGGGAGAGATTTTCCCGCTTCCCGAGAAGATTATTTTTCTCAACACCGGGGTTAAACTGGTAGTCGAATCATCACCGGTTTTGGAAGATCTGCGTGTTCTTGGGGAAAAAGGAATTGATATTCTTGCCTGCGGAACCTGTTTGGGTTATTTTGAGATAAAAGATAAGGTGGCAATAGGTCGGATTTCAAATATGTATGATATTGCCTCAACATTGTTGGGAGCGGGTAAAGTAATTGAGCTTTAATGAAGAACCGGAAAAGAATTATAGGGTGGCGCTTTTTTATTCAGTAAGCGGAGCGCTCCGGGCCGAGAAATTATTGAAAGCTGAAAATGTGGCTTTCAAGCTTATTCCTGTGCCCAGGCACCTAAGCTCGGATTGCGGAATTTGTGTCCGCTTTGAAACCAAAGAGGAGTCCAGAGTAAAAAAGGTTCTCATTGAAAGCAACCTGGATATTCAAGGCATCTGCCCACTTTAGCTATCGTCTTTTTTGAGTCTGCTATTTCGGCTTGATTTTTTCTTTTGGTTATGATTGATATGCAAGTTTGATTTGTGAAAAAAACCAAACGAGAAAGGCAGGGTTGCGGATAGTAGCCATGGAAGAACAGAAAAAACTTCGTCTTACTACGACCGTTAAGGGCGCGGGTTGAGCATCAAAATTAGGTCCGGGGGACCTGGATAAAGCGCTTTGCGGATTGCCGGTAATGCAGGACCCTAACTTGATAGTAGGATTCGAGAGATCCGATGATGCCGGGGTCTACAAATTATCCGAGGACCTGGCGATCATTCAAACCGTAGATTTTTTTACTCCCATTGTTGATGACCCGTACTGGTTTGGCCAAATTGCCGCGGCTAATGCCCTCTCTGATGTTTATGCCATGGGAGGGAAGCCCCTTACCGCCATGAATTTAGTCTGTTTCCCCATCAAGACCATGGACATCGAAATATTAAAGAATATCCTTCGGGGTGGACTGGATAAACTAAAAGAAGCCGAAACCACCTTAGTAGGTGGGCACTCAATTGAAGACAATGAGATAAAGTACGGGCTTTCAATAAACGGTATTATCCATCCCAATAATATTCTAACTAACTCCAACGCTAAAGTAGGCGATGCTTTGGTCCTGACCAAGCCATTAGGCACTGGTATCATTAACACCGCTATCAAAGGTGGAATGGCGAATGATAAAGTTATCGCTAAGGTATCCGAATCAATGGCTGCATTAAATAAAAATGCTTCTTTGGCTATGCAGGAGGTGGGGGTAAGTGCCTGCACTGATATTACCGGCTTTGGCCTTATAGGGCACTTGTGTGAAATGGTTAGAGGAAATGATTTCGGAATGGTTATCCATGCCCAAAAAGTTCCTTATTTTCAAGAGGCTCGGGAATATGCTCAACAGGGCTTGATGCCGGCCGGAACCTTTCGGAACAAAGAATTTTTTTCAAAATGGGTTGATCCTGCCTCCACAATGCCTCCTTTTATTTCGGATATTTTTTTTGATCCCCAGACTTCCGGTGGGCTTTTGATTTCTGTGCCCAGGGAAAAGGCGGATAGTCTTCTTATTCAATTAAGGGGAAAAAACGTACCTGAGGCAGTAATTATCGGAGAAGTAGTCGCTGAACCTAAAGAAAAAATCATCGTATTTTAAAAATCTCTATCTCAAAGACCTTCGGCCATAATTTCCCGGTCACAAAAAGACGGTCATTCCTTTCATCATACGCAATACCGTTTAAAACATCTGCGTCCTTTTCCAAGGGTACAATCCCGGCAAGGTCAAGCCAACCCGTCACCCTGCCCGTTTCAGGTGAGATTCGAGCGATGCGAGTGGTTGGCCATATGTTGGCAAAAATCTCATCCTTAATATATTCTAATTCATTAATTCCTTTTACTGCCGCACCATCTTGATCAAGCACCTCTATTTTATCAACCTCCCTGAATGTTTCCGGATCAAGAAAAAAAAGGGTGGAGGAACCATCGCTCATAATCAAACGCCGACCGTCGTTGGTAATCCCCCAGCCTTCGGTGGGATAGCGGAAAGTTTGAAGCACTTCAAAGTTTTCTTTGTTATATACGAATCCCATTCTTGATTTCCACGTCAGTTGAATTATTTTGGTGCCGAATACCGTAATACCTTCACCAAAAAATAGAGAAGGAAGCGAATGTTTTTTTAAAACCATACCGGTTTTAAGGTCTACTTGCCTCAGGGAAGAGCGCCCATACAGGCCGGTGCTTTCATAGAGGCACCCATCCTGGTAAATTAATCCTTGGGTAAAGGCAGTGCGGTCGTGAGGATAGGCATTGATTAATTTATAAGTATAACATGGACCAATCGCGGATGGGGAGGTTGCAGCAGCGAGGATCAAGGAAAATAAAAAACCGATTAAAAGAATACCAGAAAGACGTTTCATGGCCTTTATCCACAGATTATTTTTCTTCGGTTTCTTTTGAATTCTCATCCGAATTATTATTGTCTAAAGACGATGCGATGAGGTCTTTCAGCAACTCTCGCGCTTCATCCGCTTGGTCTTTGTTGACCATAAGCCTTATCGGAAAGGCAAAATGTTCTCCCAGAAAATAGTAAACAATTCCTTCGCTGTCGAAAAGCGACTTTATTATCGCAATATCTGCCTCATTATTCGTAATAAGAATCTCTTCGAAATCCGCAACTTCAAGTTTGGGTTCACATTTGAGCGCCGAAACTAAGGGAATGTTGCAATCACAACAGATCACAACACCTTCCTGATATTCTGATTTGCATTGAGGACAAAACATTTAGTTTTTTATATAGCGGTTTTATAGGAAAAAAATCATTATACTTTGGAGAACGGCGATTTACAAACAAATTTTTAATTTTAAAAAGAGATAAGAATAAGGAAGGTATTTGATGGTGAAGGTGAAAAATGAAGCTATAAGATTAAGAATCAGTATAAAAATAAAAAAGGGAGAGCATTAAAGTGAATTTATAACCAATGCGCTCCCTTTATAGTAAATGTTATTTTTAGAAGCGATACATTAAATCCCAGGTAAGCCGGTTACTCATAAGGCCATTTTCTTTTTGAGAAAGAGGAAATTCATAGGCAAACCCAAAATCTATAGGTAAACAAGGATAATTTGACCGATAACGGAACCCAACCCCCATGGTCACAAAATCAGGATGATCATCAGAATTCTGTGCGCCTAAATTGACAACATCTCCGCCTTCAAATTTAACTATACTGGGTACTAGATCATCACTATGACCGTTGTTCAACACGCGAAAATGATTGATCTCGACAAGGGGAAAAATTTTGTTCATGGCTTCCGGACGGCAAAGCCCGCTCATAAGGTCATAGCTGATATGCCAGCTGTCATAGAGCTCGGCGCTTTCTTCTTTGGTGTCAAAGGGAATGATACCGCCGATGATTCCGCACAATTGGAAATTTTTATAACCTTTGAGAAAACTCAAAGAGGGCGATACATTCCCGTCCCCGTTCCCTTGAAACACATCACGGGTTCCCTGTGAAAATTCAAAAAGGACTTTTCCGGAAAGCACAAATTCATTTTTTGGATCAAGAAGAAACGCGTATTTCAATCCGGCAGCAATGTCTCCCCACCCGCTTTCATCTTTTAAAGTTTTATGAGGTTTAAAATCAATATAGCCGTCTTTTGCCGCAACAATTGAAAACCGTTCATTGACCGCATAATTGATCCTTAGCGCGGTCAACTGTAAATGACCATCGAGACCGACGTTTCCTAACGTCGTATTTACATGAGAAGGCAGGTTTTGATAAGCAGTTAACAAATGAATATAGGTCCGGTTAAAAGGTTCATCAAAATAAACCGGATTGGTTACTGGTTTGATAAATTTGTCAAAATCTCCTTCTGCCTTCAGCGGCTTAATATTTATTCCGAATACTAAGGCTATTGTGAGTACCATCAATATCAGATTTTTTATTTTTTCGCGTCGCATTTCACACCTCCTTTGCTGATTATTAAACATCCACAATTTTCCACCACAGTTCTCACCTCTATCGCTCATCATACGCATTAGATTGTTTGGCCCTTAATCTATATTTATTCCCCATATGGGGGCTAAAAAATAATATATTCTATTTCGATTTGTCAATATATTTTTTTATTTTTTCTAAAATTTATGATATGAAAAATCTGAACTAATCTTAATACTCTAGTAATATAAATTATTAAAAAAATCCATGAGGTTACTCAATGCTGACTGCAAAACAACTGAATCAATATGCGGATGTACTTATTTGGGGAGTTAAAACTGCGAGAACAAAACAGTATAAAAGAAACGATATCGTCTTGGTTCACTATGACCTGCCGGCAATTAAGCTGGCTGAAATTCTTCAGGAAAAGCTCCTAGGTTTAGGAATAAACCCGGTCCTTAGGCTCGGGCCTACAGTGCCGATGGAAAAAATTTTTTATAAAAAATCAAACCAAAACCAGCTTGTTTTCCAGGCACCAGGAACAAAAGAACTCTTTGAGAGTCTCAATGGTGCCATTTACCTTTACGCACCCGAGTCACTTACTCATCTTAAGGACATTGATCCGAAAAGGATTGCAAAAGCGCTGATTGCGCGAAAACCTTTCCGCGATATACTTTCACGAAGGGAAGAAATTGGAAGTTTTGGCTGGACCCTATGTACATTGCCCACCCTTGAACTGGCAAAACAGGCGCGGCTTTCGTTTGAGGAATACACCCGGCAGATAGCAACGGCCTGTTATCTTGATGAAAGTAATCCGGTTAAAGCATGGAATTCCATTTATAACAGGGCGCAAACCATTAAAAAATGGCTCAATAGCATGAAGGTGAACTGGTACCACATTGAATCAAAAAATATTGATTTACGAATTACTCCGGGCAAACAGAGGAGGTGGATTGGTATTTCAGGGCACAATATTCCGAGCTTTGAACTCTTCCTTTCTCCTGATTGGAGAGGAACTGAAGGGACCTATTTTGCTAATCAGCCGTCTTTTCGCAGCGGCAACTATGTTAAAGGTGTACGGCTGGAATTTAAAAAAGGTTCGGTGAATAAAATAAAGGCAGAAAAAGGAGAAGAATTTACCATAAAGCAACTCGCCATGGATACCGGAGCAAAAAGAGTGGGTGAATTTTCGTTGACTGACCGAAGGTTTTCCAAAATTGACCGGTTTATGGCGAATACTCTGTTTGATGAAAACTTTGGAGGCCCCTCGGGAAACTGTCATATTGCGGTTGGCTCTTCCTATTCTGATACCTACCGAGGAAATCCGGCTGAACTTACCCACGAAAAGAAGAAACACCTTGGGTTGAATGACTCAGCCCTTCACTGGGATCTGGTTAATACTGAGGAGAAAATGGTTACCGCCCACCTTTTCTCAGGGAAAAAAGTCATTATTTATGAAAAAGGAGAGTTTAAGTATCAATGATTAAGGTTGTTTTTTTTGATTTTGGCGGTGTTTTAGCAGAGGAAGGATTTCGTGAAGGACTCTTAGCTATTGCCCGGCAGCACGGCCTTGATCCGCAGGAATTTTTGAAAACTGCGGTTGACTTAACGTTTAATCATGGATTTGTCACCGGAAAAATAGACGGAAAAATATATTGGCAAATGCTTCGTGAAAAGACCGGGATACATGCTTCTAATGATGCCCTTACGCATGAGGTACTTTCCCGTTTTACCATAAGGCCATGGATGCTTGACATTGTAAAAAAAGTAAAACAAGCCGGTATCCGGGTGGCGATTTTAAGTGATCAGACCACCTGGCTGGATGAGTTTGCTAAAAACTATGGTTTCTTCCAATTGTTTGAACGAATTTTTAACAGTTATTATATCGGCATGTGTAAAAGAGATTTAGCTCTCTTTGATTATGTTGTGGCGGAGATGGGAGTAAAACCAGAGGAAGCGTTATTAGTAGATGATAATCAGGGTAATATCGAAAGAGCAAAACAAAGGGGCCTTCAAGGCATCATTTTTCAGAGCAAGGAAGCGTTTGAAAGTGAATTAAAAGGAAAATTTCCCCTCCATGAAAACCACCAATAGTGAGTGTCGTGATAAATCAAATCGCGTACTTTTTTCCCTGCCGGCTATCTCTTCTTTCCAGTTCCCTATGAATGAGCTGAAGGGTTTCACTTTTTCTTAAGGTCCATTCCGGGGCAACCAATTCTTTTGGATTAGGATCGCCGGTTAAACGCTGGATCACCACCGTCGGCGGCAAAAGTTCCAGGAAGTCGCAGGTTAGGTCAACAAATTCTTTTTGTTTCATCGGCGTGAATTTTTTTTCGCAATACATTTTTCCCAAAACAGTATCTCGGTTGATATAAAGAGAATGGATTTTAATACCGTCAGGTTTTAATCGGCCGACTTCGCGGGCGGTGTCAAGAACATGTTCTCGATTTTCTTCCGGAAGACCGATAATAACATGGAGACAAATAAGAAGATGGTATTTTCGGGCGAGGTGATAGCCTTCTAAAAATTCCTGATAAGTATGTCCCCGGTTAATCAACCGTAAGGTTTCATCATGGACGCTCTGAAGGCCGAGTTCCAGCCAGACCATTTTCTGAGGAACATAACCGGCGAGCACGTCAAGCGCCTCTTTGGTCAAACAGTCGGGACGGGTTCCGACCGCTATTCCAACGACGTTTGGGAGATGGATTACTTCCTCGTAAAGAGAACGGAGCTGGTTCACCGGAGCATAGGTGTTGGAGAAAGACTGAAAGTACGGCATGAACTTATGCGCCTGGTATCGCTTTTTTATGGATTCCATTCCTGCCAAAGCCTGCGACTTTATATCCGGATGCTTTTCCCGTGTCCCGCTTCCAGAGCCGAAACGATCGCAATAAATACACCCTCCCCAACCTTTGGTGCCGTCTCGATTGGGGCACCCAAAGCCAGCATCAAGCGTGACCTTCTGAACCCGTTCTCCAAACTTTTCTTTCAGAAATTGACTAAATGAATAGTACCGCATCACTATGATTAAACACTTTTGATAAAAGTCAGAAGTCAGGAGTCAGAATAAATTTATTTATCTCCTGAAATCTGTCTTCTGGGTCCTGTCTCCTGGTTTCTATGGAAGCAAATCGCAAAAATAAAAGCGCTCCTCTTTTATAACCACTTCACCGATTTTGAAAGAGATTGGGTTTTTAAAAATCGGGCCGTCAAAGACAAATGAATGAAATTCTCCATTTTCCCCACACGGATCAACGTCAACTGGAAGATCAGCTAAGAACCGGCGGTCAAAGTATCTTCCCGCAAATGTTTTATCCAGTTTTTGGGAATCAATGCAGGTAATTACCGCCTGGAAACCAAGCTCGATGAACTCACGGGCAAGGGCATGAGTGTCCTTTCCCCATAAAGGAAAAATTCCATTCATATTTACCTGAGATAAATTTTTTTCACGATATTGTCGGATGTCTTCCAAAAAGAGATCGCCGAAGGCTATTGACGAAACTCCCTGACCCTGAAAAAACATTAGTTTATCTTTCATTTGATTTTCATAATCTTCGTTTGATGAATTTTTGGAAATAAAAACTTCTTCTAATGGAAGACCCAATGATTCAGCTTGGCTATCGACCAATATTCGCCGAACTCCGTGCATGCTGATGCGGTCGTAATCGCGGGTTATTGTGGTGAGAAGGGACGTGATTTGGTATTGACCGCTATATTTTAAATAATAGAGAGCCAAAGCACTGTCTTTACCACCGCTCCAGGTTAAAACGATTGGTTCAAGCATAGGGTGCCTTTGACTCTTGAATTACCTTATTATTCATGATAGTATTTTATAACAAATTTAAGAAAATTTAGCGAATCTATGACGATGATGAAAAAGGGTGGACGATACGGGAAATATGGTGAACAAAAGAGGAGGGAGCGCTTTCAACAGAAACGTTTGATGGAATCTAAGTTTCAACCAAAACCAAACCCCATGGAAAAATGGAGGGGTAAAAAGGATAAGTGATTGTAGCCTGCCATCAGCCTAATTTTTTGCCCTGGATAGGTTTTTTTTACAAAGCCTGGTTAGCTGATCTGCTGGTATTGCTGGATGATGTCCAGTTTGCCCGGGGGTTTACCTGGGTTAACCGAAACCGGTTAAAATGTGACCAGGGAGAATTCTGGCTAACCGTGCCGGTAAAAAAGAAGGGCAGGGGATTACAAAAAATCCGTGATGTGGAAGTCCTTGATGAGGGGAATTGGCCCCGGAGGTTTTTTCAAGGTATATCACAAAATTATACCCACGCTCCCTATTTTGCTGAACATCGCTCGTTTTTCGAAGACTTATTGCAGACGCACTGGAGTAAATTGATTGACCTCAATGTTGCCGCGATTGATTATTTAGCCGGCAGCTTAGGTATCGGCAAAAAAATTATCCTTCAATCGTCCTTGCACATTCAATCCCAGGGTTCTGAGCTTCTGGCCAAAATAACCAGGGAAACCGGAGCGGATGTCTATCTTGCGCCTCTGGTGAGTAAAAAATATGTGGATGATAATCTTTTTGAACAACAAGGGATTACCATCAAATTCTTCAAATTTATCCCCCCGGTCTATCCCCAGTTATGGGGAGAGTTTATTTACAACCTTTCAGTTCTTGACTTGTTGTTAAACTGCGGTGGGAAAAGCCTGGAAGTAATTAAGAAGTTTAATCACCTGATGTAAGAAGGAGGGTTTTATGGACCTGCAGAGATTTGGGGTTTCCATGCCGGTAGACCTTTTAAAAGAATTCGACCGCTATATCGCCCAGCGCAATTACCAGAACCGCTCCGAAGCAATCAGGGACTTAATTCGGGATAAATTGGTAGAAAAAGAGTGGGTTGAATTAGATGCGGGAAAGGACGTGGTCGGAGTCATAACCTTTGTTTATGATCATCATAAACGGGAGTTAGTTCACTCCCTTCTGGATGTCCAGCACAAATACAGCCATCAGGTTTTAGCAAGCCAGCACATCCACCTGGATCATACCCATTGTCTGGAAGCGACTATCGTTAAAGGGAAAACAGATACCATAAAAGAACTGGCCGATAAGATTAAATCAATGAAAGGGGTAATGCACTGCCAGCTCAGCATGACCACCACCGGAAAAGATATTTCGTGATTTTTGGTTTGGCGCTTTTCCCTTGACTTTTTCGTTGGATAAGATAAAAAAGAATATAATTAATTAACTCCCCAACCAATAATTTCAGTAAAATCTATTTGTCCGAGGAAGGGGGTTTCATGAATGATGAAAATAAAATAAGGCCGAATTACCAAGCATAAAGGTGAGAGGCTTTTTTTGTTTTTAAATGATACCAAGTAGCCTTTATTTGTATATCTTTGTTGGCTCCTCGTCATATTCCTCGACATACTAAAATGTACGCCTTCGTCGATTCCTCGTCGCCGCCTCGATCTACTTTTGAATGCAACTTGGTATGAATCCGTCGCCTTGTCATTCTGAAGGAGGATAGCGACTGAAGAATCTTGTTCAGGACAGACTCCGCGAAAGCTTAGGAAAAATAGGTTCTTTGCTTCGCGTCCAGCAAAACTCAGAATGACATTTTAATACAGTTTTTCTTAAGGAGGATCGAGGAGGATTTGTGGGGTTTTATACCGATCCGCATAAAACCCCTGAATAAATGAAGTGTATTTTTAATAAACTATAATAACAAAATGTTACAGCGATTTTTTAAAGTATTTTTTAGGTTTCTTATATTGACAAAGTTGGCTTTCTAGGGTTTTATACGGATCAATATAAACATGGTTTGCAGAGAAGTGAGAGAAACTGAGACATGTCTGAGTCGGCAGACATTCCTTTAAGAACTGTTGCTTTCCTCGATATTTTGGGGTTTAAAGCGAAGCTATTCAACACGCCCCTTCTTGAACTTGCTCACTATTACGAAAGAAAAATACTCGAATCGCATTTCATGAACCGTCCATTCGATCCAAATGGGCAGACTCCTACATTGTTTAGAGAACACCCACCCAAACTCCCTTGGTGTTCAAAACACGTTTTTTCGGACTCTATCATCTTAGTATCTCACGACAAGGATATTATGAGTTGTATGAAACTCCTTGTATATGCATGGCGACTTTCACAACATTTCATGGCTTCGGGTACCCCCCTCCGTGGAGGCATAGCCTTTGGAGAGATGTATCAGAATCCAAACCTCAATGTCTTTGTTGGAAAAGCCTTAGCAAAGGCATACGAACTTGAAGGTTGTCAGAACTGGATAGGAGTGGCTATAGATCCTTCAGTTGTTGAAAGATTTCCTACGGTCTTCGAAGTCATCGACAAAGATGAATACCCGATTCTAAACGACCTTATATTCGAGTATGCAGTCCCACTTAAAGACGGAACGACAAAAAAACTCAAAACTCTAAATTGGCGCTGGAATTTGATAGTCGAGAAAGGCACCCGTTCACTCTTCAGTGATAGCAATGACCCAAAGGTTGCTGAAAAAGTAAACAATACCCTGAGGTACGTTGAAACGTTTGTTCAAAAAGGTAGGCTATTTGTAAAGGACCAAAGCAATTTGCCAGTTGAATTGCGTTCGTTCTACATTGGGGCAAAGGAACCGCCCTTTAAACACGGTGACGATTTTTGAACGGAGCAATTTACACCAGTAATTTCAAAGGACATAAAACAACCGCTAACATTTTTTTTCAGCCGACTCGGTTCCTTCGGGGCTGGGAAATACTTTAAGAGCAATGTAAGGAGGATATATGAGTGTAAAAATCAAAGGGTTTAATAAATTACAGAAAAAATTAGAAAAAATTTCTGACAGCGCAAAAAAACTTGAGGAAAAGCACCAAGTTCCAATTTCTGAATTGCTCACTCGGTCATTTTTGGCGAAACATTCAAAATTTAAAGATCCTCAAGAGCTATTTGATAAAAGTGGGTTTACGATTAATAGCGAAGAAGATTTCAAAGCAATTCCTGATGCCGACTGGGATAAATATATATCAAGTGTTTCCGACTTTAGCTCATGGAAGGAGATGCTTCAGGCGGCCACTGCAGAATATGTAAAAAGAAGAATGGGCCTAAGAAGCTTATAACCTTCAAGTTAAGGCAACAGGCAGGCCCGGCGTGTTTGAAAATTTGTTCCAAACTTGAAATCGAAGCCTTTGCTGCTCTTGACTTCCTTGTTGATAAGATATCATGGAAAAATTTAAAGCGGAAGATTTAATCATGGAAGAAGGACCCATGGGTCCGATCGGAGAGGGAGAGTCTCTCATCCTGAGGGTCAACAGAAACTGTCCCTGGAACCGGTGTTCCTTCTGCAATGTTTACAAGGGAAAAATGTACAGCGCCCGTGACGTCGGTGATATCAAGCGGGATATTGATGTGGTGCGGCGATTGCGGGACCTTATCGAGATGAACTCCGGGAAAATGGGTCTTCATAACTGCACCTCCCGGGAGAATCTCAGACAGATTGTGAGGGACTGTCTCGTCCTTGAAGGCAACGAGGGTAGCGGCGTTGCTCCTCAATGGGCCGCCTTTAGGAGCCTGCAAAATGTGGCGAACTGGTTTCGTTATGGCGGGAAAAAGGTATTTTTGCAGGACGCCAATGCCCTGGGTTTAAAGGCGGGTTCACTCACCGAGGTTCTGCTTTATCTCAAAGATATTTTTCCCGACATTCAGACGATCTCAACCTATGCCCGATCCGTAACCTCCGGGCGCAGGTCTTCGCAGGAACTGGAAGACTTGCGCAAAGCAGGGCTGTCGTGGTGTTATGTGGGCATCGAGTCGGGTTGTGACGAGGTGCTGAAGTTCATGAATAAAGGGGTTACGGCTGAAGAGCATGTGCGTGGAGGACTCAAGCTTAAAGAGGCAGGGATTCGCATGGCTGCTTTTGTGATGCCGGGTCTTGCAGGTGCAAAAAGTGAGCTGTCCAGGAAACACATGGAAGATACGGTGACCGTCCTGAACAAAATTCAACCGGATGAGGTGAGAGTGAGAAGCCTTGCGGTGGTGGAGGGAGCTCCCCTTTATGAGATGTGGCGGCAAGGGGAATTTCAGAGTTGTTCGGAGGACCAATTGCTGGAGGAGATAAAGTTGCTTTTTGAAGGGTTGGAATTCGATTGCACCATAGAAACCCTTCAGATGACCAATCCTCTTTTCACTGTGAAAGGCCCTCTTTCCAGGATAAAAGGAGGAATCCTGGACATTATCGACAAGTTCCAGTCCCTTTCTCGGGCGGAACGGGCGAAAATTTTCCTAGAGCATTACACCGAAGGGGGATATCTGGAGGTCGTAAGGGGTTGGGGCAAATGTGATTCTGCTCTCGAATCACTCTTTAAGGAGGCCATTAGGGCCATTTATGAAGGTTCACCAAAAGCTATGGAAATGACCGACTTGGCCATTTCCGCTCTAAAGTCCAAGGGGGTGCCGTGAGACTACCGACCAAAAGGGCCAGCACTTGAAATTTCCCCCTAACCCATTATGCGGTTTTTCACTGTTTATCCGTTTTTTTTATGCGTGATCTTAGTGAATGATAGAGCTTTGGATATTTAGCTTTTATTTTTTCTTTTAGCTTATGAAATGTTGGACTTTCTTTGGAAAGGATCATTGCCCCAATGGCAAGAAAAAGTATGCCTTGGAGAAAAGGGAGAAAAAGTCCCAGTATCCCTAATACAATAAAAATATAGCCAATAACCAATTTAAAATATTTCTTAATCACCCGTTTTATATTTCATTTTTGCCAAAGGCGGCATTATAGGAAACTGGAGTGATGGAATGCGGCTAACAGTGGTAAAAAGCACTGCTCCGTTACTTCGTTTTTATTTACGAAAAGAATTGGATAACGTTACAGCGCAAAATTCGGCAAAACTTGATCTCGGGCACAATAACCTAAAATTCTATAGAGGAGTCGTGCAGCCGTAATCTCCGACCTTGCCTCATCAGCTAAAGGACGTAATTCAACGATATCAAAGGCCCGGATTTTTGATCGGGAACTTATTTGTTCGAGGATATGATCGGTCATTTCCCAGTTTAAGCCTCCGGGTTCAGGATTACCAACTCCAGGAACCACAGCCGGGTCAAAGCCATCCAAATCAATGGTTAGGTAAATGTCTTCTGGGAGTTTGGCAAAAAATAAGTCCAGGTTTCGAGCGGAAAGTTCATGGCCAAACAAGGTAGTAATTTTTTTTTCTTGAATTAGGGTAAATTCTTCTTTGGAAAGGCTGCGAATGCCAATTTGAAACAATGGGGCATAATCTAAAACCCTGCGCATCGCACACGCATGACTAAAGGGATTGTTCTGGTACGAGTCCCTAAGGTCAGCATGGGCATCGATTTGGACTACCCCCAGGTTAGGAAAAAGTTTTTTAGCTGCCTTTACTCCTCCGACTGTGAGGGTATGTTCCCCTCCCAAAATAATCACAAGTTTGTTGTGTTTTAAATGAGAAAATACTTCGGTTTCTACGCGGCTTATAAATTTTTCCGGCTCCGGACTGAATTTCATAAAAGGCAGGACATGAATCCCCATTCGGAATGGTTCCACTTTAACTTTTTCATCGAAAAGTTCAATCTGGCCGGCAGCATTAAGGATGGCTTGTGGTCCTTGAGCCGTCCCTTTTAAATAGCTGGTTGATTGTTCGTACGGTATGGGGAGAATGACTGCCCGGGCTTGTTCATACCCTCTGAATTCTTCCGGAGTATCTCCAAACACTAAGGGATTCATGCTAAACAAAAGATGGCAGCAGATAAGACGGTGGTCCAACCATTTTTTTTACAGACCGCGGTTTGGGTGATGTTGCGGGTTTGGATAATTTTTCCGCTGATTCGGTAAATTTCTTTTTTTTCATCCCACGCTGCATCTAGGTCGAATTCTACCCCCAAAGATTTTGCCAACATGGAGGCTGCCAAATCTTCTGCATAATCTCCCGCTTCTTGATTGGTTTCTCCGAATGAATGATGTTCTGAAAGATAGCCATAGTCATTTTTATTTGATGGTATGGCAAGACCAACTGAGGCGGCAATCATTCGGCGGTTTTCATTGGATTGATTTTTGCTCAAAACACAAAAAACAATTTCACCCGGCCTAAACAATTTAATGCCCTCTTTTTTGGAAATTACTTTGCATCCCGGGGGAAGAATACTTGATACCTCCACTAAATTTAAAGGAGAAACTCCCGCATCTTGTAAAGCTTGTTCAAAGCTGGCGAGCCGTTCTTTGCTAAAACCGACTCCTTTAGTTAAAAATATTTTTTTAGGAACAAGCTCAAACATTCTTTTTGACCTCTCTAACTTTATTAATTGATTCAAATATCATTTTAATCAATTTAAACAAATTATTTTAAAACATTCAATTTACAATAGCAATGATTTTTTCCTTTTCTCAATAAATTTTTATGATTAGCTCTAAAAACAATTGTTATAAAAAATAGTCTAATCCTTTATAAAGAAGGGCCCAATATGCCTTGACATAAAAACAAATCTGATTATTTTATAGATAAAACTTATTTTAGGAGGCAGACAATGTTTTTTGATCCTTTGTATCTTCTTTTTATGGCTCCAGCTTTACTTATTTCCATTTTAGCACAATTATGGGTAAAGGGGTCATTTTCAAAATATTCAAAAATAACCAGTCGATCCGGTTATTCGGGGGCAAAAGCAGCGTATAATATTTTAAAAAGAAACGGAATTGAGAATGTTTCCATAGAGGAAACCACCGGATTTTTAGGGGATCATTATGACCCGAGGACAAAATCATTACGTCTTTCTCCTGATGTTTATCGAAGCAATTCTTTGGCTGCCATTGGGGTGGCTGCCCATGAAGCCGGGCATGCCCTTCAACACGCTCAAGGTTATGCTCCCCTCCATTTGCGTTCTCTTTTGGTGCCGGTGGCAAGCATTGGTTCAAATCTGGCCTGGCCGCTTCTTTTTATCGGATTTTTTTTACAATCCATGATGATGTTAAAATGGGGGGTTCTTTTATTTTCCGGAGTCGTCCTGTTTCAATTGATTACTCTGCCGGTTGAATTTAACGCCAGTAGACGAGCTTTGGCAGCCTTGAGGACCAGTGGGTTAGTAAGTGAATATGAAATTGATGGTTCACGAAAAGTTTTAACTGCTGCCGCGATGACCTATGTGGCCGCAGCAGCCGCGGCTATTCTTCAATTAATTTATTTTTTGCTACGCGCCGGCTTATTAGGAAGTAGAGATGATTAATCTTTGGGAAGGGTAAAAACAAAGTTTGACCCATCAGGTTTGGGTTCGTACCAGATCTTTCCACCGTGCCCTTCGATTATTTCTTTAACAAAGTAAAGACCAAGGCCCGCTCCTTTAACATTTTTTGTTTCTTCCCCCTCAATCCGGGAAAACTTGTGAAAAAGCTTTTCTTGTTCGCTTGGATCGAGAGGACGACCGGTATTAAACACATTTAAGCGGTAATGGTCTCCCCAGTCCTCAAAACCAAACGCCATGGTGCACCCCGGTCCCCCATATTTTATGACATTGCTGAACAAATTTCCATAAACAGCCAAAAGCCAAATCCGATCAGCCCGTATGCTGATTCTTCCTTCAGGAATGCCTCCCATGGACTCATCAATCAGGATGTTGTTTTTTGCAAAAGCTTCTGAGAATTCTTCTAAAAGAGGGTTTATGATATCCGTCCGGTAGTCTATCTTCTTCTTTTTGATTGCTAAATGGCCGGAAAAAAGGCTCGTTTCGCCCAGATAGGTATTCAAGGTAAGCGAAAGGTTGTTGGATTTCCGGTAGAGGCTCTTTACCACTTCTTTTACCTTAGGATCAAGTTTTCCGTAAAGTTCTTTTCCCAATACTTTTAGACCAACCGCAATACTGTTTAAAGGCCCTCGAATATCATGGGAAGCAACGGTAAGCATATCAATTATGTGCTGGGTAAGTTTTTGGTTATATTCTAAAAAATCAAAGAAGTGGATTCCCATCCCAAGGCGACGGCAATACTTTTCTAAAAAGAATAAATCATGGTCATGGAGAGGGTAAGGACTTTTAACTTCAAGGGCACCGATAATAACTTTTTCGTTGGAGGGGTATTTCATTTCCTCCTGAATATTATGTTTACCCCGAATGGGAAAAACTGCTTCAGTTTTGCTTTGGGAGGGAATAAAGGTATGCTCCTGGAGGATTATTTTTTTTATTTCCTCAGGCAGTCTTTTTTTATTATGAAGGTCCCAAAAATAAATGTTTGTTTTATTGGTTTCCGGATTTTTCTCTTCTTTTAAATAATACAAGCATGAGTCATAATGATAGCATTCTAAAAGAATGGCTTTTGAAAAATAGTCGCATTCTTCTTTGGTATCACCTTCTCGAAGAAATTCTTGCAAAAAATTTAAAACTTCGGCTTTTGAAAATTGCTGAGTTTCTTTTTCTCCAAACTGGTATATTTCAAAATCAGCTATTTTTTCTTTGACCCGATTTTGAAAATAGGCAAAAGTTTTTTCATCCATTTTTACTAAAAAATTATTTGAATAAAAAAATTGGGAATTTAAAATAAAATATAACTTAAATTATTAAGTATTTCAATGCATTTAATCAAAGGTGATAAATTACATCTTGTTTTTCCCATGGGTTATTTCGAAAAATAAAAAAAACATTTTCTTTTAGCTGGTTATCTTTTTTAAAAACTTATGCAAAACAAAGTAAAACCGGTTAAAAACCTTTCATACGGGACATTTTCCACGGGTGAGAAAGTGTAAGAATGTTAGATGCCAAATAGCTAACCTGGCAACCAAGGCCTTTCTAACGGGTTTTTATTTCCGGATCTGTTGTTGAAAAAAAATATTTCAATTGTTTATCCCTTGAGCAACTTATTTTAACTGAGTGTTTGTATACTATGTTGGATTAATCATAATTCAGCCTTAAAAATTGATGGTAATATGAAAGAAAAACTTAATTAGAAGGTACACCTGATGAAAAAAATATCAGTCTCTTTTTTTATTTTAATTTTTACTCTTGGCTTATTCATCGGAGGTTCTTGGGCAGGATCGTCATCTTCACCATCGGGAAATGAAGCAACAGCCACCGCTAATCAATGCCCGGTAAAATTTGACAAACACTGCGATGAATTAGGCAAAAAACTTCCTCTGTGGACAATCCTGCCGTTTGTCGGCATATTATTGTCAATAGCTATTTTCCCTTTAGTTGCGCCGCATTTTTGGCACCACCATTACCCTAAGGTTGCAGCTTTTTGGGCGCTGATTTTTGCTCTCCCGTTTATTTATTTTTATAACAGTGATGCAATCCATAATATTCTTCACATTTATATGGTGGACTATATTCCTTTCATCATTATGCTTTGGGCGTTGTTTACTATTGCCGGTGGAATTGTTCTTACAGGAAATTTACAAGGAAGGCCGATTGTAAATACCATTCTTTTACTGGTTGGTACCGTAATGGCGTCATGGGTTGGGACTACCGGAGCATCAATGATTATGATTCGTCCGGTTTTGCGTGCCAATGCCTCCCGAAGAAGAAAAACGCACGTAATTTGTTTCTTCATTTTTTTGGTGGCCAATATTGGCGGTTCACTTACTCCTTTAGGTGACCCGCCTCTTTTTCTCGGTTTTCTCCATGGGGTTCCTTTTTTCTGGACTTTTAAACTCCTCCCTGAAATGTTATTTGCGAGTAGCCTACTGCTCATTATTTTCTTTCTTGTGGACAGCTTTTATTATCAACAAGAAACACACAAAGAAAACGGAAAGACCAATGCTGAAAAGTCGCCTATTGGTTTAAAAGGCTGGCATAATTTTTTCTTTTTAGCTGGCGTGGTGGGCGCGATTTTATTAAGTGGTATTTTAAAATGGGGGGCAATAACTATCTTTGGTATTTCGATCCCCAAGCAAAACCTCTTTCGTGATTTTATGATGATCTTGATGGGAGTGCTTTCATTATTGACTACCCAAAAAAACCTGCGCGAAACGAATGAATTTAGTTGGGAGCCAATAAAGGAAGTGGCCTATCTTTTTGCGGGGATTTTTATGACGATTATTCCCGCTCTTTCTATTCTTAATGCCGGGAGTGAAGGAACATTTGCGTTTTTAGTCAATGCGGTTAACGAGCCTTACCATTACTACTGGATATCCGGTGGACTTTCTTCTTTTTTAGATAACGCGCCCACGTATCTCATTTTTTTCAAATCCGCCCTGGGAAAACTCCAGATACCTGAAAGCCTGGTCAGGCAAATCCTCCTTTGCGGTGGAAGTGATAGTATTAGCAAAGAATTTATATCATTTCTAAAGGCAATTTCAATTGGATCAGTCTTTATGGGCGCAAACACCTATATTGGGAATGCCCCTAATTTTATGGTAAAATCCATTGCTGAAGAAGCCGGGGTAGCTATGCCGAGCTTTTTCGGGTATATTTTTAAATACTCTATCCCGATTTTAATTCCGCTTTTTATCGTAGTAACTTTTGTGTTTTTTTAGAAAGAGGAAGGGATTTGAAATGGAAAAGGTTTTCTATGAATTAGTTATTGAAGGACATGTACCCGTCATTAAGGGTTTTATTTTCGGATTATTGGAAGGCAGCAAGCGAACCGGAACCGTTATTGTGAGCCGAGAGAATAATATAAAAACCGAGACCTTAGGTGAAGTTTTTATGGAGTGGACGCACCTTCATGAAAGTCTGTGCCATGTGGTTATTGAAGAAGATTTTCTTAATGTGATTAAAAACGGGTTAGAAAAAACATTTCATGTTTTAAAGTTAAAGCTAAAGGAAGTAAGGAAAATAAAAAAGGCATCTTTCCATTTTCAGTATGAAGTATATGCGAAAAAATATGGAGAAGAGATAAAAAATATTTTTAAGGAATTGCCTTCACAGTTAAAAACATCCCCGGATTATCAACCAAAAGAGGAAAGCGATACCGAATGTACGGATATAGGATCTTTGGCTTCTTGCCATGGGTATACCCTTAAAGCGCATGGCTCGGTAGAAGGACCGATTGATGTTTTACTGTTTTTTTATAAAAAAATTCAAGAATTTGAATTGATAAAAGAGAATTCCATCGCACTTCATTTTGAGAATTAGCCCTATTCACGGGTCTATAAAATTTTAAATGATAAAATCTTTATAGGTTGTGTCGTTACGTGATTATGATAAATGTTTAATTTTTTCTCCGGAGCATGACTTGGTAAAAAGCATTAAGCCATCTTTCCCATATCCTGCCACAACGACTTCTCTACCCCCAACATCAACATCATTTTCACAACCTCCGCCTTTTCCCACAAAAAGAAAATAAAAAGTCTTCTCGCATTTTTACCCCTTGACAGGTAGGAACGGTTAATATAATTCTAATAATCATCATTGTATAACTCTTTAGCGGAGAGACTTGGTTCTATGACATCTAAAATTACTTCCTTTGCCATGACTTTTGACGATGTTTTACTCCTTCCCGGAAAAACAGAAGTATTACCTAAGAATATTGATGTAACTACCAGATTAACAAACAAAATTACTATCAACATTCCCCTTCTTAGCGCTGCCATGGATACGGTAACAGAGTCAGCAACTGCGATCGCTGTGGCCAGAGAGGGAGGGGTAGGCATTATTCACAAAAATTTGTCAATCGAAGAACAAGCTGTTGAGGTAGAGAAAGTCAAGAAGTCCGAGAGCGGAATGATCATCGACCCGATAACCATGGATCCCGACCAGAAACTCTATGAAGCTTTAGAAGTGATGGGACAATATAAAATTTCGGGTGTGCCGATTACGAAAAATGGAAAATCGGTTGGAATATTGACTCATCGCGATGTTCGGTTTGAGACCAATCTCAAGCAAAAAATCTCCCAAATAATGACGTCAAAGAATTTGGTCACCGCTCTTGAGGGGATCACATTAGAAGAATCAAAAAAAATTCTCCACAAACATCGGATCGAAAAACTTTTGGTCGTGGATAAAGAAAATAACTTAAAAGGCCTTATTACAGTTAAGGACATCGAAAAGATAAAAAGGTACCCTTTGGCTGCCAAAGATTACTTAGGGCGTTTAATGGTAGGGGCTGCTATTGGAGTTGGTGCAGACCGGGAGTTGAGGACCGAGACCCTTTTGAAGGCTGGGGTGGATGTTTTAGTGATTGATACTGCTCACGGACATTCCAAAGATGTAATTGAGGCAGTAAAGAATACTAAAAATAATTTTCCGGAATGTAACCTTATTGCCGGGAACGTTGCTACCAGCGAAGCAACCGAGTGCCTGATAAAGGCGGGAGCAGATGGAATAAAAATCGGTATGGGGCCGGGATCCATTTGTACTACCCGTGTAGTTGCTGGAGTAGGGGTTCCCCAAATAAGCGCTATTTTGGAATGCGCAACCAAAGCGAAAAAATATGATATTCCTATTATCGCTGATGGAGGAATAAAGTACTCTGGAGATATAACCAAAGCTTTAGCGGCAGGAGCGCATTCAGTAATGATCGGTTCTATTTTTGCGGGAACTGATGAAAGCCCCGGCGAAACGATTCTTTTTCAAGGGAGGAGTTACAAAGTCTACCGAGGCATGGGCTCCCTTGAAGCCATGAAAAAGGGGAGTAAAGACCGCTATTTTCAAGAAGAGGTTGAAAGTTTGAGCAAACTGGTTCCCGAAGGGATTGAGGGAAGGGTACCTTACCGCGGTCCCATCTCTTTGAGTATTTATCAATTGATTGGAGGGTTAAAAGCAGGCATGGGATATGTGGGATGCAAAAACCTCGAAGAACTTAGAACCAAAGGTAAATTTATTCAGATTACCCCGTCCGGGCTTCAGGAAAGCCACGTTCATAATGTTATTATTACCAAAGAGGCTCCCAATTATTGGTTGGATTAATTTTGAACTACGCGCATGCCTACTCCTTTAGCTCATTCTTTTTGCGGACTTCTTTTTTATCCGGAAACGAAAAAATACGTTTTAAATAATAAAGTTTATGCTGTCACCTTTATTGTCTTTCTCTCCTGTTTGCCCGACTTTGATTATTTTTGGGGTATGTTGAGCGGTGACCTCAAGGCAGGCCATCGGTTGCTTACCCATTCACTGTTTTTCCCTTTAGCAATAGGAATCATTTTGGGCATTGTTTCAAAATTATTCAAAAAAAAATTCCTCCCACTTTTTATCCTAACCATTCTGTTGATAGGACCCCATATTTTTTTGGATTATTTGTCTTTTGATAACTTTCCTCAAAATGGAATCGGCGTTTCATTATTCTGGCCTTTGGTAAATAAATTTTTTATTTTTCCGTTCCATCCGATTGCCAATCGATTTGCCGACGGACCTTTTGAGTTGATTTTTATTATCATGAATGATTTTTGTTTTACGGCAATTTTTTTATGTTTATTTATAGGGCGAAGAGCCTATCGAAAAATCCAATAAGGAGAAAATTATGCGTATCGGCGTTATGAGTGATACCCATGGCGGCCTTGAAAGCTGGGTAGAAATTATCAATGGAGTGTTTTTTGATGTTGACCTTATCCTGCATGCCGGAGATATTTTTTATCACGGTATCCGCAATCCTCAACCCGAAGGGTACGATACTCTGAACTTGGCTTTGTCCATAAACAATCTTAAGAAACCTTTGGTCATATGCAAAGGCAATTGTGATTCTGAGGTTGATCAAGTAGGGGTGGATATTCCGATCCAGTCACCGTATGCGTTGTGCCACTTTAATGGGCTGAATATTTTGCTTCACCACGGTCATCTACTGAGCGACGAAGAGGCAGTGAGGTTGGCATTACACTGGAATTATGGGATTTCCATTTCCGGACATACTCATATTGCCCAGCTTGAGCAAAAGGAAAATATAGTATTTTTGAATCCCGGGTCTCATTCTCTTCCCAAAGGTGATGGAATTCCTACGGTAGCCATCATTGAAACGAAGGGTGGAAAGGCAATGATAGACATCATAGATTATCAACAGGCAAAATCTCTTAACCACCTTGTGATGGAATAAAAATCGCACTTATGGCTAAAGTTAAAACCATTTTTGCCTGCCAGTCGTGCGGTTACCAAAGCTCCAAATGGCTTGGGAGGTGTCCTGAGTGCGGGGGGTGGAATACTTTGGTGGAGGAAGTAATCTCTCCCCCGGATACTCCGTATTCATCGCTTGATCTCCCTTATGAAAGATCATCACCTCAGCCATTAAACCAAATCGAGCTTAGCCAGGAAGAGAGACTTATTACCACGATCGGGGAGTTTGATAGGGTATTAGGGGGAGGGGTTGTTCCAGGATCGGTTATCCTTATTGGAGGAGATCCTGGGATTGGGAAATCAACCTTACTTCTCCAGGCGCTTAATAAACTTTCAGCGAATGGGAAAAAGGTTCTCTATGTTTCGGGAGAAGAATCAATCCGGCAAACTAAAATTCGGGCGGAACGGCTGGGGGTCGCGAGTGCGAACTTATTGGTGCATGCTGAAAATTCTTTGGAAGCCATCATTAAAGGAATTATGGACGTAAAACCTATGGCAGTGGTTATTGATTCCATTCAAACCCTATTTATGAACGACCTCCAATCGGCACCCGGGACCGTAAGTCAGGTTCGCGAGTCATCAGGCAAATTAATTTTTTTGGCTAAAAAAACCAATATCCCGATTTTTCTTGTCGGCCACGTTACCAAGGAAGGGGCGATTGCCGGGCCACGGGTTTTGGAACATATGGTGGACACGGTTCTCTATTTCGAAGGAGATCGCGGACATCCCTACCGGATTTTACGTTCGGTCAAAAACCGTTTCGGATCAACCAATGAAATTGGGGTATTCGAGATGAGAGATAGCGGCTTGGAGGAAATTTTAAGCCCTTCAGAGTTTTTTTTAGCGGAACGGCCCTTAAATGTTTCCGGCTCAGTGGTGATTGCGTGCATTGAGGGTTCAAGACCCCTTCTGATTGAGCTCCAAGCATTAGTGAGTTACACAAATTTTGGAGTTCCTCGGAGGACCTCTCTTGGGGTTGACTATAACCGGGTGTCATTGCTGGTGGCAGTGTTGGAGAAAAAAGCGGATTTAAGTTTTCTCAACCAGGATATATTTGTTAATGTGGCGGGAGGGATCAGGGTTGATGAACCCGCAGTTGACCTCGGCATTATTATGGCCTTGGCATCAAGTTTTCGAAACCGCCCGCTTGATCCCCGAATGGTAACTTTTGGCGAGGTGGGGCTTACAGGAGAGGTGAGAGCCATTAGTCAGGCGGAACGGCGGGTTAGAGAAGCATCAAAGATGGGTTTTTCTCGGTGTCTGATGCCGAAAAACAATGTCAATCAAATAGCCGGCGATTTAAACATCGAGTGTATTGGGGTTGATTCCATTGAAAAAGCGTTGGAGTTTCTTTAGGTAACATATTTATGCATAAAAAAATATTATTTTTTTGTTCCGAAGGGCTGCCGTATATTGCCTGTTTACTCGCTCTGTTTCTTGCAATAAGCTTTTATGCCTTCAGGAGACCGGCTTTGGGGATTCTTGCTTTTGTTGTATGTCTTTTCTTTATTGAGGTTTGCTATTTTTTTCGTGATCCGGAAAGGAAAATATCCCCAGCCTCAAACATTATTGTTTCTCCGGCAGACGGGAAAATCATTGCCATTAACAAAATGAATGAAGATGTTTACTTAAAAAAAGAATGTATCCGGGTAAGTATTTTTATGAACATCTTTAGTGTTCATTTAAATCGCGCTCCGATTTCCGGTACTATTGAATATTACCACTATAATCCGGGGAAGTTTATTTCTGCTTTTAAAGAAAAAGCCTCCTTAGACAATGAGCAAGTCTTAATAGGTATACGCGGGGAGATGGAAGGGAAGGGGGAGGTTAAAATTTTAGCCAAGCTTATTGCCGGCCTTATCGCCCGGAGGATCGTGCTGTGGAAACAAAAAGGTGATTCAATGATTAAAGGAGAACGGATGAGTATTATAAAATTTGGATCACGGGTCGATTTATACCTTCCCTTAGAGGTAGAGTTAAAAATAAAAGAGGGAGATCGGGTCAAGGCTGGTGAAACCATAATTGGATTAATAAAAGAAAATCCTTCTTAAACAAATTATATATTTTATCTGACACCATTTAAAGAAAAAAAGCGATAACGTGACGAGCGCGCCATGGATCAACTTGCCGACATTATCGGTTCCATCAAAAGCCCCCTTCTTTTTATCTCCCGAACAAAAAAAATCGAAAACGTTAAAGACCTGGAAATAACCATAGGTAATCTGATTGAGAGAGCAATTGTTTTAAACTTAAACGACGCTCAACAAAATTTGATTGTGGAGTTTAAAAAATGTTTTTATGATTTTGCTTTGCTTGATGGAGCATCTAAACTAAAGAGGATAGAAGAAGCATTACGCCTCATCAGCTCCATTGAAATCGCCATAACAACTTTCTCTGGAGAAAAAGACCTATCGTCGGCAATCGAAAAAAAAAGTAATATTCTTTTAACTCCCATTCAGTATATTAAGGGGGTCGGTCCACGGCTTGCTGAGCTGCTCAAAAAAAAAGGGATTTCCACGGTTGAAGATGCGCTTTACTTTATTCCTCGGGACTATGAAGACCGACGAAACATAAAACCAATTTTTAAGGCTCGGGTAGGTGAAAAGGAGACGTTAAAGGGAAAGATTGTAGGGCTAAGCCTGGTTTCATATAACCGGCGTAAAGTCTTGGAGATAATCGTAGGAGATGAAACCGGCGTCATTATAGCCAAATGGTTCAATTTCAACCAGCCTTATCTTAATTACCTGAAAAAAAAGTTTAAACCAGGCCAAGTGGTTATTGTTTCGGGCAAGGTCGAAGCATTCCGATACCGAAAAGAAATGTCCCACCCGGATATCGAGGTCATTGAAAATGAAGAAGATGACCAGCTTCATTTTAAACGCATTGTCCCCAAATACTCGGAAACCGAAGGACTCCATCAAAAGACCATACGCCGCATCATGAAAAATGTGGTCGAAGGTTATGCTGGTGCAGTTTCTGATGGAATTCCACGTTATATCAGCAAAAAAAGAAATCTGGCCGATATGTCCTGCGCTTTCCAGCGCATTCATTTTCCGGAAAACGATGATAATTTTGACCTTCTGATCAGTGGTAAATCTCCCTATCACCAACGTATCATTTTTGATGAATTTTTCTTTCTCGAATTAACCTTGGCTTTAAGAAAACGAGGGGTTCTTTTGGAAAAAGGGATTTCATTTAATACGCGGGATAATTTTTTGGAAATTTTTGAGCCGCGACTTCCTTTCCACCTGACGGGGGCGCAGAGGCGGGTAATCAATGAAATAAAAACCGATATGACAAAACCAAGCCCCATGAACCGCCTCATCCAGGGAGATGTTGGAAGCGGCAAGACTATTGTTGCTTTTGCCGCCGCTTTCATTGCCATAGAAAATCACTACCAGGTTGCGATTATGGCCCCGACTGAAATATTGGCAGAACAACACTTCCTTACCCTCCACCAACTGGCTGAAAAGCTAGGAATCAAGACCGCCTATCTTTTCAGCAGTATGAAAAAAACATCGCGGGATGAAGTTTATAAAAATATAAAAAACGGGGAAATTAACCTGATCATTGGAACCCACGCCATTATTCAGGAAGGAGTAGAGTTTGCAAAATTGGGTTTAGGCATAATTGATGAGCAACACCGTTTCGGGGTTATCCAGAGAGCGACCCTTAAAAGAAAAGGTGAAAGTCCGGACATCCTGGTTATGACCGCCACACCGATTCCGAGAACTTTAGCTATGACCGTCTACGGCGACTTGGATATCTCCATCATTGATGAAATGCCCCCCGGCCGAAAGCCGATCAAAACAAAAGTATTTCATGAAAAAGAACGGCAAAGGGTCTATGACCTTATTTCCAGGGAGGTTGAAGGAGGTAATCAGGCTTATATAGTCTATCCTCTCATTGAAGAGTCTGAAAAATTGGAATTAATGAACGCGACCAAGATGTATGAACACATCCAGAAGGAAGTTTTTCCCCAGTACCGCTCTGCACTCCTTCACGGAAGGATGAAAAGCGAGGAAAAAGAGGAGGTGATGCAAAGATTCAAAACCAATGAGGTGCAAATACTGGTCGCCACGACGGTGATTGAGGTTGGGATTGATGTGCCCCAGGCAACCCTTATGGTTGTTGAACATGCGGAACGATTTGGCCTATCACAGCTTCATCAGTTAAGAGGAAGGGTAGGGCGGGGAGAAAAACCATCGTATTGTATTCTTTTAGCGCAGTATAACAAATCTGATGATGCTCGAAGAAGGTTAAGAATAATGGAGGAGACCAATGACGGCTTTAAAATTGCCGAGGAAGATCTGAATATCAGGGGGCCGGGAGAATTTATCGGAGTACGACAATCAGGCATACCGGATTTCCGGGTGGCAAACATTATAAGAGACGCCCGAATACTAAATGAAGCCCGGGAAGAGGCTTTTGAGTTGGTAAGACAAGACCCATTGCTTCAAGAACCCCAGAACTTTTTTCTTAAAGAAGTGTTAAAACAAAGATGGAAAGGCCGTCTCGAATTGGCCGGGGTGGGATAAGTGATAGCCCTAAGGTGCGAAAGCTAATGTACCTTTTTTTTATATTCTTCCCAGTATAGATTTCGCAACTCTTTTTTGTGGATCTTGCCGGAGCCGGTTTTCGGGAGGGCATCAATAAAAACAATTGATTTTGGAGCCTTAAAATGGGCGATTCTTTCTTTGCAAAATTGAATGATATCGTCTTCGGTTGCCTCTTGATTCGGTTTCAGCACGACAATACCTTTTACGGCTTCGCCCCACAAAGGATCCGGAACACCAACGACGGCGCATTCTAATATTGCACTGTGTTGGTAGAGAACATTTTCCACCTCAATGGAGTAAACATTTTCTCCACCCGTGACAATGACATCTTTTTTCCGATCCACGATAGTTATATATCCCTCTTCATCTATTACCGCTAAATCACCGGTAAAAAGCCAACCATCTTTGATTAGGTTTGCCGTTTCTTCAGGAAGTTTCCAATATCCACTGGTCACTATATCGCCTTTCACAATGATTTCTCCTACCTCTTTTTCGTCCGGGGCAACCTCCTTGCCTTGGTTGTCAACCACCTTCAACTCGACGTTGATGAATTCTTTTCCGGTTTTAGCTTTATACCGAAGTTGATCGTTATAGGGTAATTGCTTTAAGTGGTTTTTTAAGATCGATAATGTTAAATAAGGACTTGTTTCGGTCATCCCGTAGGTTTGGATATAGTCACATTTGAAGGTTTCGATCACCTTTTGAACAACCTCCGGGGCAATGGGAGCTCCCCCACTTAAGAGAACTCTTAAGCTGGTATAATCATACTTTTTTACTTCAGGATGGTTGACCATAACATTGAGCATCGTTGGAACGAGGTTGGTGAGAGTAACGGTTTCTTTTTCGATAGATTCAAATATAATTTTCGGGTCAAACTCCCGGACTAAAACATGAGTTCCTCCCACCAACGTAATAGCCCAAGTAGCCCAGGCATCGGCTAAATGAAAAAGGGGGGCCACATGAATCCAGACATCGCTATCTGTAAGTTGAAGCTCAGCAACGGTCCCAAGAGCATGGGTAAGAACATTTTTATGGGATAACATTACCCCTTTGGCTCGGCCGGTGGTTCCACTGGTATAATAAATTTGGGCGATATTTTCTGCGGTTATCGCCGGATCTTGGCACGGGCTATCCTGAGCGCAGTTTAATATCGCTTCGTAATGAAAATCGTCTGGTTCGGTAATTTTATGGTTCTCGCCAGTCCAGATAATTTGTTCAATCCCGGAGATTGTATACCGGATTGAGTTAATTTGTTTTTGGAACAGGGGATCGGCAATCAAAACTTTGGAATCAGAATCCTGCAGGATAAAGGCGATTTCTTGAGGAGAGAGTCTATAATTAATCGGAACCGAGACTGCTCCAAGCTGAGAAATGCCGAAATAGGCCTCTAAAAAGTAGTGGCAGTTAGGGTGAAGAATTGCCACCTTATCATCCTTATCAATACCAAAAGATTTTAGAGCATAAGCGAGCCTGGTTAACCGGTTATAAAATTCTTGATAGGTCCAATGATGCTTTCCACAAATAATTGCTTTTTTATTGGGAAAGAACTTTACGGCCTTTTTTAATGCATCAATGATAATCAAGGGTTATTTTCCTTTGTAACGGATGCAATGTATTTGAATGAGCTTTGTTATTATACTTCACCGTTAGCCCCCCGGATTAGCCAGGGGGGCTCCCAGATTTTGCCATTTTCGGAAATATCAGAAGCCCCCTGAGTGTGAAACACTCAAAGTTTTCTCCCACGCAGGCTTCAAATGTAAGATAATGAAAGATTAAACCATACAACGTGGGATTTCAAGCACCATCTTATTGGGATTCCGAAATAAGAGAGAAAATCATTATAAAGAGAACTCCGAAAACATTTTGGAGATGTTTTCAGAGAATTATCTTTGCAAAAGTAACAAGTTTAAAGGTCATTTTTTTGTTTTATTAACATATTAATCGTAATAACAAAATGTTACAGGGTATATGTTGGTCGGGCAATTCGCTTTGCCCTCGATATTTGAGCCTGAAACTCTCCCCTTTAAGAAACCAAAGCCTTTTCTTGACTTTTTTCCAAATTTATTTAATAAATCAGAGAAAAATTTATATGGGAGTGCAGGTTTAAGTAATGGTTTTACGGAAACAATATTTAATAAATAGCGAACCAGTAAAAGGCCGGATTGCCAAATAAGGTGATGGGCCTTTTTTGTTTTATGGCGGGATATACCATATTGAATTTTATTTTAGGTCTTTTGTTTTTTTGATACGTCATTAAAATAATTTTACAGATCAAAATAAACTGTTATTACTCGAAAAAGGATTTAAAAACCCCAACCCTGCGGCACGGGCCAGACGTTGTCTTTGCCCGTGGCACCTTGCAAGAGGCTGTTTTATTGGTGCTGAACAAGGCCAGCAGACACTAAAATTGCTTCAATTAAAAAAAAACGGTAATGGGGTCAGCCCCCGACATCGGACAAGCGGATTAGCAAGGCGTTGTTGGATAGAAGGGACAGGACGTTGTTGAAAATCAATACTTCACTCAGTTCGCCTCGCTCTTCAAAGATTACATCGGAAATATGGCCTTTAATTGCCCCCTCACCTCAATCCTCTCCCCGGCGGGGAGAGGAGAAAATACGTTGAAGGGACGGGACGGTGTCCAATATTATCACTATTTGGGGGATGGCAAGACTAAAACAACTTTCGGATTTATAGGAAGAGGGTATAAATTTATAATGTAGGGGCACGGTTTGCCGTGCCCTTATAAATGGATGACTCATGGGTTCGCCCAGGGAAGAGGATAAATGCCATATAATCCTGAAAAACATCATCGCCGTTCCATTCGTTTGCGGAATTATGATTATTCGCAGTCCGGGGCGTATTTTATTACCGTATGTACCCAGAAACGGGAACGTTTGTTTGGGGACGTGGTATCGGGAAAATTACAGTTTAACCTTGCCGGTCAAATGGTTGAGAAAGGGTGTTTGGAATTAATGGATAAATTTCCCACCACAAAAATTGATATCCACGTTGTCATGCCCAATCATTTTCACGGAATTATCGCCGTAGGGGCGGCCCTATGTGGCCGCCCTGAAAAAGATGAAGGTCGCACAAACAAAGAAGAAGGACAACCGCACAATAACAATGGCCAACCACATAAAAACAAAGGGCAACCACATAGGGTTGCCCCTACATTGGGGAACATTGTTAATTGGTTCAAGATAATGACAACAAACGAATACCTTCGTCAGATAAAACAAAATAATTGGCATCGGTTCAAGCTGAAATTATGGCAACGCAATTACTATGAGCACATTATCCGGGATGAAAACGAATTAAACCATATTCGTGAATATATCAAGAATAATCCTTTGCAATGGGATAGGGACGAATTGAACCCGTTTAATAAGAACCAAAAGGATAAGATATAATGCGCAAATAACAAAGTCTTTGGGAGACGGACGCTATTGCAAAACAATACGTTCTTTATATGGCGGCACGGCATGTCGTAACACACCCCTGAGCCCTCAGAGGGGAATTGAGGCTAAAAGAAGGAATGACGGTAAGGGGTTAGGAACCTAATACTATACTAACTTTCGTGTTTGAAAAAGGTTTTTTTTGAGAAAACACGTAGAAAGGAAATGTAATTATGGATATCTCGGTAGTCATTCCGGTCTATAACGAAGAGAAAAATGTTTCAATTTTAATAGACAAGTTGATGAGTTCATCAGGACTCGTTGGAAAGGAATGGGAAGTAATTTTAATTGATGACGGGAGCATTGATGGCACCTTTTCAGAATTACAACATTTAAAAGAAAAAATTCCTCAGATTAAAATTATTCACTTTGGGATTAACGCGGGGAAAGCAGCAGCGTACAGCGCAGGTTTTCAATTGGCGTCAGGTAATGTCATCTTAACCATGGATGGAGATCTGCAGGATGATCCGGCTGAGATTTCTTCATTTCTATCCACTCTTGCAAAAGGTGCGGATTTAGTGGTGGGATGGAAATATAAAGGAAAAGGAAGCACGGGTAAAACAATCCCATCAAAAATATTTAACTCATTGCTCAGCATTTTGACCGGGCTTAAGATTAATGATTCGAACTGTCCGTTTCGCGCCATGAAAAAAGAAGTTGCAAAAGGTTTAAATATCTATGGAGATTTATACCGGTTTATCCCTTATCTGGCATTTCAAAAGGGATATAAGGTGACGGAAATCAAGGTGGAGAATTATCCTCGCCAGTTTGGATCATCTAAGTATGGAATAAGCCGTTTGTTTAACGGGGTGATGGATTTAATGACCGTCCTTTTTATATCTCGCTACAGCAAAAGGCCGCTCCATTTTTTTGGCATTCCGGGACTGGCAGCCCTCTTTTTGGGCTTTTTCATTGACGCTTTCTTGGTATTAAAAGGGTTTTTTATCACGGGGAAAATAGGTCATACTGCGCTTCTCATTATGGGAGTAATGCTTATCATTATCGGGATTCAGTTCATCTCGTTAGGGCTATTAGGGGAACTGCTGGTTACTGCAAAAACAATAGAGCTAAAAGACCTGCCTATAAAAGATATTGTCAGGTAACCAAAAATTCTGATGTTCATACCAAGGCGCCTTCATGTGCATATCTTGGTTGTCTCTTCGTCATACTCCTCGCCGTCGATTCCTCGTCGCCACCTTGATTTGCTTTTGAATGCAACGTGGTATCCAAGTCTCACGGAGGGGTGATCAAGTCTGATTTCTTCTCGCCTGATGTTTTCTCCATCAATTGGACGATCTTAAAATTTTTTCGGGCTAACTCGTTATTAGGATCACATAGAAGGGCTTTCTGATAGGTTGTTTTTGCCTGGTGGAATTTTTTGAGTAAGGCATAAACGTTTCCCAGGTTCACCAAAGCGTCACAGGAATAATCAGGAACCGTAACCAGTTCAGGGGGGTTGATGGCGAGGGAGGAAAGCAGCTCCTGCTCGGCCGCATCAAGCTGATGGCGCTCTTCTAAAGCACAACCAAGATTGTAGTGCGCCCGCGCGCAATCAGGCTGTTGTTTAACTGCAGCGCTCCACAGGGAGAACCCGTCATGCCAGACTCGGTTCTGTTTTATGGTTGTCAAAGAAAAGATAAGCAGGATCGCGCACAGCAGCCCCACTGCGTATTTTTTGGAGAGCATAATGAGAACGCCTCCAACAATGAGACAGGCGCCAAAGGAAAGAAAAATAATGGATCGTTCTGAAATAATTTCCGGATAGGGAACAAGCTGGCTGACGGGTAAAAGGCAGATCAGCATCCACAAAAAACCAAAAGAAATCTCTTTTTTTCGGTAGTGAAAAAAATAGACGGCATATGCAGCAACGACCAGGATTAAAGCCGAAATAAAAAAATGGGGATCGGAAAAGTTGATCCGTTTGACGGCATTATACGTATAATCCGGGCTTAGCGAAAAGGGAAAAAATGCCAAATAAAATATGTACGCCGAGATTTTTATGGCAGTTGGAAAATTAACCCCCTGGTTGTTACCGTATACCGGGATGATATGGAGATAGTCAAAAAATATTCTGTTTCTGAAAAAAATAACGTAAAGCACAAATAATAATGCCGCAACAGCTAATCCACCTAAAAGTGCTTTATGCTTTTTAAGCTCTTCACCTTGGTAATATCCTATCGTCAAAAAAAGAACCGGTAAGATCGCGTAAGTTTCTTTGGCATTAATGGCCAGCAAGAAAAAAAGGAAAGCAAGCAAACTGTAAGTCCTTTTTCTATTTTTAAGATATTCCATAAAACAGATGAGTGAGGCAAAACCAAAAAGCCCACCAAGAATATCCTTCCTTCCTGAAATATACGCTACTCCTTCAGTGTGGAGTGGGTGAGCGATAAAAATCAAGGTAACCAATAAAGAAAGGTATTTATTTTCAAACAAAAGTTGACAAAAAAAATAGGCGAGAATACAGAATACGCTATAATAAAGAATATTTGAAATGTGATACCAGATGGTGCTCTTACCGAATAGAGCTGTATCTAAATAAAAGGAGAGAAGGCGAACCGGTCGGCCGAAGGTTTCGGTTCCGGAGGTGAAGTAGGAAGTAAAATTTGAAAAATTTTCGATAAACGGGTTGTCACGGACCAAAAAAGTATCGTCAATAAGGAATGTCCCGGAAAGACTGTTACCATAAAGGACGAAAATAAAAAAAAGGAAGAAAAGAATTAAACGAGAGGTTCGCATGTTATAATTAACGGTTAATGCTATTCTGATCAAAAAAATTTATAAATTCTTCCGCTGAGTAATCCCAATTGAAATTACGAGAGTTGCAAAGTGCATTTTCACTTAAAGAGCTCATCATTTCTTTATCATTAAAAAATTTAATGACAGTTTCCGCCAAGGCCTGAGGGGTGTTTTCGGCGGTCACAAGACCGTTAAATCCGTTTTGGACGGAATCTCTTAACCCTGGTACATCATAAACAATAGCTGGGGTCCCCACTGCGTTCGCTTCAGAAACAATTAATCCCCACCCTTCACGCACCGAGGAAACACAGATGCAATGAGCCCGTTGCAGAAGTTCTATTTTTTTAACCGGAGAAAGCCAACCAAAAAACATGACATTATTTTCCAAATTAAATTTTTTAGCCATGTGCATTAATTGCTTTTTAAAATAACCTTCTCCTATTATCCATAATTTTATGTTTGGCATATCGTTCTTGAGCAAATAGATAGTTTTTATCAAATGGTGAGGTCTTTTTGATTTGGTTAAGCGGCCGACAAAAATTATGGTCGGCTCTTCTTCTTTTTTTGGAACAGTGACCAGGGGTTCAAAATCAATTGCGTTTGGAATTACAGACACTTTTGAGAAGCTTAGAGATAATAGGTCTTGTTTGGTTGATTCTGAAACGGTAAGAGTGGGGTATTTTTTATATAACTTAAGGTAAAAAGGCTCAAGTAAATATCCCAACAATGAAACTGGTAACGGCATTTCATAAAACCATATTTCCCGGCAGAGCTGATGGATATAGGCTATTAGCGGGATTTCTTTTACATAGAAAGGAGTAAAGTAAGGGATGGTGTTAATTTGATCAATTACGACATGATATTTCCCCTTAAAATATTTTTTATAATAGAGATAAGCATAATAATAATGAAAAAGAAGAGACCCCTTTCTTATTATCTCATAACCGTCCACAACTTCATAATCTTTGCCGTTGCGAAAAGAAGAGGTAAAAATTGTAACGTGGTGTCCTTTTCTTGTCCAGCGTTTACACAATTCATGGGTGGTGCGTCCAGCTCCTCCTGATGACGGATTTTTAATATCTCGCCACATAAACATCAAGATATTCATCTATCCTTACACCTATCAATATAGTTTAAACACCGCCGATTCCGCCGGATTAGTTTTGGTCGTTTAACCGGACATCTTCTCCGAGCGTGCCTTCAAGTACCAGGCACGTATCTCCTTCCAGATAAACTTGAGAAAAGGAAAGTTCATTGTTTTTTTGAAAATAAATGGTAAGGACTTCATTTCCCCGGGTTTTGACTTCCACCGGGGATGCAACATGGTTTAAGGCAGCGGTAATGAGCGCGGAAGCAACTGAACCGGTTCCACACGCTAAAGTTTCATCTTCCACACCTCGTTCATAGGTTCGGATATTTAAATGAGACCCATCAATGATATGAACAAAATTAACATTGGTACCCGCTGGTTGAAATGCCTGGTGGAACCTAATTTTTCGGCCCAAGTCAATTACTGGAGCATGGTCTGTATCCTCAATCAGTAAAACCGCATGGGGCACGCCGCTATTGATGCTTCCAATAATATAGTTCCGGTCATCGACAGAAATTTCTTGATTTAATTTTAAGTCAGTCGGCGACGGCAGCTGGAGTTTAACTCTCCGGCTAGTAACGTCAGCCTGAATAACGCCTGCCATAGTTTCAAAAGCAAGCTTTGCTTTAGCAATACCATTTAGAAAAGCAAAACGGGCAACACAGCGGCCACCATTTCCGCACATCTCGGCTTCGCTCCCATCAGCGTTAAAGAAGCGCCACTTAAAGTCTGCTATAATAGAGTTTTCTACCAAAATAAGACCATCAGCTCCAACCGCTTCCCGGCGACGGCAAAGGGTGCGAGCAAGCTCAGGGAGGGAAACTCCTTTTAACAAATTAGAGCGATTATCAATAATAATGAAGTCATTTCCTGATCCGTTCATTTTGGTTATTTTTAGATTTTTCATTTCAACCACATAGATAGCAGATTAATAATTTTACCCCGTTAGAACCACCACTTGTGGAGGTACGGGGTAACCTTAAAATTTTACACTTTTTTAACCGGGCTAAATCCCATTAGAAAATTTTTTAACGGGGTTTATTTTAAAAATTCAGCGATCATTTCTTTAAGCGGGAAAAAGAATCCAGGTACAGCGAGGAGAAGCGAACCCAAAATAGTTATCAGCACGCCAAGGGGAGCTATGATGCCTCCTAACTTTTCTAAATAGCCCTTTCCATAATATATCGCCCAAAAAGCAAAACTAACCATAATTAAACCGATAATAACCATTCCGATATGAAAGTGCATTGAGATAACTCCTATAATTTAACCAATTCAATATTTCCCCAGACCCCCATTTTTTCACCCACTATAATAATTATCCCTTTTATTTCCGATAGTGATTCTGCCACTTTCAGACTGAAGGGGATATCATCTGGTTTTTTTACCCTATTGCCGACTGCAGTGGCAACTGAATCGGCTAAGGCAGTTGAAGGGGACACGATGGTCACCGCATCAGCCTTACCGAAACTCAAAGATGGCCCAACAGTGCCCGATGAGGTGCAAATACCGAGCGGCGTTTCCGAAGGTAACACCTTAATACCGATTTTTTGAGAAAGAGGAGATGCGCCGGCAACTATTTTAACTATAATCTCTTTTTCGGCAGTGGATAAAAATATATCACCCCCATTTTCAACAATTACCTCCGAAGAATATTTCAAAAGTGACTTTCCCACAAATTCCGCGATTGCGCCAGCTACCGCGGCCATAGGTCCAACTCCCACGAGCGAAGATGCCCGGAGCATCTCCTGTACAATCAACGGGGCATAATCATCATAGGGTAAAGGAACCAAGCTTTTCTCAAAAGCCGGATGTGAAAGAATGTAATTCTCAATCTGGCTTCTATAACGAAAAGCCAAATCTCGCGCTTCTTTTTCTAAATTTTTTTGAGCTTTTAAATAAAGGTCAGTTTCTTTAATACTAACCTGGAAAGGGATAAGGTTTTCATTTTTATCAAAGTTTCTATACGTTCTATTGATATACATAAATTAAATTAGTCGAATGTCATCACCTGGCTTCCGAAAAGGTATTCAACTTCTTTAGACAAGCCATCCGAAGGATTTAAGTGTAATTCTTCCGGCAAGGAAATAATAGTCTCTGACCGGCCGGGAACTAAAAGATGAAGGAAGGCGGCGCATTTTCCAGGGTGATGCTTGAGGATATTTTTTAATTTTTCCAGTTGTGGTTTTGAGATAAGTGAGAGGTCCAAACTAAAGTGCACTGTCGACGGTAAAACTTTGGCAACATCAGCGAGAAGGCTTATCTCTTCGGCCTTTACCTTGGATTTTTGATTGTTCGTGTCCATAGTAACTTTGCCTTTTACCAAAATCGGTTGTTCGCTTTTTATAATCGGAGAGACTTTTTTATAGAGTTCAGCAAATACAATAACCTCAATTGATCCATTTAAGTCCTCCAGGGTTACAAAGGCCATAATATCTCCCCGCTTGGTTTTAATTTCGTTTAATGCCACTGGTACCCCTCCGATTTTTGCCTCTGCCCCATCTTTTAAATTCTGGATTTCCTTGGTATCGGTGTTGGATGCTTTTTTTAATTCTTTTTCAAAGCTTACCAGGGGATGGCTGGAAATAAAAAAACCGAGGGCTTCTTTTTCATATGTTAGGAGTTCGCTTTCGGGCCATTCACGAATCTCTGGATACTTGCCATCATATGAGAAAGAAAAACCATTTTCCGCTTCACCGAACAATGATTTTTGTTTGTCTCCTTTTTGCTTTTGAAGTTGTTGACCTTTTTCCATAGCTTTTTCATAAATCGCCCACAGTTGAGAACGCAAAGGGCCGGTTGAATCAAAAGCCCCGCATTTAATTAAACTTTCGATTACCTTTTTATTAACTTTTCGCAAATCAACGCGCCGGCAAAAATCGAAAATATTGTTAAAAGGCCCTTCATTGTCGCGGGCTTTAATAATTGCCTCAATAGCCGCTGTTCCCACATTTTTTACTGCCGCTAAACCAAAACGAATTTTTTTGCCGGCAACAATGAAGTCTCGTTGACTTTCATTAACATCCGGGGGTAAAACCTCGAGACCTCTTTCCCGACATTCTCCGATATGACGGATTACTTTATCCGTATTCCCCATCTCACAGGTTAATAAAGCAGCCATGAATTCAACGGGGTAGTGGGCCTTGAGATAGGCAGTTTGATAAGCAATCACGGCATAGGCAACGCTGTGAGATTTATTAAACCCATAACCAGCAAAATTTGCCATTAAATTGAAAATCTCTTCTGCTTTTTTGGGCGGAATTTTATGCTTCTGAGTACCCTGGAGAAATTTTTCCTTCTGCTCTTCCATCTCCTGAAATTTTTTCTTACCCATCGCGCGACGCAGGATATCAGCTTCGCCCAAAGAATATCCCGCTAAAACCTGGGCGATCTTCATGACCTGTTCTTGATAGAGGATTACACCATAGGTGTCAGCGAGGATGCTTTTCAACTGGGGAACAAGGTAAGAAATATTGGTTTCGCCCTTTCTTCTCCGAATGTAATCTTCCACCATGCCGGACTGAAGAGGGCCGGGACGATAGAGTGCATTAAGGTCGGTAACATCATCAATGTTTTCAGGCTGCATTTTGGAGATAAGCTCTTTCATACCCGAACTTTCAAGCTGAAAAATCCCCTCAGTTTCTCCGGAGGATAATAACGCATATGTTTCTTTGTCGTCTAAAGGGATTTCATTGATGTCGGGTATTTTTACTTCATCGCGATTAATAAGTTTTAAAGCCTGGTCAATTACGGTAAGGGTTTTAAGACCCAGAAAATCAAACTTAATAAGGCCAATTTTCGCCACATCGTCCATGGCATACTGGGTGGCCACCTCTCCCTTGGATTCTTTACATAAGGGAAGATATTCAACCAAAGGTTTGTCGGAGATCACTACCCCGGCGGCATGGGTGGATTCATGCCGGGGAAGACCTTCCAAGACCCGTGAGAGGGAAATAAGTAATTTTACCTTTTCATCCTCTTCTTCCAGTTGCCGTAATGCCGGTTCCAGACGAAGCGCCTCGTCAATGGTGATATTGAGTGTGTCGGGAATGAGTTTGGCAATTTTATCGACATCTTTATAGGGCATATCGAGTGCCCTGCCCACATCTCTTACCACTGCCCGAGCCTTCATTTTACCAAAGGTGATAATCTGAGCTACCTTGTCGTTTCCGTATTTATTCCTCACATATTCAATTACCCGGTCCCGGCCATCCATACAGAAATCCATATCAATATCAGGGGGGGAAATCCGTTCCGGGTTTAAAAATCGTTCAAAAAGAAGTCCGTAAGGGATCGGATCAATCTCGGTTATTCTAAGAGAATAGGCGACTAAGCTTCCCGCTGCCGATCCACGGCCCGGACCAACCGGAATATCATTTTTTTTTGCAAAATTAACAAAATCAGAAACAATGAGAAAATAACTTGAAAAACCTTCGGAATTAATAAGGTCCAATTCACTCTCAAGCCGTTGCTCATATTGTCTTTTTAAAGAATCAAAATCAGAATTGAGCTTGAGTGGGTGTTTTTGCAGGCGCTCGGCTAAACCGATTCGGGCAAGGTTTCGCACTGCGGTATTGGGAGTTTCAGGTTCTTCAACCGGGAAGGAAGGAAATTTCGGCTCATTAAATGTCAGCTCCAAATTACAGCGTTCAGAAATTTCTATGGTATTCTTTATTGCCTCAGGGTAGTCTCGGAAAATCTCCTTCATCATCTCCGGAGGTTTAAAGTAAAGTTCTTCGGTTGAAAATTTCATACGGTCCGGGCTCGAAAGGGTCTTTCCCGTACGGATTGCCACCAAGGCTTCATGAGCCATCACATCCTCTTTGTTCAGGTAATGGCAGTCATTGGTTGCAACAATCGGGATACCGAGTTTTTTACTTATTTCGAGAATACCTCGATTAGCAATGTTTTGCTCCTTAATCCCGTTCTCCTGGATTTCGAGAAAGAAGCGGTTATTATCAAAAATTTCTCTGTACTCCGCTGCGGTCTTTAAAGCTTGATCTTTTTGTCCATGGACAATAAGGTAGGGAATTTCTCCGTGGAGACAGGAGCTCATGGCGATAAGCCCTTGGTTGAATTCTTTCAATAGTTCTTTATCTACCCGAGGCCGATAGTAAAATCCTTCAAAATAAGCCTTGCTTACCAAATTGAGCAAGTTTTTATAACCAATCTGGTTTTTCACTAAGAGAACTAAATGAAAGGAAGCTTCAGAAATTACTGAAGTATCTTTATCGAACCGACTCGCCGGCGCCACATAGATTTCGCAGCCAATTATCGGTTTGATTCCATATTCATAGGCAGTCTGATAGAAATCGATAGCCCCAAACATATTTCCATGATCAGTAATAGCAAGCGCGGGAAGGTTATATTCTTTTGCTCGCTCAAAAAGTTCCTTTGGTCGAATAGCGCCATCAAGCAAACTATATTGGGTGTGAAGATGTAGGTGTACAAAATCCGCGTGTTTCATGAATAACGATCTCATTAAATAATATTTTTTGGTTATACCGCCCGGTTAGTAACCATATATCATAACGCCGATTTCCTTACAATCAAATCTCTTTTTCGTAAATCAAAAATAAGCAATCAGCTAAAAGCCTTTCAAATTTTTTTCCCCAAAAAATAAATAATTGTTTTAACCGGCGGCTGCAAAGTTATTATGTCCCATTGTGGAAGAATGTGGGTGAAAAACTGAGGTTTCAAATAAATCTACACGAAGAACCACTATAATTTTTGTAACTCTGAACTTGGTTTAGTGTCTTATAGCATTTTTTTATACTGGTATGATTATCAAGTGATAAAAAATTGCAAAAAACTTCCAAAGAATTATCTTATAGGTAATATAAAAAAAGGAAACAGAAATGCCGTTTATTAAATTACCCGGAATTGAAGGTTGGGTTTATGAACCCGAAATAAAACCCGGAAGTCCCAAAAAGCATAATTGCCCGGATTGTTTTTATTGCCAAATGTGCAGTGAAACGCGATGCCAATCCTGTCGAAAAGAAAAAGTGAAAGAGGGCGAGAAAAACACAAAAAACAACAAAAAAAATTGAAAGGGATTTTTTGCGGGTTGGTCCTATCTTTTAGAGTATTGCTATTCCCACTCAATCGTGCTGGGCGGCTTGGAGGAAACGTCATAGACAACACGGTTTACCCCGGTTACTTCGTTGATAATCCGGTTGGCGATGTGGCCAAGCAAATCATAAGGGAGGTTAACCCAGTCGGCGGTCATACCGTCTTTACTTTCAACTACCCGAATGGCGATTACATTTTCATAGGTCCTTTCATCCCCCATAACACCAACGGTTTTTACCGGCAGAAGAACCGCAAAAGACTGCCAGACCTTCCAATACCATCCGGTTTTCTTCATTTCAGTAACCACAATATCATCCGCCTCTCGCAATATGTGAAGACGCTCAGGAGTAACCCCTCCTAAAATTCTTATTGCGAGACCCGGGCCTGGAAAAGGCTGACGCCACAGTATTTCATTTTCAATCCCTAATTCTTTTCCCAGTTCCCTTACTTCATCTTTAAATAATTCCCGCAATGGCTCGATCAATTTAAGATTCATCTTTTCCGGTAGGCCCCCCACATTGTGATGGGATTTAATGGTTGCAGATGGGCCCTTGAACGATACGCTTTCAATCACATCGGGATAAAGTGTTCCCTGCGCCAAAAAGTCTATTCCACTTATTTTTCGAGCGTAATCTTCAAAGACATAAATGAATTCATTGCCGATAATCTTCCTTTTTTCTTCCGGGTCAGTAACATTTTTGAGTTTTTCCAAGAACCGCATTTCCTCATTCACATAAGAAAGATTAATTTTAAAATTATTTTTAAAGACACTTACTACTTTCTCCGCTTCTCCTTTTCGCAAGACTCCATTATTGACAAAAACACATTTAAGCCGCTCATTAATCGCATGGTGGATGAGGACGGCAGTAACAGTAGAATCTACTCCACCGCTTACCGCACAAATAACCTGGTTATTATTGACCAGCGAGCGGATTTCATTAATGGTACTTTCAATGAATGACTTCATTGTCCAAAGTCCCCGGCATTTACAAATCAGGAAAGCAAAGTTTCGGAGAATATCGCTTCCCTTTGGGGTATGAATAACTTCAGGATGAAATTGGACACCGTAAAAGGGTCTTTTAGAGTGCTGGATCGCGGCATGGGGAGAATTATTACTATATGCAATGGTGATAAACCCATCAGGCAGCTTTTCAATTCTGTCGCCATGGCTCATCCAGGCCGGTTGCTCCTGTTCCAAACCTCGAAAGAGGAGACTTTCTTTTTTAACCTTAATAAGTGCCCGCCCGTACTCTCTTTTGGGGGCCTTGGTTACTACTCCGTCTAAACTATGAGCTAAGATTTGCATACCATAACAAATACCCAAAATAGGGATATTGAGGTCTAAGACTTCTCTGACGAGAGTGGGAGCACCTTCATCGTAGACACTTGCAGGTCCTCCGGAGAGAATAATCCCCTGGGGTTTAAATTTTTTGATGAAGTCAATTGATCGGTTAAAAGGATGGATCTCACAATAAACTTTAAGTTCCCTAACTCGTCGCGCAATCAATTGGGTATATTGGGAGCCAAAGTCGAGAATAAGCAGCTTTTCCTGATGTATATCAACCGACATAATTTTCTCTCATTACCAAATTTAAACTTCAAGATTCCGGTTTGGTTATTAAAATAAAAAAAACGTTAATGAATAATGTTTACACGGTATTTAAAATGAGTCAATAAGAGTTTGCAGAAAAAAATTTACCCCGTTAGAAATGCCCTGCTTGCCCCGTTAGGCAGCAAATTTTTAAACGGGTGAAGAAGAGCGGGGTTAAGGTTAAGTGTGAAATCCTTCTAACTGGGTTCACTGATTTTTTTGGGACAAATCACGGATTTTTTGAATCAGGTTTTGGGTTGCATCCTTTAATCCCTTTTTCCCTTTTACCCCTCTCGCAAGCTCCTCATACGTTATTGGATTTCCGAAAATAACCTTTATTTTAGCCTTGCGGAAAAACTTTGCGTGTTTGGGCAGTGCCAGGTAAGTTCCCGAAATAAAAGCAGGAAGTATCGACACATTGGATTTTTGAGCTATTAACAGAGTCCCTGGTCGCCCTTCTTGAATGATACCGGTTTTACTGACACCTCCCTCAGGAAATATACCAATCACGTTACCACGCTTAAGAATTTCTAAACCGGTTTTTACTGGACCAATATTGTAAACAGTGTTGTCACGAAGTGGTATAGTCCGCATCAGCCTGAAAAACCAGCGCACCCAGATGGGGTTGTAATATTTTTCGGTCATCAGGAAGTAAATCCTTCGTGGACAGGCAGCTTGAAGCACAGGCGGATCCATAAAACTGAAGTGATTGGCGGTGATAATAAAAGCACCGGTAGGGGGTACCTGGTGGATGTTGACGGCTTCAAAGGAAAAAAATGTTTTAAGTAGCCTATACCCTAAAAATTTTAGGGCGTTAAAGAAAAGATTATTAAGAAGTCCACCAAAGGACGGTTTTTCTTCCAAGTCTTCTTAATCCGATTTATGGGCTGTTGCTTTTAATAAAAGAAAGATAAAAGAAATCTTTAAAAATTATTTTATCATTACTGGGAACACACAGACAAGGGAAAATCGTTTTCGCATTCGCCCTTTTTTTTTGAGAGAATAGATGGTAGAATTTAGTTTATCAATCGGCGCCTTGTTTAACTCGTTAGAAATGCCGCGCTTGTTCTGTTAGATCTCAAATATTTAACAGAGTGAAGAAGCACCTGGTGCACTTAAAAATTCTAACAGTTTTTCACACAGGTTAAATGCCCCGCGTAAAATTTTTCTAATCGGGTTTATTTTTCGTAAAGTCTTGTTTTTAGGAGCATAGATAATGAATGAAAAAAACAGTCAAATAATCTCCATTTTTCAAGCCATGCAGGACAATGTTTATGTCATTAACGATGATTACACTGTTGAATTTATGAATGATAGCATGGTTAAAGATTTTGGGGAGGCAAAAGGAGAAAAATGTTATTTTGCGTTGAATCAAAGTGACGAGGTATGCCCGTGGTGCCGATCAAAAGAAGTTTTTGCCGGAAGCACTATCCGGAGGGAGATCTACCTCCCAAAGGTTGATAAAACCTATTATGTTTTGGAAATGCCGTTAAAAAACCAGGATGGAACCGTATTTAAGCTTGGTATTTGTCGTGATATTACTCTGCGAAAAAAGCGAGAGGAGAAGATCAAGACCTCAGAAGAGGATTACAAAAGCTTATTTGAAAACGTGGGTTGCGGGGTATACATAAGCAGCAAGGAAGGAAAATTTTTAAATGTCAACAAAGCCCTCCTAACTATGCTGGGTTATGAAAACAAGGAGGAGTTTTTTAAGATTGATATTACCAAAGATCTTTATCTCAAACCTCAGGACCGTCTCAAATTCCAAGAAATGATCGAGCGGGAAGGTCAGGTAATCAATTATGAGGTTGACTTTAAACGTAAGAATGGAGCCCCGATAGCTGTCCAGCTTACAAGCCTTGTTCGTTATGATCAGGAGGGGAATGTTTTTGGTTATGAAGGAATTATGGTGGACCAAACGCAAAGAAAAAAAATGGAGAGGGAGCTTAAGGCCGCCCATGAATTTTTGAATAAGATTATTCAGAGTTCGCCGAATGCCATCGTGGCGGCTGACCTAAAGGGGATTATTATCATCTGGAATCAGGCCGCAGAAGAAACTTTCAGATATAAAGCTGAAGACGTTATTAATAAGATGCACATTGAAAAAATTTATCCTCCCGGTATGGACAAGAAAGTTATGCAGATGATGCGGAGTCCTGACTATGGGGGGGTTGGAAAACTGCGATCTTTGCCACGCGTGCACGTTCGACAAGATGGTTCGGTTGTGGACGGAAACCTCTCGGCGGCGATTATTTATGATGAAAAAGGAAATGAAGTTGCTTCGGTAGGCATATTTGTGGATCTTACCGAAAGGTTGGAGATGGAACGAAAGCTCAGGAGAACACAGGAGCAGTTGCTACAGTCAGAAAAACTTGCCGCTATGGGGCGGTTAACTTCGCAAATCGCTCATGAGTTGAACAATCCGCTTTACGGGATAATGAACACCTTGGAATTGATGAAAACCGAAATTCCTCCCGAAAACAAAAGAAGAAAAATTTTAGAGATGGCCCTCTCGGAAACTGTGCGGCTGAGCGAATTACTTCGTAAAATGCTCTCTTTTTCTAAACCCGATCAGGAAGAAAAACAACCCACGGATATTAACATCGTTCTTGATGAAATCCTTGTTTTACAGGAAAGACAATTACGAGAAAATGATATTCGTATTTCTACTGCCTTAACCGAAAACATGGGTATGGTCTTTGCCTCAAAGAACCAGCTGCGCCAGGTCTTTCTCAACATGTTTGCCAATGCGAACTATGCTATGTCTGAGGGTGGAACACTGACCGTAAAAACCTGGCGAGCAGGGGATAATATTTATGTTGAGATTACTGATACCGGGACCGGCATTAAAGAAGAAAATATCAATCGAATTTTTGATACCTTTTTTACCACGAAAGATAACGTAAAAGATGTAGGACTCGGGCTTTCCGTTTGTTATGGTTTTATAAAAGACCATGGGGGAGACATTAAGGTCGAAAGCACCTGGGGCGCGGGAACAACCTTTACCATTATCCTTCCGGCTTGTAAAGAGACCGAAAAAGAAACTGCTATCGCTTGACCGCAATTGCTTTTTAAAATACATTTGCAATAATTTTTTCCTAAATGCCGAAAAAAATATTGTCAATATGTTCGGTTTGTTATTAAAGATTTGACAAAAGATCCCCTAAAAAATTATCATCTCGCCTATATTAACCTTATACGATGATTGGTTTTGGGCAAACAAAAGTAATCAAGGAGGAAATCCATGGAACTAAAAACTGAAAGGTTAGCCTTTCCTGAAGGCTGCAACATTATTTTAGGTCAAGCCCATTTTATCAAGACTATTGAGGACTTATACGAAATCATGATGGGATCAACGCCCAGCCCAAAATTTGGGGTGGCCTTTAGCGAGTCGTCCGGTCCTTGTTTGATAAGAAAAGCCGGCACTGATGAAGAAATGATCACGGTAGCAGTAGATAATGCCCTTAAAATTGCTGCCGGCCATTCTTTTATAATCGTAATGAAAGATATTTTTCCGATTAATGTTCTCAATGCAATTAAAGGATGTCAGGAGGTTTGTCGGATATTTTGTGCAACTGCTAACCCGGTGGAGGTTATCATCGGTCAAACTGAACAAGGAAGAGGAGTGTTGGGTGTTATTGACGGGTTTTCTCCAAAGGGCGTGGAAGCTGAAAAGGATATTGAAGAGCGAAAAGCACTTTTAAGAAAGTTCGGTTACAAGATTGGTTAGAACATAACAGGCACAAAGTATTTCTTTAAACCGTTTTCTGCCCATTAATGAGGAATTGCAAATATCACCCGGAAAAGGATGCGGCAGCGTATTGCGAAAAGAACCAGATCGGCTTTTGCCGGGAATGTTGTGAATGCCGTAAACCGAATGAATGCTGTGAATGTCTTGACCCGAATCTTTATTGCACGTTTAGAAGCCAATGTTTGATCTGGACCTTAGCTAAAGAAAGGAAAAAACAAGGCAAACTGGGTTTTTCTAACGGGGTAAAAACCCATTCGGAACACGATTAATAATGTGAGCGGATATAAAATTCATTTTATGATTTGCAAAGGTCGGGATTTCAGACTGGGGGGAGAACCGGTTTATCGGAAAAAGAGGCGCTTGCCAACTGCTACGCGGTAGATACCGCTATCCGTGTTCGGGACAGCGCACTTTACCGGTAGTTTGATTATAGTCCAGCTGAACGCCGGAGACCGGACAGGTGGTGTCACTTGCGATCTCGTCCAGAGATGAGGGGAAATCATCATGGCTCATTTTATAAACTTTCACCTCGTTGTTGAGCGCTTCAACCTTAATCCTGCACTCGACCGCTTTTGCCTTTTCGATAGGCTCCCTGACATTTTTTGAATCAGGAGTTTCTGAATTATTAATCCCCACATTTTTTATAAGCGTTATTGTGAGTAGCGCGATGATCAACAGGGAGAAAAGAATTCCTATAAAAGTCATTCCCGAATTTTTCACTGGTTGTCTCCTCGGGTTATGGTTACAGAGCTCGATAACCTTTAACCCAAGCTGGCGTGCACTTTCTGGAAGTCTACTTTGCTAACATGAAAAATCTTGATGGAGTTTATTGAATCACCTTGAAAACCGTATCATGAGGTCGGACCCGGTCTTTCACTTTTATACCGACCATATCACCCTTTTTGGCAATGGACACCGAGTTTTTCTCGATTTGCATGGAATCAACTGTCTGCTGAAGGTCGGTGGTGTGTCCTTTGATGTGAATGGTATCTCCTGCCTGGAGACCTTCAGCGGTAATTTCGAGTGCGGCCACATTAATTTTAGCAAAATAATCCGTAACTCTTCCTACTTCTTTTTCTTCCATACCGTCCCCCTCATTTTGAAAGAGTTTCAAAAAAAGAGCTGTAAGGCAGTAATTATTTAAAATGATAAAATAATTTTTCGATAATTGCAATAAAATTTTTTAACCAATAATTTTTTATGAGCGAGCGAGTAGTTTTAGCCTCTGCAGGTCCTTCCGGGTAAAACCTTCCCATTCGCAGGGGAAAAGGGAATTGTTGTGAAATAAGGGTTCACTAACCAAATCAAACCGGGAGGCTTTGATCGCTTCTTCCCAAAGGATTGTTCCGGGGATGGGTGAATATTCGGCCAAATAAGGCCTCGCTCCGCAGTCTCTGACAAATGTGATACTTTCCTCAACTTCTTCCGCCCGTTGTCCGGGAAGACCGGCTAAAAGATAAACCCCGATCTCTTCTTTGGGAAAGCCTGCTTTTTTAAGATATTTTACTGCCTGGATAAATTCCGCCCGGGTAGTTTTACCCCCGGTTTTTTTCATAAGTTTTTCATCTGCGGTCTCCAGACCAAAGCGGATGGTTTTAAATCCGGATAAAAACATAAGGCGGGCCATATCTTCAGTCATGCCCCGGAGATGCATGCCATTGGGGGTGTGAAAGTTCGCGGGTATGGATCGACGGATAATTTCTTTCATAAACGGTATCAACCGTTTTTCTGAATTGAAAAGAAGAGCATCATCATAAAACGCGAAATTAGTTACCCCATGGTGTTTCCACCAAAACTCGATTTCGTCCCCGACCGCGATTGGATCCCTGAAAGTATAGTTTGGGGCTAAAAGATTGGAAGCGCAGTAAGCACAGTGATAAGGACAACCTCGGGAAGTTGTGATACAAACATAGGGTAAATTAGTATAGAGATCAAAAGCAGGGTAGGGGAGAGAATCAAGAAGTTCGGGCGTTGAATTAAAAGTAATCTCTTTCCCCGCAAGTGCAGACACAAGTTTAAGTATCTCAAGTTCACCATGGGCGGGAATCACAAAGTCAGCTCCTGATTTTTTTTTCGCGTGCGCAGTGCAAATCGTAACGTAAGTCCCCCCTAAAATAATCGGGATTTTGGGAAATATTTTTTTTGCGCGCAAGATGACCTCGCCCACCCCTTGATACCAGTAGGTCATGCCTGAGGTAACTAAAATCACGTCAGGCTCAGGCAATTCCAAAAGCTTTTGATCAAAAAGTTCAGATGGGATGCCATACCGGCAGTAATTTCGGGGAACACCTTTGAGCGGCTCGGGCTTTTCAACTTTTGTCTTTAAAAATTTCCCTTTTCCGCTTTCCTGCCTGGGCCAGGATATTGTGGGTGAAGAATAATAATCCGTGGAAAGGCAATCAATATAATGGAGGGAGAAACCATTTTTTCTTAACAGGGCGGCCAGATAAAGAAAGCCGAGCGGTTTGGCCCAAAAATCATACGCCGCAAAATCATAAATCCAGGGATTGATAAGAATAATAGTGAATGATTCTGAGTTCATAAAAGGTCGACGGGGTAAATTTTATATAAATTATAAATAAAATTTGATAAATTTTAAAAATTATTTGTTATCCAAAAAATTGACTCCTGATCACCGTCTTAAATAATGAAAAAGAAAGGTTAAAAAGTCAATGAGATACGATCTTCTTGGTTCTACTAATCTTAAGGTTTCCGTTGTTTCCCTCGGCACGTGGGTGATGGGCGGGGACAACTGGGGCAAGGTAGATGACTATGAATCAATCGCTTCCATACAAAAAGCGATCGCATTAGGGATAAACCTTATTGACACTGCGCCGGCTTACGGAGACGGACATGCAGAGGAAATTGTAGGTAAAGCTATAAAAGGGAACCGAGATAAAGTTTTTATCGCCACCAAATGTGGTTTGAGGAAAAAAGAGGGTGGGTTTGCTCACGACCTTAGCCCTTCAGGGATCCAGAAAGAACTTGAAGATTCTCTTCTTCGTTTAGGCATCGATTACATTGACCTCTATCAGTGCCACTGGCCTGATCCTATGACTCCAATAGAAACTACCCTGGAAGAGATGCTCAAAATGCGATCAGAGGGAAAAATTAACCATATCGGGGTGTCAAATTTTGACCAGCCCTTATTGGAAAAAGCGCTGCGAGTTGCTCCGGTGGTAAGCCTTCAGTCTCACTACTCTATGTTAGAACGAATGATTGAAAAAAATCATTTGATGGAATTCTGTAATAAAAACGGGGTAGGAATTATGACCTATGGTTCATTGGGCGGGGGGTTATTGACCGGGAAATACAAAAACCGGCCTACGTTTTCCAAAAAAGACGCGCGTCGTTTTTTTTATCCATTTTATAATGAACAAGAATGGAAGAGGCATTACGGTTTTGTGGAAGCGATCCGGAAAATCGCTCAAGAAAAAAAGAAGCCATTAGTAGAGGTAGCGCTCAATTGGCTTATTCAGCAAGCCGGAGTAACGACTGCTCTGGTTGGAGCGCGAAATAGGGAACAAGTGGAAAAAAATGCCCAGGCGATACAATGGGAATTGTCGGAAAGCGATCTTGTTCAAATTGAAAAAATTTACCATAATTTTTTTTAAAAATTTCAGTTGAATATCTTGCTAATTTAAAGTATAACTTAATAGTACCTCTAAAAATGTTATTCCTGCGCAAGCAGGAATCCAAAACCAAGCGAAATTACCGGACTCCCGCTTTTGCGGGAGTGACGGATTGGGAATTATTAGAGGTGCTCTTAAATATTAACCTCATTTTTCCGGTTAGATTATGAAGATTATAGTTCTGGGCGCGGGTTCGATCGGTTTAGTTTTCGGAGGCTTTTTAGCTAAAGCCGGCCATAGAGTCGTTTTTTTGGGACCGGAACAAAACGTTTCAGAAATTAAAAGACACGGTCTTTTTATCGAAGGTCTTTGGGGAAACCACCTTATCAAGAATATGGTGGGTTATACAAATCTTGAAGAACTGAAAAATAAAGAAGGGAAATCGTTTGACCTGGTTCTTCTTACGGTTAAATCCTACGATACGGAGAACATGCTTAAAGCCATTCACGAAACGTTTGCCGATCCAATGCTGATACTTTCCCTGCAAAACGGTTTGGGTAATCTGGATAAGATGTGCCAAATTATCGGCCCCAAATGGGCAATAGCGGGAAGAGTGATTTTTGGAGCAGAAATTGACCGTCCCGGAAGAGTGTCGGTTACTGTTTACGCTGAAGAAGTGATGATCGGAGGAGTAGAAAATGGCATAGATTACCAAAAAGTGACGGAGGTCGCAGACATCTTAACCGATGCGGGAATCCCCACGCTTCCCACGCGCGAAATTAATAAATATATCTGGGGAAAGGTTCTTTATAACAGCGCCTTAAACGGATTGGGGGCGATCCTGGGAGTAAAATACGGTTTTTTGAAAGAACATGAATCAAGCCGGATGCTTATTGCCGGTATAGTTCAGGAGTTTTTTAAAGTCTCCGAAAAAGAAAATGTGACACTGGATTGGCCGACTCCCGGTGCGTATCTTGATTATCTCTTTGAACGCCTCATCCCGGCAACCTACGATCATTACCCCTCTATGCTTCGCGATATCCAGCATCGAAAACGAACTGAAATTGATTCGATCAATGGAGCGATTGTTGAAATCGCGCGAAAACATGGCATCGATGTTCCGGTGAATTGGCTCATTACCGCTCTGGTCAAAACAAAAGAGAAGATTGCCTTAGGAATAAAAATTTGAGTTATGAAAAAGCACCCTTCTCAAAATTCAGTGGATGCGTACCTTGATAATTTTTTAAATTATCTGATGGTTGAAAAAGGCCTTTCTAAAAACACGATCGAAAGCTACAGCCGGGACTTGCAGAAATTTATCACCTATCTTGAAAAAAACAATCGCACTGAAGTATTTCACCTAACGAATTTAGACATCATGTCTTTTCTGGTTGAGGTTAAATCTCAAGGACTTTCAAGCAAAAGCACGGGTAGAAATCTTTCCGCGGTGCGGACGTTTTTTAAATTTTTAGTGCAGGAAGGTCATTTAGATGTGGACCCTTCTATAAACATCGAATCACCGAAGATCCGGCCAAACCTTCCCTCGGTTTTAAATGTCGTTGAGGTGGATTCTTTGCTCTCCCAGCCGGATGTTAAAACAATAAGAGGACTTCGTGATCGCACCATGCTTGAACTTCTGTATGCAACCGGAGTTCGGGTTTCGGAATTAGTCAACCTCAAACTCACGAGCATTAATTTGGAGGTTGGATATATAATTGCTTTTGGCAAGGGTTCAAAGGAAAGGATAATCCCTTTGGGAGACACGGCTAAACATTATCTGAAGGAATACCTTGCGACCGCCCGGCAAAAGCACAGGAAAGGAATGACAAGTCCATTCCTGTTTTTAAACCCCTCAGGTAAAAAATTTTCCCGGGAAGGATTCTGGAAGATGCTTAAACGGTATGCTTTAAAAGCCGGCATCAATAAGAAATTATCGCCCCATACGCTCCGCCATTCTTTTGCCACGCATCTTTTAGAACGGGGGGCTGATTTAAGAAGCGTGCAGATTATGCTTGGTCATGTTGATATTGCCACCACGCAAATTTATACTCACATCACTCAAGAGCGATTAAAAAAGATCCATAAACAGTATCATCCACGAGCTTAAAACAGTTATGGAAGTTATTACCACCCATATTAATGCTGATTTTGATTCTGTCGCTTCAATGATGGCGGCAAAAAAACTTTACCCCCATGCGTTACTCGCCTTCCCTGGTTCACAGGAGAAGGGGCTGCGGGATTTTTTTCTTCAATCCACGATCTACGTTCTCCAAACCGAGCGAATAAAAAAAATTGACTTTAATAAAGTCACCCGGCTTATTTTAGTGGATATTCGGCAAAAAGACCGAATCGGAAAATTTAAAGAGATCTTGCAAAAGCCTGGATTAGATATCCACATTTACGACCACCACCCGGCTTCAGAAAATGACATTTCCGGCTCAGTTGAAGTGATAAAAGAAGTCGGCGCTACAACGACCATCCTTTGTCAGATCCTTAAGGAACAAAATATCGAGATCACTTCCGATGAAGCAACCATATTGATGATGGGGATTTATGAGGACACCGGAAGTCTCACTTTTTCTTCAACCACCGAAGAAGACTTTCTGGCTGCCGCCTTTCTTCTGAAAAAAGGGGCTAACCTTAATATTGTTTCTGATATGGTGACTAAAGAACTAACTGCTGAACAGATTTCTCTTCTTTACGAGCTGGTTCATACGGCCACGGTCCACACGATTAACGGAATTGATGTAGTTATCGCGAAAGCTTCATCCGACAAATACATCAGCGATTTTGCTATTTTGGTTCATAAGCTCAGGGATATGGAAAATATCAATGTGCTTTTTGCCTTGGCTGAGATGCATGACCGGATTTACGTGGTCGCCCGAAGTCGGCTGAACGAAGTCGACGTAAGTAAAATCGCGAAAGAATTTGGAGGGGGAGGGCACCCGACAGCTGCTTCCGCCACCATCAAGAACTGTTCGCTACCCCAGGTTGAAGAAAAACTCAAACAGATCCTCAAACGGGAAACCAATCCCCTAAAAACCGCCAGGGATATTATGTCTTCCCCGGTCCTCACGATAAACGCTCATGATCCGATCAAAGCGGCCGGTGAAATCATAACGCGCTTTCAATTAAGCACGTTGCCGGTAATGGACGACGGCAAACTGATCGGACTTATTTCCCGGCCGGTTATTGAGAAGGCAATTTCTCACAACCTGGAGAACCTGCTGGTCAAAGACTATATGGTTACCGAATTTTCTAAAGCCAAACTGTATACCTCCTGGGCTGAAATCCAAAAAATTATCGTGGAACAGAGTCAAGGTTTTTTGCCGATCCTCAAAGCGGGAAAGTTAGTAGGAGTAATTACCCGCACTGATGTGCTTCGGGTTTTGAGTCTCGGACAAAGAGAACTGACGAAAAAGGTGTACAGTTTTGATTATGATCTTTCTCAAGTAAAAGAGAAAAAGCTTCTTTCGTTAATGGAAGAACAGCTGCCGCGCTCGATGCTGGAATTTATGGAAAAAGCAGGAACCGTTGCCGAAAAAATGAATTTTCAAGCATTTGCAGTGGGTGGTTTTGTGCGGGATCTGTTGCTGCGTCGAAAAAATTTAGACCTTGATTTAGTGATTGAGGGAGAAGGAATAAAATTCGCGAAATATTTATCTTCCCGTGATAATTTTGTTGCCAAATACCACCGCAAATTCGGCACTGCTCAAATAAGAACTCCTCAAGGATTCAAAATTGATGTTGCTTCCGCACGTCGGGAATACTATGAGTCGCCGGCCGCACTTCCGAAGGTTGAACTCAGTTCCATTCATCAGGACTTATACCGAAGGGATTTTACCATTAATACCTTAGCGATTCGTTTAAATCCTGGGCATTTCGGTGAAATGATCGATTTTTTTGGCGGACAGAGGGATATTAAAAAGCGGGTCATTAAAGTAATTCACAGTTTGAGTTTTGTTGAAGATCCAACCCGCATCTTCCGGGCCTTGCGGTTTGAACAGCGCTTTGGTTTTTGTTTGAGCAAAGAAACCGCCAACTTAATCCGCAATGCCGTAAAAATGGACATCCCCCATCGTTTATCGGGAAGCAGGATTTTCGGGGAATTGGAACTTATATTAGAGGAAGATAATCCACCGGCGCTTATCAAGCGGATGGCCGATTTCGAACTCCTAAAATTTTTTCACCCCGCGATTAAATATGATTCGGGTCTTATGGACTTACTGGAATCGATTAATGAAGTTTTTACCTGGTTTGAGCTTTTGTTTCTCAATGAAACCTTGGGGAAATGGCTTGTTTATTTTTTAGGAATGTTTGACGGTTTAAACGATGAAGAATTTTTAAATTTAAGCCGAAAACTTTTTTTTCTCAAAAAAGAAAGCAAGAAGGTTTTGGCAGAGCGTTGCCAGGCAAAAAGCACTTTAAAAAAGCTTCAGGAACAGAAATCCCTTAAAGACAGCACCATTTTCGAACTTCTCAACCGTTTATCAGTGGAAGCCTTGCTTTACCTTATGGCGAATACTTCTCACCAATCCATAAAAAAGGCGATTTCAAATTATATAACCCGCCTGCGGTTTACCGGAGCGCTCCTCACTGGCGAAGATTTAAAAAAAATGGGCCTTCCGCCCGGAAGGGTATACAAGCAGGCATTCCAGAGCCTTTTAAGGGCCCGTTTGGACGGAAAAATAAAAACCCGGGAGGACGAGATTAGTTTCATTAAACAGCATTTTCTATAAGAATAATCCAGATCTGGCATGGTGAACTTGTCGAAGCATGACAAAATAGCAATTTCTTTTTTTATTGACTTTCTAATTGGTTAGTATTAAAAAAAACAGAAAATATCAACCCCAAAAAATATAAGTGATAAAATGGAATAGGGTGTCTTTGGTGGGAAGAATTTTAATGACTGATGAGATACAATATAAGGCCGAATCGCCGGATTTAAGGGCGATGGGCCTTTTTTTGTTTTGGGTCCAATGTAGGGGATGTTGCAACATGTCCCAAAAACCAAGAATATAGACAAATCCCTTGAGGGGGGTTTCACAAGGTGACGGGGTGTGTAAGAATCCGGTTGTGTTTTTAAGGTATTAAACAATCCGATTTTGCGTTGTTTAATACCCGAAGGATGTTCCCGGTGGGCTTTGCATGGCTGATAAAAAAGTTGTCTTATATTGATCTGTATAAGACAATAACTGAAGAAGTGATCTTTAGTTTGATTAAATAAAAATAATAAATAGTTAGAACCAAAAAATAAAGTATTTTATAGTTTCTTATATAGCAATTTTTGCGTCGTTTGGGTTCTTAGTCGAGATACATATAATCAATGTTAGATGAAGGAATAAAATAATATGACCATTCGCTTGCAGACATTTTCTTTTCGATTTGCTGAACAGGTATTAAATAGCCAGTTAGCAATAAAACAAGAAATAGAGCAGATATTGACTAATCCATCAATTAATATATCTGAACTGTCCAGACCAAGATTTAACGAGATATTGGATCAATTATTTCAGGCTCAAGGTTGGGAGGCTCAGCCAGCGGTTTTTGATGAACAAGGTGACCCTTCTGCAAGGATGGATTTTATGAAGGGACGAGTCGGGGTTGAAGTAGAGTTCGGTCATTCTTCGTTCATTGGCATTGATATACTGAAATTTCAGGTTGCATCATATTCAGGTTTAGATAAAATTGATGTCGGTGTTTATATAACTACAACAAGGGCATTTCAAAAAAAGATGAGCAAAGAATATAAACAAAACTGGGATGGTAGCTTGAGCTTTGAAAAAGTAACTCGCTACTTGCCCCATTTTAAGAGTGCGATTCAAGTGCCTATATACGTACTGGGTATTGATTTATAAATCATCTAACAACGCGCTGGAGTTGAACGAGTGCCACAGGACGCTTTTCTGGCATGTTGTCAGTTTGAGTAGTGCAAAACAGTTTTTGAGTAAACGAGTGCGATTCAGTGACACTCGTCACTCAGCTTAGCGTTAGGCGTCGAGATCGGCTTCTTCCCAGACATCTCAAGGAGACACACGATATGACCATCTCATACCGAGCGAGTGACGGCACGGCGATCGGCTGCACGCCATTCGGGAGTGGCAGTCCCTTAATACTTGTGCATGGGACTAGCGTCGACTCCACTTCCTGGTTGCCAGTGGTCCCGGCACTCGCGAACGCCCACCGCGTTCTGAGCATGGATCGTCGCGGGCGGGGAGATAGTGGCGACCACCCGGAATACGAGATAGAGAAGGAATTCTCCGACCTTGCGGGGCTTATCGATAGCATCGGAGAGCCAGTTGACGTTGTAGGTCACTCATTTGGTGCTCTCTGTGCGCTGGAGGCTGCCCTACTGACACGAAACGTCCGGCGAATTGTGGCGTACGAGCCACCATTGCCCGGCGCATTGCCCTATTGGCCCGAAGCACTGCGAAACGAGATGCTCCCTCTATTAGCGGTAGGCAAGAATGAAGAGGCCCTGTGCAGCTTCTTGTCCATCCTTCTGAGTGTGGCGCCTGAGGACATCGCTCAGATGCGCGCCCTTCCAGCGTGGCCAAGGCGTGTCGCGCTGGCAAATACAATACCAAGGGAATTAGAAGCACTAGTGAATTTGAAGTTCGACATGAGCAGGCTGCGCAATGTCACTTGCCCCACTACGTTTCTCGTTGGTGGCGCCAGCCCCCAATTTCAGATGGAGATTGCGAGTGCATACAAGTCGGCGTTGCGCAAAGCGGAGGTTCGAATCCTCGAAGGACAAGGCCACCTCGCGGTGCACGCGGCCCCAGACCACGTGGTTGCAGAAATCCGACGCAGCCTCGCCTGAGTGCAAGCTTGCAAGGGGAGGCGACGCCTAACATGGCGCTGCAGCCGACGCGCTACGGCGTGCCGCCAGTCGCGCGCGGCTGAGCTTTTCGTTAGCCGTCTCAAAGACTGACTGATCTCAACGCGAGAAAGGAGGTGATCAACATGCCACTAGTAACGATCAAAGTGATTGAGGGCGTTTTCTCGGGCGACGAGAAACAACGGATGATCGAGAAGGTCACCGAAGCGATGGTAACTTTGGAGGGCGAAAACCTGCGAGAAAAAACGGTCGTCATCATTGAGGAAATTAAAAGTGGTGACTGGGGAATGGGCGGCAAAACGCTGTCTACCGACGATGTGAAGCAGCTGCGGGCACGCCAGTAGTTGTACTGTCTCAACGCAAGGGCTAACCGCGAATCAACCTGACAAGGAACCACGGGGCAAGCTCACTGGTTTTGCCCGGCAGTCTGTGGCATTGGTTGCTTGCGGGTTATAGGCGCGTGTTAGCAATTATCACAGCACCGTAAATGTTCTTTATCAGGTTTTATTGAGGACAATGTGGAAAGGAATGATTCCGCAACGCCGGACCCCATAGCACTATTTCTCAAATGGTATGAGGAGGCCCAAACGGGTGGAAGTGGCTTATTTTCGAAAAAACGGGTGATCTCATGGGGGGTACAGGTTATCAGGCGGCTGCTGTCGGCAGTTTTTCCCTGGTCAAACCTCCTCTGGCCGGACATTGCCACCCTGGCAACCGTAACACCCGAAAACAGGCCTGCCGCCAGATCCGTTCTATTTAAGGGGATTGCTCAAGGCGGGTTTTCCTTTTACACAAACTATGAAAGCAAAAAGGGGAAAGAGTTGGCTGCCAACCCGTCGGCGGTCTTGGTTTTTTACTGGCATTTTCCTCCGCGCCAAGTCCGCATCGATGGCATGGTCCTAAAGCTTTCCCGTGAAGAGGCAGAGGCTTACTGGAAAGCCCGCAACCGGGAAAACCAAGCTGCTTCGGCCGCAGTCACGCAGAGCAGTATTATCCGCGGAAGGGAGGAAATGGTGGAAAAGGTGAATCAGATCAAGAGTCGTTATAAGGGAAAAACCATCCCCTGTCCGGACTCTTGGGGCGGGTATTGCCTGGTCCCTGAAAAAATAGAATTCTGGGAAGGAAGGTTCGACTGGATTCATCAAAGGGAGCACTATGTTTTAAATAACGGCACGTGGGAGAAAGTTTCTCTTGCACCCTGAGGGGTCACGACATGATTGAGGAAATAAATGAGCTTTACCCTTGAAAAAGTTGTCCCATGGGGAAGGAATTGATTTGTTGATTGGCATGTTATTATCAGTAGGCTATTGTAATTGGCATGCCAAGGAAAGCCGGAGTGATACTGTGCGGGTGCGTTACACCACATCATTGTGCGGGAATCGAGCGTTGTAAAAATTGCACCAAGATTTTTATGAAAAAGGACTAAGACGAGGAGTTCAACATGGTATACCAAACCATGACCCGAGAGGAAGTCGGCCAGTTGGCGGTGCGGAAATACGAGGGGACGATTTGCCTGGTCGCGTCAGCTCAGGACTTGAAGCGGGCGCTTCATGTGATCCGCAGGGAACAGGTGGTGGGCCTGGATACGGAAACGAAGCCCACGTTCCGCAAAGGTCAATTTAATCTGCCTTGCCTGGTACAAATTGCCACCGCATCAGTGGCGTATCTGTTTCAGTTGAAACGGATGGAATTTTCCGACGCGTTGACGGAAGTGCTGGAAAATCCGGCTATTATCAAGGCAGGCATCGGGCTGGCTGACGATTTTTTGAATCTCAAGAAGGTTTTTCCGTTTAAACCTCAAAACATCATTGACCTGAGCCTCGTGGCGAAGCAGCAAGGCATCAAACAATCAGGCCTCCGCAGTCTGGCCGGACAACTGCTCGGATTTCGCATCACCAAAGGCTCCTCCACTTCCAACTGGGCCAGTCACCGGTTGACATTGAAGCAAATCGTTTACGCCGCTACGGATGCCTGGGTTTGCCGGGAACTCTTCCTGCGTTTTCAGCAACTCGGGTTCCTCGATCTGAAAGGCCGTCCGCTTTCTAAAATGACCGGCGAGCGAAAAGGGAACATTGAATAGATAATCGCAATCGTATTCACTTTACGAGAATTAAATCTTTTAATAAAATGTACCCCCCTATAACTCTATATCGCTCAATCACTCATAAGGGTGCACTTCCAATTCCTCCGTACTTATAAATAACCCAGCTTATTTTTAATAATTTTTTTAATCTTCTCCTTAACTATATTATTTTATAAAATTTTCTCAGGTTATGATTGACTTTAGCGCTAGTCTTTGTTAAAAAAGGGTCACGTTTATCCAAACTTTAGGCAATGAAAACACTTCCCATTCCCTTTTGTTATTACAAAAACCGGGGATGAAAAAAATCTATGGATTATGCTAATATTATTCAGAGTATTGCCATTTGGGCCTTGCCCCTCGTTTTTGCGGTATGCTTTCATGAGGCTGCGCACGGTTTTGTTGCCTATCGGCTCGGGGATCCCACCGCCCGCATGCTTGGCCGTCTCACCATCAACCCGATCCGGCATATTGACCTCTGGGGGACCATTATCATCCCCCTGGTTTTGATTATTACTAAGGTTCCGATACTTTTCGGTTACGCCAAACCAGTGCCCGTCAACCCTCGATATTTTAAAGATCCTAAAAAAGGCATGGCCTTGGTTGCGGTGTCCGGTCCTGTTATCAACTTGTCCTTAGCATTACTGAGCGGTCTTGTTTTTCGAATTATCTTATGGCTCTGCCCTGATCTTTATCCCTTTATTATGAGGGAGGGGATGACATTTGCTTGCGCCGGAATCGCGGCCTGGTTTTTAGTTCCCTTGCTCCTCATGCTTATTAAAAGTGTGCAAATAAACGTGATCCTCGCTGTTTTTAACCTTCTTCCCATTCCTCCGTTGGACGGGGGACGGGTTATGATGGGCATTCTTCCGGATCACCAGGCGCAAACGTTGGGGAAAATAGAGCCGTTGGGATTTTTTATTGTGATCTTTTTAATTATGCTCAATCCTTTTAAAGTGATGAACTTTCTTTACGGAATAATGGCCTTTTTATCGATGTTATTTTTAGGATAATAATTCGAAACAGGAAAAAGAAAATGAGCAGCAAGCAAAGAGTAGTCAGCGGAATGCGACCGACCGGAAAACTTCATTTGGGGCATTATTATGGGGCCCTAAAAAACTGGGGCTCCCTCCAGGATACCTATGAATGTTTTTATTTTGTGGCCGATTGGCATGCGTTAACCACCGAGTACGCGCACCCCCAAATCATCAAGGAAAGCATTCATGATATGGTAATTGACTGGCTCGCGTTGGGCATCCAAATTCCGAAGAGCACCATTTTTATCCAGTCAAGCCTGCCGGAACACGCGGAACTGTACCTCCTGCTTTCCATGATCACGCCGCTTTCCTGGCTGGAAAGAAACCCTACCTATAAAGAACAGGAGCAGGAGCTGAAAGATAAAGACATTCACACCCACGGGTTCTTGGGGTATCCGGTTCTCCAAGCCGCGGATATTTTGATTTATAAAGCTCACAAAGTCCCAGTGGGGATCGATCAGGTCCCCCACCTGGAACTTACCCGAGAAATTGGCCGGCGCTTTAATTTTCTTTATCGGGAAATTTTTCCGCTCCCGGATGCTTTATTAACCGAGACTCCTAAAATTCTCGGTATCGACGGCCGTAAAATGAGCAAATCATATAACAACGCTCTTTTTCTTTCCGATCCTCCGGAAATAATTAAGGAGAAGGTCTCTCAGATGTTCACGGACCCTAATCGGAAGCGTAAGACCGACCCGGGAAATCCCGATATCTGCAATGTTTATACCCTTCATAAGCTTTACAGTCATCCGGATGATGTGGCTATTATTAACCGCGACTGCCGCGTTGCTGAAATCGGCTGCGTGGAATGCAAAAAGAAACTTACTCCTTATCTTGTGGAATTTCTGGCCCCGATTCAAGAACGGCGGGAATACTATGCCCGGCACCGGGAAGCGATTGACGAAATTCTGGCTGAAGGAAATAAGCGAGCCCAAGGAATTGCCCGGCAGAATTTAAAGGAAGCCCGAGAGGCAATGGGAATCTGACAATATGGAAGAAACTTCTCCAGGTTTTTTATTTCATCTCCCCGTGTTTGAAGGTCCGCTCGATCTTCTCCTTCATCTTATCAAGGTCAATGAAGTAGATATTTACGATATCCCTATCGCGCTTATTACTGCGCAGTACCTTGAATATCTGGATTTGATGCAAGAGCTTAACCTTGATATCGCGAGCGAGTATCTGGTTATGGCTGCCACTCTGGCTTATATAAAGTCACGTCTCCTTCTTCCTTCGCAAACGGATTTATCTGAGGAAAAAACCGGCGAAGACCCGCGGGATGAATTGGTCCGGCGGTTGCTGGAATACCAGAAATTTAAACAAGCCGCTGAACAACTCGGCAGCAAAGAAATCCTGGGGAGAGATGTTTTCGCGCGTTCAGCGCACGAGGAGATTGAAGAAGGGGAGGGGGGTGAAGACATCGAGGCAAGTCTTTTTGATCTTATGGAGGCTTTGCGGGAAATTTTGAAAAAAGTGGAAACGCAGGAAAAGCTTCTTGACTTCACCCGGGAAAAAATTTCTCTCAAAGATAAAATGATTGAGATTCTGGAAAAATTAAGAGATGCGGAGCATATCCTTTTTGAGGATTTATTTTCCGGCTACATTACTCGATTTGAAATCATTGTTACCTTTGTCGCGCTTCTCGAATTAATTAAAAACCAAAAAATTCGCGCTCTCCAGGTCCAAGCATTCGGCAGCATCAGAATTTATCGGCGGGGGGAAGTTTCAACCCCTGAGGGGGGAATATAATCCCTTTCCGATCAGGCAACGCTCACACAGTGAAGAAATGATCGGCAATTTATCCAGTAGCCAGTTACCGGCAGCAATCTGGTCCTTGAAGCATTGTGTCCGATAAATAGTCTCCCTCAGGAATGGGTTGGAATTGTGTTTAAGCAACTGATGACGAATATCAACGTAGGAGGTTAGCCATTTTTTTTCATCGACCCCTTGTGCCGGTGAATATTCACCGAAACGTTTTCTAAGGGTTTTTACCCTTGCCCTTACCCTTTCCTTTACCTGCCTCCGAATCTATAATCACCTTATTATCCATAGCCTTATTTTTATCTTTACCTTTTGCCTTTTCTACCCCCGTATCTTCAACCAGGTCGTTATCTCCGTGTTTGCCATGATGTTTGTCTTTATCGTTGTCCCACTCTTTATCCCTATCCCAATCACTATCTTCATGATGCCGGTATCCCTTTTCTCCCCGCTTACCGGAGAAGACAAGGTCGCCGCGTTTGAGAGCGTGGAATTCAGGCGAGCCTGGTTTTATGCCGAGTTCTTTGGCGATGACTCCCCATCCCTTTCCTCGGTTTTTTTTGTAGGTGGGATAAACTTTTTCGAATGGTCTCCCGGTCATGTGGCCGAGCTGAAGCACCATAAAAGCGTCAGCCGGAGAGCCAACCTTATGGACGATGGAATGGACCTCTGACAAAGGGATACCAAACTGATTGCTTAACCGGGTGTCGTAGCCGTGCGGGTCGGACGCAGCCTGCGTATTGAGATCGTTAAGAAAAACATTCAGATCAGCTTGAGCAAACGAAGCAAGCCCCGCGAGAATGAAAAAAAAAGTAACCGCGAAAAAAGTTTTTTTCATGGTGAAACCTCCTGATAGTTGAAAACGCAAGCTATTCTTTATTGGTAACACGCTTATCGCTAAATACTTTTAAGTATCTTCGGTTTCGGGAATGCCTCGAATATCTTTTCAGCATCCTTTAAGACACTATCCTCCAGGACATAATCCTGAAGCTCGTTTGCAAAATATTTTTCATAGGAACCCAGATCAAGAAGGCCGTGACCGCTTAGATTGAAGAGGATAACCTTTTTCTCGCCTGTTTCCTTGGCTTTGATAGCCTCCTTAATAACCTGGGCAATGGCATGATTGGACTCAGGGGCGGGGATAATCCCGAGGGTTCTGGCAAACATCGTGCCTGCCTTAAATGCCTCAACCTGGGTGGCTGACGTCGGCGTAATTAAGCCTTCAGAAGCAAGTTGGCTGACGGTCGGGGCCATCCCGTGATAACGTAAACCGCCGGAATGGACAGGAGGAGGCACAAAGTCATGTCCAAGGCTGTACATAGCAAGCAACGGCGTATATCCGGCTGTATCTCCATGATCATAGACAAAGGCCCCCCTGGTCAGGGTGGGACACGCCGCAGGTTCCACCGGGTAGATGTCAATCTGTTTACCGTGCATTTTGTCATAGACAAAGGGGAAGGTAAGGCCGGCGAAATTGCTGCCGCCGCCGGCACAGCCGACAATAACATCAGGATATTCTCCGAACTTTTCCATCTGGAGTTTGGCCTCAAGGCCAATGATGGTCTGGTGCAACATAACGTGATTGAGCACGCTGCCCAGGGTATAACGTGTCTTGCCGGTTCGGTCGCTGACCGCGGCTTCGACCGCTTCGCTGATAGCTATTCCCAGGCTTCCGGGTGTCGTGGGGTCCTTTTCAAGGATCGCTCTTCCCGCGTTGGTTTCATTGCTGGGACTCGCGACGCACACACCGCCCCATACCTGCATCTGTGCTTTGCGATATGGTTTCTGGTCATAACTGATACGCACCATATAAATCTTGCATTCCAGACCGAACTGGCTGCAAGCAAAGGCCAGGGCGGCGCCCCATTGTCCTGCCCCGGTCTCGGTGGTGAGTTTTTTTATGCCGAAGACCTTGTTATAATAGACCTGTGCTACTGATGTATTGGGTTTATGGCTGCCTGGGGGGCTGACACTTTCGTTTTTGAAATAGATGTGTGCCGGGGTTCCCAGGGCTTTTTCAAGAGCCACGGCCCTGACCAAAGGAGATGGCCGCCAGATGCTGTAAACCTTTAGGACATCTTCAGGAATATCGATCCATCTCTCGGTGCTGACCTCCTGTTCGATCAGATTCATGGGAAAAACGGGGGCAAGGGACTCCGGGGTGATAGGTGTTCCATCCGGTCCGAGTGGTGGATTTATCTTGATGTCCGCCAGGATGTTGTACCATTGACGAGGCATTTCGTCGGGGTTTAAATTTACCGTTTCTACCTGCATTATTCTGGGACCTCCTTTTTCTTTGACGGCTTCATAAAAAAAGTCCATCTGCTGCGTTGCGCTGCAACCTCAGTCATTGCGGCGTACAGGTAAGTACGCCTCATTCCGTCGGATTTGCGTGCCTTGCATCTGAACTTTTTTACTGTGCCGTCTGATTTTCAACTTTTTACGGCTTTTTTAATTTTCCTCAATAATCATTTCTAACTGTGGCACACCCTGTCAGGTAAAAAAAAAGAATCATTAGAAACCTTATTTTAATTTTCAACTTTTTAAGTATAAAAAAAGAGATAAAATATGTCAAATTAATGGAGCTATCAAATTGTTTTTTCTTGACTTTTTCGCAGAATTTATTCTTTTTAAAACAAACTGAGCATTTGACAAAAAATAGAAGGAGGTTTTAATATATCCTTAACATCTCGTTCCAATAAGATTTTTAGTTTTCATAACTTACTATTAACATTACCGCGGATAAACTTTCTGCGGCGATTCTTTTTTTTATGGACCAAATAGCTAAGAGAAAAAAAAGAATGGCGAAGAAATCCGGGTGGACGCTGTTTTGGATCGCAGTATCCGGGGTCATTGTTTTTGTAATAGGTTTGTGTCTTTACTGCTGGAGTCTTTCCTCCCAGATTGAGAAGCGGTTTTCGGGAAGGCGTTGGAGTATTCCTTCGAAAGTTTTTTCCGACATTACCGTTCTCTATCCGGGACAAACCATAAACCGGGAGCTTTTTTTTTCAAAACTGTATCGTCTTGGCTACCGTAAGGTCTCCCATAACCCAACGCAAAAAGGCGAGTTTTGTGCCTCAGGTTCGGGAATTGCCCTTTTTCTACATGACTTCGAGATTCCTTCTCAAAAGCAGGAGGGATTCCCGGTTCAGGTCAAATTTTCTGAAAATATTATCATTGGGATCTCGCGTCTGGCTACGGGTGAGCCGGTGCCGATTCTGGAATTGGAACCCGAAGAGATTATGTCTTTCTTCGGCCCGGAGCGGGAGAAGCGGCAGCTAGTTTCACTCAAGCAGGTTCCCCGGTACCTGATCGATGGCATAATCGTGACTGAGGATAATCGGTTTTATCATCATCACGGCGTTGATCCCCTGGGAATAGTGAGAGCTATGCTTACCAACATGCGTCACCTTGCATTACGTCAGGGAGGCTCTACCATCACCCAGCAGTTGGCGAAAAACTATTTTCTTACTCCAGCGAAAACCATTTCCCGAAAGGTGAAAGAGCTTCTCATTTCCATCAACATTGAGATCAGGTATTCCAAGGACGAAATCCTGGAAATCTATCTCAATGAAATCTATCTGGGACAAAAAGGCTCGGTCTCTATCAATGGCGTGGGGGAAGCCTCAAATTTTTACTTCAGCAAACCGGTGAGCGAACTCTCATTGGCTGAATCGGCTTTGATAGCGGGACTGATCCGGGCGCCGAACTACTATTCACCTTATACTGATAAAAACCGCTGTCAGGAGCGGAGAAACCTGGTATTGCAGGCCATGTTTAAACAGGGTTTTATCTCAGATCAGGAACTTAAGACTTCTTCCGCCAAGCCGGTAACGGTAACCGGCTTTATGGTCTATGCCAATAAAGCTCCCTATTTCATTGACTACCTTGCCGATCAGCTTAAACTCCTCTATCCACCGGAGACCTTATCCAACCTCGGGCTTTCTCTTTACACCACCCTGGATACTCAGGTTCAGGCTGCAGCAGAGCGGGCGCTTGCCAACGGGCTTTCCCGCCTCGAAAAGTCTTATCCCCAGCTCCGTCGATCCGAACCCGAAAAAAAGCTTCAGGGCGCACTAATTGTTATGCAGCCAAATACGGGGTACATCCTGGCTCTGGTTGGCGGCCGAAATTACAATCAAACCCAGTTTAACCGGACCACCCAGTCCCGACGCCAGCCGGGGAGCGCTTTTAAACCCTTCGTTTATTTGAGCGCTTTGGATTCATTTACTCCGGTTTCTATTTTATCCAATGCCCCTAAAACCTATGTGGTTGATGGGAAAAAATGGAAACCGCAAAACTATGAGCCGGATTCAGAAGAACGGATTACCGTAAGAAAGGCGCTGGCCAAGTCCCTTAACATTGCTACTGTTGACCTGGCCATGCAAGTCGGTTTGGCCCGGATTGTCGACACGGCAAAAGCGTTTCAGTTTTCCACTCCGGTCAAGCCTTATCCGTCGCTTGCGCTGGGTGCGTTTGAAACCATACCCATAGAATTAGCCCGTGCTTACTGCGCTCTTGCCGCTGACGGGGTGCTTCCGCATCCGCTGTCCCTAAAGGAAGTGGTTGATGAAAAAGGTCAGGTTTTGGAGCGGCGACAAATGACGATTAAAAGGGTGACTTCGCCGGCAAAAGCTTTTTTGATGAGCTCGCTGCTGCGAAGCGTAATAACGGAAGGCACCGCTCGCTCTCTCTTAACAAAGGGAGTAACGTTTCCGGTAGCGGGAAAAACAGGCACGACCAATGATTATAAAGACGCCTGGTTTGTGGGGTATACTCCGGATATCCTGGTATTGGTATGGGTTGGCTTTGATAATGGCGATTCCATTCATGTGGCAGGAGCAACCGCTGCTCTGCCCATTTGGGCTGAACTGGTGAATTCCATACCGGAATATATTTCCGGGCAGTGGTTTAAGATGCCGTCGGGGGTGGTAAAACGCATTGTTTGTTCCGAAAGCGGGCAAATCGCTGTTTCCGATGTCTGTCCGGAACCAAGGGAAGAATTTTTCCTGGCAGAAAATGCACCTGCGGATTATTGTTCAGTTCACCGGCATATGGGTCTTTTAGATAAAATTATGAAAGGAATGAAAGATGTCATTGAGTAATTTTAAATTTTTTTTAATCATTTTACTTGCGGCGATAGGGTCGGTAACCATAGGCTGTACTATGACAAGTCCCCGGCCTGCTCCTGCTCCTCCTTCTTCTCCTGCGCCTTTGCCTTCACCACCTGCGCCCTCAAAACCTGAAACCGCAGTTATACCGGAAACGCCAAAAGAACCTGAGGAACGTCCCGGTCCACGCGCGATGGCTTCTTTACAAATGACCGAGCAGGGGCGAGAGCTTTTAAAACGAAAAAAAGTTGACGATGCCATCAGAGTGCTTGAGCGGGCAGTAAGCCTCAACCCCGGTAACGGCCAGAACTACTATTACCTTGCCGAGGCGTGGCTCCAAAAAGGAAACATCAGTCAGGCCGAAGAATTCAACTCTTTGGCAGGGACCTACCTGGAGGGAAACCAAAACTGGATGCTTAAAGTAGAGGAGCAGAAAAAAAGGATAAAAAAATCTTTTCTTGCGCCCCAATAACATTTTCGGGGATCACTTTTCCGAAAAAATCCCCACTGGAGCTATTCAGCTGGTTTCTCTTGACTTTTTTTGAATTTATTTATTAAATCAGGAAAAAATTATTCTAATCGAAAATGATTTCATCTCATTGTAAGAACACGTTATGGATGAAAGAAAGATTATCTCTGATAAGAAAGTCGAACAGCGTATTCGGATGATTCGCGGTCAGAAGGTGATGTTAAGCACGGAGCTTGCAGAGCTTTACGGGGTCGAACCAAAAGTTTTGTTAGAAGCTGTTAAACGAAACATAGAAAGGTTTCCGGAGGATTTTATGTTTCAGCTTACAAATCAAGAGCTTGCTAACTTGAAGTCGCAAATTGTGACCTCAAGTTGGGGTGATCTGCAACCGCCAGCTCCCTATGCATTTACCGAACAAGGCGTTGCTATGCTTTCCAGTGTCTTGCGACGCAAACGCGCGGCCCAGGTTCATATCGAGTTTAAAGAAGTTTTTGACGCAATCCGTCAACTGAAGACACCGCCGGAGTCTTCTCAAAAAAAGATTGGTTTTAAGGTTAAGGAAAAGGGCGCGGTTTATAAAACGAAAAAGGGCGGGAGAAAGGGTAGTGGTTTACCATAACTGCATAGTAAAGATAGTATGGCAGGTGATCGAGAAGGTGCTTCAATGGATAAGGGACTCATTAAACAAATCATCCGATCAAAACGCCGAACACTTGCGCTACAGGTTACACCGGACGCGAGTCTGATTGTGCGGGCACCGGAAAAAGTTTCCGAAGAAACCATATTCACGTTTGTTCAAAAAAAAATAAAATGGATACTGCATCATCAGAAACTGGCGCGAGAGTCCTTTCGGCCGTCAGTCAAACGGGAGTTTGTCGACGGGGAAAGGTTTTTGTATCTGGGTGAATGGCACACGCTTTTTGTTATCCAAGATGTCACGCGACCCATCGTCTTTAATGAAAAGAAATTTTTGTTTTCAGAATCCTTTTTATCTGACGCGAAACAGCTTTTTGAACAATGGTATCGAAAGCAAGCGTACGAAGTAATCAAGGATCGGGTCAGGCTTTACGCGGAAACGGCCGGCTTAAGTTTTAAGAGGATTAGTATTACCGGCGCATGGAAACGCTGGGGTTCCTGCGAACCGAAAGGGACACTAAATTTCAGCTGGCGTTTGATCATGGCACCGATGAAGATCGTTGATTACGTGATTGTGCATGAACTTGTTCATCTTGAGGAGCGGAATCATTCACGAAACTTCCGGGAAAAAGTCAGGCTTTTATTCCCGAACTACCAACAAGCAGAGATGTGGTTGAAGGATAATCGCTGGTTGTTAAATTTTTAGGAAAATCCCCTCTATGAAAGGGGTGTCACGAAGTGACGGGGTGTATATAATAAAAGTAGCCTTTCCTTTTTACCCGACGGGTCAGGGTTTGTAGTACATGAACTCCCGCGCAAAGGGGGAGACCTTCCTGATCAGCTCCTGAGTCTCTTTTTCAGTCAGGGGAGAGAATGACCCTGCTAACCTTACATTCTCTTCAACCTGTTCCAGGTCATCACATCCAATGACCGCGGTCGTTATCGGCTGAGAGAGGGCAAAACGGAAAAAGGGCTCCATGGTTTCAAACCACGGCAGTTTAGCGGCTAATCCTCTAAAATAGACCTTCATGCCGACAATACCCATTCCCTTATTATTCGCCAAAGGAATGACTTCCGTCAAATAGCTTTTGTAAGCCGGTTCCGCCGGATTAATTGGAATCAGAACCGTATCGAAGTCGAATTGGTGAAGACATTGTTTGGTGATGAGAGGATCATGATGGCCGGTCACACCGATAAACCGGACCAGACCATTGCCCTTTGCTTCAACAAAAGCTTCAAGGGCCCCAGAGGGACCTAAGATCTCCTCCACGTCTTCCTCTGTCCTCACATCATGAACTTGCCACAGGTCAAGGTGGTCGGTCTTCATATTTCTGAGCGTTTCCTGAAGATGAAGCAAAGCTCCTTGCTTGCTTCTCGCGTGAGATTTGCTGGTGAGAAAGATTTCCGTTCTCCTCTCCCTCAAAGACCTGCCGTAATAGGATTCGCTTCCGGAATAGGCCCGCGCCGATTCAAAGTAGTTGATCCCGAGATCAATGGCCCGATTGATCAAATCATACGCTTCTTTTTCATAACCGTAAGTCCGGAGGATACCTTCTCCTCCCAGACCCAGGATCGTAACCTCCACGCCGGTTTTACCCAGTTTTCTCTTTGGAATATCCATAACGTTATTATAACACAAGAAAATTAAAACCTAAATTCGTCACGCTTCTCAAGGCTTACGAAAAGAAAAATAGTTTATTTCAACGTTTTCAAAAGTCTTTCGCTATCTTTTTTATGGGTGATAGGAAGAATGATTACATTTTGAGCGATGATGCGATAATAAGCGCGGAAGTCACCGCTTTGAAAGGGATAAAGAGGCGGGAAGAAGCCGGTCAATTTTTTTATCCTAGTTTTCCGAAATCCGAGGGGGAAGGTTTCTAAGTAGGAATTATGGAGCAATTTTTTGAAGGACACACCCCTGACCCCTCTCAAGAGTGGAATTCAGGCCAAAAGTGTTATAATTAATTATAATAACTGCACATTTCTTTTTTGATTTCAAAATCAGAGATTCTTGTTTCGTTTTTTAATAGAATTTACTATAATTTTTTTTTAACCAAGAATTTGTTTTCTTAGGGCAAACACTTTTAATTCTGGAGGTCTGATAATTGGAACGGACAGAAATTAAGCTTATTCTGGAAAGTCTGCTTTTTTCCACTGAGACTCCGATGAGGCTGGAAAAACTAAACGAAATTTTTCTTGACACTCCAGTGAAGGATTTGCGGGAGATAATGGCGGAACTCAAAAAAGAATATGAGGATTTAAACCGCAGTTTCGCGATCCGGGAGGTTGCCAGTGGCTTCCAGTTTTACACCAAAACCGAATATTCTCCCTGGATCAAGAAATTCAAAAAAATCCGTCCGGCGCGTTTGAGTCCGGCCACGCTGGAAACTCTGGCGATTATCGCTTATAAACAACCCATCACCCGAGCGGAAATAGAAGATGTGCGGGGGGTTGATGCCGGTGGTATTCTGCGCGCGCTTTTGGAAAAAAACCTGATAAAAATTGTCGGGAAAAAGGATGTGCCCGGCAAACCTTTGATCTACAGCACGACCCCGAATTTTTTAACCATATTCGGCTTAAAGGCCTTAAAAGACCTCCCCGCCTTGGAGGATATCAGTCAGGTAGATGCAACGATGTTGCCGCTATTCTCCCAAAAACTTCAGGAGGAACCAGAAACGCCCTCTGCTCCTGAGGAGATAACACTTGTTGCTGATGATGACCATCAGCAGTAATGTCTTGCCGCACGGATGAAAAAAAGATTACAGAAAATTATCGCTGAAGCGGGCATTACCTCCCGTCGAAAAGCCGAAGACCTTATCCAGGAGGGCAGGGTAAGCGTAGATGGCCGAACCATCACGAAACTGGGAACACTGGCTGATTTCGAAAAAAACAAGATCAGGGTTAACGGCAAACTGATCACGGCCAATAAAGAAAAAATTTACATTCTTCTTAACAAACCACTAAATTATATTACCAGTCTTGATGATCCTCAAAACAGGCCCAAAATCATCGACCTTCTTAAAAAAGTTCATGTCAGGGTATTTCCCGTCGGCCGGCTCGATTTCGACGCTGAAGGGCTGCTTCTTCTTACCAATGACGGCGAATTAGCTCAGAGGCTTCTGCATCCCAGTTTCAGTGTTCCACGCACCTATTTGGTCAAGGTTAAAGGGGTGCCGGATTTTATAACAATTAAAAATCTTCGCATGGGCATTCTTCTCACTGACGGGATCACATTCCCTGCCAAGGTGGTTTTGGTTGGTAAAACAAAAAACAACAGCTGGCTACGGGTTACGGTCACTGAAGGAAGAAATAAACTTATCAAGCGTATGTTTTCTGCAGTGGGGCATTCGGTGCTAAAACTAAAACGAATAACCTTTGGGCCGTTCTCACTTGGGAACCTCAAGCCAGGCGACTATGTCGTATTACCTTCCGGGGAGGTAAGAAAGCTTCTTCATAACCGGTTAAAACAAAAAAAAATTTTCCAAAACGATGTTAGAAAAGATGAATAAGGGCCGGTTAATTCAATTTCTTATCCTTTTTTTTTGCTTGGTGATGGTTGTTCTGCTCATCCAGAAAAACTATCTAAAGCCCATCGACGATCACCTTAGTTATGCAACCGGAGTAGATGCCTTAGAAAAACACGAAGAGTGGCTTGGTATCTACCTTAAGGGTGAAAAGGTGGGCTATTCAACAACGAAAACCAGGCGGGCAGGGGATTGTTTTGAATTTTTTGAAGACTCATTGATGGTCCTGAATATGTTGGGCACCAAACAACGAATCGAGTCGAAAATAAAATCAGTTGTTAACCAGGATTATTCTTTAAGGTTATTTGACTTTTCATTATTATCCGACCGGATTACATTTTCTCTTCACGGAGTGGTTAATGGTACAACTCTTGATCTCATCATGGTGTCAGAGAAAAATAAAACCCAATTGTTTTTCCCAATAAAAGACGTTCCTTTTCTCTCGAACACCTTAAAACCCTATATTCTTAAAAAGGGTTTGGTTAAAGGGAAAAGATTTATCCTGCCTTTTTTTGACCCTTCCACATTAAGTTTCCGTGACATCACTATTGAAGTTTTAGGAAAAGAAAAGATTCTTTTCTCCGGCCAGGAAATAATTGTTTTTAAATTAAAGGAGTCATTTGAGGGAATTGAAACCCTGGCCTTTGTCTCGGAAGCCGGTGAAGTATTAAAAGAAGAAGGTCTACTCGGGTTGACGCTCATAAAAGAAACTCAGGAACAAGCGTTATCCGGTGAATGGATGAAAAAAGAAAAACCGGATTTTGCCTTTGCGAACGCTGTTCCGGTCAATGTTTCCATCAAAAATGCGCGATCGGTAAAGGTTCTCGAGGTTAGAATTACTAACCTTCCTTTGGATGGATTTGATCTCAACGAAGGCCGGCAAAGCCGGCAGAGTAATATTTTAAAAGTCCGGCAAGAAGAGCCCGGGTCCTGGGAAACGTTTTCATTGCCCTACCGAGACGGTGATCTTAAAAAATATCTTCAACCAACGCCATTGATTCAAAGCACGGATGAACGGATTATCACCCAGGCAAAGAATATCGCCCGTGATAATGGAGACGCGGAAACAACCGCGCGCAAGTTATTACAGTGGGTCTTCAGCACCATAAAAAAGAAGCCCACCTTAAGCATCCCGAACGCACTCGAAGTCCTTGCTCTCAAGGTCGGCGACTGTAATGAACACACCGCCCTTTTTACCGCGTTATCTCGTTCGTTAGGAATACCCACCCGGATATGCGTGGGACTAGTCTATCTTAAAGACAAATTTTATTATCACTCCTGGCCGGAAATTTACCTGGGCCGATGGGTAGCAATTGATCCGACGTTTAACCAATTTCCTGCGGATGCCGCTCATATCCGGTTAGTAATCGGAGAGTTAAGTGATCAAATAAAAATTTTAAGCGTTGTGAATAAAATAAAGCTTGAGGTATTGGAATATTCATGATTAATCATGAACATATTTTTTTCAAAAGTGGCGGCATTACCCTGGAAGGAGTATTATCGCATCCTCAAAAATCTTCTTCGTGTCCCGGGGTGATAATTTGTCATCCCCACCCGCTTTATGGGGGCGATATGAATAATAACGTTGTCCTGGGAATAAAAGAAGCTTTAGAAACGGAAGAATTTTTAATCCTCCGTTTTAATTTTCGTGGGGTAACTTTAAGCGAAGGTAAATACGATGAGGGTAAAGGAGAGGTTGATGATGTTATTGCCGCCGTTAATTTTTTAAGCTCCCACGCCAAGGTTGATCGAAACCGCATATTTCTTGTCGGCTATTCTTTCGGAGCCTGGGTTGGATTGCAAGCAGCGCTCACCATTAATGCTCTCCGGGCAGTAGCCGGAATCGCGCCCCCCTGTGGGTTATATGACTTTAACTTTCTTCACGATAATGCCTTACCAATTCTCTTCGTAAGGGGAGACCATGATACCTTTTGCAACAAAAAAGAATTTGAAATCGTCTTTGATAAAATTTTTTCATCAAAAAAGAAGGTTATCCTGCCGCAATCAGATCATTTTTTTTTCGGAAGGGAAGGTGAGATTGGAGAGGAAGTAAAAAGATTTTTTTTAAGTTGCCTTTAATCTGATAAGGCATCATGGTTAGCTTTTCGATGGACTGTCCTAAAATCAACCGAAACCTTGAAAAAAATTATAAGGGAAGTATAATGATTTTTAAAAATTAAGTAACGGTTACCTCGAATTGAGATCTTATTGTTGTTTTTGAACTTTTTCGTATATTAATGGTCTGAAAATCAAAGTATTATTTGATGGTTGGAGAGAGAAAAAATTTGCAAAAAAGCGATGATGTTCTGCTTGAAGAGACCAAAAAAGGAAATAAGAAATCTTTTGAACTGTTGATTATTAAATATGAAAAGCAGATTTTTAACCTCATTTTTAATTTTACAAAGGAAAGAAATATCGTGCCCGAATTAGCCCAGGAAACCTTTTTAAGGGCTTTTCGGTCGATTAAAACATTTAAAGGGAATTCATCTTTCTATACCTGGCTTCGCAGGATCGCGATTAATAACAGCATCAATTATCTGCACGCGCGAAATCATTTTTCACTGGATTCCGAGTCTGAGGAAAATAATTTTTTTCGAAACTTACCCGATAATAAATTTGGAACTCCAGAAAACAATATTTTACTTGAAGAAACAGCTTTTGTAGTGAGAGAGGCGTTAGATTCGCTCCCCGAACGCTTACGAGCAATTCTTCTTTTGAGAGAATTTGAAGATATGAATTATGAAGAGATCGCGGAAATATTAAAATGCCCAGTGGGCACTGTCCGGTCGCGGCTTTTTCATGCCCGTCGCCTTTTAAAAGAAAAATTAGAACCCTTTATGTAGAAAGGAACCTATGAATTGCATTGAATACCAGGAGTTGATTTCGGGCTATCTTGATGATGGGCTCTCAAAAAAAGAGTTAAAAGTCCTCTTGTTTCATTTAGAGGGGTGTCAGTGCTGTAAAAAAAATTTAACCGACCTTATCCTCCAGAAAGAAAAATTACTTTCACTCCAAGCAATTCCTTCCGGCCCAATACCCGACCTGAATTTTGCTCAAAGAATTATAGAAAAAATTACTCAGGAAGATCATGATCCCACAACAAAAAAATATTCGTTTAATCTTTCTCAGTTTATAAACTGGCTTTTTTTCCCCATCAAGAACCCTTTTTACGCAGTAGTTTTTTCATTTTTGATTTTAATCGGGGTGCTAACCGGTGTTTTTTTAGAAAACTTTCATACCCATCACGAACCAAAAAAATTATTAAGTGTGTATGAACTTCAAGTCAAAAAACCTCTTCAGGGTGCCGCTCAACTTGCCAGTTTGGAAGATGAAAAAAAGGCAATTGTTTTTCATCACGTAGCTTCTTCATCAATCGAAACTTTAGCTAATGAACCATGCCTCTTAAAATATACCGCATACACCGCATCAACCGACCATCAATAATGAAACTAATTAAATTATCAATAGTTATTTATTTGATATTTGTTCTGGGGACATTTCGGTTAGCTTCCGGAAACAATAAAAATAAATCTGAGGAAAACAATATCAGTCAAATCTTAATTAAAATGCAACAGGCTAATTCCTTGATTAAATACCAGGGAATCATGACCACCATATTAATCAACAGCCCTTTTTCTGAAGTCTGCCGTTATAAAATAGAAAATTATGGAAATATTCTACGAAAAGAAGAGCTTCTTACCAATGGGATTGAAAAAGAGATTGATTATGATGATGGGAAAAATCTTTGGCGATTTTTTCCAAATAAAAATTCACTAATAAAGGAAACCACCAAAATAAATCACCCATTAAATAGTAAATCTAAAGAAATACTTTACCTTGTTAAAAAAAATTATAATATAAAAATGTTGGGGAAGTATGAGGCCAACAAAAGAATCTGTTATAAAGTTGCTTTTATACCAAAAACAAACGATCGGCCCCAGCAAATATACTGGATCGATTCCGAAACAGGAATCCCGTTTAAAATAGAAAAATATGGATCAGATAATGACTTGGTTTCATTATCTTTTTTTTCAGCTATAGATTTCCAGGTGACGGCAAACAAGGAAAACCTTGATCTCCAGGTTCCTCCACAAACAGAATTTATTGAGGTCAAGGAAAAATTTAATTTAACCTTAACAGAGGCAAAAAACCAGATGGGAAAAGAAATATCATTCCCCATTTATATTCCTCTAGGTTTTAATTTAAACAATATAATTTTGAGATCACTAGGTTCGGAAAAAACAATCCAGTTTTTCTATACGGACGGCCTGAGTTCATTTTCTATTTTTCAAAAACCTCTTAATCAGATAAATGCCACGTTCAATACTCCCTATGGAAAAATGATGGTAAAAGAAAAAACAGCGGTTCTAAGTTCTTCAGGAACAATGAATATAATAAGTATCCATTCAAATCAGATGACCACAACGGTAATGGGAGATATATTTAAGGATGCAATATTAAAGGTCTCTGATTCTTTAACCTCAATCCAACAAGAGCAAGAACCATCAATCCCTTTGCATTCAATCAACTCCTCGCCACCCAATTAATTTTCTAAATCAAGTGATTCTTTAATTAATAGTTAATGTTGTAGCTCAAATACCACTAAATTCCTTTATTATTATAGTAATTATATCCCTCTGATAACAAATTATATTAATTTAAGCTAAAAAATTAAGGTAACAGGTTACATTTACTTTAAGTTTTTCCATTTTTTTTACAACGTCTGATAAGATATATTATGTTAACTTTTCCTTTTTAAAGTTGTTATCCCTTTTTCTTAAAGTGCATCTTTGTTTTAGGTTACTTTTAAATGGGAATTTAATGATTTTCTTTTGGGGAAATATTTTTTACCTGATAAATTAACCTAATTCGGCGGCTGACATTATTTCCGGAACCAACTCTTCCCTTCCGATGGCCATGATGTGCACTCCCGTACACAACTTTTGTTTTCTAATTTTTTTTATCATACGGCCCGCGATTTCGATTCCCTTTTCTATTGCCCGCCCTTTTGGGGCTGTAGACAACTCATCGATTAAATTTTGGGGAACGTTTACCCCGGCCACATTTTTGTTCATAAACCGAGCCATCTGGGCTGAGGTTAAAAGAATAACCCCTGCCAGAACTTTTACCGGAAATTGCTCGGCATACTCCATAAAATGTTTAAAAAGGTCAAGATCATAAATTGCTTGCGTTTGGATGAACTCTGCTCCTGCCTCTACTTTTTTTTCAAATTTTATCAACTGCGGCTCAAGGGGATTTGCTTCCGGGGTTACAATTGCGCCAGCGCAAAATGAAACCGCCCCGTCAAGATCATTGCCTCCAAGGTCTTTTCCCTTTTCTAACTTTCTGATTGTTGCCACTAATTGACTTGAATCCATATCAAATACCCCTTTTGCCTCTTTGTGATCCCCCATGAGAATCGAATCTCCTGTTAAACAAAGAACATTGCTGATTCCTCGACTATAAGCGAAAAGAAGATCCGCTTGAAGCGCAAGCCGGTTTCGGTCACGACAAGTCATTTGAAGAATTGGCTCTCCCCCCATCTCCTTGACTAATAGCGCACCGCCTAACGACGGATAACGCATTACTGAACTTTGGTGGTCAGTAATGTTGATCCCATCTACTTTATTTTTGAGTAGTTCTATATGGTGTTTAATTTTTTCCAGATTGGTACCTTTTGGTGGTGCAACTTCTGAAGTTACTACAAACTTTTTTGATTCCAATGCTTTTTTAAATAAGGAAACCATCAAGTCTCCTTTCTTTATTAAATGATAATTTACTTTAATAATCCAATAAAACAAAATGATTATAAAGTATTATTTAATTTTTCTATGTTGGAGTTAACCAATATTTCCCAGGCCGAGGTTCCCTTTGGAAATTTTTTGGTTTTTGATAGCGTTTCATTAAGTCCAAACGGTTTAAATCCTTTAAGCGATTGTAGATTAATGTCCAGGCGCAATCTTTTTTTTCATCGATTTCACATTTGCCATTTTTAGTTCCTCCACAAGGGCCATTAACCAATCCCTTATGGCAAGAGGTAACCGGACAAACACCTCCTGTTTCACCCAGAATGCAACTTCCGCATTGGGTGCAGATTTCGTCGAATTGGCCAAGCCCAGTCTCTTTTCCGATAAATAATGTGTCTAGGCCAGGAATAGTCGTTTTTTTTACCTGGCGAGCAATTGTCTGAACTCCAAAAGCACACGTCAGGATCAAGAGTCCATCGGCCAGGTCTATCTTAGATCGATTTTCATGAAGGACCTCGGCCGTCAAGTTGTCACAGGCAACCGGTAAAACCAGATCCCCGGTAACCAACTTTCCTTTTTTTAACAATTTTTCTTTTATCTCGGTTACCTCGGGGGTTCCTCCTGTATGGGTCATAGTAACACAGGTTCCGCAACCAATGATAAAGATCCGGGCTATACCAGTTAAAAGCTGGTCAAGTTCTTCCTCTGTTTTTTTTTGAGTAATGGACCTGATCATATTTTTCCTCCTGTTTCTCTTCTAAATCGCACCGGAGGCATCTCATAGCCTCCCTGTTGGCATCCTTCGTGGTGAATCCTTTCTCCACTTCCCTAAAGTCCGTTATCCTCTCCGCTGGCTTTTCAAGCAAGGTCTTGACCCTCGGCTTTTCCTCTGTGCTCTCTTCCTCCAAGGCTAAACCAATATCTTCTTTCATAGCCGTCTTTTCATCCGCAATCTCCACTCTCCCCTTTTCCCCGCTCAGGTATTTTGCTATAGCCAAGGCTGCTCTCCTCCCCAAGGCTATAGCGTTTATGGCAATACTTGGGCCAGTGGTAAAATCACCCCCGGCAAAAACGCCGGGAATGTTGGTAGCCAGACTGTTTTCGTTCACCACAAGGCTGCCCCAGAGGGCCCTCTCAAGCTGACTGTCTTTAGATAAAAAAGAGATATCAGGAGCTTGGCCGATGGCAATAATGATAGAATCGGCCTCCACTATCTGAGTTGTCTCCTTATTAACTATCAGAGAAGAACGACCCTCTTCATCAAAAACGGTCTTGCTTCGGACAAATTCGATACCGGTGATTTTACCATCCTTATACATAATCTGCTTGGGAGCACATGAAGAATTGATAACGATTCCTTCTTCAACGGCTTCTTCAATGTCTTTTTCCCATGCCGGCATCTCCTCCCTGGTTCTCCGGTAGTATATTTGAACATCCCGGGCACCAACCCTGAGAGCAGTTCTGGCCACATCAATGGCGACATTGCCTCCCCCCAGAACCAGCACTTTCCCTCTAAGTTTCAAGTCATTGCCGGATCTGATGTCTATTAAGAATTGAAGACCATAGTAAAGACCATCCAGGCCTTCTTCTTCACCAGGTATGTTGATTCTTTTACTAGCCTGGGCTCCTGCTGCAATAAAAACCGAATCATAACCTTCTGTCATAAGGTCATTGACCGTATGCCGGGCATCAATCGGTGAATTATATATAATGTCAACACCGCAGCTTTCGATGTATTCGATCTCCTTTTGTATGACTTCACGGGGGAGACGGAACTCTGGCACGGCGATCTGAAGCATTCCACCGGCTACTGGTTGAGCCTCAAAAACCGTCACTTTGTAACCCATTTTGGCCAGAAAGTAGGCGCAGGTTAGCCCAGCCGGACCGGCTCCCACCACAGCTACCTTTTGTTTCCTAGTAGTGGGAAAGGGTTTTTTTTCTATTCCGATATTCTCAAAATACCAATCTGCGACAAACCGTTTAAGAGAACGAATAGCAACCGGTTCATCCAGTTCGCCCCGACGACACTTAAATTCACACGGATGAACACAGATCCGTCCGCAAACCGCAGGAAAGGGGTTTCTTTCCCGGATGATTTCCACTGCCTGTTCATAGTGTTCGCTGGCGATAGCGGCAACATAATTGGGGACATCAATACCCGCGGGACAGGCATGCTGACACGCGGATATCACCATAGAATCACAGGTTGCCCCGGGACAGCGGTGTTCTAAAATGTGTTCCTCATATTCATGCAAGAAATATTTGACGGTGGAAAGGGCAGGCTTGGGAGCGGTCTGTCCAAGACCGCAGAGAGAAGTTTCAATCATGGTTTTCCCTATTTCCTTGATGGTCTCAATATCTTCAACCCTTCCCTTCCCCTGCGTAGTCAGGGTCAAAATCTTCAGTAACTGGGATGTCCCCAGCCGACAGGGAGCACATTTTCCGCAGGATTCCGACTGGGTAAAGCTTAAAAAGTACCGAGCCATTTCCACCATACAATTGTTTTCGTCCATCACGACCATCCCGCCTGAACCCATAATTGACCCAATGCGCTGTAAGGTGTCATAGTCAATAGGAAAGTTTAAGTATTGCGCCGGAACACATCCTCCTGATGGCCCCCCCATCTGGACTGCCTTAAATTTCCTTCCTTTAGGTATACCCCCGCCAATATCAAAGACCACTTCCTTGATACTCACCCCAATGGGTACCTCCACCAAGCCCGTATTATTTACTTTTCCCGCTAGGGAAAAAATCTTCGTTCCGCTACTTTTTTCTGTTCCCACCTGTTGGTACCACGCGGCTCCATTTTTTATAATCAAAGGAACATTAGCCCAGGTCTCAACGTTATTTATATTGGTTGGTTTTCCATCTAATCCAGATTGTGCAGGAAATGGTGGACGTGCTTTCGGCATACCTCGTTTCCCTTCAATGGAGGCCATCAGCGCTGTTTCCTCACCGCACACAAATGCTCCAGCCCCCATTTTAAGAGCAAGAGAGAAATTAAAACCGGTTCCTAAAATATTTTCACCTAAAAGGCCGATTTCGTTCATTTGTCTCAGAGCATTGGCAAGGTGTTCAACCGCAATCGGATATTCCTCACGCACATAAATAAAACCATATTCTGCTCCCATGGCATAAGCACCAATCAACATTCCCTCGAGCACCGCGTGAGGGTCACCTTCCAACATCGCCCGATCCATAAAAGCACCGGGGTCACCCTCGTCAGCATTGCATACGATATATTTCGGACTTCCTTCAGCCTGGCGGGCAAGCCTCCATTTCGTCCCAGTGGGAAAGCCGGCTCCTCCGCGGCCTCTTAATTTTGCGGCGCTTATCTCTTCAATCACTTCATCCGGAGTCATCCGGGAAAGGGCTTTAACTAAAGCCTGATATCCGCCGGCGGCGATATAGTGGTCGATTTTAGTAGGATCAATTTTCCCACAATTGGATAAAACTCTTCTCTCTTGTTTCAGGTAAAAAGGAATCTGACTTCGATAAAAAATTGGTTTTCCGCTCTGAGGGTCTTTATATGCTAAGCGATCAATAAACTGATTATTCTTCAACGTTACCGAGACAACTTCGGCAGCGTCATCCGAATTTAATTCTTGATATTGAATTCCCAAGGGTTCGATGGCAATCACCGGAGCTTTGGCACATAATCCATGGCAACCCGTGGCACGTACTTCCACCTGATCGGTAAGTCCTTGACTTTTAACTTCTTGTTCCAGTGCGCTTTTTACATCCGCGGAACCGTACGCCCGACAACCGGTCATACAAACGAGAACGACGTTCTTCTGTTTCTCCGCCTGCGAGCGAATCTTGTTGCGCAACCATTCCATTTGTCCAATAGAAAGAAGCCGTTCCATCTATTCAGTCCCTTTATCTTTATGATACTGAGATAACACACTGGCAACTTTTGGCGGGGAAAGTTTACCAAAATATGTCCGGTTAACCATCATGGTGGGAGCTAAAAAACATGCCCCGAGGCAGGCTACGGTTTCCAGGGTGAATTGATAATCCGGACTCGTTTCACCTTCTTGAAGCCCTAATTCTCTTTTCATTAATCTCAAGATTCCCCTGCCCCCTTTTACATGGCAGGCGGTTCCCCGGCAAACCCGAATCACATATTTGCCTTTGGGTTTTAAGGTGAAGCCCGCATAAAAAGTTATGACTCCTTGCACCTGCGCTGGTGATAGGTGAAGAGATTCAGCTACCGGCTCTATTGAATCCGGAGGAATGAACCCACAAACATCCTGAATCTCCTGGAGCAAGGGAATGAGGGCCCATTTATTATCCCGGTGTTTGTCAATCACCGCCCCAATTTTATTCCAGTCAATTTTTTTTGGTTCCATTAAAAATTTTCCTCCACCTTTTCAATTTTCACCCGAACCTCCTTCCAGCCGGGAGAAATGGCTTCTTCCAGTAAAGACAATTCGATTAGATTGCGAGCATCATTAGCATTAAAACCCGTCGGCACAAAAATCAGTCCTTCTCTTAACGTGTTTACTATCGTGATTCTCCTTACCACGATTCCATAGGGAGAAATAACGCGAACAGTATCCCCAGCATTAAGGGTCAATTTTTTTGCATCCTGAAAAGAAATTTCGATATGGCCCTTATGAGCAAAATTCCGGATACGCTCTGAGCGGCTGGTTCTTGTGCCGCTGCCCAGATGAAAACGAACCGAACCTAAAAGAGCCGTAAAAGGATAATCAGCTTCAGAAGCATCATAGTCAATAGAAATGACCGGACAAAAGGGAATTAAATCGCCTTTCTTTCCAGAGGTAAAAAACCGTGTTTGGCCGGTTTGTTTTATCCATGCCCCCTCTTTCCCAATATCAACATACAGAGGAATAAGCTTACGGATCTCCTTTCTTATGTTTTTAAGCGAACCAAATGGTTTCTGATTCTTCATCTTTACGGAGAGCAAATCAAGAATTTGCCAGTCAGGTTTGGCATCACCCGGAGGCGAGACTGCCGGCTCAAAACCCTGAATTTTCCCCTCAAGGTTAGTAAACGACCCTCCTTTTTCGCTGGGGGCCGCACCCGGTAAAATCACATGGGCAATTTTAGCGGTCTCATTATCAAGAATATCTTGCACCACGATAAATTCTACGTTACTTAAAGCCTTGCGCACTTTCTCCGGCTGGGGGAGGCTCCGGAGAGGGTTTTCTCCCATGATATACAATGCTTTTAAATTCCCATTTTCTGCTTCCTCGATCATGCGCACGAGGTTAAGCCCTGGATCAGGTGAAAGTTTGGTGCCCCACGCACCTTCCCATTCTTTTCGACCTGGGTCGTTTTTGATGGATACATGTCCCGGAAGGCTATCGGGTACGCTCCCCATATCCTCGGCGCCACACTGATTGTTTTCTCGGGCCAAAAAATAAAGTCCTCCCCCTTTGTCTCTCAGGCTTCCCGTCATCAGGGAAAGGTTTACTATGGCTTCCAGGCATTGGGAACTATTTTTTTGAAGCGTTACCCCTTCCCCCACTACAAAAGCGATTTTTTTGTTTTGTAATAATGTTGCGGTCTTTTTTAATGTTTCCTCCCCTACCCCTATCTTCGCATAAACCTTTTTACGATTGATAGAAGCAAGGCTTTCACGGTACAGGCTGAACCCTTCCGTAAACTGCTCGATAAACTGAGTGTCACACATATTCTGCTCGCAAAGAAAAGAAGAAATTCCATTTATAAGCGTAAGCTCAGTGTGGGGATTAATGGGTAGCCAAAGGGTCGCAGAGGAAGCTAATTCGTTTATTATCGGGTCGGCAATAATTAAGGGAATTCCGTTTTTGGCGGCTTTTTTAATATAATAGCCAACTACCGGAGTCGATTGAGTTGGATCTGCGCCTAAAAGAAAAATAGCTCCCGCATGTTCAAGATCAGCAAGAGCGTTGACCCGACTGCCCCCGATCTTTTGCACTAAATCGTTCCAAACGGATCGGCCGGATCCATAACCTCCATTGTCAATGTTATTTGTTTTTAAAAATACCCGGGCAATTTTCTGAAAAAGATAGTTTTCTTCATTAGTACATTTTGAAGAACCTAAAAATGCGATACTTTGGGGGCCATAAATATTTTTAAGGGAAAACAACCGATCGGTAATAATGTCCAAAGCATTCTCCCAGGAAGTCGCAATCCTGGTGTCGTTTTGACGAATTAAAGGAGAGGTTAGCCGGTCAGCGGAGTTTAAAAAGTCATGCGCAAAATGTCCGCGAACACAAAGCGTGGACCCATTTACCGTGCCTTCCTGGTGAGAAGGGTTGCTCTCCACAACCCGATCAAAGGCAATCCCCAACGAAACACAACACCCAACCCCACAAAAGCCGCAGATAGATAATGTCTCCTGTTCAGGGGAACCGAGAAAGGTAGTATTTCTTGTTGATAACGCGCCGGTGGGACAAAGGGAAACGCAAGTACCACAAAGGGTACATTGAGAATCTTCTAAAGGACGGTCTTGCAGAGTAGCGGGCCGGCAGTGAAAGCCCCGCTGGTGATAATCAATTGCTCCCACAAAAACCAATTCATGGTCGGCCCGAATACAGGTGCCGCATAGGATGCATTTATTTAAATCCCGGACAATAAAGGGATTGGCCTGCTCAAGGGGTTTATAATGAGGCATGGAATAAAGATCCGTCTGACTGATACCCAACTGAGCGGCAATCTCTCGCAGCTTACAACGGTTGCCTTTGTTACAGACAAGACAAGATTCAGGATGCTCGGCCATCAAAAGGCGGATGATGTTTGTCCGGTGATTTTTTATCCGCAGCGAGTCCGTCCGGACAATCATGTCCGGCAAAGCCGGGGTAACACAGGAAGACATGATCCGGCCGGTTTTTTCATCCTCAACCAAACAAAGTCGACAAGCGCCAAAAGGCGGGAGTGCATGATGATTGCAAAGGGTTGGAATTTTTATGCCAAGCTTTTTAGCTGCATTTAAAATACTGGTTCCCGGTATACAACTAACCGGTTTTCCGTCAATGGTTAGGGTAATGGTTTCCAAAGGGAAATACCCCCTTTAAAAATAATGGATAGCTTCTCCCTAACTCCGATGAATCAACCGCCATCAAATTAACTTGGCGGCATCTAAATAGTATCGTAGCTTTTCTTCACCACCGATAGTTATTATATGTATTCCCTGGCATAAATCTTTAAGGCCGGATACCGTTTCAGCAAAAATTTCAATGCTGGCCTTTTGCTTTTCAGGTGATTTGGTAAGTTTTGTTATCATCCACTCCGGGACCAAACCCGATTTAAAATGTCGATTGAGGAATTGAGCCATGCTGGCAGTTCGCAAAATCATTACCTCAGCAATGATGGGAACGCCAAAGGGTTGTACCTGTTTTATAAACTTTTCAAAAAGGTTGAGATCAAAAATCGGAGTGGTAAGAAAATAACCGGTGCCGACCTTAAGCATTTCTTCCATCTCTTTCATTTCCAGCTCAGGAACATTTTTCCCCCATCCGGACTCAACCCCGGAACCCAATAAAAATTCAGCTTTAAAAGGAAGTTCCTTATTCTCTAACGTATGACCCTCCCGGATGTTCTCTAATACCGAGTGTAATTTTCCTGCATCCACATGAAAAAACATCATTTCCTGGAGACTATCTCCGGTAATCCGGTAATCTTCGGTAAAAACAAGAAGGTTTTCTACTCCTCCCTCATACGCCAGGAGAAGATCTTTTTGTAATTGTATTCGGTTTTTATCTCGCGTAGTCGTTTGGTAAATCGGTTCAAAACGATTCTGTTTAAGAAGGGCACAGGTATAAATTTTATCTCCCACAACTCCCTCAAGGTCAATTTCCGGCACCGTAATTCCGTCTACTCGACCTCTCACCAATTCCAAGCTTTTTATAAGTTCCTGAGGTTCATCATTAAGGGGTGAATGAATTTCCGAAGTAACAACAAACTTACCTTTTTTGAGCGATTCGTTAAATTTCATTTTGGTTGCAATACCTATAAAGATTAAACCGGTTTTTTTATGAAATTAAACCCAACAATCGGGCTACCTCCTTTTTTAACTGAGGCAATGGCAATGGTTTGGTGAGACAAAGGTCAGCGCCGAACTCTTTCATTTTTTTGAATTTTTCATCATCGAGATACGCAGACAACACAATAATTTTCATATCTTTCGTCGCGTTATTGCTTTTTATTTTTCTGCAAACCTCGTACCCTTTGATATCCGGCATCATAATATCCAGAATCATAAGGTGGGGTTTAAAATGGTTAACCTGCAAACCAGCCTCAAAACCATCCGCAGCCGAGATAACCTCATAATTGTATTCATCCTCTTCAAACGCCTGAACAATAGTTTCAACAATAATCGGGTCATCGTCAACGATCAAAATTTTTTTTCTTTCTTCTTTTAATTCTACTGCAGGAATAGGAATCCCCTGTTTTTTCATGAAGTCTTCAAGGTCAGTCTTTTTAATGCGCCGATGTCCTCCGACAGTTTTAAAGGCTTTGATATGACCGGACTCAATCCAGTTGATAATGGTTTGTGGGGAAACATTGCAATATTTGCACGCTTGAAAAACAGTTAATATTTCTTCCATATACTTTAATCCTTTAAATCATATTCTAATTTTTATTTATTATAGAAATTTTAGTTTGTCAAGATTTTTTTTAAATTAATTATAATAATTATAATTAATATAATTTATAAATACAATTTTTTTATCTACTCATGAAACAAGAAACCAGAAGCATAAAAAAACCTAAACTTAGCGACAGAGGAAAATCTCGGATATCGCTTTCCATTTAAAGTCGTTATCTTTTTCGAATTGATAGATCGTTTTCTCCGCAAAGGAACGATTAAATTACAAGTATACCTTAGGACTTAAAATCAAAAGCATTGGGGTCTGGTGGCAGATTCTTAGGAAATCAGCGAAAAAAAACAAAAAAGCGATTATTCTACTTTATTTTCTTAACCAAGATACTTTCAATGTCAAATTCATCCTGAATCTCTCCGGTAATTTCTTCAATCACATCCTCTAATGTCACTAATCCTTCAACCTCACCATACTCATTGACTACAATTGCTAAGTGGGTTTGAGTATTGATAAATTCCCGCAGTGCGCGGTCAAGGGTGATCACTTCAGGCATAAACTTTGCCGGCCGCATAAGAGAAGAAAGTTGGAAACTTTTTTCGTCCCAGCATGATAAAATATCCTTGGCCATTAAAATTCCTTTGATGTTTTCAAAAGTTTTTTCGTAAACGGGGATTCGTGAAAATCCACTTTTACGGACTGTTTCCAGTACCGTTTCATAACAAGCGTTTATTTCGAGGCAAATCATATTCATTCGATTCACCATGATATCCCGAACTTTGGTTTCTTCCAACCGTAAGATGCTCATGAGCATTTTATTTTCTCTTTCCGATACTACCCCCTCTTTCTTTACTAATTCAAGAAGGGCTTTTATCTCCTCTCTATTTGATTCTGTGGGGAAAATTTCCCGGCTTTCTTTGCCTAAAAAACTCAAAATGCTTTGACTCAACTTCAAAAGGATTTTACTTATCGGATGAACAATCTTTCCCAAAAAAAGCAATAAGGGCAAAACTCCAATGGAGACCGTAACCGGGTGTCGTTTTCCCAGGAGTTTAGGAGTAATCTCTCCGAAAAGAAGCATAAGCAAAGTGGTTACAAAAGTTGCGATCACCGCAGCAGAATCCACACTGATGTGGGGAATAGCATGGACAAAAATAGTAACCGTCGTGGCCGAAGCAGCGATATTGACCAGATTAGTGACAATAACGATCGTAATAAGGATCTTATCCGGTTCCCGCTCCCAAAAAACCAGATTTCGGCTGTGACGCGTGCCTTGTTTAACAATGCGGCGGACCTGGGAAGGAGTAAGATTGACCAGAGCAATTTCAGACGCGGCAAACAAACCTGAAAGACCAAGGAAGATAAACAGCAAAAATAAGTGTGGTACGATTCCTTTAAGCAAGAAAGGATATCCAAAAAAAGTTAAAGGGTTTCTTTTTGTTATCGGCGCTTTCTACTCATAGGGTGGGGCCAAAGGTTTTTCAACCAACAAACGATTAATTTTTCTTGAATCAACATTTAAAATAGTAATCACCAATCCCGAAACCTCAAGCCGGTCATTCTTTTTGGGCAGCCGCCCGATTGCTTTCGTTATCAAACCGCCGATAGTCTGGCAATCATCATCCGCTAAAGTGATTCCCAGCGCCTCACTAAGCTCGTAAAGTCCCGCCTTGCCCGACACCAGGAAAAGATTCTTTCCCTGGGGAATGATCTCCGGTTGTTTGGTTTGGTCTTCGTCGTCAATATCACCGACAATTTCCTCGAGGAGACCTTTGATGGTGATCAAACCAGAAACTCCGCCGTACTCATTTTTGACAAACACCATCCATGACCGTTTGGCTTTCATTTCCTTGAAGACTTCGGAGATACGTTCTTCTTCAGTTACGAATACTGGCGGTAAAAGCAAATCATTTATTGGTGAATCCCACTCTTTTTCTTCCAACTTGGTCAACAAATTGCGGACATAAATTACCCCAATAATTTGATCTAAATTCTCACGATATACCGGAATCCGTGAATGTTTTTTCCTCACCATAAGGTCTTTGGCTTCTTTTATGGAGGCATTTTCCGGAAGAGCAATTATTTGAGAACGAGGGGTCATCACTTCGCGGGCTTTGGTATCCCCAAATTCTATGACCGATTTTACCAGCTCACTATCCTCTTTTTCGAGCACCTCCTCTTCTTTTCCAATATCGATGAGCGCTTGAATTTTTTTATCCATAACTTCGGGCTCATCGTCGTCGGCGCCCTTGGTTGAGCCCCGCATTCGTTCAACACTGGAAATAATGGGGTAAGATAAAAACTTTACCACCGGAAAAATGATGGAAAGCAAAGGAAGGAGCCTGAGTAATTTTTTCTCTGGATTCACGTGGACCAACAGACCCGGAATAAATTGGCAGAAAAAAAGGCTCACAACTAGCAGTATACCGAATGTCCATAACAGGGGATGTGAATCAAACTTTTGTATAACCATGTGGGTGGTAAGAATAAAAACAAGAAGCAAAGAGGTTTGGATTCCAAAAGAAATGGGAATAATAACCTTAAGGTTATTGTGGGCGAGTAAGTTGAAAATATTGCTTTTCTTTCCGTGTTGTTCATTGAGAAGTTTTAAATCAAAAGGGGTAAGCCGATGGAGCGTGGAAGCAATGATGGAAAAGAAAAGAAGAAAAAAAAGAAAAACCAGAATTAATAAAAATTCTAAGACAAAAGTATCAGCTTCATCCATATCGCATTAAAAACCATGTTTAATAAGGTATTACAGTTAATGATAAACGAAAATAAAAAATTAGGCAATCGGTTTTTAAAACTAACTTATGCAGGTTTTTTTATTTTGCATAAGCGTTAAATTGCAATCCGTTGGAAAATTAAAGAAAAAGTAGTTCACGCAGATTATCAATATTATGATCAGCTTGAAGAAGAGAATTTTTGTAAGCGACAAAATAAACTTTTGCGCGTAAGGCGGTTTCCCGGTCTACCGAAGAATCGCCGACAAATATTGCTTCTCGAGCATCAATACCAAAATGGTTCACTATCTTAAAAACCGCTTCTGGGTGAGGCTTGGGATTATTGACATCTAACGCCGATACTACAAGGTCAAAAAAATGTTCGAGTTTAAAAGCCGTTAAAAGGGGGTGAATGGTATTGGTTCGGTTGGTAGCCACTGCCAACTGGTATTTCTTTTTCAAAATTTCCAAGACCTCATCCAAAAAAGGCTCCATGGTCATGAAAGGAATAAACTGTTGATAATCAACCTGGTTACGATATGTTTGCGCCTCCTGAAGTTGAGGATCATCGCGAAATAAATAATTAATAGATTCTTCTGCGGTAGACATATGAACTACCTCGAACTCATCATCAGTCAGCCGTGGTTTTTCAAAGCGAGCAAGGATCGTATTGTAAAAAGCGATATTGGCTTTGCGGGAATCAAACATGACTCCGTCGCAATCAAATATAATCACCTTGACATTATCCGTGAGACTTTTTGGCCACATCGCTTGCCGGTCCTTTTTCCAATTCTATTTCTTTAATCTTTTCCTGAATAAAACTCTTTTTAGAAGAGTCCGGAAATTCTAAAAGAAACTTTTTATAGAGATTCAAACTACCTTCACTATCTCCCAGTGCCTCAAAACAACGACCCGCATTAAAATACCCACTTTCTCCCAAACCGGGGGGAGGGGTGATAGTCTTTTGGAAGTATTCTATGGCTTTCTTATAATCTTTCTTCTCTTCATAACAGTATCCGAGACTGTCATAAGCAAGAAGAGCCAATTGCGGTTGAGAAGAAACTTTTTCCAAAAATTTACTATAAGCATCAATAGCCACATCGAACTTCTTCATGACAAACTGGCAATTACCCAGATAAAAATAGCTTAATTCACTTGCGCTGGTTCTTGGGTAGTCCTCAATGATTGTTTGAAAAAGCTTCATGGGTTCTTCTAAAGAGGCTTCCTTTTCCTTGGAGTCTTTAAAGGTCTGGTAGGCCTGATAAAATAAGGTGGAGGCCTTTTCTTCGTTTTTTTTGTCAAAATAATTCCACAGGACCCCTCCCCCGGATAAAAGTAAAATTGCAACTAACCCCAAGATGAGATACAAAAGATTATTGCGCACTACTTCAAAAAAAGGAGTAACCGATGGCGCCGTTTCCGCACTCCGGCCAATAGTAATTTTGTTCGAGCCCTTTATTTTTCTGACCAAGCAAAACCTCCCTTCAAATATACGTTACCCGATAGTTTCTGGTTTTACCGTAAGATACTTCTCAATTTTTTTAAAACGTTTCTCTCCGATGCCATTAACGGCTTTAAGGTCTTCGATTTTTGAAAATGTTCCGAGAGTCTCTCGAAACAAAATAACTTCATCAGCGATATGTGGTCCAATGCCGGGTAAACTTGATAAATCACCCGAGGTAGCGGTATTTAAATTTATGGGAATTCCCAAAAGCATTTTCTTTTTTCCTTCTAAAGAAAACCGAGCGACCCGTATACCTTTACGAGTCTTTTGTACCCATAGGGAAGTGCCGGTAGAGAGCACAACCATTGAGTTTTGGTTAATAGGGAAGTTTCCATCAGGTGACTGTCCACTGGCATTAAGTAGTTCATTAGCAGTCGGACAATAATCATAATAATACAGTCCCGGATGAGGAACCTCACCTTTAACTTCAAGAAGGCAAGGGGAAAGATTTTCGATCTGGGTTTCATTGTTAAAAGAAAAGCAAAAACGATAGCAATTGAGTGCCAAAAATACAGTAAGAATAATCAATGCCATAATTTGATGAGGATACGTGATTTTCCTTTCATCATTCTGCATTTTTCTGGTCATCTTTTAAAAGTTTATAATTAATGCTATCTACTAATGCTTGCCAGCTTGCTTCAATAATATTTTCCGAAAGACCCACAGTTCCCCATTTGTCGTGATTATCACTTGACTCAATCAAGACCCGCACCTTGGCACCAGTGCCTTCCTCGCCTGATGAAAGAACCCGGACTTTATAGTCTACGAGTTCCATATCCTTAAGCTGAGGATAAAATTTTTCCAAGGCTTTTCGAATAGCATTGTCGAGCGCATTAACCGGACCATTACCCAGCGCAGCGGTATGTTCAATTTTGCCGCCAACTTGGATCATAATGGTAGCTTCGGCCAAGGGTGTTTCATCCTCTTTCCTTTTTTCGCTGATGATACGAAACCCAACTAAATCAAAATATTTTTTTTGAAGTCCTAAAGCTTTTTTAAGCATAAGCTCAAAAGAAGCTTCCGCGCCTTCAAACTGATATCCCTGGTTTTCCAGATTCTTAAGCTTTTCTAAGGCAGCAATGACTACCGGGTCTTTACTTCCTACCTTGATGCCCAGATCTTTAGCTTTATAAATTATATTACTTTTTCCAGACAAATCGGAAAGTAAAACCCTTTGATGGTTTCCTACCAGCTCAGGCCTGATGTGTTCATAGGTCTCAGATTTTTTCTGAATTGCATGGACATGGAGCCCACCCTTGTGAGCAAAGGCGCTATTCCCAACAAAAGGCTGATGGTTTGGGGGTTGAAAGTTGGCCAGTTCATAAACAAACCGGGCAGTTTCCCTGAGCTTCGTCAGTTGTTCATCCGATATACACGGTATCCCCAACTTCAACCTCAAATTAGGAATAATCGAACAAAGGTTTGCGTTCCCGCATCGTTCTCCAAATCCATTGATCGTCCCTTGTACCTGTGTTACCCCCTCTTTTACCGCTAAAATAGAATTGGCTACTGCCATTTCCGAATCATTATGACAATGGATTCCCAGGGGTACCGGTAGCCTTTCTTTTTTTACAATTCGAATTATTTCCTGAACCTCATGGGGCATGCTGCCCCCGTTAGTATCACACAAAATAACCCAATCAGCGTGAGCAGAAGTAGCTATCTTGATTATCTTGAGAGCATAATCAGGATTTTTTTTAAATCCGTCAAAAAAATGTTCCGCATCAAACATGACTTCCGAGACATGTTTTTTTAAAAAGGATATAGTCTCAAATATAATTTGGAGATTTTTCTCGAGGGTGATTCCTAATGCTTCTCGGACATGAATATCCCAGCTTTTACCAACAATTGTTACCACCGGAGTTTGAGCACGAAGAACTTCCTTGATGTTTTTATCCTTATCCGGCGGATTGTGGGGATGAGCTGTGCTGGAAAAAGCTGCAATTTTGGCCTGGATTAAATTATAATTTTTTATTTCATTAAAAAATTGTAGATCCCGCGGATTGGACCCTGGCCAGCCGCCCTCGATATAATGGACGCCAAGCTCATCGAGTTTTTTGGCAATGCGAATTTTATCTTCAACGGTAAACGCGATATCTTCTGCTTGGGTTCCATCACGCAGGGTTGTATCATAAAGTTTTAAGGATTTCATTCCGACCTCTTAGTAAAATAAACCAACCTATCTTTCTTCCGGAGATAGGTGGAATGTATCGTGGAGAATCCTGACTGCCAGTTCCGTATACTTTTCCTCAACCACACAGGATATTTTTATCTCCGAGGTGCTGATCATCATAATGTTAATTCCTTCATGTGCCAGCACCGAAAAAAACTGGGATGCCACACCAGCATGACTTTTCATGCCGACACCAACAATCGATATTTTCGCTATATTTTCATCAGAGCTTACTCGGTTAGCGCCCAATTTTTTCCCTATGGCTTTTAAAATTTCTAAAGCTTTTTTGGTATCGGTTTTGGAAACGGTAAAGGTAAGGTCAGCGTGCCCCGCACTGCTTGCATTCTGGATTATCATATCAACAACAATATTTGCGTCAGCAATGGGTTTAAAAATTTTTGCCGCTACCCCCGGTACATCCGGGATACCGGAAATAGTAAGTTTTGACTCATTCCGGTTGTAGGTGACACCGGAAACCACATACTTTTCCATTTCTTCATCTTCTCTAGTTACCATAGTGCCTTCCTCCTCGGAAAAAGATGACCGTACATGGATGGGGACATTGAATTTTTTTGCTATTTCTACGGAGCGCGTTTGAAGAACTTTAGCACCAAGACTGGCCATTTCCAGCATTTCTTCGTAGGAAATCTTTTTTAGCTTTTTAGCTTTGGGGCAAATATTGGGATCAGCCGTATAGACACCATCCACATCAGTATAAATATCACATTGATCAGCATTCAAAGCAGCCGCCAAAGCCACTGCGGAAGTATCGGACCCACCTCGCCCCAGGGTTGTGACATTCCCGTCTTCATCCACCCCTTGAAAACCGGCTACGACAACTATATATCCATCCTTTACTTCTTTTAATATTCTTTTGGTATCAATGCTCATGATCTTGGCTTTACTAAAAGATTCATCCGTAAGGATTTTTACCTGATGCCCCGTAAAAGACCGCGCTTTTCCTCCGAGAGATATTATGGCCATCGCCAGAAGAGCAATAGAAACCTGTTCGCCGGTAGCAACCAAAACATCATATTCTCGAGCGTCAGGAGAATCGGTAAGGTCATTGGCTAATTTAATCAGTCTATCAGTCTCTCCTGCCATTGCCGAAACCACACAAACCACGTCGTGTCTTTTTTTTTGGGTATCTATCAAACGGCGAGCAACATTTTTTATCTTCTCAATATCGCCTACTGAAGTTCCTCCGTATTTATGAACTATAATTCCCATACGCCCTTTCCATCAAGTAAAGTTGAAATTAGTCTTTTAAAAATTTGCTTAAGGATTTTATTATATCAATAAAACGTTTTCCTTGCCCTTTAATTTTTATTTCCCTTCTTTCATCAAACTCTGAGAAAAACAAAACCAGGCAATATTCATCCGGTAAAAGATGAGCAACCTTTTCTCCCCACTCGATAACCGCAACTCCTTTGCCATGGAAATATTCACGATATCCTAAATCGAAAACTCTTTCACTATCATCAAGCCGGTAAAGATCAAAATGAAATAAAGGAGTCTTTCCGGGGTATTCATTAATTAAGGTAAAAGTAGGACTTACTATCGGGAGACTTTCCTCAATTCCGAGACCACAAGCGATACCACGAGTAAAACAGGTCTTGCCGGATCCAAGTTCTCCGATTAAGGAAACAATATCACCTGGTCCAAGGTGCATTCCCAAAAATTTTCCAACTTCTTCGGTTTCCTCAGGGTTGTCTGTTTTTACGATGATAAAATCCGAATCCTCAGCCAAAAGCTCCATTTTCCGCCATTGCCTCTTTGAGCGCCAAGGGAATCCGGTTGATAATATCGGTAGCAGTTAACCCGACTTCTCCACTTTGTTCGGTTATTTCATCAGCGATATAACCATGAAGAAAGACTCCTAAGCGGCTTGCTTCGCTGATGGTATAACCCTGGGCGACTAAACCGGCAATCATTCCGGTAAGCACATCTCCGGTACCGCCGGATGCCATACCAGGATTCCCGGTGGAATTAATGTAAATATTACCATTCGGCTCCGCAATAATGCTCCTGGCTCCCTTGAGAACAATAACCACACCCCATTGTTTCGCGACTTTTTTTGCAACCCCAATCCTGTCCTCCTGAACTTCTCTGATTGAAGTGCCGGTTAGGCGCGCCATTTCTCCGGGATGGGGAGTAAGTACGATCGGACATTGTGCTTCTTGAAGCACCGAAGGCTTTTCCCCTAAAGCATTAATTCCGTCAGCGTCAACAATAATAGGAATCCTGCTGGTACGGATAATATGCTGTACTACCGCCATGGTTTCAGGGTGGGTTGAAATACCGGGACCTAGGGCAAGCACTTTTTTACCTTCACTCAGCTCCTGGATCCGGGGTAAAGATTGTGTGCTTAAGGTTTGGGAGTCGGTTTCAGCCAGGGGTTCAGTCATCACTTCGGTCAATTTAACTTCCATAACCGGGTTTAGGCTGGCAGGAATACCCAAGGTTACCAGCCCGGCTCCAATTCTTAACGCAGCGTCAGCAGACAGTGCGGCAGCTCCGGTTTTTCCCACCGAACCGGCAATCAAGAGCACATGACCGTAATTGCCTTTGTGGGAATTGCGATCTCGTTGTTTTAATAAAGGGAACAGCTCATGAGCTTCAAGCAACTCAACCTGGATGTTTTCTTCTTGAACTAAATAGGGAGGGATTGAAATATCCGCAACCTCTAAAATACCGACCCGATCAAGCCCGGGGTGGATAAAAAGTCCAATTTTAGGAAGTCCAAAGGTTACCGTAAGGTCAGCGTGTATTGCCGTGCCCAGTATTTTGCCGGTGCTGGCATCAATACCGGAAGGAATATCAACGGATACAACCGGAGTGGGCAAGGAATTTATATAGTCAATAACATCTCGATACAATCCTCGAACGTCGGTGTTTACGCCGGTTCCAAGGATAGCATCAATAATAAGATCGACATGGCTTATTTGGGTTTGAAATTTCATCAAATCTTCCTGACGATGAAGTTCCACCACCGGCCTCAATTTTTGATACAATTCCATGTTGACCTTAGCATCACCGGTCACTTTCGCTTTGTGCCCCAATAAAAACGCTTCAACTTCAACCCCCCGGTTCAATAAATGGCGGCCAATCACAAAACCATCTCCTCCATTATTTCCTGAGCCGGCGATGATAATGATTTTCCTCATGCTTATTGCAGGAAAATATTTATCAATAACCTCAATCGTCGCCCGCCCCGCATTTTCCATCAATACAATGCCCGGAATGCCAAATTCCTCGATAGCACGTCGATCTAAATTTTTCATCTGGAAAGCTGAAACAACTTTCATAAATTTTCCTAAAAGTGAAAGGCTGCTTTAAAATTTTATGGCGTTTTAACTAAGTCGATCATGTCTTTCACGGCCCGTTCAAATCCAACTAAAACTGCACGGGCAATAATGCTGTGGCCGATGCTGAATTCGTCGATCTCTGAAAGGTTGAGCAACGGTTGAATATTGCGATAATTAAGCCCATGCCCCGCATTTATGCCAAGTCCAAGCTGGGAGGCTAAAGTTACACTTTCAACAATTTTTTTCAGCTCACGTTCGATTTCTTTTTTGGTCTTAACATTACTGTAAGTTCCCGTATGGATTTCAACAAAGTCAGCTTTCAACTCTTTAGCCGCATTTATTTGCTCGGGATCAGGGTCGATGAAAAGGCTAACCAGAATTTTTTCTTTTTGAAGCTTGCTGACGGTTGCTTTTAGGTAAGCAAAATTTCCCAGCAAATCCAACCCACCTTCAGTCGTCAGTTCCTGTCTTTTTTCGGGAACCAACGTACACATATCCGGATTTATTTTTCCGGCAATTTTGACCATCTCCCCAGTAGCAGCCATTTCCATGTTAAGTTTTGTTTTAATGGTCTTCCGTAAAATCTCGACATCTCGTTCTTGAATGTGACGGCGATCCTCACGAAGATGGACGATAATCCCATCACATCCCGCGAGTTCAGCCAAGAAGGCAGCAGCCACCGGATCTGGTTCATTGCCTTTACGCGCTTCGCGAATAGTTGCAATGTGGTCAATATTAACAGAAAGCCTTGCCATTGAATTCTCCTTTATCAATCAATCAAGATTATGTTTAATAAAGCCGGCTAATTCCTCAGCGATTAATTTTATTTCTCCTTCGTCTTCTCCCTCAACCATCACGCTGATTTTTGATTCCGTGCCCGAAGGTCTAATGACTACTCGCCCCTTTCCTTTTAATTTATTTTATTTTCCGCTCTCTGAATCTGATTTGAAATAGCAGGGATTTGTGAAATGTCTTTTCGTTTAGTGACCGAAACACTGATTAAAATTTGTGGAAAAATTTGCATAACCTGGGATAGTTCAGAAAGTGGTTTCTTATTTTTAAGCATTATGCTCAATATTATTCGGCGGCTTTAATGGCGTCCACAACTTGTACGACTCGTTTTATTTTTTTTATATCATGGACTCGCACAATGTTGGCTCCATTCATTACTGCCACTGCCACTGTCGCCGCAGTAGCCTCTTCTCGGTCATTTACCGGCAAATTCAATAAATGTCCCAGAAAAGCTTTTCGAGAAGGGCCAACAAGAATTGGCTTTCCCAAAGACTTAAATTTTTCAAGGTGTTTTAAAATAGTAAAATTATCCTTCTCGATGGACTTTCCAAAACCAATCCCCGGATCAATTATAATCCGCGAAAGACCAATCCCTGAGGCATGTGCAAAACCAATCCTTTCCTGTAAAAATTCAATCACCTCAGAGATAAGATTGAGATAGTGAGTATTTGCTTGCATGTTCTGAGGCGCTGTTCCTCGCATGTGCATCAGCACAACCGGGACCTCTTGCTTTGCCACCAAAGGAGCCATTTTAGGATCACCCCGCAGGGCGCTTATGTCGTTTACCATTTCGGCGCCCTCGGACAATGCCTCCTCTGCCACAATAGCCTTTATGGTGTCAATTGATACGATAACTTTTGTCTTTTTAACGATAGCCTTTAACACGGGCATAACTCTACTTAATTCCACGTCAGCAGAAACTGGCTTTGCTCCCGGCCGGCTGGATTCACCTCCGATATCGATTATATCAGCACCTTCCTCCTGCATTATCAATGCGCGTTCAACCGCTCTTCCCGTATCGCAAAATTTTCCTCCGTCAGAAAAAGAATCAGGGGTCACGTTGAGGATGCCCATTATAAAGGTTTTGAGTGAGAAATCAATATGCCCCCCCTTCCACTCCATCAGTAATCTTTGATTTCCATTTACCTTAGGCATAGTGAGTTTAAAAAATTGTGACCATCACCAAACAAATGTTAAAACAGGATTTTATTGAACACGGCACAATCAGATAAACCCCGTTAGAAAGCTTTCACACGGGGCATTTACCCAATGTGAAAAAAATGTAAAATTTTAATTTGACTTGTGACCTTTTCTTCCCTAAGCTATTTGATATCTAATGGGGCAAGCCGGACTTTTCTAACGGGGCAAAACCCTTAGTTCGGAGAAGAGGGTGACTCCACCTGGGGAGGATTTAAACCAGCTTGATTTTTTAGCATTAAAATTCGGTCAACTTCCTCTCCATCCAAGGATTCATTCTCCAAAAGAGTATTTGCCAATATATGGAGCAGCTCTTCATTCTCTCTTAGCAGATCCTGAGCCCTTATATGACTCCATTCAACAATTTTTCTTATCGAATGATCTATCTTTAAAGCCGTGTCCTCACTATAATCCCGGTGTTGGGCTATTTCTCGACCCAAAAAAATTTGTTCTTCCTTTTTCCCAAAAGTTAAAGGCCCTAAATCATCACTCATGCCCCATTCACAGACCATTTTTCGCGCTATTTCGGTTGCTCGTTCTAAATCATTTCCAGCGCCCGTGGTTAAACTCTCAAGCACTAATTCTTCAGCGCCCCTCCCGCCTAAAAGAACGGTAATGCAGTCTATAAGGTATTGTTTAGGATAGGTATGCCGTTCATCAATCGGAAGTTGCTGGGTTAAACCCAAGGCATGCCCGCGAGGAATAATTGTTACTTTATGGATAGGATCCGTACCGGGAATAAGTTTAGCCACCAAAGTATGTCCTGCTTCATGATAAGCAGTAATCTTTTTTTCTTCAGGAGAAATGACCATGCTTCTTCGCTCAACCCCCATCAAAACCTTGTCTTTGGCCTGCTCAAAATCTTCTTTAATCACACTTGTTCTTCCTTTTCGGGCAGCTAATAGGGCCGCTTCATTCACTAAATTAGCCAAATCAGCGCCACACAGTCCCGGAGTTCCTCGCGCAATGATTCCCAGATTAACATCATCACCAAGCGGAGTCTTTTGAGTATGAACCTCGAGTATTTTTTCTCGGCCCTTGATGTCAGGTATGGGAACAATCACTTGACGGTCAAAACGTCCGGGTCTTACTAAAGCGGGATCTAAAACATCCGGTCGGTTAGTTGCTGAAATTATGATAACTCCTTCACTTGATTCAAAGCCATCCATTTCTACTAGGAGTTGATTTAAAGTCTGCTCCCTTTCGTCATGCCCGCCCCCCAGACCAGCGCCTCGATGACGTCCCACTGCGTCTATTTCATCAATAAAAATAATACAGGGAGCATGTTTTTTACCCTGGAGAAATAAATCGCGGACCCTTGAAGCGCCGACCCCTACAAACATTTCCACAAAATCAGAACCGCTGATGCTGAAAAAATGAACATTAGCTTCCCCGGCGATTGCCCGGGCGAGAAGTGTTTTTCCGGTTCCCGGAGCGCCGATAAGGAGAACACCTTTTGGAATTCTTCCTCCTAAAGTGGTAAATTTTTTTGGATTTTTTAAAAACTCAATTATTTCTTCAAGTTCTTGTTTAGGCTCCTCAACCCCGGCAACATCTTTAAACGTTACCTTTGGTTCTTGAGAATCAGAAAGCACCCGGTGCCTACTTTTTCCAAAAGACATTGCCTTTCCGCCTGACTGAACCTGGCGAATAAAAAAGACCCATAAAACAACAAAAAAGATTGTGGGGAGCAAGAAAGAGAATAATATACTTGTCCACGGGGTACCATCATCTGGTTCAGCGTTTATTTTAACACCCTTTTCGCGCATTGTTTTTATAAGGTCTGGATCATCCGGAGCATAGGTTTTAAAACTTTCTCCATTTCCGCGTGATCCCTGAATTTTCTTCCCTTGTATCGTAATTTCAGTTACTTTACCCTGCTCTATAAGTGTTATAAACTGAGAATAGTTAATTTTCTCAATTGGTTTTCGGGGCTGATTATAAATATGGTAGATAACAATCAGGATTAAACTAAACGTTAACCATAAAAGTAAATTTTTATAAATCGATCTCAATGCTCAACCTCCTAATAAAAGCCTTTTAGAATTAACCAAAAAACAGATATAACTTCCTATAATTGTTTACCACAAACAACGTTACCGAACAAATAAAAAATCTTTTAAATAATAACCATCTTAACAACTTTTTTGGTTGATTGAGTAATCTTAACTTTTTCATCAACCCTGAGCCCGGCTATCCAGGCAATTTGATCCCCGCAAAGCACAAGGGGAACTTGCTTACGTTCAATTCGGGGGATTTTGAGGTCAATAAAAAAATCCTTTACTTTTTTAGAACCTTGTGTCCCCAATGGTTGAAAACGATCGCCACGTTTCCAATTTCTGACAACAAGTGGGAAATTTATTTTTTCAAAATCAATAAGAGCAACATTTTTCTCCGTCAACGGTGAATTGTTCTGGTCCCAGTCTAACGTAGTGATTGTGATCTTCCTCTCAATTTCTGGGATAATGATTATCTCAGGCACTTTATAAGCCTCATAATAAAAAGAAATCGTTTCCTTTAAAGCCCGGGCAAACCTCAAACGATTATACTCCTTATAAACTTCGATTTCATAAGGAAGTGAAATTTGTGAATGCGGTTGATGGCTCTTAATGAGCTTTAATATACTTTCAACATGATCAAAGTTTACCCTTCGAAGTGCCCCTTGAATTGTTTTAAGAGCGTATCTGATTACGCGGCGTTTTAAAGAAACAGGTAGTACTTCTAATTTATTAATATCAAGTAATACGTTAGTTTTATCATTTTTTATACTAATTTCATTTAACTTATCTAATGTTAATTTTTCCAAAAAAATATCATCATCTCTAAAAATCTCGGTAGTTTTGATTATCTTTTTAACAAGATGGGGATCAAATTCCTTCAAAAGCTTAGGAATTAATATCCTTCGAACACGATTTCTGAGAAAGTTGCCTGCTTTATTTGTTGGGTCTTCTTTCCAAGGAATACCCTTTTCTTTTAGAAAACCTATAATTTCTTCCCGCTCAGTTTCAATTAACGGCCGAATGATCAAATTATCTCGTACCGGAGGTATGCAGCCCAGTCCTTTAGTACCCACTCCCCGGAATAGCCAAAGAAAAAAAGTTTCTGCCTGATCAGTGGCAGTATGGCCGAGGGCGACTTTCTGGGCATTTAGCTCTAAAGTTTTCTTCTGAAAAAAAGCATACCGCTTATTTCGGGCTGTTTCCTCTAAATTGCCTTTGGTTTTCAAAAGTGAACCATTGTCATCCTCAACCAATAAAGGAATGCCTATTCGTTCTGCCTGGCATTTAACAAACTCAGCCTCTTGATCCGATTCTTTCCCTCTGAGCTTATGGTTATAATGGGAGCCCCAAAGAGAAAGCTGATAGTCGTCTTGCAGTTGATGCAAAGCAAATAACAGCGCCATTGAATCAGGTCCCCCGGAAACACACACGATCACCCTGTCTCCGATTGCGAGCATTTTATAACGTTCAATGGTTTGTTGGATCCGCTTTAAAAATTTTATTTTCTTCATACACAAATAAACCCTTTCCAACAGATAGAAAGGGTTTTATCAAATAACATTTTGGTTATTAAGTGGCGGTGCAGGGATTTGAACCCCGGACACTGCGGATATGAGCCGCATGCTCTAACCAACTGAGCTACACCGCCTTCTTAAAATGGTTTGTATTTTGGTTAATTTTTTATTATAGCTTATTTTTTCTATTATTCAATTTTTTTCTTAAAAAACATCTTCCCTTTTGCGGTTCACAAAAAAACTTTTTTCCTTCCTTAGTCAGAAAATGATTTCTGTCAGCCAACTTATCGTTGCGCTTTAAAAAAAATAGATTTTTTTCTTGTTTAAGCCTTATGCGGTTGAACAAGCAGGAAAGGTTACGGAAAAGTAATTTTACCACCATTAAAAAACTGGGGAACCAGGATTCGAACCTGGGTAATCAGATCCAGAGTCTGATGTCCTGCCGCTGGACGATTCCCCAGAAACAATTAATTATTATATAAACAACCCCCCTCAAGAGTCAACTTGGATATTTTCTTGACCAAAAGAATATCTAATTGTAAATTACTTACTAATTTTTCCCATATTTTGTCAAGGGGAAATGAAATTATCTAGGTAAATCAGGAGTAGTTATGTCAAAAACGGGTATTGTAAGGGATGATTTCTACAAAAAACATATAAATGGATATTCTCATCCGGAATGTCCGGAACGACTTGAAGTAATTTATGAAATGTTAGATCAGCCGGAAATGAATGCTCTTTTTAAAAAAATTTTTCCTCGGGAGGCTACTGAAGAGGAGATTACTGCGGTCCACGATCCTTCTTACTACCGAAAAGTGTCAGAAACTGCTCTTCGTCGCGGCATAACCCCTTTGGACGCTGATACTTCCGCGGGACCGGATTCTTTTCGGGCCGCAAAGTTGGCTGCGGGTGGTTTTTTGTCTCTGTTGGAAATAATACAGAATGGATTGCTTGGAAATGGTTTTGCGCTGGTTCGTCCTCCGGGCCACCATGCTGAAGCAAACCGGGCCATGGGATTTTGTATTTTTAACAATGTTGCTATTGGTGCGCTGTATTTAATTAAAAAATTCAGTTTAAATAAGGTATTGATTGTGGATTGGGATCTGCACCATGGCAATGGAACTCAGCATTCTTTTTATGACAATTCCCAAATCCTTTATTTCTCAACTCATCAGTATCCGTTTTATCCTGGGACGGGCGATTTTGGTGACGTGGGTAAAGGAAAAGGCAAAGGCTTTACCATTAATGTGCCTCTCCAACGCGGAGCAGGAGACGAAGAATATAGTACGATTTTTAGAGAAATCCTGATACCCATTGCGCGTGAGTTTTCTCCGGATTTTATTCTGGTATCAGCGGGGTTTGACATTCATTTTGACGACCCCTTGGGAGGGATGAGGGTAACCCCAGAGGGCTTCGCCTTTCTTACTCGAATGTTAATGGATTGCGCTCAACAAATATGCAATGGTAAACTGGCCATGGCTTTAGAAGGGGGATATGGTTTAATGGGGCTTCGTGATTCCGTCCAAACGGTGCTTTTGGAACTTTCCGGCAAAACTCAATCCAAGATAGTTCATTCAAAAAGCTCCGAAGAAATCAACCCGGTTATTAACCGGGTAAAAAAAGTTCAGCAGGAATTTTGGCGATGTTTTTCATAATGGTTTTTTTATTCAGTAACATAAAATTAGTAACTTTATAATAAGGATTTTTTAATGGAAGAGTTCCCCCGAATTAAACGTTTGCCTCCCTATGTCCTGGGAGCGGTCAATGAATTAAAACATCAAGCTCGCAAACGTGGTGATGATGTCATTGATTTGGGAATGGGTAATCCGGATCTCCCAACCCCACCCCATATTGTCGAAAAAATGAACAAAGCAACTATCAATCCTCGTAATCATCGTTATTCAGCTTCGCGGGGCATCTATAAGCTCAGGCTTGCGATCTGTGATTGGTATAAACGAAGATTTAATGTCGATTTGAACGCTGATAAAGAAGCCGTGGTAACCATAGGGAGTAAAGAGGGATTATCCCACCTCATTTTGACTATGGTGACGCCCGGAACCACGGTGCTGGTTCCGAACCCCACCTACCCTATTCATGCTTATTCGGTTATTATTGCAGGAGGCGATTTAATTAACCTCCCCATGAGAAGTCCGGAGGAATTTTTTGAAGAATTGGTTGAAGCCACAAAAAGGTCTTGGCCCAAGCCTAAAATCCTCATCCTTTCTTTTCCCCACAATCCAACGACTATGGTGGTTGATAGTGAGTTTTTTAAAAAGGTGGTGGATTTTGCCCAAGAAAATAACCTGATCGTAATCCACGATTTCGCGTATGCTGATTTAGTTTTTGACGGTTATGAAGCTCCCAGCTTTTTACAGGCAAAAGGATCCCGTGAGGTTGGGGTTGAACTTTTCACCCTTTCAAAAAGTTACAATATGCCGGGATGGAGAGTAGGATTTGTGGTTGGCAATGAAAATATCATTGGCTCTTTGGCACGGTTAAAAAGCTACTTTGATTATGGGATCTTTCAACCGATTCAAATCGCTTCTATTATTGCTCTCAACGGCAGTCCAAAGCATGTCAAGGAGATTGTATCTACGTATCAGAAAAGAAGAGATCAGCTTGTTAATGGTTTAAACCGCGCAGGTTGGGAACTGGAAAAACCAAAGGCGACCATGTTTGTTTGGGCTCAGATTCCTGAAAGGTTTCGCAAGATGGGTTCTTTTGAGTTTTCCAAGCTTCTTTTGGATAAGGCTAAAGTAGCAGTGGCTCCGGGAATCGGTTTTGGAGAACATGGAGATGACTGTGTAAGGTTTGCTTTGGTAGAAAATGAACACCGAATAAACCAGGCGGTTCGTGGCATCCGAAATTTGCTGAGAAGTTAATCTGTATACAGCGTCATTAAATACAACATAACACGTCATTCCCGCGAAAACGGGAATCCAGAAAAATACTGGATTCCGGGTCAGGCCCGGAATGACAATCTGTGTAAGACTTCTGTCATTTTATATAAAACCCTTGTTGTCGATAGTACCATAGTACATAACCGGTTGCGTGGCCCAACGAAGTTTCATTTTTTGTCATAAAGTGCTTACTATAAGTCCTATGAAAACGATAAAGATCGGCATTATTGGTTTGGGAACGGTTGGTACCGGAGTGGTTAAAATTCTGCAGCAAAACCAGGACCTCATTCAGAATCGTCTTGGCGCGATCATTGAGATCGCTAAAGTTGCGGATTTGGATTTTACTTATGACCGAGGAATTTCTCTCAACCATCTCCCTCTTACTCAGGATGCGCTGGAAGTGATTAATGACCCCCAAATTCCCATCGTAGTGGAACTTATGGGTGGGGAAGAGCCGGCTGCTTCTTTTTTATTAAAAGCGATTCAAAACGGAAAACACGTAGTAACCGCCAATAAAGCTCTCCTTTCTACGCGGGGTGAGGAAATTTTTAAATCCGCATTTGAACGTCAGGTAGATATCGGTTTTGAGGGAAGTGTCTGCGGCGGGATTCCTATCATCCGCGCTATTAAAGAAGGTTTGTCAGCCAATAAAATCACTACCATTTTTGGTATCTTAAATGGAACCGCAAATTATATCCTTACCCGCATGACGGAGGAAGGTAAAGGGTTTCAGGCGGTATTGGAGGAAGCAAAAAAGCTGGGATACGCTGAAGCCGATCCTTCCTTGGATGTACATGGTACCGACACCACGCATAAACTTTCGATTCTTCTTTCCCTGGTTTACGGCAAAAAGATCAGCCCGGAGGATATCTATACCGAAGGAATAACACGGATTCATCCACTTGATATTGAGTTTGCCGTGCAATTGGGTTATCGAATCAAGCTACTTGCCATCTTTAAGGATGAAAACGGGGAGATTGAAGCGCGAGTCCACCCAACGCTTATTCCTGCGGATAGTCTTTTATCCCATGTCAAAGGGGTTAACAATGCTGTTTTTATTTATGGGGATGCTGTGGGCTCAACATTGTTTTACGGGCAAGGCGCCGGAATGATGCCCACTGGCAGTGCGGTGGTAAGCGATCTTATTGAAATCAGTAGAAATATTTTGAAAGGCAACTGTGGAACCATGGTTCCTTTTTTCCCTGAGAATAAAAACACCATCACGGTTAAAGCAAAAAATCAATTTTTCAGCAGATATTATCTCCGTTTTTCTGCTCAAGACCGTCCGGGGGTTCTTTCACAGATTTCAGGAATACTCGGCAAATTTAATATCAGTATCGCTTCCGTAATTCAAAGAGGCCAGCAAGAAGATGGGGCGGTTCCAATTTTTATGTTGATCCACAAAGCACGAGAAGAATACGTTGCTAAAGCTCTTCAGGAAATTGACGCGCTCCCCGTTGTCCTTGATCAAACCATGCTCATTCGGATCGAAGATCATCTGATTGATTAGTTGCGGTGAATAAAAAATTTAAGGACTTGTTTTCATGAAATACATTGTACTCCTCGGTGATGGTATGGCTGACTATCCTTTACCCGAATTAGGAGAGAAAACTCCCCTCATGGTGGCCAAAACTCCCTTTATGGATTTTCTGGCCCAAAAGGGAGTTTTGGGGAGAGTTCAAACTGTTCCCAAAGGCTTAACACCAGGAAGCGATGTTGCGAATCTTTCGGTCATGGGATATGACCCTGCTGTCTTTTATCCTGGACGCGCGCCTCTGGAAGCCGCAAGCATGAAAATTCCGCTTGGCGCTAATGATGTCGCTTTCCGCTGTAACTTAGTAACCCTCACGGATAAAAATGGACAATTGTTTATGGAGGATTACAGCGCGGGACACATCGCCAACAAGGACGCGCATGCCATAATTAAAATATTAAATGACGCATTAAGCGATGAGCAGTTTTCATTTTATCCGGGCGTTAGTTACCGGCATCTTATGATTTGGAAAAGCGGGAACTCCGGGCTTAAGACCACCCCTCCGCACGATATTACCGGAAAAGAAATTGGACCTTATCTTCCTCAAGGAAATGGATCAGAAATATTAAAAGATTTAATGGCAAAATCCAAAAAGATTCTCTTGAACGCTTCAGTTAATGAACGCCGAAAACAAAAAGGTGATAAAGAAGTTTCCTCAATCTGGCTCTGGGGTCAAGGAAAGTCAATAACCATCCCTTCATTTAAGAAAAAATACGATTGTTCAGGCGCTGTCATTTCCGCCGTTGACCTTATTAAAGGAATCGGGCTATCGGCCGGACTCGAACCTATTGATGTTCCTGGAGCAACCGGATTTTTGGATACTAATTATTACGGCAAGGCAGAATACGCTATCAATGCCTTGCATGAAAAAGATTTTGTGTTTGTGCATGTAGAGGCACCTGATGAGGCTGCTCATAATGGAAATATCAGGGATAAAATAAAAGCCATCGAGGATTTTGATGAAAAAGTGGTAGGAACGGTATTGACGAAAATTAAACAATTCTCCTCGTATCGCGTTTTAGTCCTCCCGGATCACGCCACCCCAATTCAATTGAAGACCCATGCATCTGATCCAGTGCCTTTTGTAATTTATCCGTCTCCAGAGGACGTGGTGCAACAAAAACTTTCCCCGTCTTTTGATGAAGAATCAGCAGCTAACACAGGCCTTTTTTTCCCCCAAGGTCATAAATTAATGGATTATTTTATTTTAGGAATGCGTGAATAAAAAACAATTCAACTAGGGTATTGACAAATCGCAAAAAAGGAAATATTTATATATTTTACTTGATGCGGGGTGGAGCAGTCTGGAAGCTCGTTGGGCTCATAACCCAAAGGTCTCTGGTTCAAATCCAGACCCCGCTACTTAATAAAATCAAGGCCTTAGAAGAAATTTTAAGGCCTTTTTTTTCACAAATAAAATTTCCCCACACTACACCGATTATCCAAACCAGGATCTGGGAAATTTAACGCCCAGCCAGTGCTATGAAAACCATATTAGTAATCAGCCTATCTTTCACTTAAAAAATGTTTGCTAACCGGTTGGCATTATAGAACTTTTGAAAACATACCCTTCTTCCTGTCTATAAAATTTCGCTTAATTTTTTGACAAGCAATTCCCGTATTATTTTCGGATTGGCTTTACCGCCTGCTGCTTTCATAACCTGGCCGATTAGAAAGCCCATGGCTTTATCCTGGCCGCCCCGGACCTTGGCTACAGTCTCCGGTTGAGCTGTTAGCACCTTGTCGATCAACCCATCGAGAGCCTTGGGATCAGAAACCTGCTGAAATCCACGAGCAACAACGATTTTTTTCGGGGATTCGTCACTATCAAACAGGTACACAAGCACCTCGCGCGCTGCATTGGCGTTGATCTCGTCCTGCGAAAGCATTCTAAGCAGACTGGCGAAGCGTGCTGGGGTAACAGGTGAGCTGCTCAGGTCCAGCTGCCGGTCTTTAACAGCCGGGATCAACTGCGTGATGAGCCAATGCATGGCTGTGCGCGGCGCGATTCCTTGGCCAATCAGCGCCTCAAAGAACCTTGCGACTTCCGGATCAGAACTCAAAAAGTTTGCTTCCTCATCAGTCAGTCCGTGCTGTTTGACAAAGCGCTCTGCCCTTGCGGCGGGCATTTCCGGAAGACGCGAACGCATCTTTTCGATCCAGTCGGGTGATAATTTAATAACCGGAACTTTGGGATCGGGAACACAAGGGCCTTCAAACTTGGTGCGCATCGGGAGCGTGAGTTTTTTGTCCGGGTCCCAAAGGCGTGTATGCAGAATAATCGTTTCACCCGCTTGCATGCATGCGCTTTGGCGGCTGATTTCGTGGGCGATGGCGTCACCAACGTGACGGATGGAATTCATGTTTTTTACTTCAACCTTGGTGTTCATCTGATTGGTGCCACTGGGGCGTATGGAAATATTGGCGTCGACGCGCATCGTCCCGTTTTCCATGCTGCACTCAGAGGACCCTACATAACGGACCTGCGTGCGTAGCGCCTTTAGAAATTCCATAGCCTCATAGGGCGTTCGGAAATCCGGCTCTGTGACTATTTCCACCAGCGGCGAGCCGGCACGGTTGAAGTCCACCAGGCTGATCGGCAAGCGTCCTTCCATTTCATGCACAAGTTTGGCGACGTCTTCTTCCATGTGGATATGATGAAGGCGGAGTCTTTTGGTTTTACCGTCTTCGTTTGTAATGTCGATTCCGCCGCCGCACGCAAGGGGAAAATGGGCTTGCGATAATTGAAAGCCCTTCGGCAGATCCGGATAGTAATAAACCTTCTGGTCGAAGGCGCTCAAGGGCTGAAGTTCGGCGCTCAGCCCCAGACATAAAATCGATGCCTTCTCAAGTGCCTCCTGACTAAATCGGGGCATAGCGCCCGGAAACCACAGGCAAGTCGGACAGGTATTGACATTGGGGTCGTCGCCGGGACGGTTGGGACAATCGCAAAACATCTTAGTGGTGCAATTGAGTTCGACATGAATTTCTAATCCTATGACCGCTTCAAATTCCATAACTATTTACCTCCGTTGCGCATATTCAGAAGATATTCACCAACCGCAAGCAACCGTGCATCACTAAGCCTCGGCCCCGCCAGTTGAAATCCTAAATGCGCCGCCCCCGACACCGGCGGCAGGTACAATGCAGGCTGACCAGTAACATTGGCAAAAACGGTTGAGGCGAATTGATTATACGTGTCCGCAAGCAACTCAGATGCTCCTGAGGTGGCGCCGTTATCTATCGGAAAAACCAGAAAGTCGGCCTGCGAAAGGAGCAACTGCATATCCGTGAGCAGACGCGCACGAATTCGGCAGGCATTTTCATACGCGCCGTAGTTTTCAAACTGGAAAAATGCGCCTTGAAACAGATAGCTTTTCAAGAGCAACCCAAAGGCTGCGCCGCGCGAGAGAAGATACATATCGTTCCAGTTTTTGGTTCCCAGTGCGCGCGGACCGTAACGCACCGAATCATAGCGTCCGGCGCAGGATGAGGCCTCCACGGAGCCCACGATTTTATGGACGAGAGAGAAAAGCGAAAAGTCAGGCAGCGACATTTCGCGTAAGGAAAAGCCGGCTTTTTTAAGTTCATCAACAGAATAACGAAATATTGCTTCCTTATCGTTAGACAATTCGTTTTGCGGTTCCGTAATAAAACCGATGGTTGTTTTTTGCGGGTCAATTTCCTGCGGGGAAAAATTCGGGATCTCTTCATCGGGAATTGAAAAATCCAGTTCATCCGGACCGGCAATGGTTTGCAAAATTTCACGAATATTTTTCAAATTTCTGGATAGCAGGCCGCAACACTCCATTGACGGAATCAATCCGATGAGACCAAATTGCGACACCAAACCGTAACTGGGTTTGAAACCGCAAGCCGCCGCATGCAAAGCAGCCAGACGGCTCTCGCCCATCAAGTCTAAAACCAGTTCAACATCGGCTGCCTGTCGCCGAAGCGCCTCGCCTGCCTTGCTGCCGGCCAGACCGAAACCGAATTCACTCATGTGGGTTGAGCCGCACACGAAGGCTCCAGCTTGACGAAGTCGCTGCACAATGGTTGCGTCTTCTATCGCTTTAAAATTGAGGAGTGCTTTTGAACCGGCCTCTGTCGGCCAGCCCGCCACTGAGATGTTGGGTTGAATCGCAATCTTCACCCCTTGTAAATGACCGTCCTTGGGAGCGACGATTTCAAGATTGCGGTAGAAAAAGATTGAATCCATGAAGATTTCTCCCTTTATTCCAGAATGCTGGCGACCTTATAGTAATTGCCTTTAACCGCGGGCGCGCTCTTAAGTAGTTGACCTGTTTGCGAGAGGGCTGAGCGTTTTTCTTCCGTCCCCGGGCGGGTGTGATTTGTGACCGGAGCGACGTTGCGGATGGGCTCTTCTTTGCCTGCCTTTTGGGTGGCAAGCAAAACCAGTTCCTCGGCCTGGGTAAGAATTTGTTCCATTACTGGACGCTCCTTAGCTGAAATACCAATGCGCGATACCCAGGACAAATGATCTATCCTATTTCCTTTTTGGGCTGTTCCGAGCAACAAATCCTGAGCGCCCAGATTCAACAGCCTCAGCTCGGCCAGTTGTTCACGTTTAACCGCAGAAGGCGCGCCGGTCAGAGGACAGGCGGCGCTACGGTTTTTGGGAAACGCGATTACCTCGCGGATAGACGGAGTTTGGAGAATCATCGACACGGTGCGGTCCATGCCCAGCGCCAAACCGCCGTGCGGAGGCGCTCCGAAATCGAAAGCCCGCAGAAAAAAGCCAAATTTTTCCCTTGTTTCCTCTTCGGTCAATCCAAGCGCTGCAAATATTTTGCGTTGTAGGTTGCGATCGTTGATACGGATGCTACCGCCACCCAGTTCTTCGCCGTTCATGACTAAGTCGTAGGCACGTGAACGCAGCATCAGCAGTTCTTCAATATTTTTAGGATCAAAATCGATCCGATCCGGCGCAGTAAAGGGATGGTGGCTGGATGTGACGGCTCCTTCATCGGTAGCCTCAAACAGCGGGAACTCCGTGATCCAGACCGGAAAAAAGCTATTTGCGGGAATAAGACTGAGACGATTCGCCAAATGCAGGCGCAACTGGCCGAGAGCCGATGTTACAATGGCATACGAAGGATCGGCGATCATAATAAGGACGTCTCCGTCGGCAACGTCGAATTTTTTACGTAACGCTTCCAGTTCCTGGTTGCTGAAAAACTGGACGATATTGGATTCGAGTTTCCCCCCTTCGGAGCGCATCCAGGTCATACCCTTGGCGCCAAACGAAGGGGCGATTTCCTTGGCGTATTCATTTTGCAGTACATTCTTGCTGAGCATCTCGGACTGGCCTTTAATGTTAATGCCCTTGATGTAGCCACCACGCTGCAGAATCTGTCGGAAGATCGAATAATTGGTTTGATAAAACACATCCGTCACATCGACAAAGCGCAGGCCGAAGCGCAAATCGGGACGATCGGAACCGGTTGTATCCATCGCGTCTGCATAGGTGATGCGAGCAAAAGGTCTGGAAAGCTTAATGCCGACGACAGCGAACATCTTGACGGTAAGTTCTTCAACCAGTTCATATATAAATTCTTCATCAATGAAAGAGGCTTCAATATCAAGCTGAGTAAATTCCGGCTGTCGGTTGGGCCGCAGATCTTCATCGCGGAAGCAGCGTGCTATTTGAAAGTAGCGTTCCATTCCTCCGATCATCAGCAGTTGTTTGAAGAGCTGCGGGGACTGGGGCAGGGCGTAAAAATTATGCGGGTGGAGGCGACTGGGTACCAGATAATCCCGGGCCCCCTCAGGAGTGCTTGACGTCAACACCGGGGTTTCTATTTCCAGAAAGCCCTTTGAGTCGAGAAATTCTCGAACACACTGAAAGATGCGGTGTCGGGCCATTAGATTGTCCCGCATAGAAGGACGACGGATGTCCAGATACCGGTACTGGAGACGCAAATCCTCAGCCACCTTGTCTGCGCTTCTGTCTACCGTGGCCGGTACCATAGCCTTTTCGGAAACGGTAAAGGGAAGAGTGTCCGATTCAGAAAGCACAGTCAGTTCAGTGGCCATTAGTTCAATATTTCCTGTTTCTATGTTGGGGTTTTCCGTACCCGCGAGCCGCTTTTTGACTTCACCCGTAACCGCAATGCAATATTCGGCGTGTAAGGATGCTGCCCTCTGGCAGAGGTCTGCCGAGGCCACTTCCGGGCTGAAAACAATCTGCATGATACCGCTGCGATCGCGCAAATGGATGAACAGCAAGCCCCCGTGATCTCGAAAAGCATCCACCCAGCCGCCAAGAAGCACCTTGCGTCCGACATCATCCGGAGTAATTTGTCCGCAAAAGACACGTTGGGAAAAAAGCATGAGAAAACTCCTTTCTATTTTCAATATTAAAGGATCATAACAAAACGGTTCTGATTTTTCAAAGTGTTAAATCTTAACCAACTGAAAAAACTCGGTTTCTTCCGATTTGCAGAAGTTCGCTCTATTTAATACTTTTTTCTAGTTATGACTCCTTTTAATAAGCTGTCAATTTTAGGTAGTTATCAAATGATTTCAAAAAAAATTTTTCTTGAAAATTTTATTTTGTATATTATTTTTTTGTAACAAAAAAGGCATCACAAAAAAAATGTAGATAAAGGAAGTTAGACTCAAAAACTACTTATAACATAAAAAGGTTAACCGGGGTCTTTTAAATAAGTGTGTAAAAAGCATTTAGGCGGCCATCCTTTCCGGTCCTTTTGACTCCCGTTTCGCGACGCCATCGACAAACGTTTTTTCTGCGTGAACGTCAGGCAACAACCAATGACCTTTTAACGTACGGAAGTTCTTCTCCGCGACCCGCAGCAGTTTCCAGATCATTGCTGTGGCATTTTGAACCTTCTTGAACCGCTTCGCTGCATCCGTCCTCAGTCTTACCGAGCTGAAGGAGGACTCAACCACATTCGTTGTCCGCAGGTGCGGCCAGTGTTACTTCGGGAATGAGTAGAATGTAATCATTCTGTCTCAATCCGAGAGAAGTTTCTCTGTCGCCTTGGGAAAGTCTTTCCGGTAATGCCCAATGAACGCATCCCGACGACGCTCACACTCCACGAGCGTTTCCGCATAGGGAACCGGTTTGAGCTTTTCTGCCGCCTCGGAACGCAGCCTCTTGGGAAAACAGTCAAGGACATTCCTGATCTTATGATTCCAGCGCCGCTCCTCTTTTCCTTCAGCATGAAGCTCTCCGAGCGCAGACCATATTCCCAGATGACCATCGGCAATCGTTAACCTGCCGAGCCTCAGGCCACGATTTATCAGTCCCCTCAGAACTCCGTTCCAGGATTCCTTGCTCTCCCGATATCCGCTCTCACAGGCAAGAAAAACTTTCCTTCCGTTGCTGAGAGCCCCGATAATCACTAAAAAAAGCGCAGCCTTGTCTTTTTCCAGCCCGGCTTTCACATAAATACCATCTGCCCACTGATAGACCACCTCAAAAGATGAGAGATCCTAACACTTCCACTCCTCATACTCAAAATGCCACTTCGCCTTCAGCCGCTCTATCGCCGAAGCCGACAGCGACACTCCCTATCCCAATAAACCCCCAGTGCCATCTCAAAATCCCCTTTGGCCAACCCGTGTAAATATAGCTCCGGCAGCAACTGCCCCACTTCTTTCGACCGGCGCTTGAAAAAAGGAATTACCGTGCTCTTGAATCGTTCTTCGCTCCCCCTTACACGTGTACGACGAATGGTGATGGTTCCGTTCATCACGGTGAACTTCTTCCGATTCCCGTGTCCGTTCCAATACCCCGGTGTGCCATCGATGGGCTTGATCCGTTCAGATTTCTTCCTACCCAAAAAGACCTCAACTTCGTTCTCCAGAATTTCCTGAATGTATTCCTGCACCTTCAGCCGAACCATTTCCTCCAATACCTAATATGTCCCGCTTGACGGCCTTGCCGTCTCTGTGATACTTTTTTTCATGGGGGTGTCTCCATTCTTTATAGTTGATTGGCCTCAATTTAAAAGGATACACCGCCTTTTTATCTATTTACACACTTTTTAATTGTACCCCCATATTGTTATACTACCCTATTTTTACCCTTAAAAAAAAAACGGCTAACCGATATTTTGCTCACTGTTAGCCGTTTAAACAATCATCTTATATTATAGTTTAAAACTCAGCTATCTCCCATGTCCACCGCCAGGGCTTCCTCCACCACCATGTCCACCGCCAGGGCTTCCTCCACCACCATGTCCACCGCCATGGTGCCCATCATGATGTCCCCAATAGTAACCGCTATAGCCCAGCCCTCCCCACCAATAAGGATATCCCCACCACCATGGATCATAATACCCCCATGGGTAATAATAAGAATAGGGATAAGGATAAGGATAATAATAGTAATCGTCCCAGAGATAAATTTGTTTGCTCGAAACAACCGGATACCGATAATCAATCTCTCCGAGAGGTTTAATCTGTTCCCCTGAAATTTCACCCCCCACTGTAATTCTCATTCCTTCATGGTAGAGGTACGGGTCTAAATATTTATTGACCTTAATTAAAAATCTGCCCTCTGAAACATTTGATGCTTTTGGTGCATCAGTCCACGAGTCCAAAGGTATTTGGAAGACCTCGATTTCGGATGTGCCATTTTTTTGGTTGAGGGTATCGACGATCTCCCCACCCCAGACAACAGTTTTTCCCTTATAGGCCATTGGGTTTTGGAATACCTTTTCAAAGGTTAGCGAGGAATCTACCTGATTTCTGAGATCCTTCGAAATCACATGCGCACAGCCAGAGAAAAACACTAGGCAGCCCATTACGATAAGTGATCGAACTAGGTTTGATATTTTTATCACCTTTTTATTCTCCTTCTTGTTTTCAGATAAAAGCTACGTTTAAAACAAAGTTTGAACGCTCGTAAAACATTAACAATAATGACGCACGACTTCTAATTTAGTTTACAGGAAATAAGCTCAGGGAAAAATTTTTTATGTGAGCTCAAAGTCAGAACTAAAAGATAGTCTGTTCTTTTTAACAACCTATTTTTGTTTGCCTATAATCGTACAACTACTAAAATCTACAGTGTTTTTAATGAGTTTGGGGACTGGGGAGGGAGTCGAAATTGGTTTTGCTGAATGTTTTTATCCTAACCCACACCGGGAGATAGGGATGAAACCAAGTAACTTTGAAATTAATAAACCCCCTAAGCAGGGTGACCTGCTCCCCCAAAAGAGGTACCACATTTAGATTTAGAACTTATCCGTAAATAACAATCATTTGACGAAAAGCAATTAATGCACCTGCTAATTCCAATAACCCCTGGTAAGCGGCAGTTGTTTTTTTAAAGCCAACCAACAATTTCCAAAACCGATTCGGCCAAGAATGGGTTCGCTCAACCCCCCTCGGCGAGCACGGTAACGAGAATTTCTTTTCTTGGACGCCATCTCTCCCCGGTTGTCGAATATGCCCCATGTAGTTGCTCTGCCGAATCAATTCCTGGGGGATAGACCTGGCGGTGTATGAAGGGCAAAACTTAAAAGAATAGACCACACCTTTTACTTGTTATGTGGTTGTGATACAATCCGGATGGTGGTTATTTCGCTCAAGGTGCTCCTGACTCACTGGGGACAATCGTTACCTTTGCAGGCCCCTCGCTACCGTGGATATTGCAATATGCTTCGGCAACAACCTCGGTGTTTCCGGTAATCCTGATCTTTACCTCTCTCTTAAAGACGGCCCCCTCAGGCCTTTTGCCGCTGGTGAAAACCCACTGTATGAAAGGTTGACCATTCACCTGGACCGTAACCAGTTTGGTGTAATGAAAAAAAGAATTGGCGTTATGGGTAACTGTCAGACAAAGGGTGACTTCGGAGCCTTTTCCAGCAGTTGAAGGTCCTTCGATGAAAACCGAAGTCTTATTTGCCAAAACAGTTTCCGTGCTGGAAAAAAACCAAATAAGAGCACAACCGATAAGTAAAGCGATTTTCTTCATTGAATTCACTCCTTGGATATTTTTTTCTTATTGAATCCAAATGGCTTACTTATAGAAATAATAACTTTGGAAAAGAGACTGCGCATAGGGTGTGAATCTTCAGTAAGTGGTGTACCACCATGGGTTTGCAAACTTAGATTTGGGAAATTTGTCCATTTGACACTGAAGATACGCACTTAATTTTGTTCGAGGAAACCTTTTCAAAATACAATATGTTTCCTATGAAACACAAAGAATTACACATAAACTTCACTGAAACAACTTCTGAAGATGTTTATATTAAGGCAGAGCTAAAACCAAACTCAAAAAAACTATGCAATCTAACTTCTTGGCTTATTCTGGGCCGACATTACTAAACAGGTGTCTATATATCTATCCATGCAGCTTGGATAGAGTATAGCCTAACTCATTCTGAATATATTTGACATTGTGTCCTTGTTCGTAATTAAATTAATTAAAACCATCACCAATAAAAAAGGCCGAACCACTCGTTAGACAATATGGCCTATATCACCTAACTAAACCATGGATACATTTCCCTCCACGGTCATTCTCGTGATATTATTTTTTTATTAAAAAGTTGATAAGCATCTTGTACTTATTTATAATATAAAGCTAAAGAGATTAAAATTCAATTAATAGCAAATCAAAACATTACGAGAAAAAATTCTTAATGATTTACATAAGAGATGAGGCTACTACTCCTTCACCGGGCACTATTAAACCTCACCGTAAATGATTTGCCTTCCTAAATTGAAACAATACCTAACGGTTTCCTCTTTGGTTTCATATGTATTTTTAGGTAAAGATTTCCGAATTTCAATTTTGCTGGAAACTCGAATGACATTGATATTAATGTCCCCTTTTTGCGTAGCCTTTGACAAGAATGATATACACCGTTTGACTTTTTTTTAAAATAAGTTAATATATTTTTTAAATTTTAAGCATAGGAGCCCGATTTATTTTATTTAAATAATATTTTTCTGCAAAATTTTTGAGAAAATTTTGTCGGTAATTAATGGTTATAAACAAAATGTTTCCATGAAAGGTATTTAAATATGGAAGTGCCAAAAATTAAACATATTGGAATTCTTTTTTCTGGTGGACCAGCTCCAGCCGCAAACGCAGTTATTTCAGCAACAGTTATGAATCTGGTGAATGCCGGGGTCGAAGTATATGGTTTTTTACAAGGCTTTGAATTTTTACAGGAATACGAGGAGGGAAAGACTTTAGCTCCCAACGAGCATTATAAAATATTGACGTTACCGGATGTAAGCGGCATTCGCAATATTAAGTCGATTATTATTAAAACTTCTCGAGCGAACCCGGGAAAAGGGATTTCTTCAATCCACGATTTAACCAACCCCGAAAAAAATCATCGATTATTAAATGTTTATAAATGGATGGACCATTTTGAAATTGACGGTCTTATTACTATCGGTGGCGACGATACCCTAAAAACGGTAAATTATCTTTATTTGATGCAATATCACGTTCCTGATATCAGACCAATGCGTATTGTTCATATCCCGAAAACCATTGATAACGACTACCTGGGGATTGATTGGACTTTTGGATATACCTCGGCCGCAAATTTTGCCGCTCATGAAATCAGAAATCTGGGAGCAGATGCTGCATCCACGAATAGCTGGTTTATCTTAGAAATTATGGGCAGGAAAACAGGCTGGCTTACTTATGCGGCAGGCATTGCCGGCGAGGCGGTCCGCATGATAAGTGTGGAAAATATCAAGGGTGATTTTAATCTTGATAGACTTGTGGCTGACCTCCTGGCTCTAATGGTAGCAAGAACAAACGAGGGGAAAAAATACGGGGTGATTTGTGTCAGTGAAGGCTTAGCCGAACTCCTTCCTGAAAATTTAAGACCAACAAGGGTTGACCGGCACGGAAATGTTGTCCTCGGAGACGCTGAAGTTGGAAAGGTTATAGCAAACGAGCTGGAAACACGCTATAAGGAAATTTTTCCCAAAGAAGCATTAAAGGTTCGAGCAAAGCAGATTGGTTATGAGACACGGTGTGCGGAACCGGCTGCTTTTGATGTTATGCTGGGAAGCCAATTGGGGGTCGGAGCCTTTCGAGCCATTTGTCAAAAAGGTTTTTCAGGAGTAATGGTAAGCGTTGAGGACCAAATGCAAATTAAATATGTACCTTTTCATGAGTTAATTGATCCAAAAACCTTACTCGCAAAAATCCGCTATATTCATAAGAATTCTGATTTTTACCAACTTGCCCGTTCTTTAGAATACCAACTCCCTGAAAATCGGATAACCCATGAATAAAGACCTTTGCAAAATTATTTTTTGGTCACCCTAAACCAGGCCCTGAATCAAGTTCAGGGGTTACGATTTCAGGGTCTCAAAATATGTTGATTTTTTAAGATGCCCGTAAGATTCTGAGCCATTACTGAAACAGGTTCAGCACCAGGTTCAGAACGACCAGAGCAGGGTTCAGCCTGACATGACACATTGTTTTTTGACGTTTGCAAAGCACAGGAATAAAACGTTTGGAGGATATGATAATGGAATTCGATAAAAAATTAGAAGCCCTTTTAATAAAAAAAATAAGCCTGGAAAAACTAAAAATAGAAGACGAAACGATAAAAACCTGGAAAGAAAGAATAGAACAAGTACTAAATAAAGGCAATGATTTAAGATCATTGGAAATAAATATTAAAGCTGTACTTAAGGTTATGGAAACCCGCCTCAAAACCCTCCGGTCTGAGGTAAAAGCATTAGAATAGTTTCGTGATCTCTAACCGGCTGTTGAAACATAAGAGATGCAAAGTGTCATGCTAATAAAATCGCATCTTAGTTTAGCCTTGATCAGTGAGCAACAAAGCCCCGAAACATTGAATGCGATGATTTTTACTGCTTTGATAAAGCAAGTTGAACGGCATTGATGGCTCCCTCAACATCCAAATCATTTGTTTTCCAATTACACACCGAAACGCGCATACAGCGTTTACCTTGCCACGTAGTACCAGAAAAAAAAGCTTCACCGGATTCAAGAACATTTGCAATAACGCTGTCTGTGCGCAGATCATGATCAGCATCCGTCGAATTGAGTTTCGCGCTGAGAAAACGTACTAACCCCTGGTTTATTTGTGGTTCCCAAATCAATTCAGCATAGGGTAATGCACTAATGCGTGTTACCAGGCGATGCGCATATTGACAAGTGCTTTCGATTAGTTCAGCCACTCCCTGTTTACCTGGTTGCCGGATAGCGGCATAGGTAGCGATGCCGCGTCCACGGTGAGACCATTCCGGAGTCCAGTCGATTTGGTCACGGGCAACCGCATCGTGGGTTAAATAACTCGCTCGGTGAGACATGGCCGCTTGAGGAGCTCTTGAATCTTTAACAAAGGCATAGCCGCAATCATAGGGCACATTAAGCCATTTATGCCCATCAACTATCCACGAATCGGCTTGATCTACTCCCTTTAGCAAATGTTTATATTTGGAGCTTGCCGCTGCCCATAGCCCAAAAGCCCCATCAATATGAACCCAAGCACCATGCTCGTGCGCGATTGGGATAAGCTCCTCAAAAGGCTCAAATACCCCGGTGTTGATTTCGCCAGCCTGTAACAATACGATGGTTGGCTTGCCGGCATGTTCTTGGAGTCCCCTCAGTAGGTCTTCTGAGTCTAAATGCCCCTGTTTATTTACGGGTGAATCAAAAACGTTGTCGTTACCAATCCCCAATAAACGGACAGTACGCTCAATCCAGCCGTGTCGTTGGTTATTACTCAAGATGCGGATTGGAGGGGCGCCGTTCAATCCCTTTCGCTCCACATCCCAGCTATGTTTGGTCAACAAAGCATTTCGGGCAGCTGCAAGACAGGTCACATGAGCCATTGAACAACCCGTTACCAGAGAAAAACTTGCTTGCTGAGGTAAACTCAGCAGCTCTTTCACTCATTGTCCACAAATTTCTTCAATGACGGCTACTGCCGGTCCGGAAGCGAACAAAGCGGCGGGCTGGTCCCAAGTAGACGTAAGCCAATCAGCAGCGAGAGCGGCAGGCACTGAGCCGCCGACTACAAAACCGAAGAACCGTCCTCCTGAAGTACCTAACACCCCACCTTTCACATCAGCAACTAATTCATCAATAACATGAGTTGCGTCCATACCCTTGTCGGCAAGCGGGTGGCCTAAACGTCGGCGTAAGTCAGCGAGACTTGCGGTTGCCGATACGGGACCTTCGTCAAGGCTCTCAATAAAGCTCAAGGCATGTGCGAGAATAGACTCAAGCAATCTTCGATAGGTCATTTCTGTATCTTTCCTTTCGATGGTTTGTTGATCTATAATAGCCGAAATAAAAGCTCAGCCGGTTCGTGCGGTTTTTGGCACGAATCGGCTGAAAAGAAAGGTTGAACAATTCAAGTATATGCCCGGGAACATAATTTCATTTAGCCCGTGCCATTAATCACCGTATATTACGTTATTTCCCCTTAAAAAAATCAATATAGAGACAAACTCTCTCGAATTTTGGAAATTATCATTCGTAATTTTAATGGCTTACCTTGTCCCAACCCCCAACATCACCCCCTACCTCACTAATTATTTTGAAGATTTTCGGTCAAGTTGCCACTTAATCTGAAATTCTATCTCTTCTTCTGACTTGCTACGTTCATGTTCAATATTGATGCTGGCAGAAGGTGGAATAACTACCCGCTCTCCCGCAATTTGTATCCGAAAGCGATTGCCATTTTCTATGCAGTCCGCAAGTCGCCTCAGCTTTATTATAAATTGCTTTACAGGATAATTCTTCTCCACATCTCGTTTCCGCTTTCTTGTTCGCTCTGACATTTAATTTACCCCTTTGCTTGTGAATATTTTGTAACGCCCAACGTCGCAAATAAGCGCGTGGCGGAGCCATCTGCTTCATTTGCCGGTTCGGCTTATCTCGCTTCCATCATTTTTCGAGTCGCAACCTCGCTACTAGTTAACAATCTGAACCCACAGCATAATGATACTAAATATTATCATTGCTATTCCTCCGGCCATGCAAGGCAATGTATACAAATAGAATTTAATAGGATTCTTCCTCTTTTTGATAGGTGGAAACTCGTCTTCGAGATCTTCTGTTTTGCCAGCAGTAAGACTTTTGATGGCGCTATAAGCGGAATATATGCCACATAGGAGGATTATGATGCCCATCAATATTTTCATTTTTTTCTCAAGCCGAACATGGATTATATGTATCCCGACTAAAACTCTAAACAACGCAAGAATTGCGATATAAGACAATTATAATTAACTTTAGAATTTAATGTCACCTATTTATTATTTACGGTTAATCAACAAAAAAAACTGTAGTTACAACGACCGTCGTATACAGATCAATATAAGACAACTTTTTTATCAGAGATTATCTGCCGGGCTTCTCACCCCTGCCGGGCCCTTATTAGCGAAACTGATATTTTATAATGTGATGGGCTTTTTCAAAATTGAAAAAAGGCCCATCGCCTTTCAATCAGGCGATTCGGCATTATAGTATCTTCTTATCAGTTGTGAAAATTCTTTCCATTAAAGACTCCCTGTTCATTTCAGTCCCTTATCTTTTTTGGTGTTGATATTTTTTTCTGTTTTTTAATATTAAGCTATGAAAACGTCAAGAAAAAACATTGGATTCCGGGTCAAGCCCGGAATGACAAATAAAGTTAAGATATTTTTGAATCAGTACACGAGCCGACTTCGGAAAAATTACAAATCCATAGTTTTGATACAGCGAACCAAGGCATCATGCCAATGAGACATAATGAAGCCGGTTTTCCTTATAAATTTTTCAGAATTTAAAACTGAATTGTAAGGCCTTTGCGCTGCTCGGCCAGATTGCGAGGAAGAGATGGGGATGAGCTTCATAGGACTGCCGATGAGGTCAAGGATTTTTTGCGCAAATTCAAACCAGGTACAGCAGCCACGATTAGTTACATGAAAAATCCCTTTCAAATCCTTTTCAATTAATAACGAAATGGCCTGACTCAAATCAGCAGTATAAGTGGGGGATCCTTTTTGATCATTCACCATCGTTAGTTCGGTTTTTTCCCGGGAAAGTTTTATAACCGTGTTTACAAAATTTGATCCTTGTTTTCCGAACAGCCACGATGACCGAATGATAAGATAATCGTCTAAATTTTTTTCAACATGCTTCTCTCCCTGAAACTTTGATAATCCATAAACGGAAAGGGGATTAGGAAGATCGGCTTCAGCATACGGTCTATCCTTTTTACCGTCGAACACGTAATCCGTACTTAGGTAAACACACCGTGCTCCTGTTTCTCGACATCCCACGGCAACGTTTCTTGCTCCCAACGCATTTACGGCAAAAGCTTTTTCTTTTTCCTGTTCACAGAGATCAACCATGGTAAAGGCAGCCGCATTAATCACCACCTGAGGCTCAAGCCTTTTTATGGTCTCGATGGTCCGGTCATAATCCGTGATATCCAGTTCTTGTATGGTGCTGCCGATACATACCTTTTCTCCCTTGAGGGTTCGACAAAGCTCACTCCCCAGCATGCCATCCGCGCCGATGATCAATATTTTTTTCATAATTTATTTATATCAAATTAAGTCGGGCAGAGCCTGCCCTGCCCCTACAACGATGAGCGGTTACCATACATTTGGTGATAATAGTTTCGGTATTCCCCGCTTTTAATTTTTTCCCACCACGATTTATTGTTCAGATACCAGGTGATGGTTTTATCTATTCCGGTTTCAAAAGAGTGTGCCGGCTTCCACCCTATTTCTTTTTCTATTTTATCGGCCGCAATTGCATACCGGCGATCATGTCCCGGACGATCTTTCACGAACGTAATGAGCGTTTTTGGTTTATTTAATTTTTCGAGAATCATTTGGGTGATGGTGATATTGGTCCTTTCACAATTTCCCCCGATATTATATATTTCACCGACTTTACCTTTGCGCAAAACCAGATCGATTGCTCGGCAGTGGTCTTCCACATAAATCCAGTCGCGGATATTAAGACCATCACCATAAAGCGGTAACGGTATATTTTCGATAGCATTAGTAATAAATAACGGAATAACCTTTTCGGGAAATTGATAAGGGCCATAATTATTCGAGCAACGAGTAATAATGACGGGAAGGCTAAAAGTCTTGAAATACGCCCGGCAGATCAAGTCGGCGCCGGCTTTACTTGCCGAATAGGGGCTGTTCGGTTTAAGATACGACTCTTCCGTAAATTTTCCTTCGGGACCTAAAGAGCCATAAACTTCATCGGTTGAAATCTGAATAAATCGGCCTACCTTATATTTTTTGATTCCTTCTAATAAAATTTGAGTGCCCAAAACATTAGTCCGGATAAAAATCCCCGCTTCTTCAATACTGCGATCAACATGCGACTCCGCGGCAAAGTTAATGACCGCATCAAACCCCTGCGATAAAAGATTATCAATCAATATACGATCAACAATGTCACCTTTAATAAACCGGTACCGTGAACAATAGGAATCCTTGCATTCAATTGCCGAAAGATTTTCCAGATTTCCCGCATAGGTTAATTTGTCCACATTTGTTATCTGAACGTCCGGAAAGGTTTGCAGCATGAAAAGGATATAATTAGACCCGATAAAACCGGCGCCGCCGGTTACTAAAATTTTCATCATCATTCTCCCGCCAAAAGGGATGATTGTTAACCGTCCTTGCGATTCCAATCATAAGGAATATCATTATCATCGGGAGAGACCCGGTATTCATCAGGAAGAGAATAGTTATATGCCTCGGTAGGTATGTTGATAACCAGCGCTTCACTTTCACTTACACATTTAAATCCGTGAAAAACCAAGGGAGGAATCTGCAGAAGCTGCGGGTTGTAATCACCGAGAAAAAATTCATTTACTTCTTTATGGGTTGGTGAATCATTGCGGCTGTCATATAGAACTATCTTCATCATGCCTTTGACCACTACCATGTTGTCATACTGCACTTTATGATAATGCCATCCTTTCACGACCCCAGGAAAGGCGGTGGTCATATATACCTGCCCAAACTTCATAAAAATTTCATCGTCCGACCGAAGCATTTCCATCAAACGCCCGCGTTCATCCGGGAACACCTTCAACAGTTTGGTTTTGACGCCCATGATCATAGCGCTTATCCTCTTTTTAGACTTTATTAGCACCGGTTTCGGCCACTAAATTGGTGGCAATTCGCAACGAATCAAAAGTTCCGGCGTCCGTCCACCAGCCGTCTAATATTTCATACGTCATATCCCCTCTCTTTATATAAGCATTGTTTACGTCGGTAATCTCCAGTTCACCACGCTCAGAGGGTTTGAGCGTTCGGATAATATCGAATACGGTATTATCAAACATATAAATCCCGATAACCGCAAACTTCGACTTGGGAACCTCCGGTTTTTCCTCAACCGCTATTATCCTATCTTCATCTAAAACCGGGACTCCAAAGCGCTCCGGATCCGAAACCTCTTTCAATATAATTTTTGCCCCCTTTGCCTGTTTTTTAAAATTTTCTACCGCGCGGTTGATATTTTTTTCAATAATATTATCACCCAAAATAATGCAAATTTTTCCGTTATCCGCAAATTCTTCCGCCAGGCTTAAAGCTTGAGCAATCCCACCTTCTCCTTCCTGATAGGTATATTCAATGTGTTTAAGCTTAAGCTCTTTTCCGTTTCCGATGAGCCGGAGAAAATCACCCGCGCTGTTTCCACCGGTTACCAGTAATACATCAGTAATCCCTGCGTTCACCAAGGTTTGAATCGGATAATAGATCATGGGTTTATCGTAAACCGGCAGAAGATGTTTATTGGTTACTTTGGTGAGAGGGAAAAGACGTGTTCCCAACCCCCCGGCAAGTATGATCCCTTTCATGATATCTCCAGATTCGTGATCTAAGTCGCAGCTCTATTTTTATAAGTGTCTTTTAACATTTTTTTTTGTAAAAAAACAAGCGCCATAAAAAATATAATATCACCGGTTCACGATTCCACTATTTTTTTAAACGCATCTTCGGCTATAATACTAATTCCCAGATTTTTTGCCTTTTCATATTTGGAGCCAGGGTCAGACCCAACTACCACCAGGTCGGTTTTTTTACTCACACTCGAAGATATTTGAGCCCCTAAAGATTCGGCCAGCTTTTCCGCTTCACTCCGAGTAAACTGAGTTAACGTCCCGGTAAAGACAATGGTTTTCCCTTGTAAGGTTCCTCCGTTCTTTTTTCTTTTGGCGCTAAGTTTAATCCCCATGTTTTTTAACCGTTGAATAAGGTCACGGTTTCCTCTTTGAGAAAAAAAACGGACAATGCTTCGCGCCACTTCCGGGCCGATTTCATTAACCTGGATCAGGTCATCTTCTTGAGCGTCCATTAAATCTTCAAGGTTTGGATAGTGCTCTGCTAAAATCATTGCCAGATGCTCCCCGACATGGCGAATCCCCAAGGCATAGAGGAAACGGTCTAAGTCCCTTTCCTTACTTCCTTCAATGGCATTAATGATATTGAGCGCCAGTTTTTCTCCCATCCGCTCAAGGGGAACAAGGTCATTAGCTTTCAACGAATAAAGATCCGTCACATTTCCTATGATCCCTTCATCCACAAATTTATCAACCAATTTATCGCCCAGCCCATCAATATCCATTGCCCTTTTAGAAGCAAAGTGCTTGATCGTCTTTTTTAACTGCGCCGGGCAGGAAAGATTGAGACACCGGTAAACCGCCTCATCCTCCTCTCGCACCACCTTTGAGCCACAAACCGGGCATGACGAAGGGATTTTAAAGGGAACTGTTTTTTCCGGCCTCTTTTCCTTTACTACCGAAACCACTTCCGGAATAACATCGCCGGCGCGTTGAATTAACACCGTATCGCCAATGCGAATGTCTTTTTTGTCGATCTCATCCTGATTATGGAGGGTGGCCCGACTCACGGTTACTCCGGCAATCGAAACCGGTTCCATAACGGCAACCGGGGTTATCGCTCCGGTTCGACCAACCTGGAGTCTTATATCAATCACCTTGGTGGTTGCCTGCCGCGGGGGAAACTTATACGCCAAAGCCCACCGGGGGCTTCGGGAAATCGTGCCTAATCTTTCCTGAAGAGCAAATTCGTTCACCTTTATTACTATCCCATCAATCTCATAATCAAGTTCCTCCCGTATTTTTTCGATATGATGGTAATATTTCATGACGTCATTGATATTCTTGCAAACCTGTAAGTGCGGGTTTACTTTAAATCCCCAGTGAGGCAAAGTTTTTAAAAGTTCCTCTTGGGAGTTAAAAGAATACCCTCGTACTAAACCGACGCCATAACAAAAAATATCCAAAGGCCTCTTGGCAGTTATTGAAGAATCGAGCTGACGAAGAGATCCGGCAGCCGCATTGCGGGGATTAGCAAATCGGGGCTCATCTTTTTCATCCTGGTGGCGGTTTAGTTCATGAAAAGACTTGATGCCGATATATACTTCTCCTCGTATTTCGAATCGTGGAGGTATCTTTTTGATTTTTTTGGTGATGAGCTTAAGGGGTATTGATTTTATCGTCTTGAGATTTTGAGTAACGTCTTCTCCGGTCATACCGTCTCCACGGGTTGACCCAACATAAAAAATACCGTCTACATAAACTAATTCTACGGCTAACCCATCAAGTTTTGGTTCGGCCACGTAGGTAATGTCAGTCTCATCTTTGAGGAACCTTTTTAGGCGCCGGTCAAATTCGATTATTTCTTCTTCCGTGAAGGCATTCCCTAAGCTCAGCATAGGGAGATTATGCGTAACCGTCTTGAATGATTCAAGCGGGGGAGCACCAACCCGTTGAGTTGGTGAATCGGGGGTGATAAGGTGAGGATATTTTTTTTCTAAATTTTCCAGTTCTCGAAAAATGCGGTCATAATCCTGATCGGAAATTTCCGGGTCATCCAGCACATAATAGCGATAATTGTGGTAATTGATTCTTTCCCGGAGTTCCTGAATTATCTTTTGAGGATCACTCATATTATCGCATCCTTCCGACTCTGATGCCTCAGCCTCGAAATCTTTTGGAAAGCGTCTCGCATGTCGGCAGGAATTTCAAAACCACCCTTCGTCGGTTTTTCCCCCGTAAGCTTCTTTACTAAACGTCTTCTCCTTTTTGCATCCCGAAGGTTATCAGAACCTACCGGGTCATATTTAAAGCAGATAGCCCCTTTAGGATTCTTAAGAAAATCGAGCGTAAGAAAGAAGGAAAGTTGCTTGAGCGATTCTATATACTGCCGACTTATTTCCCAGCGGGAATTCTGCGACACAACCGTAACGGCCTTGCGCCAATGCTCCAAATCATACAAGAGGAGGGTAGTAGAAAAAATAAGTTTTTTGGTTTTAAAGGGAAGAACACGATGAGGCACGGTCTGGGTAATAAAATCATCATCACTCGGATCATGACCTGAAATTACCTTTCTGGCAATTTTCCAATGCTTTTTTTCGGTAAATATATCAGATCGATATTCCCAGTAAAGGTGTCCAAATTTACGGGTAGTCGAAGTGCGATAAAGCTGACTGGGAATATAAATGTTGTGAGCCACCGTGTCCGCAACCAGATGAGAAAGATACCCATAAGAAAAGGCTTTCTCCACCGGAGTATGAGCAGCGAAAAGCATTTTTTTGCCAATCGACCAGTTGTGGCAATGGTCATCTCTCCTCCGTGAACCCTTACCGATAAAAATATCAGCGCTGATAACCCCGTACAGAAAATCAAGGGGATAGGATTGGAGTAGCTCTCTGATAAAAGGCATGATCACGGTGAGATTATTGAGAATAAACTCTCCTTGCGCGATATGTATCCCTGCGCCCCAGGCCCACGCCGTCCGGTTTAAAAAAAACAATGAGAAAACCAGGAATGAAAAAAAGGCTGAAATGGTTTTTATCTTCATTGGGCAGACTCTATCGGTAGTCGTGATTTCAGAAAGGCATCGATAAGATCAGACTGATAATCTCTCCAAAAATGAAATTGAATTTTCATGGTTTCATAATCTTTTTCATTATCAATATCCAGAGCCGCGCCAGGAAGCTTAGTTTCCACTATTTTAAACCGACAACCAAGAAAATTTCTTATCACCTCTTCAATGCCTTCCAAACTTATCATTCTCCGAAAAGGAGGGGTTAAGCTTTCCAAGCCGATGCGTGCAAGGAAAAGGTTCCAGTGGAGGATAAGAAAATAATATATCCCTCGTCTTTGTAAATGCGCACGATAAAACGCCAAAAGTAGTTTCAGAAAATATATAACCTGTTTCTGATACCGATAGTCATACATCCTCTGAATGCAGTGACGGTTTTGAATTTTAAACGGCTTAATCAGATGAAGGTTATTTTGACGATACTTTTTACCTTTAACATAAAAATAAGCCATTTTAATTCCCCGCTCTTTCTTCGTGGGATAAAATGGCTTCAGACCTTCTTCAGTGCTCATACCCAAAAAATAATCAATAGAATTTACGTCACATTGTTCGATGAACTCATCAATTTCCTGCGCGGCAATCAGAGGAGTGTCTCCCGGCATATAAAGCATGGCCTTTTCTTCACCCGTCCACTCCGCACTCCGATTATTTTTTCTTTCTACGGATAGGGCTTCCTCAAAAGCGACAAAAACGTTTTCAAATAGATTCCTTTTCTGCTCCAAAGCAATAATCTTGTCGGGGGTCTTCAAAGCGCGACTGTGACCGGCTATGGTATTTTTAATTCGCGCCTGATCTCCCACAATGAAAATTCTATTGATATACGGAGATTCCTCCAAAGCTTTTATGGAATAAAAAAACAGGGGCAATCCATGCAAGTCCAAAAAATTTTTATTCCCTCCTTGAACCGGAAAAAATTTTCCTCGGTCTCCAATAAGAATAGCGGCATCAATTTTCATAGACAAAATAAAAATTAACGTTAGTTATTAATTTTCTTTCCAACCATGCATTCCAATCAACGGGACAAAAACACAAAGAGTATAATTTTCCTTTTCGATCCTGTCTCCTTTTTTAGTCACTTTAAAAAGGCTCTGCGAGAACCGAGTTCCCACCGGAATAACTAATACGCCTCCCTCATCGAGCTGTTCAACCAACACCGGAGAAATATCCGGAGCTCCGGCAGTCACAATAATCCCATCAAACGGACTTTCCTCCTCCCACCCGCACGTACCATCCCCTCCTTTAAATGTGATCGTCGTGTATCCCAAGCGGGTAAGGACCTGTTGAGCCTTTTTCAATAAAATCGGGATCCGCTCAATAGTATAAATGTGCTCCGCCAGTTCAGCCAAAACTGCGGTCTGATAACCGGATCCGGTCCCGATCTCCAACACTTTCTCACCGCCTTTTAAACCCAAACATTCGGTCATGAGAGCAACCATATACGGTTGAGAAATCGTTTGTCCTTCCCCGATGGAAAGAGGCCCATCATGGTAAGCGCTTTCGCTCAACTTTTCCGGTACAAAAAAATGCCGAGGGACTTTCCGCATGGCTTCCAAAACTCGCTGGTCTTTAATCCCCCGCAAAACAAGTTGATGCTTAACCATCTGTTCACGTTGCTCCCTCCAATTCATCTTTATCCTTCCCTAAGAAAAAAAATAAACTATAAAGAAAAATGGGGTAATTGATTTAAAACATATTCTCTTATTTTTTGAGGTCGAGAACGATTCCCCACCACCTCCCCATCAGCAATAAGGGGAGAATTTAAGGATTCCATTGCTGCGCCGCATTCACATGGAGGGGGAACATTTTGTCGCGAAATAACTTTCGTTTGAAAACAGTGAGGACATCTTATGAGCTTTTTCCTCCCCGAGGGTTTTCCCCTTTTTGATAGAGGCTTCCCTTCAACTTCAACTATGTCGAGAGAAAAATCAACTACCGGAGCATTAGAAATGCTCGTTCCCACTCCAAAGGCATCTACCTGGTGATAGAGTTCTTGAATGGCTTTTTCATTAATATTTCCGCTTACAAAAATTTTAACCTGATCAAAACCATGTAAATCAAGCTCCCATCGCACCTCTTCAATAATCTTTAAAAAATTACCCCGACGAGATGATGGCGTGTCTAAACGAACGGCAAAGAGGTCCTTTCCCAAAGCGTCCGCCGCCTCCAACGCCGCAAACTTTTCATCGTGAAAGGTGTCAATGAGAGAAACTCGGGGCACTTTTTTGGAAATAACATCATGAAAAGCCTTGGTAGCTTCCACCGTATCCCCCATAACTAAAATCAAGGCATGAGGCATTGTGCCGACCGGTTCTTCACCGATAAATTCTGCGCTTTTTACAACCGCTACCCCATCACAACCACCGATAAATGCGCTACGTTCAACCATCGGCGCAATTGCCGGATGCATCCGCCGAGCGCCGAAACTGGTCATCGGTTTATCACCGGCCGCCTTTCGACATCGGGCGGCGGCAGTTGCAATGCCGCTTGCCTGGCAGATAAAACCGAGCAAAGCGGTTTCAAAAATAGCAAAATCCTGATAATAGCATTCAATCTCTAAAACCGGTTCATAGGATTGAAAGATGGTTCCTTCTGGTAACCCATTAACCGTAACCGGTTTACCCGCAAGAAGTTCAACCCCTTCTTCAATACCCGCAAAGACCGCCCATCTCCATTCAAGGGGTAAATCTTTGGTCCACACCTCAGCCGCAACCCGTTTGTTTATTCCCCGAGCTTTAAGTATCTCCAGGGTTCGCACAAAATATACATCCGTAACCTTCCCGGATTTTATCTCTTCGTCGGTGGCGACATGAAACATTGTTTATTCCCTTATCATGGTTAAAAGCATTTTGAACCTTTTTATTGCTTTCAAAGCATGGGGTTGATGAGCGGGCATTATCAGCATCTCACCCTCAAACACCTTAACCGGCTTTCCGGAAATAGTAATTTCTGCCTCCCCATCCAGAATATAAACCAGAGCATCGAAGGGAGCGGTGTGCTCACTCAAGCCCTGGCCTTCATCAAAAGCAAAGAAAGTTACTGTTCCGGTCTTCTTATTTATAATCGTTCGGCTCACTACCGAACCATCCTGATAGTCCGCCAGAGTAATTAATTTTGATGGTTGCGAAATAAGAGTTTCCATATTTTTTTAATATATTAAAGTGCTGTATTTATTGGTCACGTTATTTTAAATTATAAAAAGCATCTTTCCCTAAATATTGGGCGGTCTCACCAAGCTCCTCTTCGATACGAAGGAGCTGGTTATATTTGGCAACCCGGTCGGTCCGAGACGTTGAACCGGTCTTTATAAGTCCGGTATTGCACCCAACAACCAAGTCAGCAATCGTCGTATCTTCGGTTTCACCCGAACGGTGTGAAACCACCGCCGTGTAACCGGCTTTTTTGGCCATTTCAATGGCATCAATCGTCTCAGTCACCGTGCCGATCTGATTGAGTTTAATGAGAACCGAATTGGCAATACCCTGCTCAATCCCCCGTTTGATGATTTTCGTGTTGGTCACAAAAAGATCATCGCCCACGATTTGAACCTTTTTCCCTAACTTTTCCGTTAAAAGTTTCCAGCCCTCCCAATCATTTTCCGCCAACCCGTCTTCGATGCTGATAACCGGATATTTTTTAACCCATTCGCTGTAAAAATCAATCAGTTCTTCCGGTGTCTTTTCCGGTTTAGCTTCTGCTTTCAAGATATACTTCCCCTTTTCAAAAAACTCACTTGCGGCACAATCAAACCCAAGGTACACATCTTTGCCGGGTTGATAGCCCGCTTTCACAATCCCTTCCAAAATTAACTCAATCGCCTCGGTGTTTGACTTAAGGTTGGGTGCAAAGCCTCCTTCGTCGCCAACAGCAGTATTATAGCCTTTACTTTTAAGTACTTTTTTCAAGTTATGGAAAACCTCGGCCCCCATCTGGAGCGCCTGTGCAAAACTATCCGCGCCCACCGGTAAAATCATAAACTCCTGAATATCCACATTGTTGTCAGCATGAGCCCCGCCATTGAGGATATTCATCATGGGAACCGGAAGCACACGTGCATTTACTCCCCCCAGATAACGATAAAAAGGCATCCCCAAATCTTCCGCTGCGGCTTTCGCAACTGCCATCGAAACCCCTAAGATGGCATTCGCTCCCAAGGTCCCTTTATTTTCGGTGCCATCAAGATCAATCAGTATCGAGTCGATAAAATTTTGTTCAGAGGCAAAAAGACCCACTATTTTCGGAGCAATCACATCGTTAACATTGGTAACTGCTTTTTTAACTCCTTTGCCAAGGTATCGTTTAGCATCATCATCACGAAGCTCTAAGGCTTCTCTTTCTCCGGTGGAAGCTCCCGAAGGAACTTGTGCTCTTCCCATGGTTCCGGTTTCCAGAATAACATCAACTTCAACAGTCGGATTCCCCCGCGAATCCAATATTTCACGTGCATGAACATCAACAATTTCACTCATTCCTAATCCCTCCATAGGTTATTAAGATTTACTTTTTAACAGCATTTAACACCACATAAAGAGAATCGTCACCCCGCTTAATAAAGAAAAGAATATTCTCACCCGGCTTTACTTTCCCGATCGCTTCTGAATATTCTCGCACATTTTTTACTGGTTTCCGGTTTACTTCTTTAATAATATCCCCTTTCATTATTCCAACGTCTTCCGCCGGTCCACCTGGTTCAATGCTGATCACCAGCACGCCTTCCTTCTCGGCAAGCCCAAGTTGATTTGCCAGTTCGGGAGTAATATTTTTAACCGTCAGCCCTAAATTGTTTTCAGTTTTCTTCGACAGGTTAACTTCTTTTTCTCCCTCGGGCATCTCCCCAATAGTAAGCGTCACCGTAATTTCTTTTCCCTCACGGAAAATAACAATTCCTACATTTTTTCCTATTGGTGTTCCTGCTACCATCCGCGGCAACTCGTCCATTTCCTTAATTTCTTTCCCATCAAATTTAACTATAATATCACCTTTTTTGATTCCGGCTTTGGCCGCCGGACTGCTTTCCTGAACCTGAGCAACCAAGGCGCCTCGCCCCTCGGCCAGACCAAAAGATTGGGCGAGTTCAGGCGTAACCTTTTGAACCATAACGCCAAGCCACCCACGTATTACCCGCCCTTTTTCTTTAAGCTGGGGAAGTATTTCTTTTGCCATATTTGACGGGATCGCAAAGCCAATACCATTAGCCTGAGCAACAATGGCGGTGTTTATACCAATAACTTCTCCTTTGGTATTAACAAGCGGACCTCCGCTGTTTCCTGGGTTAATCGAGGCGTCCGTTTGAATAAAATTATCGTACGGGCCCGCTCCGATGACTCGGCCTTTTGCACTAACCACTCCTACGGTCACCGTGTGTTCTAAGCCAAATGGGTTACCGATAGCCATAACCCATTCCCCGACTTCCAACAAATCAGAGTCTCCTAAAGTCACAAAAGGAAGGTTCTCCTTGGTATCCACTTTAATCACGGCCACATCAGTTTTTTCGTCTTTTCCAATAATCTTACCCACGTATTCCTTTTCATTTCCAAGACGAATTTTTATTTTGTCGGCCCCTTCTACCACATGATTGTTTGTTAAGATATAGCCATCTCTACTGATAATGAATCCGGAACCGAGACTTTTTTCCTTATGCTCTTTTTCAGGTTGTTCTCCGAAAAAACGATCAAAAAAATCATCACCAAAAAAATCCCGGGGAGACGGACCCCCTGGCCCAAAATAATGACGAAATACGTTATCAGATCCCTTTACCATTTTTTCCGTGCTGATATTTACCACTGCCGGGTTAATTTTTTTGGCGATTTCAACAAAAGACGGACGGTCTGAACTAAGACCTAAATCTTTTTCTGAAGCAAAACCTTTAGTTGCCGGAGGTATTATTATCAGAATTGCCAAACATAAACACAGCCCAAGCAAAAATTCCGTTTTAATTAATTCGAGCGGTTGGGATATCTTTCGTAACCTATTTCTCATTCCGTACTCCTTTCATCAAAAAAGTTAACCTTAAAAAGCAAAAACCAATAAACCGTAACAATAATAATCGCCCCAGTAAATTTTACCGCCCCCTAATTACTCTCATTTAGGAATTGAGCATTTTTAAATTTCCATTTGTTATCAAAATTATAGAAAAAAAATGATTTTCAGTCAAGAAACAGCTTATATTATCGCATGAAAACTATGACGCTTTCTAATTTAAAAAAATAAACCTTCTTTTTTAAATTTTAATTTAATGCTTTCAATCAATTAAGGAATTATTGAATCAAAAGATTTAACCTCATGAGACGTATTTAAACGACCACCAAATAGGATCCCGCCCAATATTTTTTTCATGCCGACATTTATTCTTTTTACTGATCAATAAATGGATTTTTAGTTCACCTTTGTTATAATAAGAAAAAAATTCGAAATTACGATTCCTTTCTTTATTGTGAAAAATAAAAAACGAGGTTTCATTTGAAAATCTCCAAAAAATCTCTCGATATTCCTCCATTCCTGGTGATGGATGTTTTAGAAAAAGCTTACGAGATGGAAAGAACGGGGAAAAGAGTAATCCATTTGGAAGTGGGTGAACCTGATTTTGAAACCCCGCAATGCATAAAAAATGCCTGCATAAAAGCAATCCGAGAAGGAAAGACCAAATACACCCATAGCCTGGGATTATTTGAACTCCGGGAAGCTCTGGCAGGATACTACGCAACAAAATACGGAAAAGAAGTCAGCCCGCATCAAATTATAATCACAATTGGTTCTTCTTCTGCTCTTTTTCTTCTTTTCTCCACGATACTGGAAAACAGTGCTGAGATCATCCTTACCAATCCTTACTACGCTTGTTATCCAAATATTATCCGATTTTTGGGAGGAACGGTAAACTTTGTCAATGTCCATGAGGAAGATGGCTTCCGGTACCAACCGGAAGAAGTGTCCCGCCACCTGACTCCGAGTACGAAAGCTATTCTTATAAATTCCCCGGCTAATCCAACTGGAAGTATCCTTTCGCCTGAAGCGATGAACGCCTTAGCTGGCCTCGGATATTACCTGATCGCGGATGAAACTTATCATGGCCTGGTTTATGACTCGCCGGAGCATTCAATTATAGAATTCACTGATAAGGCATTTGTGGTCGGGTCATTTTCAAAGCAATACGCCATGACCGGATGGCGCTTAGGATACCTGATTGTCCCCAAAGAATTCGTGCGGCCAATACAGAAGATACAGCAAAATTTTTTTATCAGCGCTAATGCCTTTGTTCAGTGGGCGGGGATCGCCGCTATAACTGAAGCCCAAAAAGACGTTGCGCAGATGCGGGCAATTTTTAATCAAAGGAGGAAATTTATCATTCCTCGTTTAAAAGCCTTGGGTTTTGGCTTGACGTTTGAGCCCCAGGGCGCTTTCTATGTATTGGCCAATGCAAAAAAGTTTACCCAAGATTCTCGGGCATTTGCCTTTGACATTCTCGAGAAAGCTCAGGTAGCTGTTAGTCCGGGAATTGATTTTGGTAATAACGCTGAAGGATACCTCCGTTTTTCCTATGCCAATTCTATAGAAAATATTCACGAAGGCATGGATCGGCTTGAACAGTACCTTAAAAATCTTTGATCGTTATTTTTCAATGCCAGCCAGCAGTGATACTATCACAATTCTTCTTTTATGATGGGAGAGGCGCTCTGGTCAAAGGGGTTCATCCGGACCGACAGAGAGAAAAGATACGGATAATTGTCTTTCAGGTATTTCATATAATCAAGCCATTGATCGACCAATAAAACGTAAACCCTTTTTATATCTCCGGCAAGATGTTGATGGTCCGTTGGGGGTAAATCATCAAATTTTTCCCGCACTGATAATTCTTCGGCTAAATGAAACACTGCCCGCAGAAGTTCAGTAAAGGATTCGTGCTCAAGGAGTGTCGGGTTTTCCAAAAGCCGCAATAAAAAACTTACCTTACCCAAAAGGAAGCTCCGTAAATCTTCTAATCTTACTTTATTAATTTCAACTCCATAATCATAGCCTTTGAGCCGCTTGCTGACTGCTATAAATTCCTGGTCAGACCAGCCATTTGTTACCACCAGTTCTTTTCTTATGGTATCTAAGTGAGGATCAAAATCAGAAAAATAAGCCAAAAGTTTATTCCCCGCAGCACTAAAAAATGATCCAATAACCATGCTCAGCTTTTTCAACCGAGCTCGTTTCTCTCTTCTATTCAGAAATTGTTCGATTATTACCGTTACTAAAAGTATCTGAAGGAAGACAAAAGCAGTATCCCCGATGAGATAGAGAAAGATATGGTTAAGGTTTCTAAAAATAACATAATGAATCACATAAAAAAAGATTGATGCTAACAGTAACGAAATGCCCATTATTATTTCCCATCGGAAGCGTTTCATAGCCATTTCCTTTTTATGAAAAAATTTTTCTTGCGGTCCGGATGTGTTTCATCTATAAGGTAACTATCTATTAAGTAAAACAAAAAACTGTAAAATTACTGGGCGACGGAAAGCAGTATTACATGAATTTTAAGAGGTTTCATTGTCTTGTCATTGTTGTTGGGTCGTTGTTTTTATTCTCCGCCTGTCCCCGGCCCGGTCCTATTATACCCCCTCCGCGTGCCACAAAATTATCACCAGAAGAGACCTTAAAAGCAATAAAAGAAAATTTTCCTGGTGTTGTTTTTTTAAAATCAAATTTTAAAGCCCGGATTGAATACCCCTTTGAAGGCAGGTTAAAAAAGCATTCCTTCGAAGGCGCGCTTTTATATCGAAAAGCTACGCAAGCGCTTCGGCTGCAATCTTTTGGGACCTTTGGAAATACTATCTTTGATGTGCTCTATCAACCTGATCAGGCAACTGTCTATCTGCCTTCTTCTGCTGTTGTTTATACCGGTGAGCCTCACCAAATTATAAATCCCAGAATTCCCGATTTTTTCTTTTTTCTTCAAGAAATCATGCACGGGATGGAAGAAACCTACGAGGGAGAACCTTTATGGCTTGACGATGAGACCTTAAAAACAAAAAAAGGAAACCTTGATTATGAATTTAAGATTAACAGAAGGTCGCTTTTTATCGAAAGAAAAACTGTGCAGCGCAATGGGAAAACAATAGCTGAAATTTTTTATCAAGATTACAAACGATTTGTGGGGAATGTTTTTCCTACTGTGATCACCGCCTTTTTCCCGTCAGAAAAGACCACTATTAAAATTAACCTTGATTCTCCGGTCATTAACAAACGGTTAGCTGAAAATCTTTTTATCCTTTCCCTGCCTCAAAAAATTAGGTATCTCCCGTTAACAAAGCTTAATGATTTTTTCCTTTCGGATCCTTCATAGCCTCATCATGGGTCTTCTCTTTAAAAACCTCGGCGCGGTAAGTCAATATTTCCGTATCCTCCTCTTCCCAGCATCCGCGGGACATTCCTCCTTTTTCGCACAGCGCATTAAGAAAACTTTCTTTGTCCACAAAGTGTTCCCACACCTGAGGAAGAAAGGTGGACTTCTTCCCCCCGTTGCTTAAGATCACCCCATCCCTGCCCGGCACCAGAAGCTGGAGAAGCGTCTTTCGATTCTTTATTTCCAATGGCTCAGGAACAGTAAGGGCACTGATTTCAATGGTAATGGCATTTAGCTCCTCAAAATTTACTTCCGGAAATCGAGGGTCCTGGGTTGCGGCATGCACGGCATTTTCCATCACACATTCGCTCAAAGACTTTTCTGGTTGAATATATCCGATGCATCCTCTTAAGTTTCCCTTTTTTTCTAACGTAACAAAACATCCTCTCTTTTCAATAAGCGCGGGCGAAAGCTTTGCCTTTTCGAGTTCCTGAATCGGCTTGCCGGTGAGGTAATTGGTTAAAGTCTTACGCGCTAAGATGAGAAGATATTCCTGCTCGCCGGACGTGAGGTTGGTTTTAGAGGGTGTAAGCTTAGTGTCAGCAACCGTGTCTTGCGCTCCCGCATGCACCGTCAACAATAAGAATGCAAACACCATCACGAGGAAGCCGCAAATTGTTTTCATATCACATCCGTTGCTCCGAGTACTTCTAAGAAAACCTTAGGCAATGGGGTTAACTTCCCATCCCCATTAAGGCTGGCCAACCGTATTTTGGCCTTTACGAGCACACCATCCTCATCTTTTCTGCGAATGGTGTGTTTGAAATCAATGCTAACCCTCCGTACTTTCTCCAACTCCGAATTAATTATCAAAACGTCACCATACTGCGCGGGGGATTCATAGGAAATTTCTGCTCTCACCACCACAAAAAGAATACCATTTTTCATATAGTCACGGATCGAGATACCCTGCTCGGCAAAATATTCTGTCCTTGCCCTTTCAAAATACCGTAGGTAATTGGCATGATAAACTACGCCACCACAATCAGTATCCTCATAATAGATCTTAACCTCCAGCATAGCCATTTTGATTTATTCCTCTCAAATGTAAATATAGTGAATCGTGAAATTTTTAATGAAACTATTTTTGTTGAAGCCGTAAAAAGTCAAAAATCAGCCGGCACCGTAAAAAGCTTTCCCGCGCCGAGCGCTACAAGGGGCGCTTCAGCTCTTTATCCCGGCCGCAAAGCGGGACTTTTTACGAAGCCGTCATTTTTCATTGTTTATTATTATGACCTGTTTACATCCCCCATATGTTTGTCATAGCGTCCCCATATATTTAATTGGTAACTACTAAGATCAGTACCATCTTGTTGGAGAAAGTCCTTAAGTTTTTTAATCAGTTTTGCTTCTAATTGTCGGGCTCGTTCTCTTGTTATCCCGTACCTTTTACCAATCTCCTGAAGTGTTTCCGGCTGTTCTTTTATTAGCCGATTTTCAAAAATATATCGGTCTTTTCCCTGTAAAGTTTCATTAAATTCTTTAATTTTTTTCTGAAAAAGCGTTCTTGCTTCCTCGTCAGATAATTTCTCATCAATCGGGGCCTCTTCAATGGGAATAATGTCTTTTATTGGATATCGAAAGTCTTCAACCGAAGGCGAATCTAATGATTTTTCTGGAAGGGCTAACCTTTCATTCATTTCCAAAATATCTTTTTCTCGTACCTCCAGTATCTCAGCTAAATATTTTGGATCAGGTTTATACCCCTGGGAGGTTAATCGAGCTTTTTCTTTTTGTAAATTAAAAAAAAGCCTCCTTTGTGCTTGCGTTGTACCAATTTTGACCAAACGCCAATTGTCCAGAATGTATTTTAAAATATAGGCCTTAATCCAAAATGAGGCATAATAAGAAAGTCGTATTCCTCTTAACGGGTCAAACTTTTTAACTGCCTGAATCAGTCCAATGTTACCCTCTTGAATCAAATCCATTAAATCAGTAACCCAGCTTTTCTGATACTCCATTGCGATTTTAACAACCAGCCGCAAATTAGAAACAACCAAGAAATAGGCTGCTTTTAAGTCTCCTTTTTCCTTGAACGCCAACGCTAAGTTTTGTTCTTCTTCTTTTGTGAGCAAAGGATATTTCCGAAGTTCCAGCAAATATCGCCGAAGCGGGTCATAGAGAACAAGAGAAGTTTTTTTCTCTTGTTCTTCTTCTCCTTCTTCAATCACCTCTCCATGACCTTCTTCAACCTCACCATCCTCCGCATCAATAACCTCATAGTCATCTAATGTCGAAGGTTCTGTCAAAGATGGGATCCCTGCTTTGTTATTATCATTATTGTTAATGGAGGTCATATCTTTCATCAAAAAACTTCATTTATTTTTACCACGTTATTTGTTACAATGGAGTGACACAAATAAATTTTTCTAACCTAGTTTTCCAATGTACTGTAAATTTTTGAGATTGTCAATAAAATCAAAGAAATAGAGATTTTGATTTGATATCACATTGGATTTTAATCTTTTCTTTCGATAACACCCCGAAAACCTGGGGATTCAATAATAACGAGAAATAACATTTTCAGAAAATTATCTCACTAATCGAGGCCGCGTGATGAATTATAAGTTTATTAACGTTCCCACAGAAGGTTCTAAAATATTGTTTAAAAATGGGGAAATTAATGTCCCGGATCACCCCATCATTCCATTTATTGAAGGCGACGGCATTGGCCCGGATATCTGGAAAGCCACAGCCCGACTATTAGAAGCAGCAGTTAAAAAATCTTATGGAGCTAAAAAAAAGATTTACTGGATGGAAGTATTCGCCGGCGAGAAAGCGAAAAAAAAATTCAACGAATGGCTCCCAGAAGAAACAATTGACGCTATTCGAGCATATAAAGTTGCGCTTAAAGGGCCGCTCACCACTCCTGTTGGAGGAGGAATTCGAAGTTTAAATGTCTCGATTCGGCAGGCTTTAGATCTTTATGCTGCCGTTCGACCTTCCCGTTATTTTTCCGGTGTGCCCAGTCCGGTAAAAAATCCGGAAAAAGTAAACATGGTCATTTTCCGTGAAAATACTGAAGATGTCTATGCAGGGATCGAATGGTCAGTCAATACTTTGGAATGTAAAAAGATTATCTCCTTTCTAAAAGAAAATATGGGAGCCGCTATTCGGGATGACTCGGGAATCGGGATAAAACCGATCAGTATTTTTGGAACCAAACGTTTGGTACGACTCGCAATAAAATATGCCCTTAAAAATCAACTGCCGAGCGTTACCCTGGTCCATAAAGGAAACATCATGAAATATACAGAAGGCGCTTTTCGAGACTGGGGATACGAAGTGGCCAAAGAGGAGTTTGGAGAATTTACGATCACTGAAAATGAACTCTTTACTTACTACCATGGGAAAATACCATCAGGAAAAATAATCATGAAAGACCGAATTGCCGATGCTATGTTTCAGCAGATTCTCCTGCGGCCCGAAGATTATTCCGTATTAGCCATGCCTAATCTTAATGGTGATTATATGTCGGATGCTTTAGCTGCCCAGGTGGGTGGCCTTGGCTTGGCGCCCAGCGCTAATATCGGCTCGGAAGCGGCTGTTTTCGAGGCTACTCATGGAACCGCTCCAAAGTATGCCAACCAGGATATGGTAAATCCGAGCTCCCTAATGCTCGCCGGAGTGATGATGCTTGAACATTTGGGATGGAAGGACGCAGCCGATAGTATTATCAAGGCGTTAGAAAAAACTATCCAAAACAAAACCGTTACCTACGATCTTGAACGTCAGATGACCGGAGCGAAAAAATTAAAGTGCTCAGAATTCGCTTCTGCGGTGATTGAAAGCTTATAATTAGTCGTCCCTGAAAAACTTTCAACCAATTGATTTATTTGTTTTTATTTAGGCAAATTGTATGGCATAATCACCAGAAAAAGGTTAATAATCCTTCAAAAGCTGGTGAGTTATGAAGCCGAAAAAGATGAAATCAAGCGGACAAAAAGATTTATTTCAATCCCGTTTAGAACAGATGATAAACCGAAAGAACCCGTTCGTTGTGCAGGTTGGCTGATGAGATAGGCTGGAGAGTAATTAAATAGGGAAATTAAGCAAAGTTTGAAATCCTCAGAAAATGTATGCCAACATAAAATGGACTGCTTTTACCTCTGGTGGTGGTGTGCCATTAATAAGTTCTCTTCCTATTAACTCTTGAGTGTATTTTAGGTTGAGTATGCAATGAGGTTTAAGGGCATATATGACACCTAACGAACCTCCAAAAGTGAAAAAATCACCATCATCCTGTCCTTTTCCGTGTAGTTCAGATTCATTAATGGCCAGTTGAAGGTCAGGTTGTACAAAAAAGCCAAGCTTTCTTGTTTCTCTCGATGGATAGTAGGTAAAAATGAAATTCCATTCCGAAAGATCGTGGTCGTCCCAGCCAGTATCCTTATTTTTGAACCTCGTTTCAATATTACAACAAAGTTCTATTAAAAATAGACCATCAAAAACCGGGAGTCTATATTGTACCATCAAGAATGGCAGATATAGTTTCCAGCGGTTTTCACCTATATTGATTTGGTGACCTTTATTGTAATCGCCTACAGGAATCAATAAGGTAAAACCTGTCCCAATGTGGAGATTGTTAGCTTTATTATGCCAACCAACGTAATTTGTGGTTAGCCAGTCACCCATACCAGAACTGCTTATATGTCTCTCCCCCGGAATCCGCGTTTTAACCTTTGCTCTTGCACCTATGACCACATTTGTTAGCGACCATTGATCACTTAAGCGCTGAACATGGCCTAATTTCCAGATAAGCTGGAATCCGTAAACTCCGGTGGTATGTATCTTATCACCGTCTCGGTCGAAGGCTCTATCGAAACTGAAATAACGAACATGTAAGTTTCCAATCCAAGAAGTTGGAAGATCCTGAGCCCACTGACCCGGCATGGCATATAAATGAATATCACCAATAGCATGGGCCGTCATAGGCAACAAAAGAAAAGAAAATATCGAGACCAAAATTGGAACTTGTGAGGACACTTTCAGTATTTTTATCATCTCTGCTCTTTTGGCCGTCCTGCCTTTTTTGATTTTGTTCACTCAACAGTTAATACTAAAGACTCCATTGAGAGACTAATGTCAGGTATATTCCCGGAAGCAATACTTCTATCTCCACCCAGAGGTTTAGTAACTAATCCCCGTTTTTGAAAAGCTATGTTAAATCGAAGATTATGACATAGTTTCTTTGCAGAGGTTAGTTAGCTGGGTTTTTTCGAGATCACCTGCTGAGGATCAATTTGGCTGCATCGATTCCTGACTTAGCTGTCAGCATATGACCTTCCCCAGGCATAGTCCAGTGTCCGGTCAAGTAAAGATTCTCAATCGGAGATTTTTGCTGAGGTCGCCCAAAGACTGTCTCCCGTGTTTGTATCCATCCAACAGTTGCTCCCTCGGTATTTAATGTGAATTTTTCCAAAGTGAGGGGGGTGGCTATATTCTTTACTAAAATGTGTTTGGAAAGATCTGGAATCACTTCTTCAGCTTTTCTTATAATCTTGTCAGCTATTTTCTCCCTCTCGACTTTCCAGTCCTTACCTTCAAGATGGTAAGGAGCAATGGTCCAGATGGTCAGGCTGTGCTTATTTTTCCCTGGTGCAAGACCGGGATCGCCTATGGTTGGAATCGTTATTGTTATGTAATCACCAATCTCACCCTTTAAAACATTCTCATAAGCCTCGTCAAAGGTCTTGGTCGAAGTATTCACAAAGATCTGATGAGTAAGGTTTAATTTTTCTAAATCCATTTCTACACCGAGAAAGACCACGAAACTCGATAGAGAAAGTTCTTTTTGTTTAAGATCGGTTACAAAGTCAATAGCAAGTTCCTTTTCTCCCACCAAATCTAAGAAGGTTTGTCTTGCTGCAGCATTAGAAACCACAAAGTCAGCCCTTATTCTTTCACCCTTTTCTGTCTCCACTCCAACCGCCCTGCCATTTTCAACTATGATCTTAGTGACCTTGGTTTTAAGTGTCATGCGGGTTTGATCTTTCTCTAATTCCTTTGAGAAGGCTTCTACTACCGCCTTGCTTCCCCCTTGAGGGAAAAAACCTCCCTGTGAAAGAAGGTAAATCATCATTAATACGGAGATCATTATCGCCGAGGTCTTCGAGGGAGGCATCAGAATATATAGCCAGGCTCCCATAAGCAGATTCTTTAGCTCCTCATTTTTCAGAAATTCATCAAGCAACTCTTTACAGGTCTTATCCTTATATCTTTCTAGAACTGGTGAAGGAGAAGGGAGCTTTAAAAAATCATTATAAATGGTCTTCATGGTGTTTAGGAGGTTTTTAAGCCCTTGGTCCTCACCTGGAAATAGTGGCGAAAGCGCTTTGATTATCTCGTCCGAATTCCTTGGAAAAATGACCGGTCCCTTAGGAGTAAAAAGTGTATAGTCAATTCTAGAGAATTTAATCTTATCACGTAAACCCAGTTCTCCCAAGAGATCATACATAAGTCCACCTTTTTCGCAATCGCCAAAGACATGAAGATAAGCTTCGAATAAAAAATTATCTCTCTTAAAATAACTAAGATAGCCACCAAATTTGGAACCTTGTTCTATAATCTCTACCTTCTTTCCTTTCCTGGCTAAGGCCAGCGCACAGGTCATACCCCCCATACCTGAACCAACAACTACTACCTCACACTCTCGATCATATTTTTTCATAACTCCCTCCGTTTTTAAAGAGTTAAAATGTTACCATTTTAAAACTTTAAAATTATTTTACCGTTATTAAAGCTATAAATCAATAATGAGTGCATCGAGTTGCTGATCCAAAGATATTTCTTCACCAGCGTCTAAGCCAAACATGTTTTTGACCAATCCGGTAAAAATTATTTCTGAAGCAATCATCATCAGTCGACCGAAAAAAGGGCCCCCGAATGAAATGCTTGCGCCCCACACAAAAACATTACTTATCTTTTTTCTTTCCTCATCTAAAACGAGGAACAGAAAAGCCAATGACTCTAATATTTCTTCCTCTACCCGGTAGAGAATTTCATTGAGTCGCTCAGGCATTCTGCCTTCCAACAAGTTCATTTATGACATCGCGGATCCGTTCCGGGGTGAAAGGTTTGTGAATAAACCAAGCCTTTTTTTCTTTTAAGCGTTCGATCCTCGCTTCGCTTCCTTCATTAGAGATAACGATTACCGGGATCTGGTTGGTATCGGACCGGCTTCTCATACAATCGATCATTTCTTCGCCGTTCATCACCGGCATAGTAATATCAACAATTGCCAGATCGACGACATGTTCGTCTAATTTATCAAGACCTTCCTTTCCGTTACCCGCTTGATGGATTGCACCCAGGTCTATACCGCTCATCTGGAGAGCTTTGGCGATCATGCTCCTCATGACACTACTATCATCAACAATTAAAAAATTAATCGCCACATTTAAACTCCTCTTTTATTGTTGGTTTTTTTTCACTCAATGCATCCTCCCTGATCTTTCTTTACATCACAGAAGCCTTTCATTTCCCGCAGACACAATCACCGTGCGTCCGCTGCTGATTTCAAAAAACACGGTGCGGCTTATTGTTCCCCCAATATCTTCCGCTTCTAAAAGAACGCTATTTTTCCAGAGAAGTTTTCTTAATATCGTGTAATTCCTTTCACCGATTCTAAACAGTTCGTTTTTATCAGCCGGTTGACTGCATCCTACTGCTTTCACCTTCATCCTATTTTTTTCTCCCCCAAAAGCATACATTTCTTTAAACAATAGACGAACACCCGTATCAACAAACATAAACGGATTACTCTCGGCTTTTTGAGGATTAACCGAAGAAAGGGGGAGCATCGCGTGTAACATCCCGCCAACCTTGACAACAGGATCATAGAGCATAAGCCCCAGACAACTTCCCAAACCATGGGTAACCAATATATCCCCTGCTCTTCCAATTTTCATATCACCCACACCAACAACGTATCTCATATTTTTTAGAACTAACTATCTTTTTTGTTGGCAGATCAATGGATCGCTAAACCAAAAAGGCATCCGAAATAATGGACACCTTTACCAATAGATTATAAAAAATATATTCTTAAAATGAGTAATTTGGAATAACAATTGACGTGTTGAAAAATAGTTTTAGGAATACCCTATGTGTTCAACCGTAATTATAATTTAACTTTTTGAAATAATAGTACGTTGCAAGATGGCTATTGACAATTTTTATTTTTAGAATCTTTAGGAAAAACTTTTAACGTGGTTTCATTTAAAATATTTTCTTTTTTGCTCGTGAACTGTTTATCCTTTTCATCAGTCATCATTTGGCAAGAACCGTCAAAAACTACTCCATCATTAATAATTAAATGAGCGGTTACAATGTCACCGCGAACTTTGCCCCCTGAGGCAATCTCAAGGCGATTTTTGGCCAGTATATTTCCGATCACTTCTCCACCGATAAGGACGCTATCCGCTACAATATCCGCCTCGATCTTTCCCTTAATGCCGACTTCTAATACCCCCTGACATTCAATATTCCCTTTAATAGTTCCATCAATGCGGATTAGGTCATAAGCCTTAATCCGCCCCTCAAAAAAAGTTTTATTCCCTATCACTGTCAGGGAATTTGCGTTACCGTTATCAGACCTTTTTTTAAAAATGCTCATTAACTTCCTTTTTAAAATAAAAAAAGATGTCTGGCCTGAAATTGTTAGATAGAGTCACTCCATGAAAAAATTGTTTTTAGAAACAAGAAAGTGTCTATCGTCCCAATTAAGAAGATAGGCAAACGGGTCAACAGCCTTACCTTTTTTTTGGATTTCATAATGGAGGTGATATCCGGTCGAGTTTCCCGTTCTCCCCACAAGGCCAATACAATCACCTCGTTTAACAACTTGGTTCAACTTAACGTTATAACCGGAAAGGTGACCGTAAACAGTTTGATACTGGTTATTGTGTCTAATGATAATCATTTTTCCCAACCCGCCATTCGACCCCACAAAACATACACTTCCGTTGCCCGGCGCGATGACAGGAGTCCCCCGCATAGCAAAAATATCTAAACCGGAGTGGAATTCTCTTAGTCCGGTAAAAGGACTTTTACGCATTCCAAACCCGGAAGTAATCCAGGATTCTAAAACAGATATCGGTGCGATAGTAGGAAGCGTGGCGAACTCATCTCTCTGATTTTTTAAAAAATCAATAAGCTCCTGCAGGTCGCAGTCAAGAAGAATCGCCTCCTTATAGGAAGGCGATAAAAAGGTTTCTTTCTCTAAATTCAAAGAACGTTCCACTACAGGAGATACTCTTTTATTCAGATGAAAATCTTCAAACATAAAACTTGTCGACCCTGGCCCTCCCTGTCCAGGTTCATTGGCATCGTCTGCATCCAACCCGAGAAATTTTCTAATTAATTCTTCTTTTTTTCTTAGTTGGGCAATGATTTTGTTTGCTTGTTCGAGTTCTCCTTTTTCTTTCTTTACCTGAAGATACTCAGACAAAATTTTATTGTCATTATAGTATTTTATTGAACCGAGGATCCCGTAAGTTAGGAGGATAAGAAAGATAAAAATGATAAACCAAAGAGTTGAGCGGTGGATGGTAAATTGTTTGGCCGGTTTAAGGTTGGAAGGGGAAACGATAATAGTATATACTTTTCTCCTCATTATCCTCTTTCCGGGAAAAATCTTCTAAAATCTTTTTTAATGGAAAATTTATTTATACGGTAACTTGTGGCAAGCTTGGATTTTAACTGAGTGTATAAAATATTAAATTCTACTGTATATGTCAAGTATTTTTTTATTAGTATAAATTTCTTTCCAAAAAGTTATATAAATTTACAGATTATTTTCTTTATAACTAACCAATTAAATTTAATTTTAAATTATTATCTTGACAATGTTGTTTTGCTTTATATTAATTATTTCATTTATGATATTATTTGATTCTAAATGAGAATGTTATATCAGACTTTTATGGTTCAACTTTAATTAAACAGTTTTTTTCACCGTCACTCCTATGGAACTAATTTATCTCTTTTCAACAATTGTACCTGCTCAGCTAAGCCAAAGCATGCAAGGCGGGATTTTGCAACTCATTTTTCAAGCCGGACTAGTGGTTAAGTTGGTCCTGTTGCTCCTTTTTTTCTTTTCGATCTTTTCATGGGCTATAATTTTTCTAAAATATCGAATCTTAAAAAAAGTTGAAGCAGAAAATAACGAATTTTTAAAAGTATTCTGGTCAAAAAAAGATATTTCCTCAATTTATATGGAATCCAGAACCTTTCATTACAGCCCGATTTTTGAATTATTCCGGGCAGGATATCTCGAACTTAAGCAGGTTAGAACAAATTTAAACCTCACGATTGAGGATGCCGAATTTAAGGATTTATTAACTACCGGGAAATTAAAAAAAATTGAACGAATTTTACGCCAGTTGATAAGCAGCCAAATTGTCCAACTCGAACGAAAACTCAGTTTCTTAGCGACCACTGGCAATTCTGCCCCGTTCATCGGCCTTTTTGGCACCGTATGGGGTATTATGCAATCGTTCCACAATATTGGCCTAAAAGGAGCGACCAGTTTAGCTATAGTCGCTCCCGGAATTTCGGAAGCCCTGATTGCTACTGCAGTCGGGTTGTTTGCGGCAATTCCATCGGTTATTGCTTATAATTATTTTTTAAGCCGGATACGGCGGATTGCAACGGAGATGGACAATTTTGTCGCAGAATTTCTTTCCCTTTTTGAACATTAAGTAAAGAACTGAGTCCAATATTTAATAAAATATAGCCAATTATTTTTTCAAGCATGTCATGAATGTTAACGGTAATAAAAATGACCATCGGATGCTTTCTGAAATCAATGTCACCCCATTTGTGGATGTTATGCTGGTTTTGCTGGTTATTTTCATGGTTACCGCCCCCATGATGCAGTCAGGTTTTGATGTAGACCTTCCGCAAGTCAAGGCAAAAACTATTCAAACCAATGAAAAGCCCCTCATTGTTACCATTTCAAAAGATAAAAAAATAGAAATTCTGGACTATGAGTTTACCCTTGACCGGTTAAAATCAAAACTGGAATTCATTTCCCAAGGCCGAGCCGATAAGGAAATTTATCTTAAGGCAGATAAAACAGTTCCTTATGGGTTTGTTATGGAGGTTATGGCTGAGATTAAAGATGCCGGCTATGAAAAATTAGGGATGATCACTCTGCCTCTGGAGGAAAAAGGGAAATAATGGTCAAAGTTTTGGGGAATAATAACTTTTTGGATGAAACCAAACTGATAAAAATGGTGGTCCTTTCCGGTTTTTTCCATTTCCTTACCCTCTTTCTTTTTGTGTTCCTTCCTAACCTTTCCTCAAGGCCTACAATAAGTATTATCCCTCAATATACTACCGTTGCTCTTGTCGGGCCGGGAGAATTAGGCGGAGGTGGCAAATCCACGTTAAAACCAGTGACGGTCCCTAAAGCGCGGGTAAATGTGGCCGTAAAAAAACCAGAGCTGATTCAAAAAAAGGTTGAGACAAAACCAATCGAAATTTCCAAGACCGAACCTAAAACCGCAACAACCCCAAAAGAGACGAATGACTCCCGGGCTCAGGAGCAACACGACCAGGCAATCGAAGACATCAGAGAAAGGGTTGGCGGAGCACAACAGGAAGCGGCTACTGCGGGGACTGGAGGAGCTGCTGGAGGAGTCGGTGTTGGAGTTGCTCATGGAGGAGGAGGCATTGAAGCGACCGAAATGCAAGTATACATTAGCATCGTGTTAGACCGGATCGCGGAAGCCTGGTTTTTACCACCTTTATTAGAAGAACAAGCTATCAAGCAAGGCTTATTAACCATCATCGATATCAGAATCGACCGTGAAGGGAAGGTTAGCCTGCAAGCTACTGAACAAAGTTCAGGTAATCCCGTTTATGATGGCTTTGCTGTTAAAGCAATCCAGAAAATTCAAGTCACCTCTTTTCCCCCGTTACCGGAAGTCTATCGCGGATCATATTTTGAGATGGGTATTAAATTCACCAAATCGGAGGTAAATTCTTAACATGAAAATCCTGTTTAAAATACTGGTAGGCTTATTTGTTTATATTTTTTTGTTCCCCGGAGGAGGATTCTCTCAAGATTCAGGAAGAACATATATTACTGTTTGGCCGCCAAAAGCAGTGTACCCCATCGCGATCGTGGATTTCAAAAGCTTAGACGGCAAATCCGATATCAATAATGTCTCTAAACAGATGGCAGAGATTATTTCCAATGACCTTGATTTTACCGGTCTCTTTAAAATTTTAGACCCCGCGAGTTTTCTGGAAAACCATCAGGGATCGGGGATAACCGAGAAAGATATCGATTTCCAAAGCTGGTCAGTTATTGGCGCCCAATCTTTAGTAAAAGGAGGATTCAGCCAGCAAGGAAATCAGATTACCATTGAGGCCAGACTCTTCGATGTCAATCCGCCCAGCTTTCGCATTGGTCGCCGTTATATAGGCACTAAAGAGGCAATAAGGAAGATTGCCCATAAATTTTCTAACCAAATCTACACAGAATTAACCGGTGAACCAGGAATTTTCGAAACCCAAATTGCCTTTGTTAAAGCCGAAGGCAAACAAAAAGAAGTCTATACCATGGATTACGACGGCTATAATGGAAGACGTTTTTCATATCACGGGACGGTTACGCTTTCTCCCCGATGGTCTCCGGATGGGAATTGGATCGCCTTTACCTCCTATAAGGGCGGAAGTCCTAACTTGATAATAAAAGATGTAGTTACCCGCAAGGAATATGTTGCTTCCCCCTACCGGCTGGATTTGAATATTTCTCCTGCTTGGTCTCCGGATGGGACTGAAATCGCTTTAACATTGAAAAAAGACGGTAACCCGGAAATATATGTTATGGATCGACAAGGAAAGGCGATTAGAAGGCTTACCAATGATCGGGGCATTGATGTATCACCAACCTGGTCTCCGGATGGACAAAAAATCGCTTTTGTCTCCGACCGAGGGGGAAGCCCTCAAATATATACGATGGACGGTTATGGGGGAAATGTCCAACGAATCACATTCGAGGGCCAATATAACAGCGAGCCGGATTGGAGCCCGAGAGGAGACAAAATTGTTTATTCAACACAGAGGGGAAGCTTTCAAATATGTACAATCAATCCTGACGGCACCGGAAACATTCAGCTAACCAGCGAAGGAAGTAATGAGTCACCCAAATGGTCTTCTGATGGTTTACATATTGTATTTAGTTCTACTCGAGTTGGTGGTAAAAATTTATATGCAATGTTAGCCAACGGGACAAAAGTAAAGCAGCTCACCAAGGGAGGGACCAATTACAGTCCTTCATGGTCTCCATCATTGCCATAATTTTTCTATCAAATTGATTTAAAAGAAAGGAGGAACGCTATGAAAAAGTTTATTTTTTTATTAATCCTTCCGTTCTTCTTGGGGCTGGTTTTTTCAGGTTGTTGTTGCCCTAAAAAAAAGGCCGTAGAACCGCCCGCGGAAACAGTTGCAGCCCCACCTGAGGCAAAAGAAGAGGTGCCGCCCCCCGTCACAGAACCTGCTGTTTCATTAGACCCGATTTATTTTGACTTTGATAAGTCCAATTTGAAACCAGATGCTACGGCAACCCTCGGTAAAAATGCGGATTGGCTCTCCAAAAATTCCACTGCCAAAATCCGGATCGAAGGCAATTGTGATGAGCGCGGCACTATCGAATATAATGTGGCTTTAGGGGAACGCCGGGCTAACATTGCAAAACAGTACTTAATCAAATTAGGGGTCACTGCCGATCGCCTTTCTACTATCAGTTATGGTAAAGAAAAACCTTTATGTACCGAACACAATGATGCATGCTGGTCAAAAAATCGGCGAGATGATTTTAAAGTAGTAGAATAAGAACAGTATGCGCCGGGGAGGATAATATTCTCCCCGGCTGTTACCAACATTTTAAATTATTACATTATTCCTATGAAACAGACAAACCTACGTTTATTTATGCTGGCCATAACGTTACTGGGTTTCAGCGCCTGCGCATCCATAGACCAGATGAACTCGGATATCGCTACCTTGGAATCTGACGTTACCTCGCTTAAAAAAGAAACCCAAAGTTTGCAAGATTTACGAAAAGAGGTAGCAGATTTATCGGTGCAGGTTGATGAAATGCAAAACAACCTGCAAGACTTAAGGGGTCGGGTTGATGAAAATCAGCATTCGGTAGATAAATATATGAAGGACATAAGGACACTTATTGGTTCTGTGGAAAAAAATACATCAATAGGCGTAACTTCGAGTCCACCGCCCACCACTGAGGTTACCCCTCCCAGTACTCCATCAGCACCTTCTTTGGATGCTGAAGAAGTCTATAATGATGCTTACAGAATTTTTCAAGATGGTCGCTATCCTGAATCCCGGTCTGCTTTTGTGAAATTTCTTCAGCAATTTCCTCAGACGGAATACTCGGATAATGCTCAATTCTGGATCGGAGAATCCTATTTTAAAGAGGGAAAAACAGAAGAAGCTATTCTTGGTTTTGAGGATGTGGTTAAAAAATATCCTCAGGGAAATAAAGTGCCGGATGCTTTAATAAGACAAGGTATTTGCTTTAAAATCCTGGGAGATAAAGACAATGCGCGGATTATCCTTCAGCGGGTAATTGATAAATATCCAAACACCCCCCAGTCAGACACGGCACGCAAAGAACTTGAAGGGTTATGGTAGAACTTCGTGTGGTTTTATTTCAATAACCAATGTTGTCTAGCTAAAACACCCCGTAAAAAATTCCGGGATTGTTCCAGGGAAAAGGCTTCTAAATTAATGAGCATAGAAAAAAAGTGAATTGCCGGTATAATTCAATGAACGTTAAAAAAGTGTCGTTTTGCTGGTCGGTTACTTTGGTCTTCATTGTTTTGTTTATGGCCTGTACCAAGAAGGTTGACCAGAATTTCAAAGCCCAAAAAACGCCGGTAGGGGAACAAATTTTTAATCGTATCAAGGCCGGCAATCTCCGTGCAGGGGGCGACTCGATATACGCACGAGCGGCGCTCACCGATTTCTACGGCCGGCGCCTCTATCACCCGGCGTGGAACGACAGTCGCAGACCAACCCGGCTGGTCGACGACCTAGTGAAAGCCATAAGGAGAGCGGATCTCGAGGGATTGCGCCCGGAAGACTACCACCTCAGTGCTATCGAAAATCTCCTCGCGGCAATCCACTCGGACATCCAAAAAGGCTTTGTGGTAGCTCCCGACCGATTTGCGGAATTTGACCTCTTGCTTACGGACGCTTTTCTGGTTTACGGGTCCCATCTGCTATTCGGAAAAGTGAACCCCGAAACAATTAATCCAAAATGGATAGCAAATAAGAAAACCATCGATTTTGCCACTGTGTTGGAGGGCGCACTAACCTCGGGTCAGCTCAATAGCACACTGACGACGTTGGCCCCAGCTCAGATAGGCTATCGACGTTTGAGTGAGACTTTGGCGCACTACCGTGAGTTGGCATCACTGGGAGGATGGCCCACAATCCCAGACGGCCAGACCATGAAGAAGGGTGATCATGGCGAGCGAGTGGCAACGCTCCGCAAACGGTTAGGCCTTGGCGGCGACCTTGATGTGGCAAAAGAAGGGGACCCCGACTTGTTCGACTTGTCACTCGAGCAGGCCTTGAAACGGTTCCAGCGTTGCCATGGTCTGATTCAATCTGGCACAATGGACGCATCGACCCGCGATGAGCTCAATGTAAGCGTTGAACGCCGCATTGAACAGTTGGAGTTGAATCTCGAGCGCTGGCGCTGGCTACCGCAGGACTTGGGACGACGTTATATCCTCGTGAACATCCCGGCATTCAAACTTGAAGTTCATGAGGATGATTCACTTGTGCTGGGTATGCGGATTGTGGTCGGGACAATTAAGGACCCCACACCGATTTTAAACGCCACGATGGAGTATATGTTTATCAATCCTTACTGGAACGTTCCCCGCGACATGGCGGTGTATGAAATGCTTCCGCGTATCAAGAGCGATTCATCTTATCTGACCCGACAAAACTTTCATCTGTTAATGGATTCTGGAGCGGATGCCCGTGAAGTCGCTCCCGAGACGGTCAATTGGTCGTCAATTACTCCAGATAACTTCCCTTACCGTCTGCGCCAAGACCCAGGGCCGTTCAATGGCATGGGACGCGTCAAGTTAATTTTCCCCAATAAATTCGATGTGTATCTTCACGACACGCCAGGTCGCCATTTATTCGAGAAACCACAAAGGACCTTCAGCCATGGTTGTATCCGAATTGAGCAACCGATTGATCTTGCCGTGTATCTGCTCCGGGGAGATCCGCGTGGGAATCCTAGCGCGTTTTTACGCGAATTAGGGAAAAAGGTCCCAAGCAGTGTGGTGCTCCCGGAAAAAATACCGATCTACTTGGTTTATTGGACTGTCTGGACAGATGGTGACGGTACGATCCAGTTCCGGCCGGATGTCTACAGTTGGGACGCGCTCCTCTTGGTGGCGATGCGATCACCCTTGCCCACCAAAAAAATGGTCGGAGCGCAGAACATGGGTGCCCAGGGAGGCTAATAATGATGTTCCACAAGGTGACCAGCTCGACCCAATATAAAAAGTTCCCCCTGAAAATTAGGCTTTAAAAGCCTTATTAATACTGAGCGGCTCTTTGAAAATTGAATAGAATTGCAAAAAACCCTCCGGTTTTTCTGGTGATTTCATGATATAACAAATTGAAATGTCAATCAAATTACCGGAAAGGCAACTTACTATGTTTGAGTTAATCTTTTCGGATCGATTAGATTCTCACCACGAGCTCATGCGTGCTGCCAATCTTATTGACCGGGACAGTTTGCATGAGGCATTGGAAAAGCACTATAGCCTGCCGGTCGGCAGACAAGTAGGTCCCTATTTCACAATTCTATCCGGTTTTCAAAGAACAATTTCCATCAAAAGAACGTATTTTTTAGGATGAACTAATTAGTTTGTGCATTTGCGTCAACATTAACTAAAAATTCAATTAAGAACCGCTTATCCAATAAATTTTTGAAATTTTCTTGACTTTTACCTAAATTGAAACTAATCTTTATTAAAAGGATGTTAGCTAATGGAACGGATGAAAAAAACTAACCAGGAGATGAACAATTTACAGCTTTTCCTGGTCTCCAAATTTAGCATAACTATCCATAAATAATAATTAAATTATTAATGCGTTAAACGAAAGGAGGAAAACTTATGAAAAAACTTATTGTTTTATTAATTCTTCCCCTATTTATAGGGCTGTTTTCTTATGGCTGTGCTTGCCCTAAAAAAGAGGTCGCTCCAGCTCCCGCGCCCGAAGTAGTCGCACCGGCACCGGCACCAGAACCAGAAGCCCCACCACCTCCTGCGCCAGTGGAGCCAATACAGGAAAAGGGTTAATTAATAAATGATAAATAAGCCGGGGAAAATATTATTTCCCCGGCCTTTTATTTTATAATGTTTATCAGCAATAACAGTAACGCTTTTTTAACGTCTGCCAAATTTTAAATCCGATTCACCTTATTCTGCAATCAACATCTTTCTTTTTCAAAATTTTTTTCGCTTTTGAGCTTCCTCTTTTTTTAGCTCTCGAAAAATTTTTTTCACCTCTTTTTGTATTTTTTCGCAGGGCCCATCATTAGTAATAATAAAATGTGCGAACTTTTTTTTCTTCTCAATCGGCATTTGAGCAGCAAGACGATTGTTCGCCTCTTCCAAACTAAAGCCGTCTCTTTTCACCATCCTTTCAACCTGTCCTTGCGGTGAGGTGTAAACCAGCACTACTTTATCTACCGTATCTTGTTTATTTGTTTCAATCAAAAGGGGGACATCGATTATTACAATTGCCCGGTCATTTTTTTTTGCAATCTCGTTTATCTTGATTAATCTTTCCTTGGCTATTTCGGGATGAATAATGTCTTCGAGTTTTTTTCTTTTTTCCGCGTCAGAGAAAACAATATCTCCTACCTTTTTCCGATTAAGTGTTTGGTCTTCATTTAAGACTTCTTTTCCAAAAATATGCACCACCTCGCCCCAGGCAGGTTTCCCTGGTTTCACTACCTCACGACTGATCATATCAATGTCAATAATATACGCCCCCTCCTTTTTAAACATATCAGCTATCGTCGTTTTTCCGCTCGCAATACCTCCGGTTAATCCCACAATCAACATTGGTGTTTCCTTCTGAATTTATTCCCTACATCAAGTCCCATATTACCAGTAAAAATATTTAAAAAGCAAAAATCAGTTCTTTTCACAATTTCTATCTGAAAAACTCGGCTGAAATGCATGATTAAGATATTCTCAATATTACTACAATGAACGTCTTCTCCTAAAACTTCCCGCACGGAGGAAACTTTGAGGCCTTTCATGCCACAAGGATTAATGAAATCAAACGGTCTAAGGTCATTATTGATGTTTAAAGCGAAGCCATGGGATGTAACACCTCGAGTAACTCTTATCCCTAAAGAAGCAATCTTCTTCTCACCTACCCAAATCCCAATAGTATGAGGAATTTTTTTTGCGATTATCCCCAGGTCATAGAGGGTACGTAAGATGACGTCTTCCAACCGTCTCAGGTAGTGACCAACTGAAAGTCCGTGCTCCTTCAAACTGATTATCGGATAACCGACTAACTGTCCTGGACCATGGAAGGTAACATCTCCTCCTCGGTCGGTGACAAAAATTTCGATCCCCTGTCTTTTAAGCGCATCCCCCTCGACTAAAATGTTATCCTCGTTTCCTCTCCGTCCGAGGGTAATCGTGGGCGGGTGCTGCACCAAAATAAGGGTATCTCCTACCCTTTCTTCCTGCCTGGCCTTTTTTAGTCCATTCTGCAGATACCAAGCATCCTCATAACCTAACATTCCCGCGTTTATAACCCACAAGCTTTTTCCCATTGCTCGTGGGCGTGGAAAGAGCTCCGCACTAATGGCCCGGCTTCGATCCATTTAAAGCCCCTTTCTTTTCCTTCTCGAGCAAATTCCTCAAACTCCTGAGGATGATAATACCGTTTTATTGGAAAGCACTGTTTCTTGGGCGAAAGATACTGTCCGATAGTCAAAATGTCGCATCCCACTGATCGCAACTCAAACATAGTGGTCAAAATTTCTTCCTTTTCTTCACCCAACCCTACCATTAAACCTGACTTGGTTATGATTGAGTAAAACCCCTTAATTGTACCGAGTACCACCAGGGACTGACGATACTCAGCTTGGCTTCGTACCTGAGGATAAAGCCGAGGTACGGTTTCCACATTATGGCCGACAATATGGGGAGATGCATCACATATAATAGATAGCGCTTTCTGTGACCCCTTTAAATCAGGTATCAAAACTTCAACGATAGTATCCGGATTATATCTTCTGATCGCACCAATCGTCCGCGCAAAACAACCTGCTCCCCCATCAGGAAGATCGTCACGGGTAACGGACGTAATAACCACATGGTGCAGTCTAAGTTCCTTGACCGCCTGCGCAACTCGTTCAGGTTCCTTAAAATCAAGAGGCCGGGGATTTCCCTTTTTTACCCCACAAAATCCGCACTTTCTGGTACAGACATCTCCGAGGATAAGAAAGGTTGCTGTTCTTCGGTTATAACATTCACTGATATTGGGACAAACTGCTTCCCGGCAAACCGTGTTTAGAGACCATTTGTGAAGGATTTGTTCTACCTCGGCGAAATCTCCTCCTAAATTAACACGAGCCTTAAGCCAGGGAGGACGACGCTTTTGCATACAAAAGTTCATAAAGTAAAACGTGCGTTAAATTGGTTAACGTTTAAATAAAGTCAAAGTTATTATTTTTTAGGCACTTCAAAATTTTAGTTCACTTTAGGGCACTTTAATCACTTTAGCGGATAAGCGCCAACGGTTTTTCTAAAAGTTCTTTTAATCGTTGCAGAAATTTAGCGACCATCACGCCATCAAGCGCACGGTGGTCGGCTGACAGGGTGACCTTCATAATCTTGGCCGGCTGAATAACACCCTCTTTGATTATTGGTTTATCTTTAACAGCGGATACCGCGAGAATAGCAACCTGGGGAGGATTAATTATTGCTGAAAACTCTTCGACCCCGAACATCCCCATATTCGAAATGGAAAATGTTCCACCGCTGAGATCGTCCGAAGTAGAATCACGTTTTAAAACTCGGTCGCGCAATCCTTTTGCCGTGGCCGAGATTTCTTTTATCGTAAGCCGGTCAGCATTTTTGACTATTGGAACGATAAGACCAACTTGCAAAGCCACCACAAAACCAACGTTGATCTCGTTTTTCACAATTAATCCTTTATCACTAAAATGGGCATTAACTTCCGAAAAATCCTTGAGCGCCAGCGCGCAGGCCTTGACCACCAAATCATTATAAGTGATTTTCGTGTCAACGCTTTCGGTTTTGTTCAGGGAGTCTAAAAAAGTTACTGCCTCACCCATATCAATTTCCTGGGTAACATAAAAGTGAGGAATAGTCTGTTTGCTCAAGGTCATCCTTCGAGCTATCGTGGCGCGCATTTTGGAAAGTTCGGTTACCCTTTCTTCAGAAATTTCTTTTAGAGCTTCCTTTCGTGAAGGAGGAAAGGTTCTTGGTTTTACTTGTTCGATCCTTTCCTTTAAAAATCTTTCGATGTCTTCCTGCACGATTCTTCCTTCGGGCCCAGTTCCTTTGATTTCAGTAGTGGGGATCCCTTTTTCTTCAAGTAATCTTCGTGCCCGGGGAGAAACTTTTGATTTATCACCTTTTTTAAAAAGTAAAGGAATTTCCTTTTTCCCTTCTTCCTTTTCTTCTTCCACTCCCTCCTCATCTTCCAACGGAAGCGTGCAGCACGGTTCACCCGCGCCGTTTTCGGTCTTTTGTGCTGGTGGTTGTGGAGGTTCCGTAATTTTCTTTTCCGGAAGGGGCTTGACGACTTTCTGCGGAACTTTTCCGGTTTCTTCTCCTCCTAATATGGCGATTATAGTACCGACCGGAACCGTGTCACCTTCTTTATATAAAATTTTGGTCAAGATGCCGGATGAAAAAACTTCTAAATCCATGTCCGCCTTATCGGTTTCCACTTCAGCAATAACATCACCTTTGTTGACAAAATCGCCTTCCTTTTTAAGCCACCGTAGAATTCTCCCTTCTTCCATGGTGTCGCTTAATTTTGGCATTACAATTTCTACTGCCATAGAAAACCTCCTTAGTCTTCAACTCCAAAACCGACCTTATCTCAGTACATACTTAACCGCAGTTATAATGTCATCCATTTGAGGTATCGCTAACTTTTCCAAATTTTTCGCATACGGCATGGGAACGTCCTGCCCCGATACCCTCTTTACTGGAGCATCCAGATAATCAAAACCATTTTCCATAATCAGGCTGACGATTTCTCCCCCTACTCCTCCGGTTTTCCACCCTTCTTCCACCACGACCGCGCGGCCGGTCTTTTTGACAGAAGCAATAATCGTCTTAACATCTAAGGGATTAAGGCTTCGCAGGTCAATCACTTCAGTTTCGATCTTTTCTTGTGAAAGTTCTTGTGCCGCCTTAAGACCCAAAACCGCCATCCGTGAAAAAGAGACAATCGTAATGTCTTTTCCCTCTCTGATGATCTTTGCTTTTCCGATAGGTGTGGTATATTTTCCTTCGGGCACCTCACCTTTTGATCCATAGAGCGCTTCGTGTTCCAATAATATCACCGGATCATCATCACGGATCGCTTCTTTTAAAAGCCCTTTGGCTTCCACCGGAAAAGCTGGACACACCACCTTTAACCCCGGGCAGTGGAGAAAATACGCTTCCAAAGATTGAGAGTGCTGCGCGGCTAACTGCTGTCCACCCCCGCCGGGTGCTCTAATCACCATGGGAACCTTGGCTTTTCCCCCAAACATGTAGCGAATCTTTGCCGCATGGTTGACGATCTGATCCATTGCCAGAAGAGCAAAGTTAACCGTCATCAGTTCAACCACAGGCCTGAGACCGGCCATCGCCGCCCCAACTGCCATGCCGACGATAGATCCTTCGGCGATCGGGGTATCAATAACCCGTTCACTGCCGAACTCAGCTAAAAGTCCGTCAGTTACTTTAAATGATCCTCCGTAAAGCCCCACATCCTCTCCCAGAAGAAACACGGTGGGGTCCCGTTCCATTTCTTCCCGCAAGGCTTGATTGAGCGCTTCCCGATACGTCATTTCAGGCATTTCAACCTCCGACTTTATCAATGACCCGGTTTTCGCTCGTTAGGGTTCGATGAACCGGGCATCGTTTGGCGATTTCTATTAATGTTTCCTTCTGCTCTTGACTTAATGGCCCCTGGAGATAAATGGTGCGGGTGATTTGGTCAAGCTTGCCCTCTTTGGTCATGCATTCATTGCAATCCTGAGCGTAAATCTTTTCGTGCGTTAAACGTATCTGCACACCCTCCAAAGGAATTTCTTTCCGCTTGGCATAGCTAATAATGGTCATCGCAGTGCACCCCCCTAAAGAGGCTAACAGGAGATCATAGGGATTAGGGCCTTTCCCATCACCTCCAAACTCCTGAGGCTCATCAATGATTAAGCGCTGCTCGCCCATAATAGCTTCTTGCTGCAAATTTTTTATATATTTTACTAAAATTTCTTTCATCGTTCTTCTCCTTCTTTTTCGGAATAGATGTCTTTCATAAGCTCAATGGCCTCAGGCCAGGGACTGCTGTCCGCAAACTTTACTGCTTGTTCAACCTCTTGTTCCACTTCCTCCTTTATCGCTCGAAGACCATCAGCATCACTTATTCCTTCCTCGATTAATTTGCGGGCGAAGTTCGGGATCGGATCACGGTCTTTCCATATCTTTTCTTCCCGGGGTATCCGGTAATCAGCCGGATCCGACATGGAATGCCCCCGAAAACGGTAGGTCAAGGCTTCGACAAAGTAAGGGCCCTTTCCTTCCCGCGCATACTTAGCCGCATTTTTTATGGCCTCCCGCACTGCTATGACATCCATCCCATTCACCTTGGCGGTTGGTATCCCATGCGCCTCAGCTTTTTTGAAAATATCGGTTGTGGCTGATGCCCAGGAGACCGCGGTACTGATTCCAAAAAAATTATTCTCACAAATAAAAATGATCGGGAGTGACCAAATCTTTGACATATTTAATGATTCATAAAAAGCGCCCGCATTAGTCGCCCCATCGCCAAAAAAACTTGCTACCACTTTGTCCTCTTTCCGGTATTTAATTGCATAGCCAACACCTAAGGTTATGGGTATCCCTCCGGCAACAATGGCATATCCACCAAAAAAGTTTGTCTTAGGATCAAAAAGATGCATCGACCCGCCTTTTCCTTTGCATGTTCCCGTGGCCCGCCCAAAAAGTTCGGCCATAACTTCCTTTGGACTGGTACCCTTAATCAGACAATGGCCATGGTCACGATAAGAACTTATTACATAATCATCAGGATGAAGAGCGCTCATCGCACCAACCGCGACCGCCTCTTCACCGATATAGAGGTGACAAAATCCGGTTACTTTCCCTCGGCTGTACATCTCCGCGGTTCTTTCTTCAAACTCACGAATCAACACCATATCGCGATAAATTTTAAGAAGCTCACCTTCAGTCATTTGTGACTTTAATTTGACCATCCTTTTCCTCCCAAGGTTAATCTAATTACTTCCAAAATAACAATTTCTTATCTCCTCCCAAGCGTCTGTTTTCCTTTGATCTGCCGGAAAAACTTTCGACAATTCATGGGGGAAGTAACCCTTAAGCCCTGATAGTATCACTTTCCCATAAGTATACTTCTCTTTTCTCAAGTCAGTTATAAAACTCTCTGGGTCTGTCGGTGAAAGAACATACAACTTTAGAGCAGAATTTTTTATTGAATCGGCAATCACTTCGTTAATATGCTTATCACCAAAACCATAACCAATAACAAAAAGCTTTCCTCCCGCAGCTGAAAGAATTTTTTTAAAGAGATTCAAATATTCTAACAAAAGCGGTTCGTCAGCTATTTGTTTTTCTTTATTCAAACCAATAACCATTTTTTCAGTTCCGTCAGAGCTTTTCCATCCATAGGAGCCATGCAGTTTAACGTAATAAAGATATTTAGACGCAAAACTTTCAGCCTTCTTTTTTTCTATTTCATCCTTTCCCGGAAGAATAACTTATTGGTCATCCGGCAAAGATTTCTCCTTCTCAGGGTGGAGTATCCAATTTTGTTTTAAATATGGATAAATTACTTTTTTCTTAGGAATGTCACAATATCTCTCGATAAAAAGGTCCTGATTAATCGTGAAAAAGAAATTTGTGTTGTTCCCGGCACAGCACTTGAGCAGATCATTTACTTTTCCTATATTGGCAGACTGCGGACCATAAGGACCTAAGCAACATTTTGAAATTACTTCATCTATGGAGCCATACGCACCTCGCACTGCCTCGTGAATCGCCTTTTTTTCTACGCTTCCAAACGCATCATTAGAAACGGCAAGTACCTTATAATAAATCGACTCATAATCGAAATCATTCAGAAGTAATTCTCTGAGACGAGGCTGTTTTTGAACTTCAGGGTGATTAAAAATTTGTGTCCACATCTCCGTGGCGAGAAACCCACCAAAATTCTTGGTGAACCCAGCGCCAGTGAATATAATATGTTGAGCAATGGAAGCATTCATCTTTTAAAATTGCCTTTTATTCCTTAATCCCCAGCTTTTTCAAAAAGGTAATCATCGGACACCATTTGGTGAAAGCTGATTGAATCAAATTTAAGGCTACAAAAATCGTAAAAATAAACCAATAGTTACTGTAAAGCAAACCAAGTATAACACTTATTAACACAAATGTCCCGGCAATCAGCCGCAGCCATTCATTAAGTAACATAGGACACCTCCTTTATTGCGGTTTACTTTATTAATCAAGGCATAAATACCCCCTCACCTCAATCCTCTCCCCGCCGGGGATAGGAAATAATTAAAATATCCCTCTCCCTTGAGGTAGAGGGTCACGGTGAGGGTGATGATAACGCTCTCTTACCCTTCTTCTTTTTCCCTAATCCTTCCTTTCTAACCCTCTCCTTCGGTTAAGGTAATATAAAATCGGAACTACCATCCGAGAAAACAACGTGGATGCTACCTCGCCCGCCATAAGGGAAATTGCGAGCCCCTGAAAAATAGGATCGAACAGGATAACCGACGCCCCGACCACCACCGCCATGGCGGTAAGTAACATCGGCCTGAACCTTATCGCACCGGCATCTACCACCGCCTCTTCAAGCGGCACTCCTTGTTTGAGCCGCAACTCGATAAAATCTCCCAGAATAATCGAATTACGAACCACAATCCCCGCTCCCGCAATAAATCCAATCATCGACGTAGCGGTGAAAAATGCACCCGCTAAGGCGTGGGCCGGTATAATACCGATCAGGCTGAGGGGGATTGGCGCCATAATGGTAAATGGTATGGTAAATGACTTAAACCAGCCGACCACCAGGATATAAATAATGACCAACACCGCCGCAAACGCCAATCCTAAGTCTCTGAAAACTTCAAGCGTGATCTGCCATTCTCCATTCCATTTGAGAGCGAACCGGTCAGTTAAAAAGGGCGGGTGGGTCGAATACTGTTGAATTTTATACCCTTCAGGAATTACGATTTCTTTTATTGCTTTTTTAAGCTTCATGATAGCGTAAACAGGGCTTTCTTCTTTTCCCGCCACATCACCCGTAACATAGACGACCGGCTTTAAATTTTTATGGTATATATTCCTCTCTCTGGTTTCCGCCTTTACTCTTAAAACCTCAGAAAAGGGCACCATCACACCCCCTGAGGATGAAAGGTAGACACCTCTTAAATCATCGACGCTCGACCTTTCCGGTCGGGGAAGTTGAAGAAAAATCGGAACATCCTCCCGTTCCTTTGGCAGATGTGCTAACCCCACCTCTTCTCCTCCTGAGGCGATATTAAGTGCAGAGCAAGCATCTTGAGTGGTAATCCCCGACAGCGCGGCCTTCTCCTTATCCACATAAAGCATATATTTGGGCTGTTTATCCTCAACATACCAATCAACATCCACCACTCCTTCGGTCTTTTCGAAAACCGTGAGCACTTTTTCTGCCACGTCAATTTGGCGGGCGTAGTTGGGGCCATAAATTTCCGCAACCAAGGTCTGGAGCACGGGTGGACCGGGAGGAACTTCAGCCACTTTTATTCGCGCTCCCAGAGGACTGCCAATGTCCGTAAGAAAGGGCCTTACCCGCTTGGCAATATCATGACTTTGCGCTTTTCGCTTGTCCTTGGCTACCAGATTAACCTGGATATCAGCAACATTTGGTCCTTTCCGTAAAAAATAATGACGCACCAGACCATTGAAGTTCATTGGACTGGCGATACCCACATAGGTCTGGTAGTCGGTTACTTCCGGGACCGTAGAGAGATACTTACCTAATGCCTGGGTAACCTGCGCGGTCTTTTCCAGGGTCGCGCCTTCCGGCATATCCACGATTACCTGAAATTCACTTTTATTGTCAAAGGGAAGAATTTTTACTTTCACAATTTTTAAAACAAAAAATGAAACCATAATAAAAAAAAGTAATATTGTCCCCCCGATAAACCTCCATCTCCATTGAGGACTGCGTATCATACGTTCCATAACAATCCGATACCAATGGGTAAAAAAATCTTCTTTTTCTTCTCTATGGTTTTCCTCTTCTTTTCTTTTAAGGAAATGATACGCAGTCCAGGGAGTGATAATAAATGAGACAGCCATGGAAAACAGCATTGCCACTGAAGCCCCCATCGGTATGGGACGCATGTAAGGCCCCATCAGACCTCTCACGAATGCCATGGGAATTATCGCGGCAATGACCGTAAAGGTCGCCAGAATCAAAGGACTTCCTACTTCATGCACTGCCTCGGTAATCACGTCACTCATCGGGCGGCCCTTGCTCCCCGGAAGTCGAAAGTGCCGAATAATATTTTCCACCCCCACGATCGGATCATCAACCAGAACACCAATGCAGAAAATTAATGCAAAAAGAGTTACCCGGTTCAGGGTGTAACCCAAATAATAATAGATAAAAAGCGTCATTGCTAACGTCGTAGGGATAGACACGAAAACGATGAGAGAGGCCCTGAAACCTAAAAACAGCCCGATAAGAATGGTAACTGAAATAGTAGCAAGAAACAGGTGTTTTAAAAGTTCGTTTGATTTATCCCTAGCGGTTTCTCCATTATTCCGGGTGATAGTGACAGTTACTCCCGCGGGGATAAGACTACCTTTCAGGGCATCAACTTTCTGAAGTACTGTCTCCGCGACTTTGGTGGCGTTCTCACCTTTCCTTTTAGCTATCGAAATCGTTACTGCCCGGTTGAGTTTTCCCGGTACAGCTATAATTCCTTTCTGTTCAGCCTGTGGTCCCGTGCCGAAAAAAAGGTAAGAATCAGGTTCCTCCGGGCCATCGACTATTTTCGCGATATCTTTTAAATAGACGGGCCGTTCTTCCCCTGCTCCGACAACTATGTCCCCCAGGTCTTCCGCATTCTGAATAAAACCGCCAACCTCTACCAGGAACTCCTGATTGTTTTGTGACAAGGTTCCGGCGGCAAGTGATTGATTCGCGCTTTTTATGACCGAGACCACCCGGGGAATCGGAATACGATAGGCCCGCATCCGGCCGGTATCCAGGACTACCTTAAGCTCTCTCCGCTGGCCGCCGATGACTTCGGTCAGAGAGACATCGTTAATGCTTTTAATTTCTTCTTCCAGCTGCTTGGCGATCCTACGCAAGGTAAAGCAATCATAATGATCACCCCAAAGGGTAAGTAAAAGAACGGGCACATCATCAATGTAGCGGGGTTTGATGATCGGCATGGACACACCGGGGGGGATCAGGTCGAGGTGGGCGTAGAGCTTATTGTAAAACTTTACAATACTTTTTTCCTCGTCTTCACCAACCAAAAACCGGACAATGGCCATGCTCATCCCGGGCATTGACGTAGAATAGATGTACTCAACCCCGGGAATTTCCCATAAATATTTTTCCATGGGATAGGTAACTCGCTGTTCCACTTCCTTAGGACTGGCGCCGGGCATTTGAACAAAGACATCAATCATCGGAACAACGATCTGGGGCTCTTCCTCACGGGGAAGTGAAATCACCGCGAAAACCCCTAAAAGCATCGCACCCGCAATAATAAGCGGAGTTAACTTGGAGTCAATAAAAATGCGGATTACTTTACCAATAAACCCATCATTCATGCTTTCTTCCCCACCAGACACCCTTCCTTTACTTTAAATACATCCCGCACCACCACCGATTCCCCAGGATTAAGGCCGCTTAAAATTTCCACTTTACCATGATACTCCCTGCCTTCTTTGACAAGTCTCCTTTCCACTCGGCCTTCTTGATTTACTACCAAGAGGCTGGAAAGTTCTCCGCATTCCAGCAACGCATCCTTTGGGACAAGCAGCATCGTCCTTTTACCCATGGGGAAATAGGCTTTTCCAAACATGCCGGAGGTGATCTGCGGTAATAGGGGAAGATCGATTTTTACCTGAAAGGTCCTGCTTTCGGAATCAATATGGGGAATGACCTCAGCCACTTTCCCTTTAATTTTTCCCTCGCCCAAAGCATCAACATTCACCTCAACCTCTTGCCCGGTTCTAATCGTGCCGGATTTTGATTCATCAACAATCGCCTCTAATTGGTAATTTTGGTTGTCTTCGAGTACCAAAAGCGGAATACCGGGAGAAGCTAAGTCCCCTTCATAAACCATTTTTTGGGAAATCAAACCGCCATATGGCGCTTTAAGAATAGTATACTCATAAAACGTCTTGGCTTCATCGAGCGATGCTGCCGCTTGCCTCTTTTTGGCATAAAAAGATGCGAGTGTTTCATCTGCTTTTCTTTGTCGTGCTTTTGCCACTTCGAAAGCAGCCTTTGCCTGGTCGAATTCCTGTTGAGAAACCGACTCCCGCTCTCTTAATTCTTTAAAGCGCTGGAAGGTAATCTCCGCAAGTTGCCATTGGGCATGTGCTTCCGCTTTTGAGGCCTCGGCTTCCGAGATATTACTTTCGATTTCCGCAAGCGCATCCTTGGCACTCTTTAAACGTGATTCCAATTCTTTGCTTTGCAGGATAACCAAAGCATCCCCCTCTTTAACCATATCTCCTTCCTTAACGTTGATGGCTACCACATATCCCATAACTTTGCTTGATATCTGGGCAGTATTTTTTGACTTTACGGTTGCCACGCTCCGGTAAAGGTCATCGAGCATCAGGGGGTTTATCTTCTCTACCTGAGCGGGATCAACCATAACACCGGGCTGATTGTTTTGTTTGTCATTCCCGGTCCCACAGCCAAAATAAAAAAAGATGATCAGAATGATAATTCCCTGAAAAATCCGTTCCGCTAAGGTCATCCCTGTCTCCCTCTTTAATTGACAGCCGATTGAACTGTTGTCTTATGATTGCCGCCTGCTTCCTCGTTAACCGGAGTTCCGGTATCCGGATTTTCGCTATCTCCCTCCGGCGGTGGGATAATTACTCCCCGAGCAAGATCTAATTGTCCGCAGGCTACTTTTAGATCACACAAGGCGTACAGATGGTTTCTCTTTGCCTTGGTCAAAGCCGTCTCGTTATCCAAAACCTCGACCATCCGGGAAAGCCCGGTTTTATATCTATCCTCGACAATCCTAAGGCTTTCTTCAGCCTGAGTCATGGCTTCATTCGTAACTTTTACTCTTTCATCTGCCTCTTCCATGCGAAAAAAAGCTTCTCGAACCTCAAGCTCAATGCTGTGCATCAATTCTTCCTGCTGGCTCGTAAGTCGTTTTAACACGGCATTGGTCTCTTTCACTTTATAGGTGGAGCTTAAACCGTCAAAAAAATTAAATTGAAAAATTCCCCCCACGGTCCAGCTTTCCCCCTCGGTTCCCCAGGCAGTATTCCGATCATTGAAGTCATAGCGAGCCATAAGGTGAAAATCCGGAAGATAATTGGTTTTCGCCATCCGCACTCCTTCTTGTCCATTCTTTACATAATTATTCATTGCTAAAAGATCGGGCCGTTTTTCTAATGCCTCAGCAATGAAGATAGTAAGGTCCCCTTGTTCGCGGGTGCATGCCAAGCCCCCCTGAACCTCAAAATTATCATTTTGATTCATCCCCATCACCTTGCTGAGTGCGGCTTGGGCAATCTTAACACCATTGCGGGACTGGATGACCATCTCTTTAATTTCGCTCAACCTTACCTTCGCAGAAAGCACGTCCGATTTAACTGTTTGCCCGTTCTGGAAAAGGTCTTCCGCCAATCTGACATGAGCGGCAGCCATAGTTTCGGTTTTTTGTACAAGAGCTAAATTATCTTTTTCTCTTAATACCTGGGAGTAAGTTTTTAATACTTCAAAAATCACTTCTTGTTTCACCCGCATCCTCTCCTCCTGGGTGGCTTGACTTCCTATTTTTGCCTGCCTTATCCCCACCCAGGTCTTCCCCTGATCAAAAATTGGCTGAGTGACCATAAACTGAGTATTAAAATTATTTACCGGAGAAGGATTATTTAATTCCGTTAAAGCATAATCTTTTGAAGAAAATGCTTCCTGATTTAATTTACTCCCTACTGCCATCATAGGATTATTCGTCCGGGTAAACCCCTCATACAAATCGATGCGGGGTAAAAGTCCGGAGCGGGCGCCTCCAATTTTTGCTTTTGATGCTTCCACGATATAGTCCGCAGCTTTTAGGGTAGGATTTTTTTGGAGGGCTAAACCAACCGCTTGAGCAATGGTGAGGATTTTATCTTCTGCCTTTCCGCTTCCCCCAAAAGAGAGAAGAAAAACAGTCACAAGGACAACAACCTTTAAATCCTTCATAATCTCCTCCTTAAAAATATTTCAAATCTTTTCCTCTAACCTCCAATAATTATTTAAAATTTTATTACAGGCCGGTAAAAAAGTCAAGGAAAGAGAAAAAATATCATCGTACGCATTGTGTTTCTTTTTAATTTATTTTATTATTTCATTTAGTTAGATTTTTGAAAAAATCCGGTTGCAGGAAAACAAATTGGTATGAAAATGATCTTCTTAACTCTTTGACAATCTTAGCAAACCGCATTTCGATTAACAAGACATCATGACCACGCAATTAGAAGAAAAATTCACCATCGAGTTTAAAGAGGAAGGGATGATTATCAAAATTGGTGAGGGGCAACACCTGTTTTTTAGCCCAATTGAAGCATTGATGCTGCTCGATATTCTCAAAGCGGAAGAAGCTAAGCTAAAAACCCTTGCAGCAAAAAAATCACCATTACCCCGTTAGCTATTGGATACCTAACGGGTTTATTATTAAGCTCAGACTTGGATATCTTTAGGAATAATACTCTAAATACTTCCTGATGTAAGCTTCCACTTTTTTGGGTGTTGGAAAAATTCCGAAGTGCCCTTCACATAGGATATCGGCCTTGAGGGAGAGAAGTTTATTCATCGAGGTTTTCCATTGACCAAGGTCAGATCCAAAACTTTTCATAAAGGGGCCGTGAATGTCCTGACCGAAAAGTATTCTCTTGCCTGCCCGGTCCAGGTAGGGAGCGATTGAACCCGGAGTATGTCCGGGAATGTGAAGGCAGTGAATTTCTTGGCTTCCACACGTTATGGTTACCTGGTCGCCTTTGAGGATAATATCAACAAAAGTAGGAGGGAAGCTCGTGCCGTAAAAGGATGCGCCTGTCAATGCAGGGTCACCGTTTGCAATCGCCTCCGCATCAAGTTCATGCGCCGCCAGTTTACAATGAAACTTTTGTTTAAAGTGCGGAGCGCCGCCGGTATGATCAATATGGCAGTGAGTTAAAATCAGGGTAGAAATCTTTTGAGGATCAAGCCCCAGTTCACGAATGTTCTTTTCCAGAATTTCAATTGAGCGGCCGGCCCCGGAATCAATCATAACCAGTTCCTCACCACAATCCACAATAAAAGAGGTAGCGTCTTCAGACCGGGAAATATTCGGCCCGCCGATAAGGTAAATACCGTCAAAAATTATTCGTTCATCATGCATAATATCACCGTTTTCTGTAATCCCCCCTCTTTCGGAGGAAAGGGGCATGGGGGAGTTCCCGCTTGTTTCCTCCTTTAGATGTCGACTACTTAGGCTAAATACAAAAAAAGTTTTTCTGGCTTTTATTTTTCTCTTGCCAGGATCATTATAGGATTGTCCCTCTGCTTACGCTTTCCATTAGCTGGTTAGGCAACGCTTTTATTATGTAATTTATTCTTATCTAAATAAGCTCTTAAAGCTTTTCTCGATCCTTTGTCCACAGTGGAAAACATCTTATGTATTTTATCTTTTATAATTGATGTTGAATGACCTTTTAATTTAATAATTTCAAATTTTAACCTATCACTAAAACGATAAAATCTGCGGTAAAGTAAGGCGTTATTTAATTCTTTATTCGTTTTTGAACTTTTAAATTCAGAACGCTCTAATTTAGTCCTTCGACCTGACAAACCGGCAATACACTGAGAATCAGTATATATTGTTACATTTCCATATAAGGCTATCTCTTTATGGCTTTTCTCTAATTCTTCTAATGACCATAAAAGAGTTTCGATTTCTAACTTTGTTGATGAGGTTGATTCAAATTTTTTTAATTTTACTTCTTTTTTATTTAAATCATATAATTTTTCTTTTAAATACGATTCTGGAATAATTAAATAAGCGCCGAATCCTATCTTCAAATTTGTATTTATACTTACGTCGGTAAAAAGAGCTATTCTGCTCATTGTTGTGCTTTCATTATATACTGCATAATCTGGATAGGACGGAGTCTCACGACGGCACCCTTGCCCTTTTCCTACCCTTCGGGTCCGTTAAATACCTGAACCACCCCGCAAACTAAGTACCAAAACGGCATGCGCGATTGACATGAGCAGTGGACACCATACTGGCCGGTGGCTGGAATGGGTTTTTAGTCTTTATCATTATGAGTCGACTGATTTTGAGAGCACTGCCTTTATATCTACTATCGCCGTGTCGTCAATCGCTTCTATCGGTTCCACTCTCAATCTATCTCCAACGATTTCCAGAACCGTAACCCGATGTAAGCCGAGAGGATTGGGTCTATCCGGTGAGCGGGTAGCAAATACACCGGTTAGTGGCCGGTTCCGGTCACCGCGGGGGTGCAATTTCAATATATTGCGATCCGTCTGGTGAAACCAGGTAATCAGGATAATTTCATTGCCCGCCGCTCTGTCTACCGCATACCGTATGGTGGTTGAATCAGGAGAAGTCGCACTTGTTTGCATCGAGTTGGCATTGTTTCTCCTTTGTTTTTTCCGCAAGACGCCTCTCCCGTCTCTCCTTGGCTTCGTGATTTCTTCTTATTTCATCATCGGTTTCCAATATCAGCGGAGGCACTGGGATGGGGCGGTTATTTCTATCAAGGGCCACAAAGGTCAAATAGGCAGAAGCTATATGATGTCTCTCACCGGTCATAAGATTTTCTGACTCCACGCGAACACCAACTTCCATGGAAGTTATTCCCACATAATTAAGGCTGGCGTACAGGGTTACCAAATCTCCGATGAATAACGGATAATGAAAGTCCAAACGATCCACAGAAGCAGTAACTACATTGGCCCTTGCGTGTCGAGTCCCAACCGCTCCCCCAAGAGTATCAATGAGCTTCATAATAACCCCGCCGTGAACGTTTCCTGCAAGGTTCGTATCCAGCGAGTTCATTATCTGTGCCATGACCGTACGGCTATCTGCAACTGGTTTCCCTTCCATTTCTCCACCTTTTCCTTGCTATTTTTACGAAATAATTAACACTGCATTTATCTGATTCTTCAATTCGTTGATATCGAAACATGGCCCGGTTACCTCCTCTCCCGATTCGTTATTTAATTTTAGGAATGTTATAATTTTATAAACCTTGTCGACCTAATTCTTTCGTTTTTTCTTTGCACCCAATTAATATAGAAGCCTAACAACAATAATATAAATCTTAAATAAAAACCTAACTACTTCAGTGAAAGTATTAGTGTAAGTCGTCAGTGATAAAAGTGGCTCCACCTAAAGAAAAAAAAGATCCATCGCTTTTCTAATCCGGCGATTTGACCTTATTTTTATCCTTCCTAATCACGAAAGCCTTTCCCATCAGGCAATCCTTTTTTTAGTGCGATTAACTATTTTTGTGGTTTGAAATTATTTTTTTTTAGCGCTAACCAGCTAAAATGTCAACAAAAAAAGGTCGAAGGGTCAAAGGGTCAAAAAGTCGAATAGTTAAAAAAATTCGGGAAATTATTCATAATGCGTCCACATTCGAATAACTTTAACCGTCTTGATGTCATCAAGAATCTGATAGACGAGGCGATGTTTTATGTTGATTCTTCGGGAATACGCGCCGGCGAGGTCGCCTACGAGTTTTTCAAAAAAAGGTGGGTTCTGGTAGGGGTCTTGTCGAAGGATGTCCAGTAAGCGCACGACCGTGAGTTTTAGACCGGACTTCGCTATCTTCTTTGCGTCTTTTTGAGCCTGCTTGGTGAAAACCAGACGCCAACTCACCAGCCAGGTTCCTCATCACACTTTTCAATCGGGATATTAAGACCTTTCTTAATAGACTCACGCATACCGGGAATGGAAGTAAGATAGAGAGTCTCCTCTATCGCCCGCCAGTCTTCCTCGGAGATCAAGACTGCTGAATTCCTCTTGCCTTTGATTTGGACTGGTTCGTGCGTCTCTTTAACCTCATCAACAAGATTATATAAGCGTTTTCTTGCTTCGGATGCCGATAGAATTGTCATTTTTTATTACCTCCTAATCGTACCGCATATAGTACGTCAGCATCAATCTGATGTCAAGCTAATTTGTGCGGGAAAATGCTTATATTAATTTGCATAAGATTCAAAAAGGTCAGCTTTACAATATAAAAAATAACTTAAATATTTAGTCGTAACAATTTATTAATACAATCTATTTTTTATTGACAAACTCCTTGGTTGTCCTAAAGAAGGGCAGGCACGGGGGCCTGCCCTTACAAAAAAAATTACATGATTTAAGAAGAAAAAAACACGATCAGGTTATCGAGTGCAGAAAAATCAGCCTATCAGCCACTTAATAGAATCAAGGGCGCGTTCCAGATAAAAGTTAGGAGCAATGCCCATTTGGATGGTTCCGACTAAAGCAATGATCAGCACGATTGTGATGGGAAGGGAATAGTTGAGAACTACTTCTTTAATCGGCTCTTTCATGTACATAATCACGGTAACCCGGAAGTAGTAAAAAACGGAAACCAGACTGTTCATGACTCCGATAATGGTAAGCCAAATATAACCGGATTTAATCGCGGCACTAAAAATATAAAACTTTCCCATAAACCCGGCTAACGGCGGAATCCCGGCCAAAGAAAAAAGGAAGATAGCCATGGCGGCTCCCAAAAACGGGTATCGAAAACCCAGACCCGCATAATCAGCGATCTCCACATTAGCTTCTTGTTTGTACCCATAAAAGACCACGATGCCGAAGGCGCCCAAATTCATAAACGCGTACGCCCCTAAATAGTAGAGCACGGCTGACCAGCCCACGCTCCCGCCGGCAATAATGCCCACAAGAATATACCCGGCATGCGCGATGCTGGAGTAAGCGAGCATCCTTTTAATATTCGTCTGAGATAAAGCCACCACGTTCCCCACGGTCATGGTGATAACCGCCAGCATCCACAATACATCTTTCCATTGAAATGCAATCAGGGGTAGTGCTCCCCCAAAAATTCTCACAAATGCGGCAAAAGCCGCGGCTTTTACTCCTACCGCCATAAAGGCAGTAATCGCAGTCGGCGCTCCTTCATACACATCCGGGGTCCAGGAGTGAAACGGCACTAACGCTAATTTAAAGCCCAAACCAACCAGAAGAAGGCCAACCCCTAACAGCAAAAGCGGATTCGTTCCCAAGTTTTTAAGGGCAATGTACTGGGCGATCCCCTCAATCCGCGTGGTTCCGGTTGCTCCGTAAATCAGGGCAATCCCATAGAGCAAGAAAGCCGCTGCAAACGCCCCCAGCAGGAAATACTTAAACGCGGCCTCCGCGCTTTGTTCCGCACCCTTACGATAACCAGCCAACACATAGATGGCGATTGAAAGAGTTTCCAACCCGAGAAAAATGATGATCAGATCAAGCCCCTTAACCATAAGCAGCATCCCTACGGTCGCCAGAAGCACCAGCGTGTGGTAACCCCCCACATCCATGCTTCCCTCCCGGAGAGACTGCATAGACATCAGGGTAACGATAATAGCCACGCCCACGATGAGAACGGTTAAAAACTGGGTAAAACTATCATTAGTAATCATCCCCCCAAAAGCTATGGCCGTCCCTTCCTTATCCGTCATTGCAAAAACTAACGCCCCGAGCATACCGAGCACGGTAAGGTATCCAAGGCTGTCTTTCTTTTTATCTTTAACCACGAGGTCAAAGAAAATCACCAATACTGCGGTGCTGATAAGTATGAGTTCTGTTCCGATGGAAGTCCAGTTTACGTCTGGTATCGTCATTCTAAGCTCCTTGTTCTCCCTGACTTTCAACTACCTTCAAAGCCTTGAAGGACACTTTTCCTTCCTGGACTGTTTTCACGTTCACCCTTTGCTCAACTCTTTTTATCATGGAATTAACGGTTGCTTCCATAGGTTTAAGGAATGGCTTGGGATAAACGCCGATCCAGATAATAAAAATTACCACCGGCACTAAAACCATGATTTCCCGTTTGCTCAAATCGGGGAGGTTTTTATTATTCGGATTCGTCACTTCGCCAAACATAACGCGCTGAAACATCCACAGCATGTAAACCGCGGCGAGGATGACGCCGGTTGCCGCAAACACTACGAATATCACATTAGTGAACTGCGAACGGAAAGCTCCCAAGAGAATCAAAAATTCGCCCACAAAACCATTCAGCCCGGGAAGCCCGATCGAAGAAAGGGTCACAATCATAAAAAGAGTAGCATAAATGGGCATCACCTTGGATAATCCGCCGAATTCCACGATCATCCGGGTATGTCGGCGCTCATAGATCATTCCCACGATGAGAAACAAAGCTCCGGTCGAAAGCCCATGGTTGATCATCTGAATGATTCCGCCTTGAATACCCTGGAGGTTCAAGGTAAAAAGACCAAGCATCACAAAACCCAGATGGCTTACGGAAGAAAAAGCAACTAAGCGTTTAACATCCGCCTGCACCATGGCTACCAAAGCGCCATAAATAATTCCTATCACTGCCAGCAGCGATATGAGCGGCACAAAACTGACGAACGCTTCCGGAAAAAGCGGCAAGTTATAGCGGAGAAAACCATAGGTTCCCATCTTCAAGAGAACCGCCGCCAGAAGCACGCTGCCGACCGTAGGCGCTTCGGTGTGCGCGTCCGGTAACCACGTGTGAAAAGGAAACATCGGCACCTTGATGGCAAACGCCAGTCCAAAAGCGAGGAAAAGCCAGGTTTGCACTGAGTGGGGGATCGTCAGATTATACCATTTTAAAAGGTCAAAAGTGTATTCCCCGGTAACATTCGCATGGTAAAAGTAAATGTAGAGAATCGCCACGAGCATGAGTAAGCTTCCAACCATGGTGAAAAGAACAAACTTTATGGCCGCATAAATTCTCCGCGCGGGATTGCCCCACACCCCGATAATAAAGTACATCGGAATCAACATTACTTCCCAGAAAACATAAAAAAGAAAAACATCCAGGGCCACAAAAACCCCCACCATCCCTGTTTCCATAAGGAGAATACAGACGAGGAACTCTTTGACATGCTGTTTAATGTCTTCCCAGCAGGCTAACACGGCGATACAGGATAGAAAGGTAGTCAGCAGCACCAGCCAGAGGCTGAGCCCATCGAGTCCCACCCGATAAGCAATTCCCAGGCGCGGTACCCAGGAAAGATATTCGGTAAACTGCATCCCCCCGTTTTCCACCTGGAACATAAAAAACAAGGGCAGAGAAAGGACAAACTCGATCAGCGTGATAAGAAGGGCGACCCCTTTTAAAAGCTTTTCTTTCGTGTGGTCAAGGAAAAAAAGCGCAAACACCCCGATCAAGGGTAAAAATATTAAATAGCTGAGGATCGGATACTCCATCGATTCTCCTTAGCGGAAAAAATAGTATGCCATAAGCAGTACTGTTCCCACCAACATCCAGATCGCATAGTTCTGGACATAACCGGTTTGAAGCCGCTTAAGAATGGCGCTCAAACCGGTACACAACCTGCCGGCGCCATTAGCGGTTCCATCAATAACGTTTTCGTCAACTGAGTGCCACAGCCATTCTGAGCCGCGACGAATGGGCTGCACAAAAATGGCATTATAAATTTCATCCATATAATATTTATTGAAAATAATCCAATAAAGGGTTTTAAAACTATTCGCAATTTTCCCTGGTGCTTCCGGATTTTTTAAGTAAAGGTAATAGGCCAAGCTAATACCCACAATCGCCACTCCTAATGAAACTCCCATTAGCGCCCATTCCAAGGAAAGCTCCTCGCTATGCCCTAAACTTTCGGCTGCCTGAGCAAGGCCTACCAAACTCAGGCCTCCGGCCTGATGATGAACCGCAACCGGAGCCGCGCTCTTAAACACCGGCGCTAAAAATTCCTGGAACCATTCTCCGCCTCCCAAAGAAGGGGGAATACCGATCCACCCGCCAACCACGGATAAAATGGCCAGCACCACGAGAGGTAAAATCATCACCGGCGGGGATTCATGCACGTGTTTTGCAACATGCTCATCAAGGCGCGGCTTGCCGTAAAAAGCCATAAACACCGCGCGAAACATATAAAGAGCGGTAAGCAAAGCAGTGATCGCGGCCACCAGCCATAACCAGGAATCCTTCTGAAAAGCTCCCCACAGGATCGCATCTTTGCTGAAAAACCCGGCCAGCGGGGCTATACCGGCAATCGCCAGGGTGGCGATTAAAAAGGTTGAATGGGTCCACGGAAGCTGTTTCCTCAATCCTCCCATTTTTCGGATATCAAGCTCGCCGGACAAAGCATGCATCACACTCCCCGCACCGAGGAAAAGAAGAGCTTTAAAAAACGCGTGGGTCATAAGGTGAAAAATTCCGGCCGCGAAGACCCCCGCACCGCAGGCCAGAAACATGTAGCCAAGCTGACTGATCGTTGAATAAGCGAGCACCCGTTTAATGTCAAACTGAGTAAGTCCCATGGTCGCGGCATAAAGCGCGGTCCCCACCCCTATTATGGCGACCACCCCCAGAGATAGAGGTGCCAACACATAGAAAGCGTTGCAGCGCGCTACCATATAGACCCCGGCAGTAACCATGGTGGCAGCATGGATTAGAGCGCTCACCGGAGTAGGGCCTTCCATGGCATCAGGAAGCCATACGTAAAGCGGGAATTGAGCGGATTTCCCACACGCTCCAACAAAAAGAAGAAGGGTAATCATGGTAGCCGTAATTCCGCCATAGGGAAGATACTGATGAGCAAGCGGGAATACTTTTAAAAAATCGAGGCTCCCGAAGGTTACAAAAATGAGCATCATGCCCAATAAAAATCCATAGTCTCCAACCCGGTTAACAACAAAAGCCTTTTTACCGGCGTCCGCAGGAGCCTGGCGCTGGTACCAGAATCCGATAAGAAGATAAGAGCAAAGTCCCACTCCTTCCCAGCCCACAAACATCAGGAGAAAACTGTTGGCGGCAACCAGGATAAGCATAAAAAAGACAAAAAGGTTGAGATAAACAAAATACCGTCTAAATCCTTCATCCTCGTGCATATACCCGATCGAATAAACGTGAATAAGGAAAGACACGCCGCTAACGGTCAAGAGCATCACCATGGAAAGCGGATCGACCAGGAAACCGAGATTAACCACCAAATCACCGCTCGGGATCCACTGACAGAGGATCACTTCTCGGATGCGTTCGGCAGCCGGAAGTTGGATAAGTTCATAAAAAGCACCGCACGATACCAGAAAAGAGCCGAATACCGTAAGCGAGCCGATGGTTCCGGTGAGGCGTTTGGGAAACCGTATTCCCAGCAGTCCGTTAATGATGACTCCACACAAGGGTAAAAATGGAACTAACCAGATGAGGTCCAGCATAATACGTTACTTTCTTACCATTTAAGTAAATTTATCTCATCAACATTGATGGTTCCCTTAGTCCGGAAGATGCTGATAATGATCGCAAGACCCACGGCTGCTTCCGCTGCCGCCACCGTCATTACCAAAAGGACAATGACCTGACCATCTAAAGACGATAAACTCCGGGCAATAGCCACAAAACTTAAATTTACGGCATTGAGCATAAGCTCGATGCACATAAAAATCACGATCGCATTCCTTCTGATCACGACCCCCAACACTCCGATAGTAAACAAGATCACGCTCAAACCCAAAAAGTGAGATAAGGGTATCATGGGTTATTTCTCCTCTTTTCGTTTAGCTAAAATTACTGCGCCTACAATCGCCGCCAGCAGAAGGGCTGAGGTAACTTCAAAGGGAAGCAGATAATCTGTAAAAAGCTTTTCCGCCAGCGCCTGGGTATTTCCTCCGGCCTGCGCATTCAAGGATTCGAGGCTTTTTTCGCTGACTTTACCCGGCACTTGATCAACCATCACCGTCATTCCGATTCCCGCCAGTAAAGCGATCCCCAACAGCGCACCCACCACTCTCTGGACCCGGTGTTTGGAAAGCAACTCCTCCGCCCGATCAACCCGGAGAAGCATGATCACAAAGAGGAACAGGACCATAATGGCTCCGGCATAAACAATGACTTGAATTGCCGCGACAAATTCGGCTTGTAAAAGCACATAGAGCGCGCCGAAACAAAAAAACACCAACACTAACCACAGGGCACTGTGAATCGCATTGCGCCCTATCACCACCCGCAGTGCGGCAATGATCGTAACTAAGGCAATAATGTAAAAAATAATTCCTTCCATTTTCTTAACTCATTTTCCGGTTTTTATGAGCCGTTCTTTGTCATAGCTTAAATCTTCGCGTCGGTATTCAGCCAGTTCGTATGACTGGCTCATGATAATGGCTGCCTTAGGGCATGCTTCCACACAATACCCGCAAAAAATACATTTTCCCATATCAATTTCAAAGGTGACCGGGTACTTTTCGTGTTCATTTCCTTCACCGGCTTCGATGGTAATCACCTGGGCCGGACAAACCGTCGCGCACAAACAGCAAGCAACGCATTTCTCCTTCCCTTTTTCATCCAGCCTTAAAATATGGGAACCCCGGTAGCGAAGATACGGTTCCCGTTTTTCTTCCGGGTATTTCATCGTAACCGGTCGGGTGAAGAAAAATTTAACGGTCACGCTCAACCCTATTAGTAGTGCCCAAATGCCTTTAATCGTTTTTTCGATCATGCTTTTGCTCTATCTCATCATCACGACTGCGGTAACCGCAATGTTGATAATGCTCAACGGAAAAAGAACTTTCCACCCGAATTTCATCAACTGATCATACCGAAACCTCGGAAAGGTTGCCCGCAGCCAGATAAAAATAAAACTAAATATAAAAACTTTAACGCCAAACCAGATGGGGCCGCACCAGGCGGGGCACGAAATAAAACTCGGTCCCAACCACCCACCAAAGAAAAGCGTTACAATCAAAGCGCTCATAAGAATAACGCTGGCGTATTCGGCCATAAAGAAAAGTGCGAACTTCATACTTGAATATTCAATGTGAAATCCGGCTACCAGCTCACCTTCCGCTTCCGGAAGATCAAAGGGAGTGCGATTGCACTCCGCCACCGCACAGATAAAGAAAATTAAAAAACCGATAAACTGAGGCAAGAAAAACCAGCCCTGGGCCGCCTGGGCCTGAACAATTTTACTTAGACTTAAGCTTTCCGCCTGCATCAACACGCCGATGGTCGATAGACCCAGCGGAAGCTCATAACTTACCATTTGGGCAGCGGACCGTAATCCTCCCATAAGGGCGTATTTATTGTTCGACGACCACCCCGCCAGCACAATTCCATAAACGCCCAAAGACGACAAGGCAAAGATATAGAGAAGCCCGATATTAACATCCGCGATCCGTAACAATATATTATGACCAAAAATTTTAATTGCATCGCCAAACGGAATGACGGCTATTGTTAAAAGCGCGGTTGAAACAATAATAAACGGGGCTAAGTGGTATACAACTTTGTCCGCAGCAGTAACAATCACATCTTCTTTAAAAAAGAGTTTTATTCCGTCAGCAATCGGTTGTAATAATCCATTAATCCCTACCCGATGAGGGCCGAGCCGGCTTTGCATGTGTCCCAGCACCTTCCGTTCCAGCCAGGTAAGGTACGCCACCGATAAAAGTAGGGCGACAAACACAACCACAATTTTAACTAATATGAATAATAAATCAACCATCTCCTACCCCTTGGTGACCTCTACCGGGCAATAGTTCTGATTGGCGACCAATTGATTCACTTGAACATCCCGAAAATTATTAGGAACAAACACTACTCCCCGGGGAACAGCGGAGGTTATTTTAGCCGCAGCGCTTATTGCTTTGCCTGCCGAGGAAATAGTTACCGGGTCTCCTTCATGTATTTCCAGGCTTCCAGCATCCTCAGAATTGATCTCCACCCACGCTTTGCTGCCCAAAACAGTAAGACCTGAATTAGTCGAAAGCGTACCGGAATGAAAAAAAGCGGTTCCGGTGATTAAGGTAAAGCTTCCGGGTTTTGGTTTGGCCACTTTATTAATAGAAAAAGGAGTAAAATGAGGAATACCCTCGGTGCTTGACAATGTTATCCCATTCCTTCCCAAACGTTCATAAGTAATCTCATTGTACTGCGGCACCAAAGACGTAATCTCATTCATGATCGCTTTCGGATGAGCATAAGCCATGGGATAGCCCATCAACTGAGAAAGTCTTTGGATGATTTCCCAATCCGGTAAGGCGCTCCGATAAGGCGAAATTCCCGGGAAAAATTTCTGTACCCGTCGTTCGCCGCTGGTAAAGGTACCTTCTTTTTCCGCAAAGGTTACCGCCGGGAAAACATAATCAGCCTTGGTCGCTACCTCGGTGTAAAAAATATCCTGCACTGCCAGCCATTCCAGTTTGTCCGATGCTTCTTCCCACTTATCCGGGAAAGGAAACTCCATGAGCGGATCGCAACCCATGAGATAAAGAGCTTTTATTTTACCATCAAGAATACCCTGTAGAATTGCTTCCGCATTTTTACCCGGTTGTTTCGGTATCGGCTGCCTCCAGACTTTTTCAAAAGGCGCACCTTTTTCAAATTGCTGATAGCCGGGAAGGAGATCCGGCATCACGCCCATGTCCAGCATCCCTTGGACATTGTTTTTGGCGATAATCGGAATGAGACCTCGGTCTTTCTGGCTGACCTTCTCTGATAAAAAAGCTAAATTGCCTAACGAAACTACTACCTCTTTGGCCTGCTGATGAGTAAAAACTTCATAGCCAAAAACAATACATCCGGTTTCTCTCTTCGCTAAAATCGTGGCTACCTGATAAATCTGTTCAAGGGGAACACCCGTAACCTCGGAAATTTCCTGAAGGATTATTCCTTCCAAAGATTTTTTAAGAACCGGGAACTGAGGAATGTTGTCAAGCAGGTCTTTATTTTTTTCCCCGACCGCTTTCAGAATTCCCGCGACCAAAAGAAGCTCTGTTCCAGGACGGTAGCGCAGGTGCACATTGGCAAATTTATCGAGCTTGGTTTTCCGGGGATTAGCTACCACCAGCGTGGATCCGTGCACTCGCGCCATTTTCATTATTTTTAGGGCGGCGGGAGGACTTTCGGCGCGCACATCAGCGCCGAGAACAAAAATGACCTGAGCTTTTTCCAGAGCATCAAATCCGTGAGAACTTGCAGACAATCCCAATGTTGCTCGCAACCCTCGCTCCAGATTGCGGTAATTAAAATGCACTGAGCTATCAATGTTGTTCGTGCCGATAACGGCCCGGAAAAATTTCTGAAAAAGATAGTTATCTTCATTGGAAACCCGAGGAGATCCTAAGCCGGCAATGCTTTCCGGTCCGGAAGACTTTAGGATTTTCTTTAACTGCTCGGACGCGCTCCCGAGCGCGTCTTCCCAGGTAACCGGCACCTGGTCCTTGCGCCGCTTGATTAAAGGAGAATGAAGCCGGTTGTTGTTATTAATAAAGCCGAAGCCAAAGTTGCCCCGGCCGCACAGGTTGCCCTGGTTATGAGTATCTTCGTAAGAAGAGGTAATCCGTAACACCTTGTTCTTGCGCACGTTCAGCTCAATCGCGCACCCGCCGCCGCAATACGGGCAAACCGAATGAATCTTTTCCAATTCCCAAGCCCGGGCTTTGTACTTAAAGGGGCGGTTGAGCAATGCTCCGACCGGGCAGTGGGCAATACATTGTCCGCAAAACTCGCAATTAAGCGGATAACCTCCCCGGGGGAGAATTTCCGTATCATAACCGTGATTCACCCATTCAATCGCCATCTCACCCTGGATCTCATTACAGACACTCACACAACGACCGCAACGAACACAGCGATTGTTATTCCGTTCCACCAACGGTGAAAGGTAGTCAATAAGAAGAGGAGACGCCGCTATCTTAAAAACTTCCTGGTCGAGTCCGAACTCAAAAGCCAAGTCCTGAAGCCGGCATTCCCCGCCCTTGTCACAGATCGGGCAATCGAGCGGGTGATTAACCAACATGAATTGAATGGCTTCCTTGCGCAGAGCAAGAAGTTTTTCTGACTGGGTGGTCACCTTCATCGCATCTACTACCGGGGTGGTGCAGGAGGCAACCGGTTTTTCGTATCCCTCGATTTCAACCAGACAAAGCCGGCAGGAACCGATAGGCAGCAGCTTGGGGTGATAACAAAGAGTGGGAATTTCTATCCCCAGTGCCCTGGCTGCCGCCAAGATCGTGGTCTCCTTAGGAACTGAAATTCCTTTTCCGTCAATAGTAATCGTTACGTTGTCGTTCATTCTGTTTTCGTCGCATAAAGAGCTACCCGATAGCAACGGAGGCAACGTTCTGCCTCGCGAATCGCCTTATCCGGGGTAAATCCTAACTCTACTTCATCAAAAGTGTGAATGCGAGTCTGCGGGGGGAGATGTCCCATCTTTGACTTTGGAACCCCACCAACAATCCCCAGTTTTTCATTTTTATCATACACGCCGATTTCTTTTACGATTTTTTCTTCCCGTCGGAAATCAGGAAGAATCATTTTTTGACCGGTGAGGTATTGATCAATGGCGATGGCAGCATCATAACCAGCCGCTAATGCTCCCACCAACACGTCCGGGCCGGTCACACAATCACCACCGGAAAAAATTCCTTCTTGTGAGGTTGCCATGCTGTCCGCATCTACCACAATCGTGCTCCACTTAGTTTTTTCAACACCACTCCCTTCAGGAAGCAAGGAGAGATCAACATCCTGGCCAATAGCCGGAATCAACACATCGGTCTCGATAATAAACTCCGATCCTTTGACTTCTACAGGTCTTCGCCGTCCGCTGGCGTCCGGTTCACCCAACTCCATCCGAATGCATTCCACCGCTTTAACCCGGTTTTTTTCAGTAATGATGCGAGTGGGAAGAGTGAGAAAATGAAAATTCACTCCTTCTATTTCAGCGTCTTCAATTTCAACGGGATCCGCCGGCATCTCAGCGCGCGACCGACGATAAACGATATTGGAATCAGTAAACCCTACCCGGAAGGCAGAGCGCACACAGTCGATCGCCACATTTCCTCCGCCGACCACCAGGAGCTTTTTCCCTTTATAAATTTCCTTGCCCAAGTTGATGTCCCGGAGAAAATCAACGCCTTTGACAAACCCTTGATACCCGGCGTCTTCGCCGTCCACTCCCATCTTTTTGCTTAAGTGCGCACCAACGCCGATAAAGATAGCGCGGAAACCTTGCGCTTTCATCTCTTCTAAAGTAATGTCTTTGCCCACGCGGGTGTTGTACTGGATTTCCACCCCCAATTTTCTAATTACATCAATTTCATACTGAAGAATGTTCCGGGGAAGTCGGTAATCGGGAATACCCACGGCCGCCATTCCGCCGCCTTCCGGCAAAGTCTCGAAAATTTTAACCGGATATCCCCTTAAACTTAAATAAAGGGCGCATGCCAAGCCCGCCGGTCCAGCGCCGACCACGGCGACTTTGTGCTCTTTCTTGGCTTCACTTTTAATCTGAGGCACGATCTCGTGCTCAATCTCATAGTCCGCAACAAACCGCTTCAAGGTCTTAATTTGAATCGGATCATCCAGGTTTGCCCTCCGGCAATGAAACTCGCAAGGTCGGATACATACCCGACCGCACACGCCGGGAAGAGCATTACGCTCCCGAATAAGGCTCAATGAGTCTTCAAACCTGAGGTTCTTGATCAGTTCAACGTAGGAAGGCACATCCAGATGCACCGGGCACGCATCCATACACGGCGCCGTAACCTGGAAGTGATAATTACCTTTGGGCAGTTCTTCTTTCTCGGTAAGTTGTTTTTCAAATGCTGTTTTAAAGTGGGTGAGCGCATGGAGAAGGGGAAGCGGACCGGATTTACCGATCTCACATTTTGCGCTCGTAAGAATTTCCTGACCAAGTCTTTCCAGAGTTTCTAAATCTTCCTTTTTCCCTTTGCCGGAACAAATGCGGTTTATCGCTTCCAACATTATCCGAGTCCCTATCCGGCAGGGGATACACCGTCCGCACGAAGCGCCCTGAACAGCTTCAAGATACGCGCGCGCCATGTCTACAATATTAACACTCTCATCCTTCAGCACCACGCCGTCCCATCCCATGAAACCGATAATTTTTTTATTTCCGGCAAAAATTTCCGGCAATTTTTTCGGTTCAGCTTCCTGGAAGGTCTCCGGAGCTTTCCCCCGGTTATCAATTACTTTGTGCGCCCAGCTGCTGAATAATACTTTGCCCATAATTTTATTTATCAATTTCGCCTAGAACAATATCCATACTGCCGATAATAGCCACAATATCGGCCAACAATCGGCCTTTTGCCAAAGTGTCAAGCGCCATCAAATTCATAAACGAAGGGGTCTTGATTTTAAACCGATAGGGCTTAGAACTCCCATCACTGACAATATAAAACCCTAATTCACCTCGCGGGGTCTCAATCGCCTGGTAAACCTCCCCTTCTGGCACTTTGAACCCTTCGCTGATAATCTTGAAATGGTGAATTAAGGCGCCGATGTCCGTCATTACTTTTTCTTTTATCGGGGGAATGACTTTTGCCTCATCTGCGTAAATCGGCCCGGGTTTAAGTTTTTTTAACCCCTGTTTAATTAAATCAATACTCTGTTTCATTTCTTCAATCCGCACCCAATACCGGTCATACACGTCCCCGTTTTTACCCAGGATGATGTCGAATTGATAGGTTTCATAACCACTGTAAGGGTTCGTCTTCCTTAAGTCCCATTTATAGCCGCAGGACCGTAGCGTCGGGCCGGTTGTTCCCAAGTCGATCGCTTCTTCCGCGGTTATTGTGCCTACCCTTTTCGTCCGGTTGATCCAGATCGGATTATTGGTGAGCAAATCTTCGTATTCTTTAATGTGCTTGGGAAAAGTTTCCGCAAACATCGCAATCTTATCCCTGGCCGCGCTCATCAGATCTCCGTTTACTCCGCCGACCCGGATATAGCTCGGATTCATCCGCGCTCCCGCCACCATCTCGAAGATATCTAAAATCTGTTCTCGCTCGCGGAAACAATACATGATCGGGCTCATCGCGCCAATATCAAGAACGTGGGTTCCCATCCAGACCAAATGACTCTGGATCCTGGTCAATTCCGCCATGATGACCCGAATCACTTGTGAGCGCTCCGGCACCTGAAGCCCCAAAAGCCTTTCCACCGCCAAGGCGTAGCCGAGGTTGTTCACCATGGGCCCGAGGTAATCTAACCGGTCGGTTAACGGAATAACTTGATGAAAAGTTTTATTTTCGGCAAGTTTTTCAATTCCCCGATGGAGGTGTCCCAGGTAAGGGATCGCCCTTTGGATAACTTCTCCGTCAAGCTCCAGGTCAACCCGCAACACCCCGTGAGTGCTTGGGTGCTGAGGCCCCATGTGCAAAATCATGGTTTCCGTGCGCACCTGTGGGTTTAGTCGCGTTTCCGCCACTGCACTCCTCCTTCGAATCCAGCGATTATCTCCGCCTTGCCCAGTAAAGGAAAGTCTTTCCGAAGCGGAAACCCATTAAATTCTTCAATCGTTAGAAGCCGCATCAGACCAGGATGCCCCTCGAATTCAATCCCAAACATCTCGTGGCACTCCCGTTCCGGCCAGTCCGCAGCCTTCCAAACAGTGGTCATGGTAGGGACACTTTCATTTTCACCCACCTCAGTTTTCACTCGCAAACGCTGATGGGTTCGGGTGGAATAAAGCTGGTAGACTAACTCAAACCGCTTTTCCTTTTTTCCTTGGTAGTCCACTCCCGCGAGGTCAGAAAGAAGATCAAAGCGGAGTTCCTTGTCTTCTTTGAGAAGGCGACACACTCTCTTTACATCGTCCTTATCCACGATGATCCCGGTCTCCCCGAAAGCCGTGATAATTTTTTTAACTACGCCGGGGAAAGCTTGTTCGAGTTTTTTTATCGCCGGGTGTTCTTTGTTGATAGACATAGTTCGCTTACGTCCGGTCCGAAAATTTTTCGTGTTTAATCTTATTTTGGATCTGAATGATTGCGTGAATCAGCCCTTCAGGTTTAGGAGGGCAACCGGGCACATAAACATCCACCGGAATAATCCGGTCAACGCCTTGCAATACTGCATACGAATTAAAGATTCCTCCGGTAGCCGCGCACGCACCCATGGCAATCACCCATTTTGGCTCCGCCATCTGTTCGTAAATCCTCCGCACCACCGAAGCCATCTTGTTGGTCACCGTTCCGGCGACAATCATCAGGTCCGCTTGCCGGGGTGAGGCCCGGAACACCTCCGCGCCAAACCGGGCTAAGTCATACCGGGGCATACAAGAACTCATCATCTCAATGGCACAGCAAGCCAAACCAAACGTTGCCGGCCATAAAGAGGACCTTCGTCCCCAGTTTACAAGCGACTCTAATGTCGTGGTGATGATATTTTCACCTAAGTGGCTTTCTAATCCCATTCAAAAGCCCCTTTCTTCCAAACATAGATAAAACCGACCAGCAGAAGTAGGATAAAAACCCCCATCTCTACCAGTCCAAATACCCCGAGCCTCCGATAAATCACCGCCCAGGGGTAAAGAAATAATGCTTCAATATCAAAGAGAATAAAAATCATGGTGGTAATGTAGAATTTGATCGAAAACCGCTGCCGGGCAGTACCAACCGGATCAATACCGCATTCGTAGGGCATAAGCTTGGTGTCACTCTTCTTTTTTTGCCCTAAAAGAGAAGAGAGAAGAAGAGTTACTCCAGCAAAACCGAAAACAATTATCATAAGGATTAAAATTTGAGCGTATTCTTTGAGCATAACTTAGGTTACTAAAATAAAAAAGAGGGGAATCTATTTCCCTCCCCTAAAAAAAATTTAATTAGTTATAAATAACATTAATGAATGAATAATCATTCACCTGACAATTGTCCCTAAAATACTCGATTTAAATTTTCGCTGTCAAGATAAATTTTTTTATTTTTTTACCTTCTTCAATTACCCTGAAATAATCCTTAGTTATATTAACTTAAGTCCTGCACTTTTTTGGGCCCATAATGTTTCTAGGTAAGTTTCGAATGATCACGTCCAGGGAAACCGTTTGGTCTTTTGAATGAAGGTCTTGAAAAAGCCTCTGTGAAGCAGAATAATAATTTTTGGATATCTTGTTTGGCATTTTTGATTTTCATGGGCTATTCTGCTTTCGTGGTTAGAGTAAGTGCTCGCTTTCTTTAACTATTTTAAATGTTGCGCAAAACTCGGAATTGGGAACGGAATAAAGGAAATCTGGTTTTTCCCTTCTTCCGAGGTGTGAACAATCTGGAAAAAATTAAAACCTTTTAAACAGCAGTCCAAACTTAATGTTAAAAAGCTTATGCCAAGTGGAAATCACACCGCATCGCCTCAAGAGAGATCGATGCATCGAATCGTCCTCTTAAAATTTGTCTGGCTTAATATGCCAAAAAAAACAAAATTAAACCCCACTAAAGGAAACTTCAAAATAAAAATCGAAGGCCCCAAAATCTTAACAATACCAACCTAGCCTACGAACAACCGAAAACAATCCCTGCAATTTCCAATGCAATAAACCCGATAATGTGAGCTATCCGCTTAAATCGAAGCATTTCTTTCGCAAAGAAAAATCACATTGACTGGTTTTCCTTTTTTATAATAATGTGATATTTAGAATAAACAAAAAAATATTTCTAAAAATTAACACTAACTATGGGTGATTACTATGGTTCCGGCAAATTTCCATCCTGATGCTCCCGAAGATCTGATTCCAGAGTATCGAGCAGAAATGGTTTATGAATGCATTGGCTGCGGGAAAAGCTTTGACATCAACCAGTTCTTATACACCTGCCCTCATTGCAAAAGCCTCCTAAGAATAATAAACAAAAGTTTCTCACGACTTAAGGAAAAACCAGGTGAATACTGGCAGGAAGTTTTTGATTTTCGAAAAATGGTTAACATTCCCTCCTTAAAAGGGGTATTCAGGTTTTATGAGTTTATTTTTCCGATTATCCCCCTTGAAGACATCATTTATCTTGGCGAAGGGGATACCCCGATCGTTAAATCAAATCCGGAATTGAGCGATTTTATCGGCAGGGAATTCTACGTTAAAAATGATGGCCTTAATCCCTCGGTAAGTTTCAAGGATCGGGGAATGGCAAGCGCCGTCAGTTTTATCAACTACATGATCAAGAAATTCAATATCCGAGAACTTCTCGGGATTTGCGCCTCCACAGGGGACACCTCGGCTGCCGCGGCTCTTTACCTGAGCTATTTAGACAAAAAAATTGTGCGCTCCGTGGTTCTGCTTCCCCAGGGAAAAGTCACGCCTGCTCAACTTTCCCAGCCGCTCGGAAGCGGAGCCACGGTCATCGAGATTCCGGGCGTATTTGATGACTGTATGAAGATAGTGGAAGAGCTGGCGGAGAATTATCAAGTCTGCCTGCTTAACTCCAAAAACCCGATCCGCATCCAGGGACAAAAATCGTTTTCTTTTGAGATCGCCCAGCAAATGGATTATAAGACCCAAAATCTGGTGGTGGTTGTCCCCATTGGCAATGCCGGAAACGTAACCGCGATTATGGAAGGTTTCCTGGAATTCTTTCAGACCGGGGTCATCAAAAGTCTTCCATTGATTATCGGCGTCCAAAGCACCCATGCCAACCCGGTTGTGCGGTGGAAGGAACACGGGGTATTTACTCCGATGAGCGTAAAGCCAAGCGTTGCTCAGGCGGCCATGATCGGAAACCCGGTTTCCTTTCCCAAGGTTTCCCACTTGGTGGAAAATTATTTTAAGAAAAATTTCTTGGCAATATCCGTAACTGAACAGGAGATCATCGAGGGGATGCTTCAGACAAACAGGCACGGACATGTAGTGTGCACCCAAGGAGGAGAGTCTATCGTGGGACTTAAAACCGCCCTCAAAAAAGGACTCATCCCGGAAAACGCTGACGTGGTGGTGGATTCAACTTCCCACCAGTTAAAGTTCATGAACTTCCAGCAGATGTATTTTGAAGACTCCTATCCTCTTGAGTTTGAGATACATCCCCGGAAGGAACTGCAAAACAACCCATTTCAGCTCAAAGCGTCGGCTTCGGAAATCGCCTCATTCCTGAAATTGAAAAAGAAAGTATGATGAAGCCGTAAAAAGTCAAAAATCAGACGGCACAGTAAAAAGCTTCAGATGCAAGGCGCGCAAATCCGACGGAATGAGGCGTACTTACCTGTACGCCGCAATGACTGAGGATGCAGCGCAACGCCGCAGAATGTTCCGCTCCAGTTCTTTATCCCCCGCCGCAAGGCGGGACTTTTTACGAAGCCGTCAAGTTTAACGAACAGGAGAAATAAATCCATGGAAAAAATCCGCGTTGGTGTGATCGGCGCCACCAGCCTCACGGCTCAGGTCTTGCTTCAGCTTCTTATCCGGCACCATCACGTCGAGATACGTATCCTTACGTCGGAAAGCAGGACCGGGGAAAAAGCGGCTCACTATTACAAGTTTCTCGAGGGAAAATTTTCCGGTGTCTTTAAAGAGTATGCTGAAAAAGAAATTCTGGAAGAAACGGACGTGGTTTTTCTTGCCAAACAGCACGGGGAGTTTTTAGTCCGGACCATCACGCTCTTTAATCAGGCCAAAAAGAAAAACAAGAATTTTAAGATCATTGATCTGAGTGCGGACTTTCGGCTTAAAAACCCCAAAGACTATGAAAAGTGGTACGGGTTTAAACATCCGGAAAAAGCATTGCTTAAAAAGTCGGTTTACGGACTTCCGGAGCTTTATCGAAAAAAAATCAAGCAGGCCAGCCTTATCGCCAACCCCGGGTGTTACCCAACCACCGTGATCTTAGGCGTTGCGCCTTTTCTTTTTCATCACACAGTTGACCCGCGCACCATTATTGTTGATGCCTATTCCGGAACTTCTGGAGCCGGTGTGCGGCCCAATGAACGCAACATGGCCATCTCCACCATGGAAAATATTTTGCCGTACAAGATAGGAAGCCATCAGCATACACCGGAGATGGAGCAGGAACTCAGCGCCGTGGGGGAAAAACCGGTAACCATAACCTTTGTCCCCCATGTTGCTCCCTTCCGCTTTGGGATGCTTGCCAATATCTACCTTAAACCCTTTAAACCTCTGATGGCAGAAAAGGGGGTTGAGCTGCTTAAAAATTTTTACCGGAATGAACCCTTTGTCAGGGTTCTTGATCCGGGTGAATACCCAGAGATAAGAAACGTCGTGGGAATCAACTGGTGCGAAATTGGCTATACTTATGACCCGCGCACCAATACCGGAATTGTGTTAAGCGTGATTGATAACATGGTCAAGGGAGCTTCCGGCCAGGCCATCCAGAATATGAACATACTGTTTGGCTGGGAGGAAACCAACGGGCTATTTTGATCGTGTTTTTCACCCACAGCCTCACCGTAACTTAACGAATCACCGCATCCTTGTGTTTTCTTCTTCCGATGAGGCTGAAAAAAATTAAAAGCAGCACCGCGATACCCAGGATCACTCCTCCTGTCTTCAGATACCGCTGCCATCCGCGAGGAACATCATTTTTGGCAACCAGATTTACCTGCCGTATCTGTTTCCCGTCCTTCTCGATGGCAACCTGCCCAACAACCGCTCCCTTTTTGATCGGGGCGGCAATCTCCGCGGGGATGACCTGTTTGGTTTTGACACTTTCTTTCTCCAGCACGGGAAGAGTCATAATCACTTCATCCTGAGCGATTACCTCAAGAGTATCAGCCTTACCTCCTTTGACGGCCACGGTCTTTACGGTAGCTCCTTTTTTTAACACTTCCTTTAACACAAAATTGCGGAAACCATAGTTGAGCAAATTAAGGCATTCGGCTTCTCTTATCTTAGGTTTCTCTGCTCCCATGACAACCGCAATCAGCCGTCTCCCCTCGCGCTGCGCGGTGGCCAGGAGATGATACCCGGAGGTCGCGATATACCCGGTTTTCAGCCCATCCACGCCCACATTCATTTTTAAAAGGCCATTGCGGTTTCGCTGGGTGATGTTGTTATAGGTAAACTCCGGCAGGGAATGAAGTTTAAGAACATCCGGGTAATCTCTTATATATTTGGAGGCGAGGACCGCCATATCGCGCGCAGTGGTGAATTGGCCGGGACCAGGCAACCCATGAACATTTACAAAATGAGTATTCGTAAGCCCTAATTTCAAGGCTTTCCGATTCATTTCATCCACAAACACTTCTACTTTTCCCGACATATGCTCGGCCACCGCAACACAGGCATCATTTGCGGAAACCACCGCGATTCCTTTCAAAAGGACGTCCAAAGGCACTTGGGTTCCCACCTTGATAAACATCTGTGATCCCCCCATCGACCAGGCGTATTCACTGATAGTTACCATGTCATTAAGTTTAACAGCGCCGCTTTTGAGCTTATCATCCACTACGTAAAGAGTCATCACTTTTGTCAAACTCGCCGGCTCAATTTTTTCGTCCGCATTTTTTTCCAAAAGAAACTGACCGGAATTAAAATCAAAAAGAGCAGCGGATTTGGCATTTACGGAAAAATTTTCCTGGCATATGCCGCTCGTTCCGTCAGCAGTCAACCCAACAAAAAAAAACACCAAAAAAATCACCACCGGTATTCGCATCCTCATAGTTCAATCCCTTTCCTATACGATAAAATTATAGTTCGTTACCTGGTATGCTTCATTCCCCCATGATCTGAAGAAAACTTCTCATAATTCTCACCCTCTAACTCCCTCACCAACAGGACAGAAATGAAATTTTCCAGGGCTGGACCTAATGATAAAATGAATTGTTAAACCGGATGGGATCAGGGATATCCAGGTTTTAAAAATCCTCACCTTTCACAAAAGGATTATTCCTTTTTTCATCCCCAATGGTTGACGTGGGCCGAAATCCATAATTATGGCCGGGAAAAACCACGGTCTCGTCAGGAAGAGAAAAAAGTTTTTTGGTAATCGAATGTAAAAGCTTGGCCCATGAGCTCCCGGGAAAATCAGTTCTTCCCACCCCTTCCACAAAAAGCGTATCCCCCGTAAAAATATAACCCTCAGCATAAAGACACATACTGCCCTGAGAATGTCCGGGGGTATGGATAACCCGGAGTTCCTCTTCACCGAAACTGATAGTATCGCCATCTTTTACCAGAACATCAGGAGAAGGCGACGGCTGGGCATCAAACATCATCAGGTTAGAAAAAAAATCCGCTGACAGGAAGTGAGCGTCAGCTTCATGAATGATAATTGCCGCGTTCGTCTTTTTCTTAAGATCCGCATTACCCATGATATGGTCAATGTGTCCATGGGTGTTGATTATCTTTGTGATCCGAAAATTATCTTTCGCCGCGTCTTGTAAAATTATTTCCACGTCGCCGGCTGGATCAATAACCACCGCTTCCTTAGTTTTTTTACAACCGACTAAATAAGAAAATACTGCGAAATTATTGATCTGATATTGTCTGATATACATCCCTTTTCCTCCTCAATAAACATTCTTCAAAGCACCGTAATAAAAATTACTCCCATGATCATTACCAGACTTCCCAGCAACCGTTCACCGATATTTTTTTCGTGAAAAATCAAGCCCCCGTAAAGCACGCTGAACACGAGACTCATCCTTTTGATGGAAATCATGTAGACCACTTCAACCCGCGCGATAGCTTGGTAATGAGCTATGGTCATTAACGCATAAAAAAATCCGATTAGCAAGAAAATTTTTAGCTGTGTTTTGAAATTAAAAGGGATTTTCATCACCCGAAAAAAAGCAAACGGCGTGAGTACCATAGTTAATACCAGGGTGTAGAACATTCCGAAAAAAAGGGGGCTTGAATGGAGAGTAGCGATTTTTCCTAAATTTGAGGTGACACTATAAATAAATGCCACACCGATCATCATCAGTGACCCCTTTTCTTTTACGATGCTTCGCAGCGGAGCTAAAATTCCTTTCTTGTTGTGGTGGAGGTTTAAAAGATATGCGCCGCAGGTGATCAAAAAAATTCCGGTTAACCCTGATCGATCCGGGACTTCCCCTAACATCAGAAATGACGTGACAATCAAAAATACCGGGGTCAACGATAAAAAAGGAATCGTCAGGGAAAGGGGAGAAAGTTTGATTGCCTTGACGTAGAGCAAAATTGCCGTTACCTCCAACGGCACAAGCATGCCCAGTGTTTTCCAAAACGTCCGGTCTAAAGGAGGTATATCTCCCGGGAGCATAAAGAGGAAAAGAAACGGCAGGGCAAACCCGAATCTCACCCAGGCGACAACCCGTTCATCCGTTTCCTTTAAGGCTTTTTTACATAAGGCATCAGTGGTTGAGAGGCAAAAAGCGGCAAGCAAGGCATAGAGAAACCAAACCATGGCGGTTAACTCTCTTGATTATCCTCGCTTTCATTATCCGGGATGATTTCCTCCGGAGATTCAATTGACGTGTACGTCTTTTTAAAAAGAAAACGTTCAAACAACTTGTGAAACTCGCTCCAGTTCGACTGATCATCATTGCCTTTGCCCATAACCTGTTGGAAGCCGTTAACCTTAGCATCCAAATCATCAAGGTAATAGAGCATCAGCGCTTCGATAGTCTTCGGACGCTTGGGAGATCCGTATAGATACTCACCATGGTGGCTTAAAATCATATGTTTGAGGAGCATTCGTAATTCTGAAGGAAATCCGGGGATAGCATTGATCCTTTCTTGGATCATTTCTACCCCGATGGTGATGTGACCGAGAAGACGCCCTTCATCAGAATAATTAAAAGTTTTTTGAAAAGAGAGTTCATAAATCTTGCCAAGATCATGGAGGATCGCGCCGGTCAATAAAAGATCCCGATTAACATTGTCATAGTTATCCGAAACCATTCGCGCCAAGCGGGCCATCGAGAGAGAATGCTCCAGTAAACCGCCCAGATAAACATGGTGAAGCGCCTTGGCAGCCGGAGCGGTGGTAAAAAGCCGGACAAATTCCTCTTCGGCAAAAAACATTCGGAGCAATTTCTTTAAATACTTATCTTTAATATCACCCATAATTAATTGTAATTCTTCTAACATCTCTTCCCGGGAAAAAGGAGCAACCGGCAGGAAGTCCTGCACATCAACGTCTCCCTCAGGACATTTTTTGAGATCGCCAATGGCGATCTGCATCCCCCCTTGATAGACTGATGAGCGGCCGGAGACATTGATAAAATCATCCTTGCCAAAAATCTGGTCATAGTGAACCGCTTCTGCCCAAACCCGAGCGTTGATCTCTCCGGTCCGGTCCATCAATTTAAGGCTTAAATAAGGAATCCCTCCTTTGGTAATCCCCATATGCTTTTCTTTTACCAAAAAGATTCCATCAACATGGCTGTTTTTATTAATTGCGCTGACAAATATGCCTTTCACCTTTACCCCCAGTAATGTATAAAATTAACTTTAGGTTTATATTCTGCTAACATAATTAGCACGAGAATACAACTCTAAATCCAATTTTTCCGTTGGGCCATGAGACTCAACCTGTGGCGGAGATCTATGAATCCGGTTAGGTTTTTAAAACAAAACCCGTTTTTTCTCGCTTTTTTCCTCCTGGGCGCCTATTCTATCGCAACCCAGGTACTTTTAATACGTGAATTTCTCGTTATATTTTTCGGCAACGAACTTTGTATGGGGATCATCTTTTCCGCCTGGCTCCTCTCAATTTTTTTGGGTGCAATTTTAGCCGCCCGAATCGTTTCCCATACTCAGCGAACCCTGGTGTTTTTTATCGTCATCCAGTACATTCTGCTTTTACTCCCGGCGATTCAAATAATCCTCATCCGAAACCTTCGTCTTTTTCTCCACATCCCTTCATGGGAATATATACCATTTTTCCCGATGATAAGCTCTATTTTCCCTCTGCTCTTTCCGTTTTGTTTTTTAATCGGGTTTATCTTCCCTTTTGCCATAAGCATCTATACCAATCACGCAAAAACCACTGCCCAACGAATTGGCGCGGTTTATGTTTACGAATCGCTCGGAAGTATGCTCAGTGGAGCTGTCTTAACATTTTATCTCCTCCTTCATTACTCCCCCTTTCTGATCATTGCTTTTTTTACAGCCGCAATTCTTTTCAACGCTTTTTTTCTCACGCAGAAAATACGAGAAAATTTTTCCCGATTCCTTTTGTTTGTTTTCTGGGGAATCTTATTTTCAGCTGTTTCGGGATTGAGTTATTTTCATTGCTGGGACCGGTTAGAACATCATACCGTCCGGCAACGCTGGGAGAGTATCAGCCCGCAGATTGATTTCGTGCACTCAACCAATTCACCGTACCAGAACATAGTGATCGCTAAAAGGCTCGACCAATACAGTTTGTACGGCAACGGCCAGATTTTTACCTCCTTCCCCGACCCCTACCAGTCAGCGCTCAAAGCTCATTTTATCCTGTGTGAGCATCCCCGTCCCGAAAAGGTTCTTTTAATTGGCGGAGGGATCTCCGGCATCATAAAAGAGATTCTCAAGCATCCGGTAAAAACTCTTCATTACGTGGAACTTGACCCGACCCTGGTTGAGATGGGAAAACAATATTTACCCGCGGACGATACCATGGCATTAAAGGATCCTCGGGTCACCATCTTTTTAACCGATGGCCGGTACTATGTAAAAAAATGTCAGGAGTGCTATGACGTAATCATCCTCAACCTTCCTGATCCCACGACGGCTCTGCTCAACCGGTTTTATACGCTTAATTTTTTCAGGGAGATAACCCGCATTTTAAAAACGGATGGTCTCTTGGTTACGGGCGTCCGATCTTCGGAAAATTTTATCGGTCAGGATATCGGACGCTATACCGCTTCCGTGTATCATTCGTTAACCAGGGTTTTTCCGTATGTGCTTGTCACTCCCGGAGACTATAACTATTTTTTTGCCTGCCGTTTTCCTTCTGTCGTTACCGCGGACATCAACATCCTGGCAAAACGTTATTTAGAGCGTGACATCAAAACCCCGTATTTCTCGCCGCACCTTTTCACGCTTTTCATTCAACCCGAGCGCGTTAGCTTCGTTAATAAAGCGATAAAAAAAATTTCCACTCCTTATACCAATACCGATGAGCGCCCGATAAGCTATTTTTACACCTTAATCCTATGGGATATTTTTTCCGGAGGAAAAGGACAAGGGTTTTTCCAGCGCCTGAACCAACTTTCCTGGGAATGGTTTTTTCTCCCTTTAGGTTTAATCGTGGTTTTGCGGTTTCTTTATTTGGTGACCGCGCCAAAACAGGTTTTTTCCCGAAAAATAATTTTTAACAGCCTCTATGCGATTTTCGCAACCGGCTTCGCGGCCATGGGCCTTGAAATCATCCTGCTTTTCGCCTACCAAAATCATTATGGTTGTCTCTATCAAAAAATTGGGATCATCGTGGCTCTCTTTATGGCCGGGTTGGCCGCGGGGGCGCAGATCATGAACCGCCGGATGACCCGGCCGATTTTAAACGGGCAAAACGTTTTACTGGCCTGGGAAACAGCGATTACCGCTTTTTCCCTCCTGCTGCCCCTTTTGTTGGCGCTTGTATTTCAAGCAAATGAAAGCTTTGTTTTAAGTGAAATGATTTTTATGATGCTGGTTTTTGTAACCGGAGTCCTGACTGGGGCTGAGTTTCCCTTGGTAAATGAAATACTGATCAAACATGGCCTTGCGGCAGGAATTTCTGCGGGTAAAGTAGATGGTTATGATCATCTGGGGGCTGCTGTGGGTGGAGCCTTGACCGGAACCCTGCTGGTGCCCCTCCTTGGCACCCTGCAGTCATGCTTATTCATCGCCGGCCTCAATGTTATTGCCTGCTTCTTTCTGGCGCATTCACGTTTTGCCAGGAATGCTTAGTTTCATAACCTAATCTGTTTCTTACCCCACACGCCCGCAATCGGCTGATGGCAAAACTTACAGGTGCCTTTTTCCAGGGAATTTTCCACAACCTCAAACCCTATTCTCCGGATCACCACCTTTTTGCAGGAAAAACAATAGGTGTTTTCACCCTCATGCCCCGGAACATTGCCGATATATGGAAAATGAAGACCGGCGGAAAACGCTGTTTCCCGCGCCATCTCCAAAGTCTTGACCGGGGTGGGGGGGAGGTTTTGAAGCTGATACATAGGATGAAAGCGGCTAAAGTGAATTGGGACATCTGGGCCTAAATTCGCTTTAATCCAGGCGCACATCCTCTGTAGATCTTCAGGATTATCATTCAAGGTGGGTATTATCAGCGCAATGATTTCAAACCAGATACCGATTTCTTTCAATCTTTTCAAGGTAGCTAAAACTGGCGCCAGCTCTCCGGAACAAATATTCCGGTAAAAGGTATCGCTAAAAGACTTGAGGTCTATTCTCACTGCGTTTAACTGTTTGCACAGCTCCCGAAGAGGAATTTCGTTCATAAAACCATTGGAAATCATTACGCTTCCAATGCCTGCCGTGCGAGCTGTTTTTGCCATGTCATACATTGAGGTATAAAACACCGTGGGTTCGGAATAAGTATAGGCAATGGTAGGGATGGATTGGTTGCGGCAAATCTCTATCGCTTGATCAGGGGTCAAAAAATCGTGGGGTATATCTTCCGGACGGGCCTGGGAAATTTCCCAATTTTGGCAAAATTTACAGGAAAAGTTACATCCCGACGCAGCAATGGAAAAAGCAAGCGTGCCCGGGAGATAATGATAAAAAGGCTTTTTCTCAATCGGGTCAACATGCGCCGCACAGACTTTGTTATAGACTAAAGAAAAATATTTTCCGCCCCGGTTCTCCTTGTTCCCGCAATATCCCCTTTTCCCCTCAGCAACCTTACATCTTCTCGGGCAGGTCTCACATTCAATCCTCAGGGAATCCAGCTTTCGGTAAAACATTTCCTCCTTTAAATGGCCTCCCTCAGCCCTTGCCACCCCAGCACCCCATAAACGCAGCGCAGAAACAGGATCCGGCCAATCCAGAAAAGAGCAGGAACAAACACCGGTACCGGCAACCGCCCATTTGATAAATTCCCGTCGAGAAAATTTTTTCATTTTTTCTCCTTTTTACCTCCCCTGCAACCAGCTTACCCCTCGATTCCGGCTTTTTCTCAGCTTTTCCAAGAAAGGAAAAACCTCCATAGAAATAATTGAAGATTTCTAATGAGGGAAATACTATTTTTAAAAAATAGCTGGATTTTTTTTTGAAATGTATTTATTATATCATGTGACAAAGGGATTATCCAATAAACTTACTCAGTCTTCTTTCTTTATGGAACAAGCTCCCAAAAAAATATTAATTGTTGATGACGAAGAATCGATCCGGATCCTTTACAAACAAGAATTAGAGGAAGAAGGATACGAAGTGCTCTTGGCTATTAATGCTTACGAGGCCTTAGAAATCGTGGATAAGGAATCTTTAGACCTTATGGTCTTGGATATCAAAATGCCGGGGATGGACGGCATAGAAGCCATGCAAAAAATTGTGGGGAAAAAAAATAAATTCCCCATTATCATCAATTCTGCGTATCCGCATTTTAAGGATAGTTTTATGACCTGGGTAGCGGAAGAATATGTGGTAAAATCATCGAATCTCCAGGAACTTAAAGACAAGATCAAACAACTGCTTAATAAACCTCCGGAATAATCTTTTTTATTTTTCAGCTTAATTTATGGAAAAAACCCTCACCATGATCATGGCCGGCGGCAGGGGCGAAAGACTCTACCCCTTAACCAAAGAAAATGCCAAACCAGCGGTCACATTCGGGGGGATTTACAAGATAATTGACTTCACCCTTTCCAATTGCTTAAATTCCGGTATCCGCAAAATCTATCTTCTTACTCAATACAGCAGTGCCACCCTCGATAAACACATGCATTTAGCGTGGAATATTTTTAACCGCGAACTCGATGAGTTCATTGACACTATCCCCCCTCAAAAGGTGAATGTCGATTGGTGGTATCGAGGAACAGCGGATTCTATTTATCAGAATATTAATATCCTGGAGCGAGAACGTCCCCAGCACGTGCTTATTCTTTCCGGAGACCATATTTATAAAATGGATTATCGGAAAATGCTGGATTTTCACCAAACAAAACAATGCGACCTCACCGTGGCTTGTGTGGAAATTAATAAAGAAAAAGCTCACCACATGGGAGTCCTTGAAGTGGATGATTCATTTCGGATCATCGGGTTCCAAGAAAAACCAGCTCGTCCGAAAACTGTTCCCTGGGACCGTTCCAAGTCTCTGGTTTCCATGGGAGTTTATGTTTTTAAAACCGAACGCTTGGTAAGAGAAGTTATTGACGATGCCAAGCGAGAGACCGAACATGATTTCGGAAGAAACATTATTCCACGAATGATGAAAAAACGGAGCGTTTTTGTTTATAATTTTATAAATGAAAAAAAGGGCGGAGTTGCGTACTGGCGAGACGTCGGAAGCCTGGATTCTTATCATGATGCCAATATGGAAATCCTGAAAGAAAATCCGGTGTTTGATCTTTACGATACCACCTGGCCCATTCGGACCTATCAGGAGCAGGCGCCTCCGGCAAAAGTTGTGCTATCCGGAGATGGAGATGGTTTAAGCCGGGCAGTTACCATTAACTCCCTTATTTCCAATGGATGCCTCATTATCGGGGGAAAGATCAATCGTTCAATCCTTTCGCCGTTTGTTCAGATTCACAGCCATTGTCGGGTCGAAAACTCAATCCTGATGAAGGGGGTAACCGTTGGACATCATGCCCGGATCAAGAAAGCGATCATTGACGAAGGAGTAACCATCCCCCCCCATTATACGATCGGATATAACCTCGAGGAAGATCGCAAAAAATTTACGATTACTGAATCGGGTATCGTTGTAGTGCCCCAAGGGTTTATTGTGGATTAATTCGTGGGGGTGAACGGCCGTTCGCCCTTATAGCTTCATGCTCTTCCCAATATTTAATCTTTTCTTGCCCGTCAAAAACATAAACCAAAAAATTATATTTTTGCTATAACAACTAAATTTTAAAGCTTTTTTTGCATAAATAAAACCTACGATGGATTTTTTTAACTGAAAGCTGAAAACTTTTCTAGACTTATTGGATGAGCGCCTCGGAAAATCAAGTTTTGGTTGAAATCGTTTTCAAAGGTGTACAAGAGCTTTTGGCATGTAAGGATTTCGTTACAAAAATTTTCGGTTTTACTTGAAGGGGCGGCATAGGGTACAAAAATGCGGTTAGACAAAGCTGCCACAAAATAATTCCGGTAAAGTGACATAGCAACTGTTGGCCGGGGCTGGTTTGCAGTAAAAGGTGACAAAATCAACAATCTTCCCTCTGCGAGCGGCCCTCGGTATTCACGCCGAATCCGTAGCCCTTCAATGCTTCGGGCAAGGCAAAGGATAATCGGCTGTTCGCCCCGCAACAAAAGTCTCAAACACTCCTGTTCAATAGGCGAATGAAAACCACTGATGACCGTAATCCCGTCTTCCCGTAACTTTTGAGCAAGGTCATACGTTTGGAGAATAAGATTGCCGGGACACTTGACCGAACAAAATATAGCCAGCTTTTGATGATTGAGAATGTTAAAATCACCGATGACAGAAATAGATTCCGGCGCCTGGTTTCCCAGGTATTTTGCTAAAACCAAAGGATAACCAGATTCGCCTTTTTTGATTTGGAGGATATTCATTTATTAACCCCCTTCCCTTGCAATATCAATTAGACCTCTAGTCGTAGCGACTGTATTGAGAGTCAATACAGTCGCTACAATTTTATTTTTTGTCTTCTTTAATTAATAAATAAAATAATTTCCCTTTTTCCTTAATGCTCCCGGCAAGGTCTCCCGCCTCTTTTCCGGTTCCCCAGAAAATATCTACTCTCCCTGGACCTTTAATCGCTGCTCCGGCATCCTGATCAACCATAAAACGGAGCATCGGTTCCCATTTTATGACCTCCCCCTGAGCATTAAGTATCGGCTTCCGGCTTTGGATAAACGCTAACCCCCCTCCTGGAAAAAGAGTCTTGTCAGTAGCGATTGATCTGCCCGCAGTAAGGTCAACTTCTTCCGAACCTCTTACATTACCCGTATACTCCTCAAAAAAGATGTAGCGCCGATTCTGGTATAAATACTCTTTTAATTCCTCGGGGTTTTTGGTGAAGTAGTCGCGGATTTCTTTTAGTGAGCCTTTATCACGACTTAATTTCTTCGTATCAACCAGAATTTCCCGGAGCGAAGTATAGGGAAAACAGTTGCTGGCTGCATACCGCACCTTGATTTCTTTCCCATTTTCTACCTTCATCACCCCTGAGCCTTGGACCTGGAGCATATAGCGATCCATAAAATCTTTGAGAAAAACCAACTCCAATCCCTTTCCTTGGAGCATCAACCCTTTATCAATCGCCTGCCGGTCAAAATACGGCTTTATCTTCCCTTCATCAACCCGAAGCCCGATCTTTTCTCCGGCATATTTAGGATTTAACTCCCCTAAATCAATCACCTGGAGGTCACCAGGAATTCGATAAAGAGGGTATTGATATTCCCCTTCTGCTTTAGTGCGCGCATCCAAAACCGGTTGATAATACCCAGTAAAAAGCACATCTCCCTTCCGATTAATACCCGCAGCCTGAAATACGATGAATTTCTTCGGAATCTCATCCAAAAAGTCAGTGTCGTTTTTCTCCAACAACGTATAAAAGCATTCTAATGTTTTAAGAACCCTTTCCCGAGTTATCAGCATCTCGCCGAATTTTACTGAATGGCCTAAGTTTCCTTTTTTTAATTTTTCAATCTGTAAACCTACCGCTTCCTTGAGATCCCTTCCATTAAGGTCATCCGTAAAAGCCGGCAGGTGTTTTGCTGAAACGGGAACCAAAGAAACCTTTTCTTTTTCCGGCTTTTTAAAAATAAACCTGCATCCATTCCCCAGAAAAACAAATAAAACAATCGCCAAACTAAAGGTTATTAAAAATCTTTTCATTTTTTTACCTCACTTTCGCGTTCCCTGTTATTTTGTCGCTGTCTTTTCCTCATGGTATTATTCAAACAAAAAATTTGACTTTGCATTATTTGTGGTTAACTTCCATAAAAGAGGTTCTAATATTTGGAATAACTTCAATTTCCCATAAATTATTGCAGGTTAAACTAACACATGGAAATAACAGACGAAAAATTTCCCAGTGCAAAAGAACTGGAAAAAGAGATCAATGATTATTTGAACAAAAAATATGGTAAGCAGCTCAAATTCGGAATGACTCCCTCTTTTGGTCCTGAACCCGATCCTGCTAAAATGAAAGAAGAGCCCGAGAAAGAAACCAAATCCGGGGCTTCTAAAATTAATTTTGATCTAAAACCCGAGGAATTAGAAGCTTTTCTTGATGAATATATCATCAAACAAAAGAAAGCCAAGGAAGTTTTAGCGACAAAAATTTGCACCCATTTTCATCGGATCAGGTTTTCGGAAAACACCAAACGGCTGTCCGAAGACACCCAGGTGGGAAGCATCAAAAACAACATCATTATGATCGGTCCTACCGGCGTTGGAAAAACTTACCTTATCAAGCTGATTGCAAAAAAAATCGGGGTTCCTTTTGTAAAAGGAGACGCCACAAAATTCAGCGAAACCGGGTACGTGGGCGGAGATGTGGATGATCTGGTGCGGGATTTAGTTACTGAAGCCAATGGAGACATAGAACTTGCCCAATATGGGATAATTTATTTAGATGAAGTTGACAAAATTGCTTCCAGCAATAATTTGGTTGGCCCGGATGTCTCGCGCACCGGCGTCCAAAGAGCGCTCTTAAAACCCATGGAAGAAACCGAGGTCGAACTTAAAGTTCCCCATGACATTGTCTCCCAAATGGAGGCTCTGGAACACTATCGAAAAACCGGTGAAAGAAATAAACAAAAGGTAAACACCAAAAATATCCTTTTTATCATGAGCGGAGCGTTCAATGGACTGGAAGAAATCATTAAAAAACGACTCAACCGTCAAGGAATCGGCTTTGGGGCAGAAATTAGATCCAAAAATGATGAAGAAGCCTTACTACCTTTCGTGAAATCAGAAGATTTAATCAACTATGGTTTTGAATCCGAGTTTATCGGTCGGCTTCCAGTGGCCGTGGTGCTTGAAAAACTCGATGTTTCTGACCTTTATGAGATTTTGAGAAATATCAATAACCCGATTATCTTAGGAAAGAAAAAGGATTTTAAGGCCTATGGGATTGATATAAAGTTCGAAGATGAAGCTTTGTACAAAATTGCTCAAGACGCCTGTCAAGAAAAGACCGGAGCACGGGGGCTGATAAGCGCTCTTGAGAGGGCGCTCCTTTCGTTTGAGAAAAAACTCCCTTCCACCACCATAAAACATTTGGTAGTCAACCCTGAGCTGGTAAATTCGCCTTCGGCCGAACTCAAAAAGATTTTACAGGACCCGAAAAATAAAGAACGTGAAGAAACCTTTCAAAAACTCGCACAAGAAGAAGCGCAAAAACTTAAAGAGTCTATTCTGGCTAGGAAAAAAGAGTTCTTAAATCGGTACGGCGTTCCTTTAGACGAAGAGATCATTGACCTTATAACCCATTGGGTTATGGAAAACGGAATATCCGTTGGCGCTGCTTATCAAGAAGCAATCAGAATCAGGCAACGGGTTAAAAGCTTTGAGACAAATTTTTTAGCCACCCATGAATTAGAAATCATCTTTGCTGATGATGCTCTCAATGGGATAATCCAAAAATCAATAAAAGAAAATAAAGATCCCTGGGAGATCTGTCAAACTACTTGTAAAAATTACGAGTACGGATTAAAATTGGTCAAGGAAAAGACCGGAACAAAAAGCTTTGTTATTCACCAAGAGGCACTTCAAAACCCCGAGGAGTACCTGAACTCGCTTGTCCGGAAATCTTATGAGTAATAAATGCAGCAAAGGCATAGAGCGCTATGGCTGGTAAAAGAGACTACTATGAAGTCTTAGGCGTTAAAAAAAACGCTACTGAAGAGGAAATAAAAAAGGCCTACCGGAAGCTCGCGCTTCAATTTCATCCCGATCGGAATAAAAGTAAGGACGCTGAAGAGAAATTCAAGACAATCAGCGAAGCCTATGCGGTCTTGAGCGATAAACAAAAACGCGCCCAGTATGACCAATTCGGCGCGGCTGGGTTCCATCAACGCTACTCCCAGGAAGATATTTTTAGAGGGTTTGACCTCGGAGACCTCTTTAAAGACCTCGGATTTGGGAGTGGCGATTTTTTCACCACTATTTTTGGTCACGACAATAAACGATACCAAACCCGAACCAGAGGCGGTTACTCACAAAGACCCGGAGGGGGCAATTTTGAAACCATTTTTAGCGGCCAGGAAGGTTTTCGTTCGCATCAATCCGGTAAAACGCCTAACAACGATATAGTTGCGCCTTTGCAACTCACTTTAAGAGAGGCGGCTTTTGGAACCAAAAAGAACGTTACCTATCAGATTCACGGTGCAGTTAAAGAAATAACGGTTAAAACACCTCCAGGTATAGGGACCGGTAAAAAACTTCGTTTAGCTGGAAAAGGTTCACCGAATTCTTTTGGCGGTCCTCCAGGTGATCTCTATTTAAAGGTTGAGGTACTGAATGACCCGATCTTTCAAAGAGATGGTGATAATCTCTCGGTTGAAAAGAAGATAAAGTTTACTGAAGCGGTTTTGGGAACGACGATTGAGGTTCCCACATTAGACGGTAATAAAACAGTAAAGGTTCCCCCAGGAACCCAGGGCAACACCAAGATTCGGCTCAAAGGTTTTGGTATGCCAAACATGGAAAAGGGTGACAAGGGGGACCTTTATGTAAAAATAGCGCTTGGGACGCCAAAAAATCTTACCAAAAAACAACGAGAGCTTATCGAAAACCTGGCAGCGGAAGGGTTATAAATTTCACTCCACCCCTTTTCAACCACCTTGGTAACGTAGGGGCAGGGCGCGCCGGGCACCTACCAACCTGTTAAGACACTCGTTCAGACTTCCAAGAATTTCTTTATAACCAGGATTTTTTATGATAGATTTTATTTTTTATTAATTCTTTCGTGTTGTCTCAAAAGCACGAGCTTACCATAACCTTGTAAACATAAAGAAGAAACCCATGAAAACGCCTCCTGCTGACAAGACGGAATCTCCAGGTCCATCCAACTTTATCAAAAATATAATTGACGAGGATTTAAAAAACAACAAAAACGGGGGCCGGGTTAATACCCGGTTTCCTCCGGAGCCCAATGGCTATCTGCATATTGGCCACGCGAAATCCATCTGCCTTAACTTCGGCATTGCCGCTGAATACCAGGGGCTTTGCAATCTGCGGTTTGACGATACCAATCCAAACAAAGAAGAAGAAGAATACGTAAATTCGATTATGGAGGACGTGCGCTGGCTTGGTTTTGACTGGGGTGACCGGCTTTATTATGCTTCTGACTATTTTGAGCAGCTTTACCAATGGGCGGTTCGGTTAATCAAAGAAGGAAAGGCTTATGTTGACAGCTTAAGCGCAGAGGAAATCAGGAAACACCGGGGAACACTGACCCAGCCCGGCAAAGATAGCCCTTTTCGAAATCGTTCCCGGGAAGAAAATTTAAACCTGTTTGAGCGGATGAGGGCAGGCGAATTCGAAGATGGCACCCATGTGCTTCGGGCAAAAATTGATATGACCTCTCCCAATGTCAATATGCGCGACCCGGTCATGTACCGTATACTTCACGCAACCCATCACCGGACTGGAGACAAATGGTGTATTTATCCGATGTATGATTTTACCCATGGCCAATCAGACTCTCTCGAAGGAATAACCCATTCTATTTGCACCCTCGAATTCGAAGACCATCGGCCTTTGTATGACTGGTATATCGATGCGCTCGCTATCCATCACCCCCGGCAGATTGAATTTGCCCGCCTCAATCTTACGTACACGGTGATGAGCAAACGCAAGCTTTTGCAATTAGTGCAGGAAAAATACGTTTCCGGATGGGATGATCCCCGGATGCCTACCATAGCGGGTCTGCGGCGGCGGGGCTACACTCCGGAAGCGATCAGAGTCTTTTGTGAGCGCATTGGGGTTGCCAAGAGCAATTCCATTGTGGACATTGCTCTTTTAGAATACTGCCTCCGGGAAAATCTGAATCTGCGGTCCCCGCGGGTGATGGTGGTATTGAGACCGCTCCGAGTGATCATCACGAACTATCCCGAGAGCCAGGTGGAACAAATGGAGGCAATCAATAACCCTGAAGACCTGAGTACGGGCTCGCGTACCGTTCCTTTTTCCCGGGCGCTCTACATTGAGCAGGATGATTTTCGTGAGGATCCGCCCAAAAAATTTTTCCGTCTGGCTCCTGGACAGGAAGTGCGCCTGCGGTACGCTTACATTATCAAGTGTGAAAACGTGATTAAAGATGATAAGACGGGTGAGATAATCGAGATTCACTGCACCTATGATCCGGAAACGAAAAGCGGCTCACCACAATCCAGCCGAATGGTCAAGGGAACCATCCATTGGGTATCTGCCGCTCATGCGATAGAAGCGGAAGTTCGCCTCTATGACCGGCTCTTTGTAAAACCAAATCCGGATGATGCGAAAGATAGTTCTGACTTCAGAGATCATGTAAACCCCAAATCTTTAGAGACCCTGACGTCATGCCGGATTGAGCCAAGTCTCGCTGATGCCGTGCCCGGAAGCCGATACCAATTTGAGCGACTCGGTTATTTTTGTGTTGATTCCGTGGATTCAGCTCCGGGAAAATTGGTCTTTAACCGCACCGTCTCCTTGCGGGACACTTGGGCCAAAATAGAGAAAGCCCAGGGAAAATGAGTCACAATGCAACATTTTTAACAAACAGAAATTTAGGATAAAAATGGTAGGGGCAACCGGCCGGTCGCCCCTACTGAATCACCTGATACTCACACATAAGGCAACCATGAATTCAAAAAAAGTACGAACTCGCTTTGCTCCCAGCCCCACCGGTTTTATGCACGTGGGGAATTTGAGAACCGCTCTGTATTCTTATTTGCTGGCCAAAAAAGCGGGGGGTGTTTTTATTCTGAGGATCGAAGATACCGACCAGACCCGCTACGTGGAAGGAGCGGTTGAGATGATCTGCCACATCCTCAAGGAAACCGGCCTGAGGTATGACGAAGGCCCGGATGTCGGAGGCGATTACGGTCCGTATGTTCAAAGCCAGCGACAGGAGATATACCGGGAATATGCTCACCGGTTGATCACAACCAATGATGCCTACTATTGTTTTTGCGATAAAGAACGGCTCGATAAAATACGGGAAGAATGCCGAATAGCCAAAATTGATCCTAAATATGACGGGCATTGCCGGAAATTACCTCCCGAGGAAATTCAAAAAAACCTGGAAGCCAAAAAACCTTTTGTCATCCGGCAAAAAATGCCCGCCTCCGGCGATACGATATTCGATGATAAGGTCTTTGGAACTATAAAAGTGGATTTTGCGCAGCTCGACGACCAGGTTCTTATGAAAGCCGACGGACTTCCCACCTATAATTTTGCCAATGTCATTGATGACCATTTGATGGAGATTACCCATATCATACGCGGAAGTGAGTTTCTCATTTCAACCCCAAAGTACAACCAGTTATATAGAGCGTTGGGCTGGGAGATACCAACCCTCGTGCATGTTCCGCCGGTCATGAAAGCCGCGGGACAAAAGATGAGCAAACGGTTGGGAGACGCGTCGTATGATGATTTTATCAAGAAAGGGTACTTGAAAGACGCTATTATTAACTATATTGCTCTGCTGGGGTGGAGCCCTGGAGATAACCGCGAGATATTTACCTTACCTGAGTTGGTTAACGCTTTTGACATAAACAATATCAACAAAGCGCCGGCTATTTTTGATGAAGTCAAGCTGAATTGGCTGAACGGTGAGTATATCAGAAAACTTTCCTTGGATGAATTTCATCAGATGGCCTTACCCTATATCAAGCAGGCATCATACCTTACGCCAATAGATGTGCGGAAGGTAAGCCGGTTGCTCCAACCACGAGTTGAAAAATTAATTGATATTCCCGGACAGATAGATTTTATTGATTCTGTTCCAGACTATCGCCTCGATCTGTATGCTCACCAGAAAATGAAAAGCACCCCGGCGACCGCGATCCAATTCCTGAAATCCGCGTTACCGGTTTTAAACACCATTGACATCTGGAATGAAGAACACATCCATACCGCAGTTTTTGAACTCATCGATCAGTTAAAAATTAAGACCGGCCAACTGCTCTGGCCGTTAAGAATTGCCCTTTCCGGTAAGCAATCCACTCCAGGTGGTTTTATCGAGATCGCGTATCTTCTGGGTAAGGAGGAGACCATCAAACGCGTTGAGGAGGCGATAAGGAGGTTGGGGACCGAAAAGGTGGCCGGGGCTTCATAATGAACTACCCCGCTGCAAGCAGCGGGGGATAAAAGATTTTAAATTCTGTCATTCCGCACTTGATGCGGAATCAAGAAAGTAAGGCAAAGCGAACGAGGACTTTTTTTATTGGTCCCTGATACCCACCCTCTGGATTCCCGTTTTCACGGGAATGACTTAAGTAGACTCACAAAGACTTTTTAAACAGCCTACCGGGATGATGCCACCACCATTGGTTTTATCTTATTGACCAGCTCTTGCCGGGGAACCATTGCCTGGATTTTTTGCTCCATATCTTTTAAGACCACTTCTCCCTTTTCCTTTTCATCCGGCCCGATAATTATGACCAGAGGGATCGACTTTTTGTTGGCATAGTCAAGCTGCTTTTTTAATTTATCATCATTCACGTAGACTTCAGCGCATATTCCGGCGGAGCGAAGCTCGGAAGCAACCGAGAGCGACTCGCCGAATAAATCGCGGGCAAAGACGGTAACCAGAACCTGGGATACGGTGGGAGTCATCGGAAGCATGGCAAGCTCTTCCATCACCGTGATGATCCGTTCCAATCCTAATGACGTGCCGGTAGCCGGAACATCATTTCCACTGAACATCCCGATCAGCGAATCAAATCTTCCTCCCCCGCTGATACTTCCGATCCGAGGCTTTTCAATAATAGTTTCAAAAATAGGCCCGGTGTAATAATCCAAACCACGTGCCAAGGAACCGTCAAATAGGATATTGCGCTTGTCAACACCAAGGTTTGCCAAGCACCTCTGGATCTCTTCGATTTCCGCAATGCCTTCCTGAGCGCTTGAAATTCCTTTCAAGGTGGTTTTCAGCCTTTGAATAGCGCGATTTCCCTGCGTTTCATCAACCATAAGAGCAATGGTTTTTTCAATCGATTCTGCAGAAAAGTTTTTATCCGCCAACTCCTTCTTTACCTCGTCCCAGCCGACTTTGTCCGCTTTGTCAATAATCCGAAAAAAACCCGCCATCTCTTTTTCGGTAACTCCTCCATAAAGAGCTATGCCATTGAGAAGCTTTCGGTCATTGATCCGGATGGTAAAATCGTTAAACCCGAGGTTTTTAAAAGCATAGTACCCTACCGCAATCACCTCAGCGTCCGCCCATACCTCTTTGCTTCCCACAATATCAGCGTCGCACTGCCAGAACTCCCGGAAGCGACCCTTCTGGGGCTTATCCGCCCGCCAAACCGGCGCAATCTGATACCGACGAAATGGCTTTTCTACATGATACATGGCCATGGTCCGCGCCAAGGGAACCGTGAGGTCATAGCGCAGAGCGACTTTTCTACCCCCCCGGTCTTCAAATTTATAAATCAGGCGATCGCCTTCTTCGCCGTATTTGCCTTCAAGAGTTTCCGCGTATTCCATGGAGGGAGTTTCCATGGGTTCAAACCCGAAACCTTCAAAGGTCCGGGCGATAATCTCAATCACCCGTTTTCTAAGAATATATTGTAAGGGTAGAAAATCTCTTGTGCCCTTTAATATCTGAAGAGTAATTTTATTCATAGCATCACCATTAAAAATTAATAACCTTGTTATTCTTTGTTTCTGAAAATTTTATTTTTACTTCTTTTTTATCTAAGGCTAGCTATTATGTCAAAACTTAATACCTGAATCTTGCGTATATTTATAAAAAGACCAAATAAACCATCCGGGCCTCCTGTTATATAAAGGGATAAGGGAATAACCCGAAAACAACAGGAAGAACCCAGATTGTAAAAAGACTAAGAAAGGATATCAGGAAAAGTCACGACAGTAAAGGATTCAATGAGACCATTGGGAGAGCTATAAAAATCAATGCTTCGACGGCAGTAACGACCTGCAGTGAGCATTTGAATCCATTCGGGGGGTTTTTGGGTCTGCTTAAATTATTGGATATTTTTGATTTTAAGCGGCATCTTAAGAGAGTCTAGGTAGCGCCACAGCGGGAGACCAAGCTGGGCGATTATGCCATGATCTTGGGCATTGTAATGCTTATGTTTATCGGCGTTACCTGGACAGCAGGGGGGATCAATCAGGCCCATTCCCTCTTGAGAATCATGAGCCGTTTAAGGCAACAGGCATGGAACAGATGCGGAATTAAATACAAGCGGATTGCCATTAATATCGATACGACGGTGGAAACCATATACGGCAAGCAACAGTGAGGCCGGATTGGGCATAATCCGAAACACGGCGAAAAAAAAGGATACCGTCCGATTTTATGCTTTATTGAACAGACAAGAGAATACCTGTATGGGAAACTGCGGAAAGGAGAAACCGTCAGCGGCGAGGAGACAGCCAAAGTGATTCACACCTTCAAGGATCGTTTACCTTCTTGTGTTCAAAAAGTACTTCTGAGAGGGGACGGGGAATTTATGAGTTGGGCCAGCGTTGAAGCCGCCCTGGATGAAGGCTATGATTTTATTTTTGCCAATAAGCAATGTGAACCGTCATTTGATCCGGCCGCATGGTACCCACTCCTGATGCAGGAAGGAATTGAATTTAACAGTTGCCTGTACAAACCATTCGGCTGGGAACAGGCATGCCGGTTTGTTGCCATGCGGATTCCCAAGAAATCGGATAAAAAACAAACACAGCTCGAACTGTTTGAAGATAATCAGTTTGTTTACCGGATATTTTGCACAAATCTTAACGGTAAGGCGCACGAGGTTATTAAGATTTATGATAAGCGGGCGGATGCGGAAAATCTGATCGGCGAAGCCAAGCAGGAAGGGTTGGATGCGATACCCTCAGGGAAGTTCAAGAACAACTATGCATTCTTTCAGATTGCCATGCTGCCCTATAACCTCTGGAGGTATTTTTTAAAATCCTGGCCCATCTGTGGGAGGGTAAGGAAAGCACGTTTATAGGCGTAAAAGACAACAAGATTCGCATTGCCCGGTTGAAGTTACTGCTGATTGCCGCCAAACTGGTCTGGTCAGGTAATCGCGATAAGGTGAAATACTCGATTCATGATACCAGGACACCTGCTTTGCTGAAGCTTTATTAATTCTTGGATCGGTTACGATTTGAAAAATGTCAGGAGTGCAACGCATGAATATTTTAACCGATTCCATGCAAGAAATTTATTGCATGGTATCACCCTTGAAAGATTAAGGTACAAAAATGAGATAAATCTTTTTTCTTGATTACAAAAATAATTAATGCGTGCAAGATTCAGGTATTAATTGGACAGATTATGTGCCACAATTCCGTAAAGTTTATTTGTCTCTGACATCTTGAAGTTTTTAATTGACATTCATTCAGCTTTATCTTAAGTTAAAATAATATAAAAACAAGTTATTAGCGCCAAATGAAGCAGAGAAACCAGTTATTTGATAAACCAGCTTGGCAAACTTAGATCGAACAGGAAAAATAATAAAGAACACAAAACCCGGAAAAACATTGTCAACAAAAATTAAGCGGTTATAAAAAAGAAGGGATAATATGGATGTTTACGAGAAACTAAGAAAAAAAATGGACCAAAGCATTCCTATTACCAGTCCAGCAACAGAAAGCAAGGTTGAGATTGAATTTCTTAAAAGCATTCTAGCTCCGGATGAAGCCGAGATTGTATGTCTGCTTTCTGGCCAGCCTGAAGATTCCGAAACCATATCTAAAAGGTCTGGAATGGAAACTAAAAAACTCAAAACCATTTTGGAAAAGTTGGTTAAGAAAGGGGCAATCTTTAAGGTTTATAAAGACGAACCGCTCTATTCTCTAGTTCCGATGATGCCGGGGATCTTTGAATTCCAGCTTGGCAAGTTTAACCCTCACAAGGCTAAGCTTTGGGATAGGTATTATACGGAAAAACTTGGTAAAGCGATATACACTAACAAAACTCCTTTTTTCCGCATAGTTCCTATAAATAAGAGTATTCCTACGGAGCTTAATATTTTAACCTATGAAGAGGTTGACAATATAATCAATAAGGCCGATTCGATGGTGCTAGCTACATGCATTTGCAGAGACAATAAAAAGATGATGGGGGAAGGGTGTGACAAACCGATAGATGATATTTGTATGTTTTTTGATTCCTGGGCTGATTACTTTGCAGAAAATGGCATGGGGCGTAAAGTTACAAAGGAAGAAGGGAAAAAGGCTTTAAAGAGAGCAGAAGAAGCCGGCCTTGTTCATTCCACTATGAATGTCCAGCAAGGTCCATTGTTTATCTGTAACTGTTGCGGATGCTGCTGTATGTTGCTTCGAGGTTTTACCCAGCTTCACCTTCCTATTGAGACAGCCAAATCGAATTTTATTGCTAAAATTTCAGAGGATGAATGTACAGGCTGTGGCGCATGTGTGGAATTTTGTCAAGTTAAGGCGATCGAACTTGGCGATTCGGTTGCTGTTTTGGATAAAAAGCTTTGTATCGGTTGTGGTGTTTGCGCATCCAATTGTCCTGTTGAGGCTATTACTATGGCCAGGAGAAAACAGACGACTGTTCCTCCGTCGTCAATTGATGATCTTATGGTTAAGATCAGCCAAGGAAAAGTGTAAAATGGTATCGTGATAGTCAGGCTATGAAAAAGTGGCTGAAGTAAACAAAGCCATTCTTTTATCGGAGCATGGTGTTGTTGCTTTTGGCGAAAAGACAAACTGTAACCTAAAATAATTCGGTTTTATCTCGCAGTTAAATTTACTCAGATGATAATATAGTATTGTGAAATAGTGAATTAATTAATTTGGGGCGGCCATAATATGTCCTGAACAGGACTTAATTTGACAGTGGCCAATCCCTTGGGCTGTCAATGACAGTTATGCCAAAAATTTCTCACCGAGATTCTTTTCAATACAAAGCTTCTTACCTTCTATAAAGGTCTCCCCAGGGGTTCTTCCTTGGCAACGTTTCCCCTGGTAGGTCCTTTCGGTGTTGTATTTGATTATATACTCTTAATTTGCAACAAAAAAGTTGACACGGTCAAGCGCAACTTTTTAAACGTTGTTTTTCATATTCGACAGGTGCGAGGTATCTCAACCTCAAATGTTTTCTTTCTCGATTGTAAAAGATCTCGATAATAATATTTTTTAACCAACCCAAACAAATTCTTCATTTCAAATTAATGTTAATGGCAAAAAATTTTTGTTATTAGTTTAATTTTTTTATGGCAATAACAAAATTCTTTAAAACTTGTTTCGTATTTTTTTGTCTTTTGGAGTAAAATGATAAAAAATGACTTTATCTCCCCTGGTTAACCGGTTATTTCCATCTTAGCAGAGCACGAGCCAATCGGGCTAACTGATTTTTTGCTCATTCGGCAATGGTAAAAGCTGAGGCTTTTCATTAAATAAACTCTTGCGTTGGATAGCAATTTCTGCTTTAATCCTTTCCCCGGATTAATCCACGCGGTAATCTAAAAAACCACAAGAGAATACTTATAAATTTTATTTATTTGCTTTTACCATGGACTTTTTAGGAACTCTTAAAAGAACTAATTATTGCGGCGAAATCCGGGCTTCGGATGTTAATCAGGAGGTTGTGGTCATGGGCTGGGTTAACCGGCGTCGTGATCACGGCGGTCTGATCTTTATTGACCTTCGTGACGCTAAAGGGGTCGTACAGTTGGTCATCAACCCGGAGACGAATCCAGAGCCTTTTTACAAAGCCGAAAAAATCAGAAATGAATATGTGGTGGCTGTTCGGGGGGTGGTGAGTAAGCGTCCGGAAGGCACCATCAACCCTGAACTTGCAACCGGAGAAATCGAAATCTTAGCTCACGAGCTTCGGGTCTTAAATACCTCGGAGACACCACCTTTTGATCTAACTGCTCCTTTTACGGACATCGGCGAGAATGTCCGGTTCCGCTACCGATACCTGGATCTGAGGCGGCCGAGTCTCCAGCATAATCTTATTCTCCGCGGCCGGGTGGTAAAGATTATCCGGGATTATCTTTATGCTTTCGGGTTTAATGAAATCGAAACTCCTTTTTTAACCAAAAGCACCCCTGAGGGAGCGCGGGACTATATTGTTCCGAGCCGGGTAAACCAAGGGTTGTTCTACGCTTTACCCCAATCACCCCAGTTGTTTAAACAACTCTTGATGGTATCCGGGTATGATCGCTATTATCAAATTGTTCGGTGTTTTCGGGATGAAGACTTGCGCGCTGACCGGCAGCCGGAGTTTACCCAAATTGATCTGGAGATGTCCTTTATCCATGAAGAAGATGTTTTCCAAATTATTGAAGGGATGGTTGCCCGGGTTTTTTCGGAGATTTTAGGAATAACGCTCACCCTCCCCTTCCCCCATCTTAGTTATGATGAGGCAATAGGAAAATACGGGGTTGATAAACCCGATATCCGTTTTGGCATGACGTGCCATGATATTACCGAAATAGTAAAAGACTCTCATTTTCAGGTGTTCTCCAAGGCGATTGCCGGTGGAGGAAAAGTAGGCGGTTTAAACGCGCCCCAGTGCGGAAATTTTTCGCGCAAACAACTTGATGATCTGACTGAGATCGTCAAAGTCTACGGAGCAAAAGGGCTTGCGTGGATAAAAATAACCCCGGAAGGCTGGGATTCACCGATCGCAAAGTTTTTCACTGACAACGAGCGGGCAAAAATCATGGAAGTCTTCAAACCCCAGCTCGGAGATCTCCTCTGTTTTGTGGCGGATAATCAAAAAATAATTGGACCGGCTTTGGGACATCTCCGGTTGCATTTAGGAGAGCAACTTAATCTCATTGATAAATCCAAATATGCTTTCCTTTGGATTACATCGTTTCCTCTGTTAGAATATAATGAGGAAGAAAAACGGTTTGAGGCACTTCACCACCCCTTCACCTCACCCGTGGAGGAGGATATTGACAAAATAAAAACCAACCCGGGTTCGGTTCGCGCCCGCGCCTATGACCTCGTGTTGAACGGAATTGAAATCGGCGGGGGAAGCATCCGGATCCACCGCCGGGATGTCCAAGCCCAGATGTTTGACGCATTGGGAATCAGCCCGGAAGACGCGGTAAAAAAATTCGGATTTCTTCTGGAAGCCCTTACCTATGGCGCGCCACCGCATGGTGGTATCGCTTTAGGCCTTGATCGCCTGGTGATGTTGTTGGTTGGCGCAGAGTCAATTCGGGATGTAATTGCTTTTCCCAAGACTCAAAAGGCTACCTGTCTTTTAACTGGGGCGCCTTCGGAGGTAACCAAAATTCAACTCCAGGAACTGGGGCTTAAATTAGAGATCAAGAAAAAAACCATTTAAGGAGGGACATTATGTCCGCAAAAAAATATCAGAGGTATCCTTTAGTGGATGTAGTTGAACCTAATCTTTACGAAGAGATTTTCCCCCCTGACGAAGTCTGCCGGACGGAGTTTGACAACAAAATCATTCCCCTTCAGCCGGCAAAAAGGATGTTTATCACGGATACCACCTTTCGCGATGGGCAGCAGGCACGACCTCCTTTTCAGGTAAAACATATCGTCGACCTTTTCGAGCTTCTTCACCGTTTAGGAGGCCCAAACGGAATCATCCGACAAACGGAGTTTTTCCTTTACAGCGACCGGGATAAAGAAGCCGTCCACAAGTGTTTGGAAAAAGGTTTTGCGTATCCGGAAATCACCGGATGGATCCGGGCTAACATCGAAGACCTTAAATTAGTCAAAGAAATGGGATTGAAAGAGACCGGGATGCTAACATCAGTTTCCGATTACCACATCTTTTTAAAATTGAAACTCTCCCGGAAACAGGCCATGGAAAAATACCTGGAAATTGCCACCGCCGCTTTAGATCAGGGAATTATTCCCCGGTGCCACTTTGAAGACGTGACGCGTGCCGATATCTATGGTTTTGTCGTTCCCTTTGCCATTGAATTGATGAAACTCAACGAAAAAAGCAAACTCCCGGTTAAGATGCGCCTCTGTGATACCCTCGGGTATGGTATTACCTATCCAGAGGCAGCGTTGCCCCGCAGTGTTCCCAAACTCGTGCGCGCTTTGATCGATGATGCGGGAGTGCCCGGAAAATATCTTGAATGGCATGGGCATAACGATTTCCACAAGGTGCTTATCAATGCTACGACAGCGTGGCTTTATGGATGTTACTATGCTAATGGGTCCATAATTGGATTTGGCGAACGAACCGGGAATCCGCCGATTGAAGGTCTGGTCATGGAGTATATTTCCCTTCGCGGGGATAAAGATGGGATCAATACCCGCGTTATCAGCGAGATCGCCACGTATGTGGAAAAGGAGCTGGAGGTGCACATTCCTCCGAATTATCCTTTTGTGGGTTCTGAGTTCAATTCTACCAGTGCGGGCATCCATGTGGACGGACACTTAAAAGATGGCAAGATATATAACATATTCGATACCGAAAAAATATTAAACCGTCCCCCAATGGTGCAAATCACGGACAAATCTGGAGTTGCCGGCATTACCTTTTGGATTAATGCCGAGCTTCGAATACGCGGTTTAGAACAACAAGTGGATAAGCTTCATCCCGGCGTTGCAAAAATTCATAAATGGGTGATGCATCAATATGAAAAAGGAAGAATCACCTCCATATCTCGAAAAGAAATGGAAGAGGCAGCCCGTAAATATCTTCCCCAACTCTTTATTTCTGAATATGATAAACTTAAAATTCGGGCCTATGATATGGCCGCCCATCTTATTGAGAAACTGATTGGATTATCCCAGATCAGGTCAATGGATCCCGCGCAGCAAGAGCCGGCGTTGGAAGAGTTGGTGGCTGAAAATCCCTTTATTCAGTTTGCCTATATCACCAATATCGAGGGCAAAAAAATCACGAAAAATATCACCCAGATTGTTGATCGCGCTAAGTACGCCCAGTTTGGCCTTCATGAGGATTTTTCCAACCGTGATTGGTTTATCGGACCGCTGAAGGACGGGAAAACCCATGTCACGGATATCCGTTCCTCAATGATTACCGGGAAGCTTATTATCACCGTATCCGCTCCCATCCGTGACGCTCAAGAAAACATTTTTGGTATTCTCGGAGTGGACATTCTGTTTGAAGACTTGGCAAAACTGGAGGAAGAAGAAAAGTAATGAACGGCAAAACACTGGTAGAAAAAATCTTCGAAGCGCATGTCGGGAAACCAGTCAAACCCGGTGAAATCGTGACGGTTAATGTTGACCTCTGTCTAATGCAGGATGGGACTGGTCCTTTAACCGTCCGGCAGTTGATGAAGTTAGACAACACGCGTGTGGTCAATCCCAAACGGACGGTAATTTTTCTCGATCATGCCGCTCCCAGCCCTCGCCGGGAGCTTTCCAATGATCATAAGTTTTTAAGAGATTTTGCTTCTCAGGCGGGGGTTTTGATCGCTGAAGTTGGCGAGGGGATCTGCCACCAAATTATCAATGAGCGCTTCACCCGGCCAGGAGACATCTTGGTCGGGGCTGACTCACACACCTGTACCGGAGGGGCGTTAGGCGCCTTTGCCACCGGCATGGGGTCAACGGATGTTGCCATGGCAATTGGCACTGGCAAAACCTGGTTTCGAGTACCCGAAGTTTATAAGGTTATCCTAAACGGCAATCTTTCCCATGGAGTTTTTGCAAAAGACATTATCCTCTTTCTCATCGGCCAGATCGGGGCCGAAGGAGCCAACTATAAAGCTTTGGAATTTTCCGGAAAAACGGTCTCCCTTTTAGATATAGAGGAGCGCCTTACCATCGCCAACATGGCGGTGGAAGCTGGCGCCAAATGCGGCATTTTTCCCTCTGACCATCGCACGGAAGCGTTTTTAGTGAGACAAGGCAGAAAAGAGGATTTCAGCAAAATAGAAGCTGATGTCGATGCGCTTTACGAAAAAACTATTCCTCTTGACGTCTCTACATTAGAGCCAATGGTTGCTTCACCTCATGCGGTAGATAATGCCCATCCGGTTTCTCAGGTGGCAGGCGAAAAAATACATCAAGTCCTCATCGGAACCTGTACCAACGGTAACCTCTCCGACATAGAAATCGCGGCGAAAATTCTCCGGGGGAAAAAATGCCATTCAAAAGTTCGACTCATTGTTTCCCCGGCGTCGCGGCAAGTGTATCTTAAAGCGCTCAAAAAAGGGTACCTGGAGACTATTGTTGAAGCCGGAGGGGTGGTCATGAACCCTGGGTGCGGACCTTGTGTGGGAGTTCATTTAGGGGTACTGGGAGATGGTGAGGCGTGTCTTTCCACCCAAAACCGGAATTTTAAAGGACGAATGGGAAATCCTGAGGGGTTAATTTTTCTTTCCTCGCCTGCAACCGCAGCCGCAACCGCCCTGAGGGGGGAGATTTCTGATCCCCGCGAATACTTTAGCTGACTCTAATTGAGCGAAAATTATTCATAGGATGTCACGCAAGGTCGTATTGATCAGCATCTTCGGAGACATTTATGACCATTTTTTTAATCCTCCTCCATCCCCCCTTTATGAAAGGAGAAAAAAAAGAAATTCTCCCCTTTAGCAAAGGGGAGTTAGATGGGACTTGTGCTATTTTTTGACTCAATTAAGGTCTGATCAGGGAGTCACATATCGTTTAAAAACAAAGAATTCAAATAAAAGTGTGCCTTTTTTACAACACGGTATAGCATTTTTACCATACTTTTTCTTATATAAAAATCATTACCCCATCAGCCAAACCAACTTTTCTTTTTTAATAAATCACATATTATTAAATATTTAATGATTTTTTTGTTCAGTTTTCTGATATTGGCATATTGATTGCTTTAGGTTTTGAGCATTCAAGCAAAATCAGGAGTATTATGCCCTATCAACGGACCATAAAACATGAAATAACCTTAAGCGGTATTGGTCTCCATATCGGAAAAAAGGTAAACCTTACCCTTAAACCATCTCCGCCTAATACGGGTATTATTTTCCGGCGCATTGATGTTTCTCATGTTGAACCTACTCGGGCAATTATTGCTAATGTTACGGATGGCCAATTAGCTACCACCTTAGGTAATAACGGAACCGGGGTTAACACGGTCGAGCACCTTTTAGCTGCTTTGGCTGGCCTTGGCATTGACAATGTGCTCATCGAACTTGATGCTCCGGAAATCCCTATTTTGGACGGAAGCGCCGGCCCCTTTGTAAGTCTTCTCCGCACTGCCCGGCTGAAGTATCAAAATGTGCCCAAAAAGTTTGTCGTCATTAAAGAGCCGATCACGATACGGTGCGAGGATAAATATATTGAGGCCTATCCTGCTGACCGCCTTATCCTCGATTGCACCATTGATTTTGACCACCCGTTGATCAAAAAACAATCGTTTGAATGGGAATTTGGTTATAGAAGTTTTGTAAAGGAAATCTGTAAAGCCCGGACTTTTTGTTTTCGACAAGATATCGATGTTCTTAGGGCAAATGGTTTTGCGAAAGGGGGATCATTGGATAATGCCGTGGTCGTGGATAAAGACGGAGTCATAAACAAAGGAGGACTTAGATTCCCTGATGAGTTAGTCCGCCATAAAGTTCTTGATCTTTTAGGCGACCTTTCTTTGCTGGGTCACCCTATTATCGGTCATATTAAAACCTATAAAGCCGGTCACCTTCTCAACCATCAGTTTCTTCGCAAACTTTTAAGCCATCATGAAAAATGGGAATTAACTAAAATCATTCCTCTCAATAACACCTTTATTTTTCAAAAGGCTTATTTCTCGCCCTTTATCCCTAACTATCCTGCCTAATTGCTTTAGGGTCATCATTCCTTTATAATACTCAAATGGATTTACAACTTTTACCTGTGTCCTGAAACCAAAATATCTTGCCTTTTTATTAAAATTTCGATATTTTAGAAAAAATGTGTCTTGCTTGGCAGATTTATAGGTGTTGGTTTGGAATGGTGTCTTATGAAGATATATATAATTTTCTGGATAATTTTTATTTCTCTTTTCTTTTCCTCTCCCTCAAAGGCTGAAAACCCGACCATCCAGAATATCCGGATTTCAAGTTCTCCTTCTCACCTTAACGTCCGATTTTACTTAGCCAACAGCTTTAGTCCAAAAATTGAAGAAGCAATAAAAAACGGAATTCCCACCACCTTCGCCTACTCAGTAATGCTCTATCAACAATCCTTTTGGAATGATAAACTTCTCACTGCAATCACTATCGCAAAAACAATCAAGTTTGATAACCTAAAAAATGAATGCACCATTGTTACCGCTTCCAAAGAAAATGAAAATGGCCCGTCTCAATTAGTTATCTCAACGCTTGAAGAGGCAAAAAAAAATATGAGTCAGATAGAAATTCTTTCGGTTTATCCCATCTGGAAATTAGAAAGAAATAACACTTATTACTTTGAAATAAAAGCGGCAGCTGAAGGAGTAAAACCACCTGCCTATATCCATTACTTCCTTTTTTTCCTTGATTGGAAATATTTTGATACCGATTGGGTAATGGAGTACTTTAGCTATTAATTTTTTTTAGAGTACTCTTTTCTTTAAAGGTGACTTTGTCCCTCACAACAAAAATAAAAAAATGGTCGGTTTTTTTAACATCCTGAAACCCGATACCAATCTCGATCCCCAGGAAAGGCTTCGTCGCCGTCGAGAGCGACTTATTATTCTTATCATTGCCGTTCTAATAGCCGGGCTTACTGTTCTTGAATCTTATTTTTCCCGAGCCTCAGGCAAACTTCCCCTTTCCAGCAACATCTTGGTCTATTCTATCCTTAATCTTAATATTATCCTTCTTGTCCTTTTGATCTTTCTAGTTATCCGTAATGTGGTAAAGCTCATTTTTGAACGACGCCATGGTATCCTGGGGTCAAAGATTAGAACCAAATTAGTTGCTTCATTTATCGGGCTGACCATTGTTCCCACCTTACTTCTTTTCTGGGCAGCCGCCAGTTTCATTACCAATACCCTCGATAACCTGATCAGCTTCCAGGTAGAACAATCGTTGGAGGAATCTTTAGAGGTGGCACAGAAGTATTATCAAAATTTAAAAGACAGTTCTCTTTTTTTCGCTCACCAGCTCAGTACTACTATCAGTGAACGGGGTCTCTTATCCCCCGACGAAAAAACCCGACTCCAAAAATTTATCGAAAACAAATCACAAGAATATAATGTGGGCGCAATTGAAATCTTATCTCCATCGCACCCTTTTCAAAAAAGCTTAGCTATCGCCTCGCATTTAGACCTCGACGACAACATTTATTATAAAATTGATCGTGAATTAATTAAGGAAGGCGTTCTCACCAAAGATATTGCAAAAATCCAATCTCTGCATAAAGGAGAATTGATCCGAGGAATCTCCCCGATTTTTTCAGACACTGTACCCGCACAGGTAGATGGTTTTATAGTAGTAAGCTACTATATTCCCAACAGTCTGGTAAAAAAGATGACCAAAATTTCCAACCGTTTTACTGATTATAAACGGCTCACATTCACGCAACCACCGCTAAAACAAACTTATATTATCCTGTTATCCAGTATCACGCTGCTGTTGTTTTTTTCGGCCATTATGTTCGGATTTCATTTAGCAAAAAATATAACCGGCCCCATTAAAGAATTGGCGGAAGGAACACTGGAGGTTGCCAAAGGAAATTTAGATGTGCGGATCGCGATCAAAGCCGACGATGAAATCGGATCGCTGGTGGAGTCTTTTAATAAGATGACCCAGGACTTAAAGACCGGAAAGGATCAATTGGAACTGACATATACGGATTTGCACGACACCAACATCGAATTGGATAAACGGCGCACCTACATGGAAATTGTCTTAAAAAATGTTGCTGCCGGAGTTGTTTCAATCGACCACGATGGCCGCATAACCACCATCAATAAGTCCGTCGGAAAAATTTTGGGCCTTGACGTCGAGTCATGCTTAAACAAACGTTATCACGAAATCCTTCCTCCTCACTATCTCCGGCAGGTTGATGACCTCATTCAAGAGGTTGACCGATCCAGCAGTTTGACGTTTGAAAAAGAAATCAAGCTCGCCCTCTCCACAAAGGTTATTGACCTTTCAACCTTTATCACTCCGCTCAAAGATGAAAAGGGAAATTATCTGGGCTTGGTAATCGTCATCGAAGATGTCACAGAACTCCAAAAGGGGCAGCGCATCGCTGCCTGGAGAGAGGTGGCGCGCAGAATTGCCCATGAAATAAAAAATCCTCTGACACCCATTCAACTGTCAGCCCAGCGTTTACGCCGGCGGTATAAGGATAAATTTTTGGAGGATGGACAAATTTTTGACGAATGCACTCATACGATTATCACTCAGGTTGAACTTTTGAAAAATATGGTTAACGAATTTTCAAATTTTGCCCGCATCCCGGCAACCAAACCATCCCCCAATTACCTGCCGCAAATCATTAATGAAACGTTGCCCATTTTTCGTGAAGCGCACAAAAATATCACCTTCACCTTTGATGAGTCGGAAGCGCCTCCCCTGATGAATCTTGACTCCAACCAAATCAAACGGGCGCTTATCAACATCCTGGAAAACGCGGTGGGGGCAATTGCAAAAGACGGTGAAGTAACCATTACAACCTTCCATGACAAAAGATTAAAAATCGCGGGCGTAGAGATTGCCGATAATGGATGCGGCATTCCTCCGGAAGAAAAGTCTCGACTTTTTGAACCCTACTTTTCAACCAAAAAATCAGGAACCGGTCTCGGTCTTGCTATCGTTGAGTCTATTATTTCTGACCACCAGGGACATATTCGAGTAAAAGACAATTACCCTAAGGGCACGATATTCCGGATCGCATTGCCGACCAATATTTAACGAGAACAGGCGGTCTAAAAACTATTGTTTCGGCATCCTGAAAGTGGTTCAGGGTCTTATGAGATGCTGAACCAAGTCGGCCCTGAAAATATGTCGAAACAAGTTCGGCATGACTTTTCAGAGTTCAGAAATATGACACGTTGCTTATTTTATGACTTTTTCAACAGCCTGCTAAGGGAAGGTAATTTTCAATGAAAAAGAATATCCTCGTCGTTGATGATGAATCAAGTATCCGGGAATCCTTAAGCGGTATTTTACGGGATGAAGGATACGACGTCTCGGTTGCTATTGATGGCGTGACGGCCCTCAAAAAGGTGGAGGAAGACCCCCCGGACCTTATTTTTCTCGATATCGTCATGCCGGGAATTGACGGGTTAGAAACATTGCAGAAATTAAAAGAAAGGTTTCCGGAGATATATGTCATTATTATCTCAGCGTATGGGACAATCGAGACTGCGGTCAAAGCACTCAAATGCGGCGCGTTTGACTTTATTGAAAAACCTCTTTCATTGGAAAAAGTTGTCCTCACGGTAAAACATGCCTTCGATTTCTTCAAACTCAATCAAGAAAACTGGCTTCTTCGAGAAAAAATCTTCCCTACCTTCCGCCTCGATGGTATAAGCCCTTCCATCACCCAATTAAAAGAGGATATTGAACGCGTTGCGCCAACGAACGCTTCCATCATAATCACCGGGGAAAACGGAAGCGGGAAAGAATTGGTTGCCCGGCTCATTCATCAACACAGCCGTCGTTCCAACAAGTCCTTGGTGGAGGTTAATTGCGCCGCCATCCCAGAAGAACTCATTGAAAGCGAGCTTTTCGGTTATGAAAAGGGAGCCTTTACGGGCGCCTCGTCCAGGAAGCTCGGAAAATTTGATCTTGCCCATGAGGGGACTCTGTTTCTTGATGAAATCGGGGATATGAGCTTAAAAACTCAAGCAAAGATTTTACGAATCTTGGAGGAACAGAAGTTCGAGCGGGTCGGGGGTTCGAAAACAATTGAGGTTGATGCGCGACTAATTGCAGCGACCAATAAAGATCTTCCGGAAGAAATTAAAAAAGGGAACTTCCGCGAAGACTTGTATTTCCGCATCAATGTCATCCCGTTAAACGTTCCCCCGCTTCGGGAGCGCAAAGATGATATCATTGTGCTTGCCAACGCGTTTCTCAATCGGTTTGCCAAGGAACAAAACATAGAAGAAAAAAATATTGGTCCTGACGCAATGGATATTTTAATAAATTACACCTGGCCGGGTAATGTTCGCGAACTCAAAAACATTATTGAGCGCCTGGTAATAATGACCAAAGAAGCGGTTATCAAGCCGGACGATATTGTGCGGAGTCTCAGAGGTGGTTCCCCCTCGAACGATTTTTCTCATCTCTTTAATCTGGACTTGAAAGAGGCAAAGGATACCTTTGAACAGCACTATATCGCCTACAAGCTTTCCCAGTGCGGAGATAACATTTCTAAAACTGCGGAGACAATCGGCATTGAGCGGAGTCATCTCCACCGAAAAATAAAGAGTCTCAAAATAAAGTTAAAAGGGAACTCAAAAAAGTAACGTTTCTTTACCACGTTAGAAATGCCCCGTTTACCCCGTTTTAGATATCAAATATTTCACGGGGTGAAGAAGCACATGGTAAATGCCCCGTGTGAAAGCCTTTTAACGGGGTTTACTCAACGAGAGGCAGAATCTTTCCTCATTTTTTGGCATTGAAACTCGATCGAAAAAAAATAATTTCATGGTCTCTCTATGACTGGGCAAACTCGGCTTTTGCCACCTCAGTGATGGCAGGGTTTTTTCCGGTTTTTTTTAAGGATTATTGGAGCAGCGGCACTAGTCCATCCATAAGCACCTTTCACCTGGGAATAGCTAACGGGTTAGCATGTACAGCTATCGCTGCGATTGCGCCTCTCCTTGGCGCGATCGCTGATAAAGCCGGGGCAAGAAAAAAATTTCTTCTTTTCTTTGTGCTCTTGGGCGTGGTAATGACTTGCTCCCTTTGTTTTATTTCTCAGGGTAACTGGAGACTTGCCGCAGGAATATATGTTTTTGCAATTATCGGGTTTTACGGAGGAAACATATTTTATGATTCTCTCATCGTGGATGTGTCCCCGGAAGAAAAATTTGATTTTGTCTCTGCGCTCGGTTATTCTCTCGGATACCTTGGGGGCGGCCTCCTTTTTGCCTTAAACGTCGTTATGGTCATCTTCCCCCGGACTTTTGGCTTCACTAACAACTATGATGCAATCCGGATTACGTTTTTATTGGTTGCGGTCTGGTGGGCAGTCTTTTCCATTCCGATCTTTATCTTTGTTAAAGAGCATAAATCCCCAAACAAACTTGAAACTATTAATATAGTTTCTTCCGGTTTTCGCCAATTCTGTTTAACCTTTCGAGAAATCCGAAAACTCAAGGTGGTGTTCCTATTTCTTCTCGGTTACTGGCTCTATATAGATGGAGTAGACACAATAATTCTTATGGCCGTTGATTATGGAATGTCAATCGGACTTTCTTCCACAAGTCTTATCCTTGCTCTGTTTATTACTCAATGCGTAGGTTGTCCTGCCGCTCTTGTTTTTGGCAAAATCGGAGAAAAAATGGGGGCAAAAACCGGAATAGTAATCGGGATTGGAGTCTATGTGGCCGTGACCATCTGGGGTTCCTTTATGCGACGGGAAGCAGAGTTTTATATTCTGGCCGTGATCATTGGTCTGGTTCAGGGAGGCGTGCAATCGCTCAGTCGTTCTTTTTATGCTAAAATAGTTCCTAAAAATAAAGCCGCCGAGTTCTTTGGCTTTTATAATATGCTGGGAAAATTCGCCGCGGTCATGGGGCCGATCTTTATCGGCTGGGTAAGTTTTTTAACCGGCAACCCACGGTATTCGATTTTAACACTTCTTTTGCTTTTTATTCCGGGTGCGATCATTTTATCCTGTGTGGATGAAAAAGCAGGAAAACAAAAAGCACGCGAGTTGGAATCAGTCCCTGATGCTCGGTGAAATATTTTTGGATGCTGGCATATTAATGCAAAACGACACGTTTTAGGTTTTGGTTGGTATGAGGGTCTTTATCCAAAAAAAAGACCTATGAATTTATTGATAAAAATAATCTCCCCGGCGAAGTTTATAATGATATGTTTTTCGGAGGAACTTTTATCTACCATTTTTACCCAAAGCGTCTTGTATTTATTGATGGCAGGACATGTTTCCCCGAGTGGTTTACTGAAGGTGTTTATGGAAAGGTCAAGCGGGCTGAGCCAAGATGGGAAGAAATCCTTGATCGTTACAATGTAAATACCTTACTATTGCATAGCTACCGATTTCCGATGATTCATCGCGCTTTCTTCCATAGCCCAGATTGGATTCTGGTCTATCGTGATGAAATTGCAACTCTATATGTAAGAAAAACTAAAATCCTTAAAAATAGGTAAACAGTATTTATAATTTTAATAATCCAAACATCCCTGCTACCTGAAAATCAAACGAACATGACCAGTAAGCATCAGAATATTTTGATTTGTTTATCTCTTATCATTATTACGTCCTTGGTTTATTCACCGGTAAGAAATTTTGAATTTCTCAACTATGACGACTCACAGTACATCACGAATAATCCTTACGTTCAAGCAGGCTTGACACTTAATGGTTTAAAATGGTCTTCCACAGATATGAGCACCGGCAATTGGCATCCACTGACTTGGATATCGCACATGGTGGACTGCCATTTTTTTGATATGAATGCCGGGAAACACCATTTAACAAATGTTCTTTTTCATATCGCAAACAGCCTTTTATTGTTTATTGTACTTCGAAAGACGACGGGCAAATTATGGCAAAGCGGTTTTGTTGCTGCTCTTTTTGTCCTCCACCCTCTTCATGTAGAATCAGTAGCATGGATTTCAGAACGTAAAGACGTATTGAGTACTTTTTTCTGCTTATGGACGATGTTGAGTTACCTTTGGTATGTTAATCATCCTGAAAGCAAGCGCTATCTGCTGACTCTTTTTTTATTTATCCTTGGTCTCATGGCAAAATCCATGATCATTACCTTGCCTTTTGTGTTGTTATTGATTGATTATTGGCCGCTTTGTCGGTTTCGCATGAAAAAGGAAGGAGATACCGCCAATGATCTAAGAAAAAAGTTTTTTACCACCACCTTAGTTTTTGAAAAAATACCGTTTTTACTGATAGCAGCAGTAGCCGGACTGGTAGCGGTTTTTTCCCAGCAAAGTGGAAACGCCATAGCTCCTTTAAGCAAATATCCCATAGGACTTAGAATCACCAACGCTTTGATTTCCTTTTCAATGTATATTGAAAAAACAATCTGGCCTCATGATCTTGCTTTCTTTTACCCTTATCAAAAAATAATAGAAAAATGGGAAGTTGCTGCAGCTTGTCTGGTTCTTGGTCTCATATCTTTTTTCAGCATCAAAGCCGTTAAGCGTTATCCATTTTTTTTTGTTGGTTGGTGGTGGTATATTGGAACTCTTATTCCAGTAATTGGATTAGTGCAAATAGGGATGCAGGCAAGAGCCGACCGGTACACTTATATCCCTCTCATTGGTCTATTTATAATTATTTCATGGGGGTTCTCTCTTTTTTGGGCAGAAGGAAGGGTTCGAAAAATAGTGTTTTATTTGATCCCTTTGGTAGTAATTTTTGGTTTGACCAAGATGACATGGGCGCAAATTAAAACGTGGCAAAATAGCATTACGTTATCTCGACATGCTATCAACGTAACAAAAAATAATTTTGTTGCTCACGATATTTTAGCAGATGCTTTAGTTGAACGCCATCACATTGAAGAAGCAAGGCGGCATTACCAGGAAGCGCTCAAAATTAATCCTCGATATAGTGACGGATATTATAACCTTGCTAATCTATTCCTAAAGCAAAATAATCTGAATGAGGCTGTTAAAAATTATTATAGCGCACTCAGTTACAATCTCACCATGAAAGAAGCTCATAATAATCTTGGGGTTGTGCTTGCTCGCCAAGGAAACCTCAAGGAAGCAATAATCCATTTTCAAGAAGCCCTTAAAATAAAACCTAATGACCCCGGAGCGATGAAAAACCTTGAAAAAGCGTTAACGATGCTTGAAGTGAATGAAAACCAAAAAAAATAATTCTTTAATCACGAAGGCAACTGTATGTTTAACAAAAAAAAAGTTATCGTCGTTATGCCTGCCTATAATGCAGCAAAGACTATTCGCACGACCTTTGCCGAGGTAATGGATCAGGAGGTCGTGGATTTTGTTATCATCGTTGATGATGGAAGCCAGGACGAAACCGTTGCCATCGCCGCATCACTACCCAGTACAATTGTTTTTACTCATGATAAAAATCGAGGTTATGGGGCTAATCAAAAATCCTGTTACAAACTTGCCTTGGAACAAGGCGCCGATATTATTGTCATGGTACATCCTGATTATCAGTATACACCAAAACTAATCCCTGCAATGGTTTCAATGATCGGAAACGGTCTTTATCATTGCGTAGTGGGTTCGAGAATTCTCGGAGGATATGCTTTGAAAGGGGGAATGCCCCTGTGGAAATATATTGCCAATCGTTTTCTAACCTTTGTGGAAAACATCTTATTGGGGGCAAAATTATCTGAATACCATTCTGGTTATAGAGCCTTTTCCCGCCGGCTTCTGGAACAAATACCCTTTGAGATAAATTCCGATGATTTTGTTTTTGACAATCAACTGCTTGCACAAATCATTTGGTTTGAATATACTGTTGCCGAAATTAGCTGTCCGACTAAATACTTTCCGGAAGCTTCATCCTTAAACCTGTTGCGAAGCATCAAATATGGTTTCGGTTGTCTGCTAACTGCCCTGACATTTCGATTTGCAAAAATGAAATTTCTTTCATCACGATTGTTTCCCCGTCCCAGCTGATTTTTGGGCTTATTGCCAGGATAAGAAAAAAGGGCGACCAAAAGGATCAGGGAAAAAGGATCTCGTTAATTTAAACCAGATGAATATTGACCTCCTGCCTTTCCGGACCGGAGATATTATTTCTACCGGCTTTTCAACTAAAAAACACAAGTTTAAGAGTATGAGAAGATTTTAACTAATGCGGGATATAAAGTGAAAAAACATTCAACCGAACTGCGTTTCCGGGGCCAAGGCGCTCCTTATAGGTTTTTTGTTGATATCCTTACCGCTTAACTATAAATTTAAGTTTATTGAATAAACGCATCCTTTAAAAATCAACGACCCGTAGAGTTATGTCACGATCTCATCAATCTATCGAGACTCGAGAAGAATTTTTCCGTAAACTCAAATTCCTCATATTTTCGCGGGTAATCATCATAACCTTCCTTCTCGGTTCAACGGTTCTCATGCATTTTAAAGAAAAATCGGTCTTTTTAGGACCGTACCTCATCTGCCTTTATGCGATTATTGTCAGCACGTATTCATTAAACCTCTTTTATATTCTTGTTCTTAACCGAATTAAAAACCTTATCTCTTTCGCATATATTCAAATCGTTTTGGACTTAGTGTATGTTACTGCTATCATCTACATCACGGGTGGTATCGAAAGCATCTTTTCTTTTCTTTTTATCCTTTCTATTATTAACGCGAGTATTCTCCTTTATCGTCAGGGAGGCTTTGCGATTGCTTCAGCAAGCAGCATCTTCTATGGAGCCTGTCTTGGTCTTGAATATTATGGTGTCCTTCCCCCTCTTTTTGGTCAGCCAGCGGGCATTTTAACTTATAAGGCGATCGAAATTTTTTATACTATCGTCATGAATATCGCCGGATTTTACGCAACTGCTCTTTTATCCAGTTTTCTTGCTGAACAAGTTCGCAAGTCCAAGAAAGACCTTAAAGAAAAAGAATTGAGTTTAGACCACCTCGAGGCACTCCATGAAAATATTGTGCAAAGCATTGGAAGCGGCATTCTTACCTTAAATAACCTGGGTAAAATCACTTCTTTCAATAACGCTGCCCAGTTGATTACTCAACTAAAATCCCCTGAAATTTTAGGAAAAAGTTTTTATGAAATCTTTTTTCCCTTTCAGGATAACATTATAAATCTAAACAATATTCCCAAACGCTTTGAAACTTCCTTCACGCGTTCAGATGGTGCTGCTCTTATTTTAGGATTTTCTTTTTCAATACTTCGAGACAAAGAGCAAAATGAGATCGGTAAGATTTCTACTTTTCAGGATTTAACCAGTGTGCGCGACATGGAGGAAAAAATTAAACGAATGGATCGGTTAGCAGCTATAGGAGGCCTTGCCGCGGGGATTGCCCATGAAATTAGAAATCCTCTCACGTCATTAAGCGGTTCAATTCAGGTGTTACGCGATGAGCTTGACCTCCATGACGAAAACCGAAAACTTATGGATATCGCATTAGGTGAGACCAAAAGGCTTAATAACCTGATCACCGATTTTCTCCTTTTCGCTCAGCCGGAACGAGGAGAGAAAAAAAAGTTAGATCTTTCTTCCCTGATCGAGGAAACATTGGATCTGTTTATCCATAGTCCTGAGTGTAAACAAAATATTCGGGTCACAAAATCAATCGCAACAGATATTTTTATCGAGGGGAATGCCGGACACATCAAACAGGTCTTCTGGAATATATTGAAAAATGCTGTTCAATCCCAACCCGTTGGGGGAGCCATTCATATTGCCGCGTTGATTGAAACCCGGGAAATCACATCGGAAGAATATATGCTAAACAAAAAAGCAAAAATAAGCATTAGGGATGCTGGTTGCGGAATACCCAAAGAAATACAAAAAAAGATTTTCGATCCCTTTTTTACCACCAAAGAACAGGGATCGGGTCTGGGGTTAGCCATCAGTTACCGTATCATTGAAAATCATAAGGGCGAGTTGACTATCCGCAGTAAAGAAAACCAAGGAACTGAAGTGATAATACTTTTTCCTTTGGTTTCTAACAATCCGTAACAGCAATATTCCTTAAGATATATAATCTTTTTTAACATAATAGGAACTTATGAGCCCAATAACCGTAGAAAAAACATCGGCAATGGTTTGAATTAAACGCGCAAGAATGGCAATAACGCTTGCCATCCCTGCTCCCACAAGTGGTCCCAACACCAAAAGTAAAATTCCTTCACGCACACCAATTCCTGCCGGGGCAAAAAGCGCCAGAAAGCCAACTACATTTGCTAAACAAAAAATTCCGACAAGAATAGGTAAAACGGAAACAGGCAATTCAACTATCGAAAAAATAATGAAAGCCAGCCCCGAAAAATACAAACTATTTAAAATAAAAGACCCGCCGACTATCTCTATCATCGTTCGCCAGGGAAAATTAAACGAAATCGGCGTTTGTTTAAATAAAGTCAAAACTACATTTACAACTCGTAAATATAATCTCGGATGGAGAAAAATAAATAAAAGGGCCACAATCGCCAAAAAGACGCCAATATTAAGCAGTTCCTGTCCAATAATTATTGCAGGGTTTGCTAAAACCAAAACCACACCAAGCAAAGAAGCGCCAACCAAACCCCATACACCAAGGATAAATATTGCTGTGGAACTCACTTTAACGGGGATGTCAAACCATTTTGCTATCCCACTGTAACCAATAATGCTCCAAAATTTTCCGGGGAGGTATTTAGCGAGTTGAGGGGCGCCATAGAGAACAAAACCTTGCGCCCAAGAAATAATAAAGTCAAGTTTTCGATAAAATGTCCGCTGAATCCATGACCCTAATATATTTGAAGAAAACAGGATAAAAGCGCCCAATGTAATCTTTAATGGTTTAATCGTTAAAATTGACCAATTAACCTGCAGTATCGAATTATATAAGGCTCTTCCTACAAACCAAATAACCACAAGCAAAAGGATGCTCTTAATTGTTAAGATAAAAAATTTTTTAACCATTTTTAAGGAATTTCGCTTAAAACAATAAGATAGTTTAAAACCGAATAAAACTTATTTTGTTTATATTTAACCACTGTATTCGGACCCCAATACCTTTTCAAAAATGGAAAGATAATTTGTGGCGCTTGTATCCCAATCAAGAGAGAGTTCCTTAATTCTATGCTTGGCTTTTTCACCCATAATCTTTCGTTTTATTGGATCTGCGGATAGTAAGCAGATTTTCTCCGCAAAGGTTTTAACATCCTCAACCTGAACAACAATGCCGGTTTCTTCAGTTAAAATTTCAGTAATTACCGGAAGTGCGGTTGTCACACAAGGTAAACCGGATGCCATTGCCTCAAGAAAAACAATTCCTCTACCTTCGTGTCTCGTGGGAAAAACGAAAATATCGCATTGCGGGAAAATGGCTAAAACCTCACGAGGTGAAAGACTTCCAGCGCAGATTACATTTGGCAGTCCGTAGAAACCAAATTTTTTTGGATCGCCAGGTCCGATAACCAAAAATTGAATCGAACTATCCATTCTCATCGTAAGATCAGCAATTTTGGCAAGTATGTCGGCACCTTTTATCAAACGGAGTGCTCCAACGTAGAGAACAATTATTTTATCAGAACTAATGCCAAACCTCTTCCGAGGATCAATAATTTCCTCTGAGGTTTCAACTCCGTCCGGGGTATAAAAAACTTTTGGGCCAATTAAGTTCCTTATATCCTTTGCCCATCTCTGGTTTACAGTTGTAATTGCATCGGCCTTCCTTAAAATGAAATAACCCAGTCTTGTTACTCCCCTTTTAAAATCACTTCCTCGGATAGTAACAACCAAGGCTTTTTTTCGAATTATCTTTGCGGGTAAAGCAAAAAACGCGGTGGGCAGCCAATTTACGTGGATAACGTCACAGTCTCGAGAATAAATTATAGTATTTATAATTAACGAAATAAAAAAAAATGGGAGAATCAGCATCAGCCAGGGCCAACGTCGTAAGTTTTCCGGAACACCCCCATCACCATAAGCTATCTTCATAAGAGGACTGGGCGCATAATAAAATCTCACAATTTCTATGCCATTTTCCCATTCTCTCCGTTTTGCTGAAGGATCCCCGGGAGCAAGGACGGTGATTTTTGTCCCTCTTCGTACCAAAGCACAAGCAAGCCGTTTGATAAAGATGCCGCTTGGGTCAGAACTGTTCCGCGGGTAACTCGTGGTCAACATGAGTATTTTCATAACTTGTTTATTATACCACAACCCCTCACCACCCGGCTAGAGATTCCACCGTTATCCCTGTTCACATTTTGCTGGTCGTGTCTGATTGGAAAAGAAAAAAAGCTTTTCTTGTAATGGTTATGAAATATCAAAATAAGAAAATTAAAATTGTTCTTATTATGGTATAAGTTGCAATAACATGATAGTTAGATTCAATTATTTTTGTCGGGAAGAAAAATGCAAGTTTGTGACAATTTTTTGGCATGTCTTTCCCTAAATTGTCAGTGGTAATTTTTGGCTTTATTAATAAAAAATTATCATTTTGTTTTTATTATATTTTTTTTTATTTATTTTCGGTACACAATTTGCTGTCACATTAGTAAAACAATTTAGTTAAGTGATTTTTAATTACAAAATAGAAGGAGGTGAAAAACCATGTTATTAAAACTAAGACAAAAAACGAAAGGCTTTACCCTGATTGAGCTTATGATTGTTGTGGTCATCATCGGTATTCTGGCTGCGCTGGCGATCCCTAACTTCCTCAGGTATCAGGCAAAAAGCAAGCAATCTGAGGCGAAAACAAACTTGGGCGCTATTTATGTAAGTGAAACCGCTTACTATGGAGAAAACGATACATATGGGGCACTCACAAGTTTGGAGTGGGCTCCAGAGGGCAAAACTCGCTACTCATATCTTGCCACCCCCGCCCAAACAAGTTTTACTGCGGGCGCGGACGGTCAAATTGATAATGATGGTACTATGGACCACTGGACGATCGACAATCAAAAAATCCTTTCTAATACTGTCAATGACGTCATTAGTTAATGATCAGTTTTTGTTCAACAAATTTTTTAACCGCGAAGGCAGGCAACCGTCTGCCTTCTTTTTTTATAAAGTTTAAATTTTCTTTTTTCCTAAATTTTTTTTCTTGATGATTCAAAATAACTTTTATTTCCGAAAAGTTACCATCTCGGTTGCTCTTTTTTTTCTCTCTTTTATTCTTTTTATTTCGACTATTTGCCCAAATCTTTACTGGCGGGATGCCGGTGAATTCCAGGTAGTGGCTTACCAATTAGGGATTGCGCATCCTGCCGGCTCTCCTCTGTACGCCCTGACGTCCAAAATTTTTACCTTCCTCCCTTTTGGCAGCATCGCGTTCAAGGTAAATTTGGTCTCTGTTTTTTTTGCTGCCTTTTTAGTTGCTATTACTTTCCTTTTAATAACCGAATGCCTTGAGCGTGTCTTTTTTCCTCAAAACAAAAATGTATTGCTTTTGAGCGGAACAATCGCGGTGTCTTTTCTTGCGGTTTCTAATACCCTTTGGTGTAATGCTATCCAGGCTGAAGTTTATACACTCCAAAATTGTTTCATCGCTTTGATTGCTCTTTTTCTGGTCCGTGGTTTACGAAACAGAGAAAAAAATTCACTCTATGTGACCGCGTTACTCTTTGGGTTGAGTGCGGGTGCCCATATCATAATGATCCTCTATATTCCGGCTCTTTGCTTTTTCCTATGGTTATTTTATCGAAAGTTTTTTTCTCCTTCAAAGTTAGGCGTTATAGTAATGTTTGTCATCTTAGGCGCGTCAATTTATCTTTACCTCCCTGTAAGGTCATCCGTTGATCCTTACTATGATTGGGGTAATCCAGAAAACATAAAAAACTTTATGGTTCATGTCACTGACCGCAAGGATTCCTCCACCCATTTCTCTTTTTCTCAGGAAAAATTTTACCAAAACCTAAAAAAATATGGCTCCTCTTACTTTGATGAATTTTCTCTCTTAACCATTTTTCTCGGTTTATTCGGCCTTACGGTTTTTTTTCGAAAAAATCGTCCTCTTATGCTCGGACTTGCTCTGTTATTTTTCACCCAATGGTTTTTCTTTATTCGCTTTTGGTCCTCCTCCACACAACATATCCCAACCTTTATTTTCTTTACTATCGGGATCGCCTTTGGGATTTACGCTATTTTGCATAAAATAAAAACTTTCGCTTTACAAAAAATTCCTTTTGGGGGCAAACTTGCCTTTTTTCTCCCCACCATTGTGATAACTGGGTTGAGTATTCATCTGGTTTCTCTAGGTTATATTCACATAAAAACCAATAATCGCGCCGAGTACTGGACCCCTTTTTATTTTCATCAATACCTACTTGATCAAATCGAATTCAAAGGCGTGTTAGTAAGTTCTTTTTATCACTTTGGGATCGGTTATTTACAGCAATGTGAGAATTACCGCCCCGATATTACCGACCTTTTTCTGAGTGAAATTATTAGCCCTGATGTTTTTAATAAGGTAAGTCAAAAAAGATATCCCCTGATAAAAATTCCCCGGGTTGAAGGTCAAAAAATAGGTGAAGCCATTATAAACGCCAATATCAAAACCAATGCTTTTTATTGGGATCCTGCCTCATTTAATTATTTGGTAAAACAGAACATCCAACCCGACGGTTTTCTTTTCTCCCTTACCCCTTCCCCGCAACCAATAAGCCAAGAAAAAATAAATTCACACCTTGAGAAGATGACAAAATTCTTTAATGATCAATCCGCTGGATTCGCTCAAATTTCGGACCCCGAAGAGGTGTTTTACTATACTTTAATTTTAATAAATTATTCGAAGTATTTTTTGGATAACAAGAAGCAATTTTTAGCGTTATCTTACCTCAAGATGGCTGATCATCTTGATCCTGATAACGCCTTGGTACTTAACGGCTTCGGCTCAGTTTATGCGACGCTCGGAAATGTCTTGACCGCTGAAGGCTATTTTAAAAAAGCCTTAGATATTGACCCAGATGAGATTACCATAGTCCAAAACCTCGGACAGCTCTACCTCGATATTAAAAACTATCAACAAAGTATTCTTTATTATCAAAAATATCTTGCAAAAAATAAAAAAAATCCTCAGATTTATTATAATATGGCTATCTGTTTTTCAAAAATCGGCAAAATGAAAGAAGCGCGTGAAGCTCTGCAGAAAGCCATCATTCTTGATCCAGAAAGTATTTTAGCGAAAAACGCCAAAGAAAAATTGTCCCAAATTAACAATTAGCCCTTAGTAATTTTCCCAAAAAAATTTTATTTACTTCCATGGTTAACCGACTCAATAAAATAGTTATTCCTCTTTTTATCGTTTGGACTTCTTTAATTTGTTTTTCCTACTTTAAAAATTTCCATTATCCTGGCTTTAAAGATAATTGTGTCCTCGATGAAATCATGTGGGGATTCATAGTAGTCATCCTTTGCATCCTTGTGGGGAACAGGATTATCAAATTATTTCATCTGAAAAATATCTCTCCGCTTGACGAAATACTTTTTTCTGCAGGAATAGGTTTTGGAACTCTCTCGATTTCTATTTTTGTTTTAGGTCTCACACAAGCGTTTTACCCCTGGACTTTTGTTCTACTTCTCATTGGGTTTTGCTTTGTCGCTTCCAGTAATTATGCTTACGCGAGAATGTTATTGAACAGAGCTAAAACATGGCACCCTACCCTCTCTCTGTCGGAAGTCCTTATCTTTTCCCTTATCTTCGGTTTTATAACTCTTACCTTGATAAACACCATGACTCCCCCTTTTTACCGCGATGCCCTCATTCACCACTTAGCCATGCCCAAATGGTATATCCGGCATCATGGTATCGTGAACATACCATTTTCCATACCCTCCTTCTATCCGCCCCTCCTGGAAATGCTATATGCCGGAGCCCTTCTGCTTTCATCAGATATTCTCGCTCAATTAATCCACTTCTTTTTTTATCTGGGCGCCTTGTTTTTCACCTTTACACTGGCAATAAAGCTAACAACGCGCCCCATGAGCCTTCTGGCAGTTTTGTTGTTTGGTTCGCTCCCGGTAGTCTGCCAGGTATCTTCTGCTGCGTATGCCGATTTGGGCCTGACGTTTTTCACCGTGGGTGGGATTTTAGCGCTATTTCATTGGTTACAAACCCGTACTCAAAGATGGTTTTACTTAGGTGCTCTTATGACTGGCTTTGCAGTTGGTTGCAAGTATAATGGTTTCATCGTTCTTTTCTCTCTTCTGGTCGGCATTCTTTTTACCTTGGTTCAAAAGAAAGCTCCCTTAAAATTTATAGTAAAGAATATTATTATCTTTCTTCTCATCGTGTTTTTGGTTAATTCCCTTTGGCTCGCTAAGAACTTCTGGTATGCCGGCAACCCGGTTTATCCTTTAGCAAGCAGCGTGATAGGGAAGAATCCTTATCCTGACCAACCCAACTTTTCCCCATTTGAAAGCAGAAACCTGCTCTATGGAGAAACCCTAAAAGATCAGATTTTGCTCCCCTGGAATATCTCGGTTATGACCAAAACCAAAGCCCGCCATGAGCTGGATGGAGTTATAAGTCCAATATTTCTGTTTTTTCTTCCCTTTTTTATTTTTTTACTCAGAAAAACTCCAGAAATAAAATGGATAGCTTATTTTAGCCTTCTTTATTTTTTGTTTTTTTGGGCTAGTTCTGTGGTAAGGCTCCGATACCTTATGCCTATCTATCCCTTTCTAGGGATTATAACCGCTTTTACCGCGGGCACTTTAGAGATAAAATGGAAAAAATTTTTTATTACCCTCACACTGAGTTTGGCTTTTTTGTTGAATTTATATTGGGCGTTACGATATACTTCCTCCGTAAATCCAATAAATTTTTTAGTGGGAAAAGAATCACGACATGACTTTTTGTGTCGACACTTACCGGCATATCCAGTATATGAATACGCCAACAATAAGCTTCCCCCAACTTCCCGAATAATGTTTCTTTACGGGGGAAACTTTGGTAATGACGGATATTATCTTGACCGTGACTATTTTTTTGACTCACGATACTTAGGATCCACAGTAAAAAATATTCTGCAAAAGTCCTTAACACCGGAAGAAGTGAGAAAAGAGTTTGTCCGTATGGGGATCACTCACTTACTCATTAACTGGTCCTTGCTTCACATAGACTTTTCTTCATCCTTACCGGAAGAAAAATTACTTTTATACAAAATTTTTTGCCAGAGATATCTTCATCTGGAATTTAAACAAGGGGGGTCATCCCTTTATTGTTTGCAATAATTTAACCTAAAAATTAAAGTGAACGACATAAATAAGTTGATATTTAAGATATTCTCTTATTCCGCCCCAATTTCCTCAGCGTCATTCCCGCGAAAGCGGTAATCCAGAGGGGTGGCTTATGAAGCAATGAAACTGAGTTACTTCTTACACCTGCCCCTGAATTCCACCGTATCTGTAAGGGGCAGGCTCGGTCAAGCCCGGAATGACAATAGCGATATATTATAGCATGGCAAAAAAAGAATGCCTTTTTATTATGTCGTTCACTAAAGTTGAATCACCAGAAAAGTGCGAGGGAAAATCTTATGTATAAAGGCAAAACCATCGGAGTAGTAGTTCCAGCGCATAATGAAGAAAAGTTAATCGTCCGAGTCATTGATACTATGCCCGATTTTATTGACCGCATCATTGTTGTCAATGATGCGAGCACCGACAATACTCTTATGGTTTTAGATAATGAAAAAAAACACCACTCTTATCTCGAAATAATAACGCACCAAAAAAACCAGGGGGTCGGTGGAGCTATTATTACCGGTTATAAACGAGCTAAAGAGCTAAAAATAGATGTGACCGTAGTTATGGCGGGTGACGCACAAATGGACCCTCTTGATCTTCCGGATATCATTGACCCGGTCGTAAGTAGTGGAGTTGATTACAGCAAGGGCAACCGCCTTTTCCGAGGAGAATCCTGGGACATGATCCCCCATTATAGATATTTAGGCAACTCGCTTCTCTCCTTTCTCACCAAAATTGCCTCCGGTTATTGGCATATTGCCGATTCTCAATGCGGATATACTGCTATTTCGCTTAAAGCTCTTAACCTCCTTGATTTAGACAATATCTATAAAAAATACGGTGTACCCAATGATATTCTTATAAAACTAAACATTGAAAACTGCCGCGCACGGGATGTTAGCATTCGGCCGGTTTACAATATAGGTGAAAAATCAGGTATTCGGCTCTGGAAAGTAATTCCCACGATAAGCCGACTTCTTTTCCGCGGGTTTTTTAAACGTCTTTTTATCAAATACGTGATCAAAGACTTCCACCCCCTGGTTCTTTTTTATTCTCTCTCTTTTACTACCCTTCCCCTTAGTTTTATCTTTCTCTGCCGGACATTTTATGGTTACTATACGAGTGGTGTAGTTCCTCCAACCTCCCATTTGTTGTTTTGGTTTTTGTTTATCTCAGGAATGCAGACCCTTCTTTTTGCCATGTGGTTTGATATGGAATATAATAAAGACTTCAAATAACTGCTCTATAAAACAAATGAATTTCAAGCCTTTTTTAAAAAAATCTTTTATCTTCTTTATCCTTATTTGTCTTTGGGGAAGTGTTTTTTTTATTAACCGTAAACTCCAAAAAATCCAGCCGACTGAAAAATCGATGGAAGTCTATATGTATATCCCCTCCGGGAATTTCTTAAAACCATTTACCCTCGGGTTTAACCAGCTCATTGCCGATTATTTTTGGATAAAAACCATCGGTTACTTTGGTGAGCATCTTATGTCTGACCGAAACTATCCCTGGCTTTATCAAATTTTAGATCTGGTTACTAACCTTGATCCACACTTTATATGGCCTTATTATTTTGGAGGAATAACCCTCAGCTTAGAAGCACAGCAGGTAAAACAAAGCAATCTAATATTAAAAAAGGCAATACACTACTATCCTGACAACTGGAAATTTCCCTTTTTCCTCGGTTTTAACTATTGGTATCATACCCAGGAACTCAGTAAGGCAGCTTTTTATCTTCAATGTGCCGCTCAAAAGCCAAATGCTCCTCGCTATCTAAAAACATTACCCGCTCGGCTTTTGAGTGCGGCTGGGCAAAAAGAAGCCGCTCTCTATTTTCTTTTCGAAATGAAAAGAAACACTCAGAATAGCCTTATGAAGGAGCAGATTGAAAAACGAATTCAAGAAATATTACAAGGGACTCTAAAAGGTCCGCAAAAACCAAAACCTAAGTTGAGATAATCTCTTTTATGGAACACATAATCAAGACTGAAAACCTTTCTAAAGTGTTCCGGGCTCCATTTACTTTTAAAAAAATAAACGCATTGACCGACCTTCGTCTGGAAATAACACCAGGAGAGGTCTTCGGTTTTTTAGGACCTAATGGAGCCGGTAAAACCACCACCTTTAAACTTCTCTTAGGACTTCTCAAGCCGAGTCGGGGAAAAATTTGGTTGTGGAGGGAAGAGCTAAAGAAAATAGAATTAAAGTCTAAAATCGGTTTCTTGCCCGAAAATCCTTATTTTTATAATTACCTAAAGGCAAAAGAATACCTTCATTTCTGTAGGCATCTTTTTGCCCTCAACTCTCAAGAGTCGAAAAAAAGAGTTGATGCTCTTTTAGATCTCGTGGGGTTACCCGAACATAAAAATAGGTTAATTAAAACGTTTTCCAAAGGCATGCTTCAACGTCTCGGATTAGCCCAAGCGCTCATTAATGACCCTGAATTGCTAATACTTGATGAACCGATGTCCGGTTTAGACCCTTTAGGGAGAAAAGAGATCCGAGACCTAATTCTGGACTTAAAAAACAAAGGAAAAACAATTATATTTAGTACCCATATTCTTTCTGATGTGGAAACAGTGTGTGACCGAGTAGGGATTCTCATAAAAGGCAACTTACGCGATTGCGGACCATTAGAACATCTTCTTAACCCAAAAATAAAATCTTTTGAATTGTGCATCAAGGGACTTTCGATTGAGACTGTTCATAACCTTGAGGAACAAGGGTTAAATTTGATTAAACGGGGTAATGAAATTTTTATCCGAGTAGAAGAGAAGGAAGAAAAAAACCTCCTTTACTATCTTTTAGAAAAAGGTGGCGAACTGGTTTCTTTCGCTCCCCGGAAGGAAACCCTGGAAGACTTATACGTAAACGAAATCAAATCTATTGATAACCATCATGAAAATTTGGGCTTTGGCAATTAACACCTTTCGAGAGGCTATCCGTGACAAAGTGCTTTACAGCCTTATTTTCTTCGCTGTCTTGATAATTGGGCTTTCGGTTATTTTAGATAATCTAACTATCGGCGAGCCAACAAAAATCATAAAAGACTTCGGTTTAGCCTCCATTGAAATCTTTGGAGTTTTAATCGCCATTTTTGTCGGTATCGGGCTGGTGTACAAAGAAATGGAGCGCAAGACCATTTATAACATTCTATCTAAACCAATTCATCGCTATCAATTCATCATCGGTAAATATCTTGGCCTGGTATTAACCCTCCTGGTTGAAGTGCTGACAATGTCGATTGCGCTATTTTTAATTTTATATTTTTATGAAGGGAAGATTGCGTTCACACTCTTACCGGCGATCGGAATGATATTTGTCGCATTGATGATCATTACCGCTTTCGCACTCTTATTCTCTTCTTTTTCAACGCCTATCCTAAGCGGGTTATTTACGTTATCATTTTTTATTATTGGCCATCTTACCCCCGACCTGCTTGAGTTAGTAAAAAAAGCAGACAGCCAAACTTTGCGCTATGTAACTGAGGCACTATACTACATTTTCCCAAATTTAGAATATTTAAATATCAAAGGTCAGGTAGTTCATCACTTGCCTCTTGAAAAAGGATATCTTTTTTTTGCCTCGTTATATGGATTGCTTTATATCTTGATTATCCTTTTGCTCTCTATGGTAATCTTTCAAAATCGGGACATCAAATAACGCTCTAACTCCTTTAAAAAAAATTTTTATGAACAAAATAAAAAAAATGACCGTGCAGGGTAAAATTCTTATTGGCGCGGGGGCTTTTATTTTATTTCTCCTTTTGGTATTCACAAAAGTTTCCATCAATGCACGAAATGAATATCAAAAAGGTGACAAATTTTTTCGTGAAAAAGATTATAAACAAGCAATAATCTATTTTAACCGTTCGATTCATTGGTACTGTCCGGGAAGTAAATCAGTCACAGACTCAATCCGGGCACTTTGGGAAATCGGTACGCAGGCTGAAAACCAAGGAGATATGGACTTAGCTTTAAATGCCTTTCAATCCATCACCAGCAGCCTTTATTCCGCCCGAAGCTTCTATACTCCTCATCAAGAATGGATCGCAAAATGTGAAGACCGGATAGCTACTATTCGAGCTAAGCAAGAAGAAGCACGTTTACCGAATAAAGGAATCCCTTTGGGAAAAAGAAAAGAAGCAATATTAAAAATACTAAGGATGAAGACTGAACCGGATGTTTTTTGGTCAATGATTGTAGAAGTCGGATTTTTGGGCTGGATAGGTTGTGCTATTGGTTTTATCCTTCGTGTTTTCATTGGTGAAAAAGGATTTAATTCAAAACGCGCGTTTTTTTGGGGGGTTTTAATTCTTTTTTTCTATGCCCTCTGGATCGTGGCTATGTTGAGAGCGTGAACATGAGCGCATTTTTCAGCTGAGGATGATTCTCGCCAATAAGAGAAAATCCTTTTCCGCTGAACCGAGGTTTAGTTTTTTAACCTTAGATTTTAAGGGTTTTGATAATTTTATTTAATACCTCTTCTGCGTCTTCAACCGGCACACGGCATGAGCCTGCTCCCTGATGACCCCCTCCGCCATAATGGGAGAGGAGTTCTCCCACATTGATGTTTGATGTTTTATTGAATATGTTCTTACCCACTGAAATGCCGATCCTGCCGTCTTGATGATAATCGCGGAAAATTTTTACCGAGATATTCGTCTCCGGAAAAAGTGAATAAACTAAAAATCGATTTACTTTCCCCGGGAAATTAATCCCTCGAAAATCAGTAATAGCTACATTGCCGTCTTGGCGCGTGTTGTTTAAAAGAAGGGCATGATAAACCTTAAAGTCTTCTAATACCTGTTCACAGCGATCTTTAACCTCCGCATCCTCCATAACCAAAGCAAAAGGTTGCTCTCTCAGAAGATATATCAGCTTGATCCAGTACGGCTCATCAGCTTGGCTGTTGGGGTCAATGGTAAAAGCAAGCAAAACACAACCCTGCGGTTCAAAAATGTCCGCCCTTTCTAAGTCGCCGGAATCAATCCGGTCGGCTTCCTGCACTAAGGTTTCATAGCGAGCCAACGATCCCTGGGGATAATAATCAAAAACTACCCGGGCCGCGCTTGGAGCAAGAAAAAATTTCCCTCGAAAAGATCCGGATACCCGGTTCGTAATATGGTGATCGAACCAGAGATAAACATCAGGATGGTAAGGGAGATTTGCCACAATATCTTTCGAGTCCACCTCGACTTCGTGATCTTGCATTGCTTTAGGCTCAATAAAAAGAAACCGGTCAATATGTTCTTGAGCGGTTAAAAGAACTCCGCAAACAATACCGTCAAAATCTGCTCGAGTTATAAGTCGCATAGTTTCCTTGAAAAAATTGTTTACTTACCAAAAACAATTACTCCCCGTTTTAGCGGTGAGACAAATTTCTTAATCTTTTTCTCATCCTCACTTGTTATCCTCTTCCACTGCTGATGTGAGGCGATCAAAAAAGTTAGGAATTGCTGAGGTAACGCGATTCCAGTTTGCGATCTGGGGGGCACCGAAAGGATCTCTTTCGAATTCATCACAAGCAAGCTCAATTCCCTTCACAAATGTCTCCACTGAGACTGACTCTTGATGCCGGTCAAAAAACAGTCCGTCAATTTCGCTGTCATGCCCATACTTGGCGATAAAATCCTGGGCTGTTCGTAAATAGGTCGCTTTTAATGTTTTAACCCATCCCGATGGAAAAATTACGCCCATGCCGGCCATTGTCCTGAAAATGGTTTTGGCAATATCAATACTCATTTTATTAAGGCCCGTTTTGGGGTCGGTCTCAGAAAGGGGCTGGTGTTTGTGTTCGTAATTATCAGCAATTTCCACCTGGCAAATTCTCCTCAAAGAGCAGTTGCGATAAACTTCGGCCAGCACCCCCACTTCTAACCCCCAGTCTCCGGGGATTCGGTTTATTCGAGCTAAATCTGCGCGCATCGAAAATTCTCCAGCCAAGATATAACGGAATGAGTCAAGATACTCTAAGAAATCAACGCGTCCTATTATCTTTTTAAGCGCTCGAATTAAAGGGGTTACAAAAAGACGGGTTACTCTTCCATGGAGTCGGTCAGTGACTCGCGCATAATATCCCTTACAAAATTCATAATCAAGGTTTGGATTTGCCACCGGATAACAAAGTCGTGCTAACAATTCCCGATTATAGGTAACAATATCACAGTCATGAAGCACAATGACATCGCTTTTTCCCCGGGCAAGTATGTACCCATAAGCAATCCAGGCGGAACGGCCTTTACCATCTCCGCCGGCAGACACGCCTTCCTTTTCGAGGATAGAATAAAGCTCCTGAATATTTTCTCCGTCATTCCAAATAATCGCCACCGGAAGATTAAAAGAAGCAAACATTGCTTTAACCTCAGCGAATTCTTCTTTCTTCGTTCGTCCGAGGGTAACAATAATTTCGTTTAGGTAATTGACTTTTGAGATTTCTGATAAAATGTTTTTAATCGGCTTTGCTGTGAGATCTTGGAAGAGCGCCGGAAGCACCAAGGCTATGGGGCGTTTTTGGGAAAAGCCCCCCAGTTCTCTTTCCAACCTTTCAACATCCCCCGGCTTAAGACGATGAAGATTACTTATTTCGCCATTGTGAAAAAAGTCAGCCATTGTCTACCTCCTGCGGAAGATTACTATAGTTCTGCCTTTAGAGAGAGACTTTCCTTAAGTGATTATTAATATCTTCACTCTCTCCTTTCTTCTTATCCCAGATACTGATAAGGTAGTCTTTGTTTTCCTCAAATTCAACCGCCTGCTCCTCCACAACCCGCTCTGCTTCGCGCGAAGACATTTTCTTAGTCTGGTTGATAAATGCAGCAACCCGGCCATAATAAAGGGGCGTAATGATCTCAACCAGCTTAATCCGATTAAACCGCCAGGAATGAAACGTGGCCGCCAGTTCATAAAGGATTAAGATCCAGGCATAAAGGGAAAGCGAGAATTTCCGAAAAGAAAGTTTCCGGGCTGATTCAATTTCTTTCACACAATCATCAGAAAGAATCTCACGATACAAAGAGCCAAATTGTTTTGCGCCAAAACGAAATTTTTCGACTATTCTTTCTAAATTCACTTCGATTGCCTCAGGCTCGATAAAGTCATCTCCGCCAAACGTTTCTACTGCCATACTCCCCTGAATATTCTTCCAATACCATTCGTTTTGTTCCATCTGGGTGAATAAGGTGCCAATAACCTGACGAAACATGGGACCAAGACTTTCCGAAGGATCCTTCGCATCATGAATCTTAACTCCCAAACGGGCCTGAGAAATTTTGAATCCCCTGATGATTGCCTGGGTGGTCATCCAAATATCAATCCCATAACGCGCTACATCAGTATTCCATACATTCTCTGAAATATAGGTTGAAGCCGCATCCGTGGAAAAAGCAAAATCCCCCCCAATCGGCTGCCGGATGCGCTTCCCGTAAAGAGCGCGAGTTAAGTTGTAGACAACGTTATTGGTAATGGTCCCATCGTATTTGTAGCGGGAATAAATCGGGGCAACGAATTGGTATCCCCTATCCAAGATTGGATCGAGAAGGTGTTTTATCCAATCTGAGGTAATGCTCCGCAAATCCGAATCAACGACCGCGCAACCATGTACCTTGAGACGCACCGCGGCTTCAAAAATGGAACGCAATGCGGTACCTTTGCCCGCTTGCCCGCGGTAAATGGAAATAATTTTCTCCTGCCACGGTTTGATTTCAAATTCCTTGGCTACCTCACGGGTATCATCAGTAGACCCTCCATCAGCGACCAGGATAACGCATTTTTTATCCCGAAAGTGATGGTAAAGCCCATGACTTACCATCTGCATTACATGCATAATGGTCTTCTCATTATTGTAAGAAGGAATACCGACCAAAATATCCGCCTGCTCTATTTCCTCAATTCTTTTTCCTGTATAGGGTCTCAAGGCAGTATCGTAGACCATTAATACCTCGCAAATTAACCTCGTAATAAATTCATGAAAAGTATGATGTCACACTTTCCAAACAAATAAAAAAGCCACTATCTAAACGCGCAGATAGCGACCCGATTATTTTCTGATACCATTAACCTCTGGAAATGTTTAAAAATCTCCACTCGTAAAATGCAATAATTAAAGTTTTACTTTTATTTTGGATAATTCGCAACTCATGTGGGAATTATAACAAAAACTTTTTTTGTGTCAAACATTTTTGGAGATTTAACACCAAGCCTTTAGTTTGCCTATGGATTTGTAACTGATTTTGGCAATAATTGATTTTTTAGGGATAAATAAGGTATATAGTCGGTTATCCGAACTTTTTAATTTAGTTTGCTGACGTCTGTGTTTATTTAGTATCAACGCAATGAGTGAGAAAACGTTTTCCGGAAACCGACACAATGGCCCAATCTTCAGCAAATAAAAAGACTCCCCTTATTATTTTTACTGACTTGGACGGTACCCTTTTAGACCATTACAATTACTCTTTTGATCCTGCCCAAGAAGCCTTAAAAAAAATTAACGATGCCAAAATACCTTTGATCTTTTGCACCAGCAAAACCCGCTCAGAAATTGAGGTGTGGCGAGAAAAGCTGGGTAATTCTTACCCGTTTATCAGTGAAAATGGAGGGGCAATCTTTTATCCCCAAAAAGAAAACTATTCCGATTCACTTCAAACCTGCACTCGTAATCAATACCGCGTGATCGAACTGGGAACATACCACCCAGACTTGCTTAAACAGTTCAAGAAGTTAAAAAAAGTTTTCGGTGAAAAGATTCGCGGATTTTCAGAAATGGACGTATCTGAGGTCGCAGATTTTACTGGCCTCCCCGAAAACCAAGTCGCCTTGGCACAGAAGCGTGAATATTCCGAGCCTTTTCTCTTTACGGGTGACAAGGGTGAAATGAAAAAGTTACAAATTCTCGTGAAAAAATGTAAACTCCATATTACCCGAGGAGGCCGTTTTTTTCATCTTCTCGGTGATAATGATAAAGGTAAGGCAGTAAGCATCGTCATCAAGGGATATGAAAATGTCTATCCGAAGTTGAAATCAATCGCCATCGGGGATAGTTTCAATGATCTCCCCATGCTTCAAAAGGTAGACATCCCGGTTCTCGTGCAAAAACCAAAAGGGATTTTTGATGAAAAAATTTCTACCCTCGCTAATATTATCCGAGCCCCGGGAGTGGGGCCAGAAGGATGGAATAAAGCGCTTATAGCCATTTTAACTCAATATCTTTAAAATATAATCCGGTATCAACTTACAGATTTTTATCGCTTCGGTAAGACATGAAAAGCTCTTATATGGATCTTATAATAATTGCAACCTACCTTGTTAGCATTACGTTCATCGGCATCTGGGCCGGCCGCAGAGAATTGAACCTCAATGATTTTGCACTCGGTGGCCGCCGGATTCCCTGGTGGGCGGTCTTGGCTTCGATCATCGCCGCTGAAACCAGCGCCGCCACGTTCTTAGGAGCGCCCGCTGAAGGATATCGAACCCAGAACATCCTCTATGTTCAACTCACTCTCGGAACCATTTTAGCTCGTATTCTGATCGCCTGGCTTTTTATTAAACCTTACTACCATTATAACGTTTATACAGTTTATGAATTTTTAGAAATCCGTTTCGGTAAGACCACCCGCACGATCGGAGGCTTTATTTTTCTCTTAACCCGTGTTCTGGCAAGCGGTGTGCGGGTCTATATCGCTTCGGTAATCCTGGTGATTGCCTGGAAATTTCTTACCGGCGCTTCACCAACCTTTAGCCAGTATGTCATTTCCATTCTTATCATGACCGTGATAACCGCGGTTTATACGATGATTGGAGGGATAAAGGCGGTTATCTGGACTGACCTCATTCAAGCGGTGATCATGTTCGGCGGAGCCGTTGTTTCTCTCCTGACCATCATAACCCTTATCCCCGGTGGCTGGGAGGGAATTAAACTGGGAACAGGCGGTTTTGCCGGCTTTAAAGTTTTTGATAGCGGCATGAATGGTTCCGGTGATTTATTCACTGCTTTGCTTGGGGTTTTTAACCAGGAGTATACGATCTGGGCGGCTTTGTTGGGCGCCACCTTTCTCACCCTCGCCACCCACGGGACGGATCAGGACATGGTCCAGCGAATGCTTACCGCTACTAACTATAAGCGAAGCCGTATTTCGCTTATTCTTTCTGGGATCGCCGACATTCCCATCGCCCTTACTTTTGTTTTAATTGGCATCTTTCTTTTTGCTTTTTTCCGGGTTGCTCCTGACCCGCAACTTCCTGCCGCACCGAATGAGATTTTCGCCTATTTCATTATCAATTACATGCCCAAAGGAATCCGCGGCCTTATTATTGCCGGGGTATTTTCATCAGCAATGGGGTCATTAAGCGCGGCGCTCAACGCTTTGGCTACCAGCGCGGTAAAAGATTTTTACATTCCTTTTGTCAAAAAGGACGCAAGTGAATCACACTATGTTCTGGCAGCCCGCATCTTCACAGGGATATTTTCAATCCTTCTGGTCATGGTGGCGATTATTGCCTCCTACAAGGTTCTCCATAATCCTAAAACAACAATTATCCCCATGGCCTTAGGCATCATCGGGTATACCTATGGCCCTCTCTTAGGAGTGTTTTTCATCGGCATGCTCACCCGCAATCGAGGAAATAATACCGGTAATATTATTGCAATGATCTGCGGATTCCTAACCGTTTTGGTGCTCAGCGGATCCCTCAATACCATTCTCGGTTTTTTTGATTTTCCTTTAATCCCCTTCCCAAAAATCGCATTTACCTGGTATATAATGTTTGGCAGTATCGTAACTTTTTTGGTGGGTATACTGTTCCGATCCAGCCTTCAAAAAACAAAAGATGCTGATTCTTAAAAAAACAGCATCTTTTATTCGTATAAAAATTATCTGAAAATTAAATTTATTCTAAAACCGCCAGAACTTGGTCGCTTTCTACTGATTGGCCAGCCGCGACTTTAATTTCCTTTACTTTCCCGGCGGAGGGAGAACCGATCGGCATTTCCATCTTCATAGCTTCCAGAATAAACATCTCATCGTCTTCATTGAGGCTTTGCCCCACCTCACATCGCACTGCAAGAATTTTACCTACCATTGGAGCTTTGACTTCTGAACTCACGTTATCTTCCTCTTTTTTAAAAAAAATAGTTTTATAATAAATGATTAGCCACAAATTCAGCAATATCTAAAACTTTGACCTTTTCATCGGCATTTTTAGCTTTCAACCCATCTTCAAACATTGTGAGGCAAAATGGGCATGCTGTTGCAATCAAATCAGGATTTTTCGTAAGCGCTTCTTCCGTGCGAACTTCATTAATTTTTTTACCTCTTAATTCTTCCATCCACATTCTTCCACCCCCGGCTCCGCAACAGAAGCTGGTTTTTTGTATGCGATCCATTTCCACAAGTTTAGCCTGAGGAATCGAGTTTAGTATCTGTCGAGGGGGTTGATAAATATCATTATAACGCCCCAAGAAGCAGGAGTCATGAAGGGTTATCGTTTTCGCAAGCTCACCCTTTAACTTTATTCGCCCGTTTTTAATCAGATCTAAAATTAACTCCGTATGGTGAATAACCTCAAACTCAGCTCCGAACTGCGGGTATTCTTTTTTCAAAACGTTAAAGCCGTGAGGACAGGTAGCTAACACTTTTTTAACATTATAGTTCTTGAAGATCTCGATGTTCTCCTGTGCCATGGTCTGGAAAAGGTATTCATTTCCAATCCTCCGCGCTGAATCACCGCAACATTTCTCATCAGTACCCAAAATAGCAAAGTTAATTCCCGCAGCCTGCATAATCTTAACCATTGCTCGGGAAACCTTTTTATAGCGGTCATCAAAAGATCCCGCACACCCCACATAAAAGAGAATATCAAACTCCCCCGGTGCTTCCGAGAGAATTTTTACCCCTAAATCTTTGGCCCAATCAGCTCGGGTAGCCATTCCCATTCCCCAGGGATTACTGTTGTTTTCCATGTTGCGGAAAACTGTCTGCACTTCTGCGGGAAAGTTGCTTTCCATCAACACCAGATAACGCCGCATGTCATCAAGCTTATCAACGTGCTCAATCGCTACCGGACAAACCTCCATGCAGGCCATACAATTAGTGCAGTCCCAGATTTCATCATGGGTAACCACGGAACCCACGATCAGGGGCTCCTCCTCCCCTTCTTTTTTCGTGAGCAGATTATTCCCATTTTCAAAGAGGTTATGCTTGAGATTAATGATAACATCTTTGGGCTTAAGCGGTTTGCCGCTGTTGTTTGCCGGGCAGTTTGCGCTGCACATACCGCATTCCGTGCACGCGTAAAGGTCAAGGAGCTGCTTCCAGGAAAAATCCGTGACCTTGGAAACCCCGAAGCTCTCTGCTGACTCAAAATCTTTAATCGGCTGGAGCGTTCCTTTTGGCCGGGTGGAATGAAAATAAAGGTTTGGATGAGAGGCCAGTACATGAAGGTGCTTGGAGTAAAGGATATAGATGCCGAACCCAAAAACTATCATCATATGCAAAAACCAGGTGCCCATAAAAAGGGTATGGACATGCGCCTGCAGCCCCATGCCCGACAGCATCCCGGCAAAAAACTTACCGACAAATGCACCGGACGTGAAAGGTTCCGGCTCAGCCAGAAAGCGGAATCCTTCCGTCATAAAACTGAGGATCATCAAACAAAAAACAACGATCAGGATAATGCCCGCTTCAAGCGATGGTACCAGTCGTTCGGGTCTTACAACATACCGACGTATTGCCGCCCAAATGACTGAAACAATGACCACCAGTCCGGCCAGGTCAAGCAAAAAAAAGAAACCATTATTAAATGCTTCCCCAAAAAGGGAAGGGTTCAATTTTTCATAGAAACCTTCTGCTATATGGAACCCATAACTCACCACAAAAAAGGAAAACCCATAAAACAGAAGCATATGCCCGATCCCGGCTAAATCTTTGCCGGTGACGTTTTTAAGCGCGCAGGCCTGCGTGAGAACCTGCCCCAGAGTAAAACGCAATCGCTCGCCCGAATTATCCGATCGGTCTTCAGCTTTTCCCAGTTTAAGCAAACTAATAAGGTATTGTGCTCGCTTGGTGAAAAAATAAACCGTAATACCTATAAGAAGTAATAGAAAAATCTTACCTTCGATTGGTAACATAAATCATTCCCCTTTTGAGTTTTTAATCAACCAATTGTCTTCTTTATTTCAGCCGTTAAAGCGGGCACCACCTTAAAAAGGTCTCCCACAATACCGTAATCAGCGGTACTGAAGATTGGAGCCTCGGGGTCTTTATTAATCGCCACAATGCACTTTGACGTTCTCATGCCCGCCAAATGCTGAATAGCCCCGGAAATTCCGCAGGCGATATAAAGTTTTGGGGAAACTACTTTTCCGGTCTGGCCGATCTGATCGCTATGGGACCGCCAACCCTCATCAACAACCGTTCGGGAAGCTCCTACAGCCGCTCCCAGCAATCCCGCCAGTTCTTCAAGAACAACAAATCCTTCCGGACCCTTCAGACCTCTTCCGCCGGAAACGATAATATCCGCCTCGGTAACATCAATTTTACCGGCGGTTTTAGTAATAATTTCTTTAACCACACTGCGGAAATCATCATCAGAAAGGGCAAGATCAATCTTTTCTACCTCTGCGCTCTTTGAAGCATCCGGTGCATCCGGTAAAAATACCTTGGGACGCAGAGAAATAACCGCGGGTTGACTATTAAATTTTACGGTGACGTATGCCTTGCCGGCATAAATTGGTCTTTTTACTTGAATACCACCATCTTGGGAAGCCCACTCCGTACAGTCAGATGAAAGCGGAGCTCCGAGAGCAGCAGATGCATAACCTCCCAAATCTTTGCCCTGGAACGTAGCGGCTAACAACACAACTGCCGGATCATTTTTGCTTACGACCTCGGAAAAAGCCTTTCCGTAAGCATCCACCGTGAAGTCTTTAAGTTTCGCGTTATCCACCACAATTACCTTATCCGCTCCGTATTGACCTAAATCCTTGGCCACGGCTTCTACTCCTCCTCCAATCGCCACAGCGATCGCTTTTCCACCGAGACCTTGAGCCATTTTCTTTCCCTGACAAATCGCCTCGTATGCGACTGATCGAAACTTCCCTCCCATTTGTTCAGCGAAGATTAACACATTATTTCCCATTTTTACCTCCAAAGTGTGAACTAATTACTCTTCGTAATTTGCAATCAATTATAAAGCTTTAGCTTCGTTTTTAAGCAAATTCACCAGTGCTGGTACCGATTCTTCACCTTGGCCCACAATCTTTCCAGGTGGACGTGCCGGTGGATAGTCCATTTTCACAATAGTAAGCTTGGGAGCCTCCAATTGAGCCGGCTTTTCTTCCAGCGGTTTCTTCTTGGCCTTCATGATATCCATTAGCTTGGGATAGCGGGGTTCGTTCAATCCTTTCTCAGCGGTAAACGCGGCCGGTAATTTGACCTCCACGACCTCTTTACCCATATCGCTCTCGCGCTCCACAGTTGCCTTCCCATCAGCAACATCTAACTTTATGATGCGGGAAACCACCGGAATGTTGAGAAGCCTGGCGACCTGTACTCCCACCGCCCCATTATCATAATCAACGGCCTGCTTTCCGAACAGGAGGAGATCAAACTGCATCCCTTTTAATGCAGCCGCCAATGCTTGAGCTTCTGCCAAGGTGTCTTGACATTCGGTAGCGTCATTCAAATGAGTGCCTTTGTCCGCTCCCATGGCATACGCTTTTCTCATGATGGTCTGGGCATCCGCCGGACCAAGAGAAAGGATAGTAATTTCTCCCTTTCCGAGTTTTTCTTTAATGCGAATCGCTTCCTCAACCGCAAACTCATCGAACGGACTGATAATAAATTCCACCCCAGCGGGGTCAATCTTCGTTCCTTCTCCACCGATTTTTATCTTGGTTTCGGTATCGGGAACCCGTTTAACACAAACAACAATATTCATCTATATTACCTCCTTTTGGAAACATGAGTTATCATTTACTCAGGATAGCGCGGGCAATTATAACTTTCTGAATATTCGAGGTTCCCTCTACGGTCTGCAATGACTTCGCATCCCTAAAGAATCTTTCTACCGGGTATTCACTCGAGTATCCATAACTTCCAAAAACCTTCATTGCTAAACCTGACGCATTGACTGCGGCTTCGCCGGCAAAATACTTAGCCGTAGAAACTGACAGGGTATTACCTATGTTTCCTTGATCTTTTTCATAAGCCGCTTTGAGCACTAAAAGCCTCGCGGCCTCATACTCCACGTACATCAGGGCGAGTTGATCCTGGATCATCTCAAATTCAGCAATAGGTTGACCAAACTGAGTTCTCTCCAAAGCATACTTGATTGCATGTTCGTGACAGCCGCGGGCGATTCCCACCCCGCGAGCAGCGCAACCCAAACGGGTGTTATTGAGTTGCCACATGCAGATCTTAAAACCATCGCCCTTTTGTCCCAGGAGAGCTGATTTCGGAATTTTCGCGTCTTCAAAAGCTATTTCTCCTGTAGGGGCGCAAAAAAGTCCGAGTTTGGTCTCAATCGCCGCAGTTTTGATGCCCGGATTGTTTTTCATATCAACTAAAAAGCAGGAAATGCCTTTGTGCTTTTTCGCCTTATCTGTATATGCATATACTAACGACATATCCGCTGTTTGGGCGTTTGAAATCCACATCTTCTGCCCGTTCAAAATATACCCGTCATCAGTTTCCGTTGCCGTGGTTCCCATGCCAGCCACATCCGAACCGGAATTCGGTTCCGTAATGGCAAACGCACCAATCACATCGCCGTTCACTAATGCGGGAATATACTTTTCCTTCTGTTCTTCATTGCCATAGTTAAGAATAGTAAACGCGGGTCCCCACATCTGCATATTAAAAGGCAACGTCCAGGAAGCGCTCACCCGAGCAATCTCTTCGGTTAACAAAGCAGCGCACAGGTGCCCGGTCTCATTGCCGCCATATTTTTCGGGAATAACGCACCCAAAAAAACCCAATTCCGCCATCTTTTTAAAGGTTTCTTTACGAAAATGATGTGCTTTTTCATCCTCTTCTTGAGTGGGAAGGATATCTTTTTCCGCAAAATCCCGCCCAACCTCCATCATTGATTTTTGTTCTTCGGTAAAGTCGAACTTCATTGTAAAACTCCTTTCTTTTGGTGGTGAATTTGACCAGCTGAGGCTTAAAATTTTTGCACGTTAGTGTGGGGTCTCAGCTCTAAAAATTCTCTACTCCGGTGCTCCTCTTTAATTATTTTTTGAAAGAGTGCAATAGCCATTCCAATCCAAAAAAATAGAAAAAGATAGAGCTAAATCATTGATATTTCCTGAATTTTTAGGAAAAAGGAACACGTTGGTTAGCGGAGTTTCAGAACGATAAAATATATACTTTTTACAAACTGTAAAGGTTTTTCGTAACTTTAAACACCTTCATTTTTGGAATTTTTTATCCAACAGAATTGAATCTTTACTAATAATCGCTCGTTATGTCAACAAAAAATTTTAAGGTGAATCATTCTTTTGAAATGACCTGTTGACAAAAAGCTTGTTCTATTGAAAAATATAAAAAAGATAAGCTAGTTAAAAATAAATCGCTTGACTTCTGTATTCTAAAAGAAAATAAAAGTTTCAGTTTTTTTTATTGATATTTTTTTCCAAATGTTTCAATATCTGCGCCTGTAGCTCAGCTGGATAGAGCAACGGACTTCTAATCCGTAGGTCGCCCGTTCGAATCGGGCCAGGCGTGTTCATGAAATTTATGGTGGGTGTAGCTCAGCTGGTTAGAGCACTGGGTTGTGGCCTCAGTGGTCGAGGGTTCGAATCCCTTCACTCACCTTTGTTTGCGCCCGTAGCTCAGTTGGATAGAGCGTCGGACTTCGAATCCGCAGGTCGCCCGTTCGAGTCGGGCCGGGCGTGTAAACCACGTTAGAAGGTCTCCGACCTCCCAATGTGATTAGCACCAAAAGGAAATTATATCCGCTGTTTGCCTGTTAGAAGCAGCTTACTAAAGAGAACTCATTGGTAATAATGAAAAATTTCTAAGCGGCAAGCAGCGGGACTTTCTAAAGGTGTTAAGGGCCGTTAGCTCAATCGGCAGAGCAACTGACTCTTAATCAGTAGGCTTGGGGTTCGATCCCCCGACGGCCCATTACCTAACCCTCTAATTTATTAAGTTGTTTTAATTTTGTAGGTAGTCTTATAGGTAATCCGGGTAATTTAAAAAATCATCATTTCCCGATTTTTCCCCACTATTGAGAATCAATTCCTTAATCTATTTACATTAATATCTCCTATCTGACCCAATATAGAAATCGATAGTAATTTTTACTTTAGTAGGTCGTAATTGGTCTTTGTTTGCCAATACATGATACCAAGTTGCATTTAAAAGTAGATCAAGACGGCGACGAGAAATCGACGCAGGCGTACATTTAAGTGCGTCGAGGAGTATGACGAGACAACAAAGATATACAAATAAAGGCGACTTGGTATGAACCCCTTTGCGGTGCATTAAGCTCGCAGTGGTGTGTCGGACATCTTTCAAGGAATAACGTTTAGGATCGATGGCGATATACTTTAGAACCGCCGCATTAAAGGGTCGTTGATAAACGTGCCCTGGTTTGTAAACCAGACAATGAGCTAAACCGGATAACGAGTTAATTTTCCCGCTGTTTCTTGATTGATTCCAGGGTCTCGATAAAGGCATCAATGCGATTCCGGGTATCCGCCTCGGAATAGGAGTTGATGTCGATGATATCACTTTCCAGTATCAGGGTGGGCAGCTCCCGGTGTTCCACATTTTTGGTGCCATCCGGCCCTATGGTGAGGAACGGCACCGGCTTATAGATTTTCTTGAGCTGGCTGAGCTGCCAGATTAGGCCGAGGTGCCAGGTGCGGCAGGAAAAGGCTTCGTGCATTACCACCCCGTCTATCTTATAATCCTCAATGAACTGAATCAGGCGCTCCACGTCCGGTTCCGAGCCCGGCCTTTTCTTGGCTTTGTCGTACATATAGGTCCAGTAACGAAACCAGCGGTAGGCGATCCGTTCCAGTGGGTCATTGGTATCAGGAATGTTGAGGCGGTAAATCGGTTCAATTAAACGGTAGGTGGTCTCTACCGGGAACACCGCACCTTTGCTGTTAAAATAGTTGAAATCCTTGAGCGCAAACCAGGCGGGAAGGCCTCCGCCCCAGAGCAACCGATATTTCTCATCTTTGATAACTCCTTCCTTTCTGGCAATTTTTTCTTTAAGCTCCCGGTTTAACTCAGCGAAGAAGTTATAGCTCTCCTGGGTGGCCATCATGAATGCCCAGGGCACCATAGTGTTCATCGCGTCGCCGGTATCCATCGGGGTGGGCACAGCGCGCCGGAGCTCGTAAGTCTCCCAGATCATATTCCAGGTGCGCTCGGTGAGATTCACCAGTTCCCCCAAGCGGTCGTAATCCATTCTCTTCTGGGTTTGGGTTTCCAGAAAGGCGATGAGGCCCTTTAATTCCGAGACAATGTACTTGATGTAATAAGGCTCGATTTCTGTCAGCTCGATATCATCATCATAAAGAGGCCAGGGGATGCTGAAGTTATAGTTGGGGACATCGGGCATGAACTGCTGCGCTGCCTGATACCATTTGTTGCGGGGGTCACAGAGAATCTGGCCGCTGGAGAGCATCATATCCGGCCGGCCCTGTCCCCCCCAGGGGGGATCGGGGGGCATTTCTCCGAGATCTTCACGCCACTGATCAAATCCAATACCACACAGGGCATAGGAACACAGGGATCGGGAAAAGTCGAGGGACTCGGCCCGGGAAAGGAATCTCTCGGCATCACGCTTTGCTCCGCAGATTCCCGCAAAATTCTCTGTCCACACCGGCACGACATCCATCGCCCGGACGATTTCTTCGTAGTGACAGGAGATAAAAGTATAGGCGAGTTTCTTTCCCTCTGCTTTGGCGCGATGGGTGGCGGCGATCAATTCCTTAACCATCGGACCAATCATGGATGCAGCCTTAGTGGCGGTTCTTCGTTTTTGATTTTCGTTCTTCTTCTGCTCCTCAGCCATAAATAAAAACCTCCATCATAATAGTACTTCTTCTCATGTATTGGGGATAATGGGGTATGGGTTCGTTTTTCCCACGACTCCACTGTTCCGGCAGTTCACCCCTTCTGTTTTACCCCATCATTTCCAGAAATGCCTGAATCCTAGTCCTCAGGCGGCCAATGGTACCGGCCGAGTACTCGTCCTCAAGGTAAAGGATGCTGACCCCCAGGGAGCTTAGGTAGGCCTTGCGGGCTGAAACCTCAAAGCCGAAGGGATCACAGTATTTGTAAACATAGATAATAATCCCGTCAACCCCGAACTCTTTGATGTGCGCCCCCATATCTCCGAACCGCGCCTGCAGGTCATCAGACAGGCTCCCTCCCGGGCTCTGCCGAAAGGTACGGGGGCAGTTCAACTTCTCAAGATAACGGCGGCTGAGCGCCTTGAGGGGATCCTGGTCTACGTCAGTGGTTGGCCAAAAGTCCCGCATGCCCAGACAGAGGTCATCGGCCACTACGCTGGCACCACTCTCTTCAACAAGTTGCACAAGATCGATGTTGTCAATGCAGGCACCATCAATCAGAATCCGGGGGAACTTTTTGTCGGAAGGCGCGGTGCGCTGGGGCAGTTGGTCAAGGGCTTGATCGCAGAGGAGGTTGGCTTCTTCCACTGGAAGCCCGGCCGTTACCGTGAGCAACTTTGCCATCTCCGTTCCTGAGACCAGAGGGGGATTGGTCTTCCGGAGCTCGTAAAGGGCTTTAACTTTTTTTCGCAGTTGGTTATAGGCGGTAATAGCCTGAGCAATTTCTGCCGTGTTGATCTCTTTACCCGCATACCTCCCTAAGCTTTTTCGAAAGGTATTAAGCTCGGCCTCAAAAAACTGGAGTGAGGCTGCGTTGACGGTGTGCGGGACATTAACAAAATGAGAATAGGGAAGTCCGAGTGAATACTTCCATACACTGTAAGACCTGGTCATGCTGTCGCAGGCGTGGGGTATAATAACCCCTTCACAAAAGTCGTAGTGTCCTTTGAAGGAAAGATCGAAACAACTTCGCATAAAAGGACAGGCAATAGTTTCCAACTGAGTATTACCTTTGGTGATCGGCTCATGCACGTTGCCCCTGATCCTAAAAGGAACAAAACCGGCAGCCCGGATAATTTCAACCGGAACAAAGGAACAGATATATCCCATAAACTTTATCCCATCCTTTTTTAGTTCTCTCGCCCGGCTGCCGTAGTCCTGGTAATACTTTTCCACCAATGGCCACATGCCTTTTTGCTTTTCTTCCATTAACATTTTCTCCTTTTAAAAACGCTTTTAAGTAACCGGTTAGGCTGGTGCCATTTCTTCCGCAAGAATTGCAGCGCCGAGTGCAGCCGTAAGAAGGGGTTCAGACGGCACCACAAGGTTAAAGCCGTTCATCAACTCCACTGCCTTAACCAGACCTTCATCTTTTGCTCCCCCACCAACCAATGCATAGTCCTTTTCTATTCCAACCCGTTCGGCAAGATTATTGACTTGAGCTGCTAACGCTCGGTGTATTCCGGCCAAAAGGTCCTCCTTGGAGGCTCCTTCCGCAATCCGGGATACTGCCTCCGACTCAGCAAAAACGGCACAGTTGGTGTTAAAATCAACCTGTTTTTGGGAACGCAATGACAGGGGCCCCAACTCCTCGAGTTTTACCTGTAAAATTTTGGCAATTTTTTTTAAGATCCTTGCACTTCCTCCGGCACACTTACCACTCAATAAAAATTTTAAGAGATGGCCGTGTTCATCAATCCGCAACGCTCTACTGTAAGAATCGCCAATATCCACAACTGTTCTTACGGAAGGGAAAATAGTGATAATTCCTCTTGCATGGCAGGATAATTCAGTTCTGATTACATCAGCAAAACCTACCATCTTTGCGCCCAGACCAGTCGCTACCGTAAAAATTGGCGCAGGTGAAGAGAGGCCGGTTTTAGAAAGCAGTTCTTTTTTTATTTTCTCAGCAGTCGCCCTATAATCTCCTCCCGAGGGAATGCAACAAAAACCCAAAGTCTGTTTGTTTTTAAAAATGACTCCTTTGGAAAATGCTGACCCGATATCAATCCCTGCCGCATATACGCTCATTTTTTTTTAAATCTTGCTTTGGGGTTAAAGCTAACGGGACATTTCCTGAACGGGAAGGGAGTGACACCGTTCGATCAGTTCAAAGAACCTGAACCGGATCTGCCTATTCGAAGATAAACAACTTTGGTTTTTCAACTTCTTGTTGGGAACGTTTTATCAGGAGTTTGGCCAGACTAACTATTGCCTCAAAAGGGAGGATATCGGTGAGGCTGCTTACCCACTGAGCTTTTTCTAAAGCGATTGCTTCTGAATCTTCGCCAGCTTCTACTCTTCTGATGAGGTCCTGATGGTAGTGTTGGGTTGCCTTGAGCGCCTTTTCAAAATGCTTTTTAACTCCCCCCTCGATCACGCAGTTATGACTCAAAACAATCCTTTGAGCAGGAATCGAAGAAAGTTTGCGGATACTATCGCAGTATTTTTCCAGTGACTCAAAGTAATTTGGCCAAAAAACGTCTTTTTCTGGAACATAAAAACCGGTCGAATCACCAATATCGAGGGTTCCTTCTTTTGCTTCAAACAAGGCAATGTGGCAGGGGGAATGTCCGGGGGCATGGTAAACGGTCCAGGAAATCCCAGCACCCAAATCTATCGTATCACCATCTTTAAGGACCTGGTCAACGGCAAAAGAATAATCTTGCAGTGTCGGTGGTAATGTAGCGATATCTCCTTTGCCTTTCAGGATCTCCGCAATAGCTTGGTCGGTGCAAAGGAAGTCTTCATACATCTCTTTTTTACTCACGGTCTTGGCTGCTACCGGGCTTGCTAAAACTTTTACATGGGGCCAGATACTTTTTAAACGGGGGACTGCACCGATATGGTCGGCGTGGGTATGCGTTAAAACAATAAATTGAATCCGGTTCGGGTCAATACCCAACTCTTCGATTTGGTTTACTATGATTTTGAAGGTTGCGCCGGTACCTCCTTCAATGATCATCCCTTTTTCGCCCAGGGATAAATAGGCTGGAAAGGAAGAGGTGCCCAGCTGGTAAAAGGTTTGGGTAGCTTTAATTGGCTTGAATGTTTTTTCGTTCAATGTTTTTTTCTCCTTGTTTGTTTTGCACCTGACGTTCGAGAGGTTTTTATGCCGGCAAATTTCCCTGCGAATCAAAATCATATTGGTTCTAAAGCTTATGTTCTTGCAAAAATCCCTTCGAATACTTAAAATAATGATTTTTGCCATAAAAAAATAATTTTTATATCAAATAATTACTTTTTTGTCAAGGAAATAACGATTTCGATATTTTCAAAAATTTACCAAGGCGAAGAGAGAAAAAAACCTCCTCACCGTTGAACCAGAAAAAGTAATTTGTTCATAATTCTAATAGGTTACTTGTCGGAAGGTAAAGCACTTAAGCACCATCACGAAAAGTTAAGTTTAGCCTCTGCAAAATCTTTTGACAACCCGTCTCTGGTAAACTGGGGTGTGTTTTTAACGTTGCCTTGAATTAATGAATATTGTCATCCTATCTATCATATTAAAAAAACTGAGAAATCACCTTCATTCTCTCTGATGGCTTCAATGGTTTGGGTGCGTTAATCAGAAGGCATTGCAGAATCGCCCGAATTCAGATATGATTTTATTATATGAAGAAACCGCAGGAACAGCAAACCAACAAAAAAAAGAGAAATTATGGGGCTTCCCAAAGGCACTACTGAAAGGCTTCGAAAAATCGCGGGGGAGAAAGGTGTGCTTACCTCCCCCGTGGACTTACTCACCTATTCGTATGACGGTACCACCAATTGGGAGGCAAAGCCGGAGGTCGTCGTTTTTCCGACCACCACTGACCAGGTTTCAGAGATTATGAAACTTGCCACTCAGGACGTTATCCCGGTTACCGTGCGTGGTGCAGGCACCAATGTCAGTGGAGGTTCGATTCCAGTCCTCGGGGGTATTGTTCTCTGCACCACCCGTATGAACAGGATCATTGCAATTAATGCGGCTAATTTTAGCGCAACCGCTGAGGTGGGGGTGGTACTCCATGACCTAAACCAGGAACTCGTCAAGCATCGGCTTTTTTTCCCTCCTGACCCGCAAAGTTTCTTGGCCGCTACCCTTGGGGGCTGCGTTTCGGAAAACGCCGGCGGTCCTTATGCGGTTAAATACGGGGTTTTTAAACATTACCTTCTGGGAATGCGGACCGTCCTTCCTTCTGGTACTATCATTGATCTGGGTGGAAAGACCATGAAGAACGTAACCGGGTATGATCTCCCTCAACTCATCTGCGGTTCCGAGGGAACGTTAGCGGTTATAACCCAGGTTACCCTGAGGCTCTTACCCCTTCCCCAGGCACACCAGACCGTACTTGCCGTCTTTGATAATGTCGTGACTGCAGGAGAAACTGTCCAACGGATTTTTGCTTCGGGAATTATGCCGGCCAAGATCGAGCTTATGGATAACTGGTTAATCCAACGAATCGAAGAAGTAACCCCCTTGGGGCTTCCGCTAACAGCAGAAGCAATTCTTCTTTTTGAACTCGATGGGATGTCCGAAGCAGTGAAAAAAGAAACGGAAGGGGTTGTTGATTGTTGTAAAAAAACCGGGGCAATTGACGTCAGGCCCGCTCGTGATGCCAATGAAGCAGAAAATTTCTGGACTGCACGCCGGGCAGGGTTTTCCGCTATTTTCGGCAACGCTCCCACAGTGTTGGCCGAAGATGTTACCGTACCTATAAACCGGATCCCCGAATTGATCGGCAGAATCAGAAGATGTGCCCGGACTTACAATCTAACTATTGTCATTATTGGTCATGCGGGAGACGGGAACCTCCATCCCGCTATTTTAACGAATCGAAAAGATCCCGCCCACTATGCCCGGGCGGAGAAAGCCCTGGACGATATATTTGCTGCGGCTTTAGATCTCGGTGGAGTCCTTTCCGGAGAACATGGAATTGGTTTGGAAAAAAAGAGATTTCTGAAACAGGCTTTGCCGGCCGAAGCCATCGAACTTTTGAAAGAAATAAAAAAAGTTTTTGACCCCAAGGGAATTCTTAACCCCGGAAAGATTTGGTAGTAATTGTGAAAACCTTTTGCCCCGCAATTCACAGCCTTTGCAGTAACCCATCTGAGGTTCCTATGGGTGGAACATTTGCTCCTTACTGCTCACCATAATGGGTACTCAAGAGCTTTCAACACGCTTCGCTCCGGGCAACGGGTTACAGAAATTCAGAAAAATATGGATTACCTAACTTCCGTTGATGACGCTTCCCGCTGCATGAAATGCGGCTTCTGCATGTCTTCCTGCCCGGTATATGGTGTTGACCATATGGAAAGTCATGTTGCCCGGGGGAGGAACCTGCTCATTCAGTGGGCAAACAAAGGGGAAATTAACACTGAAGGCACCTACCGGGATGTCCTTTCCTTCTGCATTTTATGTGGCCGATGTGAGGCTACCTGCCCGGCCAGAATATCATCCGCAACACTTGCCGTGCAGGCGCGGGCCCGGCTGGTAACTCAGAAAGGTCTTAACTGGACTGAGCAACTTGTCTACCGAGGAATCCTGAAACACCGCTCACTGGTAGCCAGACTTCTGGGGTTAGCCACAAAAATTCCCGGGTGTTCGATCAACGAAGGAAAACCTCTTCGCCATTTGGCTGACTTTGCCTCAATCTTTTCCAGGGGGCTGGCGCTCCCCCGTCTCTCCTCGCCTTTTCTTTCCCAGCGCATTCCCCTGCGCACGCTTCCTCTTTTTGGTATTCAGAGGCGTGGTGAAGTAGCCTTTTTCCCGGGTTGCGGGTTGGAGTTCTTTTTTGCCGATAGCGGTAAAGACATGGTCTTTGCTTTGGCCGAGGCTGGTTTTGAGGTGGTTAATCCTTTCGGACAAACCTGTTGCGGGCTGGCAGTCCAAAGTGCAGGGGATTTGGAAACAGCAACCCTTATGGCCCGAAAGAATATTGATGTATTATCTTCCTTTGCTGCTATTGTTACCGGGTGCGCTACCTGCAGCGCGGCACTCAAAAGATACGGCGACTTATTTTCCCCGAAAGATCCCATCCGGGAAAAAGCCCGGGAACTTTCCCAAAAGATTTATGATTTCTCCGAGTTTCTGGTTAGACCGGGTTTCAATCCTCGCCAAATCACTGCCTTTCCGCTTCGGGTAACGTACCATGACCCCTGCCATCTGCGTTGGCACCAGGGGATCCACGATGCTCCCCGAAAGATTTTACATGCCCTCGAAGGAGTAACGTTTATTGAGATGAAAGGAGCAGACACCTGTTGCGGTCTAGGAGGGTCCTTTGGAATAAAGCACCGGGAAATCAGCCTTGCCATTCAGGCAAAAAAAATAGAGGCCATTAAAAAAACCAATGCTCAAGTGGTCGTTACTTCGTGTCCGGGCTGCCTCATCCAGCTTATGGATGGAGTGCGTCGTCATCAGTTACCTATTAAAGTTATGCATATTGCACAGCTTCTTGGAAGAGAAACGCGGGGTAACGTTAAGCAACCTTTATTTTTTTAAACAACGCTTCTCCAGCCCCAAATGCTCACCGGTCTTGAAAGCCTTCTCAACCATATCTTTCCCCAGCAAAGCCGCTCCTAGGGCGCCGGTCAGCAACGGTTCCGAGGGGATCAGTAATGGGTAACCAAGAGCTTTGGAAAGCGCGTTTACCAAGCCTTTTATTTTTGCCCCGCCGCCGGTCATGACAACCTCCCTGGTTGGTTTAATTTTTTTTGCCATGGCTGCGATCCGGTCAGCTAAAGATATCAGGATACCAGCGGCCAAATCAGGAATGGGTATTCCTTCCGAGAGTTTCGTTGCAACCTCCTGTTCCGCAAACACGGTACAGAGGTTACTCACGTGAGCCGGGTTGAAACTCTGCAATGATAGGTTATCCATCTTTTCCAGGGTGATTCCCAGGGAATCCGCGATCACCTCTAAAAATCTTCCGCAACCAGCCGCACACTTGTCATTCATAACAAAGTCAAAGGGTTTGCCGTCAGTTATTTTGATTGCTTTGCTGTCTTGTCCTCCAACATCAATGAGGGTATGTGTCTGGGGATAAAGGTGCGTCACTCCCCGGGCATGACAACTTATTTCGGTGAGTTGTTTATCCGCAAAGGAGACATTAATCCGGCCGTAGCCGGTGGCGACGAGGTAGGTGATGGACTCAAAAGGAAGTTGAGCCTGACGGAGTGCAGTTTCCATGACCCGGTGGGCCAATCTCCGCTGTTCCGGGCCAGTAGGCTCAATAACCGAGGAGATGATCCCCGCATCCATGACCACAACCTTGGTCATGGTGGAGCCGATGTCGATTCCGGCAAAATAATCGGTCATCTTTTATTTTAGGTAATGGTTAATGATTCCGGACCAAAGTTTGTTTTATTTGTTATAGCCAGTACTTCTTAATAATTTGTAAGTCAAGGGGAAAATCTCTGTTTCTGTGTTTAAAACGAACTAAATTTCTCCAAGAAAAAGATGAAAAGTTTTTATCGGCTCTCCCCGTGAGGGATAAAGCCAATGTTTGGTATAACTCCAAAATCCTTCGATGCAGTTTAAATGGACGTGGCCTTAGGTTGACCGGCACCCAAAACATATACCACATTTAGAGTTAAAATTATGCCATTTGCGTATAAAAATAACTTATGTTATTATGCGATCACCTTTGTTTCCCAATTGGGGGGCGAAAAGTTAAACTAATCAGATTTGATTAAGTTTTTTTTAAAAATTGCAAGTTGAATCATCGTTACAAAAAACCTGGCGATTTTTGAATACCAGAGAATTTATTGATTCATTTTTAAAGGAGGAAAAGGTGAAAATCGGGAAACAAATCCGCTTAGAACGCATCATTGATCGAAATTCAGGAAAAACGGTAATAATACCCATGGACCATGGAATCAGCATCGGTCCGGTGGAGGGACTCGTCGATTGGAAATCTACGGTCAACGCTGTAGCTGAAGGGGGAGCAAATGCGATTGTAATCCACAAAGGTTTGGTGGAAACCGGTCACCGTGGAGGGGGAAAAGATTTAGGGCTTATAATTCATATGTCGGCCAGCACTTCTTTAGCTCCGGATCCGAATTCCAAAACATTAATCTGCACCATAGAAGAAGCGATTGAAATAGGAGCAGACGCGGTTTCGATTCATGTAAATATCGGAGCTGAGGATGAGAAAATTATGCTCAGTGATTTGGGGGAGGTATCTCGTGAAGCAAGGAAATGGGGTTTTCCCCTTTTAGCAATGATTTACACCCGTGGCCCGAAAATCAAGAACCAATATGATCCGGAACTAGTAAAACATGCTGCCCGGGTTGGGGCTGAATTGGGCGCAGATATTGTCAAAGTTCCTTACACGGGATCGCCGGAAACATTTCGTAAGGTTGTCGAGGGTTGTTTTGTTCCGGTGGTGATTGCGGGTGGAGAGAAGATGGATACTGATGAAGATGTGTTGAAAATGGTAAAAGGTTGTATGGATGCAGGAGGTGCGGGTGTTTCCATTGGACGAAATGTTTTTCAGCACTCCAGGCCAACAAAAATTGTTGAGGCAATCAGCAAAATTGTTCATCGAGGCATTTCCGTTCAAGAAGCCTTAAAAGGCTTACAGTGAATGAAATAGGGGTTAGCCGTTTTTTTCAAATTTGATTTTCAGGAGAATAAACCGGAGAGGCTTCTGCCATGTTTTTATTTCTCTCACCTCACTCTCTTCCCTGGAATATTCCATGGTTATATGGGGTTTTTATTTTTTAACCTCCCTGACACAGAACCCAATTAGTTTACAAAATTTTTCCCTTATTAACCTATACGCCTGAGCGGAATCCCTCACGGGTCGGTTTTTATCAATGGGTGATTTTTTCAAAAAGTAATTTTTTTTTAAACTTGACAAAGGAAAACTTTCCCCCTATTTTCCCACTGTTATTTGACAAAATAGGGTATAATAGTTAAATTATCATTACAAATTCGCAAATTGTTTTGATAAGTTATTGAAATCATTAATTACTGTATATCATCTCTTAATGAGTAGGCTTGGGGTTCGATCACCCGACAGCCCATGAACAGAGAATCCTTGCGAGAGTGGCGGAATTGGCAGACGCACTGGACTTAGGATCCAGCCCCGCAAAACGGGATGGGGGTTCAACTCCCCCCTCTCGCATGGAAGTGGTTGTAATGTTAATATTTTAATAAGGAAACCAGCGACTTGAAAGAAGAAGTGAAAGATATTAGCCCGGTAGTAAAGCAACTCGAAGTGACAATCTCCGCGGATAGTATCGGCAATGAGATTGAGAAATTTTATTTTGACTTGAGAAAAACAGCAAAAATTAAAGGGTTTCGTCCTGGGAAGGTCCCGCGCGCGGTTTTGGAAAGGATTTACAAAAAGCAGGTCGAAGGCGAAGTCATCAGCAAACTCGTCAGCGACTCTTATGAAACTGCTATTAAAGAAACAAACATCCTGCCTGTTTCTCCTCCCATCATCGATACCCCTAAGTTCGCGCCGGAAAAAGATTTTACGTACACGGCCCGCGTTGAGGTTGCCCCTGCCCTTGATTTAAAGGGGGATTATCTAGGGATTGAAGCCGAGCAAGAAAAATTAGAGGTCACTGAAGAGGATGTCAACCAATATTTGGAGCAAATACGCGCCTATCACGCTCAACTAAAAACGGTTGAGGAAGATCGTTCTATTCGTTCCGGAGATTTCGTGGTCATTGACTATGCCGGAACCATTGAGAAAGAACCTCTGAAAGGCGGGAAAGTCCTGGATCGGTTGATTGAAATCACCCCCGAAAGCTTTCTCCCTGGATTTACTAACCAATTAATCGGGTTAAGATCAGGAGCTAACCGGGAAATTGTTGTTACCACTCCCGAAGATTTTGGACAAAAGGAGTTTGCTGGAAAAACTATAACGTTTGATGTAACAATAAAAGAAATAAAAGAAAAAATTACCCCTCCTCTGGATGATAATTTTGCCCGTGACGTCGGTGAGTTTGAAACCCTGGCCGTGCTTAAGGACCACTTAAAAACAGAAATCACTCGGAGGGAAGAAGAGCGCATCCGCTCTACCATGTATAATAATCTTCTCCAAAAAATTCTGGAAAATAACCCCTTTGACGTTCCGCCCTCCTTGGTTGAACGACAGACTGAATTTTTAATTTATCACGCGCGTTCCCAGATGACCAACCAAGGAATCAAAATGGATTCCTCACCCATGATGAACCGGGAACTTAAAGAAGCCTATCGTCCGATCGCTGAATTTCAGGTAAAGCGTTCTTTCCTTCTTTCCGATATAGCAAAAAGAGAAGGAATAGAAGTTGACCCATCGGAGATAAAAGCGTATCTTAAAAATATGTCTCCTGACGCGGAGGAAGATAGTGAACAGCACTCAGGGCAAGAGGCTAAAGACCGGATCAAGTCCAAAGTCTTGGAGGAGAAAACCCTTGCGTTTCTTGCTGAAAAAGCTAAACTAATTTCAGTGGATCGAAAGAAATCTTAACAAAGGAGGACTATTTTCTGATGCTGGTACCCATTGTGATCGAGCAGACCAGCCGCGGTGAACGGGCTTATGATATTTATTCACGACTTTTAAAAGACAGAATTATATTCCTGGGAACCCCCATCGATGATACCATCGCTAACTTAATCATTGCCCAGATGCTTTTTCTGGAGTCCGAAGATCCGGATAAAGATATTTATCTTTATTTGAATTCTCCCGGAGGTATCGTGACCGCAGGGTTAGCGATCTACGATACCATGCAGTATATAAAACCTAATGTGTGCACCATCTGCCTCGGACAAGCGGCAAGCATGGGCGCTTTACTGCTTGCGGCTGGCTCTCCGAGTAAGCGTTTCGCGTTACCCCACTCCCGCATCTTAATCCATCAGCTGTTGGGCGGAATTCAGGGCCAAGCCACGGATATCGACATCCATGCCCGTGAAATACTCAGGATGAGGAAGGAACTGGACATGATCTTGACCAGACACACCAACCAGCCTTTGGAAAAAATTCAGCAAGATACCGAGCGGGATTATTTCATGAGTGGCGACGAAGCAAAAAAATACGGCATCATTGACGCGGTGATCGAGAAAAATCCCCACGTGGTTATGGACCTCAAATCCATCCTGAACAAAGGAGAAAAAAGTAGTGAGTAAAAAAGGCTCCGATAAATACAACAACCTCTTCTGTTCGTTCTGCGGCAAAAGCCAGGATGAGGTAAAAAAACTGATCGCCGGCCCTTCGGTCTATATCTGTGATGAGTGCATTGAACTCTGCAATGATATCATCGCTGAAGAATATGAAAAAGAAGATGCGACCCGGAAAAGCACCACGATACCCAAACCAGCAGAAATCAAAAAGACCCTTGACGAGTACGTGATCGGTCAGGAACGAGCGAAAAAAATTCTTTCGGTCGCGGTGCACAACCACTATAAACGGATCGAGGCCAAAAAGTCAGTCAGTGATGTGGAGCTCCAGAAAAGCAATATCCTTTTGGTCGGCCCGACGGGAACCGGCAAAACCCTGTTAGCACAGACCTTGGCAAAGATCCTCAATGTGCCTTTCACTATTGCTGATGCCACAACGCTTACCGAAGCGGGCTACGTGGGTGAAGATGTCGAAAACATCATTCTCAGTCTCCTCCAGGCCGGGGATTACGATATCGAGCGGACCACTAAAGGAATTATTTACATTGATGAGATTGATAAAATTTCCCGGAAAACGGATTCACCGTCCATCACCCGTGATGTTTCCGGGGAAGGCGTGCAGCAGGCGCTTCTCAAAATTATTGAAGGAACCATTGCAAATGTTCCCCCCAAGGGCGGTAGAAAACATCCCCAGCAAGATTTTCTCCAGGTTGATACAACGAACATTCTTTTTATCTGCGGTGGGGCGTTTAACGGGGTTGAAGATATTATAGAAAAGCGTTTAGGCCATAGCTCAATGGGGTTTATGGGTAATGTTGTAAGCAAAAAGGAAAGAAAAGTCGGAAAAATTTTAAACGAGATTCAGCCCGAGGATTTGCTCAAGTATGGCCTGATCCCAGAGCTGATCGGCCGTCTGCCGGTGATCGCCACCTTAAGTGAGCTTTCTGAGGAAGCCCTGATGCAGATCCTGGTTGAGCCCAAGAACGCTTTAGTCAAACAGTATCAGACCATGTTTTCCTTTGAAAATGTTAAGCTACGCTTCACAAAGGGAGCGCTCTCGGCAATTTCTCAACAAGCAAACAAGCGCAAAACCGGGGCGCGGGGTCTACGGTCTATTATGGAAGACATCATGCTCGATCTGATGTTTGATATTCCCTCACAGTCAAACATTAAGGAATGCATTATTAATGAAGAAGTAGTCTTAAAGAGGGAATCCCCCCTTCTCATGTATGAAAAAGAAATAAAATCCGCATAGGTCATACGAAAATGATTTTCAAAAACCAAAAAGACCAGCTGGTACCGTTTGATCGGGAAAAAGAAAAAACGTATCCCCTTTTGCCGTTGCGGGATATCGTGCTTTTTCCATATATGGTTGTTCCCCTTTTTGTCGGCCGCGCCAAGTCCATAAAGGCTTTGGAAGAAGCCTTGAACAAAGAAAAACTTGTCTTTTTAGCCACCCAAATAAAAGCCAAGGATGACAATCCCTCTGAAGACGACATCCATAGTGTCGGCACCTTGGGAACAGTCCTCCAACTCCTTCGGCTTCCCGATGGAGGAGTAAAGGTCTTAGTCGAAGGGAAAAAACGCGGAGTCATCCAGGAGTTTTTACCTCATCCTGATTTCTTTCAGGTTTACGTGAGAGAAATTGAAGACGCTACCGAGATCACCCCTGAGGTTGAAGCCCTGATGCGGCGCGCGCACTCCACCTTCGAAAACTATGTCAAGCTGAGTAAAAAAGTTCCTCCCGAGATGCTGGTTTCCGTCAGCACGATCGATGAACCCAACCGGCTTACGGATACGATTGCCGCTCACCTCACCTTAAAGCTGGAGGACAAACAAAAACTTTTGGAAATAGAAAACGGGAAGGAACGGCTGGAAAAACTCTACAGCTTTATGGAGGGAGAAATCGAAATCCTCGAGATCGAGAAAAAAATCCGCAACCGCGTCAAAAAACAAATGGAGAAAACTCAAAAGGAATACTATCTTTCCGAGCAGATGCGGGCTATCCAAAAGGAAATGGGCGACCGGGATGATATGACCACCGAACTCAAAGACCTCGAGGAACAGATAAAAAAGAAAAAGATGTCCCCAGAAGCAACCGACAAGGTAAAAAAGGAATTCAAGAAGCTAAAGATGATGCCTCCCATGTCCGCAGAAGTTACCGTGGTAAGAAACTACATCGACTGGATGCTCTCGCTTCCCTGGTTTGAAAAAACCGAAACCAAGCTCAATATTGATGAAGCAACCCAGATCCTCGAAGAAGACCACTACGGACTTAAAGACCCTAAAGAACGCATCTTGGAGTATTTAGCGGTTCAGGGTCTGGTGGAAAAACTCAAAGGCCCCATCCTATGTTTTGTTGGCCCGCCGGGAGTGGGTAAGACTTCGTTAGCTAAGTCTATTGCCCGGGCCACCGGGAGAAACTTTGTCCGTCTCTCCTTAGGCGGGGTTCGAGATGAGGCTGAAATCCGGGGTCATCGGCGTACCTATATCGGAGCTTTACCCGGAAAAATTCTCCAGGGGCTCAAGAAGGCTGGCTCCAATAACCCGGTTTTTCTCCTCGATGAAGTGGATAAGATGAGCGCGGATTTCCGTGGCGACCCTTCGGCGGCGCTGCTTGAGGTCTTGGACCCGGAACAAAACCACGCGTTCAACGACCACTATGTCGACGTGGATTATGACTTATCCGAGGTTATGTTCATTACCACTGCGAATTTAGTGGACCCGATTATCCCCGCTTTGCGGGACCGGATGGAAATTATCCGGCTTCCCGGCTACACTGAAGATGAAAAGCTTCACATTGCCCGTCTGTTTCTCATTCCGAAACAAATAAAAGAAAACGGTTTGACCGAGAAAAATATCACCTTTACTGACAACAGCATTCTTACCATCATCCGACGCTTCACCCGGGAAGCGGGGGTCAGAAACCTGGAGCGGGAGATAGCGTCCATCTGCCGGAAAGTGGCCAAGGAAGTTATCCGCAAAGGCCGGGAGAGCCACTTCCAGATTACGGCCCAGAATATTTCCAAGTATTTGGGAGTTTATAAATTCAGATACGGCAAGACCGAAGAAAAAGACGAGATCGGAATGACCACGGGACTGGCGTGGACCGAAGCCGGCGGAGAGCTTCTCTCCATCGAGGCGATTGTCATGCCCGGCAAAGGAAATCCGCCACGTCTGACCGGCAAACTCGGTGATGTCATGCAGGAGTCCGCCCATGCGGCATGGACCTATATCCGCTCCCGCGGGGAACACCTGGGGCTGGATAAAGATTTCTTCCAGAATATTGACATACATATCCATGTCCCCGAAGGAGCGACCCCCAAAGACGGCCCCTCCGCGGGCGTGGCCATGGCGACTTCATTAGCTTCCGCGGTCACCAAAAAACCGGTTCGCAAAGATATCGCGATGACCGGAGAAATAACCCTCCGCGGCAAAGTGCTTCCCATTGGGGGATTAAAAGAAAAACTCATTGCCGCTCACCGCGGGAACGTTACCTGTGTGATCATTCCCCGTGATAATGAAAAAGACCTTAAAGAGATACCGCCCCGGGTAAAAAAAGACTTAAAGATTATTCTCACGGACCATGTTGATGAAGTGCTTCGGCGGGCACTTATTCTGGATGATCCGGAAAAGTTTTTACGAGATAGATTCGAGCGCACCGAAGAGTTTTTTAAAACCTCCGCTGAAAAGGGGGGCGAATTAGTAACCCATTAAACTTGCCAAAGCCGTCTATGGGCGGATAGCTCAGCTGGGAGAGCGCCGGCCTTACAAGCCGGAGGTCGTAGGTTCGAAACCTGCTCCGCCTATCAAATGGAAACAAGGCCTTAGAAGATTTTCTAGGGCCTTTTTTATTTCGCAAAAAAGTTATTCCCAACACTATTCCCAACACTTTCGATAAAAATCAGAATAAAAGGGGTGAAACCTTTGAGAGAAAAAACAATTGACCTTGTAACGTAAGAAACAATACAATCTTACCATAAAAAACAAAGGCCCGGTCCATCAAGGGGCCGTAAACTCAAGTTAAAAAATTCTCCACTTGGGTCTGAAGGCATACGAAATCCCCACGTTTTTAGTGTGGCCGCTTGATCGTGGAAACCCGTATGGTCTTAATGAATATATCGAGGAGGTGTATGATGCAAAATTGGATTGGTGAACAGTTGGTAGAAAAAAGGATTGTTACCGAGGAGCAGTTCCAGATGGCCTTAAAACGCCAAAAACTTCAAGGTGGTAGGATTGGCCAAAACCTAGTCGCTCTACATTTTATCACAGAAGAAGAAGTTGCAGCGTTTTTTAAGATGACTCCCCAACCTCCTCAAACGGTGGAAGAGACAGGGCTCGATATTTCTTTTATTGCAGATCTCATTATGAAACACGTGCTGTTTATGGGGGAATTCATCATAAATGATGTAGTAGACAAAGTGAAGTTGCCCCCATCAGTGGTAACAAAGGCAATTGATAAGCTGAGAAAGGATCTCCTCCTCGAGGTAAAAGGGGCTGACCAATTGAGCGGCTTCACCTATAGGTTTTCCCTTACCGACAGAGGCAAAAACCGAAGCACAGAACTTTTTGAGATCTCCCGCTATGCGGGACCTGCTCCGGTGAGATTGCAAAAGTATCGAGAAATGGTCAGGGTGCAGACTATTAAAAGCGTCATTGTGGATGAAAAGAGCCTTAATGACGCCTTTTCTCACCTTGTTGTGAATGAAGGACTTTTGAAAAGGCTTGGACCTGCAGTGAGTTCCGGAAAAACAATGTTTCTTTATGGCCCAGCGGGTAACGGCAAGACGGCTATTGCTGAGGCGATCGGTAAGGTTCTTCCTGGCACCATTTATTTGCCACATGCGGTCTTGGTGGAGAGTGAGATTATCACCGTTTATGATCCGGTTAACCATATTGCAGTTCAACCAGAGCTCGGTGCTGAAGAGGTAGACCAGCGATGGATCCGAGTGAAAAGGCCCGTGATTATGGCTGGAGGAGAGCTCACCCTTAAAGCACTCGACCTTGAGTTCAATCCGATATCAAAGTTCTATGAAGCTCCAGTCCAGATGAAAGCCAACAACGGGTTGTTTATCGTTGATGACTTCGGGCGTCAGCTAGTTGACCCCAAGAAACTCCTTAACCGCTGGATTGTCCCTCTAGAACGCAGAACTGACATTTTTACCCTCCATACCGGCATGAAGTTCGAGATCCCCTTCGATCAACTCGTAGTCTTCTCGACGAACATTGAACCCAAGGATCTGGTAGATGAGGGTTTCCTACGAAGAATCCGATACAAGTTTAGAATTGACCACCCAACGCTTCAAGAATATGAGCAAATTTTCAAGAAAATGTGTGAGGTTAATGGTATCACTTTCAAAAAGGACGTGTTTGACTATCTCATTAAAGACTATTATAGAAAGTTTAACGTCAAACTTAATGCTTGCCACCCTCGGGATATCATTGAAAACATTGTTGATGATGCCCACTACTATAACTGTTCCCCAGCCCTCACAAAAGAAACCGTGTTGGCCGCTTGGGAAAACTATTTTGTGGAAATGTGAGTGATAGTAAGGGACGGCGAGGGGGAAATTTAGATTTAGGAGGTTTCAGTTCGGGCCTTTTTTTGCTTTAAAAATCCAATAGAAACCTGTACAATTATACTAAGTAAAAGTTTATCCGAAAACTGTTATAAAGAATGGTGCAATGGTTGCCTTTAATTATTAATTGGGTAATTAAAGGATTTGATTATGTAATTATAAAGGGGTAAGCGATGGCATTTTTTAAAAAATCTGATTCCGGAACAAGTATTTCATTAACAAATATGGGTAAAGGGGAGGACTTCTTTAAAAAAGGACAATCGTATTTTGTGGCTAAAAATTATGAAAAAGCTATACCTTATTTTAAAAAAGCACTGGAATTGAATTTTCTTTTAGCAAAAGCACACCTTAACCTAGGCCTGTCTTATTACCATCTCGGCCGCTATCAGGAAGCGGTGGAAGCTTTCAAAGAGGGTAACCGTATTAATCCAGATGATGTTTTAGCTCATTATAGCATGGGCGTGTCTTATTACAACCTCGGTCGCTACCAGGAGGCAGTGGAAGCTTTTAAACAGGCTATCCGATTGAGACCATCTTATATTGAAGCCCGCAATAAACTGGGGCAGTCTTATTACGACGCCGGTCGCTACCAAGAGGGCGAGGAGATTTATAAAGAGGCTAGCTCCCTGTACCCGGATTATGATGCCCACCATAACCTGGGCCAGTCTTATGGCCACCTCGGCCGCAATCAGGAGGCAATAGAAGCTTACAAAGAGACTATCCGCATTAAACCGGATTTTGCCGATGCACACAACAATTTGGGCCTGGCCTATGGGAACTTCGGTTGCTACCAGGAGGCAATAGAAGCTTACAAAGAGGCTATCCGCATTAAACCGGATTTTGCCGAAGCCCACTATAACCTGGGCGTCGCTTATTGCAATTTAGGTGGCAAGGAGTTGGCACTGGAAGAATACAAGGTTTTGAAAGAATTGGACCAAGAGTGGGCTTATGCGTTGTTTAAACAGATCAATACAAAATAATACTCAAAGGAATAACCTGATAAGTATTTTCCTATTCGAAAACAGACAACTGGTTCTACCCCGCAGCAATCTGCACTAATTCTATCTTAACTTGCAAAAAATTATTTTAAAAAATTGTATAGTTTTTTGACAGGGTAAGACAGGTCAAAACAGACTAAAAGTGATTTCTTCGAAAATTTTTCTTCCAGGGTTATCACCAAAGGTTTAGAAAACGATAAAATTTTACGGTTATTTTGACCGTTTTTAAGGGGAAAAAGCGAAAGAAAACAGAAAAATATATAATAAAATAAATATGTTGTATGGCTGGAACGCTCTTACAAGCTGGAGGTCGTAGGTTCGAAACCTGCTCCGCCTACTTAAAAAGATTAGTAATTTTGATTGGTTATTTTGCCACTTTCAAGCCAGGTTCGGCTGGCTTTTCTGTTTATAGGCACTTTGTAGGCAATTTTTTTTGGTCCCTAAGTTGTCAAATCCAGAAAACCGCAAGTCCTATTGGCTTCACCTAGGGTTCTAAAAAAATCCTCCCTCTTGACAAAGAGTTAGAACTGACTAACTTTTTATAAAGAAAGTGAATAAAGGGGTTAAGAAAAGAATTAAGGAAGGAGAGAAGCTCTTTAAAAGTTAAACAAATTCAATCTTTCAAGGGTCATGCCCTTAAAAGGTTTTCATGACGAATGGAGGTGTTTAACATGGCTATCACATTATGGAAACCAAGATCATTATCCCGATTCGGATGGGATTTTGGAGATTGGATAGATGACTTTTTCCGGATGGATGATTGGTCAACAAGCTATGGTTATTATCCATCTATGGAAAGCTTCATAAAAGATAATACGGTACACCTGCGGGTTGAGCTTCCCGGAGTCGACCCCAAGGATGTGGATATTTCGCTTAAAGATGGTCACCTTTGCATCAGCGGGGAACGGAAACGGTCTAAAACAGAAAAGGGATCTTGTTATTGCTTTGAAGAGATGAATTATGGAAAATTCAGTCGTTGTTTTCATGTGCCTCGGGATGTAGATGTTGAAAAGATAAGCGCCAAATATGAAAAGGGGATGCTTGAACTCACGATATATTTATCTGAAGAAGTCAAAGGGAAAAAGATCCCCATCGAGGGTGTAAAAGAAGAATATAAAAAAGCTGCTTAAATGAAAATTAAGCGGCTTAAAAAGACCTTTTTTTAAGGTCCTTCTGCCTTCAATTAAATAGCAATGAAAAGCGATAGTAATTGCTATTTAATTTGAAGGCATTTTATATAGTTTTTTAGTACAATTTATTACCTTCCCCGGTACTGAATCATCATCATTGTTATGTCATCGGACTGGGGGGCCTCTCCGGTGAATTCTCGAATATTCGCCATGATCCCGGAAACTACATCCTTGATTTTACTCCCTTGCAACGCAAGCAGGCTCCTCTCCAGCCGAAAATCGGAAAAGGTCTCATCCCGAGCGTTCATCGCTTCGTTCACGCCGTCGGTGTAAAGAAACAGACTGTCTCCCGGCTCAAGCCGAAGTCGTTCACGACGGTAGGGTGACTCCTCCATGGCACCGACCATGAGGCTACCCGATATCGGCAACCAGTCAACTCCTCCTCCGCGCTTTAAGTGCAGGGGAGGATTATGACCGCCGTTGGCATAGAGCAGTTCTCCGCTCTCCATATCCAGCATCCCTATAAATGTGGTGACGAACATGCAGGAATCGTTTTCGTGGGCAAGCTCGTTATTGACTCTGAACAGGATTTCTTCGGGAGGAAGGCCATGGCGGGCCGTAGCCTTGATGAGCGTCATGGACACGGCCATGAAAAGCGCTGCCGGCACCCCTTTGCCCGAGACATCGCCGATAACAAAACACAAATGGTTGTCGTCGACAAAAAAGAAATCGTAGTAATCCCCTCCTACCTCTTTAGCCGGCTCTATCAGAGCGTAGAGGTCAAATTCCGGCCGATCAGGAAAAGGTGGAAATATTTTGGGGAGAAGAGCCATTTGGATATCGTGGGCAATGTTCAATTCACTCTCGATACGTTCCTTGGCGGCGGTTGTTTCTGTCAGCTTTTTGATATATTCCTTGAGGGAACTTTTCATCACTCCAAATGCGGTTGTAAGCGCGCCCGCTTCGTCCTGGGATCGTGCAGGCGGGAGTTCCACGTCAAAGTCTCCTTGGGCAATCGCAGTTGTCGCCTTTGCCAGATCCACCAACGGTGCGGTAATTGAACGAGCGATCAGAATCACCCCCATGGTTAGAAGCATTAGGCCAACCAGCGCCATGATCCCACCAGTCAGGCTCAATCTTTTTATCTCAGCCAGTAGTTCCACTTCAGGAAAGACAAGGGCCAAGGACCAGCCGATGGAAGGGATCGGCGCATAATAGACCCGTGTTTTGATGCCGTTGATATTCGTAAAGGGGATGAAGCCTTCATTACCCTTGATCATCTTCTTGCCCAGCGCACGTATCGTTGGATCTTTACGGGCCTCGGCAAGGCTGAAGATGGTCTCGTTCATAATCAACTCCCGGATAGGATGGGTTAGGATAGTTCCGTTACGGGAAATGAGAATGGCATAACCGCTTTTGAGCACCTTGAGCGATGCGACCAGCTCAGTCAACCAATCGAGAGAGATATCGGAAAACACGACACCCCTTGGACGCCTGACCCCGTCCGTTATATCATAAAATGGAACAGAACAGGTCGTCATCAAGGCGTTTTTCTCATAATGGGGCTCTGTCCACTCTTTCTTCTCCATCTCCCTGCAGATCTGATACCAATCCTCGTAAAGATAATTTGAGGAATTGTCTATGGCACAGATAATTTTGTCATGATCTCTATAGAAGTGGGAGACGTAGGGGTGGGGGTTGGGACCCGCGGCACGCCGTTCGAACCCAACTCCGCAGCCGTAAATCTCGGAGTTCTCTGCAACTGTGGACCTGAACAGAGCGGTGCGCTCCTTATGGGTTTGCTTTCCATTCTCAAGAGAGCGGGCAACACTTTCTGTAACCTTGGCTACCCCGTTCAATACCGTCTCTATACGGTTTACGGAAGCCAGGGTCAGATTGCGGGCATTGCTCTCCAGCTCTTTTATCAGAACAAGCCGGGAATGGTAATAGTTGTAACCTAGGATGGTGGTAAAAATACCTATGCTGCAGAGCGTGATAACCAGAATCAATTTGAAGGCTATGCTTCTATTGGTGAGCATCTTCGGTCCTCCCCATAAATGCATTAAAGTCGGGAATGGTCTGGATCTCACCCACTTGCAGCAGAATATGTCCTGCTGTTTTGTAATCGTTCTGCGTAAGACATCCGGTTACCAATTGGTTACCCTTGGGCATGATCAGGTCGCGCAGCTGTTCCAACATCCATTTCTGGTGCATTCGGCTGGCCGGTAGCTTTGCCTCCCGCATGTAGTTGATGACGATATCCAGCGTTTCGTCAGGGTGCGCAAAGGCATAGTTCCACCCCTCTAGCGATGCTTGCACAAAATCCTTCGTAAGGACCGGATCATTCTTTAATGTTTTTTCAAGGCAGTAGAGACCGTCTTCCGGCAGGTTTATACCATAATCCCTGAGCAGAAATATGCTCAGTTCATCGGGATCAAATCCGGCATTAAGAATAGTATGGTATTCGTTGTAACCCATGGCGGAGGCCACATCAATCCCGTCCCGTAGAAATAAATTTATAGTGTAGGATTGTGGCACCTCATGTACCCGCAGGTCGTATTTCTTGAAAAAAACGTGGGGGGAAATAGCGAAAGGCCATCGCCAGAGACCAACCTTTTTCCCGTTAATATCGGCCGGCGTGGTGATGCCGCTTGATTTTTTGGCAACCAGCATCATGGAGGATTTTTGAACAATCTGTGCCAGATTGATCAGTTTCACTCCCGCCGCTCGCTCATAAATCGCAGTGGTGAGCCAGAGCACTGCGAAATCCGCCTTGCCGCGGCTCAGATATTCAGAGGCTGAGTTGTTTGGCCCACCGCTTAGTATGGTCAGGTCAATGCCATGTGCTCTATAGAACCCCTTGTTTAGCGCCATATAATATCCGGCAAACTGGGCTTGCGGACCCCACAGCGGGATTAAGGATGCTTTTTTAAGCGTGGGCTCAGAAGCACAGGCAGGTGAGGAAGCGACTACACAAAGTATTACCACCGCCGCCACCAGAAATACTCTAAACATCGCTGAAACTGCCCTCGTCATGACAGAGCCTCCGCATTGCGTGTGAGCAGAACCATCCTGAGGATATTCCGCCCGTCTTTTCTCTGGCAGCTCACATCGTCAGTCAGCATGCGAATAAGATAGACACCCAGTCCGCCGATTTTACGTTCAATTATGTCGGCCGTAATGTTCGGATCGGGTAGCAACAGCAAGTTGAATGCGACACCACTGTCTGCGATCTTGATTACCAAAAAATTACCTCCGCCGGGGCAGGCAAGCTCGACCTTTTCCTCACTGCGGGGATAGGCATAATGGAAGAAATTCGCAAGGGCCTCCTCAATGGCGACCAGCATCCGGGACTTTTTCACACCTTTCAGGCCGAATCGATCCGCGCAACCCTCCACAAAACCAATGACCCTGTCAAGATTGTCGACACTGGCCACATATGTCATAGTTGTGAATTCCATGGCTGTGTCAACCGATCTCAGACAAGGCAACGGCCACCGAGTCGTACATAGGGAACAGGGAGCCGAAGCCGGACACTTCGAACACCTCCCTGACCGTCCCCTTCAGATTGGCGAAACTAACCTGCCCCCCCTTTCCTTTCACCACCTTGGCGGTCGAGAGAATCACCCGAAGCCCGGCACTGCTGATGTAATCAAGGCCGGCGAAATCAATCACAAAAGAGGTTATTTCCTCTGCAATCAGATCATTCAGCTTCGTCTGGTATGCCGGAGCCGTCAGCGTATCCATCCGCCCAGTTACCGTCACGACCGTTGCCTTGCTTTCTCTCCTAATTTGAATCTCCATGATAATCCTCCTGTTTGTTGGATTTAAAAACTGAAAAACACTGTCTTGTGGACCACCCAGAAAAGCCATTCCAAGTTCAAATGTACCGCTCGCGCTGCATTTCGGCAGCTGCAGATTGATCAGTGGCCTCAAATTCAAGATCAGCCGGCTAACAGCGCAGCAAAGCAAAATACAATCGTTCCGTAGTTGAGATTCACAAGGTTATAGTAATCGCTGTCAGCGGCAAAAAAGTTTCCTGTATCCAAAAAATTTATTCTTTCAGATACAGATATTACTGGCTATCCTTTGTCAACAGGTGATCGGCAGCATAGATAGCAGATATGATCAGAGATCGTAGGCATCTTCACAAATTGGGGTAATAACCAACTTCTTGTTGTTTCTTAAAATGTTGTATTGAAAAAAGGTTAATTTAAAATCGAAGATTGTCACCCAACTTCTGAATGACCTGTCTAATTCTGATTGTTCTTATTCTGATCTGATTGATAAGGCATTGCTTTTTCGGGGGGGCCTAAAAAAACGGTCTTGTATGTCAATGCAGAACTGGCTCAAATTAGTTCAATCTGTAAATTCTCTTGTAATCCGGGGTCAGGGACCATAATCCACCCCCAAAATCTTTCAGGTAGTCCTAAAGACTATAACAGATCACAGGAGTTTTCAACAAAAATTTATTTTCCAAAACCAACATAAGTCTCAGCGAAACTCTTAGAATCCCCTTCTTTCTACCATGCCGCGACCCCACCGCTTTCGCTCAGGGTGACTCTTTATTTTACCCTCGATGTTGCTGACTGCGTACAGGCGAATGCCTGGTTTGTCAGTGACCCGGTTCGCAAAATGGTACGTGCCGACCTTGCGTAGTATATTTCCTCGCTGTTTTACCAGGTTCCCAGTTTTTTACAGGATACTTAATTGCTGACCCAACCTTAACCACAACCTATCGACCATGGATAAAGCAGAGTATTTCGGCTTTGGGGCTGCAACATATATTCCTTTTTGCTTCACAGCGTTCGAAAAAGGTGATTGTGGAGGTTAATGAAAGCGCGCCTCGGGTATTTTGTGACGCCTTCATTCACGAATCAGAGGTGGATGCGATTATTGAAAATCATCTGCCCCTTTCGAGACCTGTCTTACCGCCAAAAAACCCGTGCGATGAAATAATTGGCAAGAGATTTGCCGAACTTATCCTGGACGAAGCCAGTCTGCAGCTTGGAATGGAAACACTCCCTAATGCGATCGCGAAATACCTCGAAGGCTATAAGGATCCGTGCATCCACTTTAGTTTCGAGAACTGACACTTGATGGATGACATTAGGAAAGGCAATCAAAAACCACCTGCATATTGATTTCTTTAGATATTATTGGATTTTTATCCGGAGAATCGGTATGTTTATATTGATTATTTGTCTTTCTTGTGTTATTAAAATAAAAAATTTATTTAATGCCCCCCGGGGCCGAAAAATCGAGAAACCTCCCGGAAAATTATGATTAACAACCCTGTCTTTTCAAAACTTGAACTTAACTTACCGCAGGACCAATTGAACCGGCTCACAATTTTAGCGGAACGTATGGGGGTTTCAGTAATTGACCTGATCAAACAGGCCCTTAGAAGATTTCTTTTCAATGAAAAGGGCGGCAACGCTGTTTTTATTTCCGCCCCCATCATTGCGCTCGTTGATGGTTTTTATGTAGAGGATACCACCATGGCCCGTATAAAGGAACATGGTGACTTTGGTCTGGGAACATTTAATTACCTTGATGGAGAGATGGTCATTCTTGATGGAAATGTTTACCAGATAAGGTCTGACGGAGATGTCTATAGTGTCAAAGACGATGAGCAGTCACCGTTTGCCTGTGTCACTTTTTTCAGTCCCGATACTTTTGACGCTATTGAGGAAAACCACACCCCCAAAGAATTCTACAACCTTCTAAATACGCTTATCCCCTCGGAGAACATGCTCTACGCAATCCGCATTGATGGTGCATTCAGCCACGTCAGAACAAGGGCAGTTCTGCGGTCGGAAAATTATAAGCCACTCGTTGAAGCCACAAAAAACCAGCCGGTTTTTGACTTTTACGATGTACAGGGCTGTCTTGCCGGATTTTACACCCCCCGCTTTATGGAATCGCTCAATGCGCCGGGTTACCACATGCACTTCCTCACAGAAGACCGCCGGCACGGCGGTCATTTAATCGAGTGTACCTTGAAAAGCGCCCGCATAGGTATCCAGCATGTGCCTAAACTCGATGTGGGTTTGCCCATCACGTTGGATTTTCTCACCGCCGATCTAACACGGGACATCGGCAAGGATTTAGATAAAGCGGAAAAATGACCCTATTTCCCCCCCGAAGGGAGGGAGATTCACCCTTAAAAAAAACGAGGATACACATAAATAATAACAATACTTCTATAGCAAGTACCGGGGCAGAATTATTGGTGCAATGTCTTGAAGAACAGGGTGTTCAATATATTTTCGGTATTCCAGGCGCAAAGGTAGATACCATCTTCGATGTGCTTTCAGACCATGGTCCACGTTTAATATTGTGCCGTCACGAGCAGAATGCGGCCTTCATGGCAGGGATGATCGGCCTTTTAACCGGCACACCAGGGGTATGTCTTGTCACTTCTGGCCCGGGTGTGACAAATCTTACCACCGGCCTCTCAACTGCTACATGTGATGGATACCCGCTCGTTGCCCTGGGAGGAAATGTCCGCCGCGGGATGCGACACATAAAAACACATCAATGCCTTAATAATGTCGGGGTCATGCAACCCGTTACCAAATATGCGGTTGAGGTATATGACGGTAACAGTATCCCCGAGGTAGTGGTGAACGCCTTCCGGCAGAGTATCACCCCGCCTTTAGGTGCTTCATTCATCAGCCTCCCCCAGGATGTTCTTGTTGGCGCTGTCGATACCACTCCAATCAGGTTCTTTCCCCCGGGCGGCAGAGGTGCTTTCAGTGTAGAGGCTGTTAAAAATGCTGCTGCGATCATCAATTCAGCAAAAATGCCTGTTGTTTTTGCGGGTGTTTCAGCGAGTAGGCCCGAAGTAACCCAGGCATTAAGAAGGCTGTTGAACCAATACCCAATGCCGTTTGTTAACACTTACCAGGCATCCGGCGTACTCCCCAGAGAGCTTTTTAACTGTTATGCCGGCAGTCTCGGAATATTCCAGAATCAGCCGGGCGACAGGCTCTTAAAAAAGGCTGATGTAGTAATCACTGTTGGATTTGACCCCGTTGAATACGACCCAGAAACATGGAACAAAGGCAGAGAAGGGACGATTATCAGCATAGAGAACCATATCCCGGTCATTGACAAGTACTATCAGCCGAAAATGGAACTACTTGGCGAAATTGCGACGAATATTGACGAACTTGCCAAGCACCTCAGACCCCGTATGGATGACCCTACGTCAAACCCTTTGGTCATGGAGGTCCAGGATGCTCTCCTTGAAGCAAAGGCCCTGGGGGCAAGACAATCAGGGTTTCCCATACACCCCATGCGGCTCATATATGAAATGAGAAATCTCATAGGTGATGATGTCACGGTGGTCTGTGATGTTGGCTCAATCTATGTTTGGATGGCCAGATATTTTGCCAGCTATGAACCTCGCCGATTGCTCTTCAGCAACGGACAGCAAACATTAGGGGTAGCCCTCCCCTGGGCAATTGCAACTACCTTGGCGCGTCCAGGAGAAAAGGTAATCTCAATGTCAGGGGACGGGGGATTCTTGTTCTCGGCGATGGAACTTGAGACAGCAGTACGCGAAAAGAGCAATTTTGTCCACCTCGTATGGAGGGACGGGAGCTATGATTTGGTAAAAATACAGCAGCAGCTCAAATACGGACGCTCCTTCGGCGTAGAATTTGGAAGCGTGGACATCGTTAAATTTGCCGAATCCTTCGGTGCAATAGGATTGCGGATCAACAGTACCGACGATATAACCCCTTTACTTTCAAGGGCCCTTAACTTGACGGGGCCCGTGATTGTTGATATTCCCATAGATTATAGCACTAATCAGAATCTTTGCGCAGCCGTTCATGAGGATGTGGGGCATTAAGTATTACAGGTGCAACCCCCGACCGATAGGTGAAATGCAAAAAATTCAGTTTTCATCTTTGGCCTTGAAACCGTTGAATTGAAGAGCCGAGAGGGTGACATCACCCGAGAAGGATTCACCTTCCGTGAACTCTTTTACAGATCGAATGACCTCCTAAATTAATTGAGGTATCAATTTTTAAAAGAAAAATGTTAACTGTTGAGTCGCTTTCATTATTGTGCCTCACCTCTGATTTTCTCTTGTCCATGGTATGCTGCAGCCTAAGGCTTGTGCCATCCTTTTAAAGCCTTCTTGTTCAGACGCGGCAAACACGCCATGCAACCCTGCGCCAATGCGACCGGAGGCGGCGTCTTACCCTGAAAATGCCTTAGGGCCATCGTCAAGCCAAACAAGGCAGCAATGGCAAACAAAATCACTGCTGCTATCAACATAGTCGTTCCCTCTTGAATTGATTGTTTTTTTAATTAATTAACACCGCCCGGGACCAGCTTTTAAACTTCTACAAATAAATATCCAAGGTTACGCCCAACTTATTTTTTTATGGTGGTTTTACCTTCTCTCTCCAGAATTGGCTTAGCTGATTTTTAACGGTAAAAAAAGAAAGTTTTTTAATTTTAAATAGTATTTTCACTATTGGAAGAGAAATGATAAAAAAATATCATTTAATTAATATGTTATCCTTTTAGTCCTGACAACGACCTACCAAAAAAATATTTTTTTGTGGTGCTTATTTCTTGTAAACTATTTTAGAAGTTATGCGTCTTAGCAAATAGAGATTAGCGTTAAATATTTATTAAAATAGTAAAATATTAATTAACTTTTTAATGAATGCTTGGGCAAATAATTAGGTTGGTAATAATATTTAAAAAACGAGTTCCAAAGAATAAAAGGGTAAAAAAATGAAAAAGACATTAACTTTCATAGTAGGATTAACCCTAACCATAACCCTTCTAACAGCCACTCCCGCCAAAGCTGAGGTGGACATTTTCTGGCCCCTTTTCTGGCCTTTTTACGCGGTCGGGATAGGAATGTCTGCTGTCCTTAATGGAACGGCTGCGATCATTAATTCTTTTTTTTATCCCCCAGGCTATTACCCCGCATCTCCAGTTGTGTATGGAGGAGACTATGGTTATTATGGCGAACCCGGATATGGGTACTATGGCGGCTATTATAGACCTTACTATGGCTACTATGGTACCTATTATTGGCCTTGGTATGGATATTATGGGGGATACTATGGTGGGCATCATTACGGATACCATGGCGGTGGACACCATGACGGGGGATACTATGGCGACAACCATAGGGGATACTATGGTGGGAACCGCGGAAATGGGTACAGTGGCGGCTCCCATAGGATGTATTCTGGTGGGAACCGCGGAAATGGGTACAGTGGCGGCTCCCATAGGATGTATTCTGGTGGGAACCGCGGAAATGGGTACAGTGGCGGCTCCCATAGGATGTATTCTGGTGGNAACCGCGGAAANGGGTACAGTGGCGGCTCCCATAGGATGTATTCTGGTGGGAACCGCGGAAATGGGTACAGTGGCGGCTCCCATAGGATGTATTCTGGTGGAAACCGNGGAAACGGGTACAGTGGCGGCTCCCATAGGATGTATTCTGGTGGGAACCGCGGAAATGGTTACAGTGGCGGCTCCCATAGGATGTATTCTGGTGGAAACCGTGGAAACGGGTACAGTGGCGGCTCCCATAGGATGTATTCTGGTGGAAACCGTGGAAACGGGTACAGTGGCGGCTCCCATAGGATGTATTCTGGTGGAAACCGTGGAAACGGGTACAGTGGCGGCTCCCATAGGATGTATTCTGGTGGAAACCGTGGAAACGGGTACAGTGGCGGCTCCCATAGGATGTATTCTGGTGGAAACCGTGGAAACGGGTACAGTGGCGGCTCCCATAGGATGTATTCTGGTGGAAACCGTGGAGGTGGGTATCGTGGAGGAAGTCACGGCGGCGGTCTTCGGAGATAATTAAGTATAAGAACAGAGAAGCCCGGTCAACTGAACCTCTTTCCTTTGGAGAAAGGTTCAGTTTTTATTTTCCAGAATGGAATAGCTCTAAAATTATAGAAAGTCCAAAACAGCCCAAAGTAATTACTCGCTGGTTGTTTTTTCCCAGGTATTTTTTTTGGCCTTTTGTAGGCCCCTTAATAGAAAAAGACGGTTTTTAACGGATTAAACTGGTTGAAATTAAAAGAGAAATCCTATTTAAAACGACCTTACAAGCCGGGGGTCGTAGGTTCGAAACCTGCTACGCCTACTGAATGAAAATAAAAAGGCAAGTCTCAGATTTTACGGTATAAGCTCTTTGCCGTAAGCAAAAAAATAAAACAAAGGATGCTTACCATGAACCGAGTTATCAAACTTGATTTTACCGGTCAACCCCCTAAAGCGGGGGAGATCGCCCGGAACGTCATAAGAGTCAGCGACGTAAAAAATAACCTGACCGTGAAATAGGCATCCGCAAACTTTTTCCTCATGGGCAGGTGACTGCGGTGAACTTAACCATTACTGACCATGTGCCTTACCGGCACGTTAAAAACCACAGGATAAAATTTATGAGCTCAGGGTTAAATGTAGTGTGCAAGGACTCGGCGGCTGGCGGAATCGAGTCGTCGCATATCCGGGATAAGGTATCGGAGCCGGTGGGCGTCAATAATGAGAATCCGGTGGGTGCTTAGGCGGTGGATATCATCTTCATCATTGAGGATAAAACAGGTCTCACCCCGGTCGGTTTCAACCTGCCACTCGGACGGTTCAAAGCGCGATGATATCCCCATAATCTTTTTAATAATCGGAAGAAATTCGCGAACACCCAATTCTTCCGACAGAAGGCGATGAACCTGCTCAGGGAGTTGAGTTAAATCCTCGATGCAGATGATTTCATTACCATCAACGTCACAAATGGAAACAAAATGTTCCGGATCAGAAATCGGGAATATGCGGATCGGCTTAACGTCTATCTGCTCCCGCCCCTCTTGATCACAAAACACCAAACGCCCCAAAGAATCCCGCACAAGAGAAAAACCTTCTTTCAGATCCACATCATCCCTCTTCTCGTGGTGCTCTTCATTTCTCTCATGGGAATTTTTCACCCACAAATTCCTTTCATCCCTGTGCCATTGATTGAGCCATTTCCAGGTTTACCCGATGCAACCGGGCATAAGACCCTCGTTTTTCAAGCAACTCAGAGTGACGACCAACCTCAATGATTTGACCCCGTTCGATAACAACCAAACGGTCGGCACGCCGGAGCGTGCTTAACCGGTGAGCAATCGCTATGGTTGTCCGGCCCTGAACCAGATTTTCAAGCGCCCGTTGAATCTCTTTCTCCGTTTCTACATCCACGGAAGAGGTTGCCTCATCAAGGATAAGTATAGCCGGATCTATGAGGATTGCCCGGGCAATGCCGATTCGCTGACGCTCGCCTCCGGAGAGAAATTGACCGCGCTCACCCGCCAGGGTATCGTAGCCATCCGGAAGTCTGAGAATAAACTCGTGAGCGCAGGCAGCTCGTGCCGCCCTAATAATTTCGCTTCGCGTGGCATCGGGTTTCCCATAGGCGATATTTTCAGCAATGGTCCCGTAAAATAAAAATGATTCCTGCAAAACGATCCCAATATTGTGCCGGTATCCTTCGATGGAAAACCGTCTGATGTCAATACCATCAACCATAATCGCGCCATCGAAGACATCATAGAACCGGCACACTAAATTAATCAAGGTACTTTTGCCCGCGCCCGTGGGACCAACCAAACCAATCATCTCTCCCGGTCGGATTTTTAAATTAACGTTGTCAAGCACCCGGCGGCTGCCGTAACGAAACCCAACATTACGGAATTCGATCTCGCCGCGGAATCGTCCGGGAATGATCGGATTAACAACTTCGGGAACACTGGGCACTCGATCCAGAATTTCAAACACCCGGTGAGCGCTCGCGGCCGTGCGCTGTACCGCAGAAACCATCTTAATCATCGCCTCTAACCGAGCGTAAAACCGTCCGATATAAGCCAGGAATGCGGTGAGAACACCCACCGTAATGTGGTGATGAAAAACCTGCCAGGCACCAAAGATCCAGACAATCAGCAATCCGGCATCCGTGAGCAAGGTCACCATCGGCCCGAAAAAAGACCAAGTGGTATTGATACGATCGTTAGCCTGGAGAACCCGGGCATTACACACCTGAAATCGGTCGATTTCACGCTGTTCCTGGGCAAAGGCCTTAACCACGCGAATGCCGGGAATCGTGTCCGCCAGCACGCTCGTCATGTCAGCCCAAGCGCGACTTCCCAGAGAAAAGCCACGCCGGAGAACCGTTCTCACCCGATGGGTAAGCCACAAGATCACCGGAAACGGGCAGAGCGTCACCAGCGCAAGAAAAGGGTTAATGCTTAAAAGAATGCCCGCGGTCATGAGGATCATCAACACATCCGAGCCGAACTCCATTAAATAGACGGACAAGAAATAACAAATACGGTCGCTATCAGTACTGACCCGGGAAATAAGGTCACCGGTCCGTTTCTCCCCGAAAAACTCAATGGATAAGCGGTGCAAATGGGTATAGGTAATGGTTCTCAAGTTAGCGCTGACCCGCTCACTGACCCATGCCAGAACATAGGTGCGCGCCCAACCGAGAACCCAGGCAAGAAGCGAAGCGGCTGCCAAACCAAAGAGGTACCATCCCACCAGATGAAAATCAACCGTCGTCCCGCTCTGGTAAGGAATCAGGACCTTATCAAGAAGCGGCATGGTAATATAAGGCGGCACCAGACCAGCGGCAATGCTGCCCACGCTCAGCAGAAATCCTAAGATGACCATGCCGGTCCACGGCCGGGCAAATTTAAACAACCGAAATAACGATCGCGCCGGCGGAGGAGCCGCCGCCGGAGCATAGTCCAATAGTACCGCATGTTCCCCATCGCGGGGAACTCCCGGGGTAATTTCCGATAAGGATAAGTTCGCGTCGGCTTTTTCTTTACCGCTTTCCTTAACCTCCAGAAAGCGTTCTACCAAAAGATGCGCGTGGAGTTTTTGACTGGCGGTGAACTTCCACTGGGTAAGCAAATGAGAAGTATCGAGGAGGTGGAGCGTTCCTATTCCTTTATGTTCAGTGACCCTTAAAGAGACGATAGAGTTGAGTGAGTAGGTCATGTATACTCTATCGCTATCAAGCGCGTCTTTTTTTTTTGTCCTTCTCAAGAACTCAGAAATAAATGATCGTGAAAAAGCATAATGCTTTGCCTGAGGCCGGGGTTGAATGCTGATCAGCGTGCGGTTGGTGAGGACGACTAAGCCATAGGCAAAATGGAGACGGCTGTCTAAGTCCGGCGAAAACCAGGCTAAAGGGATCTCACCCTCGCTTAAAAGGCCGTTTATCTGTGCTTTGAACTTAACCGGTAATTCCCTATTTTCAACCACCTAAGGAAGCTCCTTCTTTTATCCTGATAACAAGTCGCCTTCATTTGCATAGCTTTGTTGTCTCCTCGTCATACTCCTCGACGTACTAAAACGTACGCCTGCGTCGATTCCTCGTCGCCGCCTCGATCTGCTTTTGAATGCAATGCTATATGAAATGACCTGATCGGGAGCACGAAATAGATCGTGACCTTTCACGCAGGATGTGGATAGGCACTGAGGTAATTTTGAAGATGCGCTATGGTTTCGTCAACAACATCTGCCTGGATCACCACTAAGGTGTTGGGACGCAAAAACCGCAGACCTTGGTCAATCGCGTTAAGTGAACCATAGACCTCCTTGACTTCCTTAGCCCGACCCGTGCCGTTCATGCCCTTGCGAAACAAACTGATAATTTCTCCTTTTCCCCGCCCCCGCATATAGTGACCTTCATAGAGAATAACCGAGTCAAACGCTTCACCCAGGAGTAATCCTTGAAGAATAATATCGGAATCACGCCGGTCGCCCGCGGTGGAGTAAACAATGGTTCGATTAGGCGGCGAAAAATTATCAAGGGCTTCGATAATAGCTTCTAACGACGAGGCATTATGCCCATAATCGACGATCATGGTAGCACCATTAAGCCTTACCAGATTAAAGCGGCCTGGCACGTTGTCGATATCAGCGGTAAAGGATGACACCGAAGCCACGATTTTCTCGAGGGCTATCCCCAAAGACCACGCCGCCGCAATTGCCGCCAAAGCATTTTCGATCTGGAATCGTACTCTGCCGTCAAGGGTAAGGGGGATGCAATCAAGCGAGACCAAGCGCTGCTCGTGATCTCCTTCGGCAAGGATAACCGCGTCCTGTCGCATGAAGACCGCCCGGCCGGATTTGCGGCGATGTTCCACGATCACCCGGTGGTCTCCATTGCAGGAAAAAAATACAACCCGGCCCGGACAGTAAGGTGCCATCGCTGCCACCAAAGGATCGGCGGCATTCAGTACCGCGGCACCTGTCTCGGGTGTAACCGCTTCGACTATTGTCCTTTTTACCACCGCCAATTTTTCAACGGTGTCGATGTCATACTGATCGAGATGGTCTCCTTGGCCGATATTGGTTACGACACCGACATCGCAGAAATCAAACCCTAACCCTTCACGAAGAATACCGCCTCGTGCTGTTTCCAAAACTGCGGCTCCGATGACCGGATTCAATAAAACTTCCCGTGCACTCTGAGGTCCGCTGCAATCCTCATTGTCAATCCGCCGACCGTCTATATAAATACCGTCAGTGCAGGCCATTCCTACCTTGAAATTACTGCCGTTGAGAATATGAGCGATAAACCGCGTCGTCGTGGTCTTGCCGTTCACGCCGGTTACGGCAACAATTGGGATTCTCCCGGTTTCGCCTTCAGAAAAAAGTGTGGAGATGATCGCCTCCCCCACTGGCCTTCCGATCCCGTGCGAAGGCTGGATGTGCATACGTAAGCCGGGAGCGGCATTAATTTCCACTATTGCTCCCCCCTGTTCTCCCAACGGACGGCTGATGTCCGGTACCACCACGTCAACCCCAGCAACATCCAAACCAACGACCCGCGTGGCATCAATTGCGGCGGTGACCGCCTCAGAATGAACCTCATCAGTCACATCAACCGCAGTTCCCCCGGTGCTGAGGTTAGCATTGCGGCGAATGAAAACCATTGTCCCCGCGAGAGGTTTTGACTCCACGGTAAGACCTTGTTCGGCGAGTACCGCCAGTGAGACCGAATCGAGAGGAATTTTACTCAGGGGGAGCGCGTGGTGATTACCCCGCAGAGGGTTTTCATTCTCTTGCTCGATCAGCTCCGCAACGGTATGTATTCCATCACCAATAACGTGAGCAGGCTCCCTCCGCGCCGCGGCAACTAATTGATCTCCCACCACCAACAGACGATAATCCTGCCCGGGAATAAATTTCTCAACCAAAACCGACGAGCCTACGGAGGCTGCGGAGGTATAGGCGGCCATAACCTCTTCCTGACACGTGAGATTCACGGAAACACCTCGTCCTTTATTGCCATCAAGCGGTTTTACGACCACGGGCAGATCAAGGTCTCTCGCCGCCGCCCAAGCATCTTCTTCGCTGTATACGATCCGGCCTTTCGGGACCGGAACACCTACTGCCTTCAAGAGCGTTTTGGTTACTTGTTTATCCTGGGCAATCTCTTCGGCAATCGCCTTGGTTTGATCGGTCTCAGAAGCAAGGATGCGACGCTGGCGAGAGCCGTATCCAAACATGACCAAACTTCCGGAATTAAGCCTTCGCACCGGGATTTTCCGGGCGCGGGCAGCTTCTACAATTGCCCGGGTACTTGGTCCCAAACAAATATCTTGGGCAATATCTTTTAAGCGATTTATCTGGCGCGATATATCAAAAGGGATATCGTGAACAGCTGAAAAACAAATCCCAGCAGCGACTTTTAAACACTCTTTGGCGAGGGTCTCTTCTACATATTCTATGGCGACTTTGTAGACTCCTTGCTCAGATGTTTCCCGGCTCTTACCATAACCAACGTTGGTTCCTGCCAAAGTCTGCAGCTCTAAGGTAATATGTTCCAAGATGTGGGCGAGATAGGTGCCGTCATGCAAGCGAGCGAAAAACCCACCCCGCTCACCGCGACTGCACCGGTGTTCGATCATGGTGGGTAGCCAAACCATAAGGCGTTCGTTGAATCCCGGTATCTTATTGGAAGGAATTTCATTAAATTGTTTAAGGTCTACCCATGCCTCGAGTACGGGGAAATTTGCCCAAATATTAGGCCCTCGCAGGGTCAGCACCTTACGAATTTCTATGAATGGCAAGGTGCTGATTTTATTGCCATTGCCACCATCATCAGTGTCCATATATACCCTTTCCAAAATTGATTAATAAAAACAATTTCCCCAACCCTCTTGACTCTTTATGATATGACGATTTTTAAATTAAATAGTTTACCGGAATTTAATACTTTTTCAACAAAATTATAATCAGCATTGAAAAGAAACCTTAAAAAATATCGGGTATTTTATGGGATAAAGGAAATTTCCTTCATTTTTAGTAAAAGGAAGTTATCTCCTGGAACATAATGATTTTAATTGGTTCTTGGTATTTGAAATTGAACCTTGTTAAAAAAGTGATAATATTTTCAATGGATGCCAAAATATATTTCTGCCTCTCCCAGGAGGCGAAGATGAAAAAAGCATGGTTTATCGTTATTTGTTTTCTTTTATTTTTTGCCGCATCCGGTACCGGCTTACAGGATACTGTTAAGCAGGGCGCGGGAATTTCCCCGCAAAAAAACCTCGGATAACATTTCTACGGCCTTTATAAGCCGATTATTTTTTCAAAGCATGAATGAGGTCTGAGTTACCCGCTCGTATAAAACAATGATGGACAAATACACCGCCTTACCGTTTATGAAGTCACCATCCTTTGACCTTGACCATTACGTAACCAGCAAGGCGATGGACGCTCTTTTTTATATGATCGGACAGTAAGAAAAAAAAATCAGAACCAACCTGGCGGCGCAGGTTACCGACCTTTTAAAAAAGGTCTTTAGGAAATGAATTGCCTCGCCCCCAGGACACCGGATTTTAAAACAGTTTTACTTGGTTAGAGCATCATAGAGGGCCTGTCATACCATAGTCAAAAGCTGGGCGATAAATAGGCGGGCCAGAAATACACCTATATCCTCTTTGACCTTTCCACCTTTAAGGTTACCAGGTTATCACTATCCGGGCATTGCAGGTGAATTGTATCACCTTCCCACCAATGAAGGCTTCCTCCAAACTGAAAAGTTTCCAGACTGGGAAAAATGTCGTGATAAAAAAAACCGCACAACCCTCCCGGGTTGTGACAACTGATTTCAAACTTTTCCCCTACCCGATGGCCGGCGTTACACTGACCTTTAGCCCCGGTTATGGTAGCCATAAGTCGGTATCCTATCCCTGGGTCCTTTGCCATTGTGATCACCCTCCTTTAGAAAAGAGTAAAACATCTATCAAAGCTGCCACCATAGTAACCTTACCTTGTTATATATGTTTTTATACACGGTTGATCTCTCGCTGCAGGCAAGTCCTTCGTAAAAGGAAAGTCGCCTTAGCAGGGTTTACACCCCATTAAGCATCTGCCGGTTAACTAAATCTCCAAAAAACGAGGTCCCGTTGACAACCCTACCCTACCCTACGCGATTTTTAAAACCTTAGCGCCTCTAATTTTTCGTTCCTTAAGTTCTATCAGCGCTTGATTTGCCTCCTCCAGTCTGAATTCCTGAATCTCAGGCTTTATCGAAATTTCTGCCGCCAACAGTAAAAACTCCCTCACATCGCTTCGAGCCACATTAGCGACGCTTTTAATCTCCTTCTCCATCCAGAGATGGTCGGGATAGTGTAACCGCAAAAGAGTTTCTTTATCACTTTCTTCTTTACGAATCGCATTGATTACCAACCTTCCTCCAGGCTTCAAATTTTTTAATGCCTCCACCACCGTATCCCACACCGGCGTGGTATCAATAATGCTGTCTAATTGCTCCGGCGATCTCTCTTCCGAGTTGCCGGCCCAATGCGCTCCCAAATCACGTGCGAATGTTTTTTCATCACCGCTTCGGGCAAAAACAAAAACTTTGGTATTCGGATACCGATGCCTTACCATCTTAAGCACCAGGTGGGCCGATGCTCCGAAACCGGTTAAACCCAAGTTTTGTCCATCGGTAAGACTGGAAAGTTTTAGAGACCGGTAGCCGATCGCACCCGCACAAAGAAGCGGAGCGGTTTCAACATCGGAAAAAAACCCGGGGATTGGATGGGCAAAACCTTCTTCAATAGTCATATACTCGGCATATCCGCCGTTCACATCCCGGCCGGTGGCTTTAAATTGCGGACAAAGGTTCTCATTTCCGGAAAGGCAGAACGTGCAGGTCCCGCAGGCCGAAGCAATCCACGCCACACCGACCCGATCGCCGATATTAAAAAGTTTTGCCTGAGCACCTTGGGTCTCAACTTTTCCCACCACTTGATGACCAAGGACTACCGGTAAATGCGGCGGTGGAGTTCGGCCCTCAATTTCATCCAATTCAGTGTGGCAAACACCGCACGCCGAGACTTTAATCAAAATTTCATTTTCTAACGGAGCCGGTTTCGGCAGTGTAGTTAACGCCAATGGAATAGGGTTTTCTTTTATGCGGCAAAGCTCCTTTAATACCATGGCTTTCATTTTGTGTTTTTCTTAAAAGGGTTACGATCGTGCTGCTAAATCTTTAATAATAGTTCTGGGGAAATCAACGGTAGACCTTCCCTCTCTTTTAAATGTGATGTCGTCAAATTATAATCCTAAATCCTCATTGATTAAAACAACCTTCACTCTCTTTTTGGGAAATGATTTTTGGATGATTGTCCACGCATTGCAGATCCGCTCCTCGCTTTGACACTCTTCGCAGTAAGATGTCTTCACGCACGGGGTTTTTTTCCCCAGTCGCTTGGTATTAATGGGGGCGACGTAATTTTTGATTCTGCCCATAGCGGCTTCAAGATCAGGAACAATTTTATTACGTCCGACCAGAATTACCACGTTTTTGGGGCCAAAAATTAAACCCCCCACGCGGTTCCCGATCATATCCAAATTAACCAGCTCGCCTTCTTGGGTAATCGCGTTCGTTCCCATGATAAAAAGATCAACCAACAGCGCCGCTCTTCTTTTCTCCATCTTTTGTTCATCCGAAAGGCTTTTGTCATAGGTATCCACTACCTCGAGATCCTTCCGATCCTTGAGCGCTTCATAAAGGCCGGAATTAATAAAAGTCATCGAACCGCCCCAGGAGACGCTTTTTGCTCCGGTCCGGGAAATAATTTCATTTTCCAAAATTGTTTTTGCGTGGCCGGCATTGTCGGCAATAAAAACCTCGAAATTATTTGCCTCCAATGCTTCCTTCAAATCTTTTAGCCGAGTGCGCCAATAATCTTTAATCGGATCATCCATGGGTTACCTCCAAAATTTGATGTGCTTGGTATCAGCTAGGTAATTTCAATTTTTCCCCCACGATCTCCACCACCATCCCCGGCTTTAGGGGCACATACTCTCCTTCATCAAATTAAACCCGATTTCATGAAGCCCGAAAAGAATACGCCTTTGATCATGATGGCAAAGCAACATAACAAAAATTTTTACCAAAACACTTGAAAAAGTCAAGGATTTTAACAAGTAGGTCCACACCTAAAACCTTGAATTTATATTTATTTAACCACTTCTAAAAATTTTAAAATTAAGATATAAACTGTTTAAAATGAAGCCTGGCAGATTTTTCATCCAAAAGCTAAAGATTCGCTGGTGTGAAAAAATTTTTCGATAAAAAAAACCTGTTTTCTGGGTTAGGAAGAAATGTTGCTGTCTTAGGTTTGGTCAGTTTTTTTACTGACGCCAGCAGCGATATGATCTACCCTTTGCTCCCCCTTTTTGTTACCTTCACTTTGGGAGCAAGCGCGGAAATGCTCGGTCTTATTGAAGGGGTCGCTGAATCGACCGCTTCTCTGGTGAAACTATTTTCCGGTTGGTTATCCGATAAATTACAAAAGCGCAAGTCCCTTGCCGTGGCAGGTTATGCCCTCGCGTCGCTTGCACGGCCGCTCATGGCAATGGCGCTGGCTTCCTGGCATGTTTTATTTGTCAGATTTATCGACCGGATCGGTAAAGGTATCCGGACTTCTCCCCGCGATGCTCTCATCGCTGATTCAACCAAATTGGAATTTCGCGGCAAGGCCTTTGGCTTCCATCGCGCCATGGACCACCTGGGAGCAATTGTTGGCCCCATCCTCGCTATGGGGGTTTTATTTCTTGCGCCGCATAATTACCGTTTGGTTTTCTGGCTTGCGGCTATCCCTGCCCTACTCAGTGTTATCATCCTTATCGTGGGAGCAAAAGAAATTGCGCCTGAGCGTACAGCCCAAGCACCATCGCCACACTTCCGCGGGATTGACGGTAATTTTCGCCTTTATCTGGGCATTGTTTTTTTATTCGCGTTAGGAAATTCGAGCGATGCCTTTTTGCTCCTCCGGGCAAATGATTTAGGGGTTTCGGCCGTCTCTATTCCCATCATCTGGGTGGTTTTACATGTTGTCAAAGCTCTCAGTTCCATGCCCGGCGGTGCCCTCTCCGATCGAATCGGAAGAAAAAAGGTGATTATCTTAGGATGGATTATTTACGCGCTGGTTTATGGTGCCTTTGCGCTCTCTTCGTCCGCATGGCAGGCATGGGGGCTTTTTGCTTTATACGGCGTTTATTTCGGACTTACCGAGGGGGTGGAAAAAGCTTTTGTCGCTGATCTGGTGAAGCCCGAAATGCGCGGTCTTGCCTACGGAGTTTTTAATTGCGCGATAGGGATCGGAGCGCTGCCCGCCAGTATTATTATGGGGGTATTGTGGCATCGGGTAAATCCTGGGGTTGCATTCCTGTTTGGCGCCGGCTTGGCCCTCCTGGCGTCACTTTTACTTTTTAGGGTTAAAGAAAAAAAAATTTAACCTATCGCATAGCAAAAAAACACCAATGATAAGCTTGAAGAAGCCGTAAAACTTACATTTTATTTTTTTGGAAATATTGATTAAAAATAAGGAGTATGGTAATCTCCCGGAAACCTTAATAAGAGGGAACCGAACTTTACCCAAAATTTAACTAACTCTGAGAAAAGGCCTCGTTGAGAGAGGACGTTACCATGCCTCAAGAAGAAAAGATTAAATGGTATTATCGCCCAGTTCCTGTGCTTGTTCTCTTATTCGTGTTAATCGGTCCCTTTGCGCTGCCGCTGCTTTGTAAAAGCCCTCATTTTAGTAAGAACTGGAAAGTGCTTTTAACTATGGCAGTGGTAATTTTCATCTTATATCTTATCTGGGCGTCAATAGAAATTTTCAAAAGAGTTTTAGAGCTAAGCGCGGCCATAAATCGAAGTTATTGAGGTTATAAGATTTTACAGTTTACCTCAAACGCAAGTGAACAAAGGAGGTCGTATGTTTAAAAATATTCTGGTTCCAATTGATTTGACCAAAAAAAACAAACAGGCCTTGGATATCGCGGTTAAAATCGCCATACATACTAAAAGTAAGGTTTATCTTTTGCACGTAGTCCAAACTATTGCATCCACCTCTTTTTCTGAATTCGAAGATTTCTATCGAAATCTGGAAGAACGGGCAAAAAAAAATATTGATAAATTGATTACCCCTTACAAAAAAAACAAACTGTCCATTGAAGGTAAAATTACCTTCGGCAATAGGGTGGGGGAGATATTAAGTTTTGCGGGCAAAAATAAAATTGACCTTATTATTATGAATTCTCACAAAGTCAATCCCAAAGAACCCACCAAAGATTGGGGAACGATCAGTCATAAAATAGGAATCTTATCTCAGTGCCCGGTTATGCTGGTTAAATAAAAGAATTTATAACGGTCTTATCACCGATCCTGACCTGATGAGTGACCCAATCCGCCCGAACAAAGCAGTTTATACAATTATGGCAACGCGTTTTTTTGAGGCCATTAAAACCTATCTCGCTCAAAAGGAAAGAAAGTGATGAAACCAGGTGAGGTTATCTCTAAAGTTAGAAATTTCATGGAAAGCCGGGTGATACTAACTGCGGCGGAACTCAATCTTTTTACCCATCTCCACGAAAAATCATCTTCAGCCAAGGAACTTGCCGGCAAACTCAAGCTAAACGCCCGCGCCTTAACACGCCTCCTGGATACTCTGGTTACCTTCGGTCTGGTAAAAAAACACGATACTTACTATCTTCTGACCGACCAAGGCGCACCGCTGGACGCAAGTCATCCGGACACAATCCTCCCCTTGATCCTTCATTTAAATAATCTTTGGGATAGCTGGAGCCATCTAACCGAAACTGTGAAAAACGGCCCTGATCGAAAACCAAAACCCTTTTGGTACAAAACCAAGGAAGACCAGAGAGCCTTTATTGGTGCCATGCACGTTGTTGGCCGCAAGCTTTCTCAGGAAATTGCCGGTGCGTATGACCTGAAACCTTTTAAACGTTTCCTCGACATTGGCGGTGGTTCAGGCACGTATTGCATCGCTTTTCTCAAAAAAAACCCAATGCTCACAGGAGTGATCTTTGACCTTAAAAATGTCATTCTCATGGCTGAAGAAAGAATGAACGCCGAAGGGCTGGCAAAACGGGTTGAGCTTGTGGCGGGTGATTTTTATCATGATGACCTTCCCCGGGGCTGCGATTTAGCGCTCCTCTCTGCGATTATTCATCAAAACAGTCCTGAACAAAACCTTGCTCTTTACCGTAAAATTTTTCAGGCACTCCTTCCGGGAGGCAGACTGCTCATTCGTGATTTTGTTATGGATGAATCCCGCACCCATCCGCCCGAAGGAGCTCTTTTCGCTCTCAATATGCTGATAAACACTCCGGGGGGGGATACGTATACATTCCTGGAAATTAAGCATCCCCTGGAGGAGGCGGGATTTAGGGAAGTCAAAATTATCCGGTCAAGTCAGATGATGGACTGTCTGGTAGAGGCTAAAAAGCCTTGAACGAAAAAATAACGCTTCAAAAAAGGAGACTCCCCCATGGAAGTAACTGATGCAATCAACACGTGGCGAAGTATTCGTAAATACAAAAGCCAACCCATCCCGGACGAGACATTACGTAAAATATTAGAAGCCGGACGCCGGGCACCCTCTTGGGAAAACGTTCAGCCCTGGCATTTTATTGTTATCGAAGACGCGGACATAAAAGAAAAATTGAGCCGCCTTGCCTCCGGACAAAAGCAAGTAAAACAGGCGCCGGTGGTCATTGGTGTCTGTGGTGACCTTTCTGCATGGGACAAGCCGAAAAACCGTGAAGCCCTTATGGAACTTGTTCAGAGTGGCGTAATAAACGTCCCGGAAGAAGTTATCGACAACGTGTTTCTTAAGGATCCGGTTTTTTGCGTTGCCGAGAATGGACCGGCAATAATCCTCAGCCGAACATTTGAACAACTGGGCATTGCCTACGCCTTTATGGCAATCGAGGCGGTCAACCAAGGACTCGGCATGTGTATTGTCGGCGCTTTTGCTAATGAAATAACTCAAGCGCAGAAAAAACTTTACCAGGAAATAAAAACTACTCTGGGAATTCCGGAAAAAATGTATCTCCTTTGCCTGTTGACCATCGGCGTACCCGATGAGGAGCCGAAATCACGGCCACGCAAACTTTTTGATACCGTGGTGTCGCGCGGCAAGGTGGGACATAAGTTTTAAAAGTCCTCCTCCCGGAGAAAGAAATCGTTGAACTTAACGGATAGTTGCATAGATGGCTCTAAAGTCATTGAGGGATTAAGAAGATTTAGACCTTTGGCAGGTTTTTTATTTTTTTTCTACCCAATTGTTCTGGAATACATTATTATACGGACAAACCGGAAAAAAGAGCGAAGCAAAGGAGGAAATCCATTTTTTGGCTCGACACCGGAATGTTCAACGTACGCACGATCTCACCAAAGATTTTAGCTTAGGTAATTTCATGGAGGGAACTCGATGATCCGAAAGACCTGTTTTGACAATGAGAGGTACTTGGAAGAACAAACCTCGGAAATTATTAAACGAATGAAAATGTTTGACAACAAGCTGTACCTCGAGTTCGGCGGAAAGCTTTTATACGATTACCACGCTGCCAGAGTTTTGCCCGGCTATGACCCAAACATCAAAATGAGGCTTCTTTCGGAATTAAAAGACAAAGCCGATATCTTGCTCTGCATTTTTGCCGGGGATATCGAAAGAAAAAAAATACGGGCTGATTTTGGTATCACCTACGATTCGGATGCTTTGAAACTTATTGATGACTTAAGAAACTGGGGAATCAATGTACTGGGTGTGAATATCACCCGTTTTGAAAACCAACCCTCAGCCACCCTTTTTAAAAATAAATTAGAACGGCGGGGGATACAAGTTTATACCCATAGTTTTACCAAAGGCTATCCCACTGATGTTGACCTGATCGTCAGCGATGAAGGCTATGGAGCAAACGGCTATATTGAAACGGAAAAACCGTTAGTCATCGTGACCGGCCCTGGTCCGGGCAGTGGTAAGCTGGCCACCTGTTTGTCTCAACTCTATCACGACTACCTACAAGGGAAAAAATCCGGATATGCCAAGTTTGAGACCTTCCCTATCTGGAATATACCGCTTAAACACCCGGTGAATGTGGCCTATGAAGCGGCCACCGCGGACATCAAAGATTTTAATCTCATTGACCCGTTTCATTTAGAAGCGTACGGAAAGGTGGCGGTGAATTATAACCGGGACGTGGAAATTTTTCCGGTCTTAAAAAGGATACTGGAAAAAATAACCGGGGGTGAGTCTTTTTATAAATCACCCACCGATATGGGGTTAAATCGGGCGGGGTTTGCCATTAGTGATGACGAAGGCACCAAGGAAGCCGCCATGCAGGAAATCATCCGGAGATATTTTCGCTACCGCTGTGAATACGCAATGGGTTTTGCAGACAAAGAGACCGTGCAACGAGTAGAGCTTTTTATCAAGGAGTCAAACCTTGAGCCAGAACACCGCCGGGTTGTCGTCCCGGCACGCGATGCGGCTAAAGCGGCGATAGAAGAAAACAAGGGTAATGAAGGAATTTTTTGCGGAGCGGCAATTGAGTTGAAGGACGGCACCATCATCACCGGTAATAATTCCACCCTCATGCACGCAGCCACCAGTCTGATTATCCATGCCATCAAACATTTGGCAGGCATTCCCCCTAAATTGCCCCTCTTGCCTGACTCCATCACCGAGTCAGTGCAGAAACTGAAAATGGAAATCCTGAAAGAGAAAACCGTGAGTCTGGATCTCGAAGAGGCCCTTATTGCTCTCAGTATCAGTGCGATGGCAAATCCCGCAGCTCAACTGGCCATTGAAAAATTGAAAGACCTTCGGGACTGTGAGGTACATATGACTCATATTCCCACCCCCGGAGATGAAGCCGGTTTAAGACGCCTCGGCGTTCATCTGACCAGCGATCCGAACTTTTCCACAAAAAATCTCTTTATTTCGTAAAAAGTCTTTTTTCGGTGACGATGTTTTTCATTGAGTTTTTAAACAACCTACGAGACAAAATCTTCTTGCGACCCCACCTTCAGACATTGATGATTTTGATAGCCGGGCGTGTAAATTCAACCTGACGATAAAACAATGAACGAAACTCATATCGAACGAATTTCAACAGCACTCAGTTTTACACCACAACAGGTAAAGGCAACAGCCTTGCTTCTTGAAGAAGGGGCGACCGTTCCATTTATCGCCCGTTATCGCAAAGAGGCCACCAACTCTCTGGATGAAGTAGCGATTACCGCAATCCGGGACCGGTTGGCGCAGCTTGCCGAGCTGGACAGCCGAAGGGAAGCCATTTTTCGTTCTCTCGAAGAGCGGGGGCTTTTGACTGAGGAGCTAAAAGAAAAACTTGACGCTGCGCAGACTATGACCGTTTTGGAGGATCTCTACCTTCCCTTCCGGCCCAAGCGCAGAACGCGAGCCACAATCGCACGTGAAAAGGGTCTTGAACCTCTGGCCCAACGGATTTTCGCGCAGGACGTAACCGATCCGGTAAACCAGGATCCCCTCAACGAGGCGCAGGCATTTATTAATCCGGAAAAGGATGTCAATTCCGCTGAGGAAGCACTGGCCGGCGCACGGGACATTATCGCTGAATGGATCAGTGAAGATGCTGGCGCGCGCGCTGCAATGAGGGAGTTTTTCCTCGGCCGGGCGGTGTTTAAGTCTAAGATCATTGCTGATAAAGAAAAGGAAGGAATCAAATACCAGGATTACTATGACTGGGAAGAACCGGTGAACGCGGCTCCGTCTCACCGGATTCTCGCGATGAGACGAGGAGAGAAAGAAGGGTTTCTGACACTTCGGGTATCGCCGCCTGAAGAAGAAGCCCTCGCCCTCCTTGGACCGTTTTTCATTAAAGGGAATTCGCAGGCCTCTCTTCAGGTGAAGCAGGCGCTTGACGATAGTTTTTCGCGTCTCCTCTATCCATCGATGGAAACAGAAATTCGGATGGTCACTAAAAAGCGCGCGGATGAAGAAGCGATCCGGGTATTTGCCGAAAACCTGCGTCAGCTCCTTCTGGCTCCGCCCCTGGGCCGGAAAAACGTGCTTGCTGTTGATCCCGGTATTCGGACTGGCTGCAAAGTGGTCTGTCTCGACCGCCAGGGAAAGCTTCTTCATACGGATACGATTTTTCTCCATCAATCCGAGCACGCGAAAGTCAAAGCAGCAGAGACCCTGATCACGCTCTGCCGGCAATTTCAGGTAGAGGCGATTGCGGTAGGAAACGGAACCGCAGGGAGGGAAACCGAAGCTTTTGTGAAAGGTCTCGAACCGCTCAAAAAAATTCCCGTGATCATCGTCAATGAGAGCGGGGCATCGGTGTATTCTGCGTCGGAAGTCGCCCGCGAAGAATTTCCCGATCACGATGTAACCGTGCGCGGTTCGGTCTCCATCGGCCGGCGTCTCATGGACCCGCTTGCCGAACTGGTAAAAATCGAACCCAAATCAATCGGGGTCGGCCAATACCAGCACGATGTTGATCAAAGCGCGTTAAAACGAAGTCTTGATGATGTGGTGATGAGTTGTGTCAATGCGGTGGGCGTTGAGGTTAATACTGCCAGCAAACAACTCCTCACGTATGTCTCCGGGTTGGGGCCACAGCTCGCCAAAGCGATCGTTAAATACCGTGACGAAAATGGCCCTTTTGACGCGCGGGAGAAACTCAAAAAAGTTCCCCGTCTCGGTCCAAAGGCTTTCGAGCAGGCAGCAGGGTTCTTAAGAATACATGACGCCATAAACCCGCTGGATTCAAGCGCGGTTCATCCGGAAAGTTACCCGATCGTCGAAGCAATAGCGCAAGACCTCGGATGCTCGTTAAACGACCTGATGAAAAATGAAGGGTTACGCAAACACATTGACATAAACACGTACCTAACCGAAAAAGTGGGCCTGCCAACTCTCACTGATATTCTAAACGAACTGGCTAAACCTGGACGAGACCCCCGGGCGATTTTTGAGGCCTTTGCCTTTACCGAAGGAGTTGAAAAAATCGAGGATGTAAAGCCCGGCATGAAACTTCCGGGCATTGTCACCAACATCACGGCTTTCGGCGCTTTTGTGGATATCGGTGTGCATCAGGACGGCCTTATACACATCAGCGAGCTGGCAAACCGTTTCGTAAAAAATCCAAACGAGGTGGTAAAGGTCAACCAGAAAGTGATGGCGACCGTGCTTGGCGTTGACTTAGAGCGAAAGCGCATTTCCCTTTCCCTGCGGGGTGCTTCTTAAATGAACACTAAGCTCCTTCACGTTTTTTTCCCCGGCACGGAGGGCGCTCATCCCGCTGTACCTGGTATCCGCCACTGCCGTTGTAAAGAGGATCATCCGAACAAAACGAATTTTGAAGCGAGATAAAAATGAAGTTTAAGTAAGAGCAAAAAAAAGAAGACCCATGGAATGGGTCTTCTTTTTAGATTACAACATCAAGCCGATCTCAGATAAAGGGACACCAGATTAGTCAAGATTTTAGGTCGTTGGTGCTTAAAGTTACCGGTCACGTTGTATTTATCGGTATCCCCCGCGTCCTCCTCTGCCGCCGCCATATCCACCTCTACCACCACCGCCGCCTCCGCCTCCTTTGCGACCACCATATCCGCCGGAACCACCTTCAGGGCGAGGGCGAGCCTCATTCACATTAAGAGTTCTTCCTTTTAACTCTTTTCCGTTGAGGCCGTCAATCGCAGCCTGTCCTTCTGCTTTAGAAGCAAACTCCACGAATCCAAATCCTTTTGATTGACCACTATATTTGTCTTTAATAAGGGTGACGGTTTCAATCTGTCCAAAATCTTTGAAAGCCAGCTTTAAATCATCTTCAGTCACCTCATACGACAAATTTCCCACATAGATCTTCATTCTTACTCTCCTTATTCTAATAAATAATAAATTTTCCCTTCACTCACCTGTTGACTATATGGTTTCCGGCAATATAAAGAAACAAACGTTTATTTCCTTATAATCTTCGAGGAACCTAAAATAACCTTAATTGTAACCTATTGTCAAGTTATATTACTCAAGGATTTCCAACACCGCGCGTTTTTTAAGCTTTGCAGATGTGGCGCTTAAAAGGGTACGAATCGCGCTCGCCGTCTGTCCGTGTTTCCCAATCACTTTTCCCATATCACTTTTATCTACCTTCACCTCAACAATAATTACATTATTACCCATTACTTCTGTTACCTGCACCGCGTTGGGATTATCGACCAAAGCCTTAACAAGCACCTCCACCAGTTCTTTCATCGCTCTAACCTCCTTTGTCACTCACTTAATAATTACTATACCACTTCCGCCTTTTAGCCACTTTCCATCTTACATCCCCTCAGTTAGTTTCGTCGGTATAAAAAGTTTTAATGGGCCTTGAGCAGTTTGTGAACTTATTAAGGACTTATTTTTCAACACCCCTTTCCCTTTTTAAGCATTTAATAGTGTTACCTCCCCCTCCTTCCACTCTGCTTACGAGGCCTGTTTCTTCCACTTCTTGAGGGTGCCTGGTTCGCAGATAAAAGCCTTCGATTAACGGCACTAACATAATTATTATAGATCCAAAAAGACTTAGGATGTAGGCAGTGTGCCTTGTTCAGCTATAAGTGCTGGACCGACAGCGGGATTACTGATTAAAGCATAGATCCCGATATAAAAGAAAACTGTAATCAGCAAATAAAGTATTACAGACCATAAACGAAACATCGCTGGGGAAAAACCAGCCCATCCTTATTATTAAACTTTTTATTCCTATTCTTGTGATAGTCGGCATCTGGTCAGATTATCACCTGCCACTCAACAATAATTGCACACTCTGTGTAAGAAGGCAAAGGCAGAAAATTTCAGTATGTAAGCCAGTTAAACCTGTTGCATGAGGGGGGCCGAAAACAAAAAAAGCCAGTCGCCATTTTCGTATGGCAATCCGGCCTGGTATATTATCAGCAATCATAAAAGCCATTCCCCATAGCACCACCCTTTTTTATTCTGCGTCTATCGTTTTTAGATTTCATATTTTTATTTTTTTTAACCCTAACAGAGTAAAATGTCAAGAAAAAATTTCGCCCGGGGAAGACGGTTGAAATTTTACGCTTTTGGGCAGATTCATAAACTTTCTATTTGATTTTTTCTCCCATTATGGTTCCTCTAAAAATGTCATTTCCGCGAAAGCAGGGATTCAGAACTAATCGAAATTACCGGACTCCCGCCTTCGCCGGAGTGACAAACTGGGAATTATTAGAGGTGCCCATTATTTTTAGATTTTTCTTTTATTTTTTTAAGCGGTTGCGCGAAACCAAGTAAGAAGACTTTCACATAGGCATTTACCCCGTGTGAAAAAATTTAAAAATGCTTTCCGCACCGTGACCGGCAAATACGACTTTTTTGGGCTTTCAGCGCCTGGCTTGACCTGGCAGGTACAGGTGGTTCGGGGAGCTCAATCAACATTTATATCAATGACAACAAGAAGTTTGTCATGAACCCCAATACTGCCAAAGGTGAATTTTATGGCTTTGTAACCGATTTGCCCTTCACGGGGGTGAAGTTTGCGGATGGACAAGACCAGTAAGTCTTTCGGGAAACTTATTTGGCCGTGGACTTGGGCCTGTTTATCAGTCTTGTCCCCATCCCGGCAACCGCATATTTTAAAAAAGAATTACTTTTTGGAATGAAAGCTTGAAAAATTTCTCTGTTCTGTGAGGGACTCCCCGGATAACGATTACTTTATAACCTCTAACCTATAACCTGCTAACTTTGCAATGAAAGTTTACCCCTCTTGATTTACATTTGCAGGGACGACTACTGAACCTTAAGGAGAATCCTTGGAATGAAATAAGAAGAGGCAAAAAAAATTCATGGAGTTCAATTACCCATTTCTGCTCAAAGCATTTTTGGGTAAATATAGAACACATTTTCATTGACGGCAACTCTACGAACGGAACGGTCGAGGTTATTAAGAGATATGAAAATCAGATTACCTTACCCATTTCCGCTCAAAGCAGTTTTGGGGGTTAAGCTCGTGGGGTACAATGAGCGTGGACAAGAAAAAGTATTTTACGAAGAAAATCTTTGCAACGAGGCAATCACATCCGAGGCTTCAAGATTACCTTTTATCCCGGCATCTAAAAAAATATTCATTGTTTCTATCTGATTAAGGTTAAGAAGCCGTGCCGCCTCTCGAAGGGTAACTTTTCCTTGTTTATAAAGATTACCCACATACGTTTCAAAACCAATCTTCATAAGTTTACGCATGGCGGTAGCTTCTTCTATTTTTTCTTCTTTTTCTACCAGATCGAGAGCAGCCATCATTTCTTTCGGTATTCTGAGAGATTTCGTTTTCATTACTCCCTCCAATGATCTAAAGCTGACTTAACAATAGTGTATTCATCATCACTAACAAACGGGGATAATAAATCCAGCTTACGGTAAGCTTCATTTAAGGTTAATGCCCCCTGCTTTAGTAAAATGACAATAAAAACCGCAGGAGTTATATACGCGACATCAAAAGATTTAATCCTTCTTATGAATCGTTTATCGTCACTACAGATAGCGTCAAATTTTTTTTGTTGAAAAAGCGCGAATACCGCATCCTCTCCTTTGTGATGGGACAATCTCTGTTGGGTAACTGAGAGCAAATTATCGTTAATATTTTTTTTAATAATTATAGCGTCCGGATGCTCACCGGCATTATCGACCACTTCATTTTCGACCGCCTGAGGGATGAAAACCGAAAAATTATTACAAACAATTTCTTTGAGTTTTGCCTTAGTTAACTTAATCAAGCAATCTGCGTCCATAAGAACTTTCATGTAGTACATTGTAATAAAAAGACTGCAATTTGTCAAGTTTTTCTTTTTCCCCCTTAACCCTTTATCCTTGCCCCTCGTTTCTTTTTCCTTCCCCGCAAATGGTGAATCGTAAAGCGATAAGTTTAAGGGCTTAAGTTTAAAGATTTAAGTTGCTTAACACTTAAATCTTAAGGGTGACTCTAAAAATTCATTTTTTGGAAAAACCGAAATAAGGAACTAATTGAAATTATTATGTTCATTATTTTGCGAAAGCCACGAAGTGGCAATTATTAGAGGTACCCTTAAAACTTAAAACTTTAATCTTAAAAATTCTTACCCATTTCCGCTCAAAGCAGTTTTGGGGGTTAGTCTCGTGTGTGATAGCTGATAACTAATAATAAACCCGTTCTTTGAAAGGAATTGTCCATCTTTTAGCAACGAGTGGGCAACATGGTATAAAACTATGCACTTTTTATGTTTGCATAGGTGAAAAAGAGGGTTATAATGGCGGCAGTCGGAAAGGAAGAAGACCATCGAAACAGCCCCCAAGGTACAAAGAAGGGGAAAAAGCCGGCCCGCCAGGCATTGCAGCAAAGTCTATCAGGGGGAAAAAACACCGCCTTGAAGATGTTATTATATATATTTCCTATAAAAAATAGTTTCCTTATTTATGCTCCCTTGGTTACAAGGAAGGGAAAAAGCAGTTCCTTTCCCGGAGCCTGGGAAATGGCTAAGCCGAATTATTATTTCCATGAGTGATTTTCCGAAAAATTGGGGCTTAGGTATAGCACAAAAAAGCTACCGGGTACAAACCTCAAAATTGACTGGACAGCGCTTAACCGCCCACGTTGATTTGGCAAAAGTTTAATGAATAATTGGTTCTTACAAAAGCGACCTTAGTCTAACAATGAGAAGATTCCTTAAAGGACTTGACCTAATTTCTACTCTCAAGGAGAAAAACGATGAAACGTTGCTCCCGTTGCATTATGCCAGAAACAATGATAGGCATTTCTTTTGACAAGGACGGAGTTTGCAATTTTTGTCGAGATTGGCAAAAGCCTCAACTTTTAGGCGAGCAAGCTTTGGAAGAAATAATTTCTTCAATAAAAAAGAAAAACAATAAATATGATTGTATTGTCCCGCTCAGCGGCGGGAGAGATAGCACCTTTGTTTTGTATATTGCGAGGAAAAAATTTGATTTAAAGGTTCTCGCCGTAAATTACGACAATGAATTCAGTAATGAACAAACAGTAAAAAATATGAAAACCGCCTGTGAGTTACTCAATGCTGACTTGATCTCGATCCGCTCAAAAAGAAACGTCGCATCCAAAATGGTAAGGGATGCAATACGCATGAGTGCGTTAAAATCACTCCCACCAAATTCCTTTTGCAGGGCATGTTCATACGGTTTTCAAACCAATGTTTACCGAATGGCCAAACAACATAAAGCACCATTAATACTCTGGGGCTCGTCCTCTGCAGAGAAAACCTTACATCTGACCAAGGAAGCATTTAAAATTTTGCGGCCCCCGAAGACCAGGCTTCAGAAATTATGCAACCTGGCTAATCTCAGCCTTGAGTACCATGCGCTCTTACAACGGCTCGAGTTTCCAATGCCTGGAAGAGCAATTTTGGACCGGGGAAAACCCGTTCTAAAAGAAAAGGACATCAGAGAGATCAAATTATTTGACTATATACCTTGGGATAGAAGGAAGATTAAAGATACCATAATAAATGAACTAGGATGGAGAAAACCTCAAGGCAATGTTTCAACCTGGAGAGGGGACTGCTCCTTGTATCCTTTAATTAGTTTCTCATATTTCAAGCTTTTTGGTTGCACCAAACATTGTTTTGGTTATATCAACATGATTAACTCGGGAAACATGGAAAGGGAGGAAGCACTGTACCAGGAAAAAGCAATGATTGCAAACATCACCCATGGCCTTCGAGAGTTATTGGAGGGCAAAATCGGGTTTTCTAAAAAAGAAGCCACCAGAATTTTATCTTTTCAAAAAAATGAACAAACTACCGGGTAAGTTCCTCAGAAACAGCAAGCAACTGGAAACCATTTCGCTAAAGGGTACCTTTAATAATTGCCGATTTGTCTCCCTCGTCTGGTATCAAAGAAAAAATATTCTTGTGCCATTTTTTGTAAATTAAAAGCCATTTTTTGTCTAAAAACATCTGAATTCCTAACCAAAAATTTCATTTTTTTTATTTTTTACTTGAATTTTTTCTACTAAGATTTTAATTTTTTAAAGTAAAATTTAATCTTAAAGAAGCTTTCTTCGAAACACTTCCTTTAAAAAAAATATTGTTAAGAAAAACATTAAAAAAATTAAATGAACATATTAAAACTTAAGAATAATTTTATTTTTTGTTTGTTCCCCTGAGACAAGCCGTTTAATGTCCTTTTGTATTAAAAACTGCCAAAAAATATCTAAAAATATCAGAGTAATACAAATTAAGAAATTATTGCAATCTCAATAAGTTGGCGTATAATTTGCAAGGAAGGTAAAATGGTTTTTTCCCTTGTAGCATGGCCTTATAAAAAAAATTTAAACCAATTATGCTAATAACACGGTTTAAAAAAAAGTTTCCTGGGAAAAAGCTTTCGCGTATCGGTACCGGGGGGGATATTTTATACTATGCTATGGTACCAAGTTTAATTTTTTTAAGAAACGTTATTAAGTTTTCCCATGATCAGAAACTACCTTTTTATATCCTTGGCGCCGGCTCGAACGTCCTCCTCAGTGATGAAAGGGTAAATGGTATTGTCCTTAAACTGGGAGGAATATTTAAAGCGATCAGCTTCAGCAATGACTTAAGCCACGTGAGCGCGGGTGGGGGGACTTCTTTAATAAAATTGGGCAATCTCCTGGCTGAGCATGGAAATCTTGGTTACTCATACATGGCGGTTATCCCGGGTTCAGTAGGTGGAGCAATAGCAATGAATGCCGGCACCACTAACGAAGGGGAAATTAAAGATCATTTTGTTACTGCCCAAGTTTTTGATCCCCTAACTGAAAAGATAAACGAATATGGTAACGGGGAAATGAACTTCAGCAACAGGAGTAGCTCGCTCCTCAAAACCACTAACATTGTTTTGCAAGCATCGTTCCGGTTAAGTCCGGTTGAGAAGAGAAACAAGGAGCTCGCTATTCAAAAAATAAAAGAGCTACGGTCTTCCCGACAGGCAAAGCAGCCAAAAAACCCAAAAACTTTTGGCTCCACCTTTAAAAACCCTAAGGGCCAAAAGACCGCGGGATGGTATCTGGAAAAAGTTGGGATGAAGGGAATGCGAATCGGAGGAGCTATGGTTGCACCGGAACATGCTAACTGGATTGTGAATGAGGGTAACGCAACCAGTAATGATGTCAAGAGCTTAATCGAAATTGGTAAAAACCGGGTTTATGAGGAATTTGGCATTCGACTTCAAAGGGAAGTAATTTTTTTCCCGGAGGATATTGAAGAAAGAGTTTAGGTTTCTAATGAAACAAATAATTAAATACCTCATTCAGCCTTCCAAACTTATTGGCTCAGTTAATGTTGATGGGGCCAAAAATAGTGTGCTTAAATTATTGGCTGCTTCTTTACTTACAAATGAAAAATTTGAGATTGCTAATTACCCTTCTGCGCTTCTCGATGCTCAGGCCAGTGTAGGGATGCTCCGCTCTTTAGGAAAAGAATGCCTCGAGGAACCGGATAAAATTACCATTACTGAAACTTCCAAAATCCAGAGCCGGCTTATCTGGGAAGAACGCTCGATTCGCACCACTCTTTTGGTTTTAGGAGCACTTGTGGCGAGAACCGGAGAAGGAGCAGTTCCTTTGCCTGGCGGATGCGAAATCGGTGAGCGAAACTATGATTTGCACGAGATGACGCTTCGAAAAATGGGCGCTGACGTGTGGCGCGAGGGTGATGTGCTTTGCGCCCGTGCGAAAGAAAGGTTAAAAGGCGCAGATATTCACCTTCCTATACGTTCAACGGGCGCAACAGAAAATGGGATACTCTGCGGAAGTTTGGCCGAAGGCATTACCAGCATTTGGAATCCTCATATCCGCCCGGAAATTTTAGACCTTATCTCCTGCTTAAGGAATATGGGCGCAAAGATCAAAGTATATGGCCAGGAGCATATTGAGGTGGAGGGGGTAGAAGGCTTGACCGGCACCCAGCATACGGTTATTGGAGATAATATGGAAGCAATCACTTGGCTGGTTGCTTCAGTGGTGACCAATGGAGATATTGAAATAGTAAATTTTCCGTTTGATCACCTTGAAGTTCCTCTGGTGCATCTCCGGGAAAGCGGCGCAAAATTTTTCCGGGGGGATAACTCGTTGATTGTCCGTGGCGGAAAATGTTATCCCATTGATATTGCCACCGGTCCTTATCCAGGCATTAATTCCGATATGCAGCCGCTGTTTGCCATATATGGATTTTGTGCAAAAGGTGAAAGCCGGATCATAGATTTACGTTTTCCGGGTAGATACAATTATGCTTCGGAGATTGAGAAAATGGGTGGAAAATTCAAGGTGGAAGGGGATTTATTGTATATTTATGGGGGATCACCCCTTTATGGCGCACAAGTTAAAGCAACTGATTTGAGAGCTGGAGCAGCGTTGGCCGTGGCGGGTTTGGCTGCCCAAGGTGAGACAGTGATTGAGGATGCATGGCAAATTGGCCGGGGCTACAACCGCTTTGAAGAAAAATTGCTATATCTCGGCGGTTCTCTAAAGACCATTAGCGATTGATAAAAAGGAAAAAACAGCAAGAATGAGCTTAAAAGAATGTTTTACTCTGGATATTTATTCCCGAACAAAAAATTTCCCGGGTTTTGGTTTTATTTTAAAAAACTTGATATTTGATCCTGGATACCGGGTGGTAGTTTACTATCGCTTATCAATATTTTTTAAAAGACTTCAATTTCTTAAGCTTTTTTTTTATTTAATTAGCAAACTTATAATTATTCGGCTATGCAGGGTTCCGGGGGTAGAATTGCGAACACAGTTTGACATTGGAGAAGATCTGAAAGTATACCATCCCCACGATATTGTCATCGGTGCTGGTGCTAGGGTTGGTAAAAATGTAACAATATTTAATGGGGTGACATTAGGGGCGCGTATCTTGAAAGAGTTAGATGAAACACAGGAGAATTTAACCCGTTATCCTGTCGTTGGTGATGGCGTCACAATTTTTTCCGGAGCAAAAATTATTGGCCCGGTTACTGTTGGTAATAACTCCATTGTGGGAGCAAATTCTGTAGTGAACAAATCATTTCCCGAAAGAAGTGTTATAGCTGGTGCTCCCGCACGATTAATCACTATAAGAAAAGGAGGATCCCAATGAAATTTTTTAACGTTAAAAGTAATTTTATCTGCTTATCGGCTGCTTTTGTGCTTATTTTTAGCGCCAATGTTTTCGCAAGGGAATATTACGTGAGTCCAGCGGGAGATGATAATAATTCAGGATCTGAACTAAGCCCCTGGAAATCGTTGAATAAAGCCTCATTGAGTGCGATTGCCAATGATGTAGTAATGATAAAAGGAGGAAACTATTTTTTTCCCGAGAAAGTTTGTCTTTATACCAACGGCCCGATTACATTTAAAGCATGTCCTAATGAGCAACCTGTTTTTAAATATACAGGCACTGCGAGTTCTGCAATCGGAATAGGTGATAATGCCCACAATATTACCCTTGAAGGTCTCACCGTTACAAGAGATGCAGGACCATACGGTAGCATTCTTGGTATCGCTGGTAAATATGCAGTAATTAAAAATTGCAACTTAATTTTTGATTGGTCCACTGCCGGTTCGGCCACAACCGGTTTTAAATATGATGCCATAAAAATTCTCCAAAGCGGTAACAATGCCCTAATTGAGGGTTGCCAAATCGCTGGTGCCCCCAATCAGGGGATAGACACCGTTGGTGCTGACAATCTCACCATCCGAAACAATGTTATCTTTTTCTGCCAGAATGCTATCGTTTCTAAGGGGGGGGCGGACAACCATCTTATTGAAAATAATAAATGTTATAATATAAAATACCAAGCCATCATGTTAGGTGGTTATTGTACCGACTTAACATACACTTATGATTATGAGAATAAAAATTCGCTTGTCCGGGGAAATATCGTTTATGCTGACGTAACCGATGGAGAAATGAGCGGGATTGCCCTTTGGGGGGCAAAAGGTTGCCAGGTTTATAATAACACCATCCTAGCGCCAGGAGGGATCCAGTTGCGTAATGGTGGGGTTCCGGCGAATCCTTCAATCAAATGCATTGGTAACAAGATTTATAATAATATTATCTGCCGAACAGGAACTCTGGGAATCCTGCGAGTAGATCCGGGAAATTCAGAAGGGCTTGAATTAAAAAACAACTGTTACTGGAAAACCACTGGATTAGGTGAGTTTCTGATAAATAAGACTTGGTACACTTATTCAACTTACCTTACAAATTTTTCTTTCGACTCAGGTTCTATCTTTCAGGATCCTTTATTTAACAATGTCTCAACGAGGGATTTTTCTCTGTCAGCCAGCAGTCCCTGTATTGGCAACGGATATCTTCTAACCTTAACGGCATCAGCAAGTGATATAGGAGCAATTCCCTATTTAACATCTAACTCGACTACTACGACTACCCCAACTACCACGACTACCCCAACTATTACGACTACACCGACTACCACTACCACCACTCCGACTACTACTACCACCACTCCGACTACCACTACCACCACTCCGACTACTACTACCACCACTCCGACTACTACTACCACGACTCCGACTACTACTACCACGACTCCGACTACTACTACCACGACTCCGACCACAAAAGGCTCCAAAAGAAAAGTATCTTATAGCCATCAAAACTAAAACATTCCGTCAGTTTGAGCGTTCCCGGTGAAGTGTTTGCCGGGAGCGCCTAATTAAAAATCTAACTAAAAAAACTGTTCGAGAAGGAAACCTTCAGAGTAGTAAAAACAAATAAATGAACTAAACCTGAATATAAGCCAAAGTGAATTTTTAATTATATCGCTATGTCCTTTAGTGTAGATGCCTTTCGAACAGTCTCCATCCGTTTTTCTCTTCTCGCGGTAAAAATGGCCGGGGGGATCATTAACGCCCGATGGTTGGGCCCAGAAGGTGTCGGGATTTTTTCGCTTCTGATTTTGGTCTCCCAATTCTCTTTCCGGTTCACCAACCTCGGTTTTGGCAGCAGCCTTTCCTTTTTTATGGCTCAAAAAAAAACACATTTTTCTGAACTCCGGAAAGCCTTGTGGATATTAAGTCTTACTTTGTCTTTGATAACCTGCCTTATCCTTTTATTCGTTTGGAAAACTCCCTTATCTCCCTGGCGTGATTTTTCAATAGGTTTCTTTTTAATGGGTTTGCTCGGGGTCCCGCTTTATTTTCTCCAGAATTTTTTAAGAAGGTTTCTGAGTGGACAATTAAGGATCAACATTGCCAATTATTCAGAAGCAATTTTTGACTTTTCATACATCCCTTTATTGATAGTTTTTGTTGTGATTTTTAAGCTGGGCGTTTTAGGTTCCTTCTTGGCGTTTCTCCTCGCACAGGCAGCAACCTGCATTTACCTGATTTTTCATTTTAAAAGCAGCAAAATACCTGTGACCCTTGAAGCCAAACCAGCCGGCTTTTTTCATTTATGCAGTGATATGTTTAAGTATGGTTTCTGGAATTATTGGGTATTGCTTTTTACTACGATAATACAAGACGCTCCTGGCGTTTTATTAAAATATTTCATTTCCAATACTGCCGTTGGATTATACGCAGTATCCTCGTCAGCGATGGGCCGGTTATTTATGACCACCAACTCCTTTGCCGAAGTCCTCTTTCCTCATACGGCTGCTTCTGACAATAACACAGGTATTCAGAGGACAAATCTGCTTTGCCGGGCTTTTGCATCAGTTTTAATTATCGCTGCAATTGTATTAGGTGTTTTGATAAAATTTATAATAATATTTTTATACGGTCCGAAATTTGTCAGGTCTGTTTATGTGTTTTATGCTTTGCTCCCTTCGATTTTAGCCTATCCGCTATTCAAATTTTTGAATTCCCATATAGCCGCAACTGGGAAAAGCAAGTTAAGTCTTTTCTCAATTTTACCGGGGATAATTTTCATTGTTGGTGCATCCATTTTTTTTATTCCTCGCTATGGTGAAATCGGTGCAGGGTTAAGCATCAGTGGAAGCTACATGGCCATGTTTATTATGAACCTTTTTCTGTATTCTAAATTGACAGGATCTCATTTTTCCGATATCCTGTTTTTCCGTCGTAATGACTGGAAAGCGATCAAGCAAGTAGTCAAAAATCATTGGAAAATCATAAAAAACAGAATTACTCCGGCACAATGAGCAGGAAAACCCGTCATGATAAATCAGCTTTAACGTTAACAATTAAAAACGAATGATAAGGAAATATTTTGCGAGTATTGTTTATCACCCGCCCATTAGGTATCGGGGGACATATTAACTCAACATTGTCAATTATCAGGGAGTTTGAAAGAAGAGGGCATGAAACTTTCCTTCTGGCTACCGAGGGGTTAATGGGGCAGCAATTCAGGGATCTGGGTACAACTGTTTTTATTTTAAAAAACAAAAACAGCTCCAAAACAATCGGAAAAAAAATACGTTATTTTCGGCAACTCATTAAAATAATAAAACAGAATGCTATTGATATTGTGCAGGCCCAGGACCAGCTTTCCCTGTATCCTGCGTATTTTGCCTCCGCAATCATGGAAAAACCCCTGTTCTTCACCAAGGCAGGCGGCGAGGTCCCAAAATATGTAATACCTGAAGAAGTGAGCGTTGTTGTGTTCAGCAAGGAACTTGAACAGGGCATGAAATCAAATGGATATAAAAACCAAATTTTTTTCATTCCCGGGAGGATTGACTGCGGCACTTATTACGCTAAAATGCCCGAACGGTCATTTCTTGAAAAATACCACCTGCCTTTGGAGGGGATAAAGGTGGTAATGGCTATGCGGTTTGATCCCCAAAAAAAACCATGGCTGGAGAGCTTCTTACATAATTTGCATAACTTCGATCCTAAGAAAGCCCCAAAACAAGTTTCGGTTGTCCTGGTTGGAGATGGCCCGCTTTTCCCCAACATTTTAAAAACTGCCGAGAAAATCAATGAATCTCTCCCAATGAAGGTTCTTTATCTGACGGGCAAAATAAGCCAGGCAAATGAAATGATGGCTCTTTACAATTATGCTGATATCGTGGTGGGTCATGGTCGGGGAATCCTGGAAGCCATGGCCTGCGGAAAGCCGGTCATTAATCTGGGTGAAAATGGATTGGGCACGGTGGTTGACGAAGGAAGCATTACCCAGATTTCCTATTATAATTTTTCCGGCCGGCATCTGAGGCATCATCCAGCCATGGGAAAAGAGCTTCTGGATAGCATTGTCCGGATTGCCGGAAATTCCACGTTAATGAAAAACCTGGGGGATTTTTCCTTGGCATATATCCGCCGAAACTATGACGCAAGAACAGGAGCAGAGGCCTTTCTTAAAATTTATTCCGATAAAGAAAAACAAAAAAAACCATCTTTTCGAACAATGGTTGCGTTCACCTGGAAAAGATTTGCTTTTGCGCTAAACAACAGGTTAAAAGCTATAAGCCATGGAAAATAAACTTGCGTTAATAGGAATTAGTCTGGTCCCATTGATTTTAACCGGCATCTTCCTCAGACCGCAGATCCTACTTTATTATTTGGTTCTGGATTCCTGGGTGATCATGAGAATCAGCCAGGTGACCTTTTCCCATCCCGCTTTGACCTTAAACAGAATAATGGTTTATTTCGGAGTGCTGATAATTATTTTTAAGAGACTCCTGGACAGGAATCTTATTCCCAAAGCCGCAAAATCAATCATGACCCTTTTTGTAATAATTTTCTTACTTTACTGTTTTTATTCTTATTATTCTTATACCCGCCAATTTAACTTTGCCATTTTGAATAACCTGGTTTTCTATTTTCTCGCCCTCGCTCTTCTGGATATGGATTTCGAAAAATCATTCCGCCATATCTGCATTATTGCCCTGATACCAGTGGTTTTGCTAAGCGGAACAACCATCATCAATATGGTCCTCCATATGGATATCGGCCAGAGAAGCTACGCCGGAAACAGGAACAGTTCGGCTTTTTACACTTTATTGGGAACCGCATTTTTGTTTGCGTATAGGGACATGCTTGATCAAAAAAAGCTAAAAAGAATTGCCGTTAACGGAATAATTTTTGTTGCAATAATAACGATTGGCTTATCCCTCGGCAGAATGGTTACCTTTATTTTATTTTTGACTATAGGTTTTTATTTTCTGCGAGGGTATATACCCTTAAAAGTTCTTATTGCCGCGGGTTTGATGGTAGCAATCATAGCCGCCAGCCGATTTGAAATTATGGATGTTTATACAAAAAAACTTTTAAGACTGCCAACCGCAAACGCCGATATCACCAAATACAACCAGGAAGAAATGACGGCTTTTACTTCGGGACGAAGCGAGGCTTATAAGGCTGCATGGAAGCTTTATCTCGCTTCCCCGTTTTTAGGAATAGGTTACGATCGGTGGGTGCAAATGCACAAGGGTCAGAAAGGTTCATCCCTCCATTCGCAGTGGTTGCAATGTCTTGTTGAAACCGGTATCCCTGGTTTTCTGCTCTATCTTTCTTTGTATTTGATAGGCTTCATTTCCCTTTTTGCCTATTTCTTTAAGAATTCCCAATCAAGGGGAATGCCAATAAAGATAGTTGAAACCTTGTTTGTAGTTTTGATGGGGTTGTTTTTCGTGGGCCTGACTGGTAACCACGGCTTTAATGACCGGATTTTTTACCTTTTTTTGGCTATGATCGCCACCCTTGCAAACTATAACCAGGCTGCAGCACCCACTGAACTGCCTTCCTCATCACCAACATACGCAAAAGCTGACTGAAAACAAGGTGTGGTCTTGAAGTTTCATTCCGGCTTTGTTAGGGTTAAGGAGACTATGCGAGCCTAACGTTCAACGAGTTAAGTAATTCCCCATCGCATACTAGGAGGAGAAAGAAGGTGTTAGAAACATCTCTGCATTTATATCAACCCGCCCAGTACGCTCGTTCACCAGAGGAATGGTCTACGGATTTTTCAAAGGTTATTCATAAGGGAGAGCAAAAACTTAGTTTGGACGTTTCTGCGATATTATCAATTCTTGCCTTTAATTACCCATGTGGAGATCGAACATTATTTCAAGAACTCAAACGCCAGCCGTGGCTTTCATCAATTACACAAGATGGGAGAGTAGTTCTTAAACCAATCCCACCACATGGATTTGCATGGGACAGTTCGGGAAAAATTGCGGCGCAACTAAATATCCTTTTGCAAGAAGAAGCTGAACGTGCTTGTTACAACCGGGAAGAAATATATGTTTTACTCTCCGGCGGTCTCGATAGCCGTATTGTTGCCGGTATTTTATATCAACTTAAACAAAAAGGTATCCTCAAGAGAAATCCCATCGGTTTGACATGGGGATTGGAAAATTCACGTGATGTTCAATATGCAAAAGTAGCGGCAGAAATGCTCGGATTTGGCTGGAAGCATATTGCCATGGGACCCGAGACTATTATTGAGAATATTTATGAAGGCTTTCCTTTAACTGCCGGACTTGTTCCACCGGCGCATTTGCACAGAATGCTGTGGTTTAAGAAAAACGTTAGTAAAAAAGCGCTGGTATTGGCAGGCAGTTATGGCGATTCAGTTGGCCGTGCCGAGTTTTCAGGCAGGCAAATCTTAGAGCTTGATTTTCTAAAGCCTTTTGATCCATATAATCTGATCAAGCAAGATTTTCTTGCTCCGGCAATATCAGGTATTCAGAAGGATTTAATTTTGTTGCATGAAAGGGCCGGCCAAAACAGCCCCAAACATGCTCTTTGTGAGATAGAAATGCAAGGCCATTATATGCGTGGTATGATTGCGCATGTAATGGCTGTGATTAATAACTGGTGTACACTGTATCAAATGTTTACTGATCCTAAAGTCTATACGTATATGTGGTCTTTACATCCGGCGCGTCGTGATGACAGCATTTATGCCGCCTTGCTGGAAAGTATTCATCCCGGGCTGGTGCGCATACCGTGGGCCAGAACCAATAAGGCTTTACGCGGAAGAACTATTGGCAAACAAAATAAGTTGCGAAGGAAATTTCACGACTACGCTATGTGGAGTTCACATAGTCTATACGATGAGATTTCTAAAATTGTAGAACCTGAATGGTTTGAAAGCCTTGGGATATTTAATCCGGCACAGGTTCAGCTTCTGAATAAAGCAGTTGCATCTGGGGGAAAACTTTTGAAAGGCTATGGATTTCAACTCTATAACGTCTGGCATTGGTTGGCTGGGTTTCGTAAAATGATCGAAAATCTTCGATCACAAGGTTTTGCTGTGCATCCGGTAGAACAAAATTTGCCGATCACGTCGGCGCCACCGTATTTATCTCAAGACCGTTCTTTTATTTATAGAAAATTAAGCAATATAAAATTATTATATAAAATTTATTCGTTTTATCGCAAAAGAAGCACGAAATACAAGGCTATTAAAAAATGGCCAATCAATAATTAAGGTATGATACCCAGCAACTGAGAGTATTAAAATAACTATAGAGGCATTAGGGAAATTTTATTATCATTTTGCAACAAAAGTGTGGCTCGTACTGAGCTTCCGGATGTGGTGTGAAAAAAATCTTTCCTAATAAACCAGTTATCCTCCATGCGGTCAACAAATTGGTTAATGCTGGTGCTGAAAAGCAACTCTATTATATCATCAGGGAGCTACGTCATAAATACCAATTCATTATAGCGATTTTAAGCCATCAGAAAGATATTGATACTAAGTGGTATGAATTGGCAATACCAATTTTCTCAGAACCGAAAATAAAAAGCGGGTTAGTGCGTAATATTTCTTTTTTATCTCAACAAGTGGGAATGTCACGTCCAGCAATCGTTCATTCGTGGCTTTTCCACCCCAATCTGATAGCAGCATTTGTAAAGATTTTTAAGGAATATATCTTAATTACATCAAAAAGAGGCTCGAATTTCTGGTACCAGAGGCGCCATTTTATAGTGAACAAGTTTGTTTATAAAACAAGCAATTTGATCATGACCAATAGCAAATCACTTGGTGATGAAATTAGTGCTTATACGAATGATGTAAAAGAAAAGATAAGAATCATACCGAATGGAATTGATTTGGATGAAATTCAAAACAGAATTGTGCATACCAACATTGTTTCGCGACTCAAAGAGCAAGGTTTTCATATTGTAGGATCTGTTGGCAGATTCGTGGAAGAAAAGAGATTGGATGACATTATCAAAGCCGCACATAATCTCTCAAGAGAGCATCATAATTTGAGATTTGTAATCGTTGGTGGAGGCGGAAAGTTTGAATATTATAGGGAATTAATTAACTCCCAAGGCCTCGATGACTATATCTTTCTAACGGGTGAAGTTGATAAAGCCTCAACTTTCACGTGTGGATTTGACATATTCTTGATGGCATCTTCATCTGAAGGCATGTCAAACGCACTCATGGAGGCCATGGCGTTGAAAAAACCGATTATAGCCACAAATGTTGGTGAAATTCCAAGTTTAATAGAAAACCATGTCAGTGGAATTCTAATCCCTCCATGCCAACCTGATCAGATAGTTAAAGGCATCAATTTTTATATCGAAAACGAGTTGATCGCAAAGGCTTATGGTAAAAGAGCATACGATACCATACAAAATTATTCTTTAAAGCGAATGACATCCAAAGTAGATGCAATGTATTCTGAGGCGCTTCAACTATGAAAATTGAAAGTGTAAAACGTAAAGGTGTTTGTTTAACAAAATCATAAAATAATCAGACGTTATGAAAATATGCGTTATCTCTTACGGGTCAATCTCTATCCATAAAAATAATAGGTACACCAATCCGGCAATAACCTCCCTTTTGAACCATCTTGCCCAACAGAATGAGGTATTTTATCTTGCTCAGAATGCCGGGAAAAATGCTTCGGTTTATAACGGCGATAAGCCGGTTTATATTGAAAAAATATCAGAAAGGGTCAGAGTTATTGCCTTGCATCCCCAAAATACAAAAAATCGATTTCAGGAAATAACCAATTTTTGTAAAAATCTGATAATCCTTTGTAGATATATAACCAAAACTGATCTGATGTACGTTTATCTGCCGAGCTATACCAACCTGCTCGCCTCCATTTTTACCCTGATAGTCAGGAAAAAAATTGCCCTTTACATTGGCGCTGACTGGAAAGCGCTGCAGGGGATGAAGAGGAGAAATATAGTTAGTTCTTTTTATAGCCGGACTTATGCATTTTTTGTTGAGCGAATCTATGACCAGGCCCTTTTTGTTTTGGTGACCGGGGAACAGATATTTACAGAAATAAACAAAAAGGGACGAAGAGTTTTTCAGACTATTCCGAGCGTAAGTTTCAAAAAATACGAAAATCAGAAACCCAAAGGTGAAAGCACTGATTCATATCGTTGTGTTAATATATTTTTTGCCGGCCCCATTAATGAAAGAAAAGGGATTCTTTATCTAATTAAATCGCTTCCAATCTTAACTCAAAAGGGATTGCAGGTTCATTTACATCTTGCCGGGACCATTGAAAAAACATACCAGATAAAAATCGAACAGGAAATTAAGGAAAATCATCTTTCAGAATATATAACTTTTCACGGCTATCTTGCTGATCCATCAGTCTTGGCCGAGCTTTATACAAAAATGAATTTTTTTGTTCTTCCTTCACTTGCTGAAGGTTTTCCGCGTGCCATTTATGAGGCAATGATGTCCGGTTTACCGGTTATCTCGACCGATCTCCCCTCCATTAGAGGTAATCTTGATGACCCAGAAATTATTTTTTTTGTCCCTCAAAAGGATCCCGAAGCAATCGCCAAAGCACTTTTAGAACTGGTTAAAAATCCTTCCAAACGGAAAAAAATGATAGACAAGGGATATGATTTTGTGAAAAAAAAGTTAAGTGAAAAAAAACACTATGAACAGGTGGAGGAACTCATTAACCAGTATGCACATACATGATGAGTTAAATATTTATTGCAGGCATTTAGGACAGCCCAGGGTTAACTAAGTTGCAACGTTCTTAACGTACTAGTGTTTCCAGCTTTTTGTTACTCTTTAATAAGTATGGGAATGGCATGGCTGTGGAAAACAGTGAACCTTTGAAAGTGGAAAAAATCAATCCTACAATAAAACTGGTCATTATCACAAACATGTTATCCCCATATAGAATTCCTCTATTTGAAAATATCTCTCAACACCCTCACATTAGTTTGGACGTTGTGGTCAATGAAGTCATTGCAAAAGAGCGGTCTGCCTGGCAGGTCAGTCACATCAATTTCCCTTATCACATCATACAGAAAAAAACATGGGGAACCCCTTGGAGAAACTTTGGATTTTGCTTACAACTCATTGGGCTTATGCGCCGATTAAAACCGCAGGTAATCGTTTCAGGTGGCTTTTCACTCCCTTCGATTATCGCTCTGCTATACTCGCATAACAAACGAATACCATTTTATATCTGGAGCGGGGAGACAATCCTTTCATTTAAACTTGGGAAGAGGTTTTTTTTAAGTAAATTTTTGCGAAAATTCATTATGAGATTTCCGAAAGGTTTCCTTGCCTATGGACCCGCTGCAAAAGACTATTTACTCTCCTGTGGTGTGCCCCCTCAAAAAATCGCAGTTATTAATAATATTTGTAATGCTGCTCCTTTTATGAAGGTTCAAAAACAAAAAACCAAAAATTTGACAATCAACATGCTTTACGTTGGGGAGTGCACCAAGAAAAAAAATGTCCTGCCAATGCTTAAAGCATATCATGCAGTTGCAAAGATGTATCCTGACCTTCAATTGACAATCGTTGGAGGAGGCCCCCTAGTGGCTGAATTGGGGAATTATGTTAGTCACCATAATTTGCAACATGTTTTCTTAAAAGGAGAAATGCCTTCAACCAAAATACCGGGTGTTATGGCGCAGGCCGACTTCCTTATTTTGCCCAGTGTCTATGATTTGTGGCCCCATGTGGTAATGGAAGCAATGGCAACCGGGCTTCCGGTTCTTTGCTCAGAAACGGCGGGCATCCCTCCTTATATTGTTCAGGATGGGATTAACGGATTTTTTATTTCGCCTTCGAGTGAAAAAACAATTGCCCAAGGAATAGAAAAAATGATGGCTGTCAAAGAACGCTGGAAACAAATGGGGCTAAACTCTTCCGAGATTGTACAAGAGTATACAATTGAAAAATCCGCTCAGTTTTTTATTGAAGCCATAATGAAGACTTTTAACTAAAAATGAGCACAGACAATAAAAAAAGAATTTTGTTTCTGGTAACTTTGCCACCACCGATTCATGGTTCAAACTTGGTTAACCTTTACGTTACCCAAAATAAGGAGTTGGAGGACAAGTACACTACAAAAATTTTACCATTGCGATACGCTTCTTCCTTTGAAGATATAGGGAAATTTCAGCCCGTAAAACTTTATAGATTTATTCTTCTTATCTTTAGGCTTATAAGTCTCCTCTTCAGGTTTCGGCCGGATCTTGTATATTTTGTTCCTATGGTAACCGGTCTATGTTTTTACCGGGAATGTCTATTTGTGATTCTCATTAGAATGTTCAGGACAAAAATAATTTTTCATCTCCACGGAAAGGGAGTCAAAGAAAAAATTAAGAACCCTGTGTTAAAATTCCTTTATACTTGGTTCTTTTACAACCAATTTATTATTCTCCTATCACCTCTGCTGTTCGATGATATACGGGAGGTTGCAATAAAAAGCAGAATCAGTTACTTACCAAATGGTATAGATATTGGGGTAAAAAATAATAAAAGACATCGCATTGAATCTGATAGACCTTTTAAGATACTTTTTCTATCGAATTTAGTCCCAACTAAGGGGCCGACTGATTTGATTGAAGCCTGCAAGATTTTAAAAGAAAAGAATTCTTTATTTCAATTATATTTCGTTGGAACCCCAAGCAGTAAGGATTTTGGATGGGAAAAGCTGGACAGGTTAATAAGGTTATACGGCTTGGATAAACAGACCCACTATCTGGGGCCGAAGTATGGCAATCAAAAAGATGATATATTATGTGATTCAGATGTCCTGGTTTTTCCAACCGTTAAGGATTGTTTTCCGCTTGTTATTTTAGAAGCAATGGCATTTGGATTACCCGTAATTTCTACGTATGAAGGAGCTATTCCTGAAATTGTTGATGATGGGGTTACTGGGTACCTGGTCCCCCCAAAAAACCCCGAGCGTATTGCTGAAAAACTTCTTGATTTGATCAATAACCCTGAAACAAGAATTCGTATGGGTGAGGCAGCAAAAAAAAAGTTCGAACAGCATTATACCCTCAACCAATTTAACTCAAAATTAATCGGCGTAATTGATGCTATAACCAGGGATTCATTTTAAATTAACATTTAAAAGGAAACTCATCAATTTTTGATGTTCCGGGAAATTGTGCTTTCATACCCATACCTTCGGACAAGACATTTGCTCAGAAAAACCGAATTTTGGCCTTTGGAAAAGCTAAAAGGATTGCAGGAAAAGTATTTGCTAAAAGTATTAAAATATGCTGCAGATAGGGTTCCATTTTAGCAAGATATGGTTGACTATAATACCATCAGCTCGGAAACTTACCCCAATATTTGTTAAATTAGTTTTCCATCGTTGATAAGGAAACGGCAAGAAAAAACATCAGCCAAATGAGGGTGGGATCCAGAATAAGCTGTTTAAAAGCCACAACTGGAGGATTGACGGGGCAGCCATGTCGTTTTATATGGATCGGTTTGCGACGCGAAAATTAGAAAACTTCCTTTTTGACATTTGGGGTAGGGTTTTCTATGAATTTGGTGAACGGTATTTAATTTGCGGGGCAGTACACAAAAGAAAAACCGTTTCTTAAATTCACTTGTTTAATCAAAGGGATGTGGTATAAAATTCATTTGAACGGAGGGACTGATGAGAAAATTAAACTCAAAGCTTTTTATACTTCATCTATTTTTGTATTACCAAGTCACACAAAAGGGATTCCAAATGTAATTTTAGAAGCTATGGCCACAAAAACCCCAATCGTGGCGACACCAGTGTGGGGCTTAAAGGAGATTCTTCAGGATGGCTATAATGCAATCCTTGCAGTTCCGCAGAATCCTAGTGACCTGAGTGAAAAAATATTGCAATGTTTACAAGACAATCAATTAAGAGCACGTATTTCAGAGAACGCTTATAGAGATGCTCAAGAGCGATTTGATCTTCCGGTTATCAAAAAGAAATTTATGAATATTTTGGTTAGGCATTGATAAGATGCTTTAAAATTTCCGAAAAAAGGTTAACAATATATATAGTCACATGCGGCTTCAGATTCGAAGTGTTACAACCAACTTCTCCATTCTGGTATATGTGGATATATGGAAAAAATTTTTAAAAATAGTTTATTGAACTATATTCAAAAAAAAGAAGAAATCAGGTGATATCTTTTAGGGATCGTGATCAACCTTGACGGAAAAGGTTGATTTTCAAAATCTTCGGCACCAGTGGTATGACATAATGCAGGCTTTTTATAAAAAGTTTACGATCGAGGATAAACCGGGATTACTTAAATTGTTCGGGCGTGTGCCCCCAATCATTGGACGCATGTCAAACAAACTTGTCTACAATGCGATTATGTATGATGCCTTACGTTCCAGGAATGTAGTAATCTTTTTTGCATCGTTAGATAACAGCCCGGTTGGGTACGTCATCGCTACCAGGGATTGGAATTATTTCAAACGCATGTTTATTTTACGGCACCCTTTTATAGGGTTAGTAGTACTGGCTAAAAGGCTGAAAGAGAAACTTAAGACGCATGCTGTCCCGGCTAACGATTTAAATCGAACGGATTTGGATACACTGCCAGCCTTATGGAATGGGAAGCAGACTTATGCTTGTGACAATAGGGTAAAAAGAATAGCCAAGGTCATATACATCGGAATTGACCCCCAGGTGCGTTCGAGGGGGGTGGGGCGTGGTTTGCTTGCTAATCTCATCAGACATTTCAACCAACAAGGTTGTGCGCATATCGATGCCTATATCAACAAAGATAATCTCGCCTCAATAAACATGTTCAAGAAGGCTGGGTGGACAGTCATCCAAAATCAGAATGGATTTTTGGCGTTTTTGGATTTAGGAAAGGGTGGTTATAAATGACTATCCTCTTTTTAGGGGGAGTGAACTTCGGATATGCAACCGCTCTGGCAACCTTCAAAGATCACACTGTTTCTCAAACCATAAACTGGTTTTATTCCTTTTGCGTTCCCACGATGCAGGGCTTGGTGTGGCCGCGGTTGAGAAATGAAAAGGCAGGCAGGAAAAAGCACTTGGCTGGTCAGCAAAAAGAATGGACTGGGTATTTTAGGCTGCCCTTTCCGATGTGGTATTTTCCCCAGACTAAACCGTTTGAAGGAGCATAAAAAAGTTCGAGGAGAATTATACCCTCCAAAAATTAAACTAAAGAATAATTTGGGGGATTAGTTTTTTTTATCAAAAGTTCATTTTAATGTTACATTCAAAAAAAAAGGTGCTCCATTAGTTGTGTTACGAGAAATTGCGCTTTCATACCCATACCTTCGGACAAGACGTTTGCTCAGGAAAACTGAATTTTGGACTTCAGAAAAGCTAAAGAACCTGCAAGAAAAATTTTTGCGGAAAGTATTGAAGTTTGCTGCGGCCAACGTACCATTTTACCGGGATCGAATTGGTTATAATTATATCAGGTCGGAAGTAGACCCTTACGAACTGATAAAAAAATTCCCGATAATAGATAAGGAAGTTATTAGGCAAAATTTACCTAAATTTTTTTTCGGTTCTAAGATTCGTCGCTTAAAAGCAATAACCGGTGGATCCACTAATCAACCGCTATTATTTTATATGGACAGGTTTGCCACAAGACAGATGGAAAAAGCGTTTATTTTTGACCTATGGGGGAGGGTTGGTTATACTTTTGGAGATTCAATCTTTACCTTACGCGCTAGGATGCCCAAAAAAGGATTCTTTATTAGCCATGATCGATTTTTCAATATTTACTATGCTTCATCAATTGATCTCAATCGGTCTTCGTTATCGAATTATGTCAACTACTTGAATAACCTTCGTCCTTTATTTTTACATGGATATCCGTCTACTATATATCAGTTAGTCAATCTTATTGAATCAAGCAAGGTGCGGTTGGAATTCAAGCCCAGGGCAGTTTTATGCGGTTCCGAGAAACTTTTTGATTATCACCGGAATAAAATTGAAGCAATGTTCGATTGTAAGGTGTTTAGCTGGTATGGGCAAAGCGAATATTTAGCCCTCGGTGGCGAATGCGAGTATTCCCATTTTTACCATTTTTATCCTCAATACGGATACTTGGAGCTTTTTCCAACCGGGATAAAAAATGATGCCGGCAAGGAAATCTTTGAGATTGTCGCAACTGGCTTCAATAATCCGGTTATGCCCATTATTCGTTATCGAACCGGTGATTATGCAGTCCCGGCAAATACTACCCAATGTAAATGTGGCCGCAATTATCTTTTTATCGAGGATGTAATTGGAAGAGAACAGGAATTTGTTGTTGATGCTAATGGATCACTCATCAGCGCCAATTGTCTGGTCTATGAAACCTATTTTGATAATTTCACGGGGTTGGAATCCGTGCAAATCCGGCAAAATACCCCAGGAGTGATGGAAGTTGTTCTCGTAAGGGGCCCTCATTATTGCGATGAATCCTTCCTGCAAACAAAAGATTCCCTAAACTCTTTGCTTGGAGAACGAATGCGCATTCATTTTATTTTTACTGACCAAATTCCGAAAACTCCTATTGGAAAAGCAAAATTTGTTATTCAGGAGTTAGATATTGGAAAATACCTTCACCATTGATCTTAACCCGGTGGGGGTTGGGTTCTTTTCTGCCAATCATTGTAGTAAGGTAGCATTTGAACAAAGAAAATAAGAAATCTTTTCCCAATGCCTTATATGAAGGAACTAACTAACAAATTACGAAATGGATCGTTATCGGTTGTCGATCTACCAATACCTGTTCTCCTACCGGGGGCGGTTTTAGTAAAAAATTATTATTCACTTATCAGCTCCGGAACCGAAGGAAGCACGGTTAAAACCGCGAGAAAAGGGCTCATCGGAAAAGCTCAGGAGAGGCCCCAACAGGTAAAACAGGTTATTGATACTTTAAAGGCCCAGGGTGTTGTGCAAACCTACCGGGCGGTGATGAAAAAGCTGGAGGCTTACTCTCCGTTAGGATATTCCTGCGCCGGCGAGGTAATAGATTTAGCCCCAGATGTTAATGGGTTTCACATCGGTGAACTGGTTGCCTGCGGCGGACTTACTGCTTGTCACGCGGAAATAGTATGTGTGCCGGTTAACCTTTGTGTAAAGTTGCAGCCTGAAGCTGATCTGAAACAAGCAGCTTACAATACGGTGGGTTCGATTGCCATGCAGGGAGTTCGCCAGGCGGATCTCAGACTGGGAGAGACCTGCGCCATTATCGGTCTTGGCTTGTTAGGTCAGCTAACCGCCCTGTTATTGAAGGCATCCGGAATCCGAAGCCTGGGCATTGATATTGATCAGTCCATGGTTGAGATTGCCGGAGAACACTGCGTTGACCTGGCATTAAACCGGGGCGCTGCGGGTATTGAAAATCAAATCCTCGATTTTACCGACGGACTTGGATGCGATGGAGTCATTATTACCGCGGCATCGGAATCTTCCGACCCCATTAATTTTGCTGGCGCCATTGCGAGAAAGCGAGGAACAATCGTGGTTGTCGGGGCAGTGCCCACCGGCTTTGACCGGGAGCCTTACTATTATAAAAAAGAACTGCAGGTTAAGATGTCCTGCTCTTACGGGCCGGGCCGGTACGATCCGAGCTATGAAGAAAAAGGGATTGACTATCCCCCCGGATACGTGCGTTGGACCGAAAAGCGAAACATGCAGGCCTTTGAGGAACTGATATACCGTAAAAAGATTGATGTCAGCTATCTTACCACCCACACTTTCAAACTGGATGAAGCGCCTGCTGCCTATGATTTATTGTTGAAAAAAACCGAACCTTTCATCGGCATACTTATAGAATACAACGTTTCAAAGCAATTAGACAGATCAAAGGTTGTTGTTAACCCACCTCACACCTCACGTCTCACACCTCACGTTTCAATCGGCTTTATCGGGGCAGGTTCGTATGCACAGAGTCACCTGCTTCCCAACATCCCGAAGACAAAAGACGTTAGACTTGGGGGGGTCATGACTTCAACCAGCGCCAGCTCCCGTTCAGTAGCTGACCGTTTCGGGTTTGAATTCTGCACCGCGGATGAAAAGGATATCCTGGAAAATCAAAATATCAATACGGTGTTTATTGCCACCCGCCACGATTCCCACGCTGAATATGTTTTAAAAGCCCTCAAGGCGGGCAAACATGTGTTTGTAGAAAAACCTCTCTGCCTTATGCCGGAAGAACTTCAGGAGATAGAATCAGTTTACAGTTCACTTGTTACTTCTCACGCTTCACTGCCTTTGCTCATGGTGGGATATAACCGCCGGTTTTCTCCATTTGCCAAGATGATTAAGGATGAATTTGGCAACGGAACCATGAGTATGATTTACCGGATAAATGCCGGCGCTATACCTCCTGATTCATGGATTCAGGATAGGGAGGCAGGGGGAGGGAGGATCATTGGAGAAGTCTGCCACTTTGTGGATTTCCTTACCTTTGTCACTGGCTCTTTGCCGGTTTCCGTTTATGCCACGGTTATGAACTCTTCCGATAATTTAAATGATACTTTAAATATCTCGTTAACCTATGCAAATGGTTCCATAGGCACTATTTCATACTTTGCCAATGGCGACAAAAGCCTCCCTAAGGAATGGGTTGAAATTTACGCCCATGGGAGTACAGCAATAATACATGATTTTAAAAGGCTATTAATGCATGCCCAAGGTAAAAAAAAGGGGAAAAAATTATTGAGCCAGAATAAAGGCCAAGAAACTGAAGTCAGACTTTTTATTGAAAGTATTGTAAAGGGGTCCGGGGAAACGATTCCTTTTGCGGAAATTTACAGCGCTTCCCTGGTTACCTTTAAGATTATGGAATCAATTCGCTCCGGTCAACGTGTTTTAATGTAATCAGCTCCTCCTGCGATCTCCTCATTTTAGGCTGTTAAGGAATTGCTCAAATATGGGCGGCCGAGGAAAAAATTTTTATATTTTACGCCTAAAAAATACTTCCTTTCCTGAGTTAGCCTATCGGACAAAACAGGCATTGTTTTCCCGGTGTCTGAAAGTTTTCTTTAAAAAAGGGGGGAGCCCAATACGCGTCCCGCTCATAGACCATGTGGATGTGGAAAGTCTTAAATTGCCCTTCTTCCGCTACCAGGTATCCAGTGAAATTCTTGAAAATCTTTTCCCGGAAAAGAGAAATCATTTTCACGAAAAAAACGAAGAAATAAAACATTTCGAAGAACAATACAGAAATCTCTTTTTTGCGGATATCAACCCAGCGAAAGCGCCATTGGATATTAGGACCGTCTGGGAACCAGCGAGGTTGCAGCACATTACCCTGCTGGTTGCGAGTGCCCGGCATTCAACTTCTTCCAGTTCGGGAGCTTTGCCGCAATCAGCAAAAGAAGCCCTTCTAAAATGGATAAAAGAAAACCTTTTTCTTTATGGACCTCACTATATATCAGCTATGGAGTGCGGTTTAAGGATCCCGGTTTTTTTTTATTGCTTGAAGTTGCTTGATAATCCATCTGACCAAGAACACCGTTTGATTCTTGAGACAATCTATCTTCATGGATGGTGGATATCAAAGAACTTATCCCTTTATTCCTCACTGGGGAACCATACCATTGCGGAGTGTGTGGGGCTTGTTTTTGCCGGCGCGATCTTCCGTAATTCCAAGGCGGGAAGGCGATGGTTAAGCAAAGCGTGGGCCCTTCTCAAAAAAGAAGCTTACCACCAAATTCTGAATGACGGAGGCCCGGCTGAACAATCTTTGAATTATCACCGTTTTGTTTTAGACCTTTACTGGCTGGCCATAGATTTTCTGGAGCGTAATAAGCTTTATGATTGCCGGGAGATAAAGCCGAGGCTTGGGAAGGGAGAAAATTTTTTAAGCGCTTTTCAGGACAAAAACGGTAACATGCCATCTCTCGGCGACAGTGATGATGGATACGCGATTGCTCCCGGAATCCACCCGGAACGCCCAAACCCAACAAACTCAACAAACCCGACCAACGCAACAAGCGAATATATTACTTTCCTTGACACGGGTTACACAGTCATCCGATTAGCCCATGATTCTTTCTTAACCTTTGACCATGGGCCTTTGGGCATGCCCCCTCTCTACAATCATGGCCATGCCGATGCTCTCGCAGTAATTTTATCTAAAAACGGCAAAGAAATGCTGGTTGACCCGGGAACTTACCGGTATAATGGGGAGCCGGAGTGGAGAAAATATTTTAAAGGAACCCGGGCGCACAACACCGTTACCATTGATGGGTTAGACCAGGCAGTCCAAGAGACCAGTTTTATCTGGAGCCATCCCTTCAAAACAAAATTAATAGATTGTATTGAAAGACCTGATGGTTTTTTGGTTAAAGCAAAGCACGATGGCTATTCAAGACTTAAAGACCCGGTGCGGCATGAACGGTCAATATTTTTTTTCCGCGAGACTACTTTTCTTATCAGGGATACTTTTTCCGGGAGGGGAGTTCATGCCATTGAATTGAATTACCATCTTCACCCTGACACAACGGTAAAAAAGATCAATGGATGGTGGGTTATTGATAACCAGGGCGTAAAGGTTTATCTGAGGCTTTTAAAGGGACTGGATTTTTTTTGTGTAAACGGGCAGGAAAATCCCATACTGGGCTGGTATTCTCCTGCTTATGGAATGAAAATAAAAAGCGGGGTGTTACATTGCAGCGTTCACTCGGCGGTCCAGAAAGCTGTTTTCCTAACCGCAATCTGTACAGATTCTCCGGTGGAGCCAAAATTTTTACTGGAAAGGCTTGATCAATTTGAAAGGCAGACTGCAAATTCTTAACCTTTGGGTTGATGCATATAAAAAGGAAGAATGCCTTGGAAAGGTGATGGACTTTCTCAAATCGGGTAGCAGGCCGCATTCGATATTCGCTGTTAATCCGGAAAAAAACTTCCTGGCGTCAAAAGACTCAGTGTTATCTGAGACGCTCAAAAATGCTGATTTATTGATTCCGGACGGCATCGGGATAGTGCTGGCCGCAAGAATTTTATATGGCATTAAAATAGAACGTATTCCTGGTGTGGAATTTATGGAAGACCTCTGCGCATTGGCTGCAAAAGAAGGGTACAGGGCATTTGTTTATGGCGGCAGGGATGAAGTCAACCGCGCTGCCGTGCAAATTCTGGAAGGGCGCTATTCAGGTCTGGAAATTGCCGGGCGATCTCATGGCTATGTCAGCGAAAAGGAAATGCCTGATTTAATAAAACGGATTAATGATTCTAAAGCCGAGGTTCTTTTCCTTGCACTTGGCTCCCCCCTGCAGGAAAAATGGTTTACCGCCTATAATCATTTATTAAAAAATGTTAAAATCTGCCAGGGCATCGGTGGCACCCTGGACACTATTGCCGGCAATGTTAAGCGCGCGCCTGTGATATGGCGGAAATGCGGGGCGGAATGGTTATACAGATTGCTTGCCGAGCCAACCAGGATAAAACGACAAAAAGTATTACCCCTCTTTGCTTTTATGGTTTTACTGGGTAAGTTCAAAAACTTACTCAAGGGCTCTCAAAAATTTCAATAGAAATCTTCAATGTTTTTATCTATAATTAATTTCGGAATGTCCCAGTTTAAGACAGAAGATTTTTCTTGACATCCTCTCCAAATATGAGAAAATGTCCCTAAATAAGACAGAAGAAAGGAGACTTTCTCATGAATATAGTTGAAATTTATAAGCTTTTCCCTACCCACAATCATTGCATTGACCATTTAGAAAAAATCAGATGGGAAAATAAACCTACCTGCCCTTATTGTCAATCGCAAAGCATTACTCCCCGCCCCAAAGAAAAACGCTACCAATGCAATAGTTGCAATACCAGTTTCAGGGTAACCGTTGGAACTATTTTTCATCAAACTCATTTGCCATTACAAAAATGGTTTTTGGCGATCTGCCTGGTGCTTAATGCTAAAAAGGGAGTTTCCGCAAGACAATTATCACGTGATCTTAAAGTCAATAAAGATACCGCTTGGCGCATGGGTATGAAAATTAGACAAGCAATGAGCGAAAGAGAACAAAAAGAACTATTAACCGGACTTGTTGAAATGGACGAAACTTATATAGGTGGAAAGCCACGTAAAGGTTCTGGTCCGCATAAAAGGGGGCGTGGAACTCAAAAAATTCCGGTTGTTGGTATGGTGGAACGTGAAGGCTCTATTAAGGCCGAGGTTGTTAAAAATAGAAAACTTGACAGTAAAAGCTTATCTTCTCTTGTTCGCAGAAATATTGATACAAAAAATGCAACATTATTTACGGATGAATTTAAAGGCTATCTTGGAATTAAAAAGTTTATGCTTCATCAGGTGGTAGATCATACTGTTTGGTATGTTAGCGGTGATGCTCATACAAATACTATCGAATCGTTTTGGGCTTTACTTAAAAGAGGTATTGTCGGTCAATATCATAAAGTGAGCTTAAGGCATTTGGCTCGCTATATTGACGAATTTTCTTATCGTTGGAATCATCGTAAAGATGAAAATTTATTTGGATTAACCTTACAAAAATCTTTAGGAGTATAAAATATGAGCGGTCCATTAGTAAAAAATCAAGAAAATAAGGATGTTACAATAAAAAAGTTTCCAAAAGTATGGGATAAAGGTCCAGTAAAAATTTTTGATGTAGAATTAGAGTGTTACATTCTTCGTGATGGAACTGCCGTTCTCAATAAAGGAAGGATGATGAAAGCCATTGGTCGAGCATGGAAGGGAGCAAGTAGAACAGATAGACCAAACTTTATTGGAGCAGTAAATTTACAACCATTTATTAGACCAGATTTAGAAGAAAAATTAAAGGGCATTGAATTTTATGACGGCTCAAAATTAATATCCGGTTATCATGCAGACATACTGCCGTTGGTGTGTAATGTTTATTTAGAAGCAAGACAAGCTGGAGTTCTTACAGATAATCAACTTCCCATAGCACAGAAATGTGAAATACTTATTAGGTCCTTTGCAAGAGTAGGTATCGTTGCATTAATATATGAACAATTAGGATTTGAAAAATATAAACACCCAGATGCTCTCAGGCTTTTAGTTGAAAGTTATCTTGCAGAAGATATTAGAAAATGGTCTAAAGAATTTCCAGACGAACTTTTTTTCCAGATGGACCGCATATATGGTAATTTAAGAACAACCTCAAGAAAAAGACCACAATATTATGCTAAATTTCTTAGAAAGTATATCTATGAACCAATTGAGCAAGGACTTGTTTTAGATGAGCTCGATAAAAGAAACCCAACTAATGAAAAAGGAATAAGACGAGTAAGATTTTTTCAATTAATGAATGAAGAAAAAGGATTGCGTGTTTTAAGATCGTTGATTTGGCAAGTAATAGCTTTGCTTAAAACATCAGCTAATAAACGAAAATTTGAAAATTCATTCGCAAGATTAATGGGGAAACCATATCAATTAGATTTGTTTGATAATTAAAAACTATTCACTTTAAAAAAAAAGAGACAATAAAAACCAACTATTGCCTCTTTTTTATTTTTTGATATTATCACGTTAATTTCATTTTTATCAATATCAGAGAGGGAGGCGTAAGCCTTCCCACACTCCAATTGCCATTAACGCGGCGGAAAGGAGGTCAAATATGAGTAAGTTTGCTGGTAAGCTGGCAACTTACCTAATGATGGGAAGGCGTTCGTTTGGGCAGAACCTTATGACGATCAACAAGGGGGAACAGTCTGACTGGTCCTCAGAAATCCCCTGCGAGTCATTTTAAGCGTTAATCTGTCCAAATGGCATCCTTAATGGGGTGTTACACGGGGGCAACATGACCAGTTGTTTAACCGTGTAGCGCCTCCCTCTCTGATATTGATAATTTAAAAAAATAATTACCCTGTCTTAATCTGGGACATTCCGTAAAAAAATATAAGAAATGGAATAATAGGGGTACGCTTTTATAACAAAGTTTGCAGCTAAGGGTTAAGGTTGTAGGATGACATATCAATCTTCAACCGCAAACACATTTAAAGCTTGAAATGTTTAAAAATTTAAAGTAAAATTTGAACCCAGGATAGATTTTTCACTTAAGAGGATCAATTAACGAATTATGGTCGCACCGACAAAGTTCTGTTAAAAAGGAGGGAAAGAGAAATATGAAACCGACGCTATTTTTATGCTTTATTTTTCTTTTGGTATTATCCTTAGCATCCTGTGCCACACCGGGAAACCTTGCCAAAAATAACGCTTCTTCCGATAACCAATCATTATCTGTATCTCCTGAAGAGGAAGTGGTCAGGGAAAATTATGTTATCGGGCCCGGAGACATTCTCAACATCTCTGCCTGGAAAAACGAGGACCTTACGCGCCAGGTGACGGTTCTGCCAGACGGAACATTCTCCTTCCCCCTGATTGGCGCGGTCAAGGCCTCGGGGAAAACCGCAAACCAGCTCAAAAATGAGCTAGAGAAGAAGATTACGCCTTATTCGCCTGAGCCGACCATTTCGGTCATGGTTGCCGAGGTGAATGGTAACATTGTCTATGTCATCGGGAGGACAAACCGGCCGGGAATGTTCCCTCTTCATACCGATGTTACCGTCCTTCAGGCTCTCTCAATGGCCGGGGGGTTAACGCCTTTCGCGGATAAAGACAGCATAAAAATAATTCGGACTACCGGGGCCAATACCCAGGTCTTTAAATTCGACTATGACAAGGTGTCTAATGGGAAAAAACTGGAGCAGAACATTGTGCTCCAACGGGGTGATGTGATTGTTGTTCCTTGATCAGATCACCGGTGGAGGTTTTTAGATGCCGGCTTGGCAGAAGGTACGCTCCGGAATATTGCTTCTCTTCTTAGCGGTTTGTTTGATCCTTGCGAATTTGGCTATGAGCGCTGAAATTTCGTTTACTCCCTCGTTGAATATAAAAGAGGAATACACGGATAACCTTTTTTTTGACCGGACGAACAAAAAAGACCAGTTTATCTCTACCTTTTCTCCCGGTTTTGAGGTGGAAACAAAAACCGAACGGGGCGCATTTAATCTTCTGGGGGTGATCGACCGCCGCGTTTACAAGCAAAACCCGGAGTTTAACGACTGGAACTACTTTTGGGACGGGAAAATAAATTATCAGCTGACCCCGAGGCTGAGCACTTTTACGGAAGCGCGTTACCGCAAAAATTCCTCACCCGACCAATTCCTTGACGTAACCGGCGTGGAGTTCAACACTACCCAGCCAACTTACACCAACGATTATTCTTTTGGGGGGGAGTATTATCTTTCCGAAAAAACCGTAGCTGACCTTTCCTATGGCCTTGTCCGGGTTACTTACGATAATCCTGACAATATGGATTATGTCGGAAACATGGTCAATCTCAGCCTCACCCACAACCTGGAGGAATTTTTCTCTTCTACCATCGGCCGGATGAACCTCGGCTATTCTCATTACAGTCTTAATGATCCGGGGACAAGCCTCTATGAATTTACACCTAAAATAGACTTTTATCGTCCCCGGAATACCATGATCAATAATTATACCTGTACCATCGGCGCCCGGCACGCGCTGAGCGAGAAATGGAGCGTTAGCCTCGATGCCGGTCCCCGCTACACCACCTCGGAATTCGATACCAACACGATAGTGTTTCCTTTTGTAACCAACATTAAGAGAAAAACCACAAAAGACTGGGGGCCCGGAGGACATTTGGCACTCACTTATAACAGGGAAAAAACCTCGGCCCGCCTCACAGCCAGCCAGGAGGTAAGCCCGGCTGGCGCCTCTTACGGGGCCACCGAAAGAACCAACGTGAGCGTATCAGTATCCCAGCGTTTTACCGATAAGCTCCTAGGAAAGGTTTCGGTTAATTATTTTTTAAACCAGGCGGACGCCCAGCAGTTTTCCGGGAGCAAAAGAAGTTTGGATAAGAAAACCTATACCATTAGTCCTGCCATCCGCTATGATTTTAACGACGATCTGGGTGTGGAGTTTAATTATAAATTTAGCCGGGTTAAAGACCAGGAAGCCAACACCACGAGGGACCGGAACCTTTGTTTTTTCAATCTTGTTTACAAGCACCCGTTCTTTGAATAAAAGAAATAAAAGAAGTCAGGAGACAGGAGTCAGGTGTAGGGGCTCAAAATATTACGCCCAATAGGCTATAAAGAGAAAAGGAGAAAATCTATGGAGGATAGAGGTTTCACGATAAGCAATATTCTTTCCATTTTAAAACGAAGGAAAAAAAGTCTTTTCATTCCGGCATTGCTGGTTTTACTCATCGCCGGCACCATTATTCTTGTCCTTCCCCCGATCTATGATTCAACCTCCACCATCCTGATCGAGGGGCAGGAGATTCCTGCTAGTTTTGTTATGGCTACGGTCACCACCTTTGTGGAACAGCGGCTCCAGACCATTAACCAGAGGATCATGAGCTTTACCCGTCTCCTGGACATTATCAACCGTTTCAACCTTTACCAGGATATGCGGGAAAAGCACACCACTGAAGAAATCGTCCAGAAGATGCGGGAAGACATTAATTTTAAGACAATAAGCGCTGATGTTATCGACCCCCGGACCGGAAGGCCGGCGACCGCAACCATTGCTTTTACGGTTTCCTATGAGGGAAAAAACCCGCAACTGGTTTATCAGGTTGCCAACGTGCTTACCTCGCTCTACCTCGAGGAAAATGTCCAGACCCGAGAGCGCCAGTCCCTGGAAACCTCCCTATTTCTGAAGGGTGAGATGAAAAACGTCAAATCCCAGTTGACTGACATTGATGGCAGGCTCGCAAAATTCAAAGAACAACACATCAATGAACTCCCGGAGCTTCTGCAGATAAACCTCAACAGTTTGGACCGCATGGACCTGAATATAGAGCAATTGAACAGCCAGCTCCGCAACCTGCAGGAAAGAGAAGGCTACCTTCAGGCCCAGCTTGCCGGCATCCCCCGGCAAAATGAAGATCAGGACCGGCTGGATCAGCTCAGGGTGCAGCTCAACTTTCTGAAAAGCCGTTTTACCGACCAGTACCCGGAAGTGATCAAAACCAAGACGGAGATTGCCGAGCTCGAAAAACGTCTCAGCGACTCAAACCAAAAGAATGAATCCTCCAAGGTTCCTTTAACTCAGGGGGATAATCCGGCCTATGTGGCCCTCGCTTCCCAGCTCGCCAGCACCCGGACGGATATCGCGTCCTTAAAAAAGCAGATGCAGAACGTCAAACAGCAGAAAAACGAGTTTCAACGCCGTGTTGAAACTACTCCAAAGGTTGAAGCGGAATACCGCGCCCTCACCACAGAACGAGAAAATACTCTGGCAAAATACAATGACCTGATGCGCAAGTTTATGGAGGCAAAAGTATCGCAGGGGCTGGAGAAAGAACAAAAAGGCGAGCGTTTTACCCTGATCGATCCGGCCCGGGTTCCGGAAAAACCGACTAAACCGAATCGCCTGGTCATCCTGCTCATTGGTCTGATATTAGCAATCGGGGCCGGAATAGGCTTCGCGTCAATCATGGAATTTACCGACACCTCAATACTGGATGAACGGGACCTCAGCCACAAAACTTCTTTCCCGGTACTGGGATGTATCCCGGTCTTTATCACTGGCCTGGAATTGATGCAGGAGAAAAGAAGGCGGAAGAGACTGCTGGTTGGTATTGCATTGGCCATGGTGGTCGGGCTTTTGATTTTTCATTTCTTCGTCATGGATCTCGGTGTCTTCTGGGTCAGGCTCATGAGGCGTTTAGCCTTTTAACTTATTAATTTATTTCGCTTCACCTTGTAATAAAGAGGAGAAAAACAGTGAAAAATACCAGCCAGGATTTCAAGGGAATAATAAAGAATGCCAAGCTGGAGGGATGGGTATCGCCGGTTTACGATGAATCACGTCCGGTCCGGATTAATCTTGAGGAGGCTGCCGGCAACCGATGTGTGGGGATTACCGGTCTTGTACAAGAGGTGGAACACTACAAAATCCTCAGAAACCACATAATGCTGGTTTCCGAGAAACGGAACATGAATACCATCATGATTACCAGCGCTCTGCCGGGCGAAGGGAAAACGGTAACCGCAATCAACCTGGCTTTCACCTTTGCCAAAGAATTTAACCACACCGTCCTTCTGGTAGATTGCGACTTTTATCAGCAGAAGATCCACAAACTTCTTGGCTATGAAAGCGAGGTGGGATTAGGAGATGCTTTTAAAGGAGACCGCTCTTTAAAAGACATTATTGTCTGGCCGGGTGTGGAAAAGCTCACCATCATTTCAGGCGGCCGAACCATTCCGAACAGCGCCGAACTCCTCGGTTCTCCTCACATGCAGGAATTGGTGAGCGGAATGAAAGCCCGCTATCCGGAACGTTTTGTCCTGTTTGATCTCCCCCCGGTCCTGACCAGCGCGGATGCCATTGCTTTTGCCCCCTGGGTGGATGCTGTTCTGATGGTGGTGCAGGCCGGCAAGACGCCTTTTCAAGACATTAAAAGGGCCCTCGAGGTGATCCCCCAGGAAAAATTTATCGGTTTTGTCTTAAATCAACATACTGTAAAAAGAAAACCGTATTATGGGATTTAGAAGCTTACTTGGAGGTTAAAACGATGGGGTTAAGACACCTCATCATTGCGAGTCCGCCCGAAGCGGACATGACAATCCCATAAAAAAGACAAAGCATTTTAAATTTTTTTCCCCCTTTCTTTTGTAAATGAGGGTTGGAGATGCTTAGGGTTCATTATGAATTTTCTTCTAACCATGGCATACTTAACCAACTAAGCTTTGGAGCATTGCCTACTAAAATTGGTATTTGATGAAAATACTTCCCAAATTTGTTTCGCAATAAAAATAATGATTATAAGGAGAACATCCGATATGAAGCTAAGACGTTTGCTTTTTTTGGGCATAAGCATGGTACTAATGCTCAGTGTATTATCCTGTGGCGGTCCGGAAGAAAAAAAGACGAAATTCTTCAACAAAGGAAAGTCGTTGTATGAAAAAGGCGATTATGTAAAGGCGGGGCTGGAATTTAAAAACGCTCTCCAGATTGACCCAAAGTTCAGCCAGGCCTATTATATGCTGGGCATGGTGGAGCTAAAAAAAGGAATCCCCCAGAAGGCCTACGGTTTTTTTGTGAAAGCCGCTGATCTTGACCCTAAGTATTGGGACGCACATATCCAGGTAGGAAAACTTTTTTTTGGCGCCCAGATGAATGACAAAGCGTTAGAAAAAGCCGAGTTGGTCCTGAAAGAGAACCCCGGGAATGAAGAAGCGCTGCTGCTTAAAAGCGCGGTCGCCCTGCGGGAGAAAAAGCCTGACGAGGCTATGGGGATTTTACAAAAACTAATGGACCGGAAAGCCACCGGGCCGGAAATATACGCACAACTCGCTACCGCCTATGAGCAAAAAAACGACCCAGCCAAGGCAGAAGAATGGCTTCGCAAAGGGGTTGAAGCCAACCCCAAGTCAGTAGTTCTGCTGACCGTGCTGGCGGGCTTTTATGGCCAGCAGGGAAAAACCGAGGAAGCAGTTGGATGTCTGCAAAAAATCATCGCGCTTGATCCTAAGAATGGGTCTTATAAACTTGCTCTGGCAAATCTTTACTGGGCAACCAACCAAAAAGAAAAAGGCCGGGAACTGCTCCAGGGGATAATTTCCGCTGACCCGCAAAAAGAAGACAATTGGCTTCTGGTTAGTAAATTTTATATTTCCAAAAAAATGTTCCCTGAGGCTGAGCAGGAGCTAAAGGACGGCATCAAACAGAATGAAAAGAGCTTTAAACTCCGTTCGGCCCTGAGTGAACTTTATGTGAACACGAACCGAACCGCTGATGCTATTGCCACCCTGAATATCTGTCTGGGATTAGAAAAGGATCCGGCCAATCCCGAGATTATTCAGACCAAAAACGCCCTGGCCAAAATCTATCTTCTGAAAGGACAGCGCAATGAGGCAGAGAAGTTTATCAATGAAGTCCTCAAAGAATTTCCCCGCAATCTGGACGCAAACTTCATGCTCGGAACCATCAACCTCGGGGATAACCAAGGGGAAAAAGCAGTGGCAGCATTCCGCGCCATTGTCAATGATAAACCCGAATTTATGGCCGGATATGTTAACCTGGCAAAAGCCCACCTTTTGAACCAGGAGATAGACCTCGCTGCTGATGTCCTGAAAAACGGGCTCAAAGTCAACCCCAATTCGCGGGAGGTCCTGAGAATGCTTGCGCGGGTGTTGGTTATAAAAAAGGACTATCGGGAAGCGGAAACCCAGTTACGGAAAATTTTAGATGCCAAGCCCAAGGATGTTGAAGCGCGGGCAGACCTGGGAGATGTATTTGTGTCCGCGGGTAACCTCACTCAGGCGGAACAGGAATACCAGAGCATCAGCGAGCAAGATCCCCGGTTTTTTCTTGGTCCCTTGAAGCTGAGTGGTCTTTATCAAAAAGAAGGAAAATGGGACCAGGCAATTGCAGAAGCCGAAAAGGCCTATCAGCTTAATCCCAATGCACCATTAATCCTGCAATCCCTCATTAGCCTTTATCTCCGCCAGGAAAAGTATCCGGAAGCACTGGCAACCTGCACGAGACGGATTAATCAAAATCCCAAGGATGCTTCTTCCTACTTCCTACTCGGCCAGGTCTATGCCGCCAAGAAGAATTATCCTCAGGCTGAAGAAGCCTTGCAAAAAGCAATCGAGATTAAGCCCCAATGGTCGGATCCATATAATGCTCTCGCCCAGCTCTATCTCGCTCAACGAAAGAGCGATGTTGCCATTGAGAAGTTCCGGACGGCTTTAAAGGCTAATCCGAAAAACCCTGCGGCCTATTTATTACTCGGCCAGGTTTATGAAGGGATAAAAGACTTTCCGAACGCAATTGCTGTTTATGAACAGGGGGTTGCCAATATACCAAAATTCTGGGTAGCAGAAAATAACCTGGCTTTTTTGCTGGCCGAGCAGAGTTCGAAAAAATCTGATTTAGAAAAAGCTCTGCTCTTAGCCCAAAACGCCCTTAAAGAACGGCCCGGGGAATTCGGCATCACTGATACCATGGGATGGATTTATTTTAAAATGGGTGATACTAACCAGGCTCTGGGTTTTATGCATACCGCCCTTGAAAAAGCTCCCGATAATCCAGACATCAATTACCATATGGGTGCCATCCTGGCAAAAACCGGCAAAACCAGTGAAGCAAAACAGTATCTCCAAAAAGCTCTCGCCAGCAACCAGAAATTTTATGGGAAAGATGACGCTGCGCAACTGCTGAGTTCACTTCGGTAGAAAGTGGCATAGTTGAAGGAGACATTAAAGAGTTTTTTCCTCTAATACTCTTAACCGGCTTACGTATACCAACCGTAGGTTGTGGCGATACTCTGCTTTAAGGTGATTTTTGCCTTCCAGCCAAGGCGATTTAGTAGCGAGACATCAAGAAGTTTCTGCGCTCTGCCATCAGTTGCTTGCAAATGCCTAACAGGGGATAACAAGTAGAAAGAATAAGAAAGAAATTGGTTGGTTAACTGATTCTAACTATTCAATCATGATAGCGTTATTGATACACAAGTTTCTTTAAGGAGGAAAGGATGGATAATCAACCCCGGTGCTATGATAAGGTTGTTCAGTTGATGCAGAAAGGAATTGATATTCCAAATCCCTCAACCATAGATCTGGGCGACGAGGTAAGAGTTGATCGAATCTCGGCAAAAGGTGTCAAGATTTATCCTGGCTGCAGAATTTATGGCGAGCAAACTGTCATGTCAACTGGGGTGCAGATTGGATACGAAGGTCCGGTTACAATAGAAAATTGCCAGTTAGGACCAATGGTTGAGCTGAAGGGCGGGTATTTCACCAAGTCGGTCTTTCTGGAAAAGGCAAATATGGGTTTGGGGGCTCACGTACGTGAAGGCTGTATCCTTGAAGAGGAGGCCAACGGAGCGCACTGTGTCGGTTTAAAACAGACCATTCTTTTCCCTTTTGTGACCCTCGGTAGTCTGATCAATTTTTGTGATTGTTTAATGGCCGGAGGTAGGAGCCGCAAGGACCACAGTGAGGTGGGCAGTTCCTATATTCATTTTAACTTTACACCGGATGGGGACAAAACAACGGCATCACTGATCGGTGATGTACCAAGGGGTGTGATGCTTAACCAGCCGGCCATCTTTCTTGGCGGTCAAGGAGGCATCGTCGGCCCTTTACGTATGGGATACGGCAATGTGGTGGCGGCTAACTCCGTTCTGAGGAAAGATTTTACTGAGGACAACAAACTTATCGTCGGGAACACACCCTCCGGAAAATCGATTAGTTTTAAGCCCAAAGCCTATTTCAACCTTCGCCGGATAGTAGAGAATAATATTATGTATATCGCAAATCTTATGGCCTTGGAGGAGTGGTATATTTATGTGAGGCGTGCATTTCTTGATTCACAGGAATTCGGCCAGCTTATTTTTTCCGGGTTGCTTGATAAACTGACCCTTGCGAAAAAAGAACGGGTGAAGCGTTTGCAGATGCTGGCCGAAAAAACAAAGGGCCCGGCTGGAAGGAACCAGTTCTATGATAAGTTTTCGGAAATAGAAGGGTTGTTTGCAGAAGGCATAAGGGATAATCTTGTTGAGAAATACCGCGATGACTTTCTCTTTGTTTTCGATAAAGCCGGGAGCGGAAGCGGGGCACATTATATTGCTGTTATACAGGCGTTACCCGCTCATGTTTCTGAGAAAGGCGTATTATGGCTTCAGCGGGTGGTTGATTGTTTTTGCGAAAAGACAAAAGCAATCCTTCCGTCGCTTAAGGTGTTTGATAAATGATTTCTTAAAATACAATAATTAGAGGAGGGAACGCATATGGCTAAATTGTTTGGTACCGATGGTGTCCGGGGAGAAGCAAACCGGTATCCGATGAACGCAGAAATAGCTTTTACCATAGGGCAAGCAGTTGTCTATATCTTAAAAAAGGCTCACTCCCGCCCGAAAATAGTTATCGGGAAAGACACGCGTATTTCGGGCTATATGCTGGAGAGTTCCCTGGAGTCGGGGATAACCTCAATGGGCGGAAATCCATATCTGCTTGGGGTATTGCCGACCCCGGGAATAGCATTCGCTGCCCAGAGTATGCGGGCCAATGCGGGGATTGTCATTTCGGCTTCGCATAATCCATTTCAAGATAACGGCATAAAAATTTTTTCCGGCAGCGGTTTCAAACTCTCCGATGAGCAGGAAGAATCTATTGAAGACCTGATAATGAGCAATACTCTTCACGGGCTGGTGCCGCCCGTCAATGAGATGGGGCAGGCTTTCCGTCTGGAAGATGTGAATGGCCGTTATATTGTCTTTTTAAAGAACACGTTCCCCCGGGATTTATCTATTGAAGGAATGAAAATCGTTCTCGATACTGCCAATGGCGCCACGTATAAAGTTGCCCCCGAAACTTTCTGGGAACTGGGCGCAGAAATAGAAGTTATCCACAACACCCCAAATGGTATCAACATAAATGATAAATGTGGTTCACAACATCCCCAGGACCTGAGGAAAAAGGTTGTTGAATGTGGTGCCGCGATCGGCCTTGCCTTTGATGGCGATGGTGACCGTCTGATAGCCGTCGATGAAAAAGGACAGGAAATAAGCGGCGATCAAATTTTGCTCATATGCGCAACGATTCTCAAGGAACAGGGTAAATTAAAAAATGACCTTCTTGTAAGCACCGTAATGAGCAACCTTGGGTTAAGGGTTGCCTGTAAAAAATATGGGTTCAAATACCATGCCTCCAAAGTCGGAGACCGTTACGTCCTGGAGGACATGTTACAGCTGGGTAGCGTGATCGGCGGGGAAGAATCAGGTCATGTGATTTTTATTGATCATCACACCACCGGCGACGGTATCATCACCGCTCTGCAGCTGCTCGCTGCAATGGTCAGAAAAGGCAAACCCCTGTCAGAACTTGCCCGGATGATGGATATTTATCCCCAGAAACTGATCAATGTGGACGTGAAGAGCAAACCGGATATCTCAACTGTCCCTCAGATTAAGGAGATAATAGAGAAGGTTGAGAAGGAATTGGGTGATGATGGCCGTGTTCTGGTCCGGTATTCCGGCACCCAGAACATGTGCAGGGTAATGGTTGAGGGACCTTCTGAGTCAGTTACGGATAAGTACTGCAAAGAGATTGCTGACGCCGTAAAAAGTGTCCTGGGCTGACATGACAGTTCACATTACCGCATATCTTTAATAAACACTTACTGGAGGAAACCAATGTCCATTCAGGTATTAATAACAAATAACTTTGAACATATGAGCAAGGTCGCGGCGGACATTGTAAAAAAAGAACTGATCGGGCTGTCTAAAACCAAAAAGGAGATTGTTTTGGGACTCGCCACCGGAAACTCGCCGACCGGCATGTACAAATATTTAGCCCAGGCAGCGAATGACGGTGAGTTCGACAGCGGACGTATCAGAAGCTTTAATCTTGATGAGTATGTTGGTTTGCCCGGTGAAAACATCCAGCAGCGGGTGGTACATCCTGAAAGCTATTGCTATTTCATGATTCAGGAGTTTTTCGGCCTTTTGAAAAAGAAGTTTGTTGAAACAAGTGTGCCTTTTGGTTCGTTGATTGACCAGAGGACACTGATAAAAGAACTCAGAAGCTATCCCGGGGATTGGAGCTATACGGGCACTGATGCCGGAAAATCAATCGTCATAAAACCAAAAGCAAAATCAAAATATCTTGCCTGGATAAGGAAGGATATCTTGGACGGCTACTCGCGAAAAATTAAAAAGGCGGGAGGGATAGACGTGCAAGTCATCGGTGTCGGGGGACGCGGGCATGTGGCCTTTCATGAGTCAGGAATTCCGTTCAAGGGAAGTTCAGTCCTGCTTGTTAAGCTTGATGATAACACCATTAAAAACTCGGTCACCGACGGACATTTTCCTACCGTAAAGGACTGCCCTCATTATGCTATATCCATGGGGGCGGAGCTTGTTTATCAGGCAAGAAATGTAATTCTTCTGGCAAGCGGGGAAAGAAAGGTCGAGTCTATAACACGGTCTCTTTTGGAACCAGTGACCCCTGCGGTTCCCATTTCTTATGGACAGAAATATGCAGAAAATGGCGGTAAGTTATTATATGTGCTCGACAAAGTTGCCGGCAGGGAGTTGCTTGCCAATAAAGGCCGGCTCAAAGAAAAAACGATAACGCTTGAGGATTTAACCTTAGTTTAACGATGCAGGATATGCCTCCTATTGAAAGGGATATAGTCAGGCTGATCGGAACAAAAGGACCTCGCACCGGGTTTGAAATTAAGAAAGAGATAGATGAAGACAACCTTTTGATCTGGAAAACCTGCAGGCATTCCCGGAGCCTTCAGGTACAAACAGTAGGCAAAAGGTACTTGAGGCTTGACCGCCATGTCAAGGGTTTTGCCCGTCTCTCACCTTCCATTCTCAGAGAATTCCTCACCTACTCAATTATAGGGCTCAAGGACCGCCCGGACCTGCTTGAAAAAAGGTGCATAGAGTTAAGTGCCCGCATTCATGAAATAAGCAGGTTTAAACTTGAGCTTGCCCAAAAAATGGTTTCGGATGTTATGCAGGAATTCGACGATGGTATATCAAAGCGCCATCAAATTTGTTTTATTATTGCAGGGGACATTGTTTATAATATGGCGCATGACGTGCCCAGACCGGAACGCAGCACCGGGAAAATTGTAATGGGCTCTGATATTGACCTTATTGTTGCCGTCGATGATCACTTTCCGGATACCTATATCAATAAACTCGATGACCTTATCTATCAAAAAAAGTACCGGATGCTCATAACTCCGGCTATCAGAGAAGAAGTCGACTACAAAATAAAAAGGCTTAGTCTCATCAGGGACCAGGCCTGTTTCGATGATTTCAAACGTATGGTAGCCATTAAAATTCTCCAGGAAGGATTGTTGCTTTATGGGAACCAGCTTCTTTTCGACACCATCAAAACCATCATAGAGGAAAACGGGCTTTCCAAAAAGCTTGACGAATTTGAAAGAGCCGCCGAAATGCTCAGAAATAAGGCCGAAAAGTTAATACTGGATAACAGGCTGGATAAAGAAAAAATAATGGACTTGCATCTTTTTTATTCTGCGGAAGAATTTGAAGAATTTGAATAACTTGAATAATAGATTACTGCTATGGATTTTCTTTTTTCATACCATCGTTAATTTTCCGCATGATTCTCAGGCGTCCCACTACAGTCACTGATTTCCCTTCATAATCCTTGAACTCTCAACCATTCTATAACAACAAAAGCAGATTGATATGAGATTCACCTGCCCCGGGAACATTTGCTCCATTTAAAACTAAAATTATGCCATTTTTTATTTCTCAATGAAAATATGCTGCTGTCACTGGATGAAAGTACTTTAACGAGCTCTGGGGCCTGAACGTGTTATATTCCAAAAGCCAAAAAATATAACCTTGGCGTGGTTTATACCGAGCTCGGCCGCTACCAGGAGGAGGTGGAGGCTTATAAACAGGCTATCCGCCTTAAACCGGATGATGCCGATGCCCACTATAACCTGGGATTGGCTTATTTGGGTTTAGACGATAAAGGCTCGGCACTGGAGGAAGACAAAATACTTAAAGGTATAGATTCTGAGATGGCTAATGGCCTTTTTAATAGTTCTTGGAATAACCAGCACACCTATATGGGTCCTTATTATAATGATGCTTATGGGCCCGACGCTACAGGGCGCCCCTTCCAGTGGAAAACCCGAGATGGGCAAACCGTGCCCCCCGGAAGTAAAGTTGAACCAAATGTTTATGGATTAGGAGTTGGCAAAGATAAGTATGGTCGTCCAGTTAAAACAGAACCTTGGCCATAATAGATTTTAAATAGCTTTTTTTATTCTTCCCAATACCTCGCAGAAATGCGGGGTTTTTTATTTAGTTAGGATAAAACCTTACCTCTGGGAATTTTCCCTATCAAAATGAAGTTGTCTCCCTATTGACCAAAAGTAAATTCTTTGAATAAACAAACATATTCCCCCAAAAGGGAAATTTCTTCAAGCTGTTGGGGCAGCCATGACTTTGGAAGAAACCTATAAAAAATGGGAACACCTCGATGAAGTTCTTTCAAGCAAGGACTTTTGTTCATCAATTCCGGTGTGGTGCTTGGCCTATGACCTCTGGCATGCCGTCAAGTCCTAACGGATGAAAAGTGGGCCCTTCCGGAGAAATTTATCCGTTTTTCATTCTTCGGATTAAATATCGGACTGGTATTGATGATCATCGGAAGTCTGTTTCCAGGAGGTGTTTTGCAGTTGCGTGATGTTTTGATTAACGGATATTGGTATGCCCGCGGGTTGGATTATTTGAACCAAGGTTTTGTTCGGCGCGTCGAATGGTGCAGACTGCCCGGGGATCTGGTGTTTTTTTTGGGAGTTATCCCCCTGGTGATCGCAACCTGCATGACCTATATAAATATGAAAAAAACCTGTTTGTCTCAGGCATTCAGGATGCCGAGCGTTAAACTATAAAAATTTAAACCCTGTTATCTCCGAAGGCCATCTCCAGAATTTCGAGCCTGATAGTTTCTATCACCGTGATCCTGATCACGGTCTCGGACACCCTGGTCCCGATAATCATCACGATTTCTACCTTCACGATCATTGTCTCGCCGGTCTCTATCACCGTAGTTTCTATCCCCCCGATGCCTATCACCACGATTCCAGTCATGATCCCTGTCTTTACGATATCCATCATGATAAATACCATAATACCCACCGTAGTTGCTCCCATACCAACCAGCTCTCGAATCATAATCACCATAATACCCAGAATAATAAGCAGGACAGGCACTGGTTGTCAGCACTATTGCTAAAAGAATCAACATTTTTTTCATTTCCTTGCCTCTCTTTTGATTGTTTATTGTTAATAAAAAAGAGCAATGGGATCAAAAAACCTGTTTTTTTTGAACTTATTTCATTAATTAAGTCGCAAAAAATTAGAAAAGGTTACTTGACTAAAAACTTTTTAGAAAAAAGTGAATTTGGGTGGGAATCTCCACAATAAAAAGAATTATTTTGGAAAGTTTGGCTTGGGTGAATCGCCAAACGGAGAGGGACTCCGAGATATACAAAGAGTTGAGACAAAATGGACCCAAAGCAAAAAAGGACTTTGCCCAATTGAGATAAGTCATTTAACCTATTAATGCGAGGGACAGAATCGAACTGTCGACACACGGATTTTCAGAGTGAACCAAGGCAAAATTAACCTAAAACAAGGAAAAGACAAAACAACAAAATTTAATAATTATGTGTTGATACCTTTATCCTGGTGTTTAGTGGTATTTGGTCTTTTGTTTGATTATGGAGACATTTTAAAGACATAAACGGATAAATTTTACTCTTCCCGGGGGTTTGGTAGGGAGAGCCTACCGACCGTTGACAACACAATAGGGTTTCTTCCCCTGCATTTCGGGAGTAAGAATTCATCTTAGATATTTTGCGTCTGTTTTGGCCTGGTTTGTTCTGTATACTAAACAAAAACTCTACAATTTAAAAAAATAAAAAAGGGTCTCAATTCGAGGTCTTTTTTTATTGCTGGAATTAAAACTATTTTAAAAAAGCATGTTTTTCCGAAAAACCTTCAGGGGATTTTCCCGCCCCGCGAGGGACGTTAGAACGGCGATTAGGATATAAATGGAATCAAAACTAACTATCATTGAGGGAGTTAGTCTGTATTCTTTTCAAAGACACACTATCCTACGACTATTCAATTTATAAATTTTCTTAGAAATTAAAAGCCATGCAAGGATGATTTAGAAATTTTATCCTTTCTTTATCCATATCTCTAAAATTCCATATTTTTTTTCTAAAAATACATAATTCACCTTATTTTTTTTAAAGGGTAAAGGTTTATTGTTAAAATATCCTTAAACCCTCTTTTCCTCGATTTATGGCCGGAAATTTTTTTGTCGAGAAGGTTTTTTAAGTCCAAATAACCTGCAGAAGATTTCCATGCGGGCCAAGAATTTAATTGGAAATTGGAGCAATCAAAAACAACTTTATGAAAGAAAGGGTAAAACAATGGGAATGACAAAAGAGCAAAAAAACGAGCACGGCATAAAATACCGTAAAAGATTTGGGACATTATTGGAAGGATTTATACAAGCTATTTCAGAATTAGTTGTCGAGAATGACCCCCGAGGGATTATCTTTTTAGTTGATAATGTTACTAGCTTGGCGGATCATAGTTTTAAATTACTCGGTAATAAGAAATAAGTCTATGGTAGGAGAAAAAAATTTAGGGTTTTTTTTGTTGAAAATAAAACTCCTTTAAAAACAATTCATTTTTGAAATTAGCAGTAAAATAAAAATCTGGACCCGAGAGGGACACCGTCCAGCCTTATTGGTTAATAAGGGAAAAATGAATAGGGTAAAACGATGAACAGCATGCAGGGCTTTCCGTGTTTTTTTCTTCTACAAATAATTTACTAAAAATAATTTAAAAAAGGCTAACCAGTATTTCAAACGCGGTTAGGCTTTGATTAATAATCTTATATTTAAGCTCACTACTGTCCGGAATAACCGGAGATAAAATCTTATAACATTATAATATACCAAACAAAAGATGCAATTTATGCCTGTCCTCGACTTGAAATCGCATAGCGAAATCTGCCAAGCTTCCCAGAAATTATTTCAGGGAAGGAGTACTTTCGACAGTTATACACGTGTTTGCGGAATACTAGCTGTAGCAAGCGTAGGGTCGGATGCGGAGCAAGAGAAGATGAAAGGAGTAGGTATATGCCCCCATTCTCGCCGCCATTGGCACCAATAAATATAAGATCAATAGCGCCGATTACCTTCTCTAAACATATAAATGCTGGTCAAACAACAGGGTTCTCAGCCTTGAATCGACATAGCTGATCAATGGTCGAAATGAAACATAACTCGGCATCTGCCGTCTTTCTCGACGGTCTTGATCCGATCCACGTAATTTTTGATAATAAAACCGGAGAGTCGGAAAACTGCGGTCTTGTCTTCCAGCAAATCAGCAGCACTGGGGACTTGGGGTGGAAATTCCAGCGGTCGCCCTTTATAATTTAAACTCAAATCCAGGCTCATCTCCTCAAAGCTTACCTCCAGGCTTACCGGGCCTTCGGTCAGCTGCAAACCGATGAGGGATTCCATGAACTCGCTCAAGGCGTATTCCGCCCGCTTGATCACCTCTCGTCGGGCACCCCATGCACCGCCTTGATTTTCCATAAAGGTTCTGAGCGTCTCCATAACTTCTTTTTCTTTCGTGTCGAGAACCAAGCCGTTGCGCTTTGCAATGCCGATCCGAAAGATGAGATTCAAAACGATCACGGAAATGGTGGCGAGCGACAAGGCCGAGCTAAAAATCGGGTGTAGGAGTGCGGGCACGTTGCTGTAAGCCTTAGGGAATAAAAAGACCGAAAGACCGAAGATGACGGAGGTACCGATGACAAAAATTTTCCGAACGTCCAGCATTCGGGTGGCGATAATCTGAATGCCAGCCAGAATCATGAAGTTGGCCACAAAGATCAGGATGGCGCCCATGACCGGCCGGGGCATGATCACAAAGACTTGGGCCAGCTTGGGCAAAAAGGCCAGCAGGCAGAGGATGCCCCCGATGGCAAAGGCGATCCGGCGGCTGGTAACCCCGGTGGCCATGGAGAAACCGATATTGCTGGATGAGGTTGTCTGGCCAAGACTGCCGATCAGCCCGCTCAAGGTGTCGCCCAGCGAGTCGGCCAGGATGCCCCGGCCGATGGACTTCATATCAGAGCGTTTCCACTCACTGTCGTTGATCTTCTGGCACATAGTCAAGTCACCGATGGTTTTAAGGGAGGAGCACAAGCTGGCGATTAAAAACGGAAACAACAACGAAATATCGAAACTCCAGCCGAAGGCTGCGAAGTGCGGCATGGAAATCCATGATTCGGCGGTAACGTGGCGCAGGTCACTCGGGGTGAGAATGCCGGACAGATACGATGACAAATAGCCGACGGCCATGCCGATGAGGATAGGATAAAGACGAAGCCAGCCTTTACCCCAGATATTGATGCCCACCATTGTCGCATAGGTAGCCATGGCTACCAGGAAAACACCGGGGTCGATGGCGCCACCGGATTGCTGCAGGCCGAAAAACCGTGTAATGCCCAAAGGAATGATTTCAATTCCCACCATGGTGACGACGAGGCCGACCACTTCCGGTGGAAATAGGAACTGCAGGCGGTTCACCAGGCGGGAGAAGACGGCCTTGAAACAGGCGCTGACGAGGGTCATGCCGAAGATCAAAGATATCCCCCCGGTTTTGGCGGCCAGCATGGCGGAGGACAGGTAGGCGGGGCCATTTCCGTCAGGGGCCAGATAGCCGGAGCCCACAGGTCCCTTGGAAAGCGCCTGAATAATCGTGGTCAACCCCATGACGATCATGGACATCTTGATTATGGTTGCGGCCTCCTCATTCGTGCCGTTTACCGAATTGACGACGATAACGGGAAAGATGAAATAGACCGCCAAAACAAAAACGTGTTGAATTCCCTGGAGCAGGGTAATCCCCACAGGCGGATTTTCATCCACCGCGTAAATCAGGTTCGCAGGCTTTTTGGGCATGACTACTCCCTTAAAAAATGCGGATTCGGAAAAACGCCGGGTCAATGAAATTACGGATCATTCGGTTCTGTCCCGGGTGGTTCAAAGGAAATAGTGTCGTTTTTCCATCAAGGCATGGTTAATTGTACCCTGTAAAATTAAAATCTACAATAATTTTATATATCTGTCTATATGAGGTTAATTTTGTAAATTTTTTTGTAAGACAAAAACCAAAAATAACCTTCGCCTTGAAAAGCCCTTCTTAAGCTCTGGCGAACCTCGTTTTTCGGCTTCCCTTCTTTAAGCACTTACTATAAAAGCAAAACATCGTATAACGTAAGCATGAAATTTCAGGAATAAATTTTTATTTGATTTTTAGGAAGGGAAGATAGGAGAAGAAAGGGGACGTCCATAAAATTATAAAATTCTTAACAATGTGATCTTATACGGATCAATATAAGCATTGTTAGGCAGGAAGAAAGGAGGATCACATGGGACTGTTTGAGAGCAAGGAGAAAAAAATCGAGCGCAAGAAGAACGAATTCATACAGAAGTATCACCTAACGGAGATTGACGCAGCAGACGTGGCGATGATCGAGGAAATCGCCACTGATCTCACTGGCCTCAGCCTGATGAAAGCGGGAATGGCGTTTTCGTTCGCCAATGCTGCAGACCAGGCAACAGTCGGATATCTCGCTGCCGTGGTGAAGCAGAACTGGATTATTATACGGAAGTTGTCGGAGATTTCCGCCCGCTTGGCGGGCACTGTTGCTCAGCAATGACAAGAGCGCACATTCAGAGGAGTCCGGTAGATGCATTTCTATGATTAGAATTGGTTCTGGACGGGATGCTTCACAAAAGATGAAAACAGGATAGACAGATATCCAACCAGAAAGTCCAGGTTACGGCTCTCACAAGCTCGCTGAACCTGACCCTCGCCGTTGACCGAAGGGGGGGCGGCTCCTTGGAAGAAGGAAAGAGGCCGTCCGTAAAATTATAAAATCCTTAAAAAGGGGTCTTATGCCAAATATAATCATTTACCTATGTATCCTAGGAAAACCATACAAACATTTTTAGACGGACACTCAGCGATTTTATATGATGAATGAAGAGGAGTTGACTATTTGGACGGTGGGGCATTCAACTCGAACCCTTTGCGAATTTTTCGAGTTGCTCACCAATAATAAGATCGAATCTCTGGCTGATGTGAGACGTGTCCCGGCTTCCCGTAAATACCCACACTTCAATCAAGGCGCACTTCGCATTTCACTCACAGGAGTTGGAATAGAGTATGTTCTGCTGCCCGAACTCGGCGGGCGAAGGCAGCCGCGTCCGGACTCGCAAAACACCCTCTGGCGCAACGAATCATTTCGCGGCTATGCGGACTACATGGAGACAAAAGAGTTTCGTGCAGGAGTCAAACGACTGTTGGATCTGGCCTCTCGGAAACGAACGGTCGTCATGTGCGCGGAAGCAGTCTGGTGGAGGTGTCATCGGTCGTTAATTGCCGATTACCTGAAGGCGGCAGGAGTTTGTGTGCGGCATATCCTTGATAGGACAAAGAGCGAGCTTCACCCTTACACAGCCCCGGCACGATTCAGGGATGAAATATTATCGTACTCTCCGGATGAGTGAAGGGAATAGGTTAAGCGCTTTATTTCGGCGCCCATGCTTACCTAATAACAAAAAATGGCTAGCCCTCATAAATTTCCCCCCTGTGTAAAATTGGTCCAGTCTACACTCAAACGAAGGGGTGACTGGGGTCTTAGGGGGGGGTCTACACCCTTTTGGAAACCCAGTCCCTTGAAGTAGTGCCGGTAAGGAGTGAATGCTTTGTTTAGGAAGAGGTATAAGTTTTACCCTACCCTCTTTTCACAATACTTAACTTAAAAAGTGGGGACAAAATGGTCGGGTAACAAAAAAGGACCTAACACAATTAAGCTAAGTCATTAAAAATACTGATGCCGAGGGACAGAATCGAACTGTCGACACACGGATTTTCAGGTCTTTGCAAGTACATAATAAGGGATAACAGGAAGGAAGAATAAGAAAGAAATTAATAATTTAACTTTCTCTTGTTGTCCCTTGTTGTTTCCTGTTTTGGCTTGTTATGGTAGCAAAATGGTAGCAAGGATAGAAGTTCGATGGGTATGGTAGGGGGGAGCCAACCGAGCGTTTACCCCATCATATGGTTTCATCCCCTGCACTGCGGGGGTAAAAATTCAAAAGGAACTATCATTATTGTTTTCTCTAACAATGGTTGCTGAGTTGGTCAAACGAGGCTTCTTGGTTTTTAAAAAGAATTCTTTTCAGGAAAAACTCCCGGTAGAATTTCCCGACCCGAGAAGGACTCCGTTCAGGCGGATAGGGTATAAAGAAAATTAATAGGGTTGAGTTTATCTTTTTGGATTTTCTCCGGAACCTGAAATCAGGTAATATTGAAAAACATTAACTGGTAGAATCCTAACTCTAAATGTGGTACATCTTTCGAGGGCTGGTCACTTTAATCCTCGGAAAGTCCAAAAAAAATATTCTGGGAAATAAAACCGCCGCATTTCTGCGAGGGTAACTTTTGAGGAAACTGTAGAAATGAAAAGCGAGTTATAAAATCAAAGATTCTAAGAAAAAAAGGGTTATTAAAATAATTTCAACTTAAGTTTTCATTCTTGAATTTGAACCATTAGTTAGAAGCAAAAAGAGACGATAAGACGGCTTGTCGCTCTTGTGGGACTTGATAGTTCGCCCCATCTTGGATTTGCCTTTCAATTGGGAAGGTATGTATCTTGAAACCGAAAAAATTTGGTGGGGTTGGAAGCACCTCACAGATTCTTTCAGCAAAAATTCGGGCTCCCTCAAAAGAAGTGTTATAGAGCAAAACCCCGATATGATTATCCTTGAACCACCCCACTTCGTCAGTAAAACGAAGCTCCTTGGCAACCACCTGAAATATTCGGTTTCCAAACTCTATATTGGTTTCAAAGTCGCCGATGCCGAACTCAACCACTGAAAAAACCTGATTACTCCGTTCTGTCCGGGCAAGTTCCCGTCCCAAAATGCAACTAAAAACTTCCCGAGACCAAAGGGTTCTTTTTTTGATTACTTTTCTTTTCATGTTTTGAACATTCCGTCAGGGTTAATGTTTTGTGATTTGTTCTATTCTACCTTTGATGTTGCCTGTTGCCGTGATTGATAATGCTTAATAAGTTCATCCCCTTTTTTTGTCTGCAATCTCTTTCCTCCAACGATACAGGAAGAAAACATGGTCTCGATTCCCTCATTTTCTATTATGTCCATTGAACTATCTGATCAACCCTAAATAAGAGAGAAACCAATTTCCCGATAGAGATAAAATTGGGGTTAGTCTAAGGGAAAAGGCTCTAATCTCTTTTTTTCTTCTCCCCCTCCCTTCAAAATTCCTCCCCGTTCACAAACGATGACCGTACTCGCTTGTCTCATCGCTTACTTCTGCAATCCTTACACAGTCCTTTAATATAAATCTGTATTTCATCAACCTGGTGCCCATCTAGTTTTTTTGTATTCAGAGGATTTATAATCACTGAAAAAGGGGCATCATAACCTACGTCGAAGACTTTCCCGCAAACCTTACAATAAAAGTGATGGTGAGGATCTATACGGGGATCGAATCTTTTCTTATTCGGGTCGATATAAACTTCTTGAATCTTTCCTGCCTCCACAAGCTTTGACAATGTGTTATAGACCGTCGTAAAGGATATATTTGGCATTTTTTTTAACAATTTATGATGAATGTTTTCTGCCGAAGGGTGGGTCACATTTCCCTCAAGGAACTTTAAGATGGCGTGGCGCTGTGGGGTAACCCTCAAAGCAATTTCTTTAATCTTTTTAGTTATGTTAGGTGCCATATTTGTAATTATTACAAAATAAAATTAATTGTCAAATAAAATATTATACAAATAAAATTTTTTTAATTGCTTCTTTCACGGGTCTGTCTCTTTAGCATAAGGTGAAAAAAAACAAGGAGAAATTTAAGAGGTTGTAAAAGAATTGGAAAAACGGTTGAAAAAAACCAAACGAGCCCTGAGTGTTGTATTTTTGGAAAATGACCAAACTCCACTTCATGGCCTCTTAAAAAAGAATTTAGTTAGGTGCGATTTCCGCATAGTCCTGGGGGCTAAAAACCCCAATCCCCCCTTCCCTTATAATGATATAGTCCCGGACTTTTTAACCACGTGTACGCCTGATTTTAGCCCCGATTTTATTTCTCTGAATGTTGCCCGGCTCTCAACCGGGTTTTTTTATTTCTTTTTCTTGCCCCTCTCCGCCTGATAAATTTTAAAAAGAATTCTTTTCAGGAAAAACTCCCGGTAGAATTTCCCGACCCGAGAAGGACTCCGTTCAGGCCTATAGGTTATAAAGAAAATTAAAAGTGTTGACTTTCCGAGGATTAAAGCGTTGAATAAAATAACCTTCATTAAACAAGAAGGTTACCAATAGAGGAAGGAAAAAATGCTATATAAGCGATGGCATAGGCCGAATTATCCGTAAAGGGAAAGTTCGGCTTTTTTATTGGCTGTTTAGAGAAATAATGGGAAGTGGCAGGAAAGCTTAGAGAATAGTTTAATGAGAGAAGGAGGAAATAATATGAAAAGGAGAAGAAAGGGGACGGGAGAAGAAAGGGGACGTCCATAAAATTATAAAATTCTTAACAATGTGATCTTATACGGATCAATATAAGCATTGTTAGGCAGGAAGAAAGGAGGATCACATGGGACTGTTTGAGAGCAAGGAGAAAAAAATCGAGCGCAAGAAGAACGAATTCATACAGAAGTATCACCTAACGGAGATTGACGCAGCAGACGTGGCGATGATCGAGGAAATCGCCACTGATCTCACTGGCCTCAGCCTGATGAAAGCGGGAATGGCGTTTTCGTTCGCCAATGCTGCAGACCAGGCAACAGTCGGATATCTCGCTGCCGTGGTGAAGCAGAACTGGATTATTATACGGAAGTTGTCGGAGATTTCCGCCCGCTTGGCGGGCACTGTTGCTCAGCAATGACAAGAGCGCACATTCAGAGGAGTCCGGTAGATGCATTTCTATGATTAGAATTGGTTCTGGACGGGATGCTTCACAAAAGATGAAAACAGGATAGACAGATATCCAACCAGAAAGTCCAGGTTACGGCTCTCACAAGCTCGCTGAACCTGACCCTCGCCGTTGACCGAAGGGGGGGCGGCTCCTTGGAAGAAGGAAAGAGGCCGTCCGTAAAATTATAAAATCCTTAAAAAGGGGTCTTATGCCAAATATAATCATTTACCTATGTATCCTAGGAAAACCATACAAACATTTTTAGACGGACACTCAGCGATTTTATATGATGAATGAAGAGGAGTTGACTATTTGGACGGTGGGGCATTCAACTCGAACCCTTTGCGAATTTTTCGAGTTGCTCACCAATAATAAGATCGAATCTCTGGCTGATGTGAGACGTGTCCCGGCTTCCCGTAAATACCCACACTTCAATCAAGGCGCACTTCGCATTTCACTCACAGGAGTTGGAATAGAGTATGTTCTGCTGCCCGAACTCGGCGGGCGAAGGCAGCCGCGTCCGGACTCGCAAAACACCCTCTGGCGCAACGAATCATTTCGCGGCTATGCGGACTACATGGAGACAAAAGAGTTTCGTGCAGGAGTCAAACGACTGTTGGATCTGGCCTCTCGGAAACGAACGGTCGTCATGTGCGCGGAAGCAGTCTGGTGGAGGTGTCATCGGTCGTTAATTGCCGATTACCTGAAGGCGGCAGGAGTTTGTGTGCGGCATATCCTTGATAGGACAAAGAGCGAGCTTCACCCTTACACAGCCCCGGCACGATTCAGGGATGAAATATTATCGTACTCTCCGGATGAGTGAAGGGAATAGGTTAAGCGCTTTATTTCGGCGCCCATGCTTACCTAATAACAAAAAATGGCTAGCCCTCATAAATTTCCCCCCTGTGTAAAATTGGTCCAGTCTACACTCAAACGAAGGGGTGACTGGGGTCTTAGGGGGGGGTCTACACCCTTTTGGAAACCCAGTCCCTTGAAGTAGTGCCGGTAAGGAGTGAATGCTTTGTTTAGGAAGAGGTATAAGTTTTACCCTACCCTCTTTTCACAATACTTAACTTAAAAAGTGGGGACAAAATGGTCGGGTAACAAAAAAGGACCTAACACAATTAAGCTAAGTCATTAAAAATACTGATGCCGAGGGACAGAATCGAACTGTCGACACACGGATTTTCAGTCCGTTGCTCTACCGACTGAGCTACCTCGGCATAAAAAAATTGTTATTTGCAGTAAAATTGTATAAAAATTATTTAAGCACTCCATTTACTTTATTTTAAAAAATTATGCAATAAATTTTTTCAAGTTTTTTAAAAAAGCAATTAAAATGGTACGTTATTTACTCCGCAGATTAATTTTTTTCATTCCAACCCTTCTCGGAGTAACTTTTATCACTTTTCTCCTCGTCAAATCTATTCCTGGCGATCCGACAATGAGTTTAGTGGGGGAACGAGCCAACCCTGAGACGATTGAAGTAATACGGAAAGAGCTGGGGGTTGAAAAACCTTTTATCTATCAATACCTCGGTTATATCCGTCTTCTTTGCAAGGGTGAAATGGGGCGTTCCTTTTACACCAACCGGGAGGTGGTCAAGGATATTAAAGAAAAATTACCCCATACCCTTTGCTTAGCTATCGCCGCCATAATTTTTGCGTCCTTTATGGGCATCGGGTTCGGTGTGGTTATGGCAGTTACGCGAGGAAGTTTTTGGGATCGTTTCTTTTCTTGTTTTGCCATTGCAGGAGTTTCTTTACCGGTTTTTTGGATCGGGTTAATTTTAATGCTCATTTTTTCATTGACTTTTCGACTTCTCCCGCCTTCGGGAATGGGGGGAGGGAATCTCATTTTTCTGATCTTACCTGCCAGCACTCTGGGACTTAACTCCGCCGCCTACATCTCACGAATCACCAGAGCAAGTCTTCTGGAAGTGCTTGCCCAACCCTTTGTTGCAACTGCCCGGTCAAAAGGATTATCCGAAAACGTAGTGATTTTTAAGCATTCTCTTAAAAATGCGATGATCCCCATTATCACTTTGATCGGGATTGATTTTGGAAGCTACCTCAATGGCGCGGTCCTTACGGAGACTATTTTTGGCTGGGACGGAATCGGCCTTTATGCTTTGGAGGGAATTATCAAACGAGACTATCCGGTGGTGATGGGTTCGGTTCTCGTCGGTTCAGTAGTCTTTATATTGGTAAATATGGTGGTCGATTTTTCTTACACCTTCTTTAATCCACAAATCAGGGTGAACGGTATGGGTTCAAAGGGAAAATAACATGCGAAAACCACTATGGTCTTATCTAAAAAAAAATAAACTTGCCTTTATCGCTCTTACGGTTGTCATATTCATGAGCCTTGGGGCTATGATCGGACCGATGATGTATCCAATATCTTCCACCTCCATTGACCTTGCCAGCATCAAGCTTCCGCCGAGCTTGATGCACCCTTGCGGCACTGACAGCAAAGGAAGAGATATCCTCAGTCGAATTCTATGGGGCGCGCGCGTCTCCCTTTCGATTAGCTTAAGCGCCGCTCTCGGCTCAATCCTTATCGGCCTTTTTTTGGGGCTCATTGCCGGCTATTGTGGAGGGAAGTTCGATACCTTTATAACTATGATTATTGATCTCACCCTTGCGTTTCCCAGTCTTCTTCTGGCGATTGGCATAACCGTCGTCCTACCCCCAGGCTTTTATACCGTAATTATTGCCTTGGCCTTGGTGGGCTGGGCCTCGTTTGCCCGGCTGATTCGAGGATTAACCATAGCACAAAAAGAATCGTTGTTCGTAGAGGCTTCTCGTTCAATTGGGTGTTCAACCCAACGGATAATCTTGCGGCACATCCTCCCCAACTCTTTCTCTCCTATCCTCATAGCCTTCTCATTAAAAATAGGCAGCTTTATCTTGGCTGAATCTGCTTTGAGCTTTTTAGGTCTGGGAGTTCAGCCCCCAATTCCCACCTGGGGTTCTATGATTAGCCTAAACCGAATTTATATCAATTCTGCTCCCTGGATGATCATTTTCCCTGGGCTTGCTATTGCCATGACGACCTTTTCTTTTAATATCATTGGGGATTTTTTAAGAGATTATCTTGATCCCCACCTTAATTTTTAATTTTCACTTTTTCTTTAAAAAAAATCGACTCACCACATCAATAAACTATCAGGTTTTCTTGTAACAGTGATAAATTTCGTGTTTAATATATAGAGGAATAACTATTATTAGAGATAAAACCCTTGAGCTAAAAACCTTGTTTCCTTCCCCGGAAAAGATTTTGCTAAAAATACAGTGTTTATTTGTAACTATTAATAAAATAAGAAAAAGTATTTTCCTTGTTGGGTATAAAAAATATTCTTGACTTTTCAATTTAATAAAAATAAAATTTTAAAGTTTAACAATCTACTAAATAATGATGAGGAAGGTGAAAATGAATGCCCGGAATTACAGTAAATGAAAATGAACCATTTGAAATTGCCTTAAGGCGTTTCAAAAAACAGTGTGAAAAAGCGGGAATTATTTCGGAAGTTAGAAAACGTCAATATTATGAAAAACCGAGCATAAGAAAAAAGAAAAAATCTCTGGCAGCCAAAAAACGGGCGCATAGGTTTGGTCGAAAATTATTTAATACTTATTAAAAAAATATTTCTTTTCTGATTGTTCTACGATTTTCTCTTGACTAACAGAGTTATTTTTTTACCCAAACCCTCTTTTCCAGTGGGGAAATAAGGACGTTGGCCTCTTTTTTTCCAAGAGAAAAATTGGCAGAAATTAGAAGTCGAGCTAATATTGTTGATATCATCTCCGAATACGTAACCTTTAAAAAAGCGGGTAAAAACTACCTGGCTCTTTGCCCCTTCCATTCCGAAAAAACCCCCTCATTTCATGTAAATGAGGAAAAACAGATTTTTTATTGTTTCGGATGCCAAAAGGGAGGTGATGTCATTACGTTTTTGAGAGAGATAAATAACCTCTCCTTTGTTGAAGCGGTTAGTCAATTAGCGCATAAATATGGGCTCTCACTCCTGCCCCCTTCTTCGTATAGGAAAGAAAAAGCAACCGACCAAGAAACGTTCCTGGAAATAAACGAAAAAGCTATGCACTTTTTCCATCAGGTCTTAATGCAAAGACCTGAAGGAGAAGTTGGGAGAAAATATCTTAATAAACGAGGTATTGATCAAAAAATATGGGAAACATTTAAGCTTGGTTATGCCCTCGAGACGTGGGATGGTTTAGCAACCTTTCTTAATAAGAGCAAAATCCCTTTACCAATGGCAAAACAATTGGGATTGATCGCCCCCAGGGGAAAAAGCGGATTTTTTGACTGTTTCCGCGGAAGAATTATTTTCCCCATTTTCAATTTGAACGGAATGATTATTGGATTTGGAGGTCGAGCAATAGGTGGTGGGACCCCTAAATATCTCAACTCTTCTGATTCAATGATTTATAAAAAAAGCTCAAGCCTGTTCGGGCTCCCCATAACCAGAAATTTTATTGCTAAGGAAGACCAGGTTTTAATTGTAGAAGGATATTTTGATCTCTTAAGTCTCTTTCAAGCAGGAATTTGTTCGGTCGTCTCTCCTTTGGGCACTGCCCTTACAGGGGGACACATTCAAACCTTAAAACGTTTCACCTCTCGTTTTTATGTTGTTTTTGATTCGGATGAAGCCGGAGATAAAGCAGCGTTGAGAAGTTTGGAGATGTTTTTAAGCGAAGGGCTCTCTCCCCGGGTGATAATTCTCCCCTCTGGCTCTGACCCCGATGAATTTATCCAGCAAAAAGGCGCGGAAAATTTTCGAAAAAAAATGGAAACTGCTCCTTTGCTGATCGAACATTTCATTGAGAGGGCCATTGAGAAAAAAAATGTTTCCCTCCCCGAGGGAAAAGTTGAAGTCATTAAAGAGGTCATGCCCATTATTGGTTACATACGAGAGCCAATTATTCAAGATGAGTATATTCGAAAACTTTCCGAAAGATTAGGGGTGCGAGAAGATCGGCTCCGTAGTTTAGGGGTATCGCCGGTGTCTCATCACGCCAAAGAACTCTCTTCACCACCCATAGAGGAGACACGGCTGGAAGAGTTTCTCCTTACCCTCATGCTTCAAAAACCAGAACTAATCCCCGCTGTGGATACGGTCAAAGTCGTGGAAGATTTTGATAGTCATCTTTTACAGGAAATAGCTAAAACCGTTATCCTTCTGTATCACAAAGAGGGTGAAGTGGAACTCACCACATTAATTGACCAATTAGGAGAAGAAAAAAGAAAGCTCACCATGCGCTTAAGTCTTAAAGAAGAAAACTTTGCCGATATTACCGAGAGTTTAAAAGACTGCGTTTTACAAATCAAAAGAAACAAATTTAAAAAAATGAAGACTCAGTTAACCATAAAGATTAAGAAAGCCCAAGAAAGTCTAGATGATTCTAAAGTCCGAGACCTGAATGAGCAAAAAGTTAAACTCATCCTTCAGGAAAAAAACTTACCTGCTACTATAGGCGCTCTTTTGAACTTGTAATGTCAAAGTACGGGAGAGTTTGATGGCAAAAAAACCAAAGGTTGATCGAATAAAGCAATTAATTAATCTGACTAAAGAAAAAGGCTTCGTCACCTATAATGAAGTAAACACTGTTTTACCTGCAGACATTATTTCACTCGATCAGATTGATGATTTAATGGGCATGTTTGGTGAGGTGGCGGTTGAAATCGTTGATGACCTCCATAAGGTAATGATTTCTGACAAAGATGTCATCAAATCTCCCGAAGAAGAACCGATTGAAGAAAGCGAAGCCGATGAAAAGGTTTTAACCGCAAGTGTTGCCGGAGTAGCAGCTGATCCCGTTAGATTGTATCTTAAAGAGATGGGGGCCCATTCCCTCTTGACCCGCGAAGAAGAGATAAAAATTTCCAAACGGATCGAAAAGGCAAAACAAGAAACTTTTGATGTAATTCTTAATACTCCGCTCGCCTTAAAAAAGCTCTATAGCCTCGAAGAAAAACTTATCAACAAAAAAATCACGATTCAGGAAATTATTAGTGACGATGAAGAAGTTCCGGTTCAGGATAAGGAATTTCAAACCCAAAAATTTTTAGATTTAGTTGTGAAAATCCGGGTAATCGAAAAACAGATACGACAGTTGCAATCTCAGTTAGCTAAAGCGGGAAAAGATGAAGATAAAGCAAAAGTAATCAAAGACAAACTTATTCGAAGAAAACTTTTAGCTCTAAATTATTCTCGAGAGGCCCTCCTTAATCCTCGCCAGATTGAGATGATTGGCGATAAGTTAAAATCATTCTTTTCCCAGCTCGAGGCTGCTGAAAAGGAATGGAAAAAATATATTGAGTCAACAAAAATAGCGAAAAAAGAGATAGAGAAAATATTGGCGGAAATAAAAAAATATCCTAAGAGAAAAATCCGTATCCTTGCTAAAGCCGGTTTCGATTTAGAACAGGCCGAAGAACTGGAGCGGATGTATAATAATTTTACCAAGAAATATAAGCGGATTGAACAAGAATCTGAACTTTGCGCCAGTGAGCTTCGAAAAACCCACAGAACCTTAGTGCGCGCGGAAACCAAGACCAAATCAGCCAATGAAGAACTGGTAAGGGCCAATTTACGGTTAGTGGTAAGCCTCGCTAAAAAATATACCAACCGTGGCCTCCAGTTTTTAGATCTTATCCAAGAAGGGAATATCGGATTGATTAAGGCGGTTGATAAATTTGAATATCAACGGGGTTATAAGTTTAGCACCTATGCGACCTGGTGGATCCGACAGGCCATAACCCGCGCAATCGCCGACCAAGCGCGAACCATTAGAATCCCCGTCCATATGATTGAAACAATCAATAAACTGATCCGAACCTCCCGCCTCTTGGTTCAGGAAATCGGTCGTGAACCCACCCCTGAAGAAATTGCGGAAAAGATGGAACTTCCTCTTGACAAAGTGAGAAAGGTTCTTAAAATCGCCAAAGAACCAATTTCTTTAGAGACCCCTATTGGAGAAGAAGAAGATAGCCACTTAGGAGATTTTATTGAAGATAAAAGTTTCCTTTCTCCGGGGGAGTCGGTGGTAAATACCAATCTTTCTGATATCATTCGAAGGGTTTTAGCGACCTTAACCCCCCGAGAGGAAAAGGTTTTAAGGATGCGTTTCGGAATCGGAGAAAAAGCTGACCATACCTTAGAAGAAGTTGGGCAGGATTTTGATGTGACCCGAGAAAGAATCAGGCAAATAGAAGTAAAGGCCTTAAGGAAGCTGCGGCATCCTACTCGCAGTAAAAATTTAAAAAGTTTCATTGAGAAATAAGCAGATGAGGGCCCATAGCTCAGCTGGAAGAGCTACCGGCTCATAACCGGTCGGTCCCTGGTTCGAACCCAGGTGGGCCCATAACCAGCGGCAGTTTGCTGATTATTAAACAAAATTTATCGGTAACAAAAAGCAGGTGAGTGATGCACAGGTGTATGAGACTGCTAAAGAGTGAACTATTAGCTTATTACCACATTATTGGTAAAAGATCGGGCGAAAAATGCACTCCTGAGGGGTGCATTTTTTATTTGCGCTCCATGATAAGATTGAGGAAGCCGTCACCATCAACCCCTTTTGAAGGACACAGACCTTGGAAGATCAACTGGAACTTATAAAACAACTTCAGGCGATTGATAGCGCTCTCAAAAATCTCGAGAAAACCAAGCTGGACTTTCCTAAAAAAATAAATCAGTTGGAAAAAGAGTTCGAAAAAAAGAAGCAATCACTCGAAAAGGGAAAAACTTCTTTCGAGGAGGCTCAAAAAGAAAGACGTAAAAAAGAAAAGGACCTGAGCCGGGAACTCGAACGACTGCAGAAATCCCAGGATAAACTTGCGTTGGTAAAAACAAACAAGGAATATCAGGCGGTCCTAAAAGAAATCGATGACATTAAACAGCACAATAGTGATATTGAGACCGAGATTCTCCTTTTCCTGGAAAAAACCGATACCCTGGCAAAAAAGGTAAACCAGGAAGAAAGCGAATACCAGAAATGGTTCCAGGAATTCGAAAAGAAAAAAGAGACATTAAACACGGAGTTGGAAAAATCAAACCAAGATATCCAAAACCAAAAAGCGCTCCGCGATACAATCCTTGAAAACATTGAGCCTGATCTGATCAAAAAGTTTGAGATGATCAAAGAGCGAAGGCAGGGTCTCGCTGTTGTGTCGATTCAAGACGGGCTTTGTACCGGCTGCAATATCAATATTCCTCCTCAAAAAATCTTAGAGATCCGCAAAAGCAATCATGCTATTATGCAATGCCCATTCTGCAACCGGATCGTTTATTTTGAGGAGCATAACGATGAGGATACGGAGTAAAGCCAGTTGGAAGGATTTCACACGGCACATTCATCCGGCTAAAAAATTTTATAATGTGATTTACTTCGTACGAAACCGGGTAAGAATTTTTAAGTTTGCCCCGTGGTTCTTCACCCGGTTAGATATTTAGTAGTTAACGGGACAAGCGGGGTATTTCTAACCAGGTAAACAGATCTGCTAAAGCAGACAAAATGGTCGCCGGTCCCGATTTATCGGGACGGGAGGAAAGTCCGAGCTCCACAGGACAGGGCGCTCCGTAACACGGAGTCCCGGTGACGGGAAGGAAAGTGCCACAGAAAATAGACCGCCTCCTGACTGGGTTTTTCCCAGTCAACACGCGAGGCAAGGGTGAAACGGTGAGATAAGTGCTCACCAGGCCTGATGGTGACATCAGGTGCTTGGTAAACCCCGCCCGGAGCAAGACCAAATAAGGGAGCATGAGTAGGGTGGTCCGCCCGTAGCTCCCGGGTAGGTCGCTTGAAGGAGCGGGTAACCGCTTCTCTAGAGTAATGACCATTGCCCTGAAGGAAACTTCAGGGAACAGAACTCGGCTTATTGTCTGCTTTAGCATTTTAATTTGAAGTCAGTAGCCAGAAAACACTATTCATACCAAGTTGAATTCAAAAGTAGATCGAGGCGGCGACGAGGATTCGACGCAGGCGTACATTTAAGTGCGTCAAGAAGCACGACGAGGAGCCAACCAAGATATACAAATGAAGGTGACTTGGTATCAGTATGCAATTGACAATCGGCAAATTAAGGTGTCCATAGTCCGCAAGTAGTCGTCAGTTGTATGGCATAAAGCAACCGACTACGGACGGCTGAGAACTGACCTTCCCTTTTCTGACTCCTGACTTCTGAATCCTGGAGGTGGAGGTTACATGTTAGACTTAAAATTTATCCGGGAAAACCTTGAGGTCTTAAAAAACAAACTTTCTAAGCGAAACCTCGAAATCAACCTTGATCACGTTATCGAAATCGATCAAAAACGACGGGAGATTATTCAGGAAGTTGAAACTCTACGCAATGAACGAAACACGGTCTCGGAAATAATTGCCGCAGCAAAAAAAGAAAAAAAAGATGCTTCCACCGAGATCTCGCGGATGAAGGAGGTTTCGCAGAAAATTAAAGGAGCTGATACCACGCGCGAGGAGATTGAAGCAACCCTTCGGGATTTACTCCTTCGGATCCCCAATATTCCCGACGAAACAGTAAAGGAAGGAAAAGACCCATCCGATAATGTCGAAGTCAAACGGTGGGGTGAGCCTCCCCAGTTTGACTTTGATCCCAAGCCCCATTGGGAAATCGGAGAAAAGCTCGGGATTCTCGATTTTGAGCGGGGAGCAAAAATTACCGGAGCACGCTTCACCTTACTCAAAGGGGCGGGAGCTTTAATGGAACGCGCGCTTATCAATTTTATGCTCGACCTCCACACCCGCGAGCACACGTATCAGGAAGTCTTTCCCCCTATTCTGGTAAACCGTACCTCCATGACCGGCACCGGACAGCTCCCCAAGTTTGAAGATGACCTTTTCCACCTGGTTGATCCGGATTATTTCCTGATCCCCACTGCCGAAGTCCCGGTCACCAATATTCATCAGGAAGAAATCATCGAGGGTAAAAACCTTCCCCTCTACTACACTGCTTATACTCCCTGTTTTCGGAAAGAAGCCGGAGCCTACGGCAAAGATACCCGCGGAATTATCCGTCAGCATCAGTTCAATAAGGTAGAGTTGGTAAAGTTTACTTCTCCCGAAACCTCTTACCAGGAGCTTGAAGCGCTTCTTAACAACGCTGAGGAGGTGCTCAAACGACTAAACCTGCATTACCGGGTAGTAAGCCTCTGCACGGGTGATTTAGGTTTTTCTGCCGCGAAAACCTATGATATCGAAGTCTGGCTTCCCAGCCAGAAGGATTACAAAGAAATTTCTTCCTGCAGCAACTTCACCGATTTTCAAGCCCGGCGGGCAAATATCCGCTATCGGTCTGAACCAAAATCCAAGCCTAAGTTTGTCCACACCTTGAACGGATCAGGGTTGGCTATCGGCCGCACAGCAGTCGCCATTATTGAAAACTATCAGCAAAAAGACGGAAGCGTACTAGTTCCTGAAGTTCTAAGAGCCTATATGGGCGGGATGACAAAGATAGGATAGCTGATATCTTTTTGATGGTTTTAAGTCAGGGCGTGGAGAAATTTTTCTTATGACTCAACCGATTATTAAAATCTTTAAAAAAATAAAAAATATCGTATGGGCCTTTTTTAAAAGACGCACCTGGGATCACCTTGTCATTCATCGACGCAAGCTTACCGAAAATCCTCCTTCGCTTGCCCTCCCTTTACTCTGCGGACATGCTAAAGGAAAATTGCGTTGTCCGCCGGAAATAACCATCCTCTTGCTTCACAACTATGCACATCCTCCAATTATGGAATTAAGTCTCCAATATGTGGGAATAACTTACTACCATGTCCTTAAGCTTAATGCCGGTGAACCGTGGCGCCAGACTAAAAAAATAAGTATGTTACTCAACTATCTTAAAAATGCTGACTGCAAAGCAGACTATATCCTTTACTGTGACAGTAATGATTCGGTGTTGCGGGATAATCCAGAAAAAGCAATCCGGTATTTGGAAGAGGAAAACTGTGACCTGCTTTTTTCTCGAACAAAATCCAAAGACAACTATAAGTATATGCCCGAACAAAAAATTTGGACTGACCAGATTGCCAAAGATAACGGATTTTATTCACAGTGGTATATTAATGCAGGAGTCTTTTTTGGCCGAACTGCTTTTTTACGAGAGGTATTGCAAGCCGCACTATTTTACGTAACTGACAACGATCTCATAGGGGAAAAATATAAAAAACTGAGACAAAGTGGAAAACTCCTTGAGCAGCTCCCTGAGTTTCCTAAAGGCTGTGGTTCAGATCAAACCATCTTACGTTATCTCCATCCTCAATTTTATCCCCGCATGAAAATTGATTACCGGGGCCGCCTGGCGCTAAGATAGGTAAAATTATTTTGATACTTCCGCTTCTTAAGAATGATTTATTGAATTTCCGATAACAGTATACAAATTAAAATATTCAAAGACTGCCTGGATTTGTTTGTCTTTCGTCCCCGTGCTATTGATTTTGTTTAAACTTTGTCCTCTAACACCCCTGATGTGAAAATAATTGGGACAAAAAGGAGACACTTTTTTGCATTCAATTTTTTTAAGCAAGGACATTGCTTTTGCCCATGTCTCATCAGAATATGGAGATAAGCGCATAAAAATCTCTTCATCGAGTGCCTCCTCAGATAAAGAATGAGGAGGATACAATACCCCATGCATTCCGACCGGCCAAATAAACAAAGAAGGCCCTTGAATTCCGGGAGCAAGAGAGTTCCATTCCTTGAACTTTTTTAATTTCCCACCAGAGTCCTTTATCATCAGGTGCGCCCGGTGACAGTGGATGTACTGAAGTTCTTTCAGGTAAGCATCATACAATGGTTTGAGCCAGTTATTCGGATAAAAAATATCGTCATCCGCAGTTACAATAATGCTCTACGGATTTTTCTTGAGGGTGTAAAAAATTTTCCGATGCGAACGAATATCCTTACAAAATTTTATTTGAAGTCCCCGTTGTTTAAGCCGAGCAAGTTTTTTCGGAATCTTATCTTCAGGGACAGATACCCAAAGCATCAGATACTCAGGCTTACATGACTGCCTCAGCTATGATTCAATACACAAATGAACTTTATACAAACGTTCGGGGATGGTTGTAAGGCTCACAATGAGAGGTGGATTTCTTTTAACCTGAGTAACTCCCATTCTTTTACTAAAAAACGCATTAACACGATGAGAATTTTCGATTCCTACATATTTGACTTCACGCCACCAACGGTATTTTTTTTCTTCTCTATCACCATTTCCTTAAAAGTGTTTTACTGACCGTCCTCTTTTGGCGGCAGTCCTGAGAGTTTCCAAAGCCAGATACACAGGCTGCCTAAAATCACCACCGCAATCGCACTTGGCCAGAGCGGCATCAGGTGTCCAGCAACAAGCACCTCGGGCCGTATCACCAGGCGCGCCACCTGCGCCACAGTTATCAGCCCGAAAATGACGCTTGCCACCCGCAATCCTAAAATTTGTGCTCTCATGCCTGCCTCCTTTCGATTATTGGTCTAACAATCAAAAAGGTTTAACGATGCCTAATGATAAGGCTCACCGTCAGCGGGACAATTCAAGTTGTTTATCCCTTTGCACCCCGCCGTATCATGCAGCCCGTTGTTCGCATTTATATTTGTACTTCCTCGGCGATTACTTATGTCCTCTCTTCTCATAGAGTGCGCGCAGTTCTTCCTTGGCCTGTTCCAGAATACGCGACTGATCCTTGTCCAGGTTTTTGCCGGCCCGGTTGATATAGAATACGAGCATCGACATGGCGGAGCGAAACGGCGAGGCCTTGCGGCGGGTACTGCTATCCGCCGACTGCTTGAGCGACAGCGCAATCTTCTTTGGGTCCGACCAGGTGAATACTCCCTCCTCCAAATCCAGCGCATTGCTTTCTTTGGTCACCCTTCCCGACCAGCGCGTGTCCGATGATGATTTTGCTTTCCCCCACATTCAATGTTCCTCATCCTAACGAGAAACCGAATTGTGCCGCTCCCTTTGGCGGCAAGCCCAGTGCAAGGTTATGTTTTAATTGGCATAAACTGTCTCAAGATATTCGATAACCCGTCAACATACGTATTTTGATGCCCATTGCCAGGAAACGGGAGCACAAAAAAAATCATCTCAAGGCCTGTCATTTTAACAGCCTCTCGAACGTATGGTTCAATCTTTCGGAGAACAGAAACGACAATTTCAGGCCTGATTTCGAGTATGCGTTGCGATAATGGCTTTATACCTCCCTTCAATGCTTGCTCACGTTCCTTTGGGTTCATAGCATTTACCGGGATGAGAGAAAGGTCATCTATATAACAACCACATTTGCGAAAAAAGTTTAAGAAATCAGAGTGGTCACAAAATTTGATTCCATAACTTTTCTCGAAGGCACGAGCAGTATAAGTTGTCATCGCCCCCTTAATATAAAAAAAATTACCGCTGACGGGCGCTGATTCTCCAATCAGAAGCATTTTTACTTTTCCTGGTCGAAATGATTTTCTTAGTGATTCAAGATCCATATTGCAGGTAATATTATGAAATCCTAACAATGATTATTCAGTCTGTGTAATACTGCAAACAAAGGCTCTGGCCTTCTGTGTAAGCCAGTTCAAACCCTTTTGATTGGACTCCTGACCTCTTCAAAAAACAAAAAAGGCCCATCACCTTTTTACCTGGCAATCCGGCCTTTTTATTAAAATCAATCCTTGCAAGAGTTTCTCCTCCGCGATCTAATCTTATTATAGGACTAACGCTTGAGTCACTTATAAAACGCTTAGAGTTTAGAAGGCTGCTCACATGACATGTTCGCCGAAAGCGATCAAATTACATTGCCTCGGAGATTTTCATATCACCCTTGAGGAGCTCGTTCACTACCGAGGATCGATCAAGCCCTTTCTTCGCCGCTATTTTCTCTACAAAAGCAGAAACTTCCTCATCGAGATAAATGGGAATGTTCAGCTTCATATCCGGATGATAGAACTTGCCTCTTTGGCCTTTTGAAAAATCATACTCTTTTCTCATGTTCATTCACCATATGTTTTGATTTCTTGTTTTGTTGCTTTTCGGCTTGAAATAATTCTGATCGTGATAGCATCTTTACTTTCTTCTTGAAAGGTATGGACCACGACCAGTAACCGTCCCTTCTCCGAAATAACCGCAGTTATCCATCTATCTTCAGTTTCACTGTGGTCTGGGTCGAATATGTAAAGTGCCTTTGAATCTCTAAATACTGTTGCTGCTTCATCAAATGTTACACATGTTTGTCTTTGTTGTCACTGGCCTTTATGGGATCCCACTCAAAATTGTAATTTATAGCCATTGTTATACCTGGCGATCCGGCCTATTTTATTAAAATCAATCTGTACAAAACTTTTCCTCCGCAACCGCCAAAAAATATTTCCTTTTTCAGGTCACATAATTATTTTTTATTTTTAACTCGTTGGAGGGAAAAAAATCAAGAAAAAACAGGCTGGTTTGTGACCGTACCAGTTGCTGTCTAATAGCCAATGATCTCATTCAAACCTTCAATAATAAGGGAAAGTTCTTCATCCGAGGCTTTTGTAATTTTCTTCCTGATGCGTTTTACGGAAAGAGTACGAACCTGACTGATTTTAACCCAGGATTTTTTGGGAAGGGTTTTGTCGTTTAACTCTAAGGTCAGAGGGAAACCGGCTTTTGGTTGTTGACTTGTTAACGCAACTGCAATAACCGTCCCGGACCTTTCGTTAAAAACATTGTGACTTAAAACCAGAACCGGACGCAACCCACGCTGTTCACTACCAATAACAGGGTTTAAATCTGCCCAATGGATATTTCCCCTCAATATTCCGGCCATGTTTCCATTTCCGCTGAAAAACCTTCTTCCGCTAAAGACTGTTCGAATTGAGAATCAAGTTTTGCGCACTCTTTGGCAAGTCGTCCTTTTTCAAGCCGCATTAGTTTTTCTGTAACGGCATCTTGAATAGCACGACTACGGTTTGGAAATAGTTTTGATTTAACAAGAAGATCGAGTTGCTTTAGCGTGTTGTCATCAATTGTTATTGCAATTTTTGAAGTTGCCATAGGCATCACCTCCAGTATGATATTATATCATACCAACATTCTTTTCAAGAAAAATTTTTAAACTTTGGCCCTTAAACAAGTCGTTAAAAATCAATAGGAAATCGAGAACTTTTCTTATGGTTGGCGGTCAAAAATAAGGGGCCGGAGCGAAAAAACCTCAAAATTGACAGGCTTAAAGGAATCTGGTATAAATATTTTTTATTAAATAAAAATTTTGAGGATAAGGCTCATGGCTCGCACTATTTCGTTAAACCGAAAAACCTCGGAAACTCAAATCAGTTTGCGGATAAATCTCGACGGCAAAGGAAAGTCGGAAATTGATACTGGAGTTCCTTTTTTTAACCACATGCTCGAACTCATGGCGAAACACGGATTTTTTGATCTGACCATTAACGCCAGGGGTGATCTGGACGTAGATTTTCACCACTCGATCGAAGACATCGGGATCATTCTGGGAGAGGCGCTAAAAAAAGGTCTGAACAATAAAAAAGGGATCCGGCGGTATGGGTTTGCCTCAGTTCCCATGGATGAGACGTTGGCCCAGGTGTCGATTGATATTTGCAACCGGGCGCATCTGGCTTATAAGCTTCCTATCGTCCGCGGAAAAATCGGAACCTTTGATATTGAGGTGGTAAAAGAATTTTTTCAGGCCCTGAGCAATGCCGCGGGGATCACGGTCCATATTAGTGTTCCTTACGGAAGCAATCGTCATCATATTGTTGAAGCGGTTTTCAAAGCGTTTGGAAGAGCTCTTTGTGACGCCGTAACCCTCGACCATCGGGTTCAAGGGGTGCTTTCCACTAAAGGAGTGCTCTAATTTTCTTGCTTTTCACCTGTTACTTCTTTGTCATCTCATATGGCTTCAGATAAATTTGTAGCGGTTATAGATTATGGAATGGGGAATCTCCGGAGTGTGCAAAAAGGTCTGGAGAAAGTTGGGGTTCCGGCAGTGATTACCGATAAAGCCCGCACCATTAACGATGCCCATGGCATTATCCTGCCGGGCGTTGGTTCGTTCATTGACTGCATGCGGAATCTAGAAAAGCGCAGACTGGTTACCGGCATTCTCAGAGCTATTTCCCGAGGAAAGCCCTTTTTGGGGATCTGTCTGGGGCTTCAGGTCCTGTTTTCGGAAAGCGAAGAATTCGGTGTCCATCCCGGTCTCGATGTGATTAAAGGAAAGGTGGTGCGGTTTTTTGGGAATGGAGAAAATCCCGGGAATGCTCTTAAAGTACCTCACATGGGCTGGAACAAGATTACGATTCAAAAGCGGCCGCCGGTGTTAGCCGGAATTCCTGATGGATCATATTTTTATTTTGTCCATTCCTATTACGTAAAACCTGAAGACCCTGGGGTGACGGCAACCTCAACCGACTATGGAGTTGAGTTCACCTCCAGCGTCTGGAAAGACAACATATTTGCCTGCCAATTTCACCCGGAAAAAAGCCAAAATCTGGGGTTGGCAATGCTTGGAGGGTTTGGCAAGCTTATTTAACCATGTTTTATAAAAAGAATAAGACTAAAGGATTTGTTTACCGGAAGCAGTAGTTATTAATCGGAGCATCAATGGGGAGAATTCAACAAACCCCTCTAACTCCCCTTTATTAATAAAGAGGAGAATAATTTTTATCTTTTTATCTCCCCCCCATTTCCCAAAGGGGAATTGAGGGGGTTCATTCTGATTTATGACTCCGATATTCCGATTCTTGTCTCTTTTAAGGTGGAGTTAGTGGCGATGTTGATTATTCCGGCGATTGATCTTAAAAATGGGAAATGTGTCCGTTTGGAACAGGGAAGAATGGAACAGGAAACTATTTTTTCTCAAGACCCCCCGGCAGTGGCACGGAAGTGGGAAGCGCTGGGCGCAGAAATGCTTCACTTGGTTGATTTAGACGGAGCTTTTGCCGGCTCTCCTCAAAACAAATCAATAATTGAAAAAATTGTGCGCGCGATTCGCATCCCGGTCGAGCTGGGAGGAGGGATCAGAACCCTCGAGAGTATTGAAGAGTATCTTAACCTGGGCATAAACCGGGTTATCGTGGGCACGGTGGTTTATCAGCAGAAAAATTTCCTTCCGGAAGCATGCGCAAAATTTCCGGGTCGCATCGTGGTGGGAATCGACGCCAGAAATGGGAAGGTTGCGATCCAAGGGTGGGCGGAACAGACTGCATTATCCGCCATTGAACTGGCAAAAAAATCAGAACAAGAGGGCGCGACAGCCATTATCTATACTGATATTCAAAGAGACGGCATGCTCATGGGGATAAACCTGGACGCTACTCGGATCCTGGCCCGGGCAGTTTCCATTCCCGTAATCGCTTCCGGAGGAGTTGCCAACATTGAGGATATTAAAAATCTTCTGCTTTTAACCAAGGAAGGAATCACCGGCGTTATTATCGGACGGGCCTTGTATAAAGGAACGATAGACCTCCCGGAAGCGCTCCGTGTGGCCAAAGGAACCCTATGTTAACCAAACGAATAATCCCTTGTCTAGATGTAAAAGACGGCCGAGTAGTAAAAGGGATCAATTTTGTTCAGCTCCGGGATGCCGGAGATCCGGTGGAAAATGCGAAAAGTTATGATGCTCAAGGCGCAGATGAGCTATGTTTTTTGGATATTACTGCTTCGCACGAAAAAAGGAAAATTATCCTCGATATTGTGGCCCGCACGGCTGAGGAAGTTTTTATGCCTCTTACCGTGGGAGGGGGCATCAATGGCCTTAAGGACATTCGGGACCTTCTCAATGCCGGGGCTGATAAAGTTTCTCTTAATACCGGCGCCGTGCAACGCTTAGAGTTTGTAAAAGAAGCTGCTGAACGATTCGGCAGCCAATGCATTGTGGTCGCTATTGACGCAAAACGGACCCCTGATGATCTTCGCGGTCATCCGCGGTGGGAGGTTTATACCCACGGAGGAAGAAATCCCACCGGCATAGACGCGTTGGAATGGATCGATAAGGTGGTCGCCATGGGCGCAGGAGAAATCCTGCTTACCAGCATGGATTGCGACGGAACAAAAGCCGGGTATGATATAGCGCTTACTCAAATGGTTTCCGAGCGAGTCCCTGTCCCGGTCATTGCTTCCGGCGGAGCAGGCACCTTGGAACACCTTTATCAAGCCTTAAACGATGGAAAGGCGGATGCGGTTCTGGCTGCTTCCATCTTCCATTACCAGGAATATAGCATTATGGAGGCAAAAAAATACCTCTCTGAAAAAGGGATCCCCATGAGAATATCGGGGAACAACTTCTAACTCACTTTTTTTAAGGATGAAAAGGCCATGATATTTTCTAACCGATATATAATCATTTTCATGGTGATTGTTTTCATTTTTTCTGCCTGTGGGATCAATCCCGTGACCAGAACACGGGAGTTGAATTTCATCAGTGAAGATAGAGAAATTTCATTAGGGCGAAATGCCAGTTATGAAATAAGCAAGCAATATGGGGTGTACAATAATACCGACCTGGAGCATTATGTGAATGAGGTTGGTCAGCGGCTGGTAAACGTATCCGACCGGACCTCAATTTCCTACGAATTTCACATTGTTGATATACCTATCCTCAATGCCTTTGCCTTACCGGGAGGATATATTTATATCACCCGGGGATTATTGGCTGAGCTGGACAATGAAGCCCAACTGGCGAGTGTTTTAGGCCACGAAATCGGGCATGTTTGCGCCCGCCATAGCGCGAGCCAGCTCTCAGAACAATTGGCTTTTTCGGCTCTGACCTTGGCATCCCTGGCTGCTCCCGGCGCCCGGGAGATGGCTCCGGTAACCGCAGCGCTTACGCAATCGATTACCTTAGGATATAGTCGGGAAAAGGAATTTGAGGCTGATGCCATGGGGCTTACCTATATGTACCGCGCCGGATACGACCCCATGCAGGCAAGTATTTTTCTCTCCCAGTTAAGCCGAATGTCCCAAGGCGCAGCCGGATATAGCGTTTATACTTCCACCCATCCTGACATTTTTGACCGGATCAGCGCAACCCGTAATGAAGCAAAACAGATGGTTGGTTTCAATATCGGCATGGGTAAAATAAGGGGACAAGAAGGTAAAGGAGAAGCAGAAGTAACAAAACAGGAAATTATGAATCAGCAAGGAAATATATTCGAGGATGAATATAAATCTCATTTGGATGGACTCCTTTATGGTCCCCCTGAAGCCCCCCGCCGACTCAGAATTTATACGGTAAAAGAAGGGGATACCATGGAGTCAATAGCGGAAGATTTTGTGGGAAACAAGCAGCAAGCAAAAGAAATTGCTGAATTAAATAAGTTAGAGATTGACTCCCCTCTCAGGGTTGGCCAAAAACTAAAAATTATCATTTAAATTAATTAGTTACCTTCTTGCCAGATAAAGCACTACCAAACCCGCCAGCATAATCACCAGTCCAAACATTCTGAGATACCCATCAGAAATATTTAAAATTTGTGCTAAAAATTTTTTTAACTTTTCCGGAAAAAGAAAATAGGGCGACCCTTCGATAATTAAGACCAATCCAATAACACTTAAAAAATACTTGAAATCCATTTCTACTCATGAAATAATTAAAGAGTTACTTTAAGCTTAATAATAAATTTCTTTTTATGCGTGTTAGAAAATTTGATATCCTCTGCCAAAAATCCTTCTCGATAGGGAGGGAATGAAAATTGACTTTTATTACAAAAAACCAAAAAATACAATACGAAGTTATATTTCGTTTTAAAATCCTCCTCTTTGTTATCCTGATTGCACTACTATTTTTTCATCCCTTCTCTGCTTCCGCAGATATTTATCGCTACATAGATGAAAAGGGCACTATTCATTTCACCAATGTCCCAACCGATAGACGCTACAGGGTATACGTTCACAGCTACGGGGGATATTTTCGCTCTATCAAGTATGACTGCAAGATATATGATCCGTTGATCCGGGAAATGGCCATTAAATACCAGGTTGACTGTGACCTGGTTCGGGCGGTTATAAAAGCAGAATCTGACTTTAATCCTTCAGCCATATCGCCAAAAGGCGCCAAAGGAATAATGCAACTTATGCCCGGAACTGCTGAAGATATGTCAGTGAAAAATATTTTTAGTCCCCGTGATAATATTGAGGGCGGGGTTAAATATCTGCGAAGGCTCTTGAATATCTTTAACAATGATTTGCACTTAACCGTGGCTGCTTACAATGCCGGAGAAAATGCGGTGATCGGCTGCAATTATGCCATTCCCCCTTACGATGAGACCCAGGAATACGTAAGGAGAGTCCTTTACTATCTGCGCGGTTATAAAAACAATGGTACTCATTGATTAATCATAGATTACAGCCACTTAACTCAAAACGGCTTACACCTGTCGGATGGAGGTGGAAATTGGTTAAGATGCAATTACAATATAGTTATATTGTAATTGCATGTCAAGAAAAAAGTGCAAAAAGATAACAAAAAATATCTTAGGATTACTAAAAAAAACTTTCATTGCGACAGTCCAATTACCCGTGTTTTTCACCAAAAGGAAAAGAAACATTTCTTCATGTGCTCTCTTGAGAGCCCCAGGTCTAACGATGCGGTGACAGCTCTCTTTCAGAATAACAGGCAACCGAATGCAAAAAGAATGCAAGTGAAGTTAGAGATATTTCCCGGACCCCGCCCACAACAAAAGATAGAGAAGAGAAAAAATCCTTCGGGTGTTTAAGATGCTGCCCGGTTTCCGGTGAAGTGATACTGTCAACCCGACCATTTATATTAATCCAGGTAACGTTTAATATCATTTTATCTTTGAGTTGACTATATGGGTGATAAAAACTGATTTATAATCAAATTGTTAATGATTGATATAGTGCCAGATCAAGAAGAAAACGATATAATTCCAAGGTGATAGGGAAATCAATCATAGTTATCTACTGATTTTCCCTCACTTAATAATTTTCCATACAATTTCGTCTTTATTATTTGCTGCAAACGGGATGGCTCCATCACGAATTAACCGGGGGGGGGAGACAGTTACATCAATAATAGTGGAAGGCTTTTCCCCCTGGGTCCGGCCCCCATCCAAGAGGAGATCTATTTTATTTTCCAATTGAGAAGATACTTCTTCTGCAGTGCATGGACTTTGTGCACCCGAAATATTGGCACTGGTAGAAGTAATCGGAGCATTTAGCCATTCAGTCAATGCTTGGGCAATTGGGTGGGAGGAGACCCGAATAGCGATCTTATCAGCTTCCCCTAAAAGCATAGATGGTAAATGAGAAGAAGCGAAAAATATCAGAGTTAAAGGCCCAGGCCAGAATCTTTCGATCAGCATTAGGGCACCTTTAGGAACATCCCTCACATAAAGGGGAAGCACGCCTCGATGAGGAATAAGGATTAAAAGGGGTTGATAAAAATCTCTCTTTTTAATCGCATAAATCTTTTTAACTGCCTCCTCATTTAAGGCATGAACTCCCAGTCCATAGAAAGTTTCAGTTGGATAAGCCACTACTCCTCCTGACCTAAGTATTTCCAGGGCCGGAACAATTGTTTGAAAAGAAAAGTTATGCGGATCTATCCGAATTATTTGAGTCAAACCTCTAATCCCTTTGTTCTTAAGAGGCTACCTTACCTCAATTTAACAATAATGTTTTTTAATATCAGAGTTTACCCTTTAACGCAACCCTCCCTTCTCCATCCAAGCTTTGTTTTAGAAAAAAAGGCTCTTGGTTAAACCGATTATTTCCGGGAAGTGCCAAGCGGTCACTATCTTTCCTTCTATTGGCTAATCTTTATTTGTTTTTCTTAAACATTATCAATATTTCCAATAGTTATAGTAAACGCAACAAATACCTTACCTTTTAAAAACTAAAAGTTTTGTAACTATTTTATAATAAGGGTAATTTGCTTGGATTTATCAAAAAAGGGTTCAAGTTCATAAAAGATGACTTTTATCAACTTTTATATTGACAAACGACCTTTTTTCGTGTTAAAAATTTTTACATTCAATCTTTAACCAAATTCCCTTTTGCCCTCAATCCATTGACCGAACCAATAACGTGAAAGTTTATCGATTAATATTTCTATTCAGAAGATAAACCTTTATTGAGTTTTTGGTATCCCCCTTTTTTTAAAGTTATTTTTTTCAACCATTTCTAAATATTTCATTTACTGTATTGCTTAAACGACCATTTAACCGAGGGAGGTTAGGATGGCTGGGCTAGATGTTTTAATGGAACGGGGTGTAGCTCTGGATTTTATAAAAGAAATCAGTACCATCCCTGGCGGTGAGGAGATTGTGCAATGTATTCAGTGCGGTACTTGTAGCGGCTGCTGCCCGGCAAGTTTTATGATGGACTATACTCCAAGGCATCTTGTGGCAATGATCAGGGCAGGATTGCGAGAGGAAGTTTTGTCGAGTCAGGCCATCTGGCTTTGCACATCGTGCTATACCTGTACTTATCGGTGCCCCATGGGAATAAAGATTACCGATATTATGTATGCTTTAAAGAGAATTGCCCTCCGTTCCGGGAAATATCCTCGGGGTTTAAAGGTGGAAAAACTTTCGAAGGAGTTTGTCAATATGATAAATAGATACGGCCGAAACCATGAAGCAGAGCTTGTATTCCGGTTTGCCATGAAGAACCCCTTTAAATCTATTAAAGATATACCTTTAGGATGGAGCCTCTTTTCTCATGGTAAACTCCCGCTGATGCCAGAGAAAATAAAAGACGTTAATAAAATAAAGACAATGATCCAAAAAGCAGAGGAGGTTGGCGGACTGTGATGGAATACATATATTATCCCGGATGTTCGTTAAAGGCTACTTCAAAGGCTTACTTTGAATCGATCAATACCATATCAGCGCCCTTAGGAGTTAATTTTAAAGAACTGGAGGATTGGAACTGTTGCGGCGCCTCCCTTTATATGGGCATAAATGAAATGAACTCTTTTGCCCTGTGCGCTAGGAACCTCGCTTTAGCCGAGAAAGAGGGAAAGGATATGGCGATCCCCTGCAGTGGATGTTACACCATGTTCAGAAAGACGAATCAGTATCTCAAAGATTACCCAGAAATAAAAGAAAAAATCTATAAGGTACTGGAGGAAGTGGGGCTTTCCTATAATGGCAACGTAAAGGTTAGACACTTAGCTGAGATTATCATAAACGATGTGGGACTAGAAAAAATAAGCAGCCTGGTGAAACGCCGACTGGAGGGACTCAACGTAGCCTGCTATTACGGCTGTTTGATGGTAAGGCCAAAAGGAGGAGTTGAGGATACCGAAAATCCAAAGTCGTTAGACAGACTGGTGACCGCATTGGGTGCCAACCCGGTCTTTTTTCCCGCAAAGGTAAGATGCTGTGGAGGCACGTTAGTGGGGTTGGGAGAGGATATTGGGCTTAGGATGGTAAGAAATCTGCTCATCTGTGCTAAGGATAACAAGGCAGATCTTATGGTGGTTACTTGCCCTCTTTGCCATATGAATATTGATGTTTATCAACCCCGAGTAAAAAAGAAATTTAATCTTGGTTTCACCATGCCGATTCTCTATTTTACCCAGTTAATGGGGATTGCCCTTGGGCTTGACAAAAACTCACTGGGATTTAAAAGTTTAATCGTTCCGGCAGAGCCGGTGGTATCCAAATACTTATAGGAGAATTTTGCCATGGAAGCGAAAATCGCGGGGAAAAAGATAGGGGTATTTGTTTGCGATTGTGGCGCAAATATTGCGGGAAAATTAAATGTCCCGGAGGTGGTGGAATTCGCCTCGTCTCTTCCCGGAGTGGCGGTATGTAAAGAGTACCGTTTTATGTGCTCTGATCCAGGTCAAGACCTTATAAAAAACGATATCAAAGAGCAAGGTCTTAACGCCGTGGTGGTAGCTGCCTGTTCACCGCGGATGCATGAAAATACCTTTAGAAAAGCCTGTGAAGCAGCGGGCCTTAATCGCTATCTATTTTATATGACCAATATCCGGGAACACTGTTCCTGGGTTCATGAAGACGCGCGGGATGCCACCCAAAAGGCAAAGGCCTTAGTCTCGGGGGCAGTGCTCCGAACTGCATTCCTTGCTCCTTTAGAGATGAAAAAGGTCAAGATCAATCCCAGCACCTTGATCGTTGGGGGTGGTATCGCCGGAATTCAGGCAGCCATAGATTTAGCCGAAGGGGGAAACCACGTCTACCTTGTCGAAAAGAAGCCTTCCATTGGAGGGCATATGTCCCAACTGGATAAGACCTTCCCTACCCTTGATTGCTCGGCCTGAATTTTGACGCCCAAGACGGCCCAGGTGGGCCAGCATCCAAATATAACCCTTCTTACTTACAGCGAGGTAACCGAAGTATCAGGCTTCATTGGAAGCTTCAAGGCTAAAATCAAGAAGAAACCCCGATATGTTTCCTTGGAAAAATGTACCGGCTGCGGGATATGTTTCGCCGCTTGCCCTGCTTATACGGTACCAAAGAAAAGAGCCATCAAGATGGGAAATAAAACAATCAAGGAAGTAGAATAGAGGAGGGAAAAGCTTGGTCTCGATTACTATAAACGATAAACCATATCAGGTAGAGGAATCATCTACCATCCTTAAAGCTTGCCAAAAGGCCGGGATTGACATTCCTACCCTTTGCCACCATGAGCGGGTAAAACCGACGACTGTCTGCGGCCTCTGTATCGTGGAGGTAAAGCGGGAAAAGGAGGGGAAGGAAGAAAGTAGCCTTGCCACCTCCTGTAATAGCAACGTTAAAGAAGGAATGAAGATCTACACGGATTCCGATCGCACGAAAGAGCGAAGAAAAAAAGCAGTGGAACGGCTCATCGCCCGGGCACCCGAGGTTCCCATTTTGCGGCATCTCGCTGAAGAATATAATATTTCCATACCCGCGGAGGGGGAAGGCTGTATCCTCTGTGGCCTCTGCGTCAATATGTGTGAGGAAGTGGTTGGCCAAGTAGTTTTTCGGTTTGAGGGTAAAGGAGAGGAGCGACACCTCACTGCTGAATCAGATCGCTGTATTGCTTGTGGTGCCTGTGCGACTATATGTCCTACTGGTTACATTCACATGGATGACATCAAGGAACGAAAAATTGTTCACAGCGAGCTTCTCTTGGGTCCCAAGTCTTCGATTTATGTAACGAGTATGCAAGCCGTACCGAATAAGCCGGTAATTAACCCCGAGACCTGCATCCATTTTCGCACCGGGAAGTGCGGCATCTGTAGCCAAGTCTGTGAGAGAGAAGCGATCGACTATGAAATGAAGGAAGAGGAAATTGAAGTGGAAGTGGGAAACATTCTTCTCGCCCCTGGTTTCCATCCTTTTAATCCCGAGGCAATGGCCCAGTTCGGTTATGGAACCCTTCCTAATGTACTCACCAGCCTTGAATTTGAATGGCTCAACTGTGCTGCCGGACCTACGGGTGGAGAAGTCCTTCTGGAAAATGGTGAAAAACCAAAAGCAGTTGCCTTGCTTCATTGTGTGGGAAGCAGAGATGAAAACTTCCACGAATACTGTTCCCGGGTCTGTTGTATGTACGCCCTCAAATTTGCCCACCTGATAAAGGAGAAAACTGACGCTGAGGTTTATAATTTCTACATTGACCTCCGCTGTTTTGGGAAGGGCTATGAAGAGTTCTATAAGCGACTTTTGAAAGAAGGAGTTAGGTTTGTAAGGGGTAAAACCGGAGAGATTACCTTTCCGATCTATGAGGAAGAGAAAGGAAAACTTGTGGTCCGATGCGAGGACACATTGGTAGGCAGGATCAGACGGATCCCGGTAGATATGGCAGTGCTCTGTTGTGCCCTCGAACCACCAGAAGATGCTGAGGCTTTAGGGAGGCTTTTTGGGGTGAGCCGGAGCAAGGATGGTTTCTTCATGGAAAGGCATCCAAAGCTTGCACCGGTTTCCACGTCAACAGATGGGGTCTTTATTGCCGGAGCAGCGCAAGGCCCTAAGGATATCCCGGATACTGTGGCTCAGGCATCGGCGGCTGCTTCACAGGTTATGTCATTGATCATGAAAGGTGAGGTGGAGTTAGATGCCGCGATCTCACAGATAATCCCGGAGCTCTGTTCTGGCTGCCGGATATGCAATAACCTCTGCCCTTACACCGCCATTTCCTATGACCCAAACGAGAAACTATCATCAATAAATCCCGTTCTCTGTAAGGGATGCGGCACCTGTGCGGCTGCTTGTCCCAGCGAAGCGATAATCGCCCAATTCTTTACTGAAGATCAAATAGTCTCTGAAATTGAGGGGGTGCTTATATGAGTTTTGAACCGAAAATTGTAGGATTCCTTTGTAACTGGTGTTCTTATGCGGGCGCGGATCTGGCCGGCACAGCAAGAATAAAATATCTTCCTAACGTACGGCCAGTAAGGGTAATGTGCAGTGGGAGGGTGGAGCCTTCCTTTGTGATGAAGTGCTTTGCCGCTGGCGCTGATGGTGTTCTCATTACCGGGTGCCACCCCGGTGACTGCCACTACCATGAGGGAAACTATAAAACCATCAGGCGATACTCCCTGTTGAAGCGGGTGCTTGAACAATTTGGAGTCGAAGATGATCGGGTGAGGCTCGAGTGGGTATCAGCTTCTGAAGGAGATCGGTATGCTAAGGTGGTGGATGAGTTTGTTAAGAAGGTTAAGGCTCTCGGACCTTTTAACGGAACCAAGTTATTGGTGAAATAGGAGGTAAGGCATGGCAAAGCTGAAGCTGGCGATCTACTGGGCAGCAGGCTGCGGAGGCTGTGATGTGGCTATACTGGATACAAATGAGGGTCTGCTGAAGATAGCCGAAATTGCCGACATTGTCCTCTGGCCGGTAGCGACCGACCACAAATACGAAGAAATTGAAAAGATGGCTGATGGGGCCATTGATATTTGTCTCATTAATGGCGGGGTAAGAAACTCTGAAAATGAACATATGACTAAACTTTTGCGGGCAAAGTCGAAGATAGTAGTTGCTATGGGGGCATGTGCCCATCAGGGTGGAATACCTGGCTTGGCAAACCTTTTCACCAAGGAAACTGTTCTCAATCGTGCCTATCGAGAGACGCCTTCTACGGAAAATCCTGATGGCATTTTGCCCGTGCAACGATTCTCTGCTCAGGAAGGCGAATTAATCATCCCGGAATTTTATAATACGGTATTGCCAACAGCAGCAGTTGTGGATGTTGATTACTTCATGCCCGGTTGCCCACCGGCAATTCATCAGGTTGCGGCTGTGGTTGATATCATTGCTAAGGGAGATCTGCCTCCCAAGGGAGCAGTGATTGGCGCCTCGGATAAGACCTTGTGTGATGAGTGCACCCGGCCAAAGGAAGACCGCAAAGTTAAGAAGTTTTATCGGCCGCATGAAATCATCTTTGACAACCAAAAGTGTTTCTTGGATCAAGGAATTATCTGCTTAGGCCCAGCAACCCGCGGTGGCTGTGGTAATCGGTGCACGGTTAAGTCTAACATGCCGTGTCGTGGCTGTTATGGCCCAGCTCCCAAAGTGCATGATCAGGGAACAAAATTTTTAAGTGCGTTAGCCTCGGTAATCGACTCTAATGACCCGGCGGAAATTAATTCGATTGTCTCCCAAATTGCGGATCCGGTGGGCACTTTTTACCGCTTTGGATTGGCCGCTTCGTATCTAAGGAGGAAAAGAAGTAATGAAAAAAATTAGTATTGATCCCATTACCAGGCTTGAAGGCCATGGAAAAATCGAAATCTTCTTGAATGATGCCGGTGACGTGGAGAATGTCTATTTCCAGGTTCCGGAGCTGCGGGGATTTGAGAAGTTTTGTGAAGGAAGGCCGGTAGAGGAAATACCCCGAATTGTTACGAGGGTCTGCGGGGTCTGACCGGGCGCACATCACCTGGCCTCGGGTAAGGCCGTAGATGCCGTGTACCATGCTGATCCTCCGGAAGTGACCAAAAAACTTCGGGAGATGTTTTATTCTGCTCACTATGTCCACAGCCACATCGCCCACTTCTACGCATTGGCGGCGCCGGACTTTGTGCTCGGTCCGGATGCTGACCCGGCAGTACGCAATATCCTCGGCGTGGTGGATAAAGTAGGACTTCCGATCGGTGGGGAAGTTATCAAACATCGAGGTATTGCTCAGGATATTCAGGTCATGATTGCCGGAAGGTCTACTCACTTGGTCTGGACCCTTCCTGGTGGTGTATCCAAAGGGATAACCGAGGAAGAGCGCGCCCAGATCGAGGAGAAGGCAAAGTCCTGCGTTGAATTCTCCAAGTTTACTTTACAGCTCTTTGATGATGTGGTGCTCAAGAACAAAGCCTATGTGGACCTCATTCTGAGCGAACCCTACCAGTTGAAAACCTACTACATGGGACTGGTTGACCAGAATGATAAGGTAAACTTCTACGACGGTAAAATCAAGGTGGTTGACCCTGAGGGGAAAGAAGTAGCCAAATACACACCCTCAGAATATTTGGACAATATCGCCGAACACGTGGAGCCATGGTCATATCTCAAGTTCCCTTACCTCAAGAAAGTGGGATGGAAAGGTTTTGTTGACGGCAAAGAAAGCGGCGTCTACCGTGCTGCACCCGCAGCGCGGTTGAATGCAGCCTCAGGAATGGCTACTCCCCTCGCACAAGAGGCCTATGAAAAGTATATAACAACCCTCGGAAAACCGGTGCATGCAACACTGGCCAACCACTGGGCGCGGGTAATAGAACTGATGTATGCTTCGGAACGGTTGCTGGAACTGGCTCAGGATAAAAGTATCACTGATCCCAATGTGCGCATCTTGCCGACCGAGACACCTACCGAAGGCGTTGGGGTGGTTGAAGCGCCGCGCGGTACGCTCTACCACCACTATAAGACTGACAAAAACGGGTTTGTGGAAAAGGCAAACCTTATTGTCGGCACCACCAACAATCATGCTCCTATTTCGATGTCCATCAAAAAAGCTGCCATGGGCCTTATTAAGAAAGGTCAGGTCATATCAAACGGTATATTGAACATGATCGAAATGGCCTTTAGAGCCTACGACCCCTGCTTCAGCTGTGCTACCCATTCGCTCCCAGGCCAAATGCCTCTAAAATTAACGATCTATGATATCCACGGTAAGGTAGTGGAGCAGCTTGAGCGAGCATAGAACGGGTAAAATCCTCGTATTGGGATTAGGAAATACCATTCTCAAAGATGATGGTGTCGGTATTTATATAGTCCGAGGGTTGCAAAAACGCCTTTCCTCTCCGGAGATAGATTTTGTTGAAGCATCCCTGGCTGGTTTTAACCTTCTCGACATCCTTTACGGCTACGACAAGGCGGTCATTATTGATGCCGTTGATCTGGGTAAAGAGCATGCCGGTAAGCTCATGAAGTTTGGGGTGGAGGACTTTACGCCCACCTCACGGCTTGGTGTCCTCCACGAAATCAACCTTCCCATTGCTATCACCTTTGGAAAACGTTTAGGCCTCCCTATTCCCCAAGAAGTCATAATTTATGGCATTGGCGTCTCTGATTGTTATACCTTCGAAGAACAATGCTCTCCGATTGTTGCTGAACGAATCCCCGAAATTGTCGATGAGATCTATAACGAAATCTGTGCGATAATCAAAGTTTGAAAATAGCCTGGTACAAAAAAATAGACTGCGAACAGGGTTTAAAAGGGTTTTTATCATATTTGTGGCTGACAAATATCATCCAAACTTTTTTGAAATAATTTAAAAATTACTTTTGAAAAAATCTATTGACAGATTTTCATATGGCATGTTAAAAAGAAAAACTTAAATTCAACCTTAAAAATTTTAACTCTATGGAACCTATTAATTTAACCGAAAAAACTGACTGGCAATTTATTGACCAGGTAAAAAAAGAAAGCCTTCAAGATCCGGCACTGTGTTACCAGTGTGGGAACTGTACGGCCGGTTGTCCTTATACGAAATACTTTGATTACCCGGTCAGCCAGGTGATGCGTCTCTTCCAAACGGGGCAGAAGGAGACTATCCTTAACTCCCGATCAATTTGGCTTTGCGCTACCTGTGAAACCTGTACCACTCGTTGCCCCTGTGAGATTGATATCGCTCATATCATGGATGTGCTCCGCATTATCGCCCGCCGTGAAAACTACGTTTCTGAAAAAGATGTAAAAACTTTTTATGATTCGTTTCTCTCCTCCATGAAACACCATGGCCGGGTTTTTGAAGTTGGCATACTTATGGGGTATAACTTCAAATCCGGGCATTTGCTTGCTGATGCTGATTTGGGACCAAAGATCCTCGGCAAAGGTAAAATCCACTTTTTGCCCACCAGGATCAAAGGGCGCGATAAGGTGGCAGAAATTTTCCGCAAATTCCAGGAAATGAGAAAAAATCGTGTCTGAAAAAGAGTACATATATTTTCCCGGCTGTTCGCTTGAAGCTTCAGCCATCGAATATGACATGTCAGTCCGCAAGGTGCTTGCCGCCTTAGGAGTGAAGCTTATTGAGCCGGATGACTGGAGCTGCTGTGGCTCTACTCCGGCCCATTCTGTAGACCATGTTTTCGCTGCTGCGGTCGCGGCCCGCAACTTAGCGATTGTGGAAAAGATGGGAGCTTCCACGGTGATCACCGCCTGCCCCGCGTGTCTTTCGGCTTTTAAAAAAGCGCATCTTCGGATGAAAAAAGAAGAGGGTTTCAAGAAAGAAGTTAATGCGATTCTTGATGAACCATACAACTGTGGAGTGACGGCAAAATCGGTCCTCCAAATCCTCGTTGAGGATATTGGGCCTAAACCAGTTGCTGAAAAAGTTACCCTTGATTTTCCTGACTTGAAGGTTGCCCCCTATTACGGGTGCATTATTAATCGTCCCCCTGAAATTATGGAGTTTGATGACCCGGAAAATCCTATGGCCATGGATAATCTTATGACATCAGTGGGCGTTAAAGTTTGTGACTTTGCCTTTAAAGTGGAATGTTGCGGGGCGGCTTTCGGAGTGGCGAAAAGAAAAATGGTCAATGAGCTTTCCTCGAAGGTCTTAAGCATGGCGTTAGATGCCGGAGCAAATTGCCTGGTCGTCACGTGCCAGCTTTGCCATCAGAACCTGGATCTGCGCCAAGGGCAAATCAACAACACTATGGGGTCTTCCTTTAATATACCGGTTCTTTTTTTCACTCAAGTCATGGGATTAACCTATGGGTATTCTCCTCAGGAACTGGGAATTGATAAGCATAATATCCAGGCAGAAGGTTTGTTGAAAACCCGAAGGCCGGTTGAGGAACGAATCAAAGAAGAACAAGAAAAAGCCAAGGCAAAAAAGCCCAAGGCCAAAAAAGCTGAAGAAGAGGAGTCTTAACGCGTGCGGGTTGGAGTATTTATTTGTCATTGCGGAAATAATATTGCCGGTACGGTTGAGGTGGCTAAAGTTGCCGAAGCAGCCCGAATGATGCCCGGTGTCGCCTTTGCTACGACCTACATGTACACCTGCTCCGAACCTGGCCAGGAAGAAATCAAGGAGGCAATCAAACGAGAAAAACTTGACCGAGTGGTGGTTGCCGCCTGTTCACCGCGGATGCATGAGGTCACGTTCCGCCGGACAGTGGAAAAAACCGGACTAAATCGGTACTTTTTTGAAATGGCTAATATCCGGGAACACTGTTCGTGGATTGGAGAAGATAAAGAATTAAATACTAATAAAGCGATTGAAGCGATAAAGCTTGCGGTTGAAAAAGCAAAACAAAACAAGCCTCTTTTCCCGGCCAAATTTAAAATTAATAAACGGGTGCTGGTTATCGGTGGTGGCGTAGCCGGTATGCAAGCCGCGCTGGACTGTGCCGATGGTGGGTTAGATGTGGTGCTGGTGGAAAAAAGCCCTTCGGTCGGGGGCATGATGGCTCGTCTGGATAAAACCTTCCCCACGGTAGACTGTTCAATCTGCATTTTAGGCCCCAAGATGGTGGATGTATCCCAGCATGAAAAAATAAATCTGTACGCCTATTCCGAAATCGAAGAGATCAAAGGTTATGTGGGCAATTACCAGATTAAAATCCGCAAAAAAGCAACTTACGTAGACTGGTCCAAATGTACCGGCTGCGGAGCCTGCATCGAAAAATGCCCTTCTCGGAATGCTTTTGACTATTTTAATTTTGGGGTTGCACCTGCCCGGGCAATTAATATCCCTTTTCCCCAAGCGATTCCCAAAAAAGCCAAGATTGATGCTCAATTCTGCCGGCAGTTCATTAAAGGCAAGTGCGGTGTCTGCGCTAAGTTTTGCCCGGTCGGAGCCATCAATTACGAAATGAAGGATGAAATTGTAACGGAGGATGTGGGAGCGATTATTGTCGCTTCCGGTTATGGTCTGATTGACCTCGATAAACTTCCGGAATACGGCGGCGGCCGCTATCCGGATGTGATCTCGGGAATTCAATACGAACGAATCCTCAATGCTTCAGGCCCTACCTCAGGACACATTGAAAGACCGTCTGACCACGCGGAACCTAAAACCATCGTTTTTGTGTCGTGCGCGGGTTCCCGGGACAAATCCATCGGTATCCCTTACTGTTCCAACTTTTGTTGCATGTATATTGCCAAGCAAGCTATTTTAACCAAAGATCATATCCCCGACTCTCGATCTTACGTCTTTTATATGGATATCCGTTCTCCGGGAAAGGGCTATGATGAATTTACCCGAAGGGCTCAGGAAGAATATGGTGTGCAATATATCCGGGGCCGGGTATCAAGAATCTATCCCAAAGGGAAAAAAATGATTGTCAAAGGAGCTGATACCCTTTTAGGTACACAAGTGGAAATTGAGGCGGACTTAGTCGTGCTCGCAACCGCAGTAACTGCTACTACTGATGCCAGAACCTTAGCTGAAAAACTTCATATTTCTTATGATCCGCATGGATTCTATGTAGAAAGCCATCCCAAACTGCGGCCCGTAGAGACTAATACGTCTGGAGTGTTTTTAGCCGGCGCCTGTCAAGGACCAAAAGATATTCCTGCCTCTGTCGGCCAAGGAAGCGCGGCAGCAGCCAAAGTCCTTTCGATCTTTTCTAAAGATACTTTAGAGTCCGATCCTCAGATAGCAAGGGTTAATACCAATATTTGTGTCGGCTGCCGCAAATGCATCGGGACCTGTCCTTTCGGCGCAATTGAAGAACAACAACTCCGTGACGGGAGAATTATTGCGAATGTTATCGAAACGGTTTGTGCCGGCTGCGGAATTTGTAACTCCACCTGTCCCTGCGGGGCGATCCAACTACAGCACTTTACTGACAACCAACTCTTAGCTGAGGTTAACGCCCTATGTCTTACCTAGCCGGAAAAGAACTTCGCATTGTCGGTTTCTTATGTAACTGGTGTTCCTACGGAGGGGCAGATACCGCCGGAGTCGGTCGTTTCAAGCAACCGACTGATCTCCGTATTATCCGGGTTCCTTGCTCCGGAAGAGTTAATCCTTTATTCGTGGTAAAAGCACTGCTTAATGGCGCCGATGGGGTTTTGGTTTCCGGATGCCATCCCCGTGATTGCCATTATTCGGATGGAAATTTCTATGCCCGAAGGAGGCTCGAAATGTTAAAGCGGCTCCTTCCTTTCTTGGGCATTGATGAGCGCAGGTTTCACTATACCTGGGTTTCTGCTTCTGAGGGCGCTCGGTGGAAAAATGTGGTGACCGATTTTACCAAAGCAATTCATGAGCTCGGGCCCTTCCACCAAAAAGAGGAGAAAACAGAGTGTTCATAGAAAAACTGAAAGAAGCGGTACGAAAGATATTACCTGAGGTGGATGTTGTTATCGGTTATCGCCAGGGATTTGATCCCTTGCATGCGACTCCTTATTTCCTGGACAAGCCGGAACAAGTAGATCAGCTTATCTGGAACCCGCTTTGCGTGCAAAACCTCTGCTCTTATATTCCCTTTTTGAAAGGAAAAGTCGGGGTGATAGTAAAAGGATGTGATAGCCGCGCGATTGTGCAGTACATGCAGGAAAAATTAATCACCCGGGAAAACATTAAAGTCATCGGTGTTCCTTGTCTACGGGTTATTTCCGTTAAAAAAGTCATGGCGGCGATCAATCAGCAGACTGTCCAGGAAGTGACTTTCGAAGGTGACAATATCATCGTAAAAATTCCCGAAGGGCCAAAGACGATCCCTTCTGCAGATGTTGCGCCAAGAAAATGTGCAACCTGTCAATTAGCCACTCCTCTCCAATATGATGTCTTAGCAGGAGAGGCGATTCAATCCAATAAGCCGCAGGATACCTTTGAGGAAACCAAAGAATTTGAAAAACTATCACTCGAAGAGCGGCGCGCGTATTGGGAGAAGGAATTCGACCGTTGTATTCGCTGCTATGCCTGCCGGAATGCCTGCCCAATGTGCATCTGTCAGGATAAATGTATTGCCGAAAGCCGTGACCCACACTGGACCTCACAGCGGGCTAATGTGACGGAGAAAGCTATGTTCCACATGATTCACGGTCTCCATTTGGCGGGCCGATGCATTTCGTGTGAAGAATGCGAGCGCGTTTGCCCGATGGATATTCCGGTGGCGAAAATCAAAAAGAAGATCAGCATGGATTTAAAAGAACTATTTGGTTATGAAGCCGGAATGAATCCCGATGATACACCACCCATGTACACCTTTAAGGTAGAAGAGGCAACTATTGAGGAGCATGAAATCTAATGGCTGATACTGGTTTTCTCCCCAAAGAAAATTTACCTGCGTTACTCGAAGCCTTAAGCAAAAAATTTGCGGTCTTCGCGCCGGTTTTAGATGGTGAGGTTGTTCTCTTTAAACGTTTTGCTCCGGGAGCGACCCTTTGCCTTACCCGGCCGGCTAATCTCCCCCCCAAAGGAATTATCTTTCCGCAAAGCGAGACACTCTTTAATTTTAATTTTAAAAAGGATCCGGAAGACCCCAAAAAGACCTCTTTAGAACTTAAAGAAAATTTAGATTTTGTCCCAACAATTATTTTTGGTAGCCGACCCTGCGATGCCCAGGGATTTCGTATCTATGACCGAGTCTACCTTGAAACCGATACCGCTGATCCTTACTATAAAGGAAGAAGAGAAAAGACCACCATTATCACCCTGGCCTGCAATGCGCCCTCTCCGGGTTGCTTCTGTACGTCCGTTGGACGAGGCCCGGCCGAAAGCGATGGTTCTGACCTTATGATGACCGAGCTGGGGAAAGGGTACTTTTTTGAGCCGATGACGGAAAAAGGGAAAGAGATTTTCAAAGATAGTTTATTTGAAGACGGCAGCGCGTATAAAGAACAAGCGCAAAAAGCTCACGAAAGAGTTTCCGCATTAGTAAAAAAACCTTTTGCTATACTTGAAGGTACGCCGGAAAAACTTCTCTCTCTTTTTGAGAATAGTCAATTTTGGGAAGGAGAAACCGCAAAATGTATCAGCTGCGGCGCCTGCACCTACCTGTGCCCCACCTGTTATTGTTTTAACATCACGGATGAGCAGGTCGGCAATAGCGGCGAGCGGATTCGGAGCTGGGATGCCTGCATGTTTTTCCACTTTACCTTAGAGGCAAGCAGCCATAACCCGCGACAAAACAAACACCAGCGCTTAAAAAACCGCGTGGGGCATAAGTTTAGTTATTATCCGAAAAAATACCAAGGCGTGATCGCCTGCTGTGGTTGCGGCCGGTGTATTCGTTACTGCCCGATGTCAGTGGATATAAGTGAAATTGTTGCTCATGCTCAAGGAGCTTAACGGATGAGTTCGATTCATAATCCCTACCTCCCTGAAATAGGTACGGTTATAAAAATTATTGATGAGACGCCTAATATCAAATCTTTTCAGGTGGTATTAAATAATCCTGAGAAGATGAAAAACTTTACCTTTGAACCAGGGCAGGTAGGACAGCTTTCTCTCTTTGGCGTGGGAGAGTCAACCTTTGTCATTAACTCCCCGCCCACGCGCATGGATTATCTTCAGTTCAGCGTGATGAAGGCCGGAGAAGTTACCTCTGCCCTCCATGAACTTGCCGAAGGTGATCAAATCGGCGTGCGCGCTCCGTTGGGAAACTGGTTTCCTTATGCGCAAATGAAAGGCAAACAGATTCTTTTTATCGGTGGCGGTATCGGTCTTGCCCCGCTTCGTACCTTGATCCTCTTTATGCTCGACCAGCGGGCGGATTATGGCGACATCACCATCATCTATGGCGCCCGAACTCCGAATGATCTCTGTTACAAGGACGAGCTTAAGGAATGGGAAGAACGATCTGATGTTAACATGATATTGACGGTGGACAATGAATTCCCCGGGTGGGATAAGCGGGTCGGATTAGTTCCTAACGTGCTGAAGGAAGTCGCTCCTTCCCCGGAAAATACCGTGGCCATCACCTGCGGTCCCCCGATCATGATTAAATTTACTCTCCAAGCTCTCTCAGAGCTTAAATTTAAAGATGATCAGATCATCACTACCCTGGAAAAGCGGATGAAGTGCGGCATCGGCATTTGCGGCCGCTGCAACATCGGCACGATGTATGTCTGCAAAGACGGGCCGGTCTTTTCCCTCACCCAGCTCAATGAACTCCCCGCAGAACTTTAGCCGCCCTATCCTCAAAAAAACATGAAATACTAAAAAACCTCCCTATGGGAGGTTTTTTTATCCTCTTTATGATGAGGAAGTTCTTAGCCATCCTTTTTTGGTGGGAGAACTTGCGTGCGGTTCTCTGCGAAACCGAGAGGAATTTTTCGGCTTATGGAGTCACCGCCACAGGCCCACCTTGCCGAACATGAGGAAGTAATGCGTTTTCTTGATGCAAAAAAATTATACGGCCTGGGTTTAGGATGGATCGACATTAATTTACTCGCTTCAACTCTCTTGAGCCAAGCAACTCTTTGGATCCTTGACAAAAAACTTCATAACGCAGCATTATGGTTAAAAATTTCGGCATAAGGGCGATTGACATTCGCCCAAAAACAATCCCCCCTTTAAAAGGGGTGTAACGAAGTAACGGGTAATTCCCCTCTTGAAAGGGGGATCGCCCCCATATCAGGGCATGCGGTGCTCTGGCAAAAATGTTAACAATTTTATAAAAAAACCACATTAAAAAAATCCCCTCACCTTATCCCTCTTCCCGGCAAGGCGGTGTCCCAATTTAAAAACAGGGGGTAGCCGTGTCATTGGCTGCTTTCATTAAGTTTTCAGATAGTTAGGCAAGGTTTGCAATTTTTAATTTAAAATTCAATATGTTAGAGATTAGGTAAAACATTGAAGAATGCAAAACAAAGTCCCCTTGTTCTCTTTTTCGACCACCAGGATTACCTCAAAGCCCTTTTAAGCCCTGAAAAGTCATTGATCCTACCCAAGGGTGGTATTGGCTATCAAAGGGTGGAGAAAAGTTGAGAGGGGTGAGTTGATTGGCGATAAGGTTTTATTAATGATGGGCAGCCCGTTTTAACTCTTCACGAACCACTTTTCGTAGTGTGCTCTCATTAAGCAAGGATTCTTGGGGCTGGTTAAGGTATTCTCTCAAAGCCTCATTTATCATTGTTTGGTAACCGAATCCGGCGGAATCGGCACGGGAACGAAATTTTTCGAGCACATCATTATCAATATAGATCGTAATACGAGTTTTTCCTTTTGGGATTACAACCTGACCACGTTTTGCATTGCGAAAATCATATTCTTTCTTCATAGCATTTTCTTTCTTTTTTTGTTGCCCGCCTTGCGGGAATGATTCGGATTTTATCCCCGCGAAAGGCATACACCACAACTAAAACCCGGTTAAAGGCATCAGTGCCAATAGAAATAAAACGCTGCTCCCCGTCAGCATCTTTATCTTCTTGGGTTAAAGCTAAGGGGTCAAATAAAACCGACTCTGCATCCGAAAACCGAATTTTATGCTTTTGAAAATTTAATTTTGCGTTTTCAGGACCCCATGCGATCGTCATTTTTTATTATACATATATAATATGCATAGTCAAGAAAATAAATTTATAAAGTTTTTAGCCAAAAACTAAAGCTCATCTCGGGTAAGTTTACAGGCGCGCCAGCCACCCTTTGTATTTATCCACCTTACCTTTAACCGCATCAAAAAAGGTGGCTTGGATATCCTTGGTGACTGGTCCCGGGTGTCCGGGGCCGATTTGGCGGTCATCAACTTCTCGAATGGGGGTAATCTCTGCTGCCGTGCCACTGAAAAAAGCTTCATCCGCAAGGTAGAGCTCATCCCGGGTAAAACGCTCTTCAATAAGCTGGCACCCCTTGTCCTTCGCAATGGTGATAACGGAATCCCTCGTGATACCCGGAAGGATAGAGGTAAGGGGAGAGGTTTTGATAATTCCGTTTTTCACCATGAAGATGTTTTCACCGCTTGCTTCCGACACATACCCCTCGGTATCGAGAAGGATGGCTTCGTCATAACCGGCAGCGATAATTTCTCTTTTGGCTAAGATCGAATTGACATAGTTGCCGCAAACCTTGGCTTTGGTCATTTGACTGCTGACCTGGAGACGAGTAAAAGAGGACACCTTAGCTCTAATCCCTTTTGCTAAGCCTTCATCTCCCAAGTACGCGCCCCAGCTCCAAACCGCAATGGCTACCCGCACATCGACCTTTTTGACGTATATTCCCATCTCGCCGTCACCAACAAAGACAATCGGGCGGATGTATCCCTCTTTCAGCCTATTAATGCGGAAGGTTTCGAGGATCGCAGAAAAGATTTCTTCTCTGGTAAAGGGAATTTTAATGCCGACAATGTGAGCGGAATCAAAAAGACGGTCAACGTGCTCTTTAAGCCGAAAAATAGCGGAAGAGCCGTTATGACAATGATAACAGCGAATCCCCTCAAACACTCCCCAGCCATAATGAAGGGTATGGGTGAGGATATGAATCTGGGCTTTATCCCAATCAACCAATTTACCATCCAGCCAAATTTTATCTGTTTTTGCTTCCATGGGTTTGCCTCTCTTTAGATTTTATTTTGAAACCAATTTTTTTAAATTTTTTTGAAAAGGTTTTTTCACCACCCCTTGATCGGTTATTATCGCTGAAACAAACCGGTTGGGGGTAACATCAAACGCCGGGTTCCAGATCGAAACTCCGTGCGGTACCATTCTTTTCCCCCTGATGTGACTTACTTCTTCTTTGGCGCGCTCTTCAATCGGTATTTCTTTGCCGGTTTTAATTTTAAAATCAATCGTGGAAAGAGGGGCAGCCACATAAAAGGGGATTTTATGTTCCTTCGCCAAAATGGCCAGCGAGTAGGTACCGATTTTATTCGCCGTATCACCATTGGCCGCAATCCGATCAGCCCCCACGATAATAGCATCAATTCGCTTTTGTTGCATCATAAAAGCTGCCATGTTGTCGGTAATCACGGTAACCGGAATCCGGTCTTTTTTAAGCTCCCAGGCGGTCAATCGCGCTCCCTGAAGGAAAGGCCGGGTCTCATCCGCGATAACCTGAATCTTTTTCCCCTGATCCTTGGCTGCCCGGATAATTCCCAGGGCGGTTCCATACCCTCCGGTTGCCAAAGCGCCGGCATTGCAGTGAGTAAGGATGACAGCTCCGTTCTTAATGAATTTGCTTCCATACGTTCCCATCCGTTTGTTGCTCTCGATGTCTTCCTTGAGAATTTTTAGGGCTTCTTTTTTGAGAAGCAGGCCCAAAGCCTTTATGGAAACATGAAGATTTTGATAAACCACGTTTTTCATCCGTTCGATCGCCCAGAAGAGATTAACTGCTGTCGGACGAGTTGCTGCAATGGTATTACATATTTTATCAAACTGAATTAAAAAACTATTTTTATTTTTTTCCGGAATTGTCCGCACTCCTAAGGCGATTCCCATGGCCGCGGCCACTCCCACCGCAGGTGCTCCGCGCACTACCATATGTTTGATAGCGTGAGCTACGTCCTGGTAGGTCCGGCATTCAAGATAGGCTTCCTTTTCGGGCAAGACGCGCTGGTCAAGGAGTAATACTTTATCATCTTTCCATTTTATCGGTTGAATCGTCATGTCTTTAATTTCTCCTGAAGAATCTGGTTTACTATTTTTGGATTTGCCTTGCCTTTGGTTTCCTTCATCACCTCGCCGACAAAAAAGCCAAAAACCTTCGTGTTGCCGTTTCGGTATTTCTCCACCCCATCAGGATTTGCCGCCAATACCTTGGCGATGATGGTCTCGATTTCCGCCCCATCCGAGACCTGGGTGAGGCCTTTCTTGCGCACAATATCCTCAGCGGAAGAACCGGTTTCGTACATTTCCTCAAACACCTGTTTGGCAATCTTGCCGCTGATCGTTCCTTTGTCCATCACGTGGAACAAGGCGGCAAGCTGTTGAGGGCTAACCGGGCACTCTTCGATCTCCCGGTTATCTTTTTTTAATAACCGTAGTAATTCGCTCATGATCCAGTTGCTCACCGCTTTCGGTTGGGGAAAAAGTCTAACACATTCTTCGAAATAATCCGCCAGCGCCTTAGAGGTTGAGAGGATTCTGCTGTCATACTCGGGTAGAGAATAGTCCCGGGTAAAACGTTCCTTCTTTTGCTGGGGAAGTTCGGGAAGAGCCGCCTTGATTTCTTCGACCCAGTCTTTGCCCGGCTCAATCGGCACTAAATCAGGATCAGGGAAATAGCGGTAGTCGTGGGCTTCCTCTTTCCCCCGCATCGAGATGGTAATGCCCTGCTTGGAATCAAAGAGCCGGGCTTCCTGTAAAATAGTACCGCCCTCCTCAAGCACCTCAATTTGTCGTTCAATCTCATAGTCCAAGGCCATCCGGACGAATTTAAAGGAATTCATGTTCTTCAGTTCAGCCCGGGTGCCGAATTCTTTTTGACCTTTGGGCCGCACTGATATATTGGCGTCACACCGAAGACTCCCTTCTTCCATGTTGCCGTCACAGACCTCAAGGTAGCGTAAAATGCTTCGGAGAGTCTGAAGGTAGATGCTCGCTTCTTCCCCGGAGCGGATATCGGGTTCACTGACAATCTCCAAAAGTGGAACGCCGGTGCGGTTAAAATCCACGTAGCTATACCCGGTGACTGCTCCTTCGATCTCGTGCATCAGCTTTCCGGCATCCTCTTCCATATGCACCCGGGTAATTCCGATTCTTTTGACTGTTCCCTCCAGTTCAATATCAAGGTACCCGTTTTTGGCCAGCGGATGTTCATACTGGGATATCTGGTAACCTTTGGGGAGGTCAGGGTAAAAGTAATTTTTCCGCGCAAACACGGAATACGGCGCGACCTCACATTTAAGCGCCAACCCGGTTTTGATGGCGCATTCCACCACCTTTTTGTTGAGCACCGGTAACACTCCCGGCATGCCCAGGCAAACCGGACAGGTATTGGTGTTGGGGGAAGCACCAAACTGGGTCGTGCAGGAGCAGAATATTTTACTTTTGGTGAGCAACTGGGCATGAACTTCAAGACCGATAATCGCTTCGTATTCCATTTTTTAAATCCTTTGTTTCTTTTCGCGTTCTTACTTTTTCAGCGCTTTCCCGACCTTTTGTTCTATTGCTTCAATCTTGGCATCCATCCGGCGCTTTTTCCCTTTTCTATAGTCGATCTTGATAGAGGTGGATATCCGGCGGCAGTCCTTTTCCAAGGCCGCATGGCATTTTTTAATCACGCCCATCACCGCATCCCATTCGCCTTCAATCACGGTTCCCATCGGGTTTATCCGGTACGCAAGACCGCTTTGGTCGATGATGCCCAAGACCCTGGATACATACGCGCTTAAACTTTCCCCTTTATCAACCGGAAACATGCTTACTTCTACCATAAGCACGGCAGCCTCCTTTTTTCGTGAAAAGCAAGGTGATAGGTGTTAAGTGTTAGTTGTCAGTTGTCCGTTGTTAGTTGTTAACTTCTTAACCTCCTAATCTCTTAACCTCTTTACTCCCAAGCCTCGAGCCTCGTACCTCGAGCCTCGTTCCTTCTCCCTCGTACCTCTTTGTTCCCTTCTCCACGCACCCTGCTTCTTATAATCCCAAATCATCGGCAATTCCCTGCATCGCCGTGATGCTTAAGGCGACAAAATCCTCCACCGGGATTCCGAAGAGTTCACATTCCTTAATAATGTCCCGGTTTACGTTTTCCGCGAACCGTTTTTCTTTCATTCGCTTGGTGACCGATTTTATCTTGACGTTCGCGATTTTTTTCTCCGGCTGCACCAGGGCAGTGGCCACAATCAAACCAGTGATGGTTTCCGAAGCCGCCAAAGCGTGTTCAAACTCGGTTTGCCGTTCAATCCCCAGCCGCTCTCCGTTGTGCGCTCGGATGGCTTGTAATGCTTCCTGAGGGAATCCTTCTTTTTCCAAAAGGTCCGCGCCGACTAAAGCATGCTTAGATTGGTCATCACGGGTGATTTCCAGATCAATGTCATGAAGCAATCCGGTTAATCCACAGAGTTCTACCTCTTTACCCAAACGCTGAGCAACCTTGCGCATAATCGCTTCGGTGGCCAGGCAATGCTTGATCAGGTTTTCCGCCTGAATGTGTCCTTTTAGGAGGGTTAACGATTTCTCACGATTAATCATGGTTTTCTTATTTTGTCGGTTGTCCGTTGTCGGTGTTAGCGTTAGTTAATATTTTTCCCGTAGGGGCGAAAAATTTTTCGCCCCTACCATCTTTACGATTTATATTACTCGCTCCTCGTTCCTCGATCCTTTAGAACTTCGGCTTTTTAACGTGCCATTCCGTGTTTTGTTCATACGCGAAAGCGGTCTGCAAGACTTTGCCTTCTTCAAAAGGGCCGGAAATAACCTGCAAACCGATGGGAAGTCCGTTGCCGGTCAAACCGCAGGGAACCGAAATGCCCGGATTTCCGGCTAAGTTGGCCGGTATGGTGAAGATGTCCGAAAGATACATCTGCAGCGGGTCATCCACTTTTTCACCAATCTTAAACGCGGGAGTAGGGGTCGTTGGCGTAACAATCACATCGCATTTTTTAAATGCCTCTTCAAAGTCGCGTCGGATCAGGGTTCGCACCTGAGACGCTTTGCCGTAATAGGCGTCATAGTACCCGGCGGAAAGCGCGTAGGTTCCGAGCATGATCCTTCTTTTTACCTCCGCTCCGAATCCTTCGGACCGGGTTTTTTTATACATGGCGGTTAAATTTTCATCTTTTTCGGTGCGAAAGCCATACTTCACCCCGTCATAGCGAGCGAGGTTGGAGCTTGCCTCTGCTGGGGCAATGAGATAGTAAACCGGCAGGGCGTATTCAGTATGGGGAAGAGCAATATCAACCGTCTTTGCCCCCAGGCTCTGTAAAACATTTAATGCTTCCCTAACCGCCTTTTCAACCTCAGGATCAATGCCTTCGATAAAGTATTCCCTGGCGACCCCGATGGTTATTTCTTTAAGGTCCGGTTTCAAAAAGGTGGTGTAGTCAGGAACCTCTTTATTCACTGAGGTTGAATCCTGCGGGTCATATCCGGCCAGTACATTCATGAGAAGCGCGGCATCCCGGACATCTTTAGTCAAAGGCCCGACCTGATCAAGTGAGGAGCCGAAAGCGATCAGACCAAACCGGGAAACTCTTCCGTAGGTGGGTTTTAATCCCACCACCCCGCAGCAGGAAGCCGGCTGCCGGATTGAACCGCCGGTGTCCGTGCCCAAGGAGGCAATACACTCATCTGCTGCCACAGCGGCAGCCGACCCGCCGCTTGAGCCTCCGGGGATGGCGCTTAAGTCCCAGGGATTATGGCTGTGGCCAAAAGAAGAATTTTCCGTGGATGAACCCATGGCAAACTCATCCATATTCGCTTTTCCCAGGGTAATGGCACCGGCCCTTTTTAAATTGCGGACCACCGTGGCGTCATAAACCGGAACAAAATTGCTGAGGATCTTTGAACCGCAGGTAGTCGTAATACCCTCGGTGCACAAGACATCCTTGATCGCCAGGGGGATACCGGTCAGCGGCGCTATTTTCCCGGCGGCAATTATCATGTCGGCTTGTTCCGCTTCTTTAAGGGCTTTTTCGGAGGTTACAATAATATAAGCTTTTACCTTCGGTTCGACTTCTTCTATTCTTTTGAGAAGTGTCTGGGTTAGCTCCCCGGCGGAAAAATCCCGGTTTTTCAATCGTTCGTGGGCTTCGTGAATAGTAAGGGTAGAGAGATCCATTACTCTATCTTTCGATTTATTCAATAATTTTAGGAACGCGAAAACAGTTGCCTTCCTGTTCCGGAGCGTTTTTCAAGCTCAAATCCAAGGCGATCGATTTTTTGACCTCATCTTCGCGAAAAACGTTTGTAACCCGGATAGCATGACTCGTCGGCTCAACTAAGGTGGTGTCAACTTCCTTAAGTTTGTCAAAATAGGTAAGAATGTTGTCCATCTGCCGGGTGAAAGCTTCGAGTTCTTTTTCGCTAAACTCCAAACGGGCAAGAAGAGCGATATGCTCAACCTGATCGCGGGAAATTTTCATTGAATGGCTCCTGAATCTCCCAAGGACTTGAAATTACTTAAGGGTTATCATTATTGTTTTTAAAACGCTTTATATTAAAAAGAAATGTTCAAATTGTCAATTGCCGGGCAAAGAAGAAACGCATTTATTTTTAAAATAGAATTTTTTTTAAAGAGGGATAAAATATTATCTGCTTAAGAAAGGTTAGGAATTAGACTTCTCTTTAGAGTTAGAATTGGGATTTTAAGGGTTAATTTCTCCCTTTTATTGCGGGTAAAAAATAAAAAAATATTGACCTGGGAACTATAAATGCCGTACGATTTAACCGTAAAGAAAGGCCTGGTTTACCATGGGATCGCCAAGGCAGGTTAAAAAAAAATACCCACTGAAGTCTGACCACATAGAGAACATAAATAGCCGATAAAGGATAAAATGAGACTATTGAACTGATTCGGCCTTATTTAAACTGGTGGGGAAAATGGTTCATGTCTTGATAAGATTTCAGAGTGAGATAAGAATTCAGAGTGATTTTTAAGATGAAGGACGTGTTCAAGCCGACCAAGGAAAAGCCTGATTTACCGGAAGAGATGCAGGCGAAGTGGCAGCGCATTCTTGATGCGTTTGTAGAAATTCTGGAGGTGAGGGCAGCCGCGATCATGAAGTTCGACCCTCCACGGCTCAGGGTGTTTCTTTCAAGTAAAACACCGGAAAATCCCTTTCGAATGGGAGACAGATGGAGCTTGCATGAGAGACTTTATTGCCTAAAAGTATTGCAACAGAAAAGCCGTCTTCTTGTCCCCGATGCGCTCAATGATCCTGAGTGGGAGCAGAATCCGGCCGTTTCCCTGGGCATGACGTACTATCTGGGATTTCCTCTGATTTGGCCCGACGAAACCAACTTCGGCACCATCTGCTTTTTTGATTGCCGGGATAATAAGAAGGCAACGCAACTTGAATCCATGATCGCGGAACTGCGGGAGCTTTTCGAAGGGGATTTGCAAATGATTACCACTACCCAAAAGCGCGAGAATTTTTTAAAAGAACTCCTGCGCCACCGTGACTTTCTCAGGGGAATGGTCGCCCAACAAACCGCTGAATTAAAAAAAAACAAGGAAATGCTGGACGAGCGTGTTTGGTTTGATAATATGGTCTCGGACGTTTCTGCCGCCTTTCTGAACCTTCCTCCCGAAAAGCTTGACGAAGAGATTGCCCGCGCCCTTACCAAGATCTGCCGTTTTTACCGAGTTGATCATTGCGGCCTCTTCAAGGTTTTCAAGGACCACAGACAAATCCATTGCATTAACATTGACCAGCAGGGTACCCCACAACAAGACTTAATAAATCTAAGTATTGCCCACCCCGAAAACCCCTTGACCTATTCTTTAAGGCTCGTTGAGGGGGGGGAGCCGTTTAATTTTTCAGCGCCCGAAGTTTTTTCGCCCCAGCCAATGGTGGACGGAGCCGCCCCTGAGAAAGCGACCAAAACCATCCATATGATTCCATTGCGCATCGGTGGTGGGCAGGCGAGGCACATGATTGGGCTTTTCTACCAGGGCATTATAAACGAGTGGCCTGTTGCCCACATTCGTCGGCTGCGAATTCTCGGCGAAATCTTCGTCGAGGCCATTCTTCAAAGTCATGCACATGAACGGTTAGTGAGGAGTGAAAAAAGATTGGCCGATGCGCAACGCATTGCCCACCTGGGCAGTTGGGAATGGGACCTCACCTCAGGCGCTTTCGAATGGTCTGATGAGGTTTACCGGATCTTCGGATTGCAGCGGCACGAGTTCAACCAAACCTACGAAGCGGCCCTTGCTTACCTCCCTCCCGACGACCGGGCGTTAGTCCAGGAGGAGTTAAATAAATTACTTGCCTCTTCCAACCATGAATTCGCCCTGGAACACCGGTTGGTCCGTCCGGACGGCGGCGAGCGTGTGGTTTATACACGGGGCGAGGTCATTTTGGATGCGAATGGTAAACCCTTACGTATTTTTGGAACCATCCACGATATTACGAAAGGTAAACAGGCAGAAAAGAAACTGCAACAGGCCTTTGAGGAGATCAAGGGTTTGAAGGAGAAAATGGAGGCCGAAAACATCTATCTCCGCGAAGAAATACAATTAAAAAATAACCCCCCCAATCATGTCGGGTCCAGTAATGCGATAAAATACGTTCTGTACAAAATAGATCAGGTTGCGCATACCAGTACGACCGTGCTCTTGACCGGAGAGACCGGCACCGGAAAAAATTTGTTCGCTCGTTACATTCACGATAAAAGTGATCGCCGGAATAAAAACTTCGTTAACGTAAACTGCGCCGGGTTACCCCCGAACCTGATCGAAAGTGAGTTGTTCGGGAGGGAAAAGGGGGCTTTCACCGGTTCGACAGTGAGACAAATAGGCCGCTTTGAACTGGCTGATCAGGGCACTATTTTTCTGGATGAAATCGGCGAACTTTCGCTCGAGCTGCAGGCAAAGTTGCTCAAAGTAATTGAAACGGGTGAGTTTGAGCGCCTGGGCAGCCCCCATGCGGTTCACGTGGATGTTCGAATCATTGCATCTTCCAATCGGGATCTTGAGGCCGAGGTTGCCAACAACACGTTCAGAAAGGATCTTTTCTACCGGCTAAATATATTTCCTTTAACGATCCCCGCGCTCCGGGACAGAAAAGAGGACATCCCTCTGTTGGTTAATTTTTATACTGAGAAATTCAACCAAACCTATCATAAAAACATTAAGAAAATTCCTGTAACTATTTTGAACGCATTAGAAAATTATGACTGGCCGGGAAATGTTCGGGAGTTGATCAATGTGGTGGAAAGGGCAGTAATCGTGAGCGATGGGCCCGCTCTCCAGCTCGCCGGACAAATCATCCCCTTGGCGGTTGGCCCCGTCCAGGAGAAAATTTCCATTGGCGCGGAACCAGAGGGAACAAAAAATCTTGCCGAAATGGAGCGGAAACACATTATAAGAGCCCTCCAGGAAACAGGGTGGAAAATCGAGGGGGAGAAGGGAGCTGCTCAATTTCTTGGAATAAACCCGAGCACCATGAGGGCCCGAATGAGAAAGCTCGGCATCAGGAGGCCTGAACCTCTTTAGAGCGTTCCGGCAACTCCCAAGTCCATTCTTTTAAAAAAACTCTTCCCCAGAATTTACCACAACATTTTAATATTACAGACATTACTGCCATTCTTATCATCTCACCCTTAGGGGGTAGAGAGCCAATCGGGTTATTTTTTGATAGGTTGAATTACATTCGTAATACGGCTTTTCATCACCCGCAATTAAAATTCCGCCAAATATGACGGGAACAGCCAAATATGACGGGTTAATCCGCCATGCCAATTTCCTGACCTGTTGCCGTCGATAAAAAAAATAATAATATCAAATTGTTAAAATCTTGTTCTTAATTATTATTATCGGTACGGATTTTGCCTTACTTCATTTCCAATGAAAAATAAATCTCTTTTCATAAAGGTAAAGTCCGGAAAGCGTGAGGAGTTTCTGCAAACCCTTTCTTGTTTGCAAAACGATAGAAAGGAGAAAACGGCCAGAAATATATTCATGATTAATCAGGACTCCGAGGACCAAAACGTTTTCCACCTTAATTATGAGTGGGAGACAGATGAAGAAAGCGAATCTTTTTTCAAGAGTGAGAAATACCGGGTCTTCCTCGGAGCCCTGAAAACCCTGTGTGCTGAGGCAAAATGGAAAGAATAAACTTTTTCCCCCGTAGAAAAGGAGGTGATAAAGAAATGAAAGTATTAATTATCCTAGCAGTTATTTGCTCGTGTTTGTTGCTGCTGCCCGTCCATGCGAACAGCGCTATTATTGTTAGTGTGGGTAACCCAGGGGACGCCCTTGCGGCATCAGCTACCTTTGAGATGACTACTTACAATTTTGGCTCAGGTGATGTGAGTGCGCTCATGATAACCCTCACCAATACGAGCACCCTCCCGACGGCCAACAACGGCAACGTACTGACCGGGTTACTTTGGACACAGGACCTCGGCACCCTGCCGACAGGTTCCGCCGGCTTTGACGGCACGGCGGTGCTAATACCGGGGGGCAGCGGTGATATCGCGCCGGCTGTATCGAATAACGGCCAGTGGGTGCTGGCAAATAACCCGGGGGGAACGGCGTGGATTATACCCGGAGGTCCACCAGATTATTATCAGCCTAATGATTTCTCAGCCTACAGCTATGGACTTTCAACAGCCGGTATTGGGATTTTTTCGAACGTCGATGGTGAAGACTACGGAATTGTTGCGGCAGGAACCGATCTTTCCTTAGATGGCTTGCCCAATAAACCACCCAAGATCGATCAGACCGCCATTTTCTATATCGCTTACACCCCGCCGGCGGGAGGTGGACTTCCTCCTATCACCATGGCTACGTTCCTTTTTGGAACGGCTGGGGGTAACGTTCCTGTTCCTATCCCGTCAGCTGCCTGGCTCATCGTTTCAGGCCTGATTCCTTTTATCAGGTTAAGGAGAAAACGCTCAATTGCATGAATGTTGGTATAGATTTATGGAAAGAAAATTACATATTACAAAGGCAAAGAGTGGAAAGGTCAGAGAATTTAAGCAGACCTCAATCTCCTCAATCTCTTTGCTAAACGATGGAAAGGAGGCTGAGAATATTAAAAAAACAAAGAGGCAGAAATAACTTTTAAAACAAAGGAGGTGATTTTATGAAAAATTTTAGACTGTTAGCAGTTACGGCAATGATAGCAATTGGGCTATTATTGGGGTTCCAACCAACTGCACATGCTCTGGTTTTAACTCTTGATAGTTCGCTTAACGGGCTAGGTACTATTGATGCAACCGTCGTAGATGCTGATAACGATGGTTTGGTTTCTTATAATGGTGCTGTTCCTGGTTTTGCAGTCAACGTTACCACTGGCTTATCAAACCCCATATTAGGAAGTGCAACCGCCCCCCAGTTGGATTTGAATTCCATTAATGTGACGTCGTTTGGAGGAACACTGGTAATCGCTTTGTGGGATAGTGGCTTTGTTTCCAACGGTACTCTTGTTAATTTTGATTTAGCTGCAGGGGGAACTATAAGTTCGGGGCAGATTACTATCCAATTATACGGTGATGGAACAAATGTCGAACCTGGTGGTACAGGAAATCTGATTGTTGGCTTAGGTCCTTTTACTCCCGTGGCTTTTTCCGGAACCGGGTCAGGGTCTTTCGTAGATGCGGATAATTACTCATTGGGTCTTGTAGCTACTATCATAATGCCTCAGCGAGTAGTTTCAAGTGTTAGTTTCAATGCTTCAGCGAACGGTACCCCAGTTCCCATCCCTGCAGCCGGATGGCTTATCGGTGCGGGCCTGCTTCCTTTTATCCGGTTAAGGAGAAAGAGCTTAATGGCATAAAGGGGAATCACCAGTCCACATTTAAAAACACTTTTTAAAAAAAGGCCTCAATTCGAGGCCTTTTTTGTTTTTGGAAGTAAAACTATTTTAAAAAAGAATTACTTTTCAAAATGATTCTTCTCCTTATCGAGTGGGTAGATTTCAGAAGTTTTCTTAATTCCCCTCTAGAGGGGATTCAATACCCGGTAAACAGGGCTTAAGTTATTTGCGAAGAATGAGGAGCAGGGCGAAAGGGTTTAGTTTTAGGGATTAAGATTAAGGGTAACAAAACGTGAAGATTGAACTTAGTAACGCAATATTTTTCCTATTCGATGGGATAGGGCAATTGAAAATTGCCGGCGACGATTCCAGGGACGGTAATGTCTTCATCAAGGGATTCCCAGCGCAAAGCATAACCATTCAGGCGCAAAGTTACTTCCTTCAATTTTTCTTCCGGGGCAGCGGCAAGAAGCTTAAAACGACTGGCTGGGAAACCAATGATCCGTCCGTCTGTGAGCTCAATAAAAATGGTTCTTTTTTCTGCCCATGCCTTTATGGCCGCAGGTTCGACAGATTCATTTTTTATGGCTAAAGTACTCATGAAATTTATCCTCCAAAAAGTCGCGGTATTCGCAAATGTTCCTTTCGATTTGTCGTATGTTTTGCGGTGAGACACCCTTATTAAGCGCCAATCGGATCGGATCAAGCCGGAATTTGCATTCGCCGTCCGGCGTTTCAACGTGAATATGAGGCAGTTCGTTCCCTTCGTCAGAATAAAAAATTAAATCTGTATGATCCTAATTTAATTACGGTCGGCATGATTTATGGTAACTTTAATTATTGCAGGTGTCAAGCGGAATCGATGGGAAGGGGTTGGGGAAGATCAGAAGATAGGATGCTTGGATGATCGCCGGTGTTTCTTCTCAGGTACTTAAACGAAAGTATGAGTGACAAATTACATAATTATATTTCACGGCGGCGTGACGGTGGCGTCCATAGATGAAGTCCTTGCTGCTATCATTAAATTCTTACCCATTTCCGCTCAAAGCAGTTTTGGGTAGTTAGTTTCCATTTTTTTGTTGGTCTGGGTGAAAAAGGAATAAGCGAAGACTTTAAAAGCCAAATAAAAGGATCATTTTGTGCCAATTTTTGTAAATTTAATGCCATGTTTTGACTAAAACCCGCCTTAATCTCTAACCAAAAATTTCATTTTTTTTATTTTTTACTTGAATTTTTTCCACTAACATTTTAATTTTTTTATAGTAAGATTTCATCTCAAAAACCTTCTTGGTGGCACTTTTCTTAGAAAAATAAGGCTTAAAAAAAACTTTAAAAAAATTAAATGAACATATTAAGATTTAAGAATAATTTCATTTTTTGTTTGTTTCCCGGAGACAAGCCGTTTAATATTTTTTGTATTAAAATCCGTCAAAAAATATCCCACCATGTCAAGATGACACAAATTAAAAAATTATTGCAATCTCAACATGTTGGCACATAATTTGCGTTAGGATAACTAATACCCTGACCATTGAAGATAATAGAGAGGGTACAAAACCATGGCTTAATGGTAATACCCAACGCCCGATATATTTCCCCGATACAAATATAACGAATCTAATCATAAGGAACATAGATAGAAGTGGTCAAAATTTTTATACGGACAATGAAACAAATCTTTCAATATGTGGAGTCAATGGCCTACTGATTGATGGTGTTGAGGAAACCGGATATAAATGCACTGCATATATCCCCCCTACTCGTCAAAATACTTATACCGCTCCTGCAGCCGGATAACGTGACAATCTCAACCAACAGGTTTAATAATAAAAAACTAATTACTTTTGTGGTGTTCGATGAGTGTTTGAAGCTATGTGTTTTACCTTAAATTATCAGTGGGTGAAATTAACCGGCAAAAGAGGAAAAGTTTTTTTCAAAAAACAATCTAAAGGCAGACCTATGTTACTCCGCAAAAAGACACTGATTACAATTGCTGTAACGTTCGTTATTCTGTTCATAGTTCTTTACCTAACTTCCGAATGCGTCTTACTCCAAAGCTTTATTGAGCTTGAGCAACATGAAGTCGCCAATGAGGTTAAACGAACCGAGAACCTCCTCTCCAGGGAGATATCGAAAATAAATGATTCTACTAGTGATTGGGCTCAGTGGGACGAAACCTATAATTTCATAATGAATGGTAACCAAAATTATATCAAGGTTAATTTGGTCGATGCGAGCTTTACCAACTTAAAAGTTAACTTTATGGTTTTCATTAATGAATCTGGCCAGATTCGGTTGAGCCAAGGCTTCGATCTTCATAAAGAAGAGCCAATACCTGTTTCCCAAAACTTAATAAACATCCTCTCTTCTCAAAACCCAATTGTGCGCCATTCCAACAAAGAAAACAGCATAACGGGGATCGTCCTTCTTCCTGAGGGGCCGGTACTCATTGCCTCACGGCCAATTCTGACGGGTACGGGGGAAGGCCCTATTCGGGGAACTCTGATTATGGGACGTTATCTGGATTTCTCAGAAATTGACCATCTGGCAAAAATAATTCGATTGCCGGTCACGATACATCGGCTCAGCGGAGAACATTTGTCTTCCGACCTCCAAACAACAGCAGATGCCCTGTTATCAAAAAAGTCATCAATTATCGCCCGCCCCGTTAACAACAACTTTATCGGGGGGTATACCCTGCTTAAAGATATTTATGGAAAGCCCGTTCTTCTGCTGAAAGTCGAGACGCCCAGAAAAATATATAAGCAAGGTAAAATCACCATTTTTTATTTCGTCATATGGCTTTTAGTTACCACGGTTGTGTTTGCCGTAATCATCATGGTCCTTTTAGAAAGGAAAGTCCTTTCGCCGCTGGTTTTACTCGGTAATAGCGTTAACCAAATTGCTGAAAACCGTGACCCAACGAAGCGTTTGCCGACCGTAAGAACGAACGAATTCTCGATTTTGACCGACCAGATTAACCGGATGCTAAATGCACTGGAACGAGCGGACAAAGAAAGACAGAACCTCGAAGCCAAGCTCCAACGCGCTCAGAAGATGGAGGCAATCGGAACCCTGGCTGGAGGAGTAGCTCACGACCTCAATAATGTTTTGTGTGGTATTGTGGGGTATCCTCAGTTGTTGTTAATGCAAATTCCGCAGGACAGCCCTTTACGAGAGTCTATCGTAACCATACAACAGTCGGGAGAAAAAGCCGCTGCAATGGTGCAGGACCTGTTAACCTTAGCAAGAAGAGGAGTGTCTATTTCTGTCGTAGCGAATCTAAACAACATCATATCTGATTATCTGAGATCGCTTGAAAATAAAAAATTAAAAGCGTTTCACCCTAACGTTTGTTTTGAAACTAATCTTGAAACCAATCTGTTAAACATTGTAGGTTCCCCCATTCATTTATCCAAAACCATTATGAACCTCGTTTCTAATGCCGCAGAAGCCATGCCGGATGGGGGAAAAATTTTTATAACAACAGAAAACATCTACCTTGACCGACCAATAACTGGTTATGACGATATCCAGACGGGTGAATATGTGGTGCTGACTGTTTCCGATACCGGAAAGGGCATTTCTTTAGAAGACAGAGAAAAAATATTTGAACCTTTTTATACGAAAAAGATACTGGGAAGAAGCGGAACAGGATTAGGGATGACGGTGGTATGGGGAACGGTAAAAGACCATAACGGATATATTGATGTTCAAAGTATTGAAGGAAAAGGCACGACCTTTACTCTTTACTTTCCGGCGACCAGACAGGAATTAGTTCAAGGTAAGACGCCCTTGCGCTTGGCAGAATATAACGGCAAGGGAGAATCGATCTTGATTGTCGATGATGTAAAAGAGCAAAGAGAGATAGCCTCACTCATGTTAACAAAATTGGGCTACGCGGTCACCTCAGTTGCAAGCGGTGAGGAAGCGGTGGAGTACCTGAAAAACAATTTCGTAAATCTATTGGTTCTGGATATGATTATGGACCCAGGCATTGATGGTCTTGAGACCTACAAAAGAATTCTTCAAGCGCATCCTAAGCAGAAGGCGATCATTGTAAGCGGATTTTCTGAAACCGAACGAGTCAAAGAAGTCCAAAAACTTGGTGCCGGAACATACTTAAAGAAACCATATCTGTTAGAAAAAATCGGCCAGGCTGTCCGGCTTGAACTCGATAAATAATAAAAGGAAAGGGAATAACGAAAATGGAAAAGGTGGGAAAAATAATTCTTACCACAATGGTTCTGATGTTGCTCTCATCGGTAGGGTATGGTTCTGATTGGAAATATATTTTCACAGCTCCAACCGGCGGCGAGTGGTTCTATGATACCCAGGGCGTTTCTCACGGGCAGGATACTACCTTGGTATGGACAAAGTGGATATTGAGCGACAAGGAGCGGGAAAAGTTTATAAAAAAGTTTCCAAAAGTGTTTAAAAAAAAAGAAACTATGGTTATCAATGGAGTAAAAATAATTAGATTAACAAATGAGCTTCTTGATACCAGGTTCTTCATTCAGAAAGAAGAAATTAATTGCTCAAAGAATGTGGCTAAAATAATATCTATGTCCCTTTATGTCACTAACGGTGATTTAGTCTGGTTCTCGGGTACTGATAAGGAGAATCAATTGGAGGATTTATTTCCCGACAGCAAAGGAGTTACACTCATTGAAGCCATTTGCAAGGAGACAAATTAAACCTTGAAGAATTCTGGAGCCTAAAGTGGAAACTTGCCTGTCCAAAAAGTAATCTTGATTTAATATTCCGCAATGAAGCGGGTCAACCGATGAAATTATAGCAATATGGTCAAGCGGCATTTTGCCACGGCTTTAAAGAAGGATCACCGGAAGGAATAAAAAAATTGGCAACTTTACTTTCCCTTGTTATCCCTTGTTTCTTCTTGTTATGATTTATTAACGCAGCAAAATGTCAGCAGGAAAGTTTTGAATGTAAACAATGAAAATTTAATGTAATTTTATAAAAAAAGCTTTAAAACAAGGTTTAATGAACCGGCAACCCAAAGGTACAAATTGGAGGGCAGAGAGACTTCATGATGCTGTCAGGTAAAGAAGTCTGGATTGCCTGATAAAAAGGTGATAGCCTTTTTTGTAAGGCCTGAAAAAAACCATTTTTTCTTGAAAGCGTTATTGAATGAGAAAAAAATAGTTTTTCTTGTTTAAAATCATTGAGAAAAACCAAGTAAACCCCGTTATAAGTCTTTCACCCGGGGCATTTACCCCGTGTGAAAAAGTGTAAGAATCTTTAATCTAACCCCGCTTGCCCCGTTATATTTGATATCTAACCGGGCAAGCGGGGCCTTTCTAACGGGGTAAAAGAACTACATTCCTTTCTTAGAAGAATATGAAGACGACGAGTGGTTGGATAACCCAGTGGAGAAAATTATTGCAAATAATTCGTTCCCTGAACCACCATAGGGCGAGAAGGCATAAAATAAGCTTGAAAGTTGGGACTATCTTTGCCCTGGTTATAGCTTTAGAATTTTTGATTCTGGGTGCCGGCTCGCGAGCAGCAGAAAGGCCAATCAGTATAGCCGCCGACAAACTTATGGCTGAATATCAAAACAATCAAACTGCTGCCAATGCACGGTACAAAGAGAAATTGCTCGCAGTCACGGGAATTGTCGCCAATGTTGGTAAGGACAGTGGTAATCCTGTTTATGTAACCCTCGAAACCGGGGTTATGGTTTTTAAGATTCAATGTTTCTTCACTAAGGGGGATGATACCGCTCTCGCCCAGATAATCAGTGGGATGCAAATCACCATCATCGGTAGGTGTGAAGGCAAAGTTGAAGAGGGCAACATTCTTTTAAAAGAGTGTGCCTTAAAGGGTCAATCGAAAAAAACACAAGAAGCTGCAGTGGGTTATTTCAAACTGGGAAATACTTACCACGGACTTGGTGACTACCAGCAGGCCATCAAGGATTTTAACCGGGCGATCGAACTGGACCCTAAGCTTGCGGAGGCATATTGGGGCCGGGGAAATACCTACCATGAACTTGGTGACTACCAGCAGGCCATCAAGGATTTTAACCGAGCGATCGAACTGGACCCTAAGTTTGCAGAAGCCTATCGGTGTCGGGGAAATACTTACAACAAACTTGGTAATCCGCAGCAGGCACTTGAGGATTGGAAAGCAGCCGCAAAATCAGGCGATGAAGGGGCACAAGACATTTTAAGAAATAAAAAAATAAAATGGTAACCAGGGGTCCGGATGCTCCCCGGCACTCTCTTTTTTTTCTATCTTTTATCCGCCCCTATAAAGCTGGTGCCGCAAATTGGGCTTTTTGATGTTAAGGCCGGTTTGGTAGTTTTTGGCGGTAGCTGTTTTTCGGTAAAAACCAATAGACAAGAGGAAAAAACGTTTTGCCGCTTGTTTTATCCTGTTTTTGCTGGTTACGACCGCAAAATGGCAGCAGAATTGTAGCCAAAAACAAAAAGGGGTTACCGAATAAATCTTGTAACCCATTGATTTTATTTATGGGCGGTACTGGATTCGAACCAGTGACTTCCACGGTGTGAGTCAGATTTGGTTGTTTTTAATTGTATCTGGTATTCGGGAAAAGCTAATGAAATTGAAGGAAAACCTTTTTGGCTTTCCCTCTTGTTTTATGGTGTGTTGGCCTGTTAGGTTGCAAAAATTGTAACAAAAAAGGAAGCTTTTTTGGTGTTTGGGGTGAAATAAAAATTTCGACCCGAGAAGGACTTCATTCTTAGTTATTATATAAAGTAATTTAAATAAATAAAGGAATCTTTTTTATTGTCTTCACACTCAATAAAAAGGATTTTTTTTCTTGAACCTCTCTCCTGACTAGTCTTCCCTTATAAACGATTTGGAGTATTTGAAAAGGGAGTAGGTAGCCCGAAAAATAAAAAGGACCCGTTCAGTTGCAAGCTAAAAAAATTGTGCTAAAAAAAATTTTTAACATGATATAAAATGATTAGTAAGAATATTGAGTTACGCAATCACCACAGGGAAGAAGACCAAACAGACTCCCTTTCATAAACAGGCAAGGGAAATAGTTACCGGACTTATCAAAGAAAGGTATCCTAAGGGGAAGACCGCTTACCTCAAGCTCACTTTTTACTATTAACAAAATTTGTCACTTCGGCAGGAACACAAACCAATTGAAATAAATAAGATAATTTTTTGATTATACTATTTGGGTAAATTTTTGTTACAAAATGGGCTTGTTTTCAATTGGACGTTTCTTATTGCTTATTCTCATAACTAATTGAATATTTTATATAATTACTATATTTTTAATGGTGGCACATGCTTTGCATGGGTAAGTAACCGAGAATATAATCGCCCCATAGAAAGAAAAAAAGCAGGGTGGCAAGGCATGAAAAGAAAAAGAATAAAAGAAAGAACCTGTTGGTCTCGGGAAACTTTTAGTTGCATTCTGGGACGGGAACTTGCCCGCTCAGAACGGAGTAATCAAATTTTTTCAGTGGTTGAGTTCGGCATCGGCGACTTTGAAACCAATATAGAGCTTGGAAACCGAATATTTCAGGTGGTTGCCAAGGAGCTACGTTCTACTGACGAAGTGGGGTGGTTCAAGAATCATCATATCGGGGTTTTGCTCTACAACACTTCTTTTGAGGGAGCTCGAGTTTTTGCTGAAAGAATTTGTAAGTTGCTTCCAAATCCACCAGCTATTTTCGGTTTCACGATTCATACCTACCCAATTGGAAGCCGAATCCAAGATGGTGGTAACTATCAAGTTCCAGAAGGGCGACAAGCCGTCCTATCGTCTCTTTTTGGTTGTAACTAATGGTTCAAATTCATAAATTAACACTTTAAAACTTAAGTTAAACTTATTTTAATTACCCCTTTTTTTCTTCCTTCTTCTCCTTGTTTTATGGTCGGGCAAATTTTTTGTCCGACCATTGTTTTTCTTCCCCAAACTCATTATTTTTAAACTCGCTTTTTCTTCTTACAAGTTTTTCAAAAGTTACCATGGAAAAAATGCGGGGTTTTTTTCAGTAATTGATTAATTGGTCAAAAATAGATTCTTTTTTCCCGTGATACTTAAACGGAAGTTTGGTTTCATTTAGTAGCAAAAAAAGCATTCTTTTCCGAAAAACTTTCAGGGAAGTTTTCCGACTCGAGAGGGACTCCGCTCAGGCGAATTGGTTAATAATGAAAAGAGTTTGTAAACAACTTGTTTTTTTATGTCAGAGATTCCGGAGAAAATTTCTAAGGGAGGAGAAGAGTTAAGAAAGATGAGAAAAATGACAGGGACCCCCCTATTTTTTCCCTAAAAATCATTTAAAAGAAAACGGCTAACCGACAATTCCATCACTGTTAGCCGTTTAAAAAATCATCCTATTTTTATAGTCTTAAACCCAGCTATCTCCCACGTCCACCGCCGTGTCCACCGCCATAGTTTCCGCCACCATGTCCACCGCCATAGTTTCCACCGCCATGTCCACCGCCATGTCCACCGTTATGGTATCCCCCTCGATGTCCGCCATTGTATCCCCTATAATATCCCCCATGGTGTCCACCATAATATCCCCCATGGTGTCCACCATAGTACCCATACCAAGGTGCATAATAGCCGCCATAGTAACCATACCAAGGCTCATAATAGCCGCCATAGTAACCATAGTAAGGGCTATAATAGCCCCCATAATAATATGGGGGGGGGACTCCTATCCCAACCGAGAATCCTGGCCAGTAAAAGCCAAAGCTCCAATGATGAGCCCTTGCAGGCGTAGCCGTTAAAAGGGTTAGGGTTAGGCTTAACACTGCTATGAAAATTACTGTTTTCTTCATAATTATCACACCCCTTTTTTTTAAAATAAGAGGATAAGTTTTTTTAAAATGCTTAGATACATGCCAAATGGGTTCATTTATTTCGCTATTATTAAGACGCAGGATTGCTAAAATGGTTTACAAAAAATAAGCCCTGAGTAAACAAGCACTTGTGTGAGCAAAAGGCCAAGACAAAAGATAGGTTGTTTAATTAATAACACTTTTTTTATTGTCCTTCTCCTTTGATTGAGAATTTTTCAATAACCTGTTTTACTCTCACAACTATATTATAAAAAAGCGGATGGCCCTAAATGACCATGCCCTTCCAAAAGGAGGAAGTGAAAGGAAAAGGAAAGGCCTGGCCGGGGCCATTTTTTTAAAATAATCACGAAAAGGTAATTGTAAAATATTTTTAAAATTAGTTTTTCTTACTCCCACCCAAAAAACACAAAGGCCAGGCAATAAATGCCAGGCCTTTGTTGGAGGAGAGAGGTTAAATTATAAGACCAAGATAGGTCTCTTTAGTTCTTAATAATAATTTTTATTCAAGGGAGTGTATGAGAGAATTTCCCGATTCGAGGGAAGTCTCGTTTAAGCGTTTATGTCAAAGGGGAAGTTTTTAAGGTAGATCTAGACAAACGTGCACTTCTAAAAACTTTTTAACTTATTAATACTTATTGGATATTTGTTTAAATCGGTTTTGCTTAGTAAGGCGCATAGTGCTTCTAACTCGAAAAAAATAAGAAAAGGCCAAGCTGGAGGAGAGGAGTGCTTGACCTTTTCTTTTAGAAATTGGGTAAAAGTTTTAGCCTAATTTTTAAGACAAAGAATAGTGTTATTTGGTTCTTAATAAAAGTATAAACGGAATGTTTTTTAAACGGTTAATTAGACAAAATTTATTTCATTAAAACCCAATTAACTCCTTAAACCTTAATAATATTTAAAGTAAATTTGGCAAAAAACAGAGTTTCAAAGTCAACCAATTGTCAATCGGTTATGGTTTCTTACCGCTTGCTGACCTTTCCCTTTTCCTCCCGGGCAGTGTGTTTTCCTCCAGGCAAACAAGAAAAGAGCCCCTCATCTATTTTTCGTTTGTCTACAATTGTCTACAATTTCTTATAGTTTTCTGCAGTTATACTAAAATCAACCGGGAGGATACGGTAGGGGGAGCAATCAGCCCACTTTCGTTACAATATGCTTTATTCGCCTGAACTACGGGGTTAAAATTCAACTTGGAGGTCGTAAGGAATTGTAAAGATATTCCTTTTTGGTTGACTTTTTCTCCAACGGATTAAAAGAAAAAGGTTTTATCAAAGCCCAGAAACCAATAATCGAAGGACAAAAATGGGTGTTACCGAGGAAGGGACTTCCATGAGTTATGAGAATAAAAAGAAGGCCGGATTGCCAAATAAAAAGGTGATGGCCTTATTATTTTGCTAAGAAGGGGCAAAGGAGTGCGGAGTCAGGGCGATGTGTTGCAAAGGAGCGGGGATATTAAGGCGTTATATTGCGGTTCAAGCGTATTATATAGAAACTATATAAAAATTTTATGTGAATTAACTTATGAAGAAAATTAAGAAATACAGGAATACGATTTTCCCCGTTAAAACCTTGAATTAGGCTATTAAAGCCTTTGACGCCTCGGTAAATAAAGAACAATCCATTCAAATTGCCAAAAACATGGGTTTGGCAAAGGGAAATAAATCAGATGAGGAGATCTTCTTATCGCAAATTAGCCGGTTAATGAGCATCAGAATAATGAATGAAACATGGAATTATGATTCCGAAGATGAGTTTTTCGCATACTACAGAAAATACAAACCTGATAATGACCAAAACTACTTTCACTATAAGAGAAGTCCTTTTTTTGTATCTGGTGAACTTAAAATAGAATCAGCATCAGGAACTGATTCCATAGTCTCTGTTCAGTTCTATGGTTATGCAGACAATCGTTCGATTATTGAGAGGGTATTCGATGTTTTTGAAAAAGATACCCAAGAATCGAGACTCCCATATGAACTCACGGTGAAACCCAAGATATTCATAGGCCATGGTAGGGATAGCCTATGGAAAGATTTAAAAGATCATTTGCAGGACAATCATTCATATGAGGTTTTACATTACGAAGCTGGCACCAGGGCCGGTCACGCTATAAGAGTTATTCTTGAAGAGATGCTTTCCAAAAGTTCATTTGCTATCTTGGTAATGACGGCGGAAGATCAAACAATAGAAGGTCAATTCCGAGCACGTCAAAACGTAGTGCACGAAACTGGGCTCTTTCAAGGAAGGCTTGTGTTTAATCGCGCCGTGATATTATTAGAAGCTGGAGCAGAGGAGTTTTCGAACATACATGGGATTGAGCAGATTAAGTTTTCTAAAGGAAATATTAAAGAAGCGTACGGGGAAGTACTGGCAACTATCAAAAGAGAGTTTTATTAAACCAACCACCTAACCAGGGCTTGCACTGAATCGCCGATAAATCCGGCTCCCGATGAGCCACAGCGTTATGAAAAGCTCACAAAAAAAAAGCAGATAGCTTTATAACACAGGGAGGATCACGATGAAAGTTTTTGTAAGCTCAACCGTCAAAGATCTGAGAGCAGAACGAGATTCAGTTAAGAAAGCATTGAGTCACTATTCGTTTAATACATACCTTTCCGAGCATGATGGTGCTGATTGGGCTTCTTCATGTACAAAATGTCTTTCAGAATTAGAAACCTCTGATATCTACATACTGGTAGAATCAACTTCAAAGTGCACCATTTGAGAAAAGCATGCGACATGACAGGAATTCTGGTATGTTGAGAAGAACGACCAACTCGCAACCAGAAAGAGCCTGCCATGTCATATATACATTTAACAGAAAACGAACGATATGTCATCAGCCATTTAAATGTGGCTGGATTTAGTAAACGAGAAATTGCCCGCCGGATAAACCGAGATCACAGCACGGTCAGTCGTGAACTTAAACGCAACGGGCCGGAATATGATTGCACTGTTTATTGGTATGACTGGACGCATCCGGTAGCTCTAAAACGACGGCATCAGGCCAGGCATTATCGTCGGGAGGGCAACGAGCGCCTTGTTGATTATGTAAAAACAAAACTGAATCTGCAATGGTCTCCAGAGGAGATAAGCGATTATATGCGGATTAATTATCCTGATGATGAGACGATGCGAGTGTGCCATGAGACAATTTATCGCTGGATTTATAAGGATGCGAAGGTTAATGGCAAGCTTTATCTAAACCTGCGGCGGGGGAGGAAAAGGCGACGGCGCCAGAAACGGTATGGTTTGGGAAGGCGGTTTCTTGCCGGGCGCAAGAGAATTGCTCAACGACCTGAAATCGTGGAAGGGAGAAAACGATTTGGAGACTGGGAGGGCGATACGATCGAAGGCAAAAAAAGCAGTGGCTATATCGCGACGTTAGTCGAACGCAAGAGCCGCTACCTTTTGGCTGGCAAGCTGGAAAATAAGAAAGCTACGACATTGACAGATAAAAGCACTCAAATTTTCAGGCGCATTCCTGGAATAATGCGGCAAACTTTAACGGTAGATAATGGAACAGAGTTTGCCCAATTTAAAGAACTTGAGGAAAAAACCAAACTCAGTATTTACTTTGCCGATCCTTATGCTGCATGGCAGCGAGGAGCCAATGAAAACACCAACGGATTACTGCGGCAGTATTTTCCGAAAGGAACTTACATGAGAAAAATTACCGAACGTGATATTTCTCGTGCTGTTAAAAGGCTTAATAATCGGCCAAGAAAATCTCTCAACTACCGGACACCCTATGAAGTGTTCTGGAATGCAGCTCGTGGTGCACTTGCAATTTGAATTCACCGAGGGGACGGGAGTTGGAAGGGACGTCCATTAAATCATAAAATCCTTAAAAAGGACGCCGAACGTGACGTTGTCCAAGGACGCCGAACGGGACGTTGTCCAATATTATCACTATTCGGCAGACGTAGAGACTAATACCAAGTCGCCTTCATTTGTATATCTTTCTTGGCTCCTCGTCATACTCCTCGACCCACTAAAATGTACGCCTGCGTCGATTCCTCATCGCCGCCTCGATCTACTTTTGGATGCAACTTTGTATAAAAAAACTTGTTTAATTGAAGGACATTTTTAATTTCTGATGGGTCGATGGGGACTCATAAAATTATAAAATTCTTAACAATGGGTTAGTATGAGGCGAAAACAGGGATTCAACATTTTTACATTGCGAAAAATCCTTGTTACCTTTGTGCAAATTATGGCCTATGCTGTCCGGCATAAATACATTGGTCATAATCCCGTCAGAGAAGCAGAAAAACCGAGGGAATCATGAGCAGAAGTTGAAAAGATAAAAGTGTTAACTCCCCAAGAGATTAGAGCGTTTTTAAATGCGGTCACTAACCAAAAATATAAAACGCTCTTTATGCTGGCAATCATGAGCGGGGCGCTTCAAGGGGAACTTTTGGGTTTAAAATGGAACGATCTTGACCTTATCAATAATCAAGTTTATATCCAGCGAACATTTACGAAGGGCCGATTTTTTGACACTAAGACAAAATATTCAAGGCGAAAGATTGACCTGGGTCCAATGTTAATTTTGGAGCTTAAAAAGTGGAAACTTTCCTGTCCAAAAAGTAACCTTGATTTGATATTCCCTAATGAATCCCGTCAACCGATGAATTACAGCAATATGGTCAAGCGACACTTTGTTAAGGCTTTAAAGAAGGCTAGCTTGGCAAAGATAAGGTTTCACGACCTGCGTCACTGATTCGCAAGCCTGTCAATAGAACAAGGGGAGAAAGTGAAATATATTCAATCACAATTAGGTCATTCAAGCCCGATGGTAACTTTGACGGTTTATACTCACTTGATGAAAGCGGTCAATCAAGAGGCAGCGTGCAGACTTGAAAACAAAATTTTTTCAACCGGGCACAATTTGGGCACAAAATGACAAAGGGCTACAGACCTAAATCCGTAAACCCTTGATTTTATTAATGGGCGGTACTGGATTCGAACCAGTGACTTCCACCGTGTGAGGATGGCACTCTCCCGCTGAGTTAACCGCCCTATGCTTTTCTTAATACCAATTTTTTTCTCGGTATGCAAGAATTTTTCTTCTTTATATTTTCCTTGACACATATTCACCACTCCCTCTATATTTCCATGAAAAAACCATTGGTTTTTTTCATGTGACCGCAACACTGACCAAAAATAAAAGGAGTTTCGCAATGGTGAAGGTCGGCATAATTGGTGGTTCCGGTTTTGATGATCCTCGTTTAATAGACAATATAAAAAGAATAAAAAAACATACCCCTTACGGAGCGACGTCGGATCGCATCATTGTCGGATCTTACCAGGAAAAAGAATTGGTGATCCTCGCCCGACACGGTGAAGGTCATCGGATCGCGCCTTCCCATGTCAACTTCCAGGCGAATATTTGGGCAATGAAAGATTTGGGGGTAACCCATATTCTCGCCACCACTGCGGTTGGTTCCCTCCGGGAAGAAATTAAGCCCGGCCACCTCGTTTTTCCCGATCAGTTTATTGACCGCACCACCAAGAGAAAATCTACTTTTTTTGAAGGCCATGAGGTGTGCCACATCGCTATGGCTGACCCTTTCTGTCATAAACTTCGGGACAAGCTCTCCCGCGCCGCACAAAAATTGGGGTTGGAATACCATCGCCAAGGTACGATCGTCACTATTGAAGGCCCTCGGTTTTCTACCCGCGCGGAAAGCCTGATGTTCAGGCAGTGGGGAGCTGACGTGATCAACATGAGCACTGTTCCGGAAGTAGTTCTCGCGCGGGAGGCAGGCATTTGTTACGCGACAATCGCGATGAGCACGGACTACGACTGCTGGCACGAAAGTGAATGTTCGGTTACCTGGGAGATAATCGCGCAGGTTATGCATAAAAACGTCGAAAATGTGAAAACGCTCTTGTTCGAGGTAATTCCCCACATTGGTTATACTGAGTGTGAATGCCGCGAAGCGATTAAACAAGCAATGGTTTAGAACATAAGGCGTAAAACTTTATCCTTCAAGTACTTAGAGGCGATCCAAAAACCCTTCGAGCAAATTGACAAGGTTTGGCTTTGCTTTCTTAACAACGGCAATCACTCCTTCAAGCGGGGCTGGGGCAAGAGTTTCGGGTCGGTTCACGTTCGCGATAATGGAAAGTCCTAACACTTTTATTCCTGCGTGAACCGCGACAATCACCTCCGGAACCGTGGACATACCGACTGCATCCGCGCCGATCATCCGAAGAAATCGTGTTTCCGCAGGAGTCTCAAGGCTTGGTCCCGGTACTGCCACATAGACCCCTTTCCTTAAAACAATTCCCCGTTCACGAGCAGCATCTTCTGTTTTCTGGATCAATTGCGGACAATACGACTCATGCATCGAAGGAAAGCGATCTCCTAAACTTTCAGCATTGGGACCGCGAAGCGGGTTGTCGCCGATGAGATTGATATGGTCGGTAATCACCATAAGCTCGCCGGCCGAAAAACCCGGATCCAGCCCTCCGGCAGCATTGGTAATGACAAGGGTTGAAATTCCCAACGCCCGCATTATTCTTATCGGAAAGGTTACCTCTTGAAGGGTGTATCCTTCATAGTAATGCACCCTCCCCTCTAATACCACCACCTCGTGCTCTTTCCACAAACCAAAAACCAAATTTCCGGTGTGAGATTCCACCGTGGAAACCGGAAAAAAAGGAATCTCCTGATAAGGAATACTGGTCTTTACAGCAATTGTTTCCCCTAAAGATGAAAGTCCGGTGCCGAGGATGATGCCTGTTGAAGGGGTAAAAGGAATTTTTCTCTCCAGGAAGGCCGTCGCCTCATGCAAGGCGGCTTTGCTATTTTCTCTCATAGATACTCACGATCTCCTACACGCTCGCTGATTTTAACAGAGGAAGCTCAACCGCAAACGTCGTTCCTTCCCCCAGCTTACTCTTGACCTTGATTGAGCCCTGATGGTCTTTAATAATTTTGTGAGCAATAGTAAGCCCCATTCCCGCGCCGGAACCCTTTGAACTGAAAAATGGATTATAGATGCTCTTTATGTCGTCTTCGGATATCCCTTTGCCGGTATCGGAGATAATCACCTCCAGGAGATTCCCATTTTTTTGTTTGGTGTTTATATACAAAACTCCGTCTTTTCCCATTGCTTCAATCCCATTCTCAAAAAGATTGGAAAAAACAATCTCTATATTACTCCTATCCACTCTCACCAAAGGAGGATCCGGCATAAGGTCTCTGTCGACCGTAATATTTGTTCCTTCAATCCTATCTTTCACCCTTTCCAAAGCCCGCTCAATGATCATATTAATATTGCTGGGTTCCAAATCAACCGAAATATATTTTTTTAATTCCGTGATCCAGAAAATCATCAGTTCAAGCCGCTCGGTCTCTTTGATGATGATATCAACATAGTTGCTTAAAGGATTATCCGGAGGCAACGCGCGCCGGAGCCGGCGGGCAAATCCTCCGATGGTGACAATGGGGTTTCTGGTCTCATGGGCAACGCGGTCAGCCATTTCGCCCAAAGCGGCCAACTTTTCGGATTCCGCCAAACGCGCACTTTTTTCTTGTAATTCTTCCGTTCGTTTTTTTACTTCTTTTTCCAGTTCCTGACTGAAATTTTTAATCCTCTCAAACTGCCGCACATTTCGAATGGCGATTGCCAACTGCTGTCCGACGGTTTTCATGAATTCCGAATAATCTTCAGTAAAAAAACCTTTCTTTTCCTTTGAGGAGCACGTCAATACCCCCAATACTTCATCACCAACCGCAATCGGCACCAAACCAAAAGATTTTATGCCTTCTTTAACCGCCAGATTCGTAGAAATAGGTTTATCGACTTTTTCCGCGTCTTTTACTATAATAACCTTGTTGGTAAGAAAACATTCCCCGGAATAACTATCCTTGGTCGGTTTCCGCGCGGCAGTTTTTACGAATCCAGCGCTCAACCCCCGATGGCTTTTGATCCGCAGATACCCATCATCATCCAAAAGCCGAATCGCCCAGATATCGGTCTTAAACTCTCGCATCAGTAAATCCAAAACCGCCTCCATAATTTCCGAGAGGCTCAAAGACGAGCTGATCTTCTTACTGGCTTCGAAAAGGACCGAGAGTTCCTTGACGCTCCGTTTTAATTCCCTGCTCTGATCAGATAAAACCAGATTAGTTTTTTCCAGGTCTTCTTTGATGCGGAGAAGTTCATCAGTCTGAGAGGTAAGCTTCTTCTCCCTCTCCTTCAAAGACTGAGACATCTGATTAAATGTATCGGCAAAACGCCCGATTTCATCACGCGAAGGTGGCGTAATGTGAACAAATTCTCCGCGTCCGATCTTTCCTGCTTCGCGGGCAAGAATCTTAACCGGCCGGGTGATGCTACGCGCTAAAATATAAGAAAGCGTGAAGGCAAGAATCATCGCCATAGTAATTAAGCTTAAAAAAAACATTATCACTTCATTACGCACGTAATAGTATTTTTCCTCAAAAATTCCCACCCCTAAGGCGCCGATCGGTTTTCCGGAAACATCCTTGATCGGCTCGTATGCCGTGATATACCAGTAATCAACTACTAACGCCCGTTCAAGAAAATCTTTTCCCTCGACAAGTACCTTTTGAGACACTTCGGGAGTTAGTCGAGTCCCCACGGCGCGGTTGCCTTGGTTATCTAAATACGTTGTGGCAATGCGGATATTGCCCAAAGAAATTGTAACAACTTCAACCTCCTTGGTTTTACGAGCCACATTTTTAAAAACAAGATTTTTAATTTTATCTACCAAACCATAGTTGCGATTTAGAATAACCCCACCCGCAAGAACCCCAAGCAGATTACCTTCCTTATTTAAAACGGGAACTCCGGCGCCAAATACTAACGCAAAGTTTTCTTTTTGTTTTAAATGACGCTCTACCTCGAACATTGGGGTAAAAGGAATCGCTGACTTTCTGGTAACCTCTTTTCCTTCCTTATTAATTTCATTCCATGGAATTACAAAGGCGGTCTGGACGATCTTTTTGTTGAGTGGTAGATGAACCAGCGGGTGGGAAGAAAAATCATCTCCTTTTTCCTCAGGGTTATGCGCACGGTAGATAATTTTTCCATCAGGATCAGTAAGAAAAAGGATATCCAATCCCTCATTTTTAAGTATCTGTTTCAGTTCAGTTTTGATCGAAAGCAAACCACCTTCCGCTAAATTTTTTCTTAAAAAAAATCTCTCCGCAGTTATCTGGATTTTCGTTCTAGTGTTTGCCAGCTCTTGCTCATAAATTCCCCGGGCAGCATTTAAATCAGCACTCACCCGCTCTTTGGTCTCCTCATTCACCAATTTATTAATGAGATAATTGCCTGCTAAACCGGCGGAGATACCGGTAAAACCGACCACCATTAAAAAGGCCAAAATGAACTTATCTCGGAGGGTTGGCGTTATTTTTAGAAAAGACATGGTAATGTTTGTAAAACAAAAAACATTTTTTAGATAGATTTTATTATTTTTCCAACCGCTTGTAAAGCTTTAAGGAAACCATTGCTTTTTAATGAAATTGTGGTACTATTTTTAAAATTTTTCCTTATAGAAACTTAAAAACTCAAATGATATCCATGGACTTTGATAAACATTTAAAAGATCTCAGAAAAAAAATTAACCAGACTGATGAACAAATACTCAATCTCATCTCCGCGCGGGCGCGTTTCGCAAAAGAGATCGGAATGTTCAAAAAAAAATATAAGATTGAGCCGTACTCCGCCAACCGGGAAAAAATTATTCACCAAAGACTGGAGAAGCTGAATCACGGCCCGCTGAGCAACGAAAATGTAAGAATTATTTTTGGAGAAATAATTTCCGCGTGCCTCTCTTTAGAAAAATCGCTAAAAATTGCCTACTTGGGGTCAGAGGCTACCTTCTCCCATCAAGCTGCATTACAGCAATTTGGGCACTCGCCCCGGTTCATCCCCTTACCGACAATCGAAGGAGTTTTTAGAGAGGTGGAAAAGAAACAGTGTGACTATGGAGTGGTGCCCATAGAAAACTCCACGGAAGGTTCCATATTCCGAACTCTGGATATGTTTATTGTGACCCCGTTAAAAATTTGTGCGGAAATTTCCTTAGAGGTCTCCCTTTATCTCTTAAGTTCCCGTAACAGGATCGAAGATATCAAAACGATCTATTCCCATCCTCAGGCGTTAGCCCAGTGTAGTCGTTGGCTGGCCCATCACCTTCCGGATATTCCGGTCAAAGAAGCCTCAAGCACCGCCCAGGCCGCCAAAAAAGCCAAAGAAGATTCCTCAGTGGGAGCGGTTGCCGGCAAGCTTGCCGCAAAAATCTATGATCTAAAAATTCTTAAAAACAAAATTGAGGATTATCCAAAAAACTTCACGCGGTTCTGGGTGATTAGCCACCAAAGCCCGGAAAAAAGCGGTCAAGATAAAACCTCCATCATGTTCTGTATCAAACACAAGGCAGGGTCATTACATAAAATAATTTATCCTTTCGCTCATTATGGGATTAGCATGACTAAAATCGAATCTCGCCCTTTAAAAGACAGCCCGTGGGAATATTTTTTCTTTGTTGATTTAGAGGGCCATGTTACTGACCCGAAGTTAAAAAAAGCTCTTAATGAAATAGAAAAGATGGTAAATTTTTTAAAGGTTTTAGGCTCCTACCCCCGGAGCAGATAATGTATCGTTTTTTTTTAACCCCGTTAGATGGATTTCACACGGGGCATTTAACCGTGCTTCTTCACCTGGTTAGATATTTGAAACCTAACCGGGCAAGCGGGCATTTCTAACGGGGTAAAGACGTTACCCTGGACCAGAGTGAATTACTTTGGTCTTTTTTGTAGTTACCGTCAGATGTAACAGGATTGGAAAGAGAGTGTCTTATGATTTCTGCTGACCGCTTAGTAAGTGAAGGAGTAAAACAGATTACTCCTTATATTCCCGGAAAGCCTATCGAAGAATTAGAAAAAGAGTATGGTATCAGAGGAGCAATTAAAATGGCTTCCAATGAAAATCCCTTGGGCCCTTCCCCCAAAGCTATCGAAGCCATGAAAAAGTGTTTTAGCACTCTCCATCGTTATCCGGATGCAAACAGCCTTTTGCTCAAGAAGCAGTTATCAATAAAACTAAGGATCCCTCAGGACTGTATTATCCCTTCAAACGGGTCAAACGAGATCCTGGAACTGGTGAGCAAAGTTTTCTTACGACCGGGACATGAGGTAATCATCCCTGAACCCACATTTTCTCTTTATGCCAAATTCACCCAAGCGATGGATGGTGCCCCGATAAGGGTGCCTTTAAAAAATTTCGGTATTGATTTGCGAGCGGTTTTGGAAAAAATCAGTCCAAGAACAAAAATAATTTTTATAAATAACCCCAACAATCCAACCGGCACCATAGTAAAAAAGAAGGAGTTTGAAGAATTCCTCAAAAATATTCCCGCTACTATAATCATTGTTTTAGACGAAGCCTACGGTGAGTTTGCCGAGGAGCCTGATTTTCCCCAAGGCAAAAATTATTTGGACGCTCAGCATTGGATTATTACTCTGAGAACGTTCTCTAAGGTTTATGGACTTGCGGGGTTACGCATCGGATACGGATTAGCTCCGCAGGAATTAACACAATATTTGAATAAAGTGCGCCAACCATTTAATGTAAATTCTCTTGCCCAGGTTGCGGCAATAGCAGCCTTAGACGATAACGATCACATTGAGAAAACCATTGGTATCATCTCTGACGGAAAAAAATACCTGTACCGGCAATTAGACCAACTCGGGGTAAACTATATACCCAGTCAGAGCAACTTTATCATGATCCACCTGGGGAAACAATGCCCCCGCGTGTATGATTTCTTGTTACGGATGGGGGTTATTGTGCGGCCATTAACGTCCTTTGGTTTTCCCGAATATATTCGCCTCAGTATAGGTACCCCGGAAGAAAATGCGCGATTCATCGATACCTTAAAAAAAGCGCTTCTTAATAATCAATGAGTTTACGAATGGTAAAGTTTAACCGCGTGGCAATAGTTGGGGTAGGACTGATCGGCGGTTCCCTTGCGCTTTCCGCGCGACAAAAAGGCATCTTCAATCACATCGTGGGAATCGGCAGAACCCCAGAAAACCTCAGAAAAGCAAAAAACCTCAACGTTGTGGATGAGTTTACCCTTAATCTTGAAGAAGGAGTAAAAGACGCAGAATTAGTGGTAATCGCCACCCCGGTAAGTGATATTATTCCCATCATTAAAAAATCACTACCCGCCCTCAAAAAAGGGGCCATCATTACTGATGTTGGGAGTGTTAAAAATGAAATCATGATCGAAACAGATAAACTCTCCTTGCCCGGAGTCTTTTTTGTTGGCTCTCATCCCATAGCGGGAACGGAAAATTCAGGGGTTGAGGCAGCGTTTTCAGATCTTTTTCTGAAAAGGAAATGCATTCTCACTCCTTCGAAAAAGACTGACCCTTCAGCTTTAGAAAAAATAAAAAATCTTTGGATATCAGTTGGTTCAGAAGTTTTTTTCATGGATAGCCAGCCCCATGACCAAATCTTAGGAGCAGTTAGCCACTTACCCCATATGATCGCTTTTGCCCTGGTAAATTATCTTCATGAAATAAATCATGAGAAAGAAAGTATTTTTAAATTTTCCGGTGGGGGTTTAAAAGACTTTACCCGAATTGCCGCCAGCCATCCCATCATGTGGAAAGATATTGCCTTGATGAATAAAGGGAACCTGGTAAACTTAATGGAAGGTTTTCAGAAGACCTTAGAAGAGTTAAAAGAATTAATCAATCGCGGGGATGGCGACGAACTGGTCAGAAAATTTGAAGAATCCCGACGGATTCGAAGAGGGTTAATTAGTTAAAAGAAAAGGGCCTTTTTAAAAATAAAACATTTGACTTTTTCACTAAAGCTATACTATTTTTAGAAGATTAATTTTGAAATCAGTAGAATCTATTATAATTAATAAAAATAAACGGTTAAGGGGAGTAATCTATCCTCCCGGTGATAAATCGATCTCGCATCGAGCGATCATTTTTGGTTCTCTTGCACGAGGGAAAAGCAAGGTAACTAATTTTTGTCCGGGGGACGATACCCTCAACACGCTGAAAGCATTCCAGTCACTGGGGATAAAGATAGAAGGGAGCGGGACTGAGTTTACTATTTGGGGAAAAGGATTAAAAGGCCTTCAAGAACCTCCTGATATCATTAATGCCGGTAATTCGGGGACAACTACCCGGTTGTTAACCGGCCTTCTTGGGGGACAAAATTTTTTTTCGGTTATTACGGGTGATGCCTCTCTGCGTAAAAGGCCCATGAAACGAGTAACTGAGCCTTTGCGGGCGATGGGAGCAAAAATAGATGGCCGTGAGGGTGGTGATTGCGCACCCTTAGCAATCCGCGGAGAAAACTTAAGATCGATTACCTACCACACCCCGGTGGCGAGTGCGCAGATAAAGTCGGCTATTCTTCTCGCCGGCCTTTATGCTGATGGTATAACGGAAGTGATTGAACCCGTTCTCTCCCGAGACCACACCGAACGGATGTTAAAAGCGCTTGGCGCTCATGTTGAGACCAAAAACACCATGGTTCGGGTACAAGGTTTCTCGGAGTTAGAAGCATTTTCTCTGTTTGTTCCCGGAGATATTTCAGCCGCAGCTTTTTTCGTTGTCGGGGGAGCAATCATTCCTGATTCTGAGGTAATTATTCGCGATGTTGGCATTAATCCTTTGCGAACGGGTATCTTAGACGTCCTCAAAAACATGGGGGCGGATATAAGACTCGAAGAGATAAAAGAAGAGGGCGGAGAAGAACGAGCGGATATAATCGTAAAATCTTCTTTGTTAAAAGGCGTGGAAGTAAGCGGTGAGCTTATCCCCAGAACCATTGACGAGCTTCCGATTCTGGCAATTGCAGCTTCTCAAGCTGAAGGAACAACGATTATTCGCGATGCCAAAGAACTTCGGGTAAAAGAAACAGACCGTATTAAGGCTATGGCTGAGGGGTTAAGACGATTTGGGGTTCAGGTGCAAGAATTCGAAGACGGTATGGCAATCACTGGTCCTCAAAAACTTAAAGGCACCCGAGTTTCAAGTTATGGAGACCACCGAGTGGCCATGGCATTTATTATTGCCGGATTAACCGCATCCGGGGAAACGACGGTTGAGGATACGGCATTGATTGCCACCTCGTTTCCCAATTTCATGGAATTATTGGATTCATTATCTCAGTAAAATGTGCTCATGGTATCGATCATTACCATAGATGGCCCCTCGGGTGCTGGGAAAAGCACGGTAAGCATTGGCCTCGCAAATCTTTTGGGATATACGTATGTTGACTCCGGTGCGTTATATCGTATTGTCGCCCTTGAAACAATGCAAAAAAAAATCGCGGAAGAAAATGAAGACGCATTGGTAGACCTCTGTAAAAACTTAGAGGTTACCTTTCGCACTACCAATGGAAAGATAACGATCCTGAACCATGGTCGCGATGTCTCGGAGCGTATCCGCTTTCCCGATATAAGTATGCTTGCCTCGCGAATATCAGCCAGAAAGGCCGTTCGAAACCAGATCACGGCTCTCCAAAGAAAGATAGGAGAAAAAGGGAAACTGGTTTTAGAAGGAAGAGATGCGGGGACAGTAGTCTTCCCTGACGCGGAGGTTAAGTTTTTTTTAGACGCAACGACCGAAGAAAGGGGGAGAAGAAGATTTAATGAATTAACGCTTAAGGGCTTATCAATAAGCCTGGAGCAAGTAACGCAGGATATCATAACACGAGACCATAATGACAGTACAAGAAGCCATGGTCCTTTAAAGCCGGCGCCTGATGCTGTTATAATAAATTCTTCGGCAATGACTGTTGAAGCGGTTATTGCCCGGATGATGGAAGTCATCCAAGCAAAAAAAAAATTAGGGGGTAAAATTGAATGGATAAAAGTGAAACAATAATTGAGAAAAAAATACAGACTCAGCCGGTCATTGCAGCCGCTGATGAGCAGGAAGGAGATCCGGATGATTCTTATGAAATGATGGATCAACTTTATGGAAATACCTTGAAAGACATCCAAGAAGGAGAGGTCGTTGAAGGAACGGTCGTCAGAATCAGTGCCGAATACGTTTTGATAGATGTGGGATATAAATCTGAAGGACAAATCCCCATCCGAGAATTCCAGGATGAAAGCGGGGGGATCTCGATACAGGTAAACGATAAAGTTGATGTGCTCTTGGAAAGAAGAGAAGACGAAGATGGACTGATCGTTCTTTCCAAAACCAAGGCGGATCAAGCGAAGGTCTGGGACAAAATCGGCAAGGTCTATGAAAATGACGAGACAATTGAAGGGAGAGTGATTTCCCGGATCAAAGGAGGTCTTTCCGTGGAAATCGGGGTCAGGGCTTTCCTTCCCGGCTCACAAATTGACCTCCACCCAATCAAAGACATGGACAGATTGATCGGCCAGACTTTTAAATTCAAAATTTTAAAGTTCAATAAGAAGCGGGGTAACATTGTTATTTCTCGCCGATCTATTTTGGAAAAAGAACGGGAAACTTTAAGAGGCGAAACCCTCAAGACCTTGGAAGAAGGCAGTGTTATTGAAGGTACAGTAAAGAATATTACTGATTATGGAGTGTTTATTGACCTGGGAGGTGTTGACGGACTTTTACATATTACGGATATGTCCTGGGGACGAGTCAACCACCCTTCGGAGATGTTTTCTTTGGGAGACCGAATCAAGGTAAAAGTTATCGGCATGGACAAAGAAAAAGGCCGGGTCTCGCTTGGCCTAAAACAGCTAAGTTCTGACCCCTGGACGAATGCTTCCGGAAGATACCCGGTGGGAAAAAGAATTGCGGGAAAAGTGGTAAGCCTTACCAATTACGGTATATTTGTGGAACTCGAAAAAGGCATCGAGGGACTTATCCATATTTCGGAAATCTCCTGGAATAAAAAGATTCGCCACCCTTCGCAGATTGTCTCTCTCAATGATATGATCGAAGCGATCATCTTAAGCGTGGATCCTCCTAAAAAGAGAATATCATTAGGCATAAAGCAGTTAGAGCCTAATCCGTGGAATATCGTTAAAGAAAAATATCCCGTGGGAACCATTATTGAAGGAAACATTAAAAATATTACCGAGTTCGGCCTGTTTGTGGGCTTAGATGAAGGTATTGATGGGTTTATCCACATTTCTGACCTCTCATGGACCAAGAAAATCAAACATCCTGGTGAGGTCTATAAAAAAGGACAAAAAATTCAAGCTATCGTCCTCAATATTGACGAAAAACAAGAACGTTTCTCTCTTGGAATAAAACAGTTGGAAAAAGATCCGTGGGAAGGGATCTCTCATAAATACTCCCCCGGAGAAGTATTCGAAGGAAAAGTTACCAATATTACCGACTTTGGTATATTCCTTGAGCTTGCCGAAGGAATTGAAGGACTTATCCACATTTCCGAAATAAACAAGGATAAGGCCGGCAAGCTCTCTGAGTTTGTAAAAGTTGGGGATTATCTCAAGGCTTTGATTATTCATATTGACGAAGCAGAAAGAAAGATCGGTCTAAGTCTCAAAGGATTAGAAAAGAAAACTGAATACGATGAAGCAAAAAAATATCTTACGGTTCAGGAAGCTCCGGCAACGTCTTTAGGAGAAATATTAGAAACAAAGGCTCCCCCCCCGGAAAAATTACCGAGAGAAACCACAGAGTCGGAAGGCGCTGAGCAAAAGTGTGAACCCATTAAAGAAGAACCGCAAGCCGAAGCCGCTCCTCCTGAAAGTTTGACCGAGGAAAAGCCTTCATCAGAGGAATGATCCTCGTAATCGTGCGCCCGATTATGTTAAACCGTAACATTGGATAGCCATGACGATCAAGAAGCATCCTATTTTAAAAGGGTTATTCGGTTTAGGTATTGCTTTGTTCCTTTTTTTCTTCTTCGCAATTTTTATTTCCTCTTTTATCGGCAAAGAGAGAAACCTTTCGCTTGGAGAAAAAATTGGGGTTGTTCCCATCACCGGAATCATTACCGACTCCCTTGCCATTATCGATCAACTCCATGAATTTAAAAAAAATAATAGAGTAAAGGCGATCGTCGTTCGCATTGATTCTCCCGGTGGCGGAGTTGGCCCCTCCCAAGAAATTTACGAGGAAATCAAAAAAATAAAAAAAGATAAAAAAGTGGTTGCTTCTATCGGTTCCCTCGGTGCATCAGGGGGATATTATGTGGCCTGTGCCTGCGATACCATTGTCGCCAATTCGGGCGCGATTACGGGAAGTATTGGCGTGATTGTGGAATATGCCAATTTCGAGGAACTATTAGGTAAAATCGGGCTTAAAGGCGTCGTCCTAAAAAGTGGAAAATACAAAGACGTTATGTCACCCATTCGGGAAATGACAGATGAGGAGAAAAATTTACTCCAGGCAGTGGTGGATGATATACACCATCAGTTCGTATCAGCAGTCGTTAATTCACGGCATTTAACCGAAAAGCAAATGGAGTCCATTGCCGATGCAAGGATTTTTACCGGCACTCAAGCAAAAGCTCTTGGGCTTATTGATGAACTGGGAAATTTTAGCGATGCGGTGGATATTGCCGCCAAACTGGGGGGAATAAAAGGAGAGCCGGAGCTTATCTACCCGAAGAAAAAACTCTCCTTTTTTGATTATTTTGTTGGGGAAACTTTGCACAAATGGGAAGAGGTCCTCTACTTTCCCTATCGTTTCAGTTATCTTGGTTCTCTTGGCCGCTGATACCAAGTCGTCTTCATGTGCATCTTTTATTGAAGCGACGGCGGACGGTTGCCCATTGCTTAACCCCTACCCCCGATAATCAGCTACAAAAATGTTAACATTGATTTCATTATAAAGCGGAGCGACATAGTCATAGTCGCTCGCGATCTCACTATTCCCATGAAAATAAAAAATAGTGGCCGTTTCTTTTTTTGTAGGATAAAACCTACACCCGATAGAAATACCCTCATCAACAGTAATAAAAGAGGTCATCGCCTTGGCAGTAACCGGAATTTCGGAAAGCTCTTTCCGGGTATAAAAAAGACGGGATAAAACTTCCCGCCGGTCCTGGAGTGCAAGGTCATCTGTATCATCTACCCTCATTCAAACATCACGTTACCAACACTCCTCCGTTCCCCGACATCTTACCTTCAAGAAGGAAACAGAAAACAAAGATCCTCCAGAAGGCTGTCCACATTTTTATAGAATTCGGTAGCTCCAACAGAGAACCGCATGAGAATTTCGTTTAAAGATTCAGATATGTAGGGATACAGTTTACGCACGTTGCTGACTCTATGCCTGAACATCAGCGACATGTCGGCCGGAGCCAACGTTTTATTGAAATATGGATAATTCGATGGCTGAAGACGAATGTTGTCTAAAGAATGTCTCCCCTTCCCCACCACCTGTTGAAGAACGTTGCCTAAACAGAATAAGTCATAGTTCAGATAGTCGATCTCATAGTCGAAGTCGATCCATATATAAGCATCTGCTTTGTTTTTTATGATAATGTGGTCGGCCCGGATGTCACCGTGATGCAATCCTTGCTTATGTAAATGCACAATCGCTTTAATTGACCTTATAAATAGCTGCATAACTTTGGAGAGCTCCAGGTGGTAGTATTCCTCATGAGACATTTTTTGCTGTCGCAGATATTCATAGAGCGATGGTCCGGAAATGAAGTCAATAATCCGCACTATATTGCCAGCCGCATCATGCACGGATTGACCCTGCATAAAATTTGGGTGTCCGTGCATCTTACGAAGAATCTCAGACTCCTTTTCCGGACTTCGCAAGCATCGAAATACGGTTTCCCCGATTCGGCTGTTAAACATTTCGCGGAAGTTCATTTTGATAATCTTCTTTACGCCAGTGGTAAGATCAATGGAGGTCTTGACCCAGAACTTTATTTGCTCGTCTATTCCGAACCGGCCTTCCCGCGCATGGCCCGTTACCAAGTAGTCGTTGCCTGATAATCGGAGAATGTCGCCTGCATCGATTGACATAAATTCTGAGGTGTCCTCAAAAACATTGACCTGACGCAACGCTTCTCTATTAGTCACCTCACTGATACGTCTTCTGAGCGCTGATGGTTCTTCGAAAATCATGGACTTGTACCTCAGTGAGTCAAAAAGTTTACCTGAAAACAATATTCGTCTTTTTTAAATACTGAAAATTAGCCCGTAATAATTTCAACAAAACGACCCAACAATGTTTATAGGTATCTTGTATAAAACACCGATAAAATCCTTCTCAATTCTCCTTTAGGGAATGGGAAGGGAAAAAGTTCTCCCCTTTTTTAAATGGGAGTCAGGATGAATTTTAAAACAAAAAAAGCCTATCACCTTTCTTTCCGGCGAGTCGGCCTTGTTTTTCCTCATCAACGATAACCATGTTTACCATCAAAGGTACCCTTTTCCACTACATCATTTATCTTTTTTGGGTTGATATTATTTTATTTTTTTAATGCCAACCTCGGATAAAGTCAAGGGGAAAATTCTTTACATTTTTGGGCGGGTATGGTTAAAGTTTTTGACTTTATATTTTTCGGATTTTGCGATAAAATTTAAAATTTTAAGTTCCTTGTTAATATCTGATATAAAGGGGGTAAAACAATGATTAAACGAATAACTGTCCTGCTGCTGGTAATTATTTTGAGTTCAGCGATGTTGGCCGGGTGCAATACTATCCGCGGGGTCGGCAAGGATGTCGAAAAAGCCGGTGAGGTAATTCAAAACTCTACCAAGTAACCTTTCAGACCAGAACCCTGCGCACCCTGCTTATCCAATGTCCCAGCCTACATTATTAAAAATCTATCAATCTCTTTTATCTGCCTTTGGGCCACAACATTGGTGGCCCGCCAACACCGCAGAAGAAGTAATATTCGGGGCGATTTTAGCCCAAAATACTACCTGGGAAAATGCGAAACGGGCAATTGCCGCTTTAAAGAATACAGAAAACCTGAGTTTTAAAAAGATACCTACCATAAATTTGGAGGAACTTGCAGACCTGATAAAGTCCGCCCGGTTTCTTAATCAGAAAGCTAAGGCTCTCAAAGCGGTTGCAGATTATTTGGGAAATACGTATAATTTTGATATTGAAAAAATGAAAAAAAAGCCCCTAGGAAAACTACGCGAAGAACTTTTGAATCTTTACCGAATCGGGCCTGAAACTGCGGACAGCATCCTGCTATACGCACTGGAAAAACCAATTTTTGTTATTGACGCTTATACCAAAAGGATGTTCAGTCAGCATGGGTTTATGAAAAGCGATGATTCTTATGAGGCGTACCAAAAATTTTTTATGGATAATCTTCCTCACAATGTGCAGGTATATAATGAGTTTCACGCGCTCATTGTGCACACCGGATACCTTTATTGCAAACCCAAACCATTGTGTGAAGAATGTCCGTTATCTCATTTTTAATCCAAAGGAGATACCGTGACCAAAACAAAATTAAAGTATGGTGAAAAAAAAATTGCGGAGGCGCAGTTAGAATTCTGGCCTAATCCCGATCCGGAGAAAGACTATACCGTAGACATCACCTTCCCTGAATTTACCTGCCTTTGTCCTCGTTCAGGGTATCCGGATTTTGCCACAATCCGAATAACGTATATTCCCGAGAAGTTTATCGTGGAATTAAAATCGCTCAAGCTTTATCTCAACCAGTACCGGAGCGTTTCCATCTCCCATGAAGAAGCGACCAACAAAATATACCGTGACCTGCATGCCCTGCTGAGGCCGAAATCGTTGGACGTGATCGGAGATTTTAACCCGCGAGGCAATGTAAAAACTATTATCACCGTCTCCTCAAAGTTAAGATGAACGTTACCCCTGATCGCTGATCAGATAATCTCTACCTTCCACCTCTTTCCAGCGGGAGAAACAAGGCAGGTTTCAACCGCGATGTTGGGAAACTGACGGGCAATAATTTCCCGCGCTTTATCCATCTCTGATTTGTGCTTGGCAAATTCCTCGGATTGATTGCTGAAGGCTGCGCTTCCGCCATACGCTCCGCAATCCCGGTGTTGCATCAGAAAGACCTTTTTTATACCGTGCAGTTCGATTGAGAGTTTAATCAGAGAGAACACATAACCCTGGGGATTTTCCGCTATATCCTTGGCCGCGCCCGCAACCGAAATGATGTCGCAGTCATTGACCAGCCCTTTTTCCTCCATCCAGGCGTGTACATCCTTTGTTAAACGAAAGTCCATGCATTTGATGAGCGCCGCAGAACAGGTGTGAGACATATTTTCTCTCCTTTTAAAAAAAAAGGCGCAAGAAGGTGCGCCCAGACCAGTAATAAGAAGCCGGGGCAATCATATGTCGCCCCGGCTATTTTCCCATCAATTATCTTTTTACTTTTTCGGCGGTTTCAATAACAAGAAAGCAACAACAATACCAAGCACAGCCAATCCACCGGTAAGATAAAAGGCGTTAGTGTAACTTCCGGTCAAGTCACGAATACGGCCGCAGGCAAGATTTCCGATGATGGCCCCCAAGCCATAAGCGCTAAAAACCACGCCGTAAATCTGAGCATAGAACTGGGTACCAAAGAACGTGGCGGTCGCGGTTGGGGCAATGGCCAGCCAGCCGCCGAGACAGAGCCAAAAACCGCAAAATGCCACGGTATAAAGCCCGGTGCAACCGGCTCCGATCTGTAACATGATAGCGGAGGCAGCGATAATGATAATGAAGGAAACAATTGCCGAACCTCGCGGCGTAATTTTATCTGTCAGCCATCCGAATATGGGACGCCCTACCCCATTAAAAATGGCGAAAATAGAAACCAATCCTGCCGCCGTGGCTGCATCGCACTGTACAACCTCTTGCGCACAAGGGCTTGAAATCCCGATAGCCATCAGCCCGGCCAAGGCACCGATGATGTAACAGATCCATAATCCATAAAAAGTAGGAGTTGAAAGCATTCCGCTGACGTTGTAACCAGCGCCTGCGGCAGCGGCCGGCGGCGGAGTCCAGCCCGCTGGTTTCCATCCGCTGGGAGGAAACCGCAACGGGAACGCTAAGATCACCGTAATCACCAAGAAAGCGACGCCTAAGATTCCAAATGTCGGAAGAGGTCCGTGGGCGGCAATCAATTTTCGAGCCAGGGGCGCTGTTATCAAAGCGGATAGACCAAAACCTAATACCGTTAATCCTACCGCAAGCCCTTTTTTATCCGGAAACCATCGGGTAGCAACCGCAATAGGCGCTCCGTACACGATACCCACACCGGCGCCAGCAATGACACCATAGGTTATGGTTAAAAAAGTCATATCCGACGCATTCTTTGATAATATCCAGCCTAAACCCACAACAATACCACCGATGATTGAAATCAGCTTGGGACCGTATTTATCTAAAAGTTTTCCCGCAAAAGGCATCAACAAAGCAAAAAAGGCCAAAAACACGGTAAAAGGCATCCCGCTTTGCGTGGCTCCCACATTAAACGTGGCCTCCAAAGGTTTTCGAAACACACTCCACGCATAAACACTTCCTATGCATAAGTTAATCACCAAACCCAACAAAACGAATAGCCATCTTCCTTGTTCAGCCGGTAAACCAAAAATTTTTTCATCTTTACTCATAGTCTATATCTCCTTTTCTTTGAGGACTCACATTAAAAAGTCTCTTTAAAATCTAGAAACCATCAATGGAGGAAACTCTTCCTTACCAGCTATAGATAACCGAAGTCTGGATCCGATTGTTTTTCCCATCGTGCTTGTTAATATAGTCGGTTTCCCAATGGCTATATTCCAAACAAAGATTAACCGGAGGAATGAGGTTATAATAAAAGTTTCCAAAATAAAAGGTATTCCGGGCTCGCATGCCCGTGCTCAATTGTTTATTACGGGGATCGTCAATACCCGCACCTGTGTTATATTTCCATTTGTTGTATTGATAGGTTAATTGTGCCCATCCTCCCCTTGACTTGATAATTGATGTGTAGTGTTCTGGATCTGAGGGTACCAAGCTACCAGCTACGGTCTTCGTCATCCCGTTTACCCCCTGCAAAATCCCACCAAAGTAATCATCCAGGTTTTCACCGACAAATCCTTCACCTTTAAAAGATAAGCGGGTCGTAAGGGGAACCTCGATATCTCCATTTAATGACCAGCTTTTCAGCCTTTTTTGATGTCGCGTAGGATCGATTGCACCAAAATCAATCTCCTCTTTTCCATAATGTCCGGAGATGCCGAATATGCTTTCTTTCCCCGTACAAAACAGTTTTTTAGTGGCATAGGCAAGTCTTGCCTGCATTGTCGGATATCCGACATCCTCGCCATCAGTTTTTGAATCAATGTCATAATCTTCATTAATCGTCCCTGTTGTCCTAGCTATGGCGAAAGCACCGATAAGCTTGTTTTTCTCATTAATCGGATGGGTGTAGGTAAACCGCAACTGGGGCCGTCGATACCCGATGTTACCGGCAGCCCAACCAACCGTGTAATTCAGGGTTGAAGGAGTAAGCGGAGAAATAAGGTCATTAGTCTGACCGGCGATAATGCCGAACTTCCCTCTTGTTAATTCCACATAGGCCTGGCGAAGCAATGGATCGGCCTTGTTTTCGTGCTGGGTTCCGTCACCGTAAAAATCAATTTCGATACGACCTTTTGCCACCCATGCATAGGTCTCCGGCGCTAAGATATAGAGCCCAACTTGGGTCTGCCGGCCGGTCATGCTAAAATTATTATCGTTATGGGAGGTTCTATCTTTATCCGAGCTTAGTTCACTGGGGACGTAAAGTGAAAAGTTTCCCGAGGAGGGGTAGATTTTACTGTCATCATATGAACTATCCAACTTAATAAAACCATAAGGTTTAAACTTGAACTCGCTGATAATGGAAGAAACCGTGCCTGCACCTGAAGAAGACGCTACCTTGGTTTTTTCGGACTGTTCCACCTTCTGCTCAACCTTGTCAACCCGGGCCTTCTCTGCCGCACGTGCCTTTTGTTGTTCTTGAAGCATCAGTTTAAGCTCATTTACCTGTTTCTCCAAATCATCAATCCTCTTCTGCATTTGAGCTACCGGTGTTTGAGCAAAAGCTTGCGACATAATCCACAAAAAAGCAACCATACCAATGAAAAGTGATAAAAAGTATTTTTTCGCCAAAGCCTACCTCCTTTACGCTTTTAAGGTTAATCCTAATCAAACCCGGTGGGTACTCTGTACAACCAAACCTTTAAAAAATACATGAGTCCAAGCATTGCCTGGACTCATGTAAAGGTAGTATGTTAAATCCTTCCACTGACCAAGATGTCTACCACACTTGGATCAGCGAGAGTCGTCGTATCGCCGATATTCGAAATGTCGCCAGCAGCAATTTTCTTGAGGATTCTTCGCATAATCTTTCCGCTTCTCGTTTTGGGCAGAGCATCAGCGTAATGAATTTTATCCGGCGCAGCAATAGGACCAATTTCTTTGCGTACATGAGCAATAAGCTCTTTCTTGAGCTCATCGGTTTTTTCCACGCCCACATTCACAGTCACAAATGCGTAGAGGCCCTCGCCTTTGATGTCATGAGGGAAACCGACCACTGCGGCTTCAGCCACACTGGGATGGGACACCAAAGCGCTTTCGATTTCTGCAGTTCCCATGCGGTGACCAGAGACATTCACAACATCATCCAGCCGGCCCATCAGCCAGAGGTATCCATCCTCATCGCGCCGGGCGCCGTCCCCGGAACAATAAAAGCCGGGAAATTGGGTGAAGTAAGTATCAAAAAATCGCTGCGGATCTCCATACACAGTTCGCATCATCCCTGGCCACGGCTGTCTAATAGACAGGTAGCCACCCTCGTTTTCACCTGCCTCAGTGCGGTCTTCGCGGAGAATAACCGCATCAACGCCGAAAAACGGCATGGTGGCTGAACCGGGTTTGGTCGGAATGGCACCGGGTATCGGAGTAACAAGATGTCCGCCGGTTTCGGTCTGCCAGTAGGTATCCACAATAGGGCAACGATTCTTCCCGACCACCTGGTAATACCACATCCAGGCTTCCGGGTTAATGGGTTCGCCCACCGTACCGAGCAAACGAATTGAACTCAGATCATGCTTATTCACCCATTCCTCGCCTTCTTTCATGAGTGACCGCAATACCGTGGGAGCCGTATAGAAGATGGTAACCTTAAACTTCTCCACGATTTCCCAGAACCGGTCAACCGCCGGGTAGGTAGGAACACCTTCGAACATCAGAGCAGTGGCGCCGACTGACAAGGGGCCGTAGACAATAAAGCTGTGCCCGGTTACCCAGCCGATATCCGCCGTACACCAGAAGATGTCCTTATCCTGAATATCAAAAGAATATTTCATGTTAGAGTGGACGAAGGCAAGGTATCCCCCGATGGTGTGAAGAACGCCTTTTGGTTTCCCGGTGCTCCCGCTGGTATAGAGGATGAAGAGAGGATCTTCAGCATCCATGACCTCTGCCGGACAATCAGGGCTGGCATCGGCCATTAGTTCATGGTACCAGAAATCTCTTCCTGCCTGCATCTTTGTTTCTTTTACAACGCGTTGAACCACGACCACCTTCTTAACATCCGGGCAATGGGTTAGCGCCTCATCAGCACTGTCTTTGGAGGAAAGGGACTTACCGCTCCGGTATCCATAGTTATTGGTGATTAGAAACGTAGAGCCGCAATCAAGGATTCGGTCCCGGAGAGATTCAGCGCTGAATCCTCCAAAAACCACGCTGTGGATAGCGCCGATCCGGGCGCAGGCAAGCAGAGAAATGGGGAGTTCGGCAATCATGGGAAGATAAATCGTTACGCGATCTCCCTTCTTGACGCCAAGTTTTTTAAGACAATTGGCAAATTTGCACACTTCGTTGTGAAGTTCAGCATAGGTGAATGTCCTGGTTTCTCCTGACGGCTCCCCCTGCCAAATCAACGCAACCTTATCTTTGCGGAAAGTGTTGAGATGCTTGTCCAGACAGTTTTTGGTAGCATTGATTTTTCCGCCGAGGAAAAATTTGATTTTAGCTTTTGCGAAATCGTGGTCGGAAAATTTATCCCACTTTTTATCCCACAGGAGTTCCTCAGCTATTTTACCCCAGAACTTTTCCGGTTGCTCGATGGATTCTTTATACATCTTTTTGTATTCATCCATGCTTTTAATAGCGGCTTTGGAGACAAACTCCTTCGATGGCTCAAGTAAACGATTTTCCGCCATCATTGAGGTAATTGTTTTTTGATCAGCCATAGTTATTTACTCCTTTCTTGATTTTAAATATTAAACTATTAAACTCTTTAGTTATTTACTCCTATATGAATGAATAATCATTCATAAAGGAGCAATATATATGCCAAAAAAAAATACAAGTCAAGCTTTATAACGCATTAAAATTACTTTTTTTTCACCGTTGCCCTTAAAAAAAGCACCATTCAAATAAATTTTTTTTTTACAAACTGTAAATTAATCTTAAACCAAAAAAAGATGGTTTTTTAACATTGATTTTTTTCAGAGGCAAGATTTTTTCTTAATAAGTTTTTTATTCATATTATTCATATTCATGTCTTTTGAATATCTTGATTTTTTTCATCCGTTTTCTTAAAATAACACCAAAAATTCCCGAATAACTTTCCAAAAGAGATAAAAATGACCTCAGATATTCTCCAGGTATTAGTCAAGTGTGAACTCTTGGTTACTCTTTCCAAAGAAGAAATCAAGCCGATCATTTCTTTCTGCCGGATCGAACAGTACCAACCCGGAGAAGCGATATTCCATCAAGGAGATCAAGGAAACAAAATATACATCATCAAGGAAGGGCAGGTTTTCTTAGAACGCTCGGTTGATTTAGGAGATCGAAAAGCTCAGTTAAACATTGCAATTTTAGGACCAGGAAGAGCCTTTGGATCGTGGTTAACGCTTTTGGGTGAATCTCACTGCCTCCTGTCTTCAGCTTTATGCACCCGAAAAACAGAGGTCATTGCTATCGAGGGTCCTGTTTTAAGGGAAGAGTTAAGGAAAAACCTCCCGGCAGGTTTCAAGGTAATGGAAAGACTTGCTTATTTGTTGCGTGACCGGCTTAGTGGTGTTTACGGGGCCATGGAAAAGTTATAACATTCCTCCTATGGGTTACGAAAAAAGTTTATTTTTTGTGTTTTAAAAAATTTTGAACGTAAACCCCAAAAAAAGTAAATAATGAAAATTCTCAGCATTTCGTGATGCCATGCAGCAAGCTGCAGGGCATTAGCAAGTTAAATTTTTTTTTGTCTGCTTTGCTGGTATTTTACTTTTAACTTCTGGTTCACAAAATCAGGAACCAAGCCTTCCACTGTTCCGCCCGAAAAAACAACTTCCTTGATAATCCGGGAACTAACATAAAACCATTTATATCCGGTCATCATAAAAATGGTCTCTACTTTTCGGTCCATCCTCCGGTTCATGAGCGCCATCTGGTATTCGTATTCAAAGTCTAAAACTGCCCGTAAACCGCGAAGCAAAATGTGCGTATTACACCTTTGGAGATAATCCACCACGAGACCTTCGAAGCTATCTACGGTTATTCTGGGGTTATCACCCACAGCTCTTCTTATCATTTCCAGTCTCTCTTCCAACGTAAAGACAGGTGTTTTAGCCGGATTGATTGCCACAGCCACTATGAGATGATCAACAACATTCAATCCTCTCCGAATGAGATCCAGATGTCCATTCGTAATGGGATCAAATGATCCTGGATACACTGCGGTTCGCTCCATAAAACCCCCTTTTCATATTAAAGTTAAATTAATAAAGTAATAAAGTGAAAAAAGAAACTAAGGTTTGTCCATACGTGCGCTGATCATCCATTTTTAAACTTCCGTAACTTTCTTTGAGTATTTCTTTGGATGAATGTTCTACAATAACAAGGCCATCCTGCGTTACGAGTTTCGCCTCGCTAATCTCCAGCAAGGTTTTTCCCGCAAGCTTTTCCTGGTAAGGAGGGTCTAAAAAAATCAATGCGAACTTTTCGTTGCGTGATTTAAGTATTTTTAGTCCTTTACTTACCGGAAACCCAATGACCTCAGACTTCTCTTCTAAGTGGCAATGACTAATATTTCTCTTTAAAATGGAAATGATGGCGGCATTACGCTCAACAAAAACCGCCCGTTCCATCCCCCGGCTCAAAGCCTCAATCCCTAAACTACCGGTGCCGGCAAAAAGGTCTAAAACCGGACCTTTGGCTAACAACGGGCCAAGGATGTTAAATAACGCCTCCCGTATCTTTTCCGATGTTGGTCGAAGCGATGCCACCTGGCAGGTTTGTAAGCGCCTGCCTTGCAATGTTCCACCAAACACCCTCACGAGGAAACTCTTTTCTTCTCCTCCGCCACATACTTCACGACTAAATCGCCGATCTCTGAGGTAGTATGGCCCATTTGTCCGGCTGAAACACTTTTTATGTCATGGGCCAATACCTTCATCACTGCCTTTTCGATTCTTTTTCCGGCACTTTCTTCTTTCAATTCTTCCACCATCATCTGCGCCGCGAAAATTGCCGCAATCGGATTGATCAAGTTTTTACCCGTGTACTTCGGTGCCGATCCCCCCATCGGCTCGAACATGGAAACTCCTTCAGGGTTAATGTTCCCTCCTGCGGCAACCCCCAAGCCTCCCTGAATCATGGCCCCCAGGTCGGTAATGATGTCGCCGAACATATTATCAGTGACGATCACATCAAACCACTCCGGATTTTTCACCATCCACATACACGTGGCATCAACATGAGCATAATCAGTTTTAACGTCGGAAAACTCCTGGGCCACCTCATGAAAAACCCTTTCCCAGAGATCAAAAGCATACGTTAAAACATTGGTCTTGCCACACAGGGTAAGTTTTTTCTCTTTGTTGCGTTTGCGGCAGAAATTAAAAGCATACCGCAAACAACGTTCTACCCCTTTGCGGGTGTTGATGGATTCCTGGAGTGCCACTTCATCCGGTGTCCCCTTTTTTAAAAACCCCCCGCTTCCGGTATATAAACCCTCGGTATTTTCGCGAACCACGACAAAGTCAATATCTGACGGCCCTTTGTCCTTAAGCGGGGTATCCACGCCCGGATAAAGCTTTATCGGGCGGAGATTAATGTACTGATCCAGCTCAAAACGGGTAGTTAAGAGTATCCCTTTTTCTAAAATACCTGGTTTTACTTTTGGATGGCCTATGGCGCCCAGATAAATGGCATCCATTTCCCGAAATTCTTCCAAAGCGGAGTTGGGAAGAACCTCTCCCGTTCGAAGGTAACGGTCCCCTCCAAAATCATAGAATACGAACTCAATTTTAAAATTTTCTATCTGGGATACCGCGTTGAGAACTTTAATACCTTCAGCAATGACTTCCGGGCCGGTCCCGTCTCCAGGAATAACCGCAACCGTGTGCATTTTACCCATAGCTTAATCCTTTTTCATTTGTTTTTTTTGAGCATACTTCATTAATCCTCCGCTGGCAATCAATTCCTGCATAAATGGAGGAATCGGGTTTGCTTTAAATTTCTTATTGCGGGTAAGATTGACGATCTCACCGGATGTGGCGTCAACCTCGATTTCATTTCCTTCAGACGTATTATCCACAATCTCTGATGACTCAAAAATAGGAAGACCCATGTTAAAGGAGTTACGGTAAAAAATCCGGGCGAAGCTTTTGGCAATCACACACGAAATCCCCGCGGCCTTAATCGCTAACGGGGCATGCTCGCGGGATGAACCGCAACCGAAATTCCGCTCGGCGATGATGATATCTCCCGGCTTTATTTTTTTTATAAACTCAGGATCAGCATCTTCCATGCAATGTTTTGCCAACAGAGTCGGATCAGACGTGTTGAGATACCGGGCGGGAATGATCGCATCCGTATCAATGTTGGCTCCAAATTTCCAGACCTTCCCTCTAAACTTCACGGTTAATCTCCTTCTCGAGGTCTTTATTTAAAATTATAATGAACGACATAAATAACGAGACATTCCTTTTTTGTCATGCTGTGGCCCCGCTATTGTCATTCCGCACTTGATGCGGAATCCAGGGGACAGGTAAAAAGCAGCTCAGTTTTATCGCTTCATGGACCACCCTTCTGGATTCCCGCCTTCGCGAGAATGACGCGTTAAAGAAACTGCGCAGAAAGAGAACACACCTTTTATGTTAACTTATTTCTGTCGCTCACTATACAATGCGGAAGCTTTCCTGCAAATGTCCGCGATTCGTGGTCAGTTGTCCATTGTTTATATTTTAGTTTTTATACAACGGACAACAATCAACTGACCACAGACAACTGCCAACGGACTAACGGTTTTTAAAGCTCCTGAGGTCCTCCGATCCTGCCAAGAATTGCCGAGGCAGCAGCCACTGCCGGCCCTGCAAGAAAGACCTCACTTTCCGGGTCTCCCATCCGACCGACGAAATTACGATTCGTCGTCGCTACTGCGCGTTCACCTTTGGCTAAAATTCCCATATGCCCCCCCAGACAAGGGCCGCAGGTAGGTGGACTGATAACCGCTTTACTATCAAGGAAAATTTGAAAAAGTCCCTCTTCCAAAGCCTGCCGATAGATAACCGGGGTAGCAGGAATAATAATCAATCGGACAAACGGGGCTTTTTTTCGACCTTTCAAAACCTGAGCTGCAACCCTTAAATCTTCTATCCTTCCATTTGTACACGAGCCGATCACAACCTGGTCAATCGGTATTGAGCCAACAGTGCTGATGCCCCGCACATTGGAAGGAAGGTGAGGAAAGGCAACCTGAGGTTCAAGAAGAGAAATATCGTACTCCTTGACCTCCGCATACTCAGCATCTGGATCACTAGTATAAAAAGCGTATTTCCGCGTCTTTCGTTCTTCAACATAGATTTTCGTTTTTTCATCCGGAATAAAAATACCATTTTTGGCTCCAGCTTCAATAGCCATATTGGCCATGGTAAACCTGCCGGCCATGGAGAGTCCCGCTATTGTTTCACCGGTAAATTCCATCGCTTGATATCGTGCTCCCTCAACCCCGATATCTCCAATGGTAAATAAAATTAAGTCCTTACCATCTACCCAGAGGGGAAGTTTACCCTTATAAATAAATTTCATGGTCTCCGGCACCCGAAACCAGGCTTCTCCGGTCATCATCGCATACGCCAAATCAGTGCTTCCCACGCCCGTTGCAAAAGCGCCCAAAGCCCCATACGTGCAGGTATGACTGTCAGCCCCAATAACCACGTCACCCGGCAAAACAAGTCCCTTTTCCGGCAAAAGCGCATGCTCCACCCCCACGTCGCCCTGATCAAAGTAATGAGTCAGATTCTGTTCCTTGGCAAAGTCGCGTAAAATCCGACATTGTTTTGCTGAAAAAATATCTTTATTGGGAGTGAAATGATCCGGGACAAGAATAACTTTATGGTGATCAAAAACCTTTTTGCCCCCCGCTTTTCGAAATTCTTCAATGGCAATGGGGGCAGTGATGTCATTTCCCAGTGCCACATCAACCCGGGTATTAATGATTTCTCCCGGAATTACCTCTTTCACCCCGGCATGGCCGGCTAAAATTTTTTCCGTAATTGTCATCCCCATAGAAATTAGACTCCCGTAAGAATTTTCCGAAGGTAAAAGTCATTTTTGAAATTAATTCATATACCGTCAAGAACAATATTTGTCAAATAATTTATTGGTTTTTTTAAATTATAACGTGAAGATTTTATAGAACTAATTATAATTTTAAGCTAATTTAGACAGCCTCAGCCAAACCGAACGAAAGGCGGCCGTCAAATTTTAACCCATCCTGTTTTCAATGCCTTATAAAGGACCACTCCCACCAAAAATCCCACTCCCATATTCCACATGGCAAAACCAGCCACAATAAGCATCACGTAGAAATCAGTTTTGTTATCCCCGATATCCCTAACGACAACCGCTAATTCAGCGCCCGCAAAAAAGAGAATAACTCCCAAGATGGCATCAGGAAAGATTTTAAAAATGATAAACACCGATTCGCTAAGAAATAAAGCGATAGTAATAACAATGGTTCCTAAAATAACTAAAGCGCCACCCGTCTTTGCGCCAAAACGGACATGTCCGGCCATTCCTCCTGCTCCATGACACATGGGAACACCACCAAAAAGAGGAGAAATCAGATTCATAATCCCGGTAGAAATCGCGATCTTTCTTTCACTAACCTTCCGGTCAGGGAAAAGTTCGTTGTTTTCAGCCACAATGGCAATAACGGCATTGCCTACCGTAAGCGGAATCTGGGGTAAGGTAAAGAGCAAGGTGCCCTTTAAAATATCATCCCACGTTATGTGCGTAAGATTGAAGGCAGGTAATTTAAAACAACAGTGAATTTTTCCCAGTTCAGAAAGCAACGACGGGTTCATGATAAGTGAAGCAACAACCCCGATAACTAAAATAAGAAACATTGCCGGAATTTTAGGGTTCGTCAAAAGCAAATACGCAACAACAAGAGCGACGCCGGCGAGCAAAGGAGCAACCCTCATCCGTTTTATCCCTTCCACCACAAAAGAAAGGCCTAACCCAAGCATAATCCCCCGGACCACCGGTTTGCTTACCAAGTGCGTGACCCATCTGGTCGCATTGGTTATACCGATGATAAACCAGAATACTCCCGTGGTAATGCCGGCGCCGAAAATTAAGGGCGGGGTCACCCCTCCGGCAATCGCTGCCGCTCCGATAGCTTTCATCGGCTGAACCGGGACCGGCGTTTTATAGTAAAAGCCGGCTAAAATTTTTGAAACGCCAAACATGAAAAGAAACCCTAAAGGGTTTATCCCTACCACCGTGATATAGGCTATCGCAAAAGGGATGAGAGTTCCCAAATCTCCAAACGCGCCCGCCCATTCCATTCGATCATAGTGATTTTTCAGGTTCATACTTTTTCCGCTCCCATCAACATTTGATGAAAAACAAAAATTCGTTCCCCCTCAGTATAAAAGCATATTTTTCTCCTCTTGTCCAAAAAAAGACTGCTCACGCAGTCATCACCCCTCCCCCAATTGCTCTATCATTACTATCGGGCGGTTGCAAAGCCTATAATGAGAATTGTCGATTTTCGAGAAAAAAGATGACCCAATCTTTTAGCTCATTCATAGGATCACCAATCCCCTTTAACATCGTTAGGCATCAAGTACCTCCCTGACTTTGCGCCTCTCCCCTGGCCCCTGCCGCATACCCTCACGGGCACCCCACGATAATCGATTCCTTCGACTATTCCCTCCTGTTCCAAAAGCTTTTACAGCAAGCAGTGGTACATTTTCAAGTGGGCTTCGCAGATTCAGCACTGAGTTTTTTCGAAACCTTAGTTCATTCAAAAACAGAGCGTCGTTCCCTCCCGGCCGATTATAAGACTCTCGGCTGTCTGACTTGGGTGGGCCGGCGATTGATAAAAGGATAGAGATACTTCTGGGGATCGATCTTCAGGATGATAAGTCTAATTACCCGTCCTGTTTAGGCCGAACTGACGAAAATCTCCTGTAATTTCATTCTTACAGAAAAAAATTATTAGTCGGGAAGATGAGCCGGGTGCTTACTGGGGGATGATTACCAACACAACTCATGAAATAACCTACCAAGGTAAAGATTGAAAGCGGGAGTGGCAAGAAACCAAAGTCGAATCTAAATTTGAATAGTTTCTTTGACGTGGCTAAGCATTTTTCCCTTTTGGCTGGGCAGCGGCTTGCTGGGCCAAAAGGTTTGCTTTTTCATTTCCTTCAATCCCTTTGTGGCCTTCGACTTTGAATAATTTAAGCAGCGGAAAGCGGCGCATCTCTTTTTTAATCTCCTCCACGAGGTCCCGATTTTTTTTTGCTTTAAAGGAGCTGGTTAAGACCCCATAGCAGTACGAACTGTCAGTGAAAAGCGCGACGGGTAAGGTAGGATCTTTTATCTCCTGAAGCGCAACTTTTATGGCAATAAGCTCAGCAGTATTATTGGTTCCAGCTCCGATAAAACGCGATATTTCTTTTTTATGATCTCGGTATTGGAAAAAAATTCCTATTCCGGCGGGTCCCGGATTACCGATACAGGCTCCATCAGTAAATACGAAAATGGTGTTATCATCAAAAATTTTTTCTGATGCAGGTGATGGTTTTTTGATGGTGGTTTTTTTTCCACTTTGCTTCCTCTGGTTTTTCAATTTTTTTAGTCCATTCTCTGTAATCTCCTGTATCGCAGACGCGCGGGCTGAATATTCATTTTCCTGCTGCAGTTGATATTTGATTTTTACCACACCGTCTTTTTCCAGTAAGGTTCCGTCCTGAGACACCTGGGCATAGACTTTACCGCCTTTAAAAAGCATTCGTTTCCATTGGCGTTCATTTCTCATTATCGCGTACCCCGCATGGTTCTATTTTGACTATAAATTAATAAAGTGCTAAAATATTTTTTTCGGGATCAGAAAGCCATCTCAAGAAGAATAAGAAAATGTTTTATAATAACATCTTCGGCCGAAAAGTAAAAAATTTAGTAAAAATAAAGATCATTTTGTCCAAAAAAATGAAGGCTTGAAGGAATAAAGTTAGCGCATTACATGGGTTATGGCGAATAAGATCATACAAATTTATTTCTCGGGAGTGGGGAAATTATGGTCCCACAAAATATTCTCATTTCTGATGATGAGCCACCCATCCGCCACCTTCTAAGACTTGTGTTGCAAGGTGAGGGGTATAACGTCTTTATAGCCTCTGATGGGATAGAGGTGCTGGAGATTGTCAAAAAAAACCCTATTGATGTTATTATCCTGGATATAAAAATGCCGCGGTTGAACGGGATTGAGACTCTTAAAAAGATTAAGGAAATTGCCCCGCATATTGAAGTTATCATCATAACCGGTTTTGCAAATTTCGAGAGTCTTAGGCAGTCAATGGTTGAATATGGAGCATTTGATTACCTCCTTAAACCTTTTAAAGTCCCTGATATAATTACCATTCTTAAAAGAGCGATCCTGAAACGCGAAGGTGTCCAGCAAAAAGAATCAGAAGATATAATTTTTCAACTGGAAAAAGATTTTATCGAAAGGACGCGTGAGTTAAGAGAATCGCAAATAAAACATAAGGAGATTATCGAAAACTCAAGTGATATGATTCTTGTGGTGCAAAATGGGAAAATAAAATTTGCCAACCGTAAGACTTTTGAATTAACTGAATATCCGGAAAATGAAATATTAGGCCTCCGGTTTATGGACTTGATTGATCCCAAAGATCGGATGTTGATAAAAGAAAAGCATCGCCACTCGCTGCAGTCTAAAAAATCATCTGCACCGTATTCTTTTCGCGCAATGAAAAAAAATGGAGAGTCATTTCTGGTGGAGGTAAATGAAGTAAAAACAATTTGGGAAGGCAAACCAGCTCTCTTGGCATTTATCCGGGATATTTCCGAACGAATCCAAGCTGAGCAGCATATCCGGATTTTAGGCCAGCAGCTTATGAAGGCGCAGGAAACCGAACGGCAAAAAATTGCTCGAGAATTGCACGATCATTTGGCGCAGGACCTTTCGACCCTGAAAATCGGCATTGACACTCTCTTTCGTGATTGTTCTGATCCGGGCGCGTTGATAGAGGTTAAAAAAAAAGCTTCCGAATTTTCCACCATGCTGAAGAACTCTATCATGGCTGTCCGCGATCTGGCCTATGAACTTCGGCCTCCGAGCTTAGGCCAGTTTGACGTAGCTCGCACCTTTGGCGCGTATTGTGAAGAATTTGGTGAAAAAACCGGCGTAAAGGTTGGTTACTATTCTGCGGGGATGGATGAATTAGCGCTTGATCCGGATATTGAGATTAATTTGTATCGCTTGCTGCAAGAATCTCTTCACAACATAAAGAAGCACGCCCACGCCACCGAGGCAAGGGTAAGACTGATAGCCTCATTTCCTCATATCATTCTGAGCATTGAGGATAACGGCAGAGGGTTTAATGTAGAAGATCGGATGATAAACGCTTCTTGTGAGAAAAAAATGGGGCTTAGAAGCATGGAAGAAAGGGCTACCCTTCTTCACGGTAAGATAAAAATTCTATCACGTGTTAACCAGGGCACAAAGATTTTTATCGAGGTGCCGTACACCGCAAAAAACACCCGGTTGCCCGGCGTAACCGCAAACACCTGAGAGGCCGAGAAGACGGAAGCAACATTTTTTTATAAAAATAAAAGTGGAGAAACTATTTGGTTACCCAAAAAACCATAGTAATCATTGATGACCATCCTCTTTTTCGGGAAGGGATCAAAGCTATCATTGCTCGTGACCCTAACTTTGAAGTAGTGGGAGAAGCGGGCGACGGGTCTGAAGGGCTTCGCCTGGCAAAAAAGCTTAAGCCCGATCTTTTTGTCCTTGACCTTTCCTTGCCGGATAAAAATGGTATATCCTTGCTCCGTGACATTAAAGATTTTTTACCGGAATCTCACGTTTTGATTGTCAGCATGCACTCTAAAATTCATTATATTGCTGAGGCTTTTCAAGCCGGAGCCGCCGGCTATGTGGTCAAGGAGTCTGCCTCTGACCGGCTTTTGGAAGGGTTGTATGCAATCGTTAGAGGAGAATATTTTCTCGATAGCGTTATTTCTCTGCAGGTAGTAAAACAGTTGATTGAAGCTCCCACAAAAGCAAAGATCATGAATAGCGCTTACAGCACTCTTACGCCTCGGGAACAAGAGGTTATGCGGTTAATTGCTAAAGGAATTTCCAAAAAAGACATTTCAAAAATGCTTTTTATCAGCGTCAAAACAGTCGAAAATCATCGAACAAATATCCAGAAAAAGCTCGGGTTCCATAGCACGACGGATTTTTTTCGCTATGCGGCTAAGCTTGGGCTGATTGATCTTGACCTTTAGGAAGACTAACCCGCTCTAAATCTTCTTTCTTACCGCCTTTTTTACAACTCTTAGGATAAATTCCCGGCCTTGGGAATTCTTCCTATAAAAATGAAGTAGTTTACCTATAGACAAGGATTAAAATTCTTGTTACCAAAATAGACAAACGGGAAAAGGGGAATAAAGAAACAGGATGAAAGAGGGGGGGGAGGGGAATCCACTTGTAAGCCTGCCCAACGAATAATCCTCTGTTTTTTAAAAAACTTGTCCCCTAACCGGTTAAGGACCGATCAAAAAAACGATGGTAACGGTAATAGGTTGAATATCTTTTAACAGTAATAAAGAAAAAAATATTAAGGAAATTCAATCCAATTGTTATTAGGATGATGGGAAGCCTTAAACTTTTTTTCTATTTCTGAAGATAACTTCATAGGAAAGGGGAAGACAACATGAAATATTGATTGTTGATTTAAGGGGCCTAGATTTTATAGTTGCCAATAAAGGGTAAAAACAATAAAATTGCAACGGAAGTACCCAAAAAAGTTTTGCAAAAAGGAGTTGATCGAAGGTTTATCAAGCACGAGATCGTTCCATCATGACTTTTGGGTTTATAAAAAAGAATAAATTTTCTTGTGTTATAAAGACACCAGTCGGGATGAGGAGAAATGGGTCTAGGCCCCTCCCCACTTTCTTTGGTTGCGGTCGTTATGATATTCCTCAAAAAAAATTAACCCCAAAAAAATGTTGACCTTTTTTGAATGCGCTCTTTGTAAATTTAAAAAAAGTAAAAAAATGTATTTTGTCAAGGCCGTGATTAATGCAAAGGGATAGATTAAGGCTAATGAAGTTTAAGACATTTTTATAATCTGGATTAATACGGCATTAAAAGAGATTAATAAGCGGTTCCTGCCCCTCCATCCCCATTTTTTGAGCCCAGCCGTTTACCCTCCTCCTAAAGTTCATAAAGCGTCTCATTGTATCTTATTTTTTTACCCTGGTTTCCGGTTGGTTTTTTCCCCTCAAAAAAACTTTCGGGATCTAAATCTTCGGTTATTTCTGAGGCAACCTCTTCCGGGTCTGCGCCTGCTTCTATTTTGAGCATAGCTTCCTCCACTCGGTCGTTCACTTTTACTCCCAAGGTTTTGCTTAATTTCCGCAGAATCGAGACCACCTGCCGGTGATCATCTTCCTCGACATTTTTCATCTCTTTTTCCATCATCTGCACCGCCTCCATCATCTTTGCTTCACCCAGGGGAATATCTTCGTTTTCTCCTGGTTCCTTTTTAACTGAAATCGTGGCAAAGTTTGATAAGAGTCTTTTCATTTCGCGTCGCTGGCACTGTGGACACCGAGGGATTTTATGGGTGTTTACTGCGGGAGAATAAAAGTTAAAGACAGTATTGCAGTCAGGACAAAAAAACTCATAAATAGGCATGTTCCATCCGATAACGAGGTTACATTAAATAGTTTTTTAAAATATAAAATTTTACCCAATAATTTTCAAGTAAATTGAATAGAAGCTTCGACTTTACCTGATTGATAAAAAAAACAGACGTAACGTCAGAGGAGGTTTAGTAAGGCCGATCAGGATATCTTCTTGAAATTAATTTTGGGATCACGCTATAATATAATTACTCAAAACTCAGGCGATTGAGGAAACTTTTTCAGGAGTTGGGTGCATGAAAGGAAAGATTTTGGCGGTTTGTGTGAGCAAGGAAAAAGGAACGCAAAAAAAAAATGTTGGTTCAGGAGAACTGAAAGCTCATCATGGGATCGAAGGTGACGCTCATGCGGGAGCATGGCATCGGCAGGTGAGTCTGTTGGCACATGAATCAATCGAGAAGATGAAGAAGTTGGGTTTGGAGCTTGACTATGGTGACTTTGGCGAGAACATTGTTACCCAAGGTATTGATTTAATCAACTTGGGGGTAGGATCAAAACTACGTTTAGGAGATTCGGTTATTGGCGAGATAACCCAGATCGGCAAAGTCTGCCATGACCGCTGCGCGATCTACTATAAAACCGGTGATTGCATAATGCCTCGGGAGGGGATATTTATAAAAATTCTGACCGATGGAAAAGTTGCAGTGGGGGATACGATCGAGGTTATCCGGAAAATCGCCGATAACAATCAGTAGGTGATGGAAAAAGAGGAAAACTCTCCTTGATAATCTTCCCATTGTATTGCTACGTTTTTTACCGAGGCATGGGGTGAGCCGATATAGCACCAATCAATGACAGCCTGAACCGCATTTTTTTCTCCTTCAAACACTGCCTCCACCTTACCATCATAGCGGTTTTTTACCCACCCGGTTAATTTCCTGAGGCGAGCTTCGTCTTGAGTAAACGCCCGAAAAAATACTCCCTGGACTCTTCCTTCAATAATAACGTGCGCTCTTGCTTTTTCCATTTTTTCTTCAGAAAGCGATTATTTTATCATTTACACCGGCTGTTTCATTCTTCGGATAAATATAAATCGTTATTTAATGTATATTCGTGTTCCCTGGCGTAACAAGTCTAAATTGCGCAATGATTTTTGTGAATATTCCGATTCCTCAGGAAAGATCAAACAGAGGTTATAGGAGTCTTCAGCCCGACGGAAACTTTCTTTAGCTTTGGCTTTGTCCCTCTTGCTTTGATCTTTGGCAAAGCTATATATCTCAAAAAGAATCTGAAAGCGATATCCCATTTGAAAATAAATTTTGGGACGAAGGCTCGTCGTAGGGTATTGGGTTAAAACTCCATTTAATCCTTTGATCTCTTTTTGGACTCGGTCTGGGTCTTCCTTATAATCCGGTTCCCAGGAAATGAGGTTATACGCTGCTTCGTCGGCGTAAAAGCTTTGGGGGTTTTCTTTTAAAAGCTTTCGAAACATCTCCTTATTATACCGAAGTCCTCCTTCGCTAACTTCCCAGCAATGGTAAGAACCATGTTTAGCCAAAAACGAATCTTGAGCTTTTTTTTCTTCCATCCCTTTACTGATTAATTCATGATAGTCCCGGTTTAAAAGCCCTTCAAAAGATTCTCCCATCCGCATCATAACCGACTCTTTAGCCTTCGATTTTTGATACTTCGCAAGAAACTGTTCACAAGCCTTGATGCTGCTTTCGTAAGCGTGGTTATTATAAGCGGTAATGATCTCCTGAAAAAGTTTAGGCTCCGGGTCGCTCGAAGTGTCCCCGCCAAAAAGAATACAGCCGGAAACAAACACCAGTAATGCAATGATGATTATAAAAATTTTTTTTTGTTTCATGGGATGCCTGAAAAAAAACACATTGAATTTTAAAATACACCAAAAAGTCTACTAATTTTTGCATAACCTCAAAGAAGCATCAAGGGTTTATTTTTTAGTTGCTGTAAATAAACTGTTTACTTTTTAAAAAATTATTATAATACACTTTGTTATAGTAGTGTCCAGTTAAAATTTTTCAATAGCCGGTTAGCATCATTTTTCCAAGCCCATAGCCCGTTCAAGCTGCGCCCGAGCGATATTATAGTCACTTAAGGCATTATAGTAGTTTATCTGTGCCTGGGTAAGCAGGGTTTGGGCATCCATGACATCGGTTGTGGTAGCTACTTGCTCTTTATACCGGGCTTCATTCAAGCGAAAATTTTCCTCAGCACTGTCGATAGCGGTCTCCGTCACCTTGATATTTTTTTCAGACTCTTGAAGCTTCAGAAAAGCATTCTTGACCTCTAAGGTTACTGTGTCTCGAACCTGAACAAGGGCGTCCTCAGCCTGGATGACACCAATCTTGTTTGCCTTTACTGAATAGTAGGTCTTACCCCATTCCCAGAAGGTCCAATTTAGTGAGGTAAAAATATTCCAGCTTTCTTCATCTTGGAACTGTGTGCCACGCACATCAGGTGTATCGCCCTGCTTTTCGTAATAGAGTTGGAGAGAAAGGCTGGGGTAAAAATGGCTCTTTGCCAGGGTAATTTGTTTGCGCGCCTCCTCCACTTTTAGAGCCATTTCTTTTAGTTCAGGACGGTTAAGGTAAGCCTTGCAAATGCAATCATCAAGGGTCTCAGTCGAGGGTGCATAGGTGAGGATATCTACCACTTCGAGAGGTTCATTAACATCTCTCCGAAGAATGGTATTAAAGGTTGATTTGGCGATGTTGACCCCATTGTCAGCTTGGATGAGATTCTGTTTTGCTTGAGCTAATTGAACTTCAGATTGGAGGAGGTCATTTTTCGGAATAATGCCTACATCAAAGAAGGATTCCGCTACCTTGTAATGTTCACCAACTTGTTTCTCGGTTTGTATGGCTACCCCGAGGAACTTTTCGGCTTTTAACAGCTCAAAATATCCGATTTTTACGTTTCTTATCAGGTCGTGCTTTGCCTGGATTTCTTGAACTTTCGCGATGTCAAAGCCGAGCTTGGCAAGTTGATAGTTGGTAGTGATTGACCAGCCGGTAAACAAGGGTTGTTCCACGGTGACGTTCCAAATATAGGTATGTAAAGGACCAGTTGTGATGCTATGCGCGGGAACAGATCCGGAGGCCGGGACATTGAAATGCTGAGGTTCATTCAACTGAGTGAAGTTATATCCGGTTGAGAGTTTTGGGAAAAAGTCAGAACGTGCTCCCTTTTGCAAAAAATTTGTTCGCGTGACTTCTTTCTGAGCCAAATGGAATAAAGGGCTTCGTTCGAGCGCAATGGCAATACTCTGTTCTAAAGTTAAAGCCTCTCCTTGCTCCTGGGCTTTTGCATTTATGCCACCCCCGCAGAGGCAAAAGATTAAAATAACCAGAGCAATTTTTTTTTTTGCATACGATTTTTTCCCTCCTTGGAAAATCTCACCCAAGGCCTAAGGCACAAGGATGTGTTTCGAAAGACACCTTTAACATTATTGATCTGAATCTTAAGGATTCAGGGTTCATAAGTCAAGAACGAGAAATGGGATTATCTTTTCTTCTTCTGTATATTGGCTCCAAGCCTCGTATTGTGATGATGGGTAACCTGAAGCACTCATGGTTTTTTGCTTATGGGTTCGTTTCTGCTGCTTTGGTTGTCGCTGGTTTTTTCTTTATTGACTTCGCATAGGTACATTTCGGGTAATTAGGACAAGCAAGAAAAGTTCTTCCGAAACGGTTCTTTTTGATCACCAGAAATTCCCCGCATTTTTCGCACTTCTCGTCTGAAGATTTAGCATTTTCCCGTGGGCCACCCCCCAGCGGTTTGGTGTTGGTACAGGCTGGGTATCCGGAGCAACCCAGAAAAAGACCAAAACGGCTCCGCTTCACTGCCATGGGCAAGCCGCACTTCTCACAGACTTCATCAGTTTTTTTGTCGTCAGTCTCGAGGGATATCTCTTCTGTGGAGATCGGTTTAACGAAGCGACATTGGGGATACCCCGTGCAGGCCAAAAACCGGCTATAGGGGCCTAAGCGACTCACTAAAGGTTTTCCGCACTCCGGACAAATCTCATCGGTAGGTTCATTGACGACATCTGATTTTTTAACTTCCGCGTTCTTTTTTTTGATAAGTTGTATAAACGGCTCCCAGAAGTTCCGCACCACTCTTTTCCAGCTCGCTTCTCCTCGGGCGATGCTATCCAGTTCGTCTTCCACCCGTGCGGTAAACTGATAGTCAACGTATTGAGAAAAGTGGCCCTTCAGTAATTTGTGGACGATCATTCCGATTTCCTGGGGAATGAACTTTCTGCTCTCCAGTTTTACATAGTCTCGATCCTGAAGCACACTAATGATGCTCGCATAGGTGGAAGGCCGGCCAATGCCATATTCTTCCAAAGCCTTTACTAAAGAAGCTTCCGTGTAACGCGGGGGCGGCTTGGTAAAGTGTTGCTCCGGATTCAGAGTAACAAGATCTAATTCCTGATTTTTATTGAGCGGAGGCAGAACGTCAGTTTCTTTTTTAGATTTCGTTTCTTTCTCGGAGAGGAAAGCTTTCTTAAATCCGGGGAAGGTGAGGATTGAACCATGAGCACGAAAAAGATAGTTTTTACCTCCGGCGATATCCACGGAAACCCGATCCTCAACCGACTGAGACATCTGAGTGGCTAGCGTTCTTCTCCAGATAAGGTCATAAAGCTTATACTGGTCAGAAGGAAGATAAGGTTTAAGATTCCCCGGAGTTCTCTTGATATCTGTCGGCCGGATTGCCTCATGAGCTTCCTGCGCGGTCTTTGACTTTTGTTTGAATCGGCGGATAGTTTTATTGAGATACTCTGATCCAAAACGTTGCTGGATCAAACTCCGTATGCTCTCGATGGCGACAGCTGCCACGTTGAAACTGTCGGTCCGCATGTAGGTAATAAGGCCTTCGCTTTCCCCGCCGATCTCTACCCCCTCGTAAAGCCGCTGGGCGAGGGACATGGTTTTTTTGGCGGAAAACCCCAGTTTGGTGCTGGCTTCCTGCTGCAAGGTGCTGGTGATCAGGGGAGGAGGAGGATTTTCTTTTCGTTCTTGTTTATGGATTTTCTTTACCCGAAAGGGGGCATCGCGCAGAGCCGCGGTTATTTCTTGGGCGTGGGTTTCGGTTTTGATTCCCAATTTTTCTAAGGGACGATCGTCAATTGCCGTTAACAAGGCGTTAAACGTGGTGATGGGAGTGGCTGGCTTTGCCGTAGAGAGCTCTGCCGTGATGGTCCAGTATTCTTCTTCTTTAAAAGCGCGGATCTCAAGTTCCCTCTCGCAAATCATCCGTAGTGCAGGAGATTGAACTCTTCCGGCAGAAAGGCCGGAACGGACTTTGCGCCAGAGGAAAGGACTCAAATTAAATCCAAAAAGATAATCGAGGACTGCCCGGCCTTGCTGGGCATCAACGAGCGGTAAGGAAATAGCTCTTGGATGCTTCATCGCCTCGGCAATTGCCGGTTCAGTGATTTCATGAAACGTTATTCGCTTAAGCGCAACTTTTTTCTTTTTTTCTTCCTTATTAATACCGAGCGCTTCTACCAGATGCCAGGCAATGGCCTCTCCTTCTCGGTCAAGGTCAGTAGCCAAATAAATGTCTTTGACCCCGTTCAGGGTTTTTTTTATCAGATTAAGATGTTTGGAGCTTTGAGCGATGATCTCATAGTGGGGGGTGAAATCGTTCTGTATGTCCACCGAACCTGACCGGCTGGGAAGTCCTCGGACATGTCCCATGCAGGCCATAACCTGAAATTTTTCCCCTAAGAATTTATTAATGGTTTTAACTTTTGTGGGTGATTCAACAATGAGTAAAGATTCTGCCATGCTTTTAACGCTCACATTTAATAAACATTTTTCCAAGTAGTTGTTTTACCAATCCATTGATTTCTAACTCAAGGAGCAGGCTCGAAACCAGATTGGGTTGCAGCCCGCTGTGTTGGATGAGGTGGTCAATATGCAGGGGATTACTGTCGAGCAGGTCAAAAATTTTTTGACCTTCAGGCGTTAATCCCTTTGTCTCCGGAGGTTTCTCTTGCCCGGAGGTTATTGGCGCTTTGTATTGGGGCATCACCTCATCGATAATATCCTCCGGGTCCATAATAAGTTTCGCCCCTTCTTTGATCAAGCGGTTCGTTCCCTTGCTCCAGGGAGAATCAACATTGCCGGGAACCGCAAAAACATCTCTTCCTTGTTCTAAGGCCATCCGAGCGGTGACCAGGGAACCGCTCCGAAAGGAGGCTTCCACGATAACGGTTCCTAAAGAAAGACCGCTGATGATTCGATTTCGGGGAGGGAAATTGATTGCTTCGGGTTGAGTCCCCAAAGGAAATTCCGATATAATAGCCCCGTGGCGAGTAATTTCTTCAGCCAGTCCCTTATTCTCCCAAGGATAGATGAGGTCGATGCCGGATCCAAGCACGGCCAACGTCCTCCCCCCCCCTTCCAGAGCGCCTTTATGGGCACAGGTATCAATCCCTCTTGCTAAACCACTCACAATCGTGAATCCTCGTTCGGCCAAGGCTCGGGAAAGACGTTTGGTAATTGTCTTTCCATAGGATGATGCGTTTCGGGAGCCGACCATTGCTATGGAGAGGTGGCCTTTTTCCCAAAGCTCTCCTTTAACATATAAAAAAGGCGGGGGGTCATAAATTTCTTTTAGATTTCGAGGGAACCGCTCATCCTGTAAGGTTAAAAAGGTAATCCCCTGTTTTTCGATCTGGTCCAATTCTTTTTTTGCCCAATCGTTATCTTTGAAAGCAACGACTGCCTCAATCGTTTGGGAGCGAAGCCCTTCAATTTTTTTTAGCTCCTCCGGCGAGGCGTGAAAAACTTTTTCCGGGGTTTTAAACTTTTTAATTAGCCGGTTATAAATAATATTGCCTACTCCGGGAACCTGGCCAAGACAGAGCCAGAAGAAGGCGTCCTTTTGATGATAAAAACTTAACGGGCTTTTACTTGACAACGTATTAGTTTTTAACATAAATTAAAAACACAGCCAGCGTAGCTCAGCGGTAGAGCAACTGATTCGTAATCAGTTTTATGGGACTTTTGCAAGTTATCGAATATAGGCAAATATTTATCTAACTTATTGTTTTAAAAATATTTTTTTATTGTTTCTGTTTTAGATTCTGTCAGGTCTTTTTACCCCATTTTAGCTCTCTCATGGACACTATTTGGACACCAGTTTATTCCTGACTCAAAATGCTCAATCTCTCTCATTTCCTTCTTTTTGATTGGTCATAAAATCGGGCACGCCTTTTATGGTGTTCCGGGCTTTCGCCCTTGGCCTGATCTTCAGTGAAGACCCGAATCCAAATACCCACTATCTTTACATGATCCATCACCCCGTCAAGAAAAATAATTTTTCAGGCCACACAATTAGCACAGAGCGTGAGAAAAATAAAGAAAAAGCGATAGAGGTATAGCAAATTTTTCCCTTGAGTTTTTAGTCAGTTGCGATAGGCTGTAGCCATTTATTGGCTTAAAGGAAAAATGCCTGTATAGAGACAAGGACGGATGGCAGGGAAAGCCTACCCATATCCCTTAAAGCCATTAATATTTTTGATATTTTTACTTTTCGTGTTAAAATCGTAAAAAAGCTTTTGAAGGGGAAGAAATAAAAGGAACGGAAAGCACCTTTCTCCGAGAAGCTACCAGGGAACTACTCGCGATTAAAAAGCATTTTGAAGTCATTTTAGAAAGTTTGGTTGAAGGGATATTGGAGATCACCTCGGGGAAAAGAATCGTTTATGCCAACTTCACTGCCATTTCCTTACCCGGCAGACTTTTCGCTATAAGGCCCTAAAAACTTCTCCCCGTTGAAATGGATCAGGTGTGAAGGTGACTCCGCAACCCATACCTCCGTTTCCCAGGCTATTTCACTAAGATAACGGGCAGTGATTGAACGGGAAGGAAAAGCCGTGACATATACTAAACCCGCAGATGTGCTGGAAAACAACTTTGCCAGCTCTTCGTGGCGTTTCCCATCGACCGGGCCGTGACTAGTTACGGATTCGACCAGTAAAAGCCAATTCCTCTTGCCATAATAGAGAACAACGTCCGGCATTTTGCCGTGTGAATCAACCGTCAGGCCTATCTTGATCAATAGTTCTCTATCGAAATAGCTCCACTTCTCCCCCGTGTCCCCAACATAGACTAATGTGGCGCCAGGTGCGAAGCGTGGCGCGAAGTCCTCGACAATTGCCTTGATAAGCTCGCTGTGTTCACCCGGGCTGATATGGATTTGTTTACCTGGTGCAATTTGTACGGGTATTAAAGTCTGCTTACGATCTTTGGCGTAGCGCTGGGCAAGGGTTTTTCTTGTCGAAAGGTACCGCCTTAGCGAGGGCTCCCATTGATTAGTACCATAGGTTTTCAGTAAGGCAAGCGTTTCGGGCAAGATTTGGTAAACAGCTTTGGGGCTGTTGACCGGCCTATCGGGTTTGTCGGGGTTGTATAGCGCTATCCCTGCCTGCATAAACTGGTGCATTGTCTGGCGGCGGAAAGTTTCCCGCGTGTTGGGGGCATATTCCTTGCCGTAGTGCTTGCGGCTAAAATCCATCATGGGTGTGATGCCTACAAGCGGGCTTTCAGCCTGCGCCCAGGTCTTTTTAGGCGTAAGATTCAGCAGGGCCAGCAAACAGAGCGCGGAGCGCTCGTTTCTTTGTGCGCGGGGAAGACCGAGAAGTTCGAGGATCTGGAGAACGCTTTTTATATTTTCGTATTCTGGCATATGAGTTTTTTTATTTTTTCATCTATTTTCTGTTGAGTAAGATCGCGTTGCTTCTTTGCCCAAGGGCCGAGATGAGTCAATGCGTCACGGCTGGGATATTTTAGTAAACGCAAGTCGGTTGCGTTAACCTGGGTATGTCCACTAAAACGACGGAATTGCTCGTCAACCAGCGTGGAATTTAAGAATACCGACAAACCGCGAGCAAGGTTTTCTGATATTCCTCGTTTCCGGGAGTGAAAAATATTGAGATGATTTTCGAAACCAAGCATGGGGGTACTAAAGATTTCTGGATTAACGACACTCGCCACGATCCGACGCTTCTCTTCTTTTGACGAAAACCGCCTGACTACAACATAACAGCCGTTCGGATAAAGCCACTTTTCGGTTTCTTGATTCCTACGTATGGCATTGGGTTTCTTAATGCCCTGCTTCGGCCAGTCAATTGACTGCCCGGAGAAGTGCCTCGGATAGAGAAGTGGTACAGTGCCAGGCTTGGGCATTTGTCGCAGGTGGGGTTTAAGTCTGAAATCCACGACTGGCCCCGTGGACACTTCAAGGCCAAGATCAGTAAGGCTATATTGGATAGTTGAGAGAAATTCGTTCTGGTTGCGTTCGGGCGAGGTTGGAATGTGGATAAAATGTTCCGGGTCATTCGGGAAAACGATACGATCGAATGGGTGAATATGGATTTCGGAATCGGTAAAACTGTCGTCTGTCGACGTGGAAATGGTAACACTTCCCTGCGGAGTAGCTCGTTCAAGCAGGATGATAATGTTTTCCTGTAAAACGTCATCATCTTTGAAGGCTCGATTGCGCGCGGCGAACAAGTGTATGTGTTTGATCGCTGTCTTGGCGAGGATAAGCTCGCGGAATGGCCTATAGTAAGGGCCATTGCAAAAACTGCGGGGTATAATTGCAACAACTTGACTGCCTGGTTGCATGAGTTCGATTGTGAGCGCGACAAAAGCGGAATATAGGTTGACCGTCTCAATGCCGACGCTACGAAGCAAAAGCCGATGACGAGACGCGCTATTAATCTTCTTATAAGGGGGGTTTAAGATCGCATGAGTAAAGCGTTGTGTCCCTTCAAGAATGCACCTTACTGCTTCTTCAATAAAGTCGCTAGGCAACACAGAAATATCTACATCAAGTCCACTTTGGTAACCTGTCAATGTTCGGGACAAATGCTTTCGTAAACTGGCGTCGATCTCATAAGCGACAATTTGGATATGCTGAAAACGGAAACCACCTGAGGCTGCGCGAGCCAAAAAAGCCCCTGATAGTGAGCCTATCCCTGCGCCAGCATCGAGAAGTCGTGCTGTCTGCAGGGTTGAAGGCGAAAAAAGAGATGCCATAAAGCGGGCAACCGTTAAGGGGGTCATAAACTGCCCAAGCTCAGCTTTGCGTTTTTGGCTTGTCTGCTGCCCTACCTCTTTGCGTACCGTATCGAAACGTTCAAGTAATTGAACCATTTCCGGGAAGACAGCCGGTTCGACTTGGGAAGGAGGAAATTCGCTTCCAAAGGGCAGACCACTCTTTTGTGTTTTGTCTGAAGGCATAGTATTGGTTTCTTGTGGATTATTTAACCTTTGGCTATCGATTGATCGTCAGAATGGAGATTGTTCATAGTAAACAAGAATAACCTCTTAATAAATTGTACTTTATTCATTATAACAGAAAATAAAAATTTTTAATAGAGCTGTTATAAAAACAGTGGATATTTTATAACTAATTGTAATGACTTGACAAATTTCCTCTGGTTGCTACCCTTCAATCAGTCCTTCCTGTTTTCTAAGTCACTGTAATTACAAAACATTTTGTTCTTTAAAAATGCAAAAAAGGAGGTGGTGGTGAAATGGGAACACCCAAATTCCGATTAGGACAGGTTGTGATGACTCGAGGTGTAAACGACAAAGTGGTGGATAATGGGGGGGTTGCCAAATTTGTCTGGGAGTCTCTGAAGAGACACGCCAAAGGTGATTGGGGTGATTTATGCCAGGAGGATAAACAAGAGAACGAGCTGTCGCTGAAGGAAGGCTTCCGGATCCTCTCGGCCTACGAGCACCAAGGGGAGAAAATATGGGTTATTACGGAGGCAGACAGGTCTGCAACCACGGTTTTATTCCCTGAGGAATATTAAGGTATGAAAATCACGACCTCTGTTGACAGAAGCTTTTAAGATTTGGTAATCTTTAACCAGAGGATGAAAATCCTCCATTTCCTTCATCCCGAAACCCCGCAGAAATGCGGGGTTTTTTATTTCCTGAAAAAGAGCAATTAAAACGAATAGATTAGTCTTCTGATTGACTTTTTTTCTCTTAAGGAGTAACTATAGAAAAAATAACAATAAAAACCAAAAGGGGTTTTATTCAAAATGGTAGCAAGGGAAAAGGTTTTAAAATTTAATTAGAATAAAAGAAGGCCGATTGCCTGAAAAAAAGGGGGAGAGGCCTTTTTTGTTTTGGGGCGGAGACCAATCAGCTCAATTGGAGATTTTAATAGGGGTGTTTATACAGCCAATAAAAGGAGATATTATGCCTGAAAGTAAGTCACATAAGAAAGGAAAGGGAAGTGCTGCACGAACAGAAGTGCCTATTCCTGGTAAACGTCGCCTTGATGCAATCCGAGGGAAGTCAACAATTGAAGTTGAACGTGGTGGCACTGCTCAGAAAATAGATCAAGCACTTTTCCGGCTTAAAACGCAAATGAATAAAAATAAAATTCTTCGTGTTCCTCAAAATGACATGGAAATGGCAATGAAGCGTGTTCATCACAAAGGTATAAATGTCAAAGTAACGAACTTATCAAAAACAAAGCAGATTAAACCCTAAAACAAAAGAGTTGTATAACGAGCGAATGCATCTCGACCCCAGGGCAATGCTAAGTTAAATACTTTCCTGCCCCTGGGGGCCAGTGATCTGCAACGTTGGCCTGGAGGAAACCGGGATGGAAAAGAGGTAAAACATGGGACACGAGAGAGTCTCATCGCTTCCGCAAAAGACGCAGAAATGGGTCGACCTCGTTAAGAAAATGAGGTCGATGTACGCTGATGGCATTCCTGTCGAAACTGTAGCAGCCCAAACACTTCAGAATGTCCGCCGTCAGTACGAGAGCCTTTCCCGGGACGATGCGGTCAAGACGGTTTTTACCTTCTTGGTGGTTTTCTCCCATGCATGTCGGTTTGACGATCCCATAGGCGAACTCAAAGCGACCGGTGTTTCTCTTCCCGATGAGCCGACTCTGCTTTCAATTGTCAAGGCCCTAAGGCAACAGATGCCCATGGATAAGGCCGCGTCCGAGTATGGGCAACTTGCGCTTGCTGCAGCGGCCGATGCTCTCGGAAAATGGTACAAGGACAACGCCACTAAACAACTCCCACTGTTCAAACCAACAAGCGAATTCCTTGAATCCTGGCGCCGTCTTGGGACCGGGTCTGGTTTCTGTGAACTCAGCCGTCTCTTCTTCGGCAGACTGACTGAACGCTATCTCAACTATTTCCTGGACAGGGTGGCTTCCGCTATTTTTCCATCACTTCAACAACGGAATCAGTTCCAGCATGATGTCAAGTCGCATGTTGACGATGTATCAAAGCACGCGTTTGAAACGGCCAAGATTACGCAGTCCTTCGCTGCTGGCTGGTTCAACGCGCATGCACGCGACCACGTACTGGGCGAAAGAGAGGTCGAGGGATTCCTCGCGATAGCATTCGGCAAGCTTCGCGATGAACTTCGCCGAGAGGAGGAGGGGAAATGAGTTGCTCGACTCCAAACGTGTTTCTGTGTAATGGAGCCGGCCGCCCCAAGGACCTCGCCAAGACTGCGAAAGTGACCTCGCTGATTTACTTCAGAAATGATCCAGATTGCAACGTCAATCTGCAACTGCCTCGATTCGTGGATCAAGTGTTCCATTTGCCTCTACGGATTTTGGATCTGTTGGAAATCGCAGCGTACATCTTCGCAGCCGACCGGGCAGCTCAACGGGGAGCGAAGGAAGCAGTGGAGTTGCACGCGTGGCCGCGTGACATGCATTTCGTGATTCGTGTACGTGACGTTGATTTTTGGAACCAGACCTCCGTGAAACAGAAGCTTTCAGCAGCGCTGCTCTTCATGACTGGAGATAGAGATTACTTGTTCGATTTTGTGCCGGGACATTCAACCCCGCCCACTTCGCTCTTTGATAGAGAGGAGTTCGCCATTGCGCCGAAAGAACCTTCGTCCGTTGCCCTGTTCTCTGGTGGATCGGATTCTCTTGCAGGCGTGTTGGAGCGGCTGGAGTCAACGAACGAAGTCCTCTATTTGATAAGCCATCGTTCGGGGCAACCGAGCACAAAACGGACCCAGAAGAAACTCGTCGATGCGTTGACGGCTGAATATCCAAGGAGAATTCGCCACTATTCCTTTGACTGCGGGCTTTCCCATATTCGAGCGGCGGAGGAGACCCAGCGCACGCGGGCCTTTTTGTTCTGTTCAATCGCTTTCTCGCTGGCGCACAGGCTGTCCCTTGACTCCTTTTTCGCCTACGAAAACGGTGTTACGTCATTGAACCTTCTCCGACGGCAAGACCTGATAAGTGCAAGAGCAAGCCGCACTACCCATCCGAAGACCTTTCATCTAATGTCCCAGTTCCTGTCAGAACTAAATGGCTCAAGGTTTACGGTCTTGAATCCGTTCTGGAACAAAACCAAGACGGACGTAATGGATTTGCTCAGCCGGGTCAATGGCCGCAATCTTATCAGCAGCACCGTTTCCTGCAGCAAAACGTTCCAACGCCTCGAGACCGCGACCCATTGCGGGAGTTGTTTCCAGTGCATTGATCGTCGGCTTGCTGCTTACGCAGCAGGGCTTCAAGACGTTGACAATGTAGGGATATACTCAAAGGACATCTTCACCGATCCGATTGAATCTCCAGAGACACGAACAACAGCGTTGGACTATATCCGGCAGGCGGTCTGTTTCTCTAAAGAAACGGATGACGCATTTGCCTTGGCGAGACTCTCTGAACTCGCAGATATAACGGATTACGTTCCTGGCAACGAGGATGAAGCCGTTGAAGCTGTCTGGCAATTATGCCACAGGCATGGTGAGCAGGTTCTGGTAGCCCTCACGGATATTCGCCGCCACCTCGATGACCTTCGTTATAAGGTCAGGAGCGGCAGTCTACTTCAACTTATTTCGGACCGAGAGTATCTTAAAGAGGATCCTGAAAGGTTGGCAGGGCAAATAGCGGCGATGCTCCGGGAAAACATCCCGGTAGCATTCAGGAAGACTAAGCCAAAGAACGAAAACGAAGTGAACGATCAGATCGACGCTTTGCTCCGAGCACATGGCGACGACTTCAAGCGCGAGTTTCCAACAACGACATTCTGTTTGGCCAAGGTTGTGCCAGATCACGAAGCAAAGGCTGCTGCCTTGATTGTAGAAGCAAAGTACATTCGAAAGGCGACAACCCCCAGCAAAGCATCAGAGGGGATTGCCGCAGACATTACGAAGTATCCTTTAGGATCGTTCATTCTGTTCGTGGTCTACGACCCCGAACGCGCGATAGTGGACGACGGAACATTTGAGATGGACATTCAGAGCAAGCGAGATTGTCTTGTCACGGTCATTCGGTAGTCAAGGCACGAAACGCAAGGGACTTACGGGGGCACCCTGCTCAAGATTGGAGGGGGTGAAGAGGGGTCCATAAAATTATAAAATTCTGGACAACGGAGTCTTATGCCGATTTTTATATAGATTAGATAACGCATTTGGTGATTTAAAGTAAATTATAGGAACTAATTAATGAAGCTCAGGGAGATTTTTGTAAAAAACTTTCGTTGTTTGGTAGACGTGTCCATTCCTATCCAGGACACTACTGTTTTAGTGGGTGAAAATAACTCCGGCAAAACAGCCCTTCTTGACGCATTGAAGATCGTATTGCCTCGAAGCCTCCAAGGTCGCGGAATAGCATTCGACGAGTATGACTACTATATGTCCAAAGTTGCCGATTCACCGCAAACCAGCGAAGGCATTATTATAGAACTATGGTTTCGTGAAGATAAACCTGATGAATGGCCTAATTCTCTGATTCAAGCACTTAGCGATATTATACAAACCGATCCTCTAAAAGATTTGGATTCCATCGGACTGAGGGTATCTAGCAAGTACGATACGACTTCCAAAGAGATCGTTACGAAATGGGAATTTCTTACATTAGATGGGCAACCATTGGGTGGAAAAGGTGCAAGCTCTGGAAACCTAACGAGATTTCTTTCTTATATTCGGCTATTTTATTTGTCTGCTCTCCGTGATTCAGACACTGAGTTTTCGCCACGTTCACAATTCTGGGGAAGAATACTGCGTGATCTTAAAATCAGTGAAGAGCAAACAATGATGCTTAGTGAGGAGTTGGGAAAGCTGAATGAGGCGGTTCTGAAGGCAGATCCAAGGCTCGATCAAATAAGATCAACTTTAGAAAACATTCAAAAAATTATGTGGCTGGGAGATGGACAAAACACTTCAATACAGGCTTTGCCCCTCAAGCCTTGGGATTTAATGTCGAAATCGGTAGTTGTCATCAAGGCACATGGTAATGAAGTTGATTTTCCGCTTTCCCGACATGGGCAAGGCATACAGAGTTTGGCTGTTCTTTTTCTTTTTCAAGCCTATATTGACGTGCTTCTCAAACCGACATTTCAGCCAGAGACCGAGGCCATTTTGGCTTTAGAAGAACCGGAAGCACATCTTCATCCCCAAGCGACGCGCGCCCTTGCAAGGAATTTGGACGAAGTCAAAAGCCAGAAAATTGTCTCAAGCCACTCACCCTATTTCATTCAGGAAATCCCATTCACACAGATTCGGATGTTTCGTCGAAATGGCTCGTCTTCCAAAATTCTTTACGTAAAGCGTTCATTTTCTGTCAAAGTGCCAAACACTCCAGAGTTATTGAAGTTTTGTAAGAATAATGCACCGAAATTTGATTATCATGAGGGCACCACCACTCTCCATGTTAATGGCAAGATGGGAGAGCGGGAATATCGAAAACTGCTCATGATCTACCCGGGACAAACTGATATTCATGTTCAACTGAAGCGACTCTATGGCGAATCACAGATATATCTCAGCAACGGTGACCTTGCGGACCTTGACACTTATGCAAAACGCATTCGAGGGGAAGTCCTGTTTGCACGTGCATGGCTATTGTGCGAAGGCCAGAGTGAGTATCTTTTGTTCCGATTTTTTGCCGAACTATTGGAGAAGCCATTGGATCAGTTTGGAATTACAGTAATCGACTTTCAAAACAACGGATCACCAGGTGCGTTTGTTGGCTTGGCTCGTACCTTTGAGACACCGTGGATTATGGTCTGTGACAATGATGCCGCTGGACAAGAGTTCGTGAAACAGATTGAAATGCGTGGTCTGTTGCCCGACGAAATCAAAGAGCTTGTCCGGCCACTGCCGGAAAGTGGCATGGATTTGGAAATGTTTCTTATTAAAAATGGCTTTGCACAAGAGTACGTACAAATTCTTGCTGAACGCAAGATTAGTTTAGTTAAGAAGCACGACGAGGCAGGATTCGAAGATGAGCTTGCTTCAAAGATAAGAGCAGATAAAACCGGCTACACTATTGCATTGCTTGAAGAGCTTCGGAGAACAAGTGCCGACAGCACACGTGTTCCTTCATTTTTTGCCAAGATCATCACAGACGTAGTTGCAAAGGCTGTATTATGAGAACCAAAGAACTTATGAAAGCTTGGGAGGAATTAAGTCCTATTCAAAGACAAGCTGCAGAATGGGCTGATGGCCCGCTTTTGGTGTTAGCAGGGCCAGGCTCGGGCAAAACAAAAGTTCTGACTTGTCGTATAGCTCGTCTTCTTGAATCGACCCTTGATGAAAATTTCCGTGTGTTGGGCTTGACATTCACAAACAAAGCAGCCGATGAGATGCGAAGTCGTGTCGCAAACTTTGTGCCTGGTCAGGAAGAGCGTCTTTTTTTGGGCACTTTCCATTCATTCTGTGCAGATGTTTTGCGCCTACATGGCACTCATTTAGGAATCAACCCCAATTTCCACATATATTCACAAGATGCCGATTTACAAGCGGTATTGAATAATGCAGTGGAAGAAGCGAAAAAGATTAGCGATGTGGTAAGCGATCTCGACAAAAAAACATTGTCAGTTATACAACGTCTTAAAGCGTTTCTTATTTTGCCTGAGCAATGCTGTGAAATATTTAAAAATAAAGAATTCGGGGAAAGAATGGCCGCTGTTTATCCTGCCTATGAAGCGGAGCTATGCAAACGAAACGCACTCGATTTTAATTCTTTAATCCTCAAAACCTATCAGTTACTGACGAAGTTCCCGGTTTTTGCCAAACGTTATCGAATAGTCTATCCATACATTTGTATAGATGAATTTCAAGATGCGAATCAGGCGCAATACGGCCTTATTCGCGCCCTTGCTGGAGATCAACACCGCAATTTATTCGTTGTTGCTGACGATGACCAGATCATCTACCAATGGAATGGTGCAAGTCATGAACGACTAAAAGAGCTTCTCAACGATTTTTCGCCGATGGTCATCCAGTTGCCTATGAACTACAGGTGCCCGCCAGAGATCGTAGAGTTGGCGAATAATCTTATCCGTCATAACTTTTTGCGAACCGCCGACAAAAAACCGCTTGAGGCCTTTCGCCATGGTCTCGGCAAAGGTACTGTGCGTTTATTGGAATGTTTCCCTGACGTTGAAGCGGAAGCGGCTGAAGTAGCAAAGGATATCAAAAATCTTCACTCCGGTCATTTTGGTTCTGTTGTTGTGTTGGGACGAAATCGTAAATTGCTCGATGGCGTGGACATAGCATTGCGGCACGAAGGGTTACCTGCTGTCATCTCTCAACGAAAGGATGAATTTGAAAGCACTCCCTTCGTTTGGCTTCACTCAACTTTGCGCCTTGCCAATGATGGACAAAATCGCCGTTATTTGGAGGCCGTGTGTGGCTCTTTCGCCCAACTTACCCAAGTGGAAATTGATGTTGAAGATGTTATCTCGCAATCCCAAGCATTGAGTATGGGCTATCTACAAATCTGGATTAGGCTTTTGAATCAAAAAACTACAGAAACCTTCGTGAAAGAAATTGTGAATGAAACGTCACGTTGTTTAGTAAGAGGCAGAGATTTTCAAGCGTTCAGCAAATCTGCACTGGCCTGGTTTACTTCGCTGGCACAAGCCCAACGCCAAGCCGAGAGTGATCCTTATAACGAAGTATTTACTCGTTATGATGAGGAGAAATTGGTTTGGGAAGAATTGATGGGAGAAATAAAACGAAACTTGGGAGAAGAACCTACCTTAGAGGCCTTCTTACAAGAGTTACAAATGCGTTCGAAGGAACCGCCTCCAAAGGCTAATACCGTTGTTCTCATGACCATCCATGGAGCAAAGGGTAAAGAATTTGATCACGTTTATCTAATCGGGCTTGTTGATGACGAGTTGCCCTCCTTTCAGAGTAAGAAAAAGGGGGACAGAAGCCAGGAGATGGAGGAGGAACGACGCAATTGTTTCGTTGCAATAACCCGAACTATTAGAACATTAACACTTAGTTATGGCAAAAAATATAGAGGTTGGCCCAAAGAACCTTCACGCTTTCTCTTCGAAATGGGATTGCTAAAAAGATAGTCCCTTGCGGTCAGATTTTGGAAGAGGCCCAAAAATACATGACGAAATAAAACTGTATTGCAATAAAACATAAAGTTTGTGATAAATGGCAAACTAACGCGGCTTAAATTGCATCAAGAGGACGGAGAAAGCCGAGGCGTGGATTTCGTATAGTTGTAACTCCCACGGCCTGTCTTCGCTCAAAGTTCATTTTTTGCTCCCCCCCCCCGTTTGTGCGAGGCATGGCACGTAACTCGCGGGGTGGAAGTCCCGTACCAGGTATTAGCGGAGCCGAAGGATAAAAAAAGGCAAGGGCGTCGTCGTGAGGCGGGGTTTGAAGGAAGCCCAATCCAAAGATGCAGGGCAACGAACAGGAACCGGATATGAGGTGTGGTACCCTTGGTGGTGTAAGAGGAGAGGTGTCCTGGGTCTTCTCCCTATCCTGATTATTTGAGACAGTGAAATGTGCGATGCAGAAAAGAATCAACAAAAGTTGACTGATAAAAGGGTCATCGGCTTCTTTGTCCAATACCTTGCTGACCAGGGTCATCCTGGAATCGAAGTAGATGCTTGGCCGGATGAAGAACTGCCCTCTGAAATTGATGCTATAGCAGGGCCCTTCGCAATCGAGCACACTAGCGTGGACACCATACCTAACCAGCGAAGAGACGGGGCATGGTTCGTGCGAGTAGTGAAGCCCCTTGAGGATGAGTTCCGTTCCGGATTACCTTTCAGACTTGTTTTGACACTCCCTTATGAAGGAATTCAAACTGGTCAAGATTGGTCCAGGATCACGACCGCATTACGAAATTGGATTTTAGATGAAGCTCCAAAACTCCCTATTGGTTTCCATGCAATTAAGGGTGTGCCTGAAATCCCGTTTGAATTTTACGCTGCGAAAAGGAGTAGCAGCCTTACGGGATTGCTCTTTGGTCGTTTCGCACCTCATGATCAAACATTACCCGATCGCTTGAGGGAGCAACTTGACCGCAAGATAAAGAAATTATCACCCTATAAAGTTAGAAATAAGACGACAATACTTCTTGTTGAGTCTGACGATATCGCATTGATGAACGATGGGATCATGTGGGAAGGATTAAGATCAGCCTACCCAGATGGGTTGCCTCAAGGGTTGGATCAAATTTGGTTTGCAGACACTTCAATTCCTGAAGAAATTTTATTTATAGATATGACTCAAGCAGTCGTCAGATAACAAGCTCATGAATCAGGTGGGCCAAAATCTGCCCTCTGGTTATGAGCGGCGTTATGGGTCACAAATAGCCAACTCAATCAAGAAGGAATGGGAAAGTGGTAAAAAGCACTTATAGCATTTCTATAATCCGAGAAGGAAGGGAAAGGGATTACCGCGACTTCTGGGATAACGGAGTAAAAGTCAACTCCAATGGAGAAGAGCTGCATTCGGATTTGGTTGGATTTACTGAAATAGTTGAAGCGAAAAACTTGAATGAGGCAGTTTCTATTGTTCAGAGAAAACACCCCGGCCTCACTTTAGCCAGAGATCATTCAAGGAAAATTGGTTGACATAGTTAAGAATTAAAATCTAACACTTATAAGGCCCACATTGTCAAGAGAAAACCGCACCTGAATTGTCAGTGTGCCGTTATTTATTTTAGATAAACCGATAATAACTTCCATGAAAACGAGCCAGCTTTACCGCTATTTCACTGGTATTTTCTCCAAATCCTTTAACACTGAGATATGTAATCGGCTGAAGAAGTTCCAACTGTTTTATGGACAGGGAGGGAAGCCAAAAATTAGAGATAGCCTGCGTTCTCTGGCTTAAGAGCCTAACGCAATCCAGCATATCGGGAGTAAGCACAACTTCATCATCTGGGTCTATATAGCATAGGTTATAAAGATAGAATTCCGGATGGAATGATTTAGGAATGTAGGGCTTCCCGTTGGCGATTTTGATTCCCACATAACCTACCTTTTTACGGTTTTCATTCAAGACAGTAAAAGCGAGATGACCAGGCATATTGGTTTTTCCTTTTGGCTTTCCGATTCCCAGTTTTTCGCATATTTCCCGGTCAAGGTTTTCATATTGCATAAACTCGCACCATTCAAGCTCGTAGTTTATGTTCAGTTCCTCGTCAATTTCATTGATTGAGCTAATGGCTTTTTTAAGGAGAAATTGTTTGGCTTCCTCAAATTTAAGGGCTTCCATTTTCATCGCCAAGGTTATAATATGTCCGCAAACTTTACACCTGGTGCAGAGCCAGAGATTTTTCTTTTCTCCATAGGCTTTGATTACTGCGTCTTCGTTGCACTCCGGGCAAGGAAAATAAATGTAAACTCCTTCTTCTTTTCCCTCTATTTTAAGGGATTTAAGCGCGGCCATTGGATTGATCACTTTTAAGGCTTCGTTGTAATTCATTTGACCTCCTTCCGGTTTGGCTTGATCCTTAATCCCATCATTCATATACTAACCCCACGCTGGCAATTAGTATAATTCTTTTCATCATGGTTTCCTTATTTTTTTAGTTTCCTCGTTTAGCGCCTATTTTTGGGAATTTCTCCAAAAAAATACCCAATTTATTTTTAAATTGGGGCGTACTATAAGACAGAACAGATTTTTTTTGGAAAAATAATTGCTCTATAAAATAGCCTTGGTCTGGGGTCCACTTCTAGAACCGAAAAGACAACCTGAGAACCCACCTTTTATCTTTCCCATAATCCCAGTTTATAACCCGGTTTAACCAAGGTTTAAATGGGTATTGATTTAAATCCTAACCTATTTATAAGTTATAATTCTTAATATTTTATTTATAATTTTCTCAAATAGTGCTTTAGAGGATGGAGTTAAAATTTTACCATCAACCAAGGGAGGAAAAGAAATGAAAAAAATTCTCGCACCATTAATTGTATTCACGTTCGGTCTCTTTTTATTTTCTGCGTTTCAATTCGCTTTTGCCTCCTCAATCACCCAGGGCGAATACGCGATTAAATTAGCCGAAAAACTTGGGTTGGGAAAAGACCTCTCAATTGATGCTGCTATTGCTGCCTTGACCAAGGTAGAAATAATGCCGCCGGACGGATTTAAACCCGGGGATTACATGAACCCGGTTATTGCCGATGAGATCACTCAAGCCGCCGGAAAAGCTTGTGGGAAAGGATTGCTTGCTCCGTTATCCTGTAAGGAAGTGGATGCTATTGTGCGTTCCTTAAACGAAGAGTTAGAATTAAGCCCTCCTTCAGCACCAACACCTCCCCCACCACCGCCAAGGCATCCGGCAAGCCCGGCAATGTAATAGAATTTCTGTTTTGCCTTTGTGAATCGTAACTGAAGAAAGGAGTAGAGGATGAAGTTTGAAAGAGGATTTAATGTGACGGTTTCAGCTTTAGTTTTTCTTTTATTGTTTCTCAATAGTTCTTTTCAAAGTCAAGCCCAGCAAATACCAACCTCAACTGATATTCAAACCATGCGAGACCTTCCCGGCAACATCCATGTGGGCCCGCTTAAAATCCACCCCGGGGTGAGTGTAACCGAATCCTATACAAGCAATTTATTTAAGGTGGAGGACCATAAAAGGGGGTCATTGATCACCACGGTCTCCCCGGGCATTACTCTTCAGCTTCCGATTCGACGTCATTTTTTCCAGATTGATTACCACGCGGATATTATTGAAGCCAAGCGATTTCACAAACAATACGATACTGACAGCCATTTTGTTAACGGGATTCTTAACCTGGATTTTAACCGGCTCACTATTCTGGCTGGGGATAACTGGGAAAGCAATTCCACCCCTCCCGTTAATAAAATCGACATAAGGCAGGACTACCTCCAAAACCGGGCTTTTTGCGATATCAGTTATCGGCTGGCCACCCGGTATAAAGTGACCGGTTTTTATCGCAACACCTCCCGCAATTTTGACGACTTCCGCAGCCCCTTTGATCCTACCGCCAATCCCGAATGGGATAACTATATGGAAAACGACATGGGCATGGACCTGTTTTACCGGTTTTTTCCCAAAACCTCTGTGCTTTTTGAATACGGTTTTACTCACCGCAACGTAACCGATCGGGGGTTGCCCGACACTGATCGAGATTCCGATTCTCACCGGTACTGGCTCGGGTTCATGTGGGAGCCCACCGCAAAAATCGTGGGCACCATCAAAGGCGGTTATTACCAAAGAAATTATGATGGGGGCGGTAACTCAAAGGACTGGTCCGGATTTGCGATGGAGGGAGATCTGAAATACAAACTCACCTCCTATGATACCTTTACCCTGAAAGGATTCAGAAAACTCCTGGAAACGAGCGTCACTGAATCTCATGTACCCGGTATTGCGCCCGGTCTCTACGGTACGTATTACACATCAACCGGAGGCACCCTTTGTTACACCCATCGGTTTACCTATAAAATTTCCGGCATAGGGGAAGCATCGTACTTTAATGACGATTATCGTGAAAAAGGTTCGTCAAGCAAGAGAAGGGAGGATGACCGCTTCGCTGCCGGCATAAGCGGACTTTATCAGATCCAGGACTGGCTAGGATTTAAGTTAGGGTATCGTTATACCGATAATGATTCTAATGTTGACGGCGAGTCCTATCGGGAGAATTTATTTTTAGGGACCTTATCACTCAGTTTTTAGGCAGATGCTGCGTGACTTTTCTCAAAACACGGAAAAAGACAAATGCCTACATAACGAAAGGAGGCCTTAGCCTCCTTTCTCATTCTCAGGTAGAAAATCTAACTCCTTATGACCCCAGAATTTTAAACGGAAAACCTGTGCTATGATTCCAAAACAAAACATTAAACCTCTGCCTTATTTTTTCCTCACTCTTTTTCTGCTTCTCCTTTCGGCCTGCTTCTATCCCACCATACCCAAAATAGATGGTGAGCCAGAAAAAGCCGCCGAACAAACCTCAACCAGCGCTTCCCATGAGGAAGGCATCAAGGATATTTTCCAAAAGAAAGCGCCGGTATTTGCTTCTCCGCCACAAAAAGAAAAAGAATATGAAATCGGCCCTGAAGATGTGTTGGAGATACAGGTGTGGGACCATGATGATTTAACCCGTGAAATCTATGTTTCCCGGGAAGGCGTTTTTTCTTATCCCCTTATCGGCACGGTCCGGGCAGGGGGCCTCTCAATAGAACAGCTTGAACAAGAAATTACTAATCGCCTTTCCGGAAAATACATCATCGACCCTCAGGTTTCCGTTACTGTAAAAGGGTATAAAAGCAAGCGGGTTTTTGTTCTCGGAGAAGTTGGAGGCAGCGAAAAAGGACCGGGCACTTATCCATTAACCGGTAAAACTACCCTGATCGAAGTCCTTACCCTGGCCGGTGGTCTTTCCAAGGATGCCGGAAGTGAAGTAATCGTCATCAGGCCAAAGAATATTAAAGAAAACCCCGTTACTTTAGAACAGGCAGGGAAAGAGGATAGGGTAATCAGAATAAACCTGCGAAAGCTGCTTGAGGGTGATAACAGTCAAAACATCTATCTTGAACCCAACGATACGGTTTTTGTTTCCAAAGCCGCTTACTTTTTCGTGTACGGCGAGGTAAAAACTCCCGGTAGATACAACCTCGAAAAAGGCACCACTGTCCTGAAAGCGATTACCACCGCTGGCGGCGCGACCGAAAAGGCAGCGGTTAACCGGACCAAAGTGGTGCGGGAAAAAGAGGGAAGAAAAACCGAGATTAACATAACCATGACCGACCCGATCGAACCAGAAGATATCGTGATGGTCCCGGAAAGCTTCTTTTGACCCTTGAACCTTTAGACCTTTGGATTTTATTTATGGCTGAGAATTTTTTTGAAGAAGAAATCCATTTAAGAGATTACCTCCGAGTTATTTTTAAAAGACGGTGGCTGATCGCAACCGTTCTGCTCATCGTGGTCGTAACCGTAACCATAGAGTCATTCCGTATGACTCCCATCTTTCGGGCAACCGCCCAGGTTATGATTGAAAGCGATAACCCCAAGGTAGTTGATATCGAAGAAGTCTTGCGGGTTAACAAGACTGACGCGGACTATTACCAAACCCAATACGGGATTTTAAAAAGCAAAGCACTGGTCTTGAAGGTAATCAAATCTCTCACCTTAAAGGAAAACCCGGAATTTGCCGGTTTGAAAAACGGCTTCAGTCTGCGAGCAATTTTCCAGGGAATCATCGGATGGCTTAAAAACATTTTCTCTTCTGCTGAGGCAAAAACCGATCCCCAGTTGGAGGAAGACAAAGAAAACAACTTCTTGATAAAGTCTTATTTGGGAAGATTGAGAATTGAGCCCATACGACAAAGTCGCCTGGTCAATGTCAGTTTCGAAGCTAAAAACCCTCAGCTGGCAGCCCGGATCGCCAATGCCCATGCCCAGCTTTTCATCGAAAGCAACATCGAAAGAAAATTTTCCGCCTCCCAGCAAGCCGTGGGCTGGCTTAACCAGAGCATAAAAGAAGAAGAAAAGAAGCTCCAGCATAGTGAAGAATCTCTGCAGGCCTACCGGGAAAAACAAGGTTTGATTGATATTGATTTTGGCGAACGGCAGGGCATCATCCTGCAAAGCCTCAATGACTTAAATGCCGCCTTAACCAAAGCCCAGACTGAAAAAATAGAAAAGATGCAGCTCTACACAGAGCTTCAAAAATTCTCGGGCCGGCCGGAATTGGTTGAATCATTACCCGCGGTCGTGGGAAACCCCTTAATTCAGGAGCTCCAGGCAAATTATATCGCCCTTTCCGGAGAGTACTCCAAGCTTTCCCAAAAATATGGCCCGGAACACCCCAATATGGTGAGACTTTCATCGGAAATGCGGGGGGTACGGGAGAAAATTGCCCAGGAGGTAAGAAAAATCGCCCAGAGTATTGAAACCGAATCCCGGTTAGCCTCAGACAAAGAAAAAGCCATTATCGCCGCCATGGAAGTAAAGAAAAAAGAGGCCCTTGACCTCAATCAGAAGCAGATCAAATATGATGTCTTAAAACGGGAAGCCGACACCACCCGCTCCCTATTTGAATCTTTGCTCAAGCGGGCCAAAGAAGCTACGGTTACCGAAGGGTTAAACATCACCAATATTGCGGTCGTTGATCCCGCACGCGTGCCCGAGACACCGGTGAAACCAAAAAAACTCCAGAATATCTTTCTTGCGCTGATTGTCGGCTTTACCCTCGGCATTGGGTTAGCCTTCTTCCTCGAATATCTGGATAACACCATAAAAACCCCGGATGAAGTGGAGCACTATTTAAACATACCGCTCTTGGGAGTCGTGGGAAGCTTTTCTACCAATTCAACTGGTCTGAAGAAGAAAGAGATAATCACCCATGCTGAGCCTAAATCAACTATTGCGGAGGCCTTTAGGACCATAAGAACCAATCTCCTGTTTTCTTCTCCGGATCTCGAAAAAAAGGTTCTTTTGATAACGTCCGTACTTCCCCTCGAAGGCAAGACCCTCCTGGCTTCCAATCTCGCCATCACCTTTGCCACCATGGGGAAAAACGTGCTTTTAATAGATGCGGATCTGAGGAGACCGAGAATTCACACGGTCTTTGATCTGGAAAAAGGCAAAGGGTTATCCGCGCTTCTCACCGGCGGAGAATCAACGATCAAAAATACGGACATACCCGGCCTTAAAATAATAACCTCCGGCGCTCTTCCCCCAAACCCAGCTGAGCTTTTAAATTCAAAAAAAATGAAAGAAATGATTGAGCGGGCACGGGAACAGTATGATGTCATTGTCATTGACTCTCCGCCGATCCTTTCGGTCACTGACCCCGCCATCCTGTCTACCCTTGTTGACGGAGTGGTGGTGGTGGTGAAGGCATCCTCAACCCCGAGGCCGGCGATTAAGAAAGGTATAAAACAACTCTCTGAAGTGGGGGGCAAAGTGTTAGGCTGTGTTTTAAATGACGTGAATTTTGAAAAAGAAAGCTACTATTACTCTAACTACCGCTACTATTATCATTACTATTACCATTCTTATGGTGAAGAGGGTGACAAAAAGCCTGCAGGAAGACTCAGAAGTCAGAAGTCCTAAACTCGAAACTTAATCTTTAACCCTTTATCCTTAACCCTTTGACCTATTATTATATGATTGACATTCACGCTCATATTCTCCCTGGCCTTGATGATGGAGCAAAAGACTGGCAAGAAACCCTTGATATGTGCGCCATCGCCCGGAATGACGGCATTCACACCATCGTGGCTACTCCCCATGTGAAACAAGGGATATACACCCCGGCCAAAGACCTCATCTTATCCAAAGTCGCCGAACTCAATACTCTCCTCACCCCTGACACTTCACGCCTTTCCCTTCACGCTTTAAAGGTTTTTCCCGGCGCGGATATCGCTTTTGAGGCTGATATTCTTAACCAGATAGAAAAGGGAACTGCTGTATATCTTGCCAATCCTATGATTTCAACAAACTTTATGAACCCAGGCAGATCTTTCCGTTACGTGCTCCTGGAGTTATCCGATTATTTTCTTTTTCCTCAGGTTAAAGACCTCATCCGGAAACTCCGCGAAAAAAACATCGTTCCAGTCCTCAGCCACCCGGAAAGAATTGCCATGATCCAGAGAAATCACAAACTACTTCATGAATTCATTCAGGCCGGCGCTCTTTCCCAGGTAACCGCGTTGAGTATCACCGGTGAATTCGGAAAAGAAATTAAAAAACTTACCCGAACCCTGATAAAGAAAAACCTGGTGCAGGTGATCGCCACTGATGCCCACTCCCGAGACCTGAGACCGCCGATTCTCTCGCGGGCAGTTTTGGAAGTCGCTGACCTTATCGGCAGCGAAAAAGCGGAACTGATGGTACAGGGGATACCCCAGGCAATCATTGATGGTAAAGAAGTAGATATCACTTAACCATTTACCTTTGCATAAAAAATGGATTAATAGGAGCTTTACAGCTAAGTTATGGAGGGGGTATTAGCCCTAATGATTTTGATATGGGGAATATCGGATCAATGTGGCTATAGCCCTGTTTAGGGCAAAAAATCTTCCGATCATTTGCATTCAGCACATGAAAGGAAAAGACAAACTAATTCCGGGTGAAGATGGGTTTGGAGTGCCGGACGAATTGAATTTAAGTGCAGAACGGAGGATGTGATAGTGGTTAAAAGTCGGACTCAAGAAGAACTGGAAAAAATGGTCGAAAAGTTCAAGAAAGAAGCTTGTGAGCGTAAACAAGCCGAAGAGAAACTGTGCAAATCGGAATATGAAAGGTCAATTCTAAACCAGATTGCCAACATCTTTCTTACCGCCCCTGACGAAGCGATGTACGAAAGGGTTTTGGCGGTCGTTCTTCGGGTGATGAGAAGCAAGTATGGCATTTTCGGATTTATTGGGGACCAGGGGGAACTTATCATCCCCAGTTTGACCCGAGGCATCTGGAATGAGTGCCAAGTCTCCGATAAGTCTCTCGTTTTTCCATCTGATTCCTGGGGAGAGAGCATCTGGGGCAGAGCGATCAAAGAAAAAAAGAGTTTCTATGCGGATGGCCCCTTTCGCACACCTGAGGGGCATATTCACATTGATTATTTTTTCACGGTGCCGATCGTTTTTGAACAACAGACCATTGGATTGCTTTCTGTTGCCAACAAAGAAGGGGGTTACACCGAGGAAGACAAGGTTTTGCTGGAAAGCATTGTCGGCAAAATTTCGCCTATCCTTAATGCGAGACTTCAGAGAGACAGACTGGGGCAAGAGTGCAAGCAGGCAGAAGAGCAATTCAGAGGTCTAGCTGCGAATTCACCGGTTGGCGTTTACATTGTCCAGAAAGGGAAATTCGTCTACACCAACCCACAGTTTCAGCGAGATAGCGGCTATCGTGAAGACGAATTATTAGGCATGGAAGCACTGAGCTTGGTATTCCCTAAGGACAGAGAAATAGTCAGGGATAATGCCCTTCAAATGCTGAAAGGAAAACGCGTCGTTCCGTACGAATTCAGAATAACCAACAAAAACGGAGAAATTAAGTGGGCTTTAGAGTCGGTCGCGTCTATTCAGCACCAAGGAAAACAGGCAACCATAAGCAGCTATCAGGATATTACCGAGCGCAAGAAGACGGAGCAGCAGATGCTTTCTTTGCAGGCACAATTTCTCCAGGCCCAGAAGATGGAAGCAATCGGCCAGTTAGCCGGGGGAGTTGCCCATGATTTTAACAACCTGCTTACCGTGATCAGCATCCAAACCCAGCTCGCTCTCCGGGGCCTGCGGAAAGATGACCCCTTGGAGGACAAACTTAAAGATATCGAGCAAGCAGCCGACCAGGCTGCCAACCTTACCCGCCAGCTCTTGGCTTTCAGCCGCCGTCAGATCCTGGAGATAAAGGTGGTTAATCTGAATTTCATTTTAAATGATTTGGAGAAAATGCTCCGCCGGGTGATCGGGGAACACATTGAGTTTAAAACTGTATTCGCTGATGATCTGGGGTTGGTTAAAGTTGATCCCGGACAGATGGAACAGGTGATTATAAACCTTGCCGTCAATGCCAGGGATGCTATGCCTGAAGGAGGAAAACTTTTTATTGAGACTGTCAATGTAGAATTGGATGAGAAGTACAGGCTTTCCTATATAGGGATGCTTCCGGGTGCATATGTTATGCTTTCGGTAAACGATACCGGCGTGGGGATGACCGAAGAAGTTAAGGAACAGATTTTTGATCCTTTTTTTACCACCAAGGAGAAAGGAAAAGGGACCGGGTTAGGACTTTCAACCGTCTATGGAATTGTGAAGCAAAGCGGAGGGGATATTTATGTCTATAGTGAAGTAGGCAAGGGAACAACGATTAAGATATATCTTCCACGGGTGTTTGAACCTCCGGAGGAGTTAAAAGGGGAGGCGCCAGTTGAGAAAATACCTCAGGGTAATGAGACAGTATTAGTGGTAGAAGATGATAGTAGCGTTCGGAAGTTGGCAGTGGATATCTTAAGGATGCAGGGATATAAGGTATTGGAGGCGGCGGAAGGGGAAGAGGCGTTGATTATTTGTGAAAAAGAAAACAACCCGATCCATATAATCTTAACCGACGTAGTGATGCCGAATATGGATGGCCCCCAATTAATCGAACGGCTTAAGCGGGCAGGTCAGGATTTCAAGGTGCTTTATATGTCCGGATATGCGGATGAGACGGTTGTTCATCATCGGTTAGTAGAGAAAGGGGTAAACCTTATTCACAAGCCCTTTACGGTTGAGAAACTGACGAGAAAAATACGGGAGGTTTTAGATAAAAACTAAAAACCTGCGGTTTGGGTTTAGGACAGGTAATTCTTTTTAACCTTTTCAGTTAAAATTTTCTCAAGAGATGTTCTGTTTAGTTGAAAATATCAGCTTTAACCTAACACTGAAAAATGAAAATAAAGCCTGACACAATCATTGAATATGGTCTCATTTTCCTGATTATCTTTACTCCGCTTGCCTTCGGCTCGGTCCATATCTGGGCTTATACCATCGTGGAAGTGATTGTCCTTTTCCTCCTCCTGACCTGGCTCTTCTCAAACCTTACGCATGACCCATCAGGTGCAAAAGGTCAGGCGTCAGGTGTTACCCCTCACACTTCGCGTCTTACACTTCCTTTTTTCCTTTTTTCCGGCTTAATCATTTTTCAGATGGTTCCTTTACCTGCGACAGTAATAAAACACCTATCACCAAATACCTATGAGCTCTATCAACAAACCTTGGAGAATGGTAAGGGAGCAAGGAGTCAGGCGCCAAAAGTCACCCCTGACGCACCACGCATTACGGACCTGCTCCCCGCTCCCTTTTCTCCACCCCCTGACTTCAGCTCTTTGGACGTTATGCCTCGTTCATCGTTTTCTGAACTCAGCTCAGCGCTCCTCGCTCCTCGCCCTCTGAGCATTTATGGTCATGCCACCAAAACCGAATTTCTCAAATTCTTTGTCTACATCGCCGTATTTTTTCTCATCACCACGACCATGACCAACGCCCGTCAGATACGAAAAATGGTGTTGACCATTATTTTCACGGGCACGGGTGTGGCTTTTTTAGCTCTCTGCCAGATGCTCAGCAAGTCAGATACAATCTATGGATTCTGGCAGTCGCAATACAAAATCGGAAGTTACGGCGGCCCTTTTATCAACGCCAATCACTTGGCCGGTTACCTGGAGATGGTTACCCTGCTCGCACTCGGTTTTCTGGTGAGCCGCGAGAAGCCGGGTAACCTTCCCATGACAAAAGACTGGAAACAGCGGTTTTCAATGCTTGAATCCTGGCTGGCGAAAAATATTCTCCTCATCTTCATTATCGTCTTCATGGCATCAGCACTCTTTATTTCAGTCTCGCGGGGTGGGATCATTTCCTTTGTTTTTTCCTTAGGGTTATTTTCCCTGTTGCTCGGATGGCAAAAGGTTAACAAGGGAAAAAGGAAAATAATACTGCTTATCAGTGGGTTGATTTTTATTTGCGTTTTATGGATGGGCGTCGGCTCGGTGATCACGAAATTCGCTACTCTCTCCAACCCCACAACCGCCTTAGGGGGAAGGCTCCAGGTGTGGAAGGATACGGGTCATCTATCCCGGGACTTTCGCCTTTTTGGGGTTGGGCTGGGTAATTTTCAAACTATTTATCCTAAATATAAAACTATTCCCACCACTGCTTTCTGGGAACACGCCCATAATGATTATGTGGAAATGCTCGCTGATATTGGCTGGGTAGGCTTTATCCTTTTCTTTTGCGGGATATTTATTTTACTCTTTTCGGTAATGAAAAAATGGAAAGACCGGCGGGACCCTTTTGTGGTAGGTATAACCCTCGGTGGCTGCACTGGCGCTCTGGCTATCCTTTGCCATTCGGTCGTGGAGTTTAACCTTCACATCCCTGCCAACGCTTTTCTTCTTTTTGTAATCCTGGGTCTCTGTGTGGTTGCGGTTACTCTTAAAAAAAGTGAAGAAGAATTTTCTCTCCTTCCGGTTCGGAGTGCTTTTCTCTCGCACAAAATAAAAATAAAAACTGCACTAAGTATTGGAAAAGCCCTCGTGGTGGTGTTCCTGCTTGCCGTGGTAATGAAAGATTATCTGGCGTATCGCTTTTTTATTAACTACCAATCCCTCAGCCGCGCAGTAAACCCGGCGAACCTTATTGACACAGCAAATCCAGGGCCCCTTAAGAGAGCAATCTTTTTTGATTCGGGTAATGCCCAGTATCATTATGAGCTGGGTAACTATTATGCCCGGAAGATGAGCGAAGACTGGAAACAGGGCACGTGGGAGTTAATCCAGGGCCGCTGGGTATTCATGTCCAGAGAAAATACCCAATTCTATGGACTTAAAGCTTTGAAGGCCTATGAAGACGCCGTACATTTTTCCCCAGCCAATGCCTGGTACCATTTTTGTTTAGAATGGATAATTAACGAACTACAGCGTCTTTCGAAATACTCCGAAAATCCCATGCCTTCAAATAAATTGCTCGACGCTAAAATTGAATTTTCCCGGGCGCTCATGCTTGATCCGAATAATACCTCTATCCAAAATTATTTAAAGAGCGCGGGGAATTCTAAACCATGAACCCTGAAACTTTCAAACCCGAAACATTAATGATGAAAAAAAGCTGGTTTGTCGTCTATACCAAACCCGGACAGGAAAAAGCCGTGGCCCTGCATCTTAAACGCAAGGGGATCGAGACCTACGTGCCTGAAATTGAGACTCACATCTATAACGGACTTAAAAAAATTAAAAAGACCAAGTCCCTTTTTCCCAATTATCTTTTTGCCTGGTGCGAAAGAAAAAACGTCACTCAGATTTTTTGGACCAGTGGAGTAAAAAAAGTGCTCTGGGAAAATAACGCTCCGCAGCCAATTGCCGATGAACTGATTTTGTCCATTAGGTCATTAACCGACAATGACGGCCTAATCCGCCCGGCGCGGTGGGGGACGTACCAGAAGCATGATCCGGTTTCGATTACCTCCGGTCCCTTCAAGGACCGCTATGCTCTGTTTGACCATTGGGAGTCGGATAAGGGAAGGGTCTGTTTGCTGCTGAATCTCTTAAATGCCCAGATACGAGTTACTGTGCCTGCGGCACTCATCAGGGCCGCGTAAACTCTTGGGCAACCGCGCTCTGCGCAATGCGCTTTGCTTTTAGTGCTTTGATTGTTACTGTGCTTAAAAATTATATATTTCCAAACCATTTGAAGGTTCCTCCAAACCTGACCAGGCGGAGCTTACCCGAAAAACGGGAACCGTAAACCATGAGCGGTAAGGAATAAGGTTCGAGGCATAAGGTTTGAGGATAATATCGCCCCGCGCTATGCGCCTTGCGCTTTACTCCTCAGTAAGTATGTTCACAGTTTCTTTCACCTTGAAGTGTAAAGTGTTACAGTTTACTTTTCATATCTTACGGGTAACGCTTAAACCTGTAGAATGTAGAAGTCAAGGAAGCCTATCTGAACAAATGGTAACAAGGTATGCTTGATAATAAAAAACGGGTTAAAATAGATACAAAAGACCAGATGTTAAAGAAAAAGTTTGAGTATATCATCAGCTCAACCGGCGGGTTTGAGATTCTGTCAGAAGACGATAAACAGCCGGCTGATCTTTTAATCTTTGAGGTGGGGACTGATACTGACCATGACTTCCATGTGATTCAATCACTGCTTCAATCCGAAGCAGTCACTGATATTTTTCTTACCTCAAAAAAGTCCGACCAGGACTTGCTGCTCCAGTCAATACGCATCGGAGCCAAGGAATTTTTCCCCCAGCCGATAAAAGACGATGAAGTAAAGAAGGCTTTAAAAAAATTTCGCGAAGGCCCACAATCAAGCAAGCGGATAAAATTAGGCCAGCTTATAAATATTATGGGCAGTAAAGGCGGGGTGGGAACAACGACGATTGCCGTGAACTTAGCCGTCAGCTTGGCGGAAATAGCCGCCAGCAAATCAGTGGCTCTGGTGGATATGAATATGGCGACCGGAGAAACCCCGCTTTTTCTGGATCTGCGTCCCGGTTATCATTGGGGTGCAATTTCCAAAAACATCACCCGCCTGGACCCCACCTTTATTATGAATGTCCTCAGCAAGCACAGTTCGGGAATATATTTGTTTTCCTCCCCGGGCACTCCCGGCCATGAAAATGTTTCGCCGGAAGCGGTAGAGCGCCTTCTCAATATCATGCGGCGGATGTTTGATTTTGTGGTGATTGACAGCGGGCAACTGCTGGATCTGATTTCCCAGAAAATTCATCAAATTTCCGACACGGTTTTGTTAATCACTATTTTAACTCTGCCTTGCATTGCCAATACTAAAAAAATTTTTAAGATTTATGATTTCTGGGGGTATCCCCGGAAGGGAAAAGTCAAAATTGTGGTGAACCGCTATTTGAAAAATTCTCAGGTAACTCTGAAAGATGCCGAAGAAAGCTTTGATCATAGCATATTCTGGAATTTGCCGAATGATTTTTCCACCACGTTCGCGGCCATCAATCAGGGAAAAGTGTTATCAGCAATCGAACCCAAGGCGGAAATTACCAAAAAATTCAGAAGGCTTGCCGCCACTTTTGCCAGCAAGGACCAGAAGCCGGCAAATAAGAATTCATCTTTCGTTAAACGATGGTTTTCCTGATCAGGATAAACCAAAACCAATTCCCCCTTTGTTAAAGAGTAGTTAGAGGGGTTAGAGAAAGTATAGATTTTCCTCTCCCCTTGGTAAGAAGACTAAGGTGAGGGGAAATACCTTAAAACTGCTCCCTGTCCCAAGTTAAACACTGAAAGATTTGACTCCAGACCTCTCTTTGAACAATCCCCAGTTCAATAAGGATCAAGGACCATGATGGCAAATGTCTTAGTCGTAGATGATGAAGTCCAGGTACTAAACTTAATTAAACAACTTCTGGAAATATACGGATATAAGTGCACCCTGGCTCCCAATACAAGTAAAGCGCGGAGTTACCTGAAAGAAGATTTTTTTGACCTCATCCTTTGCGATATGCATATGCCCGGGGAATCAGGACTGGATTTTTCTCGGGATGTCCTAAAACAGAAACCAGAGGCTGCAATAGTGATGGTGACGGCTGTGGATGATCCGGACCTGGCGTCGACTGCCCTAAAAATAGGGGTCTATGGCTACATCATTAAACCCTTTAAACCTAACGAACTGGTAATTAATGTTACCAATGCGCTGCACCGTCGTAACCTAGAGAGACAAAACCGGCTGTACCAAGAGAACCTTGAAAAAATGGTCCAGGAACGGACCGAAGAACTTCAAGTAACCCTTAACGATCTGCGGAAAGCAATGCAAGGTATCATCCATGTCATGGTTTTGACTATTGAATCCCGTGATCCTTACACCGCGGGTCATCAGCAACGCGTAACCCTGCTTGCTTCGGCTTTGGCTCAAGAGATGGGTCTTTCCGAAAAAGAGGTCGAAGGAGTCAAGATGGCGAGCCTCATCCATGATATCGGCAAGATTTCAACCCCCTCTGAAATCTTAAGCAAACCAGGTAAATTAACTGATATTGAATTTTCTTTGGTTAAAACTCACCCCCAGTCAGGGTACGAGATATTAAAAAATATTACGCTTCCTTGGCCCATTGCCCAAATTGTGCTCCAACATCACGAAAGATCAGATGGATCCGGTTATCCTTTAGGTCTTAAAGACAAGGAAATATTACTTGAGGCAAAAATTATCGGTGTTGCTGATGTAGTAGAGGCAATGGCTTCCCACCGACCTTATCGTCCTGCGTTGGGAATCGAAAAAGCGCTCGAAGAAATTTCTCAGAAAAAAGGTCTCCTTTACGACTCTAAGGTGGTCGATACCTGCATTAAGCTCTTTACTGAAAAAGGGTTTAAGTTTGAGATTGTATAAAACGGGTTTTGTGAATAACTCCATTACTTCCCAAAAAGGCATAATAGGACAACTGCGATAAAAAATATCCAGGAAAAAAATTAACAAGGATTTAGCCCCAAAAAGCATATGAAAGATCTGAAAGACCAAGTGCTCATTAAGTTAGCTCATGAACTTGCTGCCCCGGGGATATATCCAGCCGGAACATTTAAAGGATGCTTTGAAATGGCAAAAGACCTCGGGGGGGGGGATTTCTATGATTACCTGGTTGAGAAGGAATAAATAAAAAAAGAAATTCTCGCTAAAGTCCTCGCGAAGAAAAAAAACCTTCCCTACGTCCTCGTTGAAGAAATGGAGATCGATCTCAATGTGGTTAAGATGGTCCCCGAAAAGGTTATAAAAAAGTATTCCGCGATACCAATTGCAAAAAATGGCAGAGAGCTTAGCGTTGTCATCGCCAATCCCTTTGACTTTAATGCCATTAGTGACATCGAATTTGCAAGCGGTTTTATCGTCATCCCTTTAGTAGCTCAGAAATCACATACCCCAGTTCAGACCAATGGAACAAATGAAACCAATTAAACTAATCTCTTGGAGCCTATCATGAAACGTGTTTTAATCACCGACCAAGATATTGATTTGCTGACTCAAAAAATCACAGCAATAAAACAAATGATCAATGGACTAATACGATACCTGCGTGGCAGCAATTGAACAATTCACCTTTCACGTCTTACGAATTACGAGTTATGGAATTTTATGAACTTCAACGATAAAATTTTTGTCGCCGGCGGCACCGAAATGGTTGGCTCAGCTATCATCCAGAGACTTCTTTCTTCAGGATATAGAAATTTAATTTCAAACCGCTTTTGGAAAACGCCAATTACAAATCAAGAGTCGCGAGTCAAGTTTTCTGCTCTCGATCTGATCCGACAAAGTGAAGTGGAAGCCTATTTTGAAAAGGAACGACCCGACTACGTCTTTCTCTGCGCTGCTAACGTGGGGGGCATCCGTGATAATAGTGGTATTTATAAAGCAGACTGTATCTATGAAAATATTATGATTGCTTCCAACCTCATCCATGCGAGCTATGAATACGGAGTAAAAAAACTTCTTAATCTCGGTTCATCCTGCATCTATCCAAAATGTGCGTCCCAGCCCATGAAGGAGGACTATCTTCTAACAGGAGTCCTTGAACCCACGAATGAACCGTATGCTATACCCAAGATAGCCGCCATAAAGCTCTGCAGATATTACAACGAACAGTACGGGACCAACTTCATCTCTGCCATCCCGACAAACCTCTACGGGCCGAATGATAATTTTGATCTTCAGACATTGTATGTTCTCCCCGCACTCATCCGTAAAATGCATCTTGGAAAATGCCTGTCTGATGGCAATTTTCAGGCGGTAAAAAAGGATCTGGAAAAATACCCGCTAAAAGGCTTTGATGTTTCTCTGGCGACCGAAAAAAATATCGCAGAAAAACTTTCACTATACGGCATTAAAACCGTTTACACTTCACGCCCCACGTCTCACGCCTCACAATTAACGGTTGTTGACCTCTGGGGCACGGGTGCGCCTTACCGGGAGTTTTTTTATGTCGATGACCTTGCCCGCGCATGCTTGTTTCTTATGGAAAAATACGATTTCAAAGATATAGGAGAATTCATAAACATAGGCACCGGCAATGACATCACCACACAGGATCTCGCATATATGATAAAAGACATCGTAGGGTTTCAGGGTGATATAAAGTGGGATATCGACAAGCCAGAGGGCACTCCGCGCAAATTGCTGGATGTGAGCAAAATCAAAGCCCTCAGCTGGACTCCGGAAATAACACTGGAAGAAGGAATAAAGACAACCTATAAATGGTATCTTGAGCAATAAACTCAATAAACAAGACAAACCGTAGAAACCCAAGAAAGCATAAATTTGTTTAAGAACCAACGTTTCCTTTCTCATTCCCCAATGAATAATCTGAACGACCAAATAAAAAGTATCTTTCAAAATAAATCTGAACTCTGGCTCATCACAGGCGTAGCCGGTTTTATCGGTTCCAATCTGCTGGAATATCTTCTTTTGCATGACCAGACGGTTGTCGGGCTGGATAACTTCTCAACCGGACGCCAGCGAAATCTTGACGACGTCAAATCTCTGGTCAGTGAAAAACAGTGGTCTCGATTCAGGTTTATCAACGGAGATATTCGCGATCTCGATACCTGCCGGTCAGCCTGCGAGAATATTGATATTGTTTTACATCAGGCGGCCCTGGGCAGTGTTCCGCGCTCTATTGAAGACCCGATCCGTACCAATCAGTCGAACATTGACGGTTTTTTGAATATACTGGTTGCTGCGCGGGATGCAAATATCAGCCGTTTTGTCTATGCCGCGTCTTCTTCCACCTACGGAGACCATCCGAGCCTGCCGAAGAAGGAGGACATTATCGGAAAGCCGTTGTCGCCCTACGCAATAACCAAGTATGTCAATGAACTTTATGCCGATGTCTTTGCCCGGCAGTATAAAATGGAGTGCGTCGGTCTCAGGTATTTCAACGTTTTTGGCCGCAGACAGGATCCGCAGGGAGCGTATGCGGCGGTCATTCCCCGCTGGATCAACGAGCTTATGAGCGGGAAAATACCGACCATCAATGGAGACGGCGAAACGAGCAGAGACTTTTGCTCTATCGAAAACGTGATACAGGCTAATATGCTTGCGGCAACGACCAAAAAACAGGAAGCAATCAACCAAGTTTACAATGTAGCGGTCGGCGAGAGGACCACACTGAATGAACTATTTTATATGATCCGAGATCTTCTCGGAGAATATGACGAAAAAATAAAATCGGTAGAACCCATCTACGGCCCTTTCCGTGCCGGTGATGTGCTGCATTCCCAGGCGGATATCTCCAGGGTAAAAGAATTATTGGGTTTTAACCCTTCATACACCGTAAAAAGCGGTATGAAGGAAACAATTGAGTGGGTTGTTAAACGAATATCAAATGTGGTTGTCGGGCAGGTTAGCTGATGGGACTTCAGGATTGTTTTCGTGAGATCGTTCTAATCCCATCCTAAAAACGTCCTACTTCCTTGCATTTTATATACGCTTTACGAAAAAGTCACAAGATATGAGACATGAAGATCGCTTTTTTTCTCCCTCTTAAGTTTTCTCGACAGATTCGAATAGTTCCGCAAGTTGGGATAATAGATCATCTCATTTGTTTCGGACATGAAGTGACTTGGTTTATTATATCTGAGGAACATAAGAAACCTAGCGAAATTATAATCGAGAATATACGATCGAAAGTAGTTGCAACCCCACTCAATGGGTTTGTGTACAAACACAGTCTTCTAAAATACATGGCACAAGTTTTTGCCATATTTAAGCGCCTAATATTCATTAAACAGTATTTTAAAAAGAATCAATTTGACCTGATTATATTTCGAAGTCATGTTATTGATGGCCTTTTAGGATACATTTTGGCAAAGCAATACAGAATACCTTTTGTTTTTGTTCTCAGAAACCCCCTCGAACAGGAGTGGGAATCATATAAAATTGATTGTAAGAGGCCTATTATCTTTTATTATGTAATTGCCAAAGTCAAACGTATCATCGTTGAATGGCTTCTTAAGCATTCAAATCTTATTATACCTATCAGTAAGTACTTAGAGGAACGTTTATTGAAACAGGATGTAGGAACAGGACGTTTTTTCTCTCTTCCAGAAGCAGTTGATGTCCATAGGTTCTCCGGACAAAAAAACATGCAATTGGTCCGAGAGAATTTTTGTATTAGCTCGAATGAACTTTTCATTTATGTTGGTTCTCTCGGAAAATCACGTCATTTAGATGTTCTCATTAAAGCTTTCGCTATCCTCCTGCAGAAAAACAGCAAGGCCAAGCTTCTTTTTGTTGGTGAAGGTAACGACAAAGAGAACCTCGTGGCTCTCGTAAAAAAACTCGGGATAAACAAATCCATTTTCTTTATGGGCCAAATTTCCCATAATGATGTTCCATTGTGTATTGCTGCTTCGGACTTCGGGATTTGCACTGTTCCTCCTTATGATTTCTATAAATTAAGTTCACCGATAAAGCTGTTTGAATATATGGCTATGGGCAAACCTGTCTTGGTTAATTTCGAGATTCCCGAGCAGAAAGATGTTGTGGAACAAAGCGGTGGTGGGGTTGCCGTACCTTTTAATATAGTGGGTTTATCTTCCGGAATGGAGAAGCTAATAGAAAACAATGATCGAGCGAAAGCAATGGGTTTAAGTGGAAGGAATTGGATACTTAAAAATAGAACTTTTGAGATTATGGCAAAAAAATTAGAGGAGCGTTTGACTTTACTACTATACCATGAATGGACACAAAAAAATGACTGCGAGAAGAGAAAAAGAATTATATGCACGTGAGGATATTGAAAAAGTAAAAGCCTTTTATAACGATTTTCTTGCGTCAGAACCAGGCAAGTATAGTCCCAGAAGTGAGTTTGATGCAAGATACCAGTCAGTTCTTAACTTCGTAAAAAACATACATACTCCAGGTTGCAAGATTTTGGATGTAGGATGTGGTACTGGTATGGCGGCTGAGCGACTCAAGGTTTATGGCAAAGTGCATGGTGTGGATATTTCAGATAAAAGTATTGAGATGGCTAGAAAAAGACTGGAAGATGCCAAAGTAGGTATGGCGGAAGAAATACCTTACGATGATGTAACCTTTGATATCGTTGTTTGCACTGAAGTAATAGAGCATGTTTTGAATCCTGAAAAAGTTTTTTCCGAATTTAAAAGAGTCCTTGTACCTGGAGGATATTTGATTCTTACAACTCCAAATCCTTATTATTGGGCTGTTTTGTTGCATAAATTTATTTGCATTTTCAAAAAAAAAAGCTCTACTCAAATAATTGAAAAAATGATTTCCCCCGCAAAAATGCATCAGTATCTGGCGGCACATCAATTTTATGTGTTTGAATTTGATATCGTATACTTCAAACCATTTTTTCTATCCAAGATTATGCGCAAAATATCTCCAAACTTATTTCTTTACCAGGTATATTTAACGCAAAGGTGTGTTTGACATAAGGTTTTAGCTACATTTTATTCATAATCGTTTTATGCTCTATGTTAAATAACTTTTTAGAAAAAGGATGAAAATAATACAATGCGCGTTGTGTTAGTTAACCCTGGTTCGGAGGAAGTATATGGGATGGGTGGCAACTGTTCTTTCCCCATGGGATTGGGCTATATTGCGGCAGTACTTGAAAAAATACATGAAGTCTTTATCATTGATGTCCTTGCAGAAGGTCTTACTCTTGAAACATTTGCAGAGAGGATCTCTGTGCTTGCTCCTGAAATCGTCGGTATAACATCAGACACCATTTCTTTTCAGCGAGCAATTGATATGGCACAAAAGATCAAAGAAATAAAGAATGACATTATTGTTGTAATTGGCGGTGCGCATACAAATGCTTTTATAGATTACCCCCTGCAGTACAATTGTTTTGATGTAGCTGTTTATGGAGAAGGCGAAAGAACTATTGTGGAACTCCTTGAAAAAATATCGGAAGGGCTTTCTTTTGAAACGGTAAAGGGAATTGCTTTTAGGCAGGATGGGAGAACCGTAGTAAATTCTCCTCGTGAACTGATAGAGGACCTTAACTCACTCCCTTTTCCCGCCCGACACCTGTTTTCTATGAGCAAATATAATCTTGGTAGCGGCAGCATGTTGGATGTCTTACCGGTATTTACGGTCAATACATCACGGGGATGCCCATACCGGTGCAGATTCTGTAGCAACAATAAGGCTTTTGGGAAAAAATATCGTTCAAGGAATGCTCAAAATGTTGTCGATGAAATCGAAATGTTACAGCGCGATTACGGTGCGAAAGGGATTTACTTTAGGGAAGATCTTTTTACATTGCAAAGTCAAAGGGTTATCGAGATTTGTAAAGAAATTCGAAGGAGAAAAATTGAAGTTAAGTGGGAATGTGAGTGCAGGGTTAATACCGTTTCCGAAAAAATGCTTTTATCAATGAAGGAGTCTGGGTGCGAGGTTGTGTGGTTTGGTGTAGAAAGCGGATCTCAGAGAGTGCTGAACTACATTCAGAAAGATATCACACTTGATCAAGTTAGAAAGGCTTTTGAACTATGTTCAAAAATTGGATTGAGAGCAGGTGCAAGCTTTCTTATTGGTCTTCCTGGGGAGACCTTGGAAGATATCGAACAGACCGTTTCGTTTGCCTCGGAATTGAAACCGCGTTTGGAGTTTGCCTGGTTTAACATTTATGTGGGGCTACCTATAAGCCCTTTATACGAACACGTCAGAAAAAACAGACTATATTCAAAGGATATTGGTCATGGGATTCTAATTATCCAAACAGCCGAGTTTGACAGAAGTATGCTTGAATCCTTACAGAAACGAGCGAATCGCAAAGTAAACTTTTGGAAACACCGCAAGAAACTTATTCGAAGAGCTATATGTGAGATTCGAAACGGCACCATCAATAGACGTAAAATATTCAAGGGAATCAACCAACTTTTACTCAGTAGGGGTGTATAATTATTAAGGCTTCACGGGTTGCCCTCTGTGCCCGTGGGTTCCTATACTACAAGCTTACATTAGAGAATCCTTGCAAAACTAATAACCAATTAGAAGAGAATTTTTTAAAAAGATGAACTGTCCTGAACACCTACAGTTGCCGCCCCAAGCCTTATTGGTTTGTTATTTAATAGTTGTAAATTGCAGCTCAACTTTCATATGAGCACCGTTAATAAAATCATTAAGAATTCAATTGCACTTTACATAGCATGGGGGCTTGGAGCGTTTTCTACCTTGGTGCTGAATATCAGCATTGCTCGTAAACTTCATGCAGTCGCCTTCGGAAAATACAGTACGGCTTTTGTTTTTGCCAATTTTTTTATAATACTTGTCAACCTAGGGATGAATGAGATTTTAATTCGAGAAGTTGCCCGAGATAAATCCTTAGCACCAAAATATTTAAGCAATATTATATCTGTCAGGCTACTATTATGTGTTTTTGTTATTCCCATCATTTTGATTTCTGTCAGGTATATGAATTACTCTGATGATACTACATATGCAATTTTGATTTTCGGCATAGCGATTTTGATTTCTTCATTAAATGATCTTTTCTTAGTAACTTTCAGAGCCTTTGAAAATATGGAATGGGAAGCGTTGATAACGGTTTTTATAAAATTATTGACTGTTATAATTTCTCTAGTTTTTCTTTATTTTAACTTCGGAATTGTTGAACTTGCATCGGCTTTTTTAGTGGCAATAACTGTGGGCTTTATTTTAAGTAATATTGTTTGCACGAAAAAATTCTCAAATCCTCGACTAGAAATCGACCTATTTTTTTGTTGGAAGGTTCTTAAGGACTCTCTGCCTTTTATTTTTTCAAACCTTTTTATAATGTTTTATATGAAGATAGATATTTTAATGCTTTCTAAGATGTCAGGGGAAGCTAATGTGGGTTGGTATAATGCAGCAGCAAGCTTATCAAATACTTTTGGACCAATGGTTTTCATCTTTATGTCAGTATTATATCCTGTCGCTTCCCGCTTTTTCGTGTCACGACAGGATCAACTTATTATTTTATATGAGAAGTCCTTCAAATATTTGATATTGATCGGGTTACCTCTTTCTGCAGGAACGACGGTCTTGGCGCACCGGATCATACCCCTTTTATACGGTGATAACTTTTTAAAAGCAGCAACTGTATTGCAGATCTTATGTTGGAAATTTTTTCTAATCGCAATGTCACGTCCCGTTCTTTACATGTTGGCTTCGATAAATAAACAGAAGTTTATGGCAATTTCGGGAGGGATCGGGGCGATTCTCATTATCATCTTGAACTTATATGCCATTCCAACGTTTCAGGAAATCGGTGCAGCAGTGAGTGTTGTTTTTGCGGAGATAGTTGTAACTTGTGTAAGCTGGTATATTGTTGGCAGATATTTTTATTTTCTGCCTTTTCATCGGATTCTTTTCAAGCCAGTATTGGCAACTGTCATTATGGCTTATGTGGTGTACCAGATCAAAAACTACATGGACACGAATCTCTTTTTGCTTGTATTCCTGGGAGCAGCAGTTTATACCATAGCCTTGTTTTTATTCAATGCATTTGATGAAGATGATTTAAAAATTTTCTCAAAAATATTCAGATTTAGCTTTCTGAAATCGAAAGATAAACAGGTAAAATTTAACCTATTTGAATAAATATCTTACTTACAATTGATATGGAATATTGATTGCTTTTATACCCCGTGGTTTCTGCTCTCAGAGATATTAATTATTGTAGTATGTAGAAGTACCACTGCAATTTGTTTTGATTCTGCTCATAGAGGAAAGCGCGGGGTCTACCTTATTGATAATAAAAAGGTTATAGAAATGGTTATAGGTGACTGACAAAATGAAGTATCTTCTTCTTGGACTAATCGTTTCCTTTTCATTTGATATTCCGCTTCTCTCTCTTTATAAAACTTGGGCTGTTATCAGATTATCGGACATCCTCTTCGTCGCTCTTATTCTTGTTATACTTATGAGGAAAGTGATAGGCGCACTTCCAAAATTCGAAAACAGAATTCCTCTGATAAAACCTTTTACTTTTTATTTCTTAGTTTGCTGTGCAAGTTCAGTAATGACTTTTTACTTCTTGTCTAAAGAGCAAGACGTTATAACTGCATTATCATACACAGCTCACTGGATTGTCAGACTTGCACAAGCCTTTCTATGTTATTATCTGTTTGTCAATTTGGTAAGGGATGACAAAATAATGCAAAAATGTCTTTTAGTTTTTTGGATTTCAGGCTTGTTTGTTGCTGCCTTTGGCTTTCTTCAGTATGTGAAAGTTGCGCCAATTCTTTGGAACGAGGAGTTAAGCCTCGTTTCAACACCAGGCGCCATAGTTTCAACTCTCTCGTACAATCATTCTCATATTGCATTATATATGCTCTGTATGATTTTTATGACGCTCGGTTTAATAACCAACGAACGTAAATATTTATTAAAAATTTTTATGATTATTTCCCTTGTTTTTTTTGCACATTCTTTGGTGTTCTCGCTTAAGAGGGCAGCATATATTGCAGTATTCGTAGGTTTATTGTTTTGGCTATTCAAAATAGAAATAGTTTCTAAAATTTCTTTAAATAAAAAGGTTGTGTTAGGTTTTATAACTCTCATATTTCTTTCCTGCTTATTAATTCTGCTAATGAGACATGTTGAGACATATCAAAGGTTAAATGTATTTTTCGTCATGGCGGGAAAGGGGGACCTAGCAGATATAAGTGGATCCTTTTCGGATAGATCCTTTTTGTTTAGGTTAGAAATATTGGAGTTCTATTTCAATCTGTTTATAAAAAATCCGATGAGACTAATTTTCGGTTTTGGTTACCTATCGACGCCCATGCGTTATTGGATAGGGGGAATTCATAATGGATATTTGGAGCCATTTGTCGATTCGGGTATCGTAGGGCTTTTAGCTTACCTTATGATAATATGGATTATGGTGAAAATTTTCTGGAAACTCTCGATATATTCTGCCAAATATAAGGGACTATATTTGGCAATACTATCTCTTGTTATCTCTCTTAATACCTATGCATTTATGGCACCTTTTTTTAGTGTCTACCATACAGTAGGAAGTTTTTTGGAATTCTTTTTGAGTTTACTTGGTGTGATTATTGGGCGGGCATATTGGAGGGGTAAAGGCTTGTTTATCCTCAATCCAGGAAGCTGATACCTAACATTTAGTTCATTCATTAAAAAAATATTGTCAATTCTAAATTGAAAAGAAACCATAATAGACATCTGCTGTGTCAAGGCCATTTTTAATAGGGCAGAATTGATTTTTTGTACTCCATACTATATTGCGACAAGACCTATTTCTCAGGTGATGGCTAAATAAGATATTATAAAAAGGTGACAGTATTGTTAGGAAGATAAATATGAAGATATTTGCTTTGGGTAATACAAATGAATATCTTGATGAAGCACAGAAAAATATCACTAAAAAATTATGCTCAGACCTTTCAATGCTGCACAAAATGCAATATGAAAATGCCAAGGCAAATTTGTTCAGCTTTCATTTCTGGAAAAGAATATCAGCCTTTGACCCAGATGTTATACATATATTTCTCAGACCTACTCTATTTGTCCTGTGCTATGCATTACTGATGAAAATCCTCTTTCAGAGATCTATGATTGTGGTTTCTGCTTTACAGCCACCCCAAATTTCGAGTCTTTTTTCTAGCCTGATTAAGGTTGCATCGCCCCACCTTTTTATCGTTTTATCTTATTCCACCAAAAAAACTTTGGAAGATTACAGTGCAAAAGCAAGGGTATTGCCGTGCGGGGTTGATCGTGAGAAGTTTGCCCCTGTTGGGTATGATGAAAAGTTTTCTTTGCGAAAGAAGTATAGTGTCCCTTTAGAAGCATATGTTACCCTTCATGTCGGGCATGCAACTAAAGGGAGAAATCTTGAAATACTGCGCGGGCAAGTCGGGAACGACATTCTTGTGATCTTTGTCAGTAGTAAATCGTTTAGTTTTGAGAAGGAACTACTTGAAGCCATGACACAGTCTGGATGTCGCATTTTTTCTGAATATTTGGAGCGTATCGAAGAGATTTACCAGCTTGCCGATTGTTACGTATTCCCGACACAAAATGCAAATAATGCTGTTGACCTTCCCCTTTCTGTCCTGGAAGCTATGGCCTGCGATTTACCTGTCATTACAACCAGGTTTGGAGCACTCCCTGAGCTTTTTCAGGAGGACGATTCATTGCACTATTTCGACGGCTCATCAGCATCGCTGCATGCGAAGATACAGAACTTGAGAGCAAGCCAAAGAACATCTTCGAATAGGGAGAAAGTTATTGGTTTTGACTGGAAGGTCGCTGTCCGAAAGCTTGAAAATATCTATCAGGATTTGATTTCGGGTAGTATAACGTGAGAGGTAAATTTATTTGTTTTATCGGCATTGATGGTTCAGGGAAAACCACGCTGATTAATGAAACTGTCAGGCGTTTCAGTGAAAAGGGTATCAAATGTAAGTATGTATGGGGTTCTTACGAGCTTTTTATCCTGAGACCGTTTGTCGTATTAGGAAAAAAATTATTTTGGGGAGACAAAAACTCACGCGAGGATTATATTACCTATGTTTCTTCTGTGAACAAAGTGGGCAAGAGCGGTTTTTTATCTATCTGCTACCAGACCGCGGTGTTTATGGAATATTTCATCCAGATATTGTTTAAAATCGGGGTGCCCCTCATGATGAAATCAAATATCATCTCCGACAGGTATATCTATGACACCGTCATAAGCATGAAGGTAAACCTCGGATTAAAAGAAAGTTCGATGCACAGAATCATTTCTGCCTTCTTAAAAATTATCCCGGTCCCTGATCTAATCTTTTTTGTGGACGTGCCGGAAGAAACAGCTTTTTCAAGGAAAACGGACACTCCATCTATTGATTATCTTAGAATAAGAAGAGGATTGTTTAGGAAAACGGCTGAAAATCATAATGCCGTCTTTCTCGATGGCGCCAGACCGATTGGAGAACTTTATTCTCTGATAGAAGGATCTATATTGAGCAATCTTATTGCTCCGGCAAATAAATATATAAAAGAATGATCGCCATTCCCAATCACAACGGGCATTGCACAGAATTTATTTACATGTTTAATTGCCGAAGTAATAATTAGGCGTAACATCATGGGCCTTAGGCAGTTTATTGCAAAAAAAAATAAAGACTATCATCCTGTGATAGCAGAAATGGTCAGACCCTATGTCACAAATGCATCGCGGTTTCTTGAAGTCGGATGCTGGGATGGAAAATCATCGGTGTATTATAAGAAAGCGTTGGGGATAAGTGATGTGTATGGAATGGATTGCTTTGAGGAGTCTGTAAAAACAGCGAGGGGGAAAGGGGTTAAGGCATACCAATGTGATCTCGAAAAAGAAAGGTTCCCGTTTGACAGTGATTATTTCGATATAGTGATATCAAATCAGGTTTTTGAACACCTAAAACAAATATATATGCCTTTGACCGAGATATACAGGGTTCTAAAGCCCAATGGCCATTTATTGTTCGGCGTACCAAATTTGGCTTCTCTGCATAACAGGTTCTTATTACTAATAGGCAAGCAGCCCACCTGCATACAGATATTTGATGAACATGTGAGGGCTTTTACCCCTGATGCGTTGATTAAGTTCCTCACGTTCAACAACTTATTTGAAGTGGTCAAATTTAAGGGCATTGGTTTTTATCCACTGATACCTCCTGCATCAAATGTCTTCAGCAGCATTTTTCCAAAAGGGAGTGTGATAATACTCATCCTTCTGAGGAAAAATTATGTTGAAAACACAATTACTTTGGAAAAAGAAGTACTAAGAGTCGTAAAGCAGACAAATTATTAGATGAAGAACAAGGTTGTCATAATCGGCATTGACGGCATGGATTCGTTGCTTGTAGAAAAGTTCATGGAAGAAATGCCTAATTTCAGAAAGATAAGGTCCCAAAGCCCGGCTTTCAGGTTTCAGTCCATTTTCCCTCCGGATTCAACCCCTGCCTGGGCGAGTATCTATACCGGTTTGAATCCGGCGAGGCACGGGATAATCAACTTTATCAACCCTGCGGACAAGAGCGGAAAGGTTTTACGTAAAGAAGTTTCTGATGGGGATTTCAGGGGCAGGACATTCTGGGATATTGCGGCCAAGGCGGGAAAGAAATCCTGTATTGTATTGCCGTTCAATATCTTTCCGGGTTGGCCCGTGAACGGCTCCATGGTCTGCAGGATAAATACCGTTGCTTCAAAAAACCATCCTCTCTCGGCATTCCCTGATTTTCTTACGAGAAAGTACAAAACCTCCGCTATTGACCTGAACATGCTTCAGGAATATTTCTCTCTCAAAGATTTTCCTCGCCTCGCTAAAATGTGCAGAAACAGAACCATTGCCGAGGGCGAACTGGCATACAGAATGCTTAGAGAGGAGGAGTGGGACCTGTTTTTTGTATACTTTTCTGCGCTCGACGGTATTCAGCATTTTTTCTGGAACTATTATGATGAGACTCATCCAAATTACCCGGGGGCTGGCAATCCGTACGAAGATGTGATCAGGGAATTCTATACCCTTATTGATAAAGTGGTGGGTGATCTGGTTTTGGTGCTGGACGATGTTTGCGTCATCATCGTCAGCGACCATGGTCATGGAATAAGGCCGACGAACCTTTTGAATATAAACGAAGTGTTGAGACAAAGCGGGTACTTGTATCCGTCAGCCGGGAAAACAGGGAAGAAGATTAATCCTCTTTATCATACTAAATTTCTCAAAAAGGCAATGATGTCGTATGTTAATAGGTTTGGTGTTGGGAATATCGGTTTGAAGCTTTCTCAAAAGTTCCCAATATGGAAAAAGGTACTTGCTTCCCCGCTATCCATTGACTGGGGCAAGACCAAAGCTTATGTCACTGATCTGTCCGCTGTTAAATCCTACAGCTACGGAGGGATAAGGATCAATAGAGAAACAGTAGATGAGAAAGAAATTCCCTCCCTTATCGATGAAATAATCAAAAGTCTCACTGAAGTCAGGGGTCCGCACACATCGCAAAACGTGATGAAAAGAATTATGCGGCGAGAAGAATTATACCAGGGGGAATACATAAATCGGTATCCGGAGATAATCGTGGAGCTTGACGAGAAGTACGGCCTCGGATGGGAGATACAAGGGGCATTATTCGAGTACGGGGTTGCCTTCAGCCTCCAGCCCGGAAGCCACAAAAAGGATTCGCCCGTCCTCTATGTCCTCAACAAAGATGCTGATTACTCCAAGGATATTACGCTTATGGATATTGCTCCTTCGGTATTTAGGTGTCTTGGTCTCGCACCGGATATACTTTTTGACGGTACAAGCTTTCTCTGATATGACAAAGGTTCTTTTATGGGAATCCTTGGGAATTATGGCAGGTGGCCAGAAAGTGGCCATTGAGGTTGCGACTGCGCTTTCAGGAAGGTATGAGTGCATCTTCCTTATCCCAGAAAAGGGATCGTTTTCCGACGCGATCAAGAAAAAAAAGTTCCGGTACGATATTCTGGATATTGGAAATTACAGCGTCGGCAGCAAGAACTTGCGAGACGTTTTTACTTTCGCAGCAAATTCTCCACGAGTTTTTATTGAAGCCTATAACCTCATAAAAAATGAAAAGATTGATCTCCTGTATGCCAATTCAGCTCGTAACTTTGTCTGGGCTGCTTTTCTTGGCACCATTCTGCGAATCCCCGTAATCTGGCATATACATAATTATTTCAGTGACAGCAAGACTAAGTTCGTTATTAACAAGGTAGGAAAACTTAAGAGCGTAAGAAGGGTCATCTTTGTAGCCAATACGGTCAGCAAGCAATTTCCAGGCCTCGCCGGGAAGTCAGTAATTGTTCCCAACGGGATTGATTCTGCCCTCTTCACGGTAAATGGAAAAGCGAAATGTCAAATAAGGAAAGAACTTAATATTCCCGATAACCGGAGACTCATCATTACCATCGGCTGGCTCATGCCCTCAAAAAGGCAAGAGCTACTTCTGAAGGCTATGCCATCAATACTTGAATGTGAAAAGAATATTCACTGCCTATTTGTGGGGGGCAAAAGAGCTGGTTATGAGGAGTACTTCGATTATCTGTTAAATACGGTGCATAGCATGAAGCTTGAGGACTATGCGACGTTCGCAGGGCACAGAAACAATATCGCTGATATTTTGGAAACCTCTTACCTAAATGTAATTACTTCGGAAGAAGCTTTTCCTTTTACTTTACTTGAAGGCTGGGCTGCAGGAGTACCCACTATTGGCCCTGACTTCGGATCACTACCGGAGCTGGTTGAGAACGGAAAAACGGGCTTGCTCTATGACCATACCAGTCCGAAGGATCTTGCAGACAAAATACTTTTTCTTTTAGCGGAACCCGAAAGATATGAGAAAATAAAAAAAAGCTCTCTTGATAACAAGAAAAAATATGATGTGAAGACTTTTCATAAAAAGATAGTCTCAGTAGTCGAGGAAGTTTTTCAAGCATGAAAGTATTGCTGCTAAATCCCCCCTTTAAGCCCGAACATGGGAAATTTTCCCGTTCTTCCAGGAGCCCCGCGGTGGCGAAGAGCGGAACTTTATATTATCCTTTCTGGCTTTCATATGCCACAGGTGTTCTTGACCAATCGGGCTATGAAGCAAAGCTAATTGATGCGCCAGCAGAAGGCTCTCCTGTGAAAAAAGTCATAGCTATGGCTGTTGCGTATGGCCCACAGCTTATCGTCCTTGATACGAGCACCCCAAGTATATTTAGTGACACGGAGTTCGCTGAAGAAATGAAGCGAGCGCTCCCCTCTGCCTTTATCCTCCTGGTTGGCACCCACCCTTCTGCTCTTCCGTCTGAGACGTTAACGCTGAGTAACGGCGTTGACGCCGTGGCGATTGGCGAATACGACTATACAGTTCGGGATCTCGCAGATGTGTTGAAAAAAGCCCAAGATGTGCAACAAGTAAAAGGGTTAGCATACCGAAAAGATCAGGAAATAATTTTCACAGAAAAAAGAGCAAACATCGAAAATCTCGATGAGATACCTTTTGTTACTTCAGTATATAAGAAACATTTGAACTACAAAAATTACTTTGAATCAATGGCCCAGTACCCCATGATAATGATTATCACGGGACGGGGATGTCCCTTCAGGTGTTTTTTTTGTGTTTATCCTCAAACATTTCATGGTAATCGCTATAGATTGAGAAGTGCTGAGAATGTCGTCGCAGAGTTTGAGTACATACTAGAGAATTTCCCTGACGTGAAGGAAGTCGGAATTGAAGACGATACGTTTACCGCAAACATTGCCCGCGTGAAGAACATTTGTGATAGGTTAATATCGAAGGGTATAAATAAGAAAGTGAAATGGTGGGCAAATGCCAGAGTAAATCTTGATTTAGAGACTATGCAGCTCATGAAAGCAGCAGGATGTAGACTAATAATACCGGGATTTGAAAGTGGGACACAGAAAATTCTTGACAACATCAATAAAGGGATAAGAGTTCAACAGTCAATACAGTATGCGAAAAATGCAAGAAAGGCAAAGCTGCTTGTGCATGGATGCTTTATGGTCGGTAATCCTGGAGAAACAAGGGAGACTATGAAACAAACTCTCGCCTTTGCAAAAAAGCTGGATCTCGACACAGCGCAATTCTATCCTTTGATTCCCTATCCTGGGACAAAGGCATATACGTGGGCTGCTGAACACGGGTACCTAAAAACCAGTAACTTTAGTGAATGGCTTACCGAAGATGGACTCCATAGTACAGTTGTCTCCCGGCCAGACCTCACCGCTCAGGATTTGGTCGAATTTTGTAGCTATGCAAGAAGGGCTTTTTATCTGAGAGTCTCCTATATTCTCAGGAAAACTCTACAATCGCTGCTGAGTTTGGATGAGGCAAGAAGAAACTTCAAGGCATTGAAGACCTTTATGAAGTACCTTTTCAGGAAATAGACACAATAACACATGAAAGATAACCCTTTAATAACTATAATCCTTCCGGTGAGAAATGAAGGGAGTTACATCAGAAGATGTCTCGATTCTATTCTCGACCAGACCATTTCCAAAGACCTATTGGAGGTTCTGGTTATTGACGGCAACTCCGATGATGCAACGCCTGAAATTGTAAGGTCATATTCCAGGCAATTTAGGTATATAAAGCTTTTAAAGAACCCTGAACAGAATACTATTGACGCGCTTAATCTTGGCATTAAGAATGCCTCAGGCGATTTTATAGTAAGGGTTGACGGTCATTCCTATCTGGAAAAAGACTATATTGAACAATGCATAAAGGCATTAGAGTGCACAGATGCAGATAATGTGGGTGGCGGGATGCGACCCGTAGGGGATACCTATCTCCAAAAAGCTATAGCCTTTGCAACCAGCAGTGTTTTTGGTATTGGCCGCGGAAAATTTCATTATTCCGACAAAAAAGAATATGTCGATACAGTATATCTTGGGGCATTCAGAAGACAGGTGTTTGATAAAGTTGGGTCCTACGACCCAGAAATGCATTACAGTGAGGACAATGAGTTAAATCTGCGCATTGCAAAAAAAGGGGGTAAAATTTTGCTTTCCCCAAAAATTCGATCGTATTATTTTCCCAGGGAATCGTTAAAAGAAGTCTGGAGACAGTATTTTAAATACGGTTATTTCAAGCCAAAAGTTTTACAAAAACATAACTTATCTATTTCATTTAGACATTTTGTCCCTGCGTTTTTGGTAGCCAGTCTTGTTGCTACCGCAACTTTATCCTTTTTTAGACCTCTTTTTGGATATTTTTTTTATGGGATTTTTGCTTGTTATCTTTCTATCTCTTTTCTTTTTTCTCTTTATATTTCCATTAATAACGGGATAAGATATTTGCCTATTATGCCTATAGTGTTTGCTACGCTCCATCTCAGTTACGGTACAGGTTTTATAAAAGGACTCTTGGATTTTTTGCTTTTGAAAAAATAAAGACTTAATATTAAAGTTTGGTGAGGTGGTTTATCATGCAAGAAAATTTTCTTCCTTTTGCCCTCCCTGATATTGGTGAAGAAGAAATTTCCGAGGTGACAAACTGTCTCCGCACAGGATGGCTTACCACCGGCCCCAAAACTGCCCAATTTGAACAAGCCTTTTCAGAGTATATTAATGTACGATACTCCCTTGCGGTAAATTCAGGGACTGCGGGGCTTCACTTGGCGCTTGAAGCCACCGGGGTAATACCTGGAGACAAAATCATTACTACTCCTTATACTTTTACTGCCACTGCGGAAGTTATCCGCTACTTAGGCGCTGATCCGGTCTTTGTTGATGTCGAACTGGAAACCTTCAATATTGATCCGGCCCAGGTCGAAAGAAAAATAGCTTCACTCAAGGCTGCGGGCGCGAAGCTTAAGGCTATTATTCCGGTTCATTTTGGAGGTCAGGCTTGTGAAATGGACTCAATTTTGGAAATCGCTGGGCACCATGGATTGAAAGTGGTTGAAGACGCAGCCCATGCCCTCCCTTCTTCCTATCGTGGAAGGAGAATTGGCACTCTGGGAGATGCTACCGTATTTAGCTTTTATGCAACCAAACCTCTCGTTACCGGAGAGGGAGGGATGGTGGTCACAAACTCTGAAGAAATTGCTCGGCGCATCAAGATCATGCGGCTCCATGGCATTAATCGGGATGTGTGGGACCGCTATACTTCAAAGAAGCCAAACTGGTATTACGAAGTGGTCGCGCCGGGTTTTAAGTATAATATGCCGGATATTATGGCTGCAATTGGTATTCACCAACTCAAAAAAGTAGAACGCTTCCAAAAGAGAAGGGAAGAAATAGCAAGACGATATACCGAAGCTTTTGCTGATTTACCATTAAGAACTCCTCAGGTAGTGAGACCTGAGGATACCCATTCCTGGCATCTTTACGTGATTAAACTGGAACTGGAAAAACTCACCATATCTAGGGATGAATTTATCGAAAAGATGGCTGAAAAAGGTATTGGTACTAGTGTCCATTTTATCCCCCTCCACCTTCATCCTTACTGGCGCGACCGATATAAGCTCAAGCCAGATGATTATCCGAATGCTCTGCACGCGTACGAAAGAGCTGTCAGCTTGCCGATTTACTCCAGAATGACGAATGCCGACCAGTCGCGCGTAATTGATGCGGTGCGAGAAGTTCTGAGGTGGTAGCAATCAGGAAATGAGGGTCTGGAAGTTCATCAAGGACATATTGAACGAGGAGATCGCCGAATTTTTGGGCAGGGGAAATCTGAGCGCGTAAGGGTGATTGAAGTGGTCAGGAAAACGACATAGGCTTACCGAGCGATGCAAATATGAAAATCGCTGAATATGATTTCAATTCCATGAAAAGAGTTTTTTTGTCGGAGAGGAGGCCGTCATGCTCAATTTTATTCTTGGCTTAGTACTCGGCTTTGTAGCTGGGGTTGTAATGATGTGCATTTTATTCGTGGCGAGAGAGAAAAAAAGCCCGATAATAAGGAAGGATAGAGGACTTGGGCAAGGCTCCTGCGTTTCGATTTTATGTTCGTGATTGGCTTAATGACCCACAACTCAATCCGTTAATTCTGATAATGAGCGTGACGGATCCCGCTACTTCCGGGGTGGAAGGATTGACGTTGAGCGAAACTTAGTTATGTGAACTTTATTGGTTTCTTATGTATTTGTCAGTAGCTTTTTAGAGAATGAAGCGACTTTTTGACCTTTTTTTTTCAATCACCGGACTTCTTGTCTTGCTTCCGCTTTTCTTGGTTGTGGCTCTCGCGATAAAGCTCGATTCAAGAGGCCCTGTCTTCTTCCGCCAGGAGAGGATAGGACGTCACTTCAAGCCCTTCCGGATTTACAAGTTCAGGACCATGATCTCAGGTGCCTCTCAGAAAGGTTCCTCCATTACCGTGGGTGGGGACAATCGGGTGACAAGGATGGGAAGGTTTCTGAGAAAGGCTAAGATCGATGAATTGTCGCAGCTGATAAATGTCTTAAAAGGCGAGATGAGTTTTGTCGGACCAAGGCCAGAGGTGGGAAAATACGTGGAACTGTTTAAATCTGACTATCAAAAACTCCTCTCTGTGCGGCCAGGAATAACCGACCCAGCATCCATATACTATGCAGATGAAGAGGACGTCCTTTCACGGTCAGCAGACTGGGAGAAGGAGTACTCCAGCAAAATCCTTCCTGAGAAAATAAAGCTTGCCTCACAGTATGTGGACAACCATAATCTATTGATTGACCTAAGACTCATACTCAAAACCATTTTCAGAATATAAATCCGTCTTGTTTGAGATTAAAAAAATATTTTTTCCTCACCAGATTTTTTATTTATCTCAAATTCCTAATTTTAAGCCAAACCAACAAGATAAGCCCCAGCAACTGAATTAATCAAACAAACCTGATAGCATTTGTATGCGTAATATAATTCGGACCAAAAACTTTTACGTGATGCTGTTATTGGACAGCTTTTTTGTCACGTTTTCTTATTTTTTGGCCTATTTTATACGGTTTGAAGGGGACATTCCTAATCAGGAGTGGTCAAATTTCAAAGCCACTATCCTCTTTATTCTTCCGTTCAAGCTGTGTGTCTTCGTATTCTTTCGCCTTTACAAAGGGATGTGGCGCTATACAAGTCTGGTGGATCTTTTAAATATACTTAAGGCAACCTCTATCTCCTCCGGACTGATTATTCTTACGATTCTTTTTACCTACCGCTTTGAGGGATTCCCCCGCTCGGTATTTGTGTTAGACTGGCTCCTATCCGTTCTCTTCATTAGCGGTATCAGGGTTGCCATTAGAGTTCTTCTCTCCGAAAACGAGGACGGCTTACCTTCCTTAAACCAAATTTTTCATCTTCTTTTTGGAAAAAAATCACCCAAAGAAAAAAAGAGATTATTGATTATTGGCGCAGGTGATGCCGGCGAAAAAATTCTTCGTGAGATCAGGGATAACTCGCGTCTAAATTATGAAGTGGCGGGTTTTTTAGATGATGATCACAAAAAGAAAGGGAAAAGGATTCACGGGGTACCGGTCTTGGGCTCGATTTCCAAAATTCATAAACTGGCCAGCCACGCCGAAATGGATGAGATTTTAATTGCCATTCCTTCCGCCTCTGCAAGACAGATGCGGAGGATCATCGAGAATTGTGAAGCAACCGGCCTGAGGATTCGTACCACCCCTGGTATTGGGGAGCTGATTGACGGAAAAGTCTCTTTTAAAACCATCCGGGAGGTTTCTTTCGAAGATATATTGGGGCGAGATCCCGTGAATCTCGACCTGAAAAGTATCGGTGACTACCTCACCGATAATGTTGTTTTCGTTTCCGGAGCCGGGGGTTCTATAGGGTCCGAACTGTGCCGTCAAATCGCCCAATTTCATCCCAAAAACCTGATTCTCTTCGATAAGACTGAAAACAGCCTTTTTCATATTGAGATGGAGTTTTGCCAAAGATTTCCGGAAACCTCCATCACGCCAATTCTTGGAGATGTGAAATCCGGTGACTTTTTAAATAGACTTTTTTCCAAGTATGAACCTCAGGTGGTGTTCCATGCCGCAGCGTTTAAACATGTTCCCATCGTCGAATTGAATCCCTGGGAAGCCATTCATAATAACATTGTCGGGACGAAAAACATTGTCGAAGCTTCTCACCGGGTTGGAACGAAACGATTTATTATGGTCTCCACCGATAAGGCGGTTCGGCCGGCGAATGTGATGGGTGCAACCAAAAGGATTGCGGAAATGATCACCTCTTGCTATGCCTCAAACCCGAACCGTTTTGTGTCCGTCAGGTTTGGCAATGTGATTGGAAGCGAAGGAAGCGTGGTTCATCTTTTTAAGAAGCAGATTGAGCGGTTTGGCCCGGTCACCGTCACTCACCCTGACATCACTAGGTATTTTATGACCATCCCTGAGTCTTGTAAGCTTATTGTTCAAGCCGGAGCCATGGGTGAGGGCGGGGAAATATTTATTCTTGATATGGGAACACCCATCAAAATAGTAGACATGGCGCGAAGTCTGATCCAGAAATCAGGGTTCAAACCTGATGTTGATATTGAGATCGAGTTCGTAGGGTTGCGTCCGGGTGAAAAACTCCACGAAGAGTTAATTACCGGAGGGGAAGGAATTGTCCGAACACCTCATGAAAAAATATTTGTCCTGAAAGGAAATACCTGTGACCTCCCTTGGCTCAACCAAAAGATTGAAGAACTGAGCGAACTTGCGCATAAGCAGGATGGTGAGGGTATCAAATCAAAGCTAAAAGAGATTATTCCCGAATACACGCCATTTAATATAAACAGTTTAAAATCCTTCCACCCCAAAAAGCGCCAGAATAATTCTCTTGCCACGGATTATAGGCTGATGAAGAGCCAGGAAAGGTTGATCTAACTTGCCCAACTAAAAGTGAACAACGAACCGAAAAATGTTGTCCCATAGCTGCGCCAAACTCTCAGTTTAAGCGTTGGACCTGAGGATGATGTGATATAACCCAAGCTAAAGAAAAAATAGCAGAATAAGAAAAAGGAGATGTTCATTGATCTGTACCCCAAAAAGTGGACACTTTAAAAAAAGGTCCACTTTTTTCTTTTGGTGTAAAATGTAATTAATTAAATAAACAAACATATGAGCAAATGGACATTTACCAGGGATCAGATCGAGGATCTCTTGAAGAATGAAAATGTCTTGCAGTGCAGCGAAAAAACAATCACCTACAGCACTGATTTCAAGATCAGGGCAGTAGGAGAACACCAGAAGCAATATTTAACCCCTAAAGAAATATTCAGGAAAGCAGGATTCGATCTGGAAGTCCTTGGCGAAGAAAGGCCGCGTAAATGTTTGGAGCAATGGTCCAGGGCTTACAGACTAAAAGGCATAGAAGGACTCGCAGATAACCGAGGCAAGTTGGGAGGACGGCCCAAGGTAAAGGGTTTGACGGACAAAGATAAAATCAAGAGACTGGAGGCTAAGGTAGCCTATCTCCAAGCCGAAAACGATTTTTTAGCCAAGCTCCGGGCCAAACGAGCGGAGTGATACTCAAGCCGAAGCAAAAATGCAAAATCATCCAGAGACTCGGAATGGATGTGAAAATGCTCTCAGACATCGCCAAGGTCACAAGAAGCGGATATTACAGATGGCTGAAGCATTCCGCGGAGCCGGAAAAAGACTATCATGATTATTTGCTCATTAAACAGATATTCGAAAAAGGAAGGAAGAAATACGGCTTCAGAACCATCCGAATGAAGCTGCTGAAAAAGGGAATAATCATGAACCATAAAAAGATAGTCCGCATTATGAAAAAGTACAACTTGATCACAAAAATACGCAGGAAAAATCCATATCAGACGATAATAAAGAAATCCTTGGAACACCGGACGTTTGGAAACATATTGAACAGGCGGTTCAACCAGGCAGTCCCTTTCAAGGTATTTTGCACAGATATCACCTACATTATGTTTAATCGCCGGTTCGCCTATCTTTCGGTGGTCAAAGACGTGGCGAGCGGAGAGGTGGTCGCCTAGAATTTATCCGGATGCATGGGAATGAGCTTGGTGATCAACACGATAGAGAAATTGAAAATGAATCCGAACATTACAAAATTAGAGGAAGCCATGATTCATTCCGACCAAGGCTCCCAATACACCCATCCGCTGTACATTGAAACGATCAAGAAGCTTAAAATGGTGCAATCCATGTCCAGAAAAGGAAACTGCCTGGATAACGCTCCGATTGAGTCATTCTTCGGGCATCTCAAGGACGATGTGGATTACCAATCATGCAAGAGCTTCGAAAAACTGCATTGGCTTATCGGGGAATATGTGAAATACTATAACTATAAAAGACAGCAATGGAATTTAAAAAAGATGACCCCTGTTGAATACAGAAATCATCTTTTAAGTTCAGCCTAACCCTTTTTATTCCGTGTCTACTTTAAAGGGTACAGATCAATTAGACATCTCCTAATTTTTTAAGAAAGAACCATTAAACTTTTTTTAAGCTGCTTCCTCCTCTTCCACAAACTCCGGTTCCGGCTCGGGATCACTGTCAAGCTCAAAGTTAGTTTCAGATTGAGCCTCCGATTCAATATTAAGCAACTGAATGGGCATAAGGACGTGAAGGCAGTCATGCTCTTCAATCATTAAGGGTGATTCATCGCTTATCATCTGAAGTTTGACCCGCTCTTCATCCAAAACCTCCAGCATATCCAGGAGGAACTTTCCGTTAAGGCCGATGATAAAGGAGGTTTTATCCCTCTCTGATTGGTATTCGATCTCCATTTCCTCAGAAGCATCCCCCAGGTTAGGGTTAAAGGAGGAAAGGAAGAGAGAGGAGGGGTTAAACTCGAACCTCACCGAATAGTCTTTTCCGCTCATGAGCATGATCCTTTTAAGAGCCTGCATTAAATCCTTTCTTTGCATCAGAGCGTATCGGGAATGATTATCGGGAATCGCCTTTGAGTAATCGGGAAATTCCGCATCAATTAACCGGCTAAATAAGCTGAGGCCTTCGGATCGGATGATAATTATGTTGTTGGAGCACCCGGCTTGAAAGGTATTCCCGTTTTCTCTGTTTTTAAGTTTCAAGATGAGGCTGATAAACTCCAGTGGCACAAGCACATCGTTAAATCCCAGGTTTCTCCTCAATACCGCCATTCGTTGGCCGTCGGTTGCCACCACGTCTGCTCCCATAAAAACGCCATTGAGACTGTGTCTCAGATCATCTTTTGAAGCCGCATATCTGACCTTGCTTAGATACTGAAAGAATCGTTCTCCGAGGGGAAAGAATTCCTTTTCAGGAACCTCCGGCAAGCAAGGAAATTCTTCCGGCGGCATGGTCAGGAGCTTAAAATGAGATTTCTCGCATTTCACCCTTAGATGTCCCTTTTCTTCGATCTCGATCCTCAAGTCATTTTCCGGAAGTTCCTTTACAATGGCCATCAACTTTAATGCGTCGCATAATGCCTCACCCTCTTCAGCTATTGTCAAATCCTTAAGTAAAACCATGGTCCCAATGGAAAGGTTGGTAGTAAAAAGTTCAAGGGCTTCTCCTTGGGCTTTCAGTTTGACATTTTTCAGAATCGGCAAAGAAGTCTGTTTCCCCACTGAGTCCTTGACAATCTCAAGACCTTCCAACAATACTTTTCTCTTTATTGCGAATTTCATTTTCTTTCTCCTTTCTTTACTCATCCCAGGTTTTGAATGTTTCCGGGGAGAGCGTAACGAGCTTCCCGCCGATCCGCTCCAGCTCAAGGCTCCTTTCCCAGGTCTCCTCTCTTTGGGCTGCTCGGGTTACAGCGTTGGCAATGCCGTATTTGTCCTCTTCCGGCTCAGCGCCAAAGGCGATGAGGATGTTTTCCTTCTGGGTCTCGCTCAGGCGGTAGTGCTCTACCACATTGTTAATCACTTTGGTTGCGTTTCTCACTTTGATTTCGGTGGTCTCTCGTAAGACCTGGACGATTTCTCCGAATCTTCCGAAAAGCTCTTTGATGGACCTCCGGATGGATAAATAAACCATCTCGTCACCTTCATCTTTACCATTCACCAAGTGAATTTGCCGGGTTAAAAACTCCTCAATCACCATGCCGTTGGTGCATTTTACTCTGAACATACGGGGTTCCACCCTCAAGGCCCGGTGCCCGGTTTCCGAGTTGGTAAGCAGGAGCCCTCCGATGATCAGGTCATCTTTATGCCTGACAAAGTCTCGGAGCTGAAGGCTTTTCACTTTTAGATTCAGCTCGGTTTCCGAAAGAAAACAATCCTCAAACTCAGCTTCATGGGCTTGAAGCTCATTCAAGGAGCAGTAGAGCATATCCAGATGATCAATCACCCGGTACCGGTCGCTCAAGAATGCCCGGATGGAATCACCGAGGCCCCGGAGAAAAATCTCTTTGGGCTTTTCTTTCAGCCAGGTGTTTACGTTCTCGGCCAAAAGATCAGGAGCCTCATTTTCCATTTTGGTATAATACCGGAAAGGGATTTCCAGCCTTTCGGCAATCTGGCTGTGGCAGGGCCGGGTAATGGAAAATATTTTATCTTTCCCGGTTACATGCAATTTCGCCTGGTTTTCGGATAAGACCATCCCAAGACCGGATGAATCAATTTTTTCATCCCACTTGAGCGGCTTTTGCCTCTCTAATTCTTCGGTTAAATTCTGTAGGTTCATGGCTTTTCTCCTTTCTCCAATTTTTCTTTTTGTTTTATCGGGAGCTTAAGTTGTTTAAGATTTGATGATGGCAGTTCTGTAATTTTAATGCGGCTTCCTTGTTTAAGTGAAATCTTGAAGCCATCGCTTATAATTTCCCTCTTCCCTTGATTTAAAAGAAAAGACCTGATTTCAGCTTCAAGCTTCTCCATCTTGTCGGCCATCTTTTTTCGAAAAACCAAGCTTTTTGCCATGCGCAATAGTTTCCTCAAGCTCATCACCTCCGTTTAAGGCATTCTCCAAAATCCCATTAACCAGGGTGGTCATGTTAATTCCTTTTGCCCTGGCTTTCTGGTAAATCTTTGGAATTAAATCCTCTCTGATCTTCGGGCTGTACATCTTTATCCCTCCTTTGGTAGTCACTGGCCTTTCTTCCTATAAGGAAGGTGTGAAACTGATGGAATCTTCCTCCTTCGGAAGTTACATCCTGGAAATTGAAAATCGGGACCCTGATTTTTCTTCCGTTAAGAAGAAAAATACTCGCCTTATCCTGGGAAAAATAAGGCAGACAACGACTCTGAATTTCTGTCATCTGATCCTCCTATTCTATGGGCACTTTCTTGCCCAAAAGGTTTTTGCGGGTTTGTCTTATTCTTTTTCCTCCGCACGCTTTTGTTCCTTTGAATTTACAGGTCTGACAGTAGTTCAAGTCCCAAGTCTGGACAAGCCAGCATTCAGAGCTTAAATTTTTAGAATGGATCACCCGTACCTTCATATGCACTTCCTCCAGTTAAGGGTTGTAGGTCTTCCTTGGTTTTGGCCTTCACCTCCTTTTTTTGAGTTGTTAAGGTGCTGGTTAAATTGCTGATCGGATTAGTTTAAGTATAGAGAGTAAAGGGAGGACAAAAAGAGGTGAGATATTGTCCTTTAGGGCAAGGTCACCCTCATAAATACAAGGACCTGGTTACGAATTATCACAATGAAGGCCTTTTTTTGGCGCGCGCCAAAACTAAAACGCCACTCTGCAAGCAAGTGGCGCTAAATAGATTAGCCAACTGGAAATCAATATTTTCCATGTGATGAAATCGATGCTGTTAAAGATCAGCAGAGAAGATTACTTGATAATCAGCCAATCAAAATTTATGTCGCCTTCGTCAGTGGCTTTTTTGATTTTTACCTTGAAGCTCTTGCCTTCATTAACATCATCATAGAATAGGATTCTGTCAAAAGTGTCTCCTCTTGGAGTAATGGAAATTTTGGCGTCTTCGCTGGCGAAGGGAGTCTGGATTTCTGCCGAAGTATCCCCAGATTTGATTTTACCTTTACCAGAAGTCTTTCCATCCTCCATTTCCAAACTTTCCATTTTAACATCTTTCGCTTCCACCGTTCCCGTTATCTCAATTCCGCTGGCGCTGATCTTCCCGATAATGTCTATGTCGGTGGGGTCTTTAACTCGGTCAACTCCCAAAACCAGCTTAATGAGGTCAATCTCGTTTTTATTAGCTTCAATCTGGGCAAGTTTAAGGTTTTGGTCGGTCAGTTTCTTGAGTTCGTCCATCTGGGCTTGCAAAATCGCTATCAAATCATCGCTGGCATCCTGCCTGTCCGCCAAAGTTTTAACGTCGGCGGAAATTTGTTCCAAAATCTCGTCGGTTTGAATAATTTGATCATTGAAATTGGAAATCAACGTCAAGTCATCCTGAGCAGAGCGAAGGATCTCATTGTAAGTATCCAGAGAATTTTGTATTTTCATGAACTGCTCATCCACTGATTTTTGCAAGTCTTCCAGGGTCTTAATGTTGGCATCGGTTTTCAGAACTAACCCTGAAATTTGGTCATTGGAATTTTGGATTTCCAGCCCCTGGCTGGTCAGCCTTTGGCTGAGATTTTCACTAAAATTGGAAATTCCTAATATCTGATTTTGTTGCTCCTGGATCGCTCTGATGATGTAGGGAGTGAACTTTCCTTCGGCTACTCCGAGGTATCCTCCGGGAAGGGTGGAAACCGCTTCGGGAATAACCTTTTGAACTTCCTGGGCGATGAAGCCGTAGTTGGTATCTCCTCCGGCTATCATCTTGAAGGACACCGGGCGCAGATCCATTATCTTGGAAAGGGAATCGTCAATGCTGGCGATGTCTTTTTTGAGCCTTTTGTCAGATGTGCAGCTCCAAGATCCTCCGGATTCAGGATTGAGGGTGCAGGTTCCGTCGGAGTCGGTGACGGTAATGACATCTCCATCGGAAGTGGAGGTTACGCTTAATTTGGCACTTGGGTTTGTCGTCCCGATGCCGACGCTGCCGTTGCTTGTAATTCGAACCCTCTCACCGCCATTCGTTTGGAAATACATATAATTATCGTTGTTATAGTAACCAATCCTTCCAGCAGCTTCAGATGTATAATCTCCCAAACTTAACATTGAATATGCGGAGTCACCACTTATAATACTCATATAAGCCGAGTTAGCACCTGAGGCCTTTATACTGCCACTAGTTAACGGAACGAGCAATTTAAGATAGAATAGGCTCCATAAGAAAGGAGGCTATTGCTATGAAAAAACGCATCTGGACCAGCCAGGAAAAACTGCGTATCGTGCTTGAGGGGCTATCCGGTCACATTGAAATTTCGAAACTCTGTGCCAAATACCAAATTGCCAATACCCAGTATTACCTCTGGCGTGATCAGCTCTTAAAACACGGTCACCAAGCCTTTGAAACTAAAAATATTTCTAAAAAAGAACAGCACTTGGAACAAGAAGTTCTTAAATTAAAGAAAATCATCGGCGATTTGACCGTCGAATTAAAAAAAAGCGACTACGAGCTATGAAACGGCGGCGCTCACTTTCAACTATTAAAAGAGATTTACAATTATGGTTGAGAATCAAACCCATCAAGGCCGATCATCCTCTCTGGGGCTATCGCCGGGTTTGGTCATATCTGAAATACCGACGCGGGTATTCGGTCAGCATTAATCGTATCTATCGGATTATGAAAGAACACAACCTGCTGGTTACACCGCAGGTGCGGATTAAAGCTAAACGAGGGCCGATAAAACCAAAACCCAAAGCCACCAGGCCTAATCAATTTTGGGGCATTGATATGACTAAAATCCGCATGGCATCCTGGGGCTGGCTCTATTTAACCATTGTCCTTGACTGGTACACAAAAGAGATTGTCGGTTATTCTCTATCCATGCAATCAAAGACCGATGATTGGCTTTCTGCCCTGGATATGGCGGTTAACAACCGCTTCCCTCATGGTGTCCGTGAAGCTGCCAAAGAGCAAAACCTGTTTTTGATCTCCGACAATGGTTCTCAGCCAACAGCTCGACGTTTTATGATGAGCTGTAGCCTTTTAGGTTTAAAACAGATATTTACCACCTGGTCTAATCCGAAAGGCAACTCCGATACCGAACGAGTTATGCGCACTATCAAAGAAGACATCCTCTGGCCGTATGACTGGGATAACCCTTTCGAGTTTCAGATTGGTTTAGCTAAATGGATTAACGATTACAACACCGATTATCCAAACCAAGCTCTGGGAAATTTAACACCCAGACAATGTTACGAAAACTATATTTATAATCAGCCTATCTCTCACTTAAAAAATGCTTGCTAAACAGGTGGCATTACAATTTTATCGCGTTCTCCACAAAATTGAAAATGGCCTCAAAAATCTTGCCTTTATCAAGAGAAAGTATCGGCAAAGGTTTTTTCGGTTTTTCATAGCCCAGTTCAAGGCCTTTTTCTTTAGCTGCAGGTAGAAGATTGGTGTAAACTTCCTGGCAAATATCTTCAATTCTCTGTTTCTGGAAATCCAACTGGACCCGGCCCGATTCCATCCGGGCGACATTGAGAAGGTCGTCAACCAAATCAATCTGCCGTTCATTAGCAGTGTAAACTTCCTGCAAAATTTTCTTCTGATTCTCGGGAACCTCGCCATAGGAACCTTCCAAAAGAAGCGAAACATTACCTTTGATCGGCGTCGGAGCCTTTTTAAGCTGATGGGAAGCAATATTAATAAAATCCGTCTTGCTGGCATCTATTTTTCTCAACTTCTCATTAGCCACCGCTAAATCATCAGACAATTTTTTCAATTCTTCTTTCTGCTTAATTTCCATTTTAACCGACCTGACTAATAACCAACCGAAAAACAGCGAGAGTAAAAGATTAACCGCAATCAAAACCCTTCCACCAGCCTCTCGGACATAGAATAACAGCGAACCGATAAGAATTATTAAAGATATTACCAGCATCTGAGCGGCAATAATTTTAAGATTAAATACTTGATACCTGACGATAGCATAGGCACAAAATCCAGCGAATATAACTACTGAAAACGGAGCAAGTATTACTAAATTATATTGTTCATAAATCGAAGGTATGACTGCCAGCAGAATAACTAAAAATAAGAATATGGTTGTTCCGGAAATAAAGAGGATTAGCTGTTTTTTAAAGTTACCTTTCAGAGTTCTAATTTTTTTGATAGAGATTATGAAAATTGAAGTAATGTAATACAAAATCAGAAACGCGAGGTACAAATAAAAAGTTCCTGTCGTTACATTACATTCGGGAGCGGGGGTTATAGAACTTATGATAAACTTTGTAGGAAGTAATATGATTAATGGAATAATAGGCAGTATAAGCGCCAATACAACTTTTCTACTCAATTGCCTGTTTTCAGGAAAAATATAAATAAACATTGATGCAAACATAGGCCCTAATATTCCAAGCGTTGCCAGTTTTTCAGATAGTAAGATGTGAGATGGGTTAGTCAATGCAAAACTTAAATAATCGCAAACCATCCAAATTAAAAATCCGATAATGGACAAGAAATATATGCGATTAGATATATTCTTGAATCCTGAAAATAAAACAAAAAGGCCCAGTAGTAAAACTACTGCTATCGGAGTACCATAACTGTAATTAAGAAAATTAATATTTTGATATGCCTCGCACATTTTGTATCTATTATACAACACCCAGAAAATTAAAAAAGGGCAACCCATAAAGAGTTGCCCGAGTTGCACAATGTTACCTTTGAAACATCACGCGTTTTTCTGTGAGCTTTCGATTATATCTATATCCTTAATAAAAGATATAGTCCTTCCTACATAGCTACTGGTAACCTCCGGTTCCTTAATTCCTTCACTCAGCAATCTTGTATTATCAAATGTTTGATCAAGATTAATGAACCTCAGATACTTTTCTAAACCGAAGAGTAGAATTCGGAACTCCCCGTTGGAATTGAATATTCCCTGCCAATAGTGCAGGTAATCCTTATAGTCCCTATTCAGAACTTCACACTGTTCCAATCTCTTTTTAGAGAAGGAGACCATCTCCTTATAGAGACCAGGATCGGCAAAATGATAGTCGATCCGCCCGTTATCGTTATTCCGGTAAACCTGCAGGATATCCCACATGGCAGTGGCAGATCTGCCTGCACTTAGGTGATAGCAATTAAAATTTCGGTCAGAAAAGATCAGATCTATTATTGCTCTGCTTGCATAATCAACAGAAATAAGATCTACTCTGCAGGTAATGTCAAACGGACAAAGCCTCAGGACATTAAGGGCAGTAAAAACCCAAGCGATATCAAACGACCTAGGTTTCCAAAGGCGGCTATCACCTAATATAGCTGATGGTCTTACGACAAGAAGCTTATCTTCAGGAATTATTCTCCGAACATTCATTTCACCTATCATTTTGAAACGAGTATAGTCAACGATATGTTCGGCGTTGGGATTTGGAGATTCGTCTTCAAAAATATGCCTGCCAACCATAGAAGGTCCCGCCCCGGCAATCATCGCTGTTCCAACATAGGCAAAAGTTTTCAGATCCTTTAAGCCGGACGCCCAGGTGGCAACCTGAATGGCTCCATTAACATTAGTTGCCTCAACGACATTCCTTTTTTGAGGAAGAAATGAGGTATTGGCTCCGCTATGAACGATTATATTTACTGAATTCAATTCAAAATCTGATCTGAGTTTTTTCGATAGATTTTCATCCATCAAATCTCCAGGAATAGCCACAGTCTTGCTTTCATCATAAAAATCGTCATGAAAAGCAAAAACTTTTTTTAGCCTACACTGGGCTGCTAATTGACTATCAGCCCTGACCAGACAGAAAATCTTTTCTATAAAGGAGAGCTTAGAAAATTCAACCAGAAGCTCTCCTCCCAGAAAACCAGTTGCACCCGTTAGAAAAACTTTCATAAGGCCAATCCCTGACTAAAAGGTGTAATGGTGAAAAAGCATTTTTACCCATCTGTAGATAAAAATAATAAGATCGATTACTACACCCCAGAAAAGGGTGCAGTATATTGATCCCTCAACAATCGAAACGACTGCCATCTTGTCTCCCTTATTATTATCTCTGAAAAAAAAATGAGCGTGCAAAGGGCTCCACCAGCTTGAAAGAACAATAAAGGTAAGCTTAGGGCTTTTGCGGACTACTTGTTTTATTCGCTCAATTTTTACCCAAGAACTTTCAGCATCAAGCCAGGGTTTAATCTTCCCTATGAAAAATACATCTTCATCCAAGAAATTATAAAGATACAGACCTATATAGCAAGCCACTACAAGCGAAAGAAACAGAGGAATCATTGCAAAATATTGAAATGTTATACCCAGCCATGGCATCCAAATATAGTCAAATACCCATACTATTGCCGCAGTTAAACTCCATGACCCTCCAAACTTCAAACCTTTCCTAATTTTCAGTGAATTCTTTATAGCAAACACCACCAACCAACTTTTAAGGGTCAGGATAACAAGATTTCTGTCTCCGATGCCCTCTATCAGGAGGCCATCCCTCGTCCCCTCGACAGATTGCACTGTTTGCGCTACGCTGATTACGTCAGTCTCTCTTTACAAAGAGAGGCTACGCTAACAGGTAAGCCTATGATGCCATGGGAAAAACGAAAATCGTGGCCGGGTATTGCCGGGTGAGTACCCTCGAACAGAAGAAAGGCTATGGGATTGATATCCAGCGGAGGGAGATCGAAAACTATGCCGGGGCTTCCGGCTTCATGGTTGATCAGTTCTATATCGATGAGGCCCGGACCGGCATTACGGAAAACCGAAAAGCCCTGAGAAGGTTATTGAAAGACAGCAAAAACGGCAGGATCAAAAGGGTTGTCGTCGCCTCCTTGGACCGGTTATCGAGGGATCTGCGGCTGACGGAGAATCTTCTCTTTGAATTTGACCGGTTGGGCGTGAAGGTCCTTATCGCCGACATGCCTCATTATGACGGCAGCGACCGGAAAGACGTTCTCATCCGACAAATTCGAGAGGCTATTGCCGAGGAGAACCGCAAAGAGATTATCGAGCGGCTGAAAAAAGGCCGGGAGGAGAGAATAAGACGGGGCAAGATGGCGGGCGGAACGCTTCCCTATGGGTTCTCGCGGAGGGGCAAAGAAATATCGAAAAATCCGCAAGAACAAGAGATGGTGCGACTGATTTTCTTGCTTCAAGACCAGAAGAAAACCTCTCAAGAGATAGCCCAGCACTTAAACCGGCAAGGGTTTACCCGCAGAAACCGAAAACCGTGGACTCCAAGGCAGGTGCTGGCGGTATTAAGCCGTGAGGAACTCTATAAACAAGGGATGATACGCTATGGGGAGGTTGTCGGGGTAAACCCGGATTTGATTAGTCTGTAAGGCGCGGTGTCTCTTTGTAAAGCAAAGCCGAAGAACTAAAAAAATAAATATCAATTCCAAAGGAAGAAGTCAAGAAAAATATAGTTTCGCTAATCTAAACTGACCTCTTGTGGGGCTAAAGGATAACCCAGAATGACATTCTTTTTTCATATTCATCTGTTCTTTCTTAGATTAGGATTATATAACATCATCCTCCGTTGAATGAAAATTACCTTCGCCTCATAATTACTCATCGATTAAGAGGCTTAAGGGGCACAATATACCGTGTTGCAACCCATCCCATTACTACACCAGCTGAATCTGAAATTTCAACTTCTACTTTTGTCCAGTTTTTCTTTTTTTGAACGAGGCGAACAAGTTTTCCTCTTTTTAATTTCGCGACAATTTGGGATTTTATCTTCGGATTTCTTCGTAAATTAAGGATGTTGGCAGTTACGACTCTATATCCTTTATATTTGTCTGTATCTATCTCAGGAGGCAAACACTTTATTTTTTGCAGAACTTCTCGCCTAGATTTAAAAGAACTTAAATCAAGAAAATTTTGGATATTCTGTGTAAAAAGTCCAGCCATAACACTGATAATGAAAGCTACAATGATGTTATTTAAAATCCAAATTGCTATTCGTTGGACCGGTCTTTTTAAATCAGCCAACAAGGACAGAACATTTTCGATTGAGCATTCTTCAGAAATTTTATCAAAAAAAGTATGTACTGCGCTATTCAACTCAAATACATTTATGCTCTGCTCTTCAAAAGATAGGAACCCTTCATTGTTAATATAAAAGTCTGGTATAGATAATTCATCGGCAAAGTTTCTGATTCTTTCTGTGATATCTAACGGATTGAAAGCTTCTTGATTTATTAGTGATGTAAGAGCTGTGGCGGCTGATCCTCCCGGAGCAAAGATTTCTCTAAATGATTCCTGCTCTTCAATTATCCTCCTGATATAATCAGGAGGCTCAAACATCTTACGCAGAGATTCCTCCTTCTTGATCATTTCCTGCACATAATCGTGATGCTCATAAATTTTACGCAAAGATTCCTGCTCTTCAATCATTCTCCTGACATAATCAGGAGGCTCAAGCATCTTACGTACAGATTCCTGCATCTTGATCATTTCCTGTATGTAATCATGTTCAGACATTTTTTACCTGCGTTGCATTCTGTACTTGTTTAGCCCGGCGAAAATAGGCATCATTGGGAGGCGGGCGTCATTTCCCGCCGATCCGGTGTAGCGACTGGTTCCACTTTCTTCCTACGTTTATAGTGTTTATCGAACTCTTGAATTATGTTGGAGTTATAGAATCTTTGCTTGGCACTTTTTGGATTTCTTGGATCAAGGGTTCGGATAATGGAAAGCTTCTTAACCTTCTCAATCTTCTGTCTAATCCTGTGGTAATCACGATTCTCGATGAAGTCCTTATAACGCCTACGCAGTTGATTAGTCAGGTCTCTGTAAGTAAGCGGATAGTTCTTGAGAATGTCCTCTTCTGCAAGCCGAACGGCCGGTGCCGCCGGGTCATCAGTCCATTTAAAGGCGATGGCCGAGTCATCACGCGATCTGACGAAACGCGTATGAAGGCGAATTGCTACGTGGCGTGTACTCTCACCTTCATTTTGGTTTTCCAGTGAGATGAGATATTCGACAAGTCTCTGAACCTGAACGGGTTGGGGAGAGACGGACGTCGTAATGGCCTCGAAGCCGTGATAAAAAGACAGGGGCATCAAAAAAAAATTGTAGCAGGACAAATCTATTTGAAACCATTCTCCGGCGACCTGCAGATAGTTCTGCAGGGAAGCAGTCCCAATTTCAAGGACTACTCTCCCAAGATGTAAATCTTTATGGATGAAGTGAGCCGAATTATCTCGGATTTCTATCAATGCTATCACGTTGTCGTGGGTGGGCTTGTCGAATCCCGAATTCTTATCTTCAACTAGCTTGGCTGCCAGATAGCCAAGGCTGTGAGTGCAAGGATTTCCTGAGCGAGATAAGCGAGGCCGACCATCATTTCCAAGATCATAAAGAGTCGTTATCTCGTCATTATGGTCCGCCAGCCACTTGGCTTTTAAAAGTGGTTCCCATGCATTGGTCATTAGCAGACTGAACGCTTCTTCACGAAAACTAAAATCCGGCTTGTTATAGATTTCGATAGAGGCGACTGCCGCCTGCACGGATTTCTCAGCGATATCACGACTAAGACTCATGTATCTACCAAACCTCCTTCTGCCCGAACAGCGCAACATATATTCATATTGTGTTTATGGCCAATCAACGCTGCGTTTCAACGGGCACGGCTTTTTGCATTCCGCTGAAAAAGCCTTATTAGCTCCTTTTTAATACTGACTTGTAGAAGTCTGACCACAATAATAATATCGGGTTTGCCTTTATACTTAACCCTAAAAACCCCTCGTGTGGCTTAGTAATATTCGAAGCAAAAACAGTCACTTTTATCAAATATTTTTTAGTAGTTTTGGAACCCATGAAAATACGGTCTGGAACAGGTACCGTTCGCTTAGGATGGACATGCTCTATATCAGCTGTAAGCTTCCAATAACCAGATTCTTTGTATTCTATTCTGTATATACTTTCCTCTCTTCGTAATGATCCTATCTTTGTCATAATATCGGTGCTTGGTTCTTTTGGTTCCTCTGTTGAGTCATATAGGATTAGGCTACGTTCAGGGTCATCTATAATTAGTTCAAGACATGGACTATTAGCCGAAATCGTATCGGTATTTGTAATTGCAAGTTCAACTGGGTTAACTGACATAGAGAAGGAAGCATAATGTACCCAGTCTCTCCAATAATCTTTGTTTATTGTGGGTAAAGTTAAATCAACGCTAATTCCCATGCCCGTTCTTGCAGTCATTCGGTAATCTGGAATTGCATCCGTAATAGTAATAATATTTGAATTCAATTCCAAATCTTGCCCGATGATACGATCATGGCTGCTTTGATAGAATCGGACATCAAGCCTTGGATCACCAGATTCAACTCTGGAATCATCGACTCCCATCCGAGCCACTTCGACCGGTGTAGCAATTTCAGTTGAACTTCCACGCCTAATATAAACAGTGTTCTTTTGGACTTTGCCATAGTCTTTTAGTAAGTAAATAGGTCTCTCTTGTTTGGGGATTTGTATAATCCCTATATCTTTGCCTTTATATTTGGCTGCTACATATGAGAATATTATTGCCTTCTGTGTCTTTGAATTTACGAACTGCTGTAGTTTTGCGTCATCGATGTGCGAGTTGACTCCGATGACTTCTCCCTGGCCGCCTTGTACATCTCTTACCCCTATGAGAATGTAAGCATCGGTTCGCCGCCATGAATTTGTAAATGCCAAAATATCTTTCAGAAGTTCACTTTTTGTCTTGTCGTCTTCGTTTTCGAACCGATACTGTTCGGATTTAAAATCTATGGTAGTGCTTTCTTCTTCAAACAATAGGGCCTCAATGGTTTCTTCTTTGAACATCGTCATGCCTTTCATTTGCGGGTGAACTGGCTAACATTGATTATATTGATCCATAAGCACTGTCAAAATTTCAGATTGAACCAATTAGGCTAAGCCTCAAAATGAAAAAAGCCATCACTTTATTTCGGTAATTCGCCTTCTATTTTTCTAATTAAGCCTTAAAGCCTTTTCCCTTTTTAAGCATCTTTGTTAAATCCCATAGATTTTTATAATTAATTCTCCATATGGTTACTCATTAAGGAAGAAAAAGTCAATAAAAATGAAATATTATAAGAAAAAACCCTCCAAAGAGAATTTTTTTATTTCCCTTTGTCGGATGGGGAGTAATTTTCCTTAATTTCCTATTTTTCCTTAGTTCGATGAGTTTTAGTGTACGTAAAAAATTACAATAACTTTTTAAGGACAAAGACCATTCCTCAGGAGTATCAAACTGCCAAATGACAGCTTCGTGGCTTTTTTGTTTCCAAAATCGTCAAAAGCACACCTGGAATGAAGGAGTTTCCAGGGATTGTCTTTTTTTAATAATTTTGCTTGACAGAACTCTGTAAGCATAGTAAGCTTACATTATGAAAACACTTGGTCAGAGAATTCGTGAATTGAGAGAAAAAAAGGATTTATCTCTTAGGGAATTTGCTAAAAGAATTGGAGTTTCTGCTCCATTCGTATCTGATATTGAACTTGGACGTCGCTATCCATCGGACAAGCTTTTCGAAATTATGGCTAATGAACTTGATGTATCAACTGAAGATCTTCGAGTTTATGATACGCGTCCGCCAGTCGAAGGCTTGAAGCGGTTGACGGCCATAAATCCCCAATATGCTTTTGCTTTTCGAAAAGTTATTGATAAAAATATTAGCCCCGACGACATAATTAAATTCGCTGAGAAGAAGTCTAAAGGTAAAAAAAATACATGAAGGTTTACCGAACAACATCCGGACCATTTTCTGAACGTCCGTATTTTGAAGCAGCGGAAGTTGAGAACATATGCAACGACGAATTGCAGAAGGTTGGCCTCCTACCAACAGGTCCGGAACCAATTAGAATTGACCGTTTTATAGAGAAAAAATTTAAAGTCACTTTTTCCTTTGAGGATATGCCTGAGGGTGTTCTGGGGTACACGATGTTTGGCGTGAACGGGGTTAAGGGTATTGCGGTCTCAAGAGAATTAGGGGAAGAAAACAACAAATTTTCTGAAAGGCGCGTCAACACAACCTTGGCTCACGAAGCTGGTCATGGGCTCTTACATGCTTACCTTTTCGCATTTGACTTGCAAGCGAAGTCCCTTTTTGGCAATTCGAAGGACGTGAGCGGATCAAAAATTATTTGCCGTTCTAGTGGGATAGAAGGCTTACAAGATCGCACAGATAATCATTATAGCGGGCAGTGGTGGGAATATCAGGCTAATCTCGCAATTGGAGCCCTTTTGTTACCTCGTAAGTTAGTGAAACTCGCCCTGGAACCATTGTTGAGAGAAGTGGGCTCTCTGGGTTGCAAAGTATTGGAGAAGGCCAATCGGCAAGCAGCGATAAACCGATTGGTTGATATATTTGACGTTAATCCGATTGTGGCAAAAATACGCGTGGACTCACTTTTTCCAATGGAACAAAATCCACTATTGACATTATGATTTTTTTTCTTTATCATGTAAGCAAGTAAGCTTACAAGATTAAATGCGGCAATACGCTCTGAAAGTCAACAGGGCAAATAATAAAATTTAAGGGGGTAAATAACATGGGAAACAAAAACATTCACACTGTACCTTTGGGAAATAAGTGGGCGGTAAAAAAAGAAGGAATAAAAGAACCAATCTCAACACACAATACTAAAGCCAATGCTATGCAGAGTGCGGTTGTTGAGGCCAAGAAAGGTCATGTCGAACACGTAATCCATGGCAAAGACGGAAGAATTCAGGACAAAGATAGCTACGGCAAAGATCCTAATCCACCTAAAGACACAAAACACTAAATGCGGCAGGTACCAAAAAAATGGGAACGATAAAAGATCAGTCTCCAATAAAAAGTGTTAAGGGAAGGGAAATTGCCACAATTCCTCGTCTCCTTCTTTTTGTACATGCCGGAGGTCGATGCGAATTTGATGGCTGCAACAAATATCTTTTAGAACATCCGTTAACTCTTACCTCCGGAAACTTTGCTCAGGTTGCTCATGTCGTTGCCTTCAGTGTAGCTGGACCAAGAGGAAAAACTTCATTTCGCCCTGCTAACATTAATGATGTTTCAAACCTGATGTTGCTTTGTCCCCAATGCCACAAACTGATAGATGACCATCCAGAACGGTACTCACGTTCCATTCTTGAGGAACAGAAACATCAGCATGAGGATCGCATCAAACATCTTACCGGACTCGGTCCTGAGCTGAGAACTACAATCTTCCAACTTAAAGCTAAGATCGGTGGACAATCAGTAGATATTCCCGTTTCCCAAGTCGCAGATGCAGTTTATCCGCGGTATCCAGATGATAAGAAAGGGTTTGTCATCGATTTGACAAGTTTTGGTGAAGAGAGCCCTGCCTTCTTCCAATTAGCATCAGAGGAAATTAAACGCAGAATAGATAGCCTCTACGCTCCAGGAATGAATGCTGATCGAACCAGGCATATATCACTCTTTGCTCTAGCCCCCATTCCGCTACTGATTTTTTTGGGTAAGCAATTAAGCAATAAGATTGCGGTTGATCCTTACCAGCGTCATCGCGATACGGAAGACTGGGTGTGGAAGACTTCAGGAGAACCAGTTACATACAGATTCAATCGGCTTCGCTACGGAACAGATATCTCGAAAGTGGCTCTGGTACTTTCATTGAGCGGAGTCATTCATCTCAACGATCTACCCGCAGAGATTAACGATCGTTTTTATGTTTACGAAATTACACTCGGCATCCCATCGCCCAATCCGACATTTTTGAAAACAAGAGAAGCTCTCACGGAATTCAAAAACATCTATCAATTGTCGCTTCGCAGTATTATGCGCGACCATGGAACCGAATTGCGGGCAATCGAATTGTTTCCTGCCGTCCCAGCACCCGTTGCTATTATTTGTGGAAGGGAATTATTGCCAAAGGTAGACCCAGCTTTGAAGATATATGATTTCGACAAAGCCAAGGGCGGTTTTATTTTTAAATTGGAGGTAAAATAATATGGACAACGAAAAGTATCTTAAAGAAGTGTTAAAATCTCAGACTCTGTCTTTCGATGGCCCGGAGCTTGCGGCGTTACAGCAACATAGAGCTGACGTAGAAAATCTCTTGCGTGACCACTTTAGCGAGTCGTCTCCCACTATTCGCTACGGAGGTTCAAAGGCCAAAGGCACTATGATTCGCGATGCCTACGACCTCGATATCATCTCATATTTTCCCAATGACGATACTGCGGCAGGAGTAACATTGGAGGATATTTATAACAATGTTCGCACGGCTCTATCCAAAGAATATATGGTAGAACAAAAACCGTCTGCTCTTCGTATTAAGGGTAACAGTAAGGAGAACCTAGGTGTAGACTTCCATATCGATGTGGTTCCCGGTCGCTATACTGATGCTTCCAAGAGTGATGTCTTTCTTTATAGATCGTCGGGAGAGAAGAAGAGGTTAAAGACAAACTTGGATGTTCACCTTAACCATATCAAAAATAGCGGGGTCACTGAGGCAATTCGGCTTATGAAACTATGGCGCACCCGTAATGGACTATCGATAACACATTTCGCGCTGGAGCTACTTGTCATTAAGCTGCTCAAAAAGAGACAATCTTCCAGCCTGACAGAACAGCTCGAATATGTCTGGAAGGAAATGCGTGACAACATCGACAATCTTTCTATTGAAGATCCAGCCAATCCAACTGGTAACGACCTTTCTGATTTATTATCCGCAACGATTCGTTCTACGCTTTCTTATGTAGCGGGAACAACGCTAAAGGGTATCGAGGATTCCGGCTGGGAAGCTATTTTCGGTGAAGTTGAAGAAAATGAAGACAACAAAACGGCAAGGTTGAAAGTTGCCGCATCTTCCGTTGTTAAACCTACTAAACCCTGGCTTGATTATGAGAAAGGTATGGTATAAAGAAAACCCTGCCCTTCTTGTCGAGATGAAAGAGGAGATTAAGGATGATTTTCCTAATCTCCACTTCTACGAGAGTAACGGGGTGATAGTTGTAGAGGGATCATTCCCTATTCGCCATGATAAAAAGTCCCTCGATAGATATTCGATAAAGATTACATTTTTAAAAGATTACCCAAAATCTATTCCAATCGTTGAGGAGGTTGGTGGACGTATACCCCGAACCCTGGATCGCCATATGAATGAAAAAGGGGAAGCATGTCTTTTCTTGCCAGAACAGCGCTCGGAAATATGGCCAATTGGCAGTACTTTCCTGGAATTTCTGAACTGTCCGGTTCACAACTTCTTTTTGGGCCAAAGCTTAGTTGAACGAGGCGAAGCTTGGCCCTTTGGTGTATGGGATCATGGAGTAAGAGGAATTCGTGACTACTATGTGCAGCTTTTCGGCACTGAAGATATGGATATTGTAATAAAGTTTATGTTGTTTATCATAGCGCCAAAAATCAAGGGGCACTGGCCCTGTCCTTGTGGAAACGGAAAACGCCTGCGGGGCTGTCATTTTCCTTTTCTGTTAGAACTCAGAGATAAAATACCGCGGAATGTTGCTCAACGCTCTTTGCAGTTTCTCCTGGAAGCAAAAAGCGGAAAAAGGAAATTGAAAGACAATTTAATTTGAAGTCTAAAAACATTTCGTTTTAATAGAATCGATTGTTTAGCCTACCACTTTTCTAAATTTGCACAAATTCAGAAAATGTCCTATAATAAAATTATATTAACAATTTAATTTTTCTTTCCATAACCAACGGATTTCTCCAATCAATTTTTTGCAAAAGCCCTGCGTCAAACAGGCCGCGACTCACCTTCTTTCAGGTGGCAATGTTTTCACAAGTATTGTTCCTTGAAAATGGCCTTTTTTGATTCGCCCACCACTGGCCGGTTTTATATGCCCGCTTATAACCCCGCCAAGCGTTCAAGCTATGTCCCAGGAATCATCAGAATAGGCATCAGAAAAGTAACCGCTTATTTAACCCCATCTTTTCATAGCAGTTCCTATTGACATCTTGTTTCTTTAAATATACTATTCAAGTATATTATGAGAAACGACGATATCAAAACAAAACGAATCCTTAACTTGGTAGCAACCCTGCCAGCTTTTGGCGCTGCCGATCTTGCCCCTCTCGGCGAAAAGAAAGCGTCTCTCAATATTATCCTTTCGCGCCAGATGAAGCGGGGAACAATGGTTCGCCTGAGAAGAAATCTGTACGTAACGAGGAGTTACCTTGATACGGCAGAGCGAAGAGGCTTCTTTTCGGATTATGTTGAATTTGCGGCCAACACGCTGTATAGGCCCTCATATCTTAGCCTTGATTATGTGCTCCACGAACACAACATGCTCACTGAGATTCCCCGGAATATAACATCGGTAGGACTTCGGAAGACGGAGCAGTTATCCAATGACCTGGGCATTTTTATCTACCATAAAATAAAGGAAGAATTATTCGTCGGATTTAACATGATTAAAAAAGGAAACTTTTCAATTTGTAAGGCGACGAAAGCCAAGGCGCTCTTTGATTTTCTCTATTTTCGCAAAAGACTTTTGGTGGATAAACGGGCGGTAGAGGAACTGCGACTCAACCTTGATGAATTTTCAAAGAGCGATTTCACGGAGCTTGCCGGATACCTTACCTTGGAAAAATCGCCTCGAATGAAGGAGATTATTAATTGGCTAAAATGACAACCATTATGGAAACTATCAAACCGGCCCTATCAAATATCATTAGTGAATCTCCATCCCGCAACAATCTTCTGAAGCGAAATCTCCTTAAGGAGTACCTGCAGATCGTGGTTCTTGATTTCATGTACTCTCATCCCGTTTACAGCAGGCTCATTTTTTACGGAGGCTCGGCGCTCGCGCACTGCTTCGATCTTCAGCGGCTTTCGGAGGATCTGGATTTCATCGATGAAACGAAGAAAGTCAACATCTCGAAGCTGGCCAAGGATTTGGAGGATTATTTTTCCAAGCGCACCGACCTTGATGTAACAACAACTGTCCAGAAGTTCCGTATTTATCTGAAGTTTCCGATCTTGCGCGATCTTGGCATTTCCAACAGGGAAGAGACCGACAACCTTTTTCTCAAGGTTGAAGTCTACTCCAAGTTCGATTTTTGTGAAAGGTATACGACGGACATCCGCCCGATCTTCAAATTCAACCGCTCAGTTCTCATCAAAACGCTTGACCCGGCCACGCTCATGGCGACCAAGATTAGGGCAATTCTTTTCCGGAAATGGGAAAAAACGGACAAACAGGGAAAGACTACGGCGAAGGTAAAGGGGCGGGACTATTTTGATCTCCTCTGGTATCTTCAGAAAGGGATTAAACCCAACCTCTCCTGTATCGAAGGGTTCGATACCATGGAAGACCTCAAGGAGAAGCTTCTTGCCATGGTTGGCCAAATAGATAATCGGAGCATCCAGCTTGATCTTGAATCCCTGATTAACAACCCCAATTTTGTCAAGAATATGAGCCGGAACATAAAAACAATTCTGAAGCGGGAGATTTCAGAAAAATTGTAATTTGGCTGGTCTTTAAATCGGCACTTTTGCAAAATTAATTGAAGATTTGTATTGATTGGAACTTGGGTAAGAATTATTTTGGATAAAAGTTGTCTACTTGGGAAAATTCTCCCCCCTTTCCAGTTAAATAGGTTCTGCGCTATGCTTTACATAAATAAGATATGTCGTACCTACTCCTCATCCCCCTGAACACTAAAATATTCATAAAGTTGGCTCAACAGAAGCAAAAAAGTTCGAGGTACGGCTCGATACGGGGTACCGTTTATATTTTTTGGTCGGTTTTCAATCACTTTAAAGGGGAAATTTAGCTCAATAAAGACATTTTTGTCTTCAACCGAAAGGTTCGAGGTAACGATTTTTACCAAACCCCTTTTTTCCTCGGGAGTTGCCAATTTATAGGTTAAATAGGCGTTATTAGCGAGTTCGAGGAATTTTTCAATTTTCCCCAAAGTTTTGGATTCGCTTCGGTCCAGGTGCTCCATTTTTTCTTCGATATCCTTTTCTTCCAGCAGTAAGGCACTCCTCTTTTCCTGGTACGTTTCTTTATCAAACACACCCTCAATATACGCATCGGCAATTCTGCTCATCCGGTCTTTTGTCTGCTCAAGCCTGAGACTGAGCGCCTTGTGTTGAGTCTCCTTAAACTCCAGCACCTGCTGGTAGGAACGTTTAAGCCATTCGCGAAAGTATCGGTTTTCTGCTTCGTTAAATCGTAATTGCTTGAGCTTTTTCGTAAACGCCGCTTCAATAAGCTCCTCTCTACTGGTTTTCTGAGGACAATTCTTGCTGTGACAGCGGTAGTATACATGCCCTTTTTGGATCTCACCGACGAGGGTGTGCCCGCATAGCCTGCATCGCGCAAGCTTCCTAAAGATGAAAAAATGAGAAAGCTTTTTTTCTGTGGCTTTTCCGCCGAGCACCTCCTGAACTTTATCGAAGAGGTGCTTGGAAACGATGGGATGGTGCTTTCCCGGAAACACCTCTTGGGAAACCTGAAGCTGAATGAGTCCCATGTAAAAAGGATTGTGGAGTACGGTGGCCAAGCCGTTTCTGGTAACTTTTCCCCCTCGTCTATTTCGTAACCCCAGGTCATACATCTTTTCTACCAGGTCATCCAAACTCCAGCTTCCGGTAGCATACATTTCGAACGCCTTCCGCACGAACCGCGCCTGAAGTGAGTCAATCTCTTTAGGGTTTCCTTTGCCTTTATCCTGGTACCCTACCGGAGCGGGCAAGGGATAAATTCCTTGTCGTAAGCGGCCATAGAATCCCTTTTTGGTTTCCTCCCGCAGGTTTCTGATATAATCGGCGGCTACCACCGCTTGAATATCCGCCGAGAGCCTTCCACCCCGTGAGCGAATGTCGATATTCTCTGAGACAAACCGGACATCAATATCGTGGTCAATAAGTTCTCCCAGGTCGGCCCAATCTTTGAGGTTCCTGGCGCTCCGGTCTATCTTGTGGATCAGCACTCCCTCGGCTTTCCTCTTCTTGAGTTCCTTGATCATCTCATTAAAGAGCGTTCTTCCTCTTTTGGCTGCGGTTTCCTTTTCCTGAAACTCCCGGATGATTTCTATATTATTGCGCAGGGCAAAACTTTTGATGATTTCCCGTTGCTGGGGGAGGGAGGTGTTATCTCCTTGTTTTCTGGCACTGGAGACCCGGAGATAAGAGAAATATTTTTTCATAGGTTTGACCCACTCCCATTAGCGGATAATCCTCCCAGGGATGGGAGGAGAAGTCACTTATGAGAGTGGATGTTATAGCCTTAGTACATCCTCATGCTACCACAATCGGAGAAAGTGTAAATGCGTCACCAGGTTCAATTGCACTGATCGAAGGACCTGACTTTTCCTTGCCCCAATGAAGTCATGGTTGTTTTTTCAGCTAACTTTACCCCTCTTTTTTCCCTCATGATCTTAGTTAGAGTAGAGGCATGGAAAAGGATAATTCGGAAGGAAAAACAAGGATTGAAGATCTCTATCAAGGTTGTTCTGAAGATGAACTGAAAACCGCGGAATATAACCTGAAGCGGTATTTATCGCTTTGCTTAAAAATCTTTGAGAGGAGTCAAAACAAAATCAAAAGACCAAATAGGGAAGGGGAAATTTAACGAGGCCGTACAGGCCTTGTCTTCTTATTATTCACCCTACTTAACACTGTTTACCAAGATCCGCATAAAACCCTTTTGTTGGGGATTTTATAAAGTTTGGGGCATTCCCTTTTTTTCTGAATAATGTGCTAATCAGCGGGGGCGGATTTTTGCGATCCGCTGCACCGTCTCGTTGGGCGCCTTTATCAAAAATCTCCCATAGACGGGACTTCGATTTCCTCCACAGAATCAAGGGTTATTTCTGCTTCCTCTGCGAGTTCAGAAAGTCGTTTATCCCCTATTCCCTCGGATTCTATCTCTGCCGAACTCAAATTCAACGCTGTGGAGGATGAAATGTTCAGAACATAGTACTCTTCGGCGTCATAGTAGTGATCGTTTAGTTCGCTGATCGATATTTGCTTGATCTTATCTTCGGCCAGTCCGTAAAAGTCCCCTTTGAATATGGCGTAATTGAGCAGGCATTCAGCGTTGAACGTGACGGGAACCACAAAAACACCTTCTCCAAAATACTCTGTATCATCTATAGTGATCTCAATGTCTTCTGGGTCTCCGACCGACATGATTGTTGCCTCGTTATTGTCATCTGGGATTTCGGGACCCGTCACTGTTTTTCCCGCAAGGACGTCCACGGCTTGCGAGTTAATAGCGGACCTAATTTGATCAAGAATCTGCGGGTAGATGGAAATTATGCGCTGCAAATTGGACTTTGCAAGATTTTTTCTCAACGGAGTTTGGCACGTATCAGAAGCGATGAACTCTTCTAAGGAACCAAAGCACACTATGCTGCCGTGAGCTTCTGATGCTGTCCTAATCGCACCATCGCCACTCACGACGTGGACTTTACCAAAACTCTCAACTAAGTCAAGAATTACTTGCCAAATGAAAGCATCGGGGATGTCCTCCCGCCGCTTTTTCTCGCGAAAGGGTAAGGTACCAGAAAAGTAAGCGTTCATCACCTTCTTGCCGTGGGATTCGGAAATGGAATGAACCTCCGCACTGACTGCCAAAATCCATTGATCAAAGTCGGATCGCACAAAAGCCACCAATTCTTCCTTCAGGCGATTTAATTGCCGATCAGTGTTGTCAAGTAGCTTGCGAGCTCCCTCAGGCATATGCTTCTTCTTGAACTTGACGACCGATGTGCTTATATTCGACAACCCTGCAACGTATTGCTCGGTTTGCTGAGAAAGGAACTCTTCCATAACGACGTGCGGAACGTGGAGCCTAATCTCGCTGGCTTCGGCGAGCCGCTTCAACGAACGAAAAGCGGCCTTTTTTCTTGCAGGATCGTTTCTAAATGCTGTCGTGTCAATTACGAGATGGATCATATGGTGGACCCTTCATCAATGCCCAAAAATGTAAATATTGATCCTCATAAGGCGTCCGGGTTAAGAATTTTTTAATCTCTGCGGGTAAATTCCCCGCGGCTTGCCGCGAAGGAAATTGTTGGCTTTGGCTTTTAATACCCCGCTGCTTGCGGCGGGGTAGTTTATTTTAGGGATGTCCCATCACTTCCCCAAGTTTTTGTTCACGTGTTCTCCACAACCAGGAGAACTTGCCCATTTCTCAAGCCAGTTTTTGTGACTTTCTCCTCAAGCATAGTATCAGTTGGGATTTCAATAGTCTTTCCGTTTGCGATGTCCTGCAGGTGAAAACGAGTGCCCAAATTGGAGTATCTGAGATTCCCCATCATGAGTTTAGTACAGATTACATTGGCCACTTCCTTCCAATAAAAATTTCCAGCGTGTCCACCTATCAAGACCTTGCCGTCTGCATCGACAATCTTCAAAAGGTCAGGATGTGAGGCGTATTTGAGAAGTGCCGCAAAAAGATTGTCTGGTGTCCGTGAAAAAAATCGTGTTATGATCATCGTTAGTGAAGGGATGAAAACAACAGCTGCGAGAATAGCCCAAAGCGGCACCGGCAGAGTGTTCTGAAGCGGACCAAGAATAGATCGTTGCGTTAAATTGCCAACCAATCCTGCAAGTGTAATTATTGCTGCGGCAAGGTTGAGCCAAGCTACCAATCTTGAATGTCGCGGATCAAATGTCATTCTGATTCCTTTTTTGTGCCCTAACAATGTTTTTAAGGATCCTTATAAGACCTCTGACATAATTTCAGATTGAACTGATTGGGGTGCATCCCCAAAGCAAAAAAGCCCCTCTACCCGTTTATCTGGTAAATAGGCTTTATTTTTTTTCGAAAAGCATTAACCCTCAATCCTCTCTGATTAATAAATTTAAATATATCACCCGGCCTTATTTTCGGGAGAAAAGCTTGTCCCTTTTACCGAAGTACCGCCTTGAACGTCCCCACCCTCCCTTTACACCCCCATATCTGATTCAACTTTTCTTTTTTCCCAGTGAACTAATTTTGTTCTACAATTCCTGGTTTGCTTTTTCCCAATCAATAGCTAAGCAAAAAGCCTTTATTGTGGCGATAGTTCATTTGTTTTTAACTTTTCAGAGAAAAAAAGTCAAGGGAAAGTGAATATTTGGGGGAAAAGCAGTTTATAGAGGTATAGGTTTATAGCAGGCAAGCCAAAACAAACTCACGGAGCCTTGCCCAGAAGTCTTTTAGAGAGATGCGTAAACCTCAACTGAGGTTTATTATTCTTTATCGCAATCGCCAGCGCTTTTTTCGTCCCGCATAAGACCACCAGGTTTTTCGCCCTGGTGATGCCGGTGTAGACAAGGTTTCGCTGAAGAAGAACATAGTGTTGGGTGGTAACCGGAATAATAACCGCCGGATATTCACTTCCCTGGGATTTATGCACTGAAATGGCATAAGCCAGGACAATTTCATCCAGTTCTGAAAAATCGTAAACAACCAGCCTGCCGTCAAAGTCAATCGTAACTTCTCTTTCCTCATGATCAATTTTTGAAATCCAGCCGATGTCTCCGTTAAAGACCTCCTTGTCATAGTTATTGGCGATCTGCATGACTTTGTCACCTATCTTGAAGGACCGGCTTCCATGATTTATGCCGGTTTTTTCCGGATTCAGTTTCTTCTGCAATTCCACGTTTAGGTTGCTTGCCCCGATCATTCCTTTGTGCATGGGGGTGAGAACCTGGATGTCTCGGAGGGGGTGGAAGCCAAAACGCCTGGGTATCCTTTCGGCACAGAGGGTAATGATCTTATGTAAAATCTTTTCCGGGTCTTCTTCTTGAATAAAGTAAAAATCAGTATCCCGCTTGATATTTTTTCCCTCCAGAACGGGGAATATCCCTTTATTGACAAGGTGAGCATTCACCACGATCATACTCTCCTGCGCTTGGCGAAAAATCTCAGTGAGCCTGACCACGGTAAAAGCACCCGAAGCGATAATGTCCTTTAAAACATTCCCTGGCCCCACCGAAGGAAGCTGGTCCACGTCGCCAACCAGAATCAGATGAGCGTGAGGGGGAATCGCTTTGATGAGATGATACATCAAAAAAATGTCAATCATCGAGGCTTCGTCAATGATGAGAACCTCTGCCCCCAGGGGATCATCCTGGTCTTTCTTGAAACCGCCCTTCTGGGGAGCGTATTCCAGCAAGCGGTGGATGGTTTTAGCTTCCCAGCCGGTTGCCTCAGTCATCCTCTTGGCAGCCCGGCCAGTGGGAGCGGCAAGAAAAATCCTCACGTTCAATTGCTCAAAAATTTTTAATATCGCCCTTATGATGGTGGTTTTTCCGGTGCCCGGGCCACCGGTTATCACCAAAACCTTCGATTTTGCTGCTAGGGCAATGGCTTCTTTCTGTTTTTCCGCAAGTTCGATACTGAGCTTCTCTTGCACCCACCCAATGGCTTTGTCTGGGTCAATTGGTCTTATGGTTGAGGAAGACTCCTTCAGGCTCTTTAACCTTTGCGCTACCCCAGTCTCAGCCACATAAAAAGGGGTAAGGTAGACACCCTTGTGAGGCTTATCAGTATCTATATCCTCAATGCAAATTTCCTTTTCTATGGCAAGCTCGCTCAAGGCTTTGGTGATGACCTTCTCGTCAACCTTCAATATCTCCATGGCTTTTCGGATCAAATCCCTTTCCGGGTAATAAACATTGCCTTGATCGGTAAGTTCATTGAGCACATAAATGAGCCCTCCCTTGGCCCGGATCAGGGAATGGGGATCAATGCCCATGTTCTGGGCGATTTTATCAGCCGTGAGAAAGCCGATGCCCTGAATATCACGGGCAAGGCAATAGGGATTATCCTTTACCACTTCAATCGCCTTGTTTCCGTATTGTTTGTAAATCTTGGCGGAATAGGTAGCGCTCACTCCATTGCCCTGGAGGAAGATCATAATGTCTTTGATCTCTTTTTGCTCCTCCCAGGCTTTGCTGATCATGGCAATTCGTTTCGGGCCAATGCCCTCCACTTCAGAAAGCCGCTCCGGGGTCTTTTCAATAACCTCCAGGGTATCCAGAGCGAAGTTTTTGACGATTCTTTCCGCCATGACCGGGCCAATGCCTTTAATTAAGCCTGATCCCAGGTATTTCTTAATGCCATTGACCGTAGCCGGTACCGTAACTTCAAACCACTCAACCTGGAACTGCTCGCCATAGGTTTTGTTATTAACCCACCTGCCGGTAAGCTTTAAGGATTCGCCCGGATTAATCCCGGAGAGATTCCCGATAATAGTGGTCAGTCCCTTTTTACCTTTTTCCTGGAGTCTGGCCACCACAAAGTCATTCTCTTCGTTCCAAAAAGTGATTCTTTCAAGGAAACCGTAAACAGTAGGCATTTTTTTGGATGAATGTGAAAGGGATTTCTGATTCAAATAAAAACTCACGGATCATTTTATATGGTTCTTCCATAATATTCAAATGGAGTGATGCTCATTTTCCCCCTGTGCTTTCATCCCTTGCCTTTTTTCGGGTATCGCACTACCATGGGAATAAAGGGGTAGGAAGGAGCTACCCCATCTCTAACATCCTTGGTTAGCACTTTCGCAATAAATTCCATTAAACCACCTAAACCCCGTTTATCCTACCAAATTATTTATCTTTGAATACATGCTTGAACAGAAACTAAAAAACCTGGGACTCATTGAAAAGGAAGCCATCGTCTATCTGGCCTCCCTTGAGCTTGGTTTAAGCACTATCCAGGAAATTGCCGGAAAGTCCCAGATCAGCCGTTCGACCACCTATGAGGTGATAGAATCCCTGATGAAAAAGGGATTGATGTCTTCCCTGACAAAGGGGAAGAAGAAGTACTTTGCTGCTGAAGATCCTGAAAGACTCTTGTCCTTTATAGATACCAAAGAAAGGGAGCTTAAAAAAAGAAAAAAAGAAATAAAAACCATTCTGCCGGAGCTTAAAGAGCTCTCGATGCTCTCCAGGGAAAGGCCCAGGATCAAATTCTATGAGGGCAAGCAGGGAATCAGGAGAATTCAGGAGGATATTCTCAGGACTAAAAATTTAGGAAACATAGAAGAGTTTGTTCCCCTGGACGATGCCTATCAATTATTCCCCGCCCATCCCAGAGACCACCGGCACTGGATGGGAAAAAAGATAGCGGTACCTGAAAGAATGATCTATACCAGCAAAAAAGGAGCAATCCTTCCCCAAAAGAAAGGACCAATTGAAACTCTTTTTATCCCGGTTGAGAAATTCCCCTTTCATACGGAAATAACCATCTACGCTGACAAGGTGGCTCTGGTTTCATTCGGAAGGAAACTGATTGGAGTGGTTTTGGAAAGCGAGGACGCAGCCAATACCTTAAGAAGCCTGTTTAACCTGCTCTGGGAGGAACTGAAGAAGAAAAAATAACGCTTTAAATAAAACAAAAGGCTCTCTCAATATTGAAGAGGCCTTTTTTTAGTTTGATCGATTTTTAGGATTCAGGCGCCCTCCTTGCAGCGAGATATTGCCCTGAGCATCCACTTTCTCCTTATCATGGGTTTCTCCTTTTATTTGATGGTTAATAATTCCTTGATTACTTTTTAAGAATTTGCGGCTTTTTCAATTCTGAAATGTACTTTTTACCTTATAACTAAACAGAAATAATGTCAAGGTAACAGTTGTACTGAAAAGTACAACTTTTCCGTTAGATGAATAGGGTAAAAGAGTCCAAGAATTACCTCAAATAATTGAGTGAGTTGTATGACAATGTCGGATAAGTTAGACAAAATATTTTCAGGCGTTAAAATAGAACTATAGCCTTTTATATTGCCCACAGGTTATCCACCACTTGCTTCCTAATTTGCCCTTAAAGACAAATTTTCACCCGTTTTTTTATTTTCTCCTCTCTGATATTTTGAAACTGTAAACCCTAAGAGGAGGTTTATGGGAACCAAAAAAAGCACAGTTAAAAACGATCTCTGGGCCTACCGGAAGAAGATGGGGCTCTCACAGAAGAGAACAGCCTATTTTATGAGTTTGAAAAAGACGAATAACCTCTCCCGCTATGAGCACGGAGCCAAGCTTCCCGGACTGATCAATGCCTTAAAGCTTGAAATCGTCTACCGCACACCGGTGGCTTTTTTATTTAAAGAGATTTACCTGCGATTAAAAAAAGAGATTAGAAAGAGAGAGGAGAGGTTAAAAACTAAAGAAGGGCAAGAGAAAAGTAAGCCCAATGAAGGAATATGACTAATACCCCAAATAACAGGAAAGACTGGTGGACACCGGTCTGGAAAGGCCTGGTGGTTGATCAGGAGGCCAAACATTACCGGAGGATGAAAAATGCCCTCTGGCTTTTTCTCTATCTTTTGCTTCATGCCAACCGGAACGATGGCCATCTCTTAAGAAAAATCAAAACCCTATGCCGGGATATGTGCCTCAAGAGGGGGATGATCCTACGATGGTTGGCTTTACTTAAAAAGCATGGTTATATCTCGACCAGGAACACCGGAAGATACCTCTCCATCCAGGTAAAAAAATGGAAACCATTGCCAGGTGTCCCAAATATGGAACATCAGAAGTATCAAAAATCCAACTTCAGAAGTATCAAAAATCATACTTCTGAGAAGTCCTCTGAGAGCCGGAATTCCTTTCTATCAAGCCAGAAATCAAAGGTGAGTTTTTCTCCTAACGATATAACGATAAAAAGAGTTTTATTAAAAAACGATATCGATAATAAAAAAAATTGCTTTAATTCGAATTTTTATTCTTTTAAAGGGATAAAACCGAAAACCAGAAAACTGCATTTAGCTTGGGAAATAGCCAGAGCCTTAAATGATCCGAAGGGACTGGGATTGTATATCGCTTATTCCTTCCGGTATCCCGAGCCTCTTTTAAGAAAAGTCCTGGCCGAGGTAAAGGAGATACCGGATAAAAAGATCAAAAAAAGCCGGGGAGCTTTGTTTAATCATCTCATTCAAAAATATGGGGAAGAGACCTCTCACAATCCTGGGAATTAATCCGGGAACACGATATTTAGGAATTGCTTTCTTTCATGGCCCGGAACTTAAGGATTGGAGGATAAAGGTTGTTGAGGGAAGGAGATTTAAAGATAAGCTTAAAAAAACCAAAACCATTCTTTCTGATTTTTTCACCCGCTATGAACCTAATGTCCTGGCCATCAAGAAGCTCCATCCTTCCCGGAGTTCTTTAAATCTGAGCCGCATGGTTTCCCGCTTAAAGGAATTCTCTAAACGACAAGGACTTAGAGTCTATGAGTATTCCGTAAAAGACCTGGAGAAGTCTCTCTCTTCAGAAAAAAGAATAAAAAACAAAAGAGAGCTTCAAGAAGTAGTTGCTGCCCTCTATCCTTTCCTGGTTAACGAATTAAATAAAGAAAAGAAAAACAAGAACCCCTACTTTGTCAGGATGTTTGAGGCCATTGCCTTAGGCATCGTCTGTTTCAATCGATTAGATCATTAATCTTCATGGGCGGGAGGGGAGTGATCTCCATTTCTCGCCCACCAAAAATCCATGCCCAAAAACCGATCAAAAATTTTGGCCATTGATCCCGGCACCCGGCACATGGGAGTAGCCTTCCTGGATAGCGACCTCCTTATTTATGCCGGGGTTAAGGTGATTAAAAACCGGAAATCACCCCACGAGATCCTTTGGACCGGAAGAAAGATCGTGTTGAGATTAATCAATGACTTTAAGCCCCACATCCTGGTGGTGGAAAAGACCTTCTTCTTCAATAACCGGAATGCCTCTCTTTTAAATGTCCTGGTGGATGAGATAAGGGCCATCGGAAGAAGGAAAGGGATCAAAGTAGCAAGCTTTGCTCCGAGCACCATGAAAAAAATAATTTGCGGAAACGGCCACGCGAGCAAAAAGGAAGTGGCCAGGGTGGTGGTGGCCAAATATCCGGAGCTAAAAGTTTTCCTAACCCAGGACCGGGCCTGGAAAGAGGAATTCCACCAGAACATGTTCGATGCCATTGGGTTAGGGATGATGATAACCAAATATACCGACTATGGAAAAGCCAAAAATTTTGATTAAAACCAATAATAAGGCGGTTTCGCTTGATCAATATGCCGGGCAATGGGTGGCTTTTGCCCATGGGAAGGTCGTAGCCCACCAGGGGACTCTCAAGAAGCTGATGAAGAAAATAAAAAAGCTTGGAAAGAAGCCCTCGGTGTTCCTGATTCCCAGGAAAAGCGAAGGCCCCTATGTTTAATGGAAAAAGAATTTCCTTATCTAAAAAAAGGAGATCAGTCCTATCCCATGGTCGACATCGAGCTGATCGGGCCCAAAGGAAGCCTGAAGGTCAAAGCCCTGGTCGATTCCGGAGCCACGTTTTCGATTTTCAGAAAAGAGATTGCCGATTATCTGGGTATCCCCATTAAAGAAGGCCAGGGGCTTTATTTCCAGGGAATAAAAGGCAAGATCACCGGTTATCTTCACCAGGTGCCGGTAAACATCAACCGGGAAAAGTTTGATTGCATTATTGCCTTTTCCCCGGATCTGGAGATTTCCTTGAATATCCTGGGAAGAAATAATTTCTTCTTTCCCTTTTTAATTACCTTTAATGAAAAAGCGCAAAAAATTATCCTGGAGAAAAACCAGGAAAATTAAGAAGAGCAATAGCCCAGAACTTACCTTTGTCTTTCCCGCTTTTCTGCTTCCGAAGGAGAGAGTTATCTTCAAAACCCATCCCCACTGGCTTCTTCTTGCGGCACCGGAAACCGCATTAGGGTTTCTGGAGATTCTTTTCCTCAGATACCTACCCGGTTTGCTTCCAAGAGAGATTCCTTTTATCGGATGGTTTTTGTTTCTAATTGTGGCAGGCTTTAGTTTTGCAATGACAATAATTTTCCTCGACTGGATTTTCACCACCTATTACCTAACCAACTTCAGGTTGATCAAGGAAAAGGGGATCATCGGAAAAAGGATTATGAGCCTCTGGCTGGATAAGGTTCAGGATGTGACCTGCAAGTTCGGGATCCTGGGAAGGATATTTGGCTTCGGTGATATCGAGATTGAATCAGCCGGGACCTATGGGAAGATTGTCTTCGGTTTTTTGCCTTCCCCTCGAAAACTTCAGGAAAAGATTGAGAAAGCAATTTTGGATTTTCAATGGTATCATTCTAAGGAAAAAAGTTTGATAGGGTTTGATTATAGGTAAAATTCACAAAAGAAATTTTGGAGTCAATTGCTTTAATGATCTTACGAAAGTTTTTTCGGTATATTTTTATATTTTTATGCCTTATTATAAGAGCTATAATTAAAAGTTTATCGACCAACAAGGGAACACACTGAATTAGCCTCAATCGTAACCCGCTATTACAATTGTAATACTTTGTTAAAACAAGAGAATACTAAAATGAGTGCAAATATTTGCTTTATCTCATGCCATTACTTTGGTTTTCAGGCGGTCACAGGAATTTTAGCATCTGAACAGTTCAAAATGAAAGAACTTACGATTCCGCTCGTTATCTCTCTTAATCAGACTAAAAAATCATCCACGGTTGGATTTTATGATTTTGATGATGTAGCAGCTCAATATAAGATCGAAACCATTCACATTGATTCCATAAAGAGGCCTGAGTTAGTAGAGATTATTACTGAAGCAAAACCCGACTATCTACTTATCATAGGTTGGTCTGAACTCGCTCCTGCATCAATTCTTGATATTCCTAAAAAGGTTAATGATAGTCACATTCGACATTCAAACACCCATGGTTGTATAGGCATGCATCCCACATTGTTACCCGAAGGACGTGGCCGTGCACCAATACCTTGGACTATTATCAAGGGCTTAAGAGAGACGGGAGTTACTGCTTTTTTATTAGAGGATTCTGCTGACGCTGGCGGCATAATTTTTCAAGAACGTATTCAGATTAAAAAAGAAGAAACCGCCACAACTTTGTTTTCAAAAGTTGGAGAAGCGCACTATCAACTGGCTAAAAAAATTTCTCCAATCCTTGCAGGGAGATTACTTCATTCAGTAAAACAGGATTTATCGAAAGGAAGCGTATGGCCAAAAAGAACTCCAAGAGATGGTATTATTGACTTTAATGAAAAAGCAAATTCCATAAACAAGTTAATAAGAGCTTTAACGAATCCGTTTCCCGGGGCATTCTTCTATTATGAAGGACACAAAATTATCGTAAATGAAATAAAAATTAACTTTAAGAAACATTCAAAACCGTTTGGAACTATAGTTGCAGTTTCATCAAATGGATTACCAACCATTGCTGTTAAAGACGGTGTTATAGAGTGCCTAAGTATTAGCCCTGAAACATTATACCTATCCTTTAAACCTGGCACAAAGGCTCAAGGTAAGCATGAACTAAAAATTACTTGATTTGATTGATTTGGGTAGCAATATAATCTATCCCCGAAAGGAGCCTAAATTAATGACAACACTTCATCGGCCTGCACATAAGGTTTTATTTGTTGGCGCACATCCTGACGACATAGAAATTGGCGCAGGGGGTACTGTTGCCCGACTAATTGATTCAGGATGGGATGTTTGGTTTTGCATTCTTACTACCGAAGATGATCCTAAAAAAGCACAGAAGCGTAAAATAGAGGCGGTCCAATCAGCACAAGTCCTTGGAGTAGATCCTTCCCAAATAATTTTCTTAGATTTTCCAGATAAGAATCTACAATGTAACGGACATAGTATAGAAAAATTTAGGATGGCACTAAAGGAACGAGCATTTGACCCGGATATTGTTTTTACCCACGGTTATGAATCTGAAAATCATAATGATCATCGAGCAGCACACGCTATAACTAGAGGAACTTTTCGGAAAAAAATACTCCTTATTTATCCTGTAGTCAATTCTCTTGTTGCTTCGAGTTTTTTGCCAAAACTATTCATTGATATTTCTTCTGGATACAAAAGAAAATTGATGGCTCTTGAAAAGCACGAATCTCAGTCCCAACATGGAAGGATTAGGATAGAAGAACTAACTAAACTTGCCAAAAGATGCTCATCCGGGTTGGACATCGCCGAAGCTTTCGAAATCCTGATCCAAGAAGGATCAGATGATCAAATAGGTTTATTATACGGTTTGAATGACTGTCCATTTCATAAGTTTTGGCACTCTTTGATTGACACTAGGATACTCAATATTATTCATGGCTTGAGTGTGCAAAGGGAGAAGAGATTATGGTACTGGCCAGGAGATAAAGATCGTGAAGGCGTAACCTTACTATCCCGTGCTTTCCAAAGTATGTGGTACGGACCTACTCCAATCGACGATTATGCTCCTGGTACAGCTTTTCTTGAAAGCTCACTCTTAAAAAATGATATCCTTCTTAGTGGTGGTGCGGTTTCAAATCTTATTACAAGAACATATTTTAATCATTTCAAAGGAATGCGCTACATTATTGGTTATTCAATGCCGGACTACACTGATATTCACATTCGGGACTTATCTTCTTCAAAAAAGATTTATGCGCAATATGAAGATCTCCCCCGCCATAACCGTACTGTGACAAAAGATGTCGGTATTCTCACGGTCATGAAAAACCCTTTGGATGAGACAAAACAGCTAATAGGTTGTATGGGTATCCATGGCTTTGGCACATTAGCCTGCCATAAGGTTCTTTCTTCTCGAATTTTACTAAAAGAACTTATGGAGCTAATTGACGTACCACTAATCTACAAGGGCTACCAAATATTAATAGACTACAATGTGCGAAATGAAAAAGTTACTTTTAGAAAAAAGAATTTACACAAAATGTAGTATTGCATTGCTATCTATTTTGACATAATTTTATCGATTTATTATAATAAAACCTATAGTTATAAGAATACCTAACATTGTAAATAATTAATATTGTAAATAGTAATAATGACTATGGAAAAAAATCAAAATGCAGGTATTTTAATGCCCCAAAAGACTATAGGCCCATATCAGGTTCTTTCTACCAAAACAGTATATCGAAATCCATGGATTACTGTCCGTGAAGATCAAGTTATTCATCCAGGAGGCAACCAAGGAATATTTGGAGTCATTGAAATGAAGGCTGGCTCCACTGTTTTGGCCCTCAACTCCAAGAGCGAGGTCTTTCTTATAAAAGAGTTTAAGTATGGTATTGCGCGAGAATCCATTGAGCTGATGAGTGGAGGGTTAGATAGTGCTGAATCTGCGATTGATGGAGCCAAAAGAGAATTAAAGGAGGAACTAGGATTAGAAGCTGATAAATGGATAAACCTTGGTGTCGTAGACCCTTTTACTACTATAGTTCGGTCACCTAACTATATGTTTCTTGCCATAGGAATTAAGGAAGGGCAGCAAAACCTTGAAGAATTAGAAAAACTGGAAATTATAAAAATTCCATTTACTCAGGCGATTGATATGGTGATGCGGAGTGAAATAACACATTCAGCAAGTTGCACATGCATCTTAAAAGCAGCAAGGTATCTAAAAATTGCCTGATTATCATTGATTTTTTTTATTCTATATCAAAAGATCGAAAAGCGAAATAAAATGTTTTGAAAGCTCAAAACTAAGTTGTAAGAGGCAGTTTTATTTCAATAATGTATAGATATTGAATTAATTGTCAGGTGATTCGCATGGCCAAAAACTGTAAAACCTATTTCTGAACCTTTCTAACTGGCATCATCCCATGGAAAATTCTCAGGCTTCACCAGTGATTTTATTTTTTAGGTTAACTGGGGAAGAAGGTTTATTTATCACCAGATTGAGTTTTTCCCGAGGAAATTTTTTGTGCTTCTTTTTATCACCACAGTTAAAATCGTGAAAGAGGAGAAAATAGTATGGACTCTGGAGAAGGGGGAAAAGGGATGGACATTACGATGATTTTCAATAAAGTTGAAAGCTGGCTAAAAAGAACTCCCAAGCTTTCCATGGCAGGAATCGTTCTTGTCGCTCTTGGGTTCTTAGGAGGGGTAACAATCGGAGGCGGTTTTTTCTGGTTTCTTTTCTTCGCAGGGATAGGAGTTTTTGTCTACGAATACCTTCAGCAGTCAAACATCCCTGGTACCAATGTGGCTGCCCCATTCGAAAGAGATGATTCTCCTCAACCTGGGACTCCTCCATCGCAAGCCTCTCCAAGTCAAACCTCTCCACTTCAAACTTCCACGAGCCAAGGTTCTCCAAACCAAACATATCAGAGGAGGGTAAGCAGGGCCGGAAAGGTACCCCTGGTAATTTCCCACTGGCACCATCTGATTGAAGGACTTCAGGATTCACCCCAGCGGTTCTACGCCTCTTTGGAAGGGGCAATTTCCCGTCGCCAGATTCCCGGCACGGAATTATCCCGGATCGACTACCGGGAAGGCGGAATATTTTCCGCCAAAAGGGAATATTTCCGGGTTCGCCGGGGCGAGTACGTGTTTGACATCTGCGCTGCCCCGTTCGGAAACAGCTTTTTTGTTTCCTGGTGGTTGGGCGAGCTCATGGGATGCTTATGGGGATTTTTCGCAGCGATCCCGGTTTTAGGAGTGCTTATGATGCGGGCTTTCCGCCCGGAAACCTACTACCGCCTGGATACGGCCCTGATGTTTCAGGAGTTGGTTAACTCCGCGGTTCTGGAGGTGGTTGACGAGATCACGAAGGCCAAAGGCATACGGGCGCTCTCCGAGTTTGAACGCAAACCCATTTTAAGCGATCTCTTTAAACGGTAATGTCCGGCCCGGAAGACCAATATCTCAGCCTGGCTGAGCAACTGACTCTAAACTTTTATCTCTGGGAAAGAAGAGGACGGGGCTGGCAGGTCTGGGACTGGCCGGTGGAACTGGAACCGCCCTTTCAGCCGTTCTATCACCAGCAGGTTTACCAACCTCCTCCGGTTGACGATGCACGCAAGCCGACGTTTTTAAGCTCCCTGACTGAAGGACTGTTCAAAGGTTCAACCAGCTATTCTCAAACTCAGGAAATTATTCCTCGTGAGGAAGATCCCTACCCTCTTCTTCCGGTTCCCTTTGCTGACCCCTCGCCTCTCACGCACGTCACGATTTCCCTCTCCCCCCAATCAAAAGTTACCCTGGACCAGGCAGAGCATTTTCTCTTGAACCTGCGCTATTGCTCTCAGCCGGTTGCTTTTGAACTCTTCGGTACTCATGAAGCCATTTCCCTGGGTTTTACCTCGCGCAATACGGACTTTCATCAGGTGCGACAGCAGCTTCAGGCTTATTTCCCGGAAGCGGTTCTCTCTCAGGAACATGACCTTTTAAGGAGTAAATGGGATGATGAAAAGCAAACAGTCATCATTGACTTTGGCCTCTCCAATGAATTCATGCGGCCCTTGCGAACCTTCAGGAACGTTGACCCTGATCCCTTGATCGGCATGGCCGGAGCCTTGGAGGATCTGGAGGAAGAAGAAGTGGGAATGCTCCAGGTGCTTTTTCAGACTGCCCGTAACCCCTGGCAGGAAAGCATTCTCCGGTCGGTGACTGACTTGGAAGGCCGCCCCTTTTTTCTCGATGCTCCGGACATGATTCACCTGGCCAAAGAAAAAGTTCAAACCCCTTTTTTCGGGGTGGTAATCCGGGTGGTCGGTCAAAGCCAAAAATCTCACCGGGCCTGGGAGATCGCCAAAGCCCTGGGAAGCTGTCTTTCCCAGCTTGCCAACTCCCAGAGCAACGAACTCATTCCGCTTACAAATGATGAGTATGATGACGTTCTTCATCAGGAAGATGTTCTTTCCCGCCAGAGCCGCCGATTCGGTATGCTGTTAAACAACGAAGAGCTGGTCTCCCTGGTGCATCTTCCTTCGGTTTCCGTGCAGTCCAAGAAACTTCTTCGGCAGGCGAAAAAAACCAAAGCCGCTCCCAAAATCGCTCTGGGCCATGAACTCACCATGGGAGAAAACCTTCACCAGGGGAAAACCGTAACCGTGGGTCTGGGCACCGAACAAAGGCTACGCCACACCTATGTGGTGGGCGCCACCGGCACGGGCAAATCCACCCTGCTTTTAAACCTTGTCATCCAGGACATTACCAACGGCCAAGGCGTGGGGGTTTTGGACCCACATGGAGATTTGATTGACAAGATTTTGGGGTTTATACCTGAAGAGAGGTACAAGGATGTGGTGCTCCTTGATCCGGCAGATGCCGAGTATCCCATCGGCCTCAATATCCTTTCCAGCCACTCCGAGATTGAAAAGAACGTTTTATCCTCAGACTTAGTGGCGGTCTTCCGGAGGCTTTCCACCAGCTGGGGCGATCAGATGACCTCGGTCCTGGGTAATGCCATCCTGGCCTTTCTGGAAAGCGAACAGGGCGGAACCTTAGTTGATCTCAGGCGATTCCTGGTGGAGCCGGATTTTCGAAATGCTTTTCTTTCTACCGTAAAAGACCCGGAAGTGGTCTATTACTGGAAAAAAGAGTTTCCTCTTCTGGCCGGAAAACCCCAGGCCTCGGTGCTCACCCGGCTGGATACTTTTTTAAGGCCCAAGCTTATCCGCAACCTGGTGATGCAGAAAAAAGGGCTTAACTTTGAGGAGATCTTAAACACCAAAAAAATCTTTCTGGCTAAACTCGCCCAGGGACTCATTGGCGAGGAAAACGCCTATCTCCTGGGGACGCTCATTGTCTCCAAGCTCCACCAGATCGTTATGTCCAGACAGGCGAAAACCGAAACCGAGAGGGAAAACTTCTATCTCTATATCGACGAATTCCAGAATTTTATCACTCCCTCCATGGCTGCGATCCTCTCCGGCGCGAGAAAATACCACCTGGGTCTCATCCTGGCTCACCAGGAACTCAGGCAGCTCTGGAACCGGGACACGGAGGTGGCCAATTCCGTGATCTCCAACCCCTATACCAGGATTTGCTTTCGGCTGGGAGATTTTGATGCCAAGAAACTGGCGGAAGGGTTTTCATCTTTTGGGGCCGAGGACCTCCAAAATCTGGGAATCGGTGAGGCCCTGGTAAGGGTCGAGCGGGCGGAGTTCGATTTCAATCTCAGCGTTCCGCTTCCGTCTGAAATTACGCCGGAAGCTCTAAAGGAAAAACAGGAAAAACTGATCGCGCTTTCCCGTAGCCGCTATAGTCGCCCCAAGAAGGAGATTGAGACAACCCCGACCCAAAAGCAAACGACTCCAATGCCATCCCTGATAGAACCAAAGAAGAGCGAACCCCACGAGAAGGCCCTAAAAGAAGCAGAGTCAAAGCGGGTGCGGCGTCAGGAAGCGGAACCGGTTTTGGACGAAAAACTCCCTGCGGATGCGGAGCTTCTTCTCGAATTCATCTCCCAACATCCGGGAATGTTTGTGACCCAGGTATATAAGGAACTGCGCTTGAGCGGCTATAAAGGAGACCGGCTGAAGGAACAATTGATTAAAAGAGATCTGCTCGTTCAGGAGGAGACCCGGGAAGGAAAAGGGGGACGCCTGGCCAAAGTCCTTACCCTCACCGGACAGGGCCAGGAAATTCTTAAAAAGTCATCCCTGCTGAAGGGAAAAGGCGGGGACCTTCATACCCACCTCCAGACCATGCTCAAAGAGCAGGCGGAGCTTTATGGATGGAAGGCCAGAATCGAGGAAAGAATTTCGCGGTCCCTGGAAAGCGTGGATGTGGGATTGAAGCGAGACGATGTCAGGGTGGCGATCGAAATTTCCAGCACTTCGAAAGCCGGGCAGGAAGTTCAAAACATCAGAAAATGTCTTGATGCCGGATACGATTATGTGATCTGCGTGTGCGCGGATGAAAAGCGCATCCCTTTACTCAAGAAAGAGTCCCGCAAGAATTTTACCTTACGGGAGTGGGAAAGGCTTCGCTTTCTCCTTCCTTCCCAGGTAAAAGAGTTTTTGTACCGCCCCCCGATTTTGGGTATGGATTCTGAAAAGAGGGTTGTTTCTGAAGAAATTTCCCAACAGAAACAATTACTGGATACTACCAAGGCTTCTCAGTTTTTAGGAATCAGCAAAAACACTCTTTACGAGTGGATTGTTCAAAAGAAGGTTCCCCATGTTAAGGTGGGACGTCTGGTAAAGTTCAGGAGAGAAGACCTGGAAGAGTGGCTTAAGCAACGGACTAAAGAGGAGGAAAAAAAGGATTTCTTATAATTCGTGGAACTATCCTGAATTTTTATTTTGATCTTGTTAATTTTTAAAAACGTGCTAAGTTTATATTTTAAAATAACGTAAGGAAACTATAGTGGGAATCTATAAAAAAGGGACCAACTGGTATATAGATTATTATCTGAAAGGCAGGCGGAAAAGGAAGAAGGTTGGCCCGTCCAGAAAACTGGCGGAGCAGGTCTTAATGGATGTCCAGGTAAAGATTGCCAAAAAAGAATATCTCGGTGTCCTGGAAGAAAAGAAGATTCTTTTTGAAGAGTATGTCCGGGAGTATTTGGAATATTCCAAGGCTAATAAATCGGTTGCAACCTATGAGCGGAGTGATCGTTTTAGTACCAACAGCCTTAAAGCTACCTTTCAAGGGAAATATCTCTTTGAAATCACACCCCAGTTGATTGAGAAATATAAGGCGATGAGGTTGGAAAAAGTAGAACCAGCCACGGTAAATCGGGAATTGGCCTGTCTTAAGCATATGTATACTAAAGCCATGGAATGGGGTTATGCAAGGATCAATCCGGCAAAGGGAGTGAAGCTCCTTAAGGAACCACCTGGCCGTCTGAGATATTTAAAACCGGAGGAGATTAAAACCCTTCTTCAAGCCTGTTCCGAGCACATTAGACCCATCGTTGTCACTGCTTTAAACACTGGCATGAGAAGATCTGAGGTCCTTACTTTAAAATGGTCACACGTGGATTTAGAGAACCGAAAAGTTACGGTAGTTAATACGAAAAATAATGAGTCGAGGGTGATTCCGATCAATCGTACCCTTTATCAGGAGCTCTTGATCTTGGCTCAGAAATCAAACAAGGGTGCGCATGTTTTTTCTGGCCGAGATGGTAATCCGTTCAAGGACGTTAAAAAGAGTTTTTCCTCCGCCCTTAAGAAGGCGGGAATTGAGGATTTTAGGTTTCACGATCTCAGGCATACGTTTGGCTCGCATCTAGCCATGAAAGGGGTGAACCCCAGAACAATCCAGCAGGTGATGGGCCATAAAGAAATCAAAATGACTATGCGGTATTCGCATCTTTCACCTGAATTTGTGCAGGAAGCGGTAGAGAAACTGGATAATCTTTTGGACACTAATTGGACACCAAGACGATTTGAAGGCAAAGAAGATTATTGCTAATATATTGTAATATAAACATAATGCCAGCGTAGCTCAGCGGTAGAGCAACTGATTCGTAATCAGTCGGTCGGTGGTTCAATCCCACTCGCTGGCTTTTGGCTGTTCAGGCCAATCTTTTATCAGATAGTTTCCCCTCGGCACCATGAAGACCGAAGAGTGGTTTTATTTCCGGTATCACTTCATATTTTTTTTGTCAATGAATTTATTATCATCGCTGTAGTTAACGGTTAAGAACTCAAAGACTTTCATAACTATCAATAAACATTTTTTCGTGGCGCAAGGCAAGCCCGGCACGTTTAAGACCATAAAATTAATATTTTTTTTAAAAACCGAAATACTTTATTAAAATAAAAGAAGAAAACCAATCTTAAAGCTTACTTTTTTGGCATTTAAAATCAATCGAGGAGGGTTTGAGTGAAATTTTCGGGTAATGATTTTGCTGATTTTGATCCTTTCGGATCAAATCATGAGCATTCTCCTAAGCAATTTGACCAGCTTGAAGCTACGGTTTTATTTTGCTCTCAGTGTAAGGAGGCGGTCCCGGTAAGAAAACGGCTTCTTTTAGCTCTGCCTGAGGGAGATAAATATGATTATCTTTGTGTTTATTGCGGAAATTCAGTGGGAACGAAAATCGAGCGCGAAGCGCAACCCATTAAATTACTTTTATAATTAATAAGTTAACATTTAGGGAGGTATGATCTTTTTGAATTAATGTAAAGTCTAATCTTTGTTGACAGTAACTGAGCAATATTTTTGCCTAATATACAGAAAATATTTTATTTTTCACCCTTTCCCTTTTCTCTTTTTTTCTAAAACTTTGAAAATAGGCTTCAGATTAAAAGAAGGTTTTATTATTGGAACAACTCTCACCTTGATTTTATCCTTTTTTCTTGGGGTAAGCTTTGCCATGATGAAATTCAGGCCCCCAATAGAAAGTCCTAAAATAAATAAAGGGGAAAAACAAAGAATTAATGAGCTGGGCAATCGGCTTAAGGACCATGTAACTGCTTTGGCTGGAAAAATTGGGGAAAGAAACCTTTTTATCCCCGAGAACTTACATAAAGCCGCTTTTTATATCTACACAATCTGGCAAAATCTGGGTTATGAGGTAATAAAACAGGCTTTTTTAGTTGAAGGCCTTTCGTGTGAAAATTTAAGCATCGAGATACCCGGTACAGAAAAAACCGGGGAAATCATTTTACTTGGTGCTCATTATGATTCAGTCATTGGCTCGCCAGGAGCAAATGATAATGGCTCAGCAGTGGCATCGCTCCTGGAAATAAGTCGGTTATTTAATCATACGCCCCAAAAGAAAACCGTGCGTTTGGTGGCATTCACCAATGAAGAGCCGCCTTTTTTCCAAAAAAAATCGATGGGAAGCCGGGCCTATGCCCAAAGATGCCGGGAACAGAGAGAAAAAATTATCGCGATGGTAAGTTTGGAAACAATTGGATATTACAGCGAAATCCCCAAAAGCCAACGCTATCCTCCGCCGCTTAATTTTTTTTATCCTGATAAAGGTAATTTTTTGGGTGTGGTTGGCAACATCAGGTCGCGGAAACTCGTCAAAACTTTTACCCAATATTTTATGGAAGGGGTCGACTTTCCTGTTGAATGTGTGGCAACTTTCGGTTTTATTCCCGGTATCGAGTGGTCAGACCATAGTTCCTTCTGGAAATATAACTATCCAGCCATCATGGTGACTGATACTGCTCCCTTCCGTTACCCTTACTATCATACACCGGAAGATACCCCGGATAAAATCGATTATCCTTCTCTTGCCCGGGTCACGAATGGGATTTTTTACGCAGCCCAAAGGCTGGCTAATTAAACATTTCGGTTCCCCTTACCCAAAGAGACTGTATCTTACCCGCGGTCGGTTCATGGTGAACTTGTGGAACCATGAACCGAGGTGTGCATCTTCAGCAATGATTGGAAAGAACCGGACAAATTTTATTTTGCACTTTTAAGGTTGGTCTGGGTGGAAAAGACGACTATAATGGAAGCAGTCAGAAAGGGAAAAGACCATGGAAACAACTACCCAAGAACAAAAAGAACAAGTAACCGGCAGGGCAGACAGTGCAGCAACGCTATAAGGGAAATTAGGGCTAAAACCCGCCGAAAGTTTTTAGCCGAAGACAAGATCAGGATCGTATTGGAGGGCTTCCGCAAGGAGATGCCGATTTACGACCTTTGCCGGTGAGAAGGGATCTCCTCTGCCCTGTATTATCCCTGGCTCAAGGATTTTATGGAAGGCAAAGCCCGTCTAAAGGCAGACAGTCTTCGTGATGCCACTCAAACTGAAGTCAAACAGCTCAGGGAACAGAATACCAGACTCAAGGAACTGGTGGGAGAGCAGCCTTTTGAGGGCGTGTTGCCCAAATAAGTATTCCAAGAAAAAATTAAATGATATAATGCTGCAATATTAAACACCGATTCAAGGAGTTTTCGTCGATGATGGGAATGCAGCAAAGGCCACAAAGAAGCCTGTTTCATTACGACATTAACATTGATAAACGAGTTCGGTCGAACCATCCTTTGAGAAAGGTGAGCGAGGTCATAGATTTTGACTTTATCTATCAGGAAGTAAATGAATGCTACGGCCATAATGGCAATGTCTCCGTTCCCCCGCCGGTTATCTTAAAGCTTATGCTTCTGCTTATCTTCTAAAATGTACGCTCGGAACGTGAGTTGATGGAAACAATTCCGGAGCGGATTGATTGGCTGTGGTTTTTGGATTTTGATTTAGACTCTGAGATTCCCACCCACAGTGTTTTGTCCAAAGCGAGAAAGAAATGGGGCTCAGAGGTTTTTAAAAGCTTTTTCGAGCGCATTTTCATCCAGTGCGTTGAAGCCGGATTGGTAGAGGGCAGTAAAATTTTCATCGATTCAAGCCTCATTGATGCCAATGCCTCCAATAAGTCTGTTTTAGACACCAAATCTCTCAAGCACCAGCTTCATGAAAACTATCATATGCTGGAAGCGCGCCGCTCGTCGAAGTCCAGGCGTGACTTAAGAACCAGACAACACTTGATGGAGCGTTCCTTTGCCTGGTCTAAGCGTTATGGTTATGACCAAGCCCGGTGGCGAGAACTTTGGCGGATGCGAATACAGGAATACCTTGTCTGCGCTATCCAGAACATCCAGGTGTTAGTAAAGTATGGCGCTATGCCAAAAAAACCCGTTGCGATGGCATTAAACCAGGTTAAAAAGCGCTTACAAAAGCAACAAACTTGGCTTTTGCTTCAATGAGCAACCTGATTCATCAAATTGGGCATGCTTTACCGGTTGCTATAATGAACTCGGTATATACTGAAGCCTAATCCCGTCGCATTGAACTATTTTGATTTCAAAGAGCTTTGGGCAACACGCCCTGTTGTGATGTCCCCGCCTTTTTTCGTAGATCGAGCGGGGTTTTTATTTCTTCCTCTTTTTTTTATTTCCTCAGAGATGATGGTCATTGCGTTGTGGCCCCTTCTTCATCAACCTCCTATCCCTATACATTTAATGTATAGTGTCCATACATGGTTTGAATAGTAACCCTCTTTTCCCACTACCATTGATACGACTTGAACCGCTAAAGGCTAGCGTAATCAAATAGTTAAAAAAATTTAACTGAGCTGGCACGCCAATTGCGATTCTAAAGAATTGGTTGTAAAATTATAAGATTGAGGAAAATAACATGTCAAAATTAAAAGCAATTCCATTGGTCATTTCGCTGCTTAGAGCTAGTCGGGCTTTGGCGGTGGACACCCGAACGTTCACCCCCTTGTTGCTGTGTGCGATGGTCTTGCTCAATAGTTGCATTCCCTTGGCGCTGCCGATTCCGACAGGGCAGAAGGTTATCCGGGGGAAACAAGTGAACCAAGAGGAAATGGCATTGTTAACTCCGAATGTCACAACGAAGAAGGAGGTCATTGACCGACTCGGTGAACCATTCGTGCGATACGACCGGTTGTTCGTTTACCAATGGACAGTACGCTGGGGCTATCTCCCCTGGATTTTGGTGCCTATTTCTCCCGTTCCTGTAGGAAGTAGTGGGAACACCGAAGGCATCAAGGAACTAACCAAAGACTACGGGTTCCTCATCCTATTCGATGAACAAGACCGGGTTCGGCGTTTCGAGAAGATGTGGCTTCACGGGCTCAATACCCCAGAATCGTTAGAAAATTTTCTTAGAGAATGGGTCAGAAATCCCGATAAAGCGTCTCTTCCAAGCTGGTTTGGTAAAAGAATACCATCATCACAGTCCCCACCCGTGATTATCGAGGAAAATTTGAAAGAATAAAAAGTTTGCAGAGAAAAGGAGATAAAAAAATGTCAGGTCCTAGAACAACTCCTTTTATCATTTTTATTGCCGTTTCAATACTGCTTCTTGGTTGTGCAACCACGGTAAGGAACCCGAGTAAAAGCGATGTGGAGGCGATTGCCGGAGGAGAAAGATCCATCGTTTTGCTCCGGCTTTCAGCTGAAATTCGTTCCCAAAGTGGTTCTCAAAGAACTGAGGGACCGGAAAGATTTAAATCAAGAATAGCAAGCATTGACACCCGCCAATCTCCAAAGGATATTTTTCTTTACGATTCTCCCTCCTCTGAAGCGCAAAAAGATGGGTGGGTGTATTTTATGCTTGAGCCGGGCACCTATTATCTTAGCGTCAGCCCAACGCCTAACACCTGGCCGGAGTATTTTTCTCCCAACTTCTTTTGGTTTCATGTTTCTAAGGGTAATCAGATTATCTATATCGGAACCCTAACTACTGCATGCGAAACAAGCGGGGATTCTTGTTTTAGCAGGATAATTAGTGTTTGGTCTAAAGTGCGGGTCATTGACCAGACTGAATCAGCCATAGTTATTGCCCAGGCTTCATTCAGCCGGTTCGCCCCCATGTCGTCAGCTATCCTGAAACCACTCGGCATACCAAAGACCACCCGGACTATAGATGAACTTGTTCCCATGGGATTCATGACCACCAGCGCCAAAAGCCTGATTTCCCCGGATTGGAATAAGAGAGCTATCTCCCGCGCCACGGGAATAGGAGACTGGTTGAGTTCTGGGGCTAATTCTTCTCCTCAATTCTTAGATGACCATCCGTTCCTAGGTGAATGCCTTAAGGGAGCAGGTGAGGGAGCAGCTCCGTTACTTGTATTACTTTACCTGTATTATTTACCTGCAGGAATCACCGGCGGAACAATTGCCGGAGAGGTAGCAGAGCACAAATGGCAGCACACTACCCAAGGTCTCCAGCAGGAACTGCATGAAAACGACCCTGCCACTTTGCTCGGCTCTGCCTTTGAAACCATGATTTCCCAATATGGTGCATCCAGGCCAATTAACCTAAACCAGGCGGATGACCCTTTTGCCCAGGCAAAGCAACAGGGACTTAAAAGCATCTTCCAGACGGAAATCCTGAAGATAGAACTGAGTGAATGTGTGAACCGTGGTTCTTTTTGCGTTGCGGTAACCTTGCGCACTCGTCTTTGGGAAACAGCGTCCAAAACCTTGCTCTATGATTTGGTATCACAATATTCCAACGCAGCTCTTAGAAGAAAAAAAACATTATTTTATGAGACTGAGGTGACTGAGGTGAAGGGGGAAGGTACCGAGTGCCGGAAGATGGAGGCTTATGGTGGCGCTGAAGGACGGAAATTATTGACAGAGGAAATATCAAAAGCAATTCAAGCTTCAATGCAAAGATTTTTTGATGATGTGGTGAAGAAGAAGTCCCAGTAAATGGGGAATAAAAAAGGGTTCGTTTAGAAACAAGTGAGTTCATTGGAACTTCACTCCGGACGAAAGGAAGTAAAAATTGTCCCGGTTAAAAAAAGGGGTTTTATACAAGATACGTATAATCTTTGTTGGACATAGCAAGGGAGGTGAACTCATGAAAGAGAAACATGGAAAATCCTTGTTTCTGCTGTTCACTGTCGCACTGATACCGCTATTTCTTTTGCTTGCGGCCTGTTCGGCCCAACAGGTTAAGATGAGCCCGACAATGGCCGTCCTAAACACCTCCGCTTTCTCACCGGATGGGAAGGTGATCGCGGCAGGTCGCAATATTTTCAATGTTGTTCTTCTTTATGACGCCTCCACGGCTCGCTTCCAAAAGGCCCTGATGGGCGAGGCGGACAAACCGAATGATGTCATCGCGCGATCCCTCTCTTTCTCCAGCGATAGTAGGTTTCTTGCAGCAGCCGGAGTTGACGATATAGTTGTTGTCTGGGACTTGAGCAGTGATCAAACAAAGATTCGGCTGACCGGTCTGAAAGGTGCAGTCGCAGTATCCTTTTCACCGACCCAAAATGTACTTGCAGTATCCGCTCCGGGAAATAGCGTGACACTTTGGAAGATACCGGAAGGTAACCAAGTCGGTCAGTTGAATGGACACTCCGCTCCCGTTCTCTCTATTGCCTTCTCACCCGACGGCAAAATGCTTGCCACTGGAGGTGCCGATAAAACCGCAAGAATCTGGAGTGTCGATGCCTTGCAGCAGATCAGAGTATTTGATGGATATGAATACCCTGTTCATTCAGTGTCGTTTTCGCCAGATGGAGTAAGGCTGGCCACTTATTCGGGGAGCCTCAAGATATGGCAGTGGGGGAACGGGGACGCAGCATCGGTGACTTTGCCAGAGGCATCGCGGTCATCCGTGCAGACATTTGCTGTTTTGGCCTCCCTCCTTCTGAGTGCTCGCAGCATGCAGCTTGGAGGGGGGCCGCTTGGCTTTCCTCCTTTCTCAGCACCCGGTAACGTAGCTCAGGCAATATCACAGCGTTTGCCGGCAATCTTCTCGCCTGGTGGGAAGATCCTCGCCTTGATCAGATTCAATCGGAGTTGGCATGGCGACTATGAAATTGTGCTGCTTGACATGATAACCAACGCAACGAAGACAGTCCCTTGTCAATGTTACTCGCTCAGTTTCAGCCCAGATGGAACGAAGCTTGCCGTTGTTGGAACTTTTGGAATATCGGAGTCAGTAAGACTACTTGACCCGGTGACTGGAAACTGGATTCAAACCGACAAAGAGCGATGACTATCGTGGGTAAGTAAAGGTTACACACACGTGGAGAAAAGGCATGCAAAAAAGAAATTAGTCCAAGCAGATGTTCCACCGGAGCGTTAACGCTCCTGGTGAACATCGTGTTCCCCATTTCCTTTACCCGGCTCTCAACCGGTTTTTTTATTTCTTTTTTCTTTTTACCGTTATCCCTTAAAACCCCCTTCCGTGACCTCTTAAAAAAGAGCCGTTTTAGACGCGAGTTTCCCATAGTCTTGAGGGGCTAAAACCCCTTATGTCTCCCTGCCCCATATCCAAGTATACCCCGGGTCTTTCCACCTGTTTTACCCCCTTATTTTAGCCTGATTTTAGTCCTCTGACTTTTGCAATCTTTCAAATTTCCTGATCAGTCTTTGAGCATACTTGATAACTTCTGAAATGTTATCATTATACTTTTTTTGTTGCTGCTAAGATGAAACCCTCTTACTTCGGTGGTTGATTTAAATTTTTTTTCTTTGCTTTTACCTTGTCTCTGAGCCAGGAATACCATCCTTCCATTCCTTCTCCGGTCTTGGCTGAAAGAGATAGACAAGGAACATGAGGATGCACTTTTTTTACGTTTGTGAAAAATTGATTCACCTCTAATTCAAGAACCCGCAAAAGGTCTACTTTACTTACAAGCACAAGGTGCGAGCCAATAAAAACCCCTGGATACTTTAAGGGTTTATCTTCTCCCTCTGGGATACTGAGAACCACCACCCGAAAATCTTCTCCCAGGTCAAAAGCGCCGGGGCAAATAAGATTACCAACATTCTCGATGAATAAAAGGTCTAACTCCAGTAATGAAAAGTGATCTAAAGCATGCCTTATCATGTGGGCATCCAAATGGCAGGCGTCAATGGTATTAATTTGAAGCACGTCCACACCGGTTGCCTCGATCCTTTTTGCATCTCGATCAGTCTGTTGATCACCTTCAATAACCCCAATAGCCATTTCCCCCTTAAGTGCTCGAATCGTATTCTCCAGTAAAGTTGTTTTTCCCGCCCCAGGCGAGCTAACCAAATTTACTACCAAAATCTGAGTGGCTTCAAATATACCTCGATTTCTTTCTGCCAGCCGGTCGTTGTGACGTAAGACTTTTTCTTCAAGGTCAACCCGTTTTGTTTCAATCTCATGCTCGTGAAGTAAAACATTAGGATTGGTCAGCCCACAACCGCAGGTCTCACACATTTAAATCACCTCCAGCTCTTTGATGATAAGTTCCCTCCCGGAAATCATCTCCCAATCTGTACCTCCACACCTTGGGCAAGAAAAGCTATGAGTTAAAAGATCAAAACCTTCTTCACAGGTTTTACATTTGCCCACAGCAACGATTCTTTCGATTTCCAATAGAGCACCCTCAAGCATTGTCTGCTTTGTGCAAACTTCAAAACAGAATTCCAGAGACTCAGGCACTACCCCGCTCACCTGCCCCACTTCTAACATCACCTTTACGACCTTACTAACGTTATTTTTTCGGGCATAATCCTGAACAGTATCAACAATGTTTTGCATTATCCCAAGTTCATGCATTGAGCACTCAATTCGATAATTGTTCTAACAAGCTGTTGAAAAACTCATAAAATATGTAAAAAGTCATGCTGAACTTGTTTCAGCATCTAATAAAACAAGGTATTATGAGACCCTAAACCAAGTTCAGGGCGACAAAAGAGTAGTTTTCCAACCGCCTGCTAAAGGTTCTCAATAATTTTTCTCTGGCAACTTATGTTCGGTGAAGGGGGTAAAAAGGGGTTAAAGAGAAACCCTTTAACCCCTTCAATCGACATGGTTGATAATTATCTCAAGTCAGTTAAGAAAAAATTTGTCCACTTGAACGGGGCAAAATATTTCTGCGCCCCGGGAGAAAAAAACCCATTTAGTCTTCAGGGTGATACTTGAACGAAAGGGTGAGCCTTGTTCTGAAGCTCGCGACCTTAGCGTCCTCGATGGTCATGTCAAGTTTTATCACTTCAGCAATTCTCAGATCTTTAACAGATTTTCCGGCAGATTCTACTGCATTTTTGGCAGCATCTTCCCAAGAAGTCTTGCTTGATCCCACGATTTCAATAATTTTATAAGTACTTTCAGCCATCTTGTACCCTCCTTAGCAAGAATTTGGTTAATAAGCCATTCAAAATTATAGTTTTTTTAACCCCCTTTCATCAATACGAAAATCTTTTTTTCTTAAAATTATACCAAAAAGTCGTCGTTTGGCAAATTATTTTCATATTCCTTTACGTTTTACCCTCGAAGTAAGCGTGCTTATCCCTTTGGCCGCCAGAATCCCCTCAGAGGTCTTGACCTCGAATTCTCCCAGAGAGATAAGCGATCCTTTATGAATAATCTTGCCTTCACTGAAGATATCGCTAGTTTTTATTGGAGTTAAGAAATTAATTTTTAAATCTATTGTTGCCATTGTTTCGTTTGACTCAATGAGGGTTAAAAGAGCAATGGCAGCAGCCATATCACCGGCAGTAGCAATAATCCCTCCTTGCACGACACCAAAACCTTGTAAGAAATCTGACCGAAAAGGGATCCGGATCCGAGCAAACCCTGATGAAAGCAACTCAATCTCTGCTTTTAAAAATTTTGATATGGGGCTTTTATTAAATATTCTCTTTATTGATAAGAATTTTTTTTGCGGGAAGTCTTGATGGGCTTTAATGTTCATATTCCCAGTGAATTAGTATGCTGGAGCAAGCAAAGGAACAATCTTCCACATTTGGTGATTCAGAATTGCTCCAGTAATTATGACATTGGGGGATTCAACAAATTTTACATAAATACTGGTTCTTCCTGGAGTGGAATCCCCAACCAAGAGTTGGTAAGTTTTATCAGTAATATCGGTTAAAATTATTTTATACGCTGGGTTTTCCATGCCATAATCTTTCACCTGAGAATTTTCTACTTTAAATTTCTCAATCTCCACCTGCATAAGAAGATTAAAAATAAAATCATTTACCTTTGACTCCCATTGTTCAATCCTATTTCCTTTAAGTAAAATCCACCTACTCCCTTCAGTTCGCTCCCCAATAAACTCAGCTCCATCCAACCTTTGGATTTCAACCTTTTTTACTTCCCATGGTCTAAGCTCAAAGACAAGTGGTCCAGGTTTTATCTCTTTTTCTTTCAAAGAGGCATTATATTCAAAAAAAGAGTAATAAACAACCAAACCTAAAAGAAGCAAAGCGACCATTAAAGTGTGTTTTTCTTTCAACCTCTCTGTTTCCTCCGCCAGGCTATTACCATCCCAATTGCCAAAATTATAAGGGGCTGGAGAATAACCACGCCAATAAAAATCATCCGCGACTGAATTTGAGAAAGGAAAACCGGATTAAGATCCTCCTGAGAAGGTTTCTTTTTCCGGATGGTGATGAGCGATTCGTCCTCGGTCATCCAGTGGATGGTATTCAAAAACAGATCTTTATTGCCGAGAAGCTCAAAATATTGATTGAGTAAAAAATCTGCGTCTCCGAAAACAACTATTTTCCCATTTTTGAGTTTTTTTGTTTCCTCATTTTTTGTGTTTTCTTGAGGTGATTTCTCTTTTTTGATTTCCGCCACTATTGCTACAGTGACCGGACCTTCTTGGTCCTGTTTGGGATCATACTCATACTTTCCTTCCAAAGCCTTTTCCACATCAGTTTCCGCCCAGCTGTGCTCACCGCTTCGGGCAAGTGGGCTTAACATGACATTCTTTTCTAAGGTAGGACCCTTGGTAACTGAACGGACTAAAGGAAAAACCGTAGGAATGGTAAATTTTTCCGTAATCGGGTGGGTAAAATAAAAAGGAATCAGGGGAACCAGAGGACCCTTTTCAGTCAAATAATCCTCCGGATCAATCACGATATCATCCCCTAAGACTATTCCATAAGTTCTCAAATAGTCTTTCATCGCTCTTTCTTTACCCTGACCAAGCGCAATTACCACACCCCCCCCCTTTTCCAAATATTCATCCAAGCGTTTAAGTTCAACTCGAGAGAATTCCGTTTTTGGTCCTCCTATTACCACAACGTTCGCATCATCCGGTATAGGTTTTTCACCTACAAAAAGTAAATTTTTTATCTGATAATTTTCCGTTTCGAGTGCTTTCTTCAAAAGTTCATAACTGAGGTCTTCCTGATCAACCTTTTCCAAACCATACTCTCCGTGACCTGACAAAAAATAGATCACTTTTGGTATGGGATTGGTCAGGGTTAGAATGGCATTAATAATATTTTCCTCCGAAGGGTAGATAACGTTTTTTAATTTTTTATTTACTTCGACTACCGCACTTCCGTAAGAACCCACCCCATATTTTTTAGCCAACCCTGGGTTGTGGTCCAAATTAAAGAGCTCGTATTTAAACTTATTACTTCCCAGGGCATAAAGATCGAGGAGTGCTTTAAGCTCATCCCTCTCATCTTCCTTATAAAAACCGATCACAGTCACTGGATAAGGAATTTCCTTTAAAAGTTTTTTTGTTATTGGAGCGACGGTTTGTTCCTTTTGGGAAGTCAGATCAAAACGGCGGTTATGATTATTGGCAACCATCTGAATTACAATGATGATTCCTACCAAACACACAATAAAGACAAACATATTCGCCCACTGCCGGGTGGAATATTCAATGGAAAATTCTTTTACCACAGTATAGTTTATCACAACATAGAACAGGAAACTCAGAATACCACCGATTATTCCGACCAGAGACCACCCTGAAAAATCTGCCCCCAAAAAGAAGAGAATAATTCCCGCCAGCAATAAAACAGTCCCGATCCAAAGAAGAGCAAGAGAAAAACGCATCATTTTCATTTAATACCTCGCCATTTCCGGGTAGTCAGTGAAAGCCACGTTAAGAAAATAAAAAATACATGGAAATTAAAAAAGAAAACCAGGTCCTTTAAGTCTATGGCTCCCTTGGTAAAGGTGTAGAGCCGGTCAAAAAGGGAAATATTCAAAAGGATTTTCATCAGCTTTTCATTAGCCGCTGCCTCGTTCCAGGTGAGAAACCAAAACATCAGTAAAAGCCCGAAGGTACCGATGGCGGCTACAATCTGATTTTCAGTCAAGGAAGAAATTAAAACCCCGCAGGCGATGAAAGAAGAGCCTAATAAAAAAATGCCAAAGTATCCGACAAAGACTGATGTAATATCAATATGATATAAAAAATAGGTGATTGCCGGATATAACAAGGTAAGCAACAACATCAAAGACAAAAAAAATAACGCCGCGAGATATTTGCCCGTCAAAAGCTCCCAGTCCCGGAGGGGGTAGGTCCAAAGGAGTTCTATTGTGCCCAGTTTTTTTTCTTCCGCAAAAAGGCGCATGGTTAAAGGAGGAATGGCTACCATAAGCACATAACGGATATCATTAAAATAGTAAGCCCATATTTTATTAAAACTAACCTTTTGATAACTAAACGCTACGTACATGACCAAGTCAGTATAAAAAAAATATCCGGCCAAAAGCAGGAAGACGGCGATAAGAACATAAGCGATAAACGATTGAAAGTAAGATCGCAACTCACGCTGAAGAATATAGTAAACCCCCATTTTTAAAGCTCCTCCTCAGTTACCAATTCTAAAAATACTTCTTCCAAGGTCAAACTAATTTTTTTCATTTCCATAATAGGACCACCGTGCTGGGTGATAAAGGTAGAGATCGCTCGTAATGTCGCCTCATCTTTTTCTGATTGAATCACCAATGCTTGGGCGCCGGAAAAGTTAGCCTCTTTTTTTTCAACATTAATTACTCCAGGCAATCCCATTAGTTCGCTTCCCAGCCCCCCATTTCCTCCGTAATATTGAAACAAGGTCTGGGTATTCTTTTGGATTTTTTCCTGCAAGTTTTCGGGGGAATCCATTGCTATTAACTTCCCTTTATGGATGATGATCACCCGGTTACAGGTCTCGCTTACTTCGGGAAGAATATGGGTGCAAAGAATGACTGTCCTTTCACGCGAAAGGTTTTTGATAAGTTTGCGAACTTCAACCACCTGTCGGGGATCAAGACCGATAGTCGGCTCATCCAGGACAAGTATGTCGGGGTCATTGAGCAAAGCCTGGGCAAGACAAACCCTCTGGCGGAAACCTTTGGAAAGCGTCCCGATCAGGCGATCAGCAATTTCACCAATCCCGCAGGTTACAATTACATTATCAATCTGCTCTTTTCTTTTTTCTCCTTTAATTCCTTTTACTTTACCAACAAATCCCAAATAGTCAGTAACCGACATCTCTGGATAAAGGGGTGCCCTTTCCGGGAAGTAACCAGTATGACGTTGTACTTCAAGCGGTTTTTTGGTTACATCGTATCCATTAATTAACGCTCTTCCGCTGGTTGGGGGGAAAAAACCAGTAAGGATTCTCATGGTTGTAGTCTTACCTGAACCGTTCGGCCCCAGAAGACCAACCACCTCTCCTTTATCAATAGTAAAGGTAATATCCTCGATGCCCCGGATCGGACCATAATATTTTGTAAGATTTTCTACTTGGATCATATTAAACCCTTAAGGTTTTGAGGTTGTTTTTTCTAAAGTTTTTCATTCTAAACAAAAAAATTTTAAAGTCAAACAATAAAGTAATTTGTTCATCCTGAACAATACGTTCTTTTGATGGAAATTGTTATTTGAAAACCGAATAGAATTGTGAAATGGGGACCTACTTGTCTGCCGACCTGCAGGCTATAGTGCTTTTCCAATGCCTCATGCAAACTGTCCCGGTCAATAAGATTGGCAGCACGCATGAGCTCGTGGTGAAAATCTAATCGATCCGAAAAGATTAACTCAAACATCGGAAGTTGCCTTTCCGCTATTTTGATTGACATTTCGATTTATTATATCATGAGATCATCAGAAAAACCGGCAGTTTTTTGCAATTCTATTCAATTTTCAAAGAGCCGCTCGGTATTAATAAGGCTTTTAAAACAGATTTTTCAGGGCGAACTTAATTATTTCCAATTTCTTTTTGAATGTCACCTCAAAAAAAATTTTTCAATCAAATTGGAAGAACTAACAAATTTATTAAAACCATGCGCATGGTTTGAAAATTTTCGTAAAAAAATTCTTGAAAAATTTCTAACTTTCACTATATATCAATCTACAAACCCACATCAAAAGATTTTGTTTTTTAATGCTCAAGAACTATCAATACTTATTATTTAAACCATGAATTGGATCAGAGCCTTAGGAAAATTTACCCTTACAACTTTGAGAGGTCTGGGAGAAGCCGGAGTTTTTCTGGTTAAAGGCTTTTCGTGGGCCTTTATCCCCCCGCTTAAGTTCCATCGTTTTATCAAACAGATACAATTCATTGGGGTAAATTCAACCCTAATTGTTTTACTTACCGGCGCTTTTACGGGCATGGTTTTGGGGATCCAAGGTTATTACTCTTTAAAAAAATTTGGGGCTGATGCCCTTCTTGGTCCCGCAGTCGCAATCTCTCTGATTCGGGAGTTAGGTCCGGTGATTTCCGCCCTCATGGTAACAGGAAGGGCGGGTTCAGCGCTTACCGCGGAGATCGGAATTATGAGAATTTCCGAACAAATTGATGCCTTGGAGGTCATGGCACTTAATCCATTCCGTTATCTCGTGGTTCCTAATTTTTTAGCCGGAATTATTTCTTTTCCTCTCTTAGCATCGATCTTCAATGTGATTGGTATTTACGGAGGGTACTTGGTGGGAGTAAAACTCTTGGGGGTAAGCGCCGGAGGGTATTTTGGAGAAATGAGAAGCTATGTGGATATTCAAGATATTCTTGACGGGCTTTATAAATCATTGAGCTTTGGGGTTATTATGACCTGGATCTGTTGCTATAAAGGGTATAATGCCGGATATGGAGCCGAGGGTGTAAGTAAAGCTACCACCCAGGCAGTGGTTACTTCCTCGGTATTAATTCTTGTTTGGGACTATTTCTTAACCTCAGTAATGTTTTAAATAAAATAATGATCGACGTTATCGACCTTCATAAGTCATTTAATGGGTTCCCCGTTCTCAAAGGAATTTCCCTTCGGGTGGAAAAGGGGGAAATTTTGGCCTTAATCGGCAAAAGTGGCTACGGCAAGAGTGTGTTCTTAAAACATATTGTCGGCCTTCTCAAAGGAGATCAGGGAAAGGTGCTCATCAATGGAGAAGATATCACCACCAGCAAAGGAACCGGCTTGGAAAAATTAAGAAAAAAATTTGGTTTCCTTTTTCAGGGGGGCGCTTTGTTTGATTCTCTTAATATTTTTGACAACGTAGCTTTTCCCTTACGCGAAAAAACCAGGATGAAAGAAACCGATATCCGGGATAAGGTGCTTTTCGAACTTGAACAGGTGGGTTTGCAGGGATCAGAGAAAAAATATCCCGCTGAGATCAGCGGAGGAATGAAAAAAAGAGCAGCTTTTGCTCGGTCATTAATCTTGGATCCCGAAATAATGCTTTTTGATGAACCCACCACTGGTCTTGATCCGATAATTGCCAATACCATTCATACACTTATTAAAAATATCCATGAACGCCTTAAATTTACGGGAATAATTGTTACCCATGAAATTCCCAGGATTTTTTCGATTGTGCAAAAGGTGGCGATGTTAAACGATGGAGTGATCATCGCCCAAGGAACACCTCAAGAAATTCAGGCTTCCCCGCATCCCCTTGTCCAACAATTTATTGTCGGGGGCACAGAAATTGCTGAAGGAAACTAAAAGGAGAGACGATAATGAAACGGATTGACACAGAACTCTTAGTGGGTCTATTTATGATTATCGGGATCACATGCCTTACCTACCTTTCTATAAAATTAGGAAGGATGGAAATTATCGGGGATAGCGGGTATAAGTTATATGCTGAATTTTCCGAAATTGGAGGCCTGAAAAATGGCGCTTCGGTTGAGATTGCAGGAGTTGAGATTGGACGGGTAAGAAACATCTCTTTATCAGATTACCAGGCAAAGATTGAACTGCAGATAAACTCAGGAGTTAAAATTCAAGAGGACTCGATTGCGGCAGTAAAAACCAAGGGTCTTTTGGGTGAAAAGTATATCCAGATTTCACCGGGAGGTGATGAGAAGATAATTCATCCGGGAGGAAAAATTAGAGAGACTCAGCCACCCCTTGACCTAGAAAAAGCAATTGGAAATTTTATTTTTGGGAAGGTTTAAAAAAAGAAGATTAATTTTTTGTATTTTTTTTAGTTTTTAGTATGCTATATTGATTAGAAATCAAAAGATGGTCGGGTAATTTTTTGAAAGAAGAAAAGGAGGAAGTATGAAAAAAATACTAATAATATTGGCCTTACTGGTGGGGGTGTTGTTTTTTAACCATAATTCTCTTGCTTCTGACCCCACCCAAGGAATTTCGATTTCAGCAAACGAATCAGAAAAAACGGAAGTTTTACCCATCCCAGATCCCCTCCAAGGGATGAACCAGGCTTTTTACAAATTTAATGACAAAATGTATTTCTGGGTACTCAAACCGGTAGCCCAAGGATATGGAAAAATTTTACCCAGACCGGCACGACTATCGGTTCAGGATTTCTTTACCAACATATATGCTCCGGTCCGTATGGTAAACTGCGGGCTTCAATGCGATTATAAAAAAGGATCAATCGAAGCATCCCGATTTGGAATTAATACAACTCTTGGATTAGTCGGTTTTTTTGATCCTGCTAAAAATTGGTTTAAGCTCAATCCACCGAGTGAAGAAGATTTCGGCCAAACCCTGGGTTGTTACAAAGGGCCAGGTTTTTATCTTAACCTCCCTTTTGCCGGGTCGACCAGTCTCCGCGATGGTATCGGAAGTTTAGTGGATATGTGTATCGTTCCTTCCTGGTGGGTGCTCACCCATTATCCTGCCGCTTATTATGCGACCGGAGCAACGATATTAGAGGTCGTTAACCGCACTTCCCTGAGAATCGGGGAATACGAGGAGTTTAAGCGTGCCGCCCTTGATCCTTATATTGCGATAAGAGATGCTTACAACCAACATCGGGAAGACGCGATAACAAAATAATAATCAGTTAAGGAGAACTCGGATATGCATTCGTTTGACCAGAAACCTCTCGGATTCTTTTTATGCCTCTTGCTCTTGGCTGTTTTCTGCTCTTCCTCCCTCGGCGCTGCAGTCTCAGTATCACCTACCGAGAAGGTGCGGAAGGCAACTGAAGAAATTACTTCCATCCTTGATGATTATGTGAAAAATCATCAAAAAAACCGCGAAGAAACCGTAAGTAAAATCATGGTGATCGCTGATCAACATTTTGACTGGGCAGAAATGGCTAAACGCTCCTTAAGCCGCTACTGGAAACAGAGAACGCCCGATGAGCAGAAAAATTTCACCAGTCTTTTTAGAGACCTCATTAAGAATGCTTATATTGGTAAAATCGAAGGTTATGCCGGTGAAAAAGTGGTTTTCGAGGGGGAAAAGATTGAAGATACTTATTCAACGGTAAAAAGCAAAATCATAACCCCGTCCAAAGGCGCGGAGATTCCCGTATACTATCGGCTGCAAAATAGCGGGGGTAATTGGATGGTCTATGACGTGGTTATCGAAGGAGTTAGTTTAGTGAATAACTATCGAGACCAGTTCAACAGTATTCTCCAGGGATCATCCTATGAAGATTTAGTAAAAAGGATTCAAGATAAATTAGCTCAGGATAATAAAAAATAAACCCCGTGTGAAAAAGTGTAAGAATTTTTATGTTTGCCTCGTGCTTCATTCCCCGGTCAGCTATTTGATATCTAACCTGGGAAGCGGGGAGTTTGTAAGAGGGTAAAAGTCTCGGATTTTCTGTCTGGATTCCGAAGACTGTATTTAGTCAAGTAGAAGCCAGAATTCATGATACACATTAACTGAATTCTGGCTTTTTTTAGATGAATTCCTACCAAGTTGCATTCAAAAGCAGATCGAGGCGACGACAAGGAGTCGATGCCAGCGTAGGTTTTAGTACGTCAAAGAGTATGACGAGGATACAAAAAAGATATTCAAATGAAGGCGACTTGGTATCACTTTCTACAGACAATCTGCGCTATTGCTCTTTTGGGATTTTCCTTGATCCCTTCAAAAAAATAGATGATCTCCCAATCAATAAACCAATTTTGAAGTTCTTCCGGCTTTAAGAGAAAGTCAGGATTATGTGGCTTTCCGAACTGAGGTTGCCGCACGGTATAGGTTTCATAGATAAGAACCCCTCCCTTTTTTAAAGCCTTTTTTATACAGTTTATGAGCGGCCGATGGAGGTATCGAAAAACCACCATTCCTCCGTAAAAATCTTCGGAGAGAGGATTGGTTCCATCTTTTTCTAAATCCACGCACCAGGTTTTGATGCTCACGCCCTGCACCGCTGCAAGCTCTTGGGCGCTTTTCAATGCTTCCTCTGATAGGTCGCAACAAATTACCTCCAACCCTATTTGAGCTAAAAATATTCCGTTGTGACCATCACCACACGCCAGATCTAAGATCGGGCCGTTTATCTTTCCTGCAGTAAAGAGGCTTACGTAACTTACGAGTAGCTCAGCTGGCTTTACCCTGAAACCATCCATAAGGTCACTTTTAATCCCTACACTGAAAAAAATAAATCACTCGTATTGATAGGGAGTCATCTTTTCAGGTCGCACTAAAACCTCTTTCATCTTTTTCTTAACCTCTTGCCGGTATGTACCATTAAGCCATTTATTCCAGGTCTCAATGTTTTTCCAGGTGCTGATGACTAAGTGCATTGAGGGATCTTGGATAGACTTCAAGGTCTCTCCGGAGATAAATCCTTCGGCGTACATTGCCTTAAAACGTAACTCGCGGACGAGGTCGTTGAGTGCTTCTTCTTTTCCCGGTTTTACTTTCCTTTGGATAAGAACCTTTACTGCCATGATGTCCCTCCTTTCCTAATTGGGTTTTAAATTATGTTTCCTCGAAATTTCTTGGTCACCCATACTTTGTTTAACCTATATTCTTGACCGGTGGCAACCGTAAAATTTACTCTTGTTTTACAGGGGAAGTCATCAGGGGAAAGGACATGGAAAAACTTTTCAATGATAGTCAGGGGCAACGTGATGAACCAGAAGGGAATGTACCTGCATCTTTTTTTCTCCATCCATAGTGAAGTAAGGAAAGACTTTATGATAAACACATTTCACCTTTTGGTTATGTGTGAATTTAACCCCTAATATATTTTTTACCATTTAGATCTAATTTTGTCAATAAAAAACAATTAGTTAATAAATTTATTTTTTAAATCAGAATATAAAAAACTGTTTCTTTTTTTGAGACCAAACTTTTTTTGGTTAAAATGCGACCGAATATCAAATAACAATATTCGCAAACATTGCTAACGTGTTAAAAATAGTATAATATAATTCCACTTTAGAAGGCTTTCAGACAGGGCAAACGGGTCCTTTATAATGGTGTACACAATGGCTTCGTTTTTGACCTTTGGCATTGTATGATTCATCCTATTATCACGTTATTGACTGATTTTGGTTCTAAAGACCACTACGTTGGCGCCATGCGAGGGGTTATCTTGGGCATTAACCCCCTTGCTACAATTGTAGACATTACCCATCACATTTCTCCTCAAAACATAGTTGAAGGAGCTTTTTTGCTCAGTAGTGTCTATACTTATTTTCCCCAAGGCACTATTCACCTTGCCGTCGTTGACCCGGGTGTGGGGTCAAAACGCAAACCAATCCTGGTGAAAGGAGAAAACTTCTTTTTTATTGGGCCGGACAATGGAATTTTTGGGTTAATCTATGATCAGTTAAAAAAAATTTCGGTCTATGAACTTACCAATGCGCATTTTTTTCTCAAACCCGTTAGCGCTACCTTTCATGGCCGGGATATCTTTGCGCCCGTAGCTGCATATCTTTCCCGGGGAGTTTCCCCTTTGGAAATGGGGAAAGAAACAAAAAATTTTCAAAGACTATCTTTACCTCAGCCAATTTTGGAGAAAAAAAGGATAAGGGGTAAGGTAATGTATATCGATAGTTTTGGAAATCTAATAACCAACATCACCGTGAACCACCTGAAAAAATTAGAAAACGCCCCCGGTAAAATCAAAATTCGCGAAAACATTATTTCTGGGCTTTCTAAAAATTATCAAGAGGCTAAAAAAGGAACGTTGCTCGCTATCATCGGAAGTTCAAATTTTTTGGAAATTTCCGTAAGAGAGGGAAGTGCCCAAAAAAAGCTGAAGAGCCAAAAAGGGGATGACATTAAGGTTTATTAGTCAAAAGGCGGCTACGCAGGAAAAAACAACAATAACTGTTTCATATTATTAATAAGAGCAATAAAAGGTTTGCAAATTATGCTGCAGCATACCGAACATGTTTTTGGCAAAAATATTTCTTGACCACATGAGGCTGACGTTGACGGTTACGCAGGTAACCTCGTCCATTTTTAACCAACTTTTGCTGATCTTTGGCGCGACGTCTTCCCACAGCATTGCTCTTTACATCCTGGTTAAGCAACTCGTCAGGATTAAGTTCCGGGCGGTAGCTGGGCAAAAAGAATAAACGAATATGTCCCTATGTTCGGTTGCCTATTTTTTGGTCTTTTGAGACCGATGAACGGGATGACCTTCAATAATAAGGAATACCTTGCCTATGCTCTGGCTTGCCAATCGTCTCAGAAATTTCGGAAACACATCGGCTTGAAAACGCTAATTAAAAATGCAAACTATTTTATGCACTGATTAGTAAAGGGAGGAAGGGAAAATGACCAATTCGCTAAGAGTTCTTATCATCGATGATTCAGAGGATGATACCCGTTTAATTACCAATGAATTACAAGGTGGTGGCTTTGACCTACTCTTTGAACGCGTTAATTCCCCGGAAACCATAAAAATGGCTCTCGAGCAGAAGACCTGGGATGTGGTTATTTCTAATTTTTTGGTATCACAATGTACCGCCTTAGAAGCCCTCGCTTTGCTGCAAGAAAAAAATCTTTACCTGCCTTTTATTGTTGTTTCCGATACCATGAGCGAAGACATTGCGCTTCAATGTTTGCAATCGGGTACCCATGCTTTTTTCAAGAAAAAAAATATAAAGCTTCTGATCCCCGCGATTGAGCGGGCATTTCGTGATGTAATCATAAGGCGTGAGCGCCGGCAAGCCGAGAAAGCGTTAATTTCCTCAAACCAAAAGCTAAATGACATTATTGAATTTCTTCCGGACGCGACGTTCGTACTTGACAATAATAAGAAGGTCATTGCCTGGAACCGAGCAATAGAAGAAATGACGGGGCTCAAAAAGCAAGATATAATAGGGCAGGGAGATAATGCAGTAACAATTCCTTTTTACGGTGAACGGCGCACTCACCTGTTGGATCTCATTGATGTAACCGACCCGGAACTCGAATCCAAATATCAGTATGTTCAGCGAAGGGGAAATACCCTGTATGCGGAGGCCTTTACCCCCGCCTTATATGGAGGAAAGGGAGCTTATGTCTGAAAAACAGTCGCTCCGTTTTTTGATGCCCAGGGAAACCGCGTGGGAGCCATAGAATCAATCCGCGACATCACCGAATACAAGCAGGCAGAGAAGGCGTTGCGGGCGGGTGAGGAACAGTTCCGCCAGCTGTTCGAAAACATGAGCAATTGTGTAGCCATCTACGAGGCAGTGTCAGATGGCGAGGATTTTATTTTTAAGGCTTTTAACCGGGCGGCTGAAAAGGTTGAAGGCGTAGCCAAAGAAACAATCATTGGCAAGTCCGTACTGGAAGTGTTTCCTGGCGTTAAGGAATTTGGGCTATTCGAAGTGTTCAAGAGAGTGTGGAAAACTGGGAACCCCGAATTTCATCCTACCAAATTATATCAAGACGATAGGATATCCGGCTGGAAAGAAAATTTCGTTTACAAGTTGCCCTCTGGCGAAGTTGTAGCCATATACGAGGATGTCACGATACGCAAACAAGCCGAAGAAACCTTGCGGCAAACTCAGCTCCAGCAAAAAGCTCTTCTTGATAATATCCCGGACGCGGCCTGGTTAAAAGATTCGGAATCTCGTTTTATTGCCGTTAATGAAGCTTTTGCCAGAGCCGCTGGTTATAGTGCCGAAGCCTTAGTTGGAAAAACTGATTTTAACATTTGGTCTAAAGATGAAGCTGAACTTTACCGGTCTGAGGACCAGGAAGTTATCCTTACTAAGCAAAAGAAAGTGATCGAACAGTCTATTGTTTCTCTGAGTGGAAAGGTTACCTGGGTTGAAAAAATTAAAACGCCAATCGTAAATGAAGAGAACGAGGTTATCGGGACAGTCGGAATTTCCTGCGATATCACTCAACGCAAGCAGACAGAAGAGGTACTGCGGGAGAATGAAAAAAAGTACCGATCCCTTTACCAGGAATTTCAAGGTATTTTAGATGCCATTCCCGACAGCCTGATGTTAATTAATCCCGACTTTCAGGTAATCTGGGCAAATGAAGGTTTGGCGGCGATAATGAACAGAAACCTTTCCGATCTGGTTGGTAAACACTGCTATCAAATATGGCATTCCCGCCCAGAACCCTGCGCAATCTGCCCGGTACAAAGAAGTTTCGGTTCCAAACAATCCGAATTTGAAGAAATTTCCATCTCGGACGGAAGGATCTGGGACGTGCGCACTGTTCCCATTCTTGGAGACCAGGGAGAGGTCAAAGCAGTAATCGAATCAGCTCGCAATATTACTGAAAAGAAAAAAGCGTTTCAGGATATGATATCTCTGCAGGCGCAACTTCGCCAATCGCAAAAGATGGAAGCGATCGCACGTTTGGCCGGTGGAGTGGCACATGATTTTAACAACCTTTTAACCGTCATCCAAGCAAACAGTGAATTGGCTCTCAATGAACTCGCTGCCGATGATCATTTGAGGCCCAGAGTTGACGATATCAAAAGCGCAGCCGAGCGGGCAGCGTATCTAATCCGCCAGCTTTTAGCCTTTAGTCGGCGGCAAGCGCTCAATTTGAAGGTTATTGACGTTAATTCCATTTTAGAAGATTTAGAAAAGATGCTGTGCCGCATTATTGGGGAGGAAATTGAACTAATTACCTCATTCGCCGATGACCTGGGAATGATCAAGGCTGATCCCGGAGAGGTTGAACAGGTGATCATCAACCTTGCGGTTAATGCCAAGGACGCTATGCCCCAGGGAGGCACCCTTACCCTTACGACCGCCAATGTAGAGTTAGATGAACAGTATACCAGGACGCATTTTGGCACGCTTCCGGGCAGTTACGTGGTAATTTCGTTAACCGATACCGGGGTTGGGATACCCCAGGAAATTCACGAAAAAATTTTTGATCCTTTTTTTACCACCAAAAAAAAAGGCAAAGGAACAGGGTTAGGCTTGGCGACCGTGTATGGGATCGTAAGGCAGAGCGGAGGGAATATCCATCTGTATAGTGAACCGGAAAAAGGGACAACGTTTAAAGTTTACCTTCCCCGGTTTGATGAACCGCTGGTGGAAGCAAAAAAAAAGACGGAGTTTAATGTATTGCCCCAAGGCAACGAAACCATTCTCGTTGTTGAGGATGACGGTGCGGTGCGTAAAATTGCCGTGCAAGTTTTAACCGCCCAAGGGTATAATGTTCTGGTGGCGGAGACGGGAGGCGATGCTTTGCTTATTTGTGAACAGGAAAAGAAACCCATTCACCTGGTTCTCACTGATGTGGTGATGCCGAAAATGAGCGGACCGGAATTGATCGAACGGCTTAAAAAAGTGCGAAAAGACTTTACTGTGCTTTACATGTCGGGTTATACCGATAAAAATATTCTAAGATGCCTTGATTACGAGTTAAACTTTATCCAAAAACCATTTACCATTGATGTACTTGCAAAAAAAGTTCGTGACTCGCTGGATAATACAAAGAAGGGTTCCGAGAGAAAATAACTTCCTAAGAACAATTTATTTTATCAGGGTTTCATTTGTGCAAACAGAGAGATACTTACAAGCCCTTATCATTCCTTTCTCATAACACTTTTCTTGACAGGAGCTTCTGAAATCCATATCATATGCACTTTGTTGTAAAAATTTTTAAGCTTACCCCGGTTCTTCCCACGGACATTTCTAACGGGGTTAAACCGAAAAAATAAAAAGGAAGGCGATTGACTTTTTGTTAAGGTGTGGTAAATAAAATTAATTATTACATCATAGTTATGCTCGGATTAATAATACTCAAAAAGTTGATGATTCGCAAGAAAGGACATGCCGGTGTTTATAATTGAGAAATCCAAACGGATAACAGACCTCCCCCCTTACCTTTTTGCCCGAATTGACCAAATCAAGGCCGAACAGATTGCCAAGGGTGTTGATGTCATTGACCTTACTATCGGTGACCCGGATTTGCCGACCCCCGAGGGAATCATTGAGCAGATGAAAAAATCTTTGGCAAACGCTAAAAATCACCGTTATCCCCCGTATGCGGGGATTTTGTCCCTTCGCCAGGCAGTAGCCGAATGGTACCAGGATCGCTTCCAGGTGAAACTTAACCCCGAGACCGAGGTTTTGATCTTAATCGGCTCAAAGGAAGGCATTGCCCACATCCCCCTTGCGTTCATTGATAGCGGCGATTATGGCTTAGTTCCTGATCCGGGCTACCCGGTTTATAAAACCTCCATCATTTTTGCCGGCGGCACGCCCCATATCATGCCGCTTCTGAAACAAAATCATTTTATTCCCGACTTAAGTCAGATTCCAAAAGAAATCGCCCAAAAATCAAAACTTATCTTCCTTAATTACCCCAATAATCCGACGTCAGCCGTGGGGAAGGAAGATTTTTTTAAGGATGCGATAAACTATGGCCGGGGAAATAACATCATGGTTCTTCATGACGCCGCGTATTCCGAAGTTTATTTTGACGATTATAAACCAATGAGTTTTCTTCAGGTGGAGGGAGCAAAAGAGGTTGGGATTGAGTTTCATTCTTTCTCAAAGACTTTCAATATGACCGGATGGCGCTTGGGATTTGCCGTTGGCAATGCTGAGATCATCGAAGGACTGGGAAAAATCAAGACCAATATCGATTCCGGGATCTTTCAGGCAGTCCAGGAGGCGGGTATAGCAGCCTTAAAAGATAACCTGCATGTTTCTGAAACCCTCCGCAAAATCTATCAGGAACGAAGAGATATTCTCTGTTCCGGCCTTAAAAAAATTGGCCTTGATCTTGAGCCGCCCGCGGCTACTTTTTATATTTGGGCGGAAATTCCCCGTGGCTATACGTCCATGGAATATACCACTCATCTCCTTAATCAGACAGGTGTGCTTGCAACTCCAGGAAATGGATTTGGTTCTTTTGGAGAGGGGTTTATCCGTTTTTCATTGACTGAGGCAACCGAACGGATCAAGGAAGCGGTAGACCGGTTGAAAAAAGCAGCTTTTTAATGAAACATTCGGTATTTCTCGGATTAGGATCAAATCAAGGCGAAAAAATAAAAAACTGTGAGCAGGCAATCGAAGAAATCCTCAAACTGGAAGTAGGTTTTCTTCTTTCCCGATCCTCCTGGTATTATAGTGAACCGTGGGGGAGGGAGGATCAGGATCGGTTTGTTAATGGGGTGATTCAGATCATGACCGCATTCTGCCCTGATGAGCTTTTAGCGAAATTTAAGGAAATCGAAAAACGTTTGGGCCGCAAAAATAGAGAAAAATGGGGACCTCGCGTTATCGATATTGATATTCTTTTTTATGATGATCTTTCTCTTGTATCACCGGAGATGGAAATTCCTCATCCTCGAATAGGGGAACGAAATTTTGTTTTGATCCCTTTCGCAGAAATTGCTCCCCAATTCGTACATCCGGTGTTAAAAAGAACGATCAAAGAACTTTTAGAGACCTCCCCGGACCAAAAAAAAGTAGTTAAAGTGAGTGAAAAGCTGCCATGAATTTTTTTCGTTTCATTCTTTTTTGCATCCTTTTTTATTTTCTGTATCGAATTATCAAATCCCTTTTCCCCTCTCGCCCTCCTAGTGGTTCACGGATCGTTTTCCGAAATGATAATGCTGCCATCAATGAAATGGTCCAAGACCCCCAGTGCGGAATATATGTAGCAAAAAAAGACGCCTACGCAAACCGAGTGGGAACAAACATGTTTTATTTTTGCAGTGAGGAGTGCTATCGCCGATACCTTGCTAACAACACCAAAATTTAAAAAGGAGTAACCTTATGAAATTTTTTATTGATACCGCTGATATCAATGAAATCAAAAAAGCCGCTGAGTACGGCCTTATTGATGGCGTAACCACCAATCCCTCATTGGTTTCGAAAACCGGCAAAGACTTCATCACCGTGCTCAAAGAAATTTGTGATGTTGTGAACGGTCCGATCAGCGCTGAGGTTGTGAGCTCCCAAGCTTCCGGCATGGTCAAAGAAGCAAAACAACTCGCTCAGCTTCACCCGAATATTGTGATAAAAATTCCCATGTGCCTCGAAGGACTGAAAGCACTGCGGATGCTTTCTCAAGCGGGTATCAGGGTAAACATGACTCTGATCTTTTCTCCCCTCCAGGCATTGATCGCAGCCAAAGCAGGAGCCGCTTACGTCAGCCCTTTTATCGGGCGGCTGGATGACATTTCCCAGGTGGGGATGGACTTGATTGAGCAGATCGTCACGATCTTTGACAACTATGAATTTGATACCGAGATTATTGTGGCAAGCATCCGCAATCCGGTGCATGTTCTTGAGGCCGCTCTTTTGGGCGCGGACATTGCCACGATCCCGTTCTCAGTGCTGGAACAACTGACCAAACATCCGCTCACGGATATCGGCATAGAACGTTTTCTGGCTGATGCGAAAAAAGTCCCCAAAAAGGAGAAATAAACCAAAGGGGTACGGTTAAGGAGAATAGTAACTATACTCGGTTACTCCTTTTTTAAATTTCGTGCCCATTCAAAATCAGTTTGATAACTATTTTGTTATTTAATGAAGCCTTCAAGGAGGTAAATTTTTATGGACATAGAAAGCACCATCCGGGATGTGCCTAATTTCCCCAAAAAAGGAATTATTTTTAAGGACATCACTACGTTGCTGAAAAATCCTAAAGCGCTACGGTACAAAGTTCAGGAGATGCTAAAGTTTTGTCAAGGCAAACAGGTTGATATTGTGGTGGGGATTGAGTCGCGGGGTTTTATCTCCGGCGCTCTCTTAGCGTATGAGTTGGGCTGCGGGTTTGTGCCGGTTCGCAAACCGGGGAAACTGCCAGCGGAAACTATCAGTGAGAGCTATACGCTTGAATACGGCACCAATACGGTTGAGATTCATACTGATGCGATTGCTAAGGGACAAAAGGTGTTGATCATAGACGATCTCTTAGCAACCGGAGGCACCGCCAAAGCCACCTGCAAGTTGGTTGAACGCCTGGGCGGGGACATCGTTGGCCTGGCTTTCATCATCGAATTGGTTTTCCTTAAAGCACGTGATGAGCTATCTCAATACGATGTTTTCTCAGTCGTGCAGTACGACTAACCTCAGAATTTCAAGGACCCATGATGCCGTGGAGCAACAAAAATGAGGTGGCAACTTGTCGAGGGGCGTTATGATAGAAAAAATTTTTGGATTGCAGAAAGCGCAAACCACTCTCCAACGGGAAATCGCAGGCGGTTTAACCACCTTCATGACGATGGCCTACATAATTTTTGTGCAACCCGCAGTTTTGGGTGCAGTGGGAATGGACCGAGAAGCGGTTATGGTCGCGACCTGCCTCTCCAGCGCTTTCGCGACCTTTTTAATGGCCTTTCTCGCCAACTACCCTATCGCCCTGGCGCCAGCCATGGGGCACAATTTTTTCTTTGCCTACACAGTGGTCCTCACCCTTAAATATAGCTGGCAGCAAGCGTTAGGCGCTATTTTTATTTCCGGGGTATTATTCATCGTTGTATCGTTTGTGGGGCTTCGCGAGCGCTTGGTAAATACCATTCCCTCAACCTTGAAAAACGGAATCGCCGCGGGTATCGGATTGCTTATCGCGGTGGTCGGTCTTGAATGGGCAGGAATCGTGGTGTACCATCCGGGAACTTTGGTGAGTATGGGAAAGTTATCCTCCCCTCCGGTACTTTTATCCCTTTTTGGGTTGACCGTCATGGCAATTTTGTTGGCCCTGGGAATGCGTAGCGCTATCTTGCTGGGAATTTTGGCAACCTTCATCGTTGGTCTTATGACCGATATGGTAAGCTATGGAGGGATTATCGGGCCGGTGCCGTCCATCAAACCCACTTTTTTCAAGCTTGATATCATGGGAGCGCTGGAAACCGGCATGCTTTCCATAGTTTTCGTTTTTTTCTTCCTGGCCTTGTTCGACACTGTGGGCACATTAATCGGTGTGAGTCAGGAAGCGGGATTGTTGCAACCGGACGGGACGTTACCCCGCGCCCGTCAAGCTTTGCTTTCGGACGCGATTGGCACGGTATCAGGAGCCCTCTTGGGCACCTCAACCGTGACCTGTTATATCGAAAGCGCTACCGGGGTAAGTGCCGGTGCCCGGACCGGTCTGGCCAATATAATGACGGGCCTCATGTTTCTCTTGGCCATATTTTTCGCGCCCCTTGTGAAGATGATCGGAGGAGGAATGAAAGTTGGCGAAGGTTTGGTCCTCTATCCCATAATTGCTCCTGCGCTTATTATTGTCGGCTGCTTTATGCTGAAAAATATTTCCCAAATCAACTGGAATGATTTTGGCGAAGCGATTCCCGCTTTTTTAACCATAATCTTGATGCCCTTCACGTTCAGCATTACCGAAGGCATCTCGTTTGGTTTTATCTCTTATACGCTGTTAAAAACCGTTCAAGGAAAAATAAAAGAAGTGCCGCTGCTTGTTTCCGGCTTCGCGATCCTGTTTTTAATCCGTTATATTTTTCTGAGTGTTTGATTGGTTGACCGGAAGCTGAAAAAAATGATCTCATCGTGCAAGAGTGTGGGTAGTAGACAGCGGTTAATTTAGCGTAAACGGGAACTCCCCCTAACCCACTCTTTCCGAAAGAGGTGGTTAGGGGGAGTTTAGATGAGCGCACTCCATTACACCAAGACCAAAAAATGCATCAAAAAAAGGGCTGCTATTAATTCATTATTGGAGTATATTAATAATAGTTTTTTTTTAGTTTACGGTTCAGCGTGTTATGTAAAACCAAAACTATCAAGGTGTCTGAGGAGTAAAGGGACAGTATATGAAAAAAACCTATGTCCTGTTGAGTATTTTTTTGTTGTTGTCAATGGTTCATTACGCGAAGGCCACTGACGCATGCCGGTGCGGAAACAAGCTCGCTTCCACCGGGGATACAAAAGCGGAAGTTCTTGCAAAATGCGGCCCTCCCGCCTTTTCCGAAGAACGAACCGAAGAACGGATCGAACGTTCCCGTGGCGACGATTATTATGATGAGCGGGGAAATCTCAACCAGCCGCTCTATAACAAGGTTCAGGTAAACGTTGACGAATGGTTTTACAACTTCGGCCCAAACCAGTTTATGCAAATTTTCAAGTTTGAAAACGGCAGGCTGATTTCTATTGAAAACGGGGATTACGGTTATTGACCCCGTCGCATTATTGGGAAGCGGCTAATTTCGAAATTCTAAGTCCGAAACACGAAAAAATAAACAAAATCTCAAAGTGAAATGACCAAAACAGACTTTAACCAAAGCGGTCAAAGAGAACCGGCTGAAGTTTTTGAACATTGAAAAATTCGAATTTAAAATTTTTTTCGAATTTCGTGCTTCAAAATTCGGATTTTCATGGCCCATACTCACAACGCATAAAGAATCATCGTCTTGAATCCCCTAACACACCGCCAAAACCAAACCACCGCTCTCTTTTATTCCTGGTATGCGCTGTTGCTGGTCATTGTTTTCCTCTCTGAAATTGCCTGCCGGCAATCCCTACCAAAAAAAGAGGGATTTCTTTATCTCCGACTTAATACGAACCCCACCACCCTCGATCCAGCCCTAATTGTTGATGTCACTGGTGCTTCAATCGGAGCTAAGCTTTTTAACGGCCTGGTAAGGTTTGATCGAGATCTTACCTTACAACCGGATATTGCCGAAAAGTGGGAGATATCCCCGGGTGGAACGACATATACTTTTTATCTCCACCAAGGAATTCTCTTTAGCAATGGTCGGGAAGTGACTGCCGATGACGTTAAGTACTCTTTTGAGCGGGTCTTGAATCCGGCGACGCGCTCACCGCGAACCTGGGTTTTGGATCGCATCGAAGGCGCTCAGGAGTTCATGCAGAACCAGGCTAAAGAGGTATCCGGGATCAGAGTTAAAGGCAGGTATACCCTCACGATCCAGCTGAAAAAACCTTTTACCCCTTTCTTAAGTCTCCTGAGCCTCACGAATGCTTCAGTGGTGCCCAAGGAAGAGGTGGAGAAATGGGGAGCAGACTTTTCTTCCCATGTGGTTGGCACCGGGCCTTTTATGCTCCAAGAATGGCAGCATAGCCAGCAGCTTTGTTTAGTTGCCAATCCCAAGTTCTTCCGATCTCCTCCCCATCTGAAAGGAGTCGTTTACCGCATTATCCCTGAGGATCTAACCACGATCGTGGAATTCGAAATCGGAAACCTCGATATCATCCGCATCCCAGCGCCGGAGTTTCACAAATATTACACCCACCCCGGGAAATACTCCATCAAAGAGCAACCCGGGATCAATATCTATTACCTCGGCTTAAACTGTCAGCAACCGCCGCTTAACGATATCCGGGTCCGCCAGGCGATCAGCTTTGCCATTGACCGAGAAAAAATAAGAACCACGCTCTTTGAAAAACGCGGCTTCTTAGCCTCTGGTCCTATCCCGCCCCTCTTACGAAAATCTTTTTCACCTTTAAAAGACCCCTTCACTTATAATCCTGCGAAAGCGCGTGAGCTTCTTAAACAAGCCGGATACCCCGACGGTTTTCCGCTTACGATAACCATCACGGCGCTTCCCGAGGTGCTCGACATTGTCGAGGTGATTCAACAATACCTCCAGGAGGTGGAGATCAACGTGAGTATCGTTCAGCTCGAATGGAGTTCGTTTAAGGAAGCGGTTGCGCGAGGAAAGGCTCAAGCCTTCTGGCTCTCCTGGTGGGCGGATTATCCGGACGCGGAGAATTTTCTCTTTCCCTTATTTCATTCGAGCAACTGGGGCGCGGGAGGAAACCGATCCTTTTACAAAAACCCCGCAGTTGATCTTCTCATAGAAAAAGCCCAACAAGAACCGGACCTTGCCGCTCGTATACACCTCTTTCACGAGGCAGAGGAAACCATCATTAACGATGCTCCGGTCGTCTTTTTCTGGCACCAGACCGATTATTACCTGGAGCAGCCCAGGGTCAAAAATTTCATCCCCTACCCCCTCACCACCAGCGAGGATGGAACGGATATCTATCTGACACAATCCGGCAAATAAATGGTAGGGGCACGTTGCAAAGAGCCCCTACCATTTATGGATTCCTTATCTGCACGCGACCCTCAAAAGACCAATCATTATGCCCACCCTCAATGATTGTCAGTTTCGCGGTAGGGAGAGCAGCCCCAAGAGCCTTCGCGTGCCGCACCGGGATAATAGTGTCGGCTTCAGCGCCAAAAATATCAATCGGGCCTTTATAATTTGAAAGAGCCGTTATATTATCCCAATTGCTCCTAAGTATCAGATACACCAGAATGGAGGGAAAGTGATCTGCGCCTACCGAAGAAAGTTTATCAAAAGGAACGATAAAAACGAACTTATCCGGTTTTTGAGCCAGGCCGGCAAGGGACGAAGCCGGTCCTGATCCAATCGATTCCGCGACTACACAGACCGGAAGGTGAGGATACGTTTCTTTGAGAAAAAGGTAGGCTTCTTGAGCCGCGCGATTAAAAGTCTCTTTCGATGGAATACCGTTGCGATCACCGTATCCCGGATATTCGAGAATAAAGACCGAATCGTCACTTGAAAAACAAGGCACTGCGTATAAGCGGTCGGATGCCTGCCCGGCGTTTCCATGAAGCATCAGCCATACATTTTTTGGCGATTCTATCTTGCGCGCGTAACCGATGATTTCGCCATTCTTAACCCAGGGTGTAAGGCTGTTATTGGGGGAATGGTGACTGGGATAAAAAAGCAATATTCTCTCAAGCGGCAAATACCGGAGCGCCACCAAAAGGGCAACGAATACTAAAAGGGTCAATACCATTATTGTTCTACGTCTCATATCAGTTTTGAAAGTTACTGATGACCGTCGCGCATCATTGACCACATAGACATTTGAACATCTACCACTACAACTTCATTCTTTTCCATAATAACCCCCTTTATATTTAAAAAATGAAAGCAGGCAGATAGTTGCGAGGGGAAATGACGCAATCCCTTCGTACTTTTTAGTCCTCAACTTCACCCGAATTTTGAAAATATTGGTCAACGTCCCTCTTTTCTCTTGATGAGTTATTCAATTTATATATTTTGTCAAACGTTTATCCCGCGAAGATTTACTTCACTTGCAGTGTAGACCTACCCGGATGCTTCCCCAAAAAGTTTTCGATTTTATGACCTCTTGGTATCAATATTTCTTTTTCTGATATTCTTCCCAAATAGGCCTAAGGAAATGAACACCTCGCCTGCCGTAAATATTGCAAATATCCTCAGCAATATTAGGGGCGACTTCAAAAATTCTACGGACAATAAGCTCTATATTTTCCTGTTTAAAGGTAGGGGTAGCATTCTCCAATACCTGCCAAAAAATTTTACCGATCCGCTTAATGCTTTCTAGGTCTTCGAATTTGGTTAAGGATTCAATAAAGAACATCTCATCATACTGACGAGCAACATGCGGGGCGCATAGAAGCAACCACTTTTCGTTTTCTTCATCAATCGAGTCTAAAAAAATGGTTAATTTTGCCATTCGTTCTAAGAAAGCATTGTATCTATCACCCAAGTTCTCTTCTGCGAGTTTCTGTTGGTTATAAGTCCAACACCAGAAATCCAAAATTTTCTTTTTAATTTCTTCGGAAGATTTCCCTTCAACATCCTTTTTCGTTTTCCTTACCATCCCCTCTCCTTCCGACCAAAAAAATCCAGCTATCTCTAACCATCGATCACTTTTACCTCTCGCACCAGCTTCGGTTAGCATCTTCCAGAATAAACTGGAGTTCCCATCTGGATTTTTTTCCTGGAGGCTCTCTCCGTAATATAAATATCCCAAAGCAATATGGGAAACAAGCCGACGATCTATCCGTTCTTCGAATATTTTATTTTCTAAGGCCATTATATAATGAGCCCGCATTAAAGAATATAGATCTGGATATACTTTGTGGGCGAACAGATACCCTTCCATAAACATCTGCCATTTAAAGTCATCTGCTTTTTTTAAGGCAAAAAGTTTTATTTTTTCTTCCGTGTACTTCTCATCCAAATATTTCATCTGTGGGAGATAACACCCAAACCATATGTATGCCTCTATACCACCTTTAGTAAAAAAACGTTCAAACTTTATCTCTCCCCAATTCTCTTCTTTTTCCTTTGTGGCCCCTGTTGCCCTCAACGCAAAAGAAATATACGCCTCAATTGTCTTACCAAGCGTTGTATTCATGGCATAGCTCAAGGCATCTCTTTGTGTGTCAGGATTTTTTTCCCCTTTAAGTAAGGGTAACACCAATTCAAAAATTTGATTTGCCTTATCGAAATACTTTAAATCAAACGCTCGTGCATCATCCCTGCATCCATCAGCGATTAAGCCAACAACATCATCGACAAGATAAATATATTTACCCTCCCCGCTATCGTTTCCTTGAGCCTGAAATGCTTCTTTTAGAATACATTCTTTATTTCGCTTGAAATATTTTAGAATGAAATTAAAAATTTTTTCCCAATCAAGTTCATTTTTAGCAGTCCACGCTTCCCTAAATCCCCAAAACAATCCCTTATGTAGATAAAAATAATCAACACCCCAAAAAGCATCTATTTCGTCAGTAAATTTCTTGGGATTCTCTTTTACCGCCGCGTGAAACGCCTCGGCAAGTCCTTCTTTGTCGGGCTCCCCATCAAAAGCCCCACGCCAAAAGTCTGCTCCTTTAAATTCACTTAAATACTTCACAAATTCGGAAACAGGCATTTCCAAAATCTCTTCTTTGGAGATTGGCGACTTATGACTGACCACACCAGCTTCAAAGCTTAAACGCCTGGGTTCATAAGGCTTACCATCTTTTGGTTCGGTTTTTTGTTTTGCTTTTTCATACAAGGCGGAAAAATCGGGATTGTGCCGCAATGGGGAGAGCCATTTGTATTTCCAATACTCTGTTAGTTTTTCACCTTCTTTGACATAGTATGCAGGGACATTATCAATTAGTTCTTTCAGATTCGTTCTAAGGCCGAGGTTAAATTCCTGATTGTGGTTGACTAAAATATCATACAACTCTACCTCGTAAGCCGATTCTTCCAAGGCAGTTGGAACTATTTCAAAAAATTTATCAAAAAGATCATAGAAATTGATCCAGTATTTATCAATACAAAGCAAAACAAACCTTCTAAAAATAGGGAATTGATAATGATCGCTTAGAAACGAACATAGTATCTTCTTGCCTTCAGATTTATTTGCTTCACATTTTGCCAGCAAAATATCGCGTAAAATGATGGCTAAAACTTCTTCGGCGTCCCTTTCATAATCTTGACCGCCGCTCGCAATGGATTTTAACCATATTTCAGAATAATCCGCATGAAGTCCCTTAAATATATATTTTAGTTTTTCGTCAAAATTTGTAGACTTAGTCCACTCAATATCCCGAGGCAAGTTTTCTATAATAGTCTTCAAGAATGCTTCTTGCCTCATAGCTGTAAAACTAAATTGCTTTACCTCAATCTGCGGTTCAGTTTTATAAAGCGCCCAGTAACTGTGATCCCCGCCAACATCCTGAAGCTGTTGCCGAGAAAACTGTTTAACCACACACTGGAATTGCCCGTCTTGAAATCCAATTTCACCTGCTTTTAATTTTTCTGCGGGGACTCTTGATACTTCAATGTGATAAACATCCTCGCCAATCTCTATGTTGCCAGAATGTTTTTTTTGTTTATGTTCTAAAACCTTCTTTAATTTGTCAGCAAGAATATAAATAGCGTTCAAAGAACATTTTTGGCCTATTAGTTCATAATTTTTTTTAAAAGCATCCCTGATCCAGTATGAACTGTAGGCTAAAATAATCTCGTCAACCTTCGTTAGTGGATGAAATTTCCCGCTAAGCTTGATGCACGTGATTACGTCAATAATGGTCTCGACGTATTCAATTGTTGAATCTCCGGCAAGAAATTTTGGCAAAAGACTTCCCCCAATTAGTGTTATGGGTAGAACTTTTCCCTCAGAAAAAGTAGTCCAAACCGAAAGCCACGAGCGAAATTCTTCGATCGTGAGATATTTTTTAATAATCGCGACAGGAAGATTATTTAGGATTTTTACGCAGTACTTCCAGATATGATAGTTATTGATCTGTTTTTCATTTTGCGAGAAGTAAACAACGCTACCGATGATGTTAATTAATTCTTCACCGTATACGGAATTCTGTTCAACCTGTTCGGAAACTCGCTTAAGATAATCGAGAACATTCCAAAACAGGGCATTGCCATTTGAATCGTAGGGGATGTGATCAGGACAAAAATACCCTTGATCTTTCAGAGGATAAAACCATTTTAATGATTTTGCTTGAGTAAAAAAATAATTAGCCTGATCAGCATCCGTTTTTATCAAATAAAGTACTTGTTGTTCTTCTGCATTAAGTATGTTCATAAATTTTTCTCAATGATTTTATTAAATATATAAAATTCATCTCGTTGCCCCTGTTTCTCAAATTCTTCTCTCCATGTTGCGATTACCTCATTTAATTGATCATATCCTTTTGCGTTAATCGCATAAGGAATCACCGTCATATTGATTTGATCAAAATAAAATTGTTCATATCTCATTAAGGTTTCTTCATTCTGGAAAAAAGGTAATAAAATATAATAGCGATAGATAAGCTTTTTCAAGGTCTCTGGCCCAGTGCTGTATTTCTCAATCATGAAGTCAATAATTTCCATTTCATCAACACCATAACCAACAAAAAGAAAGCAATAGTCTTCATTAAAAAAGATATATTCTAAAAATTTTCTAAAATGATTATTTTGATAACGTTCAACATATTCATCAATAGTTAAAACAAGACTATGGGGATTATTAATAATTCCGTGTAAATGGATAATATTTTTTGGTTTAAGAACTGAGGAAGAGAAATCATTTTGTTCGAAATGCACATCTTTTTTTTCAAACAGGCCTGAAAAATGGTCATCAATATTAGTAGTGATATAAATAGCGTTAAGGGCTAATAGGTTGTTAAAAAGATTCGGTAATTTTCCCTTTCGTTCAGGCCAAATTTGAAGAGTTCTTTTTAAAACCTCCAAGTACTTTTTTTCACCAAGTATACTTTTGGCGATCGTTATCAGTTTGCGTGGCGAAATGGCATATTTAGTTAAAAGATTTTCCCGTGCCCAATAATCTATAGCCTCAAGCTCATAACAAGACTCAATTAGAGAAACCGCCATGTCCTTCCATCTCTTGCATCACCAAAGGGACGACATCCCCGCACCAACAAATATGATTAACTTATTATTCTTGTGGGAGTCATAAATATGGGGATATTTTTTAATGTCGGGAACAAGATCAATATTCATCAAAATACCTCTTCACCAATTCGTTAAACTGATTGTTTATCTCTGTCTGACTTGATAGTTAATTCAAACATCTATTTTTGGGTGCTTCTCAAAGAAAACAAAGGCCCATCACCTTTTAATTTGGCAATTCGGCCTTTCTTTACGCTCATTGGATTTTTTCCTCGCAGTCATCTCAAAAATATTCTCTTTTTAAGTAAATATTTTTTTGTTTTTAACCTATGAGGAGAAAAAAGTCAAGAAAAAAGAAAAAAATCAGCCACTTCCAACTGTTTTTTTGTGTTTCAATTCACGCACCCGCACTGGTCGCGATTTGACAAAATTTCATTTGATGTATATATTATAACTAAAAGCACCCGCATGGGACGCGCGGATGAACTGGAGCTCCTGGGAGTGAAGGGACTAGTTTAGATTCTTGCGCGAGCCAGGGATGCGGCGGTTGAACCAGAGTTCCTGGAACTGAAAAACTTGCGCCCACAGGAGACGCAAAAAATAAATTGAGGTTTCTGGAACCAGGTTGACGAGTTTCAATCAAAGCACCCAAATGGGACGCAAGGGATGAACTAGGATTTCTGAAAAACAGACTAACTGGTTTCCATCCACGCGCCCGCATGGGGCGCGATTTTTTTCATCCCTCCTCCAGATTTGGTGAGAATAAAACTATTCAGCTGCCATTGTTAGAGAAAATCAATAATCAATAATAGTTTTTCCCCTTGAATTTTTAACCCCATAGTTCAGAGTAATAACGCATATCGTACTATCGGTGACCTGATTGTTCCCTGACCTGGCTCAATTATCGCAGTCTACGCCCCATGCAGAGCGCCGAGATAAGGTGAATGATGATCGCAGCTTTTGATGTTCACTACTTTGCTGACGGACGAGCATCGACGGGGGCGGTGCTTTCCCACCATTATACCGATCCCGAACCTGCCTTAGAATACGTCGGACTCACAGACGAAGTCACTCAATACATACCCGGCCAGTTTTACCGACGCGAGCTTCCCTGTATTCTCAGGTTGCTTGAGCAATTCAATGAAACTCCCGAAGAGATGCTCATTGATGGTTATGTGTTGCTCGGAGACCTTGCCCTATTCGGTTTCGCTGTATCCGGTCGCCCCAATTTATACCTCTGTTTTATCTGTTTTTCCGGTCAACAAAAGCAGGATGCAGGATAGCGCAAAGTAAGCCACAGCGAGCATGTAGTGGGCATGAGTTGTAATCAGCCAGGGCAGGTAGAGTTCACCGCTAGGCATCACCGAATGGATAATGCCGAAGAGAGTCAACACGGCGCAGACAGCACTGCAAAGAGCTGCCTGTCGCGCTTTGTGATCAATAAGAAAAGCCAGCATACTGCCCCAGAGAAGCCCCGTTAGAATAAAGCCGTTACTGAGCATTGTCAGTGATTGATGCATGATTTGCAAACGCAACGGCAATTTATCCGGCGTGGCGTCCATTGCGCCCATGAACTGGCCCAGAATTATTAGCACCATACTGGCGACAACAGGCAGAAAGCTTAAGCTTACCGCAGGAGAATGAGCCGGCGGCGAATCCTTGTAGGCCTGACGAATAATTTCAAAACCGATAAAGATAAAAATTGGCCCAATAACTGCCCGTGGAATTACACTGACAAAAAGTGAAAGCAGTCCGACCACGGAGCCGATGCCGACAAGTAGTCCTGTCAGAAGTGTATACCACCAGGTCGCGCCCATCTTTTTGTATGCCGGATGGCCGATATAGGGCGTGGTTTGCGCCACACCACCGAAGAAAGCCGCGATCAGCGATGAGAATGCCTCCGTAAGCAAGATATCTCTCGTCCGGTAGTCGTCGCCTGCCAGACGGGCACTTTCCGTATTATTGATGCCGCCGATTATCGTCAGGATGCCGAAAGGGATGGCGATGGTCAGATACTGAATGCTTTGTGGCAGTGTTTTGAAAAAGTCGATAGAAAAAGCGGGTAAAAAAAAATTCATTTTCAGAGTCGGTGCGGTGAATTCCGGAAGGTATCCGCCATATCCCAGAGCAAAATGAATACCCGTGCCGAGAAGAACTGCGGCAAGAACACCGGGGAAGCGGCCCGGCAGCTTCAGCTTGCTCATGAGCGCCGAAAAGATAAGACCCATGGCGATCATGCCAATGACAGCCTCATTGAATATTTCGAGCAATGGCAGAAATCCGAGCAGCAGAAGCCCAATTCCGGCGAGCGGCCCCAGCAGCCCCGCGGTGGGAATGATGCGCTGAACCCATCCACCGAAAAAAGAGGTAAATATTTTAACAACGCCGATCATGAAAAGAGTGGCCATGCCGATGTGCCACGTGAGCTGCGCGTCATGAGTGGCGATATACGCGGGGCCCATGACAGCATAGGCAATGCCGATGGTTGAAGGTGTATCGATACCCAGGGGCATCGCCGTGACATCGGCGTGTCCGTATTTTTGTCTCAAACGGATGGCGAACCACGTATAGACAAGATCGCCTACGCAAATTCCGACAGCTGTACCCGGGATCATGCGCGTCAGAATAATATCGGGGGGATAGTTGAAAGTGAAAACAAGAATCGCACTGAAAAATATCAGCGTTCCGACGTTATCAAAAAACAGAGCGAGAAAAGCGGTTATTTCTCCCCAGAATCTGTGTTGATTGCGGATATAGTCTCTTTGAACAAAAGGTATGCCCACGTACATTGAGAAATCCAAACAATTTAGAGTTATGAATTAAGGAGACCTTGTTAAAAATAAAAACTTATGGTTTCCCTTATAATTGTAATCAAAAAATTTGCTATTTCTTTTATGGAAAGTATCACAACAAAAAAGGACCATCACCTTTTCATTTGGTAATTCGGCCTTTCTTTACGCTCATTGGATTTTTTCCTCGCAGTCATCTCAAAAATATTCTCTTTTTAAGTAAATATTTTTCTGTTTTTAACCTATGAGGAGAAAAAAGTCAAGAAAAAAGAAAAAAATCAGCCACTTCCAACTGTTTTTTGTTTTTCCATCCACGCGCGCGTGGGCGCGATTTGACAAAATATCATTTGGGTATATATTAAAATTAAAAGCACCCACATGGGACGCGCGGATGAACTAGATCTCCCGGGAGTGGAGGGACTAGTTTAAATCCCTGCGCAAGCCAGGGATGCGGCGGATGAACAAGGGTCCCTGGAACTCAACGAGCTCGTTTCAATCCTTGCGCCTACAAGGGACACAAAGGATGAATCTGGGTTCCGGGAATCTTGTGAATGAGTTTCATTCAAAGCACCCAGATGGGACGCAAGGTATGAACTAGGATTTCTGAAAAACAGACTAACTGGTTTCCATCCACGCGCCCGCATGGGGCGCGATTTTTTTCATCCCTCCTCCAGATTTGGTGAGAATAAAAGTATTTAACTGCCATTGTTACAGAAAATCAAAAATCATTTTAGTGATCCCCTTGAATTTTTAACCCCATAGTTCAGAGTAATAACGCATATCGTACTATCGGTGACCTGATTGTTCCCTGACCTGGCTCAATTATCGCAGTCTACGCCCCATGCAGAGCGCCGAGATAAGGTGAATGATGATCGCAGCTTTTGATGTTCACTACTTTGCTGACGGACGAGCATCGGCGGGGGCGGTGCTTTTCCACCAATATACCGATCCCGAACCTGCCTTAGAATACGTCGGACTCACCGACGGAGTCACTCAATACCTACCCGGCCAGTTTTACCGACGCGAGCTTCCCTGTATTCTCAGGGTGGTTGAGCAATTCAATGAAACTCCCGAAGAGATGCTCATTGATGGTTATGTGATGCTCGGAGACCGGCCCGGTCTTGGCAAGCATCTCTTTGAGTTCTTTGCGGGGAGGACCCGCGTCATTGGCGTGGCAAAATCACAGTACCGGGACTCATTCGGAGTGGAAGTTTTCAGAGGGGAGAGCAAAAGGCCTTTGTATGTGACCTCTGCCGGAGTAGATCCTTATACGGCGGCAGGAAGAATCAAGGTGATGCACGGCTCTCATCGGGTCCCAGCCTTGCTGAAACGGGTCGATCTCCTGGCAAGAGGAAAGGTCTGAAGTTTTAGGGCTACCAGGCACGGGAAAACTACCCTGATTATGAAGCCTGGCGAAAGGTTAAAATATTTTAAAGAGGCAGGCTTTTAAACGGCAGGGATTCGTATCGGCGGGGCGATTAAGGAGTGCGGCTTTTCCGGTCTTCGGACCTCAACTATCCGAAACGCTTTACCTGCCATAGCCGGTTCGACCACTTTTGCGGGAACAACACCTTTCCCGGCCAACAGCCTCCTAACCATCTGTGAGGTGCAGTCCCATAAAAGGGTGGCAATATGAAGTCTTACTTTCTTCTGTCCCAGCACGTTAAAAAAACCGGTTAGGATAAACATCTTCCGGCTGAGCGCCCACACCCTTTCCACCAAAAAGATATCGTAGGGCTTTTTATATGACAGCATTTTCTGAATGCCCGGACGTGTAAAAACATCTTCATCATATACCTCATCCTCGAACCACGCCACGACTTCAATGCCGTTTTCTTCCGCGAACCGGGTGATCAGCGATTTCTGACCAGCACGGTTGATGACCTCACGGGTTCGCGCCACGATAATATCGCTGGTATAGGCTACCGCTTTCTTTTTCGGGGCATCGCTCCTTTCTTTTCCCGGGAGAAGCACCCTGAGTGTTTTCGCCCATCGTTTGAGTACGTTAATGATTGCATCTATTACTTTTCTTATCATGACTGGTCGCCCTGCTTTTTATCTCTGAAGTGTTCATAAATTGGTCGATTGCCTGATTTAAAACTATCTATTATTAATGAACCGGCTAATAATATTATAGCACTGGTTCTTGAAAAAATAAAATTTAAGTCTTAGCAAAACCTTAGATTTTCTATAAATAAACGGAGCTTGCTTTCTTCCGGTTATCCCTTGTCGGGCAAATACCCTCACCCGACTCTCTGGTAAGTGCATTTTTTAAATGCTAAATACGACTTGGCACGGAATCCCCTCTTTTTCAAACGCCTTCCTTAACGCCTCGCCTTTTTGCGAAAAAAAGCTGTCTTTAGTGGCCATCGCCAACCCATATTGTTTGTATGCCCAATCCGCGTAATGGTAGTTTAACCGATCAAGGATCACATAATCAACGTTACCCTTGAGCGCATTAACCACCCCCTCTGAATCCGGAAGGATCGGAGCTATCATGGCATAAGTCTTAATCCCTTTGGAATGAAGGGTCGCTAATGCCCCTATCCTTTTCTTTACTGAAGAGGCACCCGGTTCAAAGATCTTCCTTAGGCGCTCATTTGCCGTGGTAATAGTAAATCCAACCTCGCTGTCGTTTGCCAGCTTCAGGATTGGGATATCTCTAAGGACGAGAGTGGATTTAGTCTGGAGGGTAAAAGGCCACCTATTGGCCACGAGTATCTCAAGACATCTTCTCGTAATCGCATATCTTTTCTCCAAAGGCTGATAGGGATCACACACCCCGCTTATCCATACTCTCCCGATCTTTTTTCTTTTCACCTCATGGGCCAAAAGTTCAGGGGCATTTATTTTTACATCGACAAAATCCCCCCAGGTCTCCTTGTGGCCGGTAAACCTCTTCATAAATTTTGCATAGCAATAAAGGCAGGCATGCCGGCATCCGACATAAGGATTCAAAGCATAATCATAAACCTGAGATTTTGAAAGGATACTCTTGGCCTTTATCTCACGAATCTTAATCTGGTAATACTCCCTAAAAAGGATTATCTATGGCTAAATGGTCGAGAAGCCATCCAGTTATTTACGGTCTGGTGTATCCACCTTTCAAGTCCTTTGGCCAGGTAGAATTTCGGAAACTGCAAATCATCAGATAATCTGATCACTCCCTCATCGAGTGCGATTTTTGCTAATTCTGTATTCGGGTAAATTCGGATTCCAATGGAGGGGCTGATAGTGCCATCTCTTCAGTTGGTTGGGAAATAAAGATCACTCGCATGGTATTTTAACCGGTTTAGGAAACGTTGTTGAAAATCAAAACGGTTGGTTCCTTAGTAATGGCAAGCAAAAAATGTTCACCTTTCTTCTTTATCTTGCTCTATAAACACGAGCAACTGTTCTTTCCCAATAACGAAGCTCTGCTCCGGCGTTCCGGTTACGCGCACTTTTTTACCGATAGCGGGCAGCGCCTTTTGTGTAACCACGGTGATTTCGCCACTCTTGTCCTGCAATTTAAAATACTTTACTAATACCACCGACATTCTATCGACAACCTGACCGGAAATGGTCACCGGCTTGGACTGATATTTACCGGGATCATCCAGGACGTCTTTGATAGGTACCGCCCGGACGTGAGTAAAATAAAACCAAAGAACAGCAACGGCAATCACTGCGAGCAGTATCACAATAATTTTTTTCATATCCATCGCCTTTTTTTATTAGTTCTATTTAAAAACGCGACTTCAAAACTTCAACTTCTTCCTAGATTAGTGTTCTTGTCGGACTACACAAATTCCTTCACTTCTCCACCACCTGGCACTTCGACAAGCTCCGGTTATTTCTCTTAGCATTATTCATAAATTGCGTTAAACAACTCATCACCCTTATCTTGATTCAAATCTTTCAAAATTTTATATTCCTCCAGGGCTGAGCCTTTATTGTGGAGAAATAAAAAAATTATTCCCAGATTATAGTGGGCATCGGCAAAATCCGGTTTCAGAAAGATAGTCTGTTTAAAAGCTTTCACTGCTTCCTGATGACGACCGAGCTTGAAATAAACCATACCCAGGTTATAGTGGGCATCGGCATCATCCGGGTTCAGAAGGATAGCCTGTTTAAAAGCTTCCACGGCTTCTTTATGCTGACCGAGCTTGCTATAATTCACCCCCAGGTTATAGTGGGCTTCAGCAAAATCGGGTTTCAGGCGGACCGCCAGTTTAAAAGCTTCCACAGCCTCCAGATGGCGGCCAAGCGTGTCATAATTTTTACCCAGGTTATTGTGAACATCGGCAAAATCGGGCTTTAGGCGGACAGCCTGTTTAAAAGCGTCCACTGCTTCCTGATGGCGGTCCAGCTCGAAATAATTCACCCCCAGGTTATAGTAGGCGTAGGGATCATCCGGTTTAAGAACAATAGCCTGTTTAAAGGTTTCCACCGCTTCCTCATGGCGGCCTGGGTTCATATAAGCCCCACCCAAAATACAGTGGGCGTAAGCATCAGCGGGTTTAAGGAGGACGGCTTGTTTATAAGCTTCCAGTGCTTCCTCATGCCGGCCCAGCTTGAAATAAATCACCCCCAGGTTATGGTGGGCATCTACATTGTTCGGGTTTAAGCGGATAGCCTGTTTAATAGCGTCCACTGCTTCTTTTTGACGGCCGAGCGTGTCATAATTCTTTCCCAGTTTATAGTGGGCTTCAGGAAAATCCGGGTTCAGCCGGATAGCCTGTTTATAAGCTTCCACGGCGTCCGGATGCCGGCCCAGCTTGACATAAGCCTCACCCAGGTTATAGTGAGCATAGGCATCATCCGAATGCAGGCTGACAACCTGTTTATAAGCTTCCACTGCTTCCTGATAACGGCCCAGGTTATAACAAGCACCGCCCAGAATACGGTGTGCATCAGCAAAATCCGGTTTCAGGTCGATAGCCTGCTTAATAGCTTCCACTGCTTCTAGATGGCGACCGAGTTTGAAATAAGCCTCGGCCAGGTTATTGTGGGCATCTACATCTACATCATCAGGATTTAGGCTGATAGCCTGTTTAAGAGCTTCCATGGCTTCCTGATAGCGGCCCAGGTTCATATAGGCCCCACCCAGAATACAATGGGCGTAAGCATCATCCGGGTTCAGGCTGATAGCCTGTTTAAAAGCTTCCACGGCATCCTGATGACGGCCCAGGTTCATATAAGCCCCGCCCAAAATACAATGCCCGTAGGAATCATCCGGTTTCAGGCTGATGGACTTTTTAATAGCCTCCACGGCTTCCTGGTGACGGCCGAACTTGAAATAAGCCTCGCCCAGGTTAATGTAGGCATCTGCATCATCCGGGTTCAGGCTGATAGCCTGTTTAAAAGCTTCCACGGCTTCCTGGTGACGGCCCAGGTCCATATAAGCCCCGCCCAGAAGAGAGTGGACGTAGGCTTCACCCGAGTTCAGGCTGATAGCCTGTTTAAAAGCTTCCACGGCTTCCTCAGAGCGGCCGAAGTTTATATAGGCCCCCCCCAAAATACAGTGCGCATAGGCATCATCCGGGTGCAGGCGGATAGCCTGTTTAAGAGCTTCAACTGCTTCCTGATAGCGGCCGAGGTTGTAATAAGCCCCGCCCAGATTACGGTGGGCTTCAGCGTCACCCGGGTGCAGGCTTACAGCTTGTTTAAGAGCTTCCACGGCTTCCGGGTAGCGACCGAGCCTGCTAAAAGCAGAGCCTAAACCAAAGTAGGCTCCGGCAATAAGAGAATTTTTATCTATTGCTTCTTTAAAATAAGGTATCGCTCTTTCATAATCCCCCCCTAAAAAATATGATTGCCCTTCTTTTAAAAGATCTTCTGCTTCGGGCATTCAGATATCCCTTCCTTTGTTATTAAGGATGATTTAACTTATCTATTCTCACACCTATCAAGGCAACCAAGTGTAAACTTCCTCAGGGTCAGCAACTCTTTTCTTTGAGACGACCTGTTTTTTTCTTTTTCAAACTAATACCTGCAACTTTGGTCATGAAAAAACAAGCCCGGTAATCTCCCTATAAGTTTGGAACGCTGCGACCAAATATTTTCCGTCCCCAAAAAACGGAAAAGGCCTCTCACCTTTTCTATCCGGCAATGCGGCCTTATTTTAAACTCATTTAAATCCTTCTCCTCGCACTCATCTCAAAAGGATTCTTTTTCAAGTTCATTAGATTGGGTTTCCGATCAAGTCATCCTAAAAACATTTATTTTGGTCAAATAATTTTTTTTATTTTTAACCTTTTTCTATAAAAAAGTCAAGAAAAATAAAATGTTCTAAAAACAAAGAACCCCGACGAAGCAGGGGTTCGAAATAGAAAATTAAAGGTTGTCATCTTCTCACGGATTCGGACCGACGTTTTTTTATTGCCCCCCCGTTTCTAATTGTGACAGTTTAATTATTTTTTCCAAAAACCGATTTGGATTCCAAAACAAAAACTCACCGGTTTTGTTATAAAACTCTTCCATTTTCCCATCATTGTTTTTGACGACAAAAATCTTAGGAAGGTAATTAACATTAAGTTTTTTGCTGATTACGCTCTCTTGTCCCGGGAAAAGAGGAAAGGATAGTTCATACTTCGCTCGGAATAAATCAACATCATGAGCGTAACTGTCCAGGATACCAATTATCTTAATTTTCTCTTTCAGGTCGGAGCGATCTTGGATTGCTTGGTAAAGTTCGTTAAGCCTGGGGGCAGTATTCCGGCAATGGGGGCAATCGGTGCTAAAAACTGCAATAATGATCACCGGGCTTTTAATTTGCGAAATTTTAAATCTTCCCCAGCCCGATATTCCCAGATAATTCTTGTACACAACATTTTGCGGGATCGGAAGGTCAAAAACCGGAAAGGATGATTGTTTACCTGCGGTTTCAGAGATATTCGGTGAAGCATTTGGTGTTACGGGAGAATTGGAAGCGCACCCCGACAAAAGTATTACCATAAGAAAAAAGAAAACGATAAATCCTCGATATTCAGATAACCTCATTGAAAAACCCTCCTTGGCCAGATAGTTATTTATTTAAAAAATTATCAATGTTTCTAAAATTCCCTGATCCGCGCGGAGAAAAGCCGGTCCAGTTCATTCCGGTTAGTCGGATGAAAACCAAAAACCTGGTCCCAAACTTCAGCACTTTCCATGCAAAGGTAAATAAACTGTTTTGGATTATAGGCTCGTATCCAGTCAACTATTTTTCGGTACATCTCAACTCGAATGGTTTTGAGGTAGCGAAATTTTCCATCCCGCCCAGGCAAAAGCTCTCCGCACAGTATATTGCTCTGCGGGAAACGCTCCCGGATTATTGGTTTTAAAAATCTCGGGTAACGGAATCCCCCTACGCTTATCCATATAATCCGATCCGGTTTAAGGGAAGCATAAATAGCGTTCACCACCGCGTGGTATTTTTCTTCCCACCCGGGATAGTGAATTATGGGGTCAAAGTGAAAACCGATCAAATATCCTCTCTCCATACCGCGCGCCGCGGCTTTTAAACGAAGCGCTAAGGTTGACGCTCCTTTTTCCTCCTGCTGAATAATATCTTCAGGGTTGACTGACCAGGATATTCCTACCTTTCCCTGCGGATCAAGTTTTAGAAGTTCTTCGATGTGATGAGACTTGGTTTTGATTTCAAAAAAACCGTTTTTCCGGGAAAGGAAAAAGCTTGCCAAAAGAAAAGAAAAACCCGTGTATTCCTCCAAAGCCAGACTATCCGAAAGTTCTCCGGTTCCAATACGAAAAATATGTTGAGGATCAGATCGAAGGAGCTCGGTAACCTGACCCTTTATATCTTCAAGGTTTACGTTAATGGTAATAAAGGGATTGTTAAGATATCCCTGAAGAATACAGTAACTGCAATCAATCGGGCAGTTGGTAATAATATTAATTACCCGATAGCGGCAACAAAGCTGCCGGGGCGTGGCAGGACATTCCTTGACCAGCTGGCCGGGCGATGAAGTTAAAAACCAGATCTGTTTTCCGGCTTCAACCGGATCAGTCTCTTCCTCTGCTTTTATCCTCGGCTTGCTCTGCACTTCCACGGGAATCTCCGGCAGCTTCTCTACGATGCCTTGAGTAATCGGATCGTTCAGAACGGCAGGATGAATGTAAATCTTTCGCGGCATAAAGACTGACATTTTGTTTTTTCTCTCGGCTAATAACAGAATGGGCAAGCACCTATGCTTTTCTTTTCGTCAGGGCCGAAAATAAGCATGTGGATTTTTAAAAAAGAGACTTATTTTTTAGATAATAATTTTATCAAAAAAATAACCAAAGTGGAAACAATTTTCTAACTAATTTTTCATTAAAAATAGACCAAATCATACGTAACGGTAAGCTCGGCCTATTTATTTTACGAAAGCAAAATCCATGGCCGGAAGGGAATGAGACCGAAAAGCAACCGAATCTAAGCATTCATTAAGAAAATTTAATTTAAAAAATAAAAGGGCGTGTTAGGAAACCATTACGCGATTTATTCTGTAACTTATACCCCTCTTTTTTACGGAGAACTTTATTGACGATCATTTGTCGTAATTATGTTAAAGCAGCCATTTATCACTCAATCCATAGTAAGAGATGCATTCACTGGCCCACTCCAATCGAATCACTAGCTTTTATTAAGGACTTAGTTTCAATGGAATCCGTTTTTACAACCGAACGAACAACAGCACCTATTCCCATCGATGCTGATAATCTTTTCCCGGAAGAATGTGCTATACAGATTTTCAACTATACCGGCTACAAGTTTGAGCCCGAAATCGCCGGCGAACTTTGGCCGAAAATCCTGCAACACAAGTGGTTCCTGTCACAAAAGATAGACCGAGATGTGGGTATCAAGGTTGCGTGTTTGGACTTTGTCGAAAATGTGGAACCCATGCAAAAAGGTCCAGACGAAGAAGAAAAGATTAGCCTACTCAAAGAACTTGGCGCCCAGATCATAGACCGATCGATTTGGGATACAATCTCTGATACTCAGCCACCCAAACAAATCGTGAAGAAAAGAATAATTCTTCCCCTTAAAGAGGCCGACCTCGCCCGCAAACACGGGGTCATCCCCCCTCGGACCATTATTTTTTTTGGCCCTCCGGGTACAGGTAAGACCCACTTTGTACGAGCAATTGCGGGAGTGCTCCAGTGGTGGTATATTGAGGTTAATCCCAGCATCTTGATGGTTGAAGGGGAGGATCGCTTAGGCATCAACCTCATGCGATTGATGGAAAAAATCCGCAAACTTGACGAAGCGGTGGTATTCATCGATGAGTTTGAAGAAATCGCAACCAGCCGCGATAACGCTTCCCGCATTGATAAATCCATCACGAACGAGTTTCTCAAACAGGTACCTTTACTTAAAAGGCAAGACCGAAAAATTCTACTGATCTGCGCCACCAATTATATCCGGCAACTTGATGCGGCGCTGTTACGTCCCGGACGTTTCGACTGCGTCATTCCGGTCGGAGGTTTGGATGGCCAAGGACGTCAAACTATTTTCGAGTATTATCTGTCCGGAACTAATCATGGTAATGTAGATGTGGGCAAAATCGTTTCCTTGATGCCTTTCTTCACCCCCGCGGACATTGAATACCTTTTTGAGAAGGTCAGGCAGGAAGCCTTTGAGCGGGAATACGTGAAGGGAAAAAATTATCAAGTCACAACGGAAACTTTTCTGGAAATGATAGAGAGTGTTTCGCCAACACTCACCGATGAAAGCATTGGAGAATTTGAAAAGGATTGCGCCCATTGCACTCGGTATTAAGCCGTCCCCGTTTTTTTATTTTTGACGCTCACTAAATTTCTTCGCCTTTTTTTAAACACCAGTAAGAAAGATAGGATCTAAATCTCATGAATATAAAGCAGAGCTTTCAAAAAAACAGCATTAAAAGATCCGTCCTATTATGGATGAGCGGATTAGTAATCAGCTTTTTCATACTTGCCGTCACTTTAACTGTGAGCAGGGGTAAGCTTCAAGCAATGAATAAAAGAATTTTTTCTGACTCCCGGGCACTGGAGTTATCTCATCAACTTGAGATTTTAATACTGACAGAACACCATGAAGATGTTTTATGGAGAGAAACCCATGACCTTCGGCACTACCAGCTGAGAAATTCAAAACTTCAAGAAGCAGAAAGACTCATTTGCGAGCTTCACAACAACGCGACTTTTGCGAAGAAAAGAAAATTGATCGGTAATATTCAAAGAGAATTTGAGAGGTTTAAAGTCGCCACAATGCCGGAAAAGCCATTTACTCTGGAAGAAACGACTCTCTTACCCGATAATTTATTGCAGGCCCTTGAAAATTTTGGAGAGCAAAATCATAAACAAATGAAGGACACTATTCGGGCAAGCAACAGGCTCGACAAACTTGTTGACCGATGGTCGCAAATTTTTATTTCATTTGTGACTATTGTGGTAGTACTTGGACCGTTGGTTCTTATAAAAAGGATCGTACGGCCCACCGTTACGCTCATGCGGACCGCAAAAATTTTTGGCCGGGGTAATTTCCATGTCAGAATAACGGACTATCGAAATGATGAATTCGGCATGTTATGCAAAACATTTAACGATATGGCGGAAGCCATTTGCGACTTGGAAAAGGATCGCCGGAATTTCATTGCCGCGGTTGCGCATGATCTGAAAAATCCCCTAACAATGATCGGAGCTTCGGCTTACCGCTTAAGAAAAAAGATCTCCGCTTCCGGTGAAAATTTAATCTGGCTGAATCATATCATCGAACGAACCGGTTATCTCGAAAATTTGGTTCATGATTTGATGGATTCCGTTCAGATAGAAACGGGTAATTTGTCATTGCATCTCGAGCAGGTGGACTTAACCTCTCTGGTGCGAAATGTCCATCAAATGCAGAGCAAAATCATTACCACCCACCGTATTGTTTTTGAGGGGAACCAGGAATGCCGAATAAAGGGTGATGCGAGGCGATTAGAACGGGTGATCCTCAACCTCATATCAAACGCCATCAAATACAGTCCCCAAGCGTCTAATGTGCACCTGCAGGTTGCACGGCATGATTCCAGCGCGGTGATTAGTGTAAGGGATGAGGGTGAAGGAATCTCGCCCGATGAGATTCAAAACCTGTTTCAGCCTTTTCAGCGTTCCAGCCCCAACAGGAATACCATTGAGGGCACGGGTCTGGGGCTATTTTCTATTAAAAAGATTGTCGAAGGTCATAAGGGAACGATACAGTTCTTTAGCGAACCCGGAAACGGAACGACGGTTAAAATAATATTTCCGGTCGGTAATGATCATTAATATCCATAGACATAGAATAGATGTCTCCTGATCGGTAAAAAGAACCCAAGAATATACCCAACATCGGTTAATTTATTTTTAATAAAAAATTAAAGCATCCTTAATAAATTCTTTAATGCCTCGCTCTCTGCCACAGTTTCTAATTTTTCCAGGATAAATCGAAATTCGTCGGGCGAACGAAAGTTGAAGGTCACTTTAAGTTTATCACCCTCAAAAGATTCAGGAGGCTCCAAACTTACTGATGGAGGAAGAAGAAGCTTCTTTCTGAAATCATGAAACTCCTGCTGCTTCCTACTGAATTCAGGATATCGTATAGTCTTGAGTGCTTTCCGGAACTGTTCGGTCTTTTCATTGATGTTGAGGTTTTCCTGCCGCCCCAATAATTTAAAATGCCCGGAAGAAAAAAGCTCGTTCACCGGGATCTCATCCCGTTTGCAAATCTCTTCAGCCATCTCCAAAGACTCCCGTAATTTGTTTTCACCTAATTTCAATCCCGAAAGCGCAGCACTTAAGACGTTCTGATCAACCAATGAAAACGAAGAAATTTTCGCGGCATTGAGTAAAGAAATTTCTTTTTTTATAACCAGCTCCTTCCATTCGTGACTTAAAAGGCTGAGAGACTGAAGAGCGTGAAAAATTTTTCTGCCCGAATGAAAACCAAGGAGAGGCAGCACCTCTTCCCTGATCTGTTTTTCGTGTTTTCCGCATTGTTCGAAAAATCCCGCCACGACCATTGAGGCTTCAATAAGATTAAAACCCCTGGTCCCAAGGTTTTCATAAAAACTTAGGAGAAACCCCTCACTATGGCTAAGTTCATCAGCAGTATAAAGCGCAGCTTTTATCCCTTCCCATCCAAGGCTTTGCGCCGCCAGTACCCTCCGATACCCGGATACAATCTGAAAACGGTCTTCCTGTCCCCGAAGGATGATAGGATTTATCAGGCCGATTTCCTTCATTGAGGTTTCAAGCGGGCCTAAATCCGGACAAAAGCTCATCCGGAACCTTTCATCCCTATCATCAATCAGTGTTAAGGAAACCGATTGAGTTTTTTTATCTTCTTTTTTTTGTAGCGCCTCGGGTATCATGAATATTTTCCTATAAGACGTTGGTAATAGTCCGCTTCCGATAATGCTCCTCTTTTTCGAAAACCATTCTCTAAAATAACACTTTTTTTGACCAGTTCATGGATGGCAAGCTCTTTTTCCTGTTCTTTTATCATCCCCTCGTTAATAATTTTTTCCAGAGCCTGCACCCGAAAACGGTCATTCCCCCAAAATCGGTGGGAGAGCTGGTCTTCGTGCCCTCCTCGTTTGATGATCAATTTTTGATTGATAAAAAAAACCGGAAACCGCGACGTAACGCGGAGCCACAGGTCGTAATCTTCACATACCGGAAGTCCTTCATCAAAGAGCCCAACAACATCAAAAACCTCTTTCCGCAATATAACCGAGGAGGGACTTATGATGCAGAGAGGAAGGCTTTTCTCAAAAATCCATCCTGAGCATTTCTGATGCCTTTTTCTGGGATTGACTCTTCTTCCTTTTCGAATCCAGATTTCATCAGTGTAGTTTAGTTTTAATTCGGGATGATCCTGCATGACCTTTATTTGCGCAGAAAGTTTTTTTGGAAGCCACAGATCATCTGAATCCAAAAAACAAACAAACTCCCCTTGTGAAAGCGCGAGTCCTTGATTTCTCGCCCGGCTTATTCCCTGGTTTTCCTGGTAAAAATAATTAACTTGATTATATTTTCTGAGAGCGTCGTTCGTTCCGTCAGTCGAACCATCATCAACCACGATAGTTTCATAGTCAAGAAAATCCTGTTTTAGGACTGACTCAATCGCTTCCCCTACCATTGCGCAGCGATTATAGGTGGTAATAATGACTGAAACTAACGGTCTCATGTGCCTTTCATGCCACGAAAAAAAATGGAAAGGATGCACAATCTATTTGAAGAATTGGTCGAAATCAACCTTTGACAGGTTCTAAACACAGCCTGGAGAGACAGATTATGATAAAGCAGAAGCAGTTCAATGGATCAGGATGTTGCCCCGGAGAGAATCCCCATCACCCAAAAAATTGGGGCAGTATTTGCACGTAAAACTGCGCCAGTTTTTTAGAGCCGCGACTTTTAGGCACAGATCATAGAACATACAGCAAAAGCAGCGATGCTCATCGATTTCATCAATCTTCTGATCAATCATATTAAAGTATTGGAGAGTGCGATTAAGTTCTATCGGTCCAAACATGGTAGTTAAATAATTTCTTATTCCGAACAAAATGCTTTGCCTCATAAAATAAAAAGATTATTTTCTAACTTATTTTTTCTCCCCTGTCAAGTAAGCCTTTCTTCAGGTCCCGCAAGTAAGTACAAAGTTGGTCATTTTGCCCATAACTATAAGAATGTCAGAGTGTTGTCGTATCCTGCTTTCCAACTAAAAACTCTCTATTAAAAGTTTCTGATAACAATCGATTAACTCTTTGAGATAAAGATTTTTAGGTGCTGCGATTACCTCTTCCATTCTGATAAATTGTTTTGGACTGCGCGAAAGGATTAAAAAATTCTGCTGGGTATGAAATTTAATCAGCGCGCTTCGGCTCGGGCTTTTCTCCAAAAATTCACGCCAGCGTCTAAAAACAAAGATCTTGTCCATGAAATTTTTAAAAGTTTTTGGGTTATGTGTTCCTTTTTCGTCCAGAATCGGCACCAGGGGCAAATATTCACTAAAAACCCGGGCGAATAATCCCCTCCCTTTGTTGATTGCCACACCATTTTTATCGTAGACTTTAACCCGCTTTATCCCGCAACTTGGGGATTTACTTTTAAAAATAAATCCCAAAATGTCTTCTTTTTTTAACGTTCCCATCCGCTTCCGCGCCCAAAGAAACATTAACGGCGTATAGTCCTGCCTGGTATGAACGGAAATTAGACAAGGCGATTCCGGATCACCCACTAACCTAAGCGGTTCACGAGGAACACCAAAACCACATTCGACTTCCGGACAAACCGAAACAAACTCCACCCATTTTCCCAACGCCCCGGTAATAAACTGATCCCTGGTGTGAGCGCCATCATATCGGGTCTTCTCCCCGAGCAAACAGGAACTTACTCCCAACGTGATTTTATTCTTCATTGCATAATTTCCCTGATCCTTTTAGGGGGTTTCATATACCTTTTTGATAGCTGATAAAACCTGAGGGTGCAGCTTTTTGTTGGTTGCTACCACGCCGTAATTTTTACTTAATGTTCTCCCTTGAGAAAAATCCAGGGGCTTGCCTTGAATATCCGTAACTTCTCCTTCAGCTTCCTTTACTATCAACCAGCCCGCAGCATGATCCCAAATTTTTTCTTCATACCCTTTTTTCGCCGGTAGTCTTAAATAAATCGTAGCCTCACCGCGAGCCACAATTCCATATTTACTTTGGCTGTCCATGCGAACCGGAGGTTTTTTAATCCCGAGAATTTCGGCGATTCGAGCAGCATGTTTGTGCGAGGAATGGGCGCGCTCAAACGACTCGCAAAACAAAGCCTGGGAAAAATCGTCAATAGCGGCAACCGCAATTTTTCTCTCCACATGATCATCAATAAATCGCATCGCCGATCCCTGGCCTTTGACGGCCACAAAAATTGACCCCCTGGACCCATGGGGTTTCTCTAAGTTTACAGGAAGATTAGGACAACCAAGAACACCTAATACGACCTCACCCTCCTCAACCAAAGCCAACGCAATTGCGTATTGCCCGCCACGAATAAAGCCCTTGGTGCCATCCACGGGATCAAGCACCCAGAATCGTCCCCGTGATCCTCCATCATAGGTGCAGCGCTCAATCGCCGCAAAAATTTTATCCGTCCCCAAAGGGGGGAAAAAAGTTTTAACCTGAAAAACTACTTTCTCCTTAATGTCATCTCCTAATCCGGCCAAACTCTCTTCCGCGGCTATAGAATCATGAGGAAAAACCTCAGATAGATCTAAGCTGATTACCGCCTGAACGCTCAGATCAGCCACCGTGACCGGAGAATGATCTTCCTTTTCCTGGACTTCATCAGGAAGGCATGTTTCCCTTATGGCTTGGCAAAGAGAGCAGGCTTTCATTACTGCTTCTATTGCCGTCATTCTTTCCGGTTCATAAGTCATGGTTCACTCCTTCATTAACCCTCTCCTCATCACAAAAATTCATGACCAAAGAGCAAAAAAGCCAATCAACCCCGCATAAGATTTTAAAGTTGACTACCATAAGCAAGAATGATAATTTGTTTATAACATTCTTATCAAGGGAAAAACAATGGTCAAAGAAATTAAAAACGTCAATCAAAACTCGGAACTTCCTCACACTATTGGCCGCTATTCTATTGATCGGATAATCGCAAAAGGAAGTAGGGGTATTATTTACCAAGGAAGGGACCCTTACATCAAACGTCTGGTGGCCATAAAAGTGACCTTGTTGCCTGAGGATACTATTTCTGAAAGTCAAATTCAGAATTATCGGGAACGGTTTTTTACCGAGGCCCAGGCTGCCGGGTCATTGATTCATCCTAATATCGTGGCAATTTATGATGCGGGTTTAGAAGGTAATAGTTGTTATATTGCGATGGAGTTTGTTGAAGGAGGAAATTTAATTAATTTTTGTTCCAAAAACAAACTCCTCCCGCTTAATAAAATAATGTATATAACCGCCAAAATTTGCGAAGCCCTCGATTTTGCCCACCAGCAAGGCATTATCCACCGGGATATTAAACCGGCGAACATCATGATCACCCCGCGCGGTATTGTTAAGATAACCGACTTTGGAGTCGCAAAACTCCCCCGCCTTGACCTCGGCGAAAGCAGCGGCCTCAATGGCTCTCCAGCGTACATGGCGCCGGAAATACTTCGCAATGGACAGGTAACAATGCGCTCAGATTTGTTTTCGCTGGGGGTTACCCTTTACGAGCTTCTCACCGGTGAACAACCCTTTCAAGCCGAAACCATGATAGAAGTTATCAACAAAGTAATTCATCATGACCCAGCGCCTATCTACCAATTAAATCCCGCTGTGCCAGAGAGTGTAAGCCAAGTCGTCATGCAAGCCATTGCTAAAAATCCTCTCCACCGTTTCCCCGGGATCATGGAGTTTCTGTTTTATCTAAAAACCGCTTGGAAAGAGGCAAAAGTGAAGTCGGATGCCGAAAAACCGGATGAACGCATAAAGTATTTAAAGGCCCTTAAGTTCTTTAATGCATTTAAGGACGAAGAGTTGACTGAGGTTTTGAGAATCGGAGCGTGGTTCCATTATAAACAGGGAGCCACCATTATTAAGGAAAATGAAAGAGCCAATTATTTTTTTGTTGTTATCTTAGGACAGGTTCAGGTGGAAAAAAAGGGGGAAGTAATTGCTCTTATTGATCGCGGAAGCTGTTTCGGAGAAATGGCTGCCCTAAGCAATCAAAAGCGGACCACCTCAATTGTGGCTACCGAAGATTCTGTGGTTATCAGAATTGATGCCACCATTATTGATGAACTTTCTAAAGCCTTACAGATCAAATTTTACAAAAAATTCATCACTACCTTGATCTCCCGCCTTGCTTCGACCACCGAAAAACTCTGCCAATAAAAGTTAATTTGTTTTTTCCCCTCCCGAGATAAGGCGTGTTTAACCGGCTTCGCCAGGCTCATCATTATTGCCGACTTCAGTTCCGGTGAGTTTGCAGTTCTTGTTCACGATAAGTATCAGTGAAAAAGGTTAGGATATAAACTTATGGAGGTGCTCATAGACATAGGTAGAGAAAAAGGTTTATACGAGATGTATGGTGAAGTGCTGACAGATAACAAAAAGATGCTCAGTTTCTGCAAAAAATTGGGATTCACCGAACAGAAAACCCGGGAGAAACTACCACCGTAACGCTCCAGCTAAAATAAAGCCACCCTGCCCTTTTTTTCCCCAATTTTTTTTATACTCTTCTATCACTTCATCATCATAGCGTGTAACAATACAGGCACTCATGACGACATGTGCGGTACTCACCGATATCCTGACTGGTGGTGCATCGACATTGAGGTCTTTGGCTTTTATCTTTTTCGATAGCGATATTTGTTCCAAAGAGACGGTTGAGCATTTTCCCATCAATACAACTTCCCGACTGAATGCCAAAACCGGCAAGTTCTTTCTTCTCCGCACAACTGACTATCTCCATACTATTTGTTTTGGCTAACTCAGCCAGCTTAGCGGCAATTTTCCCGATAACAGTGTCCTGATTAGTAAGATCCATGACCTCGAGTCCGCTTTCCTTTTCCACGGCCTTGAGCCTTTTTACCACTTTGGGATAAAAATCAAGAAAACTTACTATCACTCGCTGAGTTTCATTTCTGAGAGCGCACGCAATGTTATTGAAACAAGAGGAAATCCACTCCTCTCCCTTGCCTGGCATATAAATAATAGGATCGAAACGCCAGATAATTTTTTCCGGTCCAATTTTTTGACTCAGCTTTCTAAAAGTTTCTAAGGCTTTTATTAAAGGAGGAGATTTTTTTTCGAGAGGAGGTCCGTAGCCGGTTATCGTATAAAGAAAAATATAGTTGTACCCCCGGTCATCCAGCGCTTCTAAATGCTTCATCAGCGGTTCGGCATTTCTGGTCCAAAATACAAGGGCATCGATTGCCTCCGGCTGCAAACTGACTGTTTTTGCCCGGGAAGGATTAAAGGGATTTTTCACCAGAGCATTTCCTGCGCGTATTCGCTCCATGAACCAAGGGGTATAGAAAGCAGGAATATCGGTCCTTCGACTTGCACTAATAATCATATGAACGGATCCTTAAATTCTTTTCCTTAAGGCGGTGTTGTAATTCAAATTGTAATACAAATTTTGGCAACCGCAAGCCTTTGCTTGCACTTCTCGGTTATATTTTCATTATGTTACCCAGCCTAAGGGCTGCGGCTATCTCTTTTTTTGTGATTCCGATCCAGTATCTTTATTATGAGGATAAAACCGGCCTAAAAAAAATTTAATTCTAAAATTTGATAAGTTCCTAAAAAGTCAAAATTCGCAGTTTTTGTCACGCTGAGCTTGTCGAAGCATAACTAATACAAACGCTTTAAAACTTATTACACCCGATATTTTCTCCCCTCACTCTCACACTCTCCCCAGCGGGGAGAGGGAGGGGTGAGGGGGTATCATGTCAAAAAACCAAATGCGTTCGTATTAATATCAATTAGTTAGGTTCACCATTCGACAGGCTCTGAGTGACATCTTCGTCTTTTTAGGAACCCATCAATTCTATTAACTTATTATAAAAATTTTATAGAGCGTTGCAAAAAAACTCAATACCTGGTAAAGTGGTTACCTAATTTTACCCAGCCTTCCACTGGATAACGAAGAGGATACGGATAAGAGTATTTTAACTTATCACGAACACTATACCCAAAATAATTTTTTAAAAATTATGAATAAAACATTAAGCATCGACACCGTCTGTAAGGTTTTAGGTGATGAGGGCTTTTTAACCGAAGCGCAGATCATGAAAATCCGAGAGCGGGCTGCGGAAGAGCGGGAAAAACTGATTCAACTGAAGAAAAGGGAGTTATCCCATCACAAGAGCCGCGGAGATTATGGTTATGAAGTTCCGCCGGTAGAAGTTATAGCGTCTTTTAACTTTAAAACTGATAAAACTGGGGAAATCCTTACCGAGGAGTTTATCACCAAAGTGTTGGCAAAACGGTTTGGTATTCCTTACAAAAAAATTAATCCTCTCGAACTTGATTCCACAGCGATTGTCAGATTGCTTCCCAAGGCATTCGCCAAAAGACACTTGGTGCTCGGTCTCGCGGTAGAAAGCAATCAGTTGCATGTGGCAATGGCAAATCCTCTCGATCATGAAGTACTCGAAGATCTCCGGCGCTACACCAAATATGAAATCGTTCCGTGCATTACCCCCCGTACCGATCTTATCAAAATCATCAACGAATTTTATGGATTTCGCTACTCGATTTACGCCGCGGCTCAGGAATTAGCCCCTCAGATTGACCTCGGAAACCTTGAACAATACGTCAAACTTAAAACCACCAAAGAAATTGAAGCAACGGATAAACATGTGGTCAATGCCGTGGATTATCTTCTGAGTTATGCCTTTGATCAGCGAGCGAGCGATATCCACCTCGAACCCAAAAGAGATTTCAGCCTGACGAGATTTCGGATTGACGGCGTGCTTCATAACGTTCACACCATGCCCAAAGTAGTACACAACGCGGTGGTATCCCGCATTAAAATGCTTTCCCGGATGAATATCGCGGAAAAACGCCGCCCCCAGGATGGGCGCATAAAAACTGACTTTAAGGGACGAGAGGTGGAACTTCGCGTCTCCATGCTACCCGTGGCCTTTGGAGAAAAGGCGGTGATCAGAATTTTTGATCCTGATATCTTAATTCAGGATTTATCTAATCTTGGTTTTTTCCCGCGCGAATTACAGCTCTTTGAATCTTTTATCCAGGAACCTCACGGCATCATCCTGGTAACCGGCCCAACCGGAAGCGGAAAAACCACTACCCTTTACTCGGCGCTGAGAAAACTTTCTTCTCCGGACATCAATATTATAACCATCGAAGACCCGATTGAGATGATTTACGAGGAATTTAACCAGATCGGCGTCCAGCCTCAGATTGACTTTACTTTTGCCGCTGCCATTCGCACGATCTTGAGGCAGGATCCGGATATTATTATGGTGGGAGAAATTCGAGACTACGAAACCTTAGAAAATGCCATTCAAGCGGCGCTCACCGGTCATCTGGTGTTGAGCACGCTCCATACCAATGATGCTCCCAGTTCGATCACCCGTCTTCTTGATTTGGGCGCTCCTACCTTCCTTATCAATTCTACCATAATAGGGATAATCGCTCAGCGGCTGGTTCGGCGGGTTTGCCCTTACTGTGCCAAGCCGTATGATCTCTCCGCCGAAGAGCAGGGAATTTTGGGATTAATCATTCCCGCGGACTCACGAAAAAATATCCAAATTGGTGAAGGCTGCGATAAATGCCGGTGGACCGGCTACCACGGCCGAACCGGAATTTTTGAGGTAATGGAAATGAACGACCGCATCCGAAACCTCATCAGCCATAAAACGGAAAACCGTCAAATTAAAACCGAAGCGCTGAAAGACGGAATGATCACGCTCCACGAAGGCGCGATCCGAAAAATGCTCAATGGAGAAACCACCGTTTCTGAAGTCCTTCGTGTAACCGGCGTGGGAGAGGATCTGATCAGTTAAGTTTTAATGAGGTTGCAAAAAATCTAAAATTCCACGGCAAAGTAAAAAGCTTCAGATGCAAGGCGTGCAAATCCGAGGAAATGAGGCGTACTTACTTGTACGTCGCAATGACTGAGGATGCAGCAGAACGCAGCAGATGAACTTTTTACGAATCCGCCAAGTATTGGTTATCGAGCCCTATGCATTCTCAGGAATTCTATATGAAAATAGCCTTAACCGAAGCCCATAAAGCCTATGAAATGGGTGAAGTCCCGGTTGGCGCAGTCGTGACGTCAAGCCGGGGAGAGGTTCTGAGTAAATCCCACAATGAAACAATTAAACGAAATGACCCTTCTGCACATGCTGAAATCATCGCCTTGCGGGAAGCAGCAGAAGTTTTAAAAAATTACCGATTGAATAATACCCGGATTTATGTGACCATAGAGCCATGCGTTATGTGCGCGGGGGCCTTTATACATGCCCGGGTAGAAGAGGTAATTTTTGGAGTTTCAGACCCCAAAGGGGGAGGCCTGGTAACGCTCTATCAGGTCGGCAATGATGCCAGGCTCAACCATCAGCTGAAAGTCACTTCCGGAGTTTTGAAAGCTGAGTGCGGAGCAATAATTCAACGTTTTTTTCATGAAAAAAGAAAAACCAAGGGAAAAAACGTTTGAATCCGGAAGGCAGAAACCAGAATAAAATTTTTTCTTGTTTACTACCGGGTGGTTACTTAATCAATCGAGGAAAACCCCGTTAGAAGGCTTTTACACGGGGTAGATATTCCGGAGAGGTACCGAAGTGGTTGTAACGGGGCCGACTCGAAATCGGCTTGTCCCTTAACCGGGGCACGTGGGTTCGAATCCCACCCTCTCCGCTTGTTTCATCTTTTAATTTCAATAAGTTTGCTTCTTTCAAGTGGCCAAAATCCTTTGGTAGTTATAAGACCGAACCGACAACCAAAAAAAGGTAAAAAATGACCAGTTTAAATGAGAGAGTTGCCTGGACTATTAATTATTATAAAGGGAAATACAACCTAAGCTGGCCTGTTTTAGCGAAAAAATTGGGGACAAATAAAGATACTTTAGCTAAATACGCAAAAAATTTAGGTGGGCACATTAAAGGAAATGTAATTGATGCACTTGCAAATAATTGTGACTTTAATCCTACCTGGCTTATACACGGCTCTGGTGAGCCTTTTGAAGGCGCGCGCGAAAAATTTCCTGAGGTTTGCGGGCCGGAGCAACGCCAGCCGGTGGAGCTGAAGGCTAAAATAACGGGTGATCAGTCGGCAAACTATGGAGTGGATGCCCCGTATAGACAGACAATAAGGCAATTAGATAAGATATTTGACAGCCGCGATCCGACGTTTATCCAAACAGTTGTTGCCGTCCTGGACAGTTTTGGGCGGGCCATCGAAAAAAACCAGGAATTGAATAATAAAATTAATTCCTTGGAAAAAAGAATATCTGAATTAGAGGCGGGGGTACAAAGGGAGGGTGGGAATATTCAAGGCGATACTCCAGCAGAGGAGACTGGCCGCTCTACCGAAAAGAAGGCCGGGTGATTTATTTAATTTATAGTTAGTTATTTAAAGAATTAACAAGGATGAGGGTCAATAATTCCGTTTAAAAAATTGGCCTGATTGCCAGCAAAAAAGGTAACGGGCCTTTTTTTGCTTTGCAAAAGGGGCTTACATCAAGGGCGTTATACAAATCAATATGAACATTGTTGGCTGGTTCAGTACATGACGCATAGGTAAAGGACTTTGCATGAAGGCAGGTGCGGAATACGAACAGTTTGTTTACGAGAAGTTGAAGGGCTTCTTCGTCGATGCAGGCGTGACTAAGAACGACAGGATTTGGGGTCACGAGAGCGGACTCGAACGTGAGATCGACGTCTCGGTGCGCTTGCAAATCGGAGATGCGGAGCTTCTCTACGTTGTCCAATGTAGGGATTGGGCATCTCGTGCAGACATCAATGTATTAGGCGAATTTTCAGCGGTCATGCAGGATGTAAGGGCGGCAAAAGGATTCCTGCTTTGCACTTCCGGGTTCGCCAAAACGAATCACAGGTACGCTTTGGCTAAGGGTATCGAGCTTCTTACCATTGAGGATATCCGATCTGATCGGTGGAAAGCCGAGGTCCAGATTCCTTTGATCTACACGCGAAAGATGAATAATTTTGTTGCAGTGCTGGATATAATAACAAACGAGGTACTCGTCGAAAAAAATCGGGGCCGCGAGATTTTTATACAACTCAAGACGTCTACCCCTCTCACGACGGATGGTGGCCGAACGACAATAGAGTTCGAACAGCATATCAATGATGGTCTGCGGCGGCTGTTGTCTTCTGAGCATCCGGAAGGCACGCGTATGGATCTCAGCCCTCCAGGGTTAAAGATCACGGTTGCCGATGTATGGGTTCCTTGTAAGATCGCTGTTGAGCTACTCCAGATCACAAGACTCAATTACCTAAAATATCTGACGCCGACGGAATATTCACACATACGGGACCATGTTCGCAAGACAATACTGCCATTGCACGTATTATTGACAAACGTCGGTCTTCAATTGGATGACACATTCATTGAACTACCCGCAGGGCCACCGCCGGTGTTCGCCAGTCTATGGCTTGAGGTTGAGGAGTCGAACGTCTCCTCAGCCGGCACCGGAATGAACACGAAATGGAATACAGCGTCCATGAGCATTATTAATCCGTCGTGAGTGTCCCCTTTTGGGGCAACGGCGTGCCATGTCCGGCGGACCAGTTAACCTCGTCCTGGAGCTGACTGCCTCCAGCTTCCGCTTCCGGGGCGGTCAGGGGGCGTCCCTAAAATTATAAAATTCTTAACAACCGCGCCTTATACTGATTTTTATAAAGATTGAGTAAAGCATTTAGGTTTTTATATAGATCAATATAAACACCGTTAGCTGGAAGAATTTTTTCGGGAGAATGACATGCAACGTCAAACCGCAGTGAATTTAGGTAATCTTGTTCTTTCACTCTCTGATGCTATGGATTTGGCCAGTCCGTCAATAATCCAACATCAGCAAAGGACAGCATTTGTTGTGTGGGAAATGGGAAAAGCTGCAAAAATATCACATGAAAGATTGGAAAAAATTTTTATAGCAGCACTTCTTCATGATATCGGAGCTTTGTCATTGGAAGAAAAAATCTCCCTTAGGAATTTCGAAATCGAAAATCTCGAAGATCATTGCATTCGGGGTGAACTGCTACTCAATAACATACCTTGGCTAAGGGACTTGTCAAAAATCATCAGTTTCCACCACAAAGAGTGGCAATACTGGGAAGAATCAATTGAAACTCCTATTGTTTTAGCTTCACAGTTGTTATTTCTTGCCGATTATCTCGAACGTGCAATAAAGCGGGATCAGTACATTCTTCATCAACACGAAGATATTGTTTCAAAAATAAAATCCTTGTCCGGCTCTTCACTACATCCTCAGGTTGTGGATCTTTTTACCCAAATATCTAATAGTGAAGAATTTTGGCTGGATCTGGTTTCCCCACGGCTGTATTCAATTTTACTTAATGAAGGCCCTTTCTCAAAAAGAGAAATTGATTTTTCGAATATTGCTATAATATCTGAGCTGTTTCGAAATATAATTGATTTCCGCTCCCGTTTTACTTCAACTCATTCTTCAGGTGTTGCTGCGGCAGCGTCTATGTTGGCAAGAATTTTTGGATTTACGGACGCAGAAGTAGGGCTTATGGAGGTTACAGGCAATTTGCATGATATAGGCAAGTTGGCAATACCCAACAGCATTCTGAAAAAACCCGAAAAACTTACAAAAGAAGAGATGGCTGTTATGAAATCACACCCGTACTATACTTATCATGTGATTAATACCATTGGGGGACTTAAGCAGGTTGCAGAATGGGCTGCCTACCACCATGAAAAACTTGACGGGTCCGGATATCCCTTTCATTGCACAGCAGCCGAGTTAACTACCGGAGCACGAATAATGATGGTCGCAGATATATTTACCGCACTGGCTGAGGACCGACCGTATAGAAAAGGTATGTCCAAAGAGGAGCTTATTCAAATTATGAAACAATTTTCAGACCGTCGTCTTTTAGATACCAGAGTAGTTAATCTTCTTTTTGAGAATTATAACGAAGTTCTTGCCTATGTAGCAGAAAAACAGGCTATTGCGAGAGAGTTCTACGAAAAACAATTTTCTTTTATTCATTAACGAAAGATATTGATGATTAAATTGGGGGGGAAGGGGACATCCCCTAAAATTATAAAATTCTTAACAACGGGGTCTTATACGGCTCAATATAAACACTGTTAGGCCGATCATTACACATGTTGAAAGGGAAAAACATGGATCCTCTGTTCTGGCGTACTGCTTCGTATGTGGTCGTGTTCTTAGGGACGGCGCTCGTCTTGGCTGGGAGTGTGGGAACTTGGTACTTCGGCAACCTCGCCGAGGCCGTTGCGCCTTTTCGAGCACCCGTCCGCAGTGCTTCAGCAACTGTCGAGGTGTTCATCAAGACCGATACTCCGTACGACAACTTCTACATGGATCGCGGCGGTTACCTTGCGTTCGGCAAAGGCGCCTCTGCGCTGTTAACTACCAGCGCGGCTCAGTGTCTCGGTAAACAACAGGGTAACGAGCGGGCACTGTTTCGGGGTGTATTCGAAATGGATGCGACCGATCCTGCAGTTGGCCGACCGGTCTTGGATCTGCGCAATGCCGAATTTGTCCAGATCGAATTTTTTCCGATGCCCAAGGATGCCCATGTGCTTGAGGGCCGCGCAGTTGTTACCGTCAATAGTGCTGTGCGCATCGAAATTAAAATCCCGAAACAAGACCTCCGAGATGGCAAAATTTTGGTGCGTGACCTCGGCTTAAGTTTTCAAAGCTTCAAGTAGGTCGGCCTATTAAGCGCTTATGGGTAGAAAACCGGACGTCCTTAAAATCCTAAAATTCTTAACAACGGCGCCTTATGCCGCCGATTTTTTTTATAGATTGAGTAACGTATTTAGGTTTTTTTACGGATCAATATAACCACTGTTTGGCGGTTTAAAGGAAAATTAATGAAGAGACAAACTGGCAGATTCTTAGCGGTTGGTGACGACGGCCGTCGGTACACCGTCTACGTCTACACCGACTTCATTGAAACTGGCGAGAATCCAAAAACCGTCGTTGAAGGGCTAAAGGAGCTTCGGACTTCAGACGGATTGACCATAAATCGGCTGAAGAAGGGCGAGTACCAGATTGAGCAGACTGGCGTCATCCTTCGAACCAGGGGAAAAAGTGAGAGACATCCCTAAAATTACAAAATTCTTAACAACGGGGTCTTATGCCGATTTTTATATAAATTAGGTAACGTATTTAGATTTTTTTACGGATCAATATAAACACTGATATGCGATGAAGAGGGAATGACTTGAAAAAGAATACGTTGAAGTTCGTGGTTAATGTCGCTCTTTTTGTTGATATGTGTTCCCTTTCGGTTATAGGACTTTTCTTAGGATTTGTAATTCCGAGGGGAAGAGGGTATGGATTTCAGAAGTATTTTCTTGGGCTACAGCGACATCAGTGGGGCGATATCCATCTCTATTTGTCACTTTTACTTCTAATTCTCCTGGTCTTTCATATCTGTTTTAATTGGACATGGGTAGTTAGGGCCACAAAAAATTACTTCGGAGAAAGATGGAAAAATTTCCTTTTTGCCATTTCATGTGGTTGGATCATCGTGTTAATCGTCGGATGGATAGTTGTAAAATTTTAAAAACTATCAGTATTGCATAACCAACGGCTGTGGTCTGACGAGCGACCTGTCACGCTGAACGCCCGCAGTTTACACACTCCGTTTAAAATTTATTTTATGAGTATTATCTCAAACTACGTGCAAAAAATTTCTCTTAAAAATTGTCGCCGATTTCATTACAGAAAAAAGGGGTTGGCGGGGTAACAGTGTGGCGACAAAAATTTCTCCAAATTTCATCTAACTTCTTATTATCCCGGCATTTACCGGCATATCCCGCCTAATCCCGTTATTCTCCTATTACATTACGTTCCTCATCCTTTGCCAATTCTTTGCCAGCCGTGTTTTGGTATATTTCCCGAATATCATCAATCGGAACTTGGAAATATCTTTCGAAAGCCTTGTTAGTCTGGTGCATGGTTGCCCTTTTGATTTGCTCTGGTGAGAAGTATTTCCGCAGATCAGTAGTTGAACTGTGTTTAGTTCCACCATAGAGGTCAACACCCTTAATACCGAGATTAAGACAAGCCTTGTGCCATGCCTTCCATAAACAGTCTCGCCCCATCTTCGAGCCAGGGGTTATTCCACCCCATCCTTTGCCATGCCGGGAAAAAACCTTCTTTCTCCGCACGGTCTAATGAGTTTATTACCCAGGACTCACAATCGTTTGTTATTTTCTGAATTCTTTCGTGAATTTCTAATTTGGCCTTACAACCAAAATTTGAATTTATGATTCTGTTATCTAAGGTTAATACCAATGCAACGAAAGAACCCTTTTGTTGCATTCAATTTCCTCTACAAAGCCTTATCTCAAAGAACCCCTTGCTTACCCACGCACACGCCCTTTTTCTTGTGAACTATCCCAAAAAATGACCGCCTGAAAAGCCCCAGGAAGCTCGCTCTCAACCTCTTTCATTAAGCTGCGAAGCTCAAAGAATTTACCGCTTGACTCAGTTCATCAGGAGAAACCGCCAAATACTTTTCTTTGGTTGCCAGGGAAGTATGACCTAAGAGAACCTGAATCGCTCTTAAGTTATTCCCGGAAATTAGCAGCGCCTTAGCGAAGGACTTCCTCAAGCTGTGAGTGCTAACCCTTCCCGAACATTCGCTTGATTGAAATGAGTCCTTCAATATCCTGTAAACCTGAAAGCGGGATAACCTTCTGTTACCTTTCCTTGAGGTAAAAAGCGGAGCGTTAGGATAGAGGTCTTCACCTTGTGATTCTTTCCACCCGATAAGCTCGGTAATGACTTTTTGTGCCTGCTCATTCAAGGGAATCTGTCTCGTTTTCTTCCCCTTAGTGATTGCTTTCTTTAGCTCAAGGATTGCAACCGGCTTCCCAAACTGCCAAACGTCACCAACATTCAAGGCCAGTAGCTCGCTGATCCGTGTCCCGATGTTTAACCCCAAAAGAAAAAGACTCCGGTTTCTAACCTCATATTCCCCGTAAAACGATTGCGCGAGGCTTTGAATTTCTTCCCTTGATAAATGACGCGCGCCTTTCATGCTGGCCCCCTTTCTTCAAAAAGAAAAGGCCCGCTCAAGATAACCACACGTCAACTTGAGACAGGCCTTTAAACCATCCAGAAGGAGGGAAATTTTATATTCTCTTTGATTACGTGGGGTTTTCATTTAACTAAACTAAGGTTAAAAATTTTTTACTTCAGTTAATAAATAATTACCCCAATAAAAAAGGTTTGTCAAATAAAAAAAGAAAGAATTATTGCCATAGGTGAATTTTTTTTAACTATTGACAAAAATCTTTAATATGTATAAAGATAACCGCATGATTCAGTTTCACTTCAGACGTTTACTTGAGGATAAGGAATTTAGGGAAAGGCGTTCTATTTTGCTTTTTGAGATAGCGGAAAAGACGGGACTTTCAAGGGTAACACTTTCTAAGATTGCTCATAGCAAAGGTAACTACAAGCCTAACACTGAGATTATTGAGAAGCTTTGTCTTTATTTCGAGTGCACCCCGAATGACCTAATGACCATCATCCCTGAGGAAAAGAGGGGGGGGAAAAAGTTACTTCTTAACCTGTAAAGGTTTTTACTATTACCGTATGCAATCAAAAATTAATCTCTGAATCTAAAACGCAAACCCAGGGATATAATTGGAGGAGAGAGGATTTATGTTTCCTTGAGATAAAATATAGGCCGGATTGCCAAAATAAGGTGATGGGCCTTTTTTATTTTTAGGCACAACCAAAGCGCTCAACCCACCAATTTCTTGCCCTATAATATGGTTCACAGAAATTGATTTTGACTGCAGAAATTTTTTCTTTTCCAGCTTCAGCCAATCCTTTAGCCTTCTCCCGAATGGTCTCAACCGCTTTCCGGAGTTTTTTACCTGATTCCTCTCCTCGCTCCTTTATTTTTTCTTGTGTCTCCCTTCCGGTTCGGGGAGTAAAAAGAAATCCTAAGCCTGCTCCAATAAGTCCTCCGATGACAAAAGCCAGGGCAAGTGCTGCGAAACTATATTCCGTACGATTGGAATCCATCAATCACCCCTTTCTAAAGTTTTTTCTTTTATCGGGGTTGAACAAAAACTTTATTATTGTTTATATGGAACACCGTTTAAGCAAAGTTATCTCCCCATTTCTTGAAATCCAGACCTTTCAAAAAGCAAATGAATAGACCGGACCACCTTTTCGGCAATCCGGCCCTTTTATAAGCTAATTCCATTCATTTCTTGGGAATCATTTCAACCCCTTCCTTTTTATGTCTGGAAGCTCTATGTTTTTATTTTATTTAAAGACAAATAGTGTTTATAGTCTTTTCGTCGTTGGTTTTATCAATGGGTGTTCTCTTGTGATAACATTTCTGCCAAATTCATAGCATCATCGTAAGAGGCTATTTTTTCTCCACGTTTGGCCCAATGGTGGGTGGCCTCATGCCATCGGGCGATGTCATATCCGCCAAATTCTCCCTCATATGTTTTTTCCAGCCAAATTTGGACGCTATTTTTTTCCCAGACCATCCGATAGTCCCCCAATGAAATTTTTCTAAAAATTTGTTCATGTTTTTTTTCCAATTTATTCTCCTTCGTTTTTTAGGCTTTAGAGGGTGGTCAGTCGCCTTGTTAATTAATAATTAATAATTTAAAATAACACATGTTATACGGATTGTCAAACTTGAGGTCCTTTCACTGCATAGGTTTTGTATGCTAGACAGACTCAAACAGGACAAAACAGACTTAAAGTGAACCATTCCCGTAGCTAAATTTTTCCAAAAAAACTTTATCAAATCTTTGCCAATTTTTTGCCAGTCTGTTTTTTCATATTGTTTTTAAAGTGTTTTTTGTTAGGAAGTGTGGGTTCGAATCCCACCCTCTCCGCTATTATTTCTTAGTAATTTTAATAATTTTATCCTTTTTAAGGGATATGTTTTTCACTCCCTTTTCACTCCCACCCTTTGACTGATTGTATATGGTCCAAATATCCTCGGCTTGAACCTGAAAATATCTTTCGAACGCCTTGTTTGTGAAGTGCATTGTTGCCCGCTTTATATGCTCCGGGGAGAAGTATTTCCGAAGGTCTGTTGCAGAACTGTGCTTAGTTCCACCGTAAAGGCCAACCCCATGAATCCCAAGGTTAAGACAATTCTTATGCCATGCTTTCCAAAGGCAATCCCGGCCCATCGTTGAACCAGGTTGAACCCCGCCATAACCTACTTGCTTTCTCGTTCAGAGTTTAAAAAACAGAAGGTTATCACAACCGAGTATGCGGTTAAGATGTTGTGAAGCTATCGAAAGGCCAGGGCAAGGAGGAGTCTCCGCAGGCGTATTTATAATAGGTCGAGGAAACCGAAAACGCAGCCAACAAAGTTAGCCAAAAAATGCGACTTGTATTATGGCATTATCCGGTAATGCCTCACAAAGAGTAAACCAAAAAATCCGGCGCAAAGCAAACCGCCCACAGACCAGGACCCGATGCCGATAGCGGCTGGAATGAGATAGAGAGTGGCAGCGCCAAAGGCCGGACCGATAAACATGCCCGCCCCGATCATTGCCTCATGAAGGCCGGCGTTTGCACCCTGATTCTCTGTCACATTCATGGAATAGAAGAGGGATGAGGAATAGATAAGACCGATCGACAGGCCGAAGCCGACTTGTGCGAGCAAAAGCAATCCGATCGATTGCGGTATGAGAAATCCGAAAAAGCAGACGATCAGCAGCAGAAAAGACCCTGCCAACCATGGAAAACAATAATGCCAACCCGTCCATCGCCAAAAGGCCGCAAAAGCAGCCAGCCTGGCGAACATCCAGAGGGAACAGACAATGCCCGCCATGCCGGTTGAAAGGTGAAGTTTTTCCGCTATGTAGGGAACCAGCGGAATGACGGTGTTGATCGCCACATAGGCAAAAGGGTTGGCAAGCCGGGCCATCCACAGGAATTGTTTGGCGTCTGCGGGACTAACCGGTAAGGTCATGGTCTCATCAGGACATTGACGATCATTTTCTTTTTTCAGACATTGGGTGACGAATGGCAGGAGGGCAAGCTCGACAACCGTAAGCCCAAGGGGAAGTCGGAACACGCTTGCCATGCCCAATTTTTCAATCAGGATACCTGCCGTGAAGTATGCTATTGCGCCACCGGCAGCCCAGGTGATATTATAGATGCAGAGCATCTTCGACAGCGACGCGCCTGCCCGGTCACTGATCACCGTTTCAAGGGCCGGCCAGATAAAACAAATCGCCACTGTCCACAAACAAAACACCATGACCTGCGCAGTTGGGGTAGTGAATACCAGGCCCAAGGCAAGGGACAAAATGACCCCGAAGCAGCCAAGGTAAAGCATCCTGATGCCCCCATAGCGCTGCGTCAGTTTGCCACCCTGCCAGGCTGCGATAATATATATAAAACCGCAGAGGGCCGCCGTCAGCAGGTTCTCCTTCTCACCGAAGCCAAATGTGCGCTGCAGGTAGAAAAAGAGAAAATTGGAATAGTAAATGGAGGCGTAAGAATTAATTAATTCAATGAGATAAATTAAGATCTTTGCCGGACTGATCATCATCAACTTTCCAAAACCGCCTATCCCCCCTTTATTTAATTCATTCATTTCCTCTCGTTGCCGAGACTGTGTCGTAATACAGGTTTTGGTAGCCGCAAGCTTTAGCTTGCGCTTCTCGGATATGTGATTTCAATATGTCACGCAGTCTAAAGGCTGCGACTACCCCTGTTTTTGAATTGTGACCCAGCCTCGGCGGGCAGAGGAATAAGGTGAGGGTATTTTTTTTAATGTGGTTTTTTATCAAATTGTCAGCATTCTTGCAAGAGCACCGCATGCCCTGACATGGGGGCAATTCCCCTCTTGAGATGGGTGTCACAAAGTGACGGGTGTGTGAAAAAAATAGTGAATTAGCAGGGGCGCGGTTTCCGCGTCTTTTTGTTTTAAAATGGTAACCCTCGCTGTCTGAAAGGAAAAGAGCTTAATGGCATGATTCGACGGCGAGCACAAAATTTTGGTAAAGATCGTGAACTGCACTAAACATCGCGGATCTCTTCAACCAGTCTTAAATGCACTTTTTGGTCTGATCTCAGGAGTTCCGTGTCAAAGGCAAAGGCATTCGCATTGAAAATTTCTATTTGCCGGTAGTCGTTTAAAGACCTTCCTTGATAGTAAAGAAGTAAACACCGAAGCACCGCCAGGTGGGTCACGGCAGCAACAATCGTTTCCTCGCTATGACTGAGTGACCACTTTTTTAGAACCGAAAGAATCCTTTGTTGCACGGACTCAAGGGGTTCCATACCTTCCAGCCTTAGGTCCGCAGGGGTTTTGGTCCATATTTCCCAAACCTTCGGGTACTGCGCTATAACCTGGGTATGCGACAACCCGTCCAAAGGGCCAAGCAGGATTTCTCGAAGCTCTTTTTCAACAATCACCGGTATTTTTAATTTTTGACTCAAAATTTTTGCGGTCTCAACCGCACGGGTTAAAGGGCTGGTGTATATTCGGCTAATGCCTTTTCCTTCTAAACGAGAGACAAGGAGAACAACCTGCCGTTCTCCGTTCGGATTCAGGGACTCTTCACTTGTTCCCGCATAAATCTTTTTAACGTTTGATTCTATTTCCCCATGTCTGATCAAATATATCCGCACAACCTTATCCTTGTAATCTGAAGCACAAAACCACTTTTCAAACGAACTCGACTTCAAAAAACTATCTATAATTTTGAAGAATTATTCCTATACAATAAGGATTAAATTGTCAAGGTTGTTTTTCAAAAAAATGACCGACAAAGAATATTAATAATATCTAAAGAGTCCTGTCTGAAAACCATATTATCTTAAACCCTTCATAAACATATTTTTGTCTCTTTTGATTATGATGACCGCTTGTTAATAAAACTTACACTTAGCCGGAATATACACAAAACTACTGAGATCTATAAGATAAATTCATGGTCATACTTTTTAGTGTTAAATTTATTAACAGAAAGACCTGGTTTTAAAGGGCCCGCTTTTTATCACTTGTTATCAATAACTATTTAAAATAATTATATAATTATTAGTTTTTTTAATATTGGCATATCCTTTGCTGTAGTGTATGGACGAAAAGAACATGCATGTAAATAAATTTTAAGAAACGAAATAAAACCAATATCATATAAGGAGGTATGAAAATGAAAAATATGAACTTAGAAGAAAAAAAAGTACTCATCGTTGATGACGAAGCGGGAATCAGACGTAACCTGCATGTCGGTTTAACCCAGCATGGTTTTTCTATTGATGATGCTGAAGACGGGCTTTCCGCTCTTGCTCAGATCGAATCAAGCTACCACAAGGGCGCACCCTACAGCTACGTAATCACTGACATGGTTCTGCCGGATATCAATGGATTAAAACTGCTTGAAGTCATTAAAAGCAAGTACCCTAACCTTCCGGTCATAATCATTACCGGCTATGGGACCGAAGTAACTGCTGATGAAGTTACTGCCCGACATGGCGACGGTTATCTTTCCAAACCCTTTTTAGCGGACGACTTGGCCGATGTTTTGGGAAAAGTTGCCCCTCCCAAAGTGTACTTTCCACAAGCCATCGCCGAACCAGCTCTTAAGACTTCGGTAAGCGCCTACGCCCTGATTAAGGTAACAGAAGGTCGAGATTTGTTAGGTGTATTTAATAAATTATATTTCATGGACAATGTATTTTATTGCGACGCGGTTAGAAATTCTTTTGATATTGTCCTGCTCCTTAACGCAGCCACCCCGGCGGAGCTCGACCATATTATTCAAACAAAAATCAAAATTCTGGCCGACATTGAAGAGGTTGTTTACTGCACGGTTGCAAAACCAAAACTGGCAACCGGCATTCAGGATTTCATCAATGATTACGAAAAGCAGAAGAGCCTCTCTCCCCAGGGCAACAAACCGAAACGGGTACCCTCTTCTCTGTCGGCCTATGTGCTTATTGAGGTGGAGAAATCCCGCTTCAACGAGATCTACCCGAAACTCTATTTCTTGGACAATGTGGTCTCTTGTGATACCACCAAAGGGAAATATGATCTTATCCTTCTCATTCAGAGCGCTACCTTTAATGAAATGGAAAGGTTGGTTCGGGAAAAAATTGGCTCCATTGATGGAATAGTAAGAACCAAAGCGTTAAACGTAATGAACCTGTTTGAGATGTAAAACTGAAGAGAAAAATCTGTAATTGCACACAAAAGAGGAATGACTATGAACATCGTAGAACAATCCCGAGAAATTACACCAATAAATTTTCCAAAACTTAACACCGAACTGTGGCGTTATCGGGATGAGCCGGGAAGGCTCATCCCGCTTTTACAAAGCGCACAAGAAACGTACGGTTATATCTCAGAGACAACTATCAAGTACATTAGCGGAGTAACCAGAATTCCGGAAAGCGAGATTTACAGTGTTATCACTTTTTATAAACAGTTTCGTCTTCGCCCCCTTGGCAAATATCTTATCCGTCTCTGTGACGGCACTGCCTGCCATGTTAATAATGCAAAGACCCTGAAAGAAATCGTGGAAGATGAGTTACAGCTTGAGGGGAATGATACTACTGAAGATGGGTTGTTTACCCTTGAAATGGTCGCCTGTCTCGGGTGTTGTAGCCTGGCGCCGGTGATTATGGTTAATGATCAAACCTACGGTAGGCTCACGCCGCAAAAGCTGCGAAAAACACTCAGAAAATATCAAAAACAAGAAAAAACTGAAGCGAAAAGTCAATAAAATCGGAGGATACTGAAGTGTATACAATTACCATTGGAACCGCAACGTGTGGAATATCAGCGGGGGCGGACAAGGTGCTGAATGAATTTCAGCTCCTCATCGCTGAAAAAGGATTAAAAAACATAAAGCTTGCGGAAACCGGTTGTATGGGGATGTGTTACAAGGAAGTCCTGGTGGAAGTAAAGAATGGAGCGGGTAAATTCCTTTATGGTGACGTTACCCAGGAAAAAGCCCAGCGCATCTTCAATGAGCATGTCCTGCAGCACAAGCCGGTAGACGAATTTCTTGCTCTTCTCGATTATCAAGAAGGAACAGAAAAAAATTTTTTGGCCAAACAAAAACGTATTGTCCTTCGCAACTGCGGTCATATTGATCCGATGTCCATAGACGATTATCTTGCCCGCGATGGCTACCAGGCTATAAAAAAAGTACTAACCAACATGACTCCGGACGAGGTGATAAAGGCGGTCACTGATTCGGGGATTCGCGGTCGCGGCGGAGCTGGTTTTCTTACCGGAGTCAAATGGAAATTCGCCGCCCAATCGCCCAGCGACATAAAATATGTAGTCTGTAACGCTGACGAAGGTGATCCGGGAGCATTTATGGACCGGAGCGTTCTCGAAGGCGACCCGAATTCGGTGCTCGAAGGAATGCTTATCTGCGGCTACGCTATCGGAGCTTCTGAAGGATATATCTATTGCCGAGCCGAATATCCCCGAGCGATTGTAAGACTTGTGAACGCAATCGGGGAAGCCACGAAAAGGGGTTTCCTTGGCGATAATATTTTCGGCACTAACTTTTCGTTCCACCTTAAAATAAAAGAGGGCGCGGGAGCTTTTGTCTGCGGCGAAGAAACTGCTCTCATTGCTTCGATCGAAGGTCATCGCGGAACCCCGCGAATTCGCCCACCTTATCCCGCAGTCAAAGGAATATGGGGCAAGCCGACAAATATCAACAACGTTGAAACCCTTGCCAATCTGCCCTGGATAATTTTGAACGGACCGGAAAAGTTTGCCGCCATGGGAACAGATGACAGCAAAGGCACCAAAGTTTTTGCCATGGCCGGCAAAATAAAGCGCAGTGGTCTGGTCGAGGTTCCTATGGGTATCACCATTAACGAGATAATCTTCGACATCTGCGGGGGAATTGTTAATGACAAAAAATTTAAGGGCGTCCAAATGGGGGGGCCTTCGGGCGGTTGTATCCCCGCTGCTTTGGGCAATACCCAGATAGACTATCAACAAATAAATAAAACCGGGGCGATTATGGGTTCAGGGGGGATGATTGTCGTTGACGAATCAACCTGTATGGTGGAACTGGCCCGGTTTTTTTTAGAATTCACCCAGAAAGAATCATGCGGCAAGTGCACCAGTTGTCGCATTGGAACCCTTCGAATGCTGGAAATCCTTGAACGCATTGTCGCCGGCCAAGGAAAAGACGAGGATCTCGATGTGCTTAAGGAGTTGGGCGAGCAGATAAAAGCTACCGCCCAGTGCGGACTGGGACAAACGGCACCAAACCCGGCACTGACGACGATGAATTATTTCCGCGAAGAATACGAAGAGCACATCAAAAACAAACGATGCCCGGCGCATAGCTGTTCTTCCTTGGTAATGTACCTCGTTGATGCAACAAAATGTACCGGCTGTACTCTTTGTGCCGGTAATTGTCCGGCAGGAGCAATAACCGGGGTTAAAAAGAAAGCCCATAAGGTTGACCGGGATAAATGCATAAAATGTGGAAAATGTATTACCACCTGTAATTTTGATGCAATCTATAAAGAGTAAAGGATACGAATAAAATGGAAAAGAGAAATCAAATCAAACTTGCTATAGATGAAAAAGAGATAATATGCGAACCGGGAAAAACAATCCTCACGGTGGCCCGGGAAAATAATATAGAAATTCCCACGCTTTGTTACGACCCGCGCCTTGAGCCTTATGGTTCGTGTTTGCTTTGTGTGGTTGAAGTGGAAGGAATCGACAAACTTCTGCTGTCGTGTACCACCGAGGCCCGTGACGGGATGATAATTAAGACCAATAATGAAAAAATATATAACGCCAGAAAAAACGCTCTGGAATTACTTCTTTCCAACCACTTTGCCGACTGCCGGGGACCCTGCTACGAAAAATGTCCCGCGGATGTCAACCCCCAGGGCTACCTAGCTTTAGCAAACGCCGGCAAATACAAGGAAGCACTTGAACTTATCCGGGAAACAAATCCCTTACCGCTTGTTTGCGGACGCATCTGTGTGCGGTATTGTGAGGCCGCCTGCCGAAGAAAAGAAGTGGATTCTCCGGTAGCAATCAATTTTGTGAAGCGGTATGTCGCTGATCTTGAATCCGACCACCTTGAAAGACCAACCATTCCGCAACAAAACGGCTTTAAAGTGGCAATTGTCGGAGGAGGTCCGGGAGGGCTTTCCTGCGGGTATTTTTTAGCCAAGCGCGGTTACAAAATAAAAATATTCGATGCCCACCCAAAGCTGGGAGGCATGTTGAGATATGGAATTCCTGACTATCGCCTCCCCCAAAATATGCTCGATAAAGAAATCCAGTACATCGTAGATCATGGGATTGAGGTCCAGACCAACACCCGACTGGGTAAAGATTTCACCCTGGACGATTTAAAGAAAGAAGGTTTTGACTCAATTTTTGTTGCGCTGGGTGCTCCAAAAGCCAAAAAGATGGGAATAGAAAAAGAAGAAACCGAAGGTGTTGTCGGCGGGGTAGACTTTCTTGAAAGAGTTAAAAAACAAGGTCCTCCGGAATTTAAAGGACACGTAGTCGTTTTGGGAGGCGGTAATACCGCAATCGATGCTGCCCGGACAGCATTGCGTTGCAAGGCATCAAAGGTTTCGATCCTTTACCGCCGAACCCGTCACGAAATGCCTGCTGATGAAGTGGAAATTGAAGATGCACTGGCAGAAGGAGTGGAAATTGAATTTTTAGTGGCACCGCTGGGGGTGATCGCGGAAAACGGAAGAGTTAAATCTTTGCGCTGCCAAAAGATGGAACTCGGCGAACCTGATGCGAGTGGACGCCGCCGACCCGTTCCCGTTGAGGGCTCGGAATATGACGTAATTTGTAATACCATCATTGCGGCCATCGGACAGGATAGCGATTTAACCGGAATAAAAGGAAATGCTCTCGGTGACCTTAAAGCAACAAAATGGGATACCATCGTTGCCGATGAAAAAACGTTCGCGACCACTATAAAAGGGGTTTTTGCCGGCGGTGATGTTGTCTCCGGTCCGGCGGCCGCCATTGATGCTATCGGCGCAGGGCGCAAAGCGGCGATGGTTATTGACCGTTATATCCAAAGCGGCGAGATTCTTCCTGCGCCGGCGGAATTCCTGAGCAGTAAAACAAATCTGGGCGAAATTCCCAAAAACTACTTTGAGAGTTTTGCAAAGATAGATAGATCTTCTATGCAGCAAGTTGAAGCGGAGATCCGCGTGAACAATTTTGATGAGGGTGATAAAGGTATCGCTCCCGGCGCTGTGCCCACCGAAACTTCGCGCTGTCTTTTTTGCGGCTGCTCCGATCTTTTTACCTGCGAGCTAAAAAAGTTGGCCGGGGAATATGACGTCAATCAAAAAAGGTATGGGGGCACGGTGAAGAAACTCAAGGTTGATGATCGGCACCCATATATTCTTCTCGACCCCAATAAATGCATTCTCTGCGGAAAATGCGTTCGTACCTGTGACATGCTTCTTGGTCTGTCTGCTTTGGGCTATATTAACCGGGGCTATGACATGGTTGTTCGCCCTTCCATGGAAAAACCGCTTCAGGACACCACCTGTATTGCATGCGGAAATTGTATTGAGACATGTCCAACCGGGGCGATATCTTTCAACCATCCTTTTGAAAGACCGTGGCCTCAGAACCCAATGCACCTCGAATCGGTCTGTAACTATTGCGGTATTGGCTGCAATATTGTCTACAATAAAAAAGATGATGATTTTTGGAATGTGACCGCAAAAAAAGAATCCCGCTATATAACCGGCGAATTATGCATGCGAGGGCGTTTCGGCCATCGGCACATCATTAAAGAAAACCGTTTATCTGAGCCAAAGGTGCGTGACGGCAACAAGCAAAAAGCCACGAATCTTGAGTATGCTATCAACCATGCGGCTAACGGACTGAAAGCGGTTTACGAAAAGTATGGGCCGGAAGCACTCGGTTTTTTTGTTTCTCCCAAGGCAACCAACGAAGAAGTTTTTATGGTGCAGAAACTAGCCCGTGACGTATTTAACTCGAACAATATAGCTAGCTTGTACGATCTAACCCGCCCTGACGATAACGGAGACTTGTATAAGGCGTTTGGGATTACAGCTTCAATGTTGCCGCTCCGGCAGGTAAAAGATGCCGATGTAATCGTAATGCTCAATTCCAATGTTACGGAAGATAACCCGGTGCTGAGTTTCGATATCAAACGAGCGGCGCGCAAAGGCGCGGAAATTATTTCGATAAGCTCCATGGAACTCGAGATAAACAAATTTGCCGCCATGTGGCTCGATACTCGGCGGGGAACCAACACTATGCTTCTTAACGCCGCTATCTCGGAAATAATCAAACACGAAAGATTTGATGCTGCCGAGGTAACCAGACGTGCTGATAACTTTTCTGAATTTAAGAAGCAACTCTCGATTTCAATTTCAAGAGCAGCTGAAATAACCGGGGTCGATAAATACAAAATCCAACGATTTGCCGACCTGGTCTCTGATCCGGATAAAAACGTGGTCTTTGTTTACAACGAGGGCTCTTTATTGGAAAAATCTCCCGGAGACCTACAGGCTCTCGCCAATCTCTTAGTTTTGACCGGTAAAATCGGGAAGGATAATAACGGCCTGATGTTTACTCATGAGCACAGCAACTATCAGGGGCATAGAGACCTCGGCGCCACACCCTATGCGGTGCAGGAAAACAACAAACTTTCAAGGAAAAACACTCTCCGGGGAGCAAGATCGTTCCCTGAGCTGAGAGACTTAATGCTCAATGGCTCCATTAAAGGATTTTTGATTTTCGGCGAGGATTTTGCTATTAATACAGAATATGCAGCGCTTCTGACTCAGGCCGAGCATGTTGTCGTGGTAGATATGTTTCAAACGGAGACGACTAATTTTGCCCATACAACCATTCCGGGATCAGCGTATGCAGAATCTGAGGGCAGCGTAACTTCGCAAGACCGGAGAGTGCAGGGTTTTACAAGGGTCTTTGATCCTCCGGCAGGAAAAACCGGGGTTGAAATTCTTTCCGCGCTTTACGCTCAGGCTTCAGGGAAACCAGGGCTGTCAATTAAAACGATTCGTAGCGAGATCGCTGGATTGAATCCACTCTACAAAAGAATTACGGAAATCGGTGAGCGGGGCTCGTTTTGCTGGAACGAGACCGCAACCGGGGGGGGGCTGCTTTTTTCCACTGGTTTCTTAACGGAAAACCGAAAGGCACACTTTATCGTGGGTGCCCAAAGTCAAAAACCGATGCGAAGAGAGGTATTATGTTTTTCCTCCATTGATAAAATGTATCAAATCAATCACTATCAATTACTTTCTTCGACAAAAGGGTATAATCAAAATTCAGCAGCAGCTCTTTAGCGGCATTACATCTGAATATTTCTGCTATGAATGCTTTTAATCAAAGTTTCGAGATCCTTGATAAAACGTTTGTGGACTTTTTTGTTTTGGATCTCGACTTTAATATCATTTGTATAAAACCCAGCACTGCCGCTGCTCTTGGTTACGACCAGGAGGATCTGAAAAATAAAACCTTGCACGATGTACTTGTTGAAAAGAACTATCCCCGTCTTAAATGGGCCTTTGAACAAACTCACCAAGAAGGAAATGAGTTTTTATTCAAACGGGTCTACTTCAAAAAGAAAGACGGCGGATCGCTTCGCCTGAATTTTACCATTTTTAATTTAACGAAAGAAGGCAAACAAATCTATGTAGGTATTGGAGATCGAAAAGTTTCGCCCGCTCGGACAATAGCGACCGAAAGAAGAAAGCGGGTAAAAGAGCTTATGGCTTTATACAACATTGACAAGCTCTTGAACAAAGCCGGGGCCGGGGAAGAAACACTCATCGGCATTACCTCCATTTTGAATCAGTCTATGTCATTTCCGCAGCACGCACGGTCGAGGATCCTCTTCGACAACCAAGAATTTTGCGTTCTCCCTTTACCGCCTCAACATCTCGACAACAAAATCGTCACTGATATGATTATTAATGGAAAGCCAAGGGGAGCGATCGAGATATATTATATTAAAAAACAGGGGGAATTTATTCCGGAAGAGTTGGAGATGCTCGTTGAAGCCGGCAATATGGTGGCGAATGCTTTTGAACGAAAAGAAATAGCCGAACAGCTTGAAGAAAACTCGAAGCGTCTCCAAGCCCTGTTTGGTGCCATCACTGACCTTGTCTATATGACTGACGGAGATTTCAACCTTCAGATAGTAAATAAAAAAATGGATATTGCCGGCAAAAAGTGTTACGAGGTTTTTTGGAATTATTCAACACCCTGCAAGGGGTGTATTGCCTTTAAGGTTAGCGAAACCAAGAAACCAGCGCAACTGGAAGCTTTAATGAAAAATAAATTTTATCTCGTTTCCTGTTACCCGATTTTTGATAATAAAGGCAATGTAACGGGTTTAATCCATATTGTTCGAGAAACCACCAATGTAAAAGAGATGGAGCAACAGCTAATACAGTCAGACCGGCTCGCCTCTCTCGGGCAACTCGTCTCCGGCATCGCCAATGAAATCAACAACCCCAATACCTTCATACGAGGGAACATCGGGATCATTTCCGAAGCGATGGAAACCATTATTCCTATGTTGGACGACCATAAGAAAAAAAATACCGACTTCAAAATAGCGCGGTTACCCTACGAATATTTCAGAAAAACTATTCCGATACTTCTTTCCGATATGCAGAACGGGGCGGATAGAATTATGAACATCGTTTCCGACTTAAGAAAATTTGCCCGCCGCGACGAAGGACGTCTGGACGAAGACGTTGATTTTAATCTCGTTATTGAAAGCAGCCTGCGGCTGGTGCACAATCAAGTTAAACGAACGGCGAACATTAACCTTGACTTAGCAGAAAAAATTCCTACGATTAAGGGCAATGTACAGAAACTGGAACAGGTGATGGTGAATATCATCATTAACGCTTCTCACGCTATTGAACAGCAAAATAATGGAGAAATGGGTAATATTTATATTAAAACTTTTCTTTATAATAACAACACCCTTCATGTGTATATAAAGGATGACGGAACCGGGATGACAAACGATGTGAAAAAAAGAATTTTTGATCCCTTCTTCACCACCAAGAAGGCCCGACAAGGAACGGGGTTGGGACTTTCTATTGCCTACGGCATTATTGAAGAACATGGGGGAACGATCAGTGTTGATACCTGGCCCGGTGAAGGAAGTGAATTTAAAATAGTATTACCGTACCAGCCTTTGGAAAACGGCAAAAAAAGCGCCCTCGCAATTACTCACGCGTGATATCATGAGTTTTGAAATTAATTCTTTAATGAAAAAACAGGAATTAAACGGTGCATAAAATATTAATCATAGACGATGACCAGGCGATTCTCAATTATTTAGAAGTCCTTTTGATGCAAGCGGGTAAATTCGAGGTGCAATGCCTGAGCGAGAGCAAAAAGGCTTTCGAAACTATTTTAGAATTTCAGCCGGAGCTGATTTTACTTGACATGGATATGCCCGAAGTTACCGGATTAGATATTTTGCATTATCTATCAGAAAGACCAGATGCGCCGGAAATTCTTATTCTCTCCGGAGTGGAAGATATTGAACTTGCCGTAAAAGCAATCAAACTCGGGGCGTATGATTATCTGACCAAACCCCTTGATCGGGCTAAACTCCTTATCTCTATTGATCGAACCCTTGAGCGACGAACCCTCAAGTTGAAAGTTGAAGAGCTAAGAAACCATATTGAAGAAGCAGAAGAGGACGACCCATTTGTCAAAATTATTAACTCCTCTCCCCAAATGCAAAAAGTATTAAAATATATTGAAAAAATATCACCAACCGACAACCCGGTGCTTATTTGGGGAGAATCCGGCACCGGTAAAGAGCTTATTGCCCGTGCGATTCATAAACTTTCAAAGCGCAAAGATAAACTTTTTGTTGCTATCAATGCCAGCATTCTGGCCTCAGAGCTCTTTGCTTCTGAATTTTTCGGGCATACCAAAGGGGCGTTTACCGGCGCGGTTTCTGATAAAACGGGTATTTTGGAAAAAGCGGATCATGGTACTCTTTTTCTGGATGAAATCGGAGATCTTTCCCTTTCCGTTCAAGTAAAGTTGCTTCGCGTTTTACAGGAGGGTGAATTTTTCCCGGTCGGTTCTACGAAAAGCCGCCGGGTGGATGTAAGACTTATTACAGCCACCAACAAAGATTTGCAGGAAGAAATTCAGCAGGGAAATTTTCGAACCGATCTTTTTTACCGGCTCAATGTTTCCTCGGTTTTTGTTGAACCCCTTCGAAAAAGGGAAGGCGATATTGTTTTCCTGGCACAATACTTTCTGAAAAAATATGCCGCTACCCACAACAAAAAAATCAATACCATTTCAGAAGATGTTTTGACATTGCTCCAGCGATATCACTATCCCGGAAATGTCCGAGAGTTGGAAAATATCATTAACAGTGCAGTCCTTCTTGAAACCGGCAAAGAATTGACCAGAAGATCACTGCCGCAATATTTCCTGGAAGCAACGTTAAAGGCGAAATACTCTCTGGTTGATACCCAATGCAAATCTATGGTCCAAGTAGAAAAAGAGCACATCGAGCGTATACTTAAACACTCCGGTGGAAACCGCACCATGGCATCCAAAATCCTCGGCCTCTCCAGAGTGTCACTCATCGCTAAGATCAAGCGATACAAAATTACTCTGTAATCGAAAGTGATTATATTTTCTTAACAACCAAGAAGAGAACAGTTTTTTGGTGATTAAGTGATTTTAGTTTGCACGGGCGGTGAATTCAAATTGCAAGTGCACCACGAGCTGCATTCCAGAACACTTCATAGGGTGTCCGGTAGTTGAGAGATTTTCTTGGCCGATTATTAAGCCTTTTAACAGCACGAGAAATATCACGTTCGGTAATTTTTCTCATGTAAGTTCCTTTCGGAAAATACTGCCGCAGTAATCCGTTGGTGTTTTCATTGGCTCCTCGCTGCCATGCAGCATAAGGATCGGCAAAGTAAATACTGAGTTTGGTTTTTTCCTCAAGTTCTTTAAATTGGGCAAACTCTGTTCCATTATCTACCGTTAAAGTTTGCCGCATTATTCCAGGAATGCGCCTGAAAATTTGAGTGCTTTTATCTGTCAATGTCGTAGCTTTCTTATTTTCCAGCTTGCCAGCCAAAAGGTAGCGGCTCTTGCGTTCGACTAACGTCGCGATATAGCCACTGCTTTTTTTGCCTTCGATCGTATCGCCCTCCCAGTCTCCAAATCGTTTTCTCCCTTCCACGATTTCAGGTCGTTGAGCAATTCTCTTGCGCCCGGCAAGAAACCGCCTTCCCAAACCATACCGTTTCTGGCGCCGTCGCCTTTTCCTCCCCCGCCGCAGGTTTAGATAAAGCTTGCCATTAACCTTCGCATCCTTATAAATCCAGCGATAAATTGTCTCATGGCACACTCGCATCGTCTCATCATCAGGATAATTAATCCGCATATAATCGCTTATCTCCTCTGGAGACCATTGCAGATTCAGTTTTGTTTTTACATAATCAACAAGGCGCTCGTTGCCCTCCCGACGATAATGCCTGGCCTGATGCCGTCGTTTTAGAGCTACCGGATGCGTCCAGTCATACCAATAAACAGTGCAATCATATTCCGGCCCGTTGCGTTTAAGTTCACGACTGACCGTGCTGTGATCTCGGTTTATCCGGCGGGCAATTTCTCGTTTACTAAATCCAGCCACATTTAAATGGCTGATGACATATCGTTCGTTTTCTGTTAAATGTATATATGACATGGCAGGCTCTTTCTGGTTGCGAGTTGGTCGTTCTTCTCAACATACCAGAATTCCTGTCATGTCGCATGCTTTTCTCAAATGGTGCACTTTGAAGTTGATTCTACCGATTATCGGCTTTAAGTGTTTGATGTCGGTAAGCGCAGTCTTGATGATCAGGTTTCCTTCCGCGTCTGTTTCCAAACCATCAATCCCTCCCTGGAAAGGCTTATATTTTTGGGATCCGCTCCGGGATGGACGATAAAGTCGTATTCAATCTGCCGGTTGGTGCCGTGGACTTTTAAGTCTATGCACGGGTAAAGGCCTTGATAGACAACTGCTTTATAAATTGGGATGTTTGTATGCCATTTGGCAGGATCATTGCCGGTAAAGTAAGTAACTTTGACGGGAAGCTCATCCTGGTTGGGAATAACCTGAACGTCTGCATTTGCGCCCTGGGGTTTCAGGATGAAGGAGAGGCGGCTGAAGGTTTGATTCTGGATGCTGGATCCGAGATGCTTTTTAAAAAACCTTCCTCCCCTTTAGCAAAGGGAGGGATGAGGAGGGGTTTTATTTTCGCGGACAACAAAAGTCGCCAATCCTGTCAATAGGGCATCTACTTGATTTTTATAGGATAAAATCCAAGGGGGTAGGAATTTATCCCAAAGGGGGGGCAAAAAAATTCCAAAAAAAATGGCATTAAATGGGGCGGTTGAAAAATGGTAGTAAGCAGAAAACGCGAGTTAAAGCTTGCGGCTACCAAAACCAGCCTTACAACACAGTCTCATCTGCAGGAATAACCCTTACTATCCAACGAATGTCAATAGTTTTTCGGTATAAATAAAAATTTTTTTTACTTAGAACATCTTAATTTTTTCATGGGTTGTGATAGTAATTGAATTTTTTCTTTAATTTGCTTATAGTTAAAAAATAAAGGAAATAATTAATTTTCACCCTTGAATGAAACATATGTCCAACCCCCATAAATCTCCAAAAATTTCTGAACTTGATCTTTTAGAAGCTTCGAATCTTTTCAAAACCATTGCGGAAATTGCCAATATCGGCATTTTGGTTTTAGATGATTATAACCGCATTCAGTTTGCTAACCGTATGATTGCCTATTTTATGGGTTACGAAGTTAACACCCTATTAGGTAAAAATTTTACCGACTTTTTGGACGAGAAAAATCAAAAAATCTTTCAGACTCTCCAAGAAAAAATCGATACCTGTTCTACCAGGATATACCCTGGCCTAGAGCTTATTACCGCGAATTCTACGAACGTCGTTACCGAAATGTGTTTAGCGAGTTGTTTAACTCATTCACGGGAGAAAAAATATTTGATTTATCTTCGCGAGATATCAGTCGAGTGGCATCTCATAAGAGAATTACAAGAGTCCGGGAAAAGATACAATGAGCTATTTAACCGCGTCGATCAAGGAACTTTTGTTAGTAGCAAGGATGGAAGATTTGTCGATTGCAATGCTGCTTTGTTGAAAATTTTAAATTATACCAGTAAAGAAGAATTTCTCAAAATGGATATTATTAAGAATTTATATCTAAATCCCGAAGACCGAGAAAAGTACCAGGAAATTATCGAGCGAGACGGAATGGTGAAAAATTATGAGGTGATCTGGAAAAAAAAGAACGGAGAAAATATTCCGGTTTTAATAACCTCTCACGTGATTAAGGACGAAAACGATAAGGTGGTCGGCTATCAGGGTCTGACCATTGACATTTCTGATCGAATCAGAATGGAACGGGAACTGGAGGAAAAAAATCGTTTTTTTTCCAATCTTCTCGAAAATTCGGTAGAGTGTATTGTCGCTGCCGACACCAGGGGAAACGTTATCTTTTTTAATAAGGCCGCCGAAAAATTAACCGGTTATAACGCCGAAGAAGTTATCGAAAATTTCCATATTACGAAGTTTTACCCGATAGAGGTAGCGAAAGATATTATGCGAAAATTGCGAAGCGATGAGTACGGCGGTCGTGGCAAATTAGAAAATTTTCGAATCAACTTTTATGGAAAAGACGGGATTGAGGTACCGGTGAGCTGTTCGGCGTCTATTATTTATGAGGGAGATAAGGAGCTTGCCTCCCTCGGCTTGTTTACTGATTTGCGTGAGAAACTTAAAATGGAAAAAGAATTGCAAGATACCCAAATGCGCCTTATCCAAACGGAAAAAATGGCTTCACTGGGAAGTTTGGCGGCCGGAGTAGCCCATGAAATCAATAACCCCTTGGGAGGCATTCTGATCTATGCCAGTCTGCTTATGGAAGATTTTGCAGATCAAAACGATCCCCGGGTTCAGGATCTAAAAAGGATTGTTGAGGAGGGAACCCGTTGTAAAGATATTGTAAAAAATTTATTAGAATTTGCTCGCCAGACCGAATCAAAATTTGAACCGGTAGATATTAACAAGCTGATTGATGATGTTTTGTTTTTCTTAGAAAAACAGGCTCTTTTCCATAATATCAAGACGTTAAGAGAGCTAAGTCCTGACCTTCCGCTCATTCAAGGTGATCCCAATCCAATAAAACAGGTACTTATGAACATGATGGTCAATGCTGCCGAAGCAATGAGTGAAAAAGGCGGCACCTTAACCATCACGACCGAAGTAAATCCGGATGGATCTTCAATTGCTATTTTTTTTAAAGATACCGGCCTGGGAATACCTCCGGCAATACAATCGAAAATTTTTGAACCCTTCTTTACTACCAAGGATGTTGGAAAAGGAACGGGCCTTGGTCTGAGCACTTCATATGGGATTGTTCAAAGTCACCACGGCACCATCGAGGTTGAGAGCGCATCAGGAAAAGGAGCTACCTTTAAAATAATCCTTCCCATTGCGTTCGAAAAATTTCAGGAATAAGCGCTGTGAAACAAAATTCAGAAGATACTATTCAAGTCCTGGTTGTTGATGACGAAAAGATCATGCAGGACAGCCTTTCCCGCATTTTAACCAAAGAAGGGTATGAAGTCCAAACTGCTTCTTCGGGAGAGGAAGCAATTGAAAAGTTTGACCGTGAATCTTTCGATATTGTCCTGCTCGACATAAAAATGCCGGGCATCGGCGGCATTGAGACGCTGAGACGCCTCAAAGAAATGGATTCAGCAATAACGATTTTAATCGTAACCGGGTACCCCTCAATTGATTCTGCCGTAAAGGCAATAAAACTGGGCGCTTATGATTACATCACCAAGCCTTTTACTCCTAATGTCCTCCGGGTAGCCATTAACCGCGCATTAGAAAGAAAAAGCCTTCTAACTGAAAATCTTCAACTCCGCCGGCAATTAAAAGCAAAAAATGAAGCGGACGTAATTGTTGGTCAGAGTGAAGTGATGAGGAACATCTATGAACTGGTCCGGAGGACTGCTCCCACCGACAGTACCGTCTTAGTTACCGGTGAAAGCGGCACCGGTAAAGAACTTATTGCTCGAGCAGTCCATACGTATAGTTTAAGGCAAGACAAGGAATTCATCACCGTGGACTGTTCCGCCCTCGTTGAAACTTTATTGGAAAGCGAACTTTTCGGCCATGTCAAAGGCTCTTTCACCGGCGCGATTCAGACCAAATATGGCAGTTTTGAGTTAGCAAACGGCGGGACATTTTTTTTTGATGAAATTGGAAATCTTAGCCTTGATACCCAAGCGAAACTACTCCGGGTGATACAAGAGAAAGAAGTGAAACCCGTGGGAAGCGAAAAAACCCTCAGAGTAGATGTCCGGATCATTGCTGCTACCAATCAGGACCTCAAACAGGCCATTGCCCGAAAAACTTTTCGTGAGGACCTTTATTATCGCCTCAATGTTTTTCCCATCCATATTCCCCCGTTAAGGGAAAGAAAAGAAGATATCCCTTTGTTAGTAAACCATTTCTTGCAAAAGTATAATAAAAAACGGAAGATTCCGGTTACTCAGGTCGCACCTGAGACGATCCAGCTTTTGATGTATTATGACTGGCCGGGTAATGCTCGCGAACTGGAAAACGCTATTGAAAGAGCACTTATTTTGGAGGATGGAGCTACCTTATTCCCCCGAAACTTTCCCGGGATAAAAGCCAAACGAACTCCCAGATTTTTGCCTATCTCCCAGAATGATTATCATCTCGAAGCGATAGAAAAACACCACATCATGATGGTGCTTAACGAAACCAAAGGCCATAAGGGAAATGCTGCATCCTTACTCGGTATTGACCGAAAGACTCTCTATGCTAAAATAAAAAAATATGAATTAGGGTAAATCCTGGGTAATTTTTCCCCATTGTTACTATTCTCCCTGTTTTTATTATTTGCAATTATTTCAATATATTAATTGATACTTACAATTTCGTGTGGCTATTTTACCCTTATCCCAAATAAAATAGTGATCCCTTCTTCTTTTTATTTTTCTTTTTTTCCGTTTAACATACTTAATCTATTAACTTTATTTCTCCATCACCAGTTTTTATACTTATCTTAGGTGTTGGTATGATTTTTGGTTTACTTCTTATTAAAAACTCCAGCTGAAAAAAATTACAACCCTCAAATTTGCCAGTAATCGTCACGTGTGATGGATGGAATGGAAAGAAAAAAAATTCTTATTGTTGAGCCTGACAAAAAACTAGCGAAAAAAATCTACTTGATCTTACGAAAGGATGGGTTGATCACGAATACAACCGACCAAGCCTTAGAATCTATTCGCACCATTCAAAAAGAACATATTTCCGTTTTGGTCTTTGACGTAGACGTGAAAGACATGGCCTGGGATGTAGCCGTTGCAATTATAAAAGAACTTGAGCCTGGTTTGCCGATTATCATTACGTCCACCCACAACACGCCTGATCTCGAAGTCCGTATCCTTCGTCAGAAACCTTTTTACTACCACGTAAAATCCTTTGGTACGGAAGAGTTATTATTAGCAGTACAAAATGCCATCGAGAGGCCCGTGACGCGTTGATTGGTAATGCGTCCCACACAAAGGGAAGGAGCTATTATGCATTTTGAAAGCCTGTTAGATTCCAACCAGTTTTTAATCATCGCCCAGTTAGAACCACCCAAGGGGATCGACACCGCTCAACTCGTGCGATCCGCCGACTCCCTTAAAGGAAGAGTCCATGCGGTGTTAGTGCCGGAACTAAGCGGAGCTATAATGAGGATGGGTTCACTTGGTGCTTCGGTTCTCTTAAAACAAAAAGGGTTAGAACCCATCGTAAATTTCCATTGCCGCGATCGTAACCGTCTGGCGCTCCAAGCCGATCTTCTCAGCGCTTTTTCTTTGGGTTTAAAAAATCTTTTGATCAGTAAGGGAGATGAAATTACCAGTGGTGACCACATTGAGGCGAAGCCGGTACATGACCTCGATGAAATTGCTTTATTAGAGGCTATCAAGAAATTCCAGAAAGGGACCGACTTGATCGGCAATGAACTCTCAGGAATCCCTATTTTTTGCGTGGGATCAGAAGTAAATGCGGGATTACAAAGAGGAGCGCTGGAATTGGAAATTCTCGGAATGGAAAAAAAAATCAAAGCCGGTGCAAATTATTTTTTTACCCCTCCTTTGTATGATTTGAACCTTTTTGAAAATTTCTTGAAAAAAGTATCTCCTTTTAAAGTCCCGGTCTTTCCCCAGGTCATTGTCCTCAAATCAGTGGGAATGGCCCGGTTTATGTCCCGCCATATTGAGGGTGTGGTGATTCCGGAAGAAATAATTGACCGCATGGGGAAAGCCCCGGACAAGATCAAAGAAGGGATTGCTATCGCCGCGGAAACCATCCAAAAGCTGAAACACCTCTGTCGAGGTGTATTGCTGGTGGCCATTGGTGAGGAGGAAAAACTTGCACCGGTTTTGGACCAGGTAGAAAGTTAATGAAGCCGTAAAAAGTTGAAAGACGGCACCGTAAAAAGCTTCAGATTCAAGCCGCGCAGATGCACTTTTTACGAAGCCGTGTTTAAAAGGACGTAAGAATGGAAACCAAGCTGATTTCTTTACCCGTTACCGTAAACCGAGATACCCGATTTCGAGATCTGGTCGTTGAAGCATTAGGAGAAGCAATCTTCAGCTGTTATCAATGTTGCAAGTGCTCGGCAGGTTGCCCGGTAGCTTTTGTCATGGACCTTCTTCCCCATCAGGTCATAAGGTCAGTCTTGTTACTACAAAGGGAGAAAGCTTTGTCTTCCCGGACCATCTGGATCTGCGCTTCCTGTGAAACCTGTACCACCCGCTGCCCGAACGAGATTGATATTGCCAAAGTGATGGATGTCCTAAGACAAATCCAGGTTGAGAGCGGAACCGAGGCAAAAGAGCCAAAGGTTCCTATTTTTCATAGAACATTCCTCAATACCATAAAAAAGTTCGGCCGCATTCATGAGCTATCTCTGCTGACCAATTTTCTCCGACAAAGCGGTGGTATTAGTGATACGATCAAGAGCGGAGAATGGAAAAATGACCTGCGGTTAGGAATAAAAATGTTTCTCCGGGGCAAGTTAAAATTATTGCCCCCCTCAAAAAAAGGGGTAGAAGAATTACGTAAACTTTTTGACCAGGCCAAGGAACATAAGAAATCATGAAAGCTTCTTTCTTTCCTGGCTGCTCCCTGGAAGGAACAGCTCGAGAATACGGTGAATCAATTGATGTAGTTTCTTCTTTTCTCGGCATCAAACTCGAAGAATTACCCGGCTGGACCTGTTGCGGAGCAAGCGCTGCCCATTGTATTAATGAGTTTCTTTCTGTCAGCCTTCCGGCAAGAAATTTATTATTAGCTGAAAAGCTCAAACACGATCTAGTTACTCCTTGCGCAGCCTGTTTTAGCCGTCTCAAAGCCGCAGAAAAAGCTCTCACCAAAGAATCTAAAGAAATAGATGCTTCTACCCCGTTTAGGGGAGAGATCAAAGTTCTACACCTCCTAGAGTTTTTCTCCCGAGAAGATTTAATCGAGATAATAAAAGACCAGGTCAAACGCCCCCTTTCAAACTTAAAGGTAGTGAGTTATTATGGCTGCCTTATCGTCCGGCCTCCCCAGATTACTGATGCCAAGAATTGGGAAGATCCTCAAGCTCTGGATAATTTAATCTCTTTAATGGGAGGAGAGAGTATTTTTTGGCCGTATAAGACCGAATGCTGCGGCGGTAGTTTACTATTAACCAACCTTGATATTGTTCGGAGATTGATTGGCCGGATTCTCGATATGGCGCGAGAAGCAGAAGCTGACTGCATTGTCACTGCCTGCCCGCTCTGCCTGGCTAATCTGGATACTCGTCAGGAAGAAATTGGAAAGGCTAAGGGGATTACCTATAACCTTCCGGTTTTTTATTTTACTGAACTTTTGGGATTAGCCTTGGGTCTTAAAGGTACGCAAAGATGGTTTCGCCGTCATCTCACGGATCCTCGGCCTTTATTGAAAGCAAAGCAACTAATGTGACGGGTTCATTGTCGGGTTTCAAGGTTTTTAAAAGTTTAAACCTTAAAAAAAGTGTTAAGAGGAATGAAGCAACAAATAGTAACGCAGCAAAATCAAAAAACCCCGGTCGGTGCAGTACTCCTGGTAGGGGGTGGTGTGGGTAGTATCCAAGCTTCACTCGATTTAGCCAACAGTGGATTTAAGGTCTATATGGTTGAAGAAAGTCCGGCCATTGGGGGGAGAATGGCCCAACTGGATAAGACATTTCCCACCAATGATTGCGCTATGTGCATCTTATCACCTAAGCTTGTGGAATGCGGACGACATCCAAATATCGAACTTCTCACCTATTCCGAACTGTTAGACATTCAGGGTGAACCAGGCAATATGAGTGCGAAGATATTAAAACATGCTCGGTATGTCAATGAATCATTATGCACCGGATGTGGCACGTGCCAAGAGAAGTGTCCCCAGAAAACCCTCAGTGAATTTGAGCAAGGTATGGGGACGCGAAAAGCGATCTATGTACCTTATCTTCAGGCGATACCAAACATTCCTGTTATAGACAAGGATATGTGTATTTATTTTCAAAAGGGGAAATGCCGCGCGTGTGAGAAGCTCTGCCCTGCGAAAGCCATTGATTTTTCCCAGACAGACCAGAAACTCGATATCCAGGTTGGTTCTATTATTCTCGCTCCGGGTTATCAACTCACAAATCCAGAGGTGAGAGGTGAGTATGGTTATGGCCGGTATCAGAATGTACTCACCAGTCTAGAGTTTGAAAGGATTCTCTCGGCCTCTGGCCCTTTTCAGGGACATATCTGTCGTCCTTCAGATCATGCTGAGCCGAAGCGTATTGCCTGGATACAGTGTGTCGGCTCCCGGGACCCTTCTATCAACAAAGGTTATTGTTCTTCGGTATGCTGCATGTATGCCACCAAAGAAGCCATTATTGCCCGCGAGCACGACCCTGAAGTTAGACCCACCATTTTCTATATGGACATTAGGGCGCATGGCAAAGGGTTCGACCAGTACTATGAAAGAGCCCGTGATGATTACGGCGTCCGTTTTATTAGGTGCCAGATATCAAAGATCATAGAACGTCCTAAATCTAAAAACCTTCTGATTGCCTATGTTGATGAAGGCGGAAAAATAGTTGAAGAGGAGTTTGAGCTGGTCGTGCTTTCTCTTGGCATGAGTGCTTCAGAAAAATCGCGAAACTTGGCACAAACGCTCGGCATCAAACTCACTCCGTATAGCTTCTGCCAAACTGCTTCTTTAAGTCCCATGGAGACGTCACGACCGGGGGTTTATGTTTGCGGCACTTTCCAGTCGCCCAAAGATATCCCCGAAACCGTCTCCCAGGCAAGTGGAGCGGCTGCCTTTGCCTCGGAGATTATCTCTAGTGCCCGGGGTGAATTAGTAACTATAAAGGAGTTACCCCCTGAACAAAGTATTGCCGGCGAAGAACCACGAATTGGAGTTTTTATCTGCCATTGCGGAATCAATATTGGTGGTATCGTGGATGTCCCCTCAGTGAAGGAATACGCAAAAACCCTTCCCCATATCGTGTATGTGGAGGAAAACCTTTATACCTGTTCACAGGACAACCAAGCCAAAATCAGAGAAGTTATCCAAGAAAAGCAACTTAACCGGGTGGTGGTTGCCTCCTGTTCACCCCGGACGCATGAACCCCTCTTTCAAGAAACGATACGGGACGCGGGGCTTAATAAATACCTTTTTGAAATGGCGAATATCAGGGATCAGTGCTCGTGGGTGCATATGGACAAAAAGAAGGAAGCTACCGAAAAAGCCAAAAACCTGGTACGGATGGCCATCGCCAAAGCCAGCTTAACGGAACCATTGCATGAACAAGAACTGAAAATTAATAAAAGAGCGCTCGTGGTTGGAGGTGGTGCTGCGGGAATGACCGCAGCATTAGGGTTGGCCGATCAAGGATTTGAAGTTGTTCTGGTGGAAAAAGAAAAACAATTGGGAGGAAACCTCCGTGACCTCTACTACACCATCCATGGGAATAATGTTCAGGAGTTTATGCATTCTCTGATCGAAAAGGTACACAATCACCCTCTTATACAGATAATCCTGAATGGGGTGATTGTGGATGCCGGTGGTTTTAAGGGAAATTTTAAAACCGGTATTATGTCCGGCCCTGGAATGGCTTACCGTAAGATAGAACACGGGGTAACGATAATTGCTACCGGTGGAGAAGAATATAAGCCGAAAGAATACTTTTATGGTCACGACGAGCGCATTATGACTCAACACGAACTCGAAGGGAGGATTGTTCATAAAGAGATTGACCCTAAAGACCTCCAAGAAATAGTAATGATTCAATGTGTGGGTTCGCGAATCCCTGAGCGACCTTATTGTAGCCGAATTTGTTGCAGCAGTGCGATTAAAAATGCTCTTAAAATTAAAGAAATAAATCCGAATGCGCATATCTATATTATCTACCGTGATATTCGCACCTATGGTTTTCTGGAGGACTACTACACAAAAGCCCGGAAAGCAGGAGTAATCTTTATCCGGTATGACTTAGACAATAAGCCCGAGACAAGTCTCGAAAAAGAAAGCCTTCGGGTTTCAGTCTTTGATCCTTCTTTAAGAGAGACCATCGTTATCAATTCCGATCTGCTTATCTTAAGCAGCGGCATTATCCCCCGGGACAATGAAGAACTCGCTACTTTAATGAAGTTACAGCGCACGCAGGAAAATTTCTTCCTTGAAGCTCATATGAAATTGAGACCGGTTGATTTTGCTACTGAAGGAATATTTTTGTGTGGTCTGGCGCATTCGCCTAAACCATTAGATGAAAGCCTTTCTCAGGCCAAGGCTGCGGTTTCGCGGGCCTGCACCATTCTCGCTCATGATACGATTATGGTAAGTGGAATCGTGGCTCAGGTCGAGGAAAAAAAATGTGCGGCGTGCCTTACCTGTGTTCGCGTTTGTCCCTATAAGGTGCCCTTTATCAATGAGCAGGGAGTAGCGCAGATTGATGTGGCCCTATGTCAGGGCTGTGGCTCCTGTGCGGCTGAATGTCCGGGCAAGGCAATCCAACTGCAGCATTTTAAGGATGAACAGATTATTACTAAATCAAGCGCGCTGTTTAAGGAGAATGTTGCATGAGCGAATTTCAACCGGAGATCTTAGCCTTCTGCTGCAAATACTGAGCGTATTCAGCTGCGGACCTGGCAGGTTCCATGAGACTCTCTTATCCACCAAACATAAAAATTATTCAGGTTCCTTGTACGGGAAAAGTTGATGTGCTTTACCTTTTAAAGTCCTTCCAGCGCGGAGCCGACGGAGTGTATGTAGCCGGATGTATGGAAGGAGACTGCCATTATCTTACCGGAAATCTCCGGGCCCGAAAAAGGGTTGAATTTACCAAAAAGATTTTAGATGAAATTGGAATCGGAGGGGAACGGCTTGAAATGTACAATATGTCCGCAGCGCAAGGCCCCCGGTTTGTTGAAATCGCCAAGGAAATGACTGAAAGAATTAAAAAACTCGGCCCAAACCCAATAAAACGTGTTGCATCAGCCGCATTAGAGTACTCTGCAACACCGGAGAAAAAAGAATGTGTTGTTTAAACTTTTTGACATGAGTCCCCCTCACCTTCCCCTCTCCCCGATAGGGATAAAGTGAGGGGAGAAACCATCAGGTGTAATAAGGTTTAATGCGTTGGTATTAGTACATCGAGGAGTATGATGAGGAGACAACAAAGATATACATATGAAAGCGTTTGGTATTAAACGATTTTTGAGGAGGCATTATTATGATTATCGGCAAGGGTAAACCCATTAAAAACATTCTGGCCATGATTGAGAACTGTTCAAAAATAATTGTCGCCGGATGTCGAGGCTGCGTAACGGTCTGTTCTGCCGGGGGAGAAAAGGAGGTGGGAATTCTTTCCGCTGCTCTTTCCCTGGCGAGAGAAACGGACGGCAAACCCATCGAAATTAAAGAAGTAACCTTAGAACGGCAGTGCGACCCGGAATACCTCGAAACGATCCGCAGTTTTGTGGATGAATATGAGGCAGTTGTCTCAATTGCCTGCGGTGCGGGAGTGCAGTTTATGGCGGAAAAATTTAGGAAGATCCCCATGTACCCGGGGATAGACACCAATTTCATCGGCGTTACCGAAACGCAAGGAGTATGGACCGAGCGGTGTCAAGCGTGCGGTGATTGTAAACTCCATATTACCGGTGGAATTTGTCCTATTAGTCGTTGCGCCAAGAGTCTTTTGAATGGCCCGTGTGGAGGTTCTTCAAAAGGAAAGTGCGAAGTAAACCCGGAGGTTGACTGTGGGTGGCAGCTCATCTATGACCGGCTTAAAGAGCTGGGGAAGTTAGATCAATTAGAAATTATTATTCCCATTAATGATTGGTCTACCGGTCGGGATGGGGGACCTCGGAAAATTATCAGGGAGGATTTAACGCTATGACGTCCGACAGTCGTTTAGAAAAAATTTTATCGCGGGGAGACTTTGCCGTAACCTCAGAATGCGGTCCTCCCCGAGGAGCAGATCCTGAGGTCATCCAAAAAAAGGGGGCGCTGATCAAAGATTCCGTGGATGCGATCAATGTCACCGATAACCAGACTTCGGTAGTACGGATGTCAAGTTTTTCTTCATGTGTTATACTAAAGCAGATGGGTATCAATCCGGTTTTACAGATGGTAACCCGGGACCGTAACCGGATCGCTATCCAAAGCGATATCTTAGGGGCGGCTGCCTTAGGAATCAATAACATCCTCTGCCTTTCAGGCGACCATCAGAAATTTGGAGACCATGGCAAAGCAAAAAATGTCTACGACCTTGATTCCATCCATTTAATCCAAACCGTGAAGCAGATGCGCGATGAAGGAAAATTTTTGGGGGGTGATGACATTAAAGGGAAGCCTCGATTTTTTATCGGCGCTGCGGCGAATCCATTTGCCGACCCCTTCGAATTTCGGGTTGTTCGGCTGGCAAAAAAGGTCGCGGCCGGAGCTCAGTTTATCCAGACCCAATGTATCTATAACCTGGATCGTTTTAAGCAGTGGATGCAACTGGTAAGAGATCGTGGGCTCCATGAAAAAGTCCATATCTTAGGAGGAGTAACCCCCATGAAATCTTTGGGTATGGCGAACTACATGAAAAAGATGGTTCCCGGCATGGATGTCCCCGATAACTTGATAGCCCGATTAAAGGGGGTACCCAAAGAAAAACAGGCCGATGAAGGAATAAAAATATCAGTGGAAACCATCCAGCAGTTGAGAGAAATAAAAGGGGTGCACGGAGTTCATATCATGGCGATTGAGTGGGAGGAAATGGTTCCCGGCATTACCCAGGAGGCTGGACTTTTGCCCCGGCCTAAGGTTGAATAAAAGGAGAGCGTGTTTATTTGGTTTATTTTTTTGTTTGGTTGTTCTCGTTTATCTTGTTGATTAGTTAATAAATTTTTTTAAAAAACGAACGAAATAAACCAGAGAAAATAGAGAAACTAAACCAATTAAAAAGAAAAAACATAACCTTTAAAGCAAGGAGGTACTCCATGGCAAGGATATTAGTTGTTGATGATGATCCTGATCTGGTAGAATCGGTAACCGTCTCACTGGAAAAGAAAAATCATGTTGTCATTCCGGCTTACGGTGGAATAGAAGGACTCGAAAAAGCAAAAAAAGAAAAGCCCGATGCCATTATTCTGGATGTGATGATGCCGGATAAAAATGGTTATGAGGTATGCAAAGAGTTGAAAGCTGATCAGGTATGCCAGAACATACCCATTTTACTTTTGACTGCGGTGGCCTCAAAAATTTCCACTACTACTTACACCCATCGGATGGGGATGGAGACTGAAGCTGATGATTATGTAGACAAGCCGGTAGAACCAAAAGAGCTAGTTCGCTTAGTAGAACGTTTATTAAAGAAATAGGAAATTGCTTTTCTTATGAATCACCATGAAGTCGTGCATATCTTAGTAGTAGATGACGAAAAGATCATCCGGGATGGCTCCCAACGGATTCTCACCAAAGAAGGGTGGAAGGTTGAAACCGCCGAGAATGGTGAGGTGGGGTTGGAGTTAATTAAAATGGGTGATTTTCAGATCATCCTGCTTGACCTCATGATGCCCGGGATCAGGGGAATGGAAGTGTTAAAAAAAATCCGTGAAGAATATCCCAAGCTTATCGTGATCGTCATTACCGGATATGCCACCATTGATAACGCCGTGGAGGCAATGAAAAACGGTGCCTATGATTTTATCTCCAAACCCTTCACTCCGGATCAACTGCGGATCGTTGTTCGTAGGGCAGAGGATAAGTTAAAACTGGAGCACGAAGCTGAACTCCTTCGGCGCGAACGGGAAAGAAGCCTTAAAGATATTGCTTATGAAAAAACCCGGACCTTCACTATCATCAATCAAATGGCTGATGGAGTCCTGGTCACTGACAAACATGGCACTATTGTTCTTCATAACCCGGCCGCCACCCGTTTGTTCGGGTTGGGAAAAGATCCCCCGCTGGGTAAACATATTTTCGACTGGACCAAAAGTAATGAGCTCACCCAAATAGTCGAAGGTGTGCTCAGCATGGAAGGCGCCAATCCTCCTCAGGGAATGACCCGAGAACTGAGCTGGGGAAGTCCACCTAATGTCTTTTTTGTCGCCCATGCTGCCCCCGTTCGAAACGAAGATGGTGAAGTTCTCGGTTCGGTCACGATCTTTAACGATGTAACCTGGTTTAAAAAGCTCGACCAGATGAAATCGGATTTCGTGGAAATGGTCTCCCACGAGCTCCGCTCTCCCTTGAGCTCTATTCGACAATCAACCTCTCTTATCACTGATAGACTGGTAGGAGAAATCAACGAAAAGCAGCAGGAAATATTAAGTAGGATCCTCGACCGGCTTGACGGCTTACTCCTGATGATCAATAATTTGCTCGACCTTTCCCGCATTGAAGCCGGAGGCCTCATCCAACAAACAGAGAAAATCTTTCTTCCGGAAATTATTCAAAGTGCTGTCGAACTAATGACCCCGGAGGCAGGAAAGAAAAAACTTCATTTTGAGGTAACGTGTGATCCGCAGTTATGCACGATCCATGCTGATCGTCAAGGCATGGAAACAATTTTTACTAATTTGTTAACCAATGCCGTAAAATATAATCAAGAAGACGGGAAGGTTATTATTAATGCTCAAAATCGAGGTGAATTCGTTGAAATAAAGGTAACCGATACCGGTGTAGGGATTTCCAAAGTTGACTTGCCTAATATATTTGACAAATTTTTCCGCATCCGCACCGAATATACCCGTAAAGTAGTAGGGAGCGGACTTGGCCTTCCTTTAGTAAAAGCGATTATTGAAGCCCACCTTGGCACTATCACCGTAGAAAGCGAATTTGAAAAAGGAACCACCTTCACCATTCTCCTTCCTCGGGGAATCAGTTAGTTCTTAGTCCGCAGTTATCTTAATTCCGTATTAATAGGGATCACAAATTTATTGAGTAGAAGGATAAAGTATTTCTCGCTCCTTGTCAGCGCTTGACCTCTCCGTTCCCGTATTCTCATTTTTAATCCAAGCGTCACACCACACCTGGTCGTATGGGGGTGAACTCCCCCCCCTCGTATTGGTTTCCCCATTGCACCTTAACATCAGACACCTTACCCTCAGAATCATTATAAGCTTTCTCCATTACTCCCTCCGGATGTTTTTCCGTCAGGAAGTTCATCCCTTTCTTTCAGTTCCTTTGAATTCCACGGTAGTCCCGGAAGGCGGGTCTCAATCATTTTAGGAATAACCTCATTGGCATAGTTAAGTATTCCAAACGGGGATTCGTTAGGGGTGGGCCTCCAAACATCAGCATTGTAGGCCCGAGGGTCAATGTGTATGATATCCCGGAACACTTCTTCTCCTTGGGACTGGAGCGTTACCTGAGCGTGCATTACAAAACAGTTTTCGTTTTGCCTTTGTGCAGAATGTGGTCCGCAAAGTAATGGGGCCCAAAAGTCAGAAAGGCCGGCAACGTAAACGACCTCCAGAAGGTCCGATGATTCCCCTGATGAAGAAACGGAGAAGCGTTGTTCAATAGCCTCCCGCAATCGGGATGGGAATTCTTCAAAGGCTCTCTTAATCCCAGTTTCATTTCTTCCCTGGTATTCCAGAACCCCAATCAAAGGCAACAAACCATAGGATGTGACAGTAACCAGGGACAAACTGAGAACCAAATCGGTCTAGGATAATAATTTAGATCCCCTTTTGCCCGGGAGCTGCGTAATAATTTTAGCTTCCTCTGAACTTGCAGGACGCACACGAACGTTTGGAGGATGCTGAGATGAAAATTTGACTTGGGGTAGCACCTTAAGTTCGACCACATAAGGAGTGTTTGATATGAGACAGGCACAACCGCATATCAACAGAAATACAAGCGTCAAAGTCAATCCACGAATCATTTTGATTCTCCTTTTATTAACATTAACCTGTGATGGTAACTACTTTCATTGAAACTCAGCATTGATTCAGGTTCCTTCCGTTCGATAAAACCACTACCATCGAGCCTTTAATACTATCCGCCACAATAAACCTTGGCCGTCAAGCGGTTACCATCGGGGGCGGTATCTATCACTTCGAGAGGACAGCCGCAATGCCGACAATCCCAACATTCGGTTACGGGTATGCCGTCTAAAAATTCCTCCTTGATTAACCCTTTTACCTTGTAGACATGTCCCTGCAGCATCGAGAGCATGAAGTAACACCGCCCCCGGTATGACCCACCATCGAAGAAGAAGCGATGCTCCCCCGGAGCGACTTCGATACGAGCACTTTCAGTTTCAGACGGCGACATCTGGTACCACTTATCATCGGACTTGCAGTCCGCATCCTCAAGTCGGACGGTGGTACGATAAGGCCACAGCCACAGGTTCAAGTCGGGTTGCTCCATTACGGACCGCTCAGAAGGTTCCAGAGCTTTAGCAGCCGGTGACTGAAAAACATCTTTTCTGGTCGTTTCGTCTATAGCACGACTAAGTAATATTGGCCAAGTTGGTGGTATTATCGGTAATAATAGAGCACAGCCAGTGAGGGTGCCTGCGGCCAAGCAGAGAATAAACGCCATTTTAATTTTCATTTTTATTAACCCCGACATTTTTTCACCCTCTTTCGTCCGGAAAGTTTCGGATAATTCTTCTTAATCTGAAATATCCAACGACTGAGAAACGCAATGCCCGTGCCAGATGTTTTAAATTTTGATAACCGATTGATTAATCTAATTTTTATAGGATAAACCTTATCAATGGAAAGGGGAGAAAGGAGGTTTACTATCCAATCAATGTATAAGGCCTATACATTAAATGTATAGCCAAAGGAAGTGAATGAAGTAAAGACCATAACCTAATGACCATAATTTTTGATGAAGAGGGGGGAAGAAAAACACAATTTACAACACCTCTTTTTTAATGATAATTGTCATAAAATCAGTAACCAATAAATAGTCTAAAAATTTTATTATGTTTCTTTTTAATCTCTTGTCCGGTAAATATATAAGACGCAAGGAAAATCCCCTTAGAAAATTTTCTCATGGATTTACCTCCCTTGTGAAAAAGCGTAGCCATCTTTAATTTTACCTCGCGTTTCTCTAGCCCTGTTTGATACTTAGGACAAGCGGGGCCTTTCTAACGGGATAAAAATTAATAATCATTTACAGAAAAGGCTACCGTTTCTGACAAAAAACAGAGTATCAACTGACAATAATCATTTTTTAATGCTAAAATTCATGGCATATAGTGCCGAATTGATTAATCTTTTTTTTAAAAAAATGTAAGGGGGTTTTTTCGTTTTCTCCGTTTTTTACATTACGGCCAAGGAACATGAGCAATGAAATTCGAGGAAATTTTATCCCAACACAAACCAGCTCTGGTAAAAAAATGGTTTCACCTTGTTCTGCGAACCTATCCGGAAGAAACCGCCACATTTTTAAAGAATGAAAATGATCCTTTTGCAAATCCGGTTGGCGCAACTATTTTTAAGGGAATAGAGGATTTGTTTGATGGACTTATTAAGGAAGGTAATCATAAACAAATTTCCTCCTTTTTGGATCGCATTATCCATATTCGAGCGGTCCAAGAATTCACCCCTGCCCAGGCGCTTTCCTTCATCTTTATGCTCAAAAAGGTGATTAGAGATGAATTAAAAAAAGAGTTTAAAGAAAAAGAATTGTTCGATGAGTTTTTGACCTTTGAGTCTAAAATTGATGAACTCGCCTTGGCGGCTTTCAATCGTTATGTGGAATGTCGTGAAAAAGTATTTGAACTGAGGGCCAATGAGGTAAAAAACAGGTATTCCGGTCTGGTAAGAAGATTAAACCGTATACCCAAAACACCAGAAGAAAAAACTAAAAGTAAATCATATAAAAAGTGAGGCACATTAAAATGACCTTTATTATGAGCATCATGTTACCGTTTATTATTATTTTGTTCCTTTTATTGTTAGTGTTAGGAGTCGTCAGCTATACTCATTTGGAGAATGTTTTTGGGATTTTTATACCCTACCTTGCATTAGCGATATTTTTAATGGGTTTTCTTTATCGCATCCTAAGCTGGGCAAAATCTCCGGTTCCGTTCCGGATCACCACGGTCTGCGGACAGGAAAAATCTCTCGACTGGATAAAAGCCAACCGCCTGGAAAGCCCTTTTACTACGCTCGATGTCATCAAAAGACTGGCACTGGAAGTGCTTCTTTTTCGCTCACTTTTTCGGAACACAAATACTGAGCTCAATGAAGGGCCCAAGTTAATTCATTGGTCGGCAAAGTGGCTATGGCTGGCTGGGTTAACATTTCACTGGTCATTTTTTATCATTCTCACCCGTCACCTTAGATTTTTTACCGAGCCGGTGCCCTTTGCAATACAATTCATTGACAAATTAGATAATCTTTTTGAAATTGGTGTTCCCGCGCTTTATTTAACTGATGCTCTTATTGTGGCGGCAATAACCCATCTTTTTCTTCGACGCGTCTTGGTTCCTAAAATTCGTTATGTTTCCCTTCCGGCTGATTATTTCCCGCTTTTTCTTCTCTTTTGCATCATCGGATCGGGGATGTTCATGCGCCACATTTATAAAGTTGACCTCATCAAGGTAAAGGAATTAGCATTAAGCCTCATTAGCTTTCGTCCCGCACTTCCGGAAGGGATCGGCGTTCTATTTTATGTCCATCTCTTTTTTGTTTGCCTTCTCATTGCCTATTTTCCGTTCAGCAAGTTGATGCATCTGGGCGGAGTCTTCTTAAGTCCAACCAGAAATTTGGCTAATAACAACCGGTCCAAAAGACACATCAACCCCTGGAATTATCCCGTAAAAGTTCATACTTACGAGGAATATGAGGATGAATTTAGGGAAAAGATGAAAGCCGCGGAAATCCCGGTGGATAAGGAGTAAAAAATGTCTGAATTAGATGGTGTTCCAAAACCAGAAGAGCTTTTAAAAATTGATTATCAGCCGCCCCGAAAAGGCTGGATGGATACGCCGGTAAATTTTAAACCCGGCACGTATAATTATCCGGCCGCTTCTAAAAACCACAAAATTCTTGAGTTGCCTTTTCCGAGGGAGTGGTCGCCTATGGAGGAAGACTGGAAGCTGCCGGAAAACTGGAAAGAAATCGTTGTAAATGGCATTGCGGAGCGCTTAAGCAAATACCGGTCTTTTAAAGTTTTTATGGACATTTGCGTCCGGTGCGGAGCCTGCGCAGACAAGTGCCATTTCTTTCTTGGCTCCGGCGACCCAAAAAATATGCCGGTCTTAAGAGCGGAACTCCTCCGGTCAATTTACCGTAAAGAGTTCACTGCTGCGGGAAAGGTTTTGGGTAAACTCGCGGGGGGGCGAGAATTAACTCCCACCGTCATTAAAGAATGGTTCTATTATTTCTATCAGTGCACCGAATGCCGGCGCTGTTCCGTCTTTTGCCCCTATGGAATTGACACCGCGGAAATCACCATGATCGGACGAGAGCTTCTTTACCTTCTCGGTTTAGGAATTAACTGGGCTCTCGAACCGGCGGCAAAGTGTTTTATGACCGGAAATCATCTTGGTGTCTATCCCCATACCCTAAAAGATACCCTCGAATTTTTTGCCGATGACATTGAAGACATCACCGGGGTTCGGGTGGAAATACCCCTCAACAAAAAGGGTGCCGATATTTTGTTTGTCACTCCTTCGGGTGATTATTTTGCCGATCCCGGAACCTTTACTTGTATGGGCTACCTCATTCTTTTCCACGAACTTGGGCTTAACTATACCTGGAGCACCTACGCTTCGGAAGGAGGAAACTTCGGGCTTTTTACCTCTCACGAGATGATCAAGCGACTCAACGCCAAGATTTACGCTGAAGCTAAGCGGCTGGGAGTAAAATGGATCCTGGGCGGAGAATGCGGTCATATGTGGCGGGTAATTCATCAATACATGGACACCATGAATGGACCGGCTGACTTTCTTCAAGAACCGGTCTCGCCCATCACCGGAACCAAATTTGAAAATGCCAAGTCCACCAAGATGGTCCACATCATGGAATTTACTGCCGACCTCATTAAACACAACAAATTAAAACTCGACCCTAGCCGAAATGACAAATTAAAAGTTACCTTCCATGATTCCTGTAACCCGGCCCGGGCGATGGGGATTTTTGAAGAACCCCGGTATGTCATCAGAAATGTCTGCAAGGAGTTTTATGATATGCCGGAAAATACTATTAAAGAGAAAACGTTCTGTTGTGCCGGAGGTGCTGGTTTAGGTAATGATGAGAATATGGAAATGCGGCTTCGGGGCGGACTGCCGCGAGGCAATGCCGTCAAGTATGTGCAGGAGAAACATGGGGTAAATCGCCTTGCGTGCATGTGCGCCATTGACCGTGCCACGCTCGTCCCCCTTTGTGATTATTGGGCTCCCGGGGTCCAGGTCACGGGAATACACGAAATGGTTGCGAATGCTTTAGTGTTGAAGGGGGAAAAAGAAAGAGAAACTGATTTGCGGGGTGAACCGCTTAAAGAACTGGAGGAATAATCGCATGTATGACACGGGCAAGATCATAACCGGACTTATTGTTTTTCTCTGCCTGATAACCTTTCCCCTCTGGTATGATGCGTTTACCGGAAAGGCGGCCACCAAGCCGGAGCCAAAAATCATTACCAAGGAAAAGCAGTGTGTCGAGGCTACTCCCTATATGAGAGACTCGCACATGAAACTTCTTATCCAGTGGAGAGACAGGGTGGTGAGAGAAAAGATGTATTCCTATAAAGGCAGCGACGGAAAAAATTATACGATGAGTCTTACCAAGACCTGTCTTAACTGCCACTCAAATAAACAGCAATTCTGTGACCAGTGCCATAACTATGTTGGCGTAACACCAACTTGCTGGAACTGCCATATTATCCCTGAGGAGAAAAGTTAATGGATAACAGTAAACGAACGTTTTTAAAAGTTGCCGGAATTTCTCTTTTAGGAATAGGCTCTAAGCCCCTCCAAAAAGCTTTGGCCGTCAATGAAGAACCAAAAATCTTGCCTAGTCCGGACGCCCTAACCGGAAAACGCTGGGCCATGATTATTGACATGAAAAAATGCAAAGAGGACTGCCAAGACTGTCTCAAAGCGTGTCATCAGGTCCATAATGTCCCTGATTTGGGGAATCCTAAAGATGAGGTGAAGTGGATCTGGAAAGAACCTTATGAAAAAGCGTTTCCGGGCGATGAAACCGTGTATATGCAGGAATACATTGATCAGACTCTGAAGGGAAGTCAGTTTATTACGCTCTGTAACCACTGCGATAATCCGCCGTGTGTGAGAGTTTGTCCCACCAAAGCTACCTGGAAGCGTGAGGATGGAATTGTCATGATGGATTATCACCGGTGCATTGGTTGTCGTTTCTGCATGGCCGGATGCCCCTACGGTTCAAGAAGCTTGAACTGGAGGGACCCCCGACCCTTCATCAAGGAAATCAATAAAGAATTCCCCACCCGGGAGAGAGGGGTGGTAGAAAAATGTAATTTTTGCAGCGAAAGGCTCGCTAAAGGTCTTATCCCTGCTTGTGTTGAAGCGTGCAAAGAAAAGGCTTTGGTTTTTGGTGATCTGGAAGACGCAAACTCTGAATTGCGGGGGCTTCTCCGTGCTCATCATACCATCCGACGAAAACCACAGCTGGGGACAATGCCTCAAATTTATTATATCGCGTGAGGAGACTATGTTAGAAAAAGCACTAACCGGAAGTAAAAAATATTGGGCTTTACTATCTCTTTTAGGCGGCATTATTGTTGTCGGCTTTTTTTGTTATTTAAAACAATTAAGCTTTGGTTTGGGCATAACCGGCATGAGCCGCGATGTATCCTGGGGGCTCTACATTGCCCAATTTACTTTTTTGGTAGGGGTTGCCGCATCCGCGGTTATGGTGGTCTTGCCTTACTATCTCCATCATTATAAGCTCTTTGGAAGGATAACCATCTTAGGTGAATTCCTCGCGGTAGCTTCAGTCACGATGTGTTTATCGTTCATCATCGCTGACCTGGGACGACCTGACCGCGCTTTTAATGTTTTACTCTACCCTACTCCAAGTTCGATCCTGTTCTGGGATATGGTCGTGCTCAATGGTTATTTAGTGTTGAACATCGTGATCGGCTGGACGGTGCTTGCAGCGGAACGGGCGGATGTACCTCCTCCCAAATGGGTTAAACCTCTTATCTATCTTTCTATTCCCTGGGCGGTTAGCATCCATACCGTCACTGCCTTTATTTACGCCGGGCTTCCCGGAAGAGGGTTCTGGCTCACCGCGATTATGGCGCCTCGTTTTTTAGCGTCAGCCTTTGCTTCCGGTCCCGCGCTGCTTATCCTTTTAGGCTTTATCGTAAGAAAATTTTCCAAGTTTGATCCCGGGAAAGAAGCCTTCCAGACCTTAGCTAAGATTGTTACCTATGCGATGCTCATCAGTATCTTTTTTGTTCTCATGGAGCTTTTCACCGCATTTTACAGCCAAATACCCGAACACATGAGCCACTTTCAATATCTGTTTTTCGGTCTTCACGGTCATACTAAACTCGTCCCCTGGATGTGGTCTTTTGTGATCCTGGCAGTAGGCGCGACCTTTCTTTTGATTAATCCGAACACCCGGAAAAACGAGAAGACCCTGGCCCTGGCTTGTGTGGCGGTATTTGTTTCACTGTGGATTGAAAAGGGACTTGGCTTAGTCGTTACCGGGTTTATTCCCTCACCCTTGGAAGAAATAACCGAATATACCCCCACGGCGCCGGAAGTATTGATCACTCTCGGGATCTGGGCGATAGGTTTTTCGATCCTTACCGTGCTTTATAAAATTGCGGTCTCGATAAAAGAAGAGGTCGGGAGTTAGCCGACTTCATAACAAGTTGCATTCAAAAGCAGATCGAGGCGGCAACTAGGAATCGGCCCAGGCCCCCTCACCCATCCCTCTCCCCGCTGGGGAGAGGGATGGGTGAGGGGAGAGTATGCCGAGGAGACAACAAAGATATGCAAATGAAGGCGACTTGGTATTAGCCTTTTTTCTCCTCCCGATAAAAGTTGATTAAAAATTCAGAATCACCAGGAGAAAGATCAAAACGAAGGATGGCTTCGTTGATAAGTTTTTTAAGCGATTGTTCCGGATCTTCTTTCAGGTTTGCCGAAATCCATTTAACCGCTTTCCTTATATGTTCGCCTTGGGGTAAAGTTTCAGACATAAATTAAACCTCCTTACAATTTTTTACTATTAATCAGAGCAATATGATGACATAATGCCCCCTCTCCTTAGTCCTCTCCCCGCAGGGTAGATGAGGTAACGTTTCAAAATCCACTTTAAATTTCCCTTCTCCCTTAGAGACTGTTTCATATTAGCCATATCCTTTAGACCGGCCCAAAAGAGGTCGTTCCGACAAGCTCAACGACCAAACAAAGATCGTGCACTGAGCATGTCGAAGTGCGCATAGCTTACTTGTGGCACAGTCTCTTAAGAAAGAGAATCAACCCAAAATTCCCTGTCCCTTGAGGGAGAGGGTCAGGGTGAGGGTGAAGGAGTCCTCAATATAAATGACATGCTGCCAAATGTCCCGACTCTTTCATCTCTAAAAGGGGATAATTCCCTTTACAAATCGGCATTACGTATGGACACCGGGGGTGAAAATGGCACCCTGTGGGTGGTTTGGATGGGTCAGGCACATCTCCTGATACCGTAAGACGAATTTTTTTAGTTTCTGGGTCCGGTATGGGAACTGCCGCAAAAAGAGCTTTCGTATAAGGGTGGAGTGGTTTGTTATAAAGCGTCTCACAAGCAGACATCTCCACAATCCTACCAAGGTACATTACTGCTATCCGGTCGCTAAAATGATTGACCAGATGAAGGTCATGAGAGATAAAGAGGTAGGTTAAGTGAAACTTTTCCCTCAGGTCAATAAGGAGATTAATTATCTGGCCCTGGATGGAAACATCGAGCGCGGAAACCGGCTCATCCGCTACAATTAATTTTGGATGCAAGCTTATTGCTCTCGCTATTCCTATCCGCTGGCGTTGCCCACCGCTAAACTCATGAGGATACCGTTCCGCGTCTTGGGCCCGAAGTCCAACCATTTCGAGGAGGTTACTGACCTGTTGTTGTCTTTCTTGTTTACTCAGCTGCTGATGAATCTTAAGCGGCTCTTCAATAATGCTCCCCGCCTTCATCCGGGGGTTCAGTGAACCGAAAGGATCCTGAAAAATAATCTGCATATCCTTGCGGAGGCTCCGAATTTCTTTCTTGCTTAGGGAGAAAACATTTTTTTCCTCAAACAAAAGTAATCCTTCCGTTGGTTCTATGAGGCGAAGAATCACCCTTCCCAAGGTTGTTTTACCGCATCCGCTTTCGCCCACTAAGCCCAGGGTCTCTTCCCGGCCCAGAGTAAAACTCACTCCATCAACTGCTTTGACTGATTTACCCCTCGGTGTTATGAGTCCCCCCTGAGGGGGAAAGTATTTTTTTATATTAATTGCTTCGAGAAGATTATTCATAATTCAAAACGTTATCCGTAAAAAAACCTGCCGGGCGACACCAGCATCACCCCTCTATCTTCCTGTTGCCTATAAATCCCGACTTCGATGGCACTTTGACCAATGACCATGAATTACTTCCTCAAATTCAGGCTCTACTTTTCGGCATTTATCTATGACCATATCACAACGCGGATGAAATTTACAGCCGGCAGGGAGGTTGAGAGGGTCAGGAACCTGTCCTGGTATGGTTTTAAAGCGTGATTTTCGCTTTTGGTAATATGGAAGTGACTTTAAAAGCCCACGGGTATAGGGATTGAGTGAATGACGAAAAATTTCTGCTGCCGGTCCATATTCCAAGATAGAACCTCCATACATAACCGCAATCCGATCCGCCGTCTCCGCAATCACTCCCAAGTCATGGCTGACCAGAATCATTGCCATATTCAAGGTTTGTTTTAAATTCCGAAGCAGATCTAAAATCTGGGCCTGAATGGTAACATCAAGCGCCGTCGTGGGCTCATCGGCAATAAGAAGAGCCGGTTCACAGGAGATTGCCATCGCAATCATCACACGCTGCCGCATGCCGCCGCTCATCTGGTGGGGATAATGCTTAACGCGCTCCTCGGGCCCAGGTATTCCTACCATACGAAGCACTTCAATCGTTTTCTCGTACGCTTCTTTTCTTTTTGACCCCTGGTGGAGGGTTATCGCCTCGGCGATCTGATTGCCGATCGTGAAAACGGGGTTAAGCGATGTCATGGGCTCCTGGAAGATCATCGAGATTTTGTTGCCACGAATCTTCCTCATCTCTTTTTCGCTTAATAAAAGGAGATTGTGCCCCTGAAAAATAATGTCTCCTTCAACAATTTTTCCGGGTGGAGAAGGGATCAAACGAAGCAAAGAAAGGCCGGTGACACTTTTGCCGGATCCGGACTCTCCCACAATTCCAAGCGTTTCCTTCTCTCCTACATGAAGATTAATCCCGTCTACCGCCTTGACAACCCCGTAGTCAGTGTAAAAATAGGTCTTCAGGTTTTTGATAGTAAGAAGCAGGTTGTTGTCCATGTGATTCTTGAATGTCTGTTGTTCATAGGTTTCATAATTCCGAGACCAAAAACGCCATGTGTGCGCACCGGCCCGCAAACACTTAACCCGGGCACACTACCTTAGCCGAGGATCAATCGCGTCTCTTATCCCTTCACCCAGCATATTATACCCCATAACCGTGATAAAAATGGCAAACCCCGGGAAAAAAGAAAGCCACCACGCAATCTCAATATTATCCTTTCCGGCGGTGAGCATATTACCCCAACTCGGATCAGGAGGCTGAATGCCGATACCCAAAAAGCTGAGAGCAGCTTCAGTCAATATGGCCCCCGCCACGCCTAAGGTAGCACTAACCAATACCGGGGCTAAACTGTTAGGAAGGATATGCCGAAAAATAATTCGAAGGTCTTTTCCTCCCAAAGCTCGCGCGGCCTGGAAAAAATCTCTTTCTTTTAAAGATAAAAATTCCGCACGCACCAGACGGGCCACACCCATCCAACTCGTAAGACCAATCACCAACATAATCTTCCAGATGCTCGGCTCCCAGAATGCGATAACTGCCAAGATAAGGAAAAAGGTGGGAAAGCAGAGCATCACATCAACAAAGCGCATGATAATGGCATCTACTAACCTGCCATAGTAGCCGGCTAATGATCCTAAAAGCACCCCGATCGCCACTGAAATACCCACCGCCAAAAATCCGACCAGCAAGGAGACACGCGATCCCCACATGATGCGGGTTAAGACATCACGGCCAAGTTCATCAGTCCCCATAAGATGTTTTTGTGACGGAGGCTGCAGAATTTCTTTGACCATGATGGCATCCTGGTCATACGGAGCAATAACCGGAGCAAAGATAGCGATGATAAAAAGCCCCGCAATAATAATAGTCCCGCTCACTGCCAGCTTATTTTTCTTAAACCCTTTCCAGAAAAGCCGCCAGGGAGTTTCGGGGGCGCCATTTTTTATTGTTTCCGGTTTCACGTTTGCGGTTACACTTTTTAGATTTAAATTTTTTTTTAGCTATTCATCCCCCTCTTTTCCAAAGAGGGGATAAGGGGGAGTTCATTTTATTTCTTATAATTCCCCTCGCCCCGAATGGGGAGAGAATACTAAACGTTTATGCTCTTAACAAAGGGAGAAAAGTTTCGGATTTAATATCCTCACCCTCTAAAAAAAACTAAAATCTCACTGAATTGCTGTTTTATTTTGTTCCAAATTTAGTTAGCTAATCATTTTATTCTGATCCGTGGATCAACTAAAGCATAAGAAATATCCGCCAAAAGATTGCCGAGCATAGTCAAAAGCGCTCCGATAACCAGCTCCCCCATGACCAAGGAGTAATCTCGCCCCATGACCGCATTGTAAAACAACTGACCCAGTCCCGGAATGGCAAAGATCGACTCAAAGATAACACTTCCCCCAATAAGAGCGGGAATTGAAAGTCCCAGGATAGTAACGATCGGCAAAAAAGCGTTCCGGAGAGCGTGCTTGTAGATCACCTGTGATTCCGAAAGCCCTTTCGCCCGCGCGGTGGTAATGTAATCCTGGCGGATAATTTCCAGCATATTCGATCGTGAATACCTTGAAAATCCGGCTAATCCGCCAAAAGCGGAAAGAAGCACCGGCATAAGCAAATGCGCCGCCCGGTCTTTCAGTTGATTAAAGGCGGAGAGATACTCATAGTTCACAGATTTAAGCCCGGAAATGGGAAGCCAGTCGAGCTGAATGCCAAAAAGAATCATCAAAAGCAAAGCCAGCCAGAACGTAGGAATTGCAAATCCGATAAACACAAAGACGGTGGTGGAACGATCAAAAAGAGAGTTCTGGTAAACTGCGGATAATATCCCCAGGGGAATAGCAATCATAAGAATTAAAAATAAGGAAAGCACATTTATGAAAATAGTGATGGGAAGACGTTCCTTGATTTTATCAATGACCGGACGGTTATCCGTGGCAAAGGAACGACCCAGATCAAACGTGACCAGGTGTTTCACCCAGTTATAGTACTGGACATGAAGGGGTTTGTCCAACCCGTAAAACTTAAGAAGCCGCTCGCGGGCCTCAGCCGTCATTTTGGGATTGAGGTCGGTCTGAATGGTCACGGGTGAACCGGGCGCAAGATGAATGACTAAAAAGGAAACAATCGTGATCCCGAATAAAAGCGGGATCATTCCGAAAAGTCTTTTCAGGATGTACGTTGCCATTATGATTTTGTTCTCACTGTGCAAACCCCATGTTAAGCGTAAAACCTAAAACGTAAAGCACAAACTGTAACACGTTACCTCTTACGAGCAAGGAGGACTGAGGGGGCCGATCTTCCTTAATTTTTCGCCTTTTCCCCTCGCCCCCATTCGGGTGAGAGGGACAGGGTGAGGGGAATTCTTTTTATTTTACCCCTCACCTCAATCATCTCCCCGGTGGGGAGAGGAGGCAAAGAGGAGAGATATTTTTTTCAAAGACATCACGGTTGAATCGTATACTTCTGCTCTGCTTTCGTAACATACCATTTGGTAAAATTATACGTTATCCCTGCCGCTGCAGGCTCAATGCCCCGGAATCGCATATGGATAATGGGGAGAGCATAAGGAACATAAAGAAACACATAGGGCTGATCTTCTGCTAATATTTCTTGAATGCGGTAGTAGGCCTGCTTTCGTTTTTCACGATCAAAGGTGTGGCGGCCCTCCATGATCAGGCGGTCTACTTCTTCGTTTTTATACGATATAAAGTTCAGCTCTTTAAAATGAGTTTTGCTCGAATGCCAGATGTCAAAAACATCGGGATCCTGTCCGATAGTCCAGCCCAGGATAGTAGCTTCAAAATTTTTCTTGTCAATGTATTCATTAATAAAGGCAGCCCATTCAAGCGTTCGTATTTTTATTTTGATCCCGACTTCCGTGAGCCGGCGTTGAATAATTTCCCCCGTCTTCCGGCGCTCGTTGTTTCCCTGATTAAGAATGACCGTAAATTCAAAACGCTTGCCGTTTTTTTCTAAAATTCCATCCCCATCAGCATCAGCCCATCCTGTTTCCTTCAATAAGGCCTTTGCTTTTTCAGGATCAAAAGGAAAGGCTTTTACCTCCGGGTTATACTGCCAGGTGCCCGGCTTATACGGACCGGTTGCTACCTCACCCAAACCGAGAAGTACCCCTTCAAGAATTTCATTTTTATTAATTGCATACGAAATCGCCTGACGAACCCGCTTGTCTTGAAACAAGGGGTTTAAAAGGTTAAAACCCATATAGGTATAGGTAAAGGACAAATATTTATATTTTCGAAAATTTTCCTGAAACGTTTTTGTTTTTGTCTGGCGCAGGTATTGGAGCGGTGAAAGCCCCATAAAGTCAATATTACCGGCCTGCAATTCCAGAAACATCGTCGCCGTATCCGGAATTATTTTATAAACAAACCCATCAACATAAGGGCGCCCCTCAAAATAATCATGATTGGAGACCAGCTCAATCTTTTCCCCGGTTTTCCATTCCTTAAGCTTGTAAGGGCCATTGCCCATCGGGGCCCTAGTTAACGAAGATTTGGTGATGTCTTGCCCTTCCAAAATATGTTTCGGCAAAACCACCACGGAACCCCAGGAGGCTAAACCAGGGGCAAAAGGTTTTTTGTAAGTTACCCTGAATGTGTACTTGTCAATCACCTCAGCCTTAGCTACCTCCTGAAAATCTCCGGCATAAGCGGTAGGCGTATTGGGGCTGATGATCGTCTGATAACCAAACATGACATCATGAGCAGTACATTCTACCCCATCCTGCCATTTCACCCCTTTTCGCAGGTGGAAGGAGATGGTGAGGTTGTCCGCAGAGATATCCCATGACTCGGCCAGATCCCCCACCAGATTGAGATCTTTATCATACTTGACCAGACCATTGTAACAAAGACCCGCGATATCAAACGAAGCGCTATCTGAAGCAAGCATGGCGATAAGGTTACTGGCATCGCCAATCGAGCCTTCAATGATGGTATCTCCATAGGCAGGAGGAGCAACCCTATCCGTTTGAGCTTCTTTTTTGCCCTGGTCAGGCGCTTTTGAACGCTCTTCGCAACTTACAAAAAAAATAGAACACAACAAACCAAAAACCAAAAAAATATTTTTCATCTGATTGGCCCTTACGCATTCTTTACGGTAACCTGTAAAAATTTAACAAACGATGTTATATTTTGACAAATGTCAACAGAATTTCGTCTGTCCCATTTTATCACCTGCTTGAATACCCAAATTTTTTTCTTATTGCCAAGTACCTTTTCTATAGTGCACGACCAAAGAAAGCGGACATTGCATTATCCGGTAGTTCCTGTGATTCTCCCAACCCATACGCATGTTCTCTTAATATCATAAAATCGCTTCCCTGAAAACCATTTAATAATTCTCCTGCTTTCAGTCATCCGCCTCTAATCATCGCAATAGTCCCTATGGGAGCAACTTCCGTAGAGTTCACTTGAAGCCCACGGCTGGTGATCATTTCACTCTAAGGTCCTACCGCCTGCAACCACTGCTTGGTGCGTAAGAGTCCCTCAGCCAAGGTCACGCGCGGCACCCAGCGCAATATACGCCGGACCTTCTCTATGTTCACCACGCGGCGCCGGATATTGTCTATATCTCGCCGGTCAATATATACCGGCTTCAGCTCCAATCCGTATAGATCCGACACGAGCCGGGCTAACGTATTCACGTTAGCCTCCACCCCGGTGCCGATATTGAAGACTTCCCCCGCAGACTTTGGGGATACCGCCGCCAGTATAGTAGCTTCAACTGCATCCTCCATAAACGTAAAATCGCGGGTCTGCTCCCCATCGCCATGAATCTCCAGCAGCAGCCCCTTTTGTGCCTTTCCCATAAACTTTGCCACGACCCCGCAATACGGATTTTGCGGATCTTGCCAGGGCCCGTATACATTAGAATACCGCACGACCACCACCGGCAGGCCATAGCTTTCATAAAACGCCTGGCAATAGCCTTCACCGCTGAATTTGCTGACAGCATACGGCGTCAACAAACTGATGCAGTCGTCTTCGTTGATTGGCAAATATCGTGGGTTGCCGTAGACTGAAACCGAAGAGGTATAGAGCACCCGTTGCGGATGAAAATCACGCGCTGCCAACAAAATATTAAGTGTGCCGCCGATGTTGGTTTGAAAGTCCTCGTATGGATTCCGCGTGGACGCAATGATATTCCGCGCCGCCAGGTGAAAAACCCACTCCACCTGAGAGACCAACTGCCGCACCAGGCCACTATCAGTGACACTGCCCCGCACCAACCGATAGTCCGCGGTATCAATGTCACGCAAGTTTTCCATGCGCCCGGTAAAAAAATCGTCTAAAATTGTGATCTCGGCGCCCTCGGCCACCAGCCGGCGAACCAGGTTCGAGCCGACGAAGCCGGCCCCTCCGGTTACCAATACCCTTTGACCTTTTAGATCGTGACCCATAGTAGCCCTCCCTCAGCTTAGTTTTTCAATCCCAAAGTCAGATAAACCATGGGGCGCAAGATCCGCCACCAATCGCGCACCGGTTTCATCTTGGTTGTGCCCCTCGTGTGATAGATAACTTTCATCGGCGCTTCGGTGACTTTGTATCCCTCACGCACAACTTTATAAAATAAGTAGGGCTCTAACTCATACGAATTCAGCCACTCTTGCCATAAATTTATCCTGCCATCCGCAAAAATCCGGGTGCGAAATGCCCGCCCGCCGTTGGTCGCATCCGTGCAAGCAAAACCAGTCAACCAGTGAAATGTGACCGCGTAAACCCAGGTAAAAAACCGACGAAACCAGCTGATGTTGGACGACTGCAAGCCCTGAAAACGCCGTGACCCCTGGACGAAATCATAACCGTCTACAAGAATGGGGCGCAACAAACCCGGCAATTCTGCGGGGTCATGCTGATTATCGCCCGAAAGGACAGCCACAACCTGAAAGTCGTGCGCTAACGCATAATCAATGCCGGTACGGATTGCGCCGCCGACCCCAAGATTATGCTCATGGCGGATAACCAATGCGCCCATAGTCTGAGCTTCCACAGCGGTCTGATCCGTAGAACAATCATCCACCACCAGCACCGTATCCGTAACATAGGCTAAAACCTTTTGAACAACCAAACCCACTTTCCCTTGCTCATTATAGGCTGGAATTACAATAAGCACCTGTAAATCTTGCACGTTTGCGCCCGCTTCGCGCTCGTTATCGGCAACCACGCTAGGTAAAATGCTCACACCATCACCCCTTCGAGAGCTTTCCCTCGGTGTAAACAGATACTTCAAATCACGGTACCCAGGCTTTTAAGACATAAAGTAATATCAGAAAGCAACTGCCTGCAAAGCCGCCCCCGGTCCATAATAAACGACATCGGGAACACCATCCAATCTTCCCCAGGCCGATGAAAACCGGGAAGGCCAGGAATAAATGACGTGGCAGCCCCATATAGGGATGTCCAGTTCCCGTATGGTAGCTAAAACTGACCAGCAGCATCACCAGCACATATACACGATAGGATGCGCGCAAACGCGGCCAGGCTACCAGCACCAGTCCGACAAAAGCTGCGCTTAACATTACATTCACCGCCAGGTCCCAATCAGGCTTAACCCATAAATGCACCAGAGCCAATTGCAGCGCATTCCATGGCCAGGTGACGACATGGGAGGCCCCAACCTTCCCCGCGCTCGGAGAAATCAACATCGAGTACACCAAAACATACGGCGAATTGAAATTCAATTGGGCGCCTCCTACCACGAGCGCCCGGTACAACACCCACAGTCCCATTCCTATCGGAATTAACCCCAATGCCGAGCAACAGCGCCAATCCCGCAGGGCAAGGCGCACATCACGCTCATGCGCCTCCCACAACTCCCAGGCAAACGGGAAGACCAGAAAAAGCCCCTGCGGGCGCGTCAATACCGCCAGCGCTCCGGCAATTCCGGCCCGCCACCATCGGTGTTGTCTGGCCCATAATAACGTTAGCGCCGACAGCAAGAGAAATAATCCTTCATTATAAGGAGCAAATAAGATGAAAGCCACCGGGAAAAACAGTAATAAGTGAGAAGCGGTTTGCGCCTGAGCAGGCGTAGAATCTAATCCAGCCATCCGCTCAAAAAGGAGAAGAAAAGCCAAAGTTGCCAGGCTTCCCACGATCATCAGCGATAGAAGCGGATCAATCCCCAATCGAGTCAGCGGCCATGCCAGCCCGGGATAAAGCGGATGAAAGGCATCAGTGCCGTTACCACATTGATACCCTTCGGTGATGATCCGCAAATACCAGGCACCATCCCAACGCTCCCAGGGAGCCAGCAGCGCTCGCTGAAGCCACCACCCCCACGGAGCACTGGGAGGCCACAAGGCTACTGACTGTTCAAGCGCCGTCAGCGGCCGCAACGTAGAGACCAATGCCGCCCACAGGCTCGTCCAGGCACGAAATATTACCCAGATGGTTACAACTCCCCATACCGATGGAGAAACTGCCAAAGCGCGCCGACTGGTAGTTACTGTAACCCCGTTCACACTCAACTCTCAATCAAGGAAACCTGCAAACTGTGATCATTATTCTATGAGGCGTGAAATCACAAAAGTACTTTAACCTGCCTTCTTGATAAATTGAGGCCTTTAAAAAATAATTTTTTAAAGGCCTCAATCTTACCATAAAATTGCTTCCGAGAAAACTACTTAATAACTACTGAGGGTAAGGTTTTCCGGGGTATCAATTAAGAGGGCTCGGATTGTTCTTTAAATCAGGGAGCGGTTCGCTTTGTTTTGCCGTCTGCGCTCTTCTTAAGTTTTCGCCGGCTTTATTATAATAGGACGGCCGGGCTCCCATCGCTTTCTCAAAGGCGTTCATTGCTGCCTCCGATTCTCCATCCCACAAATAAAAACATCCCAGGTTATTGTAAGCCTGAGCTTCATCACCTCCCCCGGTCCGAAAAGCCTTGAGAGCTTCCGAATAGCGGCCTGCCCGGCATAACGCCAAGCCCAGGTTATTGTAAACCCTTTTTTCGGTAAACTTCATCTGCAAAGCTTTATTGAATGTATTGATTGCCCGTTCAAAGTCTCCGGCCATTAAGTAGGACATACCCAGGTTGTTATATAGGGGCCCATATTGAGGTTTGAGCGCGATAGCGGCGTTATACTCCTGAACAGCCATTGCGTGGTTCTTTTTAAAGTCATAGATAATACCGAGAAAGTCGTGGGTTCTCCACAGGTTCATGTCTATGCTGATTGCTTGCAGAAAATGTTTCTCAGCTTCCGAAGAGCTCCCTTTCTGAAAAAACACCTGCCCCATTCCTTCATAGGCTAAAGCATTCTCAGGCTCTTTTTTTAAAACTTCCTGAAATTCAGCCAGAGCGCTGTCATATAACCCGCCTGCCAGAAAAAGCACCCCTTTTTTATAATGAACCCGGGTGTTGTCGGGATTAAGTTTAAGGGATTTGTCATAGTGGACACAAGCCATCGGATAATTTTCCTGGCTGAAGTAGCTGTCTCCCAGCCTTTCATGATCCTGCGCAGTCATATCCGGAAGCGCTTTGAGCGCTTCCCGGTCTTGAGGATAATCAAAATTCTTTTTCTTAGCGACATTTATCGGCGATTGTTTAAAAAAATTTTTAAAGTTGTCATCCGCCTGTACCCTCTGATCGGTCGTTTTACAACCCAGGGGACTCGTAATGATGAGCGCAAGGAGTACGACTAAAATTTTCCGGAGGATACTACCATTTGGAATATTCATAAGTTTTTTCTGATGTTAAATGTTTCTTTTCTTATTTCCTCGCCCCTCTGGGGAGAACTTTTCATGTATTACCCCCTCTCCTTTATTTTCTCATATTACCTCCTCTCCCCAGAGGGGAGAGGATTGAGGTGAGGTGCTTTATCTCTTCTTCTTTCTAAAACCTTCCTAATAACTTCACACACTCCTTCAATGTTGTTCAATAGTTCGCGATCATTAAATCTTATTATTTCAAAACCACGTTCTTTTAATTATTTTGTCCTGATTTCATCGCTTTTACTAACCTTATCTTCACAATGTTGATCCCCATCCGCCTCAATACCAACCAGATATGCAGGACAATAAAAATCTACTATATACCTCCCTATCGAAAACTGGCGTCTGAATTTTATTCCACCAATTTGACGATTCCGAACTATTGACCAAAGCTTCTTTTCCGCTTCCGTCTGTTGCTTCCGCAAATTTCTGCATCGGTCGATATTCCTGCGTTTCATACCCCTCACCCTTGGCCTCTCCCCTTAGTGAGAGGGGAGTATTTTTTCTCTTCACTTGGGGAGAGGAAAATGTTTTCTTTCTCCCCGCCAGTGGAGAGGTAATTTTTTTCTTGTCACCCCTTCGGGGGAGAGAATAAAGGAAAGTTCTCCTTCCGCTATTGATGAACAAAGGCCTTATAAAGACTGATCATTGCCGGCCCCACGAGCACAACAAACAGGGCGGGCATAATAAAAAACATTAATGGAAATATTAATTTTACCGGCAGCTTGGCGGCGATTTCTTCCGCCCTCTGAAATCGTTTGGTCCGGAAAGAGTCCGAATAAACCCTTAATGACTGAGCGATGCTGGTTCCGAATTTGTCCGCCTGGATGAGTAAGGTTACCAGGCTTTGAATCTCTTCCAGATTAACCCGCAGGGCAAAATTTTTCAGGGCCTCTCTTCTGGATTTTCCCGCTCTCATTTCCAGATTATACAATTTAAGCTCATCAGCCAGGGGCTGATTGCTTAACATTATCTCTTCCGACACCCGGTATATGGCCGAATCCAGCCCCATACCAGCTTCCACGCAGATGACTAAAAGGTCCAAGGCATCGGGGAGACCCTCGAATATCTTGTTTTTCCTTTTGGAAATTTTTATGCTCAGCCAAAAAACAGGCAGATACAAACCCACGATCGCCAGAAAAATGCACAATGCTAGTACCCGGGCAGGATCCAGTATTTTAAAGACCGTGACCCGGAGGAGAAAAAAAGCCAGCGGCAGACAAACGGCCAATAAAATTCTTACTCCCCAGAATAATGCGAGAGCATTAGTCTTTCGGATGCCGGCCCTTAAAAAGTCAATCCTCATTTTCTCGTATTCCGAGGAGTCTTCAGGAGCCGCCCTTTTTCCCAGGGCGCTTAAAAAATTAAGAAATTTATTTTTTACCGGAGATAACTTCTCTTCCGTAGAATCCCAGCCTTCGCTGCCGGCAGCTATTTTTTCTTTTAGCGTAGTTTTGTATTGGTATTCGCGAACCAGCCGGTAGACGCCCAAACACAAAAGAAACAAAACCAGAAAAAATGTTAAAAAAAATAAAAGGGTAACGTTCATCGGTTTCCTTCTATAAAAATTAAACTTTAAGGTGGTTCACCTCGCCCCCATTTTATTTACCCCTCACCCTAATCCTCTCCCCGCCGGGGAGAGGAAAATCTATCAAGATTACACTTTGATTTTTGCCATCCTATTGATAATAAAAATTCCTATCACCATCATAACTCCAGCTACCATAGCGACTATTTTCCCGACCGGATCGGAAAACAGGGTATGGAGATATTCCGGATTAATAAAAGACAGGACAAACATAACCGCAAAAGGAAGAATGGACATGATCACTGCCGAAAGTCGCGCTTCCGTCGACAGGATTCTGATTTTACCCAGTAATTTGAAGCGCTCCCGGATAATGCTTGAGATATTTTCCATAATCTCCGCTAAGTTTCCCCCGGTCTCCCGCTGGATATTCGCGGCAATCACAAAAAATTTCAAGTCCGGGCAGTCAACGCGTTTAACCAGGTTGCCTAAGGCGTCGGACACGTTGATCCCAAAGTTAATTTCATCAATAGTCTCCTGGAATTCAGTGCCGAAAGGGTCGCCCATCTCATCCGCTGCCAGTTTCATCCCCCCCGTAAAAGCGTGCCCCGCCCGCAAGGCCCGGCCGATCAAATCCAGACCGTCCGGAATTTGTTTTTCAAATTTTTCCATCCGCCTCTTTTTTTTCAGCCGAAGGTAAGCATACGGCAAAAAACCGAAAAGAATGCCAATAATCACGGACAAGGGGAAAAAAATGTTAAGGTGAGAGCTTATGACATAGGCGGTCAAACCCAGCACCAAGGTGAGCAGCACGAAAAATCCGAGCGGTAATTTCACGTTTGCCTGCTTTACCAGCAGGTCTAACCTGGCGGTTATCGTCAACCGCTGGAGCATGAAATTTAGGAAAGGCACTTCGCTGAGCACTCTTTTCCGAAGCAAATCCCGAGTCACCCCTACCGTTTCCTCTTCCTTGAGCGCTTTGAATCGTTCCCGAATCCGGGCGCGATGCGGATACCGTATGGCACGGTAAGCGTAAAACATCAACTCTGTAATTAAAAGAGCGATAATAAAAATAATTATCGTAATAAAAATAATGTTCATACGAACCTATGATATTGGTGAAATGAACTATCCCGCCGCAAGCAGCGGGGTATACCAAAAATTATACAAAGCACATCGTCATTCCCCGACCCCCGATTACTACTTTCGAGGGCATGCTTGATCGGGGAATCCAGAAACAAAGAAACTGGATTCTCTGGTCAAGCCAGAGAAAGATACAATGAAACCCTTTAGCAAGCAAGCTACAGGGAATTTTATCAAGTTAAAGTTAAACCACACTCGCATTTACCGCATCGAATAATCCGGGCGCGATTTTTATCCCGGCGGTGTTAAATTTCTGTATAAACCGCGGCTGCACCCCATGAAAAATATATCTACCCCTGATGTTACCTTGCTGGTCGATCGCGGTTTGCTTAAAAGAGAAAATCTCCTGCATGGTAATCACATTACCCTCCATACCGGTAATTTCCTGGAGGCTGACGAGTTTTCGGGTGCCGTCCGCCAGACGGGACAGATGGATCAGAATGTTGATTGCTGAAGCGATAAACCTTCTCATAAAGTCGCTGGGAATATCCAGGTTGGCCATGGAAACCATGGTTTCAAGCCGCATCAGAGCGTCACGCGGTGAGTTGGCGTGAACGGTGGTTAGAGAGCCTTCATGACCGGTATTCATCGCCTGAAACATGTCAAAAGCTTCCTGGCCGCGCACCTCACCCACAATAATCCGGTCCGGCCTCATCCTGAGGCTGTTGCGGACCAGATCTCTCTGGTTAATCTCGCCTTTGCCTTCAATATTCGGGGGTCTGGTTTCCAGACGCACCACATGCTCCTGTTTAAGCTGCAATTCGGCCGAGTCTTCAATCGTGACGATCCGCTCATTTTCCGGAATAAAGCGGGAGACAACATTTAACAAAGTGGTTTTCCCGCTTCCGGTACCGCCGGAAATGATCACGTTTAAGCGAGAGCGAATTATCCCGCGCAGCACTTCGCCGATTTCCGGAGTTAAGGTTTTAAAAGAGATGAGGTCTTCCAGCTCGAGGGGGTCCACCGCGAAACGTCTGATTGACAGTATCGGGCCGTCAATAGCCAGCGGTGGTATAATAGCATTCACCCGCGAACCATCCGCCAGCCGGGCATCAACCATGGGCGAAAACTCATCAACCCGCCTGCCCACTGCCGATACGATCCGGTCAATTATTCTTCTCAGGTGCGCGTCGTCTTTAAACCGGGCTTCGGTAGGTTCCAGCTTTCCGAACCGCTCCACATAAATCTGCTCAAAGGTATTTACCAGGATATCGGAAATGGTCGGGTCCTGAAGAAACGGCTCCAGCGGCCCCAGTCCCAGCACTTCGTTTTGAATTTCAGAAATCAGAAGCTCCCGTTCAACCGAATTAAGAGGGACGCTGCTATTCTCCTCCTTCAAAATTCTTTCTACCAGGGATTTAATCTGAACAACGACAAAATCCCGTTGAGAGCTTTCCAAAAGAGAAATATCCATAATGTCTAATAGGCGGTCGTGAATCCTGGTCTTTAACTCAAAATATTCTTCCGGAAGCGTGCTCATTTTTCTCTGTTTTTCCTGCCGGTCTGTTAACTGTCTTTCCACTGTCTTATCATCTCCTTTTATGTGATGACCGCTTCGTAAAAAGCCCACCTGCGGCGTTGCGCTGCATCCTCAGTCATTGCGACGTACAGGTAAGTACGCCTCATTCCGTCGGATTTGCGCGCCTTGCATCTAAAACTTTTTACTTTGCCGTCTCTTTTACAAGTTAATTAACCTTCTTTTGATACTCCCTTTTCCTTCCTGTACACCCTCTTTTCTAAAGAGGGTGTAAGGGGGAGTTCATTTTATTTTTTCGCTTTTACTAACCCCTCTAACTTCCCTTTACAAAAGGGGAGAAAAGGTGTTCACGAAAACCATCGCTTAAACAACGACCTTTCTTCCTTTGTCGTTCTTTGGTCCCGGTCAATAAAGGTGGCGGCAAACTTTTTGAAACTCTGAGTTATTTCCTCTTTAGGAGCGATTACGGTTAATGGTTTGCCCTGGTTTATCGCGGCGAGTGTGGTTTGAAAGTCATTCGGAAAACTCCACAGTATGCTTTGGCCGAAGGTTTCTTCCGCGTCCCGCAGCGTCAACTGGGAATTTTTCACATACCGGTTTACCACAACTTTTACTTTTCCTTTCGAAGGATAACCCCAGAAATCATATATCTTGAAAATCTTTTTTGCGTTGGCAATGCAGGGCACGGTTAAAATAGCAGTTAATAAAACCGTGTCGGAAATTTGATGGATTTTCTGGGAATTTTTGTCAAGGCGTTGACCGCAGTCAACCACCACAAAATCAAACATCCGCCGCATAATATTGAGAAGGCGCTCTACCGCCTCCGGCGAAACAGCCTCATGCCCGGGAGTGCCCGGGGAGGAAAACAAATATATTCCCGAACTGTGCTTGCTGAGGACATTCATAATAAAGGTGGAGTCCAGGCGGGTGATGTTCTTGGAAATTTCACCCCAGTGGTAACCGGGCTTAATATCAAGAAAGAGCGGAATTTCTCCGGTCGCAATATTCATATCCACTAAGGCCACTGAATTATCACCGGTTATTCCCGCCAGGCTGACGGCTAAATTGACGGCAATGGTGGTAGTGCCCACCCCGCCTTTGCTGCCCATCACATTTATAAGCCTTCCTAATTTTAACCGTTTGCCGGATTCCGCTCCTTCGCGGAATTTTTTCAAGGCCTGTTTTACCTCATCGTCTTTTATCGGCTGGGGGAAAAATTCCTTGGCGCCGATCCGTATTGACTGAAGCAGCAAATCCTGGTCGGATTTTTCGGAGGTAAGAAAAACATCATTGACCGTGCCGGATTGAAGCGATGCTTGAAGCACATGGAAGTCATGGTCAGTATCCGTGCCCAGCTCAAAGATTAAAAGATCGGCCGGTTTTTTGTCATCATCCGGCTGAATCTCAAATCCACCGGTTGAGTTGACAATATATTCAAACTTTCTCTTGAGACTTTGGTCTTTGGTATCTATTTTAACTCGTTTTTTGATATCAAGCATGTCCTTATTGTCCGTTCATTGTTTACCGTTATCCGTTTACCGTTGCTGGTTCATCGATGTCCGGTATCGGTTGTAAGAGCCAGTGGGTTCATTCCAATCTCCCCTCTTTACCAAAGAGGGAGCAAGGGGGAGTTAATTTTTTCTTCTCCCTTTTAACTTTCAACTAACTCCTCCCACGTTAAAAGTAAGACGTAAAAAGTAAATTGTAACACCTTACATTTCACTTTTTGCTTTTCACTGTTTACAAATTACGTTTCACTTTTCACAAGTTACACTTTACGCTTTATTTCCTCGTTCCTCGTGCCTCGCTCCTTCCTATTATTCCACCAGCACAGGAATCTTGGCCCGGATGCCAAAATTATCCCCGCCAGTACCCCCCTCCGGCTCATGGAGAGTGCAGTCTGGTAAAAAATAAATAGATTTTTTAGCAAAAGGAGCTGGCGCCCCATCAACATTTTTTAAATTGAAATTGGCGACAAAACTATCCCACCGCACCTGGCCGCTCGGGGCATTATTTGACCATGCGCTCATCTTGCGAGGTGCGTCGTCATCAATTTTATTATCTTTTTCCAGTATCCAAATGATATTCAAATTGACCGCCCCACGAACTTCGGAGCAGGGCGAGACGTTATTACCTGGGCAGTCTATTACCGGCAGGGTAATGTTCCACGGCTGGTCAGGCCAGCCGTCTCCGTCAGTGTCGATAGGGGATTCCTTTACACCATCACCATTGGAGTCATAAAGCCCGTTCTTCCAACAATTCATTATATTCGGCTGGGTGGGACTATTAATGACATTATCTTCCACACCTCCGGTCGTGCCTATTTCTTCTCCCAGCGTAATCTTATACTGATTTCCATCGTTACAGTTTTGGAGTATCGGCCTCAAGGTTGATGTACTGGCGGTTTGGCAAGGCTGAAAAAAATTGGTCCAGCCAGCAGTATTATGGCTGGCAGTATTCGAACCGCTGTTCAGCATTCGCCCGATATTACAGTTGTAATTCCCCTCTGCATCAGTTATGCTCTGTTTGCAAATTGCAATTGGCTGATCAACCTCATTTGGATTTAACGTGCCCGCGAATCCAAGGTAGGCAACTGCTGATTTCCGAACCGTAAACCCATGAAAATCAGGGTTAAACACCCGTACGAAAAAAGAAAGCGCCTGGTTCGTTTCTCTCCTAGTTTCCACCCGCACCGCATTAATAAAAGCAGTATCAGCGTCCAATTCCTCAAAAGATTTACCCCAGATATCCACCATCACCGTGGAATCATTCGGGGTAAAGGTTCGAGTGGCAAAACTCCAGTGACCTCTCTGCACATCCCCATTCCACACCTCGACGGGAAGTTTTTCACTCATATTCGCAACCGCTGCGTTATAGGCAATCTGATTACAACCTGTATTGACAGCGGTGCCGTCCGCATTCAGTAAGAACCGGGCGCCGGCAAGAGCTCCGGCATCAGCCGCTTTATGAAGCTCATTGCCGACAACATAAAGGTGCCCAAGATCAATCGCAAAACCGACAAAAGCAAAAATAAAGGGAAGAAGAAGCGTAACAAAAAGCGCGGTCAGCCCATGTTCATTTTTAAACTTTGGCCCTTTTAATTGCTTCATTTTTTTTAACACTCCTAGGCCGGGTTTTCTTCCAGCATCATTTCGCTCACCGCGGTGAGAGGAAACGGGTTTGCCAGACTTCCCCAACCAAGAGGTCCAAAATGGGGAAGAACTAAAAAGTCATAATTCCAACTAACTACAACGCGCAATTTATTTGTACCAGTGGGGATAGTCACATTCGGGGAACCAGGATTTGGAGTTGAAGAGCCAAAACATATTAACTTTGGCCAGGGGCTGGGTCCCCACCAGGGGCTGAAATTCACTCCTCTATAATCACCTAAAAAAAAGTTTACTGCCCCCTCTACCCTTGAGGTGATATCATAATCCGTTCCATCCTCCAATATGTTATGATCATGGACATACACTATTCCGGCCCGGGCGCCTTCCCGGCACGCGTTAGTGATCATCGCTTTATCATAAAAAAAGCATCCGAATTCTATCAATCCGTAAACCAGCACAAAAACCAGGGGCGCGATAATCGTGAACTCGAGGGCAGAGACCCCTCGCTGATTATAGGTTGATTGATTCGGTTTCATGGTTTTTCCCGTTTCAAACCTCCTACGACTGGTTTTCTTCCAACATCATTTCGGTCACTGCGTTGAGAGTAATCGCTGGGTTAAGATCAACCCAGCCGAGGCCTTTAAAATTAGGAAGCACTAAAAAATTATATGTCCACTGCACCTCCACGCGCAGTCTATTGTTACCAAGAGTTGGATCGGTGACGGTTATTATAGTCGGCAGCGGAGTGTTAGGGGCTGGTGCTGTAGCGCCCAAATCAATCAATCTCCACCCGGTGTTATTATCCTTCCGTAAATATTGGTTTACTGCCGCGATTGCCCTTGTCTGGATATCACCCGATGTGTTATGATCAGCATCATACTTTATACCTGCGCGGGCGCCCTCCCGGCTTGCGTTGGTGAGCAACCCTTTATCATAAAAAAGGATACCGAATTCTATAATCCCGTAAATAAGCACAAAAAGCATAGGGGCTAAAATCGTGAACTCGAGCGCTGAGACCCCTCTTTGATTATGGGTCGATAGTTTCAGTTTCATGTGGTTTTTCTTCTTTTTCTTTATCTGAAACATTTTCCCTCTCCCCTCGGGGGAGAGGGTCAGGGTGAGGGGGAACTTTATTTATTTTACCCCTCACCTCTATCCTCTCCCCAGCGGGGAGAGGAAGTTAAAGCGAATTTATCTTTCACCGGCGGGTAGAGATAATAAAAATTCTAGCAGGAAAAAGAAAAATCTATAAAAATAAATCCTTCCCCCTTTACGAAGGGGGGATTGAGGGGTTTCCTCATTTTTTCCTTTTTTATCTCTTCCATTATCCAGCAAATAAATCCATAGAGTATTTTATGTATTTCAGGGAAAAAAACTATGTAAAGTCTTTACCCCTTACCTTCTTCACCCACGTAAAGCGTTAATCGTAAAGGGTGAGGTGTAAATCGTAACACCTTACGTTTTACACCTCACCCTTTACATTTACTGTTTTGCCTGTCCGATGCCGGAAATGCTTCCCAGATTCAAATTGACGCTCTGTGGGCCTTTTCCGCCGCCTTTAAAAGATTCCTGGTACCCTGCCATAACCGCATCAGCGGCCCATCCATTTAAGCCCTCAACCGGTTCCAGATTTTTTCCTGCTTCTGGATTCAGATACTGGTTATATTTGGCCAATTCAAAAGACCGTCCCCAGTTCTCAGCCGAAAGGTCTTTTTGGCACGCGCAGCCGGAAAAGACTGCTATTGCCGCAACTATTATTACAAGGATACCAAATCGTTTAACCATTCTTTCCTCCTTTATAAACGTGTGAGGAATGTAACATAATAGGAGAATAACGGGATTAGGTGGGATATGCCGGTAAATGCCGGGATAATAAGAAGTTAGATGAAATTTGGAGAAAATTTTGTCGCCACACTCTTACCCGCTAACCCCTGTTTTTTTGTAATGAAATCGGCGACAAAATTCAAGAGAGATTTTCCGCACGTAGTTTGAAAAATTTTAAAGGTGAATTTTTTACCCAAAAACACCAGTGGTTGAATAATTTTAATTTTAATGGTGTGAAAATTGCATTCTATAAAACCATAATATTATAAAAAAAGATTGATTTTTTAAAAAAAACGAACTTATTATTACATTAGATTTTAAGAAAAAAGAAAAAATCAAGGGAGGAATAAAAATGACCGTATGTATAGCTGCTTTATGTGATAATGGTAATGGGTGTATTCTTACATCAGATCAAATGATTACGGCTCATTTCCCGATTGGGTATGAATTTGAAAATCAAGAAATAGATAAAATCGTAAAGATTACTGATAACGCCTGGGTTTTAATTGCTGGAGATGTATTATTTGCTAATGAAATTATAAAGATAACAAAACAGCGCGTTAACATTGAAAACATTCAATCAACACAGCGGATAGCAGATATATTAAGAGAATCATACCAGTTGGTTCGGAAACTTCGCATCATCAGAAATGAATTAGAACCACGGGGACTGGATTTAAATTCTTATTTAACTTTACAGCAAAAACTCTTTCCAAGCCTTGTTCAAATTATTGACCAAGCATTTATAAAATATAACGCTGGAGTTGAATTTATTCTGGCGGGAAAAGACGATTCTGCTTGTCATATTTACACAGTCATAAACCCCGGTGATATGATATGCCATGATCCGATCGGTTTTGTTGCCATCGGGTCCGGTGGACCTCATGCTTTATATTCACTTATCGAAGCCGATTATAAAAAATCACTTAGTAAAGAAGCGGTAAAAGATTTTATCGAAAAGGCAAAAAAACGTAGCGAAGTAGCTCCTGGTGTGGGTAACATTACAAAAACTATTGAAATTTAGGTAAAAGGAGGGTCTTTTTATGTACACCAGATTATATCCCGATGACTATAAAACGGCCTGGTTGGAGGCAGAGAGAGATTTTGCAGTTCAGTGTTTTTCCATTCCTGGATGTCTTATATTATCTCAAAATAATAATATTTCCAACGAGGTAAATCCTTTAAATCAACAAAAAGAAAACGAAGGGACTGGATTGGACAAAAAATAAACCCCAGACCTAAGAATTGCGGAAATTATTCCCCAACTTTTTTCTTTTAACTATAGAAATTATCACATCTCCGCACGTAGTTTAAAAAAATACTCATAATCATAAAATTTAACGGAAAGCTCACCGGGAGGTAGGCGCCGTTTCCAGCCGATTCGGTGCAGCGACTGGTTCGAACCTATTCTTCTTCAATAATATCCTGAAGAAGAATGTAATTCCCTTCCCGTCTACCCTTGATCACCACTGTCGTGTCCCACAGTGGTTTTACGATGTCGTTCATCATGCCCTCCGGGACCTTTACTTGATGAGTAGTCTTACTCTCTTCGTCGACGATCTTGATATGCCCGCTGTCTGTGTGAGTGGCGTCCGCAAATCGCAGCACACCTCGAACAACTACCAACTCAGCCTGCACTACGGACCTCGGCTCAGGAGTTATGATCTTGGTTTTAGGCCGCGTGACTTCAACAAACCTTTCTCGCCCTTCGTGAATCGAAGTGAATCCAACAACCTTGACGTTATCCCCGTCTGGAGCCAACCGCTTAGCCAATTGTACGAAATTCGTTCTATAAACAGGATCAGGAATTCGTGATTCGATTGCGGAGAAGTCGGCTTTATTGACGAGACCCATAAGGGTCATAAATTCGTTAACGATTTCAAACGCATCCGCAATACCTGGCAATTTGGGCTGGTTAGACGGGTGACCCAATTTTAGTGTAACTGCAAAACTCGCGGCGCGAGGAACAGACAGAAAGAGCTCATAGTCGTCCTTAATGAGTCGCGCCAGACGGCCTTTTTCTCGGAAAGGCTTATTCTGACGGCGCTCCACGATCCTATATATAATTTTCGAAGCGCCATCAATTCTTTGAAGAAACTCACCACTATGGACAACGCCAAAGCCTACTCCTTGGCCAGCCAAGCTCATCTGCAGTTCGTCCTCGGCCAGGGTTATCCCACGCAACTGGAGATGTCGGCGGAACTGGACTTGTTCGAATAAGTCCCGGAGTTCGTCTGCTATCTGCGGGGGGGGATCGTGGGCGAGAGCCTTGCTGATCAACATTTCCGCGAGGCGCGAATCATTGCAATCAAGAGCAAGTGTGGCAGCGCTACAGTGGAGAATAGAGTAATTCGGCTCAACGTACGGCAACTGATCAACTACCTCAATTGCTTCCATTTCAAGCTGAAGGGATTCTGTGAATAGACGCTCTGCCTCCTCATGTTCGCCCCTCATACGGGCCAAGAGTGCTAACTCAGCCCGGTCCATAGACTCATTGTGGAGTTCGTTCGCGTCCTTCATCGTTGCCTCACTTCAGCAAGAGGTCGGCCAAACTCAACAACCACAATATAGGCCGGTAACCTCATTTTGTCGGATACCTCAGTCTGCGTCAGTTTCTGTCGAACACGAGCGTTGACGGTTTTTTGGTCTCCATTTCTAATACCAGAAACCTCGAGTCTTGCCTTATTCTGGAAAGGCATATCTGCTTCGTCTCCAAGCCAATAGTCGAAGCCCGTTCCCTTTCGTGACCGCTCTATTACCGCATAACCTATCAAACGCTTTATAAGTAGGACCGCTATTCCAACTGCCCCGTGCTCCGTCGCGACATCGGGATCGTTAAGGCATCTTTCCATCTGATCCGTAATATTGGGCCAGTAGAGAGAGTAGAATTGCGAATGTATTCCTTGCACGGAAAGCCCTTGACCCTTGGAATGTCCTTGAGATTCTAAGCACACAGCCCCTGCCTCGGCCAGGTATTGGCCGAATGCTGGTGTAATAGCAGGCAAGCCGTTGGTAAGATCACTGAGGTTGAGCATATACTTCCTCCTGTCCTCCAAACCAGTACTTCAATTCAAAAAATATTTATATTGATCCGTATAAGACCCCGTTGTTAAGAATTTTATAATTTTAGTGACGTCCCCGTTTTCCCATACGTCTGTTTTCTATAGCCTTCCTCCGACTGGCCTATATTCTTGTTTCGTGTTGGTTGCGGCCAGCATAGGGCCGCCTCACTTCAGAAAAGACTTTGAACCGACTCGTTCAGTGATTGCATCGTACAAGTTTATCTTCTTAATCTCGTTCCGTAGAGCTTCGATGACCGTATGTGCTTCCTCTTTACTAACCTGACTCTCAGGTGCAATAGGGCTAAAATCGGTGTTTTTCCCAACGTAAAGTGATGAGTGACGTTTTTGCAGACCCGCTGTCGTTTTGTTACGGTCGTATTCAATTGTGGAGTCAGCGATGTTGGCAAAGTTCCAAACAAACCGTCTCCAGTTATATGCAGATTTCAGTTTGTGATCCTTGAAGGCGGCCTCGAACTCCACTGGGGAAACCATTTGGTTCAAGAAGTCGGCCACGAGTTGGGACTTTCCAGTCTCTTCCCAGCCAGTGTGGGCAAGAGTAAACGCCCTTGGGTGGTGGCCTTTCTTGAAGAGTAAATCTGCTTCGGATAAGAGAGCCTCCGCATTTTTCAAACATGCGTCATATAGTTGAAGAAGTCTCTTCACCACTCGCATGTCACCCTTGAGATCGAGAACGTCCTTCTTTCCCTTTTTAGTCTTCATTGTCTACGTGTCCAACAATGGTTATATTGATTTGTAAAGGACACTGATAGATTGTTGCCCCTTCGCAAAACAAAAAGGCCTTTTACCTTTTTGTTTTGCAATTGCCAATTTTATATGAAATGTTTCAGGATTATTCACCACTCTCAGCAGACTGCCTTAAAGCAAGAAAAGCCTCTTTTAGAGACTGACTAACTGCCGAATCAGGCTCCTCCAACACAAGAGTCTGATAAGTATTTAAATAATCTGTACGAAGCCGGTGGAATAGATGCAAAAAATGTCTTAAAAAGCCGATACAATCAAGTATGACGATCTCAATTCCCCCTGTTTCCTCATAAAATTTTAAAGCATATTCGGCTGTTTCTGGGTCAATCTTTTCGGTAGTTATAAAGATATAATTATGAATCCTTTGTGATGCTTTAACGATTTTATTTATTGCTCCGTCTATATCATCTATCGTTACCCTTTTCATCTTCATTTCGTAAGCGGTAACGACGTTATCATCTCCAACAAGACAAACCTCCACGTCACCGATAGAGCCAGTTTGTAAGTCAGCGGCATTATGAGAGTTGAGCGGCAAAACGCGCTCCCCTATTCGTTTCCCGGCAACCTGATACGCAGCAGCTACTACCAATACCGGAAGACGGCTTGATTTTTTACAAGCCAGATGTTGCTCGATTAGTGTAACGATTGTCTCAGACGAGAGCGGCAAGGCTCCCTCCCCACGTTTAATGGATTTGAGAAGCGAAGCTATGCGGTTTAACTTTTCGTCGCGGGCATTTAGTAATATACGCACAACTTCAATAAAAACAATGTCGGCGCTAATACGGTTCTTGGCAACTTCCTCCAATAATTGGAGAGTAGTTTTGTAAAGTTCTCGCGGTCTTCCCACAAGCTCAGTATCAGTTTTAAGAGGACGGTCTATATTACGCAAGGTAGGCGTTAGAAAGGCGGTCGTCGGATTGCAGGGCAAGCGGTGCACGTTAATAAAGTGTGTTATATAGCGTTCATCATAGGTGCGCCCCGAAAAACAGTCATTAGTTCCGATCTCCGTATAGGGCATTCGGGGATCAACTTTCGGATTATCTAATTTTCCTAAAAGACAAGCCATTAACAATCGAACACCGGCGCGGTTACTCGTGCAATGGCAAACATAGTCAATTTGTTTTTTTATTACCCCATCGGTTATGAAAGACTTTTTGCGCGAATTTTCGGCACGCTTATAAATTTCCTCCAATATTTGTTCTGGGGTAGGTTTCATTTTTATTTATCAAATAATTTTTTTTGTCTTCCCTTGTTGGGATCGTAGTTTGTCCAGAGCAGTTCACATCTCGTGCCCTTGGTTGAATGAATAGTTTTTTCTGGTCCCATTGTTTTAAACCATTTTTTCTTTGGGTATAGGTCATCCATAAGCGGGTGGTTGTAACCAGACAGAGCCACCTTTCCTCGGCATTCATTTAGCAGTTTGGCAAGTTCTCGGTGATGGCTCTCATCCATTTCAAAACCATAAGCCTTTGAGTCCCCACGTGTAGCATGCAGATAGGGCGGATCGCAATAAAACAAGGTGTTATTAGCATCGTAAAGCCTAATCATATCCTCAGCTGGCCGGTTTTCGATTTGGACTCGTATTAGACGCTGCGCAATAAAATTCAGCGCATCAACCCCACCCAACCAGCGGGAAACCACACCAGACATTCCGGCACGGCTCGTATTTTTGCAGTTTGCCCAGCGACCGAGCGAAGCAGTTTGAGCAAGCCCCGTTCGTGTTTGACGGGCTCGTATATAGAAGCGTCGAGCTCGCTCTACATCGGTTATTGCTTTAGTATTTCCGTAAATAGCAAGATGGTATTCCTCGCGGGAAAAGGGGGTAAGAGCAATTGCCCTAACGATTTCATCACGGCGGTCTCGCAGTACGCGAAAGAAGTTAACTACGTCTCCGTCAATGTCATTATATGTCTCAACCGGTGAAGGTTCACGGTTCAACAGAACAGCAGCAGACCCAGCGAAAGGCTCGCAATAGTGATGACATTGTGGTAGTAAGGGCAGTAGCCACTCAAGATGACTAAATTTTCCTCCATACCAACCAAAAACTATACGACGACGGTTCCGACTTGGCCGAAGATAGACGATGTTTGACCCCTCACAAGCATCTATTTTATCCAAATAAATGGGAGAAAGCCTTTTTTTATTAACCACATTCTCTCCAAGCCCTGTTTTACATATATCTTTAATAAATTAAATAAATCACCCGGCCTTCTTTTCGGTAGAGCGGCCAGTCCCTTCTACAGAGGTATCGCCTCGAACGTCCCCACCCTCCCTTTGTACCCCCGCCTCTAATTCGGCTATTCTTTTTTCCAGTGAATTGATTTTATTACGTAATTCCTGGTTTTCTTCAATGGCCCGCCCAAAAGTGTTCAGGTTGGCCATTATAGCCTGGATAAACGTCGGATCGCGGTTGTCGAATATCGTTTTTAATTGAGAAACCGCCTGACCAAATTGATCGACACCTGGCATTGTATAATTTGCCGTCTGATCACCTGTTATTGTAGCCTTCAGCTCCACCGGCTGGCGTTGCTCCGGCCCGCAAACCTCCGGGAATTCAGCTCTCGCTCCTGGAAACGGCTCGCCCTTACCAAAAATAAACCACTCATAGTTAAATCCAAATTTATCACAAAACTTTAGAACAAAAGCAATATTAGGGACGGTATATGTTAACCGGTAACTTGAGACTGTATTTTTATTAATATCAAGCAAATTTCCAAGCGACTCATTCGAGTAACGCTCCTTTTTACAAATATAATTTATTGCCCATCGGGTTCGATCTTTTAAAAGAGACTCATTATTCATGCGATTTTTCACGCATCACCATTGATTTAAAGGTGGTGCACGGAGGTGGTGCAAGGTGATGCAGTTAAATTTTATTATAAATATAAATACTTACATATAATAAATAAAAAATAGGTTTTTTAGTGGTGCTGCATAAAAAAATGCTTGACATGCTTATTTTGTTAGTCTATAAGTCTTAAACATACGAAGTCTAAAAAACAAGCTCAAAAGGATAAGAATTACACCCCAACATCAAAAAAATAGACAAAAAAAACCAAGGAGCAACCATGCATCCCGCAGACATACAAGCCAGGCTTAAGAAAAAAGGCATCACCCAAAGTGCGCTCGCAAAAGAGATCGGGGTTTCCGCGATAACGGTTTCAGACATCGTTCTGAAAAAAAGAATTTCACATCGTGTGATGACAAAAATCGCCGAGGCAATCGATAAACACCCCATAGATGTTTTTCCCGAGTATTACGCGCACCCGGCAAAGCGCGTCACCTCAAAAACGGCAAGTGGATTTTAAGCTAAATAATTAGCCTAAAAAAAGGCATAAGTCAATGTCTAAAAAGAAGATTTTTATAGACTCACGACAAAAAGACCTGGATTTTACCGCAAAAATCGAAACCTACCAGCGGGCAAAGGAAGAAATTTTAAAAGCCTGCGCCACACAACAGCCGGCAAAAGCGTTTGAAAGCTATGAGGAGGCCTGTATCGAGGTTGCCGCATCGGTAAAAAAATCAATGCGCGCTAAAAATCTAAGCCGGGATCAGATGGTTGACGCGATAAATCAGTATTTCGGCGACTCAAAAAAGCCCCTCTCTACCCATATATTTAATCATTATTTATCGAAACCAACTCGATACCCCATGCCGGCCTATTTAGTCTACGCGGTTCAGCAAATCACCGAATCCCTGGAAATAGCAAAATCTTTTGCCGCGGCTGAAGACGCAAAGGTCATCACCGGCTGCGAATTACGGGAGCTGGCCCTGGGAAAAATAGAGGAACACATAACCGAGGTGTTGAAACTAAAACGGGAGCTCAAGCTGAAAGGGTAAAGGTAAAAGGTTCAAGGTTAAAGGGTTAAGGGTAAAAATGAAATTTATCGCAGAAATATTATTCTGGTGCGGATTTATAATCGCCTGTTCGGACGGAGCCTGGTTTCCGCTGGTTAATTTTGCCGGTTTGGCGATAGCGATTTTGGGGTATATAATAATTAATAATAGAGAAACCCTGCTTTCGAGCGAGGGGAAATGAAATCTGCATATACAGCCAAAAAGCTTGCGGAGACCACCGGACTTAACAAAACCACGATTATGCGGCGCGCACAAAAAGAAGCCTGGCCGCACAAAACAGAAGCCGGCAACGGCGGAAAGACAAAGCATTATCTCCTCTCCTCCCTCCCTTCCGATATCCAGAAAAAAATTGCCGAAAAATCAACCCCGACCTCAGCCGAGATGCTTCCCGTGCTGGCGCCGGAAGCGGCGCTGATAGCGTTAAGAAAGCTTACCGATTTTCCGGACACGAGCCTTGCCGGCATCCGGGACACACGGATTCAAACCACCGAACACTCCATCTCGGAAAAGGACCTCAAGAATAAAAAATTTACCCGCTGGGTGCGCATTATCCAGGAAGCCGAACGCGCTCCCGCAGGCTGGAAAAAACGCGCCTGGATAGAAAACGTGGCTCTACGCCACGAGGTTGACTGGAGAACTATATATAAGAAGTTAAAGAAATATAATTCCCAGGGCCTCGTAGGATTAACTCACCGGAAATCTACCCGAAAAACCCCAAAAGTCTGGACGCCAGAAGCGGTTGACTTCTGGCTGGGCATGGTATTAAAGCGGTCGCACCGCAAGATATCCAAAGACTCTCTCTTTAAGTGCCTCAAAATAGAGGCGCACAATCGATCATGGCAGACCGGTTCATACGAATCAGCCCTCTGGTGGCTTAAAAAAAGGCTTAACCCCCAGCTCTTAGCCCTGCAGAAAGGAGGCCTAAGAGCGCTTGACAACACGCTTCCACCGATCCTTCGCGATTACTCCGACCTCGAACCTTTTGAAATCCTGGTGGGCGACCAGCATCGCTTCGATTTTTGGGTGGTTGATGAGGAGACCGGCGAGGTATTCAGACCGGAATGCTACATGTGGCAGGACTTGCGCACGCGCATTATTTACGGCATCGCCATAGACCGGCGCTATGACGCCGCGCTCATGGGTATGGCGCTTCACATCGGCATCCGGTGTTTCGGCGCTTTTAAAAATATCTATACCGATAACGGCAAACCGGAAAACTCCCGCTACATCATAGGTATTATGAAGGACATGCGAGCGCTGGGGCTTTCGGTCGAGAGAGAAATTGATTACCCCATCGATCTTAACGGCCAGGACCCGGAGGAGATCATGCCCGCGTTTGTCATGCCCGGCGAACACCGGAGGGCGATCGTAAAAAACGCGAAAGCGAAAATGATCGAGGGCACAAACAATGTTTTAGAAGGCATCATGCGGAACCGCTTCCTCCTGCCCGGAAATGTCAAACGACTCACCGCTCCGAGCGAGCATCAGGATATTGACCAGAAAGAAATCGAGAGCCTGGCCAGATCCGGCAAGCTCACTACCTACAGAGAGTTTGTCCTGGCCATGTACCTGGCCGCCGATTATTACAACCGGGAAAAGACGCATCGAGGCGTGCTCAAAGAATGGCGTGGTCAACCGAAACCAAAAAGCGCGACTCCGATCCAATGCCTTGAAGCGTGCTATCTGCACGAGAGCTGGCGGCCGGTAAAATTATCAGACGACGCGATTAACATACTCTTTCTCCCCCGCGCGAGCCGCAAAGTTGACCGGGGCCGGATCACCTTCCAGGGAAAACAATATGAAAGTGACGCGTTAATTCCGTTTCACGGAAATTCGGTTGATCTCCGATACGACCCGGTGGATCCGGACGACATCCTGGTTTTTTATCAGGGAGAATTTGTTTCCAGCGCCGAACTGGTCGAGTACTCCTCAATGAAAGACCATGAATTAGCGGAGCGAAAAATCGAAGAAAAAGCAAAACGGCGCAAAGAATTCTCTCAAAAATACCACGAGCTTACCTCACGGGTACCGGATTTTAGAAAATACTCCAACGTCCCGGCGCTTGAAAAAGCCGCGGCCATAGTCGGTGATGAACGGCGCAAAAAGGTTGCCGCGCAGACCGAACTCTATCGGCAGCGCACGCCTGATGAGATGGAGGCGGAAGTTGCCGCGCTCGAAGAAACAACACAGGCCGCGGAGATGCAAATCCGCAAAAAACCGCTGCCTCCGAGACCGAAATACTTTTTGTCGGAATTGGAAAGACATGAGTGGTGTTTCAAATATCAAAAAGCAGGCGGGGAACTGACCGCGGAGGACAGAGAGTGGATGGAGATGCACGAGGCAGCAATGCCTGCGGATCAGCGGGAGTACTGGGAGGTAGCAAGGGAGATGGGGTTGTAGCGCAAAGAGCAAAGAGCTAAGAGCAAAGAGAGCAAACAGCAAGGAGGAGCAATGAAAAATGAATTTATCCAGACGCAAAATATTACCAAATTTAACGACATCTGCGCGGAACTCGAAGACCCGCAAAGCCTGATCGGGCCGTCGCTCGCGATGGTCACCGGCCCGGCAGGCAGAGGTAAATCCGAGGCCGCGAAACAATACGCCGCGAGGGGAACCGCGATTTATCTGCCTCCGCTCAATATCCGGAGCGCCCCGATGCTCCTGCGGGAGATCACTTTTGAGCTTTGCACGGTGCGCCCGGGCCGGTCCGAGACCTGCCTCACCATTATCGGCGACGAGATGGCAAAAGACCGGCGGCTGATCATCATTGACGAAGCGGATTTGCTCGCCATGCAGGTTTTGGAGATGCTGCGCAACCTCAATGAACGCTACTCCTGCCCGGTGCTGCTGATCGGAGAAGAAGGAATGAAAGGAAAAATCGAGAGCCGTCGGCGTCTCTCCTCCCGAATACGGAGGAGGATGGGATTCTCGCCGCTTACCCAGCCGGACATTGTGCTTTTTTTGCGAAAAGCCCTGGAGATCAAACCGGCTCCGGAGGTTGTAACCGCGCTCCATAAGCACTCAAACGGTGACTGGAGACCAGTGCTGACCGCGTCAATCACGATTGAGCGGGCGATGCGGGCGAGCGGATTAACCGAGGTGAGCCTTGACCTGGTAAAAGAAATAACGGGCACAAAATGAAAAAAACCGGACTGGCAAAACAAATGCGCGCGTGGATGAGAGAACAAAAACGCCCATTTTTTACAAGGGAGTCGATTTACACAGGGCTTGATATCCCGGTGGGGCCGGATCGCATCAAAGTGTATGCCGCGCTCAAAGATTTTATCGAGCGCGGTGAGGTTATCACCGACCCAGATGCGGACATTTATCGTTACAACCACAAATGGAAACCGGGATACCAGGACGGCATCCGACAAAAAATTTTAAAGGCCATCTACGTGTCAATCAGCCGGTTTACGGTATCGGATATTCAACGCATTTCCGGCGCGCCCGAGAAAAGCTACGTGACCAAAATTATCACCCGCCTGTATCGGAGCGGATATTTAAACAGGGCTGGAAGACGCAAAACCGGCATGGGCACCGAACATGTTTACGCTGTAACGAGCCGGGATAAATATCGGATGGAAATATTATAAGAAAGGTTCAAGGGTTCAAGAGTTTAAGGGTTCAAGGGTGAGATGAAAAAGTCGAAAAAAACAATACAAAATCCGAGGATTCGGCGGGCGATGCTGGCGAAGGTGCACATCGCGAAAAAAGAGCTGGGGCTTAAAGAGCACGAGTATGACGCGATCCTTGAAGGGTTCAGCGTTACAACCGCGGCAGATCTGAGATTTGAAGACCTCGAAAAGCTAATCAAATTTTTTAAATTCTTGGGATGGCAATCTAAGCCGAACGCGCAGATAAAGGCTTTACGACAACGGGTACTGGATGAAACCACAAAAATACAGAACGGAGAAAATCGGCTTGCCGGATTGGTTAAAAAAATATGCGGGGTCGAGCGGCTCGACTGGTGCCGCAGTGTGGTCACATTGGAGCGACTCATCGCGGTGATAATGAAAATCAGCGAAGGCGAAAAGAATGAAGCAAAAAGACTTATTCAGCAAGGAATGTGAGGAGTGCGGGAAAGAAGCCCATAACCTCATGAAATACAGAGAAAAAAGGGTTTGTGTAAGTTGCTGGTATAAATTGAGGTTTCCGAAAGAGCAGGCCAAAACACAAGGAGGCAACCCATGAAGCCGCCGATAAGTCAGGAAGATAAAGAATTTTATAAACAACGCATCCTGGTCGAGCTTACGAAAAACCACATCGGAGTGGAGAAGGCGATCGGCATGGGCGAGCTGCATGAGGAAGTCTTTAAGGAAGGGTGGAATAACCGGATCAACGACACCCGGCTGCTGCGCAGATTGATCACTGAACTGCGCTGGGATGGCGTGCCGATCTGCTCGGTATCATCGAAGGATGGCGGCGGGTATTATCTGGCGAGTGTTGGTTCAGAGCTGGCAAACTTTCTGGAAAAAAAGAAACGGCACGGCCTGAAAATTTTGGCACAGGCAGCAAAAATACAAAAAGTAAGTCTGGCGGAGATGCTGGGTCAGATGTCGCTTAATCTGAAAGAGGGTAAACATGACGCTGCCTAAAGAGCTAAGAGCAATGAGCAATGAGCAAAAAGTATTGCATGATGAGATAGATGATCACCTCTACTATATCGGTGATCTGGTCAAACGTATAGCCCGCATCGAGGCGGACGTTGAAAAACAAATTGCTGAGATCAGAAAACAATATCAGGCAAAAATAGAGACTCTCCAGGAAACGCTGGCAATGGATGAGAAAACGCTTATCACCTGCCTGAAAAAAAACAAGGCCGAACTGTTCAATAAAGCCGAAAAGGTCACCCTGCCCCACGGCATAGTGATACATACGACCGAGGCGAGGCTGTCGCTCCCGAAGAACGCGGTGGAAGCAATAGAAAGCCTGGGTTGGAATGAGGCGATTAAAATCGCCAAAAGCGTTGACCGGGAGATGGTAGAAAAATGGCCGATTGAGAAAATTATCGCGATCGGCGGGGATAAGAAGCCGAAGGAGAAGTTTGAATATGAGCTACGCGAAGCACAAGGGTTAAGGGTAAAGGGTTAAGGGAAGATGAAAAACACATTATCATAGAAGGGGGAATGTGATGAAAATATTTGCCGTTATAGTATGGGCTTACGCAATTGGTTACGTTGTGAAGCTGTTTGTAGACCGACGGCGGCACACGAAATTAATCAATCGGCTGAATAAATATACCGAGAATTAAATGCCGATAGAAATAACCTGCCCGTACTGTGGGGAGATAACCGAGTGGTTTAATGTGTGCGCGATACTGGATGTCTGTCCGAAATGTTTAAAGCCGTTAGAGCAAGGAGCAGAGAGCGAGAACAAAGGATTAGGGGATAAGGATTAAGCGGTAAAGCGTAAAGAGTGAAGCATGAAGCGAAAGCGAAAATGATAAATTTTAAAAAATATTTTATATGGTTTGTTATTGCGGCGTTCGTAATCGTTGGCGGGCGGGCCGCGTATGCGGATTACCAGGCGATGCTCCGGCAAAAGGTCATTCCCTGCGGATATTGGGAGCCGACCCGGGATGACCTGCGGAAGGCAATGCGTTATCACGGTATCTTAATCGCACAGGAAGATGAGGATCATCAGTGGTTTTTTATCCGGGATGGGAAGCGATGTCGGTTGTTTGCGTACTTAAAGACCGTGAAGCGTAAGGCGTGAAATGTGAAAAGTATTTTAACAAAATCGGCGACAATTTCCTGAAATGTTAAATGTAAGGTGTGAAGTATGAGTAGTATGGATAAAAAGTCTCCAACATACCAGATAGAAAAACTTGAAAAATTAATTTTACCCTTGATTATCGAAGAATTTTATGGGAAAATCGAACTGAGTTTTGAAAAGGGCTTAATTGTAGCCATAAAAAAGGCGGAGACGATTAAGTTAAATGAGATAATAGATAACAAAAACCTCTCTCCGGGAAGCACTCCGCCGATTCTAAAAAAGGGAAGGTAATGGACTTATATCATCTCAGCATAGAAAACCAAACTTTATTCCAATCGGCATGGCAAGGTTACCGAGAGAGCCCCCTTATTGCTATTGAAAAACTTGATGAAATTTTAGCACAGCAAAAAAATATTTTTGCTTATTCCGCCAAGGCAAGGATTTTACTCTACCATAATACACCAATAGAGGCTTTACAAGCTATCGAAGATGGATTGGGTTGTGAAGCAAAATGCTATTTCTTATTGGCCCAAAAAGCACATCTTCTTACATATGGTTTTTTAAATTCGGCCCCTCCCCAAGGCATTCCTGAGCCGTTAAAAGAGGCTGCTAATTGTATAGAAAAAGCTTTATATTTTTTTGTAGAAGTTCAGAAGGAAACAAAAGAAGAAATTCAAAAGGTAGCATACATGACGTTAAGTTATTTAGAAGAATATAACTCAGAGATGAGCCTGAGAAATTTAGCGACCAACATAGGTTTTCTCTTGCATATGAGAGTGGTTTCAAACGATTTTAATACAAAATCGAATTTTTTGTTTTCAGCAAACCAACTTTTAGAAAAAAAGGTTGATGAAAAAATAGACAACATAGAAAAGAAGGTTGATGAAGAGAAAACTCGAAACATAGAGCGTTTAGGTCTGTTTACTGCGGCAATCGCTTTAATTTTTTCAATGTTTCAATTTACTGCAAGTTTAAACACTGTCACAGATATATTAATTGCAATTTCTGGAGCAGGTTTAGTATTAATCTGCTTCATGTTGGGTTTGCACATGATTGTTAATAAGGATGCGAGGGTCTGGCCTTTTTGGGTTATGTTAATAGCTTGTATCGGAGTTCTTATCTTGCTTTTTAGTATAGCCGTAAGTCGTGATAAAAGTCAGCAATCAAATGAGCCAAAATTTAAAATTGAAGAGCAAAAGCCAATAGTTAAAAAACAGCAACCAAATACTGCGGAACCAAACGCTAATAAAAAATAAAAAACCGCAAAGTACCACAAGAGTAAAATAGGAAGATAAACAACTAATATAATTTCTTATCGGTGTCAGGAAAACTGGGCCGATTATCTACCAGAAATGGTGGATAATCGGTCTTTTTGTTTTTTGGGCTTTTCACGATCAAGGGGATTTTAAGTGCGAGTTTACTTGTTCGTCAAAAATAATTGCCCCCTCTGTGCTCCGGCAAAGATGTTATACACGGATCTGGATATAAAACTGCCGTCAGAGGTTTTGCCGGTTTTATTCAACGTTGATGAGGATCCCGGGGCGCTGGCTGAATTTCAATATCACGGTTTTATGTCAACACCCACGATCGCAATCGTGAATGAGGATACGGATGAGGTATATCGCTCATGGATGGGTGAAAAAACGCCCACAGCTAACGAGATTATTAACGCGGTCGAGGATATCGCAGATTGGCTGCGGCTTACCGCACCGAAAAGTTTACACGAAAACCACCCCCAAGAAAACTCCCCCAAACCCCCTCTTTTTTAAAGAGGGGGTTTGGGGGAGTTAGTGAACGGAGAACCCTATGAATAACACAAAATACGACCTCTTATTTAAACAGCGCGACAAAGACCTCGGCCACGACTGGCAATTGTTTAAGGCGATGGGGGTAGAGGAGTCTCATTTAGACCCCAATGCGGTAAGCCCATGCGGTGCGATCGGAATAATGCAGATTATGCCCGCGACCGCGAAAGATCTGGGGATTGTCAACCCGGAACGACTCAAAGATCCCATCACAAATATTCGGATTGGAACCGCTTATTTTGCCATACAGTTTGATCGGCTGCGTGAATTAACCGACCAGGAGACGCGCTACAAAGCCGCTCTGGCCGCTTATAACGGAGGACGGGGTTATATCAAAAAAGCGATCGGGCTTTACCGAGTACGAACCCACAAGGCGGCAATACCGCCGACCTGGGACGAAATAGCGCAGTATCTGGCTGATCCAACGTGCTTGGTCAGAGGCAAGCGGCCAGATTACAAGCAAATGATCAACCACGTCCGCAAGGTGTGGGCGACCTATCAAAAATTAATCGGGGAGAAAACATGACACCGGAGCAAATTACAGCGGTAACATTATTGCTTAAAGTGCTTGAAATGATGAGTAGCTGGCATTTCGGCGCGATTGTTTTGTTCATCATCGTACTCATTCTCGGCGGACCCTATCTGTGGATGGCGATAAATTCTACTCGGCAGGATAGACAGTTTGAGACACAAAAAAGACAGTTTGAGGCAATGGTAACGATGTACAAAAATAATGCCGCCCTCGTGGATAAAAACGAAAAGCTCACCAAGGATTACGAAGGGCATCTGGGGGAATTCAAGGATATTGTGATGATGAACACGCAGGCATTTACCCAGCTGACAGCGGCCATCGAACAAAATCAGTTCTGCCCGATGGTGCGAATAGAAAATCAAAAAATAAAGAGGGTACCCGAATGAGTGAACGATTAATTTTGCAGGGCGCGCTGGCCGAAAAAAAACGTAAGCAAATCGCGATTGTGACCAAGGCCGACGGCATTATCAGGGCGATCAAAATAATTATCCAGCCCGGGGCGATCCGGCCTTTTGCCGAGCTAAAAACCGGCGAGGCCCGGCAATTAATCATCGAGCTGGACGATTTGCATACGGAGTATGTCCAATTGCTCGACCAGATCGCGGACATTAAAAGGGAGCTGGGAGAAAATGCCTAAAGTCCGCCAGCACAGCCGGGTTTCGGATGAGCTGCCTCCCGAAATACTCGCTGAGGTCAATCGGCTATTCCTCGAGCCGGGCGTTACCTATGACGATATTTATGAATTTGCCACGGAGAAAGGCTATGACATCAGTCGAAGTGCGTTTGGGCGTTATGGCAAAAGATTTTTAGCGACATATCAAAGGCTCAGGATTGTTGAGGACCAATCAAAAGCTCTGGTCAGCCAGGCCGGCGAAGGAATGGTTTTAGAAGAGACAATCAGCAAGCTATTGGCCGAAAACCTGATTAACTTGCTCATTGACGGCAAGGTTGATTTAGAAAAAATACCAAAACTCATGGGTGAATTTGCAAAGTTACAAAGCTCCACGGTAATGCGGGAACGATTTAAAGTAGATGTTAAAGAAAAGGCAAAAAAATTGGTGAAGGATGCCGAGAAAAACGCAAAAACCATGACCAAAGATGAACTCGTAAATTTTATTAAGGAAAGGGTATACGGTCTTGTCTGATCCGGCAATTCAGCTTTACCCCTACGAAAAAAAATGGATCAATGACACATCCCGATTCAAGGAGGGGATGTGGGCGCGGCAGACCGGCAAATCGTTTTCTTCTGCCGCGGAGATCGTATTGGACTGCCGGGAGCGAGACCACAATAAATGGGTAACCATCTCATCAGGTGAGCGCCAGGTTAAAGAATTAATGGAGAAAATCAAGCTCCACGGCGAGATCACCGGCATGACAATGGATTTTATTGAAAACACCTATGGATACACCGCGGAAAACGGCGAGCGCGATGAGTACCGGGTGCTGGAGGTTGGGTTTCGCAACGGATCACGAGTGATCGGGGTGCCCGCCAACCCGGACACTGCCCGCGGTTATTCCGCCAACGTGTATCTTGATGAGTTTTCAGTCCACAAAAACAGCCGTGAAATCTGGGCCGCAGTTTTTCCGATTATTTCACGCACCGGCTACCGGCTGGTGATTACTTTCACCCCCAAAGGCAAACAGAACAAAGCCTACGAGGTTTGGAATAATCCGATTTTCTCCAAACATAGTGTTGATATCTATCAGGCGGTAAACGATGGCTGTCCACATGATATCGCCCTTCTGAAAGACGCGATTGATGATGAGGAATTGTGGCAGCAGGAATATGAGCTGAAATTTCTGGATGAAGCGACCGCTTTTCTTACCTACGATCTCATTAATTCGGTGGAGCATGACAGCGCCAACAATCCCGATCTGTCCGGCAACGGCCCATTTTACGCGGGGATGGATATCGGCCGGCGGCGCGACCTTACGGTTTTTTATGTGCTGGAAATGGTCGGGGACGTTTTGTGGACACGGGAGAAAATCGAGATGAAAGGGGCAAAATTTTCAGAGCAGGATCAAGAGCTTGACCGGATTGTGCGACAATATCATCCGCGGCGGGTATGTATTGACCAGACCGGAATGGGCGAAAAACCGGTCGAGGACGCAAAGAAAAAATACGGAGAATATACGGTGGAAGGCGTGCTGTTTACCGGGCCGGTAAAACTCGATCTGGCCAATACACTGCGTAAAAAATTTGAAGACCGGCAAATCCGGATCCCGATTGACCGCAAGCAGCGCGACGATTTTCACAGCGTTAAAAAGCTCACAACCTCCAGCGGTAATATCAGGTTTGACGCGGAGAGAAGCGACGACTCGCATGCAGACCGATTCTGGGCGCTGGCGCTGGCGGTGCACGCGGCAGGGGGATTGGTTGTACCCATCGAATATCAAAGCACACGGCAGCAGCGGGATTTTATGACCGCGAACCGGTATCTAAACGCCTAAGAGGGATATATGGCTGAAAAAATCAAAAAGCCTGAAGTAAATGAAATTGCCACCGCCCAAAAAGATATTGACATCTTTTCGGGCTGGATCAACCGGTTGGAAAATCCTGACCCCGTGCTCCGCACTGAAGCGCAAGGCAAGGGACTGAAACTCTACGATGATGTTGACCGGGACGCGCACGCAGGAAGTGTTTTACAGACGCGGTATCTCTCGGTGGTGGGCAAGGAATGGAACATCGAGCCAGCCCAAACCGGCATTTCACGGGGAAGACCCCGCGCTGAAACCCAGGAACAGAAAATCGCGGATTTTGTCAAAGAGGTTTTTTTAGAATGCAACTTTGATCAGGCGCGGCAGGAACTTCTCCAGGGCATTCTCTATGGATTCTATGTCGGGGAGGTGATGTGGAAATACGCAAACGATCAGGTGCGAATAGCAAAAATCAGAGCAAAACATCCCCGGAGGTTTTCTTTTACGACCGACCGGGAACTCCGGCTCCTCACCCCCCAAAACATGATCGAGGGTGAAGAGGTGCCGGACCGAAAATTTATCGTTTTTAATTATGGCAGCTCAGACAACCCGTACGGTAAAGGGCTGGGACAGAAGCTCTGGTGGCCGGTGTGGTTCAAAAAGCACGGGATCAAGTTCTGGATGATATTTTGCGAAAAATTCGGCGCGCCCACTCCGGTTGGGAAATACCCGGCCGGAACAAAAAAAGAAGATCAGGACCTCCTCCTCGAGGCGATTGACGCCTTGCAGCAGGAAACCGGAGTGATCATACCCGAAGGGATGACGATCGATCTGCTTGAAGCCCAGCGTTCCGGCACCATCAACACCTATGAATCACTCTGCGGATACATGGATAAACAGATGAGCAAGACCGTGCTCGGCCAGACCGCGACCACCGAAGGCACGCCGGGAAAATTAGGAAATGAGGAATCCCAGGAAGAGGTGCGCGATGACATCACCAAAGCGGATGCCGACCTTTTATGCGAATGCATCAATAACACTCTGATCCCCTGGCTGGTGGATTTTAATTTTCCGGGAGTGACCGCGTACCCCAAAATCTGGATCCGCACGGAAGAAGAAAAAGACCTTAAACCGCTGGCTGACCGGGATGTGATTCTGGTGAGAGATATTGGTTTGCGGGTCGGAGAACAGTATTTTTATGACACCTATTCGATTCCCAAACCGGAGGAGGGGGAGAAACTGGTAAGCCCGCAGTCATCAGCACCGAAGTTGTTTTCCGAATATGCGGAACAGGATATTAGCGAAAGTCTTGACGGGGAGATGGAGAAAAAACGGCAGGAGCTGATCAACGGATATTTCAACCGGCTATCCGCCATCACCGGAGAGCACCGGGATGCGGCGCTCAACGAGATGCAGAAAATGATGCTCGCCTCCCCGGTGATGACCGAGGCGGCCTTTACCGCCGCAGTTTACAAAACCTTGAGCAAATATTACCAGAAATTAAATCAGGCGGACATCTCGGATGCGGTTAAAGGGATTTATGATTTTTACCGGCTCTCGGACAAATCCACCTGGCTGGGCAATGAACCGCCGATAACGTTTGCTTTTACCCCGATTGATCAGGGTGTGCTCGATTCTCTGCAAAATCTCGACAAGTGGCATCTTTCCAAATTCATCGAGAATCAGGACATGCAGGGGCCGGCGATGAATTGGCTGAAAAACCAGTATCTCGAAAAAGGCGAAGGGTTATTCGGCCGGGGAAGCCGGGAAGCGATTGACGGCTTCCGGAGCCAGTTTGCGGATCAGCTTACCGGGCTGGAAGACTGGCAGATCAGGCGGATTATTGACACCTCGGTGACCCGGATGCGCTCTGTCGCCGACATAATGCAGGCAGACCAGGCCGGTGTGGGAAAACTGCGGATTGTAGCCGCCATGACCGAACGGACTTGTGAGCGGTGCGCGGCTTTAAACGGTACCGAAATAGATGTGGCGGGTGTACATAGCAATATGCTCAACCAGATTAAACAGAACCCGGCCTCGGGCGCGTATTTGCAGATGCCCCTGCCTCCCTTTCACCCTAACTGTCATTGTCGAACGGTAATGGTGGTGTAAATGGACATAAAATTTCATTTAGACCCGGACCCCCGGCAGATAGCCCAGAAACTGAAAAAGGATATTGCGGACGTCATCCAGTCCGGTCTCTTGCGGGTAGCCGGCGCGATCGAAGCAGAGGCGGTTGCGGTTGTGCCCCGGCGGACAAGCAACCTTGCTAACTCGATCCGCAAGTATCTCACCGGCAGAAACTCAGCGGTGGTGACTGCTACCACACCGTACGCGGTTTTTGTCCACGAAGGCACCGGCATGTACGGCCCGGAAAAGCGGCCGTTTGATATTCGGCCTAAAGACAAGCAGGCTTTGGCTTTTACCTGGATGGGGAAAAAGATCGTGGTGAAAAAAGTGACTATAAAGGGGCAAAAGCCGCAGAAGTTTTTTGAGCAGGCAGTTCGAAAAGTTCAACCCCGGTTTCAGGAGATTTTTCTCGGGGGGGTAAAGTTCGACTGAGGCGCAAAATTTGCCCGTAGAAGCGTTGGAGTATGATATTACCATCCGGGCATTTGTAACCGGAACCTGCCCGCAAGGTTTAAGCGAGGCAGGCAAAATAAAAAGGTATCCACATTAAGGAGGTGATTTCATGGATGGGAAATTTGTTGAAATTTTTAAAACGGGAAGGCACACCGATTCCGGGGGCAATACCAAAACCTGGACGGAAGACGACCTGGACGGGATCGTACAAAAATATAACCCCGCGGAACACGAAGCTCCGATTGTGATCGGGCATCCGAAGGAAAATGCTCCGGCTTGGGCATGGGTAGAGGAATTGAAGCGCGAGGGAAAAGTTTTGCTGGCAAAGCTGAAACAGGTAGTCCCGGAATTTGCCGACATGGTGAGACAGGGACTTTTCAAAAAACGTTCGATCTCGCTTTACCCGGATTTAACCCTCCGGCATGTGGGGTTTCTGGGAGCAATGCCGCCGGCAGTCAAGGGGCTGTCGGATATCGCTTTTAAAGAGGGCGAAGAATCAATCGCCTATGAATTTGACGAATGGAAAGACCGGACCATCGGGGACATTTTCCGGCGTCTGCGGGAGTGGCTGATTGAAAAGTTCGACCAGGACACCGCCGACCGGATTGTGCCGGACTGGTCTATTGAAGACATTAAAACACCGCCTCCCCAGGAGGTGGAACAACCATCAATGTATAAGGAGGCAACTACTATGAGCATCAAAGAAAAAATCAAAAGTATATTCGCGAAGGCAATTGATGATCTGCCGGATGACCTCGGTGATAAGCCCGGAGTCGGAGCGGGGGCGCAGAATTACAGCGAGGCGGACATTGAGAAAATCAAAAAAGAGGCTGAGGAAGCCGGGAAGAAAAAAGCCGCGCTTGAATTTGCCGAGAAGGAAAAGACCGCCCGCAAGGAGGCCCGTGGAAAAGAGATCAAAGAATACTGCGAGGCGTTCATAAAGGACGGCAAGGTAATCCCGGCCTGGATAAAAATGGGCCTGCGGGAATTTATGGAATCCCTCGACGGGGAAGAGGTAATCGAATTTGCGGAGAACCACAAAGAGTCCCGGATCGAGTGGTTCAAAAAGTTTCTGGGCGAACTGCCCAAGGTGATCAATTTCAAAGAGGTTGCCACGAGAGACCAGGACACGGGCGACGGAGATGATAAGGAAAAAAGAGAAAAAGCCGTCTCAGATTACATGGAGAAAAACAAAGGGACAAGCTACAAAGAGGCGGTCCTTGCCGTGGCGAAAGAGAACCCGGATCTTTTTAAAGACCGGTAAAACAATTTGGGGATTTTAAACAAGACAAAAACAAACAAGCAAAACAGGAGGCACATATCATGATAGGACAAACCACCATTTTAGAAAAAAGCGTAAAAGCCGGATCAGCCGTTACTGGGTTCACTTTTGCCAAGTTCGGCTCGGACGATGACACGATGGTGCCGGCCGCGGCAGTTTCGGATGAAATTGACGGGGTATTCCAGCACGATGCCGAGTCCGGAGCTGAGGTGCGGGTGATGCTTGTGGGAGTCTCACGCATCAAATACGGAGGCAACGTCACACGGGGAAATTTTCTTACCTCGGATGCTTCAGGCCAGGGAGTGGCCGCGGCTCCGGCTGCGGGCGTCAATAACAATGTGGGGGGAAAAGCGATGGTCTCCGGGGTGTCAGGCGACATCGGCTTTGTGCACCTGGTCCCGGGCAGGATTCAAGGTTAACTTTAAAACTAAAAAACAACCCTATTTTAACAGGAGGAACATATCATGCCAGAACCAAGAAATTTACATGTAGACGCGGTGCTTACAAATCTTTCAATAAAGTACCGCAACGAGGCTATGATCTGGCCGGCTGTTATGCCGGTCGCCAAGGTAAACAAACGGTCAGACAAATTCACCAAGTACAACAAGGCCGACAGTTTTAAACTTGTCGATGACAAAATCGGTCCTAAAAGCCTCCCCAACGAAGTGGACTGGGGTGAGACTCCGGATAATTATTCCGTTAAAGATCACGCTCTCGGCGACTGGTTACCGCAGGAAAGCATTGACAACGCCGACACCCCGCTCCAGCCGGAAGTGGACACCAATGATTTTATCAACCTGCTTCTCGATATCGCCCAGGAATCACGGGTGGCGAATGTTATTTTTGCCGCCGGGACGTATCCCAGCGGGAATAAAGTGCAGCTCTCCGGAACCGCTCAGTGGGGCGGAACGGCTGACGCGCCGGTGCAGGACCTTCTCACCGCGATTGAGACCTGTTTTATCCGCGCCAACACAGTTGTCATGGGCGCCGATGTATGGACCAAATTCCGGGCGCTCCCGGAAGTGCTCGACGCGGTCAAAGGATCAACCCGCTATCAGGGGTCACCCGGTGGGCTGGCCACTGTGGAAGAATGCCGGGGGCTTTTTGAGGTGGAAAACTGGCTGGTCGGCCGGGGACGATACATCGCCACCAAAGAGGGCCAGACCCCGACCTATGCCCGGCTCTGGGGCAAGCACTGCGCGGTGCTCTATGTGGAAAAGAATCCCGGCATAAAGACCATAACATTTGGCCTGACCTTTATGGAAATGCTCCGGCAGACCCAGAGAGATTTTGACCCCAAGCGCGGCATAAAAGGCGCTCACTATTTTAAAGTGGCCTGCAACTCGGACGAAAAGATAATCGCCAGCGACTTGGGCTATTTCATTCAGGACGCGGTTGCGTAAATAAGGTGCTGGGGCGCTGAGGAAATGCGCTCCTGCCCACTCCACAACTAAGAAAGGGAGGACAAGCAAAATGCCAAAATATATTATACAGCATACCCCGGTGTTACACGGGGCCGAAAAAGACAAACAGACAACCCGGTATGAGGTCGGCGATATGATCGAATTGACCGAAAAAGAGGCACAGAAGCTGGGCGATAATGTGGCGGCGGCAAAAGTTGAAAAAAATGAAAACAGCGGGGACGACGCCGGCAAAGAGAAAGAAAAGAAAAAACAGCAATAAAGCAAGGAACCACACATGGCTTACTGTATCGAAGATGACATCAAAAAACAACTCCCCGAAAATAAGCTCATTGAGCTGACCGATGATAACGGGGATGGAGTTGCCGACACCGGCGTGGTAGATAAGGCGATCGCTGACGCGGATGCGGAAATCGACACCTATTTATCCGGCCGCTATACCGTTCCGCTTTCTCCGGTGCCGCCGATTATCAATAAGGTTTCGGTTGATATATCTATCTGGAACCTTTTTTCCCGGCGGCAGGTTGCCGATGAGGTGGCAAAAGAACGGTACCGGGCGGCGGTTGATTTATTAAAACTGATAGCCAAGGGTGATGTGTCGCTCGGTATTGTTCCCGAACCAGCGGGCGGAGAACAGCAGATTAAAACCAGCCGGGTGAAAACAGACCGCACCTTTACCATCGGGCAACGCTCGACCAACGAAACCGGAAGTTTGGATAATTATTAACAGTAAAGCGCATAGCACAGAGCGCAAGGCGGATAAAAATGCCAACAATCACAGAAATAGAAAACGCGATTATTAACGAGCTGAATACTCAGCTTACCTATCTCCAAACCTGCAAATCGCTGGGAGAGGCGCTGACTCATGACGCGGCGGATCTCGCGGTACAGGTGCCGGCCGCCTATGTGGTTTATGAGGGCGGACGGTATGATCACGTTATGTCCGGCACACAGGATCGCTGGATGAATTTCGCGGTCATTGTGGTGGCAAAGAATTTACGGGGCGAGGAAGAAGCCCGGCGGGGACAGGGCACAACAAAAGGAGCGTATGACCTGCTGGATGATGCGCGCGCGACATTGAGCAATAACGCGGTCGGATTGACCATTGATCCGCTTTTGCCGGTGGACGAAACCGCGATCGAAAACACCGAGAAGTCTGCAGCCTATGCGATCCGGTTTGCAACCCGGACCCGATATACCCTTTAACACAGGAGATTTTAAAAATGGGACAAAAAGGCATGACTATTAACGTTCGGCAAGGGGGGCAAACTCTGATCCCGGCGCCCCCGGAAGAACAAGGCACGAGGAGCGCGGCACGAGGATCAAAAAATGAGGATAAAAAAACCTCGAACCTCGAACCTAATAAAGGAGGTGAATAACCATGTTAACCAGAAAAACAGTTATTCTGGCCAAAATAGAAACCGAATACGGCACTGATCCCACGCCCACGCCCGCGGCAAATGCCATATTGGTGAAGGATGTAGATATCAAGCCCAGCGGCGAGCTGGTTGAGCGGGATTTTCTGCGCTCCAGCCTTTCCCCCCTGCAGTTTGTGATGGGAATGAAAGAGGTGGATGTGACGTTTACCACTGAATTCAAGGGCACCGGCACCCGGGGCGCTTTGCCGGCATGGGGATGGGAGGGTACGCTTTTGCGGGCGTGCGGTCTGGATGAAACCATCACCGCGGACACAAAAATCGAATACCTGCCGGTCAGCGATAGTTTTGAATCAGTCACCCTTTATGTGTACAAAGACGGCATATTTCACAAGATCACCGGCTGCCGAGGCACCTTTACCATTAACGGCAGCGTCGGCAAATACCTGGAGGTCAAGTGGACCTTTAAGGGTTTGTATGTCGCTCCGGTTGATGCCACGCCCGCCGCGCAGACCTTTTCCAGCGTTATTCCGCCACTGCTTTTCAGCGCTGGCCTGACGCTCGATGCCTATTCGCCGGTAGCCACGGCCATCGAGATCTCGATGAATAACAACCTCGGCAAACGCACCGATCTGAACACGGCCACCGGCCTCAGAGAAATAATGATCACCGGCAGAAAGCCCGGCGGAAGTCTCGATCCCGAAACGGTTACCGAAGCCACCTACGCGTTTTGGAATAAATGGGAAAACGCTACCGCCATTGCCCTTAATATCGGCCCTATCGGCAGCGCCCAGGGCAACATCATCACTATTACTGCTCCGAAGTTACAGTCGGAGGGACCCAGCTACGGAGACCGGGAAGGGTTGCTGACCTATCAGGTGCCGTTCCGGCTTTCCATGAACAGCGGAGACGACGAACTAAAAATAACCATCACATAACCTGTAGGAGCGAACGGCCGTTCGTCTTTACAATTGATCATTAAATTTTACGGAGGAAATTATGCCACGCATTACCGCGCCAGATGTAATCAACGAGTTAAAAATAAACGATGCTATTTCAGGGGAAACCATCTCCCTGTTTTATCGCCTGCCCACCACTGAAGAGCGCGTGCGATATGGCAAGGCAAGCATCCGCCGCGAAGGCAATAAAATCAAAAACGAGATCGTGGAAGCCCGTCAGAAATACGGAAAATTGATTTTGACCGGCATAAAAGACGGAGATTTTGTAAAAATCGAAAACGGCAAAGAAGTGTCTTATTCCTCGAATCCGCAGTCACCGGATTATGACTCCAACTGGAAAGAGTTGGTTTGCCGGTACGCGAGCGATCTGGTCGAATTCATGGCGCTCCAGATTTTTGAGGGCAATAGCCGGGATATTGATATCTTCAGCGGCGGAGAAGAAGCTGGGGAGGACGCCGAAAAAAACTCATAGCGGAGGTCCGGGCGATCTACACCGGAAACCTCTGCACCGAAAAAGAGAAAAAAAATTGTTCAGGCGCGTTCGGCGAAGGAAATATAGAGGAAATATGTAATAGGTGCGGGCTGATCAAGGAACCGAACGAATGGACGATCCATATACTGGACATACGAAGATTGCAAAAAGCCGGGTACCCTTTTAAAGCGAACGATTTAACCCTTGAAGAATGGCAGGACTTGGGAGAAGTAAACGAATTGATTGAGCAGCTCAAAAAAGAACGAATGATGAAAATGAGAATGTTTTAATCATGGCCAATTCCAACACCATCCAACTAACGCTCAAAGTAAAAGACGACGGGTCTGTGGTCATTGACCAGGCCGCGGGCAAAATAGAGCAGTTTGGGAAAAAGAATCAGACGGCCGCGCACACCTCCGCGTCTGCCTGGCAAAAGGTTAAATCAGCGTGGCTGGAAATCATTGGCACCATTTATGCGATGCAAAAAGCCTGGGATTATATGGATATGGCCGCCAAAGCTGAGCAGGCGGAGGTTGCGTTTAGAAACATAACCCAATCGGTGGGCGTTAACGCAGATACAATGATCGAAAAAATGAGGGAGGCCTCACGGAATACCATTGATGATTCTCATCTTATGCAGAAAGCTCTCAAGGCAATAGCTCAGGATGTTGATCCAAATAAAATACCGCAGTTATTTGACGCAGCCCGGGTTGGTGCGGTCAAAGCGGGCGAAGACATCGGTGATGTCGCCGACCAGATTATTGACGCGATTGCTAATGAAATGCCGCGGGGTCTCAGAAAGTTTGGACTCATCACTAAAGAGCAGATGAGCCTATTTAACAAAGCGGTTGCCGGAGGTGCGGAAAATCTTAATCTGTTGGATCTGGTTATTGCCAACGCGGAATTACAGGAGGCAAAACTGGCTCTCCAAACCAGCAGTTCTGCGATAGCCATGCAGCAATTCAAGGCACAATGTGATGAAATTAAGGAAACTATTGGGGGATGGCTTTTAACCGGCCTACAAAAACTTTTAGGATTATTACAATGGGTGGCCGCGGGAGCTTCTATGGCGGCAGCAGGTTTTGTTGCCCTGGGGGCGGGAGTAAATTTTGCCCTGGCAGCAATAAACGAAAAATTGGGAAGGACTGATGCTGCCAAAAGGTTTAGAGCAGAAGCAGAAGAGATGAAAAAAATAGCTGATGCCTGGAGCGGATCGGCAGATGAATTAATGGCAAAGGCTATGGGCAACCTTACCGGCCAGGTTGAGGATGCCAGCGGCAAAACCAAGGGCGATTGGAAAAAACAGCAGGCGGACGCCCAAAAACGGATTGACGCCTGGATGGCTCAGGCCAAAGCGGCGGCGGAGGCTGCTAAAAAATCACAGGAATTAGAAAACGCCATAAAAAAGATCACAGAAGCGACCCGGCAGTCACGAGAAAATATCGTGGGCATTCAACAAGGCTCCTATGCCAAAGAAATGCTCACAATTCAAAATGAGGTGGCGGAGTACCGGAAAGCCGGGGTTTCTAAAACAAAAATCGAAGAATTCGTGGCCGCCCGAATTGCTGAAATCAGAGCGGCAGCGGCAAAAAAAATACAGGATGACACGCAATCATCACTGGAAAACATTACGGGGCTGCAGGAAGGCGCTCAGGCGCAAGAGATGGCCGCTCTCGACAGAAAAGTTGAGGAATACCGTAAAGAAGGCGCGACAGAAATTGATATAGCTAACTATGTCGCCGCCAGAAAAAGAGAAATTGGACTGTCAGTATCGAAAGAGAGGCTCGATGCGGAACGAGATTTATATAAGGACTTGAGGGGGTATTCTGGTGAATATTTTGAAGCCACGGTAAAGCTAATTGACGAACAGGCCAGAAAATATCGGGCGCTCGGCATTGATGAAGCGGCTGTGGCAGCCTGGGTAAAGGAAGAGACCATCAATGCCTATATTGAGATGGGCGAAAAAAGTGATGATTGGGTTGCCGGAGTTGAAGCAGGTCTTTTGAGAATTAAAAAGGAGGCAATGACAACCGGAAAAGCCATGAGCGAGATGGTAGCGGAATTTGCCAATCAGTCGAGCAATACGCTTTCAACCATGTTGTTTGACCGGTGGAAAGGACAGACAAAATCGTTTAAAGAGTATTGGACTTCTTTTATCGATTCGTTGGCAAAGAAGTGGTTTGACGTGTCATCTCAAAAATTTGTTGATGATATGATGATTAAACTTCAGGGATGGTTAAGCAACAAGACCAACCCTGCGGGACAAAATAAAAGCTCTGGCGGTTTTATGGGGTGGCTGGGATCACTTTTAGGCGGAGGGAGTAAAAGCCCTGCGTCAATAGCCAACGCCAGCGCATACACCATTACCACGACCGGAAATATTTATATTAATGGTGTAGTCGCGGGTGGAGCCGGGATTCCGGGAGCTGGAGCGCCCACCGGCCCAGGCCCCACAACCGAAGGTACGGGCGGAAAAACCGAAAGCTGGCTTAGCTCACTGTGGAGTAAATTTACCGATTTCTTTTCCTCTCTTTTTAACAAAATACAGGGGTTGTTCAGCTCCTTATCAGGTTGGCTTTCTCAGTTATTCAGTTCCCTATCGAGCGGATTATCGAGTTTGTTAGGTTCTATGGGGTCAATGTTCGGAGGTGGTGGCGGCGGCGGAAGGGGGATTTTGGGCGGACTTATGGGGGGATTAGGAGGATTATTTGGAGGCGGCGGTAGTGCTGCAATGGCGGGCGGAGCGGGAAGCATGTTTGGGGGGCTGCCCTTTATGGCCGCTCTCGGATTTGCCGAGGGCGGCTGGATCCCGGAGCCGGTTCTTGGCCGCGGGCTTTCAACCGGACGCTATTATTCGTTCGCCGAGCGCGAGCCGGAGCGAGTAATGACGCAACGGGATCTCCGCACAATTAATACCGGAGCCGATCGAGGTGCTTCACAAGGAATCACAGTCTTTAATCGTTTCAATATTGTAAGTCCAAATCCTAACAGCTTTAGAAAATCAGAAGGACAGATAATGACCGATTTTAATCGGGCGATGTCACGCTCCCGGAGATACGAATAATGGGCTTTCATGAGGTGCAGTTTCCAACCGATATTTCGTATGGGTCGGTTTTTACGGTTGAAGATCAGGTAGTGGTGATTGAAAACGGCGCAGGCAATATTTCCACCTGGCAGCAGTGGACTAACCCCCGCATGAAAGCAAATATTGCCTGGGCGGTAAAAACCAATGCGGAGCTGGCGGCCCTGCTCGCCTTTTTTCATGCCCGGCGAGGACCGGCAAACGGTTTCCGGGTTAAAAACTGGAGAGATTATACCGGAACCAGCCAGACGGCGACCATGATTACCACACGCACCTATCAGATTTGCAAACTCTATTCCGATGCCGGAGGAAGTTATACTAAAGAGATCAAAAAGCTGGTCTCCGGAACCCTCAAAGTTTACGACAATGGCACGCTTAAATCGACCCCTGCCGACTATACCGTTGATATTACTACCGGGATTATTACATTTACCTATGATCCGGTGACCCCGGTCACCTGTGACTTTGAATACGATATACCGATGCGATTTGTGGATAGTGAGCTGCCGCAAACACTCGATAGCTACGGAATTAATTCGGTGAAGGAAATCAACATGGTTGAGGTGCGATTGTAATGAAATCGGCGACATTTTCCCCTGACCCCGGACAACGGAAAACGGCGAACGGTGAACAAATAATATGAAAACCATTTCTCCGGCATTGCAAACACATCTTGAGGGCGACAACCTCACCCTCGCCTTCTGTTGGAAAATCACCCGGCAGGACGGGGTAACTCTCGGTTTTACCTCGAACGATAAAGACATTGTTTATGACGGCGTGACCTATGAAGCGGCTACCGGCGGAGACCGTACGGCCATTTCAACAACCTCCCAAATGAATCCTGACCAAGTTGATTTGGAAGGATTATTATTTGATGAGGGAGATGGGGTTTTGGAGAACGATTTGCGCGAGGGCAAATACGACTACGCCGAGATCTGGTTATTCCTGATCAACTTCATGAACACCGGCATGGGGATCATCAAGCTGCGGCGCGGGCGGTTCGGAAAGGTTAAAATAGAACAAGGTAAATATACCGCCTCCATCACCAGCATGACGGATTATTTTTCCAAAAAAATGTGCGAGGCATACAGCGCGGAATGCCGGGCGGATCTGGGTGATTCCCGGTGCGGCGTTAATCTGACTGCCCTCAAAGTCACCGGCGCGGTGACCGGCGTGACGGACAACCGGGTATTTGCCGACAGTTCTCGCACCGAGGCTAACGATTATTTTAATTACGGTTATATTCATTGGCTCACGGGTGATAACGCCGGGCTGTCAATGGAGGTTAAAGATTGGGGTTTAAGTACGACAACGTTTACTCTATTCCTCGCGATGCCGAAAACGATTCAAATCGGCGATACCTACGAGGCCTATCCCGGATGTGATAAAAAAGTGAGCACCTGTGAAGATAAATACGACAATGTAATAAATTTTAGGGGTGAGCCGTTTGTGCCTCCCGAAAGCGTTATAAATCAATCTCCGGATGCAGAGGACTAATTTTACATGTGGGGTTTCCTTTTTGCGATAGGGCTTTCATTTTTAGGAAAGCTTTTTAACAAGCCGGTTAAACAATACGGCCCGCGCCTGGAAGACCGGCGAGTAACCGCGAAAACGTATGGGGAACCGATTAGGCGCGGATGGGGGGCAAATCGCTGGGAGGGTAAATATATATGGGTGGAAGGAAATCAATTAAGGGAAAAAAAGAAATCGAAGACCAGCGGCGGGGTAACGACAGTTACCTACCATTACTATGCGACCTTCGCGGTGTCATGGGGGTCCGGGCCGATTACCGCCATACGGCGGATTTGGCTCAATGATAAGCTGGTCTATAATGTTATGCCCGACAATAAAAAAGTGGCAAAAAAAATAGTTGACAGCATGACCCATTACCTTGGAGACCAAACCCAAGAGACTGACCCCTACATGGAAAGCGTTGAAGGCATCGGCAAAGTCCCGTCTTATCGAGGCCAGGCTTACACGTTGTTTAAAAATGTCCGTTTAGACGATTTTGGCAGCCAATTACCGTCTAAAGTCGAGGCCGAAGTGGTGGCATCGGGCGACATAGTTAATGATTTGGATATTTTTGAGTTGCCTGAGAATCCGAATACAGATGCGATATATTTTAAACCGTGGGGCATGCCGGAAATTATATATGCTATAGGTGGTTCAACAGTAATTGTGGTGGATATTTACGATCAGTCCGTTCAAAAATATTTTCCGGCTTCTGAAAGTGACATTGGAGGGGGTGATTGGTGTTTCGATTTTTTTGGGTACGCTTACGCCTGGGGGTTTGGAGCCTATGGTTTTGTGACCGTCCCCCTTGTAAAGTACAGCAAAGACTTTAAATACCTGGGGTGGACAGTTGATTATCAGGGCAATAAAGCCGGGACAGATCAACCCAGTGGTGGTTACTGCGTATCATTTGTCGATTACATGGGAGTATCATTGCCCTACATTTGGATTTTAGGGGGAATATCGGGAACCGTAATTGAAGGGGTGCAGCCGTTTATTTTTGGGCAAAGTCTTATGGGGGGCAAAACGCTTATTTTAGACGGTGATATGTGGTTGACCTATCTATTAAATCCTATTCCTAACCCGGCGACAACTGGTTACGGCTGCGAGGTTTTACAGGGCGCGGTGGACAAAAATGGTGATTGCTGGGCTGTTTGCGGGGTGCCATCAATGGGGCATACAGGAGGGTTTTTAATACACTGTATGATCCCGCCGGTTGTGGAATTATTGGATGCCCTCTTTATCCCATATTTTGGCAATGAAAAATTTGATATTTCTCCCTCCGATCTGGAATATCCTCTTTACATAACTTATTTCCAAAATAAAACAGGGGATGATTTCCTCATCGTCGGCGGTCAACATAGTGGTGTCGGGCGGCTGATTAAATACTCACTCAATTCTAAAACAGTAATTTCCACGCTTGATTTTTCATCTACTTTAAGGGGTGGTAACTCTGCCGCTTTTAAAAATGGTCCCAGCTCGGGGGGAATTTTTTGGTTGGTTTTAGAAAGCGGGTACGCGTGCGAAGTTGATTGTAAAACCCTCACGATATTACGGCAAGTAACCTGCAGTAGTTTGGAATTTACGGGCACTCCTTCTCAATTACTTATCGATGATGAAGGGTTAGCATTGTGGGGGCGCGGAACAAATAGTGGTTGGGTGATGTACATTGACCGAGTTAGCGCCGATAAAGTTACCTTATCAAGCATTATAACGGACATTGCCGAGCAGATGTCTTTAACCTCGTCGGATATAGATGTCTCCGATTTGTCAGGCATCAATATTGACGGGATTTCGGTCACCGGTGATTCTACCGGGAGAAGCGCCATCGAGACCCTTCAATCCGCATTTTTTTTCGATGCGGTGGAAAGCGACTGGAAACTAAAATTTCCGTTGCGAACTGGAATATCCGATGGAACGATTGATGAAGATGAACTGGGGGCACATGTGTTCGGCGACTCCCGGCCAGTACCTCTGCTCACCAATCGTGAGATCGACATGGATATTCCTCAGACCATAGAGGTGAAATACATCGACGTCGACCAGAGCCACGAGTCCAGAACCCAATTTTCCACCCGCGTCCCAACCACCATGAACAGCCGCAACAAAGAGACGATAGATATTGCGGTAGTGATGGACAAAGATTTGGCAAAGCAGATATCCGAAAAAATGCTTTACCTCGCCTGGAAACAAAAAGAGGGTGAATACGAATTCGCGATCCCCTGGAAATACCTGAAATATGATCCCACGGACGTGCTAACCATTCCGTACAAAGATAATAGTTTTTTGTTGCTGCTGAATGAGATCCAGATTGGAGCTAACCTGCTGATGGAATGTAAAGCCCTGCCGGATGCTGATTATTGTTACGTATCCAACGCAACAGGAACAGAACAAACATCCGTTTCCGGGCAAGAAGACGAAAGTCTAAAAAATTCCAAGGGTCAGCTTGATCCGTATTTTTTGGATATTCCGCTGGTCGATGACCGGGATGATGATTGTGGCTTTTACCTGGCGGCACGCTCTTCATATTATTGGTATGGGGCTAAGATATTAGAATCCAACGACGGCATCAGAAATTTTGACCGTGTAGGCAACATCGAAGATGAGTCTGTGATTGGCCGCTGTCTGTCCGTCCTCGGGTCGGTTGGGAGCGTGGGATCATTTGACCTGATAAATTCCCTTACCATCCAACTTTACGATGCAGATTCTATTTTAGAGGACGCGACGGAAGCGGACGTACTAAACGGAGTAAACCTATGCTTAGTGGGTGATGAAATTATACGGTTTATGAATGCGACCGACAACGGGAGCGGAAGCTGGACGATCTCAGCCCTGATGAGAGGGCTTCGGGGAACGGAATGGGCAGTCGGGGGACATACTACGGGCGAGCGGTTTGTTATACTGAATGACTCGAAAAAATACGATCGGATCAAGCTGCAATCGGAGGATATAGAACAAACGAGATTTTATGTGGTGATGCCACCGGATGCTGATCTGGGTGATCATCAAATCATACCGTTTGTCTGCGATGCGGTAGGCAAAAAACCTTATGCACCCTGTCATGTTACGGGCACACGGGATGGGAGCAATAACCTGACTATTACCTGGATTCGCCGTACCCGAATCGGAGGAGAATGGCGGGACAACTCAGATGTGCCGTTGGGAGAGACAACCAAGTCTTTTAAAATAGATATTTACAAAAGCGGATCAGTTGTGCGGACAATTACCGCAACTACCGAATCGGCGAGCTATACAGCTGCCCAGCAGACCGCAGACGGGATAACCCCAGGCAGCCCGGTAAATTTGATAGCCTATCAAATTTCAGCGACCGTTGACCGGGGTTATGGGGCGTCAGCAACAATTTGAACCGCTTGAACTGTTTAAACCGGTTAAACCGCTAACATTTTATTTATGAGTTTATTATGACCGATTTTTTGCAAATAACCGACATGGTCGAAAGCCAGGCCTCGAAATATTTAACCCACAACCAGGCAAATCACCGGCTGGCAGTCATGGCACAGATATGTGTGATTGACCGCGATTTAACGGCTCCTCCGGGCAGCCCCAGCAATGGCCAGGTATATATCCCCAAGGCCACTGCCACCGGAGCATGGGCCGGGAAAGAAAATTACGTGGCGATTTACGATAACGGCTGGATTTTTCTTTTACCGGCAGAGGGTTGGCGGGCATTCGTGCAGGATGAGGATGTTGAAATTAATTACAATGGCAGCGCGTGGAAACTAAAACATCCGGAAAAAGTCGTGCAGACAATTACCTGCGCCGACAATGTCACCATTGACTGGTCTCTCGGCGGGATCGGCAAAATGACCTTCGACCGGGCGACGGTAGCCTTTACTTTTTCCGGCGCGGCTGATGGGCAAAAATGCCAACTTCTTTTAAAACAGGATGCCACTGGAGGACGGACGGTCACATTCGGCGCTGAGGTGCGCGGCAGTGACGACCTGCCGTCACCGCCGACATTATCATCCGGGGCGAATAAACTTGACCGTCTCGGTTACGTCTATAACGGAACGGACTCAAAATATGATTTTGTGGCGATCAATAAAGGGTATTAACCGTGGGTAACGATTTTTCTCAGGATATTTTTTGTAAGGCTCTTTGGCGCATGGAAAACGGGGCCCTTACCGTAGATTCCATAAGCACGAACACGCTATCAAATACCGGGGTGGTTAATTCTACAACCAGCTATAAGGAAGGTTCAGATTCTGCCAAACTTAATGATACGGCTGCAAAAAATAGACTTTCAATTTCCAGCGCAAATCAATGCGCCGGGTTCCCGCTTAAAAGTGGCGATACGGTAAAGAGATTTTCGGGGTGTTGCTGGTTTTATCTCAGCGGAACGCCCTCCGGTTATCCACTTCTTTTCGGGAATGCTGAATGGAATGGAGTTGGGAGTTGCCTCTTTGTGGGGTTTAAAAATTCGACCACTCAGTTTAGGGTCGCTTGGGGATATGGAACCGTTCAACAACAGGAAGAATGGGTGGTGGCTACCTTAAGCACAGGACGGTGGTATCATGTTGGATTGGTACTCGATGGGGTAACCAAAAAGATGGTCGTGCGTATTTGGGATGATACCGCTCAAACCGCTACAACTTACACTCATACTTTTTCCAATACCCTTACCGTCCGGTCAAGCAATTCTTTTTATATCGGTTGCGATCCCACGGATAGCCCAAATTCCGTTCCCGTACTGGTTGATGAGTTGGTTTTGTTTAACCGAAATTTAGTAATAGCTGAGATAGATGCAATTCGGGGAGGAACATTTTCCGGGATTGGGTATATTCCTACCGCAATGAATCTTTCTGTAGTTGGGTCTCCTACTTATTTTGACCCAGATCCCTCAGGTTTGAATGATTTTTCTGAAAACTTTTCCGCCGATAACGGACAATTCACTAAATTTACCGAAAACAATGCTGGTTCCACGTCTATTGCAAACAATAAATTTACCATTGCACAGACCACTTCGGGATCACCACAAAGCGATTATGTAGCAGAAAATACCAGTTCTTTTTCGATGCCGCAGGCATTTATAGAAGCTCAAATCGACTCATTTTCAGGAGATTCCGCCAACTGGCGAGCCGGGGTTGTTTTGATTAAGGATGCAGATAACTTTGTGAAAGTTGTTTATGAAAGCGATAACACTTACGTCCATATAACATGGAAATTTGGGGGAAGTGGTTCTTCAGGGACAGCCTCTTTCAGCATAACATTAACTCCTCCGTTTAAAATCGGATTGAGTATTGTGGGGAATTCATTGTGTGCATGGTACGATTCCGGATCGGGATGGACGTATGCTTGCAAACAGGCTTCTTCGACAACAGATTTAAGAGGATCAACTGCGTTGTCGGGCTACATGGCGGGATTTTTTGCCTTAAAAACCAGTGGGACATCCACTATTGCTTTTTCAAATTTCAAATGTGGCAGGTTTGGGGGAGTCGGGCTTAGAGATACGCGGGTTGTCACAAATGAAGACGGTACGCCTTATATAGATGGAACCACCATTCTTTTTACTGCCACTGCTTCTGACCCAGCAGGGTCATATTATGATTCTTTTACATCTCAAACCACACCTTCTGGATATTGCGGAGTTTTCTCTCTTGATCTCGGTGACTATACCATTACCCAATTGGCTGTAATTATGGTTTCTCGAAGTAGCAAAATCATGAACGACCATGCAGCCCATATTATAAGGCATAACAATGGTGACAGGAGGCTGTTTATTTCACGATGGGGTGACGGACTTTTAACCACAATCACCGCTGACCATAAACTATTTACTACCGGAGATATCCTTTCCGGCACGAATGTGGTTAGTGGATTGTCTGCCCTAAGCCTTCCGACAACCAGCGGAGGGGCCGGCGCCTTCGATCTCATGTCCGCCTACGATAGCGCAAATTCCCGATGGTTAATTGCATACACCACTTGGGATTCTGGAGGGAGCCAACGGCCTGCCTTGGCTTATTCAACAGATTTAAGTTCGTTTACCTCAATTAGCATTGATACCAATAACAGGGCAGAGGGAACATGTCTACAAAATTTTGACGGTACTTTTTGGATTATCGCTCAAACCTATAAGGCTAATAGTTCATTGGTCTATGATGTTGGAATGAATCTTTTGATCTCTACTTTAGTCGCCACCTTTGACGGCGACCCGGATACCAGCCCTTGGCCGATGGTGTTTTTATTCGGTGGGCACTTTTACATGCTCACATTTAATAAAACCAGAGCATCATCCAATAATACTTGGACATGGGGTCAGCCCAAAATTGAGAAGGATAGTATCTACTCGGTCGGCAATGACGTCGATGAAATGGTTATTCAGCCGGTTTGTGATGAGGTAACCAGCTCAATTTATAATGTCGATGAAATTATCTGTGAGTTGATTTGTGATGTTGTCACTAAAGTAAGTGGCGGTGATTATTTAATGTTTTTAGTTTTTTAGGAGGGTTTTATGAAAAAAATATTTTTCTCTTTAGTTTTCGTTTTTCTTTTTGCGTTACGAACTTTTGCAGCAGGAACAGCGGAGCTTTCCGTCTACTGGTCAAGGACTGCTGACATGATAGGTACAGAACCAACTCAGACATGCTTACAGTGGGATTGTGTACCTGACGCAAATGGGACTCTTAATATTTCTGCTGCCGATGTGGTTAAGAAGATAGATAGTCCTGTTCTTTTGGAGTGGGTTGATACTGCCATGTGGACATTCTGTGAATACATTTCTCAAGTAGAAGTGGCAGTTGATGGTTGCTATGGCTGGAAAGTGCAATTAAAAAATGATTTAGGAAATGACATACTGGACAAATTGGTCGGTAAATCTACCACGCAAATAGGCGGTAGAATAATTCAACTTCAATTAGGCATTCAGGTAATGAACCTACCGGTCCCTTACGCTACTGGGATGAGACAGAAAAATACTCAAGGAATTTATGAACCTAAGCCATTTAAACTAAGAATTATATTATTTAGATAAGGAGAAAAAATGGGGAAATTAATACCCGATGATGAAAAAGACTTACTATTGGCGGACATTGCCGACAATGGTAATAAGCTCGACCTCTGTTCTGCCCAGCCTGCTAACTATGCCGGAATAGCCGCGGTTTCTCTCGGCCAAGTAACGCTGACCACCGGAGACGGTAACGGTGACTATACTATCGGCGATGGGGATACAAGTGGAAGAAAGCTGACAGTTGCGGCACAGACGATTACGGGGACCGGGACAAACACGGCAACACATGTGGTAATTTCTGATTCGGTAAATTCGGAGATTAAGGCAATCAGCACCTGTAATATCCCGGTGATAGATGAAGTAGAATGTCCTCTTAATCCATTTGATATATTGGAGATCAGGGACCCGAGCTGATGAATAATTATTCTCAACATCGTGAGGCTATCAAGTCCGGAGACGTGATCCTCTGGAAGGGCACGGGAGCGATCTCGCGCCTGATCCGGCTTTACGGCGGTTACAGCCACGCTTCGCTGGTGATCCGGCTGGAAGAGTTTAAAGGCTTGACCGATCGCCGGTTTATTCTTGAAGCCAACGCGTCAGGCATTGAGCTGCGTATTTTATCGTGGAGGGTTAAAAAATATGACGGTGAAGCCTGGTGGCTGCCGCTCAAAAAAGAATATTGTGGCGCGCGTGAACAAATCGTCACCTGGGCGCTTGATCAGGTCGGCACGCCGTATGATTTTGGCTCGGTAATTAAAAATATTTTTGGCCGGGTCTCGGCGGATTGCACGAGGTATTTTTGCAGCGAGTTTGTTTTTCTGGCGTATCGAGCCGCCGGGCTGGTGGAAGGTAAAACCGCTCCCCGGCCGGGCGATATCGCCAAATGGGATGTTTTAAACGAGCCGGTACGGCTCAAATAGAAAGGAGTTCGCATGAAAAAAATATTCTATTATTTTGAGTTCGAACTGTTTTGTGTTTATTTTATTACTGTTTTGGTTGTTTGGGGGTTGATTTTTTCAAGTGGGTGTACCACCATGACCATCCACAAAGAACAGTACGATAGTACGGGGAAAATAGTGATTGCAAAAATGGATATAACGGCCAAAAAACCGCCTTTTGTAAACCAGGTAATAACCTGGAGTGATTTACTCGGCACGTATAATGCCGACACAAGCACACAGTTGAGCGGTTTTATGACCAATATCTTGAATGCGGCGGCAGCTTATGGCGCAGTGGCAGCTAAGACTCAAGGCGTTCCCGCAACCGCTCCAGTGATACCGGATTCTCAGACGGTTGCGACTCCTGCACCATTGGTTTCGACGCCGCAGGCCACTATAACTCAATCAGATCAATCATTAAAATAAAAGGAAAGTTCGGGGCAGAGATTGTGATGGATCTCTGCCACCGCCGCACTGGCACCACCCAGCGCAGTCCGCATAATGCGGAAACTCTCCACCATCGGGATGAGAAAAGATGGTGTGGGAATAATAACACAAGTTATTTTTCTGCACAAGGAGGTGTCCAGTGGACAGTCCATTAGCGTACATCGGCGGCAAAAGTAAGCTGGCAAAAACAATAATTGAGATGATCCCGGAGCACAAAATGTACTGTGAGGTCTTTGCCGGGGCAGCGTGGGTATTTTTTCGCAAAGAACCCTCTAAATTTGAAGTTATCAATGATCTGGATAGCGATCTGATTTGCTTTTACCGTGTATTACAGCATCATTTAGAGGAGTTTTTAAAACAATTTAAATGGATTTTATCATCGAGAGAATGGTTCGAGGATTTTAAGCGGCAGCAAGTTGCCGGGGGTTTGACTGATATCCAACGAGCAGCCCATTATTATTATCTCCAGCGGCACGCGTTCAGCGCAAAGGTGGTGGGTAGAAACTTTGGGATGAGACCCTTGCATAGACCCGGGATTAATCTGCTTCGGCTGGAAGAGGAGTTATCAGAAGTCCATTTGAGGTTGTCTCAGGTTACGATTGAAAATCTCCCGTACCAGAAATTTTTGGTTTGTTATGATCGTGCTGAGGCCTTTTTTTATCTCGATCCGCCCTATTGGAAGGCTCCCTGGTATAAGTTTAATATGGAACTGCCTGATTATAAAGAGATGGCGGATAAGCTGGCCAAAATCAAAGCGCAATTCGTTCTGAGTATCAATGATGCGCAGGAGATCAGGGAAATATTTAAAGGATTTAAAATTAAGCCGGTATCGACAATTTATACTCTAAATAGGGGTAATCACAGCGAAGGGAAAGAATTGTTAATTAGTAATTTTTAAAAAAGAAGGTTTTTATGCCTTAATGAATTTGTTTTTTTAGGGGAAAAATCGGCTTCGGCCATAAGAATTTTGGGGATAAAATACCTGCTGATTTTGAAGTCAAAAATCAGACAGGTTTTGTGTTGCCTGAAAAATACCCCTGGGAAATTGTGCCCGATTTCATTAATTTGTGGGGATAAAATACCTGCTGATTTTGAAGTCAAAAATCAGACAGGTTTTGTGTTGCCTGAAAAATACCCCTGGGAAATTGTGCCCGATTTCATTAATTTGTCGCCGTTTTTGTTACAATTTGTCGCCGATTCTATTAAATCCGACAACGTGATTGAGGTCACGTTTCATTCTTACGTTAAAATTTCCTCTAACTCCCCTTTACCAAAGGGGAGGATTATTTTTAAAGTAGCTCCCCTCTCCCCCTCGGGGGAGAGGGACAGGGTGAGGAGAAAATCCCCTTCCTTTTTCCCCTACGGCATAGGCACCGCGTGCCCGAACTCTCCATCGAGCTCACCGGTTGCGACCGGAGACAAAGGCTTGCTCCTTCCTTCCAGGAGACCCAGGCCGTAAAACTCCCACGCGTTCGGCTCCACATAATAATCGGTCGGCAAAGACTGTTTGGCCATATCAAGGGGCTTTACAATATGCGGTGTAACAATAATGATCAGCTCCGTCTCACTTCTTTGATAGTCGCTGCTGCGGAACAAAGCTCCCAGCACCGGCATCTCTCCGAGGAACGGATACTTGGAAATAGCGTTGCGCGTGCTATCTTGCAGAAGGCCGGCAATACCAAAGCTCTGGCCGTCCCCCAGCTCTACGGTGGTCGAGGCCCTCCGGGTGGTTATTCCGGGAACTGGAAGTCCTTCTATTATATTGATACCGATGGAATAATCCAACTGTGAAACCTCAGGGGACACCTTTATATTAATCTTTTTATCATCGAGAACAATCGGCGTGAAGGTAAGGCCGACGCCGAATGATTTATATTCAATGCCGACCGTTCCGAGTCCCTGGGGAACCGGGATCGGAAACTCCCCTCCGGCGAGAAAGTTTGCTGACTGGCCGCTTAAAGCGATCAGGGTCGGCTCCGCCAGAACGTGGACCAAGCCGTCTTCTTTTAAGGCGTCAATAAAATTGGTCCAGGTGGAGTTGCCCTTCTTAAAACGAAAAAGGGCGTTAACCGCGGAAGAGACCGCAATGCCCAATGGCCCGCCTGCGGTCGCGGAATCGAAGGAAGTAAGTTGTGCCAAATGGGTAAGGGCGAAGTCTTGCCCGTTGGTGTAAGCAAAATTAAAACCCAGCTTTTGACCTAAACTCTTTGACATCTCCGCCACCCGCACTTCCAGCATCACCTGATGTACTCCGGCGACCTCAAGGAGATTATTGATTCCCCCCTTGGGAGCGAAGCCCTCAGCAATCGCGAGCGCTTGAGAAAGCTTGACCGTGCTCGAAACCCGGCCGCTCAAGGTAAGGGATTTATTCGTGGCCGTTACCTGAATATTATTCTCGTCCGGCAACATCTCGTTGAGCTTCTGCTTCAACCCCGCGATATCGTAGGCAACAGTTAAATCATAGGTAAACATCGCCTTTCCGGCCTGGGAAATAATAAGGCGGGTCGCGCCGGGAGCTTTGGCAACAACGTAAATTTCACTGGGAGATAGAGAAACGCATTCCGCGATCTCCGGGTCAGCGATACTGGCGGATTTTATTTCCTGAGAGCTTTTAAATATCACTGATTTCCCGACGACCAGGTCAAGCTTAGTCGTTTTTTTATCTCCCAGCACGATAATGGTTTGAGAAAATGCTCTGCCCGAGAGGGTCAGCAACAAAGCGAGAATAACAAAAGCGAGTCCATATCCTTTCATTATTGCCGTGGTTGTAAGCCTCATTCTTCTCCTCACTTTCTTTTACCCCGTGCCTTCTTACGGGGGGGAAACATATTAATCAGAGCAAAAATAAGATGCGATAAGCCCCCTCACCTCAATCCTCTCCCCGCAGGGGAGAGGAGGTAACGTTTCAAAATCCACTCCAAATTTTCCTTCTCCCTTAAGGGAGAGAATCAAACCAAAATTTCTATCTCCCCTTTAACGGAGAGAAGAAACCAAAAAACATTTTTTCCCTTAATGGAGAGAGAAGCAACCACCCCACTCTCCCTTGAGGGAGAGAATCAATTCAAAACTCCCTCTCCCTTGAGGGAGAGAATCAATTCAAAACTCCCTCTCCCTTGAGGGAGAGGGCCGGGGTGAGGGTGAATTCCGCCCTCTCATTAAATAATTACAGCGCATGTTTAACGACCGTTGCCTTAGAGCCGTTAATAATGGTAACCTCGGACTCATGGACAGCGGAAGGGCCTCTTGTTGCCATGGGTTCCGGGCTTTTTTTGTTGCCGGGTATATACAACATACCGAGCGTATCCGGTATGGTCGCTCCTCTGGTAACCACCATTTCCAAATCCATGGGGTTTCTTAAAGCGAACTGAAGTCTTCCCTGGGTAGCGGCGAGCGCAAGCTTCTCACCATCTTCCGGTGTTACCTCGAGGGTATAAACATCCACCGGAGCTGCTTCGCCTTCTTTCTTGCCTTTCTCTATTTGGGTGTTGGCGGCCAGCACCAGAATATCCTGAAGCACGATTTTGGTGATCTCGGTTTGTGTCTCCGGGTTGGTTATGCTGAACAGAACATCAACCCGGTTGCCAGGCTGGATCAGTCCGGATAATCCGATGACTTTGTCGCCTTTGACCGCTATCGCCCGTTTGCCGCTCGGAATAACCGCGGAAACGCCGCCCGTAGCAATGCTGACCGGAGCTAATCGCGATTCTAAAATAGGTTCATTCCTACTAACCGGACTGAGAAGCACCCGGTTGTTGAGAGCAGCAAGATCAGTAAAATAGCCTGTGGGCAAACTATTTTTAATAAACCTTGCGGAGGTCAAGGCTTCAGAGGTCAGCTTCGTTCCCCAGGGCAAATCCACCTTGGCCACGGCAATCTGGGCGGTTTCCCCAATGGTTGGTTTCCCCTTTACAATCGCCTGCTTTTTTAGCCATTTGTTGGCCGCAAAAGCCCCGATCAAGGCAATAATCACCGCTATCAGAATCGGTAAAAATGCTTTCCATCTCTCCATAAGATTCACCCCTTTCTTTATCTGATGAGAATTTTTCTTTACTTTAGCCGTTAGAAAATTTTCTCATGGGATAAAAATAAGCAATTTGAAATATATTTTACAATGTTTTTTATTTATTTCAAGAAAAATTTCAAGAAAAATTTGTTTTTTTTCCATTAATTAAAGAGGAAAACTTGATTTTCCACTTTAAAAAAGAGAAATAAACCAATTCTACCCATTTTCAAAGGGGTGGTAAAAGGAAAAATTTGGTTGGAGAGAAATTAATGAGCGTTCCCCAAAACTACTTAAGCAGCGGCCACCACCACTGCGAAAATAAAGTTCCCGCGGCGATCGCCACCCCATAACGCACCTGCGGCTTTTTCTCCTTTTCAAATAAGGAGGGAAGAACAATCTGCCCGGTCAGCGCAAGAGTCTTAAACATTGATATTGATCCAAAGATCAATCTCTTGCAGGTACTGGGATTGCAAAAAATAAGCGCAAACGCATAAATGCCTCCGGCCAGCGCGGTAAAAACAATAGCCGGGATTATTCCTTTCCAGGCCACTAAGGAGCCCACCGCTCCCATCAGCTTTATATCCCCGGCTCCCATTCCTTTCAGCAGGTAAAAAGGGAAAAATACCGCGCTCCCTGCCAGCAGGCCGGCAATACTCAGCCCGGCCCCGCTCAAACCCTGAGCTGCCCCATGATATATAATGCCGGTTATCATACCGGAGAACGTGATCACATTGGGAATTTTAGCAACCCAAATGTCGTATATTGCCGCAATCAAAAGAATTATGGCTAAAAATGTGGACAGATAAACATCACTGATCACGCTACCGGCTTTCCTTTTTTCTCTCGTTATTGAGGACGGAGCGAAATAAAAAGCCCTCGCTTCGCGTCAATAACTAATTTTTCTTCTCTTTCCTATAAGGCGAATTATATTATGTTTCCCTCATAAGTTTTGAAAAGAAATTTCTTCTTATTTATGATTGGGTGATTGCCCGGTGATTATGATGTTGCAGCCGTCATTGCACTATTAATTTCTGACCATATCTTACTAACGGCATTTCGTATCGGGGTAAAAAATATAATTATCACGATAATTATAAGTGCGGCGAGCACTGTGTATTCAAGTGCGGTCACGCCCTCCTCCTCTTTAAAAAATTTTTTTAACTTTTCCATCTGTTACCTCCTTTAATAAAAAAATAACAATTAGGTTTTAAAAAAATTTTAACCCATTTGTTTCTAATGATTTATTGATGTTCTTTCTTGGCTTTTCCTCCTTTCAAAAAAGTTATTTGAAAAAATTATTTCATAATGAAGCAAGTTAGTAAATAGGGTATTTAATCTATATAACTACAAAAAAGTATTTACTTGCTTATTTAGTCCCTTTCTCTTCCTTTGAGGAGAGCTTTTACTACGTTGCCTTTCCCTCCCTTTTGGAGGATTTTTTACTTTACCTTCCTCTCCCCATCAGGATAGACTTCAAATCTTTCAATCCTCTCCCCGCCGGGGAGAGGATTGAGGTGAGGGGGATTAATACCAAAAAATAGCCGGTTACCTTTTTTGGCAACCCGGATATCTTTCGATTAATTAAGACCCGTGGCTTTCCGGCCCAGCCTCACCACTGGTGTGGCTTTTTCCTAAGGATCAATATTGTCTGAACTTATTCAACTTCCAAGCAACTATAATGCCAAAAGATAAAGCCATTTTTTTGAAAAAAGAAATTTTTTGAAATAATAATACGTAATAAGTTTAATTTCAAGTAAAATATTAGATTTTTTTCTTTACTATTTTGCAAAATTTATTTTTAAAATTGCCCAAATAAAAAATTTGCAGAAAATTGTTTAAAAAAATAAGAAAATTTTTGGCACACTATGGACAATTATCGGCATGCGATAAAAGAATTGAATGGCTAATTAACATTAGCTTTTATTTTTTATTCATAATTTCCACTATGTTATTTTATATAATTTTAATTGTAATTTTTTTAAGAATATCAACAACTTTTTACTATAGCATTTTTTCACCCGGTCGCTCCACCTCCAAACAGGGATGTATTTATGGCCATAGCCGTGATATTATCAATGACACATTATATCGCAGGTTAAAAGGAGTGATGGGGCAAAAAATTATAAGGAGACACGTTAGATGAGAGATATTTTCATGATCTTCGCTGCCGTGGCACTGGGAGTCGTGGGACAGGTTTCGTTAAAGAAGGGGATGTTGCTTTCCGGCTCTGCCGGTTTAAACCTCAGCTTGATAAAAGTCATTTTCACCCCTTATATCTTTCTGGGTCTGGTTCTTTACGGCATAGCCATGTTTCTTTGGCTGTCTATCCTTTCAAGGGTGGATTTGAGCTATGCCTATCCAATGCTCAGTCTCAGTTATGTGTTTATAGTTCTTGCTTCCTGGCTGATCTTTAATGAAAATCTTTCTTTTTTAAGGCTCATGGGGGTGCTTTGCATCTGTCTGGGAGTGATTATGGTAGGCAGGAGCTAAATTCGGAATGAGGAGACAGGAGTCAAAATAATTAAAAGCAATAACGAACAGGGGCCGTTAGTGGTTGAATCCTTGAATAATATCCATCTTTCGGTGGTTATCCCTGCATTTAATGAAGCCGAAAGAATCGGCGCCACCTTACAAAAAATCCACGAATTTTTACTGACCAGGGATTATCGCTCTGAGATCATTGTGGTGGATGATGGAAGCAGTGACAACACTCGCAAGGTGATCAGAAAATTTGCCGGGGAGTTTTCCTCTGTCCGGTTATTGGGAAATAAGGTCAATCGTGGGAAAGGATATTCGGTAAGAGCCGGGGTATTGCATTCCCAAGGAAGGATTATTCTTTTTTCCGATGCTGATCTATCCACTCCTATCCAGGAAGTTGATAAACTGGCAGACTGGCTCGACCAAGGCTATGATATTGCTATCGGATCCCGGGCATTGCCCGGGTCGGATATTTTGGAGAGGCAGCCATGGCCAAGGGAGTTTATGGGAAAGACCTTCAACAAGCTGGTACAGCTTCTCACGTTATCCGGGATCAAGGATACCCAGTGCGGTTTCAAACTCTTCAAAAAAGAGGCAGCCAACGTACTGTTTGCAAAACAGACTGTTTGGGGATTTGGTTTTGATGTGGAACTGCTTTTTATAGCAGACAAAAACGGATACCGGATAAAGGAGGTTCCCATAAAATGGATTAATTCTCCCGACTCCCGGGTTCATATGGTGAAGGATTCTTTTAGTATGTTGATTGATTTGGTGAGAATACGGACACGTTATTTAACCGGAAAATACAGAATATAAAACGTTCTTTGTTCTCCGTTAACCGTTATCTGTTTACCGTTTTCTGTTAACCATTCACCGTTAACGGTTATAGGAGGGAAGGAATTAATAGATGCAATTAAATTTTCTTCTTGCTCTTGGCTCCTCATATGAATGTGTTCCGTCCTTTCCTTCCTCTCCCCGCCGGGGAGAGGATTTAGGTGAGGGGTAAAAAAATGGGGACGAGAGGAAAAACAATGAAGGAAAATTTTAGAGATTTCGATGAAACAAAAATATATTGATCATAAATCCTTCAGTGAGTTAATCGAACAATTGTATAAAATATCAGCAAAAATAAGCGCCCTTAAAAACTCACTTAAACGAACAACGATGAACCGATAACTGCCAACGGAAAACGGTCAACAAATAACGGTTAACGGATCACAGTAAACGACTACTATGAAAACCGACCAGATACCTCCCCTTTTCAGGCTTAAAACTATTTATTATATCCTTCCTTTCTGGCTGACCGCCATCTTGGGCCTGGGGGGTGATGTAATTTCCAATGACCTTGGCTATTACCTTAAACTCGGCCAAGCAATGATCGAAAAAAGGGCTATTATCAGCCATGACCTCTTTACCCATACCTTTTTTGGCCTCCAGTATATCAATTCCGGCTGGCTTTCGCAGGTAGCGCTTGCAGTTTGCGAGAAAATGGGGAGCCTCGAATCGCTTATCATTCTGAGAGTCGGCCTTTTGCTTCTGGCCATGTCCATCTTTTATCACCTTATCCAAATTCTAACGAAGCATTATAAGGTCACTCTCCTTTTTATAGTGTTTGCCGCGGTCCTCGGATTTACCAACTGGTATATGCGTCCCCAGTTGTTTACCATCCCCCTGTTTGTCTTTTTCTACCGTCAGCTTTTTCAAAAAGAAAAAATAGGCAATTCTTTAATCCTTTTGTTGTCACTGTTAATGATACTGTGGGTCAATCTTCACAACAGCTTCCCGCTTGCCATTATATTGGCCGGCATCTTTTTAGTGGGAAGAGCAGCCGATGAATATTATAATAGAGCCGGATATTCTGTTACTGCAAAGGAAAGATTCAGGAGACTGACCAAAGATTCAAGATTGAGACGGCTTCTTTTTTTGCTGATAATGCTGACGCTGGTCACCTTAATAAATCCTTACGGTATAAACATCTGGGAAGACGTATGGGTGAACGCATCAAGTTCGGCAGCACGCTCCGCCGAATGGCAGCCGACCGCCATGAAGGATGGTTTAGGCTATTGCTTTATTGTCTCCGTTGTGCTTGCCGGCATCATCCTTAAATTCAGCACACGAAAAATTACTTTTACCGAAGCCTTGCTGCTTCTTGTTTTTCTGTTTGTCGGTTTTAAGGCGGAGCGAATGGTCATGTGGTGGGGGATTGTCTCCGCCCCGATCCTGGCCGCACATTTTTGCTCGATAGAACTGGTGCGGCAAAAAATATCAGGGGGGAAAAAAGAAGAAACCGAAAGCGAATGCCTGACGTTGAACATCATCTTTTTCATTATTCTGTTAATAACCGCGATATCGTTTCTCCCTTGGTTCAGGCCTTATCTTCCCATCAAAAGCGTGCGAAATTTTATTAATCCCAAATCCGAGCCGGTGGCAATAGCGCAATATATAAAAAAACAAGGCCTGAAGGGAAATATGTTTAATGATATCAACTGGGGAAGCTATCTGATCTGGAAACTGTGGCCGGAATACAAGGTATTCGCCGATACCCGGCTGCACCTGGTCCCGGAAGAGATCTGGAAAGACTGCAGCGACGTGCACTTCGGCATGGGAGATTGGGAAAAAATCCTGGATAAATACAAAATCTCTTTCGTGGTACTCAGTAAAAAAGACAACAAGAGAATTATTGAATTTATCGGTGACAGCCCGGGATGGAAGAAGGTTTATGAGGATGAGGCGGGAACTATTTTTGTGAGAAAATAATATTAATTGTTGTCCGTTGACCGTTTTCCGTTTACCGTTCAACGTTCGCCGTTATCGGTTATACGAGAGAGGGAATTAATAGATGCAATTCAATTTTGAAAGATTAGAAGTATATAAAGACGCTATCGAATTTGCTGACCAAATTTATAAAACAACAAAATTTCCTTAGCATTGCTTTGGATTCCTCACATGAATGTGTTCCGCTTCTCGAGATTTCGATGAAGCAAGATTATATTAATCATAAATCGTTTAGTGAGTTAATCGAACACTTGCATAAAATCTCAGCCAAAATAAGCGCTCTTAAAAACTCAATTAAACGAACAACGGTGAACGGATAACAGCCAACGGGAAACGGTCAACAGATAACGGCTAACTAATTGATGAATAAGGTAACACATAAAAATTTACTCTTTATCATTTCAATCTTCCTGGCTTTGGTATCAATCTGGATCCTTAGTCATCCTTATAAAGGCATCGTTTATGATGCAAAACTTTACACCTTACAGGCCATGAGTCATATAAAACCGGAGATTTTCAAAAATGATCTTTTTCTCCGCTTTGACTCTCAGGAAAATTATACGGTTTTTTCTTATCCATACGCGTTCATCATCAAGCTGACCAATCCCATTACCGCAAACATTATTCTTTTTATTCTCGGTCACGTTCTCTGGTTCGTGTCCGCCTATCTGCTGGCGGGTATATTTTATAAAGGGGCGCTGAAATTCCTTTCTTTCGCCTTTGCTATCGCTATGCCGGCCTTTTATGGAGCCAACCACGTATTTTCTTTTGGAGAGCCTTTTCTTACCCCGAGAATATATGCCGAAGCTTTTGTCCTGTTTTCCCTATTTTTTGCCCTGAAAAGAAGGTTTGTTTTATGCCCGGTTACCTTGGCCATGAGTTTTCTTCTGCACCCCATTATGGCGGGCACCGGAGCAATCTTTTTATACGTCTATTTTTTTTTCGAACGCCGTAGACCTACCATTATTATCGGTCTCATACTGTCAGTAATTGTCGTATTATTAGCTCTATTTAGTATCTCTCCCTTTGTCAGAATATTTCAATCTATGGACGCGGACTGGGCAGGTATCATTCAAAAATCTCCGTCTGTTCTTTTTCTGAGCAACTGGACCTTAAGGGATATTCTGCCGATCTTAGCATCTTTCTTAGTAGTACTGCTTTACGCGGTTATCAATAGAGGGAAGAGACGCAAGGTAGCCATATCCCTCCTCGCTTCCATTGGGATATCCTTCCTCCTGTCTTTGTGTTTGGGTGATTTCCTTAAAAACGTAATGGTTTTGCAGGTTCAAACCTGGCGAACTTGCTGGCTGCTGTTATTCTTTTCCTATCTATCCCTGCCCTCGATATATATCAAAATCAGGAACTATTCAAATTTCGCGAAATCCTTTGCAGCCGTATATTGCGCGGCCTGGCTTTGTTTATACACCACGGTGTTTTCACTACATTATATAGTCCTTATCATCATTGAATTCTTCCTGGTATTAATAAGCTACAGTAAGAAAAATAAATATTTATCGCAATGGACGGTCTTTAAAAAAAATCCTTTTACCGAGGATTTCAGGATAAAGCTGGATACCATTCTGGTAATCCTTTCTGTTGTCCTACTGTTAACTGATATCCTATTATTTTATTTTGCCATATTTAAGCTTAACCACTCTCTTTCATTGATCCATTTAGTGCCGGATTATAACGCGATAATTTCCAACTTACTTTTGATCTTTGCCGGTATTCCGCTTTTATACTATCACCTGCGGCAAAAAAATAAACTTTTGATCGCGCTTTCAGGGACTTTCTTTTTTATTTCGCTGGGGTTATGGGACCAGAGGCTCGAGTGTGAAAAATTGTTTGCGAAAACAATCGGAGTTGAGCAATCATTCGGGGCTGAGAATATACCGAAAAACTCAGAAATACTGTGGCTTGGGCATCCTGAGTTATCATGGTTTCTATTAAACCGCACAAATTATGTATCTCGTTTGCAAGAATCCGGTATTGTCTTTTCTCGTGAAAAAGCTCTGGAATTAGATAAGAGAATGAATAATATCGGATTATTGGAATCAGTTGAGAATCCCATCATAGTTTCCACTAAAGACCAACTGATAAAGATGAAGGTTTTCTACGCAAACGAGATTAAAAAATGCTGTAGCAAGGCTCAGAATTTGGATTTTATCATTGCTCAGTATGAGGTGCCGGAATATCAACCGAAAAAAATTCTTTCGCGAAAAAACATCCGTGTCTATAATTATATAGCTATTTTAAAATATCAGGATTTTGATTGGTACCTCTACAGTTGTAAACGTATCAGATCTCTCGATAGTAGATGAACGACATGCCCTTCGCCTATTCCTGCCACCGGGCTCTATGAAACATATGAGAAGATTTATCGTTCTTCGTGATAGTCCTGCTCGGTATTGACCGACCAGATATTATCTTTTGTGAATATTTTGTTCAGAATATTATCCACCGCAACCATGGCCGTCAGCATGGAATGATCCATATTGTTGTATCGGTGCATTCCGTTTCTTCCGATTAAAAAAAGATTTTCGTAGGTATCGATGAATTCTCTAATTTCGTTAAACCGATCATACGTTCCGAAATAGGCGGGATAGGTTTTCCCCATTCTGATGACCACGCTATCCATGACGTCTTCTTTGTCGATAATGTCAATCCTCGCTAATTCATCAACCGCGAATACACTAAACTCCTCATCCGATTTATTCCACAGCTCATCACCTTCATTGCAAAAATATTCCATCCCGATCCAGACAGTATCTTTATTCGCTACCAGGTAGGGACTCCAATTATTGAAAATCTGAAGCCTTCCAACTTTAACGTCCTTTTCTTGAATATAGATCCAGTTATCAGGGATTAAAGTGCCGAGCGTAGTCATCTTGGATTCATTCTTCACAAGTAATTTTTTCAGAAGAAGTCCCACGGTAATAAAATCGCGATAGACTAAACCGGCTGCCACATTACGAACATGATCGGGAACATAACCTTTAATTGCGGCTACCAAATCTTTCACCGCCATCGTTGAAAAAAAGAAATCCCCGGTTACCTGATATGTTCTCTTTTCACGCAGATCATCAACTTCTACTGAAACCACTTTTTCACGATCAACCATGAGGCCTTTGACCATCTGATTGGTGTATATTTCTCCGCCTTTTTCCTTGATAATTTGTGCTACCGTCTCCCACATTTGACCTGGTCCATATTTTGGATATAAAAACCGCTCGATTAAAGTTGTTTCTGTATTTTTTTGACCAATAGACGATTTTTTTTTAAATATTTTTTTAAAAGCATGGATGAATGTCTTGGTAAGAGACAGACCTTTAATTCTTTGCGCACCCCATTCGGGTTTTATTGCCGTGCAGGGAATCCCCCATACCTTCTCAGTATAGTCCTTAAAGAAAGTAAGGTATAATTCCTTTCCAAAGCGATTAATAAAGAAATCTTCCAGAGAGAGTTCTTTTCTTTTTGGGAGAATCTTTATTTTGGCATAGCTACAACCAATTTTAAATATTCTCGTGACTCCCAGGTTGGATAAGGTATTGAGATTCAGGGATACCGGATAATCAAAAAATTTTCGCAAAAAGAATATCCTTGAAAGGCGGTGGCGGATAAGCATTACCCGGTCATTTTTTTCAGGATCAGGTCCGCTGTGATTTAAGGCAAATGTTATCCCCCTTTCCTGATTTTCATAGCTCCGTTTGAATTCATCTCGTGCAGGGTCGTCTTGCACCGGCATTATGTGCTGCCACCATCGCATTATCCTGTCTGATTTTGAAAAGAACCTGTGCCCCCCAATGTCTATGCGGTTTCCCTTGTAATTAACTGTCTTTGATATGCCGCCGATATCAGATGTGCTCTCAAAGATAATTGGTTTTATTTCTGTTCTATGGAGTAATTCATAAGCGGCGGTAAGACCCGCCGGTCCTGCGCCTATTATAACCGCCGTTTTCCGGTGCATGGTATTTCTCTTAATTGAATAAAACGAATTTTCTTACGAAAAAATTCCACAGAAATACAAATACAGTAGAAACAATTTTCGATAGCAAATAGAAACAATTTAGAATATCCGTAAAAAGCCACATGATAAACTCATTCAATCCCAATCCAACCATGCCGATTAAAGAAAAGATGAAAAACTCTATCCTCTGATTTGACAGGGTACGTTTTTCAAAAACCCAGATTATACTTAAGGTATAGTTTATCGTCAGGCCCAATAAAAAAGCGAACGCAGCCGAAACCAGATAATGAATATTTAAATATTCCGTAAGGATAAATAAAGACCCAAAATCGAATACAAACGCTAAGCCGCCAACCAAGGTATAACGAACTAATTGAGCAATCGTATCATTTGCCTTATCCCAAGTCGACTTCGTGTTCATATCTTTGTTGTCAGTTCATCAAACTTGTCGTGGTACCAATAATACAAACACAAAAAATTTCATTACACCCGATATTTTTTCCACTTCACCATTTCCAAGCCTGCATTGAATCCCAATTTGATAAATATTTCCTTTTATATCAATAAGTTATATAATTATCAAGACTTTTCTAACTATTTACACCTCCGGGGTTAAAATAAAGCCTCAATTATTAAGCAAATTCCTTTGATCCGTTATCCGTTTTCCGTTCAGGGTTGGCCGTTATGTGGTCAGTTCACCGTTGGCCATTGACTTACCCAAAACTGCTTAAAGCGAAAATGGGTAAAGCAGTGCGCTTATCCCCGCAGGAATTCGGGAACGGTCTGAATAATTATTCCTGATGTAATCTTCGGCTTATTTATAAACGGGCCGAAATGTTTGATATCGCCGGTTAGCAGGTGAGTTGCCTTGCATGTGAGCGCAGAAAGAAAGATTATTCGGTCTTGAGGAGAAAGGGAAAAAGAACATGACCCTTCTATCTGGGAAGGCAAAACCAAGACATCCGACAAAAGCATTTCAAATTTCGTCAAACAATCCGGAAATTTTAAGGCAAAATTTCTTCGGGCTTCTTCAACGGCGAGAGTATTGGTCACGATCTCCCAATATCCCTTTCCTCCATATTCAATCACCAGTGCTGCCTTGCCTGCTGGGTTTTGTGCTGCGGTAAAAAGCACATTGGCGTCAAGAAACAATCGTTTCAAGTCTTTTTACCCAGGCGTTTGAGTAGTGCTGCGCGTTCAGTTTTGTCTAATCGGTCCTCTTCATCCCATTGGGCGATGTCGGCATCGGTGTAGGTCTCAATTTCCACTACCACTCCGGGGCGTAACACTACCTCGCCGTTTTTTTCTTCTAAAACCACCATACCTCCGGGCTTAATCCCTAAGCGCTTTCGAATCGCCGCCGGCAGGGTAATTTGTCCGCGGCCGGATACCATGACGTTTTCTTTCATAATTTTCTCCTGCAAAAATTCATACCTCCATAATAACAGAATATACGAATTTCCGCAATTCCGCAATAAAAATATTTTTTTCATTCTCATTGAATTTTTTCAATCCCTAAATTTTCCAATCCCTAACTCATTTATTTTTTTTTAGTATTTCAATAATCTTTCCATAATACTTCTCAAAATTTCATTCTGCCTGGGTATATTTTTACCCAAAAATGCTTTGAGTCTAAATAGATAGTTATCCGTTGTCAGTTCTCCGTTAACTGTGGACCGTAATCCGTTTACCGTGTTCTGTTGGCCGTTATACGAGCGAGGGGGTTGTGCAAAGCGTGCACTGGGCGCAAGGAGAGAGGTTTTTGGGGTGTGAAAAAACAAAAAAATACGACAAATAAAAGGGGAATAATAAACTTACTGCTTATAGCTTTTTCAAATAATGGGTCTTCGTGTAAACAAATGGGTAATACAGATTAAGGGATATTAGTCATTCTCCGGCTTGACTCCCGTATTAAGTACGGGACAGGCTCGGAATCCAGAGCTATATGGAAAATCGATTTTATTGAAATGGTAAATCCGAATTGGAAAGATTTGTATGGGGGTTTAATAACTGGATTCCCCGATTGAATCGGGAAATGACACTATGTGGTGCGGGAAATTACTATTTTTATTAGCAAAATTACTTAAATTGGTCAATAAAAGGGTAAAGACAAACTTTTTCTCCAAACTTCCTAGAATATCGGTTAAAAAAAGCTTTTATTTATATGAAATTAGTAATATAATGAGAAAAAATTAAATTTTACCTTCATTCCTTTCGACTCGTTGCTCATTCTGTGAAGCACTGATTCTCTTATTGCAAAAAAGCCCGGCAAGACGCCCGGATTTGTTCTTAGGATCATTTAACCTTTTGGTTATAGGGGGTTAGGGTTTAGACTGTTTTTTTAAATTATTCGCTGGAGGTATTCATCAGAAAGGGGGCGAGGAGGTGGAAGAATTTAAAGATTCCGATACTTGGATGAGGGAGTACCGAGGAGTTACTATCCGAACTACAGATGGCTCAACCTTTGCGGGAAAAATAAATTTAGGCCATAATAAAAGAATATCGGACCTTTTTAAAACTCCCTGTGAACAATTCGTCGTATTGGTTGATGTGGTTTTTCGGGATTCCCCGGAGAGGGTGGTCATGATAAACAAAAACCATATTGTCTGGGTGGAACCCGGGGATTAGGGAAAAAGCTTTTCGCTTTTTGGCAAAGGAGGGAGAAATGAGAAAAAAAATAAACTCTGCAATGTTAAGAGGCGCTATCGGGGTCTTTTTGTTGTGTTTTCTTGCCGGGTGTTCTCCATGGAAAAAGATGGTAAGCTGGTTGCCGTTCCAGGACAAGGAAAAATCCCAGTATGCTCTCACCGATAAAAAGATAGAAGAATTCACGCGCACCATAAAACCCACCAACAATGATGCCGAGTCGCATTACCGCCTCGCTTGTTTCTACCAGGAAAGAAAAAAACACCAGCTCGCCATCAAAGAGTTTAAAAAAACCCTTCAGAATGATCCGGGATATGTGAAGGCCTACAATGGGCTCGGAGTCTCATACGATTTATTGGGAGAGTTTCCCCGGGCAGTTAACGCCTATGAAGGGGCTTTGCGTTTAAACCCAAACCTTGCTTATATCTACAATAATCTCGGGTACTCTTACCTGCTCCAAAAGAAACTCGATTCCGCGGTTAACGCCTTTCAGCAAGCAGTCGCCCTCGATAAAGAAAACCGGCAATACCATAATAACCTGGGTCTGGCTTACGGCCAGCAAGGGAAATATGAGCTTGCGTTTAACGAGTTTAAAAGCGCCGGCAATGAAGAAAAAGCGCGTCGTTACATGGCTGACCTGTTTAATCAAAACCCAAATCTTTACCCCAATAAAACTTTAGTGGCGAAGAATTTTCCTCCGAATAATAATAATGAGAATAATGAAGAAAAGCTTTCGCAAGATGCGCCGATTGATAAAAGTATCCATGAAGAAAAACTTGTGGCTTCTCCATCAGGCAACCTCCTCTCGGAACAGAAAAAGTACTGTGGAAAGCCTAAAGACAAGACTAAAGACGTACTGTTTTCTAAAAATATTGGAGCATCAACCCGGCCGTCATCTTCAGCTATAAAAGCAAAAACCTTATCCGATAACCGTCCGCTTTTACAGAAGCTACCGGTGGTGCCAAAAGGTATAGAAGTCTCGAATGGAAATGGGATTAGGCATTTTGCCCGAAGTGTGGCCTTTTATTTAGGCAAAAAAGGTTTTAAAGTTTCCTCTTTGAAAAACGAACCCCGGTTCAATAACCTGAAAACAACCATTTATTATTGTGACGGGTATCTTCAGGATGCTTACTCTTTGGCTAAACAAATACCCCAACGCCAGGATGTGGTTAAGGTTACTGGGTTTAAAAACCGAAATATTAAGGTCAAAATAGTGGTCGGTAAAGATATGGCCTCATATTATAAGATATTTAAAGCAGAGCAACGCCGCTGTCTCTGAAAAACTTCTCCCATGGCAGACAAATACACCCTTACATTTTCTTGCTTGCGCCGGTTAAACCTTCTCTAATGAAAAACAATACTGGCAAAAGTAACCGCGCCATTGCCGGCAGGGTCCTTCCATTGGCTATAATTGAGGAGTTTTCCTTCACTGTTTTCGAGGAGACGCAGAAGAGCATAAATCGGTGGAAGCCCACAGATATTCCGCTGATCACGTTCTTTTAAGATGTAATTGAAAAATCCATCAGCATCACCCTTTAGAACCCAATTCAACATCTCCATGTCTTTCCTCTTAATATCCGCCATAACAGACTCAGATACCACAAACTGATGTCCAAACTGTCGCCCTACATGCGCCAGGTCGGCACTGGCCACAAGGCATATCTTCCGGCCATCGTCGCAAATTGTCTTGCCCAAAGCCTCAATAAAACCATTGAGCTCCTCGCTTTCGCGGGGATGACCACCACGGGAAATAATTTCATAAAAAGATCCGCAGAGAATGGGGACAATACGCAGATTGGGGTTCTTTCCAAACAGATTGTGAAGATAAACTGTTTGCAATTCGAGGGAGTGTTCGCTGCGATGAACAAATTCATCAATAAAAAAATTTCTCCCCACGTCATTTTCCAGCCGGCTTAAAATATCCCGGTCGGTTTTGAGAATGCCAAACGGGGTTTCAAAGTCTTTTTTGGTAAGCACAAAATACTTTTGGGTCGGCAGATGGGAGGTGCCTAAAAGTATAAAAACATCATGGTCGGAATGTTCCGCTACCTCCTTATAAGCCCAGGCATAGCAGTGACCTCCCCGCATATAATCGATATGAGGCGCAATGAATCCCAGGAGGCCATTTACTGAAACCTGAGGGTGCGGACCTTGTCCTGGTCCTCCTTCCAAAAAATAAAAGCTCTCAATCTGCATGCATAATTTTTCAGGAACACTTTCATACCCGCCTCCGGCAAGCATGGGTTTACGGATAGATGTTTGAAAAGATTCCTCTTCTAATTTATTTCGGTATTCACGAAAGCGATCACTATCCAACAGTAAAGACTGATCCAGCTTTTCCATTACCTCAATGATCTGGTCACGGTAAATGAGTTCCCCAAAAATCCGCATATACTTTGCTTGGATATCCAGGATAGAATGTCCGCCGTCAAAAAGGCTGACTATAAAATAAGCGCTCCGGGGAAGGAAGACAATGCTTTCGGTAATCCTCTGAGGATCGCGAAAGCAGATGAGGTCCTGCCCTTGCATTTTCACGGGAAACGCTTCAATATTTCTGAGCTTTGGATATTCCATAAATCTTACACCCCTAAAGCCGTGAGGGTGATATCCAGCCTAAAATACATCGGCTGAAAAAAGATAAATTTCCGTGTCCTTGTCCTTCCACGCATCTTTGGATAGACCCGCTTTATTGCAGGTATGTTCCAAAAACGTAACCCTGTCCCACCCATATTCTGTGGCCACCTGTGGGAGAAGAAGACCGGAATAGAAACCCTTTACCATATAAAGCCCATGTTGGCCCACCTCAATTTCATTAATGTCCGTAATTCTTTTAAAAGGGGTCAGCACAGAAATTTCAATATCTATTTTGTCAAACTCTTTCCGACTGAGGGGAGGAAAACGGGGATCTTCAAAAGCTGCCGCAACCGCCATGTCTTTTATAGTTTCATGGAGAGGATGGTCAGCACGGATATGCCCGATACATCCCCGAAGCATACCTTCCTTGTGAAGCGAGACAAAAGCGCCGCGCGGCTCTTGTAAGGTTGAGGAATCAACTTGAAAAGCAGGGATAGGTTTGCCATCCAAATGGTTTTTGATCGTTTCCTTTACGATCCGGTGGAGAAGCTCTTTTTCTTTTTCATTCAACCCCAGGTCAACACCCACTTTTCCCACCCCCGGTTTTTTGGCACCCTTTTTGTCTTCTTTGTATATAACCCCGGCAGCGTACCCCACAACACCGCTATAGTCTCCACTGACATCTCCGGAGTTGGCATACTTCACTACCTTGGCCTTGTTTGCTCCGAGGTGTCGGGCAATAAGTAACGCGGTGATGATTGGGCCACCGCCGCAAGCCTCAGTCTTATGAAGCTTCAAATCTGACGCTAACCCCTGGAAGTCAAAAGCGTTGATCCGGTCTATTACTTTCTGATCTAAATCTTGCGCTATATTTAGGTGGTGATAATGAGAAAGGTCGGAGCTGGCAACAACCAAAACATCATAGTTTTTAACAACATCAGCTAAGGCTCGGGCAACCGCCTCACATGTCTCAATAGCTTGGTCTCCCATAACTATCGGAACGAGCTTAAAATCCTTGAGAACCGTTTGTAGAAAAGGAAGTTGAACCTCTAAAGAATGCTCTTGGATGTGAGCCTGAGGATAATGAGTGATCAAGGGACTTTTGCCAAAAATGTGGTTAACGATCTCTTTTGCCACCGGCACAACTCCTAAAGGAGTGCGATATCCATCTTTTGTATCAACCGATGCTCCTGGAAAATAGACTTGGTGGCTCGGCGCGAGTATCATGATCGTTTCATAGTGCCTTCCCTCTATTTGCTTATAAGCAAAAGCCGCAACCTGTCCTGAATACAGGTACCCTGCATGGGGAGAAATAAGGCCGAGCGGTTTTTCCGAGATAATTTGACCGGCCGGCACATTATTAAAATAACCCTTAATTTCTTGAGCTAAAGCTTTTGGACCAGCAGTGTAAAATGACCCGGCCACCACCGGCTGACGGATGTTTTTTTCAGGTATTTCGTTAGGCTTCATGTTTTCCTCTCCTTTGCGAAAAAGGTGAGTTACCTGAGATCAGTTTACCGTCTTACCATAATCCCCCTAGCCCCTGACTCTTGCACCTGACCTCTCCTACCAAACCCTTATTTTTTAAAGATACCATTATCCAAGAGGAAAAAAAAGTTAATTTAACTTCTCTTCTTCAGCGAAAAATCGAAAATCAGACGCCCCGTTAGAAAGATTTCACCCGGGGCATTTAATTCCATTAGAAAATTTTCTAAGGGGGTTGACGAAGCCGTCAAGTTTATTCAAACAACGCTTCCACAAATTCCTGAGCATTAAACTCCCGAAGATCTTCCATCTTCTCCCCAATGCCGATAAAACGGATGGGGATTTTAAGCTCATTACTTATCCCTACAATCACCCCCCCCTTGGCCGAACCATCGAGTTTGGTAAGCACAATCCCCGTGTAGCCGAGGTTTTCTTTAAACATCGTGGCTTGCGCAATCGCATTTTGTCCGGTAGTAGAATCCAACACCAGTAATACCTCATGAGGAGAGCCCGGATACTCCCTTCCCATAATCCTTTTTATCTTTTTGAGTTCTTCCATCAGGTTTACTTTTGTATGCAACCTTCCCGCAGTATCCACAATCAGCACATCAACACTCCGGGCTAAGGCCGCATGGATCGCATCATAGGCAACTGCTGAAGGGTCGGAACCTTTTTTCTGCTTTATCATTTCGCATCCCACCCTTTCTCCCCATATCTCCAGCTGTTCGATCCCTGCCGCCCGAAAGGTGTCTGCTGCCGCTAAAAGGACTTTTTTTCCCTGAGAGTGCATCTGATGAGCAAGCTTGGCAATGGTGGTGGTCTTTCCAGATCCATTTACCCCGATCGCCATGATGACAAAGGGTTTCGACTGAGAAATATCGAGAGGATCCTGCCGCTCTGCCAGGATGGTAAGAATTTCTTCTTTTAAATACTCCCGCAGGAGATTCTTTTTATCATATTCCCCATAGCCCACCTTTTTCTGAACTTTCTGTATTAAACTGAATGCCGTCTGCGGCCCCACATCAGAGGTAAGCAGAATTTCCTCAAGACTTTCAAAAGTATCTTCATCAATTTTTTTCCGGCCCAGAATCAGCTCATCAACCGGAGTTACCAGAATCTCATGAGTTTTTCTGAGGCTTGATTTGAGCCTTTCAAAAAAACCCGCCTTCTCCTTCCCGGCCTGGTCATGTTCTTTATTATTTTCTCCCGCATTGTTCTCCTTTTTCCCAAAAGAAAACCGTCCCAAAAAACCTTTTGACTTCGATTTATTATCCATTAACCCTCCCGCGTCATGAAGCCGATTGCCTCATGGAAGCATTCTTTCAATAAACTAGTGCAAGCATGCCAAAAGCATGGCGTTACTTTTTATATTTTTATGAAATTTGATGAATCCGTAAAAAGTCAAAAATCAGACGCACAGTAAAAAGCTTCAGATGCAAGGCGCGCAAATCCGACGGAATGAGGCTTACTTACCTGTACGCCGCAATTATTCACCCCGTTAAATAATGAATTTTGGGGATCGGTAAGTCAGAACCCGAAATCCTTAGGTTAGCTTCTCTGCCTCTCGAAGCAAACATTTAACGGGGCAGGGGATGCAGCGGAACGCCGCAGATGAACTTTTTACGAAGCCGTCAATTTGGTGTGGTTTTGATTTACCAAATAAGACAAATTGGGTCAAGATATTTGTGATTTTTCGAAGAGATAATCAGGTGGGTTCAGGAAGTAGTCTTCTTTATATTTTGGATCTTCGTGTAAACAAGTGGGTAATTCTGCATAAGGATATTAGTCATTGTCGGGCTTGACCGGGTAATCCAGAGCTATATGGAAAAAGGTTTTTATGTCTACCTATTTTAGAGCAAGCGGAATGGCACTTTATATATAGGAGTAACTTCAAACTTAATAAAGCAAGCATGGGAGCATAAGAATAAATTAGTCGAATAATTTACAGAAAGATATGGGGTTGATAAGCTGATATATTATGAGCAATTTTATGCTATCAGAAGAGAGAAAAGACTGAAAAAATATAACCGCGCATGAAAATCGATTTTATTGAAAAGGTAAATCCGAATTGGAAGGATTTGCATGAGGAGTTAATAACTGGATTCCCCGATTAAATCGGGGAATGACACTGTCTGGGAGAAGGATAGGTTCTATCCTCTGTCCTTCTAAACCAGTGATCAGATCATAGGACATGCTTGATCAAAGGGTTTGTTTTATGAAATCAACCCACTCGTTTACACGAAGCCTCCCTCTTTTTTATCTTACCTCCTCTATCTTCATTCCTTTTTCGGTTAATCCTTTACTGCAAAACAGGTTTAATTATTTTTTATTGAAGTCTCGATTTTGATTTTATATTTTTCAATTTTAGACTGGAGGGTCGGACGAGAAAGGCCGAGAACTTTAGCCGCCCGGACACGATTACCACTCGTGATCGAAAGAGCTTCGCTTATTAGGACGCTCGCAAAGTGCTCCATACAATAATCAAACATATTCTCATTCATGCCAGAAACCAGGTTTTGCCGCACCCATTGTCGAATCGTCTCCATCGCTGATTGGTCAGCGACATCCTTTTTCATCCCCTCACCATGAAGGGCCTGGGAGATTTCTTCCTGCCGGATCGGCCCCCCCCGATTAAAAATCAATGCTTTTTGAATGGTATTGCTCAACTCCCGAACATTTCCCGGCCACTGGTAGTTAGTCAGAGTGTTTTTTACCTCATCCGACAAGCCTAAGTTATTAATCTTCATTCCTTTGGCAAACCGGGAAAGAAAATATTCCGCAAGCAACGGAACATCGCTTTTCCGATCACGAAGCGGGGGGAGCCACAGGGTAACCACTTTAAGACGATAATAAAGATCTTCCCGGAAACGACCCTCGGTCAGAGCCGCCTCTAAATCCCTGTTGGTAGCAGCAAGTATCCGAACGTCAACCGGAATAGGTTCTCGACCCCCCAGACGTTCGATGCTTCGCTCTTGGAGAAGACGCAATATTTTAGCCTGAATGCTTAAAGGCATATCGCCGATCTCATCAAGGAACAGAGTTCCACCATGGGCCTGTTCAATCTTCCCAACCCGGCGATTTATCGCCCCGGTGAACGCTCCTTTTTCATACCCAAAAAGCTCACTTTCGAGCAGTGTTTCCGGTATGGCCACACAATTAATAACCAAAAAAGGTTTATTGACCCGGAGGCTGTGCTGGTAAACAGCGCGCGCAACCAACTCCTTTCCGGTTCCTGATTCACCGCGGATTAAAACGGTGGCATCAGTTGAAGCCACCCGGCCAATCGCTTTATACAAATCCTGCATCAGAGGATGTTTTCCGATGATAGTCTCTGAAGCTCCGGGAGCTGGGTAACCATCCATCTCCACTTTGGAACGAACAAACTTCCCTGCCTCAAGCGCTTGATCAATTAAATTAAGCATTGCGGGAATTTCAAACGGTTTGAGCATATAGTCGAATGCCCCCAGTTTGGTAGCTTCAATCGCTGTTTCCGTGGTCCCAAAGGCAGTCATAACGATCACCGGAATCTTAGAGTCAATATCCCGAATTGTCCGGAACGCTTCCAGGCCATTCATCCCGGGCAGGCGTATATCCATGATCACCAATTCAGGGATACGTTTTTTAATCACCTCAATTCCCGCTTCACCCGTACAGGCAGACAAGACCACATGACCTTCTTCTGCCAGAATCTTTTCAAAACTCTGTCGCAAATTAAAATCATCGTCAACGATCAATATATTGCTCATTGTTCCCCTTTGGCTATCGGGAGGTTAATGATGAACCTTGCCCCTTCCCCTTCGCGGGATTGCAAATCCAGCCATCCTCCATGTTCGGTCACAATCCTTTCGGCAATGGTTAATCCTAGCCCGGTACCTTCTTCTTTACAACTAAAAAAAGGTTGAAATACTTTTTCCTGGATCGATGTCGGAATGCCCGGCCCATTATCACTCAGGGTAAGCACCAGGATTCTACTCAAATCCTTCCTTTCAATCTCTTCCTCCGAAATCATGATGGAACCGCCACTCACCATAGCCTCACAGGCATTGACAATTAAATTAACCATTACCTCTTTTAACTGTTCCGGATCAGCCAGGATCTCCGGTAGTTTTTTTTGTCGATTCACGGTAATGGTCACCTCATAAGCTTCGACCCGGTGACGGAGAAGCTGGAGAGCATTGTCCACGATATCAGAAGGGCTCACCATCTGCATTTTGAGTTTCGGTGGACGTGAAAATTCAAGAAAATTCTGAACAATAGTGTCAATATGACGAATCTCCTCGGAAACAACTGCGAAATCTTCTTTTTGGGTGAGAGAAAGTTCGAGGTTGCGCTCCAAGGAGAAAAGGCGCATTTTCACAGAAGTAAGGGGATTTCGAATACTGTGAGCAACCCCGGCAGCAAGATTACCCACTAAAGCGAATTTTTCCATGTCTTTAATAATGCCCCGAACCTGATGACTGAGAGCCATCACCTCATTTCCTGGTTTCCCCCACTCGCCTGACCGGTCGGTTTCTAAGGCCAGCTTTCGAAGCGGATCAAGGATCTTGGTCATAAAGAAAACGGTTAAGGTAACACTGAGAATTACCGCTATCGACATAGCAGTCACTGCAATAATCCGCAGACGCTCTGCCTGGGTGCGGCTCTCATTTTGGGCCGAATTTATTCTGGCCTCACAGAACGTTTTATATTGATTGAGCAACTCCATTATTTTAAAGAATTCTAACCGGGCATCCTGGTTAAGTTTTAAAGCCGCCTCCTTTTCCTGGGCCATGAAAAGTTCAATCACGTGGTCTTTAATCTTTAAGTAGCTATTATATTCAGACTCGATTTGGTCAATATACCCCTTATCAATGTCACTAAAAATGTATTGTTTTGCCTTAGAAAGCCCGGTTTTAAAATTCCGGCGATATCGGTTAAGTTGGCTAAGCCATTTCGAATCTTTGTCAAGAAAATAAAAAGAGACTAATCCTTTTTGATTTGCTAAATTTAATTCTAAAGCTCCTGCTGCCCGAAGTGCCCCTACATCCTTATCAATGAGATTGGTAAAGAGCGCCTCTATACTATAGGTATACCAAATCATCACCAGGCCGCCGCCTAATATTATACCTAACAAAACTATTAAATTCAAAAAAACCCGGGCACGCAGACTAATCTTGTTTAAAATCATCGTATGCCCCTTGAAAACAACCATTTTTCATTAAAAAAACTACCCCCGCTAAAGTTTATCATAAGAGTAGCCGGGGGTAAAGTCTCTGCCCGTATTTTTCGGAGAAAGTATATCTCCTTAATTTTAATATATGTTTGTCTTGTTTGTTCTCGTGAGAAATAAGCCTTTGTTTTCGATATGCGTTTACAACTTAAAACCGATGAGGATAATGCTTCCGTAATACTTGAATTATAGTATCTTTAAGGTTAGTTATATTATTACCGTCTTTTTCTACAAACCCGGCCGCTCTCTGAACAAACCCGTTGATCGTTTCAGCAGAGGGCAAGGTATGCACGAGTACCGGGATCACTTGATGCGCGGATTGGAGTCGTTCAAATACTCTTAATTCATCCGCATAGGGAATGTCAAGATCAATGATTAAAAGATCAGGAGTTTCGTTCTCTATGATTTTCAATACTTGCCGGCCATCACAGGCTAAGAGAACCCGATAGCCATCCGTAATAAGTTCTCGTTGTAAAAAATCTCGGATATTTCGATTGCGGTCGGCAATTAAAAGAGTAAATTTTTCTTTCATTAGCACCACCTTTAAAAACTAATCTAAAGGGAAAGCAAAGGTTATGCCAATATAAAGCAACACGATTTTCAGGGGTTAATTATTACTAATTTTTTTCGTTAATTACTTTCCGATCATCTTTTAACGGAAAACAATAAATTCATCAGGTTTTTCAGGCGGCAATAAAAAAAAACCTCGTTTATTTTTTGAAGTTCTAAAGTCATTTTTCGTTCATTAAACCTTGCGACAATTTTTTAAAAGGAAAAAGAAAATATTTTTCTCCAACTTTTACAGCCTGTAAAAACTTTTCATCTTTTTTAAACGAAAAACACGCCTATTGGTCCTTCTCCGTACTGGGGAAACTTTTCTGCTGAAAACTGAATCAGGAAGTCATGAAAAATCTATAAAGGGGTAACGAACTCACAAAACGAGGTAAAAAATAAAAACTCAGGGGTAACCGGGGATTATCTCAAACGGAATAATATAAATAGATTATCTTTGCTTAAATTCTAGGAAGGGTTACCATAAATTCTGTTCCCTGCCCTTTTTCGCTTTTCACTCGGATCGTACCACCAAGGGATTCCACAATTTTTTTCACAAAAGGCAATCCCAAACCACTTCCTTCCGGATCAATCACCTTTGCTTCCTTGGTGCGGAAAAATTCATTAAATATCTTCGGCACATCCTCGGAGGAAATCCCAATCCCGTTATCCTTAACGCGAAGGGTCACCTGCTTATCCACCAATCTAAGGACAACGGAGATATTCCCTCCAATAGGCGTATATTTTATAGCGTTACTGATCAGGTTATTGAGCACTTTCTCCAGCTCTTCCTCTCCAGCTTTTACATTTACCTGCTCGTCGGGCACTTCGTAAGATATTTTTATGCTTTTTTTCTGAGCAATTAGTTTAAAAAGGTCTTCTGCTTTTTGAATTTGATCTTTTAGGGATACCGACGTCAATGCCATATCAATAACCCCCTTTGACTGCCATTTATAAATATCAAGCAATTCAGCCGAGAGCTCTAAAACCGAGTCAATTCGCTTTTGCATCCGTTCAATCAGTTCTTTTTGTTTATCAGTAATGGCTCCCACGTAACCTTTACGCATAACATCCAGAAGTCCCTGAATCGCGCTCAAGGGAGCTTTCAACTCATGAGTCATTAAAATAATAAAATCATTTTTTGCCTCATCTTGCCGCTTCAACACGTCGTAAAACCTCGCATTTTCTATGGAGATAGCTCCTTGACTGGCCAAGGCCGAAACAAAGTCAATTTCTTCTTGGGTAAATTCTCTTCTTTCACTAGTAAAAAGACGCAACGTGCCGATGACTTTTTCCCTCCCCTGCAAGGGAACAGCAAGCATGCTCACAATACCTTCTTTCTTAATCTCTTCCGGATACTGTAACGAAGGTTCAGAAGTAATATCTAACACGACGTGCGGTTTTCCTTTTAAAGTTCGTGAATAGCTTTTGTCCAAATCGATAGGGCCGGTTTTAATATAAGCATCACTTAAACCACAGGATGACACTATTTCAAGCCGATTCGTCCTCTCGTCCAACAGTCGGATAAGGACTCCTTTAACTCCCATGAGCTCCCTGACGCTCCCACAAATCAAATCCAGCCTCGGGGTAAGCCCAAGGGTGGTAGCAGTTTTTACAGCAATCAGATTTAGGGTTTCCAACCTGTGGTTGGTATCCTCCAATTTTTCTTCAAGTTCGGTGAGCTGCGATATTCTTTCTCGCAAACGCTTAAGCAGGGTAGAGATCAGGGAGCTGGAAATGAAAAGCACCATGAGAAAGAAAAAAAGGAGAAAAAAAACAAAAAAAGGGTTATCCTGGAGGTCTTTGGATATAAACGAGGCCCTGTAAACATGGGGGACAAAGCCGATAAATTCAAAAAAGGATAAGGTGAGAATCATCAGGGCCACCAAACTGACATAAAGGAAGCAGGCCCATCGCTCCAGCAAAACCCCACTGAGGATAACATGGAAAAGGAAGTAAAATAATAACGGGCTGGCAATTCCTCCGGTATCGTTAAAAATCCCGGCAATAAATACGAGATCGGTTCCAAACTGAATATACGTAATCCGGTCAACGAGATTAAACTCAAAGGAAGGAGCTTTTTTAAGAGTGAAGAGTTGATAATGGAGAAGGGCATTCAAAAAAGCAGTTAAACAACAAAGCAATAAGATGTGGGCGAGAGGAAGCTTTAAATTAAGGAGAAAGTTGCCGGTAAGGCCGGCAAGAATGGTCACGCCCAGCAAAATCCACCTTAGCAGGATCCACCACCCAACTTTCGAAAGTGGTTCTTCCCTTCCCTTCTCATAAAAAAGAGCTTTTATTTCCTGATGCTCATCCATTTGTTATGAGCCGAATTTTGGGTAGACCATTAAGATATTCATTTGAGGGGGGGTTCGTTTTATAATCAACGATGACGCTGACGCTTCGCGCCTGGCCATCAAGCGGTTGCAACGGACAGCTGACCCCGCGAACTTGCTCGCGTGTCCGTCAGCCCGCTGATCCGCAGCACGATATATGTTTGTGATGTAAGAAAGGGAAATATTCTTCGCAGGTCTCTCAACCATCCCACATTTCTATTTATCTTTACCGCTTCAACAATTTTCTGATCTTTTCCAACAACGGATCAACCCGGACAGGTTTTTCTAAAAATTCCTCTACCGGAAGGTAATCACCATCTTGGGTTGGGGAAAATTTCATATGCATCTGTTGAGATATCCCGGTCATCATAATAATCGGGGTCCGGCAGAAGTCTCGGTATTCAGATTTTGGGTCATTGCTCTTGATCTGATAGGAAACTTGAAAACCTTCAGTGGCACTATCCATCATTACGTCAAGAATAATAAGATCCGGACGGATTTTTTTAACTAACGCGAGTCCCTCAGTCCCATTCCCAGCACTAAAAACATCATAATTATTGGCTTCTAAGGCAATGCGAATGAGCTCAACGGCATCGGCATCGTCATCGATGATAAGGATTTTTGGCTTATCCATCACTTACATTCTCCTTTTTCTTCGATAAGATTAAAATATTTTAAATATTTCCATTAATGGGTGGAACATGAAACACAGGGATCATAAGCCCGCACCAGCATCTCCACCATTAATTCAATTTCTTCTTGTGGACGTTCTTTAATCTCCTCCACCAGAGCTTCCATGTCCTTTTGGATATTTGCATGGTTCTGGTTGGTGGGGATTACACAATTAGCCCAAACAATCTCACCATCTTTATTATATTCATATTCATGAAAAAGGATTCCTCTGGGCACTTCAACAGATCCGGAACCCAGTCCTGCTTTAACAGAAACAATCGGTTTTTCTTCTGGATCCCATTTCTCTAAAAGTTTTTTTGTTAATTGCATTGAGTCTTCAAAAGCATGAGCTACTTCCACCAGCTGGGCCACATTATTCATAAAGGGATTGAAGTTGATGGGTTTAAGACCAACATCATCAGCAAGCTTCTTGGCTCCGGGGAGAAGTTTGTTATAGTTCAAATTGAAACGAGCAAGAGCACCCACCATATAAGCATCCCGTTTGTGCCGGGCAAACTTGGCAGTAGAATGCGGAACTAAGTATTCATTAACAATGCTCTTATAGTTATCTACCGGCCATTTTCCTCCATCGGTAGAAGCGATCTCTCCTTCGTAGAACGCATATTCAGTAGGGTGAGTGAGTCCAATATATTCAGTCTCCCGAGAAAATTTTGGAAAATTCGGGGCAAGACCTTTGACAAAACCTGCCAATGTCATGACATCAGATTGCGCTGATTCTAATTTTTGGTATAGGTTCTCCAATTCGGCCACGGTCGGCCACTTGGCAAATCCTCCTACCACCGGACGCTGGGGGTGAATGGTGCGACCCCCGATCAGGTCGGACATTTCATTAGCCAAGCGATGAAGTCGGACAACGAGAAGCACTTCTGCCGGATGGGTGGAAGCGAGAGGAATAACGCTCGGCGCTCCTACAAGGTCAGGAACTACCAGGTATCCCAAGTGAAGAATGTGGCTCTGAAGAGTCTCGCCATTTATCAACAGTTTGCGGAGTTTAAGGGTCTGTTCGGATATTGTGATGCCCAGGGCTGCCTCAGTAGCTTTTAACGAACAGAGGGTGTGGCCAATGGAACAAATTGCACAGATCCTCGAGGTAATGTGGGCGGCTTCATTCCATTTTCGTCCCCGAAGCGCGGCTTCGAAAAATCGAGGAGCCTCAACTATCTGCCACTGACATTTATCTACCTTACCGTCTTTAATTTGAATATCGATATTTCCATGACCCTCTATGCGGGTAACATGGTGAATCTGTATGACTTTTTTACCATTCATTTTGACACCTCCGAAAAGCCAGTGTAAAGTCGAAATTTTTTAAGAATGTCGCCTACACTCAGACCATACTTAGCCAAGACTTCTCTTTCCGAGTCCGCATTGGGATGATCAATAAATCCACGGCATCCCCAGCACACGCTTCCTTCCACAACGCAACAAGCTCCGCAACCTGCTCGGGTAACCGGTCCCATGCAGGTCATCCCCATTTCGAAAACGCAAATATTTTCAGCTTTTTTACAGTCCTCGCATACCGGATAATTGGGAAATTCCGGTTTTTTCCCCATAAGAAGCGCTTTAAATGCCATGACAAATTCATCCCGATTTATAGGACATTGATGGATTTCGAGATCTACCGGAACCACTGCTTTGATAGGTCGGGCCGGGTAGGTCTCATACTGGAAAAACTTATCTCCATAAACAAATTTTCTTACGCTTTCCAGGTCCTGAAAATTTTTGAGCAAGTTAACGCCCCCTATCGTAGCGCATGCTCCAATTGCTACTAAAATTTTTGCATTTTTACGAATTTCCAAAAGCCTCGGTTCATCTGAGCGACGAGTAATCGAACCCTCAACAAAGGCGATGTCATAATTGTCCGAGTGCCCTTTCATGGCTTCCCTGAAACTCACAACATCTACCGCCCCAACTACCTTCAAGAGGTCCTCTTCCAGGTTTACGATTTGGAGCTGATCACCCTCGCAGCTCGCAAAATCAAAAAAAGCTACTCTTGGTTTATCCATCACAGCGCCTCCTCTAAAGCAAAGATATCCGAATACCTTAACACCGGACCATCCTGACAGACATAAATATTATTGATCTGGCAATGACCGCATTTCCCCAGTCCACACTTCATTCTTCTTTCGAGGGAAAGGAAAATTTGCTTGTCCGGTATGCCCTTCGCTTTTGTCTCCATGATAACAAATCGATACATTACCGGAGGGCCAACCACAACACATATCGTTTTAGCAGGATCAACTTGAACTTTAGGAAAAAGGGTGGTGATAACCCCAACGTTTCCTTTCCAATTTTCGTCGGCTCGATCTACTGTCTCCAGGTACGAGATATCCTTTCTCCCCCTCCATTGCTCAAGTTCGCTGAGAAAAAGCTGCTCCGAGGGATTACGGGCACCGAATAAGACCGTAACCTCTCCATAGTCTTTTCTATTTTCCAGCACAAATTTGATAAAGGACCGTAAGGGAACCAACCCGATTCCTCCAGCCACAAATAAAATATCTTTCCCCTTAGCTTCATCAATTGGAAAATTGGTGCCAAAAGGTCCTCGAATTCCAAGCTTGCCCCCAACCCCAAGGTTGTGCATCGCATTGGTAACATTCCCTACCTTTCGAACTGCCAGTTCAAAAGAATTATCATTTATTGGGGGAGAAGAAATTGATATGGGAGCCTCTCCAATCCCCAGAACAGATACTTCTACAAACTGACCGGGCTTATGACCCAACGGCTGCCCATTCGAGAGGCGTAATTCAAAAAGTTTCTCACTTTCCGTAAGCTTCTCGATTCGGGAAATCTCCGCCCACTTGGGTACATAAGGAGAACCGTCTGGCATCGAATGATTCATGATAGATTCCCTCCTTATTTCACAGCTTCCTTTAATCTATTAAAGACATCCACCGGATCGGCAATATCAGGGAGACAATATGCCGCACATCGGCCACACCCCACACACGCAGCATCATTTAATTTAGAAAACAGGTATTGTCCTTTGCGGAGAAAACGATGACGGTATCTTGCAGCCCGAGTCTCGCGAAAATTCTCTCCGGTGGCAACTTTTGCAAAATCAGAAGCTAAGCATCCGTCCCAACGGCGATAACGTTGCCCATGGGTAAGGTCAAGCTCAACATCATCCCATACATCGAAACAGTAGCACGTCGGGCAAACCATATTACAGGTCACACAACTAAGACATTTGCTCGCTTTTTCATCCCAAAGAGGACTATTCAGAGAATTAACCAACAAAGAAGGCAGTTCTCGCATAGGAAAGTTCAGCGCTCTTTTTTTACACATATTCCAGATCTTAGATCTGACGTCGATTCGCTTTTGTTCTTCTTCCTTAGTAACTGAGCTAACCTTTGCATACTTTTTGAGAAGATTGCCGCCCTTATCGGTTCCTACCTCTACCAGATAGCTTTCGCCGATATCCGTGAGCATCAAATCAAAGCCTGATGATACTGAAGCTGCCTCCATGGAGTTCCAGAAAGAACGAGGGGAAACCTTTGTCGGATCAACCCCAATAAGTAAAATTCCTTCTCTTCGTTTTAAATAATTGGGATCCGGGTTCCCTTCGCTAAAGATTTTATCCATTTGATTAACAGCCTTAAGGTCATAAGGATGGACGCCAAAGATTATAAGCGGTTTGCTTTCGATCACCTCAGCAACTTCCGGTTTAGGGGCGATAGTGAATTTAAGCAATTCTTCTTTGGGGGGGATAAAATACTTTTTGGGAGGCATGGTCGTACAGTCAAAATCCAAGCATAGCTCATCGGGAGCATTGATTGAACCATAAAAAAAGGACTGGCCATAAACAGACTGCCCTTTTCTTTTAACCCCCTCCACCTGAAAATCCTTGATAAGATTCTGAAGAAAGAGACCTAGATCAGGCTTATCAATTTTCTTTAATTCCATAATCTGCCTCCTACTGAATTTAACCTTATCTTTTTTAAATAAAATTAATTGAAGTTAAACCATAATTGATTTTGGAGATTGCACAACTTATACCAACAGTAAAAATTTCTTCCTCCCGAAATTAAATATTATCTTAATAATACAAAAAAACAATATTTTTTTCACCATAATGAAATTTTATCTTAATAATACAAAAAAAATCAATATGTTTCACCCTAACAAAATTTTCATTTGCAAAAAAATAATCCCTTCGAGTAAAAGGGGAATAGAAATATAAACATCTTAAGAATCTTTTATTTGACATCCTGTAAAAAAATCTGGCCAGCAAAATAAACTCCGTAAAGCAATGATTTTAAGATAGGTAAATTTTTAAAATAAAATACTTTTTGCGCGGGGGTATTTTTTTAGGTTTTTAATATGCGTTTCGACTGATGGGCTTATTAATGACTATTGAAAATAAAGAAAACAAAAGTTAGGTGGATTAATTTCTATTGGGGAGGTAATAAAAAAAACAATCATTTCTGAACAAGAGAGTCTTCTCACACAACTAAGCGACTAAATTGCAGAAAAAGAAGTTTAATAAACATTAACGAGTAGGATGGATTGCCGCAATGGACTTGAATGGGACACCGCAGATTGGAAGCGAACGTATCTTAAGCGGCTTTTTTCTCCGGTTTTTTTTGTAGACCAAGACGATCACGAGACCCACAACCAACATACCGTCTTGCGCATACTGAAGAACCCGGATCTTTCTTGCAATATCCCTTTGGGCTTTTGTCATAACACGACCTCCTATAAAGTAGTTTCCTATGATAACATAGGTTGTCAACCGAGGTCGTGATTTTCATAGGCTCTTACCCTCTCCTCCCGCCAGAATCAAACACGCCGCATTTAGTTTTTCACCCTGAGATCTTTTCATTAGGCCATTTCTTATCCCAGAAATATTATTTCGAAAGGTCAATTTACAAACCCGATATTTGGACCACGGTCAGGTGGCAATTTACTGGGCACCTTTTCCTTCATCATCAGCTACGATCCTTTGTGCGCCGCACCAAAGAACAGGCCAGGCTCTCAGTACACGGCATACAAGGGTCAGACCTGCTTCCTCCGCTATTTGGGCGCCGAGATTCGTACAGGTGTTAGGCTGGCTACAATACTAATATTTCCGTGAACCGCCTTGAGCGCCATTTCAGAAGAAATCCTGCCGCTGGTGAGAAGCATCCTTCCCATAGCCTTATCTACCCCATTGTGTCGGCCTACGTCCTCGAAAAATGTATCAATCTGTTGACTGCTTGCTGAGGCGATGGTGGCATAAGTGGAGTCCCCCCGTGGCCTTGTAATGGTGTGCCATGGATAACGCTTTCTTCGTAAGAGATTTGAGAAGCCGAATCGTTAACCTAGGTCCCCGCTTAACTTTGGTGTGTCTTTGAAAAACTGCCGGTAAGAAATCTCACCGCCCATGCATGCCGAGGTTTTGATAATCTGTTCCCTTTCCCTTTCCTTGTACCGGAAATTGGTAAGTTGCATGCTAATGTCGTTCATATCCTCGCAGAAAACCAAGACGGCCATATCACTTACCGATTCGATATACCCTTGGTTAAATAGCCATCCCACTGCTAACTCCTTTAAATCGCTTGGCGTACACAGAATAGAAGAGAAAAAATCTAATTTGATGGATGACGGGGTGTTCCAGACTGTCAGTAAACTCCCGGCTGGTAACCTGGCTACCCATATGGTGTGTATATATCCAAAAGTTTTTTTAACTCCTCGGGGGTATTAAAATTAAGCAACGAGCGCAAGTCCGGGTCCAAGAGCGTAAGTTCTTCTCTCGTTACTTCATGCACTTTTGTCCATTTATAGCCTTTTATTATTTTTCGTTCACCTAGCTCAATAAGTCTTTCAATTGATTTCATAAAACTGCGGGAATAAACCGCATGGAGGGGCTCCCAATAGTCATTTAGTCGATGAACTACAATCTCCGCTGTCTCAGCTAAGTCAAGGAAATATTGGATAACTTCTTTGTTAAGGAATGGCATATCACAGCCAACAAAAAAGGCTTTCGGTGAAGATGAGAAAAAAAGACCCGTATAAATGCCTCCCAGAGGACCTATCTTTGGGATAAGGTCTTTTACTATCTTGATGTCGAGATCTAGGAATTCAAAAGGTGAATTGGTAACCAGTATAACTTCGTCAAAAATTTCTTTTAAAAGGGATACCGTACGATCTATCATACGGACGCCGTTAACCTCAATAAAAGCCTTATTTTTACCCATTCGAGAGCTTTCACCGCCCGCAAGAATAACACTGGCCATGGTGTTTCTAAAATTATTGAGGCTACACATTGAGACTACACCGTAAAAAACCGTTTGTAATTTTATCAGTTTTTATAATAGGTTGAAACAATTTAAAAGCGGATTTCATGGTTGTAACAGGCAATTGGTGAACTCTCGGTCAGGACATATGCTTCGTAATTTAAAGAATAACAAATAGATGGCCCAATTGTCCCAATCCCGATTATCGGTCCTTCTTTTGAAAGTGGCCAATCAGGTCTGAGAAGAAGCGGGTTAAAAAATGGGGGTACAGATTAAACCAATATCCCTTGGTAATCACTCTTAAGAAAGAGTATTAACCGACATTCCCCATATCAAAATCATTAGTACTAATACCCCGTCCATAATTTAGCTGTAAAGCTCATGATAATATATCCAATCACTCGAAACAAATTTTTCTTTCAATAGAGTTGAAGTTTTAATGAGAACTTACAGTTATCGTAATGAAAAACGTCAACAAGAGACAGGTATCTCGCACTTGAACATTTCTGACAGTGTAATTTAATTCCTACTTGATGTTTTCCCCATTGTTGGTCCGGAATTTTAAACTTTACCCATATTTTTTTTATATTTTTATTTTAAGAATACAAAAAAACAATATTTTTTCCACCCTATAAAATCATCTTTTGCATAAAAAACTAAGGTCTTCGAGCAAAATAGGGAAAAAATGCAAACATTTTAAGGACCTCTTGTTTGAGGTTCTGTAAAAAAATCTGACTTGAAAAATAAACTCCGTAAAGCAATGATTTTAAGATAGGTAAGTTTTTAAAATAAAATACTTTTTTGCGCGGAGGTACTTTTTTAGGTTTTTAATATGTGTATCGCCCGATGGACTTAATAATGACTGCAAAACATCTTGACAATATAACAATATTTTTTTGAGAAGGAGGCAAATTATGAAAACCGTCAACGACATTCTGAAAGAGAAAAAAAAATGAGGTCTGGTCAATCTCACCAACTGCCACGGTGTTTGAGGCACTGCATATCAAGGGGGAAAAGGACATCGGGGCTTTAGTAGTTATAGAAAAGGGAAAGATAATCGGTATCGTCTCAGAACGAGATTACGCGAGGAAGATTATTCTGAAAGGGAGAACGTCAAGAGATACCCTCGTTCAAGAAATCATGACCTCACCTCCGCTCATTGTAAAACCTGAAAACACCGTTGAAGAATGCATGGTGCTTATGACGGGTAAGCATGTAAGACATCTACCTGTTTTTGACAAAAATAAGTTGGTTGGATTAATTTCTATCGGGGATGCGATAAAGGCAATCATCTATGAAAAAGAAAGTCTTATCGCACAACTAAGTGACTAAATTGCAGGAAAGTACGTATAACCTCCTGTACAACCTTAAGAGATGTAGATGCCCACGGGCTTACGCCCTGGTGGTAGGAAGCGTCTTTTTGATATTTGACAGAATAAAACAAATGCCCCGACCATTTGGTGGTCGGGGCATTTGTTTACGTTATTTAAATTTTGTTCCCACTTTCAAGCACATGATACAAACCGATCATTTTCGGCCGGGCATTGTTTAGGTTTGAGCTACAGTGGATAGTTCCTTCTTAAATGACCAGAAATAGACCGCACCGATAAATACGAACCCTCCGACGATATTGCCGAGAGTAACCGGGATCAGGTTCCATTGGATGAACTGACCCCAACTAACATTTGCACCCATCATTATTCCCACAGGAATAAAATACATATTGGCCACGCAGTGTTCAAAGCCTGATGATACGAAGGCCATGATCGGGAACCAGATCCCGAAAAACTTACCCACCATACTCTTCGATGAAAGTGCCAGCAAGATGGCAACGTTCACGAGCAGGTTGCAGGCGATGCCCTTCATGAATGCCGACCAGAGTCCCATACCGCCGACCGTCATATAAGGTAATGTTTTTGCTTCGGATATTGCAATCGCACTTTGACCGAAAATGGTTAGCTCCGAACCACCCCCCTTGCAGAAAGGCCCAACCGCCATTATATAAGCCCAGAAAAGCGAACCGATGAAATTTCCGATATAAACCCATAACCACCCGTTAAAAACTTTTCCCCAGGTGGTTTTTTTCTGAAATACCGCCATGGGAATCAGCATGGTATCACCGGTAAAAAGCGACATACCAGTAATAACAATCGCGATGAGGCCGACCGGGAAGACCGCCCCGGCAATGAGGGATTTAATGCCCGGAATTGTTGTCCCGGTGGAACAGACCGTGGCAAGGGCTCCGCCCACCGCAATAAAAAGTCCCGCCATGAAACTCCTTATCAACCAGTTTCCCGGCGTCAGATTTCCCTTGTATTTCCCAGCATCTCCAGCCAACTCAACAATTTCTACAGGTTTATGAGCCATCTCTTTCTCCTTATCAAGAATTAAATGTTATTTTTTTACCTGTAAAACCTTTCCAACGTCATGTCACACTCAGGGCAACTGTATCTTGTATTACAGTGATTCAAAAACTCCTCCCTGAAATATTTCAATGTGGTTGTAATAGGTAATATAGGTGATTGCCCGAGCGCACAAAGAGAAGCCTGCTTCATCAACTGTGCTTTTTCAATCATAGAATCAATATCCTTTTCTACTGCTGTCCTCATTGCAAATTTCTTTGCAAGAAAGTGTAACTGTGATGTCCCGACCCTGCAAGGGACACACTGACCACAGGATTCGTGCGCAAAAAAACTGATTATATTTAGAAGAAAATCAACCGCACAGGTATCCTTATCGCACGCAAGCACAACTCCGGAACCAAGCGTAACACCAGCTTTTATTGTCTGATCTATATCAAGAGGGAGGTCAAGCAAATCCTCACCAAAAACGCCCCCAGCTGAACCGCCCACCTGGGCAAATTTAAAGGTTTTTCCATCTTTAATGCCTTTACCATATATATCAATGAGTTCACGAAGGGTTGTCCCCATGGGCAGTTCAACCAGCCCTGTTCTGTTCAGCTTACCGGATAGGCAGTAAAGTTTTGTTCCAGAGCACTTTTCTGTGCCCAGTGACTTATACCACGTGGCACCATGCTCAATAATCATCGGGACCGATGCGTATGTCTCAACATTATTGACGTTCGACGGCATCCCCATAAAACCAGCACCCGCGGGAAATGGTGGTCTGAACCGCGGAAAACCCCGCTTGCCTTCCATTGAATTCATAAGCGATGATTCCTCACCGCATACATACGCCCCACCACCTTCTTTGATGAAAATATCAAAGCTGAATGTCGAACCGGAAAGGTGCTTCCCCAACATTCGGCTTTCTCTTGCCTGGTCAATGGCTCTTTGAAGTCTTTCAATAGCGCGCCTGAATTCCCCTCGCACGTAAATATAACCAACGGTGGCGCCGGTCGCATATCCGCAAAGCAGCATCCCCTCAATAATCAAGTGAGGATTTTCCTCCATCAGAACCCTGTCTTTAAAAGTTCCCGGTTCCCCTTCGTCGGCATTACAAATTACGTACTTTTGCATATCCCCCTTCGGCATAAATGACCACTTTAACCCTGCCGGGAATCCCGCGCCACCTCTGCCACTGAGCCCTGAATCCTTCACAATATTGATCACATCATCTGAAGAATATTCTCTGATGGCCTTTCTTATCGCGGCATAACCGCCATTTTTTATATAACTGTCAATGCTAAGAGGGTCGACTTTGCCGACCATGACTAAAAGTCTCTTTGTCTGTCTATCATCATCAATAACGCAAGCCTTTCCTTCTACCTCCGGCCCGCATTTTTCTCCAAAAATTGCCTTTTGGGATTTATAAGACTCTAAAATTTGTTTTATTTTTTTCTCAGTAAGGTTACCATGGATATCGTAGTTTATCATCATAGCAGGGGCTACCGAACAAACACCAAGGCATTCACACTGTTCAAGGTAAAACAGACCATCAGGGGTTGCTTCTCCAGGCTTAATGCCTAAATTTCGCTCTACTGCATCAAAAATTGTTCTTGCCCCCATAACATGACAAGGCCCTGACTTGCAAACCCTTATAATAAAGGGTGCCCTGGGATTTGTCTTGAACATGGTGTAGAAGCCCACAAAACCTGCAATGGTGCTCTTTGGGATTTTTGTTATCTCAGCTACTTTCTCCAACACATCAATTTCAAGTTGATTATTACCAGAAATATTCTCGAGATCCCGCAATATAAACATAAGATGTTCTTTTGAGCTTCCTCTTTTCTCGATTACGCCTTTAATGTCCTCTGTTGTTAACATCTCCCATCACCGCCTTTACAGATAAATTTTTTCAATCTTGCAAGAGCACACTTTGTACTCCGGGATCTTACATGTCGGATCAAGAGCATCTATAGTCAGTTCGTTCGCAGCCGCTTCGAAGAAATGAAATGGAATAAAAACCACATTGGGTTTCGACCTATCCGTAACCCTTGCCCTAATTCTGATGCTACCCCTCCTCGAAGATATAGATATAACTTCGCCATCCGTGATGTTATAAATTTTTGCATCGTTGGGATGAATTTCCACAAATCCCTCAGGCACAATCTCATCAAGAATTTTTGAGTTTCTGGTCATGGTTCCGGTATGAAAATGTTCGAGGATACGTCCGGTCGTCAGGATTACAGGATAGTCAGTGTCGGTTTCTTCTGCCGGCGGGGTATAATCTATCCCCGTAAGTAAACCAAGTCCCCGTGAAAACTTTTCCTTGTGCAGATACTGTGTTCCCGGATGATCTTTCGCAGGGCATGGCCACTGTATCAGTTCCTTCTCAACCCTTTCATACGTGATTCCCGCATAGGAGGGAGTAACCATCCTTATCTCCTCAAAGATATCCTCAGGCTTTTTATAATCCCATTGTGCGCCCATTCTATTGGCTATCTGCATGGTGATCCACCAATCATCCCTCGCGTCACCCCAGGGCGGAAGCACCCTGTGCATGGGTTGAATCCTTCTCTCGGTATTGGTTACCGTTCCCTCTTTTTCGAGAAACGAACATGCCGGTAATACCACATCAGCATACTGGGCTGTCTCCGTAAAAAAAATATCCTGAACAACAAAAAAATTCAGAGCTTCAAGCGCTTCAATCACATGGTGTTGATTGGGATCGGACATCACAGGGTTCTCGCCCATCTCATATACTGCCTTTAAATTTCCGGCAACTGCAGCATTAAACATCTCAACTATGGTAAGACCCGGTTTGGTAGGCAATCCTGAAACACCCCATGCCTTTTCAAACTTTTCTTTATTCTCCTCACTTGCAACCGGTTGATATGCGGGATACACCGCATTAAGCGCGCCCATATCGCATGCGCCTTGCACATTATTCTGTCCCCGCAAGGGATTAACTCCTCCACCCGGGATGCCTAAATTACCGAGGAGCATCTGAAGGTTTGCCGTAGACTTTACGCCATTTACCCCTGAGACAAACTGGGTAATCCCCATTGCATAATAGAGAGCCATAGGTTTTAGCTGCGCCATGAGACGCGCTGCTTTAACAATATCTTCCGGATTATCAATTCCGCAAATCTCTGCGACAAATTCAGGGTTATATTTCTCAAGGATTTTCGCCATCGCCTCAAAGCCTTCGCACCGCTTCTCGACGTATTCTTTATTGAAAATTCCTTCCTTAATCAGCACATGCATAAAACCGTTGAGGATCGCGATATTTGTACCTGGCTTGATTTGAAAATAATAATCGGCATATCGGGAAAGCTCAATCTCACGGGGGTCGACTACTATCAGCTTCTTGCCCTGATTAATCACTTCTTTCATTATCATCGAACCGATGACCGGGTGGTTTTCTGTGGTGTTGGAACCTATTACCAGAAAACCTTCTGAAAGAGGCACCTCACGGATAGAGTTAGTCATTGCTCCGGAACCAAATACAGCCGCCAGACCGGCGACGGTTGAGCTGTGTCAGAGACGAGCGCAGTGATCTACATTATTCGTCCCGATTACTGCCCGCATAATTTTTTGCATCAAATAATTCTCTTCATTTGTGCATTTCGCTGAAGATAGTGCAGCAATAGAATCAGGACCATACTTGTCTTTTATCTCAATAAACTTACTGGCAACAAGATCGAGGGCTTCATCCCAGCTTGCCTCCTCGAATACACCGTTTCGCTTGATAAGGGGTTTTGATAATCTCTTTCCGTTCTGAATAAAATCAAATCCAAATCTTCCCTTAACGCAGAGATGTCCCCGGTTGGGTCCATCATCATGACCAATAGTCTTTACAAGTAGACCCTCCTTGTTTTTATAGTAGTCAATCTTACATCCAACCCCGCAGTAAATACAGATGCTTGATTCCTTTGTGAGTTCCCAATTTTCACCTCTCCCAAGGACCGTCTGGAATGAAAGGGAACCAGTGGGACACAACTGAACACATGCGCCGCATTTAACACAACTCGAATCCCCGATCTTTTCATATAAACCTGAGGTAAGGTGAGTATGACCTCCTCTATCAGTAAAACTCCACACATTTGATAACTGGATCTCCCCACATGCCTTCACACATCTTCCACAGAGGATGCATCTGTTTTCATTTCTCTTCAGACCCTCACTCGATTCATAATCAATCTCGCGGTTTCGTTTAGGATATTCGTAAGCTACCTGATCAATATTATATCGGTGTACAAGGGTCTGTAATTCACATGCACCATTGGCATCACAATAAAGGCAATTATGGTCGCCTTCGGCAAGAAGGAGTTCTAAAATCCCCTTTCTTATTTTTATTATCTCTTCATCCTCAGTAATTACTTTCATCCCCTCCATTGCCGGCTCTGTGCAGGCTGTTTTTAACATTACCTCATTAACCCGAACAATACACATACGACAAGCACCGGTTTTGCTGATCTTGGGATGATAACATAAGTATGGGATATCAAATCCATTTTTCAAAGCAATCTCAAGAATAGTTTGGCCCTTTCCCCCTGTCACATCTTTTCCATTGATGGTGAACTTAATTTCTTGCACAATTAAACTCCTTTTTTTACCTGGAATCAGAGTGAACTATAAAAATATAAAAAAATTAGTATCACTTAATAAATCGAATTTTCTCTCGGTTTATCGGTGGTTATCGAAAGTGACTTCTTTATACTTTGTCTCTTAATGGCTCTATTCAACTGCAATACTTAACTTGGTAGGCGAGGTTATCATAAATTTTACCGCATTCAAAGAAATCTCTACCCCTGCCCCATATTTTTCCCAAATTAATTACCCTCGACAGCTTCGCAAAAAGTCCGATTTTGCTGACCCTGGTTTTTCGGCTGCGGGAAGAAACCTTATCCTTTTTACAAGTTTTATAAAAAAAATCGTCAAGTTGCCCAAAATGACAGTACTGAGGGATTTTTCATGAAGCCGACATCCTTACCACGGGCAGAAAACAAAATCATCGTTTTACGCTTTGACTATGTGCCAACTCCGGATTAATTATTTACCCAAATCCAGTGTCAGCTTTGTTCTTTTCCCCAACAAGCATTTTCCAACAAGCATAATTTATACCTAACAGTAAAATTCTCCCTATTTTTTCTCCTTCATTTTCATTTTTCCCGAGACCGGGTCATAATTCCATTTTCTAATTTTTTTACTTTATAACGAGATAATTATTAAACAAATTTTCAAAAGTAAAATGTCAACTAGGTTCCTTACAAAAAAGGAGTAAATCAGGCGAGAAAGTTCTATGGACGGGAATAATAAGATCGGGGAAAAGAAGAATTATAACTTTTTTTGACAACCTGTAAAAATTCTATCAGGTAAATTTTCTTAAACTGTTTCAGCAAATTCGGGGCAACAACTCTCCTGCCAACATACTAATAATCCGCGAGGAGCCAAACTGGGTCTTCATGACCACTTTTCCAGGGTGGTCAGCCACAATTTCACCAATTATTGCTGCTTGAGTTGCCTGTTCGTTTTTTTGCATCTTAGACAAAACTTTTTCTGCAGCTTGAGAACAAACCACTGCCACCAATTTCCCTTCATTGGCTACGTAAAGCGGATCAAATCCTAAAAGTTCGCAAGCTGCCCGCACGGCGTCCCTAACGGGTATTTTATCTTCCGCGATTTTTATTCCTACCTTAGAACTTTCGGCAAACTCATTAAGCGTGCTTGCCAGACCACCCCGGGTTGGATCACGAAGAACGTGAATCTCTTTTGATGCTTCTAACATATCAGCGACCAGCGTGTTTAAGGGAGCACAATCACTTTCAAGGGACGTTTTAAACTTAAGGCCCTCCCGTTGACAAAGAATTGCAATCCCATGATCGCCAAGGGGACCGCTCAGGATTATTTTATCGCCAATCTTGGCATTTGATCCGGAGAGTTCCACCCCATCAGGAATAATCCCGATACCCGCGGTATTGATAAAAAGCTTATCGGCTGATCCGCGATTAACCACTTTTGTATCGCCGGTAACCACTTCCACTCCTGCTTTTTGCGCGGTAGTATGAATGGAGGAAATTATTTTTTTCAGCTCCTTTAATAAAAATCCTTCCTCGATTATCAGCGAAAGGCTCACATACTTAGGAATAGCCCCCACCATCGAGAGGTCATTGACCGTTCCACAGACTGCCAGTTTCCCAATATCTCCTCCCGGGAAAAAAAGCGGACTAACCACATAGCTATCAGTAGTAAAGGCGAGGCGGCCATTGAGTGTTAAAGTGGCGGCATCATCTAAAAGGTTCAGGCAAGGATTTCCTAATTCCCGAAGCAATAAATCTTTTATTAAGTCATGGCTCAGTTTTCCGCCACTTCCATGTGCAAGGATTATTCTATCTTCCATTGTTTGACCCGCCATATAAATAATAAGCCGCGCAAGAACCTTCCGAAGAAACCATGCAGGGTCCAACCGGCTGTTCAGGAGTGCACTGTTTGCCGAAAAGTTTACAATTGAGCGGCGTTTTAATGCCCCGTAGAATTTCTCCGCACACGCATCCTTCGGGTTCTTTTGCCGGAGCTGCTTCCAGAACAAAAGAAGCTTCAGCATCAAAGTCTTGATATTCCCGCTTAAGCGTGAGACCGCTTGCCTGCACCCGGCCAAGTCCCCGCCAGTTAGCCTCGGTAATATCAAATACCATTTCCATTATCTCCCGTGCCCTTTTATTTCCCTCGGTTTTAACTCCTCTCCGGTAAGCGATCTCGATCGTGGGTTTTTGGTTTTCGATCTGAGCGATAAGCATTTCCACTGCCAGCAGAAGGTCCAAAGGCTCAAACCCGGCAACAACACCGCCAATACCATAATCGCAGGGGATAAATTCATAAGGATAGGAGCCGATAATAGCGCTTACATGCCCGGGCAGGATGATACCGTCGAGTCTAGTTTCTCCTGAATCAAGAAGCGCTTTGATCACCGGGGGGCAGAGTTTATGCAGGGACAGGACATAATAGTTTTTGATCTCCCGGCTTTTAGCCTCAAGAATCGAGGCAGCAATGGTAGGGGCAGTGGTCTCAAAACCAATACCCAAAAAGACAACTTTTTTGTCCGGATTTCCTTGGGCGATCTCTAAAGCATCTTGCGCCGAGTAAACAATCCTTATATCACCGCCCTCAGCCCTTGTTTTTTGGAGGCTGGAATAACTGCCCGGCACTTTGAGCATATCGCCAAAGGTAGTTAAAATTATTTCCGGTTTTTGGGCTAAAGCGATTGCTTTATCAATGTCGACATTGGCCGTAACACAGACCGGACAGCCTGGCCCCGAAAGCAATTCCACCGGGGGAAAAAGAAGCCGGCGAAGACCATATTTCATGATCGCTACGGTATGGCCGCCGCAAAACTCCATAAGCCTCAAACTCCGGATAGCACGGTTACGGATTTTCTCAACTAAACGCTGAGCCAATTCCGGATCGCGGTACTCATCAAGAAATTTTATCATTATCCGCTTAATTCATTAAACAGCTTTATCGTTGCTTGAGCTTCGTCCTCATCTACCACTCCAATGGCATATCCGGTATGTACCAAAATATAGTCCCCAACCTTAACATCCGGAGTGAGAATAATGCTCACATTCCGGGAGACGCCGCCAATTTCTACCTCAGCGTACGGTCCCTCAATTGACTTAACCTGGGATGGAACTGCAAGACACATGACCTGAAATCCTTCTTTTGTTAAGCAATAAAATTACCAATCACTGCTTGGCCCAAGGAAATTCCCCCGTCATTGGTGGGGACTTCCCGGTGGATAATGACTTTTAACCCTGCTTTTTTAAGATAAAAAGAGGTCAGCCTGAGAAGTAGTCGGTTTTGAAATACCCCTCCACTTAACGCTATTTTTTTTATACCTGTATCTCGAGCAAGGTTTTGGCACATGCGGCCAACCATGTGGGCGACTGAATGATGGAAGCAAGACGATATCTCGGTTTTAGTAACGCCATGATCAACGTCTTCAAGAATTGCCGCAAAAAGTTTCTGAAGCCGCACAATTTTTATTCCGTTCTCTTCGCCAATTTCAAAAGGATATCTCTTCCCCGTATCTTTCCCCTCACCGGCAATCATTTCCAATTCTATCGCAGCTTGACCTTCATAGTCAACCTCATTCCGGATATTTAATAAAGCTGATACGCCGTCGAACAAACGACCGCAACTTGAGGTTAAAGGGGTGTTGATTCCTTTTTCGATTTGTTTTTTGATAAGTTCCAACTCCCTCTCCTCCACGGTTTTAAGAAATGCGAGCCGTCGGTTTAAGGTTTGTGTGCCTGAGAGCTGTGCAAGATAACTTATGGCCATACGAAAAGGTTTTTTAATCGCCTTCTCCCCTCCCGGCATTGGTATATATTCCAGGTGTCCGAGCCGTTGAAATTTGCCATAATCAACCACAAGGAACTCTCCTCCCCAGATGCATCCATCTTCGCCGTACCCGGTGCCATCAAACGCAACGCCTAAAACCGGCGGCGCGACTTTATTTTCAGTAACACAGCTTACAATGTGAGCATGATGATGCTGGACGGAAATTAGGTTGAGATCATCATTCGCGGTTTTAAGCTTTTGCGCATACCGGCTGGAAAGATAATCGGGGTGTTGATCACAGACGATGATCCGGGGGTTTAATCGAAAAAGCTTTTTATAATGATCCAACACCATTTCAAATTGACCAAAGGTTTCAAGGTTATCCAGGTCGCCGATGTGCTGGCTTATAAAAGCGTACTCGTCCTTGGTGATACAGAAAGTATTTTTAAGTTCCGCTCCGCACGCTAAGACTTCTTGAGCATGAAAAGGGAGTCGGATCGGATCCGGAGCATAGCTTCGCGCTCGCCGTAAGACCTGGAGTTTATTATTTTCGACCATCGTCACACTATCATCAAACTGGACATGAATATCCCGGTTATGCACAATAAAATAATCGGCAATTCCTGACAGCCTCCTTAACGCTTCCTCATTATCCTTGGCGATCGGTTCCTCGCTAAGATTGCCGCTCGTCATCACCAGGGGCAATGAAACCCCGTGCATCACTAAATGATGAAGGGGCGTGTACGGTAGCATCACGCCTAAGTAGTTTAGGTTTGGAGCTACTGACGATGCGATCACGCTTTTATTTTTAAGTTTTAACAAAACGATGGGCGCTTTCGTGGAGCAAAGAAGCTTCTCCTCCTCCGGTGATACCAAACAACACTTCTTTACCTCCTCAAGCGAAGCCATCATGACCCCAAAAGGTTTAAAGGGTCTTTTTTTCCTTTGTCTTAAAGTGATTACCGCCGGTTCGTTCGTGGCGTCACACGCCAGCAAAAAACCGCCCAACCCCTTTAAAGCAAGCACCTTCCCCTGCTTCAGTAAAACGCAAACATCACGAACCGGATCCTGAGAAGCAATCATCTTTCCGGCCTGATCAATGATTGCAAGTTTCGGACCGCAGGTGGGACAGCAATTGGGTTGCGCGTGAAAGCGCCGGTCAACAGGATTGTCATACTCCTTTTGACATTCCGGGCACATTTTAAATGTTCGCATCGTAGTCTCCGGTCGATCATAAGGAATATCTTGGATAATAGTAAACCGGGGACCACAGTTGGTACAGTTGGTAAAGGGATAGCTATACCTCCGGTCGTTTTTGTCTAGTATTTCTTGCAGGCACAAGGGGCACGTGGCGATATCCGGCGAAATGCGCTGGTATTTACCTTTTTCCGGATTGCTCTCTCGGATTTCAAAACGCTGATAACCATCGGGCGGTAAATAAAGTTGATTTACTTCTTCAATCAGAGCGAGCGGCGGCGCCTTGGTTTTAAGCTGCTCCAAAAATAATTGAAGAGAATCAGTCGAACCTTCCACTTCAATTTTTACATCACCAGAAGTATTACACACCCATCCTTTCAGACCGTGTTTAGAGGCGAGCTGGTAAACAAAAGGTCGAAACCCCACCCCCTGAACAATTCCCCGCACACTAATCTTTGCCCGCTTTATTGGTTCAATGGGGAGTGAAGCATCCTTTATCAAAGTCATAATCGTAACATTCCAAATCTATTTTTAATGATGTTCTGCGATTTTTTACAAGGAAACAAAATAACAACAACTTTGTTGAAGCCGTAAAAGGTCAAAAATCAGACGGCACAGTAAAAAGCTTCAGATGCAAGGCACGCAAATCCGACAGAATGAGGCGTACTTTACTTCTACGCCGCAATGACTGAGGATGCAGCGCAACGCCGCATATGGACTTTTTACGAAGCCGTTAATTTCAGCAAATATTATACCAAACCACAGCCAAATTCTCAACCAATCTTTAAGCAAACTCGATGAGAGGATTATTTATCAATATAATTTTATCGATTTAATATAACTACATAATTTTTTAGTTTTTTTATTGACTTCTCATCCGGTTAGAATTAAAAAAATAATATCAAACACACATAAAGATAATTGGGATAAATGAAAAGAGTAGCTTTAATTGGATGGGTTTTTAAGATTAATAAAAAAACGGCCGAATCACCGAAAATAAAGGTGAGCGGTCTTTTTTGTTTTGAATACGACAATGATTTAAACCCATGTCCTTAATCGTGGTCCGGGTGGAATTTTTTGGCCAATTGATACGATCTAAAAATTATGATAAGGTGAGGTTATCCCGATCCGCATAATACCTCGGCAAAAATGAGTATATTTTAAATAGATTATAATTATAAAGCATTACGGATAAATTTTAAAGTGTTTTTAGGTTTCTTATAGGGATTGGATAACGCATTTGGGTCTTATAGGGATCAATCATTTTTATGCCATGAAAAACCTGCTGAGCAAAATGGAGAATGAGGCTTGAGTGAGTTTGTCGAGAAAGGGTGTTCTCTGATACGCACCGGAGATGTTAGGATATCTGAGCGCTGATATGACGAGTTAGCCGAGGATGGACTGAGCGCACGGGAAGTGCTCTGCGACAGGGGGATTTGGAGTCGGCGGGGAAATATGGGCGAATTTACGAACTCCGTCCGGTAGCGCACCAATAATGGCATAACAAACAAATAAGCAGATGGCTTACAGCCGTCGTTGATTTCAACGTTGGGTACCAGTTTCCAAAAGCATCGCGACTATTTAATCATGAACACAAAAAGACCAAATCTCGCCCATGCACATCATAAGAAAAGATGGATTTGATTTTGGTTTTGACCCCAATGCCTGTAAGAGTTGTCCCGGCAATTGCTGCCGTGGTGAGTCCGGTAATATTTGGGTTAACCACGAAGATATTCTCAGCATGTGCCGGTTTCTGCAAACCAACCCCATTGATTTCACCCCTCTTTATCTCAATCGCATTAACAACCGTCTCTCCATTAAAGAACGAGTTGGAGAACACGGCATGGAGTGTGTTTTTTTCGACCACCGCCAAAAATGCTGTTCAATCTATCCGGTGAGGCCGCATCAGTGCCGGACCTTTCCATTTTGGGAATATTTCAAAAAGTACAAGGATGAACTCGTTAATGAATGTCCCGGCATAAGACCGTAGATGGTAGGGGCACGTTGCAACGTGCCCCTACGGAAATCTGTCCCAACGTATATTTCTTGCATTACATCTTATCAATTTTGTGTTTTATTACTTTTCCCTCAATCATAAAAATAACATCCTCGCCGATGTTCGTCGACAAATCAGCAATCCGCTCTAAATTCCGTGCGATTCGCAAAACATCCAACCCTGCTTCCATTTTGGAACAGTCAGCACACATCGACCCGATTATCTCCCTTCGGTTACCCCTTCTTAAATCATCAACCACGTCGTCTCTTTTACAAACATCCTTGGCTAAAGCGGAATCTTCATGAACAAATGAGTCAATGCTATCCTTCAGCATGCCACGAGAAATTTCCGCCATTTTTAAAACGTCCTTAACATAATCAGCCATGGGCGGCACTTCGATTAACGTAAGGGCCGTCTCCGCGATATTCACCGAGTGATCTGCCATTCTTTCCAAGTCGTTATTGATCTTTAGTATCATAAGAACCGTCCGCAACCCTTTGCCCTTTGGCTGGTACTGGGCGATGACCACGGTGCACAGTTCATCGAGCTTTATTTCAAAATTATTTGACTTTGGCTCATCTTTTTCGATTACTTCGATCAGCACATCTCTCTCTTTATTGACAAGCCCTTTTATGCTTTTCTCAATCATTGCTTCCACCAGCGCAGCATACTCGATAAGTTCACGCTTTAAAAGAGCAACTTTTTCTTCTTCTAACATGGTTTCTCCTTCCCTTATCCAAATTTTCCGGTTAAATATTCTTCGGTCATTTTTTGTTTGGGAACCGTAAATAATTTTTCGGTAAGACCGAATTCGATTAACTCGCCCAAATAAAGAAAAGCGGTAAAATCAGAAATGCGTGCTGCCTGCTGCATGTTGTGGGTTACAATTACAATCGTATAGTATTTTTTTAATTCCAAGATAAGTTCTTCAATGCTTCGAGTCGAAATCGGATCTAAGCTTGCGCATGGTTCGTCAAATAAAATCACGTGAGGCTCAACCGCCAAACAACGGGCAATGCAAAGCCGTTGTTGCTGCCCCCCGGAAAGTCCCAAAGCGCTGTCATGGAGACGGTCTTTTACCTCTTTCCATAGCGCTGCCTGGTTGAGCGATTCGATTACTTTCTCTTCGATGAATTTTTTGTCCTTTATCCCATTGACTTCCAGTCCGTAACTCACATTCTCAAAAATCGTCTTGGGAAAGGGGTTTGGTTTTTGAAAAACCATGCCCACTCGTCTTCGAAGACTCACGACATCAACATTTTCTTCAAAGATGTTTTGTCCTTCAAAATAGATTTTCCCTTCTACCCGGGTGTGCGGGATAAGGTCGTTCATCCGATTTAACAATCGAATGAAGGTGGATTTTCCACATCCTGAAGGACCGATAAGCGCGGTTACCTGTTTTTCATAAATTACTAAATGGATATTTTTGAGCGCCTGCTTAGTCCCGTAATAGAAATTAATTTCTTCGGCTTTGATTTCGATACTATTTTCCATAAAAGCTCCTCTGCCGCTGTCGAACGAAAATTGCCAATGCCGACATCAATAAAACCAACACCATAAGAATCAAAGCGCACCCGTAGGCAATCGCGGTTTGTTTTTCAGGATGAGTCCCTTCGGTCATAAGAGCATAAATATGATACGGCAACGCCATCACCTCCGAGAAAATCGAGCCGGGATATCCTCGGGTATAAAAGGTTGCTGCGGTAAAAAGAATCGGAGCGGTCTCACCTGCTGCCCTGCCAATACTTAAAATTACTCCGGTCAGGATCCCCGGTAAAGCAGAGGGCAGGACCATTTTCCTTATCGTCTGCCAATGGGTGGCTCCGAGTGCAAGAGAAGCTTCCCGGTAAGATTGCGGGACTGCGATGAGCGCTTCCTGGGAGGCCGAGATAATTTGCGGTAAAACCATGATCCCGAGGGTAAGGCTTCCGGAAAGGATGGAAACACCAAAGCCAAAAAACTTGACAAATATCCCCAAGCCGAAAAGTCCGAAAACCACTGAGGGAACACCCGCTAAATTATTGATGCTCATACGAATGATATTTACCACATAGCTTTTCGGGCTGTATTCACAAAGATAGATTGCACACGCTAACCCGAGCGGAAGGGAAAATAAAATGGCTCCCATGGTTAAATACAATGTTCCCACAATTGCCGGGGCAACGCCTCCTTCGGTCATCCCTCTTCGCGGCACCTCGGTCAAAAACTCCCAGGAGATTACGCCGACCCCCTCAACACCAACAAAATAAATAATGGTTCCCAGGAAAAATAAAGTAGGGAGGATTGCTACCCATAAAAGCAAAAACCCCAGATGCTGCGTGGATTTATTTTTCATCCACTTAGTCCCAGTTTTATCCTAAATCTTCGACTGACCATTTCAGCAACAACATTAAAGACAAACGTAATGACAAACAGGATAAGGCCAATGGCAAACAAAGCGTGGTAATGGGCGCCTCCCATCACTGCTTCTCCCATCTCCGCCGCGATGGTAGCGGTCATAGGTCTCACCGGCTCAAAAAAGGAATGAGGAATCACAGCCGCCCCGCCGGTAACCATCAGAACAGTCATAGTCTCGCCGACTGCCCGGCTCATTCCCAGTATAATCGCGGTCGAGATGCCTGATCCCGCCGCCGGGATCACCACCTTAACCAAAGTCTGCCAACGGTTTGCCCCCAAGGCCAGAGACGCCTCCCGAAAGCTTTTGGGCACAAAGCTCAAAGCATCCTCTGCGATACTGCAAATAGTAGGGATAGCCATAATGCCCAGGATCAAACTCCCGGTAAACGCACAAAGACCGGTAGGAATACCCAGAAGATTTTGTAAGAAGGGAGCGACAAGGACCATGCCAAAAAAACCGAAGACAATTGACGGAATAGCCGCCAGAATTTCAATCAGCGGTTTTAAAATGGTTTTTATTTTGGACCCGGCCAATTCATTGATAAAAAGCGCGCTTCCCACTCCCAAAGGCACGCCTACCAGCAACGCTCCCAGGGTTACCCAGAAGGAAGCTAACATTAAAGGCAAGATACCAAAATCCGGGGGATCATAGGTGGGATACCAAGACTTCCCAAAAATAAAAGTCCCCACTCCCGTCGCATGAAAAATCGGCAACCCTTCGGTAAAAAGGATGACCATAATCCCCACTAAAAACAGTAAGGAGGAAAAAGCTAATATCCCGAAAATAAATTTGTAAAGTTTTTCCCTTAACATAATCAAAAAAGAGTTATTGATTTATTTGTGAATAGTATCAATTCAGGCCAGCGAAGCATCATGGTACGCCTTTTTTTGCCGTCGCATGAATTTCTCAATTTCTACCGCAAAAAACACTAGGGATGACAATGCAAGCGTAAAAGTCAATTCATTGAAGGGCAACGGTTTCGTCTTAAAAATCGGATTTAAGGCTGGCACGTAGACCGTCGCCATCTGAAGGGTAAAGGTAAATAAAACTGCTCCTAGAAGGTATTTATTGGAGCATTCTCCCATTTTGAATAATGATTCTTTCTCTGATCCTATGGCAAGGACATTTCCAAGCTGGGTAAGGCAACGCACCGTAAACGCCATTGTTTGCCCATGCGCATGACGGGTCTGAAGTGACCAGGATTGAACAAAAAGAACGATCCTGCCCATCAAAAGACCAACCCACAGGACATGAGCTCCCAGTCCGTGGGCAAAGATGCTTTCTTGGGGATGTCGTGGGGGTCTGCTCATAACCTCTCCCTAAGCGGGCTCAAGAGAAAAAGCAAGCACCGGAAATTCCCTACAAAGAGGTTTTCAGTTCGGACAAGATTTCTGCAATATTCTGCTGTCAGGGGAACAATTGTTACTTCAAAAAACAAGCGACATTCCGGATTCGGACCGCGATAGTAGTGTGAAAAAAGAGATCGATGAAATGAACGCACCTCTCATCACACCCGGTCTGCTTCCTGTGTATTTTCGTGACAGTTTCTTCACTATCCGTTATTTGACAAAAATACTGAAAAGTTTGTCGATGCCCGATTTGTCCATTTTCGCAACTTCCTCAAGTTCTCCTGCGTCGAGCCAGACGCCGTCACATTCTGAACATTTATCCACTTTTAACCCCTTATAATCGACCTCGATAATCTCCATACCGCACTTCGGACATCTCATAAAATGGAGTTCTTTAAGCCTTCGCTTTTCTTCCTCCTTAAGCGCTTTATGTTTTTCCAACTCAATCCTTTTCAGTTTTTCTAATTCCATTCTCGCAAAATACTCTTCTTCTTTTTCAGTCGGTTTAATCGGCATTGGATTACTCCTTTCATTAAGTCGTTAATATTTTTTAAAACTCCCTTTACCGAAGATGTTAGATGGCTTCTTTCGTTCCACTCACACCCCATAACATTACTACCCACCTTTTGAGAGAACACTGAGGTAATTCCAGCTTGCTTTTCTCTTTAGATAATGCCCTTCATCACCACAAACAATAAGGAGAAAAAAACTAAGATTCCGAAGATATCTTTATTAATTTTTTTCCCAGAGCTTTTTTATAGCATAGTTCACGTTACAAAAGAATAAAAAAACCAGCATCCTTACGTTGCTTAAAAATATTTAGTAAATGTGGCAGGAAGACCTGCCGCTTTTACTAAGGAGGATAAAGGATGAAACAATTATTTTAGGACAACAAAACCTGTTTCCTCAACCAACCTTTGGCCTTCGGCGCTTAAAACAAAATCTAAAAAGTCTTTTACCACCCCTTGCGGTGAACCATTGGTGTACATAAAGAGAGGGCGGGCTAATTTATATTTGTTATTAAGAACAGTTTCCCTTGAGGGCATGACTCCATTAAGAGCTAACGCTTTGACTCGCGAAGAAAGGTACCCTAATCCCACATACCCAATTGCGCCCGGAGTCTTTGCCACGGTAGAAGCAACCGCCTGATTCGATGCCTGCATTAATGCATCTGGTCTAACCTTTTGTTTATCCAAAGCCATTTCTCCAAACGATTCAAAGGTACCGCTGGCGGAATCGCGGGAGATAACCACTATCTTTTGTGTTCCACCGCCTAATGCCGACCAGTCCGAAATTTTGCCAATATAAATATCTTTGACCTGATTTTTGGTGAGGCCGGTAAGTTTGTTAGACGGGTGAACAACCACCGCAAGGCCGTCCATGGCAACTAAATTGGCCTTAGGGTTGACGTTTTTGCTGACCGCATTGCTTAGCTCTTGCTCTTTCATGGAGCGGGAAGAATCGCCAATATCGCAGGTTCCGTCAATGATCCCGGCAATTCCTATTCCTGATCCGCCACCCTGAACGGAAATTTTGACATCCGGATGTCGCTCCATAAAAACTTCGGCAGTAATCTGGGCTATGGGCAAAACGGTGGTAGAGCCTTTTATCGTAATATCCTTCGCCAAAGCCCCTTCCTGCAGACTTATACTTATTACTAAGAGCACCGGTAAAACCAAAGCTATTTTTGTGAATTTTTTAATAAAGATTGTTATAGCCTGCTTCATCTTGTTCCCTCCATTTTGATATCAAGGTGTTTTTTGTTTTTCTCTTTATTATTTATTTTAACTAAAATTTCAGGTTCCAATCAAGCTGTAAAAGGCGCTCCTTTTTATTGGTCTCCTGCTGATGGAGCCTTCGCGCATTGTAACAATCCAGTGCTACACTCACATTTTTATAAATTCCGTATTCGAATATCCCCTCATGGCCTCTAACATCCTTAGCACCGCCGTAGAAATCAGAATCCGGCAAAATATCGAGAACCGCGTCTCTACCCAGGCGACGATAATTATATTGCAACTGCCACTGACCTTTATCTGATACTTTTTCAACGCCAAATTTTGCGCCCAGAAGCCATCCCATATTGCTTTTCGGGAGATCAGGATTATACACAAATTCTCCAAATATCCCCGCATAGGGAACGATAAATCCTTCGGGCATAAATCCTAACTGAAAATTCGTATTAAAGGCATTATAATCATATTTTAAAACTTTTTTTTCGAAGGTGTTAGTTCCACTGGAATAATCTAAAACATTGTGTTTCACATGGGTAACCCGTGGTACGCAACGGCGGCCTTCAGGTTGGTAATATCTTTTAAAGCAGAGGTTTTTATTTTCCATTCAAAACCCGGTTGGACAACATACATAAGGGGATCCTGTCCTTGTGCACTCGTCGTATTTTTAGAGGAAGGCTGTCTCTCATCAAGGATAAAGAAACCCACATTGCTAAACAACCCCAGGCTATCGCACACTCTATAATTAAATTGTGCGGCTCCGCCTTCGGGGTTTATGTCGGTGTCCCAGATAAGATCATCCGGGTTAAAAAGAGGATTTTTAAATTTTCCACCCACCAGGGTTAACCACTTGAAAGGAGTGTATTGCCCGTAGGCATAATCGATGTTGATTGGCTTATGAGTGAAGCTGTCCTGTAAAGTCTGATTGGTAGAACGATGGTCGGCGCTGCTGCCGGAAGCTATGCCAAAACCGACCTTAAATTTATCGGCCACTTGTGTTTCCAATCCTAACCGTAAGCGGATCCGTGTTATCCAACGCTCATCAACGTCTGAGCGATACTCGTACTGCTCCCGCAATCTAAAATCCCCGGTGAGTTTAATCTTTTGAATCCATTCCGGAAGATTATCGTGTTTTACCTGAGCAATTCTTTTTCGCTCTTCCTACCGCGTTTCAACAAGAACCGTCTGCGCTTCCGAGGGGGTTAAATTTCCTTTCTCCACCAATTTGTTACACAACGTCTCAATTTCATTCGCGTGAGCCATGAGGGTGGTTAAAGTAAAAACAAAAATTATCGTGCTAACCATAACCTCAAGTAAAGCCCAAATCTCCACAATATTTTTGATTTCATTTTCATGTTTTGCATTGCTCATCATGAAGCTTTCCTTTGTTCTTTACAACCCCTTATTCTTGCGTTGGTTTCTCACTTTAAAAGTCTACTCATAAAACTACGGGCGTTTTATTAACGGCAAATAAAGTTTCTGTTAATTTTTGGTTAAGAATGGGGTTGTTTTATACCTTGTTAATGAATTTAATGAGAAACCAACCTGGCGGTTAATGACCGGTTCCGGTCACAACAAGCTTTTGGGAAAGAATTTAGGAAGCAATTACTAAGGGATAAAAAAGAAAAAATGAATTTTTGGTGAATAAATCAGGAGGGATTTAGCACGTTAGTTAGTAGGGGCGACCGGCCGGTCGCCCCTACAATGTTTCTAACATGGTAACATGATGGTAAAGGTGGTGCCTTTGGCGAGAGAACTTTCTACTACTATGGTTCCCTTGTGGGAAAGCACAATGTGTTTGACAATGGAGAGGCCTAAGCCGGTTCCACCAAGTTTTTTCGAGCGTGATTTATCAACCACATAGAACCGTTCAAAAATTCTTTTCAGATGCTCCTGGGGAATACCAATACCGGTATCTTCAACGATAATTTCCACGGTTTTATTTTTTTGTTTTAATGCCAGGACGATCTTGCCTTTTTCAGTGTATTTGACGGCATTATCAAGAAGGTTAATAAGCATCTGTTCCAGCCTAAACAAATCGCCTTTAATAACCGGAAGACCATTTTCCACGTTCAGCTGGAAGTCAAGGCCTTTCTCAGTCAAGCGCGATTTGAAAATGCGGATAACATTGTCTGCCAGGTGCTTGAGATTAACATCTTCGCTTTCCAATTTACTGCCCTTCTCCTCAAGTTCTGAAAGCAGCAACAAATCCTGAACAATGTTTATAAGCCGGTCAGTATTTCTCTTTATCACCTCGGCATAGGTTTTTGCGTTTTCATCACCCTCTTCTTCCAGCGTCTCGGCAAAACCCTTGATTGCGGTAAGAGGGGTGCGTAGTTCGTGAGAAACATTCACCACAAAATCTCTTTTGATCTTTTCCATATTTTTTGTCTCCGTGATATCGGAGAAAACAATGACGATTTGGTCCCGGAGAGTGAGAAACGTGGCGCTGCACAAATAAAACTTGCCGTTCAACTCGAGCTCTTCACTTAAGTTTCGCTTGTTTTCGCGTACCGTTTTAACCAATTCACCGAATTTCAAATCTCGAATTACTTCCCAATACAATTTCTCATCTATCAATTTATTCTGAGCGATCTTTTTAAAACTCTCGTTGCTCAGAATTATTCTTCCTTTTTCATCCAATACGGCAAACCCTTCCTTGATGGAAGTAAAAATGCTGTTTAAGTTTTCTTTTTGAAACGACAACTCTGCGAAAAGACTTTTGATCTGGTCGGTCATCAGATTAAAACTGTCCGCCAGTTGTTTTACTTCGTCCTTCCCTTTTAAAAAGACTTTAGTCTCAAAATCACCCGAAGCGACTTTTTGCAAACCGCTATTCAGTTTTTTAATAGGTCGGGTTAAGCTTTTTAAAAAAATAAAGGCACCAATAAGGCAGATCAACATAATGATCAATGCACTTTTAAAAATCTCCTTTTGTAGGATCGACAGCAGATTATGTAAATCTTTTAACAGAACACTTAAGCGTACTATGGCAATGGTCTTTTCATCCTTGCGGACCGGCAAGGCAACATAGAGCATATCTTGTTTTATGGTCGTGCTGTAACGAGAAAAAGAACCAACGCCATTGGTTAACGCCTGGATGATCTCGGGTCGGTTTCTATGGTTTTCCATGAGCTTCGGATCGCTTTGAGAATCAGCGAGTACGGCTCCCTGGGGATCAATAACCGTTATGCGGGTTTTAATCTTGCTTCCCGAATCCTTTACCAGCGCATCTAACGCTTGAAAGCGTTTTTCTTCCAGAAGCGGGGTAACTTCTGGTTCTAACGCATTGCCCAGAAGTTTCAGCTCATCAGTAATCGAGCTAATATAAAAATTTTTGAACACCCGAAAAGAGAAAAACAAAATTAAAGCCGAAAGCAGAAAAACAATGAGAACATAGCTGCCAAATATTTTTGAAAAAATTGAATGCTTCATTTTGCTGATGTCGTAAAAAAAATTCAGGCGGCACAGTAAAAAGTTCCAGATGCCTGTCTTCGAGCCTTTGCTCGGAGGCAAGGCGCGCAAATCCGATGGAGTGAGGCGTACTTATCGGTACGCCGCAAATGATTCACCCCGTTAAATAAAGAATTTTCGGAGATCGGCAACTCAGAACCCGAAACCCTTACGTTGGATTCTTCTGCCTCCCGAAGCGAATATTTAACGGGGCAGGGATGCAGCGCAACACAGCAGATGGGCTTTTGACGAAGCCGTCATTTCATTCCTCGACCTTATAGCCGATACCCCGTACGTTCTTAATCAAGGTCTTTGCTTTCCCTAATTTTTCGCGCAAATTTTTAACGTGCACATCTATCGTGCGATCCAAAACTAATTTCTCATCACCCCACAGATAATCCAATATTTTATCACGGGTAAAAACCCAGCCTTTTTTGGAAGCCAGAAGCTCTAAGATTCTAAACTCAGTGGAGGTTAATTCTATTTTTTGTCCTTCTACCAAAGCCTCAAATTTATCAGGATTGATGGAAAGAATTTGACCTATCTCAATAACCTTGGCTTCCTCCTTTTGGGTTTTTCTCCTCAACACTGCTTTTACGCGCGCCGTCAGTTCCTTAGGCGAAAAAGGCTTGGTGACATAATCATCGGCTCCCAATTCTAACCCCAAAATTTTATCCGTCTCCTCTCCCTTGGCGGTCACCATGATGACCGGGATTGCCGAAAACTCATCTTTCTTTTTAAGGAACTTGCAAATTTCCAAACCATCAGCATCCGGCAGCATTAAATCCAGGATCACCAGATCCGGTATTCTCTTAGGGAGAAATTTAAAAAACCCATCTCCGGTCTCAAAACCTTCCACCCGAAACCCAGCTTTCTTAAGATGAAGGGAGATCAGTTCGATGATATCCGGCTCATCTTCAATAACGGCGATTACTTCATTCATCACTTATAAAACTCATAGGGTAGTGACTCAGAAATATCTTTGCTTTATTTGTCATTCCGGGCTTGACCCGGAATCCAGTGTTTTTGGGCTGGATTTCCGCCCCGTATCTGATACGGGGCGGAAATGACGGCCTCGGAATTTATGCAAGTGTTATTTTCTGCATTAGTATGGGGGTATTTTACTAAAAAAACTCTTATTTTCAAACAAAAGATTGAATTGTCCCCACGAAAGGATGAATTCGTAAAAAGTAAAATTCGCGGGTTTGTCATGCTGAGCCTGTCGAAGCATGACAAATTATCAATGAGTTATGTTCACCCTTCGACAAGCTCAGGGGGACACCCTTTGTCACCGTGAGTTTAACGAACGGTCAGGGTAAAACTTTTGCCCCTTCGACTTTTCGACTTCTTTTCTTGTTGATTTTTATCTTCGTCGGGATTAAAAAAGAGAATAATATCAACTCCACATAAAGATAATCGGGATACATAAAAAGAGTGGCATTAATGAAATGGGTTTTTAAAATTGATAAAATAATAAGGCCGAATCACCGGAAATAAAGGCGATGGGTCTTTTTTTGTTTTAAATGGGAAGAAGAAAACGCGGTAGATGTCGAGATTCTTGACTACCATTAATTAACGTAGCCTAAAAAATGAAGAAATCACATTACACCCCTGTTCATCCCGGCGAAGTGCTGAAAGATGAACTTGACGAGGTTAGCCTGACTCAATCGGCGCTCGCAAAACATATCGGGGTGTTACCGAAAACAATTAATGAAATATGTCGTGGTAAGCGAGGCATAAGCGCAGAAATGGCATTGAAGCTCTCAAAGGTCTTGGGTGGCGGCCCTCAGTTTTGGCTGAACTTGCAAAACAACTGGGAGATCAGCCGGATTGATGAGACTGTTTATGAACATATTAAACATGTTGCCGCTTAAGGCCACTCCAACGGTGTTCTTTCAGCCGATCGGGCAGGTGGCCTGGACAAGGGTCAAGAAGGCATGGGGATCAGGTCTACCCATTGCAAAGATGCCAATTTATTATTTCGTAAAAGTGTAGACACGACCCTATTGGGTGCTTTTACTTTTGGTGCAATATTGCTGATAGAAAGGATATAAGAATGAAAAATTTAACAGGATACTGGACTGGAACAATAAGCGGCACAAACTCGGGTGGTATCACTCTTGATATTAAGCAGATAGACAATCGGATTTTCGGCATTGGGAAAATACATGAACCAGCACTGGGGCAATACGAATACTCAATTGAAGGAACTGTTGGAAATAATATTTCCTTTAATCTACTTCCTGGCAAGAATCCTCATGGACTGCCTCTTGGGAAAGTGCATGCGATTGGAGTCATTGAATCGGAAAACAAGATTACTGGAAGATGGAAGTCGGAGATAGAAACTGAAGGGGTATTCACAGTTGAACGCTTCAGTGTAAAGGAAATCGAAAACGAACTTCCCAAAAAAAATTCCGTCTTTATCGTTCATGGGCATGACGAAGGTGCGAAGCAATCGGTTGCACGTTTTTTAGAAAGGCTCGGAATAGAGCCTGTTATTCTTCAAGAGCAGATCAACAAAGGGATGACCGTGCTTGAGAAATTTGAAGTTTTCGCTGATCGCGCAGCATTTGCTGTCGTTCTCATGACTCCAGATGATAAAGGTTATCCTGTGAATGGAGAATCCGAAGCAAGGCTGAGAGCCCGTCAGAACGTAATTCTTGAACTAGGGTATCTTGCATCGAAACTGGGTAGGGATAAGACACTAGTTCTCACCAAAGGAGACCTTGAACTTCCATCTGATGTATTTGGACTGGTGTATGAAAAAATGGACCACGGTGAAGGATGGAAGATGCGATTGGCGAGAGAGCTCAAGGCTGCCAACTTCGAAATAGACATGAATAAGGTAATATAACATAATACTCAACCGAACGCGGATAAATCCGTGTCGAGCGGAAAAAATCAAATTATGGAATACCTTGACCTCATACGTAAGTTCCATTCTAATCTGCCTGTTATTCGGGAGTGGATTGAAAAGACATTAGCAGAGAATCTCGACCATGCTGTTCCCGTGATCAACCTCGGTTTTCCTCGGCTTGGCAAAGTGTTCCCGCTTAATCTACTGAAGAGTGCAAAAACAGTTGTTGTCAACGGAAAGGTGCCTTTTCCTCCGCTCAGCCGTATGGGTCTGCCTGAATTAGCACAAATGGAAAAAATACCCAAAGCAGGTATTACTTACAAAGACACGGTTTTTGTCAGTCACATCCAGCATTCTACAGAGAGCCTTCTTTTTCACGAACTGGTTCATGTTATCCAATGGGACCGGCTGGGGGTAGATGATTTCTTGCTGGCCTACGGCCTAGGTCTTATGCAATCTGACTATCGAAATTGTCCTTTGGAACAAATGGCATATACACTTCAGGAGGGTTTCGATCGTCAAAGTCTTCCTGACAGCGTTGTTGAATTTATAAGACGGGAAACCGATGCTATATGGGCCAGTGTGGCATCGCTTTTTCAAAGGTATAGATAATCAGCTCATAACAAGGGCGGCGGGTGGCCTGGGCAAGGGAACGGAACCCCACAGGGTCAGCCCCGGACATCGGAAAAAAAACAAGGTTTTGATTTCAATTTGCGACATGGCGATCTATCCGTGTAGTTGACAAACTCCCCCGGCCCCTCTTTACTAAAAAATTAGCCTCTTGACTCAAGGCATCAGGGACAACCGCAGGATTTTTCTGGATTGGGAGAAATTTCCAAATTTTTATGAGGTCTCAAAAATGAAAAAAGCAGTATTAGACGCAGAAGAAAAAGATATTTTAGAGTCCTACGAGCGTGATGAATGGAAGCTTGTCAAAAATCCGAAGGCGGAAATCAGGAAACTGCAAGAATACGCAAGGAATACCCTGCAAAAAGACAAGAGGATAAATATTAGAATGTCATCAAAGGATTTGGACCAAGTACAGGTCATCGCGGCGCAAGAGGGAATTCCCTATCAAACGCTGATATCCAGCATAATCCATAAATACGTCTCAGGCTATTTAACCGAAAAAAAAAGAGCTTAAGTATTTCCGGCATCAAGGGCAACCACAAGGGTTTTCCCTAGGCAGAATATCTGAAAATTATTTCTTTGGCCTTAAAAAGGCCACCCGCCCGGTCTTAAGGTTTTTATACAAAATACATATAAATATTGTTGTGTGAAAAAAACTTGATTTACTCGTTATTTTGGCCTATATTTAGACCATTAAATATACCAAAATAAGGAGTTACCGCATGAAAACCATTTCAATTTCAAATGATATTGTTCCCATCGCAGAATTTAAAACGGGCATCTCTAAATGGTTCAAGAGCATTCAAAAAGCCGGACATCCATTGATTATAACACAGAACGGGAAACCCGCCGGAGTTCTCCTCTCCCCCAGTGACTATGATGAACTGGTTTACAAAAAAGAGTTTCTTGATTCTGTCGGAAGAGGGATGGCGGATACTGAAACCGGAAATGTATACAGCACCAAAGAACTCAAGGCGACATTGATTGATAGAAGAAGCAGGTGATGAAAATCAGATGGACGCATGAAGCTTTGTTGCGATTGTTCGAGATTGAGGATTTCATATCGCAGGACAGTCCCGATCGAGCGAGAAAATTTGTTGACCAGATCATTGAGCACACAGAGTCCTTGTCTGACAATCCTCTTAGTGGAAGAACCGTCCCGGAAATTGCCAACCCCGATATAAGAGAGCTGATTTTTAGAAAATATCGAATCGTCTACCGAATCAATGGAAAACACCTTGATATCCTGACTGTTTTCGAGAAACATAGATTATTGCGAATAGATGAAATAGAGGCGTAGTAGGGGCAACCCCCTGTGGTTGCCCTGAATAAGGGCAGGTGCGGGGGCGTGTTGTGTTTTTTGGCAGGCACGGTGGCCTGCCCCTACAGTACAGATTCCCAAATGTTACGGCATAATCCCCCTCACCTCAATCCTATACCCGATGGGAGAGGAAGTAATAAAAGTTATTTTCGCCCGAATTGTTTTTCCAGATCATTATGGGTAAGAGTGATGCAGGTAGGCCGACCATGAGGACAGGTGAAGGGCTGTTTGGTTTGAAAAAGAGCGGCGACCAGATGCTGCGCTTTTTCCTTAAGAAGATAGGCAGATCCTTTCACCGACTTGCTCTTGCAGGCAATGTTTGCCGCCACTGACTTCATCTTCTCATCAAAAGCCTTCCCGGAATTTTGTCTCTCCATCGCATCATGGATGAAATCCAGCAGAAGCTGTTTGGGTTCAACGCCCTCTAAAAAAGAAGGAGCAGCATCCACACTGAAGGTATTGCGGCCAAGGTTGTTTATTCCGAATCCCATCTTCTCCAGCAAAGGAAGGTATTCCTCCATCACTTCCTGCTCACGGTAATCAAGCGCAAAAGTAATGGGGATAAGGTGACGTTGCGAGGGGGAATGGGAGTTCATCAGAACGTCCATAACTTTTTCATACATTATCCGCTCATGGGCGGCGTGTTGGTCAATGACTAATAATTTCCCCTCACATTCAGCGACAAGATAAGTTGCCTGGAATTGGCCCAGAATTTTTGGGTTTTTCATTTCGAAAGTCTTTTCTTCTTTTGGTGCCTGGTCAGACCCTAAAAACGGAAAACCAGGGGCTTGGTTGGCACCCTCAAACGAAAAAGAGTCGGCTGGCGCTTCGCGAATGAGACCAAGCGCGGGAGAAGCAGTATATTCCGGATAAGGAGCACTACCTTCTCTCCCCCAAGAAGATCCATTTTCAGCCTGTCTGCGAGTTCCCCTTACCTGAACGGTGGGAAATTTATTTTTTGTGTGAAGAGCTTGCTGGACAGCCTCAATTAAAAGCGTTTGGACCTCCCGCTCATTTTCTATCCGCACCTCCTTTTTATTGGGATGCACATTCACATCCACGCGGGACAATGCTATGTTAAAAAAAAGGAAAGCTAAGGGATAGCGCCCTCTTGGGAGCATTTCCTCATACCCGTGGAGAAGAGAAAAACTCAACGCCGGGCTCTTGATGGGACGACAATTAATAAAAAAATACTGCCCGGTTCGGTTAACTCGATTTACTTCCGGAGCAGTAATAAAACCCGAAATCTTTATCTCGGGAGTGTTCGCCTGAAGAGGAATCAAGGCCCCCGACACATCTTCATCATGGATGTGCGCGATCCTTTCCCGGAGGCTTACACAAGAAGGAAACTCCGCTGCCAGCTTATTATCTTTATAAAGCCTGAAGTCAACCGCCGGGTTCCCCAGGGCAAAAACCGTGAGCGTATCAAGGACGGCAACAAACTCTGATCGTTCGGAGCGAAGAAATTTTTTCCGGGCGGGGATATTAAAAAAAAGGTCAGCCGCTTCGATTGTCGTGCCTGACCCTGTTCCTGCCTCTCGAACTGATTCAATCTCGCCTCCGGTTACATGAATCTCCGTGCCTGATTCCGCCTCCGAAGGTCTGGTTAAAAGCGTAAGCCGCGAAACCGCCGCAATACTCGGTAGCGCCTCTCCCCGAAAACCAAAGCTTTGGATGCGAAAGATGTCCTCTAAATTTTCAATTTTACTGGTCGCATGCCTTTGCAAAGAAGAAATCGCATCCTCAGGGCCCATGCCTTCGCCGTTGTCGGTAACCCGGATAAGTTGTTTGCCGCCGTGTTTAACGGTCACGGAAATAGTGTTCGCATTGGCGTCCAAACTATTTTCAACCAGCTCCTTTACCACGGAAGCCGGCTTCTCGATCACCTCGCCGGCAGCAATTTTATTAATAAGCATTTCCGGGAGAATTTTTATTTTTCCCATGGTCGTTTCCCCTTATTATACTGCTGAAGCGAAATCGGCTGAGGGAAAGAAACAGACGTTCTGGCTTTTTCTTTGAGCTGATTTAAGCGATTGAGCGCTTCCAACGGTGTCAGATTTTGAATATCAAGGTCTTTGATCTCTTGAAGCAACGGATGTTCGGGTCGCAAAGAACCAAAAAGAGGCAATTCATAAATATCTTGAGGTTGCTTCTGCTTCATGTTTTCAGGAGAAGGAACCACCGAGAACTTCACCTTTCTCCGTTTTACCTCTTCCCCCGCGCAGTCATTTCCATTCTCTAACCCTGTGAGAATTTTCTGGGCGGATAAAATTACCTCCTCCGGAAGTCCCGCCAGCTTGCCGACATGGATACCATAACTCCGGTCAGCTCCCCCGGGAGCAATTTTGCGGATGAACACAATCTCATCCGTGTACTCTTTTACCATGACATTATAATTTTTAACCCCCGGGATCGTGTCTTCAAGAGCAGTCAGTTCGTGATAATGAGTGGCAAAGAGAGTCTTCGGCCGAGGGCCGGTTAGTCTACCAAGATACTCGCACACTGCCCAGGCGATGCTTACGCCGTCATAGGTGGAGGTCCCCCGGCCAATTTCATCAAGGATCACCAGGCTTCGCTCCGTGGCGTTATTAAGGATATGGGCGGTTTCAATCATCTCCACCATAAAGGTGCTTTCTCCGCGCGCCAGGTTGTCCGAGGCCCCGATGCGCGTAAAGATTTTATCAACCACACCGATACGGGCGGATGTAGCCGGAACAAAACTTCCGATCTGCGCCATCAGCACAATCAGAGCCACCTGCCGGAGATAGGTCGATTTTCCCGCCATATTGGGGCCGGTAATGATAAGGAGTTGATGATCGTCCTGGTTTACATAGGTATCATTTTCAACAAACGCGCCTTCTTCCAGCACTCTTTCCACCACCGGATGTCGGCCATTGGTGATGCAGATCTCAGCCCCACTGTCAATAACCGGCCGGACATAATTATGGTGTGAGGCGAGGAAAGCAAAGGCAGAGAGCACATCGATCGTAGCCACGGCTTCCGCAATTTCCTGAATCTCAACGGTATAATTCAGGATCTGATTTTTTATGGCGTCAAAAATTTCCAATTCTATCTGAAAAGCCCGTTCTTCGGCGCCGAGAATTTTTTCTTCATATTCCTTTAATTCGGGAATAATAAAACGCTCCGCATTTACCAATGTCTGACGCCGGATATAATAATCAGGAACCTGATTGAGATTAGCTTTGGTTATTTCAATATAATAGCCGAAGACTTTGTTATAGCGGACTTTCAGTGATTTAATCCCCGTCCGGGCAACCTCTCGCTGCTGAAGCTCAGCAAGGAAGTTCTTCCCGTGGCGGGAGATCCGGTAAAGCTCATCAAGCTCCTGATTATATCCTGACCTGATCATCCCTCCTTCTTTGGTGCTCAACGGCGGACAATCAACAATCGCACGCTTGACCAGATCAACCGGCGTATTCAGCTCATGGAGATGCTCCTTCTGCTCATTAATCAGGGGACTGGTAAAATTCGACAACCGGCTCTTTAAACCGGGCACCTTCTCCAGAGTTTCTCTCAACGCGACCACGTCTCGGGCTGACCCTACTCCACAGCTTAAGCGTCCTAAAATCCGCTCCAGGTCACCGACCTCTTTCATTGCTTCCCGTAAATCTGAAAGCGAGTGGCGAAAGCGTAACATCTCCTCTCCTGCCTCCAGGCGGTAATTGATGAGCGAAGGAACAATCAGAGGTTTGCTTATCCAGCGTCTCAATAAACGGGCGCCTAACGGAGTGACGGTTTTATTTAGAACCTTAAAAAGAGTTGCCTCACCCCGCTGCCCTGAAATCGACTCAACAATTTCCAAATTTTTCTGAGTCTTGCGGTCCAGGATCATAAATTCACTGGAAGAATACGGGCGGGGCCGTTTGAGATGTTTGAGAGAGCTGTGGAGGTTGTCTTTAAGAAAATAGATAATTGCTCCGGCCGCCGAGATACCCGCAGAATACCCTTCCAACCCCAAACCTTCCAAAGAGACCAGGTTGAACTGTTCCTTCAAGAGCCGCGAAGCATGATCACCTTCAAACACCCATTCTTCAAAAGAGTTAAGCATTACCTTTTGTTCTTTGTTTAGGAAACGAAAGAGCGCTGAATTTTTGTCCAGGCCTTCGGATACAACACATTCGCGGGGTTTTATCCGGGCGAACTCTCCCATTAAATCCTCGGGTTTACTTATTTCGGTAATCCGAAAATAACCCGTCCCCAAATTGAGATACGCCAGCCCGATCAAACCAGGTTGCGGGTAAACCGCGGCAATAAAATTTTCTCCTTGTACGTCAGCAGCTTCATCCTCAATGTTGGTCCCGGGTGTAATAACCCGAATCACTTCCCTTTTCACAATATCCTTGCAGAGCTTGGGATCTTCGACCTGCTCGCAGATGGCAACCCTGAGCCCTTCACGAATAAGCCGGTTAATGTACCCCTGAGCAGCATGAAAAGGTATTCCGCACATGGGAATACGGTTTCCTTTTCCACTTTCCCGGGACGTGAGCGTAATATCCAAAATAACCGACGCCCTTTTGGCATCTTCGAAAAACATCTCATAGAAATCCCCGAGGCGGAAAAAAAGGATAGCATCTGGATATTTTTCTTTTACCGACAGGTACTGTTTGAGCATGGGGGTCATATTTAGCCCTTTGATAAACTTGGATTTTTCGCGAATTATCTCTATATTTAGTATTTATTTTTTTATATACCACAATATATTGGGTGTCAAGGATAAAAATCTATTTTTTCGACCCTTGCTACCACGTTGAATTCAAAAGCAAATCGAGACCTGTAATTTCGCACGTAAATTGAAAAATTTTCCTGTTTTTTTAACCAATAGAAATCATGTCAAAAATTTTTAACTATCCTCATTTTCTTATTTCTTTGTTTTGTGATATAAAAGAGAAAAATTATCTCCTACAAACACCATTAATTCATTGGGAAAAAATAGCTGAATGAGAAGCGGGGGAAAAAAGGAAGGGTGGAGACGTTCAAGGCGATACTCCTGCAGAAGATACCAGCCTGTCTACCGGAAAAAGCCGGGTGTTTTACTTAGAATTTCATTAAAGAGGTTAGAGGGTGGGATTGAGGATCAATACTTTCCACAAAAAAACAAGGCCTATTTGCTAAATAAATAAGCAAAGGTTCTTTTTTCTTTTTTGGCTGAGGCAAAGAAATGCAGGGCTCAGTTGATGGGTCTTGAACTGACTTATACAGTCTGTATAAGACCAAATCTGTCAAAACAAAAAAATCATTTAACAATATGATATTATTTTGAAATTTATAATTTATTAATAAGATACGTAAACGTCTTATACAGAAGGTAACAGTCTGTGTTTGCAGTATTATACAGACTGTATAATCATTGTTGGGCATAAGAATGAGATTTTACACAGCTTGTTTGTTAACGCTTTTTGCACTTCTCCTTGAGGGTTGCGCACCAAACGCCTTCACATACTATCGCCCGGTAGTCGACGGAGGAAAGGTTCTTAAACCTCACTGCGTTCCGACAGAGTCAATCGTCGAGTTCAATCTACCTAATGCCAATGGTCGCCTACACGTCAGGGCATGGGCAGACAATGGTAAGTACGTTAACCAGATAGCCCTGTTTTTTTCTGGCAAGGCTTGGCGCGAGATGCATTTCACATCGACCGATTTCCGAATACGTGATCTTGAAGGAAATACGATCCTTAGTGCCTCATCCGTCATGGCTTATAAAGCAGATGGCATAGTCAGTCTGACTGCCGAACCCTATTTGGCGCCGCCTGAGAGGCCAGGGCTGGCTCGATTCCACGTGCAAATTAACTCACACCGTCCGCTACCAAATAGTTTTGAATTGCTAATCCCGGCTGTCGTAATCGATGGCGAAGAAATGACATTTCCAGTATTGCGGTTTGAGCAAAAACAATGGTTGGGCATCAGTCCATTCAATTGCTGACATTGCCCAACAAGGCATTTGAGAGGGACGCTACACCATCAAGCTTCGCTTGCTGTCTACGCGCCCCTCAATTTTCACGTTAGAAATTTTTTCAAACTATCTGCGTAAAAATGCCGGTTTTCGGGGGTTTTGGATTCGCATGCGGTTTGAAAAATATTTATCCAGCCAGTGGTTATAAATCCTCTTAAAGTCAATTAAAAGTCCATTACAAAGCCACATCACTCCTTATTTCATCAATTCTCAAACCCTCTAATCCCTTATACAGCGACGAGAAGACAACAAAGATATGCAAATGAAGGCGACGTGTTATGATAACCTTTGACAATCTATAATAATTTTAGTAAATTGATTTAAAAAAGGAGGCATCTGTGAATGATTTTTTGTAAATCGCCAAAAGAAATTGAGATTTTGAGAAAAAGTAACCAGGTAGTGGCGCTTGTTTTAAAGGAGCTTAAAAAAAATTGCCAGCCAGGGATTACTACTCTCGAATTAGATCAATTGGCGGATCGGTTAATAAATAAAAACCATTGTATTCCCGCATTCAAAGGCTACCGAAATTACCCGGCTTCCCTCTGCATTTCAGTAAACGAGGAGATTGTCCATGGAATTCCGGGGGAAAGAAAATTAAAAAACGGGGATATTGTGAGTCTGGACATTGGGGTAAAATTGGATGGACTTTATGGAGACGCGGCGATTACCGTGCCGGTGGGAAAAATAGACCCGGAATCGCAAAAGTTATTACAGGTAACCGAGGAAGCGCTTTACAAGGGAATTGAAAAGGCTCATGCGGGGAACCGGCTCTCGGATATTTCCCACGCCATCCAGACCTGGGTAGAAAAACATCATTTTTCCGTGGTGCGGGATTTTGTCGGCCACGGCATTGGAAAAAATCTTCACGAGGAGCCTCAGATCCCTAATTTTGGAAAACCTGGTTTTGGCCCCCGTTTAAGAGAAGGGATGGTTTTAGCTTTGGAGCCGATGGTCAATGTCGGAACGTATGCAGTAAGAATTTTACGTGATGGCTGGACCGCCGTTACTGCGGATGGAAGCCGCTCAGCTCATTTTGAGCACTCTGTTGCCATCACCAATAATGGTCCACTTATTTTAAGTGAACTTTAAAAAGGAAATACTCATGACCCTCCAGATCAGAACGTATCCTGATGAGGTACTTCGGAACAAATCAAAGGTTGTAAAAGATATCAACGGAAAGATTATTACACTGGCAAAACAAATGGCTGAAACCATGTACCTCTCCCGTGGGATCGGCTTAGCAGCTCCTCAGGTGGGAGAACCGTGCTGCCTCATTGTCATGGATGTTGGAGAAGGTCTCATAGAGCTCTTTAACCCCACCATCATTAGTTCTGAAGGCTTAGCGCCCTTTAAAGAAGGCTGCCTGAGTTTGCCGGATATAACGCTTGAGATTAAACGACCTGACGCAGTGGTTGTAAAAGGAATTAACCGGAACGGCAAAGAGATAACGATCGAAGCCCGCGATCTTATGGCCAGGGTGTTACAACACGAAATTGATCATTTAGAAGGCACCCTCATCATTGACCGCATCTCCAAAGCCCACCGCCAGCTAATAAGCGGGAAATTAAAAAAGCTTCGCCAGGAAAATACTTAAATTTATCCGCCCATGCCTGAATACCGCACTACAGCCGTAATACTTACCATCCGTGATTACGGTGATATTGACCGCATTGTAACCTTTTATACCAGTGACTTTGGAAAAGTTTCCGGAATCGCCAAGGGAGCCAAAAAGAGCCTGAAACGATTCGGGGCCGCCTTAGATCTTTTTTCCCACGTGGATATTTCCTTCTTTACCAAAGAAACACTTTCCTTGGTAAGGATTAATCATTGCCATTTAAAACAATCGTTCCCCTCCCTTCATAAAGATATTACGAGCATGAGCTATGGAAGCTATATGGCGGAGCTCATAAATGAGATGACCGCGGAACGGGTTGCCCACCGGGAACTGTTCCACACATTAATCAAACTTCTCTCCCTGATTGATTCTTCGCCGTTTAAGGAAGATTATCTCCGAATTTTCGAAATGCGCTTCCTGGTGGCATCGGGTTTTCGTCCTACCCTCACCCATTGCCTTGACTGCAAACAAAAGCTGGAAAAAGGACCGCGTTTCTGGTTTAATATTCCCCGCGGAGGAGTCGTGTGTCCCTCATGTGCTTTAAATAAAAATAATTTACATCCTGTTTCTTTAGGAACATTAAAATTATTAGAACAGGCAGGAAATTTAACCCTTGATAAAATTGAGCGGCTGAACTTTTCTTCCCAGGCTTTGGAAGAAAGCCGTGAGATTATGCCACACTTTGTGCAATACCATTTGGGAAAAGAACTAAAAAGCTTAAAGTTTTTGGAGAAAATAAGAGGATAATACAGGATACAGAAGTCAGGAGACAGGAGACAGAAATCAGAAAAATCGGAAGGAGCGATCAATGAATTTTCAAGAACTGATCTTGGCGCTGCAAAATTTTTGGGCAAAACAACACTGTGTGCTTCAGCAGCCTTATGATATCGAAGTGGGCGCGGGCACCTTTAACCCGGCGACCTTCCTCCGAGTCCTTGGACCGGAGCCTTGGAATGTAGCTTACGTTGAGCCATCCCGTCGCCCTAATGATGGGCGCTACGGTGATAACCCGAATCGGCTCCAGCATTACTATCAGTTTCAGGTCATCATGAAACCATCTCCGCGTGATATCCAGGATATTTATTTAAAAAGTCTGGCGACGTTAGGAATCAACTCGCAGGATCATGATATCCGGTTTGTGGAGGATGACTGGGAGTCTCCAACCCTGGGCGCCTGGGGTTTGGGCTGGGAGGTCTGGCTCGACGGCATGGAGATAACTCAGTTCACGTACTTCCAGCAGGCTGGCGGGATTGACCTGAAACCCATTTCGGTTGAGATTACCTATGGTCTGGAGCGGATTGCCATGTACCTTCAGGGGAAAGACAATGTTTATGACATTGATTGGGTCAAAGAAATTCGTTACCGTGACATCCACCACCAAAGTGAGGTAGAATTTTCCTGCTACAACTTCGAAGAAGCGGATATTGACATGCTTTTTAAATTATTTGACATGTACGAGCAGGAATCGCTCCGCATGAGCAAAAGGGGTCTTATCCTTCCGGCCTATGATTATTGTCTGAAGTGCTCTCATACCTTTAATCTACTCGATGCGCGCAAAGCCATCAGCGTCACTGAGCGGGTCGGCTACATCGGCCGGGTCCGCAACCTGGCTCGTGTTTGCGCCGAAGGATACGTGAAGCAGCGTGAGGAGATGGGGTATCCTCTTCTGAAAAAAGGTTAAAAATTTGTAGGGGCACGTTGCAACGTGCCCCTACCCTCTCACACCAAGGATTTTATTATACCGTATTCTTGAGAATTGGGCTTTTTCCCCCTTTCTCAAAAAAACAATCCAAGACTTTTTTTGAGGTTTCTTCATTATTCACGAGAAAATTTCCTTTTGACACCTTTTTCAGGCTAAAAAAAGACTGTTCCTTAAAAAGCAACCGGAGTAAATCCATCCAGGAGGGCTGATTATAATTATCACCTGAAACAAGTTTAAGTTTTTTTCTATCTTCAAGAAATTGTCCTACCTCCTTCATTGTCATTCCGTCATCAATTTCTTTCTCAGCCATCTTTCCTTTAATAAAATTAATCACCCGGGTGAGGCGGAAAAGGGTTACCAGATCAAGGCGGGTGAAATCTTTTGTCTCAAGGGGAAAAGCGCTGGAACGCCACTGAAGGGGATGCGGCGGAAGCAAGCCTTCTTTTTTACAGACCTCAAAAAGAGGAGTACCCGGAGTAGGATAGTAAATGCTCGGCCCGATAAGCACCCTTTGCCCCATCAGGTGGATGATTGTTTCTACCATCTCGTAAAGGGTTTGACCGGGCATTCCTAATATCGCGTAGCCAATAACCTGTAAGCCTGTCTTTCCTGCCTCACTTACAATTGAATCAAAATCGATTAACCCGCTGGGCCGCTTCATTCTCTCCCTGGTTAAAGTATCGGCGCTCACAAACGAGAGGTTGATTGTTTTAAAGCCCGCTCTTTTCATCAAGCCGAGCAGTTCCCCATCCAATGCCGCGAAAGAGACCCCGTTCATGGCGGAAAGTTCAAGGGTCTCTTCCCCAAAAGTTTCAATAATCAGGCCGAGCAGCTGTTTTGCCCGTTTAATATCAAAGGTAAAATTATCATCTTCAATATCAAAAGTTTGAATATCAAATTTTTCCCGGCACTCCCTCATCTCTTGAATAATATTTTCAGGAGACCGTTTCCTAAAAGCAGTGCCCATAACCAGATGAGCTGAACAGTAGGCGCATCCATGAGGACAGCCCCGGCTGGTTATGATCATGGTTGATCGTTTCCTTTTTATGCGGTAGCAATCCGGATCTAGGAGTTGCCTTGCCGGATAAGGAAGGAGGTCAAGTTCCCCAATAAAAGTCTTCACCGGATTAATCCGCAGTTCGCCGTTAATGCGGAAGCCGATCCCATCGTAATCCCCAATTTTTTTTATTCCTTTTTTTTCAATCTGATCCAAAAGCTTTGAAAACCGAACTTCTCCCTCGCCTAAAACAAGGTAATCAACAAAAGGATTTTTTAACATTCCCTCAGGATCGCCGTTTACGTGAGCCCCTCCCATTACCACGATTTTCCTCTGATCCCATTCTTTAATTATCCGGGCAACCTCCAAGGCCTCTCGAAGATACGGGCTAAAGGAAGCAGAAATTCCAAACACATCAGCGCGAGAATCCTTAATTTTTTCTCTAATCTCTTCCCATCCTCGGCCAAAATGATAATAGCCGGAATAAAGTTTAAAGGGGCTTTGATCATTAAAGGGATAAAAATTAAGAAGATAGGAAAGTTCCGCCGGAATAGGAATCATCTTTTTCTTTCCCGCCCGGCAGTCGAAGATTTCAACCTCGTGACCGTGGGCTTGAAGGGAAGCCGCAAGATACGCCAGCCCGATCGGCTGGGTCCGTATCGCGGTCCCGTAAAAATCCTGGATAGGCGGTTGAATAAGAAGGACCTTCATTGGTTTTTAAAAAAAATAATTTAAATAATCTCTTTTATTGAAAATACCGATTCTTTATATTATAACAGATATACTTTAATTTTTGTTGACTTATTTACTCAATAATTTTATAGCTTTACATAATTGCAGCCCGCGAAAGCAGGACATCACAAGGCTCCGTATTTGTTAGAGCCCTTCAAGCAAGCCTAATGGTAACAGGACCGAAGAATTTAACCGGATGGTTTTTATTTAACTAAACAAAAAGCTTTTTGAAGCAGATATGGTGATGACCGGAGAACTCTTATTAGAAATCGGCACTGAAGAAATCCCAGCCGGATTTTTATCCCCCGCTCTTGAAGGGATGAAAAACCTCCTCCAAACCGAGCTGGAAACTCAAAGGATTCATTGTGAAAATATTTTTACCTTCGGCACACCCCGGCGTTTAGTCCTATGCGCTGAGGGCATGGCAGAAAAACAAGCTGATACGGTTGTCGATACCGTGGGCCCCCCGGCAAAAGTAGCTTTTGACGCGAACGGCAATCCTACCAAAGCCGCAGAAAGTTTCGCCCTTCGGCAGGGAGTAGCCCTCTCGGACCTTGGGGTCGTGGATACACCCAAGGGGAGATATATTCAGGTAACCAAAAAAATTAGCGGAAAAGAAACAATTTCTCTTCTACCGGAGTTTTTAGAAAAAGTTATTTCTGCCATCCCTTTTCCCAAGTCAATGCGCTGGGCAAATTCTGATGTGCGGTTTGTCCGGCCGATCAAATGGATTCTCGCCCTGTTTAATAACACGATTATTCCCCTGAGTATTGATACGGTGAAAAGCTCAAATCAATCATGGGGGCATCGCTTTCTGAGCAACCAGCCTTTTACTGTTCAAGATGTTGCGTCCTATCTCCAGCAAAGTGAAGAAAATTTCGTAATGCCGGAGATCGAAAAAAGAAAGGCAAGCATACAAAGAGATGCACAGCGGCTAGCTGAAGAAGTGGGCGGAAAAGTACTGGCCGATGAAGATCTTCTGGATGAGGTGGTCAACTTGATCGAGTATCCGGTTACCCTGCGAGGCTCTTTCGCTCCCGCATTTCTGGAATTGCCGCGCGATGTGCTCATCAGCTCAATGCGCGAGCATCAAAAATACTTCGCACTCATTGACGCACACGACGCGCTCCTTCCCTATTTCATTGTGGTTTCCAACAACCGGGCGCGCGATCCTCAGGTCGTGATTAAAGGAAACGAGCGGGTTCTTTCGGCCCGGCTTACTGATGCCCGGTTTTTCTTTCGGGAAGACCGTAAAAAAACTCTCTTTGACCGGGTGGACGCGTTAAAGCACGTTGTGTATCAGGTTAAACTTGGCTCCCTGTATGACAAGGTGGCAAGGCTCACGGAAATCACTTCTCATCTTGTGCAAGCGGTAAACCCCGCGCTTGCTCAGAAAACACAGCGGGCGGCTCTGCTCTGTAAAACCGACCTTTTAACCGCCATGGTGGGCGAGTTTCCTTCCCTACAAGGAACAATGGGCCGGGAATACGCCCTCTTAGAGGGTGAGGACCCGGACGTCGCCCAGGCGCTGTATGAACATTACCTTCCCACGACCCGAAAAGGGATCCTCCCCGCATCGGTTATCGGCTCGCTTTTAAGTATCGCGGAAAAAACGGATAACATCGTCGGCTGTTTCAGCATCGGACTTGTTCCTACCGGAACCGCGGATCCCTATGCCCTCAGACGGCATGCGTTAGGCATTATCAATATCATCCTTGAAAAATCTTTTCATCTTCTTCTGCCTGACCTTCTCAGCCGCAGCATCAACCTTTTTGCCGCGAAAACAAACCGCAGTCTGGATGCGATCCAAGATGAGGTGTTGGAATTCATCCGCGTCCGGTTCCTTAACCGGCTCACCGCGCAAGGTTTTGATCATGATGTAGTCGAGGCAGCTTCATCGGCAGGTTTTGTAGACCTGGTTGAGGTGTTCGAACGAATCAAAGCCATACAGGAATTAAAAAAACAACCGGACTTTCAGCCCCTGGCGATCACCTTCAAACGGGTAGTGAATATCATCGCTTCCCATGCCTATGAGGATGTCAATCCTTCGTTACTGACCGAGGAAGCGGAAAAAAACCTGTATGATTCTTACCAAAAAGGTGCAATAAAAATTCATCACCTCATCGAAACCCGGGATTACCCGGCAGCATTAAAACGTCTGGCAAATTTAAAGCCTGCGGTGGATAATTTTTTTGACGGCGTCATGGTCATGTGCGAGGATCAGGCGGTAAAGGCAAACCGACTGGCTTTATTAGGCAAGGTTGCTGCGCTTTTCCGGGGTGTGGCTGATTTTGCAAAGATTATTACCGAATGACCCCGTTAGAAGATTTTCTAATGAAGTAAAATTCACGAAAAAAAGGAGTGGGCTTACCGTGAATCGGACGCATATGCGGTTGTCTGATGATTTAAGCCTCGCAATTATTTATTTTTAAATTGAAGAGGAGTTATGTATGGCTAAGAAAAAATATGTCTATTTCTTTGGAGCAGGGAAAGCTGAAGGAAAAGGGGAGATGAAAAACCTCCTGGGGGGCAAGGGGGCCAATCTGGCGGAAATGACCAATTTAAAAATACCGGTTCCCGCAGGGTTTACCATTACAACTGAAGTTTGCACTGCCTACTATAAAAACAATAAAAAATATCCTCCGGAGCTTAAAAAAGACGTGGAAAACGCGCTCACGAAGGTGGAAAAAGTGATGGGAAAAAACTTCGGTGACGCCCAAGATCCCCTGCTGGTCTCAGTCCGTTCGGGTGCACGAAGCTCCATGCCCGGGATGATGGAAACGGTTCTCAATGTCGGGCTGACCAGCAAGACCATTCCCGGTCTCATTGCCAAAACCAATAACGAGCGGTTTGTTTATGATGCCTATCGCCGACTGATGATGATGTATGCGGATGTGGTCATGGAAAAAGCCGCCGGCCTGGAGCCTGAAGAAGGAAAGGGCATCCGCCTTCAGTTAGAGCATGCCATGGAAAACATGAAACAGGCACGAAACGTTACCCAGGATACCGACTTGACGGTTGATGATCTCAAAGAACTGTGCGAAATCTTCAAAACAAAAATCAACGACGTTATCGGAAAACCTTTTCCGGATGATGCCTACGAACAGCTCTGGGGCGGCATTGGAGCAGTTTTTCAGTCCTGGAACGGAAAACGAGCCATAAGCTACCGCAGGATCGAAGGAATCCCGGACGACTGGGGGACCGCGGTAAATGTCCAGTCAATGGTCTTCGGCAACACCGGAGAAACCTCCGCCACCGGTGTCGGTTTTACGCGCAATCCAGCTACCGGAGAAAATAAATTTTACGGCGAATGGCTCCCCAATGCTCAAGGCGAGGATGTGGTCGCCGGCATCAGAACCCCTCTGCCGATCAATAAAGCAGGCAAGACTGAAGCCACGCAACACCTGCCTTCTCTCGAAGAAGCCATGCCCAGGGTTTACAAAGACCTTAATACCATTCGTTTGAAACTGGAAAAACACTTTCGCGACATGCAGGACATCGAGTTTACCATCCAGGAAGGACGGCTCTGGATGCTCCAGACAAGGGTGGGCAAACGCAACGGGATCGCCGCAATCCAAATGGCAGTGGATATGTGCAAGGCGGGTTTGATTTCTAAAAAGGAAGCTATCATGCGGGTAAAACCCCAGCAGATTGATGAACTTCTCCACCCCATGATTGATCCCAAAGCTGAGGCCCAGAGGCATGTTCTCGCCAAAGGGCTTCCCGCCGGTCCGGGCGCAGGAACCGGCAAGATTGTTTTCACTGCCGATGATGCGGAAGAGTGGGCCAAGCGAGGAGAAAAAGTCATCCTGGTCCGCAATGAGACCTCTCCTGAAGATGTCCATGGCATGCACGCGGCCGAAGCGATTTTAACCGCCAAAGGCGGTATGACGAGCCACGCAGCCCTGGTTGCCCGCGGCTGGGGAAAATGTTGTATTGTAGGCTGCTCGGCCTTGAATATAAAACTGGAATCTAAAACCATATCAGTTGAAAATTATACTCTCAGCGAAGGCGATTGGATAACGCTTAATGGAAGCAAAGGCGTTGTTTACCAGGGACAGATTCCCTTGCTTCCGGCGGATCCGGAGCAAAATAAGAAGTATAAGCAGCTTATGAAGTGGGCGGATGAAGTGCGAACCCTTGGCATCCGCACCAATGCCGACACCCCGCAGGATGCCTTGATTGCCCGGTCCTTCGGAGCCGAAGGAATCGGTCTTACGCGGACCGAGCACATGTTCTTTGATCCGGAGCGCATCAAAGCCATGCGCGAAATGATTGTAGCGGAAAACGAAGAAGGCCGCCGCAAAGCGATAATGAAACTTCTCCCCTACCAGCGGGAAGATTTCATTGGAATCTTTGAGGCCATGAAAGGGCTTCCGGTTACTATCCGGTTGCTCGATCCGCCGCTCCATGAGTTTGTCGGCCTCAATGACGAACAGATCACTGAACTGGCTGCGGAACTGGAAGTACCCAAGGCTAAATTAGAAAGCCGCATCGCTCACCTCCATGAGCTTAACCCCATGCTCGGCCATCGTGGCTGCCGCCTGGGGATAACTTATCCGGAGATTTCCGAAATGCAGGCCCGGGCGATTTTTGAAGCCGCGGCTACACTCACCCAAAAAAAAATCAAGGTCTTTCCTGAAGTCATGATCCCTCTGGTTGGGTCGGTCAATGAACTGGCGCATCAAAAAGCGATCGTTGCCCGCGTGGCCCTGGAAGTTCAGAAAGAAATGAAGGTAAAGTTTCCTTACCTGATCGGAACCATGATCGAGATTCCGCGAGCGTGTGTGGTTGCCGACAAAATCGCTGAGCAAGCTGAGTTTTTCTCTTTTGGAACCAATGACCTTACCCAAACGACCATTGGCTTTTCCCGGGATGATACCGGCTCGTTTTTGCCTGAGTACTTAACTAAAAATATCCTTCCCCATGACCCGTTTCAGATACTGGATCAGGAAGGTGTCGGCGAGCTGGTTGCCATGGGCGTGAAAAAAGGGCGGTCAACAAAACCGGATCTTAAGATTGGTATCTGCGGTGAACACGGGGGAGACCCTTCGTCCATCGAGTTCTGCCACCGGGTGGGAATGAACTACGTGAGCTGTTCGCCTTTCCGCGTACCCATTGCCCGACTGGCTGCGGCTCAGGCAGCAGTTACCAATGAGAAGAAGACGAAGAAGAAAAAATAAGTCAAGATGTTAAAATATCTTTTGAGCACAAGACATTGATTCGTAAATGGGTTATTGATCGCACATCTGGCTACTGAATAGTTTCACCGGAGGTGCTTCCCTACGAGATCTCCAATGCCTTGATAACCAAAGATGCCTTTCAAGAACAGGATGTTCAATCAAGCGGTGCAATGGTGTGGGAAACACGTTAAGGAAGGCGACCTTTTCCTTTTCGCAAATATTTTGGATTTTCATGGGCTGTTTTCCTTTCTTGGTTAGAGTAAGTGTGCGCTTTCTTTAGCCAATTATAGGTTAACAGCCTTTTTATACCCACATTAAAAAGTGCAAGACTTTAATTTAATTGAAGGGATGAATATAATATACAAAGTTTCTATCATTGACCCCGGCAGTTCGTCAAATCATTATTGACGGCTTATTTCGGTTGACAAATAAGAAACAGTGAGTATACTACCACAGTGAAGAATGCTGTAATTTCAGCAAGAAACAAAAAAAGGGAAATTTGCTCAATGACGGTCAAAGTCGAACCATTCAAAATTAAAGTGGTGGAGCCAATAAAACTCATTTCCAAAAACGAGCGTCTAAAAAAAATGGAGGAAGCCCGTTACAATATATTCCGCTTAAAGGGGGAAGATGTTTACATAGATCTTCTGACCGACAGCGGAACTTCGGCAATGAGCGACCACCAGTGGGCGGGTATTATGGAAGGCGATGAATCATACGCCGGAAGCAAGAGTTTTTTCAACCTTGAGAGAGTGATTAAAAAAATCACCGGTTTTGAATATGTGGTTCCGACGCATCAGGGTAGGCCGGCGGAAAACATACTTTTTTCTCAATTAATTAAACCGGGTGATGTTGTACCCGGCAATGCCCATTTCGACAGTACGCAGGCTCATATTATACATAAAGGGGGAAAGGCTGTAAATTTATTGCTTGATGAAGCATATGACCCCAAAACATATCACCCCTTTAAAGGAAACGTGAATATTGAACAATTGGAAAATCTAATAAAAAGTCAACGAGATAACATACCGTTTTTCTTAATGACGGTAACCAACAACACTATCGGCGGCCAGCCGGTATCCATGGAAAACTTAAGAAGAACGAGAAAATTGCTGTCGGGATTTGGAATTCCCTTGTATATAGATGCTGCCAGATTTGCTGAAAACGCTTACTTCATAAAGCTGCGGGAGCCGGGATATGGAGAGAAGGAAGTAAAAGATATCGTCCGAGAGATGTTTTCGTACGCCGATGGATGCATTATGAGTGCAAAAAAGGACGGTCTGGTTAATATCGGCGGCTTTATTGCTTTGAATGACAAGAAATTGTATGAACAATGCTGTGAATTGCTTATACTGCTTGAAGGTTTTATTACCTATGGAGGTATGGCTGGAAGAGATCTGGAAGCGCTGGCACGAGGTTTGGAAGAGGTCATAGAGGAAGATTATCTTGCTTACAGAATCGATCAGGTAAATTATTTAGGGAAAAAGCTGGATGATGCAGGCATCCCTATTGTGCAGCCGCCGGGCGGTCATGGGATATACATTGATGCAAAGTCCGTTTTCCCTCGTATACCCCAGAGCCAGTTTCCGGCTTATACCCTGGTAGTTGAAATGTATATTGAGGCAGGTGTGAGGGCCGCTGAAATTGGTTCCGTTGCGTTTGCCAAAAAAGATGAAATTACCGGAAAGACTGACTACCCGCGTTTGGAATTGACCAGGCTGGCGGTTCCGCGCAGGGTATATACTTACAGGCATATGGATTTCGTTGCCGAGGGGGTTATCCACGTGGCGAAAAAAAAAGATAAGGTAAAGGGATTTAAAATTGCGTACGAGCCGAAAACACTCAGACATTTTTTGGCGGATTTTGCAAGAGTAGAATAGTACTTGGTATATTTATTGCAGATTGTAGAAGTTTTAGATAATCGAGTAAATAGAAAATACCACATTAAGGAGGTATGTTAACTTTATGCAGATTGCTCTCGTAAATCCAAATCGATATAAGAAGCCACCCGTGATACCGATGGCCATTGAATACCTTGCTACCCATTTATGGGAAAGCGGGCATGAGGTTTCGGTTTTAGATTTGTGTTTTAGTGAAAATGTAGAAAATGATGTCCGGCGATTTTTCAGGCGCGAGAAGTATGACATTATAGGCATTACCATAAGGAATGTCGATACCACCGTATATTTTAATAATCAATTTTTTCTGAAGGAATATAATGAGATAATATCTATAATCAAGAAGTATGCATCTTCGCCGGTTATTTTAGGCGGCCAGGGCTTTTCTTCCATGCCTATGGAGATATTGAATTACCTTGGGGGAGATATAGGCGTTATTGGTCCCGGAGAAGGCGCCTTGCTTAAAATTCTAAAAGATCTTGAGCAAGGGCAGGTAAATTACAGGTTAATAAATGGGTGGGATTATGGCTTTGAATGGCTGCCTCACAACAGGAGAGGCGAGTTGATAGATTATGATAAGTATCTGAAAAATTGCGGTATTTTAGGGATTGAACTGCAAAAAGGCTGCCCCAGAAAATGTGCGTACTGTTTGGAGAGAGAAAAGCCATATTGGGCGAAAAATATTAGTTTATGTATTGAGGAATTGAGTTGCCTGGTAAAAAAGGGATATAATCACTTCCATATATGCGACAGTGAGTTTAATATCCGTTATTCTTATTGCGTTAACTTTTGTAAAAGGCTTATAAAAGAAAAACTTCCCTTAAAATGGGCCTGTTATATGAAGCTCGATCTGTTCAATGAGGATTTAATTAAACTTATGAGTGAGGCAAAGTGCTACCTGATTACATTAAATGTTGATACTCTGGAGGACAGGGAAAAGAATTTTGCCGTAATAAGAAAGATTAACGAATATTCAAAAAAGTATAATATTAAGCTGGCTATTGACTTTTTATTTGGCTTCCCCGGTGATTCGTTGCCCCAAGTTGAGACCTATATCCAATTTTTCAGGGAAATTTGTCCCAAGGTTGTAGGTTTGAATTTTTATATTCGTCTTTTCAAGCACCTCCCTTTAACGTCTTCCATTTTACAAAATGAGGGCAAAAACAGAATCGTATCACCTGATAATTATGAGACTGATTTCTTTCACCCTACATTTTACAACAGGTTCCATCTTGACTGCATAAAAAGATTAACTTGTGATGATCCCTTATTCAGATTTGAAGGCTTTGAGAAAAACGTAAACTATCAACGGGTACAAGCTGGTTAGATTGAAAATTAGGGAAAAACCGTTTATTGCTGAAGGGGCAGTAAAATAAAACCCGGCCATTTGTAATCAAACAGAATTACTGAATTGTTAGGCCCACTATACCGGTTGTCAAACATCCTTAAAGGCTTTCATTTTCTCGTAGAGGGCTTCAGATGGACCTTTACCTTTGTGCAACCGATGAGGACGATGAAGGTTATAAAAGTTCTCCCATTCCTGTAATTTCACGTCTAATCAACATCATCTTTATGAAGTAGCCCCCCTTTTAACCGGACACCTTGAAACTGGCAATAAGTTTTAGGAATAGATATAGAGCTATAACTACAACCAGAAAGAAGGAATAGTAAAAATTGATCCCAAAACCCTTGATCCAGATATAGAAGTTATGCGTTTTTGACCATTCTTTCATCATTCCAAGATTATCCCAACATTTCATTATTCCATTTGTATGGTATAAGGAGGATGTTGTTAAAAAATATTAGAATTAAATGAGTTATACAAATTCCGAAACGTTTAAGATCAGCGTAATAAAGTAACGGAGAATAAATTTTGCTCATCGATAAGATATTTAAAATTAGCCTTCAGAACACCCCAGCTCAAGCTGAGCCAAGTGTCATCAACGTATATTTTATCAATGAGCCCCCACGGACCCTTATCGATACCGGGATCAAAAGCGAACCCTCTATTGATGCATTGAGAAATGGCCTTAAAGCCTATGGTCTCGACCTTACTGCTATTGAAAGGATACTCGTCACCCACGGCCATATAGACCATTATGGCCTCGCAAAGAGGCTTTCTTCTATATCTTCTGCTCCTATGTATGTTCATAGGGAAGAACAGGGAGGTCTCCAGCGGATCATAAATTCTTTAGATTTCAGAAGGCATGTCTTTTTGAGAAATGGAGGTCCAGAAACCATGGTAGATGCCATAGAAAAGCTTGCCATCTCCGCCATGGGCTTTGCCGATAATCTTGAGGATGTCCTTTTCTTAGAGGAAGGTGAGGTTATACCTTTTGAATCCACAATGTTAAAAGTAATTCACACGCCTGGACACACCCCGGGCCACCTCTGCTTTTACCTGCAAAAAGAAAAAATTTTATTTTCAGGTGACCACCTTATCAAAAATGAGGTACCTTTTCCAGATATGCACGTTGTGGGGAGCTCCCCCCCCTTCCATTATATGGGTCTTAAGGAGTACTTAGCATCCTTGAAAAAGATAGAACAGCTGGATATTTCAACGGCTTTCCCAGGTCATGGAGAAGAAATTTGTGATGTTAAAAAATTAATAGTAGGCATCTTTGATTATTACCAGAATCTTATCAATCGTGTATCTCTGTCTCTCTCAGAAAGGAAAACACCTTTTGAAATAGTAAGGGAGCTTTTCCCTGATGCATCCCTTCTTTTCAAGATTTTTGGATTATACAAGATCCTTGGAATCTTGGAAATTTTGAAGGAGAAAGGGATGGTTGAATGGGAGGAGAAGGGAGAAAAGGACTATTATTTTTCCAGGGGAAAGTAGCAGTGCCAATCATTAATTGGCACTCTGTCAAATTTTTCATCATGTCCGCCCCCTCCACACCGAACGACAATTCACAAAACAATGCAACATTCTATCGCGCACATATCCTGAATTTTTTCTTTGCATAAACTCTGAGGAGCTTGGCAAATTTAGACTCAATTTCCCTCTTGAGAGGTGTTAGGGGTGTTTTCTTCTATCCATTGCTCAATAACACTCAATACACCCCGTCACTTCGTGACAACCCCCTCAAGAGGGCATTTTCTAAATTTCGTTGAGCAATTTTTAGTGTGTATGGCGAATTTAGAATTATGTAGGGGCACGGCGCGCCGTGCCCCTACATAGAAAAGTGTTATTTTTCAACAACGTCACTCTCGACGGGCGGCTGAGTAGGATCCTCCGGAGACCGTTCGCTCTGTTCACTGGCCTTACGCTGCCGCTTCTCCTCTTTCTTCTGTTTCTTGGCGAGATCTCTTTGACGCTTCGCGAATTTGTAGTTTGGTTTAGCCATTAGTACTCCTATTCAGTTAGTTTTGCTGTTTATAATCATATATGAGAGCAAATCCTCTCCATATATATTTCCCGGTGCCTCGCAACGACCACAAGCCAATCCCATGGACAGTCTATGTTTATATTGATCCGTGTAACACCCCTTGCAAAATTTCAGATTCGACTGATTTGGCTGTACACCAAACAAAAAAGCCTTTCACCTTTTCTTCAGGCGATCCGGCCTCGTTTTAAGCTTGCTGATTATTAAATATATTCTTCTCAAGCAACTCTTTAAACTATACCTTCGTTGAGAATTTTACCTGATTTATTAAATAAATTTAAGAAAAAAGTCAAGAAAAATCCGGAGGAAATTCCGGTAAGATCGCGAAGGTAATAAAAGCAAAATATTTAGACTCATACAAGGGTGCATTCAAAAACAAACCGAGGCGGGGGCAAAGAATCGATGCAGCCGCACGTTTGAGTAAGGCGAGAAGTATGACGGTGAGACAACAAAGATATACAAATGAAGGCGATTTGGTATCAACCTTTGGCGGGTATCTTCTTTTTCAGTGTAAGCATCAACAAGCCCGCTAACGCCAGTAAACCAGCGAGAAATACGTACGCCCCCGAAAAAGAGCCGGTCATATCTTTGACAAAACCAGTAAGATACGGTCCGATATATCCTCCGACATTGCCGAAGGAATTGATCAGTCCCACCGCGCCGGCAGCTGCTGTTCCGGACAAAAAGGTGGTCGGATAGGCCCACCAGACGCCAAAAGCGCTGTATACTCCGATGGCAGTAAGAGTGATGAAGATGAGATTTATAAGCGGATCGTGAATAAAAGTGCCGACCCCTAAGCCGATCGCGCCGATAAACATGGGCATTGCTCCGTGCCAGCGCTTTTCTCCGCTTCTCGACGAAGAACGCCCCACAAAAAGCATTGCTAAGAGCGACAGGATCATGGGGATCACAATCAGCCAGCCGATCATCAGGTTTGACCAGCCGGATACTTCCTTAAGCGCCGTAGGCATCCAGTAGTTAAAACCCCAGAAACCGCTTATCCACAGAAAATAAATCAAACAAAGCTTAAGTACCTCTCGGTCGCCGAGCGCCTCCCATACGGTATAGCGGCGCACTGATTTTTTAGCTTCAATTTCCTGCTCAAAACGGGCTTTTAAAAACTGCTTCTCCTCCGGGGTAAGCCAGGTTACCTGTTCCGGCCAGTCAGCCAGCACAAACAAAACCATAACCCCGAAGATGAGCGCGGGTATTGACTCGATGACAAACAGGAACTGCCAACCTTTCCAACCAAAGGCCTCAATGCCGATAATCCATCCGGCAAGGGGCGCGCCGATAATCACTGAAATCTGCAGAGACGTAAGCATCAGGGCAAGCGCCTGAGGCCGCTCCTCAGGCGTAAACCAGCGCGGAAAAACGCTCGCGTACATAACCGGATAAAAACTTGCCTCAGCCGCTCCGAGCAAAAAACGCACCAGGTAAAACTGCCACGCGTTCGAAACAAAGGCCATGCACCAAGAAATAAGCCCCCAGGTAATCATGATCCGGGCGATCCACGCGCGGGGACTCCAGCGTTCAGCGATGAGCGCTCCCGGCACTTCAAAGAGCACGTACCCCACGAAAAAGATCCCCGAGCCCACGCCAAAAACCTGGGCGGTAAACCCAAGGTCAGCGTTCATGGTAAGGGCCGCATAGGCAATGTTTACCCGGTCGAGATAGGCGATGATCGACCCGATAAACGTGGGGAGGATAATATAGAGGTACTTTCTGCGAAGAAGACTTTTTGTACTTATGGAATTATTATCCATACCTGTTCTCAATCAACTCTAAAAAACAGCACCCGGGGCTAAAAAAATATGCCATGCGGGCACGTTCAAATTTTAGCGGATTTGTCAGGTAATGCAAAGAGATATTTTTCCCCTTATTTCCGGCTGCGGAACTGACTTATACCAAGTTACATTCAAAAGCAGATCGAGGCGACGACAAGGAATCGACGTCGAGGAGTATGACGAGGAGACAACAAAGATAAGCAAATAAAAGCGACTTGGTATTACCCGTGCGTTAAAGCACGGTGATATTCGGAGATGAGTGTTTCTTTTTTAATGCCCTGGTCAATAAAATCCCAGGGGAGGATCTCGGTAAGCTCACGAAAGCGATAAACGTAAAAGTCAGGGTTGACGTCGGTTTCCTGCAGGGCTTTGTTCCAGTCACCGTTATCCTTATGCACCTGGAAAAGGATCTTGCTTACTCGCCGGTCACCTCTGCTCAAGAGAGCCTGAATGTAGCTCCATTTGGGAAGGTCATGGGTGATCGTGACCTGGCGCTCATTCTTGAGACCATTCTGGATGTGTTTAATCTTGTGCTGCAAAAGTTTGAGGTCCTCAAACGGAACCCACTGAAACGGGGTAAACGGCTTGGGAACAAAAGGAGAAAGGCTTAAGTTAATCGTGCCCGGTAGATTTTTTTTCTTAATGCTTTTGATGATAACATGTTTTATTTGTTTCGTCAGCGAGACTATCTGCTCAATGTCCTCCATGGCCTCCGAAGGAAGACCGACCAGAAAATAAAGACGGAGGTTCGGGATGCCGCTGGCAACCACCATCTCCACGGCTTCAAAAATCTCTTCATCCGTAATATTTTTTTTGATCAGACGACGGAGCCGCTCCGAACCAGTTTCCGGAGCCATAGTGATTGACTGGTGACCACTTTCTTTTAATGCTTGCAAAATATCCCGGGTTATGACATTAGCCCTCAGCGAAGATACCGAAAGCTTTCCTCCCGCGGCTCTTAGGTGATAGCAGATGTCTTTGAGCTGAGGGTGGTCCCCAATCGCCGCACTGATCAAGCCGATCTTTTTCTCACCGCGTAGAGCGCTCTGAATAGATTTTTCAATCGCGCCCAATGACCTCATCCGCACCGGCCGATAGACCCATCCGGCAGCGCAGAACCGGCAGCCAAACGAACAGCCCCGGCCGATTTCCACCAGAAACATCCCGCCGAACTCTATCCCCGGAGCATGGATGACGGACTGGGTCGGGTAGTCATCCACGTTTTTGACCCAGCGTCGCTTGACAATGGGTGGGATTCCTTTCCGGGGAAGAACCTCAGCAATTTGTCCGTTTTCCTGGTAGGTAACGGAATAAAATCGGGGAACGTAAATACCGCCAACCGCGGTAAGGCGGGTTAAAAGATCACGGCGCAGAACCCCTTTGCTCTTGAGTTTAAAAATCAAGGAAAGGGTTTCCGGTAAAAGTTCTTCGGCTTCACCGAGAGCAAAGAAGTCCATGAATTCTGCCAGCGGCTCCGGGTTAAGGAAGGCGGCAACGCCTCCGGCACATACCATCGGGTAGCCTTCTTTGCGCTGCGAAGCGCGAAGAGGAAGCCGCGCTAAATCAAGGATGGTTAAAACATGGGGATAGTCATTTTCAAAGGAAAGAGAAAATGCGATGAGATCGAAATCTTGGAGGGATTTCTGGGTTTCGAGGGAAAAAAAGGGCGTCGCAGAACGTTGAAACTCCAGAATGTCCGCTCGTTCGGGAAGAAACGCCCGTTCGCACACTGCCTGGGGAAGCTCATTGATGATCCGATAAACGGATTGAAAACCCAGGTTGGCCATTCCCACATGGTAATAGTTGGGAAAAACCAGGGCAAGGGAGAGCTTCCCCCCCGAGGGCTTAACAATCGTTCCTTGTTCCTGTGCCAGGAGGGCCCTGGCCTTCTCCTTTAACTTCCACGACATAGTCTCTCATAGGCCGAAAATATGGTAAAACTGGGCTGTTGCCCCTACGACATTGTTGTTTTTATTATATCATACTTTTCGTTATTCTGCATGTCTCCGGAGAAACGTCGGCGTATCATAATCGCAACCATCATTGAAGTAACCGTCAATTATCGTGCCTACTTTGACCACATCAGGTGTCACCTGGCGAAGCTCCTGAAGCCTCTTTCGCCACACCGCGGGGCTGTCGTCATCCTGGATATATTTGTTGAGAAAGGAGACGTTGCTCTTGAACTGTTTTGCTTTTTCCTCCTCCTCTTTTCCAAAACCCGTGGCAATAACCGTCACGCGCACTTCATCTCCCGCATTCTCATCAATCACTGCTCCAAAGATGATGTTCGCTTCTTCATGGGCATCTTCCTGGATTAAGGTAGAAGCTTCATTGACTTCAAAAAGCGTTAAGTCCGGCCCGGCGGTAATATTAATCAATATGCCTTTGGCGCCATCAATGCTGATATCTTCCAGGAGCGGACTGGAGATCGCTTTTTGCGCTGCTTCCACCGCCCGATTCTCGCCGCTTGACCGTCCGATTCCCATAAACGCCATACCCATTTCGGACATAACGGTGCGGACATCGTTAAAATCAAGGTTCACCAGGCCGGGGATGGTAATCAGATCGGATATCCCTTTGACGGCATGAAGAAGAACTTCATCTGCCTTCTTAAAGGCATCGAGCAATGTCGTCTTTTTCCCTGAATTTAACAAAAGTCTTTGGTTAGGAATGGCGATGAGCGTGTCAACTCCATTTTTTAATTCTTGAATACCTCGCTCCGCCGACTGCTGCCGTTTTTTCCCCTCGAACACAAAAGGTTTGGTAACCACCGCAACCGTGAGCGCCCCCACCTCCTTAGCGATCTTCGCCAAGACCGGAGCGCCACCCGTGCCGGTACCTCCGCCCATGCCGGCGGCAATAAAAACCATGTCCGAGCCGGCCAATAAGCTCTTCATTCTCTCCGCATCTTCCATCATCGCATCGCGACCTACTTCGGGCACACCCCCTGAGCCCAACCCATTCGTCAGCTTATGTCCTAATTGAACTTTAATCGTAGACCGGCACGCCCCCAAGGACTGCAGGTCCGTATTCGCCCCAATAAACTCCACTCCCTCCAGGTGGGAATCAATCATGGTGTTCAGGGCATTGCATCCGGCTCCCCCCACCCCGACAACTTTTATCTTGGCATCCATGGTAGTTATATCCGCTAATTCTATCATCTGCTTTTCCCCCTTTCTTATGAAATAATGTTGCTAAATTATAAGACCTTACTCTTTCGACAAGGCCCTTTTTCTTCTTTTATCAAAAAACCTCCAAAAACCATTTTTTCATCCTCTGCACAAAGGTGTGAGAGGAATTTCCGTTGCCATTAAAGTTATGGTGAGCCTGATGATTATTCCCATAGAGGACTAATCCGATTCCCGTGGCGTACATGGGATTGTCTGCCACGTCTTTTAATCCTTTCACTCCCTGAGGATATCCAACCCGCACCGGAAACTTAAAAATTTTTTCTGCCATCTCCTTTATCCCCGGTAGGAGGGAAGCACCACCCGTTAAAACCACTCCCGCCCCGATAAATTCCACCAGTTCGGATTTTATGATCTCTCGACAAACCAGTGCGAGAGTTTCCTCGGCCCGGGGTTCAATAATCTCGCACAGGGTCCGCCGGGCTATGGAACGAGTTTCACTTCCATCGGCAGTTAAAAAATCGATCATTTCATCGCGACTGACCGAGTTGGCAAAAGCGTTTCCGTAATCTCTTTTTATCCGCTCCGCTTCTTTGACCGGGGTTCTCAGCACCAAGGCAATATCTGATGTAAACTGGTTACCGCCAATAGGTATCACTGATGTATACGTAATGCTCCCGTTGAAAAAAATGGCAATATCGGTTGTGCCCCCTCCTATGTCAACCAACGCTACGCCCAGCGTTTTCTCTTCAGGGGTAAGCACGGCTTCACTCGAAGCAAGTTGTTGGAGGATGATATCCTTCACGTCGACACCGGTCTGATTAGCACACTTAACAATATTCTGTGCTGAGGTTACCGCGCCGGTTACCACGTGCACCTTTGCCTCAAGAAGCTTCCCGGACATTCCTAAGGGATCCCGGATGCCGCCTTGGTCATCAACGATAAATTCCTGGGGCAGCACATGGATGATTTCCCGATCGGTCGGAATCACGAGCGCCCGTGCCGCATCAAGTGACCGCTTGATATCCGCCCGTTTGACCTCACTGTTCTTGACCGCAGTAACGCCATGGCTGTTAAAGCTTTTCACATGACTTCCGGAAATTCCCGCATAAACCGTCTCAATTTTATACTCCGCCATTTTTTCTGCCCCTTTTTTGGCATGACGGATGGAATCAATGGTGGCCTCGATATCAACAATCATCCCCTTTTTCAGCCCTTTGGAGGTGGACGTTCCAATGCCCACAATTTCGATGCCCTCGGGTGTTTTTTCTCCTACAATAGCACAGATCTTCGTCGTTCCTATATCAAGTCCAACAACCACATTCCTGCTGTTTCCCATATATACCGGCCCTCCTTTCTCAACTTTTCGAGGAAGAAGCTATCTTAACGTGGGCTTCATCTAAAGAAATTATTTCTATTGCCTGAGGTTCGATCTTCCGTTTTGCCAAGTCTTCTTTAAGGCTTCTCACCAACGCAAGTTTTTCTGAGTAATCCTTAAGACTCATCTGAATGGAAATATTCTCAGTGAGCGTATAAACAGTGATCCCATAATCGCCATCCACATGAACCTCCGAAACCGCACTTACGGGAAAAACTCCCATATGCTCAGCAGTCTCTAAGAAATCAAGAATTTCCTTGACACGCTGAGTGTTCGGTTCGGAAAGAGAAAGACCCGTTATCACGGGCATATCAATGTTATCCTGCCGTTCAACTTTTTTAAATAAATCTCCCTCTCGGTCAACCAAAAAAAGGCCTTCCTGACTTGCCAGAGCTACCGGAACCCGTTCAGTAATTTCTATAATAAGCTGGCGGGGAAAGTTCCGTTCAATTCGCACGTCTTTAACCCAAGGGTTGGTAATAATCTTTTGCGAAATCTCCTGTAAATTAAGCGCAAGAATATTGTATCCCGGTCGTACGTTCGCAAGGCCCATCAACTCCTGGGGCGTAACGTTTTTGCACCCCTCAAAGCGGATGTCTTGCAAGGAAAAATAGGGGGAGCGGGCAATGAAGCTCCCGCCATAATATAAAGAGGCCGCCGTCAGAATAATAATCGCTGAGAAAAGCATTAGCCGGAGAAAAAGAAAACAAATTTTTTTTATCTCTCCGTGCTTTAAATGTCTTCTTTTCCACAGAAAAGATTTTTGATTCGTTATTTTTTGGGAATAATAATAATCTAAATCAATCATCACGCCTCATCTTCGCATCAATGTACAATCGTGCTGAAAGCAGGACCCGCTCGGCCAGGCTCGAAAAATCTATCCCCACCCGAGCTGCGGCCATTGGTAATAAACTTGTCTCCGTAAAACCGGGGATCGTGTTTACTTCTAAAATCGCAAGTTCACCTTGTTCACCTAAACGAAAATCTACCCGCGCGGCGCCCGAGCATTCCAAAGCCCGGTACGCAGCTACTCCCAGCTCCTGGGCGCTTTTCGTTATTGTCTCCGGAAGCGGGGCAGGAATAAGATATTCGGTTCTTCCCGGAGTATATTTTGATGCATAATCATAAAATCCGCTCTTCGGCACGATTTGGATCACCGGAAGCGGTTCCCCGTTCAGAACCCCAACCGTGATGTCCACGCCCTCAATATACTGTTCCACCAGTATTTCCTCACCATAATAAGCTGCTCTTTGAAGTGCCTCATCAATGTCCTTTTCCGACATTACAATTGAGGTCCCAATCGTAGAACCACCACAAACCGGCTTCACCACCAGAGGAGCAGCAATCGAGATTGATGAGCGGGTACCGTACATCACCACCTGAAACTCAGGGGTAGGAAGCCGATGATATAAAAATATCTTCTTGGCCATTGCTTTGTTCATGGCCAGAGCACTGGCCAGTACCCCTGATCCGGTGTAGGGGATACCCATCACCTCCAAGAGTCCTTGAATCGTACCATCCTCACCCCAAGGACCATGGAGCGCAATAAACGCCACCTCGATTTTTTCTTCCACCAGACGGGCAGGAATTTCCCGGTCCACATCAATCCCTATTGCCTGAAAATCTCTTTCCAAAAGCCCCTTCAGAATCGCCTGCCCGGTTTTAAGGGAAATCTCCCGCTCCGGCGAAAGCCCACCCATGAGGACTCCAATCTTTTTCTTTTTTAACGTTTCCCTAGTGATGCACGTTTCCATCTGTTCCTCTTCTTTCATCCTTCTCATTAACTATATCTTTCCCTGACTCTAGACTCCTGGCTACTGGGCGCAATGCTTTGCGCCCCTGCATCTGACTCCTGACTTCTGTCTTCTTCTCTCTTTTACCCTTCTCCCACCACTCGGATTTCGGGTTCGAGCTTTATACCTTTCTCCTGCCACACCTTTTCCTGTACCAAAGCGATCAGATCTAAAACATCATGCGCAGTTGCCTTCCCACAATTGACGATAAAGTTAGCGTGCCGTTCAGAGATCTGTGCTTCCCCAACCTGATATCCTTTGAGTCCTGATTCCTCAATCAACTGGCCGGCATAAAAACCAGGAGGATTTTTAAAAACCGAACCCGCGCTGGGAAGTTCCAAGGGCTGATTTTTTTTTCGCTTCGCTAAGTTGGTTTTAATGTCGTGCGCAATCTTTTCCTTATTGCCGGGCCGTAACGCCACCTCAACCGTAAGCACAATCGCATCAGCCGGCAACTCAAGCCTCCGGTAGGAAAACCGGAGTGCTTCTTTCTCCACCTGCCTTACTGAGCCGTCTGAAACAAGAATGGTAAGGGAATGGACGATATCTTTCATTTCTCCCCCATATGCTCCTGCATTCATAACCACTGCTCCTCCCACAGAACCGGGGATGCCGCTGGCAAATTCTAATCCGGTCAGACAATATTGAAAGGCAGTCTCAATGAGATGCCATAACCGTTCACCGGCCTTTGAACTCACATAAAATTCTTCTTCTTTTCCTTTGGCGATCTCAATTCCAAGGAAACCGGAAGAAAGCTTTATCACGACTCCCTTTACCCCTTTATCGCGGACCACAAGGTTCGTGCCTTCTCCCAAAACCAAAAACGAAATTTTTTCTTCCCGAAGAAAAAGTATGAGCCTTATAAGGTCCTCCTGGTCTTGGGGAAAAGCAATAATTTCCGCTGGTCCTCCAACCCGAAAAGAAACAAAGTCCTTGAGTAAAATGTTAAAAAGCAAATTTCCCCGGAAAATTTTCCGAAGCCGGGTTTTTTGGTAATCTTTCACCACTTACCTTCTTTCCAGCCTTTGTAGCAGTTCACTGCCCACTTTCCAGACATCTCCTGCCCCCAACGTAAGAACCACATCCGAAGGTTTTAATTCTTTGATAAGATGAAGAATAGCCTCCTCAGTATCCGAACAAAAAACTACTGATTTATGGCCGTGATCTTTAATCCCCTGGAAAAGCGCTTTCGCGTTAACCCCTTTAAGGGGCTTCTCACCCGCAGGATAGATATCGATAAGCACCAGGTGGTCTACCTGATAAAAAGCCGTCAGAAAGTCTTTAAATAAAATCTGAGTGCGACTAAATCGATGAGGTTGAAAGACCACGACCAACCTTCGATCAGCCCAAACCTGTTTCATTGCGTTGAGGGTGACTTTTATTTCCGTGGGGTGGTGGCCGTAATCATCAACAACAATGATTCCCTCTGCTTCACCCTGAATTTGAAAGCGCCGCTCAACTCCGCGAAATTCTTCAATTCCTTTTTGTATGTTTATGATCTCTAAACCCAACTCCCGGCCCACGGCTATTGCCGCTAACGAATTCTGAATGTTGTGCACACCCGGAATCCGGAGAACGAACTCACCCAAATGCTCACCGTGATAAACAACCTGAAACTTTGACGATAACCCCTCGCAACGTATTTCCCGGGCTTGATAATCCGCTTGAGTATTTAGTCCATACGTGAGGTAGCGTTTTTTTAGCCGGGGGATAAGGTTTTGAATGTTTCCGTCATCCAGGCAAAGAATGTTAACTCCATAAAAAGGAATTTTGTTGTTGAAATCCTCAAAAGCTCTCTGGAGAGACTCGAGGTCCTGGTAAAAATCCAGATGGTCGGTATCAATATTGGTCACCACCGTTATGGTAGGAGAAAGTTTTAAAAAAGAACCGTCGCTCTCATCAGCCTCTGCTACCAGGAAATCTCCCTGTCCGAGTTTAGCGTTACTTCCACAAATATTAAGCTTTCCCCCGATAATGACCGTCGGGTCAATCTTTCCTTCCGCAAGCACTGAAGTTACCAATGAAGTCGTTGTGGTTTTACCATGAGTGCCGGCAACAGCAATCCCATATTTCATTCTCATCAATTCTGCCAGCATCTCGGCCCGGGGAATAATAGGAATCACTTTTTCCCGCGCGGCCGCAATTTCAGGATTATCAACAGTGACCGCGGAGGAATACACAACCACATCGACATCCTGGACATGTTTTCGGTCGTGTCCATAGTAAATGGTGGCCCCTAATGATTCTAAGCGTTTGCTAACAAGGGTTTCTTTTAAATCCGAGCCAGACACCTGGTGGCCAAGGTTAAGCAGCACTTCAGCAATGCCGCTCATTCCTGCGCCACCGATACCGATCATAAAAATACGTTGCGGTCGATTATAAATGACAATACCCTCCTTTGGTTTCCCGAGGCCGAAGATTAACCTCACCCTTTGAAAAATAATGGTCAACAATAGTCCGCGCTGCTTCGGGCAGCGCCAGAACCTTTGCTTTATCTCCCATCTCCTTTAGTTTTTCATAATGGTTAATAAGACAAAGGATTGTCTTCCCCAAAATATTTCTGAGGTCTTTATCGAGGATCATCCGCGCTGCGCCTTTATCTGCCAAAATTTTAGCATTCATTTCTTGATGATTATACGCTGCGTAGGGATAAGGAATTAATACTGAAGGCTTGCCGGTCACTAAAATCTCCGTTATGCTGATCGCCCCTGCCCGACTCACGACTAAATCGGCTCTCCCGTAAGCCGAGGCCATTTCGGTAATAAAGGGGAAAACGTCAGCCTTGAATCCTTTTTTTTCATATGCCTCCTTAACCCAGGAAAAATCTTGAAAACCGGTTTGATGAATTATTTCCACCTTGTCCCGGAGTGAAGCGATATAATCCAAACACTCGATCATACCTCGATTAATACTTCGTGCGCCTTGGCTTCCCCCCAGGATGAGGAGGGTAAACCGGTCTCCTTTTTTTTCAGAAAGAGAAGGTTGACAAAGGAACTCTTTTCGAACCGGATTTCCGGTAAGAAAAATTTTTCTCCGAGGAAAAAAAACATCACTTTCTTCAAAAGCAATAAAAACTTTTTTCACCAACCGCCCCAGAACACGATTGGTTAAGCCAGGAATACTATTTTGTTCGCAGATTGCAGTCTCCACCCTCAAAAGGTACGCGGCTAAGATTACCGAAACCGATGCATATCCTCCGGTCCCCACCACCAGATCCGGCTGAAGCGAACGGATTAACCATAGCGCCTGAAAAAAACCGATCAAAAATTGAAAAAATCCCATTACTCTCTGGCGTAGGCTTCCGCCTAATATCCCTGCTCCAGAGATGGTTTTAAGCTCATATCCCATAGGGGGAATTATCCTCTGTTCAATTCCTTTTTTCGTTCCCACAAACATGACCACATTATGAAGACTCCGACTTTTAAATTCTTCCGCCAATGCGATCCCCGGAAAAAGATGTCCACCCGTTCCTCCACCCGCAATTATAATGCGCATGAGTCACCTCTCATCCGCCCGCGATTGTGAAGAGATGTTTAAAAGAATCCCCACTCCAATCAGGCTTATCATCAACGACGTTCCTCCGTAACTAATAAAAGGAAGGGTGGTCCCTTTCGTAGGAAGCAGCCCCATGACAACTCCCATATTGACGATCGCTTGCAATCCCGTGAGAGAAATAATGCCGACTGCTAAATAGGTCCCAAAGTAGTCCCGACTCCGCAAGGCAATTCTTATCCCACAATAAATTACGATTAAAAAAAGACTGATGACAATCAGCACCCCGATAAGTCCTAATTCTTCACCCAAGACGGAAAAAATAAAATCGGTATGCGCTTCCGGCAAATAAAAAAGTTTTTGTTTACCATTGCCCAATCCTTGACCAAATACCCCCCCCGTACCAAAGGCGATAAAAGACTGGATAATCTGAAAACCCTTGCCCATCGGATCTTTCCAGGGATCAAGAAAAGTCAAAATTCTTTCCAGACGGTACGGGCTCTTCATAACCAAAAAAATGCCTGCGCACCCAAAGACAATCAAAACGAGCCCCAGATGCAAAATCCTTCCACCGCCGACAAATAAAAGAATGAAAAGCAGCGACACCAAAAGAAAGGTCGTTCCAAAATCAGGTTGCAAAAGAACCAACCCCATAAAAAGACCGGTAATAATCAAGGGGGGAAGCAAACCGGTAGAAAACTTTTTCAGATTCTCCTGCTTTTTATTAAGAAAAAAACTTAAATAAATAATCAATCCGAGTTTGGTAAATTCTGCCGGCTGCATCGAAAAGGGACCAACATGAATCCAGCGTTTTGCTCCTCCGATGCAAACTCCCACATTAGGAACAAGCACTAAGATAAGTCCTAAAAAACTTAGACCCAGCACAAAGTAGACTCGTTTTCCTAAGTATTGGTAAGGAACGCGCGCGAAAATGAGGAGAAATAAAATTCCCAGCGACGCATAAAGCAATTCTTTTTTTAAAAAAAAATACTCATCATGGTAAGACCTCAGCGCAGTGATAGAACTCGTGCTGTATACCATGATAACCCCGATACTTAAAAGGGCTAACACTGAGGATAGCAGCAATGTATCCGTTATTCTTTTATGCATCGCGCGTAACCATAGTTGTCATCTGAGTGATGATCATTCTTATTGTGAGAGAGTCGCCTGACTGCGTCGATAAATTTTTGTCCCCGCTCTTCATAGTTCGCAAACATATCAAAACTGGCGCATGCTGGCGCCAAAAGAACAATATCCCCCTGAGCGGCGTTTTGAAATGCTGTCTGAACTGCCTCATCTAAGGTTGCGGCGCAACCGGTGGTTGTGACCGAACCGAAAAGGTTACAAAACTTTTCCCGGGTTTCTCCGATAGCAATCAGAAGTTTCACCTTCTTCTTGATCTCTTCTTTGAGAACACTGTAATCGCCTCCCTTTTCGCGACCGCCGGCAATGAGAATAATATTTTTAGGAAAGCTTTGCAGTGCCTTAAGCAAGGCATCAATGTTGGTTGCTTTGGAGTCATTATAAAAAGATATACCATTAATTTCATGGACAAACTCTATCCGATGGTGCAGTCCCTGAAAGTTTTCTAAAGCCTCTTGAATCTTCTCGGGAGAACATCCGCATACTTCAGATGCTCCGATAGCAGCTAACATATTTTGCAGGTTATGGACTCCAAAAAGTTTGACTTTAGCGAGGCGATACGCATGAACGGAATCATCCGTGCCTCGAAAATACAAAAACTTGCCATTGGAGTACATCCCCTCCGTCAAAACTTTTTCTTGACTAAAGGGCAACACCCGAGCCGAAAGCGAAGGAATAATCGCTCGGCACGCACCATCATCATAATTAACAATAGCAAAATTTTCTTTAGTCTGGTTCAAAAAAATTCGGTATTTTGCTTCACAATACGCTGCAAATCCGGGATAACGATCGAGATGATCTTCGGTAATATTGAGTAAAACAGCAATGTGAGGACAAAACTTTTCAATCGCCTCAAGTTGGAAGCTGGATAGTTCCACAACTAAAAAATCTGCCTTAATTTTATTCTGAACAAAGTTAATCAACGGGTTTCCGATATTGCCACCCGTAAAAACTGAAAACCCTGCGTGGCGCAGAATCTCCGAAAGCAACGAGGTTGTCGTCGTCTTTCCGTTGGTGCCAGTGATACCAATCATAGGAGTCCTGATAAACCACGAGGCCAGTTCAATTTCACTGACCAGAGGTATCCCCCCTTCATGTGCTTGGCGAAGAGGAAAGAGATTAGGGTCAACTCCTGGGCTAAGGACAATAAAGTCCTGGCAAAGAAAAATTTCCGAGGGATGGCTTCCTAAAATAAAAGTTGCTCCATCTTTTTTAAAAGGAGCAATGTCTGCGAACAACTCCGTATTCGTTTTACTATCATTTACGGTAACCAAAGCTCCTCGATCTAAAAGGAATCTGGTCATCGCCTTTCCGGTTTTTCCAAACCCTACCACCAAAATATTTTTATTGTTTAGTTCAGTCAATGAATTCATCGCAACTTTAAGGTACTCAAAGTCAAAAGGGCTAATAAGACCGTGATGATCCAAAAACGAACGATAATTTTAGGCTCTTGCCACCCTTTAAGTTCAAAATGGTGGTGAAGCGGGGCCATCCGAAAAATTCTTTTTCCCCTGAGCCGGTAGGAACCAACCTGAAAAATCACTGATAACGTCTCCATAACAAAGACCCCCCCCACAATAGCCAGTACGATCTCTTGTTTAGCAATCACCGCAATCGTGCCCAGGGAACCTCCCAACGCTAACGAGCCCACATCCCCCATAAAAATCTGAGCAGGATAGGTGTTGTACCAAAGGAAACCCATTCCTGCCCCCACCATTGCTCCACAGAAGACCGCGAGTTCCCCTGCACCTTTAATAAAAGGAATTTGCAAATATTGAGCGATTTTATAATGGCCGGTGCAATAAACAAAAACAAGATAGGTGCCAAAAGCGATTGCCGTTGGCCCGATCGCTAATCCATCAAGACCATCGGTCAGATTAACCGCATTAGAAGTTCCCACAATCACCAGCATGGCAAAAATAACAAAAAACCAGCCGAGGTCCGGAGTTGTGTTTTTAAGAAAGGGGACATAAAGATGCGTATCTAAACGAAGGGAAAAAGTAAGGTAACACGACACAACGAGCGCTACCAGTATTTGGAAAAGAAATTTGGCCCGCACGGAAATCCCCTTGCCTTTTTTCAATTTTTTTAAATCATCAACCATGCCAAGAGTCCCAAAACCCACGGCAATAAAAATCGCTACCCAAATAAATGGATTCGTCAAGTTAGCCCAGAGGAGGGTTGAAAAAATCACCGCGCCTAAAATGAGGATACCGCCCATGGTCGGGGTTCCCTTTTTCTGAAAATGAGATTGAGGACCATCATTACGGATAACTTCCCCCATTTTAAGCTCGGAAACCTTCCGGATAAACCACGGCCCCAATACCATGGTAAGGAGGAGCGCGGTTATAGTAGCGTAAATAGTCCGGAAGGTTATATATTTAAAAACATTAAATACAAACCATTCCGTATGCAAAGGATAAAGGAGATGATAAAGCATTTTTTATATTACGCTCAAAAATTTTTCCTATTATTAAGCTAACCCTTGTGCGACAACATCCTCCAGTTGCCTCAAAGAAAATGGCTTCAACAGAAAGGAAACCGCTCCTTTTTTGCGGAGTTCAGTTTTTATTTTATCTCCAATGTAGGTAGACATAACCACTGCCTTATAGTCTTTGGTTGATCTGCTCATAGTTTCCAGGAGTTCCGGCCCATTCATTTTCGGCATATTGATATCCGTAATGATAAGGGAGAACGTGTCATTTCCCAATTTTTCCAAAGCATCTACTCCATCGGTTGCCATGGTTATGTCGTAGCCCCGTGCCCGTAAAAAGGCTCCGATAAGCTCGCGGACATCATCGGTGTCATCAACGATCATAATTTTTAAAGGTAGTGTTGTGGAGAGCATGATAATTCCTACCGGTCTAAATTTTTTTAGGTGCCCTCGCCCCTGATTCTTTGGAGGTTCGGGGATTATCTTCTCGCATTAATCCTTCAACTACTTTCTCCATCGCCATCCCTCGTGACCCTTTCACCAAAACTAAATCTCCTGGTTTGAGAACCCCACGAAGAAAATCAATAAGGTGCTGATGGTTTTTCCCAATATAAATAAAAGTGGAAGGCAATCCGCCGGAAAGCGCTCCCTCTCTCACATCAGAAGAAAATTTTCCCATAATGAGCAGTAAACTTACACCCATTTTTGCCACCTCGCGCCCCAGCTCCCGGTGCAAAGCAGCGGCGTGAGATCCGAGTTCCAGCATATCCCCCAGAATAATGATCCCCCGGGAAGAACCTTGAAGAAGGGAAAACGTCTCTAAAGCTTTTTTCATCGATACCGGGTTGGCATTATAGGTATCATTAATAATGGTTATGCCCTCCGGCAACGTAATCAATTGTTGGCGCAACTTAAGGTTGCGAAAATTTTTAAGTCCCTCAGGGATCATGGCGGGCTCTTCTCCTAAAGCGGTTACTGCCCCGGCAGCAGCTAACGCGTTCATAACATTATGCGCTCCGATCATAGGAAGAAAAACCGGCAGGGTCTTTTCTCGTATCACCAGATTAAACCGCATACCGTCTGCTCCCAAGGGAACAATATTGCTGGCAGTCACATCGCCCGGGTTTTTCATTCCAATCGTAATTTTCTTTCCTGAAAATCGTGACGACAAGTTCTGGATCCTGGGGTCATCTTGGTTGAAAATTGCTGTTGCCTCAGAAGGCAGGTTTTGAAAAAGCTCACCTTTTGCCTCTGCCACCTCATCAATCGTCTTAAGATATTCTAAATGAACCGGACCCACGTTGGTAACGACGCCCACGGTAGGGTGAGCGATTTCGACCAGTCGCGCAATCTCACCTCTCCGGTTCATGCCTAATTCGAACACCCCAACATCATGCGCGGATGAAAGTTTAAGCAAACTTAACGGAAGACCAATCAGGTTATTAAAATTTCCCTGGTTTTTCAAAACTCGCCTTTTCGTCGATAGAATAGCGGCAATCATTTCTTTGGTTGTTGTTTTGCCATTGCTGCCGGTAACCGCCACAAGGGGGATACCATACAGCCGGCGATAATGAGCGGCACATTCCCCTAAAGCATAAAGCGTATCGTTGACTTCGATGACAATGAAGTCTTTTTTGCCTTGAGATATTAACCTTCCCGATTGTAGCACTACCCCTAAAGCGCCTTTATTAATGACCTCACTAATAAAATCATGCCCATCAAAGGTATCTCCCTTAAGCGCTAAAAAAATTTCCCCGGGTTTGATAGTGCGAGAATCAGTCGATATCCCTAGGTATTCTGTCTCTGGGTTCCCCCTTTTAAGCTGCCCTTGGAGGGCATCAACAACCCATTGGACCGAAAAATGGTTACTCATCCTTTAGAAACTATTGTCATTAACTCATTGTTCGAGGGTTAGGTTGTCTTGAGTTAAACATCTCAGCCTCTCAACCAATTCTCTATGGTAGGACTTCCAGCCAGGACACCAATTTGTGTGCCATCGCAAAATCCAACAAAATACTGAAATCGGCGTTCTTTCCGCAGAAATCCGAATTTTGCAAATTGCGCAATGGGATTTTAGTGCCATGTTCTCCTCCATGATGCTAAAGTTAATAAAATTTAGTTGACCGATCTGCTCTTCCCTGATTGGTCGTCAAAAAATATCCGGTACTCCTTACACTCGCTTTTGAAAGGGCAACTTTGCTCGCAAACCTTCACCGAAATCCGGGGGGTATTTTTCCGATGCAGGCACATAATGTAACCGCTAAAATTTTTTATCGCACTCTTTGACGCTAAAACTCCTTCCATATAAAACCTCCGTTTATCCTATGGTTTAATTTTATTGAGCGCTTCTTTAATCGTCTCCCGGTCATCAAAAGGTATCCTCTGCTTCCCGATAATCTGATAGTCTTCATGACCTTTGCCGGCAACCAGCACAATATCTCCTCGCTTTGCCATGTGAAGAGCATTCTGAATGGCTTCAAACCGGTCTGCCACCGCAAAATAACCATTGCGATAGGGTGCCTCACGAGGAGAAATTTTTTCCAGACCGGCGCTTTTAACTCCCTCTTCAATCTCGGCAATAATATCCTCCGGCCTTTCGGTCCGAGGGTTATCAGAAGTAATCACGACTAAATCACTCAGCTTCGCCGCTATTTCACCCATCATCGGTCTTTTGTTCCGATCCCGATCTCCACCACAGCCAAATACCGTTATAATCCTTAGTGGTGCGAGCTCCCTAAGCGACAAAAGGACTTTCTCCAGAGCATCAGGAGTATGGGCGTAGTCAACAAGAATAGTGAAATTTCTTTCCTGCCCTACCCTCTCCATCCTTCCGGGGACGGAAATAAAATTCTCGATTCCCGAACGGATCGCTTCACGAGGAGTATCCAAACAAATGGCTGCTCCCGTGGCAGCCATAATGTTATAAAGATTAAACCGACCAAAAAGAGAAGAAATAAACCTTATATCTCCTCGAGGAGTTTTCAGTGTTCCGCGTACCCCTTCTTGAGAAACCTGCGCTTTCTCAATGGTTATATCGACGTCTTTTCCCATACCATACTGAACAACCGAAACCGAGGTAAGCGAACGAAAATGAGACGTCTGGGGATCATCCTGGTTCAATACCGCAAATTTTTTCCCGGCGATCTTGCTCTGATCTAAAAAGCGCGAGAAAAGTTTTGCCTTGCTTTGCGTGTATTGTTCCATGGTGCCATGATAATCTAAATGTTCCGGGGTAAGATTGGTGAATACTCCTACTGCAAAGTTAACCCCTTCCACTCGGTTTTGGTCAAGTGCATGCGAGGAAACTTCCATCGCCACATGGGAAACCTTTTCTTTCACCATGTGGGCAAGGAGCTTTTGGATTTCGAGAGATTCAGGCGTAGTGTTCGGCGCTGGTCTCACGATATTTCCAAACCGATAATTTATCGTGCCAATAACTCCGGGGTTATATCCCGCTGCTCGAAAAATTGATTCCAAGAGATACGAGGTCGTGGTCTTCCCATTGGTGCCGGTAATGCCCACTACTTTTAAGGCTAACGACGGATCATCCAGAAACCTGGCGGCAACCTGGGCTAAAGCAATCCTGGTATCGGGTACCGTAATCCAGGTCACCTCATGGTGCGGCTCAGGAACTGTCTCAGCAATAATCGCTTTTGCTCCCCGACGTATTGCCTCAGAAATAAAGTCATGTCCGTTATGGGTTGCTCCCTTGATGGCGGCAAATAAAAAATGAGGCTGAACTTCCTTGGAATGAAAAGCAATCCCAAAAATTTCTTCTGATGTTGAGCCGGAAACCTGGTGCATTGCTAATCCTTCAATAAGGTCATTCAATTTCATGAGGGCAACCGGGCATAAAATTTTTCTCATGTTATTGGCTTAAAAGCCACCCAACACTCTGACACCCCGTTGAGTGGGGTGCCTGGTGAAGGTTTTTGGGCCACGGCCCTTCCACTGCCCTCTATCTGCACTTTTAGATTGTATCCTTTTACAATCTGCAGAACTCTCCTCATGCTCAAACCGGTAAAATCCGGCAAACGATCTGACCCGGAATAATTGTCGATCGGTTTATCACCAGACGTGTTGCGTGCAACCAATAAAGGCGTTGGAACTTTCGTCGGCGCAGGAATCAGGTTGGGATCAGGGAAAACGTTTAAATAGTGCAAAACCTCTTCTGCGACCGCTTTAAAAGCAGGGGCAGCTACCGTACCCCCAAACCCTCTGCCTTTTGGCTCATCAACCACGATTAAGACCGAAATCCGAGGGTCCCGCGCGGGAACAAATCCCATAAAAGAACTTATCGGCCTTGCCCAGTTATACCGTTTGGTAACGGGATCAACCTTCTGAGCTGTCCCCGTCTTCCCGGCAACTTCAAAACCAGGAATAGCAGCCGCTACCCCGGTACCCCCTTCGGTGGTTACCCCAATCATTATTTCCGTTAAAGTTTTGGCGGTCTGCGCAGAAATGGCAGTCCTGACAACGTTGGGAAAATTCTTCTTCAGGTATTCTCCTTTTTCATTGACAATCCCTCTGACGATATACGGACGCATCACATAACCCCCATTGGCAATCGCGCTGAGCGCAGTGATAAGCTGTAGGCCGGTAATTGAAATTCCCTGACCGAAAGCCATATTGCTTTTTTCGATCTCTTTCCAACCCTGATACGGACGCACCGAACCGAGGGACTCAAAGGGCAAATCAATACTCGTCTTCTCACCGAATCCGAAATCTCGAATGTGCCGGTAAAAGGTCTCCGCGTTCATTCGGGCGCAGATTTTTGCTGCCCCGATATTTGAGGATTTTTTTATAATTTCCGCAACGGTTAAGGTTCCGTATTTGTGGACGTCGTGGATAGTCCTTCGGCCGATCTTATAGGTTCCGTTTTCGCAATAAAAATTCTCTTCCGGAGAAACCAATCCTTCCTCAAGCGCAGCCGCCGCTAAAAAGACCTTGAAAGTAGACCCTGGCTCGAAGTTATCGGTCAATGCTCGGTTTCTCCATTGGTTGGGAGATGAAAATTTAAAATTATTGGGATTAAAACTCGGCTGGACGGCAAGTCCTAACACTTCGCCTGTTTTAGGATTCATCACAATACCCAGGCCTCCCAGAGCGTTCGATCCTTCGACTGCTTTTTGGAGCTCTTTTTCAAGGATATACTGGATATTGAGGTCAATCGTCAAGATCAAATTACTGCCGGGGGACTCAGAAGCGAGAATGCCCGAATAGATGAGCTCACGTCCGATAGCATCCCGCTCAACTAAAAGAGCTTCATTACCTCCACTAATAAATTTTTCATAATTGAGCTCCAAGCCTTCCAATCCATTTCCATCGATCCCCACAAAACCTAAAAGATGTCCCCCGATCTCACAATGAGGATAAAATCTTTTATTTTCTTTTAAGAAATAAATCCCCTTGGGAGCCAAAGCCTCGATCTGCTCCCTTTTGGCGGGAGAAATACCCCGTGCAATCCATACGAAAGGAGAGGGGCTTTGCAATGTTTTTTGCAACCAATATGAATTTATAGTAAGTACCTTGCTTAAGCCTTCCGCAATCTTTTTCGGTTCTTTTACTTGCCACGGGTGGGCAAACACCGAATCCACCTCCACACTACCCGCAAGCTCGTTTTTTCTCCGATCATAAATTATTCCCCGGGAGGGCCAAAGCTTAATCAAATGTTTTCTTTGGATCTCAGCTCGATGAACAAGCTCGGTCTGTTTTACTATCTGAAGCTGGTAACCGCGTACGGCGACGCCTACGAGGAAAAAGAAAAAGAGAAAAAATATGATGATTATCCTAAATTTTATCCACTTTATTTCATTCATGGAATAAGGATAATTTTTCCTTGGGTTGGGTTGATGAGTCCAAGTTTTTCTTTAGCCAGTTTTTCAATGCGCGAAGGAGATTTGAGACTGGCCACCTCTACCCGCAAACATTGGCTTTCTTTTACAAGGTTTTCATAAACTTGATTGGCCCGCGAAAGCGCATATCCCATCTGGAGTACTTCTAAACGTGACCACACAAAAAGAAGAGTGAAAAAAACCAACGTTGCCACGATAAGCAAATAGTTTTTAACATCTTGTTTCCAGGGAACTACGCGTTCTCGAACAATCTGCTCTCCTAAAATATCCGTATGAATATACCCTCTGGTAAAGACATCATCCATAATCATCTCCTCCTTGATCTTTAGAGTTTTTCTGCTCCCCGAAGCCGGGCACTCCGGGAACGAGGATTCATCCTTATTTCTTCAGCCGTTGGCACAATCGGCTTTTTGGTTAGCACCTTAAGTTTTCGGATCTGCCCGCATGCGCATTTCGGCAGTCGCGGGGAACAAACACAGGACTTTGATTGTTGGCGAAAAAAATTTTTAACGATTCGATCCTCCAAGGAATGAAAAGAAATGACCGCTATCCTCCCTTTTTGCGCCAATATATCGACGGCATCAGGAAGAACGCTCTCCAGGTTGGCAAATTCGTCATTGACCGCAATCCTCAATGCCTGAAAAGTTCTGGTTGCCGGATGGATTTTTCGCGGACGCGGCGAAAAAGGAATTGCCCTGGCAACCACATTTGCCAACTCCAAGGTTGTTTTTATCGGTTGTTTTTTTCTTTCCCTTACAATCGTTTTTGCAATCGAGGCCGCGTGCCTTTCCTCACCGTATTCCCGTAGAATTTTCCTTAACTCTTGTTCGGGAAGAGTGTTTACTAAATCAGACGCGGTGATCTGTTGTTCTCTATCCATTCTCATATCGAGAGGTCCCTCGGCAGAAAATCCAAACCCCCGGTTAGAAGATAAAAGCTGATGTGTAGAAACGCCAAGATCAAGAAGAACTCCATCCACTGATTTTATTTGCAAATCTGAGATAATTGTTTTAATCTGTGAATAATTTTCTTTAATCAAAACAACCTGGCTTTTAAAGGAAGCCAGTCTTCGTTCAGCCTGGAGCAAGGCATCTTCATCTCGGTCAATACCAATGAGCAGTTTGATATGTGGACAGATTTTAAATATGTGAAACGCATGACCTCCTCCACCTACTGTCGCGTCTACATAAATCCCGCCGGGATGGCAGTTGAGTGTTGATACTGTTTCGTTTAATAAAACCGGCTGATGGAAATCGGCCATTTATTAAAAACCCAGGTCAGCCAATTTTCGGGCAACCTGTTCCACGTTTGACTCAGAGGTTGTAAACGTGGGTTTCCAATTTCCTTTATCCCAGATTTCGATATGGGTAATCGATCCGACAAAAACAACCTCTTTGTTTAACTGGGCATATTCACGGAGCCTGGGGGGGACCAGAACCCGGCCTAACTTATCCACCGGCACATCGTGAGCGCCGGCAACAAAAAAATGTTTAAAAGAACGAATATCCGGATCAGTCAAAGGAAAGGAGGCTAATTTTTCCTCTAATTTTATCCAGTTCTCATACGTAAAAGCCCAAAGATGAGAGGGAATATAGTTCGTGATTACCAGGCGCTCGTTATCCTTGGGTAACAGGCTTCGAAATTGAGCCGGTAAACTGACCCTGCCCTTTGAATCAATGGTATGTTCGTATGAGCCGCGAAACATAAAATTTAAGCACCTTATTCCACTTTATACCACTTTATACCACTTGCATCCCATTCTAAAGAAATTTATAGGCTTGTCAAGAAAAAAATGTATTTTTTTTAATAATTTTTAATAATATTTTTAGAAGGTTAGTTTGTACAAAATATAGGGGGGAAATGACTTTTTTTTACCTTATATGGTATCACCAAACAATTATAAGCGGAGGATAAGAAAAATTTTCTATTTTTTATCTCTCCGAGTGTTTGCGCGCGTGAAAAATATGAGGTAAAATTCCAGCCTGTCTTCCGAAAAGAAGGCCGGGTGATTTATTTTGAATTTAATTAAAGAGGTTAGAGGGTGGTATTGAGGATCAATACTTTTCACAAAAAAATAAAGCCTATCTACTAGATAAAAGGGTAAAGGGGCTTTTTTGCTTTGGGGACATAGTTGGGTGTTATACCGATCCGTATAACATCCCGACAAAACGATGGGTATTGCAATAGACTGTAATAATCAACCAATATTGTTCAATGTTTTATAGAAATAATCTGTGGATGGTTCATGGCACGACGCCACTGTGCGGAGCAGGGCACCCTTGGCAGCCAAACTATAAACCCTATGTGGCGAAAAGGAGTAACTGCTATGGTGAAAAACGTGTTCAACAGAATGACACAGGTTCATCCTGTTGCCCTGGCCATTATTGGCTGGCTGGCATTTATAGCAGGTCTAATTGTTAAACCAATTGGTCTTAAACTTATGTTCTTGTCGGCTGCCAGGGTCCTGCCCTGAGCCATTCACCGATATAAAGGACCACAGAACATGCGTGTGCAAGGGACACGCAAAAACCGCGCGCCCCTGACACGCGGTGTTATACAGAAGAATAAAGGGAATGCCCATAAAATTATAAAATTCTTAACCCCTGCGCCTTATGCGGATTGATATTGTTATGCCGCAATGGTTCGGCAATGTTGAAAGACCGTTTTGCGACCGATGGTGAGCTGAATGGGACGCTGGTAGCGGGAAATGATCTGAAACCGAAAGTAAAATCTCGTTGGGATTTACCGCTTCCTCAGCCTCAACTTTTATCAAAAAGACCCAAGTCTATGAGTCCCTACTTTCGCTATTTAGTATTGCTGGCCCTTGGAATCTGGCTGGCAGTCTTGCTTCCCGGATGTGTCGCCGTCCCCATCCCAACAAAGAAAACCATAGTATCTGGTCAAGCGGTTACGGAAAACGAAGTCAAATCTATGTGCTCCCAGGGCCAAGATTCATCTGCCGTGAAAGCTCGGCTCGGCGAACCCATCCTCGATTTGGGACCCCGAAAGGTCTTTGTATATATGTGGGGCATTCGGAGGGGCTATCTTGTTTGGGTTGCCGGTTTATTCGGTACTGTTCCCCCTCACATCGAGCCATTGAGCGAGTCTAACCTTCTGTTTATTGCCTTTGATTCAGATGGCAAAGTGCTTAATACTGGGACAGCCAAATTCAAAAATTTCCACACCGTAGGGAAGCAGGTTCGCGACTGGCTTAACTCCAGCGGCCTGGCTACTCAGGTCGTAAGTCTACGTCTTGGAGACTCGACGTGTCGTGGCCCAGCACTTTTTGTCTACCGCCCCTCACATTCACCGTGCAAGTTCCCAAGGTTTGACGCCAATATCTTCAAGCCATCGGTCGCGGTTGATGGCACTATCGTGGGCGATCTGGCAAAAGGCGAATACCTGACTTGCGAGATAAGTGTGGGTGCACACACAGTAACTATTGATCCATATCCTTACTACCGAACTTTGGGTCAGGAAACGAGTTTCTTCGTGCAGGACGTCAACAAGGACAAAATTCCAGCTACGGTACAGATTAACATTGAGCCCAATCAACCAACATATGTCGAGACCTATTTATGCACGGGAACCGGAACAGTTGAAATGAATGGAGTTATTCGTGATGAACGAACTGCACTAAAAGGAATTAGCGGGTTACAACCAGCCTGGTAATGTTTTGTCAAACAAGCAAAACCAAGGATGGTGTGCGAAACTGTGAGCAGGCTGCAGAAATGAGGCATTGGGAAGAAAGTAAGATGTCCAACGAGTCGCTCCCCAATTCGCTATCGCTCCAGGAGAATTCGGGATTATTGGGAAAAGAAAGCGGGGTCCCTAAATTATAAAATTTTTAACAACCGTGCCTTAAGTCGATTTATATAGATTGGGTAACGCATTTGGGGTCTTATCGGGATCAATATAAACACTGGCACCAAAAGATGGAGTTTCTTTATTGAAGCAAATCGTTTCGAGGTCGATTTTGACTTTATTGGTCCTTTGGGCAGGTTACGGTCATGCACCGAGACTCGCTGTCGGGCAAAAAGAGACCACACGCAAATCGGAACATCAGTCTCAGGCTGGCCTCGATTCTCGGACGCTGGTATCGCTCGATATCCGTGATGCCACCGACGAGATCCAGTACCAGAAATTCTACCCATTCGAGATACAGGAGGGAACATTTACCGAGAGTTGCTCGGCGGACATCCGACTGCTCCGTGGCAGCAACGGTACGGGATTCCTGATTGAGTCGGGGTGTTTGCCTTCAGCACCACTTACTGGAGGTCCCTGGCAGATACTGGGTGTCGTTGGAGGCAAGCTTGCGCCCTTTGGCAAGCCTCTGGTAACTGAGGGCGAATGGGGCGAGTTCGTTCCCGGAACCATCAACCGCATAGGGAATCTGACCCGAATTCTACCGGATATGATCAAAATTCGGGTTTGGACAGGATACTTTTTCGTTTCCGTTCCGTTGCGCATAGACTGGCGCGAGGGCAAGTTTGCGCCAGGACAACATTGTATGTACCAGACGGGTCATGGATTCGCCGAGGAAGGTTGCGAAATGCCGGTCAATGGAGTCCGAGTCACTACCCGGGAACAAGAGATGACATTCGTGCGCATGTTCCGTGAACCCAACGAACGCAGCGGGACCGCGGCACACATTGTGGTTAAGATAGACTCCAAAGTCGATGTCGTGGCCGGCAATGTCCTCATCATCTGGGGAGAGGGATCGGAGGTCTTATGTCTATCCGTGGGTGCGGATATATGGGTGAAGGTCCGTATTGACGGAAAGGAAGGGTGGATTAACACGGCGGAGGATCTGAACGCTATTGGGCTATTTGCCTCAGGATGAGGGCAAACACCAAATCTTGGCCTAACCAATGCATCCATTGGAGCCATGGTCAATCAAAGGAATAACCTTTTATTTATCCGTTTTTAAGGATTTATGAATGTTTTGACAGGTATTATTATTTTTAGTATAGTATTTTTTATTACCTTTTTCAACTGTTTATAAGTTCATCTATCTTTTTTTGCATTGTCATATTTACCTTAAAGGAGATACCCATGGATGAAAAAGAACGGCTCAATGCCCTGGAAGTAGCCCTACAAAATGAAATTAGGGAGCGGGAATTCTATCTTCGTAATGCGCAAAGAACCAAAAATCCTCTCGGCAAAGCCATCTTCCTGCACCTCGGAGATGAAGAACTGGAACATTACGAAAGGCTCAAAGAGCTTCATAAGCGCTGGGAAAGCCAGGGGGCCTGGCCGGAAACCGTTCCCCTCAAAGTAAAAGATACCTTGGTTAAAAGCATTTTGGTCGATATGCTTAATAAAGCAGAAGAGATTCCTGAAGGAGACGCTGACGATCTTGAAGCCATCCGCATAGCTATTGATTTCGAAGCAAGCGGCGCAAAGCACTATGCTGCACTCCGCGATCACATCACCGACCAGCAAGAAAAACATTTTTTTGATCTTCTCGCGAAAATCGAACACGCGCATTATCTTTCCCTCAAAGATACTGAAGAATTTTTGACTGATCCAATATCCTGGTACCAAAAAAAAGAACACCATGGACTTGATGGTGCTTAAGTAATTTTTTGGATTCTCTTGCTTTGGCAACGGAAAAATTATTTCTTTCTTTTACTTAATGAGGTATCTAAAGAAACGAAGCTCGAGAGTTGGCCCGAGGAAAAGATGTTTGCAAAAATTTTTAACTACTTAAGAAATGAAATCTGGCGCGTCCGGATTAAAGAAGTTCCCCGCGGCAAATTGTTCCTTTTAAGGCCGTTACGAATATTGCTTTTATCCTTGCGTGGCTTTGATGAAGACAAATGTCAATTAAGAGCCTCCGCGTTAACGTTTTATTCACTCCTTTCGGTTATCCCGGTAATCGCCCTGGCCTTTGCCATTTCCAAAGGGTTCGGTTTAGAAAAAAATCTCCAACTCTTCCTCATTCATGAACTTGAAAGCCAACAAGAGGTTCTCCAATGGGCAATCACGTTTGCCAATGCCCTGTTAGCAAACACCAAAGGAGGAGTTGTTGCCGGGGTCGGGGTTTTAGTCCTCTTTTGGGCAATCATAAGCTTATTCAATAACATTGAAAACGCATTCAATGACATTTGGTACGTCCAAAAAGGGCGGGGGTTCGGAAGAAGACTGAGCAACTATCTTTCCCTAATGTTGATTTGTCCGGTTCTGATGATAACGTCAAGCAGTCTCACCGTGTTTATTACCAGCCAGATGACACTTATCACCGAAAAAATTTCTTTATTGGGCAAGATCAGTCCATTAATTTTCTTTCTTTTAAAACTGTCACCCTTCGTTTTCCTTTGGGTTCTTTTTACCCTGCTCTATATAGTTGTTCCCAATACCAGCGTAAGTTTTAAAGGAGGAATTTTTGCCGGCATAATAACCGGGACCATTTTTCAACTGGTTCAGAAAGCTTATATTTTATTTCAAATCGGGGTTGCAAAATATAATGCCATCTATGGAGGCTTTGCCGCACTTCCTTTATTTTTAGCCTGGCTGCAATTAAGCTGGCTTATTGTTTTGCTTGGCGCGGAGATCTCTTTTGCGGTCCATAATGAAGAGGACTATGAATTTGAAACCGACACTCAAAAAACCAGTTATTACTATAAAAAACTCTTAGCGCTCAGGATAGTGAAGCTCTGTGTGAAAAATTTCTGTCAGGGAGAAAAGCCGGCCGATATTCATGTTATTACACATGCGTCAGGAGCGCCGATTCGTCTTGTCCGGGAAATTCTTTTCGACTTAGTTGAAGCGAGGGTATTATCCGAAGTAAAACAAAGCGATGAATCAGAATGCTATTATCAGCCCGCCCAGGATGTGGCGAACCTTACCATTAAAAAGGTCCTCGACCTGCTCGATAGAAAAGGCAATGGGAACATTCCTTTTGTTAATGATCATGAGATCCAAAAGATATCGAGCACGTTAGCATCTTTGGATCATTTAGTTATTATTTCTTCCGAGAATATACCGCTTAAAAATCTATAGGCCCTCATTTCAAAATCCAGCCCAAAAATATCGAAAGGAATGGGCTAACCCCAAAAACATAGAGTACAGCAAGCTAAAACTTATTTAAAATCCGATTAGTTAAAATCCGATTACGAAAAAGACGCTAACGGTCCTCATCATAAGGGTACCAGTCAGACCTCCGGAGACGTTCTACGCGGAGTACAACGATTTCATTAAAATTGGTGGAAAAAACAACTTTTCTTCCTTTCATTCCTCCAACATCTTCCGAAACAATGGGTACGCTCTTCCGTACCAAGATTCTCCGGGCAATCTTAATATTTTCTAATCCAATATTCTGGGGACAAAGTTTGAAATTATGCGCCCCCCCGAAAATTTGTGCTTCCAAGTGTTTTAATTTAGAACCATCTTCGAGCATCATCCGGATCAGAGCCAGCGTGGCAACGTTCCCAAATATCGGGGTCGCTATATGCTTCTCCCGGGTATAAGGAAGCCTAAAGTGATTCATTCCTCCTACTTTCCGCCTCCGATCATAAATACAGACCGAAACACTAGAGCCAAGCACCGTTGAGATCGACACTGATTTCGAAGGCAAAAAGATGTAGCCAGGCTTGAGAAAATAATTTGTCAAGGCGGGAGTATCCGATTTTTTACCTATTTTTCTCTTTTAAAAATTTTTTCGCTGATAATGATTTTTTTTAATAAATCCTTTTTTTGTCTGTTTTGCCACATCAATCGGCAACTAACTAAAAAACCTCAGGTTATAATCTTTTTACCCGCGGTTTTATCAGTGGATTATCTGAAGCCTTAATAATCGTCCGGGGGATTTCTTGCAAAGAAACAACTTTATCAACCGCGCCAAGTTTTATCGCTTCCCGTGGCATGCCAAATACCACGCAACTCTCCTCATCCTGTGCTATAGTGTAAGCCCCGCGTTCATATAAAGCAAGCATTCCTTTGGCGCCGTCAGCTCCCATACCGGTCAGCAAAACCCCCATTGCATTTTCCCCGGCGCATCGAGCTACTGATTGAAATAATACATCAACACTGGGCCTTTGATAATTAACTGGCGGGCCTTCTTTAATCTTTACCACATTTTTCCCTCTGCTTTGGCTAAGTATCATATGTCGATCGCCGGGTGCAATTAATGCTACTCCCGGTTTTACATGATCATTATCCTTAGCTTCCCTCACCTCAAGCAAGCACATTTTATTTAATCTTTCCGCATAAGCGTGAGTGAAGCTTTCCGGCATATGTTGAACAATTAAGACACCAGGCGTATTTTTAGGAAGGCTCATAAGCACAATCCCGATAGCCCTGGTTCCTCCGGTAGAGGCGCCAATAGCAATTACCTTGTCAGCGGTTTGGATGTGAAGGTTATTAAGTTGCCCTATGGCTGGGGTAGTGACTGATTGTTTTAAACTTACGATCCGTGAAGACGCTGCCGCCCGAATAGCCTGAACCAACCTCCTAGAAACATCTGCAGCAGCATATGAAGACCCCGGTTTACAAATGGCTTCAACCGCACCTAATTCTAAGGCTCGTAAAGCATTTTCGCTATTTTCCGGCGTAAAGGAACTCAGTATTACCACCGGCACAGGATAATACTGCATCAGTTTCGCCAAAAATGAGAGACCATCCATCCGGGGCATTTCTAAGTCAAGAGTAATAACATCCGGACGAAGGCGCACGATTTTATCCCGGGCGATATAAGGGTCAACCGCAGTGCCGATAATGTCGATATCTTGGTATTTAAACAGTTCCTCGGTCAAAATTTTACGGATGACCGCAGAATCATCTACAATAAGAACTTTGATCATTCGCTTAATCTTCCCATTTCCTCCAGAAATAATTTTTTAACACCCTATGTTTCGGGGATCTCTTCGCCATCAATAAGTAAAAAAAAATCAATCTTACCACTATCCAGTTCTGCTTTGGCCATGGATGTTGTGGGGCAACGAAAAGCTGACGCGGTCATTTCTTCCGGGGAAATGATATCGGGAACACCAATAGTAAAAACTTCTCTTTTCCCTGCGATCGCGGGCAGCATGTTTCCACAGATCACATTGAGAAGCTCTTTAAAGGCGTCGTGCTGGTGATGAACAGGAATGTCTTCGTCTACCCCAAGCATGTTTCGAGCTATTTCAGGAAGAATCTGATTAGAAATAGCAAGAACCAGCATGCCTGAAAAAAGGCCGGTAAAGGATATCTTGGCCGCAACCGCCAAATTATAGTCCATGGTATCCCGGGTGTCGTCCGGCGCAAAAAAGAGAAAAGCTAAGTTCTCCAGAATCTCTTCCAAAACGTGATAAATAATCTCCTTGCGAATGTGCATGGTCTCGTCAGATAAGATTTTTTTATTTTCGGTAGACCGCTGGGGTCATATATTTAAAATTATGACTAATGGCCGAAAGGCTCTCCGAATGACCAAGAAAGAGGTACCCGCCGGTTTGAAGAAATTCCCAAAAACGATTTATAAGCTCCTGCTGGGTTTGCCGGTCAAAATAGATCATGACATTTCTGCAAAAGATAACATGAAAAAGACCTTTCATGGGCCAGGGTTCTATCAAGTTAATCCGGCCTATGCGGACCATCGCCCGTATTTCATCTTTAACCTGGTAAAGCGTCGTTGATTCGCTTCGAACTCGGATAAAATATTTTTGCAGCAGCAGTGGAGTTATATCACCGAGCATTTCTGGAGAATAGTATGCCTGACGAACCATCTCCAGCATTTTTAAAGAGACATCGGTTGCTAAAATCTTAATATCCCTTATGTCAATGTTCTCTATTTCTTCGCGCAGCACAATAGCTAATGAAAAAGGTTCTTCACCCGAAGAACACCCGGCGCACCAGAAACGAAGGTGCGGCACCTTGAGGTCAGGTAAAATATTCTCGCGAAGGTAATTAAAATGGGTTATCTCCCGAAAAAAGTTGGTTTTGTTGGTGGTCATAACATCAATCAGCGAACGGATTTCTTTTCCGGAACTATCATGCTCAAGAAAGTCAATATATTCTTTAAAACTTTCCATTCCCAACGCCCGAAGCCGCTTCAAAAGACGGAATCGCACTAAGGCCTTTTTCCCCTCGTGAAGGCTAATGCCGCACATTTGGTGAACTGTTTTGCTTATCTTTAAAAAATGTTTTTGACTCAAGTCAAGCGATGTTGAGTCTACAGTATTTTTTTGTTCGCTCACGCAATTTTGAATTGTTCTTTTTTCTAATAACACAAATGCCTCTTACGATAAAGGATAACTTTTTTAAAACCTAAAAAAGTTTTTCATTTCTGATCTCTTTGATCTTTCTTCATCCGGTCAAAATCATTTTTCCCCTTTACCGGGCGTGAAGAAGCAAGCCTTTAATTTATTTTTCTTGAACGTGGGTAACCTGATCAACGAGTGTAACTTCTCCCCCTGATAAAACTTTATCGACATCGAGAAGCATCACGACTTTCTGATTTATCTTTCCGACCCCCAAAATAAAATCAGTATCTATATTGGCGCCAAACTCAGGTGTCGGCTCAATATCTTTTGCCTCAATACCCACGACTTCATATACATCATCCACAATTACACCCATGGTCATGTGATGTCCTGAGCGTTTAATTTTAACAACAATAATTGATGTCCTAGGGGTATCCTCTTTAATCTCCATGCCGAATTTCAATCTCAAATCAAATACCGGAATCACTTTGCCGCGTAAATTGATTACGCCTCGAATAAAAGGGGGGGTGCGGGGAACCTTGGTTACCGGCATGCGTCCGATAATTTCCTGCACTTTTAAAATTTCGATACCATATTCTTCAGCCGCAAGGTTAAAGGTTAAGTACTTCTCCGCCTTATCTGCCAGCCCTCCCTTTATTCCACCAAGCTGCGAAACATCATCATGATAACTCATGTTTATCCTCCTTTTCTATTTTTGTAATTTCTTTCACTCTCCTTCTATCCTCCCATTCTGCCTGCTCCGCGTGAGCAAGTTTGACCAACCCGCCTACATCGAGTATTAGTCCCACCCGTCCATCCGACATAATCGCGCCTCCGGAAACACCCCGAAAATCTCTCAATGCCTCTCCCAACGACTTAATAACAATCTGCTGTTGTCCAAGAAGTTCATCCACCACAATTCCCGTATGCCGTTCATTATCTTCAACCACAACAACAATGGCCTGCGTGGGTTCCGACTGAGCATCTTCAATATCAAAAAGGTCACCTAATCGTAACAGCGGAATGAATTTCCCTTGCAAGAAAAGCATTTCTCCTTTTTTAAGCACCGTGCTGAGATCTTTCTCTTGAGGCTGTAACGCTTTCACGATCGAAACGGTAGGAATGACGTATCGTTCTTTGCCTGCGCGAATAATCATCCCATCAATAATAGCGAGGGTAAGCGGTGCCCGAACTTTAAAGACACAACCCTTTCCGGCATTTGACTGGACCTCAATCTTGCCTCGCAGAGCGGTAATGTTCTTTTTTACCACATCCAGACCCACACCCCGGCCGGAAATATCAGTAACCTTGTCGGCAGTGGAAAATCCCGGCTCAAAGATCAGGTTGAGAATATCCCGTTCTGTATGTAAGCTTACGTCACTAATAAGCCCTTTCTCCCGGGCCCGCGCAAAAATGACATCTCGGTCAAGACCTCGCCCGTCATCCTCTATTTCTATCACTACATTGCCTGCCGAATGATAAGCAGAAAGTTTTATTGTTCCCTCGCGAAATTTCCCGTTCTTTTCCCGCTCTTCGGGAAATTCTATGCCGTGGTCTACTGAATTTCGCACCATGTGCATCAGAGGATCGGCGACAAGATCAACCATGTTGCGGTCAACCTCAGTTTCCTCACCAAATGTTAAAAAATTTATGTGCTTCCCCGATTTATTCGCAAGATCACGGACCAGTCGAGTCATTCTCTGGAAGATTGATTTAAGGGGAACCATCCGAATCGACATGCTCAAGTCCTGAAGTTCCCGAACAATCTTACCCGTGTGGGAAACCCTTTGCTGAAATTCATAATAGTCCTCTCCCATCTTCATACTGTCCTGAGTAACCATCGAGTGAGCGATGACCATTTCCCCAACCATATCAATTAATTTATCAAGTCGGTCAGTTCTAACTCGTACCGACGATTCAAGCTCTGGAGTGACTCCTTGCATCCGCTTTTGTGTTCGAAGGGCTCTGGCAACGTCTTTTATTGACACTGTTTTTAATTTTAAAAGTTCCACCCCTAAAGGTTTATCGCCTTTCTTTTGTGCCGCTTCTTCTAATTCTTCACGTTTCACCACTCCCTGAGAAACCAAGATATCACCTAGTCGAGCTGAAGGGGGAGTTATTTCTTCCACCCCTCTCAAAGCGCAGGCTTGTTCGGGATGTTGGAGCAGATGGATGAGTTCATTGTATCCTGGTGGTTTTAACAAGGGCTTCCCCCGCAAGGCTTCTTCTACCAAACGGATAACTTCTTTGATCATGTCCACCGAATAAAGCGCAACCTCAGCATAACCACCTCCGTAGCGGATTGAACCTTCTCGAACTTGGCTAAACAGTGACTCGGTGTGGTGAGCAAGTTCGGATACAATTTTTAGCTCAAGAAAAGAAGAAGTCCCCTTGATGGTATGAAAAGCGCGGAAAACAGTGGCAATTGCCTCGCCATCATCAGGATCATTTTCTAAGGTAAGCAAAGCCTCTTCCGCCCAGGTAATTAACTCCATGCTTTCAACAATAAATTCTTTTATAAGGCTATGGTCGGCATCGTTGGAAAAATACTTGAGTTCTTTTTTTTCTAAAGCCTCGACTTCCTCTTCGGAAACAAAGCTTTTGGGCGCAGAGGCAAACTCTTGCGGGGCCATTTCCTGCATCACTTCTTCAATGATTTTACCGGTCTCGATTAAAGCAGCTTCAGTGGCAGAAGATTTTCCCTCTATCACTCTTTCGATTTTCCCTAATGCTTCCTTTAATTTTTTTTTCACTGGTTCAGAAAATGATCCATTCTCCATAACCTCTTTAAGCGATTCCCGAAAATGGCTGATGCCTGAACTATCATATGGTTCAAGTTGGATAAGAGCCGTTGCCAAATCATCAACAGAATGAACCAACATGTCCTCCGAATAATTCATCGGGGAAAAACCTTCTTCCTTGATTGTTTTATTGTCCAGGGCCATTATTAACTTTTCCTTTTCGTAATAATCTCCTCACTCATAATTTCAACTCTTCAAACCTCCCCATGTCATTATTGCCCCGTGCCGGGTAAAAAACTATTTTTCTTTTTTTTGGCTTGGATAACCATTGAACGGAAAGACTGTAACTCCTGAACAATGGTTTTGTAGTTTTGGTACCGTTCCTGAGGGTCTTTTGCCATCATCTTTTCAATAACCCGGGAGAGAAAAACAGAGACCTTTGGGTTTCTTTCCTTAAGGGGTCTGGACTTGCTGTTGAGGTGGTGAAGGAGAATGGTTTTAGCATCATCACCTTCAAAAGGGGGGTAGCCGGTAAACACATGGTAAAAGGTAGCGCCCAAAGAATAAATATCACTGCGATGATCAATAACGTGGCCGGAAATTGACTCAGGAGAGATATAAAGAGGTGACCCCACGATACCTTCCGGCATCTCTCCGGGGGCATTAACATCAATTTTTTTGGCTACTCCAAAATCAACGATCTTTAAAACCCCTTTGTCATTGATAACAATATTTTCCGGCTTTATATCGCGGTGGATTATATTCTTTTGCCTAACAAAGTCTAAGGTTTGACACACCGTTAACAAATAATCCAAGCCCTTTAATGTGTTAAGGTTGCCATGTTCTATTATCAAATCCGACAAAGTTTCCCCGGCGATTAATTCCATCGCAAAAAAAAGAATGCCGTCAGTGTCTCCAATGGAATAGATGTGTGCAATATTGGGATGGTCGAGCTTGGAGATCAATCGGGCTTCTTTAATGAACATTTCCCGAAAAGTCTCTTGGGAAGATAGCTCAAAAGAAATTACTTTGAGCGCCACCTCCCGCTCCAGAGCAGAATCCCAACCTTTGAAAACCCCCCCCATGCTGCCTGAGCCAATGAAACACACTGCTTTATAGGAACCGAGCTGCTTGCCCACCAAGCTATGATAGAATCGGGATTCATACGTTTCTTCTTCGGTTCTCGGAGCACTGTCTGACAGGAGGAAATCCTCTCCTTCCGATCCTTGGTAAGGGAGAAAGACTGTTTTTCCGGCTCCTGTCCACTGAGGAGGAGAAGGTGTTTGTTGTTCACAAGATTCTTTTTTTGAGGTTCCAGGGTCTGCCGAGTTAATAAGGGAAGTAAAATAATCATTGATCTCGCGCCACGCTGAATTTTCCGGAAAGGTTACCCCTAGGCCCACTGGTTGCCGAAAATCATCAAAAGCAACATGTTTAATGTGTCCCTTGATGGTGACAACTCCTTGAGGCAGTGAAAACTTCACTATAAGTGAAACCCCCGGCTTTCCCAGCAAAGAGGTAATCACTAACATGCCATCGAGGCTAAAATTTTTTATTCTCCCCGGCATCCAAAGAATTTCATCCCTGGAAAGAGAGACCTTTAGATTAGGCAAGGGCTGCTTCCTTTTGGCCCGACGTCGTTCCTGCGGAGGTGTTGTTGTATCAGCGGGTAACAGTGGAGAGGCTTTGCCGGACCCATCAACAGGAATTTCCTTTGCAGCAGGATACTGGAGCGCCATTATTTCCTTTATCCGGCTGACAAAATCCTCTACTTCCATGGGGTACACTAAAAAATCATCTGCTCCCAATTCAAAAGCTTTAAAAGCGTGTCCCTGGTCATTGATGGGCACAAAAAATACAAAGGGGACCGAGTCCCTTAGCGGGTCATTTTTTAAAAACCTTAAAAAATCGTATCCCGTAACATCCTGTAAAACATTATCACAAAGTATTAAACCCACGGGATAAAAAGTAAGGGCCAACAAGGCTTCGTGCATCCCAAAAGCGGTATGAACTTTAAATTCCGCTTGACGGAGAGACCCGGCCATGTCCTCCAGAAACCCTTTGTCACGGTTAATTAAAAGGATTTCATTTTTTTCGCTCATGGTTGTTTATCGTTCAATTTTACATTCCCAGTCATGGAGGATAAAGCTGCCAGTCCACCGTGAATGGCGCAATCCCCTTTTCAAAGAATTTTTTCTTACCTGCATCTGACTGTTTATTCAATCGGCAAGAGGAAATTACCGATAGAAAACTCGCCCATTTTCCCACCTGGATTACTGGTGGGCAAAATCCGGAAAACAAAACTTTTTTACATTGTACCCTTTTTTACATGGTACCAGTTAATTGCCTTTTTCTATTTTAAGTTTAAGGCACACCTGCAAGGCGAAGGAATTTTTTTCAACATCAAAGATAAGTAAAGCGATGCTTGCCTCTTCAGGATGCCCAATTTGATGGCCTGATCCCATCACCACAGTGGGTATTGAAAGTTCAAAATGATAGGGCTTCCCAACAAAAGACTTTTTCGCAAATCCGCTGATCATATTTATCAGCTCCCCCACCCCATCGTGAATAAACTCAGCATTGATTTGATCTTCGGTCACACGCATCATGTGAGAAATAACTTTTCGGGCCAAATCCCAACAAAAAGTAATTACCGCATTCCCTTCTGCTTTTCCGGATAACCCGACGATCCCTGAAACATCTCCAAATATTCGAAAGTCACTGGGAAAATATAGTTCTTTATATTCAGCATCCATCGAAGTCATGGTCTTCAAAATATGTTTAGTGCTGTCAATAAAAGGGGTAAGGTATTCCATCTCTTGATCTAACGGTTTCCGGTTCGGGATCAGATACCCCTGGAGGATCTGTCGACAAGCTAAGGGCGGGGCTTCCCAAGACAAAATTTCAGTAGCGCCAGCCATAAGATAAGGGTTGTTAGGGTAGGTGTCGCCTTTTTTTTTCATCACAATAATGGGAATGTTTCTAAAGTTACAGGCATATCGTAATGCTTTGATCTCTTGCAATAACTGCTCGGTTTTTTTACTGCCGGTCTCAACAATAACCATGCGGAATTCTTGAAGAGGCCTCTGAGCATCAAAGGAAGAATTTTCAATGGCTACCTTTTTCCCAAAGAGATTGTTAACCATGTCAGTCACTTCCTGACTGCAGTCATATAGAATTATTTTGTTCATAAAATCTCCGCGTTAGAGTGGACTTCTTGAAGTTCCATACCACCGTCAGTAAGTACTGGCTACCCCAAAATATCCTTTATTTTTGCCGCCAGCTCTTCTGGAGTAAAGGGCTTTGCTAAATAGCCTTTTGCTCCTGTTTTTAAAGCTTCTCCAACTTTTGCATCTTCTGATTCAGTAGAAATCATGAACACCGGAATGGCACGAAAGCGACTGTCTTTCTGCATAGTTTTAAGAGCTTCAATTCCGTTTATCCCCGGCATATTCCAATCAAGCAAGACTAGCCCGACTTCTCCACCACAGTGTTCCAAGATTTCTAATAAGTTTTTTCCATTGGTCGCATGAACACCTTCATAGCCTAAAGATTCAACCACATTGACAATGATTTTTCTCATCACCAATGAATCATCCACCACAATTACCTTCATTTTTTCCTCCCCTTTTCTTATTAAACCCACCCTTGTTTTGTTCTTTTTAAAATATTTCTAATGCAATTCAAATAACTTATTTTGAACTTGATGGTGCCATATACTTAAAAAATCTTGGTAATCATGATGCGTCGAACAATTCCTATATAGATAGGAGGTGTAAATGTATTCTATCAGAACTCCTTAAGATCACTATCTTCCAAAGGGATAAGTTGTTCCGGCCTGGCGATCTTTGGTTCCCGGAGTGGGATTAGCATTGGTGTTTTTGGGTGCGTTTGTTTACGGCCTGGTAATCCCTTAATATCATTTGGGAGGGGCTTTAGGTCTTTTTTCTTTGTACCCACTGGGCTGATGCCACCTATTTTTTCTGCCTCCCCACGATTCAACTGTCTATTTTTATTTCCATTCACCAATTCAATCAAAACTTCTATAAAGCCAAAAAGCACCTCCGACTGAGCCGAAAGTTGTTCGCTTGATGAGGCTGACTCTTCCGCATTTGCAGCATTACCCTGGGTGATTTTGTCCATCTCAGTAACCGCAACGTTTATCTGTTCGATGCCGCGGGCCTGCTCGTCGCTCGCTGCGGAAAGTTCTCCTGACATCTGGGCCATTTTTTCTATTCCTAAAGCGACTTTATTTAATATCTTTGCAACTTCACCGCACACCTGAACCCCACTTTGCGCATTCTTAACAGATTCTTCAATGAAGGCAGCGGTATTTTTGGCTTCTTCTGAACACCGTCGAGCCAAGTTGCGGACTTCTTCGGCTACCACGCTGAACCCCCGGCCGGATTCTCCCGCTCGTGCCGCTTCCACTGCTGCATTTAGAGCTAACAAATTTGTCTGAAAGGCGATTTCTTCGATAGTTTTTATAACTTTCGTTGTTTGATCTGAAGATTGTTGGATCTGGGCAATCGTGTTGGACATCCGTGCCATGGCGTCTTTTCCTTTTGCCAAGGAGTCCATAAGATCAGCCGCCGAATGGCTCGCAAGTTTTGTGCTCTCCGCATTCTTCTTTGTGATCGAAGACATCTCTTCTAAAGATGAAGCGGTCTCTTCTATGGAAGCGGCTTGTTCATTGGAGCTCTCCGCGAGCTGCTGGCTTGCCTGGGATATTTGGCCAGAAGCTGATGCCACCTCCTCAGCACTGCTGGTGAGGGACGTGATTACTTCTTGAATTGGGTGGGTAATAGATCGGACTATAAAAAACGTCGCGAGGAGTGCGATAATCACTATCGCAATAAGTATCCAAATAAAAGAACCAGCTATTTGGTTAGCTTGGGCTTTGCTGTCGTCAATGTAAATTCCCGTTCCGATTATCCAACCCCATTCCGGTAACATCTTGACAGCAGAAATTTTTTCAACTGGCGCAGTGCTACCGGGTTTGGGCCAACGATAATCCAAAAAACCCTCTCCCTTGCTTTTGGCAATGTCTACCATTTCAACAAAAAGCCTTTTCCCATCCGGGTCAACATCGTTCGCAAGATTTTTTCCAAGATACGAAGCAATAGGATGCCAAATCATCCGTGGTTCAGTATCAAGAATGAAGAAATATCCACCGGAGCCATTTGTTTCTTTGTAGCTCAGGTTTTTTATTGCATCTTTTGCTTTGGCTTGAGCTTCATCCTTGGTCATGAGATTTGCGTTAGCCTGTTTAGCGTAAAAATCTAACACCCCCCACGCAACTTGATTGAACCCTTCAATCTTTTTATAATCCAGTTTAAACAGGCTTTGTTTGTACTTTTGACACACACCAATCAACGTAAAAGAAAAAAGAAGTATTGTCCCTATACTTAAAAAATATAATTTATAAGAAAGTTTTAAATGTCTTAACATTCTGCACCTCCAGGTAAAAATGCTAACCATTAACTTGTTGAATTATGATATGCTTTTGGACAGTGTTTAAGAAAAAATCCTATCTTTTGGGGAAAATTCCTGTTAAAAAGGAAAAAATCCTTTCCCCTGAAAAGCAATTTAAATGCCAAAGGGCCGATATTTTTGTAAGATATTAAAATTAAATACATTTTTAAAAAACTTAATCTCTGGCTCCTAAAAAAGAGCCTATAAAATGGCGTAAATTGTTCATAGGGCGCAAAAATTGCGCAATAAAAGGTACTTAAAATTTAACGAGTTGAAATAATGTCAGAAAATAGTCTCAGCGAATCAAAAGCTTTCTTGGAAACCCTCGGCATATCAGAAGAGCCTTTTGGCGTGTATTATACCGCTCAGGAGCCAAAAGATGGCTTTAAACCAAAATCCCGCATTCTACCTACTCTGGAAGATGAAAAAGGAAATAAAATTGATTGGGTTTTAGTCTTTGAAAGTTTTTCTTGTGTAATGGGATTAATCTGGAGAGCGCGTAAAAAGGGTACCAGCGCCTATTTTAGCAGAGAAAATTTCGGCTGTTTTGGCGGAGCCTTTTATTTGGGGTTTTTAAGGCGTCCTTTAGATTTTGTCGCCCGGTTCGTCTCCACAGGTATTCCCAACCGTTTTGAGGGGGAACGCTATCTTGAGTCCCCGGAGGTGACCAAAATGTTCTTTAAGACCATTGATCCCCGACCTGCGCCGGCTTTTTTTTGTGTGTTTAAACCGCTTTCCCTTTTTACCGATTTTGAAAGGCCGGAATTAGTTATTTTTTTCGCCCGGCCTGAAAGCATCTGCGGCCTCCATCAACTTGTCACCTTTGCAACCAACGACTTTGAAGCAGTCTTGTCCCCATTTGGTCCAGGCTGTGCCGGTATTTTAACGTGGCCGTTACACCTCCTCGCCCAAGGAAAGTCAAAGGCAGTGCTGGGGGGGTGGGACCCAACCGAACGACGATACGTCAAAACCGATGAGCTTACTTTTACTGTTCCGTGGGAGATGTACCTTCGTATGCTCTCCCGATGGCGCGAATCCTTCTTAGTCACAAAAACCTGGGATTCGGTACGCAAAAAGATCGAACGAAGTAAAAAAGCCTGGGGCGAAGGATCATCTGATCAATCCAAGAAATGAGTTTTTGTTTTAACCTTTCTGCTCTTTTTACTGCGGTTTCTTTTATCCCCTTCCGAGAGCACCTTCTTAAGAATTTGTTCTCTGGGCTTTTCGAAATTTATCCCGGCAGAAATGCCCCGTTTGTCCGGTTAGCCATTTGATATCTAACGGGGTTTAGGCGGATTCTTTTTTCCCTTTATAAGCTTATGGATTAAAAAAATAGTTTTTCTCTCCGTTTAGAAACCGTTATGTCCTTGACACCAAATCATATTCCTTTTATAATTTAAAAAATCACAAAATAAAATACTCAAAAAGGGTTTACAAAAGTATGACCGGCAACAAAAAGATCGGCGAAATACTCATTGAGCTGGGATTCATAACCCAAGAGCAATTAAATGCCGCCCTTAGCCAGCAAAAAGGAGGGGATTCCCAGATAAAAATAGGTGAACTCCTGGTTGAATTGGGTTTTTTAAATGAGATAGATCTCCTTAAGTGTCTGGCAGGACTTTTTAAGGTCAGATATATTTCTTCTGACAAGCTTTTAAAAATGACTATCCCCCAATGGGTATTAGAACTCATCCCTTCTGATTTTGCATTAAAACACAATGTGTTTCCTTTCTTCTGCTATGATAAATCCAAAACAGTCTCTGTCGCGATTGCTGACCCAGAGAACAAACAACTGTCCAAGTTAATCAAACATATCTCCGGATATAATGAAATAGAACTTTATATCGCCTTAGACTCCACCATTAAAGCGGGGATAAAAAAATTTTACGGAAATGATTCTTCTTCGCTGGAAAATCTAAAAACAGTGATCAAAACCGAAAGTCCCCAGAGCATTGCCAGCTTTGTTCCAAAAGAAGACTCTGCGGTGCTGCTCGATTCTGACTTTACTGAGTCAGATAATCCAGTCCTGAAACCCACTCAAGTTCTAAAGCGAAAGTCAAAAACAGTAATAATAGACGATCAAATTCTCACTCCCGCTAAAACGGAAGAAGAAAGCCAAAAACGCCTTGCGGACCAAATATCCCCCTTGTCGGTTTTGAGTGACGACACCTTCATTGAGGTGCTTAATATCGTGATCAATGTCTTGGAAATGTATAAAGGGGAAAGCTATCGGGGCCATTCCGCGAGTGTCGCCAAGCTCGTAAAAGAAATTTCCCAGAACCTAGGACTCAAAGCAATAGAAACGTATTACAATGTTCTGGCAGCGTATTTACATGATTGTTGTATGGCTGCGCCCGAGCATTTAACGCTTTTTAATTTCAATTTTGAACACCACCGTGACCTTTTAAAAAAGTATTCCCAATCCTCGGAGCGCCTTTATGAGGGCGCTCGCCTCCCCCCGGAAGTTCACAAAATTCTTCTTCACACCCTTGAACGATACGACGGCGAAGGGGACCCGGATGGCCTTAAAGGTGAGGATATCCCGCTCGGTTCCCGAATCATTGCAACCGTCGATGCCTTAATCCACCTCCTTAATTTTGAAGGGTATGAAAACTTCAAAAGCTCCTTTGACATTATCCTTTCTTTAAAAGAAAAATACTTTGATCCGGAAATCGTCAACCTATTGGAGGAAATTATCTTAGACCTCTTTATTGATGAATCCTCACCCCGCGCAATTATCATTGATACTAACCTTGAAGAACTCGATCACCTGTCCGTTTTGTTAAAAAAAAATGGTATTTTCCCTTATCCGTTAAGGGACACGGAAAAAGTTATCGCTATCCTTGATAGTAGTCCGGTGTGTCTTATTATCTCAGAGGTAAATACAAAACCTCTCGATGGATTCTCTATTTGCGATCTAATAAAGGCTAATGATAAATATCGGAACATCAATTTCGTTTTTTTGTCAGAAAAACACGACCCCGCTACCGTAAGCAAGGGTTTTGATGTTGGCGCTGATGATTTTATTACCAAACCCTATAACACAAGCATCCTCATTGCCAAGATTCAGAATTTTATCAAACATACTCTCCAAAAAGCTCAAGAAAAAGCCAAGTCCGCTTCGACTAAAAAAGGCATTACCGGTAACTTGGCGGAAATCCACGTTACCGACCTTATTCAAATGCTCTCCGCGGGAGGGAAGACCGGAGCCCTTAAACTTTTTAAGGAGGAGGAAAATGGTGAAGTATTCTTCGACCAGGGACAGGTTATCAATGCCCGATACAAACAGGTCGAAGGAGTTGCGGCCTTTAATCTTTTAGTGCGCTGGGAACATGGTCTTTTTATCCTGGACCCTGATGCTCAACTGTTGGATCAGAAAATTTTTGACAGTACCGAAATGTTGCTTATCGAAGCGTGCCGGGTCTGGGACGAAGAAAGCAGGGAGCACTTTAATGTTACTGTTTAGTCCCCCTACGGTTTCTTTTCACAGAAAAACCTTTTTTGAGTAATGCCACCCTTTTTTTACTTTCTTGAGCAATCACCAACTAATTTTGGTATACTATAAATAAACCTCATATTTTCTAACGTTATTTTTTTTCGGAGAGAAACATCTAACCGTGGGAAAAGAGCCCTTTAAAAAACTCGACCTTTTCATCTCCGGAATGCACTGTGCCAGCTGTGTGGCCAGGATCGAAAAAGCCCTTACCCAAACGCAGGGAGTAAAAGAAGCACGGGTAAATCTTGCCACTGAAACCGCTTCCATTCTGTACGACCCTGATAAAACTGTTCCGCATCATTTTACCAAAGCCATCCAAGACCTGGGTTTTGAGGTAAAAAGGAAAAAGCTCATCCTGCCGATTCAGGGAATGTCCTGCGCATCCTGTGTCAAAAGAGTTGAAACTGCCCTGAACAAAATTCCGGGGGTTATCCAGGCACATGTCAATCTTGCTTTACAAAATGCGAAAGTGGACATTACTCCGGGAAAAGTAACGGTCAGGGATTTAGCCCTGGAGGTTGAAGCTCTCGGCTATAAGGTTCCGCACATCGAAGAAGGTCTTGGCATTGACAAAGAAAAACTTGCCCGGGAAGAAGAAGTAAAAAACCTCAAACAAAAATTTATCATCGGACTCATCCTTATTATCCCCCTCTTTATTTTAATGTCCTGGGATCATCTCGGCCTTTCCCCCTTATGGGATCTGAGTAAAAAGACCAATTTTATCCTTCAGTTTCTTTTGCAAACTCCAGTCCAGTTCTGGATAGGATGGCAATTTTATAAGGGTGCATGGGCTACTATCAAACATAAAACGACTGACATGAACACCCTGATTGCGGTCGGTACCAGCGCCGCTTATGGATACAGTGTTCTTGCCACCTTCTTTCCCAGCCTCTTTGCGGCTCAAGGTATTGCCCCCGAAGTTTATTTTGACACTGCCGGAGCCATCATCGTCATCATTCTCCTGGGACGTCTTTTGGAGGCCCGGGCGAAAGGCAAAACCTCGGAAGCAATTAAGAGGTTGCTGGGACTTCAACCAAAGACCGCCATTATTATCCGGGAAGAACAGGAACTAGAAACTTCGGTAGAGGATGTCCGGATTGGCGATATTGTTATCGTGCGTCCGGGGGAAAAAATACCGGTGGATGGCACCGTTATGGAAGGCAATTCCTCGGTGGATGAATCCATGATAACCGGAGAAGCGATTCCCGTGGAAAAAAAATTTAATGATGAAGTTATCGGCGCTACCATCAACAAGACCGGGACCTTTAAATTTAAAGCTACTAAGGTAGGCAAAGAAACCATGCTTGCCCAGATTATTAAGCTGGTTGAAGAAGCCCAGGGATCAAAACCTCCGATTGCCCGCCTTGCTGACCTAATTGCGAGCTACTTTGTCCCCACGGTTATGGGAATTGCGCTCCTAACTTTTATTATCTGGTTTTTCTTTGGTCCAGAACCAGCTTTGACATATGCATTACTCAATTTCGTGGCCGTGATGATCATTGCCTGCCCCTGCGCGCTCGGCCTGGCCACTCCTACATCCATTATGGTGGGAACCGGCAAAGGAGCGGAGATGGGCATCCTCATTCGCACCGGGGATGCGTTGGAAAAAGCCCATAAGCTAACCACGATTGTTTTCGATAAAACAGGTACGATCACCAAAGGTGCGCCGTCGGTAACTGATATTATTCCCGTTGAGGGATTTAACAATAAAGAAATCCTTAGGTTAGCCGCGTCCGCGGAAAAGTTCTCGGAACATCCGCTGGCCGAAGCGATTCTCAACAAAGCGAAAGCGCTAAACCTGACACTAGATGATTCTGCACATTTCCAAGCATTTCCAGGTCAAGGGATTGCAGCCGAGATTCAGGGAAAAGAGGTCATGCTCGGCAATGCTCACTTTATGGAGTCAAAAGGGATTGCGCTCAAGGATATGCAAACAAAAGCCGATCTTCTCTCCGGCAAGGGAAAAACCTTGATGTTCATCGTCGTACAGGGTAAAATCGCCGGAATTCTCGTGGTTGCCGATATTGTGAAGCCCGAATCCCAAAAAGTTATTGCCGCTCTGCACGACCTGGGCTTTGAGGTCATTATGATAACCGGGGACGGCCGAAAGGCCGCAGAGGCAATCGCTCGTGAAGTCGAAATTGATCGGGTTTTAGCAGAGGTGTTACCCAAAGACAAAGCCAATGAAATAAAAAAGCTCCAGACGGAGGGAAAAATCGTGGGCATGGTTGGTGATGGCATTAATGATGCGCCAGCCTTAGCCCAGGCGGATATCGGCATTGCCCTTGGTACCGGAACCGATGTAGCCATCGAGTCAGCCGATATTACCCTGATAAGCGGTGACCTAAAAGGAGTGGTAACTGCTATTATGTTAAGCAAAGCGACCATTCGAAATATTAAACAAAACCTCTTCTGGGCTTTTGCGTATAACACTATTTTGATTCCGGTTGCTGCAGGAGTACTTTTCCCCTTTTTTAAAATTCTTTTAAGTCCGATGTTTGCCGCGGCGGCCATGGCCCTTTCTTCAGTTACCGTGGTTAGTAATGCCTTGCGATTAAGAAAATTCAGAATCTCATTATGATCTATTTAACTATCGTAATCCTTTGTATTGGCCTAAAATCCTTTGAATTTTTTCTCATTCCGCACTTGATGCGGAATGAGAAAAAATTAACTAAATTCCCGCTTGCCTTGAAATGACATCTAAAACTTAATAGAATATAAAACCAAATACTATTCCGTGTTCGATTACTATCAAACCAAGGAGGTGTAATGAGATGAGTTACTATTTCACCAAAGAAGTAAATTGTCCTTTTGAAGCCGCGATTACCAAAGTTATGGAAGAACTCAAAAAAGAAGGGTTTGGCATTCTCACGGAGATAGACGTGAAGGCTACCTTAAAGAAAAAACTAGATGTGGACTTTCGCCCTTACCGGATTCTTGGCGCCTGTAATCCTCCTTTTGCTTTTCAGGCATTACAAGCTGAAGATAAAATCGGTACCATGCTTCCCTGTAACGTGGTGGTTCAGGAAACGGCCCCAGGGAAAGTTGAAGTCACTGCCATTGACCCGGTTGCTTCTATGGCAGCAGTAGATAATCCCAATTTGAAAACTGTTGCAGAACAGGTCCGGGCAAAGTTAAAGAAGGTTATTGATAATTTATAGCATGCAAGAAGTACCGGAATCCCGCTTCAACAAATTCCCCTCGGGGTTGTCGCGGAATGCTCGAAGAGTCTTATAATTACCATCTGAGCATACCAAAAATCACATTAACTATCCTTAAGTAAATTATTTTCCAGCCTATTACATAATGGATAAGTGAACACGACTGCTAAGAGAAATCCAATCTTGCCAGTTAAGATACATAATTTTTACCACCAAAATACATGGTTTCCCCCATATCCAAAATTTGGCTTTTATTATTTAATCCTTTTTAAAGTTACACCCTTAATAAAAAAGGGGAGGTGATGCGCAGAATTCTTATACCCGCACTGACTCTTGTCTATCTCGGAGTGATTTTCCTTCTCTGTTTTTCCAAAGGGCCGGCAAAAGGGGAGGACGAAAAGGCCGAAAGGGCCAAGGAAGGGTATACGGGCGTGGAAAGCTGCCAAACCTGTCACTTTCAGGTGTACGAGCAGCTCACCAAGACGACTATGGGCACCCTGTTTCTGAAGCACCCCCCTACCGCTGATGAAAAACTTGGGTGTGAAACGTGTCATGGACCGGGAACAGACCATGTGGACTCCGGAGGCAAAACCTTCGAGGGTATGGTGCGATTTACGAAGGAGTCGCCCACGCCTATTTCCGTGCGCAACGATGTCTGTCTCAACTGCCATCAAAAGAGGGAGAGGCTTTTCTGGGCGGGCAGTGCTCATGAAACCGAAGGCCTCGCCTGCACCTCATGCCACGCAGTCCATACGGGACCGGGAATAACGGTCCGTGCTCAACTCGCCAATATAACCGTAGGGGATACGTGCCTTACCTGTCATAAAGAGCAAGTCCGCGCGGAGCTGCAGTTTTCGCATCATCCCCTGCGCGAAGGAAAAATGGACTGCGCGAGTTGCCACAACCCGCACGGGACTACTTCGGCCAAGCTGGTAAAGGGGCTTTCCAATAAAGAACTCTGCTTTAATTGCCACGCCCAGTACCGAGGTCCGTTCGTTTTTCAGCACCCTCCCGTCATAGAGGATTGCTTCAATTGCCATAAGCCCCACGGCAGCGCCTATCCCAGCCTGCTGAAATCCCCGCCCATCAGGTTGTGCCGGGAGTGCCACATTACCTACCACAACGTCAATTTCACGGTCGGAGGGCAGCCACAGACAAGGGTAAATATGATGGCCGGCGGCGGGTGCATCAACTGTCACCGGAGCATCCACGGCAGCAACAATGTAAACGGCAATTTATTCTCTAGATAAGAGGGGGGGTGATGAAGGTGAAGATTAAGAGAGAATTTCTGGTCTTTTTTCTTGCAGTCATGTTTATCACTCTGACCTGTAGGGGCGGAATTGCTGAAATGGATGCGGGTAATTACACGTTGGGCGGCTATATCTCCTTGGGCGGAGGATTTCTCGCCGATCCCCCCCTTCACAGAAACGCGGGATTTTTGGAAAAGTATATTCCCTTCCCCGAAGGGTTTCTCGCGGAAACGGATTTATCGCTGAAGAGCAAGGACGGCCTTGAGTATTATAGATTCTGGATGAGCCATCCGGGATTAAGGGATCAGGATTTCTTGCTCCAGGCGGGCAAACTTGGGGTCTACCATTCCGAGATTGAATATGACTCGCTGCAACACCTTTACAGCACGGTGAATCCCTTTGATACCAGTATCAGGACCCTGGTGCAGAGACTGCGGTTCAGCGGCTACTACAATCCGACCCTTAACATCACCCTTTTCGCCGAGAACGATTTCCTGAAGAGAACCGGCTCGCAACCCGGGACCTATATTACAGGCCCTGGCAATCCCCTTAATTTTTTCACCTATATCAGACCGATTGATGATAAGCAAAACGACCTGAAAGTCGGCGTGGAATATGATCAGCCGGTGGTGTTTCAGGGTCGTGTGTCTTATCATTTTTCGAACTTTGACAATGAGAATGACCTTGTTCTGGGCCGCCAGAATACGACGAATTCCTTTGTAGCCCTGCCCCCCAGCAATAAAGCCAACTACGTAACCGGGGAGGGGTCCCTGAACCTGCTTGCCTACAAGACCAGGCTCACCGGTTCGTTTTCCTACGGCTGGCTGTCCGAGAACGACCTCGTCATCGATAGAAATGGTGTTACGATCGGCGATCCGGGTCTCGACGACTCGACTGTGAACGCGAATATTTCCGGCGTCACCCGTCTCTGGCCCCCGCTAACCTTGAGATATTCGTACAATTATTATGATTTTTCGAATGATAGCACAATGAATCAACTTTTGGAAACGGCATTCGGGGAAAACCAAGCTCTTTTCAAGGCTGAGCATTACTCGTATTTACGGCAGGGTGTCAACCTCGGAGCCGACTATAAAGTGAACCAGAAGATGGCCTTCACTGTCGGCTATTCCTGGAAGGGAGTCTCCCGCAAACATGAACTGGGCTCGACCTCGAGTCACTCGCCCCAGACGGGCCTCAGGTGGTCTCCTACTAACTGGCTGAGCCTTAACGCCAACTATGCGTTCACAGACCGGGAAGGGCATAATAATGTAGCATTTGTGAACCCGACGGGGGAGGCGACGCAGGTGCCGCTGACTTACAAATTCTACGCGGGAAATCTCATCCGTAACAACGCCAATTTCATTGCAGAAGTGTATCCTTTGAATAATGTCACCTTCTCACTCAATTTTTCGATCTATAACGACAACTTTACCGACTCGGATTTTGGTATCCAAAGAGATCGAGGCTGGTCGGCCGGCGCGGATGTGAGCTGGAGCCCGCATGACCGGGTCGCGTTGAGCCTTGGATACGACCACCAGCAACTCCGAGTTAAACAATTGGCCGCCACATTCCTAATTAATGATGAACCTGGTCTGGTCGGGGGTGATGAGGGACCCACTTTGATCACCTCCGATTCATTTGACACTGTGGTCGCCAGAGCGGATATTAAGCTCATTCCGAACAAGCTGAGTCTCAAGACCAGCGCCAGCTACTCCCATTCGACCTCGGATTTCCACAACCCGGTCATGCCCAATCTGAACGAATCCTACGCCGATGTAGATACATGGTTCAACTACCGGTTCAACGATCACTGGGATGTCGGAGCGGGGTATATATTCCAGATGTTTCGCATAAGCAGCGCGTACGAAAGGCTTTTCCTGCGGGGAATCACCGCGGCGGGCGCGCCGGGCAATGATCAGTCGTTAAATACCCTGGGCGGGTTCTACCCGGACGCCACGGCGCATGTTGTGCAGGGATTTTTGCAGTACAGGTTCTAATGAGCTTATGAGTTAGTGACAATTGGGTGATTCAACCGCGCACTCATTGTTTTAATATCTTTTATCGGGCACCGCGGATAAACTGGTAATGGCGGTGGTACCGCCGTTCTTGATTGCCGTGGCCAAACATGCTGAGGACACGCTCTCCGAAGTATGATTCGTCTACTTCGACTTCTCCGGAAAAAGGAGATGATTGCTCACAGAACTCGGCAATCCTTTTTCTGATGAGCAAAACATAACGATTAACGGTATTGCGATTTAAACCGGTCAAAAAAGCAATTTTATGAGCGTCTAAATCCAGAGAAAGGTATCTGATAAACTCTCGAAATTTAGCCTCAGAAATTTTTTAACGCTTTAAGTACTTGTTACTTATTGTTATGACTACCTTTTTAGCACTCTTACCTGTGCTAATCCAGTCTAGACCCTAAAACTTTTTTATAATTATTCCATTAAAAAAGAGTTGTTATTAAAAGAAAAAAAGGGGGTGTTACTATGAAAAAAGTTCTGATAGGTGTGGCCTTGGTTTTTTTTCTCCTTAATCTTACTGGAACCGCCATCGCGGCTGGTGCAGAAATATGGGCAAAAAAATGCGCCCTCTGCCACGGTAAGGATGGTAAAGGAACGACCCCGATGTGCCAGAAACTAAAGTGCCGTGACCTGACCAACCCGAAAGTGCAAGAAGCATTTACCGATGACCAGGCAGCCAAGGGCATCAACGAGGGAGTCAAAGATAGCTCAGGAAAAATCGTGATGCCTCCGTTCAAAGAAAAGCTCACAGCTGAAGAGGTTAAGGAAATCGTCAAATTTCTTCGGACACTTAAGGGCAAGTGATCCTGCGCTTGAAGATCGGTTTAAATTGGCAAATCTTAAGGATCGAATCTTGAATTCTCCGGTCACTATCGGCCTTAAGGATCGGCTTGCGGCATTTCGTGATCCCAACAACTTGATATTTGCTGTCGTATAGGGTATGACTGGATTTACAACCATTCTCCATACCGCATGCATACTAAAGTCTCCGCCTGCAAGCGAGGGTTTTCCTTTCAATACCAGAATGGGTCAATAAACGGTTGAATGGCCCGAATGAAAGAACAAAAAGTGCAACGGGGCTTTTATGCCTGACTCTCCACCAAGTATAGTCCCTTCCAAAGAACCATCTCTCCTGAATAATTGGATGAGTTTTTTGGGGATTATCCTGGCTATTTGCAGTTTCATCGCTGTCCTTGCTCTTTTCGGAATCGACTTTATTCGTGGTTTTACAAGCCCTTACACAGCCGTAATAACCTATGTTCTCATACCCGGCGGGTTGATCACGGGTCTGCTTTTAGTCGTTGTGGGCGCTTGGAATGAGCGCCGGTGTCGTCATATAGCAGCAAAGAGATGTCCTCCACCGCTTCCACATATTGACCTCAGCATATCTTCTCATCGGAATACTTTAATTGCAGTTTTGGTTATTTCTTTTTCCTTTCTTCTTTTTTCCTTTCTCGGCACCTACCGACTCTATCACTTTACAGAATCCGTCCACTTTTGCGGACTTTTATGTCACTCTGTCATGAAACCGGAATATACTTTATACAAAAGATCGCCACATGCGAGGGTACCCTGCACGGAGTGCCATGTAGGCCCGGGAGCAAGCTTTTTCGTAAAATCAAAGATTTCAGGAGCCTATCAAATTTACGCGACTATCGCTGAGAAGTATCCCCACCCCATTCCAACCCCTGTTAAAAATCTCCGGCCCGCACGGGAGACCTGTGAACAATGCCACTGGCCTCAGAAGTTTTCGGGGTCGGTCGAGAGGATTCGTACCCATTTTGGTATGACGGAAAATAATGATCCCTGGACGATCCGCCTATTACTTAAGGTCGGAGGAGGTGACCCCTCACGAGTTCCCGTGGGCGGGATCCACTGGCACATGAGCCCAGAGACTCGAGTGGAATACATAGCAACAAAAGATGACCGGCAGGAAATCCCGTGGGTAAAAGTCATTCATCCGGATGGAAGTGCGACCATATACCAATCCAGAGGAAAGGAACTGAAAGCCGATACAATTTCCAAAGCAAGCCCCAGATTGATGGATTGTATCGACTGCCACAATCGTCCGACCCATATCTATTCCACGCCGGACAAAGCAATGGACGATGCCTTATTGTTTGGGCGAATCGATCAGTCCATACCCTTTATTAAGAAAAATGGGGTTCAAGCGCTGGTGGAAAGCGGCGAGACTAGCAAAACAGAGTCTGAAGGGTTGGAGAACGTGAAGAAGAAACTAATGGCGGACTATGCTGGTTACAGGGATAAAAATAAAATTCTTAGCGCCATCTCCGAAATTCAAAGGATATTCCGTGAAAATTTCTTCCCAGAAATGAAGGCGAGCTGGAAAAAATTTCCGGATAATATCGGACATTCAATCTGGCCGGGATGTGTGCGGTGCCATGACGGAGAGCATGTAAGCTCAGATGGAAAAAAAATCTCACACGACTGCAACACCTGCCATATTATTATAAGCCAGGGGTCTGGCGTAGAAACTAAGTCCATTAGCCCTGAAGGCCTTACATTCGACCACCCGGGAGGAGAGATAAGCTTAGAATTTTTGTGCAGCGACTGCCATAAGGGCGCTTTGGTGGAGTAATATCAGTTTGCTTTCATTGGCTAACTTTGTTGGGAGCGTCACCGGCTTCTTCAACCTATTAGTAATGCGGGGGCGAAGACTTCTTTTTGCACTTTTTTATCCTTTATGGGTATTATTGCGTTTTTTGCCATGGTAAAAGTGGAAAAGGAGACGGTTTCAATTCCTACAAAATGACTACCCCGCCAAAGAACCTTACAAATCGTGCCAAATTGGCGGTCCTATCCGATAAGCAGATTGAAAAGGTTCTCAGAGGCGTGGTCTGCCTTGGGCCTATCCCCCCAGATGCCGGCCTGGGGTGTTGTTTTGACAGAAAAAGAAACAGCCGATGTAACTGCCTTTATCCGAACCTTTACCAAGTCCGATGGCGTACAGAAATAGGGAAGCTACTCTGAGCGCCACTGCCATTGACCCGGTTGCCCCCATGGCCGCAGTAGATAATCGCAAGCTTAGGACTGTTGCGGAGGAAGTGCGGGCAAAGCTAAAGAGGGTTATTGATAATTTGTAACATCCGAGACGCACCGGAATCCCACTTCCGCAAACGCCTCCCAAGGATGTCGCGGGATGCCCTGAATCATTTTATTTTCTTTTGTCAACCCGGTGTTCAATCCGCCTAAGATGATGTATTGTGTTTCTTCCTTCTCCCGTAAGGATGTCTTTTGAAATCGTATCCCCCATTCGCTTACATTTTCATCCATACCCCTAATCCCATAAGGATTAGGTTTAGAATCGAACACTGAGTCAGAAAGTTTTTGATGACTTTGCGGGGGAGTTGGAGGTGAAGAGACCTGGCCATGGATGGTGTCTCCCGTGTGGGAGTGCATGTTATCCATGTTCATCATTGTTCCTGAAGGTTCTGGTGAATCCACCGCTGGTGTTTCTGAGCGTTTGAACCCGCCTCTCCTCACATAGAACCACTCTACCTCATTGGGCAGACGTCTTCGGTAAAAACGAGCATATGCTTCAGCTCCGTAAGCGGTAATCCGCACTACCGGATAATAATCGTACTTTGGGTCAGTAACGAAAAATTTCCCGTTATGGAACATAATGGGATCGTATCCCTCCTTAACCTCTTCCAAAAGGAGCCAGATATCACCGTTAACCTTTACCACCCCATCCTCTACCCGGATGGTGGAGAGGACGTGATTTAAAAAGTCCACATACTGTTGATTGGTAACCTCTATCTCATCCATGTAAAAAGCAGGGACATCAAATGTTCCCGCTTGCAGCCCGAAACTTTCTGGAAAGGTAAGCTTGCCCTGAGGGACCAGATGAAGAATTGCTCCATCTTTTCCTTTAACGGTCAAAGGAGCATTTGAGTTAAGGGGAGTAATCTTTTCTTTTTGGGGGGCTAAACCCGGAGTAACACCGGGAAGCGAAGACGGTACCGCAATGGGGGGCTGAGATGATTTTGCCCGGTGATAGAGAATGTGGAACCCTATGGATGCTACTACAAGAAGTGCTACCATTGCTACAGCAAGGCGAGCCTTCTTGGTTCGAGGCCTCTGGGATGAAAACAAAGTTTCTTCGGTTCCCTCCAAAGTATCTAACAGGGCTTTCCTCAAGACACTTACCGAAGGGATTCGTTTTGTTTTGTCCTCTGCCGTGGCTTGTTGAATGATACGGTCCAACCGTTTCAGAAAAAGGGTGTCAGGATTTAAAAGGTGGGCGGTTTTGAGGGGAAAGGCGGTATCCTTGCCCATTTTTCCGATGACGACTTCATAAAGAATTTTTCCCAATGCATAGATGTCACCTCGGGAATCAGTGCCCCCCAGATCCATTATCTGTTCCGGAGGCATGTACGGTATGGTTCCTTCCATGTGATGACTTCGGGTAACCCCCTGCCAGCGGGGACCTCCGGCGAGTCCAAAGTCGGTAATTTTAGGAGTAAATTCATCCAGGAGTACATTTTCAGGCTTTAAGTCACGGTGAACAATTCCCAAGTCGTGGAGTTTTTGTACCCCGTCCAGGATAGGGAAAAAATATTCTCTAATCCATTTCCGGATATCTTTCTCATTATCCCGTAACCCTTCCGAATGAAGAATGGATCGAAGTGTGGGCCCGGGAATATACTCCATCACAAGATAGTCAATTGATGACGTAGTACCACCCTTCTGAATAACCGCCTGATCCTGGTCATAAACCTGAAGGATATTGGGATGACGCACCTGAGCCATGGTGAGAACTTCGCGTCGGAATCGCTCCAATGTGGCTTTAATCTCCTCTTGGTCATCATCAAAAGACGCGAGTAATCCTTCCGAAATTATTTTTACAGCTACCGGCCGGTCCAAATTGATCTGCCGGGCGCGGTACACCTCACCTTTTCCACCGGTGGCAATATGTTCGATGATCTCCCACTTGCCGTTGAGAACGGTTCCTTTTTCCAAAAATGGGTTTTTACCATGTGCGCTCAAGCGAGATGGTTCCTCCTATGTGATATTTTTTAATGCCCTTCCCTTCCATATCAAGTATATGGCAGGATAAATGATCAGCTCGAGGATAGTGGAGGTGATAACGCCTCCGATCATAGGTGCGGCGATCCGCTTCATCACATCTGCGCCTGTGCCGTGGCTGAACATAATTGGGATAAGACCGGCCAAGATAACACTTACGGTCATAATTTTTGGCCTTATCCTTTTTACTGCGCCGTGCATGATCGCATCCTTAAGGTCACTGATAGTATTTAATCTACCTTCCTTTTTCCACTGCGCATAAGCTAGGTCCAGGTAGAGTAGCATAACCACTCCGGTTTCCGCATCTAAACCAGCCAAAGCGATGATACCCACCCAGACCGCAATACTCATATTGTAGTTGAGAAGGTAAAGAAGCCAGAATGATCCTACCAGAGAAAAAGGAACCGCGAGAAAAACAATTAGTGTTTTGGTAACTGAGCGGGTATTAAAATACAGGAGCACAAAGATAATCAGTATGGTCAGAGGGATAACTAGTTTTAGCCTTTCATGGGTCTTCACCAAATATTCATATTCACCGCTCCACTCCAAATGATAGCCATCCGGTATCTTCAGGGAGACAACACTCTTTTTGGCCTCATTCACATATCCCCCTATATCCCGGCCGGAAAAGTCCACAAAAACATAGGCAGTAAGAAGCCCTTCCTCACTTTTAATTACTGTTGGTCCGGTTGCAATTTTTATCTCTGCCAGCTCACCCAAAGGCACCTGAATGGGTGTTGAAGCAGAAGAAGTTGGCATTCCCGAACCAGAAGGGACATTTTCCCTCATGACTGGCACAAAAACTCTTTCCAGTTTTTTCAGATCATCCCGTAATTCTCGCGAATACCGGATATTAACCGGGTAGCGCTGCCTTCCTTCCACCGTCGTGGTTAGATTCATCCCTCCGATAGCAGACTGGATAACGTCGTGAACATCTTCAACGGTTAAACCATATCGGGCAATCGCGTCCCGTTTGATGGTGAAGTCCAGGAAATAACCGGTGGTAACCCTTTCCGCATATGCGCTCCGTGTGCCGGGGATATTCTTCATGTGGTGTTCAATATCTAGACCTATTTTTTCAATTTCCTCAAGTTTGGGGCCGAGAATTTTGATCCCCACGGGGGTCCTGACACCGGTTGCCAGCATATCGATCCGCGCCTTTATGGGCATGGTAAACGAATTCGCCACCCCAGGTATGGTTAAAGCGTCATTCATCTCGTTTTTCAGTTTCTCCACCGTCATTCCCGGTCTCCACGCGGATTCGGGCTTCAGGTTGATTATCGTTTCAAACATCTCCAGGGGAGCGGGGTCAGTAGCGGTTTCCGCACGGCCGGCTTTTCCAAAAACCTGGGCCACTTCCGGAAACTTCATTAATATCTTGTCCTGAAGCTGGAGTAATTTTGAGACCACAGATATAGATGGAGCGGGAGCAGTCACCGGCATATAAAAAAGGGTTCCTTCATAAAGGGAAGGCATAAATTCAGAACCAAGTTTCAAAAAGGGATAGACAGAAATTGCCAGCACTATAAGAGCAAGAATAATAACCGTCTTTTTAAATCGGAGAGCAAGGGAGGCAACCGGCTCATAGAGGCGGTGAAGGATCAAACTTAAAGGATTTTTCTCCTCCGGCTTTATCCTCCCGCGAATTAACAAGGTCATTAAGACCGGGGTTAAGGTTATCGCCATAAAGGAAGAAAAAAGCATGGCAAAGGTCTTGGTGTAGGCAAGCGGTTTAAAGAGTCTTCCTGCCTGCCCCTGAAGAGTAAAGACCGGAAGGAACCCCACCGTGATTACTAAGAGTGAAAAAAACAACGACGGCCCAACCTCCTTCGCCGCCTCGATGATTACGTCGGTTCGGTTAGCCAGCTTCCCTTGTATTTCCCACTCTTCAAGTTTTTTATGAGCATTTTCCACCATAATGATCGCGGCATCCACCATCGCCCCAATGGCAATAGCAATGCCGCTTAAACTCATGATGTTGGAAGTGACCTTTAAATAATACATGCAGACAAAGGACAAGATGATGGCGAACGGGAGCGTAATGATGACAACCAGGGCGCTCGGCAAATGGAATAAAAAAACCAGGCAAACCGCGCTCACCGCCACTGAGAGTTTGACCAGTTCTTCCTTGAGAGTGTTAATAGAACGGTGGATCAGGTCAGACCGGTCATAGGTTATGACCATCTTTACTCCTTTGGGAAGGCTCGGTTCAATGTTATTTTTAATTTTTTCTTTGACCCGTTCAATGACACTGAGCACATTTTCGCCAAACCTAATAACTACAATGCCCCCAGCCACTTCTCCTTTTCCATCCAGGTCGGCCAGCCCTCTCCGTATCTCCGGTCCAAGCTGAATACGTCCTATGTCTTTCAAATAGATCGGTGTTCCTGCGCCGTTGGTCCCCACTGAGAGGTCTTCAAGGTCTTTAAGGGTCTTTATATAACCCCTGCCCCTCAACATGTATTCAAAACCGAAAACCTCTAAAACTCTCCCCTCAACATCCAGGTTGCCCCTTCTCACTGCATTCATAACCTTGGTTAGAGGAATGTTATAAGCCTGTAGACGGTTTGGATCGATGGTGACCTGGTACTGCTTGACAAAACCTCCAATACTGGCAACCTGAGAAACCCCTGGAACACTCTCAATAGCCAGCTTCAGGTTCCAATCCTGAAGCGAGCGAAGTTGGGCAAGATCATGCTCTCCGGTTTCATCAACTAATGCATAGGAAAATCCCCAGCCAAGGCCGGTTGCATCCGGGCCAAGAATTGGATTCACATCCGCCGGGAGTTTGTTTTTTACGGCTTGGAGGTATTCGAGAACCCGGCTCCGTGCCCAGTAAATATCAGTTCCTTCCTGGAAAATAATGTAAATGAAAGAACTCCCAAGAAAAGAAAAACCTCGAACCGCTTGTACTTTTGGGGCGGCAAGAAGGGTTGAGGAAATAGGATAGGTAATCTGATCTTCTACTAAGTCAGGACTCCTGCCACCCCATTCGGTATAAACAATAACCTGGGTGTCACTTAAATCCGGCAGGGCGTCAAGCGGGGTATTTTTTAATGCCCAGTAGCCCCAGGCAAGGGCAAAAAAGGTAAACAAAAAGATAATAAATTTGTTTCGGGCGCTGTACTCGATAATTTTAGCGATCATATAAATTCAGGGGTCAGGAGTCAGAATTTAGAATATTTTTAAAATTTTTTCTGGCTTCGGAATTCCGTCTTCTGTTTAATGTTGATGAAGAGGCACTACCCCATTGAGCTTTGCTTCCGAGTCAATAAGAAAATTGGCTGCCGAGGCGACCTTTTCTCCTGCATAGAGTCCTTTTATAATTTCTATCATCCCTTCCCCCCTTGCACCAGGAACAACTTCCCGCGGTTCAAAATATCCTTCACCTTTATCAATATACACGATTTGTCTCACCCCGGTGTCAATTAAAGCATCTTCCGGGATGACAAGTTTCGTCCCGAGTGAAATTTTCAGCACCACGTCGGTAAACATATTCGGTTTCAGCTTCCCTTCCGGGTTGGGAATGGTGAACCTGATTTTGGTGGTTCTGGTTTCACCGGCAAGGGTAGGATAGATATAGTCAATCGAGGATTCAAACTCCTTTTCAGGGAAATAACTCAGGTTTATCTTGGCAATCTCCCCCACTTTTACCAGAGAAAGCTCATACTCATAAATATCCGCAATGACCCACACCGTAGAAAGATCCGCAACATCAAAAAGTTTCTCTCCGGGCATTACCCGCATTCCTTGAAGTGCCATCTTCTGAACAACATATCCGCTCACCGGACTATAAAGCCTAAGTCTCCTTATCGGTTTACCGGTCTTTTCGATTTTTTTAATCTGGTCATTAGTTATGTCCCACAGTCTCAGCCGTTCTCGTGCTGCTTCCAGAATCTTTTGCGAATCCTGCGAAAGCATTTTTCCAAAACCCTCTGAACTTTGGGTATTGTTCCATTTTACCAAGTTAATAAATTCCTGTTGAGTAGCAAAAAGCTCTGGGCTGTAAATCTCAACCAATGGCGCTCCTTTTTTTACCTGCTTCCCGGTATAGTCCACAAATAATTTTTCGATCCAGCCTTCGATTTTGGTATTGACCGTAGCAAGTTTTTTTTCATCGTACTCAATTCTTCCAACCGTCCGGATTGTTTTCTCAAGAGACTTCACCGAAGCCTCAACTGTCTTAACACCAATGAGTTGTTGTTTCTCTGGGGATATCTGAAGCGATGGAACTTCCGCAGTTTCTTTACGAAGAGCTGACGGTGCGGTCGAAGCCGGTTGAGGGGTTTCAGACGACATGCCGGGCATACCCGGCATTGATGATGTTTGGGCATACGCAATTGGTGAAATCCTATGACTCATTAATGGGTCGGGTGGAAAAAAACAAATAAGAAAGATAGTCAAAAAAATTTGAGCATCGATAATCAGATTATTTGGTTTCATTTTTCCCCCATTGCGGTTATGAAGTCGGCACCTCCAGTAATTGCCTCAATTCTTGCGATTGCTTTTTCCCTCTCAATGACCTGCCCCCAATAAAGAAGCTCATAGTCAAACAAGGATTTAAGCCGGCTTATAGTGGTTATCGCTTCCACCTTCCCGGTTACATATCCCGCAATGGCTGATTCAAAACCCTGATAGGTTTTAGGGATTAAAGCGCTTTGATATAACTCAGTCAATTTTTCCGCGGCTTTGAACATAGAGTAGTTATCTCGTATGGCGGAGGCAATCATAAGCTTGATGGACTCGCATTCGCTCTGTGCTTCCGATAAAGATGCTTGTGCCTCGAAAACCCCCTGGCGCTGCTTGCTTCGAAAATAAAGAGGAATATTGATGGTGTTGGTAACGTACCACATATCTTCAAACATTCCTTGTCGTTTTGAGACCCCGGCGTTGATGGTAAAATCAGGATAGTACTCTTTCTTCGCCAACTCTACTTTTGCTTCGGCACCGGAAATCATCTTTTCTCGAGCTTTAATTTCCGGAGAATTGGTGTAGGCTTTTTCGATAAGCTCATCCAGGGTGGCGGGAAGTGCAACCGAAACAGGTTCAACCGGTCGTCCGAGGGGGGTATTACTCCCACGGCCGAGAGTCGAGTTTAACATCGCCTCCAAAGCCTGAATTTTCTGCTTGAACATTTCCTCTTTTTCTATAACCATGTACTTTTCGGTCTGAGCCATGATGACTTCTTGTTGGGGAGCCATGCCTGATGAATACCGCGCTAACGCTGCTTCCTCGATACGCGAAAAAAGGGAGGTCTTGTTTCGAGTGAGGTCAATGTTCTTATAGGTAAGGAAAAGATCAAAATAAAGTTCCTTTACTTTGGCAATGGTTTTTAATTGGGTTGCCGCATAAGAAGCATTTATGCTTTCTGCATCTTTTGCCGCCATGGTCTCTTTTAATGATCGTTTCCCCGGGAAGGGAAACATTTGGGAAGCAGAAAACATCCACTGGGCATCTTGCATCTCACCATAAGTGTACCTATCCCACCCTTCATTCTGATAGCCGAACATAACCATCGGGTCGGGAAGGCTCTTGGCCTGAGGGATTTTATATTTTGCAGCTTCCGCCCTCGCCTGAGCGGCAAGGATTTCCGGATTATTTTTCAATGCCTCCTCAATCAGGTCATTGAGCTTCAGTTCTTGCGCAAAGACAGCCGAAGAGAGACAGAAGAACAATCCCCCCGCAATAATTTTGATAAAGTTAACTGGCGTCCACATTGAAGTTCACCATTTCGGTTTTATCGTTGTGGGTAATTTTTATAGCAATGTTCCATGCGCCCGACATAGAAAGGTTTAACGTTGTATGATATGCATTTCCTCGCACCTTCGGTTCTGCCGAATAATGCATTGCCGGCATCCCCGGCATGGCCGGCATTGTGTATTCAACTTTTACTGTGGCATCAGTTACTATTTTGCCCGTGGTATCCTTGAGCATAATGGTCATGTGATTTTCACCTGCTACCGGAGGACTTTTATCTAAAGTAATAGTCACATTATATTCCCCTGCAGGTTTGGTTATTTCATACCCCTTAGCACACCCAAGGGTTACACCAATTAAAAAAACAAAAATACATAAACAAAATCTTTTCATGGCTTCCTCCTCTGAAAGTTTAAAATTTACCACCCGAATCCGCCCCTAAATTAAAGACCACGTATAGTTTATGATAGTCTTTCCTTTTTAAAAATGTCTGCTGTCTACCCCCTAATTACTTTGGCGAATAAATGAAGCAAGCTTTTAAAATAATACCTCTTCGTATCGCAACAGAATAATAGGGTAAACTATGTATTTTAGGAGAGAAGACTATGTATTCCGAATAACATTTTTCTTCCGGCAATAGTATTGTATTTTTTGAGGAAAGTCAACTTTTCTCCTTCAGAGATTCTCCGTGATAACATCGCCGGCGAATTTCATTCACAATGGGTCTAATGAACTGATCCTGCTGTTCAGGTTTCAACAGGTTTTTGACCTCTAAAATATGGCTGATCGTTTTCAGTTCCAGTTTTTTCTGAAGCTTGGCGATATCTTCTAACAGATTATCAATTGCTAAAAAATCCGGATGCGGCTGAAGCAAAAGGTTGGCCACTGACAACCTTTTTTGGTCAATCTGAATGGAGAGGGTATCCCGGCACTGACAATATTCCCTCACGTGTGGTTGGATCTTCGCTTTTTGGGAGGGGCTGAGCTTAATATTCTCAGGAACACAGCAGGAAAGATCACAATGTTGGGAATTTATGGAAACCGGATGGTCTGGTTTGTGGTTTTCGAAAATAAAATGTTTAGTTAAGACAAAGGCCGCTCCTATTCCCAAGACAAATACCAATAATAGTATCAACTTTTTCAAGGTTCCTCCTTTGAGAACTTATGAGGTGTAGCTTTGCCGCTCAGATATACGCCGGTAAAAGAGCGATACGGAATTGTATCCATCCGATCTAAGGCTAAATAGGTAATGTTTGAAGAGCTAAATCTATTTTTATAGAAAGTCCCGTTATAAACAGGACCTAAGCATATTCCCAGCACCAGCCCGATTAGAAACAAGGCCGTAGCCGGATAATAAACCGGGATAAAATCCCACTGGGTAATGAGGGAACGAATTTTTTCAATGAACCGGTGTTTTCTTGCCTGCCGAACCTTTTTCCAGAAAACCTCCTCCGAATCCTGAATAGGGATAAACTCTGGAATGCTGCGAAAAACAGTGGTCACTTTATCCAATTTTTCTTTTTCTGCTGCACAGAAAACACACTTTTTAATATGCGTTTCTATTATCGATCTTTCTTTTGCAGAAATTCTATTATCAATGTATTGGCTAAGCTTTCTTTGAATATCTTTACAATTCATCTTTTTCATCTTTTAGTGCCGGTTATTTTTCCCCTACCTATTTAACTCTCATTATATCTTAAAACCCCCTATGTTTTTTTTGAATTAAGAAGAAATATAAGGTGTTAAAAGCTCCTTCAATTTCTGTCGCGCATGATATATCCGCCTTTCCACTGCCTTTTCCGAAGTCCCGGATATACGGGCGATTTCCTGATAAGATAACCCGACGGACTCCAGTAATATAAAAGCCATTTTCTGATCCAATGGGAGTTTATCAAGAGCTGCTTGAATTTCCTGGTGTAGTTCTTTCTGGATAATCTGAGTATCCGGACTATTTATCGGCGATAGGTGGTTTTCAAAATTCTGGGTTTCCTTGTCATCGTCCTGATAACTTTCTTTTCTTCGTTTAATCTTATGGTAGTGGCTAAGACAGCGGTTTACCGCGATCTTATAAAGCCAGGTGGAAAACTTAGCGTGAGGAGAGAAGGTTTGTGCACCCAAATAAGCCCGGCAAAATATTTCCTGGGCAAGGTCTTCGACATCCTTTTTTTCATTAAACAGAAAACGATAAATGAGGTTTACTATTTTGGGGTAATATTTTTGAAAAAGCTTACTAAAGGCAGGGTCATCACCCTTTTTTAATGCCAGAAAAAGTTCAGTATCCTCATCCATTATCTTTCCTGTTCGAGGCTTTTTTTATCAAAGAAAGGCTTTAGGCAGGCCACTTTTATTTTACACATAATATTTATTTACCTCAAGTCTAAAAATATTGGGGGTTTTCCCTCACTGAATGGTTAAATACATTGAAGCCAGTAGTTAATTAAAACCTAACCAAAGATTTTAGAAAATGGCAAAAAAAATTATTTTATTCTTTTTTCTTCTCTATTTTGCTTTATCCCCCGAGATAGAATTATTGAAGGCAGCTACGTGCTGTAATTCACCTTGTTGCCGGAATTCTTTAGCGCCCCTCTATTCATGCCAGAATTCCTCCAACCAACTCAAAAAGTATCACAATCCAGTTTGTCCAAACTGTTTCAAAGCGGAAACCGGGAAAAATGATGGTATTTATGAATCCCCGATCTCATTATTTAAGCCATTTTATCTTCAAACTTTTGTGGACTTTGGCCAAAAGCCTCTCCAAAACTTAAGGACATTTTATTATTCTATTACCAATTTCAATCAACCCAACCTGCCATTTTTCTTAAAAAACTCTACCTTTTTACTATAAATCTAACTCCACGGTCATTCCTCTCCTAATGAAGAAGCTTTATCTCAAAAGCTTTTAATTTCATTTTTCCAATTTTTCAAATCGGTGAATCTAAATTTTTAAAAGGAGAACGCTTATGAAAAAGATCGTTTTAATCACATTGGTAATGATGGTCGCTGTCTTTCTCGATATGAAGCTCGGTTTTGCCGGTATGATGTGCCAGGAGGGTATGATGGGGCATGGAGATATGAGTTCCCATTCTGGTCACCAGCAAAGTGGGGCCGAGCATGCCCAACCGGTGACTCATGACCAAGCAAAAGCGTTTATGGAAGACCACCTTAAATCAGCTAACAATCCAGATCTTGTATTGGGAGAGGTCTCCGAAACCCAAGATTATTTTATAGCTCCAGTCATAACCAAGGATGGTTCTGTGGTTGATAAATTGCAAGTAGAAAAGACCACTGGTTTTGTAAGCTCTGCCTCTAAGACGATTCCCAATGTACAAGAAAGTGAGAATCCGTCGGCAGCACACCAGGGCCATGTGCACTAACCCTGTTCAAAAGGCCCAGTTTTTTTTATTTTTGACTAAGGTCGTTGCGAATGAAATCCACCGCTAACTTATCAATAAAAATGAGCATCATTAAGGTACATTTTATTCGGGGATATTGATAACCTTAGTTTGGAATTCTCAAACTGAAAAACTTGAATGCAGGTTCGGTAATATGGAGAGGAAGTTACTATGCTAACTGGTAGGAATAGTGACCGAACAAAACTCCTGGTGGTTATCGTACTGGTCGCTGTGATAACCTGGTTCCATTATCGAACTCCCTTATCCTTGCCTTTTCCACATGAGTTATTTGCTCGGTTATACTACTTACCGATATTTTTGGGGGGGTTCTGGTTTGGGCTGATAGGAGGGACTGGTGTTCCTGTGGTCGTGACCTTACTTTATTTCCCTCACCTCTGGATGGGATGGGGAGAAAGCGGTTTTGTTTTCTGGAATAAGATTCTTGAGGTCATTCTGTTTAACCTTTTCGGTCCAATGGTAGGAATTCTAACCCAAATGGAGCACAGGCAAAGAGCTCGTAACCAAGAACTTCAAACGCTTGCATCCATAGGGGAAGCTGCCGCTTTTGTAGCCCACGAGATTAAAAACATCGTGATCCCGGTTCGAGGGTTCCTCCGGTTGCTTCGGCAAACCTGCCCTATGGATGGAAAGGCAGAGTCCTATATAGAAATCGCACAACGCGAGTCGTCCCGGTTAGAGAAAATTGCCAAGAACATGCTCACCTTTGCCCGACGGGCTTCGATTCAACGAGAGCCGATTGCGGTTGAAGCCTTGCTGCACGATATTTGTCACACCCTCAGTGAAGAGTTTAAGGAAAAAGGCGTTGAACTGATTTGCAATTGCCATGAAGGAATCGGTGAAGCTTATCTCGACTTGGAGATGATTCGCCAGGCTATTATTAACGTGCTCCAGAACGCTCTTCATGCTTCCCCTGAAAAGGGCGGTAAGGTTAGGCTTAAGGCTGAAAGAGGTCGCAAGCTCCTGAGAGTCGTAATCAAAGATGAAGGCGACGGAATTCCTGAACATTGCATTGAAAAAATTTTTCTTCCTTTTTTCACCACCAAACCAAAGGGGACGGGGTTAGGACTTGCGATTGCACGTAAAGTCGCCAGAGAGCATGGTGGAGACATAAGCATCAGGAGTACCCAGGGAAAGGGCACCAGAGTTTCCTTAGAACTTCCTCTTCTTGGTGAAGAGACCTTTCCAAATAAGGAGGTCAGTTGTAATCCCTAATCCCCCGCAGGTAGGTTTCTCAGAGTGATGGGAGGATGGCGCCTATAATTTAAAAAGCGGTGACAGGAACAAACCAATGTTACAAAGGATCTCGGTGAGGGAGCACCATGGTTTTTCGAGGTAATCGAAATGACTGAGGCAGAATTGCGCGAAAAAATCAAAGAGTACACTCACTTCGCACCAAGAGGCCAATTGAGTATTATCACCGATACCACCGAGTTTATGAATATCAGACCAAACGACGTTTTGGAGCTAAATGGAACTTACTACCTTGTCCGCGGAGATGAAAAAGAAGAACGCTTTGACCTCGAAGGAGAACCCAAGTTCTGGGTTAAAAGAGCTGTTGACCTCGCCACCGGTGATCCGAAAATCATTAAGCTGGTATTCCATGAATCTTTTACCATGCACCTGGGGGGGGAGGAAATCCTTTGTTACCGAAGTCCCCAAAAGGAAGCGCGCGTCCTTGAGATGGTTAAAGGTGATCCTGCTTTTATGCAAGGGACCACGGTGATCGACACCGCCGGAAACCATATCCGCATCATCGATAAGATTCGAGGCAACTCATATTATGAATTCCTCCAGCGCCTTAATGTAGATCATGAAACGTATTTTCACCAGTATCTTCCAAACATTCTGAAACAAGTAATGAGCTGCATGGAAGCTATTAACAAGCTCCATCAAATCGGCGAGGTTCACGGAGACATTAGAAATGACCATATATTTATTCATCGGAACAATGGAAAACACATCTGGATTGACTTTGACTTCAAGTACAACTGGTCAGAGAACCACTTCGGGGTTGATCTCTTCGGTTTGGGAAACATCCTTCTCTTTACCGCCGGAAAGGGTTTATACAGCCCCAGGGAGGTAGCAGCCTGGGGACCTGAAGGAGAAAGAATAGCATCCGATCTGCGTCTTGAGGACATGTCTCTTTTTATCCGGCACCGGATTATGAACTTGAAGAAGATTTTTCCTTACATCCCTCAGCGTCTAAATAATATCCTGCTTTTCTTTAGTTGCGGAGCGGAGGTTTTCTATGAAACTGCAGAAGAGCTTTTGGAAGATATCAAGGAGTGCGAAGAAGAATTGGTACGGTAGTTCGCTTTGCAACTGTGAGTAAAATAAATTTACTGTTCATTTCCTTTTTTAATAGCTAACCATTTTTGATGGGAGAAAGATTGTGAGCCGGAAACAAAAGATACTTCTGATTGTTCTGCTAACCTTTGGCGTTTCCTTTCTCCATTTTACCACCCGGCATCAACCGGTTCTGCACCTTATTCACCGTGAACTTTACCTCATTCCCGTCATACTTTGCTCCTATTGGTTCGGGAAAAAGTGGGGCCTCACCATGTGTGCTATTGTGGCCATGCTTTTTCTTCCCTGGACTTTCATGGACACCATGGGAGCGGGGCTTCGTTATCATGCCTTGAATGTCATTGAACTACTGGTGTTTTTCCTTATTGCTTATTTCGTGGGCTTTTATCACGATGCCAGAGTGTCTCACTTTGCTTCTCTGGTGACCGCCCCGGAAGTTCCAACGAGGACTGTTATGGATCATGGCCGAAATCTGCTCCTTTGCATTTACAATTCGCCGAATGTTTTGAAAGCGGCTAAGTATGTTGTGGACACGTTTGCCGGTCAGAAGGGAACCGCGGTGACTGTCCTCGGAATCGTCCGTGAGCCTTCATTCGATCTCTTTAGCACAAAAGAGGAATGGGAGAATGCCAAAAAGAAGAGCCAGTCCGAAATTTCCGGCCTCACTGAACAAACACAAAATATTCTCCTTGAGGGAGGTTTCCCAAAGGGATCGTTCCAGATCAAGACCTCCCATATTTTCGAGAAAAGCGTTGCCCTGAAAATCATGGAAGAGCAGAAGCAGTTTCACTACGATACCATTGTAATCGGAGGGACCAAGATGTCTAAAGCGCAGGAATTTCTCTTCGGCAATGTGGCAGTGAAGCTTGTGCGGGAAGCTGGTTGTCCGATCATTACGGTCAATTAGACCAAACGAACCTGTAGGTCCCTGATCTTCCCGAACATGAGGTAGACCAACAAGGGAGTTTGGTCAAGTTTGTAAGTTTATAATCCAAGCTTATTTTTTTAAGAACTCGGCCACCATCTGAGTAAACTTTTTTATATCAAAAGGTTTAGAAATAAATCCGGCAAATCCTGCAGCGAGAAAGTTCTCCCCCTCTTCGTTTCGGTTATAACCCGTAAACGCAACCACGGGTATGGAGTTGATCTCAGCATCTTTTTTTATAACTTTAATTACTTCCAATCCGCTCATGTCGGGTAATTCGATATCCAATAAAATAATATCAGGTTTATTCTGACGAGCTTTATCAATACACTCGCTTCCGGAAATAGCCTCAATTATCTGATATCCTTCCATCTCTAAAAGATCTTTAGCGAGTTCTCGGTTTAACCGGGTGTCATCTGCCAGAAGAATTTTTGCTCCTGCCATGGGAAACCTCATCAAACCTGGTTATCAACCTTGGGAATGGCAAAGGAAAATTTACTTCCCTTTCCCCCTTCACTTTCCACCCAAATTCTCCCCCGGTGCAGCTTAACCAGTTCACGGGTTATACAAAGACCCAATCCAGTTCCCTCAAAATCCTGAGAACGATTCGGGTCAACTTGATAAAATTCGGAAAATATTTTTTCTTGGTCTTGAGGGTGTATCCCAATGCCCGTGTCTGCAACCGTGACCTCAATGTAGATCTGGGGGGAAAAAGGCGAACCTTCATCAGTTGGGGCTTTAAGGAACTGGGTTGATATTTTCACCTCGCCCCCGGGCTGCGTAAATTTAATCGCGTTCGAGAGAAGATGGTGCAGTATCTTCATGAATTTAGCCTCGTCAGCTCTGATAACAGATACCCCTTCACCATTGTTTATTTCCAAAGAAATATTTTTTTTTGCAACCCAGTTTTTCACTGATTCGCATGCTTCATTGATAGCGAGGGGAAGGGAAAAATCAGAATAGTTAAGCTGCGTTTCACCCCAGCGGAAATTCATTAAATCCATCAAGTCATTTAAGAGGGTCAGAAGGTTTTCACCGCTCGAGTGGATATTTTTTAGATAATGAATCTGTTTTTCATTGAGCGTGCCGTATACCTGTTCTACTAAAAGCTCAGAAAAGCCAAGAATCGCGTTTAAGGGAGTCTTCAATTTATGGGAGATCGTTGAGATAAATTTGTTTTCCGAATTTACATTCATGTGGTCTCCTTGAACATAACGTCCGCTCCATCGGGTTATATCAAAGAACTCCTTAATTTTGGTTGCTATATAATTAACAAAAATTTAAAATCATTGCAATAGATTGTAAAAACACAAAAAAAGCCCTTTCAGTATGACAGGGCTTTTTTAAGTAAAAATTTTATTCTTAATCTACTTTATAAAAAACTATTTTTTTTGAAGATTAACAGCCAACCATACTATCCTCGCTAAGGGAAAAGGAAATTTTTATGTATTCCATTGTATCCCGTTTTCTCTAAAGATCCATACCTCTGGATTAGCCATATCGTATTTAAGTTCGACTTGAATTCCTTCATAATCAGTGCCTGCTTTCCCGGTAGCTAAGGCCGTGAAGTTAGTATCGGAAGCACTTGGAATTATGATCGTCCAATACTGGGTCGCATCCCGGACATCAATGTTTAAGTCATTAGGAACAGTCGAAACGTCAATACCACCTTTAAATGTCCCATGAAATTGGTGGTAAAGTTTTTCGGCGTTGACAATAACGCCAATAGTCGCCTGAGCAGATGCGGCCTTGGCGTCTCGGACATACCCCATATAAAGAGGCACGCCAACTGCGGTCAGAATACCGATAATGATAACCACAATCATCAACTCAACCAAGGTAAACCCTTTTAGGCTCCGAAATATTCCTTTTCTTTTTTTCATTGTTTTTCTGAGCTCCCCAGTAACATGTTTAATTTGTACGGTGTACGGTATTTTCCTGCCGATATCATTTTTTGTTGTTTTTATTGATCCCGCACCTTTATCGTGACGCAGATAAAGAAAAAACCGGATCGCTTTTTTGGCAACACGGCTATCTTTCAATTTTAAGACCCGTGGCTTTCCGGCCCCGCCTCACGACGGGTGTGGCTTTATCTCAGTAATTAATTATTTTAATCTAATTTGATAATACCAATAAGCAATAACTATACCATTGAAAAATATAATACCGTTCAAAGCCATTTTCAAAAAAATAAAAATCCGCAACAAATTAAAATTAAAGCTAATTTTTAAAATCACGTTTACTATCTTAAAAAAACAGGGTGTTCCCTTTTTAATATCAATTCATGGGGAGGGAAATATATTTATAATTAAATATTAATATGGTAATTATTTTTTTTACGACGTTTACCTTTAAAAACCTTATAGAAACTGAAAAGTTAGAAAACCAAAGCTAAATACTAGTTAACTTTTGCCAATTTTTGGTTTACTTCTGACAATTGTTGACAATAGGTAAAAAACTTGACTTGTAAAAATTGAATTATTAAAATAAGTCAATTTGTTGCTAATAAAGATTAAACTAAAAATTTAATTATGAACCACTCTCTTCCACAATATTCAAAAATTTTGATCGTTGATGATAATATGCAGAATGTTGAACTTCTGGAGGGCCACCTCAGCGCGGCCGGGTATGATGTTTTAAAGGCTTTTGATGGTGAAGAAGCATTAATGGTGGTTGAAGATTGCGATCCTCACCTCATCCTCCTCGATGTTATGATGCCCAAGCTCGATGGGTATCAGGTCTGTAGTTTTTTAAAAAAAAATGAAAAAACCCGATTTACCCCCATTGTAATGATAACCGCGTTAAAGGAGATAGAAGATAAAGTTAAAGGAATCGAAGCCGGCGCAGACGATTTTTTATCCAAGCCTTTCAATAAATTGGAACTTTTAACTCGGGTTAAATCCCTTTTGCAAATGCGTTACTTGAGGGATGAGTTAGAGCGAAAGCAAAAAGAAGAAAAGGAGCGGATGAGAGAAATCTTTAGGGTTTATCTCTCCGATGAAATTGCCAACTTAGTCTTAAGTGACCCGGAAAAATTTTTAAGATTAGGGGGGGAAAAGAGGGTCGTGACAGTTATCTTTGCTGACCTTCGGGGTTTCGCAAATTTTGCTGAAACGCATCCCGCTGAAAAAGTGGTAAGCACTTTAAATCATTTTTTTCAGAAAATGACACAGGTAATTTTTGATTATCAGGGAACGCTTGATAAATATATAGGGGATGCAATAATGGCCTACTTTGGGGCTCCTATGGGTTATCCTGATGATGCCTTAAGGTCAGTTAAAGCAGCGGTAGATATGCAAAGGGAGTTCGTTAATTTACAAAAAAAATGGGTACAAGAAGGACTGAAAAAAATAGGTCTAGGCATTGGATTAAGTACCGGAGAGGTCATCTTTGGAAATGTGGGAACCGAAAGGGCAATGAATTATACCATTGTCGGCGACACGGTAAATATAGCCCAACGCTTAGAAGGGGTGGCTTTAGCAGGGCAAATTCTTTTGAGCGAATCTACGTACGAAATGGTTAAAGAAAAGATTATAGCAAAAAAACTGTCTCAAAAGACTTTAAAGGGTAAGAAAGAGCCGCTTATCCCTTATTTGTTGGAGAACATTAAAAAATGAACCTTGAACTTTTCACGGGCACCCTTGGCAAATCGAAAAAAGCATATATTGTTTATATATTGCCTCGGCAAATAAATATCCCCATGATCTTTCGGTGTCATTCCCCGAACTTGCTTCGGGGGAATCCAGAATAATGATTACTTATAGGTTCCCGCTGGAGTTTATCCCCGCGAAGGGGGGGCGGGAATGACATATTGTGCGGTTTAATTGCCGGAGTAATACTATTAAACGGCGCTCCTCAAGAAAAGCGGGACAACCCTCCGGTAATTATTTCCGATATCAAGGGGAAAAAGGCAGGATTAATTGTAGATGCTCTAGTGAAGATTGACCAAATCTATGTAAAACCCCTCGGCACGTTGCTCGATAAAATCTAAGTTCTTTAGGGAGCAACTGTTTTGGGAGATGGCCGGGTGGTTTTGGTCCTCGATTTAGAAAGGTTATGGTAACCCCATGAGCGAGCTGTTAGACTTTTTAGTAGTTGATGATTGGTGCTTCTCATGACCAAAATTGCGGTGAAGTTTTGGGGGACAAGGGGATCCATTCCTACCCCAGGTCCCCGGACGGTAAAATACGGAGGCAACACGCCCTGCGTATCCGTAACCTTTGATAAGGAGAAGCATATTATTTTTGATGCTGGATCCGGAATCAGAGAGCTGGGAAACCATCTTATAAAAACCCAAAAGAAAATTATGAGTCATATTTTCTTGACTCATTTCCACTGGGATCACATCCAAGGGTTGCCTTTTTTTGCCCCTGCCTTTTGCGCAGATAATCGTTTTTCGATTTATGGCTGCGAAAACCAAAAAACAAAATTGAGCAAAGTCCTTTCTGATCAGATGGAAAGTTCTTATTTCCCCGTTCCTTTAAAAAAGCTCGGAGCCATCCTCACGTTCAACCCGCTCACTGAAGGACCTTATTTCATCGATGACTTTACGGTAAAAGCTCTTTCTCTTAACCATCCGGGAAACACCCTCGGCTATCTTATCACTCATCGAAATAAGACGATTGGATATTTAACGGATAACGAATTTGTCTCCGGCTCTATAAAAAAACCGAAGACTAATCATATCTCCTGTGATGATTATAATTTAAAAATCATTCATGCTATTCAAGGTGCTGAACTTGTGATCTTCGACGCCCAATACACTCCAGAGGAATATCAAAACAAAAAGGGGTGGGGGCATTCTCACTATGAAGATGTGCTCACTGTTGCCATGGCCGCTGAAATTAAAAAGTGCTTTCTTTTTCACCATGACCCTTCTCACACTGATGCGGATCTTGATAAAATCGGAATCCGATGTTTGGAAATTATAAAACGCCGGGGAGGGAGGATGGATTGTATTGTGGCGCAGGAAGGGTTAGAAATCGAGTTATAGACTTATTCGCTCCTCACATAAAAAATAAGTGAGGCATAAAACCGTTTAAAAAAACTCTTGACATTTGTTTTAAGGATTGTTTTATTATCAAAAACTATTAATTTTTTAAAAGGAGATTGACGTAGCAGTCATGATTTACTCATTAACCAATATTTTAAACTGGGAATGGTGGTGGTGCTGGCAAAGCGGGAGGTTTATCCACCACCGTTAGGGGATCTTCATAAAAAAATGAAAGGCCGTGGATAAACTTCTCAGATATCCACGGCTTTTTTTATTTCGATAACCAAAAAAGGCCGTGCAAAAAAAAATCACGGTCTTTTTTTTAAACTTTAAAACAAATAAAATTTATTTGAGCCCTTTGGGTAAAAAGGAGCGTAAAAAAAATGTATCACCCAAATCTTTCCGAGTTTAAAACACTGGCGAAAAAAGGCACCCTAATCCCCGTGTATCGGGAATTTTTAGCCGACCAGGAAACTACGGTTTCCGCCTTTCAAACAATAGATGATAAGGTTTATTCTTTTTTATTGGAAAGCGTGGAAGGTGGAGAAAAATGGGGAAGGTACAGTTTGGTGGGTGTCAAACCTTCAGTAATTTTTCGGGTAGCAGGTGACCAGGTGATCATTGAGGAGCATGATAATACAACCTCGTTTCCCCATCATGGCGACCCTCTGAACTGCCTCAGAAAATTGATGGAGCGCTACCGTCCGGTCACAGTTAATGACCTCCCGCGGTTTTTTGGGGGGGCAGTGGGGTTTTTTGCCTACGAAATGATCGATTATTTTGAAAAGCTTCCTCCTCGAAAAAACAACAGCTTCAGCGAGGAAGAAGCTATCTTTATGATCACCGAGCTTCTGCTTATTTTTGACAATCAGAAAAACACCGTAAAAATTATCGCCAACACCCTCATCAACGAACACGATGACCTTGATGAGCTTTACCAAGGAGCTATCAAAAAAATCGAAGACCTAATCAAAAAGCTAACTAAGGAACAAAAAAAGCCCCGGCCCGTGATCAGAGAAGGCAAGATCTCTCTGATGCCAAATCTGGGACCAAAAGAGTTTGAGGAGGCGGTACTAAGATCAAAGATGTATATTGAGGAGGGGGATATAATTCAGGTGGTTCTTTCCCGCAGATTTACCACCGACAAAGTGGCTGATGAATTTGATCTCTACCGGGCGCTCCGGTATATCAATCCTTCACCGTATATGTTTTTTCTCCGTTTCAAAGAGTTAGTGGTTGTGGGATCGTCTCCCGAGATAATGGTCCGTTTGACTGACGGGCTGGCGGAACTTCGCCCCATTGCGGGCACCAGAGGGAGAGGGAAAACCGAAAGCGAAGATCGCCGCTTGGCGGACGAGCTTTTGAATGACCCGAAAGAAAGAGCTGAGCACATAATGTTGGTCGACTTGGGGAGAAACGACCTCGGAAGGATCGCAAGGATTGGAAGCGTACAGGTCAATGAGCTGATGGTGGTTGAACGCTATTCCCATGTCATGCATCTGGTCTCTCATATCCAGGCTTATCTGGAAAAGGATAAAGACGCCTTTGATGTAATCAAGGCAACCTTTCCGGCCGGGACCTTAACCGGCGCTCCCAAGGTAAGGGCCATGGAAATCATCCGCGAGCTGGAACCGGTCAATCGAGGGCCTTACGGAGGAGCAGTAGGGTACATCGGGTTTAATGGGAATATGGATATGGCGATTACTATCCGCACGATATTTGTTAAAGATGAAAAAATATATCTTCAGGCCGGAGCCGGAATTGTGGCGGATTCTGACCCGCAAAGGGAATTAGAGGAAGTTGAAAATAAAGCCAAAGGGATGGTGAAAGCGCTGGAGTTGGCTGCCCGGGGGTTTGAACTGTATTCGTCAAAAACCGGCGGCGAGAACTAACCCTACCCTTACTCCTGATATTTGAAAGGAACAGAACATGATTTTAGTGATTGACAACTATGATTCGTTTACCTATAACCTTGTTCAATATTTAGGGCAACTGGGAGAAAAAACCCTCACCTATCGAAATGATCAGATTAGCCTTGAACAGGTGGAAAACTTTGCTCCCCATGCCATTCTCCTCTCTCCGGGTCCCAAGACACCCGCGGAAGCGGGAATTTGCGTCGAGGTCATCAAGCGGTTTCACGAAAAGATTCCCCTTTTGGGGGTGTGCCTGGGGCACCAGTCTATTGGATTTGCTTTTGGGGGAAAAATCGTGAAAGCCAAATCAATTATGCATGGAAAAACATCGGCGATTTATCATGATCAGAAAACCATTTTTCGGGGGATCCCCAGTCCTTTTGAAGCGATCCGTTATCACTCATTGGTCATTGAACGAAAAAGTCTTCCCGACTGCCTGGAAATAACCGCTCATACCGACGACAATGAAATAATGGGGGTGCGGCATAAAAAATATCCGGTTGAAGGCATCCAGTTTCATCCGGAATCCATCCTGACCCCCAACGGGAAAAGAATCCTGAGAAATTTTTTGAAACTTAAAAGAGAGGCGTCATGATTAAAGAGGCAATCGAAAAAGCAATCATCCTTCAGAACTTCAGTGAACAGGAAATGTCTGAGATCATGGAAGAGATCATGGAAGGTAAGGCCACGCCGGCCCAGATAGGCGCGCTCCTTACGGCCTTACGGATAAAAGGAGAAGCCATTGCCGAATTAACCGGCGCGGCCCGGGCGATGCGCAGGCACGCGATTTTTATTGACGCTGCTTCCAATAATATCCTTGATACCTGCGGGACCGGGGGTGACAAGTCCAATACGTTTAATATCTCCACCACGGTTGCATTCGTGGCCGCGGGAGGCGGGCTGACGGTCGCCAAACACGGCAACCGCTCGGTTTCCAGCAAATGCGGCAGCGCCGACCTGCTCGAAGAACTGGGCGTCAACATTCAGGCGGATCCGGAGATTTTGGAACAATGCATCCGTGAAATCGGCATCGGCTTTCTTTTCGCTCCAAAGCTGCACGGCGCTATGAAATACGCCGGTCAAGTGCGGCGGGAAATCGGAATCCGCACCATCTTCAATATGCTCGGTCCGCTCACCAACCCTGCCGGCGCCACCTGTCAGGTGCTGGGGGTCTATGCAGCCGGACTAACCGAGATGTTTGCAAGCGTATTAAAAAATCTGGGAACCAAAAAAGCACTGGTGGTTCATGGGGCCGACGGACTTGATGAAATAACCTTGCGCGGTGAAACCAGAGTAACGGAATTATCCGCCGGTCAGATTAAAACCTACAACTTAAATCCCCGGACTTTTTTTGACAAAACCTATTCACCGGATGATTTCCGCGGAGGCGACCCGAAAGAAAACGCTCGTATCACTAAAGCTATTCTTGCCGGCGAGAAAGGCGCGCCCCGGGATATTGTCCTGATCAACGCCGCCGCCGCGTTGCTGGCGGGAGAAACAGTCTCGAATCTCACGCAAGGAATTAAACGGGCAGAAGAAATCATTGATAGTGGGGAGGCTGCAAAAAAACTGAAACAGCTAATTGAGCTAAGCAACGATTAATGAAGCCGAAAAAATGCGAGAAAACAAATATAATGTTTTTAGATGAAATTCTCACCCATAAAAAAGAAGACATTCAAGCGCGGAAAAACCTCATTCCTTTGGAACGAGTAAAACAGGAAGCGATCAACCGCCCCGCGCCCCGGGATTTCTTTTCCCCGCTTTATGAAAAAGGCGACAACCAAAGCCGGATTATTGCTGAAATAAAGAAAGCCTCTCCTTCCAAAGGAATAATTCAACATGATTTTGATCTGGAAAAAATCGGAGCGATTTATCAAAAGGCAGGAGCGCGGGCGATCTCGATCCTTACGGAGAAAAAATTTTTTCAGGGAGATATCGAGTATCTTTCTCTGGTGAGAAAAAGCGTTGACCTTCCTCTCTTGTGCAAGGATTTCATCATCGATCCGTATCAGATTTACGAGGCTGCCGCCCACGGAGCGGACGGATTTCTTTTAATTGCCGCTATCCTCTCCCGGCAGCAAATAGAAGACTTTTTATCCCTGGGAAGAGAATTAGGCATGGAGGCGCTGCTAGAAGTCCATAATGAGAAGGAGCTTAAGGAAGCGCTTCTTACCTCAGCAAAGATCATCGGGATCAACAATCGTGATTTAAAAACCTTTAAAACCGATATCGTGACTACCCTGTCGTTGATAAAATTTATCCCGGAGGGGAAGGTGATCGTGAGTGAAAGCGGCATCAACACCAGAGAGCAGATTGAACTTTTGGAAAAAGCCGGTGTGCACGCTTTTTTAATCGGTGAGGCTTTAATGATAGAAAAAGATCCCGGTAAAAAGCTGCGTGAGTTTAAAGGAGAGGTCAATGGCCAAGATTAAGATCTGTGGAATTACCAACCTTAAAGATGCTCTTACCGCAGTAAATTTGGAGGTAGATGCTTTGGGGTTTGTATTTTATCCACCAAGCCCTCGCGCAATTACTCCGGATAAAGCACAACAAATCCGACAGGAAATTCCTCCCTTTACCCTCTGCGTCGGAGTTTTTGTGAATGAATCCAGGGAAGAAGTCATGAACGTGGCCAAAGCGTGCCGCCTTGACGCCCTGCAGTTTCACGGTAATGAATCCCCGGACTACTGCGCCTTTTTCCCCGACTATAAAGTAATAAAGGCATTCTCCTTAAAAGATAAGGCCGATATGGACGCTATCCCGCGCTATTCAGTGCAGGCTTATTTGGTTGACGCCTATGACCCGAAGCAGTATGGCGGCACCGGAAAAAAAGCGAACTGGGAACTTGCCCGGGCGGCAAAAGACTTTGGACCTGTGATACTAGCTGGTGGGCTCGATGAAGCAAATGTAAGTGAGGCGATCCGGGAAGTAAATCCTTACGCGGTTGATGTAAGCAGCGGCGTGGAGTTGTCGCCGGGAATCAAGGATCCGGCCAAGCTCAGAAGGTTCGTAGAGATGGTGAGAAGAAAATGAAAATTAAAACAACTTATGCTTTTTAAAAAACCAATAATGAGAGGAATACGCCATGGTATTACCAATGCCTGATAGGCAGGGTCATTTCGGCTCGTTTGGCGGAAGGTATGTTGCTGAGACGCTCATGCCTGCTGTGTTAGAGCTGGAAAAGGCTTATAAGCAATATAAACGAAACCAGGAATTTTTACGAGAGCTTGATTACTATCTCAAGGAATTTGTGGGACGGGAAACCCCGCTTTACTTTGCCCAGCGCCTGACGGAAAAACTGGGAGGAGCAAAAATTTATCTCAAACGTGAAGACTTGAACCACACCGGAGCCCACAAAATCAATAACACCGTGGGGCAGGCTCTGCTCGCCCGGCGGATGGGCAAAAAAAGGATCATCGCCGAAACCGGAGCCGGACAGCACGGCGTGGCCACAGCCACAGCTGCGACCATCTTCGGAATGGACTGCCACATCTTCATGGGCACTGAGGACATAAAGCGTCAATCCTTAAACGTCTTCCGGATGAAACTCTTGGGGGCGGAAGTAGTGCCGGTCAACGCGGGAACCAGGACCCTGAAAGACGCCATGAATGAAGCCCTTCGTGACTGGGTGACCAATATCCGCACCACCTATTACCTCATTGGCTCGGTTGCCGGACCGCATCCTTACCCCATGATGGTGAGGGATTTTCAGTCCATCATCGGCCGTGAAACCAGAAAACAAATTCTGAAACTGGAAGGAAAGCTCCCTGATTGTCTGGTCGCCTGTGTAGGCGGGGGAAGCAACGCCATGGGTTTGTTTTACCCCTTCAGGGATGACGCGGACGTAAAAATGGTAGGAGTGGAAGCCGGTGGACTGGGTCTTTCCACGCCGAAACATGCCGCATCGATCTGCCGGGGAAAAGTCGGAGTTTTTCATGGAAGCAAAAGTTATCTGCTCCAGGATGACCACGGCCAGGTTCAGGAGGTTCACTCGGTTTCTGCCGGTCTGGATTATCCGGGCGTGGGGCCGGAGCACAGCCTTTTCCATGAAATAAAACGGGCGGAATACGTGGCGATCACCGATAAAGAAGCGCTCGAGGGATTTCATGTTCTCACGAAAGCCGAAGGCATTATCCCCGCGCTTGAAAGCGCGCACGCGGTGGCTCAGGTCATTAAGATGGCGCCAATGATGGGCAAAGATAAAATTATTATTATTAATCTCTCCGGCCGGGGAGATAAGGACCTCAATATTGTGGCCGAACAGATGGGGGGTTTAAATCCATGAGCAGAATAAAAGCAGTCTTTCAGAATTTAAAGGCAGAAAACAAAAAAGCGCTTATCGCTTACATAACCATCGGTGATCCCCATATTTCGGTTTCCAAGAACATCATCCGGCAATTAATCGAAAGCGGCGCGGATATCCTTGAGCTCGGCGTTCCTTTTTCAGATCCCACCGCGGACGGCCCGGTCATTCAGTCTGCTGCCCAGCGCGCGCTAAAAACCGGGGTTACCCTTGATGATATTATGGAGCTGGTAAAAGAAATTAGGCAGTTTTCCCAGATTCCCCTTATTCTCTTCAGTTATTACAATCCGCTTTTTGTGGTCGGAGCGCAGGAAATTGCCCGGCGGGCCAAAGAGGCCGGGGTGGATGGTCTGCTGGTCGTTGATCTCCCGTATGAGGAGGCGGAGGAATTAAAAAAATACACTGACCAGTCTAATCTGGACCTCATTTTTCTGCTGGCCCCCACCAGCAATGATGAGCGCATCAAAATGATTTCCAGGAAAGCCCGGGGATTTATCTACTATATTTCCATGACCGGGGTGACGGGTTCCACCCTCTCTGGAGGTCAGTATATCGAAGAAGACATCCAACGGATAAAAAAATATACCAAGCTGCCCATAGCGATCGGTTTCGGAATTTCGAATCCCGAGCAAGCTAAAGCCATGGGAAAATTTGCCGAAGGGGTGGTGGTAGGAAGCGCGATTGTCCGGCTCATTGAAGAACACGGCGATTCCCCGCAACTCTTGCAGAAAGTCGGAGACTTTGTCGCCAGCTTAAAACAGGCGTTAAAATAGCAGGGGCGACCGGCCGATCGCCCCTACATGGTTGTTTCGTATCACCTGTAATTTTTAGCGCCGGATGCAATCCGGACGCAGTTTATTTTTTCAACCTCTTTAAAATAAGTTCCGCGACTTTTTTCCCGGAAAGAAGCATTCCCCCAAAAATAGGGCCCATCCGGTAGGAGCCAAACGCGGCATTAGCCGACATTCCGGCCACATAGACATTGGGATAAACCTCTTTGGTGTTTTTAAGGGTCATGGTCTCGGCAATCTCGGCATTCATGGACCTTTCCCCCATGATCTTTCCGGTTTTGGTAAGCAACAACTTTCCGCTCTTTCTTTCAATAATCTTTAAAACTTCAAGCCCGTGACCGGTTGCTTCAATCAAAAACTTTGATCCAATGGTCAGGGGGTCAACATGGAGTCCGGCTATTTCAACTGCGCTCCAGTTAATCACCAGCCCGGTCACCTTATCGTTGGTGAGCTTGACATCTTCCACGCTAATGCAGTTAAAAATGGTCGCTCCGGCTTTAACTGCCTGGGAAGTGAGCGTGGAAATTGCCTCCACCGAGTCGGCAGTATAATAATTTTTCTGATAAATTTCAGCTCGTATCCCCATCTCGTCAAGGATTTTTTTTGCTTCTTCCTGCACCACGATTTCATTGAACATCATCCCCCCGCCCCACATCCCACCGCCGATGGAAAGTTTTTTTTCATAAACCGCAACCTTGACTTTTCTTTTCGCCAAATAATAAGCCGCCGTCAGTCCCGCCGGACCGCCGCCGGCAATCGCGGCATCAACCTGCAAATTATCCCGAAACTTTTTAAAATACCGGTCAACGATTGCCTGGGTTATGACTATTTCATCTAACATCCGGATTCTCTTTCTGCAAAAATTAATAAAAAATAATAAAATCCTCCCCTAAAAAGGGAGTTAGAGGGGTTGTATTTTTTAAAGGAGAGTTAGAACATAAAGAATCACTTCTAAAAAGTCAACCACATTTATTTTTCCAACCACATTCAAAACGAAACCCACCAAACCAAACATTTTTGCGTACGAAGATTGAAAAATTTAAAATCGGCATAAAGCGCGGTTGGTAAGAATGTTATAGTCTTATGAATGTCCCGGGGAACTTACCTATGCGGGAAAAGTTTTAAAAAGCAAGGGGAAAAACCCAAAAGAGAAGCAAATGCAAAAACAAAAAATACCCTTTACCCTTTTTTCGGCAATGCGGCCTTATTTTTTATTCTCATCAACCATAAAGCCCCTCTTTTTTAGCGTTAATTCAGCTTCAGGATTCTTGGGTGATGTTTTTGAGAATGGCATCCTCAATTGCCTGGAACCAATCAATATTATCACCGATTGAGTTTTCAACTAACCGAATTTCTTTCTTGGTGAGGTCGCGGTCAAGAACTTCGTTGGCGACTTGCTGAATATCACTCACATTTATCGAGTAAACAATTCTTTCGTTGTCGTCTCTTTTCATTGATCATCCCCCCTTCATTTTAATTAACCACTGATAATTACTTCTATTTTTTATAACAAGACCCGGATTTTTGCGGCCCTAAAGGTAAAATAAAAAAATTTTCAAACTCCGGGCAAAAATTTTTCATCCCACTGAAAAAACTCTACAACTTTAAACCATTTTCCGCAAGAAATAAAAATTTTTTTACTTCCAAATTTCACTTGACACACCCAATATCTTGTGGTCAAATAATATTCATCCACAATATGAGGAGAATAAAGGCAAACCGTTTTAGGAGGTTAGGGAGGACTATGGCACATCTACAAGAAATCAAACCGGAAAAACCTTATACTTTATCGGGCAGTGAAACCACTGACATAGCCCTTTTTGTGCGGACTTCCAGTGAAGATGTCAGTTCCTGGAATCGGCAGAAAATTGTCGACGCTCTGGTGAGGGAGACCTATATTGACGGTGATACCGCGGAAAAGGTAAGCGCTGAGGTTGAAGAAATGATCCTTAACTCCAAGACCAAAGTGATTACCGCTCCCCTTATCCGGGAATTGGTAAATGCCAAACTTATTGAAAAGGGGCTGGAACAAACCCGGATGATGCATACCCGAATCGGTTTGCCGATTTATGATGTGGATCAGCTCATTCTTCATCCCAACAAAGAAAATGCCAATGTTCCTCATGGGCCCGAAGCTACGAACTTAACTTTAGCGGAAGGGATAAAAAAAGAATACGCCCTCCTCAGTGTTTTTTCCCAGGATATTGCGGATGCGCATCTGCGAGGAGACCTGCACCTTCATGACTTGGGTTTTATTGACCGGCCCTACTGTTCAGGACAGTCATTGGAATATATTAAAAAGTTTGGTTTAAACCTCCCGAATTCTCTCTCCAACGCCAAACCCGCCAAACATCCGGAAGTGCTTTTAGCCCATATGGTTAAATTTGCCGCCGCTCTCCAAAGCAATTTCGCAGGAGCGATCGGCTGGGACGCCGTTAACCTCTTTTTTGCTCCCTATTTAGTGGGGATGAGCGATCGAGAGATTGAACAACTCGCTCAGATGCTTATTTTTGAATTTTCTCAGCAGGCAGTGGCCCGTGGCGGACAAGCCATTTTTAGTGATATTAATATTTATTGGGAAGTTCCGAAACACTTTGAAGATGTTCCGGCAATTGGCCCGGGAGGTGATTTTACCGGTAAAACCTATGCCGAATACCTTTCCGAAGCACAAAGATTTGCAGGGGCTCTTTTTAACGTTTACAAGGGGGGGGACGGAACCGGCCGGCCTTTCTTTTTTCCTAAACCGCTGGTCCATATTACCGAGAAATTTTTCCAAACCGAGGGACATAATAATTTTCTCAACCATATTTGCGATGTTGCCAGTGAAAAAGGAAATACCTATTTTGTTTTAGACCGTGGGAGTACGGCAAAAATTTCCGAATGCTGCCGACTGAGCTTTAAACTCGAAGCCCAAGACTTTGCTGACGCCCGGGAGCCTTGGAGAATGCGATATTGCGCCCTTCAAAATGTAACTCTTAACCTCCCCCGGCTCGGTTACCGAAGCAATCAGGATGATACGGTTTTATTTTCTCGAATCTCTGACGCCATGGCACTGGCGGTAAAAGCCCATGAGCAGAAAAAAGTTTTTATCGAAAAACTTTTATCCATAGGTGAAAAAGGTCCTTTGGCCTTGCTTACGATGAATAAAGATGGCAACCCCTACCTCAAGATGAATCGGGCCTCATTCCTTATCGGAATGTTGGGACTCAATGAGCTGGTCCAGTTTCATACTGGTAATGAATTATATGCTTCGAAGGACACCCTGAAATTTGCCCTTAAAGTGATTGCGCATATGCACTTGGTGGCGAAAAAATTATCGGAAAAACATCACATGAAATTTGTCTTGGAGCAGACACCGGCGGAAAGCACTGCCTATCGGTTTGCCAAGCTGGATCTCGAACACTTCTATCCGGAAGCTCACCGGGTCGTAAAGGGTAATTTAGAGCGCAATGAGGTTTACTATACCAATTCCACCTATCTTCCGGTATCAATTCCCATTAACCCTATCGAAAGAGTTCGAAAAGAAGGCCTTTTCCATCCCCTCATTGAGGCAGGAGCGCTCACCCACATCTGGCTGGGCGAAAAACGCCCAGCAAAAGAATCCTTGGCTAATTTTGTCTTAAAAACCTTTCGGCACACCACCAATGACCAGATCGCCTTTTCACCTGAATTCACCAACTGTAATGACTGCGGCAAAACCGAACGAGGACTCAAGGATCGGTGCAGCTATTGCGGTTCCCAAAAGGTAGAAGGTATAACGCGGATTACCGGATATTTCACCAAGATTTCAAGCTGGAACAAAGGGAAAATCGGTGAACTCCATGACCGGTACCGAAACCAAGAATATTTTTCTGAGGCGTTAGACCAAAAAGTAATTCCGGTTAGAAAAGTTTCAAACGCTGAATAAATCCGGTGTGAAAAGGGCTAAAAATAATTTTTTGATATTCTACCGGGGAAGTGAGATTTTTCTAACCGGGTAAAAGTAGCTTAAATTTTTCCATTAGAGCGAGGAAGGAGGAGAGAAGATGGGAAAAGTAAAACTATTTTGGAAAGCTGAGTGCCCCTTGTGCGGCAACGCTAAGATTATCGGAGGGATGCTGAAGCAGGATGGATTGGTTGTTGATGATTATAACCTCGATACTGCTGATGGTCTTGCTGAGGCTTCCTATTATGGTGTTAAGTCAACCCCGACCATGATTATTGAAGATGAAGAAGAAAATTCCATTGCCTCTTATTCAGGACAGGTTCCTACTCCCTTGGAGGTAAAAAAAGCGATTTCCCGATATTACCAATAGTTCTTCCATCTCTTAACCGGATTTTTTCGGTCAAGGGATTTGTTCTCAACCCCTCCTTTGTTTGAAGGGGGAATGATATTCCCCCTTCGAGTTTTTTTTACACTTTAAGTCCTCTGTCAGCCCATGCTATGGCACGTCATGAAAACAGTATCCCCATCAAAGGTTTTTTAGAAACGTCTTTTTTGGATTGGCCCGGCAAGATCGCTTCAGTGATTTTTCTTCCCTCCTGCAATTTTCGTTGCCCCTTTTGCCAAAACGTTACCTTAGTTCTTAACCCTCAATGTTTAAAAACCTGGCCATTACCGGAAGCGCTTCAACGGATGAAAGAGCTTAAGGACTGGATTGACGGGGTCTGTATCACCGGCGGCGAACCCACGCTCCAGGCAACCCTTCCTGATTTTATCCGGATATTCAAAAAGAGAAATCTTTTGGTGAAGCTCGATACCAATGGGAGTAATCCCCACATGATCGAGACCCTTTTGAAAGAAAATTTAGTAGATGCCATCGCCATGGATGTTAAAGCGCCTTTGGAAGAGATTTCTTATGCTCGATTAACCGGGGTCCCGGTTGATCTCAAGGCAATCAAAAAAAGCATTGACCTGATCCGAAAAAGCCCGGTCGAAAAGATATTTCGTATCACGGTGGTTCCCGAAATGTTAACCGAAGAAGATATTTATCGAGTAGCTGAAGATTTATATCCCATAGACAAATTACTGCTTCAACAGTTCAGCCCGGAAAATACTTTGGATCCACAATTAAAACAGGAAACCCCGTGGCCGCAAGAAAAAATAGAAGAAGTCCAAAGACAGGTGGACCAAATCCTCACGGATAGGAAAACAAAGCCCAAGGATGGCTTGCAAAAAAATAAGCGGTGACTATCTATTGCAAAAAAGTATCACTGAGGGCACACCATTGACTGTTTTCGGTTATCCCGACGGCGTAGGCGAATACACGCCCTCCGTTTTAAGGGTACCTCTAATAATTCCCTGTTTGTCACTCTCGCGAAGGCGGGAGTCCAGTAATTTCGATTGGTTCTTGATTTCTGCCCCTCTCAGGAATGACATTTTAGAGGAACCCTTAAATATTGACATGAAAGGATAGAACACACAAAATAAAAATGTCAAAACACGATAAGCGGTTTTTTACCCACGTTAGAGGTTTTTTATTGGAAAAAAATACCAGAGGATTCTCTTTCCCGTGGGGTATGGGCGTTCCTTATCGGACGCTGACAGGTATTCGGGTTTTTTTATGGAGGGTTAGCCATTAAAGGAAAAACGCCACGGCTAATTAGAGAAAGGAGAGAATAAAATGAAAAAACGAAAAGGGTGTTTCAAGTTCGCTTTAATGTTATCTCGCTTTACTTTTGTATTTACGATTCTTCTGTTCCTTGTTACCTTTTTGGCCCATGCCCAATCGAGCGGAATCACGCTTGGCTATTTGACTTGCAACGACTACCTAAAATTAAACGACAACGACAGGATAAAATGGTTAACTGGTGCGATGGATGGCATTATGGCCGAATCAACCTATATCGAGAAAGACCCTAAAGGGCCCTGGTTAGGAAGATGCATTGATGGACTTAGTATCGAGCAAATAAAAGCAATGTTTGAGAAAGCGTTGAACGAGAATCCTGAAGGTTGGCACGCACCTGCCGCCATAATCTTTCGTGATAAGATGCATGTTTTTTACATTAACCATAGAATTTTTTAGAATGATTCTGGACATTAGTTGATGAAAGGTTAATTTTCATAACGCCATGTTTGGAGGAGTGAAAGTAGAATAACGAAATTGATACTTATTTCAACCAAGTGGTGTGGTTAAAAAGGTTATTATGAATTCAGCTTACAAAACTCAAAAAGATTTTGTATCTGCATTTGCCCCAGCTATTACAAATGAACTGTTTACTTATACAGTTGGAATAATCGGAATCCTCCAAAAGGAACCGGATGAAAAAATTTCTTTATTGGGAACAGGGTCCTTAATTAAAACCGATTGCTTCTATGGAATTCTCACAGCGGAACATGTGAGTCGGGAAATAAAAAATTTTGATGAAATAGGACTTAGTATAGGTGCGGTTGGTGAAAACAACCTTCAACTACCTCGTTATGAAAGGTTTATAATAGAAAAGATGTGTTTAGAGGTAATTGAGGTTTTTAAATCCTCTGACACTGCCGAAGGGCCTGACCTTGGACTTGTACAAATTTTGTCCTGTAAAGCATTAGATACTTTAAAGGCCATAAAATCATTTTTTAATATTTCTATTCATCGGTCAAAATTTTTAAAGAATCACCAAGATTTTAATTCAGGAATTTGGGCGCTTTGTGGTTTTCCAGATGAACTTACCATTAGGGAACCTTCTGCGAGAAAAGGTTATGAATACTTTATAAGGTATAGTCCCCAGTGTTATTTTATTGACCAGCCGATAGAAAAAAAAGATTGTGGAACTTATGACCTTAGAAAAATCAATTTTGATTATAATAAAAACAAGGGACTTGTAAAAAAATTTGGAGGATTTAGCGGTGGTGGTTTATGGAAACTAACTGCATCTAATGAGGAGGAATGCAAAACTAAAATACCATTTCTTGGTGGAGTGATTTTTTTTCAAGAAATTATTAATGACCATGTCTGCAAAATTTATATGTCATGGCCCTCGTAGTATTTATTTGAATGTCATTGAAACATTGGAAAAGAAGATTTCAAAAAAATATTTGATTTAATGAAGTTCAGAGATAAAAAACTAACTGGAAAGGGAGTGAGTGAATGACAAAAATGCGAAAAATATTAATCGGCACAATGCTTCTGATTCTTCTCTCATCGGTTGGGTATGGTGCTGATTGGAAATCTTTTGGCAAGGATGCGGATAACAACGAGTGGTTCTATGATATCCAAAGCGTTTCTCGTGATCAGGACACGGCAAAAATATGGACAAAGATAGTGTTATCCGATCAAGCAAAAGCAGACTTTATAAAAAAAATCCAACATAACAAACCTCCTTCTTTAAGTTATGAACCTCCTGAGTTTTATAACGCCCAAAAAGAAGCAGAACTTTCACAAAAAGACCGCATTAAAAAAGAAAATATAAACCACCGGATAGACAGATATGAAATAGATTGTGTAAAAAACAGGATTAAGGTTATGTCTTCGGCTTGGTTTGATTCCGGAGAGAATGTTATCCATAATGAAAACCCTCCCGATCCACTATTCAGCGAAATAACTCCTAACAGCATTGAAGAACAGCTCCTTAAAATAATTTGCAACAATGGTAAGGAAGGCAAATAATCCGAAAGGAGAGCACCATGGAAGAAAAAGGGAAAGTAATTGATCTTTCAAAAGCAAAAATTGGCCTTAGGGTTATGCCTAGAAAAAATGATGGGGTTATTTCAAAGGCTGGAGATTGGGAAAAGGAAAGAAGAATTTGTGAAAATCGAAAAATTGAAGACTTGCCTTTTATAAAAAAGAAAAAGCGGGGAACTTCCTATTGGTCTGTAAAAGCAAGTGGGGATGATAAGAAAGATTTTATCACTGGAGCGAAGTATGGAGTGCTAACACAGGAATTTATTATGGGGAGGTCAAACCCATTTTGGAAGAGCTCCATTTCTAGTGACGAGGTAAGTAAAAATCTTTTAAAACAAATTTTTTCGGATATGTTGGCAAAAGGTGGCTACTCAAAAGAAATTGAAAAAGGGTTTTTATGGTTTTTTGGATATTTAGCTTGTTTAGGCGGATGGGGCGGTTTAGCCGAGGTTAGAGAGAAGATAGAAAAAATGGAGGATAATAAATAGGGGTTCACGCCATGAAATTTTTAAGTCGCCAGAAAAAAAGAAAGTGAACGTGGAAGACGAAGAAGTGGATAATTCAAAACCGGAATGTTTTTTTCTCGGAATGCGGCCCGGGCCCAACGGTGAAAATTGCTGCCGCTATGTGGACCTTAAAACCAAGCAAATTTTTTTGGTAGCACCAGGCGAATCTCTGGAGGCAAAGCTGGAAGAAATCCGCAAACAATTTGAAAGAAAGGGGGTAAAAAATGACAAATGAATTACATGAAGGACATGAAAATATGAAAAGATTCTCAGAAAGAGCATAAAAGTAGAATAACGGCTCCCCAAAATCCTGAAATTGAGGGAAAAAAGATGGATGCAAAATTGATAACGGCTTTAGAACATTTTAAAAAATCGGAAGGTAACATTACGGTTTTGACGGGCGCGGGGATTTCTTCTGAGAGTGGTATACCGACATTTCGCGGCAAGGACGGTTACTGGACCGTGGGTTCTAAAGAATATCATCCGGAAGAAATGGCTACCTTCCGCATGTTTAAAATGAAACCCTATGAGGTATGGCAGTGGTATCTTTACCGTAAGACAGTTTGCGCTCAAGCCGAACCAAATTTAGGTCATTTGGCGATAGTGGAATTAGAAAAAGTTTTTCAAGACCGTTTTGTGTTGATTACCCAAAACGTTGATGGGCTTCACCTGCGCGCGGGTAATAGTCCTGACCGCACCTATCAAATTCATGGAAACTTAAATTTTATGCGCTGTTCAGATGAATGTAGTGATTTGATAGTTCCCCTTCCGAACAAAATTCCTTTCAAAGACAAAACCGCTCCTATAACCGAAACGGAAAAGAAACTCTTGACCTGCAGTCAATGCGGAGCTATCGCGCGGCCTCACGTTCTTTGGTTCGACGAATGTTATGACGAAAAATTTTTTCGTTTTTATAGCTCACTCCGAAAAGCAGAAAAGACCGATCTTTTGCTGGTGGTAGGTACCTCAGGAGCTACTAACCTGCCCATGCAAGTGGGGGTGACAGTAGTGCATCGGGGAGGAGCACTGATTGACATAAACCCGGAGCCGAATCCCTTCAGTCAAATGGCAATCAGCGTTACCAATGGTTACTACTGTTCAGAAAAAAGCAGTGAAGCCCTTCCCCAAATTGTAAAATTTTTAAAAAAATAAACCCCCTTAGGGGGCTTTCACACGTGGTAAATCCGGGTGTTATCGCGTATCATTATTCAGGAATGAATTTATTTTTGATTAGGTAATCCATTATTATCTGAACACACTCTTTGACTGACATCTTATCAGTGTGTAAATGGATCTCGGGATCTTCCGGTGCTTCGTAAGGAGCGTTGACACCGGTAAAGTCTTTAATGATGCCTTCCCGTGCTTTTTTATACGCTCCCTTGGGATCACGTTGCTCGCAGACCTCAATCGGACAATCCACAAAGGCTTCAATAAATGATTTATCATTCGATAATTCCCTGGCCGTCTGTCGATCGTGGCGATACGGTGAAATAAAGGCCGTCATATTGATAATACCGGCGTCGCGAAAAAGCTTTGCCACTTCCCCAATCCTCCGAATATTTTCTGTTCGTTCTTCAGGGGAAAAACCCAGATTTTTATTAAGGCCATGGCGAACGTTATCGCCGTCGAGGATAAAGGTATGAAAACCTCGTTCAAACAAAACTTCTTCAAGCGCCACGGCGAGCGTTGATTTGCCGGATGAAGGAAGCCCGGTAAACCAAATCGTAAAGCTTAGATGGCCGTTAAGACGTTCTCGGTCGGCCCGGGTAATGGCCCCGTGATGCCACTGAATGTAGGTTGCCTTTTGCTCAGTCATACCCATTATCCCATTAATTTTTACTCTTTTCGCTGCCGGTAAAATGTTTCCTCAACCGCTTCTGCCATAGTTTTTGTATTAAAATCTTGCCCTAAAAACCCATTCACTTTTTCAGAGTAAAGCAGTGGGTTTTTGATTACTTCATTATAAGGGACATAGAGAACTTCCATATTTTTTTGCTGCGCAATCCAATGCTCAACCTGCTTGAGATGTTTCTCAAACTTTTCTGCCATGTGCTCATCACTAATCCCATCCTTTGTTTCTCCCCGTCTTTCCAGCATAATCCTTTGGGAGGCGAGCATTTCTTCGGTTGGTCGCTGCATAAAAATTATTTTATAATGATGGTTAGAAGGCAGGTCAAAGAGAAGCATGGAAATTACTTTAACCGCCTTCCCTCGACAGTCAGCAAGCCACGCGCTACTCTCCTTTAGCTTTTTTACCTGTTCCAATTCAAAATAACCTCGCGGGTTATCTTCATCTGCCCTTCTAACTTCGTCGGTGACAACTTCCATCCCTCCGGCTTTAAGTATTTGCATCATCATCGAGGTGCCGGAGCGCGGCAGACCGGAAACCACAGTAATAAAATTTCTCAAAAGAGGTTTTTTTTCCATAGAAATTCCATTTTAAAAAAGTAATATTATCGTGGCAATATAAAAGTGTCAAAACAAAATTACTGAGATTATCCTTTAATAAATACATTTTCTTTCCAGATCTTCATGACAATAAATCATTATTATGTTTACTTTAAGATATTTGCAATTACTTCTATTATCATTTAAACTTTGAACATAATCTTCTATAGTCATTTTAGGTTCCTATGAATCGGAGACAGATTTTGAAAGTAATATTATATCTTCTGTGGGCCTCGGTCGCGTTTCTTTTTGCTCTTGCTTTTGCCATGGTAACCGGGATTTTTAATCCCTCAGAACATATCAATGCCCTCTGGCTGGTGATCGCGGCCGGGTGTTTTTTTGCCCTCGCTTATCGGTTTTACGGGGCTTTTCTGGCTGCCAAGGTTTTAGCGCTCGATGATCGGAGAATAACCCCGGCCTTTCGTTTAAACGACGGAAAAAACTTTTATCCTACCAACAAATGGGTTCTTTTTGGCCACCATTTTGCGGCTATCGCCGGCGCCGGACCTCTTATCGGACCGGTGCTGGCCGCTCAGTTTGGCTATCTTCCGGGTTTTCTCTGGGTTCTGATTGGTGCGGTTCTGGCCGGAGGGGTACACGATTTTATTGTTTTAGTTGCCTCTATTAGGAGAGATGGCAAATCACTTGCCCAAATTGCAAAATATGAAGTGGGTCCTCTAACGGGCGGGGCTGCCTTGGTTGCGATCCTTTTTATTTTGATCATAACCATTGCCGGTTTGGGACTGGCGGTAATAAACTCCTTATTCCATAACCCCTGGGGCGTCTTTATTATCGCTATGACCATCCCCATTGCCCTTTTCATGGGAATTTACATGAAGTCCTTACGACCCAATAAGGTCGCTGAGGTTTCCCTGATAGGGATTACCCTGCTCATTCTCACGGTAATATTCGGGAGGGCGATCCCCTCATCGCCCTTATCTTCGTTCTTTGATCTGGATAAAAATTTTCTGTCTATTCTTCTGGCCATCTATGGATTCGTGGCTTCCGTCCTTCCCGTGTGGTTGCTCTTGGCTCCCCGGGATTACCTTTCCTCATTTATGAAAATCGGCGTCATTATTCTGCTGACTATCGGGATAGTTATCGTTCATCCCCACCTGCTCATGCCGCCGCTTACTCAGTTCATCCATGGCGGCGGGCCTATTATTCCGGGAGCAGTTTTCCCCTTTGTATTCATCACTATTGCCTGTGGTGCGCTTTCCGGTTTTCACTCAATTATATCCTCCGGCACTACTCCCAAGATGATTGAAAAGGAAAGTTTTGCGCGAGCAATCGGCTATGGAGCTATGCTCACCGAAGGGTTTGTGGCTATCATTGCTTTAATCGCTGCTACTGTTCTCATCCCGGGAGATTACTTCGCCATTAACTCCAAACTCAGTTTCTTAGAGCTTGCCGATCTCGGATTTCCGGTGGCTAAAATTAATGAACTTTCCTCAATAATAGGGGTAAGCTTGCAAGGAAGGCCGGGAGGAGCAGTTTCCTTGGCAGTTGGGATGGCCTATATCTTTTCATCTCTTCCCTTTTTAAAACATCTCATGGCTTACTGGTATCAGTTTGCTTTGATGTTCGAAGCGCTTTTTATCCTTACCACGATTGACGCGGGTACCAGGGTGGCCCGCTATGTGGTGCAGGAATTAGGGGGGTATGTTTATAAACCCTTTGGAAATTTAAGTTCTATTACCGGCAATCTTGTAGCCAGCTTCCTGGTCGTCTTAAGCTGGGGGTATTTTATCTACACCGGTTCCATATCGGTTATCTGGCCTATCTTTGGAACCGCTAACCAGCTCTTAGGAATGCTGGCCCTATGTATCGGCACGACCTTTCTCATCAAGATGCACAAAACTAAATATATCTGGGTAACGTTTATACCTATGCTCTTTATGGCCGTAACTACTTTCACCGCTTCTTTTAAGCTCCTCAAAGATTTTTCGGCTAAGGCATTATCATCGGTTCCTGATGCCTTTAACTATAAAATCGATGCCATCTTAGTGGGCATAATGATTTGCCTGGCCCTGATTATCGTTATTGACTCGGTCATAAAGTGGTGCCGATTTTTTCTCTCTGAAAAACCGGTAAACACCACAGAAATGATTGCACAAAAAAGGGTATCTTAAAATCACCGGAAATATAGGGAGGATCGCATGAATATTATCTTCCACGAAAAATTCTACGAAACCTATGATGCTGACCCAGCGGCCGCTCCGGGAAGGATGGAGCCGATCATGCAGGAGCTTAAGAAATATCCCCACTATAAACTTATTCACCCCCCGCCAGCTGAAACTAAGGATATCCTGCGGGCGCACTCGGCTCGCCATATTGAAAACGTAAAGCGAGACGATATCGTTTACACCATGGCGCTTCTCTCTGCCGGCGGAGCCATCAAAGCGGCTGAACTTGCCTGGGCCGGCGAACCGACCTTTGCCTGCATCCGACCGCCCGGGCACCATGCCTCCAGTAATAGTTGCTGGGGGTTTTGCTTCTTCAATAATATGTCGGTGTCCCTTTTAAAACTCGAGGCAGAAGAAAAAATCAAATCTGCCTTTATCCTCGACTTTGACCTGCACACCGGGGATGGCAATATCAATATCCTCGGAAGAAAACCGGGGTTTAATATTCTTAACCCAAAAGGCCGTCATGAAAAGAGTTATCTCGAAGAAATTTCCTCTGCCTTAAACCGAGCGGGCGACCATGATATAATTTCGGCTTCTGCGGGGTTCGACGAATATATAGAGGACTGGGGGCATAAACTTTCCACTGCTGCTTTCCAAGAAATCGGGAAAATGATGAAGGACTTTTCAGAAAAACACTGCCGCGGGAGAAGGTATGCTCTGCTGGAGGGAGGATACTGTTACGAAGATTTGGGTAAAAATATTCATGCCTTCTGTGAAGGCTTCAATTGACTCTTAAAGGTATCTCTCATAAAATACCTACCGACATGTTTTTCCCTAGACCTCGCTGATGCGCAGCACCGGCTTGATGGTGCTCTCACGCTTGGCATCGGCATTGACCGCAGGACTGGTAAGAAAGCACAACATGGTCCCCGCGCTTGACATTTTCCCCTTTCTTGCCGACCTAATCCACGATCCCAGCGCCCTCATGCCCCAGAACCACTGGGCCATCGGTTTTTTCCCAGCCGTCGCAGAAGCTTATATCAGTATGACAGATGCCCGAGGCAACAATGCGCACCAGGACTTCATCGCCTCGAGGACCTTCCAGCTCAAGAGATTCGATCTTCAAAGGGCCACCCCGCTTACGCAGGACAGCCGCCTGGATTTTGAGCACGCGAATGTCAGGACGAACCAGTATTTAAGTCCTTTCTGGTTACCTGCTTTCGCCTTTGGTCATAAATTCATATTTTTTTGTGGAACAGCTCGTGTATCACGAGCCAGCTCACCTGTGGTTGCAGTTGCAAGGGATTATCTAACCCTCTTACCAGAGAAACGGGATGAGCCGGTACCGGACGCTCTCCGTATAGGCGTCGTAGCCTGCCAGTTCCCGTTTTAAGAACTGTTCCTCGATCAGTATGCGCAGAACGAGCGTAACGATTGGAACGCCTGCAAATATGGCCGCCGCGTACGATTCCAGCCACAGCGGCATGCCGACCATCAGCGGGATAGCGGCCGCGTACATCGGATGTCGGACTATACTGTAGACTCCGCTATCAATAACTCTTTGATGCCTTTCTTCCTGATACTTCACTGCCGGCACCGCGAAGGCATTCTCCTTTAAAGCAAGAGTCATCACCCACCAGCCCGCGACAAAAAGAACAAGCCCTAATGACGAAACAAAAGGCCCTGGCTTAGCCATCAGATGAAACCGAAAGACATCCAAGGGGACAAAGACAATCACACCGACAAACGACGCGATAAGCAGGACCACGATGAACTTGTCCGAGAGCGGTTGTCCCTTCTGGATTGGTAGTTTGAAGCGTTCTTCGAGCACCCCCTGTTTGATGCGGGAGAGGCTCACGGTGCTCGCCACCACGCCAACACAATCCACACCGAGAAACACCCAAGCACGCCACCAATCCAAAGTACCTGCCGGCAAGAACAGGGAAAAACCGAAGATGGCCACATTTAGGACGATGCCGATGGTCAATTTTAAGATAGACAAGTTTACCTCACTATTGTCGTGATGAGTTTGGTGGCTGACAATATCATAGAGTCTGTATAACACTGCAAACACAGACTGTGAAGACAAGGGACTGATTACTTATCCTTATTTCATTGTCAAAAGAAATCTTATAATTTTATAAACTCTTTCCTTATCTTTCGTCATTGAGCCAGCTCAGCGAGCCTTCGCGTAGTCAATCATCCCTTGGAAGTCAATGACGATTGCCGGCTGGTCGCCCACCACCCATGCATCATGTCCGGAGGGAAGCAGAGAAACATCGCCGGGTTTGCAGTCAAACTCCGTCCCATCTTCCATCCGAACCCTCAGGACACCGGAAACATGATACTGGAAGTGAGGAGCTTCACAGCTTTTGGTTTTGGCGATTGGCTGCACGGAGGTTGCCCATCGCCAGCCAGGCTCAAGAATGGCGCGGCCAACAGTGGCCCCACCTACCTTAATCAGCTCGACTCTTCCTTTGGGAAACTCACGCACCTCGTCCGGTGTCCCAAAATTCTTTAATTCTGCCTTTTTCATAATTTTCTCCTTTCCTTTACAATTTTGGTTCAACGCCACCTCGCATGAACGGACCCCCATCCCTTACCCCTTTTCAAGACCTAACCCATATTAAATACTCACTCAAGACTTCAAGGATGGTCCACAGCGACTTCGCGCAACAACCGTATGCCGACCAGCGTGTAGCGTGTCTGCGGTGTATTCCAATTGCGGAATGAAGTCCGGCAATAAAACGACCATGTGTGCCATGATCCGCCCCGGCGCACCCGCACCGAGCCCGTGGCAGGTCCCTGGGGATCATCCACCGGCGAGTTGGCATAGTAGTTTTCACCGTACCAGTCGGCAACCCACTCCCATGCGTTGCCGTGCATGTCGTATAGACCCCATGCGTTCGGCGCGAAACTCCCCACCGGAGCCGTAAATGCGAAACCATCGCGCCCCGTCAAGGCATATGCTTGCCATTGCGGCCAGTTCCTTGCGGTCTTAGCGTCAAAGGTATTGGCGACCTTTAACAATGATTGAGGCTTGTCACCGCTGTAATACCGCATTTGAGTGCCGGCGCGGCAGGCATACTCCCATTCAGCCTCGGTAGGCAGGCGATATTTTTTTCCTTCCCTTTCGCTGAGCCATCGGCTCAGCGCCACCGCATCGTTCCAGGTGACATTAATCACCGGATAATTGTCCCCTTGATCAAAACCAGGATTTAGCCATGAATAGACTGGGCTTCGCCCTTCAAAGGCATCGCCCCGTTTCGAGGTTTTGGGATCGTAAGCAGGGTTATACCCGTAGCCGCCGGTGCCGTCCGCGATTGATTCCGGTATATAGCCCGATGCTGCCAAAAAGTTTTTGAACTGACCAACAGTAACTTCATGCTGCCCGAGGTAGAACGATCGGGTGATTCGGACCCTGTGCACGGGCGCCTCGTCGACGATATTCAGGAAACGCCGGCGGTCATATTGTGGAAATGCCTTGGCAAGCGCCTCGGGCGACTCATCGCTTCCCATCTTAAATTCCCCAGCTTGGATAAGAACCAACTTCATGCCCAGCGAGTTTTCGATCACTGCGGGTAAATTTTTCCCCACCTCAGCTGACAGCGCTTCAGCAGTTAAAAAAAGTAAGGCGCAAAAAAGAAAAGTTACCGTTTTACGCATAGTAGGTTATGAATCTTCGTAAGTGGTTTAATCCCGGGGAAAGGGCAAAAAAAATTTAACGCTCATTGATCGTCTTTGTTTTGATTTTGGGAAACCTTCCTGCTTCCCTCATAAAGTTTGTACTCAAGCAGCCGGCATTCGATCCGGCTGCTGAAGAAAATCAGGCGACGGCTGGTTTTTAGCCCTACTTTTTTGGCGAGATCGGGATTTCCGGTAAAAATATAACCCGTGTAGCCGTTGCAGCGCCGTTTAAAAAAATTTCCCATCCCTTCGTAAACGGTTTCCAGCTCCTTTACCACGCCGAGTCGTTCACCATATTCGGGATTAATGACGATAATGCCGCCGTCCGCCGGTACCGGCGTTTCCAAGTAGTCGCAGACCCCGAACGTCATCAGGTGGTCGACGCCTGCTGTGAGGGCATTTTGTTGTGCCGCCCGAACGGCTTTAGGATCGAGATCCGTCAGGATCATTTTTCCCTCAAACCCCTTTTTGCTTTTTCTTCTTGCCTCCTGCCGCAAAGCGTTCCATTCGGCACGCCGGAAATCCCGGAGATGCATAAAGGCAAAATTGGTCCTGAGCAGACCGGGCGCCTTGTCCAATCCGATCAGGGCAGCCTCGATCCCCAGCGTACCGCTTCCGCACATCGGGTTCAGAAAATTCCCCTTGCCTCTCCAGCCGGTTGACAGGATAACGGCCGCCGCGAGCGTCTCCTGCATGGGGGCCTTAAAGGGAATTTTGCGATAGCCGCGTCGCGCCAAAGGTTCTCCGGATGTATCAAGATAAACCCTGCAATTGCTCCCTTTCCAGTAAACGAAGACCGCGACCCCGGTTTTGTCCGGGCCCGAATCGGGGCGCCTGCCGCAGCTTTCTCTCATGCGGTCCATGATGGCGTCCTTGCACTTCTGGTTGGCGAATTGCGTGTTCTGTATGCACGGGTTATCCACGGAGGAGGAAACGCTGACATATTCGGTTTCAGGAATGAGGTCTTCCCAACGGATGCGTTTGATGCCCTGATAAAAATTCTGGGGCGTTGAAGCGCTGAATTCCTTGATGAAGAAGAGGACCCGGTGTCCCGTACGGATATGCAGGTTCAGCTTCATGCAGTCTAACATGCTCCCGATAGTTTCAACCCCCGCCGCTATTTCAGCGTTGACCGGCAGACCGAGCGCGCGTATTTCTTCACCCAGAATCGGGGCGATCCCCTTGGGGCAGGTTATGAGAATTCGATTTTTCATGAGAAATCTTTTTTACTGCTTTCTTGAAATTGTGATTATACCCGATGTAAGCGCATTGTGAAAAAACTTTTTCAGCAACCTGCCGGAAGCGCATTGGGGGAAGTTCTTGACGGACTGTTGCCCAAATAAGCATTGCAACTAAGTAAATAACGATATGATGCTACAACACTAAACACTGCTGCGAGGCGTGTGCGTATGGAAAAGAGAACAGGCTACTTTTCCTCATTTCATTGCCAAGATGATTGTTATAATTTTCTGGACGTTTCCTCAGCTCCGCCCCTTGCAATAAGTGTCTGGATCGTTCCTGTTTGTCAAATGTGTAGACCTGATGGTTTTCCCAAAATAAAAAGAGCGGTTGCGTTTCTTTATCTGGCAATCCAGCCTTGTTTTTATTTTTGTCAATCATGAAGGCCCCTTCCTCAGCGACACCAATTTTGTACCCTCTTAGAAATGCCTCGCTTGCCTGTTAGCTATCAAATATCTAACAGGGTTAAGAAGCGCAGGATAAATGCGCCGTGTGAAATTCTTCTAACAGGGTTAACTGTGATTATTGGTCGCGGAGTTTAATATTTTTTCTTTCATTTAATCTTATCGGGTAAAAAAGTCAACAAAAGAGCTTTGAAAGTTTCTCTCCAAACCGATGAAAAAGCATATGCCGTTTATACTGAAGGTTAAACTCTTTAAAACGAGCTTTAAAGTCAGGCGAGTTCTGAAAGTATGCTAAAAGGAACCGGAAAGTATCAGTGCGCGTAATAGGCAATCCCTGTTTTTTAAATTTTTCCGTGGAACGGTTTAAGCGAAGGAGATTGCGAATTCTCAGGGTTTCCCTCAAATGAGACCGGATAAAAGACTTGTCAAAGTCAATAAGATATCCCTTTGTATTTTGAGGATCAGTTGTTTGGAGGATAATATTTTTCAGGTTGAGGTCGCCATGAAAAATACCCGCCTCATGCATCGAGCGCACCAGTTTACCCACCTCTATGATAACGCGCCTTTTCTCCAAAACCTTTTCCCTGGTTAAAGGCTGTCCTATTTCCTTGAGATAGGTCGCGAGGTCTTTACCATCCTTAATTTCTCTGGTGATCAGATCTCCCTGGTGAAATTTCCAGAAGACCTTGGTATGGCAGGCAGCTATTATATCAGCAGTGGGAACTCCTTTTTCTTTTGCCCGGTATCCGACCCAAAGCTCTTTTAAAGGCCGTGACGTTCCAAAATAAAGGTCTGGAATAAGTTTGTGAATCATTCCCCCGCGTTGAAAATGGCGGATAACCATCCTCTCGTCGGACTCTACCGATAAAGCGACAACTTTTAACGCTCCTCTTCCAAAATAATTTTCTTTTTCTGGGAAGGATTGTTTTAAAAAAAAGTCCGGATCAGTAATCCCAACCGTAAGGAGATTATCCTTCCAGTCATCCTTGACAATGATGGCTCTCTTTCCTTGTTCGATGAGGCTGTATGCGGGAGGAATGTTTTTTTTGCAGAACATGGTTGTTTGAAAAATGCTTATTGTTAAGAATATGATACTAAACCATAACTCACGTTATTTTACAAGGAAATTCATTAGATTAAGGCAGTTATCTTATTGACAAAGAGCATCACTCCGATAAAATAGCCCCCATGGAAATAAAAAACCCAAGAATTCTTATGGTGCGCCTGGGAGCAATCGGCGATGTTATCCGCACTCTTCCAGCCCTCAGGGCATTGCGGAACAACTTCCCTGATGCCTATATCGCCTGGGTGGTTGAGGATCGGGCTGCTTCTCTTTTAATAAACCACCCTGATTTAAATAAAGTTTTTGTGGTGCCCCGGAAAGAATGGCAACAAAACTCTTTGAACTTAAAAACTTTCAGGGAATTCGTGAGGTTTATCCAAAGCCTGAGAAAAGAAGCTTTCGATCTCGTGCTCGATTTTCACGGTCTTTTAAAAAGCGGGCTCATCACTTTTTTAACGGGAGTGAAGCGCCGGGTCGGCTACGCCCGGAAATTTTCCAAAGAAGGGAATTTTTTATTTACCAACGATCAGGTCTCCCTTCCTGATTATAAAATCAACCGGGTGGAAAAAAATCTTTTGCTGGTGAAGCACCTCGGGTTACGCATTGATGAATATAACCCCCTTATCCCGATTACGGAAAAAGACCGAGAGTTTGTAACCTCCGCTATTTTTTCTCGATTGACCGCTTCTTTCGGACCTAAGGTCATCATGCATCCCGGAAGCAGCCCCAGCACCCCTTATAAAAGGTGGGACCTCAGCCGTTTTGCCCGATTATCTGATAGGATTATTCAAAAATATAGCGGGAACATTCTTTTTACCGCTGGAAACGATGAAAGAGAGCTGGTCAATAATATTTTCAAACAGATGACCGAACCCCGTCATGTTCTCTGCCAAACCGAAACTCTCACCCAGTTAGCTGAAGTCATCAGACGATGTGATCTTTTCATCGGCAATGATACTGCGCCCATGCACCTGGCGGCATTCGTTGGCACGCCGGTTATCGCTCTTTTTGGTCCCACTGATCCCATAGAAAACGCACCCTTCGGAAAAGAAGAATCCATTGTTATCCGCAAAGATGTTTCCTGTAATCCCTGTCGCATCCGGGAATGCCAAAACCTCAGTTGCATGGATTCTATTTCAGTGGAAGATGTTTTGGAAGCAGTTGACCGTGTGCTCCTTCACAAGGGTTTTAATCCTAACCCTCGTTGAAAAATTTGCCGGAGCATTCAGGTTGTCGAGGCGTTATGGAACAAGATACTTTCTGTAACCTTGGTCTAACTTTAAGGAATTTCACGATAATTGATTATAAATTCCTTGAGTTTTGCCGATAAGTAGTATACAATAGTTACCATCTCCTTGAAAAAATTTTTAAAGTAATATATTCAGTAGAATAAGTTATGAAGCCGATCAAAACATTTAATGTTTCGCCTTCAATTCCCGAAAAACTGTTGCCTTTAAAAGAACTTGCCTATAATTTTCGCTGGACCTGGAATCACGCCACCATAGAACTTTTCCGCAGGCTCGACAGTGAATTGTGGGAAAAATGTTTTCATAATCCCGTGCTCATGTTAGGTAGAATTGATCAGCATCTCCTGCAATCCATGCTCGATGATGAAGGCTTTATGAGCCATTTGAGCGGTGTCTATGCCCATTTCCAGCGGTATGTATCACAGGATGCCTGCTGGTTTCCCCGCGTCAGCGGACAGGATGGCAAAGCCTGCATCGCCTATTTTTCCGCGGAGTTCGGAATAACCGAATGCCTTTCAATTTTTGCCGGCGGTCTGGGAGTGCTCGCCGGCGATCATCTTAAATCCGCCAGTGACCTGGGCGTCCCGCTCGTCGGAGTCGGCCTGCTTTATCAGGAAGGGTATTTTCACCAATACCTCAATGAAGCCGGCTGGCAGCAGGAGAGCTATGAAGAAAATGACTTTTATAATTTGCCGCTCCTCCCGGAGAAAAAAACTGACGGTACCCCGTATAAAGTGGCCATCCCCTTCCCCGGAAGAACCGTATCCGCACAAATTTGGCGGGCCAGCGTAGGGCGCATCCCTCTTTATCTATTGGATACCAATATTCCGGAAAATAACGCTGACGACAAGAAGATCACCTATCAGCTTTACGGTGGTGATTCCGAAATGCGGATCAAGCAGGAAGTGGTGCTGGGCATCGGAGGTTTTCAGACCCTGGACATGCTCGGAATCCAACCCACGGTCTTTCATATGAATGAAGGACATTCCGCTTTTCTGTCAATCGAATTAATCCGTTCCCTCATGAAAAAATATGGTCTCACCTTTAAGGAAGCTCAGGGGATAGCATCAGCAGGATTGCTTTTAACCTCCCATACCCCGGTTCCTGCCGGTCACGACTACTTTCCCAACGACCTTATGACAAAATATTTTTCTCAGTACGCCAAAGACCTCGGATTGGACTGGCGTGAGTTCATGGCTTTAGGAAGAAAAAACCCTCAGGATAGTACCGAACCGTTCTGCATGACGACCCTGGCCTTACGATTATCAAGTTACAGCAACGGAGTCAGTAAACTGCACGGAAAAGTCACCCGCGAAATGTGGAAAAGTATTTGGCCGGAGGTGCCGGAGGATGAAATCCCCATCCGGCATGTGACCAACGGAGTGCATATCAGATCCTGGATCTCAGCGGAGATGAATTTGTTATATGACCGGTACTTAGGTCCCCGCTGGCAGGAGGAACCAGGCAAAAAAGAAATCTGGGAAAAAGCCGGCGGCATTTCCGGAGAAGAACTCTGGCGCACCCATGAACGAAGAAGAGAACGTCTGGTGGCATTTGTTCGCATGAGGCTAAGGAAGCGTCTGGAAAAATTAGGCGCTTCCAAAAGGGAACTCGAAGTGGCTGAAGAGGTATTAAACCCTGAAATCTTGACTATCGGCTTCGCCCGGCGTTTTGCCACCTATAAAAGAGCAACATTGATTCTCAAGGATCCGGAACGGTTGACTCGTCTTCTCAATAATTCTCAAAAACCGGTCCAAATTATTTTTGCCGGCAAAGCCCACCCCAAGGATGATGAAGGTAAAAAGCTCATCCAGTCCATCATCAATTTGGTCAGGCGGGATGATTTTCGAAGAAAAATAGTTTTCGTTGAAGAATACGACATGGCCGTGGCGCGTTATTTGGTGCAAGGGGTCGATCTCTGGCTTAACACCCCCCGGCGCCTTATGGAGGCCAGCGGAACCAGCGGAATGAAAGCCGCAGCCAACGGGGTTTTAAACATGAGCATCCTGGATGGATGGTGGGACGAAGCCTACTCACCCGGAGTGGGCTGGGCAATTGGACGAGGCGAAGACTATGTTGACTCAACCTATCAGGATCAGATTGAAGCTGAGGCGATCTATGACCTCCTGGAAGAAGACATCGTTCCTCTTTTCTATGAGCGCGGGGTTGACAACCTACCGCGAAAATGGGTTGCCCAGATGAAAGAATCGATCGCCAACCTCTGTTATTTTTTCAACACCAACCGGATGGTGCAGGAATACTCCGAACGATTTTATATTCCGGTCTCACGCAGGTATCAGCAATTTTTATCCAATGGCCTGACGGAGGCTAAAAAGCTCTCGGCCTGGAAAGAAAATATTCAAAAAAACTGGCCAAAAATAATGATTGAATCCGTCACCACCGGACCGTTAAACGATTTAACCGTAGATGTTCAACTGGCTGTTCAATCAGTTATTAATCTTGGAAATGTAACCCCGGACGATGTTACGGTTGAAATATATTCCGGAAAAGTTGACGCTCTCGGCTTAATTATCTCTCCGGAAACAACCAAAATGGATGCGGCGCGCTCACTCGGGGATGGAAAATACCTTTTCGAAGGACGGTGTGCTTCCTGTCAGAAAAGCGGCAATTACGGCCTTACCGTACGAGTGCTTCCCTATCATCCTTTGCTGTCAACCCCGTTTCTGCCCGGCCTTATTTCCTGGTCACAACCCATATAGATAACATTTTTTACCGTGTGAACCATGAGTTCTTTCAGTAATGTTTTTCTGGTCGTGATTGACGCCCTCCGTTTTGACCGCTTGGGTTGTTACGGATACCAGCGGGAAACCAGCCCCGCAATCGACAAAATTGCCGCTGAGGGAATAACCTTTGAGCGCGCCATGAGCCAATCGTCATGGACCAAGTCTGCGGTGGCTTCCCTGCTGACCTCAACCTATCCTGAAATTCATGGCGTCAAAAGCATTGAAGACCGGCTCTCTGCGGATGAAATCTTTCTGCCCGCAATCCTTAAAAAGTTCGGCTATGTGACCGGGTGCGTCCAGACCAATCCTTTTTTAAGTTCGAAAAGCGGGTTTAATCAGGACTTTGACTTTTATCTCGAACTTTTTGATAATGCTCCCGGAGTATACAAACCCAGAATCAATGATGCCGTCAATGCCGTATTCGATTGGCTTGATCAGTTTATTACTCATCCTTTCTTTCTCTACCTGCACGTGCTCGATACCCATAACCCGTATGCACCGCCAAAAGAGTTCAACCCGTTTGGCAATGCCGAGCAGGACCTTTTTGACGGGGAAGTGAAATTTGTCGACTATTATATCGGCCTTATTCGAGAGTATTTAGCGGTAAAGGGGTTAACGGAAAAAACCCTCTTTATTATTACCTCTGATCACGGCGAAGAGTTTGGTGATCACGGCCATCGCTATCACGCGAAACACCTCTATCAGGAGGTGCTCCACGTTCCCCTGATCATTTCGTCCCCCGCGCTCATACCTTCAGGAATCTCGATCCCGAGCCAGGTGAGGTCAATTGATCTTGTCCCGACCATCTTGGAAGTCCTCGGGATACCTCCTCTGGCATCACATCAGGGAGAATCCCTTATTCCTCTGCTGAAACTTGCTTTAGCACCTGACAGACCAGTTTTAAGCCAAATAGGCGGTGACCATCCGTCGGGGGGAAAAAGCGAACTTATTTCCTTTAATACCGGGGATTATAAAATTATCTGGAATAAACAGACTGATGCCAAAGAACTCTATCATCTGGCGACTGACCCTCATGAAAAAAATAATATCGCTGACGAAAAAAAAGAGGCGTGTGATGATCTACAAACCCGGATGAAAAAAATTATTCAACCCCCAGAGGAAGCCCCTTTTCACTATAAACCAAGCCCCGCAAAAGTATGCGTTGATGATGATCTGCTTAATCGATTGAGGGGGCTTGGGTATATTGATTGAGAACAACACCAGAGTAAAAAAACGACCCTGCTCTTTTTAAACAACAACTTATTTCACGCAAGGAGAAATTTCATGAAGGAATGTACCGCTCAAAAAAATCTTACCCGCTGCGCCTGCACTTATGATTCCTGCAGCAAAAAGGGTTCCTGCTGTGAGTGTTTGCCGTATCATCTGCGGATGGGACAATTGCCGGCCTGTGCTTTCCCCAAAGATGTTGAAAAGACCTATGACCGCTCCATTGAAACATTTGTAAAAACCTTTCAGGCCAGGGGAAAATGGTGGTAATACCAACTCGCCTTCATGTGCATATTGTTGTTGTCTCCTCGTCGTCGCCTCGATCTGATTTTGAATGCAACTCGGTATAAGTTGTTATCCGATTGCCTCGCCACCCCGCTCACCGGTCCCGATCCGAATACAGTCGAAGAGGTTGAGAACAAATATTTTCCCGTCTCCAATTTCTCCGGTTCCACCCCCTTTCATAATCGCATTAATCGTGGGCTCGACAAAATGTTCATTAACGGCAATTTCCAAACGGATCTTCCTTAAAAGGTTGCCCATCTCTTTGACGCCCCGGTAGACTTCGGTCACCCCCATTTGCCGGCCATGTCCCAGTACTTCATTGACAGTCATAAGATTCACATCCGCTTTATAGAGTTCCTGTTTTACCGCTTCCAATCTTTCTGGTTTAATAATCGCTATAATAAGCTTCATGGTTTTTATCCTTATTCTAAAATCGTATAGGCATTTTCATGGTGCTGTGACAGGTCGAGTCCGATAGTCTCATCTTTTTTTGTCACCCGCACCTTTATGATAACTTCAACTATCTTGTAAATGATGCAACTTACCACAGCGCTGTAGACGATCGTAACGCCTACGGCAAGCAACTGAATCAGGAGCTGCTTGGGATTGCCGAAAAACAGCCCATCTGCGCCGGCCGGATTGACTGTCTTTGAGGCAAACAAACCGGTGGCAATCGCACCCCAAATCCCACCGATACCGTGAACGCCGAAAACATCAAGAGCGTCATCATAACCAAACTTAGGTTTCACCACCGACACGGCAATATAACAAAAGACGCTTACCAGGCCACCGATGATAATGGCAGAAAAAGCGCTGACAAACCCCGCAGCAGGGGTAATTGCCACTAGACCTGCAACTGCTCCGGTGGCATTGCCCAGCACGGTCGGTTTCTGGTTAAAAATCCAGTCGAGCAAAGCCCAGCTCAGTCCAGCAGCTGCTGCAGCGTTATTGGTCACTACAAAAGCATTTACCGCCAACCCGTTTGCGCCGAGAGCGCTGCCGGCATTGAACCCGAACCATCCAAACCACAGAAGAGCAGTTCCCAAAAGCGTAAAAGGAAGGTTGTGGGGTAAAATGGCTTTATGGCCGCCATTTCTTTTTCCGATAAAAAGCACGATCACCAGGGCCGCGATTCCGGCATTTATATGAACCACCGTTCCTCCGGCAAAATCGAGGGCCCCAAGGGTTCTCAGCCACCCGCCGATTCCCCACACCCAATGACAGACTGGATCATAGACCAGCGTAGCCCAGAGAATCATAAAAACGAGGAAGGCGGAAAACTTCATCCTTTCGGCAAAGGCGCCGATAATAAGAGCCGGAGTTATGATCGCGAACATCGCCTGAAACATCATGAAAAGCTGATGCGGAATCGTCGCCGCGTAATCACCGTAGGGCTCCAGTCCCACGCCTTTTAATCCTAACCAGCTCAAGCCTCCCAAAAATCCGTTACCGGGCGCGAAACTCAGACTATAGCCGTATAGTACCCAGAGCACACTGATAACACACAGCATGGTAAAACACTGCATCAGAATTCCAAGAACATTTTTACGGCCCACCATGCCGCCATAAAAAAAAGCAAGCCCCGGAGTCATCAACATAACCAGCGCGGTGGAAATTAGAACCCAGGCGGTATCACCGGGGTCGACCTTGAGAGGTGCCGACCCTGAAGCACCCTGCGCCTGCGTTACGGCAGGAAGAGATGCAGTGGATTCTTCCGCTAACACTATTCCTGTTGATAGCAGAAAAAATACAACAATGAGCAAGAGTATATGCATGATTATTTTATTTCCTTTACACATGGCAACCTCCTGTGTGGCTCCTTGAGTGTTTATGTCGCAGAACATTAATTAAAATTAATTTCGTTATATTGTTTTTTTTATTCTGCTGTGACTCATCACGATTGTTATCTACAGCAATCGTTGTGCCAAACAGGATATCAGCGCCCTATGTTTCAATTAACATAGGGGAATGTTGGATTTATTCGGTATGAGGCAGTTGTTGGCAAAAAATAAAGAGTAAAAAAATATACAAAAAGGTAGGAATTTTATTAAAAAATTACTTTTTGGTAGAAAAACGTTTAGGGGTTATGCCATATTTTTTTACCCGCAACCCCATCAATCGTTCGGTTATTCCCAAAAGCCGGGCTGCCTTGGTTTTGTTCCCACGCGAGGATTTAAGCGCATCAAGGATTAGCTCTCGCTCAAGATTATCAAGCGTCTCTTGAAGATTGCCGCCACTGGCAGTACCGGTTGCTTCAGCGGTTTGAAGCGTGGGTGGGAGATGATGGCCGTGAATCACATCATCATTACTGAGAATAACGGCCCGCTCAATGCAATTTTCAAGCTCTCTCACATTGCCCGGCCAGTGATAACTCATGAGCATATCAATCGCCGGAGTAGAGATTCGGCAAATGTTTTTGTGATTCGCTTTACTGTATTTTTCCACAAAGTAGTCGGCCAGTAACAGTATATCTGTTTTTCGCTCCCGCAAAGGAGGCATGTAAATCGGAAAAACATTAAGCCGATAATAGAGATCTTCACGAAATTTTTCTTCTTCCACTAACGTTTTCAAATTTCGATTTGTTGCCGCAATGACCCGCACGTCGGTTTTGACGGTGGCGATGCCGCCGACTCGCTCAAACTCCTTTTCCTGCAAGACCCGCAAAAATTTAATCTGTGTCGCCGGAGACAGGTCGCCCACTTCATCAAAAAAAATAGTTCCCCCGTGCGCCAATTCAAAACGTCCTTTTCTTTGACCGACCGCGCCGGTAAACGCTCCTTTCTCATGCCCAAACAATTCACTTTCGATAACTGTTTCCGGAAGCGCCGCACAGTTCACTTTAATAAATGGTTTAGAAACACGAAGACTGTTGTAATGGATCGCGTTAGCCACCAGCTCTTTACCGGTTCCGCTTTCCCCCCGGATCAGCACCGTGGTATTGCTTTTGGATACCTGCGCGATCAGATCGTACACTGCCTGCATGACATTGGAGTTGCCGATAATATTCGCAGGGCGAAACCGATCTTGAAGTTGCTCCTTGAGATGAATATTTTCCTCTAAAAGTTGGGTTCGCTCCGTTCTCATTTGTTGACGCAAACGAACCGCCTGGCCGATCATCGAACTTATAATGGAAAGAAGACGCAGGTCTTCTTTCAAAGAGACGGTATCCCCAAATAACCGGTCAACACTTAACGCACCAATACTTTCCTTCCCCAGCTTTATCGGCACACAGATAAAGGAGATATCCCGTTTTTTCAAATCCTCCCGAGCCCCGGTGCGGTTTAAAAATAGAGGCTCTTCAGAAATCCGGGGAATGACCGCGGGTTTTCCGGTTTGTATTACTTTTCCGGTAATGCCTTCTCCCAGCTTGTATTTTCCCCGCTCTCGCTGGCTTTCGGAAAGCCCATAGGCTTGCTCAATGGCGATTTCTCCGGTTTCCCGGTTAAGAAGAGTAAGGGTTCCCCGCATCATGCCCATCTTGCTTGCCATCGCTCTCAATAAAGGACCGACAACCTCTCGCAGATCCAGGCTTTTTTCCAGAGTCTGACTGATTTCAAACAGGAGAGAAAGCTCTTCCAGTTCACGTTTCGCTTTTGGTTCTTTAGTAGGGACATTCATGCCGTTCTCCAAAAAATACTTAATCGTAGTATTAACCATTTTTTTTACCAAATTGTAGAATATTCCGCAAAAAAAATCATCTTTTATTTCTCTGTCGTCTCTGGTATTTTGAATCAACCAATGATGTTAAACCTAAACTTCCCAACTTTTTATGCGATGACTTAAGGAGAATTTCTATAAATGCTGAGGCAGCAATGCAAAAAAAACCGAACCGGGGTTAAACAATATGCCTATCAGCTGATTAAACATTTAACGCTGTTGCCTGAGGCAAAATGATATGGTTTTATGAAGGCTTTGGAGTCCCCATTTTATAGGAACAAACCAGCGGCTTACCGTTGGTCACTTCTTTTGTATCGAATATGCCGGAGGTGGCCTGTGATGGCGCTTTGTTCATCAACCCCATCAATCCGACGCAAATCGAGGAAGCAATTTATAAAATTATTTCCGACCAGACAGTACCGGATGGCCTTATAGCGTGGGGAAAAGAAAATGTTAAACAATTTAGTTGGGAAAAGTGTGAGATAAACGTTGAAGATAATCACTTCAATTTCTCCCGCACCATAAAAAAATATGAGGGGAAGAAAGATACTGTTTTCTTTCTTCCCCTCATAAAAAACAAAGTTTTTTATTCCACAAACCAGCAAAAAGTTACACCCAACCCCGCAACCGGCATGCTTCAGCAACTCTGGCAACCGAAACAAGGTATGCAGCTTGGCGCATGTTGATTTTTTCCCGTTGGCTCATCGCATAAACACTTTCGAAGGCATTAGTCATCTTCTGGTCGAGACGCCAGTGAATTTCTTTTAAGTCCCAAAAGAAATTGTATGCCCCTTGAACCTGTTCGAAATAGGAAACAGTAACGCCCCCCGCATTGGCCAAAAAATCAGGGAGCACAAATACATTATTCTGATAAAGAATATCGTCTGCCTCAGGGGTAGTAGGGCCATTGGCAAGCTCACACATTATTCTACATTTGACTTTGTCAGCATTCTTTTCGGTGATAACTTGTTCCAATGCTGATGGGAAAAGAACGGTTACCTCAAGCTCTAAAAGGTCATCGTTACTGATCGGATCGGTGCCGGGAAACCCCTGAAGGGTATCGGTTTGTAGTTTGTATTTAACCAACGCTTCAGGATCAATACCTTTTTCACAATAAACCCCACCTTTGGAGTCAGAAGCAGCGATTAGTTTAAGACCAAGTATTTCCTGGCCAAGAAGTGCCGCATATTGACCCGCATTTCCAAAACCCTGGACCGCCATGGTCCCACCTTTAAGATCGATATTCAATGTCTTGGCTGCTTCACGCACCACATAGACGCCACCTCTCGACGTTGCGTCAGTACGGCCGGCTGACCCCCCGACGGCTAAAGGTTTACCCGTGATAACCCCAGGATGCCGCTCGCCAACAATTGTTTCGTATTCATCCATCATCCAAGCCATAATTTGCGGCGTGGTGTAAACATCAGGAGCAGGAACATCCTGCCTTACCCCAATAGTCTCCCAAATGGCACGGATATATGCTCTCGAAAGCCTCTCTTTTTCACCCTCAGACAACTCTTTCGGGTTACACGGAATTCCTCCTTTTCCACCTCCCAGGGGAAGATCCACCACGGATGTTTTCCAAGTCATCCAGGCGGCTAAGGCACGGACAGTATCAATTGTTTCTGCGGGATGCCATCGAATACCTCCTTTTGCTGGTCCGCGAGCAGTATTGTACTGAATTCGGAAACCATGAAATATTTTCGTGGAACCATCATCCATTTTTACGGGGAGTGATACAGTTAGTTCCTTCATGGGCCATCGCAGAAATTCATGAATTGCCGGCTCAAGTCCTAGTTTTTTCGCAGCCATATCCAACTGCTGCTGTGCCATTGCAAATGGATTACTATTTGTCATACATACCTCCTTGAGGGTTGATGATTTAAAATTTTTAGTCCTTCACACTCCTCTATCCACAGCTTCTTTAACCCTTTATCCAGATTCAATCTGTATGGATCAGGTGCATTATATTGTTTATCCCAATATTTTGTCAACTTCTTCTCGGTCAGCATCCATAACATACGTAATACCCGACATTTCAGCCGCCTCTCTTGTCAAGGCACAAATGTCTTCCCGGGTAATATAGCGAAGGGCGAATTTACGGGTGCCCGCCATGAGCTGCTGCAGACCTTGTGTTAGGCGGTCAATATAAGTATAAACCCCTATGGCACCCGGGGGAATCAGCTTAAAGTCCTTGCCATATTTTTCCTTCAACTTTGGTGATGTTATAAAAATATCTTCAAGATTAACCCAATCACCCTTTTTTACTAAATGGCTTACTTCATCAAAGTGGTGCGTTATTTCACCATCTTTTTCGATATCCTTTTCCATCTTCTTTTTCAACAAATTAACCTGGGTGTTACCAACCATGGCGGCCGTCATAACTGAACGCCCCATGCAAACAGCTTTAACATAGGGTGAGCCAAGTGCTACGGCTTTAAAAATGTGGTCCTCTAAAGAAAGTCCCCCGGCAATAGCACAATCCGGAATAAATTTTCCTTTCGCATCCAGCCGTTTGAGATAATCATACAGAAGGCATTCCAGTTGGACCGTCGGTACCCCCCACTCATTCATCATCCGCCATGGGCTCATACCCGTGCCTCCACCAGCACCATCTATTGTTAAGAGATCAATTCTTGCCTCGGAAGCAAATTTTACTGCTCGGGCAAGATCAGCGGGACGATAGGCTCCGGTTTTTAAAGTAACATATTTTGCACCAACCTTCCGAAGGTGGTCTACTGTTTTATAAAAACCCTCTTCTTCCACCATACCCAGACGGGAGTGGCGCTCAAATTCGTTAAACGCTCCATTATTAAAAGCCTTTTGAATAACCGGATCAGCTGGATCAGGCAGCACAATATAATTTCGCTTTTTTAATTCAAGCGCTTTTTTGAGGTCGGGAATTTTTACTTCTCCCCCGATATCTTTCGCTCCTTGTCCCCATTTTAATTCAAAAATTTCTACCCCAAGTTTTTCAATTACATATTCCGGCACTCCGAGACGGGTGTCTTCCACATTAGCCTGAACTATAATTCCCCCATATCCTTCATACCATTTCTGAAAAGTTTTAACCCGTCGTTCCATTTCTGGTGAGCGGACTACCTTGCCATTTTTAAATTGCGCTTCCATGTCCATCCCACATATATTCTCACCAGCTACAACCAAAATTCCTGATATAGCTGCTCCAATAGCCATACCCTCCCAGTGAATTCTGCCGATCTCCGTTGACCCCACGGCACCAGTGAAAACCGGAAAGCGCAACTTTATTTTGTGCTTAGCTCCAAATTCTGTGGTAACATCTACGGCCGGGAAAGTAGCCTTATCAGAATCTGCCTCAACACCAACAGCACCAACACAGGTGCCCTGGATATTGAAGTAGGAAAAATCATTGGGATAGTCCTTTTCAGAGCCTGCGGTCACTTGTCCAAAAGGCTGAGGATAAAGATTTTCTCTTCCCCGAATAGCGGACCGACCGACTTCACAGAGACCCGGACAACCATCGAGGCACGTTACACAAATACCAGATCCAGGGGAACACTTAACCCGATTTCTGGTAAGAGTTGCTGGACTTACATTGGCTTTGCTTAAACTCATGATGCCCTCCTGATTATTTTATATTTCCATAAAATTTTAAACTAGAACGGCAATTAATTGCCGACTTTTTGAATGGTTATTCCTATCACTCGAAAATGCTCTTGTCAAGAAATTTTTATTTTTAGTCTATAATTACAACTGATTCTCATTTTTGGGTTGAATTATAATCCAATTTTTCTAACTTATTATAATGTTAAGCAAAATAAAAGAAAAAGGCAGTTTGGGCAATTTTGCCGAAAAAATTTGACATTAATTAAATTTATGTTAGAAATAACTTAAAATTTAAAAAGGATAATTATGGATTCACCTTTGCAGCGAAAATTTGTTTCTATTTTGAACATCCTTTACGAAATCCAAAGACCTTTGGGAGGAACCAGAATTGCCCAAAAGCTACAGGAAGTTGGCTATGACCTAAGCCAAAGAACAGTCCGATATTATTTAGAAAAAATGGATAAAAACGGTCTTACCCAAAATTTAGGGAAAAGAGGACGCATCATCACCCTCAAAGGAGAGGAAGAAATAAAAAACGCTTTTGTTTTCGACAAGGTGGGGGTTATTGCTTCAAAGATTGATACCCTTACTTACCAAATGGATTTTTCTCTTCGTAAACTCAAAGGAAAGATCATCCTCAATGTTTCCACTATCCATAGAAAAGATTTTCAAAAAGCCATTCCCTATATTCAACAAGTCTTCCGGGCCGGATTAGGGATGGGAAGACTGGTGGTATTAGGATTTCCTGGCGACAAATTCGGCAACAAACTAATAGCCGACTCACAAATTGCGCTCGGTACAGTCTGTAGCGTGACTATAAATGGGGTACTTCTCAAAGAGGGAATTCACACCACGTCCCGTTTTGGAGGAATTTTAGAACTTGTTAAAGGACGACCTTTACGATTTACCGAAATTATAAATTACGATGGCTCTTCACTCGACCCCCTGGAAATATTTATTAAAGGCAGAATAACCAGCGTTTATCAGGCCACAATTTCCGGGAGCGGGAAGATCGGGGCAAGTTTTCGTGAGTTTCCTGCGGTTGCTTTTCAAAAGGTCGAAAAAATAAAAAAGAAACTTGATCAAATCGGTTTGGGAGACATTTTAATGATCGGCAAACCTAGCCGTCCACTTTTGGGGATCCCCGTGTCTAATGGAAGGGTTGGTATGATTTTAGCGGGGGGATTAAACCCGTTGGCGGCGGTTGAAGAGTGTGGCATTAACACGGAAAACACTGCCATGGGGACATTATTTGAGTTTGACAAATTGATGCCGTTCTGGGAAATAAAAATTACGTGATGCTTTTCCCAAGGTGATGCAACCGTAAAAGTCTCTAGATTTCATTTTTGGAATCGAACCAAAAAAGGGATTCAACAAAATCCTTCGATTTTTTTGGAAAGGAACTTATGAACCAAGAGGCAAAAAAACTTAGCACGGGCATACCTGTTATTGACAACCTTATCGACGGTCTTCGATGGGGTGATAACGTGGTATGGCAGGTTACTACTGCTTTAGAATATTCTTGGCTTGTGTCCCCCCTAGTACACGATGCTGTCCAAAAAGGGGTGGAAATAATTTATATGCACTTTGACTCTTATGAAATCCCCGGAACCTCCCCGCACTGCGATGTTATAGCTATTGATCGCACCCAGGGGTTTGACTATCTCTACCGCTTTGTAAGGGAGGTTATGGAGTCCAAGGGGAAAAGGGTATACTACATCTTTGATAACCTTTCTCTGTTGGCCCGGCAGTGGGGAAGTGATGAGTCTTTAGCTAATTTTTTTAGAACCGTTTGCCCTCGCCTGTTTGAGCTCGAAACAATAGCCTATTTTTGCTTACTCAGAGGAAGTCACAACAACCAGACCATCGCCCGTATCCGTGATACCACCCAGCTCCTCATCGACTTTTATGTACAGCACGGCCAATCCTACATCAGACCCCTCAAAGTTTGGGACCGATATTCTCCCACGATGTTTGAAACCCATCAGCTCATTTCCCCGGTGGGCAAAGCACCGGAAGGCCCATGGGAGGATGCCGAGCAAGTTCCCAAGATGATGACCCACGAAAAGCCTCCGCAATCTGAATACCTTCAACCCATCGAGACCTTGCTTCGTCGACTCAAATCCCGGGCCTGCTGGTCGCCCGCTAACTGTGAAGCGCTACGAATGGAGTTGATCAAAACCTTTATTAGCCAACGGTCTGAGTATTTTCAGATAGCTCGCAAATATTTTGCACTGGAAGACCTGGAAAAAATTCATAACCGCATGGTTGGGTCCGGCCGTATTGGAGGTAAGTCTGCGGGCATGTTATTGGCAAGAAAAATCCTGGAAAAAGCAACAGAAGAGGACTTGCCGGAGTTAAAAGAAGTCCTGCAAGACCATGATTCTTTTTATATTGGTTCCGATGTTTTTTTTGAGTTTTTGCTTGATAATGATCTTCTTTATCTTCTTAGCCAGCAGTATCAAAACCGTGAGACTATTGTTTCTGAATACCCAAGCCTGCGCAATCATTTTCTTGAAGGGAAGTTTCGGCCGGAAACGATCGCTCAATGCAAAAAGGTGCTCGAACATTTTGGCTCCCACCCAATCATCGTTCGGTCGTCAAGCCTCCTCGAGGATAATTTTGGTTATGCTTTTGCCGGCAAATATGAGAGCGTTTTTTGCCCGAACCAAGGAGATTTCGATAATCGTTTGCATGATTTCTTGAATGCTATCAAAATAGTTTACAGCAGCGTCTTAAAACCCGATGCCCTTCTTTACCGCATGAAACATAAATTAATTTATACTGATGAACAGATGGCTCTTTTAGTAATGCGGGTGGAAGGCCGAAATATCGGTAATTTCTTTATGCCCATGGTTGCCGGGGTAGGTTTCTCTCGCAATTTCCATCCCTGGGCGCCCCGAATCGATACCAACAAAGGTTTACTCCGCATTGTCTTTGGGCTCGGTACCCGTGCAGTTGACCGCGTAGGTAATGATTATCCACGCATGATTGCCCTGAGTCATCCAACCCTCCGTCCGGTCCTTTATGAATCGGAAATCAAACGTTACTCTCAGCATTACGTGGATGCAATTGACCTTTCCTCAAACCTTTTCAAAACGATGCACCTCTACGAGGCAACAGACCAACAAGGTATTCTGGGTTACCAGTATCTTTTTTCTATTCATGACGACGGCACCATCCTTGATCCCATCAGCATTATGCAATTTAAAGTTGCTAAAAATAAAATTCTCACTTTTAATAATTTAATTAAAAAAACTCCTTTCGCCGCCCTCATGGATAAAATTTTAAACAAACTAGAGGAAGGCTATAGAATTCCAGTAGATATTGAGTTTGTGGCTGAAGTAGATGAACGTGGTCAAGTAAAAATTAACCTGCTCCAATGCCGCCCCTTGAGCGAGGTGCGGGACCAGAAAAATGTTCCTTTCCCCGAGAGAGTAACACCTGAAGACCTGATTTTCCAGACTGATTCCTGTGTTAATACTGCTTCAGTTGAAAATATTCACTACCTGGTGTATGTAGACAGTGAGGGATACCATAACCTTCCACCCGACAAAAAATTACAGGTTGCCCGGGCCATTGGCCGGATAAACGGAGTCCTACAAGATCAAAACAAACGGTATATCCTTATTGGACCAGGTCGGTGGGGAAGCAACAATATTGATTTAGGTGTAAAGGTCACCTATGCGGATATTGACGCTGCGGCGATGATTGTTGAAATAGCGACGAGTGCGGGAGGATATGTACCCGAAGCGTCCTACGGAACGCACTTTTTCCAGGATTTGGTAGAAGATGGAATCTATTATTTGGCTGTCTACCCTGGACTGAATAACAATTACCTTAGTGAAAAATTTTTCCATAATTCCTCCAACCTTCTTAAGGAAATTGCCCCAGATTTTTCCCAGTTTTCACCAGTGATAAGGGTGGTAAGTGATCAACCCAGTAAAAGCAGTTTTCGAGTAGCCATGGACCGTAAACAAAATCGGGCTGTTTGTTATTGTGTCCACCCTTGATTCGAGGATTTAACCACGTTATCCTTTTAATTTGGCCTATATTCTTTCAATCTAGCCCACAATAGTTTGACAAGCGTTAAGAAATGCAATGCTTGTCAAGGTAAGATAGTATCTTGCTTTGGCATATCTTGTGTAACCAGCTAAAAATATTATATTATCAGCGGTTTTTTATGCAGTACCAAGCAGTAATTTTTGATCTTGATGGAACGTTGTTGGATACCCTTGAAGATATTGCTGACGCAGCAAATAGCGTTCTAAGCCGCTTCGATTTTCCGCAGCACGATCTTCAAACTTACAAATACTTTGTCGGTGAAGGGATAGGAAGATTAATTCAACAAGCACTCCCCCAAAAAAAATTCGAGGAAGACTTTATCACCCTTTGTGTCACCTTGATGCGAGAGGAATATAGTAAAAGGTGGGCTAATAAAACCCGTCTTTATCCGGAAGTTCCCGACATTCTTGATTCCCTGACTAATCAGGGAATCAAGATGGCCATTCTCTCCAACAAGCCGGATGATTTCACCAAAGAAATGGCGGCGAAATTTTTGATAAAGTGGGAGTTCTCTGTCGTCCAGGGGGAAAAACCCTTGGTGGCAAAAAAACCTGACCCTTCTGCCGCATTAGATATAGCAAAAAAGCTAAAGCTCCCCCCACGCAGGTTTATATTTTTAGGGGATTCGGAAGTAGATATGAAGATTGCTCTTGCCGCAGGTATGCATCCGGTTGGGGTACTCTGGGGTTTTCGAACCGCAGAAGAGCTTATTGCAAGCGGCGCCAAGGTGTTGATTAAAAACTCTGCTGATTTAATAACCGTCATAACTCATTAAGGCTTTGGGTGTTTTTTTACTGACCCACCAAAAACGTGCGATGCGCATTATACGGTCTTTTTAGGCGTACGATTACCTTTCCGTTATCCTAATAAAAGACATTTTTTCATCACTCCTTCCTCATACAGGATAAGGAAAAGATTGACTTCTTCTTTGTAAGCGTTTAATCTTAACTTCTGTTTTTTTAAAAGGAGGTACACCGCGTTATGTATGAAAAGAAGGTCCAGGAGGTTGAAAGCCTTATCAGTCACCAAAACGAATGGCGAAGGAAGTGTATCAACTTAATTGCCAGCGAAAATGTCATGAGCCGACGAGCACGATCTCAGGCAGGATCAGATTTTGCCCACCGTTATGCTGAGGGCCATCCGGGAGAAAGATATTACCGAGGGACAAATTTTGTTGACACCATTGAGAGTAACCTAAAAGGTGATCTCAAAATGCTTTTTGAGTGTAACCATTGCGAGGTTAGGCCAATCAGCGGCACTAATGCTAATGAAGCAGTTTTTAGCCGCCTGATCAATTACAATGATGTGGTAATGGTAAACTCAACACCAGGGGGAGGGCATATCAGCCATCACCGACAAGGATCGGTTGGAAAATTTACTAAAAATATTATTGATTTTCCGTTAACCAAGGACGGCTATCATATTGATGTGGAAAAGACCAAAGACTTAATCCATAGAGTAAAGCCCAAGCTGATCGTTCTGGGCAAGAGCCTTTTTTTATTTCCTGAACCAATTGCCGATCTCGTCGAGATCTGCCGGGAAAATAATATTATTATGCTTTATGATGCTGCCCATGTGCTGGGACTAATCGCCGGGAAAAAATTCCAGGATCCCCTTAGGGAAGGAGCCCACCTGATAACCGCCAGCACTCATAAAACTTTTTTTGGTAGCCAGCGGGGATTGATTTTGAGCAACCTGGAGGATAGTTTTTGGAGAAAGATCGATCGAGGCGCTTTCCCAGGTTCCTCCAGCAACCATCACCTCGACACCCTGGCCCAGTTAGCTATCTGTACCTATGAAATGATGGAATTCGGCTCACAATACGCTGAAGCCGTCATTGCCAATGCCAAAGCTTTAGCTGAAGCCCTTGATCAACTGGGATTCGATGTAGCGGCAAAAGAGTTCGGTTATACCGAAAGTCATCAGATTGCGGTTAATGTAAAAAAATTTAATGGCGGGGAGAAGACATCCATAACTCTGGAGTTGAACGACATTATTCTCAATATGAACATGCTTCCCCATGAAGCTCTTTCTACCTTCAATAACCCGGAAGGAATTCGAATCGGTGTTCAGGAGATGACCCGGTTTGGCATGGGAAAAGAAGAGATGCGTAGAATTGCAGAGTTGATTAAGGAGTGTATAGTTGACAAGAAAAAAGTAAAGGAGGAAGTAAATCGATTCCGTTCTTCCTTCCAAGAGGTTAAATACAGTTTTGACAAACCCAACATCAAAAGCAAGACTGGCTAAGTAACCCCCCGTCTCTTAACATTCAGAAATTAATCTATAAAACTGGTCAATGTTGTCCAAATTAGCATAATACCGGCTTGATAGTTTTAGACTTTTGTGAATAAGATTGCTTCGTCGTCCAGATAAAATCGGAACTCCTCGCAATGACAATAACAGATCGTTATTATTTAGTTTTTAATTGCAAGGCGAAGCCGCGGCAATATCTAAATTTAGAAAAGATTGAAAAATGGTGTGAGGAAATATATGTTCCGCTCCAGGCCGATTAATCTTCTTATTTTTTTAAAAAAATTAATAGATTTAATATACTTACATTATAAAATAGCAGGCATTTTTTAGAGTAACGAATATTTTTTGCACTGTTAAGGTTAAAAAAAGATATTCCTTGCAGAGAGAAAAAAAATGAGTAAGTTTATCAATGAGGAGACTTTTTTTTAATGAATCCGGTCCCGGACGTTGAACAAAGTTTCTGAGGTTTTTGGAAGAAAAAAATTCAATCCTGTTAGAATATGTGTCTGCCTGGGGACAACCTGGAATCAGGGACTGAACGAAAAAATTAAAAAAAGCGGTTCGAAAAGAATATATTCTATCCTTTTAATGGGCTCCAAATTGTTCTTCTCCCTCTTAACTAAAGGGTTTTAGATAATTTTTTACTTGCAAAATACTATATTGAGCAATATAATTTTTTCTTTAGTAAAACATTGCGTAAGATAAGCAGTAAGAGCACACTTGCGCTTAAACGTGCTTCTTCCTTGGCCAGAAAAAGTGCGGCCGCTTAAATTGGTTATTGCAAAAAAGTGCAGTGCTTAATTCGGTTGAGCTTAAGGACAGAGGGATTGCTCAGGTGTCAAAGACGCTACTTTGACTTAACTGTGTTTAATTATTTAAAAAAACTTGACTTTTTAAAAATTTTTTTAATTATATATCAATTGATCATTGTTAAATTTTTGTTGATTTTTCCTAAAATTGATATAACCATCTAAAAAGAAAGGGGGTGACAAGAATTGCGGGTTTGATGGTTTTTAATAAGGAGGCGCTGGTAGAAAAAACGGCAAAATCCAAGGCAGTACGTTGTGTTTGGAAATTTTTTTTTTAAATCCTCAAACTAGTTAAAAAGAAAGGAGTATTGAGAAATGACGAAAAAATGGGTTAAAGGTTTAAGTCTTCTAATTCTATTGATTTTAGTGGTGGCATTATCTGGTTGCGCCTGCGCGAAAAAAGCGACGCCCGCGGCAGAAACGGTAACCGCACCCCCGGCCATCGTAGAAGCAGAACCTTCTTCGGAGGTAATGGATAAGGAATTAGCAGCGTTATTAAAACAAGCGCAAGCAGAGGGTGCCCTGATGCCGATTTACTTTGACTATGACAAATCCAATTTAAAGCCTGATGCTAAGAAAAACCTCGACAAGACCGCTGACTGGCTTACTAAAAAACCCACGGTTAATATCAAGATTGAAGGCAACTGTGATGAGCGCGGCACCGCTGAATATAATCTGGCATTAGGCGACCGTCGAGCTAACTCTGCAAAAGAATATTTGGTTAAATTAGGAGTCTCCGCTGCCCGGCTCGCAACCGTTAGCTGGGGAAAAGAGAAACCTTTATGTGCCGAACACAATGAAGCATGTTGGTCAAAAAATCGGCGAGATGACTTTAACCCAACAAGCAAATAACGATATTATTAAAAAATTAGTTTTATATTAACAACAAATTAATGGGAGGTATAACGAAATGAAAAAACTCTTGATCGTACTCTTGGTAGCCCTAACCTGCGTGTGTTTGACTTTAAGCGCGTGCAAGAAAAAAACTGAGGAGGCAGCGCCCGCTCCTGAGACTGCTGCGCCTGCTCCTGAGACTGCTGCGCCTGCTCCTGAGGCTGCCGCGCCCGCTCCCGAGGCTGCTGCGCCTGCTCCTGAGACTGCTGCGCCCGCTCCTGAGGCTGCTGCGCCCGCTCCCGAGGCTGCTGTGCCAGCTGCACCTGAGGCTATGCCGGCTGCACCTGAGAAAAAATAAAGAAAAAAGCAAAACCTCACAAAACAAAAAGAAGAGAAGGGTGAATTTTTCAACCCCTCTCTTCTTTTGTTTAAAAGCCTTCATGAAGTCTGACTAACGAAGTTTATCTAATCACCCTTAAATTTTCGCGTTCCTCTTTGGGTGGCTAAGATAAATTCTTTTCGTGTCCGGTCGCAATCCACGATAATAATATCTCCGTCAACAAATTTTCCCTCCAGTATTTTTAACGCCAGAGGATCCTGAATATACTTTTGAATTACCCGCTTAAGTGGTCGCGCTCCGAAGGTTGGATCATAGCCGAGTTCACAAAGCAGGTCTTTTGACTCTTCCTTGAGTTCAATATCCATTTTTCTATCTTTGAGCCGGTTCTTGAGGTGTTTCATCTGGATTTCCGCAATCTTTTTTATGTCCTCTCGATTAAGGTTGTGGAATATAATGATCTCATCAATCCGGTTAAGAAATTCCGGTTTAAAGCTGTTACGCACTACCTCCATCACCCGGCTTTTCATCAATTCATAATCTTTCTCTTTCATCCCCAGATCCTGAATCCACTGGCTCCCTAAATTTGAGGTCATGATGATGATCGTGTTTTTAAAATCAACGGTTTTCCCATGGCCATCGGTGAGTCTTCCCTCATCTAAAATCTGCAGAAGGAGATCGAACACCTCAGCGTGGGCTTTTTCAATCTCATCAAACAAGATCACGGAATAAGGCTTTCTCCGCACCGCTTCAGTAAGATAACCCCCCTCTTCATAACCCACATATCCTGGAGGAGCGCCAATCAACCGGGCAACCGAGTGTTTTTCCATAAATTCAGACATATCAATGCGCACCATGGCCTGTTCATCATCAAATAAAAATTCTGCTAATGCGCGTCCCAGCTCCGTCTTCCCCACGCCGGTTGGACCAAGAAAAATAAACGAGCCAATCGGACGATTAGGATCTTGCAATCCAGATCGAGCCCTGCGTACTGCGTTTGAAACCAAGGCAACCGCCTCTTCCTGGCCAACTAACCGCTGATGGATTCGCTCCTCCATATGAATCAATTTCTCAATTTCTCCTTCCAGCATCCGGGAAACCGGGATACCGGTCCACCGCGCGACAACCTCAGCAATATCCTCTGCCCTAACCTCTTCAGTCAACATCCTTTCGTTTTCAGGGATTTCTTGGTGTTTTTTGATCTTCTCTTCAAGTTCATCTTGGGCCTTCTTCAGAAGGTATTGCGCCTCAGCCGCTTTTTGATAATCTTCATTCAGGTTGGTTCTCCGGGCATTTTCGTAGGCTTGTTCGTATTTGATCTTTAGATTTTCCGCGACCTCCCGGAGCCGTTGAATGCTTTGGATCAATTCTTTCTCCTGGAGCCAGCGAATTTTCATTCCTTTGATATTCTCTTTTAGTTCGTTAAGCTCTTTTTCTAAATTTGAAAGCCGATCTTTGGAAGCTCGATCTTTTTCTTTTTTTAATGCCTCCCGCTCGACTTCCAGCTTGGTTATTTTCCGCTCAATTTCATCAATTTCCGTTGGAAGACTGTCAATCTCAATCCGAAGCCGAGAAGCAGACTCATCAATAAGGTCAATCGCTTTATCCGGCAAAAAACGATCAGAAATATAACGATGAGAAAGCGTAGCTGCTGCTACCAAGGCAGCATCCTGGATTTTAACGCCATGGTGAATTTCATATCGTTCTTTCAAACCCCGAAGGATCGAGATGGTATCTTCCACAGTGGGTTCACCGACTATGATCGGTTGGAAACGCCTTTCCAGAGCCGCATCTTTTTCAATATGTTTCCGATATTCATTGAGGGTTGTCGCTCCGACACAGCGAAGCTCTCCGCGCGCGAGGGCTGGTTTAAGCATGTTTGATGCGTCAATCGCTCCTTCGGCTGCACCGGCCCCGACAACCGTATGAAGCTCGTCAATAAAAAGAATAATTTCTCCCTCACTTTCCTCAATTTCTTTTAACACCGCTTTAAGACGATCCTCAAATTCTCCTCGGTATTTGGTTCCCGCGACCAAGGCCCCAAGATCAAGGGCTACCACCTTTTTGTTTTTCAAGGTTTCCGGGATATCGCCTTTGATTACTCTTTGGGCTAAGCCCTCCACAATTGCGGTTTTCCCAACTCCTGGTTCGCCAATGAGCACCGGATTATTCTTAGTCCTTCGCGAAAGCACCTGAATGACCCTGCGAATTTCATTATCCCGGCCAATGACCGGGTCAAGTTTTCCTTTACGGGCAAGATCGGTAAGGTTTCTACTATATCGTTCTAAGGCTTGGTATTTCTCTTCAGGATTTTGGTCAGTAACCCTCTGTGATCCTCTGATTTCTATTAAGGCTTTTAGAATTCGATCCTTGGTTACTCCGGTTTGGTTCAAAAGTTTGGCAGCGTTCCCACCCCTTTCGTCCGAAATAGCAAGAAGAATAAGCTCGGTGCTCACATAGTCATCTTTGAGACGGGTTGATTCATTAAGCGCTGCATCCAAAACTTTTTCAGTTCGGGGAGAAATGTAAGACTGCCCTCGTCCTTCCCCATAAACCTTGGGAATTTTATTAATTATCTCCTTCAGCTTAGTTTTTACCGAATTTGGATCAGTTCCCAGTTTTTTCAAAAGAGGTCCGAGAAGTCCCTCCTGTTGCTCAAGAAGACTGAGAAGAAGATGCTCCGGCTCCACCTGTTGATGATCATTATTTTTGGCGATAGAATGTGCCTCAACGATTGCATCTTGCGCTTTGATAGTAAATTTATCTAATCTCATAGCTAATTTTTTCCTCTCTAAAATCAATTTTAGGCTTTAATAATTTTTTAAAAGTAATCATTTGCAGGCCCTTGTCAAGCTTGCAAATAAATGTTAGTTTTAATATCATAATATCGTTCTGTGGTTACCCTGAAATCAGAATTCCAGGCTAACCACCGATGCGAACATTGCTCACATAACCACTGTGAAATACAGGGTTTTTTCTATCGGAGAACTTTTTATGGTAAGTGAATATCTCAATTTTGCCTCTTTTGCTTTTGCCGCTCTCTTCTTTATCGTTGACCCGATCGGAAACGTCCCTTTATTCCTCGCCATTACTCCGAAAAATGATTTTATTGAGCGCAAACAGATTGTAGAAAAAGCTTCGATTGCCAGTGGGTTGATCCTGATATTTTTCCTTCTTACCGGAAATTTAATTCTCAACCTTTTTCATATCACGATCGGAGCCTTTAAAATAGCCGGGGGAATTCTTATTTTTATAATCTCCCTCCGAATGCTGTTTGTTTTTAGACCTAGTCAAAAAACCAGCCCTGAAGAGCAACGTGAAGCGAAGGAAAAAGATGACGTGTCCTTCTTTCCCTTAGCCATCCCGCTTTTAAGCGGGCCCGGAGCCATCACCACCATTATCCTATTACGTAACAAATGCCATAATATTATTCATTATCTGATCATTATTTCCATCGTCGTGGTAGTCTCAGTGCTCACGTATTTTATCTTAAAAGAATCTCAATATCTTATGAGACTTTGCGGTCAAACAGGAATCAATATTTTAGTTCGTTTGATGGGGTTACTCTTATCAGTTATTGCAGTTCAGTTTGCGATTGATGGGATTAAAGATATAATCCCGGAAATCATACGAGGAATTTCATCATCCTAAAACAGGAGTCAAAATTCAGAAGAGTCACAGGCTGAGCGTGGAAGCGCTCATCGCTCATTTTTCTTCTGACTCCTGTCTCCTGATTTCTGGTTTAACCATTTTTCAAGAAAGAAAAACTATGCCCCCGATCATCTCAATTGTTGGAAAATCAGACAGCGGAAAAACTACTCTCTTAGAGAAACTTATCGCGGAAATTAAAAACCGTGGATATCGTGTCGGTACAATCAAGCATGACACCCACGGATTTGACATTGACCGTGAGGGTAAAGATACCTGGCGCCATAAAAAAGCGGGGGCTTCAACAGTTGCCATTTCCTCCCCTGCTAAGGTTGCCATAATAAAAGATATCAAGCAGGAAGAGACGTTAGATACTATAGCCGCTGAATATCTTCAGAATATGGATATTATCTTTACCGAAGGATATAAACGAGGGAATAAACCCAAAGTCGAAGTTTTTCGCAAGGAGGTTCATCAAGAGCTTCTCTGCACTGAGGATGATAACCTGATCGCAGTCGCCAGCGATCAGCATTTTGACCTTAAGGTGCCTTATTTTGACCTCAACGATGTTAAGGGATTAGCTGATCTGATTCAAAATAAATTTTTAAAAACAAAACCTTCGCCTTCAGTATCACTTGTGCTTGATGGCACTTACGCTCCCCTCAAACCCTTTATTCAGGAAATGTTTATCAATACCCTTACCGGTATGGTAGCAGCGTTGAAAGGGGGAAAGGTGGCTCGGTCAATTCAGATCTCAATTACCCTGCCTCGGGAATAAATAATACAAACCAAGAACACTCCCTGAACTAAATTGACTCCAATTGGAATCAAATGACTTAAACTCCATCCCGGAGTTATCCTTCGAAAAAAAAAAGGGGTCCATCAAAAGGGGAACGTTGAATATAAGAAAAATCCTACGCTAAGCATTGATAAACCTCTTGTCCTTGCCGTTGTCTGCCAAAATAGGTGGGTAAAGGATGCGGAATATCTGCAAGACTATGCAGACTTAGTAACCCTTGAACATTTCGCAAATATTGATTTGTTCAATAAAGTTAAAGTAAGGAATCAAGAAAAGATTCGTGTCATCCTGGGAAAACAAATATTCCCATAGTCCAGTATTTTCCATATGAACGAGCATGAATATAACTTACCAGAATTGTCTGCAGGGTTGGTGTGGGCGAAGATAACAAATGCGTGTGAGTTGATAAATGGACGTGCCTTCAAACCGAATGAGTGGGTATTCGAAAGGTTACCAATCATACGCATTCAGAACCTAAACAACGATAAAGCTGATTTCAATTATTGCAATTTCAAGGTTGATAAGAAATATCTCGTGAATAATGGTCAGTTGCTTTTCGAAGGGGGCGCCGGGGAAACAGTAAGAAAAAATTTGCTCCAGGAATGCGAGGTCCATAACCTGATAAGACTTCCCACCGGCATATCCTATGCGCCAGGCTTCAAAGTTAATGTTCTTTTTTTTTGACCGGAAACCGGCGAGTGAAAAAATCTGGACTGAGAAGCTATGGATCTATGATTTAAGAACCAACATACATTTCACTCTCAAAACCAATACCTTGCGTTTTGACGATCTGCGGGACTTTATTTCCTGTTATCATGCCAAGAACCGCTTTCACCGAAAAGAGACTGAACGCTTCCTTTCTTTCACCTATGCCGAGCTTCTGCAGCGGGACAAAGTCATCCTGGATATCTTCTGGTTCAAAGATGAAAGCCTGGAAGACTCGGAGGATCTTCCCGATCCTGAAGTACTGGCGCGGGATATTATGGAAAATTTTGAGTCCGCATTAGAACAATTCAGCAGTATTTATACAGAACTAGAGGGAAAATAAAAAACTATTATGAAGGGTTTTCGTTCCGGCCATCTGGTTGTACCCATACTCTACTTTTGATCTTTGAAAAAATACTGATTTGGGTAAACTGGTCTAAGTAGCTATAAATTACGGGAACCACCACTAAGGTAAGCACCGTCGAAGAGAGGATACCCCCGGCAATAGCAACACCTATTGGCTGACGGCTTTCCGAACCGATACCGATTCCTAAGGCCACAGGAATAACCCCCGCCATGGTTGAGACTGCGGTCATAAGAATCGGACGTAACCGCATACCGGCTGCCTCGACGATGGCTTCCTTCAGGGGCAATCCTTCTTTCCGCATTTGATTCGTGCGGTCAACCAAAAGAATACCATTTTTGGCCGGTAAACCAACTAACAAGACCAAGCCAATCATGGAAAAGAGGTTGAGGGTATTGCCGGTAATAAAGAGAAGCCCGAAAGCTCCGATAAAGGAAAGCGGGATCCCCATCATGATGGATAACGGAAATACAAAACTCTCAAACTGGGCAGAAAGGATCATGTAAGTAAGAATGGTTGCCAATACAAAAGCAAACGCAATATAATAAATGGTTTCCTCAAAGGCTTCGCTGCGGCCCATATATTTGTAAGTATATCCTTCCGGCAACAACTCTTTCATCATCTTGTTAATTTCTTGTTTTGCTTCTCCGAGTGTCTTACCTTTTTCCAGGTTAGCAAAAATGAAGACTGCCCGCTGGCGGTCTAAACGGCTGATCAAACTGGGCCCCACTCCGGTCTCAATAGTAACCAAACTTGCCAAGTTAATGGTTTCTCCCTTTTGAGTATGAAGCCAAATTTGATCAAGATCAGTGGGAAGGATTCTTTCCTTATCCACGAGCCGAAGACGAACGTCATAACTTTCACCTCCGCTTTTAAATTCTGCCACATCAACACCCCCAATAAGCGCTCCCACGGTATCCGCAATGGTCCGCGCGTCCACGCCGAGGTCGGCCGCTTTATCGCGGTTAATTTTTACCCTGACCTCTGGTTTTTCCAGTTCTAAACTACGATCTATATCCACAATCCCTGGAAACCTTGCCATCCGACCCATAATTTCCCGAGTATAAGTATCCAATCCCTGGAGGTTTGGGCCTTGAATAACCAACTGGATTTCCTCTCCCCGTGTTCCGCCACCAACCAGAGAAAGCTCGGAAACCAACGCTGTTGTATCAGGTATGGTTTTTATTTTTTCGCGAATCTCCCCCATTAATTCCAGTTGTGACTTTTTTCGTTCGTTTTTAGGAACCAGATTGACATATACAAGGCCTTTGCTCGCCTCTGGAACAAAACTTCCGGATGCCCCGCTGATTACCCAATAGTTTTTAACTTCCGGCATTTCTTGAATAAATTTTTCAACCTGCCTCACGACCCCATCAGTTTTATAGATGGAGTAACTCAAAGGGTTTTCGATGCTAACCAAGAATTGACTTTTATCCTCTGGGGTTACAAATTCTTTCCCGATAAATTTTAAAAATATTCCTCCTCCAATTAAAGCTAAAACGATGAGAAGATTTACTACATGCCGGTGGTCAAGAGCCCAGGTGATCCCCTGACGGTAAAGCGCTCTGAGACTCCCCATCAGAGCGTCAAAGGTCCGAAAAAGGAGCCACTTCTCCCCCCCCGGTTTAAGAAACCGAGAAGCAAGCATGGGTTCTATGGTTAAAGCCACAAACATAGACCACCCCACCGCAAAAGCCATGGTAAGAGCAAACTCTTTAAAAAATCGGCCTATCAGACCACCCATAAAAGCAACCGGAAGAAAAACCCCGGCTAACGTAAGGGTTGAGGCGACCACCGCAAACCCTATTTCTCGTGACCCATCAAGAGCAGCCTGCATCGCCGGTTTGTTCAGTTCAAACCGGTGACGGTAAATGTTTTCTTCCATAATGATCGAATCATCAATCACCAAGCCTACGGCGGTTACCAAGGCAAGCATGGTCAGGTTGTTAATGGTAAAGCCAAAAGCATAAATGGCCGCAAACGTAGAAATAATCGATGTGGGAATGGCAATTGAAGTAAAAATCGTGGTTCTGATGTTCTGCAGGAAGAGCAAAACTACTAAAGCCGCGGCGATTCCACCAAGGATAAGCTGAAACTTTACCTCTTTAATAGAACTTTCAATGAAGTCTGTGTCGTCACTGGCAATCTCAAGAAACATTCCTGGAGGAAGTATTTTCCGAATATTTTCCACTTCTTTTTTGACCAAGCGGGCCATCGCAACTTCATTGGCTCCGGAACGCGGAGCAATACCAATGGCTGCTGCCTTAGTAACCAATTTTTTATCCGCAGAATAGCGGGTCTCTGAGGTAAAGTCTTCCCGCCCAGCCTCAGCATATCCTAGGTCCCGGATCCGGATAGCATTTCCTTCCCGGTAGGCAACAATAAGCTCATTAAACGCATCTTCAGTAGGAAACTCTCCCATGGTGCGGATCAAAAACTCCTTCGACGAAGATTCCACCTTCCCTCCAGGCACTTCAATATGCTGAGCCTTGATGACCCGAATAACTTCATCAACGCCAAGGTTATACCTTGCCAGCCGGTCACGGTTAATCCAGATCCTTACCTTTCGTTTTTGCCCGTAAATCCAGACATCACCCACTCCTTTCAGTTTTTGAAAAAGTGGCTTGACCGTTTTATCAGCATAATCCGTAAGCTCTTCTATCGACCTTTGTCCAAAAAAAGCCATCCAAATAACCGGATTGGCATTAATATCAATTTTTTCTATCAGTGGACTTTCAGAATCTTCGGGAAGGTTATTGATTACTCGAAAAACTTTATCGCGCACTTCCTCTGAGGCAACATCAACATCTTTAAAAAGCTCAAATTCAATCATAACCCGCGAAAGCCCCTGGTAGCTCTCGGAAGAGATATGTTTAATCCCTTCGATACCACCCATGGAATCTTCCAGTTCATCGGTAACGTTATTATCAACCTCCTCGGGCCGGGCATTAAGCCAGGTAGTAGAAACCGAGACCACCGGGAAGTCAACATCCGGGAAAAGAAGTATTCCCAGGCGGCGCATCCCGATGATTCCAAAGATTACAAACAATAAAACTATTACCGTAGCAGTAACCGGACGGCGTATGCACACTTCAGGTAAAAACATAAACTATTCCTTTTTCAATCCTTGGTCGAAAATCTTAGTCATGAGAACGTAGCAGCAGTTTTAACATCATTAAAATAACCTTATTGAATTTCATCAGGAATAATCAATCTTCTTAAGCTTCATTGACGTCTCTTATTCATACCTCAAAGCGTCAATAGGGTTGAGAAGCGAAGCCTGGTACGCTGGGTAGAACCCAAAAAACATCCCTACTAATCCGGAAAAACCAAAAGCAAGGAGAACCGAAAAAGGCGTAATGATTGTTGTCCAGCCCGCCAGTATTGAGAGTATCTTCGAGCCGGATATGCCGATAATAATTCCAATGATGCCCCCAATGAGAGATAGAGTGAGCGCCTCAATAATAAACTGCAATCTGATATCCCAAGTTTTTGCGCCCACCGCCATCCTTATCCCTATCTCCCGTGTTCTCTCCGTAACTGATACCAGCATGATATTCATTATTCCTATTCCGCCTACTAAGAGCGAAACCGATGCGATGGCCCCAAGCAACAAAGTCATTACCCGCGTGGACTGTTCTGCGGCTTCCATTATCTGAGTAAGGTTTCTGACCGTAAAATCATTTTCCCGGTCTCGGCCAATGTGGTGCCTTTGCCTGAGCAACTCATTTATCTGGTTTTCAGCGAGCGGCAAATCTTCAGAGCTTTTGGCTTTCACCATAATTACTCTCAACATCCCGGGGAAAGAAGTCCCAAAAAGTTTTTTTTGAGCAGTGGTTACCGGGACATAAATAGTATCGTCCTGATCCTGCCCCTGAGCTGACTGGCCTTTATGTGACAGTACCCCAATAATGGTAAAGGGAATCTTGTTAATCCGGATAATTTTACCAAGTGGATCCGACGATCCAAAGAGGTTCTCCACGACCGTCTGTCCTATGATACAAACCTTGGTAGCGTTTTTGACATCTTGCTGGGTAAACGGTCTGCCCGAATCAAGTGGCCAATTCCGCACAACTAAGATATTCGGGAAAGAACCTATAACACCGGTCGACCAGTTCTGATGGCCATAAACAACCTGCGCAATCCCGCTGAAAATTGGGGCAACATCCGATACCCAAGGACATTGTTTTTGAATTGCCTCCGCATCGCTCAGAGACAGAGTGGGTTGCGTGCCCGAACCCATTCTTACCCCCCCTGCGGTGGTTGCTCCGGGAAGTATGATAAGGAGGTTGCTTCCCATGCTTGAAATTTGCTTGGCGATCTCCTTCCTTGCGCCGGTGCCGACAGCAAGCATCGCAATAACAGCGGTAACCCCGATAATAATCCCCAGTATGGTAAGGGCTGATCGCATCTTGTTTACTCGTAATGCCCGGAATGATATTTTAAATGTTGACTGTACGTTAATCATAATCTTATTACCGGGTGTCACCAACAATGAAACCATCCAGAAATTTTATTGTCCGCCTGCTATACGCTGCTATAGCAGGCTCATGGGTAACAAGTATAACGGTAATATTTGATTCACTGTTCAATTTTACAAAAATCTCCATAATCTCCGCGCTTGTTTTGGTGTCGAGGTTGCCGGTAGGTTCATCGGCAAGGATGAGAGGCGCTTTATTCACCAGCGCTCTGGCTAAAGCAACCCTTTGCTGCTGCCCTCCGGAAAGCTGATTGGGTTGATGATCCCATCGGTCTTCCAGACCGACCTCCTTGAGGGCCATCATGGCCCGTTCTCTTCTTTCTCTCGATGAAATTCCATTGTACAACATCGGGAGTTCGACATTTTCAAGGGCGGATGTCCGGGGAAGCAGGTTGAACCCCTGAAAAACAAAGCCTATTTTTTGATTCCTGATACGTGCAAGCTCGTCCCTGCCGAGATAACCGATATCTTCATCTTCCAAAAAATACCGGCCGCTGGTCGGGGTATCAAGGCATCCTAAAATATGCATAAAAGTTGATTTGCCGGAGCCTGATGGCCCCATAATGGCAACCGATTCGCCTTGTTCCACTGTTACTGACACATTATTTAGAGCGCGTACGTCAATATCACCCAGCCGGTAAATCTTGGTAAGCTCACGAACTTGAATAAGTGACATATTAGAAGAACCTTGGACCATGAGGTGCCGGTTGTTCTTTTTTGTTGTTAAGGGATTCTATTATCACCTCCTGGCTTTCCTTTACTGCACCGGAAGTAACTTCGGTATAATTTCCGTCGCTTATGCCGGTTACAATCGGGATGCGTTTGGGTTTGCCTTTTTGAATGATCCAGATTCCCGTTCCTTTTTTATCAATCGTAATTTTTTCTTCCTCCGAGGGCATAAACCGCAAAGCAGCATTCGGTATCTTCAGAATATCTTTTTTAAAGGATGTTATTATTGATACATTGGCGGTCATCCCCGGCTTAAGCTTAAGCTCAGGGTTTTCCACCTTTATCACCACATCATAAGTAACAACATTCTGGACAATTATCGGAGCATTTCTAATTTGCCATACGGTACCCTTAAAAGTAATTTCAGGATAGGCGTCTACGGTAAAATCAACATTCTGTCCAACGTTGATCTTACCTATATCCGCTTCATCGACATTGGTATCGATTTGCATTTTAGTAAGATCCTGGGCGATCGTAAACAAGGTCGGGGTCTGAAAACTCGCGGCTACCGTCTGCCCGACATCCACACTTCTCGAGATGACAACGCCATCCACTGGAGATAAAATTTTCGAGTACTGAAGGTTCGTCTCAGCAAATTTTAAGGCTGCCTCGGTTTGGGCAATCTGGGCCTTTGCTGCGCTAACCGAAGCTTTTGCAGTTTCGTAATTGGTTTCTGCGGTATCAAAATCGCTTTGCGCAATGAGGTTCTCCGACACAAGTTCTCTGTTTCTCTCCATCGTTCTTTTTGCATCTATAACTGTTGCCTCTGATTTATCCAGATTTGCTTTGGCTGAAAACAAGTTCGCTTTCGCCTGTTCGACTTGCGCCTCGAAGGTGGCAGGATCTATCTGGGCTATCAGCTGATTTTTTTTTACCGGAGAATTAAAATCAACATAGAGAGTTTTGATCGTCCCTGATACTTGAGTTCCTACAAGAACTGTTGTTACCGCATTAACAGTGCCGGTTGCGGTAACTGAAGATACTATTTCACCTCTCATTATTTTTTCAACCTTGTACGGCAACACATTCCCGTTATGCTTGATCAAAAAGAAAGAACCAATTCCAAAGACTATAACAATGAAACTGCCGATAACTATCTTTTTCATTTTCCTTCACTCCTTATACCAACTGCCTTTTCGAGGCTTGCGATAGCAACTTTATAAACATAAAGCGCTTGGTTATAGTTCGTTTTTGCATTACTCATTGCTACCTCGGCATCAGTAACCTCAAGAGGATTCCCAACGCCAACCGCGTATCTGCCGTTTGCGATCCGGAGGTTTTCCTCTGCCTGTTTTACGGCAATTTCCGCAGTGGGAATAGCCTCCTCGGCGGCCCGCATAGTTAAAAACGATTGCTGCACTTCTAAGAGTATCGTCTGTTTTAATGATTCTTCATTGTTCTGTAATACATAAAAGTTTGCCTTGGATTCATCCACCTGGTATTTTGTCAAAAAACCGCTGAAGATTGGGAATGAAACCCCCACGCCCGCATTCCAGCCATGCCCCATGGGGTATTCATCTCCTAACCAGTTATAGGCAGCATTACCTGTTAAAATAGGATAGTAACCTTTCTTGGAAAGCTCAATTGACTCCTTAGCCGCCCTTTTCTTCGCAATTATTGATTGAAGGTCCGGTCGGTTTTTATATGCCTTTTCTATCGAATCTTCCAAGGCAGCTTCATATTTCTGAAATGACAGGTTATCTTCAATACTATATTCAGGTGCCTTTGGAACGCCCAGGGCGTTGTTGAGAGTTACCTTCGCTATTTGGAAAGTGTTTTCCAACTGTATGAGACTCAGTTTCGCATTACTGAGATCAACCTCTGCCTTGATGACATCAAATTTTGGCTTAGTACCGACTTTATAAAACCCTTTCGCCTGTTCAAGATGTTGCTGGTATTGTTTGACGGTCTCCTCCCCCACATCCCTGTTCCTTTGCGCCTTTAATAATCCATAGTAAGACTCTTTGACATTTAAAATTATTAATTCAATCGTATCTTCAAGCTCCAATCTGGATGAATCAAGATTTAATTTTTGGATAGCTACCTGGGTACTTGTTTTTCTAAAATCAAAGATATCCTGACTGAGGGTAATGGCGGAGGAGTATTGATTATAGTCATTACCCGCAGACGATGAATTTCCCCCTCCGGACGTGGTAATAGGAGAAATTCGGCTGTAGTTATAGTTCGAGTTTACTTGGGGATAGTAATTTGCTTTTGCTTGGCCAACCCTGCTTTTGCTCGCGTCCACGTTATAGAAGGCGGCCATAATGTCGGGCTGTTTTTTAATGGCTATTTCTATGCATCGCCCCAGATTAAGCAATTCATCCTTTTTAATTATTTCTTCTGCCCTTGCTTTACACGATACGGTTAAAATTAAACATAAAATTAAGCGCATGAGTATTTTCACGTCTAACGCCTCAATTTGAATCTTTTATTTTAAGCATCTTATAAATTTTTTTAAGACTGGTTATAAACTGATGGTTCTAAGTGTTAATGATTCTCGTGCTTTCATTTGCGAACTTCCCCTTTCACACTTTTAAATATCAATAATGATAGTTGTAGGCCAATTTAAAAAAGTTACAAAAAAATCAATTATAATGTGCTGTGTTATCTCTTGTGCCCGGTTTTCATTTTAACAATAACTACGAAAAGTTAAGATTTTTGGGCTCCGGCAACAATTCTTACTTTGGAACCATCGTGAAGCGCATATTTGCCTTCCCGGATAACCGATTGTCCTGCCTTAAGGCTGCCAGAAACTTCCGCTAATGCTCCTGACACCAGTCCCAGTTTTACCGGAACTTTTTTTACGGTTGTTGTATTCACCACGTAGAGATAGGTTTCATTTTCAAGCTGAATCACGCTCTCCCACGGAACCATCAAGGCATTTTTGTGGACTTCGGTAACCAAGGTTACTTGTGCGAACATTCCCGGATTGAGGTCATTTGTTTCATTCGCGATGAGACTCTTCACTAAAAAAGTGCGGGTTGCGATATCAATATCAGGAGAAATAAAATAAACTTCCCCTTGGAATTTTTTCCCGGGGTAGGCGGAAACCGTAAGCGTCACCGGCTGTTGTGGATAAAGGTTGGTTTTATATTTTTCATCTACCCGAAAAGCAACCTCTAAAGGATTTAACTGTACCAGCTGCACCACCGGATCTCCGATTCGCAAAAAATCGCCCACGGAAATCTTCCGCTCGGAAACAGTGCCCGCAAAAGGTGCACGTACCTCCGTATCATCGAGGAGTTCTTGGTTATGGGCACGTTGGGCCTTAATCTCTTTAAGGGTAGCCTTTTCAATCTCAATTTTTGACCGAAGGTCATCAATATCCTGCTTAGAAACCAGATCCTCTTTGACTAAGGGCTCCTTTCTTTGAAGAGTTCTTTCACTGTTGGCTAACTGAACCTCCATCTGGCGAAGGCGTGCGTCCAACTGGGCCATGGTGGCTTTGATTTTCGCATTATCCAGCGTAACCAAAACCTGGCCTTCCTTAACCAACCCCCCCTCCTCAAAAAATATTCCCGTTATGCTTCCCTCTGCTTCTGCTTTCAGCATAACAGACTCCTTTGCTTCTAAACTTCCCACGCGTTGAAGGGTATAGGAAAGATCCTTTAAGGTAACTTTTCCGATGGTGACCGGAATTGTTTCATCGTGATTTGTCGTCTCTTTTTTTTCACAGCTCCCAATAAGGAAAGGTATTACTAATAAAGCCATGAGAGTTCTCTTATAGCTTCTTTTCACCTTATTCACCTCGTCTTTAAAAATAATGCCTAAAAGTTTTGACACCATTCATTTAAAAGTTATGGAACAGGCCTGGACGCATCGGGGTAATTAACTACCATGTCATACCGCTTAGTATTTGTCCCCGTGGACCGATATAGTTGGGCTAATGCCTTTTGGTAATCTACCAATGCTTGAACCTTCCTGATTTTGGCATTAATAAGATCAACCTGGAAAATCAGGATTCGGAAGGTATCAGAAAGACCGGCCTTCATCCGTTCTTCCTCTTGGCGTAGTGTTTTGTCCGCTAAATCAACAAATCGCTCCGCCACATTGATCCGGTCCTGGCTATCCTTAATGTTTTCTAAAGCAACCTTTATTTCCAGGTCTATTGTATCTTCCAGGTTTTTTAGATCTAAAATAGCCTGCTCTTTAAAAAGCTTTGCCTGTTGATAACGGGCGGAGTCAGCCCGTTTACCGAGGGGAAAATCTATGGTTAACCCTACGTTCCACTCGTACCCATCAGCATGTCGGAACCCTTCCCAGGAGTCACCAAAATTTCCTCCATAGGGATTGACTGCCGTCACCCCTTCAAAAGTCAACGGATGTGCTTCTCCGCTCAACCCGTTTAATCCGAAGGTTCCGATTAAATCCAATCTCGGCAACAGCTGATTTTTACTAAATTTCACGATAATATCTTTACTCTCCAAAGCGATTTTTTTCTGGGAGTAATCCGGACGATTGTTCAAAGCCTGTGAAAAAGACTCTTCATATGAAGGTATTCTTTCTTCAGTGAACAACAACCCTTCGGTTTGGAAACTGACTGGATAGAGGGGAGAACCCGGCTGGATTTGCAATATATTTTTTAAGATATTGGTTACATCTTTTACCGTTTGGCTGGCGGCTATCACCAGCTCTTGCCGCGAAGCGATAGCGGTCTCTGCCTCTTGTACCTCACCAACATGGGTAAGCCCCGCATTAAAACGCTTTTGGTTGTCGGCAAAAAGTTTTTCCGCCAACCGCAGGGACTCGTTACGCAAATCCAACGTCTCAAGAGCGCCCGAAAGATCATGGTAGGTTCGCTCCACCTGGTTAATAGTATTTACTACCTGCAACAAAAAAGAGCTTTCTTTTATTTTAAAATTGTTCTCTGCTACTTTGATATTTGTGGTGTTCACTGAGGGCCCAAAGTCCTGGAGCAAAGGCTGGCGCAGGGAAAGAATCAGTAAATTTTTGTATTGAGGGTCTAAGCCTTCATAGTCAGAATTATCCCGGTAACGGGACGCTTTATAATAAGATTCAGCTTCCAGACCAGTGGAAAAGAGTTTGCGGATGCCCACCTTCCCGGCCTGTTCATTTTCCTTAAAAAGGGGGGCCCCAGTCAAAGCGTAACTGGTTTGATACTCATACCTCCGATTATAGGCTTCTCCAAAAAGAGAAGGATCGAACCGAGCTTTATTTACAATAATCTCCTGTGCAGAGACAGGAATATTAATTTTTTCAATTTGAAGGTTGAGATTATTCTGGAGCGCAATCTCTAAAGCATGTTTTAAAGGAAGCGGAATAGTATCGTCTTTGCTATTTTGGTTCAGACCCTCAGAGGTGATCATAGTATTGACCGGCACGGCCCTGTCTTTTTTTATTTCCTCAGCAAAAGAAGAAGAAAGAGAAAGATATAGCCAAAAAATACATAAAATTATACCTGCATGAGTTTTTCTTTGGATCTTCACGGCTGCTCCCCAAATTTTTTTTGTTGACTCATTGCCTTACAAACCTTTTTTTACAACCTCATTGGTGGAATACCCACCGCAAACGATATTACCTCGGTTTTTCCGATATTTTTCCAAATATTTTCAGGCGGTGAATCCAGATAAATACTATCCTCTTTGGTCAAAACGTGCACTTCCCCTCCAACCGTCAATTCTACTTTGCCCTGCAAAACCAAACAAAAAAGAACTCCTCCGGCAGAAATCAAATCCGTCTTTCCTCCAATTCCGAAATGGACTAACATCGGCTCGAATTTTATTTCTTTTTTCCGGGGAGCTAACAACGCAACCCTTACCTTAGCCTTTTCAACCACATGGGTTTCCCTTTCGTTCTCATGATTAATATAGTTTTCCCTATTATTTTCTTCCAAAAAAGATCCCCCATACTTACTTCCAGGGCAGCTGCAAGTCTAATAAGAGAACTAATCGAGGAAGAGGTTTTATTTTTTTTCTATTTGGTAGAGAAAACTCCGGGTAAGATTCGTTTTTTTCGCTAAGTCATCGAGGCTTAAGGCTCTTGCAGTCCTGATAATTTTCAGCTTTTCGCCTAAGATCATAATCCCTCCGGTTAATAATGAGGTGTAAAAATTATTTTGTAAATTATATCTTTTCTGGTGTCCGTATTCTATTGAGAAATTAGTGTAAAAGTCAAGCACTTATCAGACGGTAAGTCTCTCACCATAATGTTTAGATAAACTGTTTTTTTCTGTTTACAGGAACTCTCTCTTCCTTAATCTAAATCGTACCGGGAAACACAAAAATGCTTTTCAAATACACTTTGGCATGGTTTACCCCGTTAGATATCAAATAGCCAACCAGGTGAATAAGCATGGGGTAAACTTAAAAATTTTTACACTTATTTCACCTGTGGTAAATCCTATTAGAGAATTTTCTAACGGGATGAATGCCCGGTGTGAAATTTTTCTAACGGGGTTCACTCACTGCCGCCACCCAATACCGCGTAAAGCTTTACCTGATTGCTGATCTTCGTCAGGCGGATAACAATAAGCCTCAACTGTGCCACATAGAGGGAGCGCTGGGCATCGAGGACAGAGAGGTAGCTATCAATTCCTTTTAAATAGCGGGCAGTGGCAAGACGGTACGTTTCGGCTGAGGCATCAACCAAAGATTGCTGAGCTAAGAGCTGTTCATCCACCGTTCCACTCACCGCCAGGGAATCAGCAACCTCACGGAATGCGGTTTGAATTGCCTTCTCGTATTGGGTAAGAACGATCTCCCGGTCCGCTTTTACCGCTTTTACCGCCCACCACAAACGGGAATCAAAAATCGGCATAATTATTTGCGGCGCGTAACTCCAGGCACCGGAACCGGCCTTAAAAAGCCCCGACAGATCGTTGCTCGCGGTTCCTGCCGCCGCAGTCAAAGAAATGCGGGGAAATAACGCTGCCCGCGCAGCTCCGATATTAGCATTGGCGGCCTTAAGCAAATTTTCAGCCTGAAGAATATCCGGACGTTTCAGGAGCACCTCCGAGGATATGCCGGAAGAAAAATACTTGGTAGATTGTACTGTTTCCAGGTCGCCGGGCAAAAGCTCCGCCGGCACAGAAGAGCCGACCAAAAGGTTGAGAGCGTTTTCATCCTGCGCCGCCAGCCGAATGAAAAGCGCCTTATCCACCTTGGCGGCATCCACCCGCGTTTGCGCTTGCCGAAGGTCAAGCTCCGAAACAAGACCCACCTCATAACGGAGTCGGACCAGATCGTACGAAGCTTGCTGAACATCAAGAGTGGCCTCAGTCAATTTCAAACTTTCCCGATCCGCGGCCAGAGTAAGATAGGCACCGGCAACTTCGGTCACCAGCGAGATCTGGGCACTCCGGCGGGCCTGCTCGGTAGCCAGGTATTCTTCCAGTGCCTTCTTTTTCAGGCTTCGGATGCGACCGAAAAAATCAAGCTCCCATGAACTGATACCAAGGTTTAGGCCGTCTTCTTCCACCGTCATTGTATGGCCGGTACCCGTAATATTTGCAGGAATTCGTTCTTTATACACACTTCCAACGGCATCTATGGTAGGGAAAAGTTCCGCCCGCTGAATACGGTAAAGCGCCCGCGCTTTTTCAATATTCAAGCCAGCAACCCGTAAGTCACGGTTATTTTTTAATGCCATACCGATTACTTCTTTCAGCCGCTCATCAATAAAGAAAACCTGCCATTTTATATCTTCCGGAAGTTTACCTTCAGAAGTAGAGAAATTCTCTTTGTAAGCTGTGCCACTCGGCCAGGCATCAGGAATCGGGGCTTCAGGCCGGGTGTATTTCGGAATCAAGGTGCAACCGGAAATAAGAACGGTCGTTGCCAAAAGTGAAAACAACTTCCTTATCATGTCACTCACCCTCCGAAGGATACACGGTCTCGGGAGGGGTAGCTTCCGTTCGAGCCCCTTTCTTCTTTCCAAAAATGTGAACTACCCCAACATAAAAGAGGGGGATGAAGAAAATCGCCAGGAAGGTGGCGGTAATCATCCCACCCAGGACGCCGGTTCCGATTGCTTTTTGCGCTCCGGCGCCTGCTCCGGTGGCCAGCGCCAAAGGAAGAACGCCGAAGCCGAACGCGAGCGAGGTCATGACAATCGGGCGAAACCTCAACTTTGCCCCTTCGAGGGTAGCCTCGATCAACCCCATTCCATCATGAACTCGGACTATGGCGAACTGAACGATCAAAATCGCGTTCTTGGTGGTCAGTCCCAAAACCGTCAGGAGTCCTATCTGGAAATACACATCATTGGGCAATCCCCGCAGTGATGTGGCCAGCACGCCGCCAATGACTCCCAGCGGCAATGCCAGCATGATTGAAATAGGAACGGTCCAGCTTTCATAAAGAGCAGCCAGGCAGAGAAAAATCACGATCACGGAAAAGGCGTAAAGGGGAGCCGCCTGGGCCTTTGCCATCCGCTCCTGGTAGGAAATTCCGGTCCAGTCAAAACCGATGCCCTTTGGCAACGTTGAGACAATCTCCTCCATGGCCTGCATCGCTTCCCCTGAGCTCTTCCCTAGCGACGGCTCGCCCCAAATGTTAATCGATGGAAAGGCGTTGTAACGCTGCAGCAACGGCGCCCCGTAGAACCAGTGGCCGCTGGCAAAAGAGGAAAACGGGGTCATCGTTCCCGCGTTATTGCGAACGTAGAGCCGCTCGAGGTCGCCGGGCAGCATGCGGTGGGATGCGTCGGCTTGAACGTAGACCCGCTTGACCCGTCCGCCCTGAATGAAGTCATTGACATAGGCGCTGCCGAAGGCCGCCGAGATGGTGTTGTGAATGGAGCTGATGGGAACTCCCAAAGCCCCCGCCTTTTCCCAATCCACGTCAACCCGGAATTGCGGCACATCATCGAGGCCGTTGGGGCGGACCCGGGCCAGCTTCGGGTCTTTGGCGGCCAGGTCGAGCATCTGTTGTCTGGCCGCCATCAATGCTTCATGCTCTATACCGCCCCGGTCCTGCAATTGAAAGTCAAACCCGCCTGCCCGCCCAAGCTCAATGACTGCCGGCGGGGGAAAAGCGAAAACTTGCGCATTTCTGATCTTTTCGAACTTTACCATGGCGCGTTCCAGCACAGCATTTATTTTCATGCCCGGGCGGTTACGCAACTCCCAGTCCTTGAGATGGATAAATGCCATCCCGACATTCTGTCCGGTGCCGGAAAAGCTTCTGCCGGCAATAGTGAAGCAGGTTTTCACTGTTTCTTTTTCATTCACCAAAAAATAGTTCCGGAACTCCTCCATAATCTGCTCGGTCTGTTCCAGGGTCGAACCCACGGGCAGAATTACCTGCCCGAACATCATACCCTGGTCCTCCTCCGGAAGATAGGAGGTGGGCATCCGCTGGTACAGGACCCACAAGGACCCGACAATCACCAGGTATATACACAGATAGCGGATCTTCTTCGCGAGAATGTGCCCCACAATGGCCTGGTACCTGTCCCGGGTCCGGAAAAACACCCGGTCAAACCACAGTAAAAAAGGCCGTAACAGAAAAAATCCGCTCTCAGCAGCCTCATGTCCCTTTAACACCGGTTTTAGAAAAGATGCGCAAAGAACCGGAGAGAGAACCAGTGCCACCAGCACCGAGAGCAGCATGGCGGTCATAACGGTCACGGAAAACTGACGGTAAATAACGCCGGTGGAGCCGCCGAAAAACGCCATGGGGCCGAATACCGCCGCAAGCACCAGCCCGATTCCGATCAAAGCACTGGTGATCTGATCCATTGACTTAGCGGTGGCCTCTTTGGGCGAAAGCCCCTCATCGCTCATGATTCGTTCCACGTTTTCCACCACCACGATGGCGTCGTCTACCAGAAGGCCGATGGCCAGCACCATGGCAAACATAGTGAGCATGTTTATGGAAAACCCGAACAATCCAAGAACGGCAAAGGTTCCCAGAATCACCACCGGCACTGCGATGGTGGGGACCAGGGTGGCTCGGATGTTTCCCATAAAAAGATACATCACCAGGAAGACCAACAGAATGGCCTCGAACAGGGTCTTGAACACCTCGTTGATGGCAACCTTCACGAAAGGCGTAGTGTCATAAGGGTAAATGACCTTCATGCCGTGGGGAAAGTACCTGGACATTTCCTTCATCTTCGCCTTAACGGCGTCGGCGGTTTTCAGCGCATTCGCCCCGGGTGCTTGCCGGACGGCAAGACCACATGCAGGTTGGCCATTATACCGCACGTGGCTTTCGTAACGCTCGGTGCCCAACTCCACCCGTCCCACATCCCGCACTCGCACGATGGAGCCGTCCGGATTGGTGAGCAGCGGGATGGCGGCAAACTCCTTCGGGGTTTTGAGCAAATTTTGGACGATGATGGAAGCGTTCAGGCGCTGGCCTCTCACTGCCGGTGCCCCGCCGAACTGACCGGCGGAAATTTCCACGTTATAAGCACGAAGCGCGGTGATGACATCTTCTACGGTAAGGTGGTAATCGGTCAATCTATCCGGATTTAACCACACCCTCATGGCATACTGAGAGCTGAAGGCTTCCACTTCACCAACGCCCGGAACCCTCGCCAGCACCTGCTGGATGCTGGATTGAGCGTAGTCCCCCAGGTCCCATTCATCTAGACTGCCACTTTCCGAGGTCAGGCCTACAATGATGAGATAGTTTCTGGTGGATTTGCTGACCTTGACGCCCTGGCGTTGCACCACGTCGGGCAAACTCGCCATAGCAAGCTGGAGCTTATTTTGAACCTGGGCCCAGGCGAGGTCAGGATCGGTCCCTGGAGCAAAGGTAAGCTCGATTCTCCCTGCGCCGGAGGCATCGCTGCTGGCGGACATATATAACATTTTGTCAAATCCGGTCATCTTCTGCTCGATGATCTGCACCACGCTGTCTTCAACCGTTTCCGCGGAGGCGCCGGGATAAAAAGCGTCAATGGCAATGGATGGGGGTGCGATAGGCGGATACTGGGAAATCGGTAAATTGTAGATCGCCAGTCCTCCCGCCAGCATCATGATGATGGCGATGACCCAGGCGAACACCGGGCGGTCCAGAAAAAACCTTGATAACATTACCGGTCTCCCTTAGTTCGATTTTCCCGCCGCTGGTTCAAAACTTCAGGTTTCGCCTCCTTTTTCCGGTTATCAAAGGAAACAACCTTCACCACGACGCCCGGTCGCACATTCATAATTCCCTCAACGATCACCCGATCTCCTGCCGCAAGGCCCGATGAGACCAACCACGTATCGCCGATGGCGCGATCAAGCTTCAGCATCTTCTGCTGAACTGTGTCGGCCTTGTCCACAACCAGCGCGATGGGCTCTCCCTTTGGAGTACGGCTCACCCCCTGCTGAGAGATAAGAATGGCGTTTGGGGCGACACCCTCCTCAACAACCGCGCGCACGAACATGCCCGGCAGGAGAGTATGCTCCTGGTTTGGAAAAACCATCCGAAGGATAATGGATCCGGTGCTGGGATCAACGGTCACATCGGAAAACTTCAGGGTACCTTCCGGTGCGTAGGGTGTACCGTCCTCAAGAAGCAGATTCACCCGTGCCTGTCCGGGATCCGTATTTTTAACCCGGCCGGCAGCCATGTTGTCTTTAAGGCGCAGCAGAGTGACGCTTGATTTTGTCGCGTCTACATAAATGGGATCAAGCTGCTGGATAGTCGCAAGAGCTAAAGACTGATGAGCGGTCGCGAGAGCGCCAACGGTTATATTGGATTTACCGATACGACCGGATATAGGCGCCGTAATGCGGGTATAGGCCAGATTAATGCGCGCTGCTTCTACTGCCGCCTTGTTAACGTCGACCTCGGCCTGAGCCTGTTTAAGGGCGGCGGCCGCATCATCATAGTCTTGCTGGCTGACCGCTTTGACATCAACCAGCTCCTTATAACGCTCTGCCCGCAATCGGACCGGAGACACATTAGCTTCAGCCCTTGCGAGCATTGCTTTGGCATTATCGTAGGATGCCTGATAGAGAGCGGGATCGATCTGGTAAAGCAGGTCACCGGCCTTAACATCGCTCCCTTCAATAAACAAGCGCTTCTGAATAATCCCGCTTACCTGGGGTCGGACTTCCGCAACCAGGTAGGCTGATGTGCGGCCCGGCAATTCAGTGGTGAGCACTACCTGCTGCGTCCGAACGGTCACGGTTGCCACTTCCGGGACAGGGGGCAGTGGCGAAACTTGCTGCCGGCAGCTACAAACACCCACCAAAAAACCGCATAGTAAAAATGTCAAAACGACAATCGATTTAATTCGTTCATTACTATTTTTAATGAATTTCATCAGACATCTCCATAGCCATATTTTAACCGAATCATCATTAAGTTATTAATCTTTTTATCCTCAATATGAAGAACACACCCCGATATATAACTTCAAATTTCATGTGAGCACTTCCTTTTTGCCCACACCCAATCCATAAAGGGAAAAATCGATAATATGTTCTATCAACCTTTTCTTGAATGATGAATCGTATGCATGTCCTGTGAAGCGAGTAATTACCGACCGGAAATAATTAAAATGAATTATCATGCCGAGAATGCTTTCAATGTTAAGTATCAGGCGCTCCTCTTCAATCTCTTCAGTAATAACTAAACGAAGCCGGCGGGATAAATCCTGCAAAAGTGGTTGCATCACGTGCTCGAATACCAGATCAAAAGCCTCGCCGGGCTGACTCATCTCTCTGACCATAAGTTGATAGTGGCACCGACGTTCATCATCCGATAACGGCCCTTCCAGAAAGGCTTGGGCTAAGGCTTCAACCACTGCAGCCGGTGAATCAGATGGCTGCCGCTGACCTAAAAATTTTTTAAAACGTTCACACATGCTTTGGGACCGGGGTATCAACCGTGCGCGGAACACCTCTAAGTAGAGATTCTTTTTATTGCCAAAATAATAATTCACCGCAGAAAGATTACAGTTGGCAGCGTTGATAATTTCCCGCACGGTGACGCCGCGAAAGCCTTTTTGTGCAAAAAGGCTTTCAGCATTATTAAGAATTCGTTCTTTTACTATGGCATCTTTATTTTTTTGTTTCATAGTAGCGCCTCTATTTTTTAAAACAAAAGTATAAAACAATTGTTTTAAATGTCAAGCAGTTTTTTGTCCCTCTCATCTTGAATTTTTTCCTTTCCAGCAAACCCCTTAAAAAGCTTTCACACGAGGCGTTTATTACATATAACACAGCGTAAGCCTACTTAATTTTCCCCCTCGCTTCCGCACGGGGTCATTCTAACGGGGTAAATTTTTTATTATTGCCATACCCCCCCTTTATCTTTTCGTCTAATAATAAAAAGGATAATGAACTGATAGTGGCTTCCGTATTGCAAGAATGCTTTTTATCTGATATAGAAAAATAATTAATAAATTTGGATAATTGCCAAGAAAAAATCTATAAAATAAAATTTAACCTATGAATCCAAAAAAAAATCTCGGGAAAGTGCTCATTCTTGGGGGGTGTGGTTTTCTGGGTTCTCATGTGGCCGAAGGGTTGCTTGAATCCGGGCATGTCATTAGAATTTTTGACAAAGTCAAGGTTGATACTAAAAATATTAACCATATCATTGATGACCTTCAAATGACGGAGGGAGATTTTACCATTTCTTCTTCCGGGGGCACTGTTTATGTAGTACCTCAGGCAATCCCCATTGCCGAAGACCATCCCACAAATCCCACCAGTGCTAACGGGATTTCAAAGCTGATGGTTGAAAAATACTTAGCGCTTTACCTTCTGACCAAAGGCCTAGATTATGTCTCTCCCCGCCGAGACTGGGTTACAATTCAAAAACAGGGGATAGTCGCAGCTTTTAGGCTGCGTAACATATTGAAATCACATATCCGAGAAACGCAAGCTAAAGCTTGGGGCTACCAAAACATGTATTACGAAACAGTCTCTCGAGGGAGATGGTCAGGGTGAGGGTGAAATTGAAGCATATCCATCTGCGCATTACGTCAAATAGGAGTATAAACAATTTTGTGCTCCAATAATTGAATTAATTGAATCTGTTGTAAGGAGAACCATTATGCACATTCCTCTGTTGGATTTAAAAGCTCAATATGCGACCATCCGTGATGAAATCAAACCGGCTATTGATGAGGTTTTGGAAAGTCAACTGTTCATTTTAGGGGAAAAGGTTGTCAAACTGGAAGAAGCAATAGCGAAGTATTCGGGTTCAAAATTCGCGGTTGGTGTTGCCTCCGGTTCTGATGCGCTTTTGCTTGCACTTATGGCTCTCAATGTCGGCTATGGAGACAAGGTGGTCACCACTCCGTATACTTTTTTTGCGACCGCCGGTTCCATTGCCCGGCTCGGCGCTCTCCCGGTCTTTGTGGATATTGACCCTGAAACCTACAATATTTCCCCCCAAAAGATAGGTGCATCCCTTAAAACAGTCTCTGCTAAGGAAAAGATTAAAGCCATCATGCCTGTCCACCTCTATGGACAGTGTGCGGACATGGGACCGATTCGAGCAATCGCGCGCGAACATGGATTATCAATAATTGAAGATGCCGCTCAAGCTATTGGGGCACGGTATAAGGAACTTAAAGCTGGTTCCATGAGCGAGTTTGGCTGTTTTTCCTTTTTCCCCTCCAAAAATTTAGGAGGGTTTGGCGATGGCGGCATGGTCACCACCGATAACGAAACCCTGGCGGAAAAAGTCGAAATACTGAGAGTGCACGGCAGTAAACCAAAATACCACCATAAGGTTATCGGCTTAAATAGCCGTCTTGATGCCCTTCAGGCCGCAGCCTTACTGGTTAAAATAAAACACCTTGACCAATGGACCGCGAAAAGGAGAAAAAACGCGGATTATTATCGAGAGAGATTTCAGAAAAACGGTTTAAATGAGTTCGTTAGTTTACCAAAGGTGGCGGAAGGCAACTTTCATATCTATAATCAATTTGTCATTCGGGTTAAAAAGCGGGATGAGCTTCAGAAGTTTCTTACCCAGGCAGGGATTGGGACTGAGATCTATTATCCCATCCCACTCCATTTGCAAGAGTGTTTTCAGTATTTTGGATATAAAGAAGGCGATTTCCCCGAATCCGAAAAAGCCGCTCGGGAAACCTTGGCGCTGCCTATTTATCCTGAGCTAACCACTGAGCAGCAAGATTATATTGTAGAAAAAATAAAAGAATTTTATTTCGCGTAAATGTAGGGGCGAAAAATTTTTCGCCCCTACTCCCCGTCTTTAACGTATTGCCAAAGATTTTATTTTCTAAGGGTTCAATTCCTGTTCTTAGTGGGTTTTCCCGATCCAGGTGCCATTGCAGGGGATTGTTTTGAATGTATTCCCTTATCTGGTTTAATTCTTTTTTATTGCGGACGATGTGTTCGTAGAAACGAGTCTGCCATTTGAAATTTATACCGTGTTTACGTGCATACATCGTTACAGCAGATTTATATCCGCGAATAATCGACGATAAATTTTTTGATTGCCCCCCAAATCGATTCGTAGGGACGCAATGCTTTGCGTCCTGATACATTGTCGTTTCATCATTTAGGACACGATGCATCGTGTCCCTACAGATATTGTGTTGATTGGCGCCGATCATTATTATTCCATGCATATGATTCGGCATTATGACGAATTCATCCAATTGAATATTCATATCGTTTCTTATTTCTGGCGTCTTTTGCCATTCATCTCCGGCAATTTCTCCAAGATTATTCAAACGTATTTTCCCGTTTTTGATTATTCCAAATGAATTTTTTCGATTGTGGACACATATCGTCACAAAATACGCCCCGGCTGACGAATAATCATAATGCTTAAGACGAATTGATTTTCTCCGATGAATATCAGAATTACACATCCCCTACTCCCTTACTGGTTCTTACCTTTTTATTTTGTCAAATGTTTACCCCGTGAAGATTTACCCCGTTAGAAATGCCTCGCTTGCCTTGTTAGATATTTGATATCTATACATGACGACGTAATTATTTGCGCATCCGTCACGGTACCCTTCGACAAGCCTGTGCTGAGTGGCGCTCGTCCTTCGACAGGCTCAGGACGAACGGAATCGAAGCGCCCGGGGGACCGCTCATGGTGAGCCTGTCGAACCATGTACTGGGTGTTTCCTCTCGGCAATAATAATCATTCGCAATTACTTATGACGTTGTGTATAACAGGGTAAAAAAACACGGAGTAAATGCTCCGTGTGAAATCCTTCTAACGGGGTTTACTTCACTTGGGGTGTAAAACTGACCCTGATGTTTTTCGAACAGCTCGTTAGTCATCCTGCGATTTCTCCACCTCTATTTTCTCACTGCTTATTTGGTCAAAATAGGATTCATAGGGATTTTTTAACTCGCCCACCATTCCCGTGGAAAAATAGAATTGACCAAGGAGTTGACCCACCAGGGAAAAAAGAACATCACTGGATTTATGGGCTTGAGGATTAGTAGAGGGAGCAGTTTCCTGCAGAATAAAGCCTTTATCAAGAATACCTATGGCATCGAGTTGGCTTGGGAACGGGGTTAACTGACTGGAACAAAACAGGCTTTTCAGACTGATAGAACTGAAGGCCAGAACATACTTCCTGATGGGAAAATGTCCCAATGCTTCAAAGCAGATATCGTCAATGCTTTGGAAACAATCGAGGGCTTTGTGGAGTTCGTTCTGGTTCAGGTAAGTCTTAATTTCAATGAGAGCAGTGACGGCCTCTACCGGCAAGACGACAAGATCATTGACAGACAGAAAGGGTGCGTAGCGCGCCGAATTGTAAAGCACCACGTCGCATTGCTGACTCTTTTTCCCGGAATAGTAGACAAACCCCTGGGCCACAGCTATGTCATTGGGTAGTATGTTGCGCAGCATTCGCCGCACAACGTCTTCGCAGAGGATGCCTTTGGTATAGCGCTGTTTGGAGTCAATTAGAACGTCAAGCACTTTTTTCTTGTGGAGCATCTCCTCCTGCAAAAGTCGGTAGTACTCGATCATTTCCACTGGTCTGTTTTGCATATCCTCTCTCTTAGTTCCAACACTGTTCCTCTTGACCCGTATAAAAACCCAAACATCGTTTTAGTGTCAGTATAAGACACCAGTGATAAAAGCGAATTTTTGGTTTTTGTCAAAAGGTCTTTCCCAGATCCCGGGCTTTTTCTAAGTATTTTTTTCGAGTTGCGTCATCAGTCTTGATTACATTGAAAAAGAGAACATGTTGAACATTGCCGATCCCGGTGAATTTCAACATAAAGTCACCTTCGATTTTTTTAGGGACATCAGCCCACCCCATTGTTTTAGCTTCCTCTTCATTAGCTGCAGCCGTATTAATAATCAGAGCTTTTTGGTTTTTAAGTAAGCCTTGGAAGTCTCCAGTTTTTTCGTCGTACCCATAGGCGAAGCCCATGGAAAATACCCGATCAAACCACCCCTTAAGCATTGCAGGTAGGCCAATCCACCATACGGGGTGAATAAAGACAAGTCCATTCGCCTGCGAAACTTTTTCCTGCTGGTCCCGAACGTCGTCAGGTACCTTCCCTTGCATAAACATCCCAATATCCTCTCCACTCAAACAGGGATTAAACTTAATGGCATAGAGGTCAACTACTTCGTAAGTATGTCCCGCTTCCGCAAGACCTTTGGTAAAAGATTCCAAAATGGCATGATTGAAAGATTGGGGATTGGGATGAGCATAAACAATTAATACTTTCATAATAACCTCCTAAAAATGTATTCAGCTAACGTTATTTATATTTTCCGTACAAAAACCCAAACAACGCTTTAGTGTCAGTATAAGACACCAGTGATAAAAGCGAAGTTTTGTCAACTGTAGTCAGGAAATATTGATGAAGCCGTAAAAAGTCGGAGATGTCACCCTGAGCCTGTTGAATGGTGAACATAACTAATTGATATTACGTCATACTTCGACAAGTTCAGCATGACGAAACCCGCGAATTTTGACTTTTTACGACCTCATCAATATTCACATTTGAAAATTGCGTGGGGCCAATGCAGATAATATCTCAATATCTATATAGTTTCAATGAATATTACGTTTTGGCGGCTTCTTTTCTGATGAGACTGGGTCACAAGTCTGTTCATGGTTCGACAGGCTCACCATGCTGGACCCCCGTAATTTTACTAAATAAATTCGCAAGGAAAGTCAATTAATCACGTTAGAATGATTTTACACGCGGCATTCATCCCGTTAGAAAATTTTCTAATGGGATTTTCCCCGTGCTTCTTCACCCCGTTAGATATTTGAGAGCAAACAGGGCAAGCGGGTATTTCTAACGGGGTAAAAACACCTTTCTGCCCTCATATTTCTTTACTATTTTTTTCTTGACATACCTCATTTGGATGATAAACTTTACACCTTAATATTTTAACCATAAAATATTCCTAACTACTAAATAATCTTAATAATTTTAATAAGGTAAGGAATGAGCGAGTCCTTTCGCCCCACTATTCTCTGGGTCAGACTTAACATGACTTTTCAGTTAATTTATCATGAGATTCGAAAAACCTTGAAAAAAGAAAGCCTTACCCTGCCCCAGCTCGACATTTTGGTTTGTTTGGGCCGGGCCAAGGGGTTGACACTCGGAGAAATCGGCGAACGGCTCATGGTCACTGGAGGAAACATCACCGGTGTCATGGACCGCTTGGAAAAAAGCGGATTCGTTTATCGGGACCGGGACAAGGACGACCGGAGAATTATTCGAGCAAAACTCACTCCAAAAGGGATTTTACTTCATAAGGATATTCTCCCCATCTTCCAAAAAAAATGGAAAGAAATTGTGGGAATTCTTGATTTTGAAGAACAGCGCCAATTGAGTCGGTTGCTTAAAAAATTCAGCCACGGTCTTTTAGCCATGGCTTCTTTCCCCCCGATAAAAGGCACGGAGCATAACGCATTATGACTGATCATTCTTCTTCAAAATTAGCAACCTTTGTCCTCCGCCACCGCTTGTTTTTCAGCCTTTTCCCTTTAGTGGTTACCGCTTTTTTCCTTTATACCCTGAAAAATTTAACCATTCACACCAGCGTCCAGGACTTTATTCCTCAAAAGCATCCCTTTGTTGAGGTTAATAACCAGCTCATGAAAATTTTTGGCGGCCTTAATCAGGTCTCCATTGCTTTAGAGCCAAAAGAAGGTGATATTTTCCAAGCCGCTCTGCTGGAGAAAGTGGTACGGATCACCAACCAGCTTTACTACCTCGAGGGGGTTAATATCGGGAGAATCGTTTCGCTATCCGCACGGAAGATAAAACGGGTTGAAGGCACGGAGGAAGGTTTTAAAGTAACTCATTTGATGCGGGAGGCCCCTACGACACCTGAAAAGATGGGGTTTTTAAAAAAATCCATCATGAGAAATAACCTGGTTTACGGACCGATCGTGGCCAATGATTTCTCGGCCACACAAATTGTCTTGGACTTTTATCCGGAGGTTTCTTCCAAAAAAATATTTCAACAACTCAACCAGATCATTGAGAAGGAAAAAGACGGCACGACCAAATTCTATCTGGCCGGGCGGCCGATTTTAGAAGGGTGGCTCGATTATTATCTCCCCAAATTGCTGACGGTATTTTTGGGAACGATCCTTATCATGGTTTTTCTTCTGTTCTTCGCGTTTCGTTCCAAGCGGGGAATTTTGCTTCCTTTTGCCGCGGCATTAATGGGAGTGGTCTGGGGGCTGGGAATCTTAAGCCTCTCAGGCTTCCATTTGGACCCAACGACTACCTTGGTCCCTTTCCTCATCTTAGCGATCGGGATAAGTCACGCCATCCAATTCATCAAGCGCTATTATGAAGAAATCAAAGCCAATCCTCATGACCGGTTAAAAGCCTCGGAGAATACTTTGGCCGCGCTTTCAAACCCCGTAAGAGCCTCATTGTTTACTGATGGCTTGGGATTTCTTTCGCTCATGATTGTTCCCCTAGTCATGATCAAAACCTTAGCCATTACCGCGGGAGCCGGAGTCTTCAGCCTCTATCTCACAGTCGTTACCTTTATACCCGCAATCCTTACCTATATTCCGGTGCCCGTACAAAGGGAGGTGGAGCGGGAGGAACGGCCCAATAGTGTGGACAGGATACTTAGCCGGATTGCCGGAATCGGGAAACATGCTTGGGGAAGAAATGTCATTTTAGCCTTCTTTATCATCCTTACTGTTTTGGGAATAAAAGGGATAACCCAGATCGTGGTCGGAGATAACGAAGAAGGTTCAGCCACGCTTTATCCTCATTCCCCGTATAATATGGCGGAAAAGTTTGTCAACGCAAAGTTTACCGGAGCAAACCCTTATTACATTTTTGTCGAAGGCAAGAAGGATGAAGCCATGCTGGATTGGAGAGTGCTTAAAGAAATGGATTCCCTCCAGCGCCATCTCGTTACCAGATTCCCGGAAATCGGAAGCGCTGTTTCCTTAGCCGATTATATCAAGGGCCTTAACTTCGTCATGGACAATAATAACCCCGCCTCCTTTAAGATTCCCGAGAATGACGGAACGATTGCGGAATATTTATTCCTTTATTCAATTTCCGGTTTTCCCGGGGACTTCGACCCAGTTTTGAGTCCCGATTATAAGCACGCCAATATCAAATTCGACCTGAAAGATCATCGCGCGGCAACCATCAATAAAACCATCGCTGCCACGCAAGACTGGATCAAAAAAAATCATAATAGCGGAAACGCGGAGTTTAAGCTTGCCGGCGGGCTCATCGGAACCACTGCAGCAGTGAATGACATTATTAAACAATCAACGTATTCCAATATTATTCTGGTCTTCATTTTAGTTCTGCTGAGGGTTTCGGTCGCGCTCCAATCTTTAATTGGCGGTTTGTTCCTTTTTATTCCCCTGATATTCAGCATTATTCTCACCTTCGGCATATTCGGACTCTCAGGGGTAACCTTGACCGTTGAGACCTTACCGGTAGCAGCCATGGGGATTGGTTTAGGTATTGACTACAGCATTTATATAGCGGCCCGTATTCATGAAGAAATCCTGAAAGGTCATGGTAACCCTGACCTTTCAGGAGCGATACAAAAAGCGCTCGTAACATCAGGAAAAGCGGTTTTTTTCACCGGCATGATCATCAGCAACGGAGTGCTCTCCTGGCTCTTTTCCGGCATTAAACTCCAGGCAAAGCTGGGAGCAGCGTTAGGCTCTCTTTTGTTTATCAACATGATGGCCGCTCTCTTTTTGCTACCCATCTTTATAAGAATCATTAAGCCGCGTTTCCTTTTTCGGGAAGAATCATTGACACTTTTAGCCCATGGGTAAAACGATGGAATGGAAAAAAACTACTCAGGAAAAATTCGAACTCATGATCGCTAAACTCCCGGTCTTTCATCGGGGGTTAGCGCAGGTTTTTGCCAGTAAAAAAGCGGAGGAAAATGCCCAATCACGAGGTTCTCAGATTGTGGAAGAACACGATGTGATCAGCGCCTTTTTCTCAGAGGTGCCTAAACCATTCTACAGCATGATGGTGAGGCTCTTGGATCACACGGGATTTGATTATAAGAAATATGGATTCCCCAAGTAAAATGAAGATCGCGGTCATCGGTGCCGGGGCGATCGGCAATGTCGCCGCCGGATACCTCACACTTAACAATGAAACGGTGTATTTGATTGGTCGCCCGCGCACGGTGAAAATGATCAAAAAAAACGGCTTGCTGATCTCCGGAGCACGGGGAGAAACACGCGTTAATCTTGAGGTCAGTGAGCGCCTGCGGGAGAAGCCGGACGTCGCTATTCTCGCGGTTAAAACTCAGGACGTAGAAGAAGCCCTCAAAGATAACCTTGCTTTTTTAAAAGAAACGTGTTTGCTCACGACGCAAAATGGGGTTCGCGCTGATTCGCTTGTTGCTCACCACCTCCCCGTGGAAAATACTATTTCCAGTATCGTCATGTTTGGCGCGACCTCTTTAGAAGAAGGAAAGGTTATCCATAACTTTGACGGCGACTGGATCATCGGCAAGATGTTTGGACCTAATGACAGCTCGGTCAATGCGCTGCAAGCGCTGCTCAATAACATTTTTCCCACCATCATCACTGATGATATCAGGGGAATGAAATATCTCAAGATCTTTGTTAATGCCAATAACTGCATCCCCGCCATATTAGGGATGAGCATGCAGGAAGCATTCGCCGATCCCAGCGTAAGCCGCATCAGCATCGGCATCTGGAAAGAGGGATTGGGTATCGTAACCAAATCGAACGTTACCTTAACGTCGTTGCCCGACTTTCCTCTGGAGCGCCTGGGTGGTTTAACCGCCATGCCAATTGATGAAGCAGCTAAAATATTTTCAGGGATTATGATTAATTTAAGTAAAGAGCCCCTCTATGGGTCAATATTACAAAGCATCAAGCGGGGCCGTGCTTCGGAAATTGATTTCATCAACGGAGAATTCATCACCCTGGCTAAAGAAAATGCGTTAGAATCGCCGCTGAACCAAAAATTGGTTGAGATGGTGCACGAAGTTGAACGCGCTAATACTTTTTTCAGCAAGGAAAAATTATTAGCAGAAACCGAAAAACTAATTCCCTGAAACAGGGTAGCATAACCAAAAATGGTCAAGATTAAATAGATTACCTGAAAGGGAAGGATATTCGTATGTTTGATACACCTTTTCCAAAATTAAAACTTACGGTACTCAATGTATACGGAGATTGTTATCACGGTTATAAAGTGGGCGATGAGCTTATTCTCGAAGACTTTACGCATCCACCTCAGTACTTCTGCTTAGGCTTAGCTCATGTGCTTTTCCCGGTCATCTATGCGATCAGCTTTGGGGCCCGGTTTCCTTTCCGTGATAACCAGCGTTCGTTAACTTTAACCTGTCCGGATGGAGGGAAACTCGAGTTTCTTGCTGAGATTCTGGATAGACAAGGCCACGTTGAGGTTATTCCAAAAGACCCAACGTATCAAGGGCCGCAGCCCAAAAAGATGGTACTTGAAGTGGTTAAAGCCAAAGGAAGTTGCCACTATGGATATAAGTTGGGAGATAAATTTGAAACCGTGGGACTTAAAGCGATACCGGAATTCTGCGGGGCCGCTTTTCATACCGCCTTCCCGGCTCTTTTTGCGCTTAACTTTGGAGCAAAATTTTTCTTTATGGATAACCCCAATAGTATCGATACCGTTACCTGCCCGGATAATGGAAATATTGTTTTTAAAGTCACTAGAATTGAGGAGGTAAAAGACCAATGAAAAAAAGACGGGTAGTCGTTACCGGAATCGGCGTAATTTCCCCCAATGGAATCGGCAAGAACAGAGCTTTTGACGCCATGATTTCAGGAAAATCGGCAGTAAGAAAAGTAGATTATTTTGATGTATCCATGTTTAAATCGCAAATTGCCGCTGAGGTAAGAGGTTTTGACCCCTTTAACTATGGTCTGACTCATGATGACGCCATGCGGATGGATCGATATGTTCAGTTTGCCGTGGTAGCGGCCGAAATGGCCTACCAAGACAGCCGTCTTAATTTTGCGCACGAAGATCCTGAGCGGATTGGCGTCTGTTTAGCCAATGCCATTTGCGGCACCAAGTATATGGAGGAAGAGTTTTCCTTTGTGACCGATAATGGGAAAAATCCCATTGACCCCTCCAAGGTCAGACCTGACCTCTATGACGCCGCCATGTTTAATACTCCGTCCATCGAGGTTTCAAGCAAATACGGGTTTCAGGGAATCTGTAACACCTTGTCGACCGGATGTACCGCGGGAACCGATTCATTGGGTTATGGGTTAGAAGTAATTCAGGACGGCAAGCAGGACATCATGATTACCGGAGCGGCCGAAGCCCCCATTACTCCAATTACCTTTGGCGCCTTTGATGTCGTTAATGTCCTCTCTTCTGCGCGTAATGATGATCCCGAAGCTGCCAGCCGGCCTTTTGATAATGATCGGGATGGGTTTGTTATATCAGAAGGAGCTGGAATCTTAATTTTGGAAGAACTCCAGCATGCACTGAAGCGGGGAACGAAGATTTACTGTGAGGTAGCCGGATTCGGCACCAGCTGTAACGCGTTTCATATGACCGACCTACCCGCGGACGGCACAGCGATGGCTGACTGCATCAGATTAGCCCTTCAAGATGCGGACCTGCAGCCTGGTGAAATCGATTATATTAATGCCCACGGTTCTTCCACGCGCATGAATGATGTGTTTGAGACTAACGCCTACAAAATGGTCTTTGGCGACTATGCGTATAAGCTGCCGATAAGCTCTATGAAATCTATGATCGGGCACCCCCTCGCGGCAGCGAACGCGGTTGAGTTGGTTATTGGCGCGATGATATTTGAAAAGAATCTGCTTCCGCCGACCATCAACCAGGTAAAGAACGATCCGCTTTGCGATTTGGACTATATCCCGAATTGCTCTCGGGAAAAAAAGGTTGATACTATTTTGAAGACCAGCAGTGGATTTTCAGGCATTCATTCTTCTCTCATTATAAAAAGGTATAAGAACTAATGAAAAAGGTAGCAGTCACCGGGATAGGAGTCGTAGCTCCTCCGGGTATCGGCAAGCGGCAGTTTTGGGCAAACATCAAATCCGGGCGCTCTTTTGTGGAGAAGATCACTCGTTTTGATGCTTCTCAGTATCCTTCCCATATTGCGGGACAGATCGATGATTTGGAGAACTACGGCTTATTATCGCGACGCCTTCTCAAAAAAATCGATCTTTTCTCGCATATGGCCTTGGTTGCCTCCGAGATGGCGCTTGAAGATGCCAAGATGGATATTAGGCAAGAAGATCCCAACCTGGTGGGGATATTTTTAGGCAATGCTCTGGGAGGCTGGCTTTACGCTGAAACCGAACTGCGCGACCTTTACATCGAAGGCCGGGAGGGAGTATCTCCGTATATGGCTTCGGCGTGGTTTCCGGCCGCACCTCAAGGACAGGTCTCCATCTATTACGGGATAAAAGGCTTCAGCAAAACCGTGGTAGCTGACCGCGCAAGTTCTTTAATGGCCGTAGGCTATGCGCGGGACACCTTGGTGAAGGGAAAACTCCACATGATCTTAGCCGGCGGTACGGAAGCTCCGGTTACTCCCTATGCCCTCTTATGCTGTAATACCTATGGAGGTATTGCGGAAAATAATGATTATCCCCATAAAACGTATCGCCCGTTTGACAAAAACCGGCAGGGCTTTGTGATCGGAGAAGGATCCGGGGTAATCCTGATGGAAAACATTGATCGTGCTGAGGCGCGGGGGTCAAATATCTTGGCAGTTATTTCGGGCGTTGGAAATACTTGCGATGGCAAAGATCGGATTAACCCTGACCCCAGCGGCAAACAATTAGCCCGGGCGATACGGATGGCTTTAAATGAAGCAGAGACAGCGCCCGAAGAAATTGACTATATAAGCTTGGACGGTTTAGCCGTAGAAGTGTGGGACCAAAGCGAAGCCAAAGCTATAAAAGACGTTTTCGCAGATAAGGCAAAAACCGTCCCCGTAAGTTGTCCCAAATCAATGTTTGGAAATTTGTTGGGGGCATCAGGTTCGGTAGATCTCATTTCGACTATCTTAGCAATGGAGCACAATTCGGTTCCCCCAACGATTAATATTGAGGTGCCTGACCCTGAGGGTCTCAATTACATCATCGGTAAGGCTCATGAAAAAGAGATCAATAAGGCGCTGGTCATTTCACGGGGCCGAGGAGGCATTAATACAGTTATCGTTATTGAAAAAAAGGAGACAGCATGAAAATTTTATTTGTCATGCCCAGAGTCGGGGCTTGGGCAACCCATGGAAAGCACTTAGCACCTAACCAACTTTACGCTCACTGGGCTGCCTATATTCGAGAAAAAGGATACCGGGATATCGAGGTCTTGGACTGCAAAGCTTTGGATATAGCAAAAGAAAAAATGATAGAAAAAGTAAAGGAGAACAATCCCGATGTAGTGGTTATTGGTGATATGCTCCATTCTTACGGCGGTTACGGGATTATCGCGCATTTTAATGAGTCCGCCGCATTAATCAAAGACGTTCTGCCAAAAACTAAAATCATCTTGGGCGGGCTCTGGTATTCAGCCATGCCGGTCGAGACCTTAGAAGATAATCCCGCCGTTGATTTTGTGGTCATGGGCGAAGAAGAATCCTTTTTTGACTTGGTTGACGCGCTTAACAACAATAAAGACCTTAAGGCAGTCGCAGGAGTCACATCCCGGGTCAACGGACAGATTGTCATGGGACCTCACAAGGCGCTATCAGAGAACTTAGATAAACTCCCTTTTCCGGCTTACGATCTTTATCCCATGGATCGCTATGTTGGTCACACCCACTGGAAGCCGTTTGTGGAAATGGTTACCTCGCGGGGATGTCCTTCCGCCTGTACTTTCTGTTATGAATGGGATCAGTATGATCCGCGATCCCCCAGAGACTTCCTTAAATGGCGCGCTAAATCTCCTGAACGGGTCATTGACGAGCTGGAAATTCTTCACCGACAATATGGCGTTAAAGTCGTGGTTATCCAGGATGATAACTTCAATGTTGATCCCGCGCGGGTTAAGCGGTTCTGCGAGCTTAAGCTCAAGAAAAATATTCCGATCAAGTGGGTTTCCTTAGGACGAGCAGTGGACTGGATTAATTGCGAGGAAATCCTTCCGTTAATGAAAGAGTCAGGGCTTTTCATCGGTGTTTTTGGCATTGAAGTCACCACCCCCGAGGAGCTGAAAAAGATCGCCAAAGGGATCACCGTTGATCAGATCAAAAAAACTATCGAAATTCTTCGGAGAAATAATATTGCCGTAGTAGCGGATATTATGATGGGCTTTGACTATGATGATGAGCGGATTATCAAGCAGCGATACGAATTTACCGATGAGGTTGATCCGGATATTCTCTGGATTGGTTATGTGACTCCGGCGCCCAATTCTCCGGTTTGGAGAAAATCGCTTAAGAATAAGTGGATTGACGCTCGAAACGTAGATTTTAGCCGGTGGGATTTTCTCCACCCCGTCATGCCTACCGATCACCTTACGGTTGAAGACCTGGGGCGGCTGGGCGCCTGGTGTATGCGTGAATTTTACTCCAAGCCGGGAAGAATAAACCGCATTATGGAAAGTGATTTTGATGTTCTCGCTAAACTTTGCTTCCAAGATGTCATGGCCGGAGTCGGAAAATGGGAAGCGGGAGCAACCAAAGGAGAGGTCCAGATTTAATAGGAGGAAGCAAACTTATGGATGTTAAAGAAAAAGTTAAAAACCTTTTGATCGAGCTTTTTGAGATTGATCCAGACGAAATCAAGGATGATGTGGAACTCTATAGCGGTCTTGGTCTTGATTCTACGGAAACGGTAGAGCTTATCCTCGCGATCGAAAAATTATTTGGCATCAATATTATGGAAAAAGAAATTACCAAATTTTCTTGTTTTAAGGATATTGATCGGGTTATTCAGGGAAAGTTATTACTCCATGCAACTGTTTGATTTAAGCCTCTCCATTGATGAACGTTCTTTCGAAGTCCATCCCTTTGGCATTGAGCGAATCAATCACCGCGAAGGGGTAAAACATTTAAACTGGGTAATGCTCAAAAAGACGCTTTGGGGAAAAATTTCCTATTTTCTGGGAAAGAGAATTATCAAGTTCGAAGATCTTCCGGACGGAGAATTTTTATCGCTCGAGACCGTTCACTGTCCAGTCCATATTGGCACTCATGTGGATTTCACTTTCCATTACGGGACTCGTTCGGAAGGAAAAAAATCCAAGACCATAAACGAGCTTCCCCTTGAATGGTGTTTTGGTGACGGGGTGGTGTTGGATGTATCGCACAAAAAACCGGGCGAGGTGATCTCCAGGGAAGATGTGCTCAGTGCATTAAACAAGATAAACTATACTATCAAGCGCCAAGATATTGTGCTGCTTCGCACGGATGCCGATCAGTATTTCGGGACTCCTGAGTACTTAGCCAACTATCCGGGTGTTTCCCCGGAAGCGTTGGCGTATATTTTGGATCAGGGAGTAAAGGTTATCGGCATTGATGCGCTTGGCTTTGACCGTCCTTACCCTTTTATGATGGCTGATTTTTTGCGCACCAAAGATGCCTCATATCTTTGGCCCGCTCATTTTTTTGGTCGTAAAAAGGAATACGCTCATATTGAAAGATTGACCAATTTGAAGAAACTACCTCCCTTTGGCTTTAAAATTTCCTGCTTCCCAATAAAAATCAAGGATGCCGGAGCAGCCTGGGCGCGGGTAGTGGCGATGGTATAAAACAATACAAAGGAGGATACCCATGGGACATACATGTAATTCCATTATTATCAAGGCTCCCTACGATTTAATTTTCGACATCTCGAATAACATTCCCCGGTGGACCGAGCTTTTCGGCGGTGAATATAAAGAAGCAGTTGTCGTTAAAAAAGAAAACAATAAAATCACCTTCAAGCTTACTGATAAAGAAGGAAGAACCTGGCAATCATTTCGACTTTTGTTTAAAGAAAACTACTTGGCTTACGCAGAAAGAGAAGAACCGAAATTTCCTTTTGAATTCATGAAAATCATCTGGCTTTATACCCCAAAGCCTGAAGGGATCGAGCTCACCTGGATCCAGCATTTTAAGATGGATCCAAAAGCAGCATTTAACGATGAACAAGTTGAAGAATTCATTAACCAGCACTCCAAAGAAAACCTGAAAATTTTTAAAGCCGTGATTGAAAAGGAGGCGGGGTCATAAAAAAACAAACCCTTTATATTTTATCTTTTTGCGGGTTGGTTCTTTCTTTTAATGTGGCGGCAATGTCAGCGCTGGTGCCCTCCGTAGCCTCTGAATTTAGAACTGATCCTTTTGTGGCCGGGCGAATGTTGTGGTTTTACTTGATTCCCTATGGCGTGGCGGCGCTTTTTTACGGCCCTCTTACCCGCAGCCGGGATCCGCGTTCCCTCCTGTTGTTTTGCATGGGTCTTCTTTCCGTTGCGAATGTCCTAGGTGGATTGGCGGAAAACATTAATCAGATTCTTTTTGCGCGCGTCTTAGCCGGTCTTGCAGGCGCAGGGGTTATTCCGGTTGCCTTAATACTTATTGCCAAAACCACCCCGGACAGTGAGCGAGGCAAACGCGTCGGTTTGTTCTTTAGCTCAACCTTTGTGGCCTCACTCCTGGGAGTTTTTTTGAGTGGCTTTACGGGGTGGCGCTGGATATTTTTAATACCCGCGATAGCCGGAATCGTTTCTTGTTTGACTCTTTACTTCCTGTTCCCTCCGCTTTTATTGCAAAAAGAAGATTTCACGGTTCAATACCGCCAAGCATTGGAAGATAAGACGGTCTTTAGGCTCTTTACCTATATTTTTTTGGTAAGTCTCTTCTATCATAGTATCACTCAATGGCTCGGGGTCTATTTCTCGTTGGTGAACCACCTGGAGCAATTCTTTATCAGTCTGCTTTTAACCACCGTCAGTGTAAGCAGTATTATCGGTTCTGCCGCCGGAGGAGTTTTCGCGGATCACCTGGGCAGAACAAAAGTTATCCGCATCGGGAAAGGTCTCATGATTGGGGTTGCTTTTTCGCTGTTGGTAAAAGGAAGTTTATTGATTCTTTTTACGTTAATGTTTGCCTGGGGCTTAGGGTGGACATTTAATCATGTCGGGGTCTCTACCTTTCTCACCGACCTCCCCTTAACCCAGGTGTTTGAATCCGCCAGTTTAAACAGCGCCGTACGTTTTCTCTCCGCCGGGCTGGGCGGCGTTTTAGGAGGAATAGTGATGCAAAAAAGCTTTAATTTTGGTTTTATTCTTTTTGGAACGTGTCTGCTTATTCTCTTCATGATGACCAGAAAGCTCATTATCTTACGTCAGGAGGCATAATATGGAACTGTTAAAAGGAAAGACCGCTATCATCACCGGCGCAAGCCGCGGCATCGGCAAGGCGATTGCGGAAGCAGCAGCGAGTCTTGGGATCAACTTGAGCTTGGCAGCCCGAGGAGAAGGTCCTTTGGAAGAAACCGCGGTCGAAATCGCAAACCATTATGGAGTCGAGGTCCTCCCGGTTTCAACTGATGTAACGCAATTCGAAGATCTTGAGAACCTGGTAAAAAAGACTCAAAAACAATTTGGAGCGATTGATATTCTGATCAACAATGCCGGAATTTCGAGCCAGTACCCGTTTGAAAAACAGCCGTTTGAGGATTTTGAACGGTTGGTTCATACCAACTACCTGGGTTACGTGCGAATGATCCGTTTAGTCATAAACGATATGATAAAAAGAAAGTCCGGCACCATTATCAATATGGTCTCCGGTTCCACCCTCTGTGATCCGCTTCCGCGAACGTTCCTGGTTTATAGTTCTTTAAAAGTCGGGCTGCGGGCTTTTTCCAAAGGCCTTTTCTGGGAGATGCGGGACCATGGAATAAAGATAACTTCCATCCTTCCCGGAGTAACCGATACCGAGCTGACCGAAAAACTTGATAAAATAACCGTGGATCGATCACGGCTGATGACCACGGAGGCAATTGAAAATGCCGTCAAATTCGCGCTAAACGTGCCGGCGAATGTTTGTCCTTTGGAGATTTCGGTTATCAACCAGCAGACCCCATGGACCGAACCGGTAATCCCTTACAAACAGGAGCACCCTGATAAATGATGAAAATGGACGATACTCTTAATTTAAAGAAAAGATATCTCATCTGGCTTTATAAAGAAACCAAAGAAGCCCTTGATCGTGTCGACCGGAAGTTCACCCAGATTGACATAGATAAGTTTATTCGAGAAGAGTTGCGAAAAGAAGAACTTAACTATCAAATTTTTTTTGAGGACTTTAACACTTATGTGAACAATAAGGACAAGGACTGCGAAACCTTGAGGTCACTGAAAGGAGACTACCTCAATCCCGAACACCAATTTCTTGCTTTAAAATTAAAAGCCATCGAAAAAGCAATCGTGAAAGAATTGGGTGCAGACGGTTTGGAAGAAATAAAAAACCTTTATCACCAGGAAATGGTTGAACGGATTTTACGGAGTACTGAACATAAATGATTATTGACGCCCACAGCCACTGGCTGCCCGAGGAAATCATTCGCAATGCTCATTTTTTCTCCCCGGCGTGGGGTGATATTGAAGCTCAGGTATCGATGATGGATAAAGCGGGAATAGACCAGGCAGTCTTAAGCTACCCCACCACCAACGCCCACCTCAAAATGGGAAGCTTCAATGAGGTAGCCAGAATTTATAACGACGCAATCGCCCGGATTGTTGTCCGCTTTCCTGATCGGTTTATTGGCGCCGCTATACTGCCGCTCGGCAATTCCGAAGAAATGGTTTTCGAACTGAGACGCGCAACTGAACAGCTGGGTTTTCGCGCTCTCTCTTTGGCAAGCAGCTATAACGGGGTTTATCTTGATGACCGGACGGTTTGGCCGATTTTTGAGATCGCCCAGAAAAATCGCATCCCTATTTTTGTTCATCCCCAGATTATCAACCCCATCGGATCAGAACGGGTGAATGATCCCCTACTGACCCCGGTTATCGAATATGTTTTTGATACCACTATTTCCATTGGCAAACTTTTGATGGCAGACATCTTCACGCTCTTTCCGGAACTCACGCTTATTTTTTCAAATTTTGGCGGCATCATCACTCATGTGGCCAACCGGTTTGACGAGACCTATAAAATGTTACGCGGAATTAATTTTGTAAAAGACTTGGGAGGTAATCCCACCCAATTCCTTAAAAATATCTATGTGGATACCGGCGGGGATAAAACCACCTCCAACTTCCTTTCCGCGTTAGAGCTCTTAGGCACGCAGCATATTTTGTGGGGAAGCGACTGGCCGGCAAAAAAAGATATCAAGGGTTCACAGGAGGCAGTTTCCCAACTCCCCCTGAGCCAAAACGAAATAAAAAATATTCTCGGTGAAACTATTAATAATCTGCTGAAAGGAGCATGACATGGAGATGCAGAAACCGATCCATTTAACCGGCAAAGAACTAACGGACATGGTGCAGTTAAGGCCCCAGGATGTGGGAGAATGGGCCATCATTCCCGGACCAAAAGACCGGATGGAGGTGCTGATTAAAAAATTGAAAGATGCGATGCGAAATTTTTCCTTTATGGAATACGCCATGTATACCGGAGAATACGACGGGATGAAAATCACCACCATCAATGGCGGAAGGTTCAGCGCGGATACTGCCATTACCACTGAGGTTGTCTGTAACGCGGAGATAAAAAACATCATCCGGATCGGAACCTGTGGTGCCTTAGATGAAAAAATGCAGGTCGGAGACTTGGTTGTGGTGGATAGCGTTATCAGGGGTGATGGGGTAACGCCTTATTATGTTGATGAAAAATTTATAACCACGCCGGATAAAAAACTTACTGACACCCTCATCGAGGTAGCTAAAGGAATGGGGTCGCAGGTTTACACCGGCAAAGTCTGGACCACGGATGCCCTCCTCCGGGAAACCCGGGAAGTTGTCGAAGCAAAGCGGAAAGAAGGAGCGATCGCCGTGGATATGGTCTCATCGTGCCTCCTTACCATCAGCCAACTTTATAACGTCAAGGCGGCTTCTATCCTGGCGGTCAGCGATAATGTGATTACCGGAGAGATGGGTTTTATGAACCCCCTCTACTATATGGCGGAAACAAAGCTCATTCAAATTGCTCTTCAAACGGTTAAAAACCTGGAAGGAAAATAAATGGATTTTTCTCCGCTTTTCTGGCCGGTCGAGCTTAAAGGCGAGACGATCTCGGCGCTTGATGAGACCAAGCTCCCCCAACGCCTCATTTACTTTAAAATAAAAAATTATCAGGAGGCGTGTCGGGCGATAAAAAGCATGAAGACCCGCGCTATCGGCCAGGTGCTTCTGGTTTTCTACACGTTTCTGCTTTATGTAAGACGCATTAAGGAGGAGAAAAAGCTTTTACCAACCCTCAGCCTCATTGCTAAAAGTCTCAATGCCACCCGGCCCACGTTACCGTTTAAATTTTTAACGGACATGGTCTTGGACTGGGGAAAAGAACCTTCTACCGTAGAAAAAAATATTAAAGGGTTCTTGGAATTTCTTAAAGCTAAACGGATCGAACAAGCGCAGGCAGCCGGCGCGCTTTTTGAAGACCGAGATGTCATCCTTACCCACTGCAATGTAAGCGGGCTTTTACCTTTGATAGGGGCGTTTTGCCGAAAACAAAAAAAACATATAAGCTTTTTTGTTACTGAAACCAGGCCCTATTTTCAGGGTTCGCGGTTAACGGCTTGGGAACTCCAGAGAGCGGAATTTAACGTGACCATCATTCCCGACAGTGCGGTCGCCCATGTATTTGCGGAAGGTTTGGTCAATAAAGTAATCACCGGCGCAGACCAGCTTGCCCGCAACGGAGACATTGCCAACAAGATCGGAACGTATCAGATCGCCCTGTTAGCCGGAAAATTTAAAATCCCCTTCTATGTTCTGGCGCCCCCCCCGTCAAACGCCGGAACCGGAAAGGATATTGCTATTGAAATACGACCTGATAAAGAGCTCTTAACCATTGCCGGCCAAAGAATTGCCCCAAAGGAAGTGAAAGGCTATTACCCCGCTTTTGACATCACCCCGGCAGCATTGATTACCAGACATATTTATCTGAGAATCTCCTGATGGAAGAAAAATTCCTAAAAGAAGAAATTATTCGATTAGGGAAAAAACTTTATGACCTCCGCCTGGCAGTCGCCCGTGGGGGTAATTTGAGCTCCCGTCTTGCGCAGGATACAATCCTTATCACTGCCACCTCAGTAAGTCTGGGTGAGTTGAGAGAAGAAGATATTATCACGGTTGATTTAACCAACTCTGCTGACTGCACGAATAAAAGTCTTTCTACCGAGTTTCCTTTGCATAGTCTCATTTATAAAAATTTCAGCAAGATTAACCGGGTGATCCACTGCCACCCTCCTCTTACCAATGCCTATTTTTCCGTATATGATGACCTAGAAATCTTAACCTTTGAAACCAAACTTTTCTTAGGCCAGATTCCGGCAGTAAAACAGTTCACCCCCAGTGTAACCAATCCCAAAGAAGTTATTGATGCCCTTAAAATGAACAATTTAGTTGCAATGAAGAATCATGGTGTGGTCTCCATGGGAGAAAATTTTACTGAGGCCTTTTATCTGATTGAAAGTCTGGAAGAGGCGGTGAGGATGGCCGGGGTAGCCAGGCTTTTTAAAAAAGAAACTCTGAATCCTTTTGAGGAAGAGTTGAAAAAAGACCTCTCACCTTCTTCTGCGGTTTTCTATGAGATGTTTTCCTTGCCTCATATGGAGGCAATTGTTGATCTGGTGAACAACGATGAATCCTTTAGGAAATTAGGCGCTGAGTTTGATCTAAGCGTTGACCTCGCAATCATGCTTGCCAGCGAAGCAGGAAAAGCATATACGTTTCATTTTGTCAAAGGAAAGATAGACGGTCTTGATGAAGCTGGTGAGGCTCCTTTTGTAATCTCTGCTTCCCGGGAAATCTGGCAGCAGATTTTTTTTGGAAAACTCGACCCCTTTGTGGCCACCACCCAAAAAAAGATGGAATTAAAGGGTGAGTTAACAAAACTCACCCGCTGGTACTTACCGTTTACTCGGCTTTTTGCGCTTTTTAAAGAGGTTAAAATCCAATAAAGTTTTTCACCAGCAAGAAGAAGAGGTAAAAATTTTGTACGTTGACAGAAGGAGGGGTGCTAAAAATATTTCTCATTTTTTTATTTTTCCGATTGAGGAAGGTAAGGAGGCATAACTAAATTTTTTAAATTATCAACTTTAGAAAAGGAGGGAGATGATGAAGCTGAAACTGTTACCATTCTTTCTCATCATCATGCTGGTAGGTTTAATTTTCGGAGGCGGGAACACTAAACCAGCTTTCGCTGAAGAAAGACCACTCTTACTACCTGCTCCGGTTGATTGCTCCACCTGCTGCAAAAAAGTAAACCTTTATCCAGGCATTGATGTGAACAACCTGATGCAAATTAAGTATATTATAAAATATACTAAGTTTGCTAAAGACCAGGAGAGCGTGGGGAATTTTGTCATGATTGACCGAAGCGGCCTTAAGCGGACCCGTAAATGGCAACGTTATCGGGTCATTCTGGAAAAGGATGGACTTGATTATAAGGATCTGATCGTGCTAACCGAACCTCAGCATATCAAAGGTCTGGCAGTGCTTACCTGGATGTACCTCGACCCCAACCGGGAGCGCGATAACTGGATCTGGCTCCCCAGTCAGAGAAAAATCCGCCGAGCATCGCCTGCGGAAGATGATGATGCTGCGTTTGGGTCAGACCTCACCACTGAGGAATTGACCACCCGCAACTGGAGTAGTGAAACGTATAAGTTTGTAAAAGAAGATGCCACCTTTGCAGGCTATACCTCTCAGTACACCGGAAAGACCTATTATAAAAATACACCCAGTTGGGTAGTAGAAGCAACACCAAAACGTAAGCCGTGGTATTATTCAAGGCGAACTTTGTTTATTCCTAAAGATATTGGCGCTCAAGTCCACGATGATGTTTTTGATCCCAATGGCAAAAAATTTAAAGACATCCTCAGGACGTATGAAATACGCGATAATGGGTGCATCCCGATGAACTATGTGGAATGTGTTGACCACCGAACAAATCATACCACTGCAGTTGAAATCGAATGGATTAGGTTTAACAGCGGGGTGGATGAAAAGCTTTTGTCACCCAAAGCGCTGATGCGGACCAAATGGTAGAAAGGAAAGAAAGGAGGAACGAAAAATGAGGAAATCGATCGCTTTATTTGTTGCCGGAGCATGTCTCCTGTTACTGAGCAGCGCTAAGGTTGCTCAGGCATCTCTTTCTTTGCTGGATAATAAGTTAACCCTCTCCGGATTTTTAAAGAATGAGACCGCCTATAACCCCAATCATGACCGTGAGTTCATGAAGATCGAAAACACCTTCCAGCTTGAAGCTGAGTACATGCTTAATGACAGATTCAGTTTTTTCACTATTTTTCGTTATTTCTATGACAATGCTTTTGATGTAAATCCTCTGTTCGAAGATAACCGGAGCCGTCTTCACCGCACCCGGGGTACTGACTGGCTCAGGGAATGTTACCTAAACTACGAATCACCCAGCCTGGATGTCAGGATTGGGAAACAGCAGGTGGTGTGGGGTACTGCCGATGGCATCAAGATTATGGATGTGGTCTGCCCTACTGACCAGAGAGAGTATCTTCTCGATAACTATGCGGACAGCAGGATTCCCCGGTGGATGCTGAAGATTGAATATTCTCCAAAGGTCAACGGTACTCTCCAGTTTCTCTTTATACCGGATTTTGAAACCGACTACTACGCGCCTGCCGGCTCGCCCTTTACCTACTATTCCTTTACCCTCCTCCAAAAGGACCTCATTGATCCATTACACCAATTAGCATCAAATGGGCATTACACGTTTGATGAAAATCACCAGTACCCTGGTCAGAGCTTTAAAAATTCTTCCTTCGGCGTGCGGTGGCTCGACATTCTTCCCAATGGGCTCGAATATACTCTCAACTACCTCCACGGTTATGGCACGTTTGCAGGAAACGTCCATATCTCTAATTTGGGTCCTCAGCAATTTACAAACGGACCTTACCAAGGAGATTATGTGTTGAAGTATAAATACCCTATGACCCAACTCCTTGGCTTTACCTTTACTAAAGGTATTAACAGCGGCCCCTTAACCGGAACCACCGTCCGTGGAGAGTTTGCCTATATCCACAACAACAATAACAAGACTGAAGGGTTGTGGCTTAAGGACTATATATCTGTTCCTTTCTACCCTTACTCCGTACCAACTAAGGCTATCTATTACGGAATTACCAAAGTGGATAACTATAAGTACGTGCTCGGGATCGATAAATACATTGTGACCAACTGGCTGGCCAGTTTTCAGTTCATCCAACTCGTGACAAACAAAACCAGCGAAAATGGGAATAATCTTCTTTTTGGTCCGACCAATGCCCGACTCAATAAATACTATACCTTTTTAACCACCAGAATCTCCACTGACTTCATGCATGAAAGAATCAAGCCCGATTGCCTGTTCATGTACGGAACGCTAAACGAGTGGAGAATATCGCCCCGGATCGAGTACGAGGTCAGGGACTACCTGAATGTCGCCGTAGGCGGTCATATGTTCTGGGGAAAACGGGGAACCCTTCTCGGTGAATTCCGGGACAATGATGAGGTGTATTGTGAGATTAAATACGGCTTTTAACTGGTTGTCTTAGCGTTAACTTTTCAAATGTGACAAATGTGCTCAGCGAGTGATTGGGAATTTATGAATTGCATGTATATTCCTGAGGTTCCCAATCCCTTTATTTTATTATTGGCGTTTGGTTTAAGCTTTTTTTTACGAAAGGTGAGCGAATTATGAATGTCGGAACAGTACTACGAAAAACCGCTTCCCGACTGCCGGATAAGAAGGCTGTTATCTTTGGAAATAAGTCTTTCACTTTTAGCGAGCTTGACCTGAGGGCTGACCGGGTGGCAACTTTTCTTTCACGCCGCGGAATCAAAAAGGGAGATCGCGTGGCAATCGTTTTCCCTAATATCCCCGAGTTCATAATCATTTACTTTGGGATAATCAGGCTGGGAGCAATCGGAGTGCCGCTCGACTTTCGTTTTAAAGGAGATGAATTATTCTCCGTCTTGATGGATGCGGACGTTAAAGCGCTCTTTACCTTAAAGGATAAATTTGTGGAAATTGAATCTGATTTAGGCGCGGCGCGGAGACTGCTCCATACGGTGGTGCTTTTTGAAGGCGAACACCCGGAAACTTTTCGCTTAGAAGCTCTCTTAAGCGAGGATGTCCCAACAAGATTGGAGGAAGTCGCGATTGATGAAGCGGATGAGGCACTCTACCTCTATACCTCCGGAACCACCGGAAAGCCTAAAGGGGTCGTGCTCACGTTTAAGAACTTGGATTATTACCCGCTTACCATGAATCGGATGGTCGGTGCAGGAGAAGATGACGTCATTGGCTTCATCATCCCCCTCTCCCACATTTCCGGTCCCATCATATCCAACATGATCGCCCTCAATGGTTCAACCATCGTGTTATTTGAAAATCTCCGGCCGGATCGCATTCTCGAAGAAGTTGACCGCTTTGGCGTAACCTATTTTTTCGGCGTGCCGCCGATTTTTCAGGCCATTCTGCGCGTGCCCCATCCCGAACGATACCACTTAAAAAGCCTGGTTTATGTCTCCATGATGGGGACAAATGTCCCCTTGCCGCTGATGCAAGAATTCCGGCACGCTTTTCCCACAGTAAAGGTCATCCAGGGATATGGTCTTACTGAGACTTCGCCTTATATAACGCTCTTGCCCCTTGACTATGCCGACACCAAGATGGGAAGCATCGGCCTCCCCGTGCCGGAGATAGTATTAAGGCTCTTAGACGGCAATGACCAGGAAGTTGCTCCCGGAGAGGTCGGGGAGATCGTTGTTAAGGGGCCTATGGTTATGAAGGGCTACCATAATGGCCTTGAAGACACCCAGGAGATGATTAAGGATGGATGGCTCCATACCGGTGATCTGGGAAAGATAGATCAAGACGGTTTTGTCTACCACCTGGGAAGAAAAGACGATATGATTATTACTGGGGGCTTAAATGTCTTTCCCGCGGAAGTGGAGAATGTTCTTTTGAAACATCACGACATCCTCGAGGCAGGAGCCGTCGGGATTCCGGATGAAGACCGGGGACAGGCGATCAAAGCGGTCGTGGTGCTGAAACCGGGAAAACGGCTCGATAAAAAAGCGCTGCTTGCTTTCTGCCGGGAGCATCTCGCAAATTTCAAGGTTCCCAAAATAATAGAATCGCGTGACGCCTTGCCAAAAACCTCAACCGGAAAAGTTTCCCGACGCGATCTGATATAAAGAAAAAATCACCGCTTTTTGCCCTCGGAAAGCTCCGACCCTTTTGCTTCCTTCTGAATCGTCCGGGGACAGAGAAATAAAGGTTATTCCAAACGTCGGTGATTTTCGCACCGTACATGGGGAAGCAGCGCAGACAACTAGCTCAGCGATACGAGATGGGAGGCAACCGGCTCTCCAAAAAAAGTCAAGGCTAAGCGGTCGAACCGGGTCGAAGCATCAGTGGTCAGAAAGATTCGGGTCCCTCCCTGGGAGATTCTTTGTTCTATTTCCGGATGGCGTATCAAATAGTCCTTCAGTTTTCTCGCCACGATAGGCCCTTGTTCCAGGATAATGACCTGACGAGGAACAAGCCGCTCGAAGTGCCGGCGAAGGATCGGATAGTGGGTGCAAGCGAGCAGCAGAGTATCAATATCCTTGTCCTGACTAAAAAGCCGGCGTAGGTATTTCGCAATAATCAGGTCAGTTGCTTCCCCGTCCTGTTCGCCGGCTTCCACGATCGGAACCAACAGGGGACAAGCCTCCTGATAAATCTCTACCGTCGGGCTGAGTTTCTTGATTTCGGTGATATAGGCCTCCGAGGCCACGACTCCTTCGGTAGCCAAAATTCCGACCTTCAGGCAGCCCTGCTCCACCACTTCTTCAACTGAGGGGCGAATGACCCCGAGCACTCGTCGGCTCGGGTAGAGAACTGGAAGGTACTCCTGCTGGATCCGCCGCAGTGCCTTGGCCGAAGAAGTATTGCAGGCGATGATGATCAGGGGGCATCCCTTCCGAAAAAGAAAGTCCACCGCCTCTTTAGTAAACTCAAACACAATAGCCTGAGACCGGTTGCCGTAGGGAACTCGAGCATTGTCGCCCAGGTAGCAATAATCATAATCCGGAAGCAGTTCGACCACGCTGCGCAAAATCGTCAATCCGCCGAAACCGGAATCAAAAAAACCAATCATTGAAAAAATTCTCCATACCTATCACCCTCTCGTGCCGGTTAAACCAATTCTGACCATTATATCTGTAAAAAGCTTTTTGTCAATTAATGGTTTCAAATTACGCATCCGCGCGGGGCGAGACCACCTCTTGGATTTTTTCTCTATCCGCCTCGTACCAGAAAAAATCCGGTTCATCCCCACGCATGTGGGGAACACTCAAGAAAAAAACCTTCCCGGTAGTCTGGTCCTGCACATTGCAGGGATTACGTTCAATCAATCGCGGCATGACCAAAGGAAGCAATCGAGAGATCTACAACTCATCCCTCTCGCATATCATTGCGGTACTGTTACTTTCTTGCGGCAGATATTTATAATACAAAATGAATTCGATGGACACCATTATCATATTAAAAATATAAAGTGAGATTATCCAATCAAAGGAATATAAAATCTTGTGAATAATGCCGCTCAAATAGCCTATCCAAACGATCCCCATAAAAAGAGGACTTTTCCCAGCCACCACTTTTGTGCGCAAAGCTTTTGCAATTGACACTGGCCAGCTTACTCCAAAACAAATAAGCATTATCGCTTCAAACAAACTCATAAATATTTTCCTCAGATGAATCAGTAGTTATCCGGTTTCCGGACAAAATCCATTCGGCTGGTTGCCATCAGGAACAGCGCCTGAAAAATTTTTCACCTTCTCTTCCGGCCATCCGGCTTTTTTACCCGGTGTTTATTGGCCATGCTTTTATGCTTTGAAGGAGCAAGCGGAGACCTTCTCATTCATGCAAACTTTAATGAGCCTCGTGCCAGTTTTTTCCGTATCCCACGCTGACCTCAATCGGCACGTCAAGCTCCATTGCCCCTTCCATCTCTTCTCTGACCAGCGTCATAAGCTTATGGAGATCACTCTTTGACGTTTCAAACAAAAGCTCATCATGAATCTGGAGGATCATCCGGGCATTAACCTTTTCCTGTTTAATCCGCGCCTGGATCCGGATCATGGCTATTTTTATTATATCCGCTGCTGTTCCCTGGATAGGAGTATTTACAGCCACCCGTTCGGCAAACTCACGCGCCATCCGGTTGCTGCTGTTTATTTCGGGAATATACCGAATCCGTTTGGAAAGGGTCGTTACCTGACCTTGTTCCCGGGCTATGGCTAGTGTTTTGTCAATATAATCCTTTACTCCCTGATATTTTTGAAAATAGCTTTCAATATATTTTTTTGCTTCTCCCTTGGTTATCCCCAGCTCTTCCGAAAGACCCATATGGCTCATGCCGTACATGACTCCAAAATTGATGACCTTTGCCTCCCGCCGCATTGCCGGAGTAACCCCTTCCAAAGGCACTAGAAATATCTCAGACGCGGTTCGAGTGTGAACATCATGACCGTGGGAGAACGCTTCCTTTAAATTTTTATCGCCGGAAAGATGAGCCATGACCCTCAGCTCAATCTGGGAATAATCCGCGGAGACTAAAACAAAACCTTCTTCGGTCACAAACGCCTGTCGAATTTTTTCTCCCCACTCTCCCCTGATCGGAATATTCTGGAGGTTAGGTTCACTGCTGCTTAATCTTCCGGTGGCCGTTGTTGTTTGACTAAACGTGGTGTGTATCCGTCCCGTTTCGGGATTGATAAGCTTAGGCAACGCATCAATATAGGTGGATTTTAATTTGGCCAGGCTTCGATACTCCAACACCAGAGCAGGCATTTCGTGCACCCGCGCCAGTTTGGCGAGCACGTCAACGTTGGTGGAAAATCCGGTCTTGGTGCGCGCGATAACCGGAAGGTTAAGCTTTTCGAACAGCACCTCGCTAAGCTGCTGGGGCGAGTTGATGTTAAAACGAACGCCAGCCAACGCGCAAATCTTCTCCTCCAGGTCTTTGAGTTTTTCGGCGAATTCCCGGGACATGGAAAACAATAATTCCGGATTTATTTTTATTCCCGCCTGCTCCATCCGGGCCAGGACCTCTCCCAGAGGCATTTCAATTCCGAAAAACAGGGTATCCAAACCCTTTTTTCTGAGCTCTGGGAAAAGGACTCCGGCGAGCAAAAAAATAACCTCTGCCTCCTCAGCCAAGTGCTCACCACTGTTCGCTTCCGGTTTTCTGTTTAACGGAAGACGGGTTTTCCCTGACCGAACACGATCAGCGTAGGTAAACATCCGGTAATCCATATTCTCAAAAGCAATATCTTTTAGCTCATGGTTCTTTCGAGACGGGTTGAGAAGATACGAAGCGACCAGGGTATCTCCTCCGATACCCTGGAGCGTGATGCCCTTGCGAAAAAGGACCTTATAGTCTTGTTTGATATTGTGTCCATATTTTTTTATTCGGCTATCCTCTAATACCGGCTTTAAACCAATGAAGGCTTCATCAGCGTTTACCCCCCCATCATCTATCGAGATATAAAAGGTCTGCTGAGACCCGCAAGAGAAAGCAAGGCCGGTCACCTCCGTCAAGAACGGATCAGAAGAGGTTTTTCCTAATACCAAAGAGAATGCCTCGGCATTCTTGAGGGTAAGAAGCAATTTTTGAAAGTCCTCTTCCGTTAAGACGGGGTGATAGTTTTTTTGTTCCCGGGGCTTTTGAGGAATTATCTCCTTGAGAAATCGGCTGAATTCTAATTTTTTAAAAATCGGCTCCAAAATATTCGGATCAGGCTTATTTGTCCTAAAAAGTTGCAGGTCAAAGGGTAAAGAAAGCTTGGTATCAATCGTAACCAAATCCTTACTCAGGTAAGCGCTTTCATAGCCTTGCTTTAGTTTGTTCCTCACGTTTTGTTCACTGATTTCTTCGAGATGAGCATAAAGATTTTCTATTGCCTGGTATTGTTGGATCAATTTAATCGCGGTCTTTTCTCCGATCCCCGCTACTCCCGGAATGTTATCCGAAGCATCCCCTGACAAACCTAAAACTTCAACCACCTTATCCGGAGTAACTCCAAACCGCTCCTGAACTTCTTTGATACCGGAAACTTTATTGATGCGGGGATCAAAAATACTGATGTTTTCATCTATGAGTTGACAAAAATCTTTATCGCTCGAAACTATAATGGTAGGAACGTCAGCCGCGCTTGCTTGCTTGGCTATCGTTCCGATCACATCATCCGCCTCACACCCTTCAAGCTCCAAAGCGTTAATCCTAAAACCATGAACAATTTGTTTGATATACGGAATCTGAATACTGAGGTCATCCGGCATACCAGGTCGGGTCGCTTTGTAATTATCATACATTTTGTGGCGAAAGGTTGGCCCTTTAGAATCAAACACGATCCCTAAATATTCGGGGTGATAATCCTCCAAAAGCTTTACTAACATGGAGGTAAATCCGTAGATTGCGTTGGTAGGAAATCCCTTGGTACTCGACAAATTTTTAAGGGCAAAATAAGCCCGGTAGATGGTGGAACTCCCGTCAATCAGGTAAAGACAAGGTTGTGATGGCATGGAACAACTCCCGATGAAACCGATAAGGTTATGGTGTTTACCTTAACATGGATGGAAATAAATTCATATTTAAATAATCGGGAGTGATCGTGGGAGGGAGCGTGAGCCGCATCTTCCAGCAGTAAATAATTATAAGAATCTTCTACCCCAATCCAGTGATAAGAATGTCATGCTGAACCTTGAACGTGCTCTTCCGTACCTTGGGCTGAACTTGTTTCAGTAGTGTTTCATAATTATCAGGGCAGGCTTGTTTCAGCATCTCATGAGACCCTGAAATCGTAGCTCCTGAATCAAGTTCAGGACCTGGCTCCCGGTGACAACAAAACCGGCATTGTAACCGCCTCTTGCGCAATTGTCGCTGGATTAAGGCTCTATAAAAAATCAGCCGAACACTGGCAAGAAATTTTGCTCATTTCTGCCTTTATAGATATTTACCGTCTTTCATGATCAAGGCAGAAATTTTTTCTTCGCCTTTTAAGGTGGAAGCTGCCTTTCGGGCTTCTTTCACGTCGGCGTAATTACCAACGATCACTCGATACCAACTCCCTTTTCCGGGCAGGTCAATCGAATACGAAGTTACATGGTATCCTTTTTTCTGAAGCTTGTCTTTTAAAACAATGGCATTCCCTTCAACTTTAAACGCACCCACCATAAGGGAATACTGACCCGCAGGAGTAGGAGCAGGCAGGGTGGTCTCTTTTGTTTTGGATAAAGCTTCTTTTGAAGCCTTTGGGTTTGTGGGTTTTTCTTGAGGCTTTGCCGGTGCAGAAGAAACCGGGGGCGCTCCTTCCTTTTTGGGCTCTGACTTAGTTATAAGAGCTTCCGGTACAACCTCTTCGGTTTTTTCGGAAACAGGCGGCGGTTTTACTTCCTCAAGTTGGGGAAAAAGAGTTTCAGGGGGTTCCTTTTGCTTTTCAGCAACCGGCGCCTGGGGTGAAAACACGGGTTGAGGAGAAGTCGTCTCCTTTTTGTTCAAAGCCACTTTCACCTTCTTTGGTAAGGAAGGCTCTCCCGATTGAAAAAAATAAAAATATCCCCCCCCTATCAAAACAAGAATAACTAAAATACCAATACTGACAAAAAGAGGAGATGATTTTTTGCCGTCTGATTGAGGGGGAATTTCCTGCTGATACAATTGCTCTTTCTGGTCAAAAAAATATTCCTCTTCTCGCAAGGGAGGTACGGTTTTTTCATCCCCTAATTCTTCATCAGGCAGTTCTTTTTGGGCTTCCTCCATTATTTTTTCCTGCTCCAATTCCAATCCGGAGATTGAATTCGCCTCAGTCTCTTCAACAAAATCCTCCTCATTAAGTTCCAAACTTTCTACTTTTGGAAAAGCGTCAGTCCTTTCTTTTTCCGGCATAGCAGGCGTCATCATAAGACCGCTTCCTAACTCGTCGACCTCCATAGAACCGGCGCATAGCGGACATTTATCAACATATTCTTCTGAGTGAAGATTACATCGTGGACAATACATAAAACACCTTTTTCCCTTATTATAAGCGGTTAATTTTTAAAGATATATTATAACCATCAGAAATCTATAAGTCAATAAATTTTCTTTAAGGGTACCTCAAATAATTGCTAATCTGTCACTCCCGCAAAAACATGAGTAAAATAATTTCAATTAGTTTTTGATTTCTGCTTTTGCAGAAATAATATTTTTAGAGTTACCCTTAATCTTCACCCATTCTTACTTCCAGGCCGTTTTTAGTTCCCTAAAGGAAGCATACGCGCCTTTTCGTCAAACAAAATTTATTCATTTAATTTTTTTATATTACTCCGCCCGCTTAACAACAAGAGAAACCTATAAAATAAGTTTCTCTTGTTTAAAAACTTTTGTTATGCTAATTTTTTTGAGAAAAAAATGGAATTTTGGTTTTTATTCTTCTCTGGATTTCCTTGAGGCTTAGTCCACGTAACCTGGACCAAACGCTCATTTTAAGAGAGGCGATGGAACAAGACACAACTTTTCTCCGCCTGAAAAGCGATCAAAAAATCAGAGAGCGTCTCCTGGAAATTGTCTCTGGTTATCAAGTCCGTTTTCAAGCCATGCAAGGGGTGGGGACAAAAATTATTAATCCCTTTAGCTCCTTGGACCTGGTGGTCAGAAAATATGTAAATCCCCTTTCGCTCTTCCTGAACGACATTCGGCGACAGATTGAATCCCAACACCGCACCTATGTCGAATCCCTGGAAAGAATCGCTCTCTTTGCCCGCCAAACAAGGCTCCGAGATGAAATTATTGCTGCCGTAAAGGAGCTGGAGTCGATCGAAAAGGATAAACCTTATTTTCTCTATGCCCTTCAAGACTTGGTTGATGCCAAGGGGGTCAAAGAGCGAGGAGAAATGCTCAAGGAATGTCACCGGCATTTAGGCCCCATGAATAAAAAGTATCAAGTCAAATTTGGTTACCGTGAGGCAATAGATATCATTCCCTGGCGGATAAAATTCGATCAATCCGAGGAAACAACCCTTGAAGGCACTTATTTTTGTCCCAATCCGGTCCAGTTAAGCGGCTTCCGAAATGTGATTCTTCACCTGAGTCACTGTTTAAACAGCAATCCTCATTTGTTCCGTTTCTATCATTTTCGCCTCCGTCGAGCAATCAGTAAGGATATCATAAGCATTGCGGAAGTATTATTCGAATTTGGATTTACCGTAGAAAAAATTGCTGTTGGCCGCCAAATTGTTGAGGATACAAAATATGTTGAAGATATCCTCAATGACCATATTCTCTCCGAATTGGAAAAAACGGCCTCGCGGTTAAACACTATCAAAGAGATATCCTACCATATCTTCCGCCTCTCCCTGCTTAATTTAAGAAATATTATTCCTCTTCGGGATGTTTGCAGAATCACCAACCGCAGTAAGGCTCTATCCTTTGCCGTTAAAATAGAAAAAGTGGAAAAGGGATACCGTATCTATCGCCGTATCGTCAATCTCTATCATGCCTATGAGAAAAACCCTCATGGTGTGGTCCTGAAACACTTTCTTAACTTTATTTTCAGCCGCGCCCACTATGACTACCAGACTACTCGATCCATTCCTTTTGGCGGCGAATTCACCCGGACATTTATTTTCCCAACTTACTTCAATATTGCGCGCGTCCAAGAAAAAGCTCAAGAAGAAATCGTAGGCTACAGTTCCAAGGGCAAAGAGGAGATGTTGGCCCTGCTAAAACTTCTGATCAACTCCTTAATGAATCCCCAACAATTTCGGAATAAAAAATTAGCTGTTTTGGGAGATATCCAATCAGGGGCCATGGGCAAAGTAAGCATTGGAATTTACCAGGGAAATATTGTCGCCTTGAAAAAGCCGACTTCTGATCCTGGAGCTAAAGATTTTCCTCTTCTGTTAAGGTTTTTAAAGCATGAAGGCCGGATTCATAGTGAGCTTATTCAACAGGGTTCTTCTGCCCACCAAAATATTGTTGAGTGTTATGGTCTGGTACAAAGTGATCAAGAAGACACGATGTTGGCTCTCGGTTACTATCCGACTGATAATTTAGAAACCCTTATTGGGAAAAATGCGCGCTTGAGCTCAACCGGTAGATTGAAGTCGTGGGAAGGAATAACGCTCGAGAGCATCTGCCGAATTTTTATCCAAATGATTGATGCTCTGATGTACCTAAAAAGCAAACAGGTCGTTCATCGGGATTTGAAACCCACTAATGTTCTTTTCCTTGCTAATCAAAGGGGGGAGTTAACACTGGTAAAAATTATAGACTTTGGCGTGGCAATCTCTTTTAATCCCGCATATTCTACTGACTTATTTGAAGGAAAAACCGTTGGGACCCTAAATTTTATGGCCCCGGAACAGCTGGTAGGCAAAGAATCTTATCAGTCAGATCTTTATTCCTTGGGAGCGATAATCTACTCCCTTTTAACCGGAAGTGTTCCCCTCTCTTTAGAAAAAGCTTCCAATCTCAAAGAAAAGATTAGGCTGGTATACCGGGGAAGCAGAATACCGATTATCGAGGCCAATCCTGATTTAAGCGCCTCACCTGAACTCATCGAAATAGCAAGCATTGTTGAATCAATGTTAGAAACAAGTCCTCAAAGTCGTCCTCATATTGACGAGCTAAAGGAAAAGCTTGAAACGCTCTGGTCCACGATAGACAATACTGAAAAATTATCAATTCCGATCACGTATGCTAAGTCCCGGGGTAAAATGGAGCCGGATTTTTGCGAAAGGACTACTACCGATACGCTTACCTTAGAGGAGTTAATAAATTAAGGATAAACTTCTTTTTCGTCAAAAATCTTTTTCTGAAATACTTTAAATTCTTGACCTTCCAACTTTCGGTAAAAACAGCTTCGGTATCCCGCATGGCAGGCCGCTTTTTTTTGCTCAACTTTTATTAAGATGGCATCATTATCACAATCAATCAAAATCTCCTTTAGGTTTTGAATATGTCCCGAATGTTCCCCTTTTTGCCAGTATTTTTTTCTCGACCTGCTCCAAAACCAGGTCCGCCCCGATTCCAATGTTCTTTTAAAAGCCTCTTTATTCATGTAGGCCACCATAAGCACTTCGTTATTTATATAGTCCTGGATTATTGCGGGAGCTAATCCTTGCTCATCATATTTAATCTGATCAATTAGGTCCATAATTCCTCTTCATTAACATACTATTTTCTTTTTCCCTTATTCGTTTCCCAGAACTTCTGGAGGTCAGCTTCCTCCCCGAAAAACTCCTTTTGTTCTTTTTGGGGAAGGAGTGTTGCGAATTTGTGAGCAGCAGGAAGAAAATAAGGGCAGGTAATTGAGTCGGTTAATATCGAAGCATCAGCAGGATAGTTAACCATCAAAATGACAACTGTCATACAACACAAAGTAAGCCCTTTAAGTATTCCTATGGCTATACTTACAAACCGATCAATCCCCCCAAAATGTATTTGTTTAAAAATAACATCCAGAAATCGGCCGATCAAAGAGACAATCCCCAAAACCAAAAGAAAAACAACCACAAATCCTACGGTTCCCGCAAAACTTTCCGGAAAAACTTTTTCAGGAAAAACTTTCCCGACATCCCAATAGTTTCGGCCGGCGATCACAAATGAGAAAATAATGGCTGCTAAAGAAAAAATCTGTTTACTCCCTCCCCGAAGGGAGCTTAAAAAATAGCAGGCAATGAGAAAGATAAGATTAACAAAGTCAAGAAAGTTTGGAGCCATTATCATCCTCCTTCTACCCCTATAACTGCACAAACCAAGAGCGGCAGATTATTGTGAAAGCTCTTCTTTTACGATTTTACTCAGAACGCTTCCTGATGCCCTTCCGGTTAATTTTTTGGTGAGAATCCCCATCACCTGTCCCATTGATTTCATGTCTTTTGCTCCCACCTGAGCAATAACCATCCGGGTTTCTTTTCTGATCTCCTCTTCGCTCATCTGTTTGGGGAGAAACTCTTTTATAATTTCCATCTCGGCTTTTTCTTTTTCAGCCAAATCATCGCGTTGCGCTTTCGTAAACTCATCAATTGCTTCTTCCCGTTTACGAAGCATCCCAAAGAAAACTTTATGCACATCCGGCTCCTCAATCGGTTTTCCCTCTTTCTCCTTGTTGGTTAGTTCGGCCATCATCATCCGAATAGTTCCCGTCCGAAGGGAGTCTTTATTTTTCATGGCCTGATGGAGTTCAGTACGAAGTCTTTCTTTCATAACATCTTCCTTGCATTTCCTTAAAAAAGCATTTAGGCCTTCCCTTTGGCAAATTTTCTTGTTAGCCGACGATATCTTTTAATTTTTCTCCTTAAAGAAGTAATCGTCTTTTTATCTTTTTTAAGGACCGATTTTTTCTCCTCTTTCAATTTTTTAATTTGTTTTTTAAGGCTGCCTATAGTCTGGGCTTTCTCTTTCTTGATCGGTTTCTGAGGTTCACCCCTAGCTTCACGGATGGCGTAAATAAGCTCCTCTTTTTTCATCGCGTGAACGCCGGTAATTCCTTCGTACTGTTTAGCAACTTCCCTCAGTTTGGTTGCGGTTAAATTTTCCAAATCCTTTTCTTCCATTCCGTCACCTCATTTCTTTTTTAGGCTTATAGAATCATATTATCCTTCTCTCTGAATTCTTTAAGCAGGTGAACAAACCCCTTAAGGTTTTTTATGGTAAAACCATCTTTAGGCTTCGTTCCATTTCGATCCAAATAACAGGCCTTCATGCCCAACTCTTTAGGAACTAAAAAGTCAAACTCATAATGGTCTCCCACATGAATCATCTGGGAAGGAGAAACTCCCATTATCTCGCAAATTTTTTTATAGAATTGAGGGATCTTTTTAACCTGTCCAAAATCTGAAGTAGCGGAAAATATCCGGCTGAAATAAGGACTGATCCCCGTTTCCTTTATTTCCATTTCCACAAATTCTCGCGCTGCATTAGAGGTAACAATAAGCTCAAAGTCTTCTTTCAATTCCTCCAGCACGTCTTTTACTTCCGGGAACAGTCTGATTTCCTTGCGGTGTTCTTCCAGCAAGCCTTTCCAATCACCCCGAAGATCAAAAAAATCAAACCAGTACTTAATATCATACCAAATAAGAGAGCCATCCCCTACTCGCTCATATTCGCTCATTACCCTTGCGGTTGCTTGCTCAAGAGTGATGTGATTTTTTTGGGCATAAAGTTCCGGGATTCCTCTTTCCCATACTAAATTGACATACGTAGGTTCAACCAGGGTGCCGTCTAAGTCAAAAGAAATGAGTGGAATATTCTTCATCGCGAACTAATCAACCAAACGTATGTTTTTCGTTAACAGACCAAAAAAAAAATAAACCTTTTTTTATTAATAAATTTTATTTTATAGGTTAACTTAGTTAAAATTCTCATGTATGTCAATGAAAATATGTCGCGGATTTCCAACTGTTAGAGAGTTTAAATGCGAAAAAGTCATATGGAAAACGACAACCAAAATTCACTTAGGAAACAAAAAGTATTTCATTTGACAAATAAATTTTCTTCTATATTATTAAACAATAAAATCAGACTGTTATAAAAATATTTTAAACCATGACAAGAATCTTTATTTATTCTGTTTTGATCTTATTGTTTTTTGGGGGTACCTTTTTCGGACTCGGTCAGGAAAAATATCAGATCACGGGCATTCAATACTGGTCAGCGCCGGATCACACCAGAATTCTTCTGGAGGTTCGCGGCAAAGCTTCCTACAAAGCGTTCTCATTAGTTAATCCCAACCGCTTTGTCGTTGATTTCGATAACACCACTCTTGCTTTCCCTGATCGGAATATTACGATAAATGATAGAATTGTGAATCAAATCCGATTTGGAAATTTTGGGAAAAATAATCTAAGAGTCGTTTTTGACGTGGTCCAGCCGGTTGAGCCCAATATATTTTTTATTGAAAATTATCCGGAGAAAACCCAACGATTATCAATAAATCTCTTCCGACCGGATCTGAAAAATGGTGCTGAAAAAGATCGGATCGCCATGCTCTCCGAAGCCAAAAATAAAAAAGTAATTGTGATTGACCCGGGCCATGGTGGAGAGGATCCGGGAGCGATTGGCCCCGGAAAAACCTTTGAAAAAGATATTGTTTTGAATTTTGCCCGGACGTTAAAAAAGCTGTTTGATGAAAAAACCGAGTATCACGCCTTGCTGACCCGAAGTGGAGATTATTTTCTCCCTTTAAAAGAACGGACAAAAATAGCCGAAGATTGCCATTCTGACCTCTTTATCAGTATCCATGCCGACAGCAACCATATAAAGCAAAATCATGGAGCTTCAGTATATTGTCTATCTCTCAAGGGGGCAAGCGATGAAGCGACCCGTTGTTTAGCGGAAAAAGAAAATTCCTCGGATTTAATTGTCGGCGTCCCTTTTTCAGAAAATGAGGATCTCAATCTTACTTTGCTCGACTTGGCGTTAACCAACAACATCAATTCGAGTCTCCGTTATGGAGTTTTGATTCTGAGAGAGATAGAAAAGGTCCACTCGGTAAAATTTGAAAAACCAAAGCAAGCGGGTTTCCGGGTCTTAAAAACTGCAGAAATGCCTTCAGCACTCATCGAGCTTGGTTTTATTAGTAACCCGGTTGAGGAAAAAACCTTAAAACAGACCGATTTCCAGAACCGGGTGGGACAAGCAATTTTAGCGGCTACCGACCAGTTTATTAACCTTATGGCACAAAAAAATACATCACCTCAAAACAAAGAATTGGAAGCACATGTCTGCGCCTCGCAACCATAGTCATCAACGCCTGATTAAATGTGAAGTTCTATAATATCTCCATCCTCCAAAAGATGATCTCTTTGAACTCGTTGGCCTTTATATTTTTCCGAACCCCAAATACGAGCATACTGAAGCTTCTCAGCAAAATCTTTATGAATCTCAGCCGCAAAGTCCAAAACGGTGCTGCCCTTTTTTAAAATAACCGGATGTTTTAAATCCGGTTCTTTTCCCGGTGTTTTTGTATATGCTCTTGTAATTTTAAGAAAAGTAAAAATTGCGTTTCTCAAGCTCTCCAGGTTTTTCCCCTGCGCTGCCGAGACAGCAATAGGGTGAAAAGCGGAAAATTTTTCTTGGAACGGAAGAAAATTCTTTGCTGCTGCGGCTGCATCCAGCTTATTTCCAACGATCATCATTTTCTTTCCCAAAAATACAACTTCTTCGGCATTAACCGTCCAATCGGGTTTAATTTTATATTTTTCCAGTTCTTCCAGTAACAGTGCCGTCTGGGTTTCCGGCTCATCACTAAGGTCAACGACCATAAGCAAAGCATCGGCATTCCGAACAACATTTATGAGCCAGCCCCGAGCCGATTCATCCAGGATAGAAGGGATATCCACCAGCTGGATCTTTATATCCTGATACTCCATCATTCCAGGGACGGGGGAATGAGTAGTGTACGGATATTCACCAACGTCGGGCTTTGCCTGGGTTAACCTGCCAACCAGCTGAGACTTCCCCGAATTAGGGAACCCTATCAATACCACCTGCCCTGCTCCACTTCGTATCACGTCAAAAAGTTGACCGCGTTTCCCTCCCGACTTTTTTAGTGTATCTTCTTTCAGCTGGGATATTTTGCGCCTTAAATCAGCTCTAAGTTTGTCGGTTCCCTTATGCTTGGGCATTATTGCGAGCATGGTTTCCAGGGCGAGAATTTTCTCGGAAGGATTTTTTGCCTGCCGATAATTTTTTTCAGCCTCATAATACTGCGGAGTGAGGTTTGCGGGCATGAGAATATCAATAAGTAGGAGTATGTTTGTAGCGTAACGTGTTTCTATTGAAAATCTGTGCCCTCTATTGTATCAGGTCTATCGTTAGGAGGAGCGGCATGTTTAGATCGTAAAGTTTCTATTTTTTTCTCAGGACCCTCTTGATCTGCTTCGGTGCTTTCAGTAGTATCTGAACTATCCTGGACAGAAGAAGTGGAATTCGGTCTTAAAGTTTCTGTGTTGGATTCAGGAGCCTCTTGGTTTGCTTCGGTGTTTTCAGTAGTATCTGCCCTGATGGCAGGAGGAACATGTTTGCGTCTTAAAATCTCTATATTAAGGTCATGGATCTTATTTCTGGCTTCATGGGATTCGGGGTTAATTTTGTAAACTGCTTTATATTCAGTAAGCGCGTTTTCTAAATCACCCATATTTTCATAAACCCGAGCTAAGTTAAGCCGAAAGGCAAAGCTTTGAGGGGCAAGCTGAATTGCTTTCTGATAGTGTTTAATAGCTTCATCAAATTCCTTATCTTTAGCCAGAAGAGAGGCTAATTTGTCATGGAGATCTGCTTTATTCGGCTCTACTTTTAAAATTTTCCGATACGCGTCCAAAAGTTTCTTTTTATTATTCGTCCTTACATAAAGTTCAGATAAAGCATTAAGGGAGTCGACATCATGAGGGTTAAGTTGAAGCACTTTTTCATACACCTCGATCGCCTCATTCATTTTCCCCATTCTTTCTAAACATTGGGCTAAGTTCTTTTGGTATTCATTATTTTCCGGGGCTAAGGAAAGAGCCTTTCGATAATGGGTTAGCGCCTCTTCTCTTTTACCTAAAGCATCATCGAGCACCGCCAGATTATTTTCCACCACGTGGTTTTTAGGCTCAATACCAAGAATCCGCTCGTAAACATTAACCAGTTTTCTCTTGTCATTTTGTTTTTTAAGAAGATCAGCTAATGCGTAAAGGGTCTCCCGATCATTGGGCTTAAGTGAGAGAAAATCTTCATACTCATTAACCGCCTCATTCCTCTTGCCTGCTTCATAATAACAGGTGGCTAAAGCTTTTCGGAAAGTCGAATCTTTGGGACTAAGCTTTACCGCCTGTTGCAAAGATTCTATCGCCTTATCCCATTCTTTTTTCTCCCGGCAAATAAATCCAAGGTTATTGTAAAGAGTGGCATTTTTTGGTTCAAGTTTCAGAAGACGCTCATAGGTGTTAATCAGGTTATCAGTATCTTTTTTTGCGCCATAAAGGTCGATCAAGGCATAAAGGACATTTTTATTCCGGGGATTTTGAGAGTAAACCTTTTCGTATTCTTTGATCGCTTGGGGGTAATTTTTATTCTGTTCATATACCTTGGCAAGGTTGGTCCGAAAATCAGCATCATTGGGATTAATAGCCAGTGCTTTATTATAGGCCCCTTCAGCCATTTTTAAATCCCCTTTTTTAAAATACGCATAGCCTAAGTTATTATAAACATTTGCATTTTTTTGATCAAGCCTTAAAATTCTCTCATAGGTCGTTATAAGACCGTCGTTATTTTTGGTTTTCGAGTAAAGATCTTCCAGACTCAGAAGATTATCCATATTTTTGGGATCTGCTTTTGCTGCTTCCTCATAAGCTTTGATAGAATCTCGCAGATCCTTTGTCTCCTTATACGTTTCCGCCAGACGGAGATTTATTTCCGGATTTTCAGGAGATAATTTTTTTGCAAATTGGTAGCATTTAATTTTTGACTTACCATCTTTCTGGGCATCTCCCCACTTCAACCAATCTGCCGCAGTTAAAGCTACTTTTATAGTGATAGAGCCAAAAACTTCCCCATTTTTATGAAAAGTGAGACTAAACTCCTTTCCCCGCCCATCGGGGGAAGATTTCAAGCTTGCCTCAACCATTTTATTAATCTCAACCGGTGTATTCAAGCTTATATCAGACTGAATGTTTTCGATCTTTGTATTTATGCCGCGATTAAAAAACGCACTGGTATCAACGTCCATTAAGGTCAGTTTATCTCCTGACTGTACTTCTACAAAACCTTGGTCGGGAAGATAGCTTTCTTTTCCGTTTAAATTTATTCTCACCTGGTGCAACTTAGGCTTTGTCTTAAAAAAAGAAGTACCTCCTTTTATAACCTGATCAACTAAGTCAGGGGAAAAAAACAAAAGCAAAAATCCTGTGAGCGTAATTATGCCCAAAAAAAAGAAAATCATGGTGGTGATTGAAAATTTTTTCTTGCGTAAGGAATAAAATTCACCATGTTTTCTGCGAAACTCATTTTTTTCGGGTGAAGAGTCAGTCTCACCATATTTTCTCCGAAACTCATTTTTCATAATTTTCCTCTGAGCATCTAATTTTTATTTTCAGCCCGGAGCCCAAATGAGCGCTAAAAAAGCTCCTGCTTTGGATAAGAGAAGTAAAATTTTTTTTCTGCGAAAGAACTTTTTTTTATGACGTAATCTTAAGACAAAATAATTTCCTGCCTTTTTTACCCGCCATCTATCCCGGAAAATAGTATTAAAAAATTAAAATAAATTTTATCACAGAATAATTGATTTACCTATTACAAAAATATATACTCCCTTTCAACTAGTCGTGGAAAGATTTTTATCAACTTATTAAACCCATTTTATTTTTTTTGACAGGGTTTGGAAAATTAAATAGCTGTCTTACCGTGAGAGTTTCATGGCGAAAAAATTAGCTCACCCCCCCACCCAAGCGGAAATTGATTTAGACGCCCTGTCGTTTAACGTGGCCCAAGTCCGAAGGTTAGGAGGGAAAAGTAAAAAAATTCTTGCGGTCGTAAAAGCCAATGCTTACGGTCACGGCGCAATTGGTATTGCCCGTGAATTGGAGGCGCTGGGAGTAGATTTTTTGGGCGTTGCCTTTATTGAAGAAGGAATTAAGCTTCGCAAGGCCGGCATCAAAAAACCTATTTTGATCTTAGGGGGGATTTTTCCCTTTCACGTTAAAAAAATTTTTACCTTTAAACTCACTCCCGTGGTCTTTGACCTTGCTTTAGCCCGCGCTCTTGACGCTGAAGGGAAAAGACAAAAGCACGCGCTTCCAGTTCACGTTAAAATAGACACGGGTATGAACCGTTTGGGAGTTCCGTTTGACCAAACAGAGAAGTTTTTCAGCAGCCTTCAAGCAGCTAACTTCCTAAAAGTGGAAGGCATCCTTTCCCATCTTTCTTCCGCCCATCTTCGTGATAAAGAAAGCAGAAAATATACAGCTGATCAAATAAAAAAGTTTAAAAAATCATTATTCCCCATAAGAAAGCTGGGTTTTGATCCTCCTCTGATCCATATGGCCAACAGTTCAGCTATCATTGAAAATTTGATCCCGGAGTGTACTATGGTCAGGGCAGGGCTTATGCTTTATGGAGCGTATCCTTCTGATGATCTTAAAAAGGCTATTACCCTCAAACCCGTGATGGGCCTAAAAAGCCACGTAATCCAAATAAAAGTCATTCCACCAGGGGCACCCATAAGTTATAGCCGTACTTTTTACACGAAAAAAGAAAGCCTTATTGCCACTATTGCTATTGGCTATGGTGATGGGTTCCATTATCGACTTTCTAACCGGGGGAAAGTTTTAATTCAAGGGAAAAAGCTGCCTATCGTGGGTTCAGTGTGTATGGATTTAATTATGGCTGATGTGACCGATCTTACAGGAATAAAGCCAGGTGAAGAAGTTGTGCTTTTTGGAGACCAGGGAGAAGCTACTATTTCTGTCCAAGACGTTGCTCAATGGGCGAATACTATACCATATGAGATTCTTTGTGGAGTCAGCAGTCGTGTTCCACGGATATACAAAAAAGGCGGAATTAGGTTTGAGGTTAAAAATCAAACTTAGAAAAAACAACCAATCATTTCATCTGAGTTAAGGAGGAACTGCTGTGAAAGAGGTAAAAATCAAACGCGCACTGATTAGTGTCTCTGACAAAACCGGAGCTGTACAATTAGCTCAAACCTTGCATTCGATGGGGGTTCAGATTCTTTCCACCGGAGGGACAGCTCGATCGCTTCAGGAGGCAGGAATCCCGGTTATTGAAGTCTCACGTTATACGGGATTTCCTGAAATGATGGATGGTCGAATAAAGACTCTCCATCCCAAAATTCATGGTGCATTGTTAGGAAAACGGGATAATGCCGAACATATGATGCAGATGAAAACCCACGGCATCGAGCCGATTGATTTGGTGGTGGTAAATCTTTATCCCTTTGAAAAAACTGTTGCCAAAACAGATTGCACCCTGGAAGAGGCAATTGAAAATATTGATATTGGCGGCCCTACTATGCTACGCTCATCAGCAAAAAATTATAATGACGTGGCGGTGGTGACTGACCCTCAGGATTATGAAAAAATAATCGAAGAGATGCAAAAATCCGTAGGCGCGCTTTCTTTGGAAACCCGTTTTCGTTTAGCCAAGAAAGTTTTTAGATTAACTTCTCATTATGATAAAGCGATCACCGAATATTTAGAAAAAGTTTAATAAATTACAAGTCCCCTCTTTCGCAAAGGGTGATTAAGGGGGATTCGTTGGTTAGTAACAACAATATGAAACCATAAAACAAATCCCCCCCGACTCCCCTTTAGTAAAGGGGAGAACCTGTTTTCGTGCTATTTTTAAAACTGTCGATAATTGTTTAAAACAAAACCAGCGGATCCGTATATTATTCAAGTTAATTAAAAGACGTAACACGAAGAATTGGCGACAAAAATGAAAAAAGTATTTGTTATTGGAAGCGGAGGAAGAGAGCATACGATCGTCTGGAAACTCTCTTCCAGTCCCCAAATAGGTGAGATTTTTTGCGCGCCGGGAAATGCCGGGATATCCCGTCAGGCTCAGTGTGTTCCTATACCGGTGGAGGACATTCCCGGCTTAGCCGATTTTGCCGAAAAAGAATCGATTGACCTCACGGTCGTTGGACCGGAAGTCCCTCTTACCATGGGGATCGTTGACATCTTCCAAAAACGCGGCCTTATTATTTGTGGTCCCAATGCTCGAGCAGCGGAATTAGAGGGCAGTAAAGCCTTTGCTAAGGAATTTATGAAAAAATATAATATTCCTACTGCTGACCATAGAACTTTCTCGGATCCGGAAAAAGCAAAAGAATATGTCAAAGAGCGATGCACACCTTTAGTGGTTAAAGCTGATGGGTTGGCGGCAGGAAAAGGTGTTATGCTGGCGATTACTGAACAACAAGCGCGCGATGCCATCGATTTAATAATGATCAAAAAGGATTTTGGAACTGCGGGTAACAAAGTGGTTATTGAGGAATTTCTGTTGGGTGAAGAAGCCTCTTTTCTGGCTTTTACGGATGGAGAAACCGTTGTACCCATGCCCTCCTCCCAGGACCACAAAGCAATCTATGATGGCGATCAAGGCCCCAATACCGGAGGGATGGGGGCCTACTCGCCTGCTCCGGTGGTAACGTCAGAGATAAGCGAAAAAGTAATGAAAAAAATAATGATCCCAACTATTAAAGGGATGGCTGCGGAAGGTAGAAAATACAGAGGCATTCTTTACGCAGGCTTGATGATTGATAAAGGGGAACCCTGGGTACTTGAATTTAATACCCGGTTTGGAGATCCGGAAACACAACCCCTGTTGGTAAAAATGAAAAACGATCTCCTTCCGGTGTTAGAAGCCACGATCACGGGCAACCTGAAAGAAATGCAAATAGAATGGGATGCGAGGCCCGCAGTGTGTGTTGTCATGGCATCATCCGGTTATCCCGGAAAATACGAAAAGGGAAAAATAATTTCAGGCTTGGAAGCAGCCGAACAGGTTAAAGAGGCTTTTGTGTTTCATGCAGGCACTGCCTGGAACAATGGGAAAATAGTAACGAATGGAGGAAGGGTGCTTGGGGTCACTGCTCTCGGAAATAGCATTCAAGAGGCAATCAACCAGGCATATAAGGCAGTATCAAAGATCACCTGGGAAGGTGTTTATCATCGAAAAGACATCGGGAGCAAAGCGCTTAAAAGAAAATGATTCTCACGAATTATAAATTTTTTTCACTTAAGACCCCGGCAAACCCCGTTAGAAGGATTTCACGGGGGGATTTTCTCCGTATAAAAAAGTGGAAGAATTTTTATTAAGTCTGCCACGTACTTCTTCACTGAGTTAGCTTTTTGGTATCTAAACAAGTTTGCGCGGCATTTCTAACGGGATAAAATAAAAAACGGGTACAACCATGAAAGAAAAAAAGTGGATCGAAGAACGGAAATCGGTTTTGCTTAAGGACCTCATCCAGCAGGTGCTCTTGACCAAAGTATTTTTTAATGACCTTTTTGACCATTACAAAAATTCCGGTCACTTCGTTTTCAAAGATTTAGACCTCTGGATCGGAACCGAAAACAATAAAGGGTCTTTGTGGAATTTGAAAGACGGCTCTCACGCTCTTTTTCGCGAAAATATATCAAAGCAACGTTTTTATGAAAATATATTTGATTGGACTCTCGGTTCAATTTTCCACGAAGGAATGAAATTAAAAGAAGATGTTTATATTTTGGAAGTTTATAAAAAGTGGGGAAATGTCTTTACTGAAAGCAAGAATATTCCGGACGATGTCAATCTCGCCGAGTTGTGCGAGGAATATAAAACGATAATAAAAAGAACTCAAGAGAGTATCGCGCAAGAAATTGACAGTCTCCAGTACCTTTTTTCTAAAGCGATGGATCAACTCCAGAAAGTCATCATTCAGAACAAAAATGATGGGTTGCTCATCCGTTTTTTAGTAGAAGCGGAAGACCAATTTGATCGCGTTTATGGTGAAGGATCACTTAAGTCTTTTTTTGAAAACATCTATGACGGAGGCGTAATTGATGCTTACCTTAAGGTGGGGAAAAATTACCGAGAAGGAGGTTGGTATCACGAGGCCTTATGGGTTTTAAACAAAGCGTTAAGCCTAAGCCCTCAAAATAAAGAAATTAAAAAAGAGTATGAATTAATCCAGAAAAAACTGGGATCCGAGTAATAGATAAGTTTTTCTTTTAACAATTATCATTATCACGATAGTTGGGGTGCCATGGAAAAGAAATTAGTCAGTATCGTAATGGGAAGTGCTTCTGATATGCCGGTTATGGAAGAAGCGATAAAAATGCTCAAGGAATTAAAGATTGGCTTTGAGGTAATGGTAACCTCAGCCCATCGTTCCCCGGATCGAACCTCTCGATATGCTCGTAATGCTTCAGATCAGGGGATAGAGGTAATAATTGCGGGTGCTGGTCACGCTGCCCATCTTGCGGGAGTGATTGCAAGCAATACCTGTCTCCCTATTATTGGTGTTCCGATAGATTCTTCAGCCTTAAAAGGCCTTGACGCTTTACTTTCCACGGTTCAAATGCCCCCGGGAGTTCCCGTGGCTACCATGGCAATCGGTAAATCAGGGGCAAAAAACGCCGCTCTTTTTGCCGCTCAAATTTTAGCAAACAAGTACTCAGAAATAAAAAAAGAAGTTGAAGATTTTCGAAAAAGGTTGTTGGCGGACGTAGAGGAAAAGTCAAAAAAAATCGAAAAAGAATATGAATAACCGATTGTTTCTTTTCCGTAATATTCTTTGGGGCTAGGTTTTAAAAAAATATCGAGCTTTGGACTTTACTTACATTTCCTTTTTGGGAAGAGCTTTTTCAAGGGCAAGGATTGCGCTTTTTAATTCAGAAAATTTCTCAAGGGAAATAGTTATTCCTTTTTTTGTGGGGCGCATTTCCTCTCCATCATCAGGACGGTAGTAAACTCTCAGATCAATAAGATCTTTCCCTTTAAAATTTGTTAGAGAAATCCTAACTTCTTCAAACGAATTTTTTTCAAAGCTGGCAATTACTTCAGTCATTTTATGCAGCCCCCTATTTAATCTTCATAAACTTTAATCAATTGATATTTTTTATATTTTTCGATTCATCGTATCAATAAGACAATTGGTTCGGATTATATATATAACTCCTAAACCGCTGTCAAGAAATTACTCAAAAAACATTTTAATCTCTGAAAAAATCTTATATAATTTATTAGTTATACCCAGTTGCATTCAAAAGCAAATCGAGGCGGCGACAAGGAATCGACGTCGAGGAGTATGACGAGGAGCCAATAAAGGTAGGCAAATGAAGGTGACTTGGTATTAGATGTTCCCGGGTAGCCAAACAATAATCAAAAGTATACAATAAGTTTTTTTCATTTAGCTCATGATCCGGATATTAATGGTAGATAACTACGATTCTTTCACGTATAATTTGGTGCAACTCATCCTGAGCAATGCCTCGGTAGAAATGAAGGTTAATCGGAATGACCAGTTGGACTTAAACTCTATCAACGATTTTTCCCCCGATGGCATTGTAATCTCACCTGGTCCAAAAGCGCCTAAAGATGCCGGGCTTTCTAAAAATATAATAAGAATGTTCAGCGACAAAGTGCCCATTTTGGGGGTGTGTCTCGGAATGCAGTGTATAAATGAAGTTTTTGGCGGAGAAACTCGGGAAGCAGATCTGCCCGTCCATGGAAAAACAAGTCTTATTTGCCATAATAATAAAAATCTTTTTCTTTATCTTCACAACCCCTTAAAAGTAGCCCGGTACCACTCTCTCATTATTGATAAGATCCCCTCTTGTTTAGAGATTGACGCCTTTACCGAGCAGGGGAATATACCCATGGCTATTCACCACAAAAAATATCCGGTTTTCGGGTTGCAGTTCCATCCTGAGTCTTTTTTGACCGAGGGAGGGAGAACCATAATTAAAAATTTTTTGACTTTTTTAACGGCATGAACCATTCTAAAATCTTTCCCTCCATAAAATCCTTTCGCCAAAAAACGCTCGATCCCTTTATTGATCCGGAATTGATATTTTCCCAGGTGGGACAAAAAACTTACTCTGCTCTCCTTTGTGGAAAGGGAAACCGGGATAATGCTCGCTATGCCTATATCGGCATCAACCCTTTTCTTAAAGTCAAACACAATGGAACTAAGGCTACCGTGAACTTTCATAACCGGGACACAATCATTGCTTGTGATCCTTTTCAGCTCCTTGGGGAAGCCCTCAATTTTTACCCCTTGAAAACTTACCCCCGTCCCCTATCATTATGGGGGGCGATTGGTTACCTTTCCTATGATGCCGCCCATTTCATTGAGAACCTACCCAAAACCACCCTTGATGATTTGAATATGCCGATAATGGAAATGGTTTATTATCAAGACCTGCTCATTTTTGACTATCAACAAAAAATCGTATTTCTGGCTCAAGTGGATATCGGAGACGGGTTTAATGATCCTGATGATTTTCAAGCGCTCTTCAAAAAAAGAACAGGGGCATTGGGTAATTACGCCGTTGAATCGCCAAAATCCTGTTGCCGGGAGGAAGAATATGTAAGTTTAATTAAAAAAATAATCGATTATATCAAGAAAGGTGATGTATATGAGGTTAACCTCTCCCATCGGTTCGAGGCGCAATACCATGGTGATCCATACGGCATTTTTTTCAACCTTTTTCAAATCAACCCGGCGCCTTTTTCAGCTTTCCTGAACTTTGGCGATAGTATTATCATCTCTAATTCGCCGGAGAGATTTCTCAAAGCAGACGGAGATCAGGTAGAAACCCGCCCCATCAAAGGCACTATTTGCCGAGGAAAGACAAAAGAAGAGGACCGGAAAAACCGTCTCCTGCTTGCCGGTTCGGAAAAAGAAGATGCCGAGCTATCAATGATTGTAGATTTATTAAGAAATGACCTCGGCAAGGTCTGTGACTACGGGAGTGTGCGGGTTCGGGAACATAAAAGGATCGAGGGATTTTCTAACGTTTGGCACCTCATTTCCATTGTGGAAGGCAGACTAAAAAAAGACGAGAGCTATGGTTCGCTTATCCGGGCCTGTTTTCCGGGAGGGTCAATCACCGGTTGCCCAAAAATAAGAAGCATGGAGATTATTGATGAATTGGAAAAATATGCCCGCAATCTTTATACGGGTATGATTTTTATCGGCAATGATCATCATTTTGATTCGAGTATTGTGATCCGCACGATCATTGCTAAAACCAACCGTCTTTATTTCAACGCTGGTGGAGCTGTTGTTTATGACTCGATCCCCAAAAGAGAATATGAAGAGACGCTGGAAAAAGTCCAGAGCATAATGAAGGTGTTATTATGAAAATATTTTTCAATGGTAATTATTACGCAGAGAATAAATCCTTACTAAAAGTTTTTGATCGGGGTTTACTTTTCGGAGATGGTATCTTTACCACGCTCAAAGTAGAAAATTCCGTTCCCCTGTTTATTGATCAACATATCGCTCGCCTCCGATCTTCCTGTCAATTTTTCGGGATTAAATTTTCTGACCCGGGTTTGCCCGGAGTCATCGGCCGGCTCCTTAAAATAAACCGGCTAAAAAACGCACGAATAAAAATCATGGTGAGCCGGGGATGCGACTTTAAAAACCGGGTTTATAATTACGAAGGCGAGCCTCCCACCATGCTGGTTTTAGCTTTCCCTTTGATCCCCCAGCCCCTTAGGCCAGTAGGCTTATGTATCTCGCCGGAGTTGCGCGGGAATGAGTCTATCTATCAACACAAGACCATCAGCTATCTTTCCAATCTTACCCATAAAACCTTTGCCCAAAAAAATGGTTTCTCTGATGCGATCATTCTCAATTGTGAAAGGCAAGTCCTGGAAACGTCAACCGCCAACCTCTTTGTTATCATCAAGGACAAAATTATTACCCCTCCGAAAGAACTTCCGCTTTTAAATGGAATTATGAGGCAAAATCTCCTTTCCTTGGGGGCTATTAAAACTTATGGGTTTCTCGAAGATTCTTTGACCAAGAAAGATCTCAAAAAGGTTGAAGGAGCTTTCATTACCTCCGCTATCCTAGAGATTTGCCCGGTAAAACGGATTGAAGACCAAGAATTTTCCCCTGAAAAGCCAAAAGTCATTCTAAAGGAATGGCGCTGCATACGAGACTTTTGCCTTCAAAAAGGTTAGGCTTATGCTTTTTTACATCATCCTTCATTTTTCTCATTTATTAAGAGTGCTCTCCACAAAGTGTTTGAAGATCCCTCCGCCTCCCATAAAGCTTAAAAATCTCGCCAGTTGGGTGAAGATTTGTTTATTTGCAATGATCAAGATCAAGGTCAATTCTTTTTTTACCCTGAAAGAGATTTTGGGAGGGAATAATCAAGATGTGGAGTTAAAAGCAGAATACAGTACCTTTAAGGGTCTATAAAAAGAACTATCCGACCAGCATGGAGAGAAATTCAGAAAACAGCTCTTTGAAACTAAAACCGAAACTCTGCTGAGCCCAAAAATTATACCTCTCCTAAAACCCTACCGCCCTGCAACCATCGCAGGGTTTTTTATTCCGGTACTATAGTATGCCGATCGCACTCTTTCGGGTCTGGCAGCTGTAAATTTTTCATGCCCGCTGATGGCATAATCGCGGCAAACTTTTCAACCATATGGTGAGGATAGTAGCTTTCTTTTGCCTGACGCAATCCCGCAATGCCCAAGTCTTGCTCACGGTTCACAAAATAAAAACCCCGTAACGCCTTCAAAGAAAACCATTGATTAATAAGCTGACCGAGACCCTGAATATCGGGCATGGCTTTCTCAAAATGCCACACCGCGGTATTGGGCGCTAATTCTTCTCCAAGGGCATACGCTTTAATAAACCCATTTTCCCGGATCGCGCCACCAATAAGGTTGAAAAGTTCAAAATAGGTAAAGGCATCACGAATAGCATTATATTCGTGACACAAACCGGGATTACGGCCGCATTCGCGTATCGTGCACCATTGATCCTGCATTGCTATGCACTCCGGGATATTCTTCAAATTAATTTCCTCGTACTGGCACTGATATTTTTGCAAACATTGTTTTATTAAATTTCGTTTCTTGTGATACTTCGCCCCGGCAAGATCTGCCAGGTCGGATATGCGATAAACATAGTCTGCGTTATCCCGATCAGGGATGACGTTTAGCCCTTCGGCTCTCAGTGTTTTTGCGGTGTCTTCAGGAATCCTGGTAAACCCCTTAATGTCCATTCCGAGCCGCTGCACTGCTGTCAAAAGTGATAATTTTCCCAAAGGGGGACCGAAGGCCCACCAACCATCCTGTCGAAAGTCAGCGAGAAGAATGAGCGTGTCTTCTATATCTGCAACGAAAATAGGTCGGGAAGTACGCCAAACAAAGAGGTTAGTAAAAGTTAACTCGGATATCTGAGGGGGGTAGCGGCGAAGATACGCTTTTATCAACGAAAGGTCCTGAAGCGTGAGGGGGTGAATCTTACTCATAAGTTTTGTTTTGTCAACCGGACAAACCCAGTTAGAAATGCCCCGTTAGATATAAAATAGCTAACGGGGTTTAGCCTCCTGCTTTTCTTTCATCTTAATTATCAATTCATAAGGGATCTTAAGAGCGCCAAAGCCACTCCCGAGCTTAATGTCAGGCTTTTGTTCCCCATGAAAATCAGTTCCTCCGGTTATGTACAGACCATATTTTTCAGCAAAATTTTTAAGCTTTAATGTCTGTTGAGAATTGTGCAAGGGATAATATACCTCGATTCCCTCGATTCCCATCTCCTTGAACTGAAGAATGAAGAGTTCTAAATCCTTGTTTTTTATTCCGTCAACATTGTAAGGGTGAGCCAATACCGGGATTCCCGAAGCATTCTTGATTATTTGAATTCCCTCGTGGGGGGTTAAGCGTTTTTTTTCAACATAAGCAGGTCCCCCTCTTTTTAAGTACTTTTTAAATGCGGCATCTCCATTTTTTACATAGCCTTTTTCGACCAGTGCCTGGGCAAAATGCGGACGTCCTATTGCTGTCCCATCACCGGCTATAGCTTTAACCTCCTCATACGAAATATTTAAGCCCAAAGAATTAAGTAGTTTTATGATTTGGGGATTACGTTCCTCGCGAAAGGCGATCAGATTTTTGAGAGTTGACTGGAGAATTAAATTTTTCACGTCAATATAATAGCCTAAAATATGAACCGGCCGCCCCTCCCACTCCACGCTGATTTCTACCCCCGGAACTACTTCCAATCCTATTTCTATCCCAGCTTTTATGGCCTCTTCATTTCCATCAACCGTATCGTGGTCAGTAATACTAACTGCCTTCAGCCCTTTTCCCTTTGCCATACTCACAATTTCCTGGGGAGAAAAAGTGCCGTCGGATGCTGACGTATGAATGTGAAGATCAATCAATGCTAATGAATCCATAGAGTTTTTTGCCTCTTCCAATCTTTTTCCCCGTTAGAAGTATTACACACGGAACATTCACCCTAGGTGAAAAAGTGTAAGAATGGTTATTAGATAATTCATTGCTAATGTTGGTTCCACCGTATTGAAAGCCACTCAATTTCAAGCTCGGAATCAGGAATTTTCCCTCCTCGAACACCAAAAACGTGAAATTCTAACTTTTGGTTGAAAATAAAATCGTGAATCATCCAGGGGATAGTGTTCGCTGGGGCAAATTCCAAATGTATTGGCGTAGAGGCATCCACCCCAATGGTAATCCGCGCCATCTTCCTTCTTGAAGTGATGGAAATCGGGATTTTGCGGTCGGCTTTCTCTACCTTCATAGCGCTTTATTATTATTTATAATTACCTTTTATTATAGTGAGGAGGCAAGCAATAAGAAAGGCAGGAGGCATTTTGGGGAGAAGTTCTGACAGATGTTTTTATTTTTTTGATCAAATTAGTAGTGGACACTCCCTTTTTTAAGGAGACCCGTATAACCTTTCCTCCTCTGGCTTCCACTGCATCCTGGCCGATAATGGTTCCCTCCGCCCAATCTTCCCCTTTTACCAAAACATCGGGTTCAAGGTCAGTGATAATGGAAAGCGGATCGAGCTCATTAAAAATTACCACATAATCCACATCGCTCATCGCTGCGAGGACTTCCGCCCGCTGGTCTTCAGGAACAAAAGGCCTTTCTTTTCCTTTCAAAGCACGGACCGACTCGTCGCTGTTTAAAGCAACAATAAGAATATCGCTCTGTTTTTTGGCTTCTCGGAACGAGTGGATGTGCCCCACATGGAGAATGTCAAAGCATCCATTGGTAAGGGCGATCTTTTTCCCTTCCCTATGTAAATGTTCAATGATCGGAATAAGCTCCTTTCGGGATTTTACCTTGGTATCCTTCATCCTTCGCGACCCGTGCACCGGCTTGTTATTCCTTTCCTTCTTTCGGTTTTGGCGGGGCGGTTAGGGTAAGGTTCAACTTTTGATAACATGTTCCGCCGTGACCATCGTCACCATTTACCGTAACCGAAAAGGTTCCGGTTACGCCGGGGGGGATGGCCCAGGTGATAAGACCGGTAGTCGGGTTAATAGTCATTCCCTTGGGCACGCTTTCACAGAGAGATAAGGTGATCGGGTCATTATCCATGTCTTTTACTTTAACCGGGTACGTAAAAAGAGGGCCGGAAATATTTTCCGGAGGTAATGAAATTATTTCCGGCGGTGAATTCCTGATGACTAAAAGTTTCGTTTGATACATTTGTCCTTCAGCGCCCTTCCAGTCAAAAGGGGTTATCCTTACGGCAACAACATCTCCATGGACAAATTTATCGTGGGAAAGCGTTGGGTCGGTTTCCCCCTCAAGGTTTACTGCCGTCCGTACCGGACCTTCTCCCATAAATTTAATCCATTGATATTTGAGCTCAATTAAATCTTTTTCCGGATCTTCGGCATTCACCTCCACCTTAAGGTCCCTGTTAGCATACGCCGGATCAGGAACTATTTTTGCCCCAACAACTTTTGGCGCATAATTGGGCGCAGGGGGAGCAACCGTCTTTTTCTCATTTTTTTCAGCGTGAGACGTACCCGGCTTACCCTCTCCTTGCTTCTTCCCCTTACAACCGCCCAAACAGGTTAAAAAACAAAAAGCTAAAAAAAGAATAAAACTTTTTTTCATGCGCTTGCTCCCTAAAAGGTGCCCCTTGTTTGTTTTTTCTTCTATACCTAATAAAAAAAGCGTTAAAGCCGGGAAAATCGAGGTTGCTTGAACCTGCTGCGCGCAGATCGAAGCAACCTTATCTTTTTCCCACAATTTATTTATTTTGTCAAATTTTTGATTCTGATGCCTTTGTCCTTTCAAAAGTTGCGGGTTAACGAACCATACTTTATTTGGTTTCTCTCCAGGCGGTGGTGCCTGACCTCACCAAAGAGGTCGTAATGTCGGCTTGAACGATCACCCCGGTGCTCATTTGAATATATGCTTTCTCAACATCATTACTAGTCCCGCCGGTTTCTGACGCCACAACATGAAGGGCGACTCCTGAAGCCATTCCTGACCCGAGATCCTGTTTTTTGCGAATTTCAGTCCCCGAGGTTCCAATTACCGGTGAGCTATTAGCAGTACCGGTGAGATAATTTAAAGCATAAAGGGAGCTTGTTCCACCAAAACCACAAACATCGTAGTTAGGAATAAAAGTTGTAAACAAGACCACTCCGCCAAAAGCAACCGGACGGTAAATTACCCGCTCACTCGGGTCGCTCGAAGTCCCGGTATTTGCCCATAGATTAAAATACCAGCCTCCGGGATGAGCATTCGCTTGGCCGACATTGGCAAGTAATGCGTTCCAGGTGGTTATTGAGCCGGCTCCTGAAACCGTTACCGGACTTGTTGTACTGCTGCCGGTCTGAGTAATGGTTACACCCGTGGAATTAAATAACGAGGTGTCATTGTTGGCGACAGTCGTGGTGCAGGTTGGCACTGAACAGGGATCTTTAATTCCGTAAAAGGTCTGCTGGTAAGGATCGGATTTATCTATGGTTCCCATAAATTTACCGGTCCCAAAATAGACCCACAGGTTATGCGATTCATCAAACGCGGCAGTTGCGCCCGAGGTAAGGGGTTGACTCTTTCCGGTTGCGGTTGTATCAAAAAAGACCGAAGGGGTCACCCAGCTCGCGGGATCCTCCTGGACGACGCCTGAACTGTTTTTTGTCCACAGCCGGTACATTTTTCCTCCGTAGGTGGTTCCGGCATCATAGGTCTCCCCGATATATATGCGGTCAACACTGTAGTCTAATTGAGTGTCAATCGCGATCGGATCAGTAAAGAAAGCGCCGGATTCAGTAGCCGTAAATACTTGGGACGCAGTTCCGTCGGCAATGTCAACGATGAATATTTTTCCGTTTTTACCGGTATTATCACAATCCCCTCTCGCGAGATTGGTGGGGCCGGAGCCAAAGACCGCAAACCACTTAGTGCCGACCTTGGCAACTGCGGGATACGATGATGTGTACCCAAGGTCTGCGTTGGTATACTCCCAGAGAAGTTCGGGGTTCGCCGGATCGGTGATGTCCAGACAGAAATAGGCAGAGCTGAAAGTTCGACTCGCAAGGCTACCAGTGCCGGTGATATTTCCTCCGCCCAGCCTCATCCCTCCAATCAACACCGTTCCCCAGCCATTTATGTGCTTAGAGTCAGCAGTAAATATCTTAACATCAGCAATCCGGGGTTTTAAGTCAACATAATAAACGTGGGTGCTATCGCCATAGGTGGGATCGGTCAGCCATTTAAGGTGGGGAAGCAGATTGCAGGGAATATACCCCCAGATTTCATCCCCGGGATTAAGAGTGCTGCTTGTGTCCTCATACCAGCCATTTTTCACCACACTATCCATCGGATCATCATCTCCTGAATGGTATCTGCCTGCCCAGAAAGCATGGAGCATGCCATCGTTTGCTCCCGTGCAGATTATCGTATCCCGGTCTTTATAGGTTGAGTAGTACTCGGCATAGGAGCTGTCGCCATAAGTGATGTGGTAATTGCCCGCAGGTTTTCCGCTTACCGTGGGAGTGGAATACACAATATCTCCCAGCTTCCAGACCTGATACGCCCCGTCAACCGTCAACCGCCGTTCCCGATAGCCGTCAACCCATTCGCCCCTGATAAACCTTATGATGTTTTGGGCCTCGTCCGTGCTGCTGGCTCTGAGATAAGGCTGAAGAGCGCTCGCATTAGTTGTGGTAAAGGGAATAAACTCTCCGGTATCCACGAGCCCATCGGCATCGGCATCTTTAAAGGTATAAATTGTTCGGGACGACGCAGTCCTTTTTGCCAGCATTTTACCCGCTTCCCAGATCGGGGTGGCGGCGCTCAAACCCACGGCGGGGCCATCAGGCGTCGTTGAATCAGCGTTGCCATCCCCATCACTGTCGCTATATTTTTCTATCTTGGGTTCGTTTGTATCCGGGTCCAACACATATTCTATAATTTTATCCTGGGTGTAAACCAGCGCTTGGTCATCAACGGTGTCTTCCCGCAGATTTCCCTTGTTGTCGACCCATAAGCCCTGCAGGTATCCAAGCCATCGCACTTTTGTGCCGCTCTCATAAACTTCAGGCTTGAAATAAGCTTGAAATAACGATCCTTCTCCTGTATCTGAGGTGGAAAGAACCGCTACCGAGGTGCCGGATGAGACCTTCTTCAATATTAATTCCGCGGTTTTTTGGAGCGCTTCCTCAAGCTCAGTTCCGTTTCGAGCTTCAAAATAATTATCCGGCTCTCCTGGTGCGCCGATATCAGGATTCACGTCAAACTCGCTTGAATCGTTGGGCACACCATCCTTCACCTCACCTTTGTCAGTAAATCCTCCATTGATGGCGGTATATTTCAAAAGACCGGTTCCCGGACCGAAAACCGAAACAACATAAATATCTAATTTTTGGTCCCCGTCCAGTGAATCTCGAATGTCTCTGGTGTGGGCGAACAACGCCACGTCTTCGACACCCGGCACCGCCCCGGTTCCGCAGTCAGAGAAATAGCAGTCGCCTGAGGCAGATCGACTTGTGCAGTCATATGTTGTTCCCGTTGCATAATTTTTTAACCCATCCGGCAGATTACCATCCCCGCAAGGCTCTCCAGCGGTGACCAGGACCACCGCGGTTTTCGCGCACGGAGCCCAAACCGGCTGACCACCCGTCCCATAGTTATACGGGTCGTCTTCATTATTGATGGTATAATCGCCGGAATGATAACTCGGGCCGGGGCTCCCAAACCCCTGTATGCTACCTGTTGTCTGAGCAAAAAAACCGGTTATGCCCCAGAGTGCCTCCGCCAACGGAGTCTTACCACTGGGGGTCACCGTGTTAATATTATTTACCAGAGTTGTTCTTATGGCAGTTAGATTTCGTTGTTTTGTCGGGTCACTAACTTTGCCTCCCTCATCGTCGGTATTGAAAAAAGTAAGCCCCCACCTGAACCGGTCGTAGAGTTTCTGAATGATCCCCTCGGTCGCAGTGCCGCTAACCTTCACAATCGAAAGCGCATATTTACTGCTCCCCTTTTCTATGCCGCTTTTCCATATTTTAAAATCTATTGAAGTTTCACCAGGAAAGGGGGTGAAATTATCTGCATTAATCGCAATCCTTTTATAAGCCCCTTCGCTAGCTTCAGCGCAGGCAGAAGAAGGCGTTTCCGTCACTGCTGTTGATCCGGACTCCTTTCCTCCGGTTAAAACTTTTCTCAGAACATCGATCCTTCTCATGGTAAGCCAGTTAAGAAAGTTACCATCCCACTCGTTTGATGCTTTTACCCGGGACGACCTGAGGACAGTAGGTGTAAATTTGTTGCTTCCATAGGTATAAAAGTATCGGTAGTCAAAAAGGCCATAATAATTAATCGATGGGTTAAAGCCCTCCGCAGGATGTCCATTGTTTGTGCCGTAGTTGTCGTCAGTAGTATCTTTTGGGGTTTCCCAACCCTCATAATAGGCGAACTTGAACATGTTCATCGAAGTATCCAGCATGACCATGACATTGGGCTGAAGGCTCGTGGACATAAAAACAGGAAGGGAGGAGTAATCACTGATGGTTTGAGAAAAACATTTTTGATTGCCTGTCCATAATGAAACCACAATTAAACAGGTCATTATCATAAACTTATTTTTCATAGGGCGCTCCTTAAAACGATAAAATGAACCATCATTGCTCTATCTTCCTAATACGACGGGATATACCTATAAAATAATTCCACATCCGAAAAGCTGTTATCCGACGCGAATCCTCTGCAGTCGGCGCGGTAATAAATGTTCACCGGCGCTGCCACACCGCTCTCCCCCAGAAATATTATTTCCTGCCCCGTGGGTTGGACCACAGCAATACGGTCAATATCAATATTGACCGGTTTCCCGCCGCTGGTCGTCTGAAAATCCGGGCTTGAACATACACTATCGTCTTCGCTTGTGCCGTTTATTTCAACGAGAAAATTATCGTCTTTCCCGATAGCTTTAAGATCATCAGGGAGGTCAGCAAGAGAGGCCGGTTGTTCGCTCATATAGTAATTTATAATCCTCGGAACAACCGCGCCACCCGCATCCGCCGCAAAAAAGGCTTCTTTTTTCAGTCGGTCATTGCGTGAGATGTTTATTTCCACCCCAGAATTCATGATCGCTCCGATTCCCACCAGAGTCAAAACAATCATAATTAAAAGGGCGGTAAATAAAACAAATCCTTTTTCCTCGTGTAACGTTAGCATTGGTTTAACCTCCTAAGCATTTCTATCCTTTTTTCTTTTTCATCCCCCTTTGATAAAGATGGGATTGAGGGGTTTGGGGGAGTTCAGAAAACTCAACCCCTCTAACTCCCCTTTTTTAAAGGGGAGAAAAAAGTTTAAGACTCTAAAATCCTAAATTCCTTATCTCAACAACTGAGGTTAAAAGCCTCCTCCGGAAACCATCCCTCGTCACATTGTCCACGTCGTGGTCCTCAATATCCGGTTTTGTGCCTATCGTCCCGGCCTGTCCCGGACGATGGTCTTCAAAACGTGTTCGGGCAAGCACATTAATCCGCACCGCTCTAATATCATCGGGGACACCCGGGGCGTTAGACCAGGTGCCATCATTAAGCTGATAAGCGAACTGCAGATCCTCAATATTTGGAACCAGCGGCTGCGCTCCACCGCCGGTATTTTCATTGCGCGTGAGAAATCCGGCATCATTCACGCTATAGGTAATCGCCTTAACCAATAAAACCGGCGCGTCCGCCTGATACCCCCTGTGCAAAGCCGGGCTGACGGTCAGGACGTTACCGGCGATTCCCGTAACCTCATAATTATCTATCCGACCAATTCCGTCAATACACACGTATTTTTTTGTCGTCGTGTTGAATTGGTCGCCGTTGGCAACAAGAGTTATGGAGGTAGCATCAGTGTTCGCGGCGCTTGCCAGCGTGGATATCTGCCGATAGCCGGTAATGACAGTAATCTGGTCGGTGCCATTCAAGACATTATTTCCACTAGTTGCGTCATTATTTATTGCCGGAGTAATGCCATTAGAAAATGTATTGACTGATCCCAATGGTTTTCCAAAATTTGCCATCCGGATTTCCTTGGAAAGAAAGTCCATTGCGATCCGGGCATTCTGCTGGGTTTCACTTACCCGTGCCTGGACAACCGAAGCATGGTGCTGAGAGAGAAAAGCGGTATAAACCCCGGCAAGGATAAACATAAAAATCACCACCACAACCATCAATTCAACCAGCGTAAAACCTTTCTGCTTATGGGTACGTTTTTTAAAATCCGGCATAGAACTCATTAGCCTCCAATAATTGTTGGTACCATCACCCGGTGTCGAGGAAGTCCATTAGCATCCATCGCGCCCCAAAAAACAAAGACCACGACCGTCTTTGCCCCTTGGGTGGGCGTGTCATCAGCAACATTCCAGAACCGGTAATATCCCCCTAACCCGGTATTCTCGCCGCTTTCATTAATGGGGTTGTTGGCATCAGTATGTTCAAAAGAAGCTGCATTCGCGGGGCTGGTCAATTTATCATTATTTCCGGCATCAGTAAGAGCGCCATTGGTTAATGGAAGCCGCTTGAGCTGTTCTATTTCGTCTTGAGCTAAGGTCATGGCAGTTGTCATTTTATTGGCGGAAAGATTGCCGTTCATGGCCGCAACCTGCAGACCGATTAACCCGAGGATGCCAATTGCTAAAACCACCACAGCAATCATCAGCTCAACTAACGTGAAGCCTTTTTCTTTTAAATTCATACTCATCATCCTTCTTTATTAAATAGCCAAGTTAAAAACTTTAGCCTTTCATACAAAAAATTTCAGCATTAAAGAACCTTCCTCTCCCCTTGAGGGGAAAGGATTTAGGTGAGGGGGGCATTAAACGAGTTTTCTCCCCCCCCCAGTCTGAACCTCTCCCCCAATTGTGGGAGAGGGAAAATACAAAGGCTTTGGTATTTCTCAATAAATCACTTTCAGACGAAATTTTACCATCCTTCGTCAACATTGATATGCCCGGTGGCGGTGGTCAACGTTATTTTGTATTTTTTTCCTCGGGTATTCGTAAGGCGAATCGAGCCGGTGCTGGACGTGCCGTTGGGATTAAACTGTTTGTTATGCATACCGGTGGCGTAACTATTAACAAAGGCAATATCAGCCCAAGAAGAAACATCGGTCACCACCCCTTCTCTCATCCACGTATTTGAGCCATCCGCCTGGTTTCCCCTTTCAAGGGAAAAGGTTTCCGCGTCCAGATCAAACACCACTCTATATTCCACTCCTTTGGCTATCGCTTTCATCCTCGCCAGCTGCATCGTAATTCCGATTTCTCTCACCGTGTTTTTAAATCTAAAGGCTTCCACCCACACGCTGATATTCGTAGCTGCCATCGCTGTCAGAAACCCAACAATTGCAACCACTATAAGTATCTCAACCAGAGTAAACCCCTTAGGAAACCGGGCACTCAGATTATTGCCCTTAAATTCCGGCTTGTTAGACTGCAATTTAAATGCCAATGGGTCGGCATTTTGTAATATATTAAAATTTAATAGATTTTTTAAAAACCTCAATCTCCGGTTTCTAACAAAAGAGCCTATAAAACTACGCAAATAGTTCATAGGCCGCAAAAATTGCGCGATTCCCCTTCTTCCCTTTTTCATAATAATCCCCCTTCTTCTAAAATTAAACTTGATGAAGCCGTAAAAACTCGGAGATGTCACCCTGACGGTTCGACAGGCTCACCGTGACAATGTAGTGTGTCACCCCGAGCTTGTCGAGGGGCAGCATGACAAAGCCTGCGAATTTTGACTTTTTACAAAGCGGTCAAAGTTTATTTAGTTTGTATTTTTTCAGTTTGTATAAAAGCGCCCGAAGGCTTATTTCCAAAATTTTGGCTGCCTGGGTGTGATTACCATTGGTCTTCTTAAGAGTTTTTTTGATCAACTCGATCTCCAGTAAGCGACTGGCCTTTTTTAATGAAAACTCATTCGACGAAAAAGAAGCGGATTCAGCGGAAGACACATTTCTTAATTCCAGGGGGAGCGCTTCTTCAGTAATAAAATTATTATTACTTAAAATAATCGCTCGTTCAACAACATTTTCAAGCTCCCTCACATTTCCGGGCCAGTTATAATTGAGCAGGAGCCGAAAGGCTTCGGGAGCAATCTTTTCTATTCTGGTTTCCAGTTTCCGGTTGAATTTCTGCAGGAAGTGGTTAACTAACAGGGGAATATCCTCCTGTCTTTCCCTTAAAGGGGGAATCCTCAGCGTCAAAACATTGAGCCGATAAAAAAGGTCAGATCGGAATGAACCCTCCTGAGCTTTTTGCGCCAGGTCATGGACCGTTGCCGCAACAATTCTCACATCCACTTTGATGGGTTGATTTTCTCCTACCCGGCGGATCTCCTCTTCCTGCAAAGCGCGGAGAAGTTTTACCTGAAGCAGAATAGGAAGCTCGCCGATTTCATCTAAAAACAATGTTCCCTCATGGGCCTCCTCAAAAAGACCTCTTTTGGTCCGAACCGCGTCGGTAAATGAGCCCTTGTGATGACCGAACAATTCGCTTTCCAGAAGATTTTCCGGAATTGCTCCGCAGTTGATGGCGACAAAAGGTTTCTCGGCTCGGGGGCTGTGGTAATGAACGGCGCGGGCGAGCAACTCTTTCCCGGTGCCGCTTTCTCCCACAATAAGAACAGTGGTTTTATAGCCGGCAACTTTTTCGATGGTATCGAAGATCTCTTTCATATTAAGGCTCCGGGCAATAATATTCCCAAACCGAAGTTCTTCTTGAACCTCCTTCTTAAGGTGAATATTTTCTTGCCGTATTTTTTCTTGTTCGTCAACCCGCTTTAATTTTACCAGCACTTCGTCGACTTTAAAAGGCTTGGAAATATAGTCGGAAGCGCCGAGCTTCATCGCCTCAACCGCCAAATCCACTGTGCTGTAAGCGGACATCATAATGACGGGGACATCCAATTTTTTGCTTCGCGCCGCTTTAAGAAATTCAAGACCGTCCATAGCGGGCATTCGAACGTCACACAGGACCACGTCAAACACGCTTTCTTCGATACGTTTTAACGCTTCTTCACCGTTGTGAGCGGCATCAACGCTGTAACCTCCCTTCTTCAAAATCTGGGCAAGCATATGCCGCATATTTTCTTCATCATCGACCACTAAGACCCGCCCTTTATCCATGGCTTTCCCCTTTTACCCCGTGAGAAACCCTATTAGACATCAACCGGCTAACAAGGTTACGAAGCACGGGGTTTCAAAAATTCTTACACGGTTTCACACGGGTTAGATTCCTCGAGTGAAAGACTTCTCACGGGGTTTATTGCCGGCAGAAGCACAAGAAACGCGCTGCCTTTCTTGACCTCGCTGCGCGCCAAAATGCCTCCCCCAAACGATTCCAGAATGCGGTTGCAAATCGCTAAGCCTAATCCGGTTCCTTTTCCCGGCTCCCGCGTGGTAAAGAAAGGATCAAAGATTTTATTAAGATTTTCCTGCTCAATCCCTTCTCCATTATCAGCAAAAATAATCCTCACCAGCGATTGGTTTTCAAAAAAAAGAACATCGTTCAGGCAAACCTCCTTTCCCCCAAAACCAAACTCCGGAACACCGGGAAAAATATTCTCAGGCATCGAGGAGTTTACGCGCCTCAAAGAACCTCCCTGCCAAACCACCCGATCGGCAAGAACCGCCAATTTCCCTTTCTCCCCCAGCGCTTCTCCCGCATTGAGAAGCACATTGAGAAATACCTGCTGAAGCTGGTGCTCATCTCCTTCCACCAGCCAGAGATCTTTCTCGATATGCTTCGTAAGCGTGATGTTTTGAAACTTTCTCTGGTGTTTGAGTAAAGATAGAGAGTTTTCAATAACCTGCTTAATGTCAACCTTGGTTTTTTCCACTTTTTTCAATCGGGAAAAATCTAAAAGTTCTCGAATGGTCTTATTGATTCGATTAAGCTCCTGCTCTATCCGCTTAAGATAATCAGCCGAGTCTTGATTCGCGTTTTCTTGTGTTTGTAAAAGGCTGACATATCCCAGGATCGCGCTCAAAGGATTGCCGATTTCATGAGCGACTCCGGCCACAAGCTTCCCTACTAAGGCCAACTTCTCTTCAGCAATCAATTCTTTCTGTGACTGCTGGAGTTTTCGATTGAGTTTTTCGAGAGATTCAATCTGAGCTCGAAGCTGGCCCTGGTGTTCATTAATTCTTTCCGCCATCCGACTGAAAGCAAAGGAAAGTTGACCTATCTCATTTCGGCTGGTTTCGAATTTGTTTGGGTCATAATCCCCTTCGCCAATGGCTTCGGTTGTCTTTACGAGCTTTTTGATCGGACGGACAATTAAGCGCGAGAAAAGGGAAATTCCAAAAAACGTTACCAGTGTCGCAGTAAAGATGATATAGGCCAGGATAAGTTTATAAGACTTGTTGATTACTGCTTGCATCTCTCCTAAAGACAGGGTAATCCTCATCGCCCCTATGTTTTGATTTTTGAAATAAAAGGGAGAAAAAAACGATAGTTCTTTATTTGTTTTTTTAAATAAGATTCGCTTGGCCTGAGATAATTCAGAATAGGCAGGACCAGCATTAATGACCTCCTTTAAATTCCGGTCCTGAAGGGACGTCCCGATCAGAAGAGGATCGCTCGACGCGATGACCTTCCCGAAGAGGTCAACGATTAAGATGTTCTCCACCCCCTTTTCCAGGCTGAACAGCTTAATCAGGCGCTGCACCTGCCAGTTCTTTTCTTTATTGTGATAAAAATCATCATCGCCGTAGGCTATGGCGTTGATGCTGTTTTGAAAAGCATTGCGTAAAGAGATGGCTCCGTCCATTTTTTGGTTGACAATGGTTTTTTTGGTTACACTCATCACCACCAGGCCAATAAGAAAACTGGCGGTTACCATTACGAAAATAAGGGTAAAAACAATTTGCCACCGAAGGCCGGGCTTTACCATCAGGTTTTATCTCCCCGTCAGGAAGTGATGATACCAGGCAAGTAAAACATCACCCCAAAAAAGACTTAATAGCGCTCCTATCGACAGAAAAGGTCCATAGGGTATTGCGTACTTTCTGCTTTTCCCTTTAGTCGCCATAATGGCAACCCCAACCACCGCGCCCAAAAAAGCGCTGAGGAAAATAGTAATGACCACCGCTTTACCGCCCAAAAAAGCGCCGATCATGGCCAGAAGCTTGACATCCCCCATCCCCATCCCTTCGGTTTTCGTGATCAGGTAGTATCCCAGGGCCACGAAGTAAAGAATCCCTCCTCCGAGGGCGATCCCGACCAATGAATCAAGGTAGGTGATGCGGGGCAAAACAAAGGAAGCCAGAAAACCCGCTCCTATACCGGGCAAGGAGATAGTGTCAGGGATTATCTGATGTTCTAAATCAATAAAGGCTACCACCACGAGACTGGAGAAAAAAGCAAAGTAGATACCATATTCGGTTAAGGAATAGTGAAGAAATAAAATCAGGGAAAAAAGCGCCGTTAATAATTCCACTATGACATACTGTGGAGAGATCGGCTGCCCGCAGAAGCGACACTTACCCCGGAGCACAAAATAACTTATGAGAGGAATGTTGTCATAAAAACGAATCGGCTGCCGGCAATGGGGGCAATGTGACGAAGGGAAAAGCAATGATTTTTTTTGGGGAAGGCGGAGGATACAAACATTAAGGAAACTTCCTATTATACTTCCAAACAAAAAGGCACAAAACGGGAAAAACATTTTCGCCATTATTTCATCACTATAAATCATTAAGGTGTTGATATTAATATTAGGGCATAAATATAATGACATAATGCACCCTCGCCTCAATCCTCTCCCCAAGGGGAGAGGAAGGGGAAAAAATTTAGAAAAACCCCCTCTCCCTCAGGGGGAGAGGGTCAGGGCGAGGGTGCAATTGAAGTTTATCCGGAAACGCATTCCGTCAAAATTCCAATCAATTCATTGTTCCCGTTAATAACAAGATAAATGCCTCGTGTAAAATTCTTTTAACAGAATTAGCTTTTATGACTTAAGAGGTCCTCGACAAAAATCGCCGCCTCCCGCGAACACGCAAGGAGGCCTTGTGCCTCAGCGTGGGCAACCTCGTTCAGCAACTCACCCACAACTTTCCCTTCCTGAAGGCCAAACCTCTCGATGATTTCCTGACCGGAAAGAAGGGGCCTCATAAGCGGATACTCATAAACGGAAAATTTCACCAAATCAGCCAAGAAGTTTCTCACGGCACTGTCTTCAGATCGTGTAAACCTTTCAGGTGCACCGGCAATATACTCTGCCCATGCAAGCAGAAGCACTGTCAATCCTTCCGGATCCACGTTCTTAAAAAACTGAAAAAAGACCCGCGAAGATGGTTTTTCCATTTTTCGAAGAGATAAAACCTGGGCATAGTATTTAACCATTTTCCGCAAAGCTTTTCCGGTCCGTTTCCCCAGCCTTAGTCTCCGGCCGATATTATCCGCCATTGTCATTGCGTCTGCCCCGGAAAAAACTTCTCCCCGGTCAGGAAGAAACCCTGCCAGTTTAAAAAGACTTTTGCGATCCACCCCTTCTTCGAGCTCTTCTTCAAGGTGGTTTTTAACGTATTCAGAGAAATGCGGAAAAATTTTTTCGAGGTTGACCAGGCTCCATTCACACCAGCGAACCACGCACAGGGAATGGCGCCACCAGGATAGATCGCCGGGAGATTCCAGATTTTTCCTTTTAAGCGCCTCTGTTTCCGGAATAAGGATGCTTAACAAGCCCAATTCATCAAGGAGTTTCAAGGATTCCGGCGCGTCGGAAAAACTCAGGATTTTGAAAAATTCGCTCCGAATCCTTTCCGCTGAAACCGAGTTAAGTCGGTTTCTTTGCCGATAGATTGCTTCTCTGGTCTCACTATCAATGTGAAGGTTTCGCTCTTTGGCAATGCGGACCGCGCGAAGGATACGAAGAGGATCTTGATCAAAAGCACAAGGCGAAGCCAGGCGCAACACCTTGGTTTGGATATCCCGCTCCCCCCCTAAAGGATCATAAAGCTTAATCCCGCCTTCCCGATAGAGGTCACCTACCTCAAGCGCAATAGCATTCACCGTAAAGTCCCGGTTGTTTAAATCGTGACAGAGATCATCACCTCGAAACCCCGAAAAATCTACTTCTATCCGCTGATTAGTATGTAATAAAACCACCCGATAGTTGGGAGGATCAGAACTTAAGGGGAAAAAACTTCCTTCAAAAAGACGAGAAAAAAGACGAGCTGATTTTACCAGGTTATCTTTCATCACAAAGTCGAAATCTTTTTCCGGCGCAATGCCCATAAGCAGGTCACGAACAGCGCCGCCAACCAGATAAATTGGTGTTTCAACTTCTTGTGAAACCCGGTCGACACCTTTAATGACGGGATGTTTTTTTAGAATGTCACCCGCTGTTGAAAGCACCACTGTTCACGCCTTTCGCGCTATTTTTTAAGCACCTTGCGTGGGTTAAGCCTTATCCCATTAGCAAAGCCCGGCTTGTCCAGTTAGATGTTAAAAAGCTAACGAGGCTTACTTAATCGGAGTTCGACTGAACGAGCATGAGCCTCTAAACCCTCTATGCGGGCAAGCCGCATGATATCGTTTCCCAATTTTTTTAACTGCGCCTGGTTTAAATGAGTAAAGCTGATAAACTTCACAAAGTCATAAACACCGAGGGGTGAAGAAAACCGGGCTGTTCCTGAGGTCGGCAGGACATGGTTAGGTCCGGCCAGGTAATCTCCGGCAGCCACCGGAGAGAAATGCCCCAAAAATACCGACCCCGCGTTTTTCACCTTTTCAAGCAGGCGATACGGGTCTTTAACCGCGAGAAGGAGATGTTCAGGCGCCACTTTGTTTGACAACGCAACTGCGTCCGAAATGTTTTTCGTGATAATAATCAACCCATATCTTTTTAAAGCTTTGCGAAGAATTTCTTTTCGCGGAAGTTTTTCCATCAAGAGATTTATTTCGTCCTGAACTCGTGCCGCTAAGGCTTGGGAAGGCGTCATTAAAATTACCTGCGCTTCTTCGTCATGCTCAGCTTGCGATAAAAGATCCGCGGCAATAAATTCGGGACGAGCGCTGCCGTCAGCGATGACCAGGATTTCACTCGGTCCCGCGATCATATCAATGCCCACTTCTCCTGAAACCATTTTTTTGGCCAAAGCCACGAAGATATTTCCTGGCCCGACGATTTTATCCACCTGCGGGATAGTTTCGGTACCATACGCCAAAGCCGCGATGGCCTGGGCACCGCCAACTTTAAAAATCTTCTTTATCCCACAGATTCGAGCGGCAACTAAGGTAAAGAGATTTATCCCCTTTGGGGATGGAGGAGTAACCATAATGATTTCTGAAACCCCGGCCACGTGCGCCGGAATTGCGCTCATAAGCACTGACGAAGGATAAGACGCCTTGCCTCCCGGAACGTAGATGCCGACTTTTTCCAGAGGAACGACCTTCTGTCCGAGCGCCTCGCCTCCGCTGCCGGCAATTTTCCAGGAATGAGTTAATTCCTGGCAATGAAATTTTTCTATCCTCTTCTTTGCGAGGTTTAAACTTTTTTTATCTTCTGAAGAGGCGTTTCTCCACGCAGTTTCAATTTCAGCTTTCGAGACCTGAAGATTTTTTTTTGTCAGTTTTACCCCGTCGAAACACGCCGTGTAGTCTAATAACGCCTTATCACCTCGAGTTCTAACGGTGTTGATAATCCCCCGGACCCTTGTCTCAACAGCTTTAAGGTGATCATGCGAAACACGGTGTCTTTTTTTGAGTTCTTCAAAAATTTTTTTATTATCAGTTCGTAAGACCTTCATGATCCTTTCCTTTATGAGTCTTTTACCCGCTCAAGTTCAGCACCCAGTCCCCGCAGTTTTTCTTCAATCGCTTCATATCCCCGGTCAATATGATAGATCCTCGTCACTTCAGTAGTGCCCCGTGCCGCCAGCCCGGCTAAGATAAGGGACGCGCTTGCCCGAAGATCAGACGCCATCACCGTAGCCCCGCTTAAGTGTTTTACCCCTCGCACAATAGCAGTGTTACCTTTGATTTCAATGTCCGCGCCCATCCGTTGAAGTTCACTAACATGGATAAACCGGTTTTCAAAGACGGTTTCAGTTATGGCACTCATCCCTTCCGATAGGGAAAGCAGCACCATAAACTGAGCCTGCATATCCGTCGGAAAACCTGGAAAAGGAAGAGTCGTTACATTAGCTCCTTTTAATGATCCCCCTCCTTTGACCGTAATACTGTTTTCTTTTGTTTCCAGTTTAACATTTGCTTCTTCAAGTTTTTGGAGTAAAGCAGCCAGGTGGGAAGGGATACTGGGCGCGACCTCCACGGTTCCTCCTGCTAAAGCGCCGGCGACCAAGAATGTGCCCGCCTCAATTCGGTCCGGCATTATCTCGTGGGTAACCGGTTTAAGCGCGCTCACACCTTCAATCGTAATCACCTCAGAACCGGCGCCGTCAATCTGAGCGCCCATCTTGTTAAGAACCTGGGCTAACTCTACTACTTCCGGCTCTTGAGCGGCATTATGGAGTATGGTTGTCCCCTTCGCCAGAGAAGCAGCCATCATTAAATTTTCAGTGCCCGTAACCGTAGAGACATCAAAATAAATTTTTGCTCCCTTGAGCCCTCTTGTCTTAGCCTTGATGTAACCATGTTCGATTTCGATCTTTACCCCCATGAGTTCGAAACCCTTTAGGTGCTGATCAACCGGCCGGGCTCCGATAGCGCAGCCCCCGGGCAAAGAGACTTTTACCTGTTTCAGCCGGGCCAAAAGGGGTCCCAAAACCAGGATGGAAGCCCTCATGGTTTTTACCAATTCATAAGGAGCAGTATAGCTATGGAGTCCTTTCGCGTTAATCTGGATCTCCTTTCCATTTTTAACCTCTACCCCCAAGTGCTCGAGAAGTAATCGAGCGGTCCGGATGTCCCGGAGAACCGGGACATTGGAAAAGGTATTCCACCCATCAACTAAAAGAGAAGCTGCCATAAGCGGGAGAGCGGCATTTTTTGCGCCGGCTATGTTAACTTTCCCGGATATTTTTTTTCGGCCTTGGATAATTATTTTTTCCATAAATTTTGCACGTTAGCTCGATCTGCCTGATTAAGTTCCGGCTTCCACTATAGTCCAAAAAATATTACCTTTCAAGGGATTAAAAATTTCATTTTTTATAAAAAATGGCTAAAGCTTTTTTCAAAAAACACTATTCCCCTCTTGGGCCTTAGGATAAGGTAGGAAGAACAATATCCCAAGGGCTAAAAATATTAAATTTTTTCTCCGATTGACTTTATCTCATAATTCCCTTAAATATTCTTTTTTGCAGTGGCAACATCAAGAAACCCCGGATAATTTCAAGAAGTCCTTCTTTAAGGAAAAAATTGATGGATGTTCAAATATCGTTAAAGGCTCCGAGAAAGCTGGGACAATGGTTGTCGACGGGTATTTGCGGAAATGATATTACCTCGTCCTGTCTTTATGTTGCCGGTATAGCTGCTTTTTATGTGGGCGCATTAGCCCCCATTGTTCTCCTCCTGGTTGCCATCGTTTTGTATTTATATCTAAAAATTTATGCGGAGGTAGTTGAAGCCCTTCCTCTCAATGGCGGCGCTTACAACTGCCTTTTAAACAGCACTTCAAAATTTTCTGCCGCTTTAGCCGCCTGTATGACCATTCTTTCTTATATTGCCACTGCGGTCATTTCCGGCAAGACTGCGGTCAGCTATCTGCATTCGCTTGCCCCATCGTTGGAAGTGATGGGAACAACAATCGGAGTATTAGGAGTCTTGGCGATCCTGAATATTATCGGCATCGGGGAGTCGGCAATTGTAGCATTTTTAATTTTCCTCGTTCATATTATAACGCTTACCGCACTATGCGTTCTGGGAATAGTTCGGGTTTTTTCGGAAGGTTTCACAATCCTGGTAGCTAATTGGTCCCATGTGCCGATTGAGACCAACCATTTAATTTTCATCCTTTTTCTCGGTTTTTCTTCCGCACTTCTGGGGGTAAGCGGATTTGAAAGCTCAGCTAATTTCGTGGAAGAGCAAAAGCTAGGAGTTTTTAGAAAAACTCTTCGCAACATGTGGCTGATGGTATTGATCTTTAACCCGCTCATCTCCCTTATTTCCCTGAATCTTCTCCCCATGGAACATATAAACAAAAATCAGGATTATCTTTTGGCTCATTTGGGAAATATCCTTGCGGGGAAGAGCTTCCGCGTTCTCATTGTTTTCGATGCATTTTTAGTACTTTCAGGAGCTGTTTTAACCAGTTATGTGGGAGTCACCGGATTAGTCCGGAGAATGACTCTTGACCAGTGTCTACCCCAATTTTTTCTCAAACAAAATAAGCTAAGAGGAACCTATCATCGGATCATTATAGGTTTTTTCCTTCTTTGCACTTCTATCCTTTTCCTAACCGGTGGAAATCTTTTTACTTTAGCTGGGGTTTATACCATATCTTTTTTGGGGGTCATGACTTTGTTTGCCTTGGGAAACATACTTTTGAAAGTAAACCGAAAAGAGTTGAAAAGAACCTTGCGTGCCGGATGGCCCACCGTATTGCTCGGTCTTTTTGCTGCTGGGGCAGGAATTCTGGGAAATATTATTATCGATTTTAAAAACCTCCTCTATTTTTTAACCTATTTTATCCCGACGGTGGTGGTAATTACTATTGTATATGCCCGGATAAAAATTCTTAAATTTATTGTCCAGATCGAAAATCGACTCATGAAAAAATTTTTTCTTCATCGGGAAAAGGCGCTCATGGAAAAATTCTTTCTCTGGCGCTCAATGCTCGTTGATAAAATCATGGATATCACCAGCCAGGAAGTATTGGTTTTTACTCGTGGTGGTAACCTGCCCAAGCTTAGACGTGCGTTTGATTACATTATCAAGAACGAAGATAGCCAAAAAGTATACGTTGTTTATCTTCAAAATAAGATAGACAACGAAGTGGTGGCGCGTTTAAAATCAGACTTAGAAGTACTTAACCGTACTTATAACGAAATACACATCGAGTTTATTTGTCGGCAAGGAGATTTTGGACCCGAGGCAGTGAAACGATTTTCTAAAGAATTTAACATTTCTATCAATAATATGTTTATCGGTGCACCTGAAGAGAAGCACACCTTCACCATTCAGGATTTGGGAGGGGTAAGAGTGATTTTTTAACCCCCCCTTTTTTCTTTAGATTACCTTATTGAGCGGATACTCAATTACCCCTTCAGCTCCATTTTTTTGTAGTTGCGGAATGAGTTCCCGGACCATGGTTTCGGAGATAATCGTTTCGATTGAATACCAATCCGAATTGTAAAGACCGGCGATCGTCGGCGAAGTAAGGCTCGGCAAAAGTTTTATAATGGCATCTAATTTATCTTTGGGAACATTCATTTTCAGACCCACCATCATTTCTGCCTGGAGAGCGCCTTTGAGCAACAGCGCGATCTGTTCAATCTTCGCGCGCTTCCAGGGCTCTTGCCAGGCCTGTTTATTGGCGATCAACTGAGGATTGGTCGTCATCATTTCCTGGACAATTCGCAAATTGTGCGCCCTCAGAGTGCTGCCGGTTTCCGTAACTTCAACAATAGCATCGACCAACCCATCCACGACCTTGGCTTCCGTCGCGCCCCAGGAAAATTCAACTTCTACCTTGACATTTTTCTCAGCAAAATATTTTTTCGTAAAATTTACCAGTTCGGTAGAAATCTTTTTCCCCGCCAAATCTTCCGCTTTTTTAACCGGAGAATTTTCTTTTACTACCAGAACCCAGCGGGCTGGCTTAAGAGTTGATTTGGAGTAAACCAAGTCTTGGACTACTACCACGTCTGACTCATTTTCCTTGATCCAGTCGATGCCGGTAATCCCGAGATCAATTGCTCCGCTTTCTACATGCCACGACATCTCTTGAGCGCGGATAAGACGACAGGCAAGCTCTTCATCATCTATACTGGGGAAATAACTTCTTGAGCTAGTCGAAATCCGCCACCCGGATTTACGGAAAAGCTCGATGGTAGCGTTTTCTAAACTCCCCTTAGGAACTCCTAATTTAAGAATTTTTTCCATCAATAATCCTCATCGTTACAAGTAATTATTCTAAAAATGGTTTCGCACTCCGGCCTTAAAATTAAAATTTTTTGGAAATTTGTCAATACTTACTTGCTAACATTATGATAATACAACAATTTTCCGAAAGGATTTTAAGATTTTTTAACCTATTGTAACTATTAAAAAATAATGGTTAACACTCTCTTTCCTACAACAAGAAACTTTTGAAGGATAGAGGGGTATGACAATCTGTACCCAACAAAAAAGATAGAACACCTTTTTGGCAATTTATAACTTATCCGTAAATAACAATCATTTGACGAAAAGCAATTAATGCAGATGCTAATTCCAATAAGCCCTCGTAAGCGGCAGTTGTTAGATGCTGTCGAGGAGTTCCCTTTCCCGAGCGCCGCTCATTTACCATATGGGTCCGGCGTCGGCTCTAATAACTTCACCTCATGCCGCGGAGCTCCGCTGACGACTAACGACGGCGGGATTCCATTCCCGTCGACAAGAAGGTTTCTCTTGCTCCCATTTTTTCCCCCGATCCGTCGGATTCGCTCCCACGGCCTCCAAAGCTAAAGAGGCTTTTACCGTCCCTACATCTATGCCTTGCCACGACCAAGCGATCCCTTCCATCTCGTCGTATTCCGCCAGTCCCTTACTCCAAAGACGCGAAAATACCCCTTTCCGTTTCCACTCCAAAAAGTACTGGTGGATGGAACTGGCGCTGCCAAATTCCTTTTTCGGCAAGGCCTTCCATTGGCACCCGGTGCGCAATACGAAGATAATGCCTTCAAAGACTTTTCGGGACTCCATAGGTTTGCGGCCACCTCCAGGCCGCCGAAAATATTTACGCTTCCTCGGACGCTTTCTTTTTGGAATCAGCGGCTCGACCCGTTCCCAGAGTTCGTCGGACATTGTCCATGATTTTAAAGCGCTCATGGCTCATAATACCATAAATTCCTTAATCATTGCAATAAATTATTTACGGATAATTTTTAAATATTTATTTGCCTATTCTTGGTAACCTCAATCATTTCCGCTGATTCGCCGGATAATGATACCAAGTTGCCTTTATTTGCATATTTTTGTTCTCTTCTCCTCCTACTCCTCGACGTACTAAAACGTACGCCTGCATCGATTCCTCGTCGCCGCCTCGATCTGCTTTAAATGCAACTTGGTATGAGTCATTTGACAAAGGTTTTTATTCCACTATCATAAGACGTTAAAAAGTTTTTAACGTAAAAAGATTTGTAATCATGTTGGCAGAAAATAAAAAACAGCACCGCTCCCAGGTGAGCGCGGGACTGCTTATGTATCGCCTTAGCGGGAGTGCACTTGAAATCTTCCTAGGCCATCCAGGAGGGCCTTTTTTCGCTAAAAAGAATGAGGGAGTATGGAGTATTCCCAAAGGCGAAGTTGACGCAGAGGAAGACCTTCTGCAAACCGCTCTCCGTGAGTTTGAAGAGGAAACCGGAATCAAACCGGAAGGTGAGTATATTTCGCTCGGGCACATCAAACAGAAAAACGGTAAAATTGTGCATGCCTGGGCATTTGCAGGGGACTGGGATAAGAATAAACCAATAAGAAGCAATACCTTTAAAATTGAGTGGCCACCGCACTCCGGGCAAAAACAGGAATTTCCAGAAATTGACCAGGGCGCTTTTTTTGACAGCGAAACTGCCAAACAAAAAATAAACCATGCTCAGGTAGTGCTGATTGAACGACTCCAAGCATTATTAGAACGTAAAGAAAAACCTGTTGGCGCTTAATTATTGTATTCCCAGAGCGCGAGGTTGTTACCATGTCACTAAAATCGGACCTTTACCTTGAGCTGATTGATATTGAAAAATATCTTCCTCAAGGCGTCTGCAAAAATTCATGTGGCTTTACTTCCTGTAAGGAATGGCTGCACATATTACAAGAACGGAAGGCACAAACCGCTCCGTGTAAGCAAATAACACCCAACCTTGCTTACGCAGTAGAGATCGTGCTTTCGCTTAATGCGTTTTTACCTAAAATAGAAATAACCCAGCATCCGGTTTCAGGAATTTTGGGGCTTCACGAAATTAACCAGGCAGGACCAGAATCACCCATACTGGTCACGGGTAATGCGCTTTCCACCCAGGACGTGCTTATGGCTATCCTTTGCACGACCACGGCACCTTTTTATCTCCTTTTTGTTGATTGCCTCGGTCACACCGTTGATATGGCAATGGTCTATCAAACTTTCACTGCCGAAAACGTTCTTAAGGCGATAGACGAAACTCAGCTTGCGTCCCGGGTAAAACACCGCGAGCTTATCTTTCCCGGAGTCACCGCTCCCATAAAAAGTGACATCGAAGCCAAAACCGGCTGGGCAGTAAAGGTTGGGCCTTACTGTGCGGGAGAATTACCTTTATTTTTGGGAGAACTCTGGCGCAAACCCCAAGGCACGTAACTAATGGGGAATGCGATAAAAAATGAAACCGGGGAATCAAAAAGAAAGTAGGCTTAATGGAGAACTTTAGTCGGCGTACAGACGAAATTCAAGCTACCGGCTTTAGCCAATAGTAGTTGACTTCTTTTTTTATTCTGGAGAAGGAACCTTGGTAACTGCCTTTTTAATGACAATCCTCTCTTCCTTTTTTTCCTGCTTTTTTTGTTCCCATTGTGTGCGGAGGACTTTATTTTTTTCTCTTCGCCGTTCGCATTTTCTTTTGCGTCTTCGATCCAGCTCTTTTTTTCGCTCTATTTTCGGCATGGTTTTCCTTCTGAAAAATTTTTTTGTTTAAAGGTTTTTTGGCATCCCGTAAAAAATCTTCTTCGGGCAGTTCGATCAAGCCCTACTTCTTTTTCCGTGCATGCCGAGTGCGAGACAAAAGTTTTCTGTGTTTGTGTTTTGTCATCTTTTTTCTACGCTTTTTTACAACGCTTCCCATAACTTTACCTTATCCTGATTTATTAATAAGCTCATGTATCTTTTTACACTATAAAACGCTTAAATTTTTATCTTTATAATTTCCTTATTAATAAATGTCAATAAAAAGGAACAATAAAAAGTAATAACTTGAACTACCAGGGGTTAAATGTTAAAAATAAATTCTTAAAAAATCACTCAACGCATGGAGGCAATGATGATACCGCGTTATACCAGGGAAAAAATGGCTAAAATCTGGGAAACTGAAAATAAATTTGATCTCTGGCTCAAAATTGAAATCCTGGTTTGTGAAGCCCTTGCAGAAAGGGGAGAAATTCCTCTGGAGGCCAGCGAAAATATTAAAAAAAATGCGCGTTTTTCCGTTTCTCGGATTGATGAGATTGAGGAAGTGGTAAAGCATGATGTGATCGCATTTCTAACCTGCGTAGGAGAACATATCGGGCCTGATGCCCGTTATCTCCATCTGGGGCTTACCTCTTCAGATGTACTCGATACCTGTTTTGCGTGCCAGCTTAAAGAAGCAAGTGAACTCCTGCTTGAGGATATCGAACATTTTATGGATATCCTCAAAAATAAAGCTTATCATTATAAAAATACCATAATGATTGGGCGCACCCATGGAATCCATGCTGAACCCATCACCTTTGGCCTCAAAATGGCCCTCTGGCATGAAGAGATGCGCCGTAACCGGGAAAGACTTTTGGCAGCAAAAGAAAATATCAGTTTTGGCAAAATCTCGGGAGCGGTTGGTACCTTTGCCCATCTTGCACCAAACGTTGAGGAGTATGTATGCGCCCATCTTGGATTGCAACCTGATCCGATATCAACCCAGGTTATTCAAAGAGACCGGCATGCGGCCTTTTTTGCCACGTTAGCGATAATCGCGAGTTCTTTAGAAAAATTTTCATTTGAAATAAGACACTTACAAAGAACTGAGGTTCTCGAGTCCGAAGAGTTTTTCTTTCCAGGACAAAAAGGATCATCCGCCATGCCCCATAAAAGAAACCCTGTTCTTTCAGAAAACATTACCGGGCTCGCTCGACTCGTGCGATCCAATGCCATAGCAGCATTGGAAAATGTTTCACTCTGGCACGAACGAGATATTAGCCATTCTTCAGCCGAACGGGTTGTCGCACCTGATTCAACTATTCTCCTTGACTTTATGCTCAACCGGCTTTCCGGGGTTATAGAAAAATTGGTGGTCTATCCGGAAAGGATGAAAGAAAATCTTGAAAAATCGAGGGGTCTCATTTTTTCAGAGGCAATCCTTCTGCTGTTAACGAAAAAAGGCATTCCCCGTGAGGAGGCCTACCGAATAGTGCAAAAAAATGCCATGGAGGTCTGGGATGATAAAAACAAAGACTTCAAGACTACCCTGTTGCATGATCCTGAGGTGTTACGCTACTTAACGGTCACCGAGGTTGAAACCGCCTTTGAACTCGATCATCACTTCCGCCACCTTGATTACATTTTCGAACGGGTCTTCGGAAACAAATGACTGTCCCCTTTAAATCCGGTTTTATTGGGATTATCGGCCCTCCTAATGTCGGTAAATCTACCCTCCTCAATACCCTAATTGGGGAAAAAATTTCAATTGTTACCCCTAAACCTCAAACCACCCGGAACCGCATCCTGGGAATTAAAAACCTGCCGGGGGCTCAATTGATTTTTGTTGATACTCCTGGGATTCATCACACCAAGAAAAAATTTAATCGTTATTTAGTTCAGACCGCGCAAACAGCGTTTCGAGAAAGTGATCTTGTTCTCGTGATGGTTGAGGCAACTCAGGCCATCCCACAAGATGAATTTCTTTTTGTTGTTGAATGCTTAAAAAATTTCGAAAAACCGGTTTTTTTATTAATCAATAAAATTGACCTGGTCGAAAAACAAACGTTATTACCCTTAATTGATGCCTATCAAGAGATAATCCCCTTCCGGGAGATAGTGCCTATTTCTGCGCTTCATGGTTCAGGCGTAGAGCAACTGGAAAATTTTTTGTTAAGTTATCTTCCTGAAGGCCCGAAATATTACCCGGATGACCTGTTTACCGACCAAACCGAAAGATTCATGGCAGCAGAAATTATACGAGAAAAAATTTTTGTTCTGCTGCAGCAAGAAATTCCCTATTCGATTGCCGTAACGATTGAGGAATTTAATGAACGAAAACACGGCATAATCTTTATCCGGGCCACCATTTGGGTTGAAAAAATATCCCAAAAAGGAATCACGATTGGCAAGGATGGCAAGATGCTCAAGGAAATCGGCAAAAGAGCCCGGAAGGAGATTGAGAATTTATTGCACACCAAGGTTTACTTGGAACTTTGGGTAACAGTTAAAAAAAATTGGACCCAAAAAGAGGCCAGAATCAAACAATCGTTAGTCTCTTAAGCTTCTTTACCGGCGGGGAAAGCAGGGCCTCAAGTGCGGCAAAATATTCCTTTACAACAAAAATAGATATCGCTATTATAAATATTTAAAACTTAGGCTTGGCCCTTTGAGCAGATACGATGGACAAAGAAAAACTTGCATATTTTAAAAACCTCCTCCAAAAGCAACTCGCTGATCTTTTAGTAGAAGCAGGCGTCACCGTTAAAACCATGAGTGATAAAGGCGAGTTGTTCCCTGACCCGGTTGACCGCGCTTCCCTCGAATCAGACCGTAATTTTCTTCTTCGGATCCGGGACCGGGAAAGAAAATTAATTGGGAAAATTGAGAAGGCTTTAGAGCGGGTAGAAAACAGCACTTTTGGTATCTGCGAGAGATGTGGCGAAGATATTTCCGAGGAGCGATTAAAAGCGCGGCCGGTAACCACCTTTTGTATTGATTGTAAGGCAGAGCAGGAGAACCAAGAAAGACTTTTGGGCAGTTAACCTCATTGACTCTTTTATATGTAAATTCATTTCTTCAAAATTCCCTATAAATTATAATCAATATTATACTCGGTTTTTGTGAGGGTTGTAAGCACGTTATTGAAGGTAACCACAAAAACTAATCACCATGGTTTTAAAAGGGTATTCCAGGAGGATTACCGCACGAACGAAATTCCACCCTTGGATGGGAAAGGAAATTTTTTAACGTGAGAAAAGCATATCTCGGTCTATCTCCAAAAAGCCTACCCCCAGAGCAAACTGAACTTGTCCTAAAGCTTTCCCTCCTCCACGAAACCAGCCAAGCAATGATGACCACCATCAAGCTTGATGATTTGCTCCATATTATCATTACTGCTGTTACAATGGAAGGTGGTTTTGGTTTTAACCGAGCCATGTTGTTTTTAGTAAATCACAGCGCTCACACGCTCGAAGGCATGATCGGAATGGGTCCTGAGAGCGCTGAAGATGCGCGGCGAATCTGGAATGAATTTGCGCAGAAAAAAGTGGGGCTTTTGGAGTGGGTGCTTTCTCCTGAACGAATTTTATCTAAAGTTAGATCAAGGGTTGATGAGATATGCAAAAGTATTATTGTGCCTTTGCATCCTATTGACGGCGGGATTCTGGCGCGAACGGTTTTGGAAAAAACCTATTTCAATGTCAGTGATGAAAAAGAAGACACCTTTATCTGGGAAAATATATATTCCAAGGTAGGCGGTGGGCCTTTTGCAACCGTACCAATTATTGCGAAAGGCCAAGCAACCGGAGTAATCAAGGTAGATAACATCTATAACAATAAGCCCATCAGTGAAGAAGATATAAAGATGCTGACTATTTTTGCCAGCCAGGCCGGAATGGCGATAGAAAACTCCCGCCTTTACCAAACGATGGAGCTTGCTCATCAAGAGCTCAGAGAGGCTCAAGAACAGATGTTACATGCGGAGAAACTTGTGGCGATCGGAGAAATGTCGGCCAGTATCGCGCACGAAATCCGCACCCCTCTGGTTTCTATTGGCGGATTCGCGCGCAGGCTTTGTCGGTCCCATCAATTTGATAAAGAAAAGGAATTTCTGGAAATCATCGTTAAAGAAGTTGATCGGTTGGAAGCTATCCTTAACCAGGTTTTGGTGTTTTCTAAGGAACCTTTTTTGAATCTTTTACCCTATAATCTAAATCAGATCGTTGAGGATAGTCTTCATGTCTTCTCAGATGAACTTAGGCAAGATAACATTAATGTCATCAAGGAATTAAACCCAAACCTTCCCCTCGTATTTTGCGATTATCCCCAGATAAAACAGGTTTTTATTAACTTGATTGCAAATGCCCGACAAGCAATGACCGCCGGGGGGTATTTAAAGTTTAAATCTTGCTTTTCCGAAGACGATAAAATGGTGATCGTTGAAGTAGAAGACACCGGAGGAGGAATAATGCCAAAAATAATCGGCAATATTTTTAATCCTTTTTTTACCACAAAAGAGAAAGGACTGGGATTGGGCTTGTCCATAACTCATAAAATTATGCTCCATCATCACGGGACAATCCTGGTTAAAAATGATTACGGAAAAGGGACTACTTTTATATTGCATTTCCCTTTTCGAGAATAAAGAGTTTAAAAATTAACCAGGCAAGAGGTGACCAGCAGAGTTTTAAGAGATGCCAATTTTTACCCGAGAAAATTTAAAGGCTCCTTAAATAAAAATATTTGCTTTTACTGTGTTCTGGCATAATAATTTTCACTGTAGGATAATATTGTCTTATCAATGGGTTTTAAATGTCAAGGAGGCAGCTATGAGAAAAGTCGGCAAAGAACAAAAAACAATGCCTATCGTGTTTTTTTTTGCTCTTATTATCACGCTTCTTTTCCAGGGGTGTTCTCCCAAAGTAAGCTGGCTCAGTGCGCAACCCAGAGAAATAGAATTAAACAAACTTGGGGAAACTTTCCAGGTCAAAGCGGTCGCCCTTGACAAGGAAAATAAACCAGTACCCAATGCCGTCGTGCTGTGGGTAAGCTCCAATCCCGCGGTGGTTGAGGTTTCTAATACGGGCTTGCTAACCGCCAAAGGCTCAGGCAACTCGGTAATAACTTTGACCTCTCCGAACACTGATGCCAATTTTGTCATCCAGTGTAAGGTCTCAATTCTTGCGGCCATTAAAGTTGAACCCGAACATTTGGAGCTGAAAGTGGGTGAGAAACATGAGATGGAAGCCAAAGTGCTTAATGAGAGAAACGAACCTTTCGAAGACCAAGTGGTGGGTTGGGCTTCTTCGGACGACAAAGTTGTCTTTGTCGATGACCTGGGTAACATTACCGCCATCACCCCCGGCGAGGCTACCATCACTGCTACTACACCTTCTAAGGGTCTTTCCCACACTTACGGGAAAGCTACGGTTACGGTAAAGAAGTAAAAAGCTGATTTCAACGCCAAATCAAAGCCTGTTTTTTTATCCACTCCACCAGCGTTAGCGGTTGTCGGTGGGTACATTGGGTTTTGCTTGGGGAGCCGCAAAAACAGTTTTTTAACCGCCTTTCTTTGATGAAGCCGTAAAAAGTCGAAAATCAGACGGCACAGTAAAAAGCTTCAGATGCAAGGCGCACAAATCCGACGGAATGCGGCGTACTTACCTGTACGCCGCAATGACTGAGGATGAAGCGCAACGCAGCAGATGGCGCGCTTCAGTTCTTTATCCCCCGCCGTAAGGCGGGACTTTTTACGAAGCCGTTTTCTTTGGATCGCCAATCCGGGTGGTGCCTGAACCCTTATTCGTGCCTGCTGGTCCTTGCGATTTATTAACGCTTCTTCCTGAAAAACAAAAACCCTTTCTTCTGTTGAAAAATGAAAGGGTTTTTGTTTTTCAGAAGAAAAAGTTTTTATTTTGCCTTCTTGGAAAGGAAACGCAAATCAGCATAATCAGTGCCCATCCATAAAGGATTCTTATGGCCTTTGAAGTCAAGGATAGTTCGGTGATGATTGATATGGTCAACAATGTCGATCAAATCTTCCATGTACCCCACACCGTTCTGTGAAAGGTTACAATCCCGAACCCAGGACCTCCAAAGACGACCAGCCTGATCGTACCTGTCGGTCTGAGGTATCATACAGGTCTCCGGCTCCTCCATCAGTATTTTTCTGCTATACAAATAGCCCGGATCTTTGCTGATCACTTCACAAGGATAAACCCACCGCCGCTGCCAGGAGCCAAAGTTGAGATATGTTTGTTCGCCGGATTCGTCAACATTATAATCCTTAAAACCGCTTGACGCCCGGTCATTCGGCCAGTCGTAGTCAATATAGGTGGGAATCAGCATTTCCCGTGGCGGCAGCATTTTATAATCATTCGGAAAATCTGTGGTTGAATATTTTTGCCAGTCACAATTGAAGTCATCCCACACCAGGTCGGAACCAAACAATGGGTCCTGGGTATCCCGCCCGGACATCCTTCGAATCCTCCTCATGGTAGCGATAAACAGAAGAAACTCATCCGGCCGGTTGGCGGGGATAAACCGTTTCCGGACGTAAGAGGTTCCGGAAATGTCTTTAGGAAAAATAAAGGTTCCGGATATCACATAGTTAATCTGCTCCGGATTTGGCTGGATCCCCTCTGGTCTCCAGTCGGTGCAACCCGTATAGCGCACAACGTTTAAATGCTGCCGCAGCTCGCGTTCAGGCTTATTGTCACGGCCGTAAAGGCGCAGGCGCATGGGCCGCATCGCAAAAGTATCGCCTATGTAGTCGTTATCCGCCCACTGGATCAGCTCAACCCCATTTTTGGGATGCAAAAAGGGATAACCCCCCATATAACCTTCGAGGGTCAGGCCGTCAGCGGCAATTTTTATGGTCTTTTCCGTCTGCATGGATTTATCCATCCACCCTCTCCCGAGATGGTACTGATCAGTCTCCTTGATCTTAATGGGAGCCAACGGCGCATACGACTTTGGATCCAACCGGCTGTATAAGCTTTTTGGTAAAAGCTCAGCCATACCAGGATATAATTTATAATTGGTTCCGTCAATCGTCATGCCGGGTTTTATCTCCGGCGCTACCTTGCCCACTTTATCCTTAACCTTAAATCCCAGCATCTTGGCATAGTCTTCCGCCAGTTTGGGATCTTTGGTTTGCCAGCAATAGGCTGAAGAAGTGATACAAAAAACAACACCAACGATAATGGATAAAACAGCAAATGGTATTTTTTTATTCTCCCAAGTCATAATAATTATCCTCCACTTCAGGTTGGTTATTTTGTTTTGAATATAAGGCGGCGGCAGTGATACCGCCACCTTACGTGTTTTTTCGGTTAGAACTGGTACTGAATCCTGACCCACGCTGTATCGCGGTCAGCAAACAAACCAAAGGATTCCTGGTTATCACGTACTTGTAAGGGGGGAAACCCATCAAGTCCCCTGGTATTGTTCTGGTTCGCCATGATGCACAGGTATCCGATTTCCGGCCGCCAGTGATCACCGATTTTGAAATCGAGCTTGCTCTTTATCCATCCGGACCGGGTATGGAAATCCTGCACATAGAGAACTGAAGGCACAACCCGTTCATTCAAGTATTCGGTCCTCATTAACCAAGTCATGTAATACTGGTTTTTGGGCCAGACCCAGTCATAGGGAGCAAGCTGGAGAAGGTTTTTATCCCCAAACTGATTCCCGCGGGTATAGATGTGGAAAAACTGGCCGCTCACAAACGTGGATTTTCTCGAATTCCAGGGTATGTCCATGCTCCAGTCAAACCCGACCATGTACCTGATCTGGTCTCTCTTCACAGTCTTAAATAATGCCAGGGGAAGGGGGGAGCCGGTAGGGCCGGGGCCGTCAAAGATACCTTCCTCGGTATTAAAGGTCTGGTTAAAGCTGTAAAGACCTTCCATCCTGAGCACCGGGTTGGCCACCTGGCAGAACAACGGACCCACGCCAAAAAGCTCGCGGCTCAAGGTAAAGCCCACGACCTGCATCCGGGGCTGCACCTTATTAAACCATACGGCAACCGGAGCGCCTATCATAGCTAAAGTAATGGGATTGTTACCCAGGGGATCAATGTGCGTTAACCCCCCTCCGATTCCGCCCTTATGGGACTTAATAATTTCATGGTCAGAGGTGTCCCACCCCCGCCAGTAGTTGAGGGTGATAAAGGTGTCTTTAATACTGAGCTTAATCCGGGTGCCGAACTCGGAGTTTGAGATTTTAAAAGCCTTTTCTTTGGTAAACAGCCGGACCGGAACCGGAGCTGAGGGGGTCGGAGGCGCCCATGCTCCCCACTGGTTACCCATATCATTGGGCCAGGAAGGATTCGTTACCCCCCCAGGAGCTACAACACCAAATTTGTCAGCCCATTCTGCCCAAGGTCTGTTTTGGGCATCAAGATGGGGTGGTAAAAGATCGCCAAATCGCTTGATGTCTCCGGGGTTCCAGTAAAGCTCAACCGCGGTGTCGTAAAATTTCCAGATATTGCCCGTGTAAAATTCGGTCTTGATAATCAGCTTCGGAATCCGGACTTCCTCGTACCCTTCCGTGTCGTAAAACTGGAACATCCGCCGGGCGTCGAGCGGGTTGATAAGATCCATGACCCGCAGGCCGTCCGCTTCTCCCCAGCCGATCTGCTGTCTTCCGGCGCGGAACAAAATCTTATCATTAGAATAGGTAAAATAAAGCTCCCGGACTATCTGGTCCCAGTTGGTATCCCAGGCAAGTTGTCGTTCTGAACCGGCAAAGAAGTGCTGGAAGTGATTATTATCTTTCAGCATATAATAGGCCAGGTCGCCCCACATCCGGAAGATTCCCCGAAATTCGAGGTTATCGTTCCATTTGAGGTTGGTATCCACCAGCCACATCTGGTAGGCACCGTTTAAGCCGGTTTGATTGGTGTTATATTTGCTGTTGCCATTGGTATTAAAAAGAAACTCCTGGCGGAAAAAACCATCCGCGGTTACTTCTTTGCCACCCACGTTATAAATTTGGGCCGCTGCCGGAAGAGCGAATGATAAAACCATCAGCAGCAGAACCATGCTAAAAATAAATTTTCTTGTTTTTCTCATATCTTCTGCCTCCTTAGTTATTTTATTACCTAAGTTAACATGCAATTTTTTCTCTTGCCTTCGCCACCTCCTTTCTCTATCAGACTTAAATTATCCTGTTCTTCTGGAGTTATAAACCGAAATGGTGAAACTCTAAACCAACCTCTCCAAGATAATAATGAAATATAATATTCACTCCCCTTCTATTTTTCCTCGCTGTTTCCTTTTTTTTAGGGCAATCATTTTTTTCTCATCAATGGGCTGGCCCTTTATTTTTTGCATTGGTGATAAATTTTGGCTTCAGAATATAAACCAAAGCCGGATGCAGGGTAAGGGCCGCAAACATGTTTACCGATAAAAGTAAGGCTAACAAGAAACCCATCTGCGCCTGAAACCGTAAGCCCGAGAAAAAGAACCAGCTCAAAAGGGGTAAAACCATGGTAAGGGCCGAATTAAGCACTCCCAGAGCGGTGGTTTGCGATACCACCGCGATAGTTGTCACCCAGTCTTTTGTTCTGGCGTATTCTTCTTTATACCGGCTGTATAAATAAATCCCAAAGTCAACCCCCACACCCACGCCGATAGCAGAAACCGGAAGCGTGTTAATAGTTAAGCCGATTTTGGAAAACCCCATGAATCCAAAGGAAATAATGTTAGAGACAATCAGGGGGATAATCAAAAGGAATCCCGCCAAAAAAGACCGGTAGGTTATACAGCACGAAAGAAAAATGGCAATGAGAATCGTGCTGTCGATCCTCGCATGAGATACTCCCAGCTCTTCATTTACCGCCGTCTCCATCCCGATAACCCCGCCGGCGAGAAGAAATTCTCCCTTATCAATTTGTTTCGGGTAAATGGTAAAAAACTCATTTATGTTTTTGCTGATCCGGTCAATGGTATCCGCAGTGTGGTTTTTAAAAAACATGAGGATGTTGCTGTTGTAAAATCTCGGGTCAGCATACCGGTCCATATCCCCGGGAACACTTTTTGACTGAAAAAGAAAAAGCATGGTGTTACATAAATCCGGGCCAGGGATAAAATCCCAGAGCGGATTTCCATCATGAAATTCTTTGTTCAGCCTTCGCACAATCGGGGCGAGTGAGGCAGATCCACCGTAAATATCAGGCAGCCGGGAAGCCATGAATCGGTCCATGGCCTCAAAGGTTTTGAGCACCTGCGGGTCTTTGGAAGCAAACTCCTGATTACCCCGGAAAAAAACCAAATAATTATCCGCCCCGGCTTTGTCAAAGGTTTTATTGATTTCAGCGTAATCTTGGTTGTAAACCGAATGGGGCTTAAGAATCGGCGACCCGGGGTGGAGATCCCCTACTTTTAACCGGGCCGCTTCAAATGATAAAATCCCCGTCAACAGGATAAAACCCACGAAAACCACATACCTTGTCACCTTGCCGGTGGAGAAATTGGACAGGGCGAGATTAAAACGACTAATGATACTGGTTCTTCGTTCTGTGTCGACACCTTTTGGCGGAGGCAAATAATAGCAGATAACCGGGGCCAATATCCCAGCGGCCGGAAAAATCGAAAACATCCAGAAGCTCATAATCACGGCTATCTGCTGCATCAATACTATTTTTGCCAGATAAATAACCGAAAAGCCCATGACTTCAGCGAGAATCGCAGAGACATTCGGGAGAAACATCGTGCTGACCGTTTCGATAGCAGCCACCTCCCTGCTGCCTGAGCGATGGTACTCTTCAAAAAAACGGTGGGTAATCTGAACCGTATGGCTATGGGCCCGCGCGCCAACCAAAAAGGGAAGAACAAAAAGAAGCGGGCTTAGGTTTATCCCCATATAGCCGGTAAAACCTAACCCCCAGATCGTGGCAATTGCTCCCACCACTAAGGGCACAAGTGTGCCCTGCCAATTGCGGAAAAAGCCCCACATTAAGAGCACCATAATGGCGATGCTCACCGCAAAAATTCTCATCATCTGCGGCCAGTAGCTGTCAATCCACCCCAACAGCACCGGCCTGCCGATAATGTGGAGCGTGGTATTTCTATCTTCATATTTCTTTTTTAACCCCATAAAAAATTGAAACAATTTACCGTAATCAATATTTTCCTTAAATTCTGAGATCACCAGGGTTGCTTTTCCATCACGGCTCACCAGCACTCCATTATAGAGGGGGTTGGTGAAAATATTTTCTTTCATAAAGTCAAGTTCTTTTTGGGTTTTCGGAATCTTTGGCCACATAAGACCGTCCATATCCACGTTTCCGCCGGAATAACCCCGCATATACTTCATCTTCCGTTCCGAAATCGAGGCAGTAAGAAGCATGTAGGCGTCATCATGGAATGTGACAAGGTCAGAAATTTTCTTTACCTTCAATAAAGTCTCGGTATTAAAGATGTCACCATCCTTGACCTTTAACTCGATGAGCACGGTGCTCGCTCCCCCGAACTGGGAGCCAAACTCTTTATGCAGTTTTACAAAAGGGTGGTCGAATGGAAACATATCTTCCAAAATCACATTGACCGATATTTTAGTAATGCCGTAAAAAAAAACAGGGGTGAAAACAAACCCTATAAGGAACAGGACCATTAACCGGTGTCTTATAATTCCTTTTGCCCATGCCTGAACATCCAGTCTCATGTTTTTTTCCCTTGTTTTGCTCGTTATGGTTGTTAATTATTCGTTAATTGCTATTTCTTCCCACTCTTTTCCATTGGTCGCGCTTTTAAATACCTTGAGATTTTCTCCTACCATCCAGATATCATTATCAGCAGCGATCATCCCATATAACCAATCATATTGAATGCTCTTTTTAAACCGGCTGGGCTTCCAGGTCGTTCCTCCGTCATCGGTATAGAGCGCGGCTCCCTGTCCGCAAATGACAGCGTGGCTCTGGTCTTTAAAAAGAATTTCATAGAAAGGCATTATTTTCTCCAGACCGGTGTTAATTCTTTTCCACGTCTTTCCCCCATCCTTGGAATGGAGAAGCGTACAGTCAATACCCACAACCCACACATTCTCATTATCTAACGCTTTGCAGGAAAAAAAGACATTCTCCACCCCGCTCGCCTGAATAACCCAGGTCTTGCCTCCATCTTCAGTAGAGAAAATGGCGCCAAATTCTCCTACTGCCCATCCATGAAGTTCGTCGGAAAAACAAATATCATAGAGGACAACATCCTTTCCGCTTAACTGGGAATTCCACGTGTTACCTCCGTCCTCGGTAACCAGTACGGTTCCCCATTCACCAACGATCCATCCCTTCTTCTCATTTAAAAAATACACTGCCGTAAGAAAAATATCCTCGCTTATTTTTTGATCCGACCAGGTTTTTCCTCCGTCCGTGGTGTGGAGTATGATGGGGCCAAAGCCTACTGCCCAGCCGTTATGAGAATCAACAAAATCAACATCCGTAAGCGGCGTTGTTTTGCCGCTCGGTTGATAAGTCCAGCTTTTACCACCATCCTCAGTATGAATGATGGTGCCGTAATAACCGACTGCCCAACCTTGGTTGGAGTTTACGAAATCTATACCAAAAAGATTGTCTTTGAGACGAATGGGTTTGGAATCGGCGGGTTCGGCGGCAACGAGAAAAGAAACAAAAAAAATAGCGAGACAAAAAACTATCAAGGGAAAAAATTTATTTCTTCTTTTCATGTAAGTACCTCTTTTTTTCGAAAGGCTTTAACAATAAGCACACCATGTTCTCTTACCAAAATCACGCTTGCTATAGTCCTGCTGAATAACCCCCTTGCTAAGATATCGGTATAAATGTCTGCTTAATCAATTGGTTCATGAAATGCTCTGCTTTGGTTTTGTTGGTATATTCAATTTTTGAAATATTCATGTTTGGGAAACAAAATTATTTATTACAACAAAATAAAAATATTATAATATAGTGCTTAGAAAATTTGTCAAACATGACCAGATTTAGAATAACGTCTCATAAGGCTGGGAAAAGATTTACGATCATCTTTGCCGATTAAGGTAAATATTACTCCGACAATTAAACATGTAAATAAATTCTGGGCATTGCCCGTAGTTACTGAGAATGACGATTATGCTTTTATATATTTATTTGCCGGAGTAATATATCAGTTTAAAATTTGAGATATTATATGGCGCGCTTCTATAATAGCACGCATATAAAACTGCACGGTTTTGTTGAAAAAGTTTTCTTGACATGACCAACGAACCTAGAAAAATTGTTTATAAAACCAAGGAAGGAGAAACCATGGAAACCATAAAAATCATGCCCTGTCTCGACATGAAGGATGGAAGAGTCGTAAAAGGAGTACATTTCGTTGATCTGAAGGATGCGGGTGATCCGGTAACAAATGCCGCTTTTTATCAGCACGAGGGGGCGGATGAATTAGCGATGCTCGATATCGCCGCCACGGTTGAAAATCGAAAGACCCGCCTGGAATGGGTGAAAAATGTCTCCTCAGTTATTTCCATTCCTCTCACGGTTGGCGGGGGAATAGGGACCTTGAAGGATATCGAGTTAGTTTTGGATGCCGGGGCAGACAAGGTTTCGATGAATAGTGCTGCGGTTAAGAATCCAACTTTGGTTCAAGAGGCCGCTAAGCGAATTGGATCCGCAAAAATAACAGTAGCGATTGATGCAAAAAGAAATAAAGCCATGTCCTCTGGTTTTGAATTAGTGGTTTCCGGGGGAACAAGACCCGTTGGCAAAGACGCGGTCGAATGGGCCAAACAATGTGAGGATCGGGGCGCTGGCGTTATCCTTCCCACGAGTATGGATGGAGATGGGACACAAACGGGGTATGACCTGGAATTTACGAAAGCTATTTCTGACGCAGTTAATCTACCGGTAATTGCGTCCGGGGGCGCTGGCACGCTGGAACATTTTTATGAAGGAGCAGTTGTGGGAGGAGCTCAGGTACTTTTAGCTGCCTCTGTTTTCCATTATCGTATTTTACGGATTCAGCAGGTAAAAGAATACCTCCGGGGAAAAGGATTAAAGCTGAGTTAATCGTTGTTCACGCTCTCAAATAATCAAAACGTTGTTGATAGAACCGAAGGTATTAAGAACTGTTTGATCATTGTGGGGATCGTTCCACCATTCCCCATCCACAAAAAACTTATATTCATACCTTCCTGAAGCAATAAGAATAGTTTTGCTCCACACCCCCTTTTTATCTTTCTTCATAACGTGAATTTTAGGATTCCACTTATTGAAATCACCCATAAGAATCACCTTCTGGGCATTTGGAGCCTCTAATTTAAAGAATACTCTTCCTTTTTTTGTTTTGATCGTTGCCATTCCTGCACCCCCTTATCTTAAAAAATCATATCCTTTTTTTGCAATGAGAGAACATCTGATTTAAAAGCCCGTTTTTTTTTATTATTAATCAGTTTGGGGTGTTTGTCAAATAGTCTACAAGACTTATAAAGTAATACCAAGTTGCATTCAAAAGTAGATCGAGGCGGCGACGAGGAATCGACGCAAGCGTACATTTTAGTACGTCGAGGAGTATGACGAGGAGCCAACAAAGATATACAAATGAAGGCGACTTGGTATAAAAAAGCTGTCTCCTCTCCTCTTTTTCCCGCAGATGGAGACCTTAAATTTGTAAAGAAAAATGTTCTATGATACTTAAAGGTTAAATTTTTAAAATTTCTCTTACCCCCAAAGTGGATACCCGTAATGTGGGAAGTATTAGAAACTGCTCAAGCCGTGGCAGAAAAGAGTCTCCACGTTATGCTTGATAAGCAAGCTATAATAAACTTTGCCAGAAAATTAGACAAAGAAAAGGTTGTAATACCTTCCTGGAATACCTTTTACCACTTTGATGGGAAAAAAGAGGAAACGATTGCCTATCTGTTGGTCCTCGATAGCATTAATTTTTGTTTTTGGCCTTCGCCCGGCAACCCAAAGTGGGAAATCGAATATCAATCAAAAAAACTGTCCGGCTACTTTGCGCTCGCCGCCTCATTGAAAAAAGCCCTCGAATCAGGAACACCATTCACGAATGCTCAGTATCTTGCGGAACTTTCTTTCACGGAGTTCAAAAAAATTTTGGGAGGTAAGGGTGATTTACAGCTTTTGGAATCCCGGGTGCGAAGCCTCAATGAATTGGGCCAGATGTTGATGCGCGAGTATCACGGTAAAGCTTATGCCTTAGTCGAAGCATCTGCACAGAGCGCGCTACAACTGGCCCGTTTGTTAGCAGACAAGTTAGCATCTTTCCAGGATAGCGCAGAATATCAAGGTAAAAAAGCTTTTTTCTATAAACGAGCGCAACTTTTTGCCGCTGACCTTTACGGAGCATTGGAGGGAAAGGGGTGGGGCTTTTTTCACGACATTGTCCTGCTTACCGCGTTTGCTGATTATAAATTACCCCAGGTGCTCCGGCACATAGGAGTATTGCGTTATGAAAAATCGCTGGCGCAAAAAGTCGACCACTACACCCTTCTTGAGGCTGGGAGCCCGGAAGAAGTTGAAATTCGCGCCAACACTATTTGGGCAGTGGAGCTTATTCGTCAAGAACTTCTCGTGCGGGGGAAAAATTTAAAAGCAATGGAAATCGATTGGATTTTGTGGAACCTGGGGCAGCACGACTACTATAGAACACACCCTTATCACCGAACCCTAACGGTCTTTTACTAATTTTTACCTTACATAAACAGTTTTTACCCTTTTTGCGGGACACGCGGGTAAATTTTATTATTGACTTTTGAAGTTAACTTGCAGTAAAAAAAGGAGAAATATACAAAATGTATTCCTCAATTTTTTCACTTCTTAACAAGGAGGGAATCACATGGAGGAAAAAAACCAGAGCATAAATGAGGATAAATTGACGGAAGGGGTATGCGACAGCCAGGATACCTGTAAACCGGAGAAGAAATCCGGAATGAGTGAAGACTGGCTCTCCCTTTGGTTGGGTCTTATTATCTTTGTTTTTTCCCTCGGGATTTTTGTAGGCTTTGACCTTCTCGGGTGGGGAATCAGCACCAAAGTTTGGATTGAACCTGCGAAAGCATTGGCTCCGGTATCAAAAGTTTTTTGTGGAGTCAAAGGGGAAATTACAAAAGTCGACCGTCAGAAACTCACCATTAAGAAAGCTGATGGCACTGAAGAAGTAATTAGCGCAAAAAACACAAACGAGATAACCGTGGGAGCCCCTTACGAAAAAAAGGGCATGCCTGGTGTTACCTCGTTGTTTCTTACCTATCTTGCCTTGATGGTTATCATGGGGATAGGCGCCAGACTCTTGGGAGCGCCGGTTGGGAAGTTTGTCCTTGGCTTCACCATCGTGTTTTGGATAAGTTTTTGCTGCTGGTTTTTTGGCAACTATGCCTATATTGCGGCTACCAAAAATCAACTCAAACAATTTAATATTCCCTGGTCTCTGAGCCTTACCGGAGAAGCTGGTTTTATTATCGCTCTTTTAGTAGGCCTTTTAATTGGGAACTTTTTCCCCAAGCTCTCTAAAATCCTTCAAGAGGCCACCCGGCCTGAACTTTACATCAAAACCGCTATTGTGATTATGGGAGCAAGCTTGGGTGTCAAAGCAGCGGAATCCTTCGGTCTGGCAACAAATGTTATGTTCCGAGGGCTTTGCGCTATTGTTGAAGCTTATTTGATTTATTGGGCAGTCGTATATTTTGTTGCCCGAAAGTACTTCAAATTCAACCGGGAGTGGGCAGCTCCGCTTGCTTCGGGTATTTCCATCTGCGGGGTGTCTGCCGCCATTGCAACCGGCGCGGCGATTAGAGCCCGTCCAATAGTGCCGATAATGGTTTCCTCATTAGTGGTTATCTTTGCGGTGGTGGAAATGCTCATTTTACCCTTTCTGGCGCAAACAACCCTCTGGAAAGAACCGTTAGTTGCCGGGGCCTGGATGGGACTAGCAGTTAAGACTGATGGAGGAGCAGTTGCCAGTGGGGCAATTACTGATGCGCTTATTCGAGCCAAAGCTTTCGACGTTGCTGGAGTTGCCTATCAAGAAGGCTGGATAACCATGACTGCCACAACCGTAAAAATTTTTATTGATATTTTTATTGGTGTGTGGGCGTTTCTCCTGGCCATCATTTGGTGTTCCAAAATTGAATGTAAAGAAGGGCAGGCAGTGCGGGTGATTGAAATCTGGCACCGATTCCCTAAATTTGTGATCGGTTACGCCCTTACATTTTTCATTCTTCTCATAATTTGCTGGCCCGCTTCTTCTCAAATCAGTTCAAAAGAAAAAGAGAGCAAAAGTTTAACGCAAGAAATTACGAGGCTGGAAGCAAAACTCGCGGTGAACGCAGATCTCGTTGCCCAAGTGATTATCCAGGGACAGATCAACCAGAGGAAAGAACAATTAGCCGGGATCAACGCTTCCACCAAAAAACCAAAAGAAACCATTAGCAAAGCTAAGACTTCTACTGAGGAAAGCAATGTCTTTCGAGTGCTTTTTTTTGTCCTAACCTTCTTTACTATCGGTATTGTTTCGAATTTTAAAAAACTCTGGGAAGAAGGAATCGGGAAACTGGCAGCCGTTTATATTTTATGCTTGTTTGGATTTATTATTTGGATTGGTCTTTTTATTTCCTGGCTGTTTTTTCATGGAGTTAAACCTCCCCTCATTACCGGATAAAGAAAAGATAGTCCCCCGTGAAATGTAATTAACTATGAAAAATTTTCTCGTCTTCCTTAAAGGAGGCAGCTATGACTGAGCAACAAAAACTGGCTGAAGAGCTTAAAAGGATGGATTATGAACCGCTCCTGCCGGTAGAAAAAAAATTGATCCGATGGAGTATAGGACTTGGGGTTGGTTTGCTTTTTTTACTCTACTGGCTCAGCATAACCCTTTTTCCCGGTGGACATTAAGTCCGAGTAAACCCCGTTAGAAAAATTTCACACGAAGCATTTGCCCCGAGCATCTTCACCCTGTTAGCTATTTGCTATCCAACAAGGTAAGCGGGCATTTCTAACGGGGTAAAAACTTAATTGCCTAATAATCGCACATCGAGGGGAGTCCCCTTTCTCTCATCCCGTACTAAGGAAATAGCGCCCAGGGAGCATTGGCCGGTACAAACACCGCAGCCCATGCAGCGCTCCCAGTCAAAACGAATGTCCGTGCCCTCCAACGAAAGGGCATTGAACGGACAGGCTGCAATGCACTTTTCGCAAACCGTGCAGCTGCTTGTATCGATTTGAGATATATAGCCTGAAGATATGAGAAGGCCCACTCCGTAATTCTTCATCGCCTCTAACCCCCCGCAACAGCATTTACAGCAGTTACAGATAGCGTAAAAACGGCCCAGACAGTCATCTTTAAACCAAGCGGTATGCAGGTGCCCGCGCTCATGTTCTTTTTCAAGAATTGCCAGGGCCTCAGCCTGAGTAACCGTGCGGCTGATTTTAGTGTGATGTTCCAGAATAAAATCCACAAACGGCTGCCCGATAACCATACAAACTTGGGTTGGTTTACAGGGGTTAGCGCGGGCATGCCGGCACGGGCACTCATACAGAACAATCTCCGGCGAAGCGTTAAGAACAAGACTGCGTGCAGTAGGATAAGGTATAATATGCTCCAACTCCTTTAGAGGAATATCAACGTTGAGCGTGATAATCGCTTTTGCATGGTCGTTGGTTAAAATCTTTCCATGGTAGCGGTCAGGAAGCCATTTGTTGATTAAAAGACCAAAAGCCAAGGGAGTATAATTGATAAAGAAACGCACATACTGCCTGGTCCAACGACCATAGATGTACGCGTGCAAAGCGCTTAAACTGAAGCTTCGCCTTAAACCACGCTCACGCATAATTTTCATTGATGAAGGGAGCACAAACCTTCCGCGTTCCCCAACCAGCCAAAAAACCAGCATCACTATCAGCGTTAATCCACTGATTATGAGAAAAACCATCATAAAAAAACTCTATTTCCTATTTATGAATGAAAGCAGTAAATTGATTGCAATAACATTTGATGAAATGTGTTGTCGGATATGCTGCAATTTCACCCTCACCCTGAGCCTCTCCCTCAAGGGATAGGGGGATTCTAATCATTTCCTCTCCCCGTTGGGGGAGGTTTTTTACTCAAACATCCTCTCACCATCGGGGAGAATTTTTCACTCTAACTTCCTCTCCCCTTGGGGAGAGGATTGAGGTGAGGGGGCATTTCATGTCGTCTTCTTTATGCCCTGATTAATCAAGAGAGGACAATAGTTAAAAATACCATAATCTCGCTTTATCTCACAAGCAAAAGGTTTTTGATTAATCTTAATCTTTGTCGCATTTTTATCATTATCCCCGAAAATAATCTTTGCCTTCAGCCCCCTCCTATGCAATATAATGCAACATATGCAAGCCAAATCAAAAAACATAACCTCCCCAGAGTTACGCCCTAAAAATATTATAAAACAGTTAGAACATTACCGCTTGGAGAATAGAGTCACCCAAGAGGAGCTTGCTAAGAAAATCGGCGTCAATTTTTCCACCGTGAGTCGCTGGCTCAACCACAAAACCAAGCCGAACAAAATTCAGCAGTATCATATTGAGAAGTTTTTGAAGAAAAAGATTGTTTATAAATAATTGCATCAAAAAGGCAAATTTTTTTTTTAATTGACCCGAGGTAAAAGTTAACCCATAAAATAAATAACCACATGGTGAGCCTGCGGAGGGTTTTTTCGATAATCAGTATAGTGAATACCATATCCAGCGTTAAAGCGCGACGAGATTAATTAGGGGTCAAATATGCATCTTGAATTTGAGAGAGACTTAGCCATTCGTTACAAAAGTTTATCTCAGAAGATTTGGGTAGTATCCGAGAATTGGGTCAATAAAGAAGTCTATTGCCCTAATTGTGGCAATACTCATTTGTATAAATATTCAAATAATAAGCCAGCCGCTGATTTTTTTTGTGATAACTGTAACGAAGACTACGAGTTAAAAAGTAAAGGCAATGGATTAGGACTAAAAATTGTAAATGGTGCATATCAAGGAATGTTTAATCGATTACAAGATGTTAATAGCCCCAATCTTTTTATGCTTAACTACGATTCTAATTCATATCTAGTTTCAAATTTTTTTGTCATTCCTAAGCATTTTTTTGTTCCAGAGATTATTGAAAAAAGAAGGCCATTATCAATCAATGCCCGAAGAGCAGGATGGATAGGATGTAATATTTTATTAAATAAGATTCCCGAAGTCGGCAGAATTTTCTTGATTAGAGATAAACAGATTGTCTCGAAGCAGAAAGTTTGTGAGATTTGGCAGAAAACTCTATTTTTGCGGGAAGAAAAAAAAATTGGTTCGAGAGGATGGCTTTTAGATATTATGCGTTGTATTGAATTTATTCGCAAGAAAGAGTTTACTATTGCCGATATTTATAGGTTTGAGTCTATACTATCTAAAAAACACCCTGACAATAGGCATATAAAAGACAAGATCCGTCAACAACTGCAGATTTTACGTGATCGAAATTATATTAAGTTTAGCGGAAGGGGAACATATCGTATACTATAAATGATTAAAAAAGTATGCTGTATAGACGGAGTTAGACATGAATAAAAATATGAAGATAAAAAAAGGTAAGAAGTTCGGTGGAGACGATTTTTTAATTCAAGAAATAATTTTCCATAAAGCCTCTTTGTGTCCACAAGGCAAAATATTAACTACTTATAAAGAACAGACTGGCGGAATAGAAAGAATATTTTGTAAAAATTGTGATACCGATTATTCAGGGAATGACTTTGGAAATAAACTTTAGGTAGCATAGGAAACTATAGGACAGCGATATAGGACATTTTAAAACACGCTACTGTGACATGCAGTGACATGTTACTGTGACACATTTAAGGGACAATTAGGGACACGCGTAAGGGACAGGTTATGATTAAGTCGGTTGTTTTTTTGTTGGCGACGCAAAATATTTTTCTATGCAATTTGGTATAATTCAGTATAATAAAAGCGAGTGCGTAACCACCTTATCAAGATAGCGACCCTTCGGAAAAATTTATAAGTATTTGAAATAATTAAGTTGCCCCCGTAGCTCAGCTGGATAGAGCAAAGGATTCCTAATCCTTGTGTCGCACGTTCAAATCGTGTCGGGGGCGTAATTTTTTTTCACGAGAAACAAATTCCTTCATTATTTTTTGTCCAAATTAACCTCTTTCTTTGGACTTTAATTTTTATTGCTCTTATGTGGAGTTTTTCAGCTCAAACACTAAAGAAAGCTTTTTTCTCACGGAGATAGTGTCCACTATTTTCCTGAAGGAGTAAAACGTGAAGAAAAGAGTCGTTCTTATTTTTTTCCTTGTTCTTCTGATTGGAGTAAGTCTTTTAGTATACTTTGGACAAAGAAGCGCTAAACTCAAAGAACTTTACTACTCCGGCACGATCGAAGCCAAAGTTCAGTCGGGATTAGGCTTTCAGGTGGGCGGGAAGGTAAAAAAAGTCCTGGTGGATGAAGGGTATCTGGTAGAAAGGGACCGGGTTCTTGCTGAACTTGACCAGGAAGAATTTATCGCCCGAAAAGAGGAAGCGGCCGCAAATTTAGATAAGTCTGAAAAAACTCTGCAGGAGTTGGAGACCACGTTAAGGATTAATCAGGAATATCTCCCCGAGGAGGTAACAAGAGCCAAAGCTGGGGTCGCCAGCGCCCGGGATACCATGGAAAAAACAAAAAAAGACAAAATCCGGTATGACAACCTCTTTGAGCAGAAGGTGGTTTCCGAAAAAGAGTGGGATCGGGTTACGCTCGAGTATGATATTGCCCGTGCCCAGCTCAATCAGAACGAAGCCCTCCTTGCCCAGGCACAGAGCAATTTAAAAAAGATCGAAGCAACAGCAAAACAAATCGAAGTGGCCAGGTCCCAAGTTAAAGTGGCTCAGGCAAACCTTGACCTGGCAATCCTGCAACTCAACTACACCACTTTAACGGCGCCTTTTAAAGGCATTATCACCACCCGCAACGTTGAACCGGGAGAAGTTGTTACTCCTAACCGTGAAGTTTTTACCCTCTCTGATCTGTCTACCGTTGATTTGAAGATTTTTGTAGACGAAACTGAAATCGGCAAAGTCAAGCCCGGACAAGCGGTGGAGGTTACCATCGATACCTTTCCCAATAAAGTTTATAAGGGCAAGGTTTCCTATATTTCTCCTGAAGGAGAATTCACCCCAAAAATCATTCAGACCCAAAAAGAAAGAGTCAAACTTGTTTACCTTGTCAAAGTAAACATCCCCAATCCTAACCTTGAGTTAAAAACAGGGATGCCTGCCGATGCCTGGTTGCGATGACCGATCCATTATTGAAGTTGAAAACCTTTCTCTCCGTTTTGGCCCAATAGAGGCAGTCAGTGAAGCATCATTTCGGGTAAGAAAAGGAGAAATATTCGGTCTGGTAGGCTCGGATGGCGCGGGCAAGTCTTCACTCCTTCGTGTGGCGGCAACACTCATCAAACCTTCGTCCGGTAAAATTCTCATTGATGGTTTAGATGTTGTAATCCAAAAAAAAGCAGTAAAGTCGAAAATTGGTTATATGCCCCAGCGCTTCGGGCTTTACCAGGACCTCACGGTTGAGGAAAATCTTGAATTTTTTATGGATATATTTGGGGTATTTGGCCGGGAGAGAGCAGAACGAAAAGAGCGCTACTTAGGTTTTTCCAATCTCCTACCTTTCCTCAATCGGTTAGTCGGCAATCTCTCCGGCGGCATGAAACAAAAACTCGGTTTAGCCTGTGTCCTGGTGCATGAGCCGGAGGTTCTCATTCTGGATGAGCCTACCAACGGTGTTGATCCGGTCTCCCGGCAGGATTTCTGGACAATGCTTTTCCAGATGAGAAAAGCGGAAAAGACCATCTTGATCTCCACCGCTTACCTTGATGAAGGAGAGAAGTGTGACCGCTTGGCCCTGATGCATCGGGCAAAGTTTCTGGCGATCGCAACCCCGGGGGAAATGCACGTCGGGTTTCCCAGCCTTGAACAGGCGATGATCGATAAAATCCAAAACGTTGATCAAGGGCTCCTCGATGAAAAATTCAAATCCTGAAGTCGTGGTTGTAAAAGACCTGGAGAAAAGGTTTGGCCCGTTTGTGGCGGTCAACCAGATTTCCTTTTCGGTCGCGCGCGGCGAGATATTCGGTTTCCTCGGTCCTAATGGAGCGGGAAAGTCCACCACCATTCGAATGCTCTGTGGAATCATAACCCCCAGTTCCGGTTACGGTCGGGTGGCCGGGTATGATATTTTTACCGAAGCCGAAGAGATTAAAAAATCCATCGGGTATATGTCCCAAAAATTCTCGTTGTATAGCGACCTCACCCCCTATGAAAACATTCGTTTTTATCTGGGGATCTATAATGTCTCCCCCGGGAAGTGGAAGGAACGAACCGAATGGGTTTTAGAACTTACCCGACTTCACGATGTCCAAAACCGTCTTACCCGGGAATTGCCGCCCGGCTGGCGGCAACGGTTGGCTCTTGGCTGCGCCTTGCTCCATCAGCCGGAAATTCTTTTCCTCGATGAGCCTACCTCCGGCGTTGACCCCATTACCCGCCGGCACTTCTGGGAATTTATCGGTCAGTTGAGTGAACAAGGGACAACCATTTTCGTCACCACTCATTACATGGACGAAGCAGAGAACTGCCGGCGAGTCATTCTCATCAACGAAGGAAGGATTGTTGCTGAAGGGCCTCCAACAAAAATTATCAATGATACCTGCCCCGAACTTCCCCAGGCAAGTCTCAATGACGCATTTATTCATTTGATGACCAGGAGAAATAATTGAGCATCAAAAAAATTCAGGCAATCGCTCGAAAAGAATTTTATCACGTGCTCCGGGACTTTCGTAGTCTGTATCTCGCTTTTTTGTTCCCTATTATCCTCATTCTCCTTTTTGGCTACGCCCTCAGCCTCGATTTGGAAAATGTGGAGGTCGTTGTCGTTGACCACGATCAAACCGAATTCAGCCGTCTTTTTATTGATAGACTCGACGCGTCGTCTTATTTCCATGTCCAACATTATTTTTCTGGGGTTAAAGATGTCATCGGACATTTGGACCACGGCTGGGCGATATTGGGAATCATTATACCACCAGGCTGGACAAAGGATATTAAAGCTGACCGTGAGGCAGAGCTGCAGGTTTTGTTGGATGGAAGTGATCCCAATACAGCCAATCTCGCGCAAGGATATATCACCGCGTTTATTTCCGGTTTTAACCAAAAGCTTCTCTTTAATTTTCTTGATCGCAAAGGTTTGGAGCGGATAAACCCCCCGATCGAAGGACGCATACGCGTCTGGTTTAACGAGGACCTGGAAAGCCGCAATTTTATTGTCCCGGGGATTATTGCCATCATTATTATGATTGTGGGAGCAATACTTACCTCGCTGGTCATTGCCCGTGAATACGAAAACGGAACTATGGAAACCCTTCGCACCCTCCCGCTGGAAGCGGAAGAATTTTTGATCGGGAAGGCTATCCCGTATTTTTTTATTGCTTTAATTGATGTGCTGGTCGCGGTATTGATGGGCCAGGTGCTTTTTGATGTGGTTATGAAGTCTAACTTCGGGTTGATGATCCTCGCCGCCTGCCTCTATCTTTTTGTCGCCTTGAGTTTGGGACTTTTAATCTCCGCCGCAACCAAATCGCAGCTCGTGGCCAATCAGCTGGCGGTGCTTTTCACCTATCTCCCCTCCCTTTTACTTTCCGACTTTGTTTTTCCCATAAGCAACATGCCGACCTTATTGCAAGCAATCTCATATATTGTTCCCGCAAAATATTTCATCGACATTTTAAACGGCCTTTACTTGCGAGGGGTCGGGTTCCCTTATTTATGGAAAAGTTATCTGGTGCTTTTTTTCATGGTTGTCATTCTTCTCGCGTTCAATGTCCGAAAGCTCAAAAGAGGAGACCTGTAGCATGAACTGGATACGAATACGCGAACTGGTCCGGAAGGAATTTCTTCAGCTTTTCCGGGATAAAAAAAATCGGCCGCTGTTGGTTATTGCCCCTGTTATTCAATTGCTGGTATTCGGCTATGTCGTCTCTACTGATGTGCGTGACATCCAAGTCGGTTTTTTGGATCAGGCCCATACCGCAGAAAGCCGGATGGTAAAAGACGGGTTTGACGCCAATAAAACTTTTCGGATCACCCACATCTTTAAGAAGTCAAGTGAGGTCGAAGAAACCCTGATCAAAAGAAAGGTTGACCTGACGGTCACCGTTTGGCCGGATTTCAGCGACCGAATAAAAAAAGGGGAATCAGCCCCCCTTCAAATTTTCGCGGATGGAAGCAGAAGCAATATTGCCGCGGTCAGAATCGCCTATACCTCAGTAGTGTTAGACAAGATCAATCAAGACCTACTGAAAAAAATCCATCCCGAAAAAATTGATTACGGCAGAATCGATGAACGGCTGAGGACCTGGTATAATCCGAATCTGGACAGCCAAAACTTTTTCATTCCCGGCGTGGTGGCTTTTTTAATTTTACTCACCACCCTTCTTTATACCTCAATGGCGATTATCCGGGAACGTGAAAACGGAACCATGGAACAATTAATCGTCACCCCTATGAAACCCTACGAACTTATTATCGGTAAAACCATTCCTTATGTCATTATTGCCTATATCCAGTTAATTATCGTGATGCTCGTTGCCGTCTTCTGGTTTCATATTCCATTTAAAGGAAGTTTGCTGCTTGTTTTTGTGAGCGCCCCTCTGTTCCTCCTGAGCACCATCGGAATCGGTCTTTTTATCTCGACCGTCTCCGCCACCCAGCAGCAGGCCATGATGACCACGTTCTTTTTTCTGCTCCCTTTTTTCTTATTGAGCGGTCTTGTTTTCCCGGTTGCCAATATGCCGGTAGTTATTCAATGGTTCACTCACATAATCCCCTTACGGTTTTTTTTAGTTATCATACGGGGGGGGTTTTTAAAGGGTGTTGGATTTGAAATACTCTGGTCTGAGATGCTTCATTTATTAATCATTGGAGGAGTCGTTTTCTTCTTGGCCGTGAGAAGATTCAGAAAACGACTGGATTGAGAAGGAGGTTGCGGTAGTGAAGAGCGATATCATAATAGCTTATGGGTACCTTTAATAATTGCTAATTTGTTGTTTTTATAAAATACTGGGTTTAATCATTTCAAATAGTTATTTTTTTCCGGTTTTGAAAAAAATGAATTTTTAGAGGAACCCTTATATATTAACATTTTAGTAAACCCGTTAGAAGACTTTCACACGGGGTAAAGGAGGTATCCTATGAGCAAAAAAACATTTGGTCCACAGCCTTTGCTTTTTCCCATGCCCGCGGTTTTGGTGGGGGTAACCATAGAGGGGAAAGCCAATTTCATGACTGCTGCCTGGTGCGGGATTACCGCTTATAAACCACCTTCTTTGATGATCGGTATCCATAAAGAACGTTATACTTTGCAAGGGATCAAACCAAACGGTGCCTTCTCGGTTAATGTTGCATCCGTTGAGCAGGTAAAAATGGTCGACTACTGCGGAATTTATTCCGGAACTAAAAAGGATAAGTCGAGAGTGTTTAAAATCTTTCATGGTACGTTAAAAGAAGCACCCCTCATTGAAGAATGTCCGGTTAACCTTGAATGTCAGGTAAAGCATATAGTCGACATGGAAAGTCATATCGTTGTTCTTGGGAAAATTATGGAAACCCATGTGAGCGAAAGCTGTCTTGCCGAAGGAAAGGCTGACACCAAAAAGATCGACCCCTTAATTTTCTCTTTTCCCGACGGGCAGTACTGGCGGATGGGAGAACCCATTGGCCGCGCGTTTCAGCTGGGAAAAGAAAAATAAAGGGAACACGGTACTGATAATGACTTTTGGAGCTATTTTCGACTGGGACGGGGTTATCATTGACTCCTCCCGCTATCATGAAGAAAGCTGGGAGCGTTTAGCGAAGCAAGAAAACAAGGCTTTGCCCCCAGGCTATTTTAAAAAGGCCTTTGGCAAAAGGAATGAAAATATTATCCCTGATGTTCTCGGGTGGACGCAGGGTAAAAAAGAAATTCAACGGTTTTCTGACCTCAAAGAAAAACTCTATCGCCGGATCATGGTAGACCGCGGGATTTCACCACTTCCGGGGGTTAAGCCTTTTTTGGAAATGCTTCAAAAAAATAAAATTCCCTGTTGTGTGGGGTCTTCCACGCCCCGTTTAAATATTATCACGGCATTAGGCCTTTTAGGCTGGGAAAATTATTTCCCTATAATCATAACGGCTGAAGATGTATCAAAGGGGAAACCTGATCCCCAGGTGTTTTTGCTTGCGGCACAAAAATTACATCTTTCGCCGGACCGGTGTGTAGTGTTTGAAGATGCTTTTGTGGGTATTCAAGCGGCAAAGGCAGGAGGAATGAAAATAATTGCTGTCACCACCACTCATCCTCCTTCCGAACTAACCGAAGCTGATTTAGTGGTAGGTCGACTCGATGAGCTTTCGATAGCGCAGTTAAAAGCGTTTTTTGGAAATAGCCGGTAGTTAAACCTTTTTTCTTTTTTTCAGCAAGCTATAGGTAAAGGCTAAAAAGTCAGCTTCGGTAACAATGCCGATGAGCTTCTTTTTTGAGATCACAGGGAGGCAACCAACTTGATTTTTCAAAAGAATTTCGATCGCCTCGCTAACATCCAATTCCGGATCAGCGGTAATGATCTTTTTTTGCATTACCTTGCTTATGGGTATATGGCGATCCAGATCATCTTGAACATTTTCATCAATACCCGCTAAACGCGAAACCGTTATCGATAAGAGGTCTCGATGGGTTATCAGCCCGACAAATCTCCCTTTGGTGTCCACGATCGGCACATGACGGACATGCTTGATTTCCATCAGGGACCGCACGATATCCAAAGTCTCATTGGCGTAGAGCACAAAGACATTTTTTGTCATAATATCTTTTACTTTTAAAGTATGCATGAGATTCCTCCCCTGGTTTTATTCGGAATTTTTCAGCCCCAACTGCTTTTTAAAACCAAAACGATTCTATCCCAAATATAGTTTTTATACAATAGTCGCTCCTGAAAAACTTTCAACCAATTGATTTATTTGTTTTTATTGCTCATCGCGTAATCGAGTGGGTAAATTCATACCTCCTTGAGCATGCACGTTAGGATTTCAAACGACTGTATATGCTGCAATTCCCTACCCGTGTCGCTCAATCATCTCGGCAAACTTCTCATTGGCTCTCAGCCGTTGCCATTTCAAGGACTCCTTCCGGTTGTCAAAAAATCTCATCGCCCAAACTTCCCGCTGGTAGCTCCATAACCGACCAAAAGTTTCTTTCAATACGTAGGCAACTTTTGACCTTTGATATACCAAGGGTCTTTCCCTCAAAGCCGGCCATATTCTCCCCCTTCCTCAATTTATCCAGATCCGAGGGGGTAGATAATTTTGTGTAAATGGTTTTGATGAGTTAGAATCATTTATACAGGAGGAGTAGTCATGGCAATAAGAGACGAGATTCTGTAAGGGATTTTAAAAGAAAATAAAAACCCGCAAGACCTGATCGGCAAAGATGTCATTCTCGATATGGAAAAGATGAAGGATGTTCTGGGAATCTGGCTCGAACAGAGCGAGGGCGCTAAGTTCTGGTTGAAGGTGATGACGGAGTTGAGAAATCGTGGTGTCCGAGAAATTTTCATTGCCTGTGGAGATGGGCTCAAGGTTTTTCCTGAAGTCAGTTGAAGGATTCTCCGAGTTGATAGACCGTCACCGGGGAAGCATGGTCATGTATTGCAAATCCGAGCTCAAAGTGGCATTGGGGTTTGTTGAAGGGATCAACAACAAGATCAGAGTGATTCCACGGACGTCTCCGCCTCTATCTACTTCCGTTATCTTATTTCCTTCCCATCACCTTTTCCAGAATGTCTTTTTTGCAGAGCAGCTCGGTCGTATATTTCCCACTCACGAAATCCTCATCCTCAAGGACGACGCGGTGAAGGGGTACGGTTGTTTTGACCCCCTCTATCCGCATTTCTCCGAGGGCGCGCTTCATGCGGGCGATGGCATCATCGCGTGTTTTACCCCAACTCATCAACTTCATGAGCAGTGAATCGTATTGATAAGGTACTGAATAGCCTTCATATATCCCCTCATCAATTCGAATCCCCGGACCGAGGGGCAAATAAAGTTTTTTAATAGTGCCCGGCGAAGGTATAAACCTGACCGGATCCTCCGCATTGATTCGGCACTCGATCGCGTACCTTTGCATCCGGATGTCGTCCTGTTTAATACCTAGAGGATTGCCGGCCGCTATTTTTATCTGTTCTTTGACAAGATCGAAGTCGGTAACAAGTTCCGTGATGCCGTGCTCCACCTGAAGTCTCGAGTTGATCTCATTGAAGTAAAACTTGAGACCGTTACCGGGAATATAAAAGAACTCCACAGTCAGCGCCCCCACATAATCAAGCGTCATGGCAACATCGATCGCTGCTGCGCCCATCTTCATCCGCAAAAAAGAAGGTAGAAGTGAACAGGGAGCCACTTCGATGAGTTTCTGAAACCGGCGTTGCACGGAACAATCCCTGTCCCCGAGGTGGACGACATGTCCAAATTTATCGGCCAGAACCTGAAATTCCACATGTTTGACCCCGGTCAGCCACTTTTCAATGTAGAAACCGGAGAGCCCGAAGGCTTTTCGTCCTCGGGTGCTGGCCAACTCAACAGCCTTGTCCAGCTCATCTTGGTTAATGGCTCTCGTAATGCCGATCCCGCCGCCGGCACCGGAGGGCTTTACAACGACCGGGTAACCGATTTCGGCAGCGATCTCCCTGGCCTTCTTCAGCCCCTGGGATCCGGTATCGGTGATCTCCTCGTCCGATCCGGGAGTCACGGGGATGTTCAGCATCTTCATCATTTGCCGGGCGCGATTCTTGGGTTTGGCCTTATAAATACAACTGCTCGATGGGCCTATGAACGTTATCCCCCGACTTTCGGCCATCTCGGCAAATTCCGGGTTCTCGGAAAGAAATCCGTATCCCGGATGAATCGCGTCCGCCCCGCACCGTTCGGCCGTATCCAGCACTTTTTCAATATTTAGATAACTCTGCAGGGCTTCGGCTGGGCCGATATCGTGAGCCTCATCGGCCAGCTTGACATGCAAGGCATCAGCGTCCGCCTGGGAATAGACTGCCGCCGTTTGAATGCCCATGTCCCGACAGGTGCGAATAATGCGAACGGCTATTTCGCCGCGGTTGGCAATTAATATTTTTTTGAATGTTTTCACGTTTAAACTCATGCTTCTCGTTATCTGCTGATTGCGTTCCAAATCTTTTTTGGGTCTTCCGGGTTTTTTTGGATAAAAGCGGTGATATTTATGCTCTGTTAAGTAAAGTTTAATCTACTGCTCTTTTATTCTGGCATTGGAATAATTCCTTTATCCATGAGTGTTTTTGTTTCATCCATTGCCCTTTTTATGATTTGAGAAGATTTTTCGTAAAGTTCATCTCTTGTCATTTTTATCCTGGCTAGTCCTTGTTCGATTGCCTTCATTCCAACCGCTGTCGCAACCCGAGGGAAAACTTCACGCTCATCCATAGTTGGTATGAGATAATCTTCTTTTAATCCTTTATCCTCAGCACACTTAGCAAGTTCATAAGCGGCAGCAATACACATTTCGTCCGTAATTGTTCTCGCTGCTACATCAAGGGCTCCCCTGAATATCCCGGGAAATCCCAAAGAATTATTCACCTGATTAGGAAAGTCAGACCTACCAGTGGCCACTATTCTTGCGCCTGCCTCTTTTGCTTCCCAGGGCCAAATCTCCGGAACCGGGTTAGCGCAGACAAAAACTATAGCATATTTTGCCATTGATTTTACCCACTCCGGCTTTATAGTACTTGGATCAGGTTTTGAAAGCGCGATACAAACATCAGCCCCTTTCATAGCCTCAGGTATACCCCCGGTCCTGCCTTCACCATTGGATATCTCACACATATGCCATTTAGCTTTATTGTCAGGGGTGTTAAGGTCATTTCTTTTTTTATGGAGTATACCTTTTGTGTCAACCATTATTATGTTCTCAGGAAAAAAACCACTCGCAATCATTACCCTTGAGATGGCGATGTTAGACGCACCAGCACCTATCATAGCTACCTTTATAGTTTCCTTTTTTTTTTCTACGACCTTAAGCGCATTTATTAATCCTGCAAGTGTGATAGCGGCAGTCCCCTGCTGATCATCATGCCAGACCGGGATGTCCATCTCTTTGCGAAGCCTTTCCAAGATATAAAAACACTTTGGGTTTGAGATATCCTCCAAATTTATTCCTCCAAAGGTAGGTTCAAGCCATTTACACGCTTTTATTATTTCCTCCGGGTCTTTTGTCCCAAGACATATAGGAAAAGCGTCTACTCCACCAAGATATTTAAATAATATTGCTTTCCCTTCCATGACCGGAAGGGCTGCGTGGGGGCCTATATCACCCAGACCCAGAACTCTTGTTCCATCAGATACAACCGCAACAAAATTACCTTTGTTGGTATGCTCAAATACTTTATCGGGATGCTTCTCTATATCCCGACACGGTGCAGCAACTCCTGGAGTATACCAGATGGCGAAATCACCAAAATCCTTAATCCGACATTTGGGCGTAACTTCTAACTTTCCCCTATAAAAGGGATGCAGTCTCATCGCATCTTCACTTGGTTGTTTTGCCTTGGCTAAAAGCTCTTCTACATTAACGCTCTTTTTCATCTTACACGCCTCCTTTGGAAAAATGCCATTTCGCCTAAAATGGTCCGCAATTGCACTCCGGTGCAACTTTTATCCTAAAATTGTGGTGATCGTTAACTAATAAGCGCGTTTCTTCCAAATCCGGCCATAACAGCCCTTACTTCTTAATCATTCTTTGTCGTTTTTTTTACATCCCTCAAATTTTACTTAACCCCGTTAGAAAGCTTTCACACCGGGCATTCATTCCGTTAGAAAATTTTCTAATGGGATTTACCCCGTGTGAAAAAGTGCAAGAATCTGTACGTTGGATACAATCCCGATACTTACTGACTCTTTGAATTGTTGAGATATTTCAATGGCGGCCCGAAGACCAGCGATCCCTGCGCCAAAAATCAAAACCTCATGCGTAACTATCTCAATACTGTCCTTGTACCCTATTTCCCCATGGCTATTTTCTCTTATATTTTTCTACGTTATCCTTGTATAAATCATTTCCTCGGACATCATTTAGAATAACGACTGGGAAATCTTTAACTTCCAGTCTTCTAACTGCTTCTGGTCCTAAATCTTCAAAAGCAATAATTTCAGCTTTTTTAATGGGCAAGGAAAGAAGTGCTCCCGCTCCGCCAGTAGCCCCGAAGTAAACACACCCCCATTTTTTCATCGAGTCAATTACTTCTGGGGAACGAGGACCTTTGCCAATCATCCCTCTCATGCCGGCCTCCATGAGTCGAGGAGCATAAGCATCCATCCGGCAACTTGTGGTGGGACCAGCTGACCCAATCGGCCGCCCCGGCCGAGCCGGGGTCGGTCCAACGTAATAAATTATTTGCCCGGAAATATCAAAAGGAAGTGGCTTTCCCTTATCCAGAAATTCTACTAATCGTTTATGTGCGGTATCCCGAGCCGTATAAATAACTCCGGAAATAAGGATATTGTCCCCTATCGTCAGTGTTTCCAGCTTTTCTCTCTCCAGAGGAGGCGTAAGATGAATTTTATTTATCATTTTTTCATTTTCCTATTCCTACTAAAGGAGAATTTCTCCATGTCGACTGGAATGACAGTTAAGATTTACCGCCACGGGGAGACTGGCAATATGACAGGGTTCCAAAATTATATGAACTGCAAGAGCAGTAGTCCTTCCACCTAAACCTGCCGGTCCAATCCCCAGGCAATTTATTTTTTTTAAAAGCCTTTTTTCGATATCCACTAATTCCGGATCCGGGTTTTCTTGACCAAGTGGTCTTAAAAGACTCTTCTTGGCAAGAAGCGCGGCTCTTTCCATGGTCCCTCCGATTCCCACTCCCACAATTATCGGGGGGCAAGGATTCGCCTGTGCTTCCCAAACCCGATTAACGACAAAATCCTCTACCCCAGCAAGTCCATCCGAAGGCTTGAGCATTGTCGCCCGACTCATATTTTCGCTTCCACCCCCTTTGGCGCAAAAAGTTATTGTCAACCGGTCTCCGGGAACAAGTTCATAGTAAATAATTGCCGGGGTATTATCACCGGTATTTTTACGGGAAAAAGGGTGACAGGCAGACTTTCGAAGAAAACCATCACGGTAGCCCTCCCTTACCCCTTCGTTGATCGCTTCGGATAATCGGCCACCCTCAATAGTTACTGCATCCCCTACTTCAACAAAAAATACCGCCAACCCGGTATCCTGACACAGGGGGATTCTTTCTTCCCGGGCTATTCGAGCATTTTCGATGAGCTGATTTAACACTTCCTTCCCGATAGGGGAATCTTCTTCGCCCAGTGCCCGACGAAACCCTCCTAAGACATCTTCACCCAAGATATAGTTGGCTTCGATACACGCCTCTTTAATCTTTCCTTTTACGGTTTCAAAAGGAATAGAACGCACAAAAACAATCCTCTTTTTTTAAAAAAATCGTGATTATTTGAAAAACCAATTTTTATACCATTACTTAAATGGTTATCGTCGACACTTTTCTAAGCTGACTTTTCTATAAGTTCTCCAGCTAAAGCCTTGCGAATAAGCTCGTCTTCTCTTATAACTTCTTCTAACGTTTTGGGCCTCACCGCCGCGGGGGGCTGCTCCAAACGGTACTTCCATTTTAAAAATTGCATTCCGGTCTGGGGATAGAGGGCATAGGTAAGAACATCGCCAATATCCTTAGCAATATCCTTCGTGGCTTCTTTCGCATTTTCCATCTCAGGCTCTAACACATCAGCGGCTCTACAGGTGATAGGCTCAGTTCCTCGAGGGTATCCCTTCAATGCCTTCTTCTGTACCTCCGGATCGATAGGCTGGGGTGTTTTGCCATAAAGACCGTAACATAAATCTTTCACTTCTTTAGCGATCATCTTATATCGACCCATTAAAACATTGAATACCGCCTGCACGCCTACAATCTGGCTGGTAGGTGTTACTAAAGGCGGAAAACCCAGTTCGCGTCGGGTAATAGGCAGTTCTTTATAAACTTCGTTAATACGATGGAGCGCTTTGGCGTCTCTTAGCTGGCTTACCAAATTGCTGATCATCCCTCCAGGTATCTGGTGGAGGAGCACATTGGTATCAATCACGGACATTTTAGTATTATCTAAGTAATGACGATATTTGGGAGCAATCGTTTCAATGTATTCGCCGATCTTGAGTGCCTTGTTGAGATCTATCCCAACATCATAGGGGGTGCCTTCGAGAGTAACAATAAGTGGTTCCAGCGCTGGTTGAGAAGACCTCAAAGCAAAGGGAGCTAAAGAACAATCGACGACATCCACCCCAGCTTCAATCGCCTTAAGATAGGTCATGGAAGCCATCCCACTAGTATAATGGGTATGTATCTGGATGGGGATCTTAAGATTTTCCTTGAGGGCTTTTATCAAATTATAGGCATCATAGGGAGCAATCAATCCCGCCATATCTTTTACACACAGAGAGTCAGCGCCCATCCCTTCCATAACTTTCGCTTTGTTCACAAAATATTCGATGTTAAAAACCGGCCCCCCCAACGTTCTTTCCGTAAGAGAATAGCAAATGGTAGCCTGAAAGTGCTTACCGGCCTCTTTGATCGCCTTAAAAGCTGACTCGAAATTCCTCTCGTCGTTCAACGCATCAAATACCCGGAAAATATCCATGCCACACTCAGCAGAATGCAAAACAAACTCTCTGACCACATCATCAGCGTAGTTCCGGTAGCCCACCAGATTTTGGCCCCGTAAAAGCATCTGCAAGGGCGTCTTAGGAAGCATCTTTTTCAATGTTCGAAGTCTTTCCCAGGGGTCCTCGTTCAAAAAACGCGTGGTTACATCAAAGGTTGCGCCCCCCCACACTTCCATAGAGTGAAATCCCAAGGAATCCATCTCCTCGGCAATCGGAAGCATATCTTCTGTCCGCATTCGAGTGGCTAATAAAGACTGATGCCCATCACGAAAAGTGGTGTCAGTGACTTTAACCTGTTTCTTGGTAGTTGTTTCTTGTTGTTTTCCCATGACTTACATCATACTCCTTTCTTTTGAATTTAATTACATTAGACGGGGATATTGCCGTGTTTTTTCCAAGGCCGACTTTCTTTCTTCGTTTTAAGCATCTCTAAAGCCCGAATGATCCTGGGACGCGTCTCCCGGGGGGGGATAATGGCATCCACATACCCTCTCGATGCCGCAACATAAGGATTAGAAAAAAGTTCACGGTACTCCTGGATTTTTTCCTCCCGCTTGGTTTTTGGGTCAGACGCGGATTGAATCTCTTTACGAAATATGATATTCGCTGCCCCTTCTGCCCCCATAACCCCAATCTCCGCTGTTGGCCAGGCAAGCACGAGGTCAGCCCCTAAATGACGACTGCACATGGCAATGTAGGCGCCCCCGTAATCTTTACGGGTTACGAGAGTTATCTTTGGCACGGTAGCTTCGGAGTAACACCACAAAAGCTTCGCCCCGTGCCGGATGATTCCCTTCCATTCCTGTTCTTTTCCCGGTAAATAACCAGGATTATCCGCAATGGTGATAAGGGGTATATTGAATGCGTCGCAAAACCGGATAAACCGGGTTGCTTTGTCGGAAGCTTCAACGTCGAGACAACCAGCCAAATACCTTGGCTGGTTGGCAATAATACCCACAGCCTGGCCAGCCATACGCGCAAAACAGATAACCATATTTTTTGCATAGTGCTCGTGAGGTTCTAAAATCTCACCGTTATCAACAATTGAATGAATCACCTTCTTTATATCATACAGTTTTCGGGAATTTTCCGGCGCCAGTGTGTCAAGATGTTTATCCATCCGTTCCGGATCATCTCCCGTATCAATGAGGGGAGTGGTTTCACTATTGTTGGAGGGGAGATAACTTAGGAGCGCTTTTATTTTTTCAATTGATTCGGCATCGTTTTCGCTGGCAAAATGAGCAACTCCGCTTTTAGTGTTGTGAGTCATGGCCCCGCCCAAACTTTCAAAGTCTATCCCCTCGCCGGTGACCGACTTGATCACATCCGGGCCGGTGATAAACATGTAACTGCTTTTTTTGGTCATAAAAACCCAGTCAGTCATGGCTGGAGAATAGACCGCTCCTCCGGCAGTGGGTCCCATAATCGCTGAAATTTGGGGGATAACTCCTGAAGCGCAAGAGTTTCTAAAAAAAATATTGCCATAGCCTGCGAGTGAGTCCACCCCTTCCTGAATGCGAGCGCCGCCAGAATCATTGAATCCAACGATCGGAGCGCCGGTTTTCAAAGCAAGGTCCATTACTTTACAAATTTTCTGGGCATGCATTTCTCCCAGTGTACCCGCCCGGCAGGTGAAATCCTGAGAAAACGCAAAAACTGTCCGCCCACCTACTTTGCCAAACCCGGTGATCACTCCATCCGCAAGAATCTCTATGTCCTCCAACCCGAAATTAGTGCACCGATGGCGAACAAAAAGGTCAATCTCCTGAAACGTCCCCGAGTCAAACAAAAGCCCTAATCTTTCCCGCGCAGTAAGCTTCCCTGACACATGTTGCTTCCGGATCTCTTTCTCCCCACCCATAGCGCGCACTCGAGCTTCTCGTTCCTCTAACTCTTTAAGTTTCTGCGGTTTTTTACCCATTTTCATTACCTCCTGTCTTCCTTTCTTTTCGTGTAGAATCAATAGTGCATCATGGTTGAGAGATTATTTTTTAATATCTTCGGAAAGCTCCAACAGTACCACAAAAGTAACCTTAATTTTATAGTAAACAGGTAGGCGACTATACATCAAAATAAAAAGGGTCATATAATCCTAAACACTGTTTTTTCATAGAAGCGACTGAGCAAAAGCCCAACCCGTCTTTCCGTCCCTGCTTCCACCAAGTGACAGTAAAGGTGCAAAGGATTACGGGAGTGGTGCACCGAAAGCTTAAACTTTTCCATTATTTCTCCTCTCCCTGCAGCCGGCCAAGGTTACACATCAGTATAATCGGACCTTCCATGTTACCTGTTTTCCTCGATCATTTTGTAAAATAAGATAGTCCTTTGGTTCAGTTACAGTGCACTGAGCAAAATAACGTGAAGCGAAGCCTGCTACGCTGCTCTCAATGCCTTCACCTTTTCAGTGAGTACCGGCAATACTTTTAAGAGGTCATCGACGATTCCGTACTGAGCAACATTGAATATGGGGGCTTTAGGGTCTTTATTGACCGCAATGATGGCACCGGAGTTTTTCATTCCCGCCACATGCTGAAACGCGCCACTTATTCCTAATGCAATGTAAACCTTGGGCTTTACGGTTTTTCCGGAGGTGCCGACCTGCCGTTCTTTCGGGAGCCACTTTTTGTCAACCACCGGGCGAGAACAGGATAAGGTTGCTCCTAACGCCTGAGCCAAAGCTTCGGCTAAAGGAATGTTCTCCGCATCCCCGATACCCCGTCCCACGGAAACCAGGATGTCGGCCTGAGTAATATCAACCGCTCCGGTTGCTGCCTCAACAAACTCAATAAACTTCCGCGCCTGTATCTCCGTGGTTAAAGAAGAAGTAACGGAAATGACCTCACCTTCGTAAGCGGCATCTATTTCAGCCGGGAAAGAACCAGGGCGAACAGAGACCAGACAGTTCTTTGCTCCCCGGAATCCAATGCGAGCATTAACTTTGTCCGAATACATTTTTCGGATCGCTTCAATGTTTCCTTCGCTTACTTCTACTTCAACGGAGTCGGTAGCCAATGGCCATTTAAGGGCGGCTGAAAGCCGGGGAGCTAAATCCATCCCATACGAGGTGTGGCCCATGAGTAACAGCGTGGGAGCTTTTTCTCTCGCAAGAGCGCTTAGTACTGCTTGATAGGAAAGCGCGTTGTAGTGTTCTAACTGCTTATCCTCAATGGTCAGTATCCTGGAAGCGTATTTCTTTATCTTGTCAACATATGCCTTGGCATCCGAAGCTAAGATGACGGCACTGAGCTCTTGCTTTAATTTTTCAGCCACCATTCGGCCTTTGCCTAACATTTCATAACTTATTTCACGGATTTCTCCTCGTCGATGTTCGATTAAGACCCAGATTCCGCTCATTTTATAGCCCTCCTTTTTCTTTCAAGATATCGATTACTTTTATTGAAACATCATCAGGGCTTCCTTTAAAAATTTCTGCGACCTTACAGGTTGGCGGCAGAAACAATTCTTTCAACTCAGTTAAAGAGCCGGCGGCGCTCACCTGTTCCGGTGAAAGGCCGAGGTCTTTTATTAATACTTCCCGGATCTCTTTCTGCTTCGCCTTACGGATTCCCATGATAGAGACATACCGGGGTTCATTGATGCCGGTTTGAATGGTAAGTAGGGCGGGGAGTTCAATTTCACAGACTTCTTCCAGCCCACCTTCCAGCTCTCGGTGGATACGGGCCTTCTTGCCATCAATATCCACTTTGGTTACCATAGTAGCGTGGGGAATATTGAGCAGTTCTGCCAGGATTGGGCCTGTTTGAGCATATCCATCGTCACCGGCCTGGACACCGGTTAAAAGCAAATCAAATAGTTTCCCTTTTAATGCCGCCTGCAATGCCTGGGCGGTAGCATAGGGATCTCCTCCCAAAAACGAGGGGTCATTAAGATGAATTGCGCCGTCTGCCCCCATAGCCAGTGCGCGTCTAAGGGTATCCTGGGACTCCTGGGACCCTAAGGTGACCACGGTGATGGTGCCGCCCTCTTTCTCCCTGATCCTTACCGCCTCTTCCACCGCATAGTTATCCCACTCGTTAATATCAAAAACCAGGTCTTCGGTGTGAATATCTTTTCCCGATTTATCAATCGTGATCTCCGCTTCAGAAGTCTCGGGAACTCGTTTTACGCAGACAATGATGTTCATGTATTCCTCCTGATTCTCTAACAATAGTGATTCCCCCCCTCATTGGAAGGGATTTTGCCTGTCACTGCCTGTGGGTTAACCTTCGCGCCTTCTCTCATCTCTCGGTAGTGCCCACCAGCCTTCGGTTAACACCTCAAAACAGTAAATAGTTAAGAACTTATCCGTAAATAACAATCATTTGACGAAAAGCAATTAAGGCAGATGCTAATTCCAATAAGCCCTCGTAAGCGGCAGTTGTTTTTTCAAAGCGAACCAACAAGTTCCGGAACCGATTCAGCCAGGAATGGGTTCGCTCAACCACCCATCCGCGAGCACGGTAGCGAGGATCTCTTTTCTTGCTCCCTTTTTTTTCCCCCGATCCGTCGGATTTGCTTCCTCGGAGGCTTTCTTTTTGGAATCAGCGGCTCGACCCGTTTCCAAAGTTTGTCGGACCTTGTCCATGATTTTATATCACCCATGGTCATAATACCAAAATCCCTTAATCATTGCCATAAATTATTTACGGATAAGTTCTTATTGCTCGTTCAACCGAAATCTTCGCTATACTGCAGGAATGCCGCGAAGAAATCAATGATTTAATAAAAAATTGGGAAGGTTATATAGGAAAGGCAGATAGCCACTCTAAACACTAGTTTTTTTACAGCTTGATTTTTTAACCAGGATGAAGAATTCTGTCTAAAAAAGGATGCTTTTTTTTAAGTCCGTGTTGTGTCTCATCACATTCGACCTCTTCGATCAGCTTCCCAACAATATTTTTTTCAACATAGTCATGGGCAACACGAATAGCGTTCATTACTGCCCGGTCATTTGATTTGCCGTGAGCAATAATGACGGGTTTGTCCACCCCCAGCAAAGGGGCGCCACCATACTCCGCGTAATCAACCCGCTTTTTGAAGTTAGCAAATGATTTTTTAGCAAAAAGGTAACCAATGCGGGAAAAAAATCGTCCTTGGATCTCCCCGCGCAAACTTGCTATCAAGCTTTCGGCCATCCCCTCAGCTACCTTAAGAAGCACATTGCCGACAAAACCATCGCACACGACGATATCAACGTCCCCCGCAAAAACATCCTTGCCTTCCGCGTACCCGATATAGTTAAGGGTGCTCTTTTTGAGAAGTTCATTTGCCTCCCGGGTTAGGTCAGTCCCTTTGGTTTCCTCCTCGCCGTTGCTTAAAACCCCGACTTTCGGATCAAGAATGCCGAAAACATTTTGAAAATAAACTGAGCCCATAAGCGCAAATTGAGCCAAATTTTGAGGCCGGCAAAGAGTATTCGCTCCGGCGTCAATGACCATTACCCTCCCCTTTAAACTGGGCATAAGAGTAGCAATACCAGGGCGGCTGATATTTTTGATCCGTTTGAGAACAAAAAGGGCTCCGTAAACCACTGCTCCGGAATTTCCCGCGCTCATTAACGCCTGAGCTTCATTCTGCCGCACCAGTTCAAAAGCAATCCGAAGAGAAGAATACTTCTTTTTACGAATAATATGATACGGTTCTTCACCCATTTCAATTACTTCGGGAGCATGGCAGACTTCAATCGGAAGATTTTGGGCTTTGTTTTTCTCAAGCTCTGCCCTTATTTTATCCTCATTTCCCACTAAAATGCTTCTGATATTAAAGTGTTGTGCGGCCAACAATGCCCCTTTAACCAACATTTCCGGGGCAAAATCACCCCCCATAGCGTCTACTGCTATTTTTTTAACGGAAATTTCACTGGAATTATCAAAGCCCATTCTCAACTCTTTTTAAGGTGAACATTTTTTCAGAGGACTATAGCGGCAATCAACCTTTCTGTCAAGCATCTGGCTTCTGAACCTCTTGCATCCCGACGACAAAGTAGCTAATATACGGTATGCTTTTTATAGTGAAAAGGCGATGAACAAATCATGCACAGCGATGAAATTACTATTATCGGCGGTGGTTTAGCCGGAAGTGAGGCCGCCTGGCAGGCTGCACAGAGAGGGATAAAAGTTATTCTATGGGAAATGAAACCGTGTCGGTTTTCCCCCGCCCATAACTCCCCAAACCTGGCAGAATTAGTTTGCAGCAATTCCTTTCGCGCCGAATCATTAGAAAATGCCGTTGGGCTCCTCAAAGAGGAAATGAGACGCATGGGGTCTCTTTTTATGCTTGCGGCGGATGCCACGCGAATACCCGCTGGAGGAGCTTTGGCAGTGGATCGGGTGAAGTTTTCATCTTTTATTACCTCGGCTCTTGAGCAGCAAAAAAAAATAACCCTCATCCGTGAGGAAGTTACCAGGCTTCCCCTCCAAAGGCCCCTCATTTTCGCCTCCGGCCCACTCACTTCACCCTCTTTATCCGAAGAGATAACAAACCTGATTGGAAAAAATTATTTTTATTTTTATGATGCTATTTCTCCGGTAGTTGAGGCGGATTCCATCAACTTAAACAGTGCATTTCGGGCTTCCCGCTATAATCGCGGCGGTGATGATTATCTCAATTGTCCCCTCAACCAAGAGGAATATTATCGCCTCGTAGCGGAGATCAAAAGCGCTGAAAAAGTTATTCCAAGAGATTTTGAAAAACCTATCTTCTTTGAGGGTTGCCTCCCCATTGAAGAAATGGCTGAACGAGGGAAAGATACCCTGGCTTTTGGCCCATTGAAACCAGTAGGGTTAAAAGATCCCCGGACCGGAGAACAACCCCATGCCGTTTTACAGCTTCGTCCGGAGAATAAAGAACGGACAATTTATAATATGGTTGGGTTCCAGACTCGCTTAACCTGGTCGGAACAAAAACGGGTATTTCGACTGATTCCTGGTTTAGAAAATGCGAATTTTGTTCGTCTCGGAAGTTGTCACCGCAATATTTTTATAAATTCTCCCACACTCCTGTTTCCCACCCTTCAGCTTAAAAAAGAAATAAAGATATTTTTTGCCGGCCAGATCACCGGGGTTGAGGGATATGTAGAATCTGCGGCTATGGGTATGGTAGCAGGCATAAATGCGGCCCGTTTTCTCTTAGAAAAACCATTGGTTATCCCATCTCCTGCTACCGCAACCGGGGCTTTATTACATTACATTACGACTGTTGATCCTGAACATTTTCAGCCCATGAACGTCACTTTCGGCCTATTTCCACCCTTACCATCAAAAGTTAAAAAAAGAGACCGTCGCAATTTTTTTATTCAGCAAGCTTTAAAGCACATTGAGGACTGGCGAAAGGAAATTCTGACCGAATAATGAAGACCAGCCTGGTTTCAATTTTATTTCTTTTCTTCTTGCTCCATTTTTTTAAGTTCCCTGGCATCTCTGATTTCGATCAGTCCGAACAATAATGCCATCAATCCCCCGAAAAGTAGCGATACTACAATACAAAATTTTAGGCCTATTATGAAAATCTTTATCCATTTAAAAAGAAGAATGATGCCGATAAGGATGGCTATTATTCCTCCGACGATGCTTAGAATTTTCCCCACAATGTTTCCCTCCTTCCAAATCATAATTATCTGGTTAATATCAATTTAAAATGGTACACTAAATTTCATACATTAAAAATTTTATAATCTTCCAGAAGGTATCTAATCCATTGAGGAGAAGACGGGAAAATCTCTTTATGGATTTTTTAGCATAAAAAAATTTTTATTTCAAATAGCTTAACTTTAATATATAATTAATTAGTACATCTCGAAAAATACGTTTTTTTGATAGAAATTGTTCTTTGAAGACTGAGTATAATTGTGAAAGAGGTGCCTCCTTGTCTGCCGACAGGCAGGTCTTGAAATAGTTTGGGGTTAGGGTCGGCTTGTTTGTTTGTTCTTAAGGTCTGTTTTTCTTCCTTACGGTTGGCCATGCGGGTTATTTTTTTCATGTTCCACGCTAAGGTGATTGACATTTCAATTAATTTATCATGAAATCATCAGAAAAATGGCAGTTTTTTTTGTAATTCTATTTAATTTTCAAAGACCCACTCAGTATTAATAAAGATTTTAAAGCCTATTTTTCAGGGTTGACTAATTAAAATATTTCTTTATTGGAGATAATCAGTATGCCGATTTACTGCAAAGGGACAATTTGTAAGAATTGTATCGTATTCTATGGACATGCCTGGAAAGACTTTGATGAAGAGAGTAAAGAAGATATCTGCTCAATAACTTTTCCGATCCGCTATAAAAAGCGCCAGGTCATCTGTATGGAGGCAAACCCAGTTCAAAATATCTATATAGTAAAAAAGGGTCTGGTAAAGACCTACAAATCATTGCCGGGCGGAAAGCAACAAATTCTTTCCATTATTAAAAAGGAAGATATCCTAAACCTTCATTGTCTTTTTGAGGATTTTGGTCATCATAGTTCTGAAACTTTAGTGGATTCTGAACTATGCGCTATTGATAAAAACCTGTTAGAAAACCTGCTGAAACGAAGACCAAAGACCGGGATAATTTTTATTGAATTCATGAAAAAAAAGTTGGTTCGTTCCTATAAAAAAATAATGGAACTGGGACAAAAAAATGCTCGTTCCCGCATAGCATCCTTCGTACTGGATCTCTCTGAAAACCTCTTTGATGAGCAACGACTTGATTTCGATTTGCCTTTGTCCCGGGTGGAGTTTGCTGAAGTAGTAGGCCTTTGTGAGGAGACCGCGATACGTATTCTCCAAGATTTTAAGCGAGAAAATTTGATTGATATTGGTAAAAACTCAATTTCCCTTCTAAATCCTGCCCGACTTCAAAAGATTTCCGAAAAATAACAACTGACAAATTTCAGTAACTTTTTTGATAAAAATCATTTCTTGTGCTGAGAAATACGTTAGCACATCGGAAGATTTTTTAATTAAATAGAGGCATCACTAAATTCATTGAAATTAGTGTGGATTTTTCGATTAGAAGTTGAGAAAAACAAAATTGTGCTGTGACAAAAGTCAGTTATGATTAGCATTAAGAATGACATGAAAGCCGGAAACATCATTTTTTTTAGTGCTGCAAAAGACGTTATTTTCTTTTACTTGGGCAATAATTCGGTGAAACCCACTGAATTCAAAAAAAATAAAACTTACTTTAGCAATCTTAAGCTTTTTTTTCGTTAGCGCCTTCTGATTTCGCTTTTGCTAAAGTTAGCCTTGGATTTTGAACCGAGGAAGATTTACCGGACATATTTATATTTGTCTACTCTTCTTCGTTGGAGAAAAATTTTCCTTTCTCCGGACTCCCATAAAAACATTGGAGCAACAACAGGGAAAAAGGAGAGATTAAATTAACCTTTAAAATAGTGATTTTGAAAGGAGGCTAACATCATGTCAAAATTAGTTCCACCCCATGGAGGAGGAGCGCTCAAGCCGTTATTATTAGAAGGTAAGGCCTTAGAAGAAGAAAAGGCAAAGGCAAAGACGCTCACAGTAGTTCCCATGACCTCTCGGGAAGCCGGCGATGTGCTTATGCTGGCCATCGGCGCCTTTACCCCGCTGGAAGGGTTTATGGGCTATGATGACTGGAAAGGGATTTGCGATTCATATAAGATGGCAACCGGTCTTTTTTGGCCTATCCCCATTACCATCTCGGCAACCAAAGCCTTGTCCGATTCCCTCTCGATTGGTCAAGAGGTAGCTCTTCTCGACACGGAAAACGATGAAATTCTGGCCACAATGAAAATAACCGAAAAATATAAGATTGATAAAGCGCATGAATGCAAAAAAGTTTTCTGGACTGAAGATACTGCGCATCCAGGCGTTGCCAAGGTAATGGAGCAGAGCGAAATAAATTTAGCCGGACCAATAAAAGTGCTGAGCGAAAGTTACTTCCCCAAAGAATTTGCCGGACTTTACCAGCGACCCGAAGAGGCTCGCAAACTTTTCGAAGAAAAAGACTGGGCGACGGTGGCGGCTCTCCAGCTTCGCAACCCCATGCACCGATCTCACGAGTATCTCGCCAAGATAGCTATTGAAGTCTGTGACGGGGTATATATCCACCAGCTTTTAGGAAAACTTAAAGAAGGGGATATACCCGCTGACGTAAGAGTCAAGGCGATCGATATCTTGGTAGAAAAATATTTTGTAAAAAATACGACCATTATGGGTGGGTACCCCATGGAGATGCGCTATGCCGGCCCGAGAGAAGCATTGCTCCATGCGGTCTTCCGGCAAAATTACGGTTGCAGCCATTTGATTGTCGGCCGGGATCACGCTGGAGTTGGGGATTATTATGGGCCTTTCGATGCTCAGAAAATTTTCCTGGAAATTCCTGAAGACGCTCTCAAACTAAAACCCCTTCCCATTGATTGGACCTTTTACTGTAAAAAGTGCGACGGGATGGCATCCATGAGGACCTGTCCTCATGGTAAGGATGACCGGGTTCTGTTAAGTGGAACTATCGTCCGTAAAACCCTCTCCGAAGGGGGTATGTTGTCGTCCCAATTCTCTCGTCCTGAGGTTTTAGAAATCTTAAAAGAATATTATCAGGGCTTAGAAAAGAAAGTGGAAATAAAACTCCACGGAGCAGCAACCGGAAACGTGGTAACAAAATAAGAACGTAGAGGAAATTTTTTTGCTTTTAAGATAGTTTCTCAGAAAGGAGGTGGTAAGACCGCAAGGTTTCAGTGAAAACAATTTTTGTAAACAAGAAGTGTTAATTTTTTTTTGTGGAGGTAATTATGCCAAGTTATGTAATTACGGAAAAATGTGATGGCTGCAAGGGGCAGGACAAAACTGCATGCCAGTATATATGTCCCAATGATTTAATGGTATTGGATAAAGTTAAGATGAAAGCCTATAACCAGGAACCTAACTATTGCTGGGAGTGTTACTGTTGCGTAAAGATATGTCCACAGCAGGCTATGGACGTAAGGGGTTATGCTGACTTTATGCCCCTTGGTGCTGCCTCAACCCCACTGAGAGGATCAGAGGACATCATGTGGACGATCACCTTCAGGGATGGAAGAATTAAGAGGTTTAAGTATCCAACAAGAACTACAGCAGAGGGTTCAATAAAGGCGCTGGAGGGATTTCCCGAGGCAAAGGCAGCAGATTTGGCCAATCAGTTACTCCTCGGAGAGCCTGACATAATGGGAGTAAAAGAGCTTCCAACAAAGAAATAAAAAGGAAAGGAGAAATAACCATGAGAGAGTTTGCAACCGAAGTTGTGGAGACTGATGTATTGATACTCGGTGGAGGAATGGCCGGCTGTGGTGCTGCGGTGGAAGCCGCCTACTGGGCAAAGCCGCTGGGTTTAAAGGTAACACTCGTAGACAAAGCTGCCATTGACCGAAGTGGCCCGGTGGCCATGGGGCTTTCCGCCATCAATACCTATATGGGAATGGACGGAAAGGTAACCGAGAATCCCCGTATGCCGGAAAGGTTTGTTGAGTATGTGACAAATGACCAGTGTGGTCTGACAAGACAGGACCTTGTCTATGATGTCGCACGGCATGTTGACTCAACCGTCAAACACTTCGATAAATGGGGTCTTCCGATATGGAAGGATGAGACAGGAAACTATCGAAAATCAGGTGAATGGCAGGTAATGATCTCCGGCGAGAGTTATAAGATTGTTGTGGCAGAAGCGGCAAAGAACGCTATGGCCACTCTTGGTGATAAAGGCCAGATCATTGAAAGGGTCATGATCACCCATCTACTCAAGGATGAAAAGGAACCCAACAGAGTATGCGGTGCAATCGGCTTTAGCGTTAGGGAAGATAAAATCTACGTGTTTAAGGCTAAAGCAACTATCGCCCTGATGGGTGGCGCGGTCCATGTATTCAGGCCAAGGTCTCAGGCTGAAGGTTTTGGAAGGTCATGGATGCCGCCCTTTGTTAGCGGATCAATCTATGCTCTTGTACTCCAGGCAGGTGGTGAGCTTACACAGATGGATGTGACCTTTGTTCCTCCGAGGTTCAAGGATTCCTATGGTCCCGTGGGCACATTCTTTCTGCTCTTTAAGACCCCGGCAACAAATGGCCTCGATGGGCCATACGTTGGTGCTTATCCAGAAGAGTTAGCTAAGTGGGCACCTTATTCAAATGCGAAGCCCTGTCCGACTGCTTTAAGAAATTATGAGATGATACTCTGCGCGAAAGAAGGTAAAACACCCTATCTCATGCACACAAACCGGGTGGTAGATAGGTTTAAGAAGGAGATAACAGATCAAAAGGAACTGAAAAAGAAGATAAGAGAGTATGAGAGTGAGGCGTGGGAGGACTTCCTCGACATGACCATCGCCGGCGCCACAAACTGGGCTGCTCATAATGTTGACCCATTGGAAAAACCGATGGAACTTCAGTTGTCGGATACCGTTTTCATTGGTTCGCATGCCTGCTCTGTCGGTTCCTGGACCTGTGGCGCTGAAGATCTAATGCCAAAAGAATATGCTGATGCATTCCCAGAGCAGTACAATCTTATGACCACGGTGAACGGCTTGTTCACCGCAGGGTGTGGGGTGGGAGCATGCGCCCATAAGTTCTCAAGCGGTTCACACGTACAGGGAAGGATTGCAGCAAAGTCAGCATTGAAGTATGCCAATGACAAGAAGGCCTATACCCCGACGATATCTGATGCTACCATAGGGAAACTTAAGGAAACAATATTGAAACCCCTTGCCTACTATGAAGAACAAAACAACTATACAACCAGTCCCGATGTGAATCCTAATTATATCTCCCCTCATAATTTCCTGTTCAGGCTGCAGAAGATAATGGGAGAATACGTTGGTGGTTGGGAGACATTGTATGGAACAAATGACCAGCTGCTCGAAATCGCCCTCTGGAAGTTGGGTTTCTGCGCAGAAGATGTAGAGAAGCTTGCTGCCAAAGACCTTCATGAGTTAATGAGGGCATGGGAGAGTGTCCATAGGGTCTATGTTGGTGAGGCATGTGCAAGGACAAGGCTTGCCAGGAAAGAGTCAAGGTGGCCTGGATACTACTATAAAACCGATTACCTCAAACTGGATGAAGGTGAGAAGCAATTTATCAACGTTAAGTACGATGTGGATAAAAAGGAATGGAGCGTACTTAAAAGGCCAATGATTCCTATTATTTAAAGCAAATGTATCTTTGGGGGCGACCTTACCGTCGCCCCCAAATTTTAATGAGAAAATGGCCTATGAATTATGAATGAAGAGTACGGTGAAAAACGTCTGATGCTCTCTCCGGAGGGCGAATTCAAATTTTTATGCCACAATGAGCTTTCCTGCTTTAACGTCTGCTGTGCTGATGTAAATATCTTTCTCACGCCTTATGATGTCCTGAGAATGAAAAAGGCTATGGGATTGTCTTCAGGGGAATTCTTAAAGGATTATACCATTCCGCTCTTAGGAGATGAGGGGTTACCCTTAGTGGTGCTTAAGATGAGGGAAGATGAAAACAAGCAGTGTCCTTTTGTTACTCCCTGCGGTTGTGAGATTTACGAAGATCGGCCCTGGGCATGCCGGATGTATCCTCTATTCCCGGCTTCCTCTGAGAAAGAAGAGTTTTTGATGGGGAAAAAGCTCTCATGTCTTGGATTTAAAGAGGAAAAACAATGGACAATTGATGAGTGGAAGAAGGCTCAGGGGATCGAGATCTATGATATAATGAATGAATCTTATAAAGAAATTACCCATCATGATTACTTCCTGAAGGCTAATAAACTTGATCCAGGAAGGTCGAAGTTGCTTTATACGGCCTGTTATGACCTCGATGAGTTTAAGAAATTTCTTTTTGAAACCAGGTTTTTTGACATCTATGATGTGGAGAGGGAAATTATTGAAAGGGTAAAAGAAGACGGGGAAGAACTCCTAAGTTTTGGATATAGATGGGTAAGATTCAATCTTTTCGGGGAAGACACTTTAAGACTCAAAGATAAAGTATTTGATAAGGTTCTGCAAGCTAAGAGGAAATTTTGACTTTTTACGACTCCATCAAGATTAAGCCAGAAAGGGGTAATCTATGTTAATGGATATGAGTACTGTAGATCCTATTAATCGCACACTGAATGCTGAATTCAAATTCAGATGCCATCATGATATCAGTTGCTTTACTAAATGTTGTAGCCGTAAAAGTATAATTCTTACCCCCTATGATATCCTAAGAATAAAAGATAGGTTGGGAATCTCTTCAGGAGATTTCCTCGAAAAATACACCTACACCTATATTGATGAAGAAACATCACATCCTTATGCAGTGCTTAAGACGATGGATGATAATGAGGAAAAATGTCCCTTTGTTACCCCTGCTGGTTGCAGTATTTATGAAGATCGGCCCTCTAACTGTCGCTATTATCCAGTCGGTCAAGGTATCATGATAGTGGACTCAGATAAAGGGCCAATAAAGGAAGAATTCTACTTCTTTATAAAAGATCCGAATTGTCTTGGTTATCAGGGAGACAGAGAGTGGACGATAGGGAGTTGGAGGATTGAACAGGGGGCTGACCTTTATGATGAGATGAATAGGGAGTGGAAGGAGATCCAGTTGAGGAGAAACACATCTGAGCAGTCCAAACTCACCCCAAACAAACAGGCCATGCTTTACCTGGCAAGTTATGATATAGATAAGTTCAGAAAATTCGTTTTTGAGAGTAAACTTCTCGATATCCTTGAGATTGATAAGGAGGAGGTCGAAAAAATAAAGACTGATGAGACAGCGCTAATGAAGTTCGGATTCAAATACCTTAAATATATACTGATGCTTGAAGAAACGTTGAAAGTAAGGGGTGAATATAAAAAAGGGGAGCACTCACATGAAGCGGAAGGTTTTGGGTCTGCTATTTAGTTGTGAGACATTCAATGTTTTAGTCTCTATAGTGATCGACATAAGTAAATAGTTACCATTCGACAAGACTGTGCTGAGTGACGTTCGTCCTTCGACAAGCTCAGGACGAACGGAATCAAAGTGCTCAGGGTCACTTGTCATAGTGAGCTTGTCGAACCATGACAAGCTTAAGTTCAAAATATGCCAAGTTTTGTGCTCGTGAAAAAATGCGACGGCTGCAAGGGGCAAGATAAGGCCGCCTGTCAATATATCTGCCCCAATGATCTCATGGCCATCAACCCGGCGACCCTAAAGGCTTACAACCGGGATCCCCAGATGTGTTGGGAATGTTACAACTGCGTTAAAATCTGTCCCCAACAGGCAATTGACGTACGAGGATATTCCGACTTTATTCCGCTAGGAGCAAGTGTTATCCCCTTGCGGGGATCGGATAATATTTTGTGGACCATCACCTTCCGCAACCGAATGACCAAACGGTTTAAGTTTCTCATTCGGACCACGCCCGAAGGCTACGCTGATCCTTTGGGAGGTTTCCCGGAAGGCCCCGAGGATCTGAGCGCAGGAGAACTGATGACTGAACCGGCGTCTTTGACACGCTCGGTTCCAAGGCCGAAACAATAGAGGCAGGGGGAAATTGCACATTATCCCTCTTCGTTTATTCAATACCCAGTTTCTTAATTCATTACTAACCGAACATAGGGAACATATTCGTTTATTCTTTTTGCCCAGCTACTGCCCAGAACTTAATCCTGACGAGCTACTTAACCAGGATGTAAAGAGCAATGCTGTGGGAAGACGTCGCGCCAAAGATCAGCAATAGTTGGTTAAAAATGTACGAGGTTACCTGCGTAACCGTCAACGTCAGCCTCATGTGGTCAAGAAATATTTTTCCCAAAAATATGTTCGCTATGCTGCAGCATAATTTGCAAACCTTTTATTGCTCTTATTAATAACTGCGATATGGCTGATTTTAAAACAATCGAAGTAATCACAGACCTTTTGATCATCGGCGGCGGAATGTCCGCCTGTGGCGCCGCGGTGGAAGCAGCTTACTGGGCCAAAAAAAACGGTCTCAACGTCGTTATGGTTGATAAGGCCGCCACCGACCGGAGCGGTGCGGTGGCAATGGGTCTTTCGGCTTTGAATCTATACCTCGGCCTGGCTGATGAGTCTAACAGCCCTGATGATTACGTGGCTTACGTCCGCAATGACATGATGGGCATTACCCGGGAAGACTTGGTATTAAACATTGCCCGGCATGTGGATTCTTCCGTTCATCTTTTTGAGCGCTGGGGACTTCCCATCTGGAAGGACGAAGACGGCAAATACGTCCATGAAGGCCGATGGCAAATTATGATTAATGGAGAGTCGTACAAAGTAATCATTGCAGAAGCCGCAAAAAATGCCTTAAAAAGCCTCGGCCCCTTGGAGGAGCATCTTTTCGAAAGAGTTTTTATTGTTGAGCCCCTTCTGGATGGCGACCGGATTGCCGGCGCCGTCGGTTTCAGCGTCCGCGACCAAAAATTTTATATATTCAAAGCAAAAGCCGTATTAGTCGCCATGGGCGGGGCGGCACATGTGTTCCGACCACGATCTACCGGCGAAGGGTTTGGCCGCACCTGGTATGCCCCGTGGAACACCGGATCCAGCGCGTATTTTACCCTTAAAGCGGGCGCTGAGATGACCGGTCAGGAAGTGCGGTTTATACCGATGCGTTTCAAAGATGGCCATGGTCCGGTGGGAGCCTGGTTTTTGTTGTATAAATCAAATTCCACCAATGCGTTAGGAGAGGACTCTTTGGTGACTCGTATCGATGAGCTTGAAAAATATGCTCCCTACGGAACTACTAAACCCATCCCTACCTGCCTTAGAAATCACTTATGGATGATCGACCTCTTCGGCGGCAATGGTCCTCTTTATATGCAAACTGCCGAGGCAATCAAAAACATAGCTGACGCCTCGCCGGATGAAAAGGAAGCAAGAAAAAAACTTAAAGAACTGGAAAATGAAGCCTGGGAAGACTTTCTCGATATGACCATTACCCAGTCCCTACTTTGGGCTGCCACGAACGTTGAACCCGAAAAGCAACCTTCGGAAATTGATCCCTGCGAACCTTATTTTATCGGTTCCCATTCCGGCGGTTCCGGTGCCTGGGTAAGCGGGCCTGAAGATGTTGCGCCAACAGAATACAACTGGGGATACTGTAACATGTCCACCGTTAAAGGGCTTTTTTGCGCTGGAGATGCCTCCGGAGCTTCAAGCCACAAATATTCTTCCGGCTCTCACGCTGAAGGAAGAATTGCCGCTAAATCCGCTATTCGGTTTATTGTTGAAAACAATACCCAGCCCAACGCGGATAAAGCTCACGTTGAGAAACTTAAGAAGAAAATCCTCCAGCCTCTCGACACATTCAAGAAAAACCGGGAAGAATCGAGCGATCCCAACATTCATCCGAACTATATTAAGCCAAAGGACTTTATGTTTCGACTTCAGAAGATCATGGACGAATATGCCGGTGGTGTAACCATGCACTTCAACACCAATAAACCTCTCCTGGAGAAAGGCTTGGAGCTTCTGGCATACTTAAAAGAGGACTCAGATAAACTCGCTGCTGAGGACCTTCATGAACTGATGCGATGCTGGGAAAATGTTCACCGAATGTGGCAAGCGGAAGCTCATATTCGGACGGTCTTGTTTCGCGAAGAAACCAGATGGCCGGGTTACTATTATCGGGCTGATTACCCGGATATCGACCAGAAGAACTGGCAGGTGTTCGCCAATTGCAGATGGATTCCAAAGACCGGGGAATGGGTGATGTTAAAGCGGGAGATTTTGCCGCTGAAAAAATGAGATTTCCTTTTTTTCGGTGAATTTCTTTTGCTATTATTTTTTTGTTGATTATTCTTTCAGCAATTTTTTTTTACCATTGTGGTCTCCTCACTATACGTTTTTCCGTGGTTGGTCGTGGTGGTTTGAGAAGAGATGATTGTCTTGCAGCGTTGTTCACGCGGCATATTAAAAATTTCGGATTAGGTATTTAAAGGACATAGGGAGGTAAAATGTATGAGCGATAACAAAACAATATTAGTGGTAGGAGGTGGGATGAGCGGTATAACCGCAGCCGTGGAAGCTGCCGAAATAGGCTGCGATGTTTACCTGGTGGAAAAAAACCCCACCTTAGGAGGAAGAGTGGCCCAGAACAATCAGTATTTTCCTAAACTCTGCCCTCCGAGCTGCGGTTTGGAAATCAATTTTCGTCGGATTAAGGATAATCCCCGAATTCACTATTTTACGTTGGCGGAAGTTGAAAGCATATCCGGGCAGGAAGGAGCGTATGAGGTTAAGGTAAAAGTTAATCCTCGTTATGTGAATGAAAATTGCACCGCGTGCGGCGATTGTGCAAAAGCTTGCTCCACAGAAATCCCCAACGAAATTAATTATGGCATGGACACCATAAAGGGGGCATATCTTCCTTTTAGTTTTGCTTTTCCATTGCGCTACGTAATCTCTCCTCAGATTATCGGCACCCCTGATGCTCAAAAATGCAAGGACGCCTGCAAATATAACGCCGTCGATTTAGACATGAAACCTGAGATCGTGGACCTCAAGGTGGGAGCAATCGTGTGGGCTACCGGGTGGCAGCCTTTTGACGCAGGTAAGGTGGAATATTACGGATTTGGAAAACATAAAAATGTTATTAACAATGTGATGATGGAGCGTATGGCCTCATTGAACGGTCCCACCAAAGGGAAAATCGTACGTCCCTCCGACGGGAAAGAAATTGCCGGCATTGCCTTTGTGCAGTGCGCCGGATCACGGGATGAAAACTTTCTTCCTTTCTGTTCCTCAGTGTGTTGCCTTGCCTCGTTAAAACATTCCCGTTACGTCCATGAGCAGTATCCGGACGCTCAGATTTATATTTTCTATATCGACATTCGTGCGTTGGGAAAATTCGAAGACTTCTATACTGAGGTGGCCAAAGATCAAAAGGTTTCTTTTATCAAGGGAAAAGTCGCAGAGATCACCGAAGATCCGGCCACCGGAGCGCTCACGGTGACCGCGGAGGATCAACTTTCAGGCAAGCTCTCGAAAGAGACCGTAGACATGGTTGTTCTGGCCACGGGCATGGTGCCTGCAACTGTTCAGACAAGAATACCTGCTGATGTTTCCTACGAAGAAAACGGCTTCGTCTTATGGGATCAAAACAAGCGAGGTATTTACGGCGCCGGTTGTGTGAGAAAACCGATGGATGTGGCAGCCGCTGTTCAGGACGCCACGGCAGCAACACTCAAAGCAATTCAATCTACGGTGAGGAGGTAACGCGATGGATAAAAAGATCGGTGTGTATATTTGTAAAGGCTGCGAGATTGGAGAATCCATTAATATAGAGGCATTGGGAAAAATCGCTAAAACTCCGATTTGCAAGAGCCATGACGTCTTATGCGGCAAGGAAGGGCCCGCTCTCATCAAACAGGATATCAGCGAAGGGGTCAATGCGGTAGTTATCGCCGCTTGCTCCCAGCGGGTAAAAACCGAAGTTTTTCAATTCGGACCCGACGTGCTTTTAAACCGCGTAAACTTGCGGGAGCAGGTGGCGTGGTGTCATAAACCCAATGATGAAGACACTCAGATGCTGGCAGAAGACACTCTGCGTATGGGAGTGGTGCGAATACAGAAGATGGATTTTGTTACCCCCTACCAGGTTGAAGATATCGTGAAAAACATTCTGGTGGTTGGCGGTGGGCTTGCGGGAATGACCGCGGCATTGGAAACTTCCCGAACCGGCTACAATGTCATTCTCGTGGAAAAGGAAAATACCCTGGGCGGATGGGTTAAAAAGCAAACCAAACTTTGCCCTACCCAATCCCCCTTCGAAGCAATCGAGGATTCGGGCATGATCGAAGCCCTGATGCGCGAAATTGACCAGGCGTCCAATGTCAAGGTTTACACCTCAGCTACCATAGAAAAGATCAGTGGCATGCCGGGATTGTTTGACGTGGCGATAAAACAAAATGGGAACTCGGTTTCTGAGCGAGCCGGGTCTATTATAAATGCCGCGGGTGCGGTTTCTTATGATGCCGGTAAGCTTGGACATCTGGGCTACGGGACCTCGAAAAATATCGTCACCCGGGAACAGCTGGAAGAGCTTGTCGCCGGGGGAAAAATAAACAAGCCTTCGGACGGGAAGACAGCCGGAAGCGTGATTTTTATTCTTTGCGCCGGATCGCGGGATAATAATCATCTTCCTTATTGCTCTGCTATCTGCTGTATGGAATCGCTTAAACAAGCCAAGTACATCCGTACGCAGAACCCGGAGGCCAAGGTGTATATTATTTATAAAGACATGCGTACCCCCGGGCTTTATGAAAATTTTTACAAAGCCGTCCAGCAGGATGACGGTATATTTTTTACCAAGGGCGAAGTCACAGCGGTAAACGGAAACGATGCCGCGGTAACAGTAGAGGTAAAAGACACGCTGCTCGGTGAAAATATAAAAATCGAAGCAGACTTGGTGGTGCTGGCAACCGGCATGGTGCCAGCCACGGCTCTCGGAGAGGCAATCAAGATTGTGGTGGAGGAAGAAAAGGATAAAAAGGAAAATCAACCGCCGCCACCAACTGATATCATCATCAGATCAAATATCCTCAACCTTGATTACCGACAGGGACCGGAATTGCCGCCACTTAAGTATGGGTTCCCCGACTCCCACTTTGTCTGTTTTCCTTACGAGACCCGGCGCACCGGTATTTACGCGGCCGGAGCGGTGCGTTCTCCCATAGACCTGGCTTCAACCATGGAAGACGCTACCGGCGCCGCCCTTAAAGCGATTCAGTGCGTGGAGATGAGTTCCCGGGGCGAAGCAGTCCATCCACGGGCCGGTGACCGGACCTACCCTGACTTTTTTATGCAGCGCTGCACCCAGTGCAAACGGTGCACTGAGGAATGCCCCTTCGGCACCATCAATGAAGACGAAAAATGCAATCCTCTCCCTAATCCTACCCGGTGCCGGCGTTGCGCTATCTGTATGGGATCCTGCCCGGAACGAATCATTTCTTTTAAGGATTATTCGGTGGATATGATCGGTTCCATGATAAAGAATATCGAAGTTCCGGAAGATTATGAAGAAAAGCCCAGAATTCTCATCCTGGCCTGCGAAAACGACGCTTATCCCGCTATCGATATGGCGGGAATGAATCGTCTTACCTACACTCCTTACGCGCGGATCATCCCTTTGCGCTGTGTGGGTTCAACGAACCTGGTCTGGATTGCCGATGCCCTTTCCAAGGGCATTGACGGCGTGCTCCTTTTAGCCTGCAAGCACGGCGATGATTATCAATGCCATATGGTAAAAGGGAGTGAACTGGCCAGCTATCGGATGATAAAGGTTAAGGAAACCCTGGACCGGCTGAAGCTTGAATCCGACCGAATTCGTTTCGAGCTGGTTGCTCACTCTGATTTCAATAAGATTCCCAACATCATTGATAGTTTCATGGAAACCATTGATAAAGTTGGCCCCAATCCCTATAAAGGAATGTAGGAGGAATGAATCATGGCTGATTCGACTATTGTAAAACCTGATCTTGATTTTATTAAAGACGTTAAATCCCTGGGAGGTGACTCGCTAAAAAAATGTTTTCAGTGCGCCACCTGTTCTGTCGTCTGCAAGTTAACCCCTGAGGACAACCCTTTTCCTCGAAAAGAGATGATTTGGGCGCAATGGGGTTTAAAAGACAAGCTGATGCAAGACCCGGATATCTGGCTCTGTTACAACTGCAATGACTGCTCAGTGCATTGTCCGAGAGGCGCAAAACCGGGTGAAGTCCTTGCCGCTGTCCGTAACTATAGTTTTATCAATTTAGCCTTTCCTCGATTCATGGGTAAAATTTTAAGTCAGGCTCGGTATCTCCCCCTTCTTTTTGGGTTTCCCATTCTTCTTTTATTGCTGATGCTGCGGGGTAATACCATACCTTCTGGACCAATCCTTTTCAGGAACTTTATTCCATATGAAGTAATCGATATTGCTGCAGGAGTTTTTACCCTTCTGGTATTTATCGGTCTTTTTACGGGAACAAACAGGTTCTGGACCATTCTTATCCAGGGAATAGATGGTGCGCCAACGCTGCTTAGCGCCTCCAAGTCTTACCTGATACCGGTAATGAGCAAAATTTTGCGGCACGAAAAATTCAATGACTGTGTAGCAAACCAAATAAGGTATTACGCCCATCTTTGCATATTCTACGGCTTTGTGTTATGCCTTATCGCCACATCTATCAGTGCGGGAGGTATTTGGGCAGAAAAACTGTTTTTCAAAGGCAATGAATTATTTTTGCCTCCGTGGTCTTTTTTTAGTGTAGTCAAGGTCGCGGGGAATTTGGGAGGGATAGCAATTGTGGTGGGATGTCTGCTGGTGCTTTACAACCGTTCTGTCAACAAGGATAAGGCCGGAGCCGGCACCTATCTTGATTCAGTTTTTACCTGGACTATTTTGTGCGTGGCTATCACCGGATTCCTTACCCAGTTTGCCCGCATGGCAGAAGCTGCTTTTTTGGCATACCTTTTTTATGTCCTCCATTTGGTCTTTGTGTTTTATCTTCTCGCCTACCTTCCCTACTCAAAGTTTGCCCACATGATTTATCGAACAGTAGCAATGATCTTCGCTGAATATACCAATCGAAAAAAGTAACTACTTTAAATTTATCCAAAGGAGGGGGAATCCCCTCCTCTGCTCCTCCGGAAAACCATTTTTCCTCAAAAAAATTCTTACGTTTCCTTCAAATTGTTAGCGTAAGATATTTATCTCAAAACAAATATGCAACACCTTGGTTGAGGAGGTTTCTCAAAAAGGATTACATTTTTTCAGGGCCTACTGTCAACCAAACAAAACTACCCGGAAAATCAATAAGTGACAAAAGGAATCAAAAGAAAAAGGGAATGGGGCTTTTAATTTTTGGAATAAATATTTAAATTTCGAATGGTTAAAAAATTTATTAAAGTATTTTTTAAATAATCTTGTCGGGAAATAAATTGACTTTTCTAAATTATTATGATAAAAATCTAAATTTAAAAAATCTTAGTTTCTTTAGTAGAATGCAAGATTCTCCCGGCATAAAAACCCTTACATCGTCTTTATCCCGTTCCAGAAGGGGCTTACTAAAAGAACTCTCTATCGGGGTGTGGGTAAGAATTTTAAGGGTTTATGCCGTTATTTCCACTGAAATCCGAAAAAAAGTCGGTAAGAAAGGGGTGACCCTGCCCCAACTTTACGTGCTAACGACCATAGGACTCCAGGGAGATATGCCACTAGGAAAGCTGGGTAAAGAATTGCTGGTTACCAAAGGAAATATCACCACGATTGTGGATCATTTGGAAAGGGATGAGTTTGTTATCAGGGATCAGGATAAAAAAGACCGCCGAAAAATATGGGTGAGACTTACCCCGAAAGGGGAACAGCTTTTTGGAGAGATTCTTTCTGCCTATGAAGAAGAGTTTGTCCCTTTGATGCGCTGCCTTTCCCAGGAAGAGTTGAAACAGCTTTCCCTGCTCCTAAAAAAGATGGCTGAAGGCCTTTCCCATGAAAAAGCGGCCAGCATAAAAACAATGGACCCCTTTATCAGTTAATTACCTTTTTCTTAAATCATTACTCATCAACTCAGGAGAATACCTTGTCCTACCAGGATTGGATTAATAATCTTTCATTAGGAGAGTTTTTTGATCGTCAAGCAGATAAAATACCTGCTCAGAAAGCCTTGATTACTCCTGATCAAGGGAATTTTACTTTTGGAGCGCTTAAGGATATTTCTGACCAATTGGCTCAAGGAATGATGAGCGTGGGCATTAAAAGAGGAGATAAGATAGGGGTCTGGGCCCATAACATCCCTGAATGGGTTTTTCTCTTTTTAGGCATTAGTAAACTCGGGGCGGTCATGGTTCCCATAAACCCAAATGCCCGATCACGCGATCTCGCCTATTACCTAAAAACCGCTGATATTAAGGTGTTATTCCTGGCCAAAAAAATAAACGGAAGCGACAATGAAGAAATTCTTAAAAAAGCTATCCCGGATCTGCAAGTCTTTTCCTCAGGTGAGGTCGCTTCCCGGGAATTTCCTTTGTTAAAAAAAGTTATTGTTATCGGAGACAGCACCACTTCGGGATTCCTCAACTTTGAGGATTTATTAAAGGAAGCAAGCAAAGTACGCAAGTCGGATCTGCCGTTTCTTAAAGAAAAAATCTCCCCTTTTGATCCTGTCCTGATTAAGTTTACTTGTGGACTGACTGGTTATTCCCGGGGCGTCATGCTTACTCATTTTGGGTTGATCAACAATGGTCTGACGATTGCCAAAAAACAGGATTTTGGCCCTTCGGACATCCTCTGCGTGCCGGTCCCTTTTCATTATATCTTTGGTTTCTGGATGGGCCTGATGGCGTCTTTTTCAACCCACACCCCAATAGTAACGGTGCCCAAATACACACCTCTTGCGGTTCTGAAACTTTTAGAAGAAAAGCGCTGTACCGCTTTATATGGAGTCCCGACCATTTTTGCGGATCTTCTTAACCATGCGGAGCTTCCCACCTTCAACCTTAAAAGCCTGCGAACCGGCATGATGTCCGGTGATTTTTGCCCCCCGGATCTGATGCAACAAACCATCGAAACCATGTCTATCCCTGAACTCACTATCGCTTATGGGATCACTGAAATTGGACTATTAACCCAAACCTCATGCAAGGAAACAAGAAGAGAAAAAATCCTCTCTACCGTGGGCGAGCCTTTAGATGGGATGGAGATGAAAATAGTCAACCCGATAACTGGAGAGGATTTACCGACCGGGGCAAAAGGAGAAATTTGTGTTCGCACGCCGGTGATGATGAAGGGGTATTATAACATGCCCCAAGAAACCGCAGAACTAATGGACCAGGATGGCTGGTTCCATACCGGCGATCTGGGGACGAAAGACGAAGATAATTTTTACCGGATAACCGGCCGGAGACGCAACATGCTCATCCGGGGAGGAGAAAATATCTATCCCCTGGAAGTAGAAAAATACCTGCTTTCATTTCCCGGAGTACTTGATGCGCGGGTGGTAGGAGTTCCCAGCCGGCGTTTGGGCGAAGAAGCTTTTGCCTTTGTCAAAACCAATAATGGGATAATCTCCAGCGCGCAACCTATCCGAGAATATTTTCGCAATGAAATTTCCCGCCATAACATTCCCCGATGGATAACATTAGTGGAACAATTTCCGGGTGAAAAAGAGGGAACAAACCTTGACCGAAATGAATTAAGGCGGGAAGCAATCAAAGAAATTAACTCAACTGAAGAACACCCCTTAACGATTATTTACGATTAAACAAACCTCTTGGTAAGCCCATCAATCACTACCTCAAGCCCATCTCCGTCCGGAGCCATGATCTGCTTAAGCGCCTTATCAACCTGCTGATAAAGCCCTTGGTTTTTGAGATCAGCGAGGGTGTGGTAAATGCTTGCTCTTCGCCCCAGTCGGAAATTGCATTTTTCTTCAAAAGACAACGCGAGGAAACGGTCCATCACTGCCAGCATCTTTGCCTTATCCCCCGGAAGCTCGCCTTCCACCTCTTCGAGCAGGTTAAGAATATGGTCGCTCGCAAAATAGCTGTCAATTCCCTCAAGGTGTTCGACCATCAGCCGTATCTCCCGCACAATTTCTTCATCGCTTATGGGTTCAAATTCTCCGGAAGCCACCTTTTCATCCAGTCCTGCTCCCTCAACAACCGTCAGTGTCCTTAACCGGATAAAATCAGGATTAATTTCATTGAGCACTCGCGCGGTTTCAAGAGCGTGCTCCTGCGAGAGTTTTTTCCCTCCTAAGCCGGGGATCACATATTCAGAAAGAGAAATACCCGCCTTCTTCACCTTCCGGCCGGCGTCAATATGCTCTGCCGCAGTAACCCCTTTGCGGATAAACTCAAGCACTTTATCGCTTCCGCTTTCAAGTCCGATATGGATCCGGGAAAGACCCGCGATTCGCAGCGCCTGTAATTCCTCGACAGTTTTTCTCGTGGCAATCGTTTTGGCGCGAGCATACGAAGTTATTCTGGTTATCTCCGGAAAAGTATTTTTGAGAAGAGTTAAGATGTCAACCAGTTCACTGGTCTTAACCATCAAGTTATTTCCGTCCTGCAAGAAGACCGAACCTTCACCATAGTAAAGCCACATCGCCACACTAAGAAAGCTGCTTGAGTATTTCTCCGGGTTATGGTAAAGGTAGTGAACCACCTCCTCAGCCACAATACCTTTTAACCCCAGCTTCCAGGAGATAGCTTTGATCTCGTCATAAATCTTTTTTATGGTTTCTATATCCTGCTTAATCTCCTCTACCGAGCGGAGGCTAAAAGTTTCCCCCTTAAAGGTCCGGCAAAAAAGACACTTGTTCCAGGGACAATTCCTGGTTATCCGCACCAGGAGGCTCTTGGCTTCACTGGGCGGCCGGATTGGTCCTTGCTCAAAACAAAGTTCGTGGGTGCTATAGCCAACGGAAGACATTGGTTCTCAAAAATTCAAAGTTTTCGTTTATTTTTTTCTTTCCGGAGACTATCCCCATGTGGCCCGGCAAAAGAAGCTCAGTATCAAGCTCGGCAATTTTTTCAATTGATTTTTTCAACTGCTCCCCGTTTCCTCCGGGAAGATCGGAGCGGCCGGTATTATGGTCAAAAACAAGGTCTCCACAGATAAGGGCTTTGTTCTCGGGCATATAGAAACAGACACTCTCGGGTGAATGCCCTGGGGATGAAATTATCTCTATTTTTATATTACCTAAGTCTATGGGTGAGTCAAGGGGTCCATCTTCTTTAAACCCAATTGGTTCAAGGCCAAAAAACAACGAGGTCTGACGGATGCTGATGTGGTAATTTTCTTTTTGAATTTGGGTAATTTTGATTTTAGCTTTTCCTTTCTTCTTTAACTCCTCATTTGCCCAAGTATGATCAATATGGAGATGGGTGTTGGCAATAATATCTATCTCCCGGGGATCAATCCCATCCTTTTCCATGGCTTTAATCAACAAAGGCAGGTTATTACCCAAACCCACATCAACGACCAAAACAAGCTTATCTTTAACCACATAGGTATTGCAATCAAGCATCCCCTGCTCAGGATAAAAATATATATGGTCATTAAGTTTCATATAGTCCTCATCATATAAGAATCAAAAGAAATAACATAATGTTGTTCCTATATTGTATATTCTCCCTTATTTGTCAAGTTGATTTTTAATTGGCGTTTTGATTGAATTTTAACCTTTTCAGGTTTATAATAATTTTATTCAAGATTATTATAAGTTCTTGAATAATAAAGAATAAAAGAAAGATAACCGTGGAGGAAATTACCAATGGTTTCATGAGTTCATAAATAGGCTGGATTGCCTAAAAGGTAGTTCGGCCTGTTTAATTTTTGATTCATTTAATTGGTTTCATTAAATGTTATTGCGGTGAAAGCACATGCTACCCCTTCAATAATGGGTAAATTTTCTACCCATTTTGCCCCTAAACAATGCCTGTTGAAAATCATTAACTTTTTTTGAAACATTAAACCTTTTGAAAATTTAATGCCGCTCTAATTCCATACTCGGACTTGAATGATTGATAAACTTCGGTTTGCCTAATACCTCTTTTAAGTGATTTGGTTCAATCAAAACTTAAATATTTAGGGGGAGCAAAGTGAAAGACAAAAATAAAACGAAAGCGCAAGTCCTAAGTGAATTGACAGAACTACGGCAACGATTGATTACATTGGAACCGGCAAACAATGATCGTAAATATAGAGCGCCAACAAAAACCCTGGAAAGGAGTGAAAGACTCTACCGGATGCTTGCAGAAAATGTAAGCGATGTGATCTGGACCATGGATATGAACCTCCGCCTTACCTATATCAGCCCTTCGGTCACCCGCTTATTAGGCTTTAGTGTTGAAGAAGCTATGGCTAAGGGTGGGATGGATTTTTTGACTCCCTCTTCTTATCAAATTGCTATGACCAATATTGCCGAGGAAATGGCCAGGGAAAAACTGAGGCAAAAGGATTTATCCCGATCACGATCATTGGAGCTTGAACTTACTTGTAAAGACAATTCTACCATCTGGGCGGAGGTAAAAATGAGTTTTCTCCGAGATAGTGAAGGTCACCCGATTGGGATTCTCGGAGTCTCACGCGATATCACACAACGCAAACAGGCTGAACAAACACTAATGGAAAGTGAACAAAAATATCGCACCCTTTTTGATGAGTCCCGGGATGCAATATATATTATCAGCTGCGAGGGAAAATTCGGAAAAAATCATGTTCTTTGCCTATTCGATTTCCCATGATATAAAAAACCCCGCCATTGGCCTCTACACTCTGACCAAAGACCTCCATAAATCATTTTCGGATATTCTCGGTGAAGAAGGAAAAACCTATTGTGAAAAAATCATGAAAGTTTCATAACAGCTTCTTGCTCTGATTGGCAAAATCAATGAATACAAATCGACAAAGGAATTATTCGGAACAATCGAAAATGTGGAGTTAAAATAAATTCTTCAGATGGTTAAAGAAGAATTTTTACCTCAATTCAGTGTCCGTAAAATCAGGTGGGATGAGCCTGAATACTTACCGGAAATCAAGGTAGATAGAATATCACTTTTGAGGATTTTTAGAAACCTGGTTGATAACTGCTTGAAGTATGGAGGTGATAATTTAAGTGAAATTAAAATTGGATTTAAAGAATCAGACAAGTTTCATATTTTTTCGGTAAAAGACGATGGCGTGGGTATAAAAAGCGAAGTGTCAAAAAAATCTTTGGATTATTTAACCGACAAGAAACCGCAAAAGGGATTGAAGGTGCCGGGTTGGGATTAGCTGTTGTAAAAGAGATCGCCGAGCAACATTGTGGTAAGGCATGGATGGAACCCGGTTGGGGAAAGGGAATAACCTTTTATTTCTCTATTTCAAAACACCTTAAGTGCTCTAACTAGGATGGGTTGCTTTTAAACATCTTAATGAAAAACAAACGCTGTCTTTTAATAGTTAACTATTCAAATAGTTAGACACTGTTTGGTTAATTTTATTTATCTTGACTTTTGAGCAAAAAAAGTAATAATAGGGTAAAAAAATTGGTGTATATTTCGATGGAGCGATAAATGAAATGTCCAAAATGCGGATATTTTGGGCCGGATTCTCTGAATACCTGTAAAAAATGTGGTAAAGAATTATTTGCTGAAAAGGCAAAGCTCGGCTTAAGTTCATCAAAAACTCGGGGTTTCAAGCCCCGACCAATCCCCCAAAAGGAACCAGCGCCGCCGAGCCCTATCCCCAAAGCTATGATCAGCGCATACCCTTTGCAGGAAAAAACTTCCCCCCTTTTTACGAATGAACCCCCTGGGTTGCTCATGGTCCCCCCTCCCGTGGAACCAAAAATTAAAAAGCAGGATTTTTCTACCGAACCCTTTGAGGCGAAGTTTGAGGAGCAAGAAAAGACATTAGGCGAAGAATTAAAAGCAGCCTTTTCTTTTGAAACAAAACCCGGAGACACCTTACCATTAGCAACACGAGGAGGAGACTTTCAGAATATTAAAATGCCGCCAAAAGACTTGGTGGACTTTGAGTTTCCCGAAGACCTCACGATAACCCCACCCTCTATGAGCGCTCTGTCTTCGAATAAAGAACTATTCCTCCCTGATGAACCGGGGCAAGAGAAGATCAACTTATCAATTGACGATATATCCCTCTACGAAAAAAACGAAGGGGAACAAGAATTACTCAGTTCCGAGGAAAGAAAAAAAATCCTGCGCATGAAAAATTCCTTATCGGATCAATCTCCTAGAGAAGCACCCGCGCGCAGAATCAAAACCGAACCTCTTGATGACGATGACATTGCGCGAATTCTTGAAGACATAAACCCTGGACCTTCAGAACCGGGCACGACCACTTAAGAATGCCCGACATCTCTTTAATCAATAAACAAAGCATTTGCTAAAAGAAAAAATTCTATGACTCCCGATTTAGTTTTAACCACCCCTGCGCTCGAACAAGAATATCCTCGAATCTGGAGCACTGTTCATTCAGAATCTATACCCTCCTCCCCAGAAATGGAGAAAGGTGGCTTTTGGGTAAGAAGTATTGCGTATCTTATCGATAAAACCGTCCTCAGTATAGTTGGTTTACTGTTCTTGCTTGCTTCTCGTATTGCTCAAGGAGGTGGTGTTCTCTCCTTGAAAAACTTTTTCACGACCATTATCCTAACGTATTGTGCCAATCTTATTTTTGGAGCCGCGTACTTCACGTATTTTTATGGCTATACCGGACAAACAATAGGAAAAATGGTCTGTGGATTAAAAGTGGTAAGCGCCGATGGGGGGCTGATCGGTTACCGGCGGGCATTTTTGAGGTGGATAGGATATAACATCTCTTTTTATGTTTTTTTCCTTGGTTTCTTATGGATCGCGTTTGATTCCAACAAACAGGGCTGGCACGACAAAATCGCCGGAACATTTGTCCTCAAGGTTTAACAGGCTTCACGCTTTACCCTTTCCATTTCCCGTTTTACCATTGACCTCTTCTTCCTGGGTTACGGCTATCTCCTTAAAATGAAGCTGTTCCTTCCACATAAAGAAAAACCCGAGCAACGTTACGGGAATGTATTGGCTTGCATGGTAAACAATGGAATATGCAAGCGACTCGCTTTTCGGAACTCCAAAGAGCGCCAAGCCGGTAACGCAGAAAAACTGAAGCGTTCCGATGAATCCCGGCGAAGAAGGGATGGCCACTCCGGTAGCGATAATGAACAATAATAGGAAAGGAGCGTAAAAGGGCAGGTTAATATGGAAAGCATAAAGGAAGACCATAAGGATTAAAGAACTGCCCACCCAGATAAAACAAGAAAAACAACAGATCCAGAAAATTTGCTTCTTTGTTTTAAATATCTTAAGTCCTTCACAAAAAGACATGAGCATCCTTCCGAGTCGCTGGGCAAACCAGGGAGAAAAAGGCGAAACCAGTTTCTCAAAAATCTGAATAAGTTTTTGGGAAAAAAAGTTGAGTAAAAAGAGAAAGCCGATTACCCCCAAATATAAAATCAGAAAAACAATGCCGGTCTGTTTCAACCATCGGGGAAAGGAGAAAAGAAGCAAAATGGGAATGAGAAATGAAAGGAGGGTTAATCCGTCCAGGAGCCGCTCGATGATGATCGTGGCAAACGCAAGGCTTTTACTCAAGCTTTCTCTCTTTCCAAGGACATAAGCGCGAACCAACTCTCCGATTCTTACCGGAAGAATATTGTTGATCATAAAGCCGATAATGGTAATCTCGAATAATTGAGAACGCTTTACCCGCTTAATGGGCATGAGCATATAGCGCCATCGTATGGCCCGGCAACAATAAACGAAAAAAGTCAAGATCAAGGAAGGAATTATAAAAAAATAATTAACCTGCGCTAAGGAGTCGATAAGCTCGGCAACGCTCACGTTGCGCAGGGCGAGCGCTAAAAAAAAAGCGCTACTTATAATACCAAGAAAAAATTTTAGCTTAACTCCTCTGGTCATCCTTTCTCCAACGTTTCATCCTACCGGAGAAATCTTTTCGGCCTTTTTCTCATAAAGCTTACCGCACGCAGAGCAAGTCGCGCTCTGTGCTTTTTTCTTGGATGAAGAAGAAAACAAGAGTTTAATACCACAGGCGCACATCCAGCCGTGCATTCTCCCTGGGTTGCCGAACACAAGCGCAAAGTCCGGCACATCCTCAGTAACAACTGAACCCGCGCCGATAAAAGCAAACCGTCCCACGGTATGCCCGCAAACAATAGTAGCGTTAGCTCCAATTGTCGCCCCTTCCTTCACTAGAGTATTTCGAAATTCGTCCTTACGGGAAATTGAGCTCCGCGGGTTAAGGACATTAGTAAAAACGCTGGAAGGGCCACAAAAAACATTGTCTTCCAGTGTTACGGCCTCAAAGACCGAGACATTATTTTGGACTTTAACGTTATTGCCGATTCTTACGTTGCGACCAATAAACACATTTTGCCCAATGGAGCAGTTTTTCCCAATCACTGCCCCATCCATGATATGAGAAAAGTGCCAGATTTTTGTTCCTTCTCCAATAAAACAGTTTTCATCAACAATACCGGTCTCATGGACAAAATACTTAAGCGATGGAAGGGCATTCGTCAGCGGGATAACCAGGCCATTATTTTTTAAAGATTTATGGGATGCTTCCAGGACTCTAAGGACCCGCGCTCCCTCTTCACCATCAGTTGGAGGATTTTGGCGGGTCGCTATACTTCTTACAAATTGAACACACTCCTCATTAAGGGGTTCAGCAGATGGTAGTTCAATGATGCGTGCATCTTCCTTACGCGGAACAGGCTGTCGGTCAATCCAGTCAATCCGATGTTCAAAAAGCAGTAATTTATCTTTCGGAGCAACATCATCAAAAACAGCCATTTTGTTATCTCCGACCACGATAAGTTTCTGTTCTTTAAAGGGGTGAAGCCAGCTCACAAAGATATGCGCCCGGACACCGCTTGCAAACCGCATATTCGTTACGGTAACATCAAAAATTTCCGATTGAAGATAAGATCCCCCGGAGGCGGAAACCTCCACGGGCATTTCCCCCAGAAGCATAAGAATGACCGAAATGTCATGCGGAGCAAAGCTCCAGAGAATATTTTCTTCTTTCCGGAATTTTCCTAAATTTAGTCGGTTCGAATAAACATAATTAATCTTTCCCAGTTCTCCTTTACTTACGAGTTCTTTTAATTTTAGAATGCCCGGATGATACGCAAGGATATGTCCCACCATAAGAATTTTCCCTTTTAACCGGGCAAGAGAAACCAGCTCCTCACCTTCCTGCACGCTCAAAGCCAATGGTTTTTCCACCATCACATCTTTCCCCATATCCAGAGCTTGTTTTACCAGCGCAAAGTGAGTTTCCGCGGGAGTGGCAATCGCCACCGCTTGAATTGCAGAATCTTTTAAAACTTCGGTGATATTTGTTTTCAATAAAACACCCGGGTAGGTTTCGTTAAACCTTTTTAATATTTCTTCATCACGGTCACAGATTGTATGTAATACGCCGAGAGAGAAAAAATTGCGGACTAAATTTTTTCCCCAGTAACCCGCGCCAATACAAGCAATGTTTTTATTATTAATTTGATTTCCCATTATGAGCTCCTTTTATAAAGGCAATTACCTTTCTACAATATATATACCAAGACTTCATTTTGACGCAGCCTCAGTCATCAAAGAGGACAGGTGGTCTGGTTTATCAGGACAGGAAAAAGGTATTCATTATAGAGCAGCTTCCTCACCAGAAAGCAATCCAATTTTTATCATGAAAAACAAAGGCTCGGACCACAATTAGTTTATAAAGTCAAGTTAGAAAAATTTGTCCACTTTGGCCTGAAGGTATAAACTCCTTTGGTTTTGAAATACGTTGGAATTTTTTCATGTGTTCTTATCTCAAGGACAGAAAGACGTATCGATTTATTTGATAAATTTTTTCACTTTTTGTACCATCCGATCAATTCGGTCCTTACCGTCAAAAACCTTTACCCTGGTTTTCCCATCCACACAGGCAATCCACTCGTTGGTTTTGATCTGATGCGGATCAATATGATGCATTCCCTTGGCATTCCACCCTTTGCCGCTTCCGCTGAGAATGGGGCTTTGAGGAAGTTCATGTTCCCGATAGGTTGTAGTCGTGAGCTCATCAATTTGAAATGCGCGTAATCCGCCGCCATAGGTTGGGACACCCATTTGTGCATACCGTATTATCTTCTCCCTGAACATGGTAAGTCTCCCTCCTGGCCGGGAAATTTTCTTATCTCCGGTTATGAGAGGACTGGCGGGGTGTTCAGTCCAGGGACCTTGCAAATCGCCGGCATAGTAAAGCGCGAGTTTATCTCCCGGATTCAAAACAAATAACCACCATCTTCCGTCTTTGAAAATCAATGAGGGATCAGCATAATCACCGGTAAGGAGTTCGGCAACAAATGTCCAGTGATAAGGGAATTTCGTTGCCTGGTATAATCTCACACTATGGGCGCCGCGGCTTTCCGGAACCATGTAAAAACAACCTTTCCATTTAAACACGCAAGGAAATGACAGATGGAAAGGCTCATCAAGGACAATTTTTTCATAGTGCCATACGACTCCATCATGGCTGGTTGCCAATCCGACATCACCCTGCTGTGATAATTTGTTGAACACCTCAAAAAACATAAACCACTTGTTATTATGCTGAACCATAAACGGGTCGGACAGAAAAAAAGCCGGCACATCGACAGCATCGGATGCCTGGAGTACAGGATGTTTTTTGACCAGAGGATGGGGAGAAAATGAATAAGAATTAGAGCCCGTGTAGATACTAATTGACCATACCGTCTTTTTAATAAAACCAAACCGAATCCAGGCTAGTACGATACCGAGGAAAAATAACAACCCCCCCAGTACAACAAAACTTCTTTTTATAACCGTGCGTATTTTTATTCTTTTGCTATTTTTCACTCTTTCTAACCAATTATTTTCATAGAGAAATTCAACAAAAGCGCTATCCTTCTTTAAAAATCGGCAGAGTTTTCCCAGCTATACCTTTCCGTCAATCGCAACCCAAAAAAATCATGGGGGCGATTTTTAAAATACTCGCCATTTCCCTTAGCGTGAGACTTCATAAAACAAAACCTTCTTATTCCCAAAATCAACTCTTTTAAATTTTTCCGGTTGAAGCAGTGATAAAAAAAAAATTCCTTAATAATATTCCTCTCCGAAAATCCTACATGATCAACCTGTCTCGCGTCAATATAGTCCCCAAATTCAGGATACCCCAAAGTCGGGACGAATAGGTTTTTCCCTCCGGCATAATAACCCACCGATGGCTCGTTGCTCATAATTATCGGAAAGGGTTTATTTTTATTCACATTGATCCAAAAAGCAGCCTGTTTTAATGGAAGCTTATCTTCTCCCTGCGGTTTCAATGCCGTTGGAATAAGAATTAACAGCGTGATGAGCAAAAATCACTACTGCTGAATGAGCTGTTATTTTTTTTGCATCTTATCTCTTATTTTTTTCTCGTTAACTTTAAAAAACGTATTTCCCCAGGCATATGTTTTGAAAAAAAAGTTCTGGTCCTTTTGTTCCAGGGCATGCAAAAAGGATAGGCGTATAGAGCTTAGGTCTTTAACCACGTCATTTATTCCAACGCTTTTCTTAATCGTCATCCCGTCCACATTCACCACATGCAAAAAAACCTTTTTATGATCGAATGTAACACCAATGTCAGTCGGCTTCAAAGTTTTATGGCACACACCTGTTTGATGCATCCACCGAATCAATCGGGCAAGGTGAAAGATAATCCTTTTTTTTAAAAATGTATTTTGAACAATCAAAGGCGTCTCTGATAATTCTTTTAAAAGACCAGCGCCTGACGTGACCTCGGGCACTTTTTCAAAGGCAAGAAAGCAATCCCGTAAAACTCCCCATTGGTTTCTTTCACCAAAAGCAACGGGCATAAGCGTAGGTATTCCTCGCATGATCAAGGTGTGTATAGTAACCCAGGTTCTTTCGGCTGGAGAAATTTGGAAGAGTGACCTCAGCGTGGAGAAAAAGCTGTTTTGGTTATAGTATCGGATAACCAAATTTTTCGCGTTTTCTTGGGGAAATACCCCCTTAACCAAATTTTCTGTTCTTTTATTATTCTTACCCCACTTATCTAATAAGTGAAAGAAATTTTTTAAATAATATTCTTTTCGAATCATCCCTTGCCACGGACCGGTTTTAAACCTCTCTAAGCCTTTTCCAGGTCGCAGGCATCGCTTTTTCCGCTTTTTCCAGAGGCGCTTCCAGTGACTAAACGAAGCTGAAGCTATCTCTTTTACCAAAGCCTTTTTTGAAATCTCTTCCTGCCCTCCCCCCTGAAGATAAGCCTTAAGGAACCTCAGCCGATCTGCTATCGGTATCCGAAAGTTATTAAATTGGGCTAACATTTTTATTCGTTCTCTGCGAGTAATTTCTTTTTTAATCCTAATAGCGTGAAGATCAATTAAATAAAATAGAGGGGGCGTCCCCGGTTCAGTTTTTATCAGGATATTTCCTTGGTGAAAATCTTTTGAAAATATTCCTTGGTCATGGATCATTCGGACAAAACCGCCGAGCGCTCGAATCACTTCTCGTCTTTCAAAAAAGGGGAGCGGTTTTTGGATGATATTGTTTTCTACCCAGTTGATTAATGGCACAGCATCAGTTAGTTCCCGAAAAGCAATAATGTCATTAGTAAGAAAGCCCCATCTCCGCAAAGCCCTATAAGTTACCAGGGAAGGAGTGGGGATATCCAGATGAGACAATTTTTGCCCGATCTGCCACTCTTTCCGGCTCCTCGGCGGCCGAAAAAGATATTTAACCTGGTCAAAAAAATGGGGGCGTTTAAAGATCTTAATAACCAGTGGTTCATTTGAGTTACCCAAGCGTCCTTTAAGGATAAGACGGGTATTGGTTTCTTCTTTCAGGGGCTGAAACCCGGAAAGACTTTTGGGATGCAATAAGCGGAACAGGTCTTCTTTTTTTAAGATATTAATTTTTGATTCCATCAAAGGTACACAGTTCAAAAGCACATTATGCAGGAAATCTCTGCCTAAAAGAAGAAAGAGCTTTTTTAATAACATAACCATATCTTGGAATACTTATCAATATTTTTTTTGGGAAATTCAATTAGTTAGGTTTTTCTATCCAGTTTTGGTCATAAAAATTATTGTAAAACGGAGTAGAATATGGGCATATAATAAACTAAAAGCTATGAAAAATATTTTATTGGAAAATGTTGAATATCGGATTGACCAGACTTCTTTTGGCCTGTGGCGCCGCTTCCTTTATCCTACTGGTACATCTTTTGCAGAATTTAAATCTCATCGAACCATTTTAGGTTTGCCGCTTCTCCATTACACTCGTGGCATCTGCCCGGAAACCGGTAAACGCATGATGGCAAAAGGCATTGTAGCCGTGGGTCGCCTTGCCGCCGGAATGGTAGCGATCGGCCAGGCTGCCTTCGGCGCAATTGCAATCGGACAGCTTGCCTTAAGCTTCTTGTTCGGCTTGGGACAAGCCTCGACTGGTTGGGCAGCAGTAGGTCAAGTTGCCGTAGAAATAGAGCTTGGGCTGGGACAACTTGCTACCGGCCTTACAGCAATTGGCCAGGTGGGGTTTGGGAAATATGTGTTAGCCCAGATCGGTTTTGGAGAACATGTGTGGAGCACGAAACAAGTTGATCCTGAAGCAGTGGCCTATTTCAAATCCCTCGTGGAAACATTACTGCGAAAATGGCCAAATTTTTAAGTAAACCCTGTTAGAAAGCTTCCACACGGGGTATTTACCCTGTATAAAAAATTTAAGGGGCTTTGGGATAAGTTCCAAAGCGATGCTTGTTCCTGTGATGAAGAAGCCCTTGACTAAATCTAATACTATTCTCATTAAAGGCGGCGTGGTTCTCACCATCAATCCCTCGGAAGATATTTTCCCTGCGGGATACGTCTTAATAGAAGACGATACCATAAAAAGCATCGGCACGATAACCGAGGCGCCACCTGATGGGACTGTTGACAAAGTAATTGATGCCCGTGATGGGCTGATTATGCCGGGCCTGATTAATACCCATACCCATGCGGCAATGGCCTGCCTTCGTGGTTTAGCAGATGATCTTCCTTTGGAAACCTGGCTCAATGATTATATCTTTCCCGTTGAAGCTCATTATGTCAACCCTGAATTTGTTTATCAGGGAACACGCTTAGCCGGAATCGAGATGATTAGATCCGGCACTACCTGTTTTGCGGATGGGTATTTTTTCGAAGCAGAAGCGGCGCGCGCTGTTTCGCAATTAGGCCTCCGGGCCATACTCGGACAAGGAATCCTTGACTTTCCAACTCCCGATGTTCCCAATCCTGATTTCAATCTGAAAAACGGGAAGAACTATTTAGAGCGATTTCCTGCAAGCCCATTGATTGCTCCCACTTTGTTTTGCCACTCTGCCTATGCCTGCAAACCAGAAACCTTACAAGAAGCACGTAAGGTGTGTAATGATCATGGCATTCCTTTGTTGATACACCTCGCTGAAACTGAAGCTGAGATAATGAAAATGATGAGTCGCTATGGGGTTTCACCGGTTAAGCACCTACTCACCTTGGGGGTGCTTGATGGTGAAACCATTGCCGCGCACTGCCTATGGATTTCTCCTGAGGAACTTTTTGTGCTCAAAGCAAAAAAGGTGAGGGTCGCCCACTGCCCGGAAAGCAATATGAAGCTTGCTTCTGGAGTTGCGCCGGTTCCAGACTTTTTAAAGTTCGGCATTCCCGTTGGTTTGGGAACAGATGGATGTGCCAGCAACAACAACCTTGACCTCTTGTCCGAAATGGATACCGCCGCCAAGATTCATAAACTTGCGCGCAAGGATCCATCCCTCATGGATGCTAAAACCGTGGTTAAGATGGCAACCATCGGGGGCGCTGAAGTTTTGGGCCTCTATGATAAAATCGGTTCTCTCGAGTTGAGGAAAAAAGCAGATATCATTATCCTGGATTGGAAGCAACCTCACCTCACTCCTGTGTATAATTATTATTCCCATCTGGTTTATTCAGCTTCGGGACATGATGTGCGAACAGTCATGGTTGATGGCACAGTAATAATGCATAATCAACAGATTTTAACAGTGAATGAAAAAGAGGTTATATCCGAGGTGGAGAAGATCGGAGAGGAGATCAAAAAGGGAAGGCTGAATAACTTAAGGTGAATCGTCAAACACATTAAACCCTTATTCTCTCAAAGTCTGCGGTCCAACATTGAAAAAGGGCAAGAACTATGATAAGATATATTGATACTTATCAAGGTCACCATTTTAATTATGAACGACAAAAAACGGTTTATCATTTTAGATGATCACACTATTGTAAGAAAAGGACTCCGCACCCTCCTTGTACAAAATCCAAATTTTGAAATTATTGGTGAGGGCGCTGACGGTCTGGGAGCAATTCGTTTATTCGAACAACTTAAACCTGACCTTTTATTCATTGCTCGCATTATGTCGTGGCGTTCGGGGAATAAAAAAGTATCCGTGTACTCAACTTACCCGCAAAGTTTGGGAATTAAAAAGGAGGTTTTCCTTTTATATTCCTCATACTCCTTGCCAAAGCGGAGTAACAACTCTTTTTCTTCGAAAAACTTATTGTAGATGCTAAACAGAACAAGACCAAGAAGAAAGCTCATGATACCGATAGTCAAAGAACCAAACCATGTTCCTACTCCGAAGTAGTAAATCATAGCTCCAAGGTGCATTGGATTGCGACATAATTTATAGGGACCGGTGATAATTAAGTTTTGAGTGGGAGCCAAAGGGATTGGAGTTCCTTTCCCAAGATGAATTTTAACATTTACTGACCATATCAGGGGAAAAAGTCCACAGAGAACACTCAGGATAGCAGTCACTACTTCCAGCGGTCGTAACCAATGCACAAGAATATACTTTTCAAGAACACACCCAACATGAAAAAAAACAAAAGGGATAACAACCAGTAAATTGATGGCTCCAAAAAGCATTATCCCTATTTTATTCTTGAGTGATTTTTTGGTGTGAGAAAACTTGACTATGGTCGCAGCAAATTTTTCCAACATTCCATGATAATCCCTTTTTAGTTGATCCTTTTATTTTCCTTTTAGGACTTTCTGGCAATCGCCCCCCTAATGTCTGGGGAAGGTGCGACGAATTTCGTCTTTCTCTTGAGGCGAGAGGTTATCCCACCTATCCAGTTTCTCTCGAACCCGCCCCCGTTCATCAGGGGGAAGCTGCTGGAATTGATGATAACGTTTTTGATACAGTGTCCGTTCTTCAGGTGAAAGCTCTCTCCAGTGATCCATCCGATGCCGTAATTCCCTTCGATTTTCCGGGGGAAGTGATTTCCATTCATTATAATTCCTTTTAAACCGGCCCTGTTCCTCGTGAGAAAAATCCCCTTGATGGTGGTGATTCTCCGCTATTAACCGGCGTTCAATCGTGCTTTGCACACATTTTTTTGAGTAACCTGTCGGATAGGGTGACGTGGTTTTACTCATCGACAGAGCAGGAAAGGCTGCTGCGATTGCCCAGGCAAAAAGAATCATGAAAATATTTCGACACATTACGTGCGATAACTTATGCATCATCACTGCCGCCATTGTTGTTATTTTCTGTTTGTGTGGAAGGACTCTGGGAGTCTGTTTCATCTAAGTGCTTGACTAATTTTTCAACGTCCTCCATTTCTTTTAAAAACTCCAGGTTCTTTACCACCTCTAAGTCATCGCGGTTAATTTGTTCTTCGGAAGTGGTTTGAGGAGATGTCGACAGCATGTCAAATTTTTTGAATTCTTTCAAGCCAAACCAACTGATGATAATCAGTAATACACAAGCGGTCGTAAGCGCAGGAATGAGTCGTTGCGGTAAATGAAAGCGCGCCTTCCTCCACCAAGGGAGGTTAGCTTCCTCTTTTAATTTTCTTTGTATTACCCGGACATGTTCTGCGATTTTATCCGGAGAAAGCGTTGGGGTGGGCAAAGCGTTTTTGATTGTTTTTAGTAGTCGCAACAATTGTTCCTTTTCTTTGCGGCAATGCTCGCAGGTGCTAAGGTGGTTTTCCCAGACACGACGCTCAACGAGATTTAATTCCCCATAGACATCCAGTAAAAGCGTTTCCTGGTAATCTGAACATGGTTTCATGGTTTCACCTCCTTTATGATTCGGACCAGTCCTTAAGGACGTTTCTCAAAGAATGGGTTGCCCTAAAAAGATGGCTTTTAATGGTACCCTCCGATGATCCGGTCACCTGAGCTATTTCCTTTATCGTCATTTCATTAAGCACCTTAAACTGAAAAACAACCCGCTGCTTTTCCGGAAGCGCTCTCAAAGCATTACGGACCTCGCGTGTCAATTGCTTTCCGGTGAAAACTGCCATAGGGTCGTTATGTCCTTTTAGATCTGGTTGTTCTTTACTATTGTCTTGCGAAACTTCATTGCCATGCGGTTTCCCTGGCCACAATGAGAATAACCGTTCTTTTTTTCGTTTACGTCTCAGAAAATCTCGACAGGTGTTGACTACAATACGATAAAACCAGGTTGAAAAAGATGCTTGTCCTCGAAATTTTTTAATACTTCTGATGGCCTTTAAAAAAGCCTCTTGGGTGACATCCCGAACCTCGTCACTCTCTTCCGAACACAGATGAAAAGCAATCGCGTAAGCTTTTGGTTGATAACGATGAATAAGCTCAGTAACCGCCTTTTGATCATCAGCTTTGGCACGAGTAACCATCTCCTCATCGTTTAATATTGATACACTTTTCTCTTCGGTCTCAGCTTCCACCGTATCTCACATAAAATATTTGGATATCGAACACATCCCGTTTCTGTTTTGGTTTTTTTATAAAGACCAAAGGGAGCACCTTGTTATCGTCCCCCTCTAAAATAAAAACCTTTCAAATGATCACCCTGATTGACTTTACCAACTCTTGATCTTGCTTTACCAATATCAAATCCGCTCAAAAGATTGGATATTTGGGGTGCGGCTGAAAAATCTCAGCGCTGATGCCTCCTGGTGTTCTCTTCTTTTCGCGCATAGTGATAATCACGAGCCAGATGCTGAAAAGAATGAGTGGGATTATATCCTTTCGCGAACCCTCTTCCAAGTTTTTTCAATGTTTTTCTCTCATTTGGCAACTTTTTTATCCGTTTTTTTTATTAGACGCATGGAGGAAGAAAAGGTTTACGTTTTTTGGTTTTGCCTATCTTTGTTCTTTAAAGCTTCTTAAAATAAAATATCAACCTATTGAATATACATTGATTTTTTTACTAAATGCTCCCCGCCTCCCCCTATAATTCTTATTTAACCAACATTTTTTATCCCCCCATAAAAATAAATTCTTGACAAGGGTAAATTTAATGTTTAAAAATTATTTTCATCTAATAATGGTCTTACTGAAAAGTCGGTAATCAATATTTTCGGGTTGGAGGAGAGGAAGATGACCATCAATCGCCAACAAAAAAATTACTAAACACCTTTTGGGCGCTAATGACAAAGAGGTGTTTTTTGTTTTGGCTTCCCACCCTTCAAATTTCAATCGAATTTAAAAAAATACGAAAACCTCTCATCCTTTCCTTTTTTCCCCTCTTCCATTTTTAATTATGGGAAAGGGTGAGGGTGACCCAAATTTAAGAGGAGGTTAAAATCAAAAAAGCCTTTCCCGATTCTTTTTAAAGACTGACAGGTGGAATTTCAACCTTGAACTCTTGAATCCTTGAACTCTTAAACCCTTTAACCTTAATAAATTACCGGGGAGAAAAGCCATGAAGAAATCAGTTGCTCTGTTAGTAACCATTTTTCTGTGCTTATTATGGGGATCCTACAATGTTTGTTCAGCAACCTGCCAGAAGATGGTCTTTGGCGGTCCCTGGGTGCATACCAGACAGGTAGACACCCCTGAAACCGAAGAGGTAACCTTTACCGTCCAGGCTCCAAACAATAATTATTTTCTCCGCATCCTAAACGGCAATGCAGACGGCTCCTGCAGGGTTTCCGCTGAATGGATCACGCTCAATGGTACCCTGATTGCCGGCCCCTCTGATTTTAATCAGAATGTGTATATTCTTGAACGAAATGTTTCCCTGCAACAAAATAATACCCTTAAAGTGAGGGTCTCCAGTAGCCCCGGCGCCTTTACCACTATTTATCTTTATGGTGATGACATTGTCGCGCCTACCGTAAACATCACCGAGCCGCAAGAAGGAAGCGTTTTTGAAACTGGTGGGCGGATAACATGCAGCCCGCATATCTCCAGAAATCGTCTATGGCAATCGGAAACTGCAACATCTGCCATACCAAACAACAGACCGGAACTAATCCCCATGTAAACTACTACCTGGCGCCGAAATAAGTACGCTGTGAATCTGGGCTCAGGCGAAAAAAAAGAGGTATTGATCACGGACCCTGTCCACGATTACTCCGGTTGGAAGAAAAGCTACGTGAAAGGTTACACCTTCGGAAGAAAACTAGGAGATAAAAATGAAGTATACGTTCACAACTTTATTGAGCATTGTTTTTTTTATTCAGCGTCTGTTTTGCCCAGGAAAAACCGGAATTGAAAGACCAGAAGGACAAGGAGAGCTACAGCCTGGGGTACAAGTTCGGCCAAAACCTGAAGTGGCAGGGTGTGGATACTAACCTCCCGGTCTATAACTCCGGGATTCAGGATGCCCTTGGCGGAAAAGAGCCTCAAATGAAACCGGACGAAATCCGGGCAGCCATTACGAGCCTTCAGCAAAGACTCATGGCAGACCAGCAGAAAGTCCCACACTGAAATTCAAACACCTAACCAAATAAAGTTTTGAGCAAGGAGGAATTTATAAGAAGAGTTCTAATACTTATTTTGCCCAGCAATCTGCGTTGCGCAGATTTTTTCATAAGGACCATCCCGGAATCATAAGGACGGGGATAGGAAACATCTTGCTATGAAGATTCTAAAGAAAAAAGCCGGAAAGAGTAAAAACCGGTTAATCCGGTTTCAAGGGAGAAAAAAAAGAGGATTTCGGGCTTGATCCTTATCCCGGATTTGGAAATGAAGGCGAGGGTCAGGAGAACGCCCGTTATTCCCTACCTTTGCAATGGCATCTCCCCTTCTTACCTTTTGACCAACGGTTACTAAGTTTTTATAATTATATGCATAGACAGTTTTAAAGTCATTCTCATGCTTGACAATCAAAAGGTTGCCGTATCCTTTCAAACTCCCTTCATAAACGACCACTCCTTCTCCCGCGGCTTTAACCGGAGTTCCTAAGGGGGCGGCAATATCGATGCCCTCATAAAGCAGCCCGTCTTGCACGCCAAAACGCGAAACCACCCTTCCTTGAACAGGCCAGATAAAATCATTCGTTTTCTTAATAAGCGGCGGCGGGGGCGATGTATCTTTGAGATCAACAATGATTTTTTCGACTTTGGTTGCACCGGGAATAAAAAGCTTTTGACCAACCGTGATTTGGGCCGGTTCATCAATGTTGTTTATCTCCGCCAGGGTTTGAAGATTTATACCGTAGGTTTTAGCGATCCTCCAAAGAGTTTCCTTGGGTTTAATCGTATGATAAATGCCACGGGCAACTCCGCCGGACGGAGGTTCGGTTTCCAGATAGCCTGGTTCCTTTTGTCCTGGAGAAGAAACCTGATAAGGTCCGCACCCCACCCCGAACAAAAGAGAAAAAGAAAAGAAGAAAAAAATAGTGCGGAATATAAGTTTAGACATTTAACATTGAATCAGATTAAAAGCTTTGTCTACCGCATCAACGGCGTTTGAAGCAATAATGATATCTTGAGTTATATCCCAGGTATGGAGACCAATAACCGGGACCTTGAATTTAAGCGCGAACGCAATCTCAGAAAGTGTTCCGTATTTTCCTTGAATCGCAATGATCGCCTCCGAAGAACGAACGACAATGACATTGCGGGCATCCCGCAATCCGGTTACAATCGGGATATCAATAAATGGGTTCGCGTCATCAGCGCTTTCGCTCGGGATAATCCCGATCGTAAGTCCCCCTTCTTTCTTCGCCCCCCGGGCCGCTCCTTCCATAACCCCGGTTAACCCCCCACAAATAAGAACCCCTTTCCGTTTGGCAATCTCCCTGCCAACCTCCTCTGCGAGACCCATTATTTTTTCTGAGCAAACCGCGTCGCCAATTACTCCGATTCTTTTCATTGCAGCCTTTTTATCTCATTGAGACTATTGTGATTCCCTGATTAGTTTCTCCGCCGACCAAGAAATAAAGAAGATAAAGACCGGATTTCACCCTTCAAAAAGCGATCAAATCATCCGCCATCAGGCCGGTCAAACTGTTAAACCTTCCATGTAAGAAGATCTTTTATGGAAGCGTAGTTGGTAAGGTCAAGAAGAATAGGCGTGATCGAAATACACTTCTGATGAATCGCCAAGAGATCAGAGTCCGGGATATTTTCAAACCCCAGATCAGTGCCTCCAATCCAATAGTATTTTTTGCCGCGGGGATCGACCTTTTCCACAATCGAATCCCCAAAGATTCTTCTTCCTTGGCGGGTAAACTTGTATTGGCTAATCGAAACCCCATTGGTATTCGGCACATTCACGTTTAAAAGGGTATTCAAAGGAAGTCCGTATTTTAGAATCGCCTGGGCCATTCTGCCAGCAAACTCTGCCGCTGGTTTGAAATTATAGACCCCCTGACTATCAGGAAGGGTTGATATGGCAAAAGAAGGTATTCCCAAAAGGGTCCCTTCCCAAGCAGCTGAAACCGTTCCCGAATAGGTAATATCATCCCCCATATTTCCTCCCCGGTTAATCCCGGACACTAAAAGATCAGGCTTTTTGTCCAAAAGGCCATTAACCGCTAAACAGACGCAATCGGTTGGAGTGCCGTCAACTGCCAGCCTTCTTTTTCCTATTTCATTTACCCGGAGGGGACGATGGAGGGTGAGGGAGTGTCCCACTGCACTTTGCTCATGTTGAGGGGCAACAATCCAAATCGTGCCGAGAGAACTTAAAGATTCGGCTAATATTTTAATCCCTTCAGAGTAAATACCGTCATCATTGGTAACTAAAATAGTCGTGGATTTGCGAATTTTTTGCATCGAGTAGGTTGATCCTGGGTGAAGATTTTCGACACGTTGACGATAACAGTGGAAGTCTGACTAGGTATCTTTTTTCGGCCCCTTTGCCTCAGGATTTATCCTTAATTCATCCATTGTTTCTTGAGTGATCGCCTCGGGGGTTATTTCTTCATTCTTTTTTCCTAACCGATAAATAACCGGGAGTTTTTTCTCGTTTTTTGCATCACTAAAACGAGCACAGATTCCCGCAGCTTTTTTTATAATTCTCTTAGAAACAGTGTCACAGATAAGCGCAATCGGCCCCGGTACATGTTCAGCAGAAAGCACAACATCCTTTACGGTGGCCATTTCCTTTAGCTTCTGGTTTTCTTCCTTATTTCTTCCGATTATTACTTTTTTCCCTTGGATTCTGAAATGTCGACCAGATTTTAACAGCTCAATATCCCGGATAGAATAATCCTCAGTGTTCTCAAAAAGCTCTTTGAGTTTTTTAGAAAAAATGGGATCAGTCAAAAGACACCCTCCCCCAGGGGTAGGAAATTCTTTAATACCAAATTTTTTTACCAGCTGTAGCTGAAGTTTTCGGGAACGACCCTGAATGTTGAGAAGCCTTCTGCGGTCTATGAGTCCATACTTTTCAGCCTTGGTTTCCGGAAGAAGCCTAGCGCTAAGGGGCCGAAGTAAAAAATCCTGGTATCCGGAAAGGTTGGCTACCAGCTTTAAAGCTTTCTTATTCTGCGACATGGGCCTTTCATTAACAACTTCCCCGGTAAAAATAAAATGGTATTCCTCCTCCTCCATAATCTTTCCAGCTTCCCTCACCATCAACGCATGGCAGTCAATGCACGGATTCATGTTTGCACCGAACCCATACTTGGGGTTTTTAAGCATTGCTAAGTGTTCTGGGGTAATATCTTTAACAATATGCCTTATCCCCAGTTCTTCAGAAGCCTTAATCGCATTCTGGGCACTAAAAAAAGGGGTCTCAAACACTAGTCCAATAACCTCAATTCCCTGTTCCTGGATAACCTTGACCGCCAATATGCTATCAAGGCCCCCTGATAGCAGTCCGATGCTGATTATTTTTAACTTACCCTGTCCCATTACTTTTCTCCCTGAAACCTGTGGTGAACAATCATTGCCTTATATCAAAATTGTTGAAAAAATTAGAAAAGAAAGATAACACCGTATCTCCGGCAAAGGAAGGGGAGGAGAGAAGAAAAACTGCCGGAGATACGCATGAAGGAATTGAGGAAAAATCATTTTTCTTTTTATTCATGACAATTATCTCATGATTTGGTTTAAAAAATTAGTCGGGGAAGGGGGATTTGAACCCCCGGCCTCATGGTCCCGAACCATGCGCGCTAACCAAACTGCGCTACTCCCCGATTTTTATTCATCTTCTCCCGGCCCTGCCAGTAAATTTTCCTGAATAAAAACATTAAGGATTCCAATCCATTCCAGCTCATTTTCCAAATCAGAATACTCAAAGAGCCAATCTCCATCTTTATACTTTCCGATTACCAAAAGCTCTTCAATTTCCTCCAGATCATTCTGAAGATCTTTTACAAGCTCTTTTACTGATCGTTTAGACTTATCAAACGGTATTATTTTTTTTCCCATCAATGTCTCCTAATAAGTTTATTCTAACACATTTTCAATGCAATATTTTTTTTCGAACTTGGTTTTAATCAAAATATCGAAAAATCTACTTTACCAATAAAAAAAACTTGAAAATTATTTTAAAGGGTGCAACCATAAATATAAATAAAATTTCTGCGTTTATTTGAAAAAGAAAATCTGGGGATGTAGCTCAGCGGGAGAGCATCGCGTTCGCAACGCGGGGGCCGTGGGTTCGAATCCCATCATCTCCATTAATTTCTTTAGCACACCTTCACCGGAGGGGAAGAGGTTTAAAATCAGCTATTACAACACCTTAGTTGACATGTCTGCTTTTAATTTCTCTCGGTTTTTTATAAACCACCGACCTTTTCCCCACCAGTCATTTTAAATTTTTATTCTCCTTTTTTTCTTGCCTGTTAGGAGAAAGTCCTACCCTACCCCCTATTTTTTAGATTGTTCAGCATCCTTTTTCTGCATTGATTCTTTGATCAGCTTACGCACATTTTCTTGAGCATACTGAGTTTTTGCCTTATCGTACTCTGCTTCGGCTTGTTTAAACTCTTCTTCGGCCTTTGCGAGCAAACTCGGCAGTTGAGCGTACTCCTCAGGTTTAAACCAGTCACGGTTTTCTTGGGCCATCTTCAAAAGCGTGACTTTTCCCCTTAAACTATCTAACTTAATGCCTGCGGAGTAAAGTTCAACTCCTAATTTATCAAAACCATCATCTTTTTCTTTGGATTTCTGGTTCTGAGTAAGCTCAGGAGTTTGTTTCTGGCTAGGGAAAACCAGGTTTCGTAAAGGCGGATAATAATAAAAAAAAACCAGTATGGCCACCACAATTAAAGTTACGGGGATTTTCTGCATTTTTCTCCTTACTACTTTAAATTTTAATATAATCCAGCCGCTGAAAAAAGCGCCCCTTCTTTTGGTTGAGTCTAAATCCATGGAGAATGGATTTTTGCACGCGCCAATCGACTGGTTTGCTCTTTATAACATAAAAATTCTTACACGAAAATAAGAAAAATCAGGCCTTCCGGCCTAAAAAATCTTTAGTTTGCTTTGAGAAGAGAAATCTGACCGCTATACTCGATCTCAAGTTTTTTTTCCTGCAATAAATGGGTCTTATCCTCGCCGTCAATTTGAAGAAAATTTACTTCCGGCGCCTCAATTTCGACCCGATTTGCCTTAAGATGCTCAAGCTTATTTCCATACCAGGTTCTCAAACGAAGACTCGGCTGGAAAGCAAAAAGCCCGAGCGCGGAAATAACATTCGCAAAAGGTGTGACTTCCAAAACTCCATCGCAAAAACTCGCGGTAGGCGCCAGCATGGTTCCGCCGGCATAAAAAGGAAGGTTAGAGATTATCACCAGACGATGCCCCTGCAAGGAGAGCGTTTTCCTGACAGCATCACACCAGCAGGTTACGTCAACTTTCCCCTGAAGTCTATGCGCGAGACGTGAAAGACCGATACACGCGAGGGCTGCTCTGTTGCCTGACGCAGAATAAAAAGGGATTTTTGCTCGTTGCCAATGAAAGGAATGAAGAATCGCTGCGTCTAATCCGATGCTTAAGTAGTTCGTCATAAGCTCTTTTCTATTAACCTGCCAGATGTCAAGGGGAGCGTACGTCCCTTGTAAAGATTGCCGCACGCACCCTTCGACCCCTTCCTTTTTAAATAATTCATAAAGGCGCACCGACCGAGCCAAGTCATTGCCGGTTCCGATGGGAATAAGACCGATGCGCGGCAAGCGTCCGCTCCGATAGGCCCCGGTAATTGTTTCAATCGCTGTCCCGTCTCCGCCCACCGCAACCAGTATTTCGGTTTCTCGTGCTAACCGCTGCGCCTGAGAAACGGCTTCGCCTTTTTCGGTGAAGATAATCTGAAACTGGTCAGGAGATAAAGATTTTTTTTTGAGCGCGCGCAAAACCTGAGCGTGGATTTTTTTCCCTTGTCCTCCGCCGGAAACAGGATTGATGAGAAAAGAGATTTTTATTTTTTTCATCCCCGTAATTCTGAGGCGATAGGTCGCACTATTTCACGCAACACCGGAAAATCACTTCTTTCCTGTAATGCCTGATCAAGGCAAGCAACTCCCGCAGGGATATACTGCTTAAACCACCCTTTACCTTTAACCAAAGAAAGAAAGGAAAAAGCCCCTAAGGCCTGCATGTTCCGCTGAAGACCCGCCAAAATAAAAATTTCATAAAAGTGATCGCGGTCAACAATCGTCAAACCGTGGTCTTCAAGTTTGTCCAGATAAAATTCCAAAAGATTTTTTCGAACTGTTTCCGGTAAAACCACATACGGGTCTTTTAGGACTGCCGCGACATCATACTGAAGCAGTCCTCTCCGCGCCCCTTGAAAATCAATGATTCTTACCTCATTGTGATGAATCATGATGTTTTGAGATTGAAAATCCCGGTGCATGAAATAAAGGGGTTCGGAGGCGACTTTTTCTGCCAGCGCTTTAAATTCCCGGGACAGCCCCGACTGATCCGGAATTGAGATTCCACAAAATTTTTTGAGAAAATTTTCTTGAAAATAGGTTGTTTCCCAACGCAAGGTCGTATAATCAAAGGTTCGTGCCGTGACCGCCGGGCAATTACTCCATTTCTTTTCTCCTTCGATTTGCATATGGGCTAATGTCCCCAGCACCTTTTTATACCAGTAAATAACTTCTTCTTCCGACATGCCGCGTTGAAATTTCAGGTAAAGACTTTCTTCCCCGACATCTTCCAAAAAAAGGATTTTTTTTTCTTGGTCGGCTTCGTAAAATTCCGGAACGCCGATCCCCAACGCCCGCAGGAATCTGCCGATATCAAGATAATGCTGAAAATCCCCATCAAGCGCAGGAGAAACCATAAGAACGATACTTCTTCCTTCCTTTTCAATCCGATAAAAACACCGATCCGAACCGCCGCCGGAAATAATGCGGATGGTAATCGGGGTCTGAGTACCGGTTTGCAAAAAGCCCTCTTTACCTTTATCAAAAACTAAAGAGATGATCGAATCCTGCTCAGACCGGGAGAGAATATTGCCAGTCACCATCAATGACTCCATTGTCAAAAGACGCTCCCGCTTTCACCAAGGTGTTATCCCACACCACACAGTTTTTCAAAAATGCCTCTCGTTCCACCAGGCAATTATTCCCCAAGGAGACAAAACCTTCCAACCTTGCGCCCGGTTCAATCCGCGTTCCCACCCCTTTATAGACACTGCCGTCAAGCATCTCATCAATAAACAGCGGCAGCCGTTGTCCAAGGAGAATATCTTTATGAACACCAAGATAAGCGCTCGGGGTCCCGATATCCATCCAATCATCTCCAGACACGACATAACCATTGATACTGCCGGGCTTGCGTTTAATGAGCTCAAGGTAAATGTCGATGATATTGCTTGGAATCCCCGGAGGTATAATATTGAGTACTTCTTCACTCACCATACTTACCCCAGTAAACGTAAGCTTTCGGTCTATTCCTGGTTTAAATTTTTTCAGCCTTCCTAAAAAATCAACAATCGTATTATCCAATGAAAGGCTCACATTATTCTTCGGCCGGTAATCGCAAAGCGCCATGGTAACCATGGGTTTATGCTCCGCATGAGCGGTAACTAAGCCATCTAACGCAATGGTGGATAAAACATCTCCATTGTTCACTAAAAAAGCTTCTTCTCCCAAAAGGAACGACCGAAAACCCCCCATGCCTCCCCCCGTTCCCAAGATCTCCTGTTCTCGAGAAAGAGTAATATCAACACCCCACCGGGATCCATTTCCAAGATATTTTTGCATTTTATCCGCCAGATGACAGATATTAACCCCGATCGCCTTTACCCCGAACGTTTTTAAACGGCTGATCGTATAATCAATAATGGGCCGGCCCAAAACCGGAAGGAGCGGTTTTGGACAGCGATCAGAGAGCGGTTTCATCCGAATGCCGAATCCGGCAGCCAGAATAATAGCTTTCATTTTTTCTCCTTGAAAACGTAAAGTGTAAAGCGTGAGGCGTGAAGTGTTATTCACTGCTTACTGTTTACAATTTACGTTTCGCGTTTTACTACTTACGATTAACGTTTCACTTTTTGTCCCTCCTTCCTCGCCCCTTGCTCCCTGGATTCTTAGTACAACAGATACGGTTTGCGTGCTTCACCAAATAAGTCTAATTTCTTTTTCCAAGTTCGAGCAATCCCCTGAAGCGAATACCCTTGCTCAATTTGCGTGCGAAGCTCATCAGTTCCGGCAAGAACGTCAATCGGAAGTTTCTCTTCCTCATACTCGTAGGGCGGCTGCTTCCAGGAAAAACTTTCCGGCGCCATTTGATAGAAAGCGCTAATCACGGCCACTCCCGTGAGCACGGGAAGAAAACTGTTACGATCAGTCACGTGGGCCTGAGCTCCTCCGCAGAGTTCTCCGTAGTACTTCTGAAACGTCGGTTGAAAATAAAGAGGCCGAAACCGTACTCCGGGGAGGTCTTCTTGGGTCAATCTTTTTACTATCTCATAAGGATCAGCTCCCGGTTTTCCGAAAATTTCAAAGGGCCGGGTCGTACCTCTCCCCTCGGAAATATTCGTTCCTTCCAAAAGGCACATGCCCGGATAAACAATTGCAGTGGCGAGCGTCGGCATGTTAGGTGAAGGCATCACCCAGGGAAGAAACGTCTCATCAAACCACATCTCCCTTTGCCAGCCTTCCAGGGGAACTACAGTCAGGTCGCACCCGATTTTAAATTCGCGATTAAGGTAGAGCGCTATTTCTCCCATGGTCATACCGTGACGGATGGGAAGCGGATAAAGACCGACAAAAGAAGAAAACCGGGTATCCAACACCGGGCCTTCCATCGCCACACCGTTGATCGGGTTGGGCCGGTCAAGCACCACGCAGGTTTTTCCATACTTTTTACCGGCGCGCAAGCAGAGCGCGAGAGTCCAGACAAAAGTGTAATATCGCGCACCCACATCCGGAAGGTCAATCACCAGACAATCAATCCCCTCCATCATTTCCGGCAAAGGTTCCCGAGTCTTGCCGTAGAGACTATAAACCGGAAGCCCGGTTGGTTTATCCCGAAACCCCTCCCACTCGATCATGTTATCCTGAGTCTCTCCCCGGATACCGTGCTGAGGCCCGAAGAGAGCGCCCACCTTTACTCCGTGAGCATTCAAAAAAATATCAACCGTTGAGTTGAACCGTGAATCTGAGGAAGCCGGATTAACCACCAGACCGACCCTCCGACCCTTTATTGGTGTAAAATTTTGTTTGCTGATTATCTCCAACCCGGTAAATACTGCTGCCAAACTATCCCTCCAAAATTGACTTCTGACTTCTGTCTCCGGAGTTCTGTTTTCTGTATAGTCACCTTACCTTAGAATCCGCGTAATTTCAAATGGAATTTTCTTAATCAAAAGTAACGCCAAAATAATCAAATATCCCCCTGCCCCCTATTTCGAAAAGAGGAGTAATTTGAGTCCCCCTTTATCAAGAGGCTGTGTCTTAATTACTATGCGCCCTTCGACAGGCTCAGCGTGCACGGCTAATTAATTGATTTTTAAGGTGTCAGGGTTCGCGCATGGTGAGCTGAGTTTATTCCGAGCTTGTCGAGGGAAACCATAAGCGGACTGTGAGACAGACTCCAAAGGGGGGGATGAAGAAAAAGGAGGTTAAAGGTGAGAGGAACAGGGAGAAAAAAAACACAGGCGGCACCTGAAAAAATGCCGCCTGTGAAAAAAGTGTTAACGTAAAGATAGGTTCTGCTTATTTATTATTTAGCAGGAGGTGTCCCAAAAAGATAGGTCACAGCACCACGGAATATGGGGGTGTCGTTAAAACCGTAGGAAACGCCGCCATTGAGATTCCATTTTCCGCTGCAGTCCCACCGGGAAATTGTGGCGCCGATGGCTCCCTGACCATTATAGCTGGCGCCACTCATAGCCACCGCAAAAACTCCCGGTACATAGGGCATGACGTTCATCTGAGCAGCAGCAGCCGCAATACCGCCTGATAAATCGCGGTCGAGGTTATGAATCTTGTGGCGCAACTGGCCCATATTGACTGCGTCGGTATCGAGCACACCAGGAGCAACATTGCTGATGGTTCGGTAAAATCCGGCCTCGGCATTGCCGACGCTGACGGTATTGTCACGTCCGTCAACGATAGAACCTGCGCCGAGAGCGACAGAATTGCTCGCGTTCGCCACAAAAGCATCCTGGCCGAGGGCAACCGAATGGTAACCGCCCGCGTAGGCGTAATCACCAACAGCCGTCCCGCCGTTATTGGCATAGGCGTCATGGCCGACTGCGACCGAATTACCCGCATAGGCGCCCTGACCGACCGCGGTGGAGTTGGTTCCCATCGCCATGGCGTGCTGACCAACTGCTACCGCTCCCTCAGCATCAGCGATGGCTCCTGCGCCGAAAGCAGAAGAACCCCATTCCGTTGCATAGGTATCGGTACCCACTGCAGTAGATTGGTCACCGGATGCATTGCTGTTCCTGCCAATTGCTACGGCTTCATAATTAGTCGCATAGGAGGCTTCACCAACTGCTACCGCTCCATCACCATCCGCGATAGCGCCGGCACCATAAGCAGTATCGCCTTCCTGACCCGCATACGCATCGATACCGGTGGCAGTAGAGTGATAACCGCCTGCATAGCTGTGTTGACCAAGAGCCGTACCGCCTTCGCCTGAGGCATAGGACTCTGAACCCATGGCCATAGACTCTTGCCCGCTTGCGTAAGCATCGTCACCAACTGCAACCGAGTCCTCACCTAATGCGTCGGCGTCATTGCCAACAGCTGTCGCACCATAATTATTGGCTTCGGCCCACTGACCAACAGCCACCGCTTCGTCATAAGTAGCATGGGCGCCTTCACCAACCGCTACCGCTCCGTAACCATCTGCGATAGCTCCGGCGCCATAAGCAGCAGCTCCGTCATAACCTGCATACGCATCAGTACCGGTGGCGGTAGAATGGTAACCGCCTGCATAAGTGTTATTACCAACTGCTACTCCTTCTTCACCAACCGCGTCTGCACCATTACCAACCGCTACCGCGCTCAAAGCAGTTGCCTGGGCATTTTCACCAACCGCTACCGCAAAGTTCGCGGTGGCGTCTGTATCTGAACCAACTGCTACTGATTCATAACCAGACGCATTGGCCAGGTCACCAATAGCTACGGCATAATCCGCGGTGGCTGCTGAATCGTCACCAATCGCTACCGTGTCTTCCATGGTTGCGGCGGCGCCGGAACCAATTGCTACCGCTTCATTACCGCTCGCGGTGGAATAGTCGCCAACCGCTACCGCGCTGGTATTGGTTGCCCAAGCTTCATTACCGAAAGCCGCTGCGTTCGTCCCGCTCGCAATGGAGTCCGCGCCCACAGCCGCAGCTCCCTGCGCGTTTGCCAGAGCAGAGTCACCAACAGCGATAGAATCGAGCGCGCTTGCAGCGGCATCGTCGCCAACCGCTACCGAGTCAGTCCCGGTTGCGGAAGCATTGTGCCCGAGGGCTGCAGAGTGAGACCCGGTTGAAGTGGTGGCATCCCCGATGGCGGTCCCGCCATTTGCTGCACTGGCGCCAGCGCCAATGGCGACTGACCCGGTAGCCACAGCACCAGTACCCATCGCGATGCTATCGACTCCGCTGGCCAGTGCGTTCAAACCAATAGCAGTGGCTCCGTTTGCGGTTGCCCAGGAGGCTGTTCCGATCGAAATTGTGTCGTTTGCAGTTGCATAGCCACCAGCCAAATTTCCGATGGCCACGTTATTGTATCCGTTCGTATATATGCCGCTGTTAAGACCAATGGAAACGTTTGCATCGCCCGTGGCCCAATATCCGCTGTTGGTACCCATAGAAATGTTCTCGCTGCCCCAGACCTGATTGCCGCTGTTGGTACCGGAGGCGATGTTGTTGTTTCCCCAGGTCCCGAAGCCGGCGTCGGTACCAGTGGCGATGTTGTTGTCGCCGAGGACCCAGTTCCCGGCGTTAGTACCAGTAGCCAGGTTGCCGTTGCCGGTGACGTCATTGCCGGAATAGTTACCCACGGCAATGTTGTCGTCTCCCGCGATGTATTGCGTGTTGCCGTTTGAGTCTAATACGGTGCCGCCATTGACTCTATTGCCGCTGTGGGTACCGACGGCGAGGTTCTCGTTGCCCGACACGAAATTGCCGGAATAGTCGCCCAAGGCCACGTTGTTGTTGCCCGGAAGGGTGACTGGGCCGATGTAACCGTCAGGAAGCCCATTGGCATCATTATCATAAGGGAAATAGGCAACATTGCCGTTTGAGTCTAAAATTACGCCGCCATCAACAAAATTCCCCGAATGGCTGCCTGAGGCGACGTTGTCGGAGCCCGTAATGAAATTACCAGACTCAAGCCCCGAACTAACATTGTGTTCGGCGGGATCAGTCGTGAGAATGGGATCGCCATTGATATCATATCCTAATATTACGGGGTTGCCGTCTGTATCTAAAGCTATGCCGTTATCAATGTAATTGCCGCACCGAGTTCCCACGGCCACATCTTCGTAAGCATAAATGAAATTGCCACACATTACTCCCAAAGCGTGGTTTTCATCGCCGCCGACTGAAAAGCCAGATAACGGCCCAAAAGAGTAGTTTGCCGCTTGACAGTTTTGGGGAACAAACCCCAAGAGACAGGCCATAACAATACCTAGGCCTAAACATAAAAATTTACCTGATTTTTTACTCATGATTGTTTTTCCTCCTTTAGCTTTTTTGTTGAACATTAAATATTAAACAAAAAATTCACGTTTTCAACAACAAAACTTCTTCTTTCCCTCCTTTCCTATATAAAATTAATTGATTAGTAATTATTTTGATTGATTATTTTGACTTTTTTCCTAAAATCAGCCCCCCTTTAAAACCGGCGCTGGATTAAAAAATAAGTAGGGTAATGATTTTCTCCTCTAATCTAACTAGTTATTTATTCGGGCTTGTTGTTTTAACCTAAAGCAAATTTTTCCGATTGTCAAGCTTTTTTTTCGGGACAAGCCCAGTCGCAACTGGCTTACATCATTTTAATTTTATTAGACAATCCGGACACAAGCCCCAGTTTTTTTATTCATTAATTTCTTAAAAAACACATAAATAACAAATTACGGGATAGGGAAAATGTTTTAAGTTTTAAGTTTTAAGTTTTAAGTTTTAAGTTTTAAGTTTTAAGTTTTAAGTGTTAAGTTTTAAGTGTTAAGTTTTAAGGGCACCTCTAATAATTCCCAATTTGTCACTCCCACGAAGGCAGGAGTCCAGTAATTTCGATGAGTTCTGGATTCCTGCTTCCGCAGGAATGACATTTTTAGAGGTCCCCTTAAGTTTTACGCTTTACGGACAGGCGCAAGGCGAAGCCGTAGCAATCTATCATTTACACAAGATCGGCAACCATTATTGTTCAATCGCCTTCAAAAGCTCCTCAGCTTGCTGGGGACTTAATTTTTTAAGAATGTTATATTCCTCTTGCGCCGAGTCTTTATTATTAATTGATACATACGCTATTCCCAAATTAAAGTGGGCCCCAGCAGAATTCGGCTGTAAGCTAACGGCCTTTTTGAATGCCTCGATTGCTTCTTTATGGCGGTCAAGGTTGCCATAGGCTGACCCGAGATTATAGTAAGCTTCGGCATAATCTGCTTTTAAGCTGATCGCCTTCTTGAATGCCTCGATCGCTTCTTGGTTGCGGCCAAGTTTGCCATACGCTATTCCGAGATTCAGGTGCGCTAAGGCAAAATTAGGCTTCAAACGGATCGCCTCTTTGAACGCCCCGGTTGCATCACTGAAGCGGCCAAGGCTGCCATACGCTAATCCCAGATTAAAATGCGCCTCAGCCGAGTTCGGCTGTAAGCTAAGGGCCTTTTTGAATGTCTCGATTGCTTCGTCATGGCGGCCAAGGTTGATATGCGCTATTCCGAGATTCAAGTACCCTGCAGCAAAATTAGGCTTCAAGCGGATCGCCTCTTTGTATTCCTCGGCTGCCTCATGGTAGCGGCCCAGCCTAACATAGGTTGCCCCCAGATTATTGTGGGCTGCAGCATAATCTGCTTTTAAGCTGATCGCCTTTTTGAATGCCTCGATGGCTTCGTCATTGCGGCCAAGGCTGCCATACGCTCCGCCCAGATTAACGTAGGTAGGTGCATCAGGTTTCAAGCTGGCCGCCTTTTTGAATGCCTCGATGGCTTCGTTATTGCGGCCAAGCTTGCTATACGCTACTCCGAGGTTTAAGTGGGCAAAAGCAAAATCAGGTTTTAAGCTGATCGCCTGCTTGAACGCTTCGATCGCTTCTTTATACTTGCTAAGGTTGCCGTAACAGAGACCACTGTAAAAGTATGCTTCGGAATTTTTAGGATTCTGCTTTACCGCTTTTTCAAAATACGGCTGGGCTTGTTGAAAGCGGGCTGCTTTTAAAAATTTCATTCCGCTGACGAAAGGGTCTTCTCCCGGAGAAACCGTTACCGGAGGTTTTTCCTGTTTCCCGGAAGGAACTTCCGCCGGTTTCTGTAAAACGAGCTTTTTGAGCTTTATCTGTCCATTGGGAATAACAACGGCACGCTTCTGGCCCTGGATTGTTTGCAGAGCGGCAATCCCAATGACCTCGCCTCTCATATTGGCCACCGGGCTTCCGCTTAACCCGGGAGATAGTGGCGCAGTAATTTGGAGTATCTTGCCCGCACCCGGGATGTCCTCAACCGCTGAGACAGCGCCGTTGAGTACTACCTGTTTTGAAATAACGGAGATTTTTTCTCCTGCCTTGGGAACCGAGGAGCTTAGGGAAAGCGGGGCGGCCTTCTGCTGCGGCACAGCCACAGAAAACAAGATCAAGCCATTTTTCTTATCCAACCCCGCCGGACCTTTAACCGGAAATACCTTGCCTTCAACGGTTTTTATCTCAACGCGGCTGGTATTCTTGAGAATATGAACATTAGTGATTACGTCCCCATTGGCGTTAATGAAAAAACCGTTTCCCTGCGAAAGGGCTTTACCTTGCCCATCGAAGGTCGTGACTGAGACGATTGAGGGGGTAATCTTTTTTGCTATGTCAGTAACATTTTCCTTTGCAGAAGCAAAAGAATAAAGGAAAAAGAAAAAAACAAACAGGGACCGGAACATGAAATTTCTTACTTTATTGCTCATCGTTACCTCACGATTTTTTTTCAGAGTAAAAAAACTTATCAAAGTTGTCCCTATCAGCATATTACCGGCTTGATAGCCGTAACCGATCATTCTTATTGAGGTTGTCATTGCGAGGGAAAGCGGGCAGCAATCTCTCATTTGGGCAAGATTGGCAACTCTCAACGGTTAATCGCCTTTAAAAGCGCATCTGCTTGCTGGGGATTTAATTTTTTAAGATTGTTATATTCTCCCCGCGCTAAGTCTTTTTTGCCGAGCGATACATATGCTAATCCGAGATGCAAGTGCGCCAAAGCATAATTCGGCTTCAAGCTGATCGCCTTCTTGAACTCCTCCACGGCTTCCTTATGGCGACCAAGGTTGGTGTAGGCTAATCCCAGATTATCATGGGCATCAACAAAATCCGGCTTCAAGACGGTAACCTTCTTGAACGCTTCAGCCGCTTCATTATGGTGGCCAGCTTTGCCATACTCTAATCCGAGATTAAAATGGGCAAAAGTATAGGCTGGTTTCAAGCTGATCGCCTTCTTGAATGACTCGATCGATTCTTTGCCGCGGCCCATTTTGCTATACACTAATCCGAGATTATTGTAAGCATAAGCATCATCTGGTTTCAAGCTGATTACCTTATTAAATGACCAGATCGCTTCGTCATTGCGGCCGAGGCTGACATCGCAGAGGCCAAAGTAAAAATAAGCCTTGGGATTTTTGGGGTTCTTTTTTGCCGCTTTTTCAAAATACGACCGGGCTTGTTCAAAGCGGGATGCCTTAAAAAATTTCATTCCGCTCACAAAAGGGTCTTCTCCAGGGGAAACAGCTATCTGAGCAAAAGCAGAAGAGGAAAACAAAAAGAAAAGAAAAATCAGGGATAGCGTCAGAAAATTTATTATTTTATTGTTCATAATTGCCTCACAGTTTTATTTGAAATAACAAAGAAAAAACAATACCACAATTGAGTCAAAAAAAAATACTATAAAATGCCTCTTACTCACCTAATCTTCCTCAACCGCGTTTGACAAAGTACGGGTAGCATAAGGAGATAGAGAGGTTTTATTGTGTTTTTTTGAATCACTTAAACTAAAAATAAATAAAAATATCTAAAAGTTGATAGAATTGCAAATATCGATAAAAGTAGTTGGTTAACTGTTTCGTTTTGTTGCTAATTGATAAGATTAAAAAAATATATTATATAAAAAGTTCAAAGTTTGATTTAATCAAACCGGAAATCCAAGCGGCCCGTGGCGGAGAGAACAGCCGTTACCATCACTGATAATGAGGGCCGCATTGCCACCCGGAGATGAATGAGGCAAAATTTAATTTACTTACCATGTTGCCGGCGAGGGAAAAAATGAGAAGCAGAGGTTTAGCGCTGAATGTTGTTATTGCGTTTTTATTTATGTTCGTATCCGAAGTCAAAGGGGCCGAAGATCCCCTGCTTGCTAAAAAAGCCAAAGGGGCCGAAGACCCCATACTTGCTAAAATCAAAGGGGCTTCCACGTATATTTTTGCCAAAAATGCAGAGACGTTCATCCCGAAGGGCACGGGTTTTTTTGTGGGCCTGAAAATCCCATCCATGCCGGGCAAGGTTTCCCTGTGCCTGGTGACTGCTAAACACGTTTTGTACCAGACGGGAACAACTAAATTTGTTGACACCATATATATTCGTTTAAATAAAAAAGACGGCGGCTCAGATCTGACTGGTATCCCCGTTAATGTCGAGGGCGGTAATAAAACAGTCTTTATGCATTCCGACCCCTCGGTTGACATTGCAATCATGCCGGGAGGCCCTGATCAGAAAAAATTTGATTTCAACTTCATCCCTGACGAATTCTTCCTGCCCAAAGAAGATTCCGCTAAACTCAAACTTTATGAAGGGGTTGAAGTTTTCTACCCGAGTCTCTTATTCCTTTATTCCGGACAAGGAGGAAGTTATCCCTTTTTCCGGTATGGCCGTTTTGCTCTGATTACTGATGAAAAAATAGGGCGGCAGGGCAAGCCGACTGCTCTGTACCTTATCGAGACCGGTTCATATGGAGAAGACAGCGGCGCGCCGGTGTTTTTTTTCTGGGAAGGCGGCCGTGCGCCAACGCTCAAACTTGCGGGTGTTATCCAGGGGACTTTCGGCGACGCATCCCCGATTGCCGGAAACAATAAAATATCTATCCCGTTTTCTAATGCGGGGATCGCTGCCGTGATACCGGCAAACAAGCTTTACGAACTCCTCGTTAGTGAAGAACTGAAACAGAAAAGAGGGTTTTAAGTAAGCGTTAACTTTTCCTCTTTACGTATTCTATCACCTCTGCTACCGCATGCTTTGGCGGTATCTTTATCAACAGATGCACATGATCTTAAACCATATGCCCCTCGATAATTTCAGATTTCCTTTGCTGAGCCAATTCCCAAAAAAACCGGACCAAGAAATTCCCTGATTTTCCCATAAAGCACTTTTTTTCGTCCCTTCGGAACAAAAACTAAATTATACTCCCAATTCCATTTCGTATGACTTAAATTCTCATATGACATTTCTTTCGCCTCCTCTGGGATGCCGCCAAGCTCCAAAGGAGGCATTTTATACTAAATCTAAATGTCAAACTTTATGAGTCCAATGGTCAAACCAGTGGCTTACCTGTCTTTTAGTTAAAAAAATTCGATTAGTTTATGAGATTGAAAAAAACCTTTCGTCTTCTTAGCTTTAACTTGTTTTCTTTAGAAATTTATGTTACTAATGTCATGAATGATTCGTTCTAATTAGTTGGAAATAAAGGAATTAAATATGGAGACCTTAGGCGAACGGTTAAAAAGAGGGAGAGAAGAAAAAAATATCTCCTTAGACGACGTGGTGCAAGCCACCAAAATAAATAAAGGCATTTTAACTGCCATAGAAAATGACCAATCTGAATTTTTTCCCCCCCCAGTTTTTATTCGAGGTTTTATCCGCAATTATGCACGCTATATTGGGTTGGATGAAAGGGAATTATTGGATTTATATAATGGGTCAGGCGCCGGCAAGAAAGCGCATATAACCCCAGAGGAATTGCAAGTTAGGAAAAAAATAAAATTTAGTGCCCCTTATATTTTTCTGATCTTAGTATTTGCCTTAGCGATTCTATTAGGTTACCAATATTTTTTAAGAAACTCTTCCGAAAACAAGCCCAGTTTTGAGACTCAGAAAAAAAACAGTTCAAAAAAAGCACAAACCACTTCAGTGAACCAAACCCGTATCCCAAAGGAGGCAACCAACTTGGAAGCAGTGACCTCTCCGGTTGCAGGAGAAACCCCGGCTTTGGAGAATCGATCCTCCTCCGCGCCCTTTTCTTCTGAGGAAAAGAGTGGAGTTGCTGAACCATCGGCTGTTTCTTCTCCTGCTCTTCCTCTTCCCGTTCACATGCAAGCAAAGTGTTATGCTACTACATGGGTAGGATACGTAATTGACAATGGACAACCATCCCAGATTTTTCTTTTCCCTGGGGATGAGTTTTCGTGGGAATGGAAAGAGAAGATAGAATTAAAACTCGGAAACGCGGGAGGAATAAAAGTAACTGTTAATGGGGCGCCTTTAAAACCTTTTGGCAAGTCGGGCGAGGTGCTCAGCGTTGTTTTTGGCAGGGACACGGTGAAGCTGCGGGATGAAGAACCTAAAAACCTGGAAGTATGGAAGGAAGCAGCAGCAGAATCTAATTCTTATACAGGAACTGAGAAAAGACCATGAGTATTTTAGTTGTTGGTTCATTAGCATTCGATACGATTGAAACGCCTTTTGGAAAAGCGGATAAAGTGTTAGGAGGATCAGCAGTCTATTTTTCTGTGGCCGCGAGTTTTTTTACGGAAGTATTTTTGGTAGGAGTGGTGGGGAAAGACTTCCCTGAAAGCCATTTAAATATTCTCCGGGAACGAAACATTGATCTACGCGGGTTAAAACAGGAGGACGGAGCAACCTTCCATTGGAAGGGAAGGTATGGGTATGATCTCAACGAAGCTCACACGCTTGATACCAAGCTCAACGTTTTTGAGAAATTCAGCCCGGATATTCCGGAAGCGTATCGGGATTTAGAATATGTTTTTTTAGCTAATATCGATCCGGAACTTCAGTTTAACGTGTTAAAACAGGTCCATAAACCTAAGGTGGTTGCCCTGGATACCATGAACTTTTGGATCGAAAATAAGCCGGATGCTTTAAAAGAGACCATCAAACTCGTAGATATTCTAATCATCAATGAATCCGAAGCCCGGGAGCTTGCTAAAGAATATAATTTGGTTAAGGCCGCCCGAGTAATCTCAGTCTTCGGCCCCAAATACCTGATCGTAAAACAGGGGACGTATGGGGCGTTACTGTTCACCAATTCTTCTATCTTTTCCGCTCCCGCATATCCGCTTGAGGTAACGCTTGATCCCACGGGAGCCGGTGATAGTTTTGCCGGAGGCTTTATGGGGTACCTGGCTAAATGCCAGAACCTCAGTGATGTGGGGATTCGTCAGGCAATCATTTTTGGGAGCGTTATGGCCTCATTTTGTGTAGAGCAGTTTAGCGTGGAGCGACTCCGTATCTTAACCGATCAAGAAGTTTCCAACCGTTTTACTGAATTCTTAAACTTGACTTGCTTCAAGGAAATTTAAATTGCAGGAAGAAATGTTTCGGATTTTATTTATGGGGACCTCTCCTTTTGCGGTTCCCTCTTTGAAAATTTTGTTAGCAAAAGGTGAAAATATTGTCGGTGTTTTTACCCAACCAGATAAACCCCAAGGACGGGGTCTTAAAATTAAAGTTTCACCGATCAAAGGGGTAGCCTTAGAAAATCATCTTCCTCTCTTTCAGCCGGTAAAGATCAACCGAGATGAATCTGTTGATATCATTAAAAGTTTATCTCCGGATATTATTGTTGTTGCTGCCTTTGGACAAATTATCTCCCAGCGGATTTTAGATATTCCGAGATTCGGCGCTATCAACGTCCACGCTTCTCTTTTGCCAAAATATCGGGGAGCAGCACCGATAAACTGGGTAATCATCCAGGGGGAGAAAGAAACGGGGGTAACGGTCATGTTAATGGATAAAGGGCTTGATACGGGAAATATTTTACTCCAGAGAAAGCTTGAAATTTTTCCCGAAGAAAATGCGGGAGAACTTCATGACCGTTTGGCTTTTTTAGGGGCTACACTCCTGAAGGAAACTGTTGAGAGATTAAAGCAAGGAGGATTAACCTCTTCCGGGCAGGAGGAATCTGAGGCTTCTTATGCTCCGCCTCTGAAAAAAGAGGATGGAGTTATTGACTGGAAAAAACCAGCAGAAAAAATTTATAATCAAATTCGAGGAATGAATCCCTGGCCGGGCGCATTCACTTATTTAGAAGGGAAAATTTTAAAAGTTTTGCAAGCAAAACACATTATACAAGGCTCTTCCCACGAGTCGGGCAAGGTCGTAAAGACCTCTGATGAAGGTGTCTTGGTCGCAACTGGTGAAGGTCATATTCTTATTACGGAAATTCAATTAGAAAACCATAAGCGAATGTCTTCCGCGCTCTTCCTTCGAGGACATCCTTTGCCCCTTGATGCGCACTTTGGATAATCAAAAGATTTGTTGGGAAAACATTTTATTTTAATAAAGGGATACCATGACGAAGTCGCCTTCACAAAGTTCGGCGGCTTGATTTTGAAGTAGTAAATTAACAAAATGTGCACCGGGAAAAATTTATTTTCGCCAGCGAATAACCAAAATATAAAGGCCTAAAATTATGCTCATTAAAATAAAACTAATTTTGTTGATCCTACCGTTACTATCTTTCACCGCCTGTGCAAGTTTAGATCGGATGAATGAGGATATAGATACCCTCAAATCAGATGTTGCAGATCTCAAAAAAGAAAACCAAAGCTTCACGGATGTTAGAAAACAGCTAGCCGAACTATCAGCACAAGTTGATGATTTACAAAACAACCTCCGTCGGGTTGATGAAAACCAGTGTTCGGCAAATAAAAGCTTGAATGAAATAAGGGCACGTATTGGTTCTTTGGAAAAAAATAAACCAGTTTGCGTGTCTTCAAGTCCACCGACTACCCCTTTGGATCCTGAAAAAATTTATAATGATGCCTGCCGTATTTTTAAAGAAGGTCGTTATCCTGAATCGGAAATAGCATTTTCAAATTTTATCGAGCAATTTCCTCAATCAAAATTGGCAGGTGATGCTCAGTACTGGATCGGGGAGACCTATTTTAAGGAAGGAAAAACCATAGAAGCTATTTTTGCTTTTGATGATGCGGTTAGCAAATATCCTCAGGGAAATAAAGTGCCGGAGGCTTTAGTAAAGCAAGGTATTTGCTTTAAACTTCTGGGAGAGAAGGATAATGCACGATTTATCCTGCAGCAAGTCATCGACAAGTATCCGAACACTCCTCAGTCGGATAAAGCTCGGAACGAACTGAAAAATTTATCCAAGTGAATTTTGGCTTATATTATTTCTTTTTTAAAGCCAATAAAAAAGGACCTCGAATTTAAACCTTTTTCATAATTTTAAAAAGTTTGATGGAAAACAAGACAAAAGTTTTTACTTTTGTCTTGTTTTTTTAAAATAATGAATATACCCATTTGCACACATAGGAATATGGTGATCCCTAATAAATGCATGTAAATCTTCACGCCTTTCTATGCCTTTTAATACCTTTGCAGCATGGATTATTAGAGCATTGACTATAGCGTCAAAATCAAGCCCTTCGTTTAATGCACCTTCAACGATTTTCTTCCAAGAACTCAGAATATCAATATAAGCTCTTAGAGTTTCATCCACCACTTTGGTTGTTAAATAGTGAGCAAAAAAAAGTTGTTCCGGTCTGAGGGCCTGTAATCGCTTGATAGTTTCTATGTTATGGTCAGGGTCAAAATCAGGAGGAGGTGAGGCGGGAATTATGGCTGAAGCTTCAGGGAAATATATGCCAGCCTCGTCCCCAACAAATAATCCTCCACTTGCCGGATCGTAAAGACAAATTTCATGTTTGGCGTGTCCGGAAGTTTCTAAAACTCTGAGTTTATAGTTGGCCCCTAATTCTATAATATCTCCATCATTTATCGGAACAATCCTTTCTTTCGGAACAGACGCAAACCAACCGTACCATTCTTCAATCTTTTTCCCAAACACCTTTTTAGCACTTATGGTTAGACGTGAGGGGTCAATGAGGTGTTTACAGCCACTATAGTGAGCATAGACTGAGGCTTGAGGCATAAATTTCAATAGTTCTCCAGCGCCGGAACCATGGTCGAAATGAATGTGAGAAAGAATTATTTTGGTAACATCCTTAGGATTATAGCCTAAAGAATTTATACTCTCTAAAATCAAAGGAGTTGATTTAGGTGAACCACTATCAATGAGAGCAAGAGTGTCACCAACCAAAAGGTAGACCGAAGTAAATCCACGGACGCCAAAGACGCCAGCATCAACCGCGCATGTGTTTTCCGCCACTTTATTAATATTCATAGATAATGCCTACAGTTTTTTGTCTCCCCAAAAGATAAGCCTTTTGTGAGTTAATTTAAAAATTTATAAAATTTAATCCTGCAATACCTACCTATCTGCTTGTTGCTATCATGAAAAAGGAGTTAAGACTGGAACAGTCTCTTTACGCAATTTTACAAGTTTTAAGCGGGTCATTATTTGAGAACATTCCCATCCTAAAAGCTTTTTCTCAAAAATATGCACCGATTCACGTTCAGCAAAGCTATAACCAGTTGTCGCTATTTGATTAACGTTGAGACACTACTGATGAGATGAATATTTTTTTAATCCTAACATGTGGCAAAGTCAACCAAAAAAGTACTATCGGTAAAAACGTTGTTGGTCAATAAAGGAAAAACATTTTCTTATCAACGCGCCATCGTTGCCACAATAACCAGACCGCCGAGTATAAATCTGTACCAGACGAAGGGTAAAAAATCCTTTGTCTGAACATAGCGGAGCAAAAAACCGATACTGGCGATACCAATAAGGCAGGAGGTCAGCACGCCCGCCATAAAGTTCACGCCCAGAGCAGAAGGATCTGCCGTAACGTGCGGCAGTTTAACCATGGCAGCGCCAAAAATAATGGGTGTTGACAACAAAAACGAAAACCGGGCCGCTCCTTCTCTCGTAAGGCCCAGCAACAATCCGCTGGTCATCGTAATGCCCGAACGGGAAACACCAGGAATAATCGCCAGCGCCTGGGATACCCCGATGAGTATGCTGGTTCCAAAGCTGATGTGGTTTATCCCGGTCGTCTTCGGGCTTTTTCGGTCAGCCCAGCATAAAAGCCCCCCCATCACGATCAGCATGATGGCGATTAACACCGGCGCCCGGAATATGGTTTCTGCTTTTTTTTCTAACAGAAATCCCGCTATCCCCCCGGGAACGCTGGCCGCCGCCAAATACCAAAACAGTCGGCCCTGAACGCTGCGGACATCGGTGAGGCCCTTGGTAATGAGCTGCCGCCAGTCTTTCCAGAAATAGAGCACTACCGCAAACAAAGTTCCCAGGTGCAAGGCGATATCAAAGGTAAGCCCCGGATCGGTCCACCCGAAAAACCAGGGGACCAACACCAAATGCGCTGAACTTGATATGGGCAAAAACTCGCCCAACCCTTGAACCAGTCCGAGCATTACTGCCTGCAGGATAGTCACGTCCGCTTTCCTCTGATATGATTAAAGATTATCTCTGATCCTTCACGCGCCGCTTTGAACTTTACGAAAAGTCTTTCTAACGCGGTAAAGATTTTATACGCCAGAAGCGACAGAATGTCAACCGGGTTTACAATCTAAAAATACAGGCAAGGTATTAATCGGAGCACAAAGCTGGGAAGAGGAGTTAGGGGTTTGTAAAATTATAGGGCACCTCTAATAATTTCCAGGTTGTCACTCCCGCGAAGAGGGGAGTCCAGTAATTTCGATTAGTTTTGGATTCCTGCTTTCGCAGGAATTACATTTTTAGAGGAACCATATAGTTTTTCTCTCCGGTTAAAAAATAATGTTCCCCTATTCGACCTTGCGACTTTTTGACCCTGCGACCTTTTGGAGCGAAATGAGGTGAAGGGGATATTATATTATCATTATTTATGCTGTGATTAACAACAATTGAAGATCGTAAAATCAGTGTTGGGCCTCGCCGGTCATGGGAACAAAGACAACTCCGGTGATAGATGTCACTTCGTTCCCGCTTTCTTTTTTTATCACCAAGGTGAGGTCCTGGGTAAAGAAGGTATCACCCAGCGGCATGATAAGTTTGCCGCCTATTTTTAATTGTTTCAACAGGAGAGGAGGAATATGGGTTGCCGCGCAGGTGATGATGATGGCATCAAACGGAGCGTATTCTTCCCATCCAGCATACCCATCACCGCATTTTACTTTTACTGAGGCATACCCTAATGCGCGCAACCGCTGGGCTGCTTTTTGGGCTAGGCCCGGCAGAATTTCAATCGTATAGACATTGTCGGTAAGCTCAGCCAGGACTGCCGCCTGGTAGCCAGCACCAGTGCCAATTTCAAGCACTTTCTGCCCGGGCGTGATAGTAAGAGCCTGGGTCATAAGAGCAACAACATACGGCTGGGAAATGGTCTGTCCTTCACCTATGGGTAGAGGATGATCGTTATAGGCCTGATCCCAGAGATTCTTATCCACAAAAAGATGCCGTTTTACCTTGCCCATGGCGTCCAGAACTTTTTTGTCGGTGATGTCCCGGCCGGCGAGATCTTCCTGTACCATCCGTTTGCGTTCGCGAGCGAAGGGGTCATCCTGGCCAAAAACGAGGTTGGCAAAAATAAACCCGGAAAGAGTCAAAAAATTCCGAACCCGAAAGTTCACCACTTCCTGATTCCTACCGGTTAAGAAGTTGTTTTTGTATTGGCTTTCGAAGTTTGTGAATAGCTTCTTTTTCGATCTGGCGAATTCTTTCTCGCGTGAGATTAAAACTTATCCCCACTTCCTCCAGGGTGTGTTCAGTCTCTTGATCAATTCCAAACCGCATCCGGAGCACCTTTTGTTCGCGAGGACTCAAGGAAGATAAAAACTCGTGAATTTCATTGATCTCATCTTTTTTATTCAACGCATAAACCGGATCAGGAGTATCAGCATTTTCCATAAGGTCTCCTAAAGAGCTGTCCTCATCTTCTCCAATTGGCGTATCCAGAGAAACAGGCGGCAGAGAAATCTTTGAAAGAAGCTGAAAATTATTTACCTTGGCAAGGGAAAGTTTCATTTCTTTAGCAATTTCCTCGCCCTTTGGCTCCCGTGCCAAGGTTTGGGCAAGAGAATTTCGCACCTTAAAATACCGGCCAAGAGCTTCAGTTAAATGTACGGGTACTCTCACGAGATTCCTTTGGTCGGCAATTGCTCGATTTATAGACTGTTTGATCCACCACGAAGCATACGTGCTGAACTTATTACCCCTCTCGTACTCAAACCTTTCTACCGCTTTGATAAGCCCGATGTTGCCTTCTTGAATTAGGTCCAAAAGCTGTAATCCTCGGTTAGTATATCGCTGAGCTAACTTGATAACCAATCTGAGGTTTGCCTCGATTAACTTATTTTTATCCTTTTGGTTGCGTTGTATTAACCGGTTTATGCCGGCTAAATAGCTGAAGAGTTTTGAGCGAGACACCCCCATTTCCTTTTCCATGTGAGCTATTTTCTCGCTGCGCTTCTTATTCCCTCGACCACTTTTTTCTTCCTGAAGCATCCTTTCCTGAGCTTTAACCACATTATCGATGAATTTATTAATGGCAGAATCGTTCCAGTTCAAACCGGCCAGAAAACGGGCGACCTTTTTTCTTTTAAGGTCTTGTGAAAACCGGGATTTTCTCTTTTGTAACGCACGAGCTTTACGAATCGTTGCCAGAAAGTGTTTTTTTATCTTTTCCAGATCAGAATCATTGTCCTGCCGTGGCAGATGGAGAAGATCACCAATGGTGGTTGACCCGGTGGAAACCTCTTTCCTTAATTGAAAGACTTCGTTCTGAATCAAAGGAATGGTAAACAGAATGCGCGCCAGCGCTGATTTTCTCAAAGAGAGCATCCAATACAGATGACTTTCTTTTTTGCGGTCAATCAAGCTGTGCTTGCCCATGTCTTTAAAGTAAAGGTGGGCGATATTGAGCGCTTTTTCCTCAGCCGCCTCTTTTTCATCATCCTCATTATTTCCCGAGGGATTAGAAGAAAGATGGTCGATCCCATCCTCAGGAAGAAAAGAGCCCTTTTGTTGAAGAGAATTCCGGGCATCGAAATCCCAAAACCCCTCTAAATCAAAAGAAGAAAATTGATGGGTTATTGAATCGTAGTCTCCAGACTTTTCATCAAACCCTTGTTCAACAACTTCAGTTTCTTCGATTGTATTTATTTTTAGCATTCCTTTTTGCCTTACAAAATAACACCACGTCATATGGTGATGCTAATAATAAGCACGATTTTATTCGAGTCAACTTCAAAAATAAACGCTCTTTCCTCGTGCCTGGTTACAGTGAAAAGTAATCCCGGATCGCGAAAAAATCCATGACTTAAGTCAAAAAAAGGGGTTCGCAAATCTAACAAAAAAACAAAAATCGTCATGAGCGGACAAAAAACTTTCTCCGCCCAATGGAAATGTTTAATAGACAGTAACAACCATGACCGGTCCTTTTGGCACAAACCAAGGGTAGAAATTAGGTGAGGGTGGAATTTCCCCCGGGTATCCCGTTTGTTATGTGGCTATTAATCTTTACTTTCCCTTGAGCAATTTCGCGCAAAGCGATTACAGTCAATTTTTCACCAGGAGAATTTATTAATGGAGTTGATCCTTTTTTTAACTGGATGGTTCTCTTAATGGCTCCATGAATCAGAACATAACGATTTCCTTCCTGCTTCAAACAATCTTCAATCGTCACTCGTGCCATACTGCTAATCCTCCTTGAAATCAATGCAATGATTTTTTATTTTTCCTAAAATTTCACTCCAGGAATACTTTGGAAGATGGATATGTTTTATGAAAAAGTGTATTTCAAACGGTAAAAAGCTGCTATAAGGGATTTTATGTATTTAACGCCAGAAAATCCTTTATTTTAAAAAGGCTTGACATTATCTTAAAATTTACAAAAAAATCAAGAAGTATTTATTTTCCATTCAACATCTTTCAAATCTTTAAAAATCAAATCGATTTTATCGACCAAATCACCATAATAAAGTTCATGAATTTTATAACCGATCGTTAGGTTGGTCTCAAATGACCCCCTTTGTCGGAGGAAGCCAGATAATCCTGGCCATTTGTAATACTTCAAAATGATTATAAAAAAATTTGGTAGATTTTAAAATTTTGGTGATTATTTACTTGACAAAGGGTAAATAGGGGAGTAAGGTGGGATATATGAAGGAATTAATTAATTATTTAGACTTTTCTTTTTCTTTAGACAGCTTTTCAACGTGTTTTCTCAGGTGTTTGGCAACCTTGGGGTGGAAAACATGTTCCATTACTTCATTTGCTTTCATATCTTTAGGGTGTTTTTTCTTCTTTTTCATTGAGGTGTCCTATGGAAGATAACTTAATTGACCTTGTTGCTAAATACAAGGGTGATGACGATAAATGTCGCAAATACTTTGAATCCCTTAAATGGCCCGAGGGGGTTAAATGCCCTCGTTGTGGTTCTGATAAAATCTCTCACCTATATAAAGAAAAAAAGTTTGAGTGTGATTCCTGTCGCTATCAATTCTCCGTAACTGCTGGAACTATCTTTCACGATTCTCATTTACCGCTTTGGAAATGGTTAATAGCTGTATATCTCATGGTTGAATCAAAAAAAGGCATATCTGCCCTTCAACTTAAAAGAACTCTTAAAATAGCCTATAAAACCGCCTGGTATCTTTGCCACAGAATAAGAAAGGCTATCGAGGAAATACCCAACAAACCCAAACTTGACGGAATAGTTGAAGTAGATGAAACCTATGTAGGCGGCAAATATGATCCCCGAAGAAAAAGAGAGAAATATGAAAAACAACCAGTTATCGGAATTTTGAAAAGGGGTGGTAACTTTGAGGCAAGAAAAATTAGAACTGCGAGCAAAAAAATACTTATTGGAATTGTAAATGATAGAGTCGCTAAAGGTTCTAATGTAATGACTGACGAACTCCCAGCCTATAAATCCCTTATTAATACCTTTAACCATGAAAAAGTTAATCATAGTATGGAAGAATGGGTAAGAGGTAATATTCATAATAATGGGGTTGAAAACGCTTGGTCTTTGTTTAAAAGGTCTATTATTGGGTCTTACCATCAAATCAGCGCAAAACACATGGACGCTTACCTTGATGAATTTGAATGGAGGTTTAACAATAGAGAGAACCCATATTTATTTAGAGATACTATTATAAAACTGCTTAATGCTCCTAAAATGGAATTTAAGGAACTTGTTGGGAAATCTGCCTAAAAAATATCTTGATTTTTATATTTTAAAAGAATATTTTATTTTTTTAGCAGATTAGTTGAGTTGAGAACTCAGACAACGAGGCGAGGTAAGTGATTTTATGGTTGGTCGCAAGCCTCGCCTTTTGTTTTGTGCCCCCGTAAATCAACTGGAAAGAAACTAATCTGCTAAATTAGTTGCTCTGAGTTCGAGGCTCAGCGGGGGCACTTTAAGTATATGGTTTTCCATCATTTATCTTTCTTTTTGTTTTTCTTTCACAAACCCCAATGCAATAATGACGGGTTCGGTGGCATTTAGAACTTTAATCTGAAGGAGTAAATCTTCCATACCAAAACCCCGCTCAATATATCCTGTTTTTCGTGGCAGGGTGGCACTGTTGTGGATGAAATTGATAGTACCACCTCCTCGTTTAATGGTCATATCGGGTAATTCAATCAACACCATCGTTTGGGTTACACTTCTAGTTCCCCCAGTGTTCCAATTTACTGTAACACCCTCAGGGACAAAACCAGGAATTAAAGGTTCTCCTGATTTTATAATTCCAAAAGTAACAAATCCTTCTGGAAACTCTTTAGTAAGTTCATTTTGTTGGATTTTACTGATGTTAAGGACTTCATCTTTTGCAGCTTTCTTTGCTATTTCTTTTATTTCTTCTGGGGTGAGTTGTTTTGGTGGCGATTTTTCTGGTTTTAAAGACAAGACGTGTTCTTTGCTTTTATGGATAGCAAACCATTCGGCAGCCCCAAGCATAGCCCCCACACACGACCCAATGACTATAAAAATTACAAGACTTATCATTTTGCTCCTCGAATAAAAATACCATTCCCATTTATAAAATTTATCCCAAGTTATGAAGGCCCATAAATAAAACAGTATAGCTACAAAACCTATAATTGGAAGCAGATATGGATTATACTTAAAATACTCTTGATAAAATGCAATGGGGATACCCAATGTTAAAATAATCCCCCCCGCAACTTTTTTAGATTGTTTTCTTTTCCTTGTTTTAATTTGCATTTTTTCATATTATCAATCTCATTTACCTTTGTCAAATAGATAATCACCAAAATTTTTCATTGACAAATTTGGTGGGATGATCTTATTATTAAAAAATAAATTAAAAGAGGCACCCCTAAGGGGTTTAAAAGGGAATCCCGTTAAAATCGGGAACGGTCCCGCCGCTGTAATCCCGCACCTTACAAAAAAAGTAAGGTAAATGCCTTTAACTTACGCAAAAATTTTTTTTGCGGACATAACCACTGCTCCGATTTATCGGAATGGGAAGGTTAGTTCAAGGCGCGAGAAAGTCAGAAGACCTGCCTCTTAAGAAACATAACTTTTGCCACTTTCGCGGATAAAGGGTGAAGCAAGCTGGGTGCAATCCTTGAATCCATTGGGTTCAGGGATTTTTTTATTTTCTGATCTCCTCTCATCCAACCCTTTTCCCCGAGGGAGGTGAAGAGAACGTTCGCAAAAAAACAATCTAATTAACCTATTAACGTATTAAAGAGGGAAAAAAAATGAAGTCGAGCATGAATCTAATGAAAAGTTTATTTGTGGTCTCCTTAACCTCGCTGATTTTCTCTTCGGCTGGTTTTGCAGCCGAAGAAGAAAACCAAACCGAAGAGCAAGCGAAAAAAGTTACCCTTAAACCGATTGTAGTGACCGCCACCAAAACGGAACAAAGCATCGAAGAGACCGCCAGCTCGGTCAGTGTCGTCACGGCGGAGGATATGGATAACGCCAAAAACATGACCGTAAAACAGGCCCTCCAGGAAGTCCCCGGACTGACTGTCTCCAGCGAAGGAGGTCTGGGGAGAAAAACAGCGGTCTTTATCCGGGGAGGCCGTTCGGAAGATACCCTGGTCATGATGGACGGCATGGAAATAAACGACCCCATCAGTCCCGGCCGCGCTTTTAATTTTTCCGATCTGTTGACTGATAATATCGACCGCATCGAGGTTGTCCGCGGGCCCCAATCCACCCTCTACGGTTCTGACGCGATCGGCGGGGTGGTCAATATCATCACCAAAAAAGGCGCCGGCAAACCCAAATTTTCTCTCCTCACCGAAGGGGGCTCGGATGAAACGTTCCGGGAGATTTTAAGCGGAGACGGCAAAATCGGAAAGTGGGATTATTCCTTTTCCGGCGCACGCGTTGACAGCAATGGGATTAGCGCGGATGACAATTATGAAAACAATGCGTTCTCAGGACGGCTGGGCTATCAGGTGTTCGAAAAAGGAAATCTTGATTTTGTTTTCCGCTCGGAGGACGCCAAGGTGCATCTGGACGATTGGAATTATGATTTCTTTAATTATACGCTCAGCACGGTCAATGATCCCAACTATACTGAAGAGACCAACTCTCAGCTTTATCTTGCCCGTTACAATCAACAAATTACCGATTACTGGGACTCTATTCTGAAGTTCGGTTACTACACCATTCAGCGGGATGACCGGGATAAACCGGACGACCATGAACCCTTCTATTCAGCCAAAGGCTGGTATGACGCGTCAAACATTAAAGGTGAATGGCAGAACAACTGGTATCTCGGCGATTTTGACGTGATCACCGCGGGGTTTGAATACAAGGAAGAGACCGGAGAATCATTTTATGCTGACAACTGGGGAGTGTCCGTGTTTCCCAAAAAAACAATTGACAACAAAGCCTGGTATTTTCAGAACCAGCTCAAGCTGTTCGACCAGCTTTTTTTAACCGGAGGTGTCCGCGTTGATGACCACGAGATGTTCGGGACCGAAACCACCTATAAAGTTGCTTTGGCGTATCTTGTCCACCAAACCGGCACTAAATTTAAAGGAACCTGGGGCACCGGCTTCAAGGCTCCGACCCTCTATCAGCTGTATGCCCCGGCCATCGTAGATTATGGGTTTTTAGGGGGAAACCCAAATCTCAACCCTGAAGAAAGTAAAAGCTTTGATGTGGGCATAGAACAAACGTTGTTTGATGAACGATGCCGTTTTAGTTTTGTTTATTTTCATAATGATTATGAAGACTACATAACCTATTACACCTATCCTGACTATACCAGTACGTATATAAACCTAAACAAAGCTAAAGCAAAAGGGTACGAAGTTGAAGTTGCTGTTAATCCTTTAGAAAATCTCACTATCTCTGCCAACTATACCCGCACCGAAACCAGAGATAAAACAAATGGTGGACAGTTGCTGAACCGCCCGAAAAACAAAGCCGGTATGTCGGTCAATTATGTTTTTAAAAAATTTCAGACAACGCTCAGTGCGAATCACATTGGACGACGGCTGAATTACTGGTGGCCCGAAAATGAAATGGTAAAATCCTATACCCGGGTTGATCTTGCGGGGACTTATACCATCAATGAGCATTTTCAATTGTTCTCGAGGATTGAAAACCTTTTCAACGAGCACTATCAGGAAATAAAAGGTTACGATACCGCGGGAATTTCCGCGTTTGGAGGAGTAAAGCTCTCTTTTTAACCAAAAATAGTTGTAGGGGCGACCGGCCGGTCGCCCCTACAACTTCTCTCATCAAAGAACACACCCCGCTGGCGAGTGGCCTAAACTTCATGCAGTTACGTAGGGTGCGCATAGCGCACTATTAGTTTTTACGTTTCACGATTCAACACCTCGCTCCTCAACCCTCGTTCCTCGAACCTATCCCTCCTCAGGCGAGGTCGAAACGGTCAAGGTTCATGACTTTTTCCCACACCGCTACAAAGTCGTGCAGGAACTTCTCCTGGGAGTCCTCACATCCGTAGACTTCCGCCAAAGCCCGGAGTTGGGAGTTCGAACCGAAGATTAGGTCGACACGGGTGCCGGTCCACTTGAGTTCGCCGCTCTGGCGATCACGCCCCTCGAACACGTCCTTGCCTTCCGAGGTTGCCTTCCACGTCGTGCTCATGTCGAGCAGATTCACAAAGAAGTCATTGGTGAGCGTCTCTGGCCGCTTGGTGAAGACGCCGTGCTGGGACTTTTTAAAGTTGGCATTCAAGACTCGCATACCGCCAACGAGAACCGTCATTTCAGGAGCGGTCAGGGTCAGTAATTGCGCCTTGTCAACCAGCAACTCCTCGGCGGTTACGGCATAGCGGGCCTTCTGGTAGTTGCGGAAGCCGTCCGCTTTCGGCTCGAGCACGGCGAAAGAGGCCGCATCGGTCTGCTCCTGAGAGGAGTCCATGCGTCCCGGCGTGAAGGGAACCGTCACCTCGTGACCGGCATTCTTCGCAGCCTGCTCGACGCCCGCGCAACCGGCCAGAACGATCAGATCAGCCAGCGATATCTTCTTGCCGCCGGACTGCGCGCTGTTGAACGCGCTCTGGATGCCCTCCAGGGTGTTGAGCACCTTCGCCAGTTGAGCAGGCTGGTTGACCTCCCAATCCTTTTGAGGCGCCAAACGAATGCGCGCCCCGTTGGCACCGCCGCGCTTATCGGAGCCACGGAAGGTGGAGGCCGACGCCCAGGCGGTGGAAGCCAGCTCCGACACCGACAGGCCGGAAGTTAGGATCTTGCCTTTGAGGAAGGCGATGTCCTGTGCGTCAACCAGCTTATGATTGACGGCCGGGATGGGGTCTTGCCAGATGAGATCTTCGGTCGGAACCTCCGGCCCGAGATAGCGTGCGCGCGGTCCCATGTCGCGGTGCGTCAGCTTGAACCACGCCCGGGCGAACGCGTCCGCTAACTGATCCGGATTCTCGTAGAAACGCCGTGAAATCTTCTCGTAGACCGGGTCGAACCGCAGAGAGAGGTCTGTGGTCAGCATGGATGGCGCGTGACGCTTGGACGGGTCGTGCGCATCCGGCACGGTACCTTCGCCCGCGCCGCTCTTCGGCTTCCACTGGTGCGCACCGGCCGGGCTATTCGTCAGTTCCCATTCGAAGCTGAATAGGATCCGGAAGAAGTTGTTGCTCCACTTCGTGGGGGTGTTGGTCCAGGTGACTTCCAGGCCGCTGGTAATCGTGTCGCCGCCTTTGCCGGTGCCAAAGCTGCTCTTCCAGCCCAGGCCCTGTTCCTCGATGCCGGCCGCTTCGGGTTCAGGCCCGACATGGGACGCAGGGCCGGCACCGTGGGTCTTGCCGAAGGTATGACCACCGGCGATGAGTGCCACCGTTTCCTCGTCGTTCATCGCCATGCGGGCGAAGACCTCGCGGATATCCTTGGCTGCAGCGATCGGGTCCGGGTTGCCGTTTGGACCTTCGGGGTTGACGTAAATCAGACCCATCTGAACCGCAGCGAGCGGATTTTCGAGGTCCCGCTCTCCGGAATAGCGCTTGTCGCCACCCAGCCAAGTGTCCTCGGGACCCCAATAGACGTCCTGATCCGGCTCCCAAACGTCCTCGCGACCGCCGGCGAAACCGAAGGTCTTGAAACCCATCGTTTCCAGGGCGACGTTGCCGGCAAGGATCATCAGGTCGGCCCAGGAAATCTTCCGGCCGTACTTCTGCTTGATGGTCCAGAGCAGGCGACGCGCCTTGTCCAGGCTGACGTTGTCGGGCCAACTGTTGAGCGGCGCGAAGCGCTGCTGGCCCCTGCCGCCGCCGCCGCGGCCATCACCCATGCGGTAGGTGCCGGCGCTGTGCCACGCCATACGGATAAACAAAGGGCCGTAGTGGCCGAAATCCGCCGGCCACCAGTCCTGCGAGTCGGTCATCAGCGCCGCGAGATCTTTCTTCACCGCCGCCAGGTCGAGGCTCTTAAACTCTTTAGCGTAGTTGAAGTCCTCGCCCATCGGATTGGACTTGGAGGAATGCTGGTGCAAAATCTCAAGTTTCAACCGGTTCGGCCACCAGTCTCGGTTCGTCATGCCGCCGGGAGTGAGTTTTTTTTCGTCCATAGCCTACTCCTTTCGTGTTTGATTTATCTAAAATGGTTAATCTGGAATGGTTCCAGTTAAAAAGGCCAAAAAATTAGCGTATTATCCTTTCAGCTTGAAACCTCTGCTTTTGAAAAAACCCGATCTGATCAATGCTCATTTTTTTCTACACTCCCGGCAATAACCGTAGTATTCAAGCCTCGTGTCCGTAACCCAAAATCGGGATTTTTTAAGAAATTCTTTGGGATCAATAGAAACGGGAAGGTTGTAATCCAAAATCCGGTTGCAATTTTTACAAATCAAATTGATATGAGGGTTAATATTTCCTTCATAACGATTTTCCTTTTTATCAAATTCCAACATCTTGATTATGCCAAGCCGGCAAAGTTCATTAAGCGTAGCATAGACGGTGGATAAACCCAGGCGTTTAGTTTTTTTTCTGGCCTGCCGATAAATATCGTTCGCTCCCGGATGGTGCAGGGTTTCGTCAGCTAATACCTCAATAATAGCTGCTCGTTGGGGAGTAATTTTAAAACCCTGCTCCTTCATCTTTTTGATAATGGATGTTTTCATGGATTTTCTGCAATTCGGAATGATTCCAGGTTATAAATTTAAGTTACTTTATTTTTTTGGGCTGTCAAATTATTTTTCCAAGGAAAAATTTGAGGTAAAAAAATTTTAGAATTTTAAGATAGTTAGGCAACTATCTTCTTCGCATTATAGAAATTCTCGGTTTAGTATTCTGAGCATTCGATGCTGTTATCTTTAAGGTGTCACCATTAGCCTGTCGAAGTGGCCGATTCCTACAATGCCTCGAAAAGAACAGGATTATAGAGGTAGGCGGTCAAGTTTAGTGCGTGTTTAACGCCAGCATAACCGGGAGGCGAAACGCCTTATTTCGCTAATCCGGTGCATATGGCTATTAAGTCCTATTTAGTTTTCGTTGCACAGAAATGGCCACGTCCGCCAACAACTATTCCCCACTCTCGCCACAGGCCGGAAAAACCTTCAGGGGTCACGGAGTGAACCCAGAGTCCTATACCCGCACCATCTGTCCATAGTATGCCATTTCTAAGATTGGATAGGGTTGAAACTGTCAAAACAGGCGTGCCCGGCGGATAGTCTTTTCCCCAATCGATTGAAAGCACAAGGACTCCAGGGTAGACAGGGTCTCGAGATTGTGGCGAAGGCACAACCTTATCGGGCATAATTGGTGCGCCAACACTCGACAGATCGGCATCAAGCCAACCGAATAGCGGAGCAATCTGATGATCCTGGGCTTTTTCTCCTGTTCGGGGTGAGCGGTCATAAGGGGAGGTTTTGCGAAGAACCAGGGTACCAGATGCTATTTCACCCTCCCATCTCCCGTTGGTTGCGACGAACACAACCTTATATTCCCCTGCTTCGATTTGACTTATGTTCGCCTGTGGGGCTCCAGGGGTCGGGCATTGTCCTGAGGCGTTACCAACAACGAGACCACCGATCATTGCAATGGCAAGAATGCTAATACGCATAAAGTGTTTCTCGAGGCTAACAACAATTATATTGATCCGTATAAGACGCCAATAAAATCCTCCTCAATCCTCCTTTAGAAAAGGAGGATGAAGAAGAGGTACTACCATTTTTTAAAGGGGAGTTAGAGGGGATTTACAAACAAAAAAGCCCCCTCGCCTTTTTCTCCGGCGAGTTGGCCTTATTTATTTTTGTGCTTTATTAAATGAAACCATTGGACTGATACTCCCCGGTTGGTTTTTCCCTGATTTATTAACTAAATTTTTAAAAAAGTCAACCAAATTTAAAAAATTCCACTTCCTTTCCTGTCGGGTAGTAATCAGCCAGCAAATATGGTATGTTGTTTTTTTTGTCTGTTACCATATTTTTTTAATGAAAAAAAGGAGCGATTGTGGCCACTCACGAATTGGACGAAGGGAAAATTTATTACGGCTTTCAGGTTATTTCTCAAAAAGAGCTTCCCGAATACCGGTCAACCGGCATTCGATTGATACATTGTGAAACCGGCGCTGAGGTATATCACCTCTATAATAAAGACCAGGAAAATCTGTTCTCATTTACGTTTCGGACCCCTCCTTATGACAACACCGGGCTTCCGCATATTTTAGAACATTCGGTTTTAGCCGGCTCTCGCCGCTTCCCCATAAAAGATCCTTTTGTCACCCTTCTCAAAGGAAGCATGCAAACTTTTCTTAATGCCTTTACCTTCCCGGACAAGACCGTGTATCCCGCGAGCAGCATGAATGAGAAAGACCTCTTTAACCTGATGCTGGTTTACGGAGATGCGGTTTTTTCCCCTCTTTTAAAACAAGAATTGTTTAAACAGGAAGGGCATCACCTGGAATTTAAAACCATTGACGACGCAACCAGCGGTCTAAAAATTGTCGGCGTGGTTTATAATGAAATGCAGGGTAAATATTCCAGCCCGGAGGCTTTGACCGCTGACTGGTCGTATCAATCACTTTTCCCGGGAACACCCTACGGGTTCGATTCCGGCGGCGACCCGGTGCATATTCCTGAACTCACTTATGAGGCTTTTGTTAATTTTCATAAACAATACTACCATCCTTCCAACTGCAAAATTTTTCTCTATGGCAATATCCCGACCGTAAAGCATTTAGCCTTCTTGCAGGAAAATTTCTTATCTCAATTTTCCCGTCTCACCATACCATCAAACATCCCGCTTGAGCCACGATGGTCTTCCCCCAGAAGCCTGGAAATAACCTATCCCATAAAAGAAGGAGATCCGGTTAACAAAAAAACGAATATTACCGTTAACTGGCTTACCGTCCCGGTCACCGATCCTTTCCGGGTAATCGCGCTCGAGGTCTTATCGGAAGTTTTGGTGGGCAATGCCGGTTCTCCCTTGAGAAAGGCTCTGGTTGAATCCAAGCTCGGAGAAGATTTGTCTCCTTCAACCGGTTTGGAAACGGAACTTAAGGAACTGGTATTTACTGCCGGCATCCGCGGAACCGACCCTGACTGTGCGGGAAAAACTGAAGCGCTTATTATCAAAACTTTAGAGAACCTGCGGGATAATGCACTTGATGAACAAATCCTGCAAGCGGCAATCCAGAGAGTCGAGTTTCGGAATCGTGAAATTAAAGGCGGCATGGAACCCTATGCGCTTCGGTTAATGAGAAAAACCTTTCGCGGATGGCTCCATGATGGCGAACCCGAAACTACGCTGGAATTTAACAAATGGATGAAAAAGCTGAAACAAACGATTGGTGAAGATAAAAAATTCTTCACTCATCTGATCGAAGAGCACTTTGTTGATAATCCCCACCGAAGCACGCTCATCGTCCGGCCGGACCCGGAACACCTGCACCGAGAAGGGGCGCGATTAAACCAATGGCTTACAAACGCTGAGAATAACCTCAGCGCCCAAGAAAAAAAAGCGCTGGTGCTCTCGCTCAAGGAGCTTCGACAATTTCAGGAAGAACCCGATCCACCTGAGATGATCAACAAAATACCTTTTCTTAAGCTTCAGGACCTTCCTCGAAAGGTAGAAGTCGTGCCGAGCAAACAGATTGTGCTTTCCCAGGGGGTTTACTCTTATTTTCATAATATTTTTACCAATGGGGTTATCTATGTGGACGTTGCCTTCGACACCCACAGTCTTGCCGAAGGCTCTCTCACCTTCCTTCCCTTATTGGGTAAAGCCATCTGCGGTTCCGGTCTTCCGGGCATCACCTATGATAAGGTAGCCCAGCTTCTCTCTTTGTATACCGGTGGTTTCACCTATCAACTTGCGGCCAGCGGAGACATTCATCAACCACTGAATAAAAAAGCGCATATATTTTTTCGGATCAGAACTCTCAAAGAAAACCTGCATGAGACCATTGATCTCCTCAAACGGCTTTTAATCGAAGCTGATTTTGACGACCAAGAACGCGTGAAAGACCTTATCCTCGAAATCAAAAACGAGTTTAAAGCCGCAGTCATACCGCATGGCCACCAGTTTGTTTCCACCCGAGCAGGAAGCCGGCTTTCTCCGGCCATAAAAATTCAAGAGCACTTTGAAGGAATAGACCAACTTTTCTTTCTCTCTGAGCTTGCCTCTGGTTTAGAAAAAAACTCGGATGCTGTCATTGCCACCTTAAAAAAAATAAGAAAAATGCTTTTTACCAGCACCAACGCCACCATAAATGTAACCGCGGAAGAATCTTCGTTTAAGGAGGTACGGGGTGAGCTTGAGTCGATCGTCACTTCCTTGCCGAAAAAAGCTTCTTCCGATCGTGTGCGCCAATCGACGAAAGAAGAAAAAGACCCAACCAAGGTTGAATCTTTAATCATCACGTCCCCGGTCGGATATGTGGCTAAAGCAATGTATGGAGCTCGTTTTGGCAGTCCTGAAAATGGATATGAAGCAGTGCTTTCCCATTTTCTGCGGACCGGTTATCTCTGGGAAAAAATACGAATGCGGGGTGGCGCCTATGGAGCTTTTGCCGTCCCCCAGGGAACTGAAGGGGTTTTTATTTTCTCCTCCTATCGCGACCCCAATATTATTGACACTCTTAATGCTTTTCGTGACTCACTCGACTACGCTTACCAGGGAAACATTGATGCTGACCAGATCGAAAAAGCTATTATCGGCAGTGTCGGAAAAGATGAAAAACCCCTCGACCCCGGAGAAAAAGGCTTCACCAATTTCAAACGAAAGCTTTATGGCATCACTGATGACCTGAGACAGAAACGGCGGGAGTATATCTTGTCCGTTAATCGCACGTCCCTTGCGTTGGCGGCGGAGAAACTGATGAACCAGTTTGATAATGGCTACGCGGTCGTGATGTCAAATGAGAAAGCAATTGAAGCTGCCGGTGATCAACTGAATGAACTCAAAAACAATATAACCAAGATACCGCTTTAAAACACTGCCTGTTTTTTCGGAGGACGATCACCATGATAAACCATATGAATCAGTCAATTATGACCGTGGCGCGCAAGGACGCGGCAACGTTGCATGAGAATTCTACTGTTAACAAGGCCTTGGATGACATTCGCTCACATGGACTGGGCGAAAGAATTGTCTATTTCTATGTGGTGAACGACGAGGATGTTTTAGTGGGTGTAGTACCGACTCGGCGTTTACTCATCGCACCTTTGGAACAGCGCCTCTCTGAGGTAATGATTAGACGTGTGGCAACGATTCCGCAGACGGCGACGGTATTAGAGGCATGCGAGTTCTTTTCTATTCACAGGCTTTTAGCGTTTCCGGTTGTTGACCAGCAAAGGCATATCGTAGGCGTGGTTGATGTCAGCATGTTTTCAGACGAGGTCTTCGACCTGTCCGAACGGGAGCAGATGGAGGAGCTTTTTGAAAACATCGGCCTTCGCGTCAAACAGGTACAGGAGGCCTCGCCGGTCCGTGCGGTCCATTTTCGGCTTCCGTGGCTGATGGCCACCCTCACAAGTGGAACGATTTGTGCTTTGCTCACCAGCGCCTACGAATTAACGCTGGCTAAAGCTCTTGTGCTGGCGTTTTTCCTGACACTGATGTTGGGGCTGGGCGATAGTGTCGGCACTCAGTCAATGACAGTGGCGATTCATGCCTTGCGTGCGAGACGTCCGACTCTGCGATGGTATATAAGGGAATTTTGGCGCGAAATCGTGACGGCGCTCCTGCTTGGGGCAGCCTGCGGCTTCACGGTGGGTCTGATTGTGTGGCTCTGGTACGGGGCTGGAATGGCAGCAGTATCAATTGGAAGCAGCATTCTCCTGACGATTTGCGCCGGAAGCATTTTGGGGCTGAGTGTTCCGACGCTTTTGCACAAAATGAAACTTGATCCCAAAATCGCAGCCGGACCGGTCACTTTGGCAATCACGGATATCTCCACAATCCTTATTTATTTCAGCCTTGCAACCCTTTTGCTATGAAATCACCGATATAATAGCGAATGTCAACAAAATATTTTTAAAGATGAAAAAGCGTTATCTTTCTCTCCGACCTTACCTTCTGTGGCAAACAAAAGAACACCCGCTGGAGTGGGCAAACATTTTTGGGCGAAAAGCATTGTTGGAGGTTGAAATCGGGTTTGGCAATGGGGAGTTCTTGACGCGGCAGGCGCTCTCTTCCCCAGAAAAAAACTTCGTGGGAATGGAACTTAAGTGGGGTTCCATACGAAGAGGTTTGCGCCAGATTGCGCACGCAGGATTGAGCAATGTTCGGCTCCTGCAAATAGACAGTCGGGTGGCCTTTGATCGACTTTTCAGGCCCCAATCGGTAGACTACGTATGCTCGCTTTTTCCCATGCCGTGGCCCAAACGGCATCATGAACGTAATCGTCTTTTTTCACATAATTTTTTAAACCTGCTTAATAATCGCTTAATGGACAAGCGAGCGGTGCACATTGTTACCGACTGTGAACCTTATTTTAATTGGGTTCTCGAACAATTACCCGGAACAGGTTTTACGGTGGAGACAAAAATTTCTTGCCCACAATTCAATACCAAGTATGAGCGCAAATGGCAAGAAAAAGGACAAAATAAATTTTTTGAAATAAATTTAGTAAAACTCGAACACCGGGAAATATCAGAAAAAAAGGAGGCGGCCTTGAGAACCTATTCCCTTAACCATTTTGATCCGGAAAAATTTTCCCCGAAGGACGAACGAGGTGAGATAGTAGTCAAATTCCAAGACTTTCTTTTTGACCACAACCGTCAAAGGGGAATGGTTCGCGTTATTGTCGTGGAAGATCTTTTTACTCAGGATTTTTGGATCGCCATTGAATCACGAGAAGAAAGCTGGCATATCAAAGTAGCGCCTGGTTGTGAAGTAGCATCAACCGTGGGGGTGCAGCGCGCTTTAGATTTGGTCTATGAAGCCGCGGGTGACATTTAAAAGTGAAACCGAGACGGTTTAATGTATGAGTTGTAGTACTCCTTTTTTACCCGCTCTCAAAAAGTTTCCTAACCCTACTTCCCTCCACCCGCCATGTCAATCGTCAGCTTATCTGCTTCGTTCACCCAACCGCCTCCCATGGCCTTGTAAATGTTCACGAGGCTGGTTAACGTCGCTGCCTGCGTCTGTGCAAGGCTCAGCTCTGCCGGAAAAAGCTGCGTTTCAGCATAGAGCACGTCGAGATAGTCCGTATAACCTCCGTTGTATTTGAGCCACGCAAGGCGGCTGTATTCCTGGTAAGCCCCTACCCGCTTCTGTTCAGCGGTAAGCTGCTCTTCCAGTTTCTCTCGGGAGACGAGCGCATTCTCGGTGTCGGCAAAAGAGTTCTGAATGGTCTGCTCGTACGCCGAGAGCGCTGCCTTCTGGGCTGCTTCCGCTTGCTTTACCTGACCCCTGATAGCGCCCGCGGTAAAGATTGGTCCGATAATCGATCCGCTATAGCTCCAGGTCTTGCTAGCCCCCTTGAAGATGTCAGACAGCTCACTGCTGGACCTTCCGAATGCACCGGTCAGCGAGATAGTGGGAAAGTAGAGCGCTTTAGCAGCGCCTATCTGCGCATTCGCCGCGATTAAATTCTGTTCAGCCTGAAGGATGTCGGGACGTCGTTCGAGCAGTTGCGACGGCAAGCCCGCGGGGACCGGGGGCATGGCGAGTTCTGCCAGCTTGCGCCCTCGCGTGATGGTCCCCGGGTTACGCCCGAGAAGGATGGAGAGGGCATTTTCGGTTTGCACGACCTGACTTTCGATCTGCGGAATGGTCGCTGCCGCAGTTTCATACTGCGAGCGTGACTGTTCAACCGTCATCTTTGAAACCTGGCCATACCTGTGCTGCAGTTCGAAGAGTCTCAGAGAATCTTCGTAGGTCTTGAGCGTGCGTTGTGAAATCGCAAGTTGCTCATCAAAGGCGCATAGCTGGATATACGAAGTCGCAACTTCGGCAACCAGGGAAAGAATAACCCCGCGCCGCGCCTCGTCGCTCGCGAAAAGCTCGGCCTGTGCCGCCTCAGTGAGCCGCCGTATCCGACCCCAGAGGTCGATCTCCCAGGTAACGCCTCCCAGAATTTGTCGGCTGTTAAATGGATTTTTAAGGGGTGCGGGGGTAATGTTGTTTTCGGAGGAACGTTCACGAGTAGTTGAGGCGCTGTAATTCACCTGCGGAAAAAGATCTGCGCGGGTGGTCATCAATAGACCCGCTGCCTGCTCCACATTGGCAGCCGCGATCTTCACACTTTTGTTGTTGGCCAGAGCCTCGGCGATGAACTGGTCAAGCACCGGGTCATCGAACTGTTTCCACCATTCGGTATTGGCAGTCTCAGCCACCTCCTGAGGCTGGTACTCAAAAGACTGCGGAGTCGTGACCCCGGGACGTTTATAGTCGGGGCCGAGCATGCAACCTGCAAAATAGACGGCGACCAATAGAGAAACGATCAGCGTTCGACGCATGTTAGTTACCCCCCTCTATGTCGGGGACTGGCCCCTCTTGGGTGCTGCCGACAGGTGTAGCCCCGGGCGACGGTTCGAATGAAGACTTCGCTTCCTTTTTTTTTGCCGACCGTTCGGAGAGAGTATCGAAGAGATAAAAGAAAAGCGGCACATAGAGCATGGCCAGGGTGGTCTCACCAATCATGCCACCCATGATACCAGTGCCGATAGAGTGACGAGCATTAGCGCCGGCACCCGTGGCAATGGCTAGCGGAAGCACGCCGAAGATGAACGCGAGCGAGGTCATAACGATCGGCCGCAGCCGCTCCTCGCCAGCCTGGATTGTGGCGTCCATGACCGACAGACCCTGCTTGCGCAGATCCACGGCAAAGGCAACCCTCAAAACTGCGTTCTTGGCGCCGAGGCCAATCAGCACCAAAAGCCCGATCTGGAAATAAACATCATTGTTGAGGCCGCGGAGCCAGTTAAAGACCAGGGCGCCAAGGATGCCGAACGGCACCGCTGTCAACACAGCGCCGGGTAGGATCCATGACTCAAACTGGGCTGCAAGCACCAAGAAGACGATGATGATCCCGAAGATAAAGGCGTTGGCTGAGGTCCCGCCCGATTGCTTTTCCTCAAAAGCCATGCCTGACCAGGAGAAACCATATCCTGCGGGAAGCACCTCCTTGGCGACTTCCTCCATTGCCTTAATTGTCGTACCTGAACTATAGCCGGGCGCAGCGTCACCGGTGATCTGGGCAGCAGGGAATCCGTTGAAATGCGGCACCAGGTCGGGGCCGGTAACGTACCTGGTAGTCACCAGAGCCGAAAGCGGGACCATATTGCCGTCATTTGATCTTGTGTAAAGCTTGGTGATGTCGTTAGGAGTCCGACGGTAGGGGGCATCGGACTGAAGGATAACATTCCAGACGCGGCTGTACTGATTAAACTGGCTCACCGCAATCGAACCGAACTGACCCTGCAGGGCGCTATACACATCGGATATCGGCACTCTGAGGAGCACTGCCTTGGATCGGTCGACTTCAGCCCGCAACTGTTGGGATGCGGATCGGAACGTGGTGTTCAGGCCGGCAAGCTCTGGTCGTGTGCGAGCCTTAGCCAGAAACTGCTGGGTGATCTCGTTCAGACGCGCCGGATCTCCTGCCCCCTTGTCCTGGATCCAGAACTCAAAACCGCCCGTGGTGCCGATCCCCGGAATGGCCGGCGGCGGTATCGGGATGAAGCGGCCGGTTTCAATTGCCCGCGCGCCGTCGGCTACCCCTCTCAGGACGGCGCGGGCGTTTTCAGTGCGGGCACGGGCCAGGGAAGAATAACGCTCCTCGAAGTCTTTGAACTTAATGAAGAAAGTTGCCACATTGGACTTGAACTGGGCGTCGATTAAGCTGTAGCCGTTGATAACCGTTCGGTATTCGACTGCGGGACTTTTCGCGAACAACCCCTCTATATGGCTGGAGGTCTGAACCGTGCGGTTCACACTGGCAGAGTCGGGCATGATAAGCTGCCCCATCACATACCCCTGGTCTTCGTTGGGCACAAAGGCGGTCGGGGTTGTGCGGAACAGGTGCGCCAGCGCATAAATGAAAAAGACAAGGAGTATAAAAGCGATAGTCGTCCGTTTGATCATGAGTACCACCGCATCCCCGAAGCCGAGCGTAAAGCGGTGGAATCCCCGGTTGAACCAGGCAAAAAAACGGTTGACCGCTCCCATGATACCGCGCTGCGAGGGCGTGCTGGGCTTCAGCAGGAGGCCGCACATCGCGGGGCTCAGGGTGAGAGCCACAAATCCGGAGATGGTTACAGAAATAATGATGGTTATGGCGAACTGCTTATAAAGTTGCCCGGTGGTTCCGGGAAGAAACGCAGCGGGGATAAAGACCGAAGCCATTACGAGAACAACAGCGATAAGCGCGGTGCTTATCTGCTCCATGGCCATGATCGTGGCCTGTTTAACGGAAATGTGCTCCTTGGTCATGATTCGCTCCACGTTTTCCACCACGACAATCGCATCATCCACCACCATCCCGATAGCCAGCACGAGGCCGAAAAGCGTCAGAAGATTGATGGAAAAACCGAGCGCGAGCATACCGGCGAAAGTGCCGATCAACGAAACCAAAATAGCGACTATGCAGATGAAAGTGGAACGAAAACTCTGCAGGAAGAAGTAAACGACCAGAATCACCAGCAGTACCGCTTCAAAAAGGGTATGGATTACCTCTTTGATGGAGATGCGCACGAAATCGGTATTATCAAGCGCTATGACGTACTCAATGCCTTCGGGCATCGTCGCCTTCAGGTCTTCCATCACCTTGCGAACCTGTTTGGAAACCTCAAGCCCGTTTGCCCCGGGCTGCTGGTAGACCATGATCGGAGTTGCCGGCGCTCCATTCAGCTTATTGTCATCAATATACTGTCTGCGGCCGACTTCAGCGCGGGCAACATCTTTGACACGCACGATGGCGCTTCCGTCCGGGTTAGCGCGGAGAATGATGTCTTCATATTCTGAAGGCTTCATAAACGGGGCCTGAGTCACAACGGGGAACGTCAACTGCACGTCCTTGTCACCCGGCTGCTGACCCACCTGACCCGCCCCGAACAACGCATTCTGCCTGGAGATAGCATTCTGGATATCGGTCGTCGTGATTGACATGGAGGCCATCCGGTCCGGATTCATCCAGATACGCATGGCCTGGTCCGGCATACCTAAAATCTGAGCCTGCCCGGCGCCGTTCACCCGCTTGATTGCATCCAGAACATAGACATTGGCATAGTTGGTCACATATTCCGGGCTGTACCGACCGTCCCGGTTGAAAACCGAAATGACCATCAAGGGAGAAGATGATTTTTTCTGCACCGAGACCCCGTACTGGGTGACGGCTTCAGGAAGTTGCGGCATGGCGAGGTTGACGCGGTTCTGCACCAGTACCTGAGCGATGTCAGGATCCGTGTCCAGCGTAAAGTAGACCGTTATCGTCATCTGTCCTGTGTTGGAACTGGTTGATGTCATGTAAAGCATGTTGTCGACGCCGTTGATCTGGGCTTCAATAGGTGCCGCCACTGAATCGCCGACCGTCTTCGAGTCAGCCCCGGGATAGGTTGTCGTCACCTGGACCGTGACCGGCGTGATCGTTGGATACATGGCCACCGGTAGGGCTTTCATTGCCACCAGTCCGGCAATCACGATGATACAAGAAACGACCGTAGCGAAAATCGGCCGCTCGATGAAGAATTTGGAAAACGTCATTACCCGGTCCCTCCCTTATTTTTGGCTCATGGTAGGTTCGGTTTTCCCAGCGTCTGCTTTCAGAACAGCGCTGCCGGGGGCAGATTCCACGGTGGACATCTGGGACTTAACCGTAACCGGATCGCCGGGCCGCAAGGTGAGGCCACCATCAACGACCACCTGGTCGCCGGCAATGAGTCCCTCGTTGATGAACCAGTTATTTCCCATCCAATCGCCCACTACTACCGGCCTTTGCTCAGCCTTGCCCTCTTTATTCACCACCCAGATGAAGTGGCCTTTGTCCCCCTGCTGTACGGCACGTAGAGGGACGAGGATCGCTTTCGGCCGTATGACGCCCAGGATGTGCACGCGGACAAACTGCCCAGGCCGCAAATGGCCTTTGGGATTCGGAAGGGTGGCCCGAAGCAGGAACGTGCCTGTTTGCTGGTTATATTCCGCGTCTGCGAAGGTAATGCGACCTCTCTCGGGAAATATCGAACCATCCCCAAGCTCGACCTCCACTTCATAGGCATCTTCCTTCGGCAACACAAGCTGGCCACGTTCCGCCTCACTGCGAGATTTGAGAACATCGTTCTCCGACAGACTGAAGGTAACCCATATCGGATCAATCTGAGAGACATAGGTAAGAAGACTGTTCGACTGGTTGACGTAAGCGCCGTCCTGCACGCGGGCATAGCTCGAAAGTCCGGTCACCGGTGTGATTATCGTTGTGTACCCCAGATTGAGCTTGGTTTCCTCTACGTTGGCCTTGGCCGATTCCACGGCTGCTGCGGCAGTCTGTTCCTGGCCCGTAGCGTCATCGAGATCCTTTTGCGACAAAGCGTCCTGCTCAACGAGCGGTTTGACCCTCGCGAGGTTTGCCCGGGCCGTGGTCAGTCGCGCCTGCTGTTGGGCGAGCTCGCCCTGTGCCGCCTGCAGTTGCGCCTGGTAAGGTTTCGGGTCCATCCTGAACATAACATCGCCGTCATGGACAAGGGTTCCTTCAACGTACGTTCGTTCGTCAAGAAAACCGTTTACCCGCGCCCGGATCTCCACTTGGTGCGAGCTCTGGGTCTGGCCTACGAACTCGAGGCTCACCGGCATGTCTTTGAGTTCGATCTTAATAACCGACACCTGTGCAGGCGGCCGTGCCTGGGATACGTCTGCTTTTTTGCAGCCGGGAAAAAGGAAAAACACCAAACAATAACTAATTAAAAAGACGAACAAAAAAGAAGATCGCAGGATGGAAAATGATTTCATGGTGTTAACCTCAAAGTAGGGGTGGTTATTCAAACAAATTTTTTTTAAAAGGGTTTCTCAAACAGTTCCTCTGCTTTTTTTATCATTTCGGAGACCCTCTAAAAAGTGTTACCAGACGGGCAACCAACACCACCAGATAAACCTGCCACACAATTTTTTATCATTACCCCTCGGAAAAAATTTGGTTTTGGGCTATAATCTGCACCTTTTGAAAACAAAAAACCCGTGAAGCCTTAATAACCTCCCCTTACCGAAAATGATAGTCATATCATTGGGATAATCGTGTCCTTTTTTTTCGGCTATTATTTCATATTTATTTAAAAAATAAAATAAAAATAAATGTCGGGTTTTCGTCCTGTGAGGGATACTGATTTTCCGGGAGATATTCACTCAATAAGATCGAAAGTGACTGCCATGATCACAAATGACAGCAGACAGGAAGGGGTGTTAAGGCGGAAAGACAAAACGACATTGAATCGAGAGAAGAAGGCTGGCATATCAAGGTAGGGCGCCGGGTTGTGAAGTAGCATCAACCCTGGGCGTTCAGCGCACTTTAGACTTGGTATATGAAGCTACGGGTAATACCTAAAAAAGAAACAGAGACGGTTTAATTTATGAGTTGCAGTGCCCCTTTCATCCGCTCCCAAAGAGTTTCCTGAGCCGGCTTCCCTGTACCAGACATGTCAATCGTCAGCTTATCTGCCTCGTTCACCCAACCACCACCCATTGACTTGTAAAGATTTACGAGCGCCTGAAACACGGTAGCCTGGGTTTGAGTATAGGAAAGCTCAACATCAAAAAGGCTCCGCTCCGCATCAAGCACCTCAATATAGCTAGTATACCCTTCATCAAAACGCAGCCGCGCTAATCGAGCATATTGGCGCAAAGCCTCTACTTGCCTTCCTTGAGCACCAAGTTGCTCCCTTGTTTTGTTTTGGTCAATGAGCGAATCATCCACTTCGCGAAAAGCATTTTGTATCACCTGCTGGTAACGAAAAAGAGCCTGTTGCTGCATAGCATTTGCTGCCTTTACTTCGCCGGAAATTTGTCCGGCAGTAAAGATGGGAGCAACAATGGGCGCAGTCCAGCTCCAGGCCTTCGCCGGACCATCAAACAAATTTGAAAGTTCCGTACTGGCATAACCATAATCTCCCGTCAGGGAGATGCTGGGGAAATACGCTGCCTTAGCAACACCAATTCGTGCATTGGCAGCAATGAGATCTTGTTCCGCCTGCCGAATATCCGGCCGCCGGTCGAGCACATCGGAAGGAACCCCTTGGGGAACTACAGGCAGAGCTAACTCATCAATCATCTTTCCCCGGGTAATAACCCCAGGATTACGGCCGAGTAAAATGCTTAAGGCATTCTCCTGCTGGGCAATGGCCTTTTCAAACTGCGGGATGGCGGCCAGGGCCGCCTCGTATTCTGATTTTACCTGGCTGAGCTCAAGCTCAGAAATGACACCGGCTTCGAAACGAAGCTTAAACATCTTATAGGTTCCGTCACGGGTCGTGGCAGTGCGCTTGGAAATCTCCAGCTCCCGGTCTAAGTCTCGCAGGTTAATATAGCCATTGGCCACCGCGGCCACCAGAGTTAAAATCACTCCTCGCCGACCTTCTTCGGTGCCCAGCAAATCAGCCCGGGCTGCTTCCTTGGCCCGCCGCAGCTTTCCCCAGAGGTCAATTTCCCAACTTCCAAAGAAAAACCCTTGAAAAAAGTCAGAAGGATTTTCAATGCTCGGTGACAACGGAGAAGGCCCTTCCTCGGTTGCACGGGATCTTCCCCCCACTGCTTGGGCGTTAATTTTGGGAAACAAATAGGAGCGGGTGGTGCGGTAGCGGCCGATAAACTCCTCGATCCGTGCTGAAGCAACCATCAGGTCTTTATTTTCTTTGAGGGCAATCTGAATCAATTCATTTAAAACCGGGTCATTGAACTGCTCCCACCAGGCAGTATTGGCAACATCCAAAGCTTCTTTTTCCTCAAAACGCCAGGCTTGCGAAATATCTACCTTCGGCCTTTGGTAATCAGGACCAATAGCACAAGCGACCATAAAAAACATAAGAAGTGCAATTGTGAAGGAGATCTGTTCATTAATAAGCTTACCCATGAGGTTTATCCTCCTTGTTCATTGAAGAATCCGAATGAGTGCCTCGATGGGAGATTTTTTCCACGACATAAAAGGTAACCGGTATGAGGAAGATGGCGATGAAGGAGGCCGCCAGCATGCCGCCGATGACCGCCGTGCCCATGACCTGGCGCGATATCGCACCGGCCCCACTGGCGATAGCCAGCGGCACACAGCCGAGGATAAAGGCGAAGGAGGTCATCAGGATGGGCCGAAGCCGGAGCCGCGCCCCCTCAAGGGTCGCTTCGACCAGCGGCTTGCCCTTCTCATACTCCATCTTGGCAAACTCGACGATCAGGATTGCGTTCTTGGCCGCCAGGCCGATCAGCATGACCAGACCGATCTGGGCATAGACGTTATTTTCAAAGTGTCGCATTAAAAGTCCGCCGAAAGCCCCGGCCACTGCAATGGGTGTTCCGAGAAGTACCGAGAACGGCAGCGACCAGCTCTCGTACTGGGCCGCCAGGATCAAGAAGACACAGAGAAACGAGAAGGCGAAGATCACCGCCGGCGAGACCCCCTGTTGGGCTTTCTTCTCCTGGAATGACATGCCGCTATAGTCGTACCCCATTTCGCGCGGCATGGTCTGGGCGAAGACCTCCTCGAGCGCCTGCATGGCCTGTGCCGAACTATACCCCGGGGACGCCGAGGCATTGATCTGGGCTGAACGGTAGAGATTGTAGCGCATGGTAAATTCCGGCCCGGTGATGTTGCGAACCGAGGTGAGTGCCGAGAGCGGAACCGATTTCCCGTCGCTGTTGCGCACGTAGAACTGGCCTATGTTTTCAATGTTGGTCCGGTAGTCCCCCTCGGCCTGTAGGAATACCTGCCACTGGCGGCCGAACCGGTTAAAGTAGTTGATGAAGCCACTCCCCATGAAGCATTGCAGGACTTTATACATATCTGAGATGTTGACCCCCTGCTTGAGCACCTTGTCCCGATCTACATCCACATAGAGTTGTGGCACGGTGGGGAGGAAGGTGGTGGTGACGCGCGCCAGCTCGGGTCGTTTTTTGGCCTCTTCGATGAACTTTTGCGTGTTCTCGGCAAGAAAACCGATGTCCTTGCCGGCCCGGTCCTGAAGGATAAAAGTGACCCCACCCGAGGTGCCAACCCCCATGATTGCTGGCGGCGGGAAGGCGAAACCGATGGCACCGGGAATGCCGGCCATCCTCTTCGAGATCGACGCCTTGATTGCCTCATACTGCGCTTCCGGCTCCTTCCGAGTGGACCATTCCTCAAGGGAAATGAAGAAGAAAGCGCTATAAGTGTTCTGCACCTGGCTGAGCATGTTGTAACCGATAATCGAGGAGCAGTAATTGACGCCCGGGGTCTTCATGATGATTTCTTCGGCCTGCCGGGCTACCTCGCGGGTCCGCTGGAGCGAGGCGGCGTCGGGCAGCTGCACGCCGGCAAAGATGAACCCTTGGTCCTCGTCCGGGAGGAAGCTGGTGGGGATGGCTTTGCCCGATACCCCAGCCAGGACCGTGACCCCCCCTAATAAGAGGAAGCTAATTAAACTCTTCCGAACGGCGACGCCGCAGATTCCCACGTAGCCGTCGGTGGCCCGGCCGAAGACCCGGTTGAACCAGTCGTAGAACTTCTGGAGCGGACCGGCACCCTTCTTCTTGGGCTTCAGCAGCAGCGCGCAGAGCGCCGGGGAGAGGGAGAGGGCGTTGAAAGCGGAGAGGATTACCGAGACAGCGATGGTCACCGCGAACTGCTGGTAAAGCTGGCCGGTGATGCCGGGGATGAAGGCGGTCGGGACAAAGACCGCCGCGAGAATAATGGCAATGGCGATGACCGGGCCTGAGACCTCCTCCATGGCCTTGAGTGCCGCATCCTTGGGCGAGAGGCCGTGCTCAATGTGGTGCTCCACGGCCTCAACCACGACGATGGCATCGTCCACTACCAGGCCAATAGCGAGGATAAGGCCGAAGAGGGACAGCGTATTGATCGAAAAGCCGAGGAGGGGAAAGACCGCAAAGGTCCCCACCAACGAGACCGGTACTGCCAGGAGCGGAATAAGGGTCGCCCGCCACCCCTGGAGGAAGACGAAGACGACCAGAACAACGAGGAAGAGAGCCTCGAAAAAGGTCTTTTTCATCTCCTGCATTCCTTCAGTAACTGCCAAAGTGGTATCCAGCGTTACCTCATAGTCTAGATCGGGCGGGAAGCTCTTCTTCAGCTCCTCCATCAGCTTTTTGGTGCCGTTGGCGGCATCCAGAGCGTTGGTTCCAGGCATCTGGAAGAGGGCGATGAGGGCGCACGGCTTGCCGTTGAAGCGACTTTGCACGTTGTAAGTCTGGGACCCCAGCGCGATGCGCGCCACGTCCCTGACCCTGACAATGGAGCCGTCGGGATTAGCACGGAGCACGATGTCACCGAACTGCTCCTCGGTCTGGAGTCTTCCCTGGGACCGAACGGAGTAGGTAAACTCCTGGCCTTTCGGTACCGGCTCGGCGCCCACCATGCCTGATGGGTTGACGGTATTCTGGGCCTTGACCGCGTTCATGATCTCCGGAATAGTGATGTTTAACTTGGCGAGCTGGTCCGGCTTGACCCAGAGCCGCATGGCGTATTGGCCGACACCGTATACCGTGACGCTGGCGATCCCCTTGATCCGGGTCATCTGGTCGTTGATGTTGATGTAGGAATAGTTTGCGAGGAAGACGGCATCGTAGGTCCCGTTGGGGGAGTAAAGGGCGAACATGATGAGGGGCGACGAGGTGGATTTCTGCACCGTCACCCCATAATCAACGACATCCTTGGGAAGCTGCGACTGTGCCTGATTCTGCCGCATCTGGGAGAGAATCTGGTCGGTGTTGGCCTCGGTTTTCAGGTTGAAGTAGTTGTAAAGGGTCATCATCCCGTTGTTGGTGTTGATGGAGTACATGTAGTCCAGGTTGTCGACCCCGGACATCTGCTGCTCGATGGGCGTGGCAACCGACTGCTCAACAGTAAGGGCGTCAGCCCCGGTGTAAGTAGCGTTTACTTGGATCGCCGGAGGAACAATGTTCGGGAACTGAGCGATGGGGAGCCCCGTAGCAGCGACGAGGCCGACGATGACCATCAGTATGGAAATGACCATGGCCACGATTGGTCTGTTGATGAAGAACTTCGACATAGTGCCTTACCTCTTTTTCATTGGAGCCGGGGAAGGTTTCGCCTCCGTCCTACCGGAATCTCCCGAAGCGACAGTCGGTTTCTCGGGAGCGAAAGGCTTGGGAATAACCATTTGTCCCGATTTTACCTTCTGTATTCCCTCAGCCACAACTTTCTCGCCGAATTTCAGCCCCTGGGAAATTATGACGTCCGAACTTATTTTCTCCGCGACCTGCACCGGCCTGACATCGACCTTATTGTCCTTCTCTATGACCGCGACTAGATATTTTCCTTGCATTTCCGTTACAGCCCGCTGGGGCACGAGCAGCGCACCTTTCTTAACTTCCAATTGTGCGCAGACCCGACCAAACTGGCCTGGACGGAGGAGATTCCCCGGATTAGGGAAGAGGGTGGCGACCTTAAGCGTTCCCGTGGTCACATCCACCTGACGGTCTGCCAGGGAGAATTGCCCCTGGTGAGGGTATACACTCCCGTCCGCAAGAATTAGTTGAAGAGGAACCTCTCGGGCTTGCGCCTCGCGCGCCTCCAGTGCTTGTCTGCTTTTCAAATACTGTTGTTCGCTCAACTGAATGTAAACCTTGATAGGATCAACGGTGGAAACGGTGGTCAATTCCTCGCTTGCTCCCGGTCCCACTAGGTTGCCAAGCTGGGCTTTGGCAATCCCCGCGATGCCGTCAATAGGGGAGGTGATCCGCGTGAATTCAAGATCCAACTCCGCCTTTTGCACTGCTGCCTTGGCAGCGAAAACTGATGCCTGAGTCGCCAGTTCGGTGCTCGTTGCGTTGTCAAGGTCTCTTTTGCTCAGCGCATTCTGCTCCGCAAGGGGTTTTACTCTCGCTAAAGTGAGGCTCGCATTCTCATGAGCTGCCTCCTGCCGGGCGAGTTCCCCTTGAGCCTGCGCCAACGCCGCCTGGAACGATCGCGGATCGATTTCAAAGAGCACCTGCCCTTTTCTGACCAATTCGCCTTCCTGGTAGTTCTGTTTGATGAGATAACCCGAAACCTGGGCCCGGATGGTGGCATTCACCAATCCATCCATTGTGCCAACCCACTCAGTATAAATAGGAACATCCTTTTGCTGAACCGAAACGACTTCAACGTCTGGCGGTGGAGACCCGGTCTGAGGGCTTTTTTTGCAGCCGGCAAAAAAAGAACCCACCAAATAAAAAATAATTAGGAATACAAACAAAAAAGAAGAACGCGTGACGGGAAATGATTTCATTTTGTTAACCTCAAAACTATAGGTGATTATCCTAATCACTCATTACGAGCGATTCTTAAAAGGTCTCTTTATTTTTTTATCGTTTATAAGACCCTCCATAAAGGGTTACCAGACGGGCAACCAATACCACCAGATAAACCTGACCGCACATTGTTTGTATGATTGCCAGGGACCTTATTATGTCGTTCGCTGGTATTATATCACCATACCCTAATGTCGCGAGGGTAACGAAACTGAAATAAACGGCTTGACTTAAGCGGATACCTCCTTCAAGAGAAGCGCTTGTCACGTTGTGGACAAGAGAACCGGGCGACAGTCCTTCTACCATGAAATAAATGAAACCAAAAATGAGACCGAATAAAAGATAAACGCTTAACGCAGCAAAAACAACATCGTTATCGACCGTTTTCACCTGCATGATAAACCGTAAAATCAGGACGACCGCTATCAAACAAAAAAATACCTGGAGCCCTTGACTCGTAGGCAGGAAAACATTGAAATGAAGCAAAAGATACAACAACTTAAGAACCGCCATCACAAATACAATGACAAATAAACCAGACAAGAGACGCTCCCTAACAATGGTGATCAAGGAGGCGATGAGGGTGAGGGCAAGAATCACCTGTAAAATTTCTGATACATAGCCGAACCCCCACTCGGTCAAAAGAGGCATTATGCCGATGCAAAGCAGCAGGAAGAAAAAGAGAAAAATAAAACGGATTCTTCGGAAGTATCCGAAAAAATTATCTGCCCATTTCATGAGTCATAACCAAAATAAATGGGTTTCCTCATTGTTTGTTTTAATCATTCTCCGACACTAAAAAAGAAAACAATACCTAAAATCACATAGACCGCAAGGAGCTGCACTCCTTTGAGCCAATTTGATTCTCCGTCACCGGTAACCTGGCCGGTAATAAGGATAGACAAAAACACAACCAGCACACGCCCAAGATTGAAGGTAAGATTATTAAGAAAAAAAGACAGTCCGGGAACTAATCCTGCCAGTGAATACACGAGGTAGGGCAGCTACCAATCGCCTCCTGGATAGAGTCTTCCGGCCCGCCGGTGGGTTGGATTACGGTCGCAGCCTCAGCTCCATCCTCAAGTGCAAAAACTTCCGGACATATCTCCACACAGGTTCCGCATGCCGTGCATTCGGGCGTATCGATAACCACCGTTTTTGCCATTGTTTTTCCCCTTGCTTCTTCTTAGCCAGTTTTTGATAACAGTTTTATTTTGCAATTTTAAAATATATTTAATTGATTTGCAAATAATTTCTTTAATTCTGGCCCTGTTAGGAATGCTCCTCTTCCTTTCCCGTAAGGATTTCAGGGCCGGTGAAAATTTGTTTATGGATCCCTGCCGTTCTATCTCTTGCTGGCGGGGTATACTGGTTGGTCATCGAGAGACACTTTTTCGGACAGACTTCAACACAAAGATTGCAGGCGCAGCATTTGAGGCGGTCGATCTCCCATTCTTTGCATTCTTTGGTGACTTTGGTGACAACAATGGCGTAGGTTGGACACCGTTTGCTGCATATCCCGCAGAAAATGCATTTCTGGATATCAATTTCTACGCTTCCCCTGGTAATCTTAGTAAAAAACCTCTTTTTTTTCGGGTACATGAGGGTTGCGGGTCCCTTGACCAGGTTCTTGACCACCGTTTTTGTCATAGTAAACGATCTCATGTTCTTATTGCCTTACCTTTCTGTGCAGCTGATACACGGATCCAAGGTCAAAATAATATTCGGGACATCAGCCACCTGAGAACCTTTCAATACTTTGATCATCCCTGGGATATTGGTGAATGTTGGGACTCTCACCCGGAACCGCTGGAGAAATTTTGAACCATTCCCTTTGACGTAATGAATCACTTCACCCCGAGGCTGTTCGACCCGGGAAAAATACTCGCCATTCGGCGTGCCCTTCACCTTGACATCAATAGGCCCTTCGGAAATTTTTCCGGCTGCCTGACGGATTAAATCCATGGATTGGAAAATTTCCCGAATTCGCACGAGGCATCGGGCATAACAGTCTCCCCCGTATTCCACGACCGGTTCTATCTCCAGGAACTTATAGGCAGCATACCCAAGAGTTCGCATGTCAAGAGCGAAACCGCTCGCCCGGGCCATGGGGCCAACACACCCAAGAGTATAGGCATCTTCTTTGGAAAAAAATCCTACCCCCACCAATCGGTGCTGAATGGAATAATCATTAATAAAGACGGAAGTGAGTTCATCCAAATCGGCTTTCATATTTGTCAACCTAGCAACAAGCCCCTTTAAAGTTTCGCTATCGATGTCTCTCCTCACCCCACCCACCTTGCAGGAGCCAAAGATGACCCTTCCGCCGGTGGTTTCTTCAATGATATCAAGCACCAATTCCCGGAGACGCAAGGATTGCATAAAAAGGCTTTCATAACCAAAAGCGTCGGCAGAAACACCGAGCCAGAAGATATGACTATGTATCCGCGCCAGCTCCGCCCATATGGATCTGAGGTACAGAGCACGTTCCGGCACCTGGATACCCATAACCTCTTCCACTGCCTGGCAATATCCCATACAGTGCATAAAGCTGCACAGGCCGCAAATCCGGTCGGCAATATGCACGAAATCAATAAAATCTCTTTTTTCTACAAGTCGTTCCAGCCCGCGGTGGACGTAACTTATCGAAGGGATAGCATCAACAATCTTTTCATCTTCAGTTACGAGATCAAAATGGATCGGTTCCGGAAGTACGGGATGTTGGGGACCAAAAGGGATGATATTCTTATGCGCCATAGACGTTTACTCCTTTAATCCTCTTGCGGTTTAGTGTCTGCCGAATTTTGTTTTTGGCTTTCCGGCGGTTCTGGAGGAGTTTCTTTCTTTGGTTTTGGGGGCTCGGGCACCGGACAATTCTCAATGCTAAAAGGAACCTTAAGGGCAGTTCGGTAAAGCTTCCCCTGGTAGTCAATGGTTATGTTTTTGATGGTAAGGCCAAAAAGGTCATGAATTTCATTTTCATACAGAAAGGCATTTGGATAGATAACGCTGATGCTTTGGATCTCTTCTTCCGGTGCCACGGTAAACCGCAGATTTTTAAAATGGTACTCTTTATCAAAAGAATAGTTAAGTTCATAGGCGCTCTGGAGTGTGGTGCAGCCGATCTGCACAAGTCGGTAGCCCTCTGCAAAGAGGTCAGACACAATTCCCAGTAAATTATTTTTTTCGATAAGAATGATTTCCTGCGGTTCACTCATGGTTAAAACCTTGCCGTTGATTTGTTTGTGATTTTGGTGATGATTGCTTTGCTTTTTTCTGCTGGGCGTATTTCTCTTCAAGAATCTCACACGCCTGAAGTACTCCGTCGATAATCGATTCCGGCCGCGCAGAACATCCCGGAACATACACATCTACCGGCAACACCTTGTCGGCTCCTCCCAGCACATTGTAGCAGTCCTGAAAAACGCATCCGGAAATGGCGCAAAGGCCTACCGCCACGACTACCTTGGGATTCGGCATTTGATCATAAAGATTTTTCAGAATCTGCTTGCTCTTCTCATTGACCGACCCGGTGACCGCCAGGATGTCAGCGTGTTTTGGGTTTCCGGTGTTGATAATACCAAACCGCTCCAGATCGTACAAAGGGGTCAGGCAGGCAATAATCTCAATATCGCACCCGTTACAGCTGGTCGCGTTATAATGAAGAAGCCACGGCGATTTTTTAAACCAACCCATGTTTTTTGTTCTCCCAAGTCATTTCAAAAAACAAAGCACAATAATATTTGAAACCCCGGCCACAGCCGTAAACAACCATGAACTCCAGAACGTAAGCTGCCACTTAAATCGGGCATAATTCATATCAATAATAATTTCAAACAAATACGTTCCCAGTGACGCAACGATGGCCAGCCAGGGATTAAAGGCAAAAAAGAGGTATACCATGCCCAAGAGAAGCACATTTTCATACCAATGAGTAATCTCTATGAGGCCCAGGGCAGGACCGGAAAATTCGGTAGTGATCCCCCTCACCAGTTCCTGGTGCGCATGATGAGACATGGAAAGGTCAAAAGGAGATTTTCGGAACTTAATGGTGAGGATATAAACAAAGCCCGCGAACACCCCGGGAAGGTAAAGAATCAGCGACGCCTGGTGTTGGACAATGTCCGCAACCGTAAAGCTTCCCGTCACCTGGTACATGCCGACCGCCACAAGAATGACCATGGGTTCGTATGACATCATCTGAATCAATTCGCGCTCAGCGCCAAGGTGGCTATACGGGGAACTGACCGAAAATCCACCCAGGATAAAAAAAGTTCCGGCCAGGGCTAAACTGAAGATTGCCAAAAGGATACTCGCACCGGAAAAGAAAAGAGCGCCGGAAAAAACCGTAAACAGAAAAAAGAGCACTATCGGAAAGTTCTGAAATTTGTTAACGAGGATCCGCTCTTTTTGGAAAAGTTTTAGAACATCAAAAAAAGGCTGCCTCACCGGGGGGCCATATCTGCCCTGCAACCGTGCGCTCAATTTCCGGTCAATACCGGCCAGTACGCCACCCGCAATGGGCGCAAGCAGGAAAAAGGCCAGCATCCTTTCAATGATACTCCAGGATTGGATGATCTCAGAAATACTGTTCATATGATTGCAACTCCAAACATGATGACCAACAATATTAACGAAATAAAAACCCCGGCATTGAATAAAACGTTTTCTCCAAAGAATTTTTCCAGATAGTAATTCTTGAGCTCAATTGTCTGGGAAGATTCCATGGCCCCTTCAAAAGTGACATCGTCAATATTGGCGCCGCCAAGATAGGTTCCGACCCTCTTATATCCTTTATTGACGAATCCAAAGAAAAAAAGACCAAGGGGAAGAAGGATTAACAGGCCAACCATCATGAGGAGAATCATATAGACACTAAATGGATCAACGATAACGGTTTTTCCAAAGACCTCCAGGATAAAGGGGTCCACCAGGCGGAATGCGATGAGAGGAAACCCAATGCATGCCGCCACCGTCGAAATGGCCAATATGCCCAGGGTAATCCATTCCCAGCGGCTGACCCGGTCTTCCATGACCTTAAAGACGCCATGTTTAATGGAAATAATTTTGCCCATCCATTTAATCCAGAAAAAGACCGTGGCCCCGCTTCCATAGGCTAAAATTATTGCCATCCCCGGATTGGAATCGACAAATGCTTTCAGCGTGGCGAGCTTGCCTATGATCATGCCAAAAGGAGCAAGAAACATCCCGGCCATGCCGGTCATCATGATTGCGGTGAGCTTGGGCATTCGCATGATCAGATAGTCCATATCCTCTATATCACGGCTGCCAAGCTTGTACTCGATAATCCCCACACAGAGAAAGAGGAGCGACTTTGCTACCGCATGAAAAATAATCAGCAGAATCGCTGCCCATACTGCCGAATAGGTATTAATTCCTGCACAGGCGACGATCAACCCAAGGTTGGAAATGGTCGAGTAGGCGAGCACCTTTTTGGCATTGCTCTGAGAAATGGCAATGAAAGCGGTAATCAGAAAACTGACCCCGCCGATGAGCATGAGCATTTTTGCTGCTACAGTGTTCTCTAACACCGGGGCCACTCTCAGGATGATATAGACCCCCGCTTTTACCATCGTGCTCGAATGCAGCAACGCTGACACTGGTGTCGGTGCCACCATGGCGCCCGTCAGCCAGGAGGAAAACGGGAATTGGGCTGATTTTACCAGGCCGGCAAAGGCAATGCACACGGCCGGAATTAATACGTAGCCCTTATCGAGCTGAATCAATTTATTTAATTCCATGACTTGGGAGGAATGGTACAGGTAGACAAGGCCGACCGCGAAAACAACTCCTCCCAGTAGATTCATGATGAGTGCTCTGAATGCGCTCTCCTGGGATGCCTGGTCGTTTTTATAGCCGATCAGCAAAAATGAACAGAGCGTGGTAATTTCCCAGAAGAAATAGATCCACATGAGGTTATTGGAGAAAACGATGCCAAACATGGCGGACAGGAAGAGGTACATGAGGAAAAAGAAATACCTGGGCCTTGCTTTCACCTCCTTGTAGTGTTCGTGATATTCCGGGATATATCCGATTGCGTAAAGACAGATGGCGCTTCCGATACAACCCACGATCAAAGCCATGATGATGGAGAACTTATCCACGAACAGGCTGTGCTCAATCTGCATCCCCCTACCGGAGGTAAACTCGAAACTAAGCATAATCACTGATTGTAGAAAAACAAGCAGCACGGGAAGGTATCTTTTTGCCCGGATGGAAATATAAATTATATAGGCTGCGATGAGAATTTCCACCACAAGCATGGAATTATTGATCAGATGGCTCTCAAGGTGGAAATAGGCAGGACCCTTATCAAGATACGTGACCAGAAGATAGATTGGTACCGCACACAGAACTACATTGGCGATCACCCCAATAATCCTTTTGATAAGAAGACCACGCGGGAGTGCTAACGCCAACACTGAGATAACCAGCGGAAACACTATCAGAAAAATTAAAACATTCACTTTAAGATCCTCTCACCTGACCTATAATTCGATCCCTATTTTTAGTGTCCATAGTAAGCAATTTAGCTTAATTGAGAATCACTATCATTTTCTTAACCCGATAACACATGCTCTCCTCACTGGGAGCTTCGGCTGGAAGGAGCCTGCTTCGCAACCATTTCCCTTATTATGGTGAGGGTCTCCTTGGCCGCTTCTTTCGGAGGTAAGGCTGTATCTGCTATGTTGCATACGAGTTTCGTAATATCGTGATCAATCTTCTTTTGAGCCCATGCCTCTCCTTTGGCAACGGTGATATACACCGAATAGGAATGGTGCATGGTCCCCGGCCGCTCCCCGATGATGTGAATAATCCCCTTCAGCTTTTTCGGATCTGATTTCCCAAAGAGCATGCAGCCGATCTCATACCCGGCCCGTACCCTGCCGCTGGTGAAGACGATGTTCTTTTCGCTCACAATAGCGGTCTTTCCGCTCCCAACAGCTTCGGCACTGGTCAGCAGCATCCGGATTTCTTCCAGGTAAGGTGCAAGATGCCCATCATCCATAATGGCCTTGGCGTTCAGGCCATCGGAAATCACGATCTGCGCATTCGGCTCCATTCCTGCCCATGAGTCCCTGAGCTTTTCAAGGGCAGAGACGGATTCCGGGCTCAGTTTCTCGCCGCTGGCCGGATGGAGGATATAGTCCTCCCGATCCTTGGACAGGGTGCTGACCTGCAGGGCATTGGGGATTGTCTTGATAAAGGCAGGAGTAAGCTCGGCCCAGAGGGATATCTTGGCATCGTCGTAGTAGGTTTTTACCTTGGCCGCCAGTTGCGGATTGAGATCCCATAAATCCTTGCCGTGACCGATTGCCAGATCAACGCCTCTCGCCTCAACTTCCTTGATCTTCTTCTTTCCTTCAGCATAAATTGCTTCTTTGGAACGCTTGTCCCCCTTGGCCAGCCGGTACTGGTAGTACACCCAGATTGGATCGCCAAAATTCTTCGTGTACTTGTTGTTCTTGTCCACAATCCCGATCAGCTTATAGAAAGCCCACATGGGATCGTTCACTTTAAGGCCGAATTTTTCCCTCAGGCGGACATGATCCTGAAACGACGTGGTCAGATAGCTCAACATGGGGTCATTCTTGGTGGGCAGGCTCATCAAGTAAGCAGGGTTGGCCGGCATGATCTGGTCCTGGCACCAATTGAGATCATCGAGGCTGACGGTCATGTGCAGGGTTGAACAAATATCAAGACCAATGGTTAATCCGTGGAGTTTACCCATGGCGATATCTTCCAGGCAGCATCTCACAAGTTGCTCGCGGGTCCTGAAGACCTCGGGCCCGATGAATCCGGCCACATCATTGACGTGGAGCCACGCCCCTTGAGGCTGGACTTTAGCCAGTTCCATCTGTGCCGCCCGGCTAAAGCCGTACTTCCGGGATTCCAGCACCATCATGTCAGCCCCTTTGGCCGCGCCGTTGGTAAATTCAGAGCCCTGACCGGTCTCAAAGTAGAGCCCGTATCTCTCTCCTTTCTTGGATTTTGCATAATTCATTATCTTCTCAACCGTGACATCAAAGGTCTTGTTGCAATCATCTGTTCCGGCGAGGCTCTGGAACATGGTCTCAACCGTTCCCGGATACTTCTTACTAACCTCTGCCTGGACATCGATATGGGAAAGCACACACCAGGGAACGACCTCCTGAAGCTTGAAAGTATCGACCACATCCTTGAGCGCTTTCTCCACGGTGGCTACACTCTCTACCTGACTGTCCACCGGGTTGGTTCCGATAACGATATCGCCAGTGGCATAGGAAAACGCGTCAAACACCTCCCAGACAATATCATCGGGGTTGTCAGTGGGCGAATTGGGCTGTATGCGGGCACTCAAGTACCCTTTTGCCCCCATCTTGGTTCCCGGCAAGGGGTTGAATATCTTTTGATCAATGGCGATTAACTCTTCATTGCTCATCAGCTTGGGGACACACCCAATCGCATCACTGGTCAAGCCATGCATGATGCCCTTGATCTCTGCCTCAGGTTTGGTTAAAAGAAATTCTTTCAGCTGTCCCATGGTCCAGTCTTTAACCTTCTTGTACTGGGCCTGATCGGTGGTTTGCCAGATCAGCTTCTGCAGGTCGTCGGCAAGGAGAGGGTGCTCATAGAGGTCTTTGATCTTCGTGTTTGCCAAAAGCGTCCGGGCATGTTGCCGGGTCGATTCATCATCGGCCGCCACCCCAATAGTTTCATCGCCTTCTTTGAAAGCATTGGAAGCACCGATCACCTGCTGATAAAGGGTCTGATTAAAGCCCCTTTTGACTCTGGTGATATATGCGAAGACATCTTCTCCTGGTTTTACCTCATTAATCGTAATTGCAAAGCTGTTTGCGCACAAGTAGAAGACCCCAAAACACACAACACTAAGCATTAGTATCTTTGACAATCCTTTTTTCATCGCTTCCTCGTTGAGCTGAAAGTTATTAAAGAACCTTCATTCTTAAGACTTTATTATTTCAGATAACTAATTTCTTTCTATCCACCCCCGATGACCGGAAAAAGAGAAAGGGTATCCCCTTTTCCCAGTCTATAATTTGTTTCTGCATGGCGGGAGTTAACTAATAATACCCCCGCTTCCTTCTTATTAATATTGAGCGCTTCCAGAATAGATCCCACGGTAATACCGTCAAAATAGCCCCACTCTTTTTCTTTAAATCTTCCGTCACGGAATGCTGCAAATAATTTAACCTTCATGAATAACCTGTTTCCGAAAATTGAACTGCCAAAACGTTTCTCAGAAATTCCAGAATGAATCAATCTCTTCGTCAGTGAAATCCCACACCGCATTGTGCGGGGGCACCGGTTCCTCGAAAAATTCCGGGAGCCGGTCATCCTTGTTGGTGAACCCTGCAGCCAAATTGAATTCATGCTCGGTGCGAAGGATTTTTCTACCCAGTGCTCTTCCATTATCGATCGTCATGCTGAGACCATATTTGGCATTTATCATGTCCATCATAGCTTGAAATAAGTCCAGATTGTCTAAGACAGAAAAGGCAACGAAGAGACAAAGACCAGTGCTATCCAATAATGCAGTACCTATCTGCAGCCTTCTTGAGAGCTCTACCTGCCCTTCCTTTTTCAGAGGATCAACAAAACCCCCAACGTTCAGGATGTTTACCGGAACACAGTAACCGGCGGTATGATCACTGCCCATGGTTGACGTCGCATAGGTAATGCCCATACCTTTTATTGATCGCGGGTCATAGGCGGAAAGCCCCTGGCCCTTCACCACCGGTACTCTGGTGATACCATATGTTTTCCCGACTCCTTCAGCCCCGGAGCCGAGAATTCTGCCCAGGGGAGTACCAGTGCCGATTTCTTTCAACAACCTCAGAACTCCGGCCCCGTCGCCAAAGGGAATGATCCCGGCTTCCATGGCAACGCCCATCGCCACCCCGGTTTCTATTGAGTCAACCCCGACATCGTCCATAACATGATCAGCTTCCGCGATGATATCCAGGTCATCTATATTGCAGTTGGCGCCAAAGCCCCAGATCGTTTCATATTCAAAGCCCGAAGTAACATAATTGCCATTTTTATCATTGTAAACCTGAGAACATCTGATGACACATCCCCGATGGCAGATATGGCTTGGGTTGCCTTTCCGGCTCAGGATCGTCTCATATACCGTTTCACCGCTTATTTTTTCATGACCAGGGAATTGACCATAGCGGAAATTTTCCGTTGGCAGGCCGCCGGCTTCGTTTAAGATGTTTACCAGCACATCGGTGCCGTAAAGCTTGAGTGATTCGCCGCTCACCGGATGGGCAATAACCCCCTTGGCAAACGTGCGGGAAGCGGTTTTGAATTTTTCCGGATCAGCAATCTGGACACCGGGGCCATCCGTATCATCAATGGTAATGAACTTTATCTTTTTTGAACCCATGACCGCCCCCAGTCCTCCCCGCCCCAGGCTGCGAATAGTTCCATCAGGATCCTTCACCGAAATATTGGCTGCGGCCATCCGCATTTCCCCTGCCGGTCCGATGGATAGTATACCAATCTTTTCTCCGTACTTTTTTTGAACCATTTGCATTACTTCATAATTCCCTTTGCCTGCGAATTCCGTGTCTTCCTGAATCGTAACTCCGCTCTTATCCACATGAAGGCTGTAAAAGGTGTCTTTCTGGGGCAGACCTTCAATAATAAGTGCCTTAATGCCCAATCGGGCAAAAAACTGGGCAGCAGTTCCACCAGCATTACTTTCTTTGATTGTCCCGGTCAGCGGACTTTTAGCACCAGCCGAAAGCCTCCCAGAGTTGACCGCCGCTGTTCCGGTTAGCAACCCCGGTGCAATTATCAGCTTATTGTACTTTCCCAAAGGATGACAGGTGGGCTTTACTTCCTGAGCCACAATTGTGGAAGTCAAACCCCTGCCCCCCAGCCCTTTCCATTGTTCCGGTACTTCTTCATTCGTAACCTTCAAATCGGTCATATTAATACGATAAATTTTATCGGGCATAATATCACCATTTCCTTTCATTCATTAATTCATTGGTACCTCTAATCAATTTCCATTCTCTCACACCCTCGAAGGTGGGAGTCTCTTAACTTCGTTTGGTTCTGGATTTCTGCTTATGTAGGAATGACATTTGAAAGAGAACCCTCATATTAATCGCAGTTTAATAAGACAATACAAATTTTGTGCCGTGAACCTTGATAATTAATCGTGCAAAAATAACACCTCAATATTAAATAGTTATCATGATTATAATAGGCAGAAGGGAAGTTGTATCAGGAAAATACCTTTGATATTTCGTAGAATTTTAAGGACAGGTGCGATATTACGCAAAAACTTTAAATAACAGGGATAGGGGGGAAAAGGTTCACAGACGTATTAAATCCCTTAAGTGTTTTGTTCTTTTTTTCTTTTGAATTTTTCACAAAAGATCTTAACCGCGGGCGCCAGGATAAGGGCAATTAAAACATAGACCGCCATAATAAAGACCAGACCAACCATAAAGCCCAGAATAAACACAAAGGGGTTCCTTGCCTTAATTGCCATGAAAATACCACCGGCTATTCCAAAAGGTAACGCAAGCCAAAATGAAATTGCAGCAAAGCCTCTTCGAAAAGTCATTGATTATTTTCTCTCTTAACCTCGCTTTTTTATGAACATCTCTTCAATCCGCAATCCGTTCGCTACTTCTTATACCTGATCACGATATATCGGTCTTCCGAGCCAGATTGTTTTTGGTTTCCGTAAAATCATCCCTGGGCCGGTTGTTCGTTTGATCGTTAAGGAGTCTTGCCTTGCCCAAGTGCTTTTATCGCTCCCGCGATTTCCTTGCTCAATCCCGCAATCATCCGGCTCTGGGCAGACACCAATGCTTCATACCCTTGCACCCCTGCTGGCTCGCTGAGATCCGATTTTTTCGAAAAAAGTTCTTTCTTCCCACCCTCTCCATAAATACTCCAGCGGGCACTTAAAACCGCATTGCCCCCGGACTCACCATCAAAACGGATAACCGTTACTATTATCTGATAATCAGAAGATGCAGCGCTTTCCCGGGGAAAGACAGCGACCCGATCCGTCTCCAAGGCCTCCGAGAGATTTTCCGTCAGAACACGAGAAAAGTTGTCCTTGAATGGCTCTGCCCACCGGTCAAACTCAGCCAGCTTAAGCTCGCTTGTCTTTGTCGTGGTTACGATTTGAGGACGATCAAGGTATTTGGGGATCATGACCGGACCCACACAGATCGTAAGGCTCTGTCCGTTGGTAGCAGCGTGCTTGTCCTTCTCCATGCCCGGTATGGATTGCAAAAGATAGAATCGGGACGGTTGCGTGTGGCCACATCCACTGAGGAGCAAAACCCAAACACCTAACATAATGCATCCTACCGGAAAGCAAAATCTTTTCTCCATATCACTTTCCTCCTGATTCTTTTTTCCCGCGAATTAACGCTTCAGGGTGTTGATCTAAATACTCAGCCGTCACTCGAAGGGAACGTGCTGCATCAGAAATCTGTTCGAGCGCTTCGCCCATTTGGTAACGCAATGAAGATGCATCTCCAGTCACACCTTCAACGGCGGCAAGTGTTTTTTGAGCTTGCTCAAGAGCCGCTTTGGCGGCCTTAAAACTTTCCTGGATGTTTGTTGACATCGGATTTACCTGATTATTTAAATTGCCAACCAACCTCTGTAATCCCTTTAGGGTCGCATTGAAAGAACGGACGTTCTCTTCGGTTTGAGGGGAATTTATCAGGCGATCAACTCCTGCCGCGATATCCGTGAGCCGCTTAACAAATTCGTCGATGGGAAGGTTGTCAAACTTTGCAATAAATTTGCTGAGTGTCATCTGCAGCTTTTCCATATCTGACGGAATGGTAGGAAGCTCAGAGACATTTGGTTCAGTACCCAGCAAGGTAATCGGAGTATCAGGATAAAAGTCAAATTCGATTTCCAGCAATCCGGTCACCAGGCTTTGCAGTTGAAGCTGGGCGCGGAGACCTTTTTTAGTCACCAAATCTTGAAGAATTTTTCCCCGCTCAAAGCTTGAGAGTATCATATCCAGGGTTTTTTCTTCAGCGACCGGCGTAAGCCAACCGGGGTTAGTTTTTATATAGACTGCTATACTCAGAGCATAGTCACGGGGATCAATGCGAGCTTTAATATCCGTAACCTGACCAACCTTGACCCCACGAAAACTGACCGGCGCGCCGACATTGAGCCCTTTCACCGACCCCCTAAAAAAAAGCACATACGTTTTACTCTCGGAAAAAAACTGACCGGACCCGAAAAGCAAAATCCCGATCACCGCCAACACCAAGGCACCAACCACAAAGGCCCCAATTAAGGTTTTGCTCGCTTTTTTACTCATACCTAACCTCATTAATGTTATTCTTCTTCAGTCAAGGTCAAAGAGTCACATGGTCTTAAGGGTCTAACGGTCTAAGGGGAAAAACCTAATTCTACAACTTTGGGACTCTGAGACCTTTCGACCTTGCGACTCACTTTGCGACTCTTAGACTTTTTGTTCCCCCCGCGTCAGAAACGCTCGAACAATTGGATTCTGAGACTCTTCAAGCATTTTTTTTGGATTCCCACTGCCAATGATGGTCTTAGCCTCTGCATCGAGATAGATAGAGTTATTTCCAATGGCAAAAATACTTGGCAGTTCGTGGCTAACCACGACAATAGTTGCCCCGAGGCTCTCCCGGATTTCGAGAATCAGGTCATCCAAAAGCCGGGAGCTGATAGGATCAAGCCCGGCCGAGGGCTCATCAAAAAAAAGAATTTCCGGGTCCAGTGCCATGGCGCGCGCTAGGCCGGCACGTTTACGCATGCCGCCGCTGATCTCGGAAGGATAAAAATCTTCAAACCCTTTAAGCCCTACCAGAGAAAGTTTGAGGGAAGCGATTTCCCGAATCGCCGCCTCATTTAAATCAGTATACTCCCGCAAGGGAAGAGCTATGTTTTCAGACAGGGTCATCGAAGTCCAGAGCGCGCCGCTTTGGTACAGGATGCCAAACTGCCGCATGATGCGTCCCTGCTCTTCTTGATCGCTTTCCCAAAAACTTACCTCACCATAAAAAACCTGGCCGCGAGCGGGTTCTTTTAAACCCACCAGGTTACGCAATAAGGTGGTCTTGCCGCATCCACTCCCCCCCATAATAATAAATATATCTCCCCGGTTCACGACAAAGTTCATGTCCCGCTGGAGCACAAAATCACCGTAAGCCATGGTGAGGTCTTTGACGGTTATGTGTGGTACCAAACAATTCATAATACATTACATTAAGTTAAAATAGGAGATGCTCGATATAAGATACAGGATACGAGATACGGGATAAATTCTGCTTCTCTTCATCAGCGCCTCATTTTTTCCTGTCATCTCTGACAGATTGGTGTTGTAAATCAACGCCCTTGATAAAGAAGTAAAGTTTCCGCCCTAACAGATTAATCCTTTCAAAAAGTTTTTGATAAAGTTCAACATCTGCCAAGGATCCTGGTTGGTAAAGAGTTTTAAGGAGATCCAGCGTCTCATCGCAGGAGGCATGGGCATAAGTCAAAAAACGTATGAATTCCTGTTTGTATCGTGGTCGTCCATATCCTTCCACTATGTTAGAACGCACTGATTTAATAGAACGCCGAATCTGCGCCCCTTCTTCATACCGTTCGAACTTTGGCAATAGCTCGACCGTCATTCTATGAATTTCAATTGACAAATCCTGAGCCAATTGCCAAATTTCCAGCTTCGTATAACTCATCTTCCCTCCTTCCCTTTGCATCCCGAATCCTGGATCACGAATCCCGCATCTAAATGGTTTATTTCATATTTTCAGCACATCACAAATCAGCGTAATAACCGCGGTTGCGACCACAATGCACACAATACTCGTTACCACGGCCGACGTGGTGGCCTGGCCAACAGCGGAAGCGCTCCGTCCGCACTGCATGCCCCGAAGACAACCAGACAAAGCCACCAGGACACCAAAAACGCCGCCGTGGAATATACCGATACAAAGATTCGTCAAGTCCACTATTGACCGGGTCTCATTAATATACTCCATCAGATTCAAATTCAGCATGCCCACCCCGACAATTAAGCCACCCAGCAATCCCATCAGGTCGGCATACAGACACAGGAGCGGCATCATGAGCATTAAAGCCAGCATCCGGGGCAGCACCAAAAATTCCATCGGAGGAATGCCTAAGGTTCGCAGCGCGTCAATCTCTTCGTTTACCTGCATGGTGCCCAATTCGGCGGCAAAAGCGGCCCCGGTTCGGCCTGCCATAATAACCCCCGTCATGACCGCCCCCAGTACGCGAACCATCCCGATACCCACCAGGTCAGCAACATAAATCTGGGCCCCGAACATGCGCAGCTGTACCGCACCCACAAAAGCAAGGATCAGGCCAACGAGGAGGCAGATCAATGAGACAATGGGAAGCGCCTGGACCCCGGTTTGCTGGATGATGAGCCAAAGATCATGTCGCTGAAACCTTGCCTTTCCGGTAAATAATTTCAGGAATGCCATAAACGCTTCCCCGATAAAAGCCAAAAGCTCCGGTAAGGAACGCCCAAATTCAATGGTTGCCGTTCCTATCCGGCTCAAAAAAGGTTCCTGGGTGGTTTCCTTGCGCGCTCCTGCCCGCTCGGGAACTGCGGAGGCAAGAGCTAATAACCGCTGTACCCCCTGCGGGAGTCCGGTCATATCTATCAGGATAGTTTTCTGCGTACAGGTGTCAATTACCTTGATGAGAAACGTTAGAAGGCCTGTATCCCAACCCGAAAGATTTTGGGCCTCGAAGGAAACGCGGCGGATAGCGCTTGCGGTTTCAATTTTGTTTAGGGCCTCTTCCGCAGAAGGCAGGTCATTCCCCATTTCCCAAATTCCGTAAAAGCTTATGAGCAACGCATCGTGAGTTGGCTGACTCAGGTCTAATTCACCCCGGCCGGCGTTTTCGAAGCGTGCGTTCTCCATAAGTTCTCCTGATTCATTTTTCAATGCTTTCTGTTTAGTTTTTTAAGTAGTATCAACATCCGTGCCAACCCTGGCAGCCTTCTGGTGCCAGTGGCTAAGCTTACAATATTACATGGGTTATACACAAAATTAATATATTTATTCTCTTCAAAAAAAGCAGAGAAAAACCCACATAGTGTAACACTATGAAATATCGCATCGTTTCCGACAGTATCCCGCACGTCCAAAAAATCAAGGTTTCATTACCGTCATGAAGTAAGGAGTAATGCGCTATGCCGACCGAAATCCGCGCTTTTTGATCCCCAGTTTGATAAGGCGTGAACGAAGAGTACTGGGATTCATTCCCAAAAGGATTGCGGCACCCTGGGTCCCCGCAATTCTCCCTTTAGTTTTTTCTAAAACTTTGTGAATGTAGTCCCGTTCCAAGTCATCGAGGGGCTTAATATCCTCTGGCCCGGAAATAGAAAATGCCGGTTTTTCAACCCGCAGGACACCGTCTCGACTCGTAATTACTGCTCGCTCAATCACGTTTTGCAACTCCCGCACGTTGCCGGGCCACGAATAATCCTTGAGGTTTGTTAAAACGTCCTTAGGAATTTTTTTAATTTTTATTCCGTGTTTTTGGGAAAAATGTTTGGTGAAATGTTCGACCAGCAGAGGAATATCGTCTTTGCGCTGCCGGAGAGGAGGTATGGTGATGGGAAAAACATTGAGGCGATAGTAAAGATCCTCCCGAAACCGGCCTTTTTGAACCATATCCTCCAAGTTACGGTTGGTGGAAGCAATAATCCGAACATCCACCTTGGTGGTGCGAGGGTTGCCAAGTCTCTCAAACTCTCCATCCTGCACCACCTTGAGCAGTTTGGATTGAAGTTCCAGGGGAAGTTCGCCAACCTCATCGAGAAAGATCGTACCTCCATGCGCCAATTCAAACCGACCGATCTGCTTGGCATGTGATCCGGTAAAAGCCCCTTTTTCACGCCCAAAAAGTTCGCTTTCGATAATGTTTGAGGGAAGCGCGGCGCAATTAACCGTGACAAATATTTTTTCTTTCCGCGGGCTCCGGTTATGAATGGCGTGAGCAATGCGCTCCTTTCCCGTGCCGGTCTCGCCAAGGAGCAAAACGGTTGAAACAGTTCCCGCCACTTGCTTAACCCTGAAAAAGACATAATTCAGCACGTTGCTCTTTCCGATAATCTCGTCAAAGCCCTTCTCCCCCTTGACCTCCTTCTGAAGGTAAATGTTTTCTGCCTCAATCTTCTCTTTTAAATTCTGAACTTCATCCAACGCATGCCGGAGTTTGTTTTCCGTTTCCTTCAGGTCGGTGATATCATGCACCACACCAACCATGCGAATCGGCTTGCCCTTTTCATTAAACATTACTTCGCCCCGTTCGTGAACAATATGCTCAATATCATCGGGCCGCAGCACCCGGTGCTCGATATTGTAGGGCACATTTGAATTCTTCAGGGACCGGTTGACCGCCTCCTTAACCACCTCCCGATCATCCGGATGAACCAATTCGAGGAAGGCATCGTAGGTAGCGCCAAACTCTTGGAGCGTGAGGCCGAAGATTCGATAAACCTCGTCAGACCAGTAGAGATCGTTGGTCTCAATGTCCCAATCCCAGTTGCCGACCTGGGCGATTCGCTGCGCGGCTGTCAGACTCATCTCCTTTTTCCGCAACTTTTCCTCAGTCAGCTTAAGTTCCCCTACCGTTTTCTCCAGTTGCCTGTTTGCTCTTATAAGCTCTGCAGTCCGTTCTTGTACTTTTAGCTCCAGTGCATCATGGGCCTTTTTTAGCATTTCCTCTGTTCGCTTACGTTCAGTAATGTCATGGGCTATATGGATACTGCCGATAAGCTCTCTTTGGTCATTAAAAAGAGGCGAGACCGTAACGAGAAAATGACCCCCTAAATGTGGTTCATATACCTCAGCGGTATGTTCCTGACCATCCTGTAGCAGTCGGTTATGGGGACAGAACACAGGCGGTTCCGCTGCGTCATGTATACACGCATAACAATACTGTCCGATGCATTTCTCCGGCGTAGCCCCAAGACGTTTTGCCATGGCCTTGTTCACCTGGACAATCCGATATTCCTTATCCAGGATTGCGATCGGGTCAGGCACAACGTCAAAAGTGAGTTCCCGTATGGCCTTCACCGGCACACAAGTCTCCTCTTGTCGCATGATGATGTTACCGAGAATATAGCCACATGGTTTATGGGGTAGGTGTTTCGAGAACCGACTCTCGCTGATGTAGGATTCATAAAATGCTCTGGTAGAGATGAAGGGATGCCTGGTAAAAAATTCCTTTTAAAATTTATTACCAAAAAAGGGAGCAGATAAAGTATACCCCTTTTATAAAAAAGGGTATAAAGAATACAATTATAAATATTTTAATATTTCTTCCGTGCCCTGTCAATATGATATTTCGCACTTTTACGAAATACCACACTCACACCTGGTCTCGGAAAAAATTCAGTTTTCTTTTTTTATTATTAACACTTCGAAACTAAAGGCTTATTCTTTTAGTATGAAATCTCTGTAGCTGGCACGTAAAATGTACTAATCAATGAGAACCATGACCATTTTTTCAAAAAAATGGCATTGGTAACGCTAAATTTGATGAGGCCGTAAAAAATCGAAAATCAGACGGCACAGTAAAAAGTTGTCCCGCTCCGAGCGGGACAAGGCGAGCAAATCCGACGGAATAAGGCGTACTTACCTGTGCGCCCCAGATGATCCCGCAAGGCGGGACGCAATTCCGCCAAAGCGGGACAGATAGCGCGCTTCAGTTCTTTATCCCCCACCGTAAGGCGGGACTTTTTACTAAGCCGTCAAATGTTGTGCTGTCCCAAACATCATTTTAACCTCCTCTTTTGGAGAAATAATTGATGATCATTAGAACCGCCAGAGTTGATGTACTGCCCACCAAGCGTAATGAGCTGATGCAGACTTTGAAAACCTTGGTGAGTGAAATTCGAAATGTAACGGGGTGTCAGGGCTGCTCTTTTTATCAAGATACCGAGGATGAGAGCCGTTTCATTTTGAGAGAAAAGTGGGCTAATCAGGAGGCGCTCGACAAACATTTACGGTCGCACAGATATAAGGTTTTGGTTGGAGCAATAAATCTGCTCAGCAAAAAATCAGATATAAATTACTACACAACCGAATCCTCAGAGGCGAATGAGGCAAGAAATGATGAGGACGAAAATTAGTGATCAGGTAGCACTGGTCAGCCATAAGGAATCATCTAACCCAAAAATAAACTTTGTAAGGTTAACCAATAAAATCAATTATTTGTTTTTAAAAAAAGGAGAACACCTATGAAAAAGGTATCGAGAATTTTCTTAATAACCCTGATCACCCTTTGCCTGTCACTTGGCACCCCTTACGCCGGATTAAAAGTAAAAGAATATTCAGGATTCCTGAGTGATTATTCCCAGTTAAAGCCAGGCCCCAAAGGTGGGGTTGCCCAGGTATACGTGAAGGAGGGTGTTAATTTTAAGCAATACAATAAAATAATGCTGGACCAGGTGGTCTTTTATTTCAAGCAAGACGCGGAGAATCAAGCTATTGATCCTGATGAAATGAAAGAACTGGCCGATAAATACAACCGGGCAGTGATCGATGTCCTCGGAGACGCTTATCCGCTCGTCAGCGAACCTGCTCCGGATGTCATGAGGGTGAGGGTGGCCATAACCGACCTGCAGCTGCCGATCCGGACTCTCAACGTTGTCACCTCGGTCGTGCCGGCAGGGATTGCCATTGGTCTTGTCAAGAAAGGACTTACCGGAAAAAGCGCTGGTGTCGGAGAGATCAGCATGGAATTTGAGCTTCTGGATTCTCAGACCAATAAGCGAATCGCTGCGGGCGTTGACCGCAGAGCCGGTGCCAAGGTTGACAGTTTCACCAAGTTCGGCAGCGCGGAGGAAGCGTTCAAGTTCTGGGCCGGACGGCTAAAAACGCGATTGGATGAATTTCACGCTGCCAAGTAAAAACGCACTCGCATATCCGGGATTAACAAACTCGCACCGGGAGTTTTATTCCACAAAATTTTTCTAAAGAAAAGTGAAAAAACTCATTAAAATAAAAGCCACTTTAAGCATTTTCAGCCTTACCCCGGGCACAAACGGAGAAGTACAGTGACCCGATTGGCTGAAAATCTGGTAGCCTGTCCGGAATGCGACCTATTGCAGCGCATCCCCGCCCTGCCACACGGCGGGAGAGCTCGCTGCCCCCGTTGCGGCCACACAATTGCCGCCAGCAAGCCCTATTCCTTGGAGCGGACATTGGCCTTTGCGGTTGCCGCAGCCATCGTCCTTATCGTTGCCAACGCACCGACGTTGATGGAACTTTCGGTGGCGGGGCGGAAGGCAAGTACGACGATTCTCGGTGGCGCCATAGAAATGTGGCTTCGAGGTCAGCAGATCACGGCCATGATCGTTATTTTCTGCACGGTGGTTGCCCCCGCCGTTTATATCGGAATTATGTTCACCGTCCTGCTTTCTGCCCGACGGACTCCGGCGCCATGGTGGATCGGCAGACTTCTTCGCTGGTCCGAGTGGCACCAGTCCTGGGCGATGGTCGAGGTGATGATGCTCGGCATCTTGGTGGCATTAATCAAGATCGCGGAACTGGCGACGGTGACTCCCGGGATCGGAATGTTTGCCGCCGGCACACTTGTGGTGCTGGTTGCTGCAATGACGGTCAGTTTCGATCCGCATGAAGTTTGGCAGCGCGTTGAGTGGGCCAACGGTGAAATGCCGGATTTGGTTTCCGGCGGCTCATCGACGGTTACCGCAGAGAGCGCATCTAAAAGTGCCGACGTGCTGACGGGAATCAAACTGGGACTTGTATCGTGCGAGGCTTGCGGGCTTCTGTCAAGACCGTTCGATATCAATGAGCCCGGACAGTGCCCGCGTTGCGGCGAGGAACTTGCCCTGCGACGGAACAATTCTATCCAACGGACTTGGGCGCTCATCATCGCAGCCTTGATTTGTTATATCCCGGCGAACGTACTGCCAGTGATGGTATCGACCACACTGGGTTCTTCCGAAGATGATACCATCCTGAGTGGCGTCGTCCTGCTCTATAAGACCGGATCGTGGCATCTGGCGCTGATCGTATTGATTGCGAGCGTGATGATTCCGCTTGCCAAGATTATGGCGCTGGCCTATTTGCTCATCACGGTCCAGCTTCGTTCGATCGAAGGACGGCAGGAGCGGCTGCGTCTCTACCGGCTGGTAGAATTTGTGGGGCGATGGTCTATGCTTGACGTTTTCGTCGTCACCTTTACCGTCGCCCTCATTCAACTACAACCCTTGATGTCGATTAAGCCCGGAGCCGGGGTACTTTTTTTCGCGGCAGTGGTCATACTAACCATGATTGCAGCCGAATGCTTCGATCCCCGAACGATCTGGGATTCCAGCAATTAACAAGAGGAGGAAAATGACTGAAAACGTTGATCTAAAAAATATTCCACAAGCCTTGGCCGAACCCAAAAAACGCCGGCGGTTCTCCGTCGTGTGGATCATCCCCATCCTGGCAGCCCTGGTTGCCCTCGGTATCGCGGTCCAGCGGATTCTCAGTGAAGGACCGACGATCAGCATCGTCTTCAAGACGACCGAGGGAGTCGAGGAGGGAAAGACCTACATCAGATACAAGGACGTCAACATCGGACAGGTGAAGACAGTAAAGCTCTCGAAAGACTTCGCAAAGGTGGTGGTGACGGCAAAGATCGACAAGAGCGCCGCTGGCCTCATCGTCGAGGACGCCAAATTCTGGATCGAGAAACCGCGCGTCACACTCAGCGGGATCTCCGGCATCGGCACGCTCCTGTCGGGCAACTACATCGGGTTCGATGTGGGAAAATCGAAAAAGGCCAGGCGGAATTTTATCGGCCTCGAAGTGCCGCCGGCGATTAAAATCGATGAGCCGGGCCGACGGTTTGTGCTGCAGGCCGACAACCTCGGTTCTTTGGGGATCGGCTCTCCTCTTTACTACCGCCGCCTGAACGTGGGACAAATCATCGGTTACGACTTGGCCGCGGACGGCAGATCGGTCAATATTAAGGTTTTCGTGAACGCACCCTACGACACCTATGTCACCCCCGCCACGCGTTTCTGGCAGGCAAGCGGCGTCGACGTATCGTTAGGGGCAAACGGCATCACTGTTGAAACTCAGTCGGTGCTTTCGCTGCTCATCGGAGGGATCGCCTTTGAAGCGCCTTCCTCGGCTCAAGATGAAAAGCCGGCCACAGAAGGCTCCGTTTTTACGCTTTACGATAACCACACGGATGCAACCGCCAAGCACGAGACGATTGTTCAGCCCTACGTCCTATATTTCAACGAGCCGGTTCGCGGACTCTCTGTCGGCGCCCCCGTTACCTTTTTCGGATTGCCGGTTGGTGAGGTTACCGCGGTCGGTCTCGATTACAACCCCGCGACGGATAATCTCCGCCCGCGCGTTGATGTTGCGCTCTATCCGATGCGCATGCGGATGTTGTTGACTGAGAAATCGAAGGCTTTTGATGAGAAGACCCAGCAGGAATCAGAGCGCCGCGCTGTGATGCAAAAAATAGTTGACCGGGGCTTACGGGCGCAACTGCGGAGCGGAAGTCTCGTGACCGGACAACTCTATGTGGCCTTTGATTTTTTCCCTGATGCTCCCAAGATTAAGATCAACTGGACAAAGTCCCCACCCGAACTCCCGGTGATGCCGGGCGGACTGCAGGATCTGCAGAATAAGATCAACAGCATACTGGCCAAGATCGACAAGATGCCCCTCGAGGCCATCGGCGTTAACCTGAAGAAGCTCATAGCGACGACTGACCAGACACTGAAGCGCGCCGACACGGAAATCACTCCTGAGCTGAAGACCGTCCTGGAAGACCTCAAGCGCGTACTGGAAAGCACAAATGCCAACCTGGTTGGCAAGGATACCCCGGTGCAGCAGGATCTGCGTGATGCTTTGCAGGAGATGACCCGCGCCGCGCAGGCGATCCGTGTTTTCACTGACTATCTTGAGCGTCATCCCGAGGCCCTGATCCGCGGGAAGACAAAGGAGAAACCATGATAAAAAGACTCCTCTCTCTTGTTATCTTCTGCGCGCTTGCTGAAGTGATGATGGGCTGCGCTTCCACACCGTCGTCCCAATTTTACACCCTAAGCTCAGGAGCAAAACCGGCTGCTGGCACAGCAAGCTACTCCATCTCTGTTGGCCCGGTTACCGTACCTGCTGTCGTCGACCGCCCCCAGATCGTGCTGCAGACCGGGGCCAACCAAGTTACCTTCGACGAGTTTAACCGCTGGGCCGCGCCGCTGCAAAGCGAGATCGCACGGGTGGTTGCCGAAAACCTTGCCTCGGCGCTCGGGACGCCAAGCGTGACCGTGTTTCCCCAGTCATCGGCTGCCGACGCATCCTATCGGGTCGTGATTGACACCCTTCGTTTCGAATCGGTGCCCGGCGAAGCGGCAACCCTCGATGCCCTGTGGACAGTGCGTGCCCGGAAAGAGAATCAATCGCGGGCCGGGCGCACAACCGTTCGTGAGTCCGTGCAGGCCAGCGGCTATGCTGCTCTGGTTGCCGCCCACAGCCGTGCTCTGGTGCGCCTGAGCGAAGACATCGCCAGTGTTGTCCGGACTTTTGAACAAGCTGCCGGTAAATAAGGTGGTGTAAGGGAACGCAACGGCGAAACTGCGCCGAGGTGATGTGGATTTAGATTCCACAATCAGTGATAGGATTTTAACGGCCACAGACCATTAGAAATCAACCTTTTCGATGGTAATATATGGTTGAATATTTTTTCAAATTCACAGTAAATGAGCTGGAAAAGGTCGGAGTTGGAGTGGCAGAAAAACTTCCTTCCAAAATTGAATTAATGAATTAATTTGTAATTTCGGAGTCTAAAGATGGCTGAAATCAAAAATCGTTCAAGCTGCAGAAAAATCATTGTAACCGCCTGCCTAATTACGTTACTGGGATCCTTGATTACTTCATTTGCCTTGGCCGGCGATACCTTGAACCGCATTCGCAAAAACAAGGTAATACGCTGCGGGGTGACGGAAAAATTGCTGGGTTTTGCTTACCAGGACCAAGGCGGCGAGTGGCGTGGATTCAATGTTGATTTCTGCCGGGCAGTAGCGGTGGCGGTATTGGGTGATGCCGCAAAAGTGAGGTTTGTTCCCTTAAGCGCACCACAACGGTTCCCGGTCCTGCTTTCGAATAAGATTGACCTTCTTGCCCACACCACCACGTGGACCTTCGGCCGCGAGGCAGGAATCGGGATCAAGTTCCCCGGTGTTTATTTCTATGACGGTCAGGCGTTTGGGGTGCCGGCCAGCAAAAAAAAAGTAAAACGTATAGAAGACTTAAACGGCATGACGATCTGTGTGGAGAAGGGAACAACTTTTATTTCAAATTTGGCGGATATTTTTTCGAAAAGGGGTATAAAATATACTCCCGTGGTAGTTGATTCCCAGAAAGAATTAGGTGAAGCTATGAAAACAGAGCGTTGCCAGGCCTGTACTGCCGAGCGTTCAGTGCTGGCAGTACTGCGGGCAGCGGTTCCCGACGGTATAAAGCGTTACAAAATCCTATCCGGTGAAATTTCCAAGGAGCCTCTTGCTCCGGCAGTGCGCCGTGGTGACGAAGACTGGTTAACGCTGGTGAGATGGGTGCTTTTTGCCCTTATTGAAGCCGAGGAACTCGGGGTCACCAGCACAAATGTTCGAACCCTTCAGAGAACCTCCACTGACCCCCAAGTCCGGTGGTTAATTAACTACAGCGGAGAACGTGGTAAAACACTGGGACTAAAACCCGATTGGGTTGCAAACATCATTGCCGCGGTGGGTAACTATGGGGAAATTTATGAGCGGAATTTGGGAAAAGACAGCGGGTTAAAAATTGAGCGGGGCATAAACCGGTTATGGAAAGACGGCGGCTTGCTTTATGCCCCACCGTTCCAATAAACCAACACTCAAGGAAGACAGAACCGATGGGACCATTTGATTTTCCTGCAACGATAACCCTGATTGTTTTTGCCAGTGTCATCCTGCTGATCGCCTTTGACCTGATAGACATGATGCTTGCGGCTCTGATGGGGGTGAGCACGCTAATTGTGCTGGGAATCTTTACCGCTGAGGATGTGATTTCGATTAGCAAGACAGCCGAGGGAACGATTGCGCTGCTTTTTGGAGGCATGGTGGTGGCCCGCACCCTCGTCCCAACCGGTATTTTTGAGTACATTGGCACCGCCTTTTTGCGGGCCACCAGAGGAAGCGGTAAGCGGTTTCTTCTGGGTCTGTTTGTCCTGGTCGCTCCTCTCTGTGCCGTGCTCCCCAATGCCACCACCGTAATCATTCTTGCTCCCATCATCATCCGGGTTGCCACCGCCCTGGAAATTGATTTTGTCGGCCCCCTGTTGGTGACCGCCATCATCAGCAACTCCGCCGGCATGCTCACCCTGGTGGGAGACCCGGCCACGTTTCTGGTGGGGAGTTCAATCGGCATGACATTCAGTGGGTACCTGCAGAAGGTGAGTCTGGGAGGGTTGCTCGCGCTCCTCTCCATTATTCCTCTTATGCCCAAGCTCATGAAGAACATATGGCAGGTGCGACGGCCATTGCCCGTGAATCTCCGGGCAAAACCTTTGGAGCGACCCTGGTTTGCGGCGTTTTCGCTCATGGTGCTTCTGGTGATGGTGCTTCTTTTCATTTTCGGGGATAAGGTTCCGTGGAAGATTGTACCGCCGGGGGTGGCGATCATCGCCGCGACTCTGGCACTGCTCGTCATTTATGCCGCAAAAGTCGAGCCGCTCACCAACGTCCTGAAAGACATTGACTGGCAAACGATTATTTTCCTCACCTGCTTATTCTGTCTGGTGCAGGCATTTACCAAGACCGGAATCCTGGAAACTTTATCGCAGAATCTTTACACCTGGTTTGGCACCAATCTGGTGCTCATTTCATTGATCATAATTGGAGGAGTGGGTTTTTCATCGAGTTTGCTCGCCAATATTCCCATAGTGGCGGCAATGCTGCTCATGGTGAAAGGATACATGGTGATCGCCCAGCTTGTTCCTGACCTGGCGTTAGATCCCACGTTTATTGACTGGCCCGCCCGAGCGATCCCGGTGTTCGTGGCCATGATGTTCGCTGCAACGTTGGGAGGCAACGCCACCCTGATCGGCGCATCCGCCAACGTAGTGAGCACCGGTATCTGCGCGGCCAACGGCAAGCCGGTTTCTTTCGTAACTTTTATGCGCTACGGCATTCCGGTTACTCTCTGCCAGTTAGCGGTAGCTGCTCTATACGTTTTGGGTATGTTTTACTTTGTTGGTCGATAGATAAATGGGGGGGGCACAATATTAATTTTCGAAAATACAGTATTTTTGAGTTCAAAATACAGTGATAACTGTATTTGTTTTTTAAATATTGTGAAAGAAAATCAATAAGGAAAGGTAGACGCCCGAAGAAAAACGAGTATGGTGTAGCCAGATATAATGCAACGGTTTATAAAGACTGGAGAGAAAAATGACGAATATATCTGATAAAGAAAGGGAACAAGATAGGCTTGAGGAAGCTCGGCAGAAGAACATCCCCTGGAAAAAATGGGGGCCCTACCTGAGTGAAAGACAATGGGGAACGGTTCGTGAAGATTACAGCGAGAACGGCGATGCTTGGAACTTCTTCACCCATGATCATGCCCGCTCGCGAGCCTACCGCTGGGGCGAAGACGGCATCGCCGGCATTTCCGATGACAAGCAGCACCTCTGCTTTGCCCTGGCCCTCTGGAACGGCAAGGACCCCATTCTCAAGGAGCGGCTCTTCGGCCTCACCAACAGCGAGGGCAACCACGGAGAGGATGTAAAGGAGTACTACTTCTACCTCGACAGCACGCCGACCCACTCGTACATGAAATACCTCTACAAGTATCCCCAGTCGGCCTATCCTTATCATGATCTGGTGGCAACCAACAAATCCCGCTCCCGGAACGAAATGGAGTACGAGCTTCTCGATACCGGCGTCTTCAATGACGGCCGCTACTTCGACGTTTTCGTCGAGTATGCCAAGGCTGACCCAGAGGACATCCTGATTAAGATTATCGCAATTAACCGAGGGCCGGAAGCGGCTGAATTGCATCTCCTGCCCACTCTGTGGTTCCGGAATGACTGGTCGCTGTGGATTGCCGAATCCAACCGATCCCCCTCGAAACCAAGCATCAAGCAGATCAAGTCACCGGCAGGCGCGAGCGCGGCCGCGGCGGCTCATCCGCTGCTGGGTGAATTCATCCTTTCCTGCGAAGGAGTTGTGCCGCTGCTCTTCACCGAGAACGAAACCAACCACGAGCGGCTTTTCGGGCAAAAGAACGAGAGCCCCTACGTCAAGGACGGCATCAACGACTGCGTGGTGCTAGGCCGGCAGGAGGCAGTAAACCCCGGCAAGCAGGGCACCAAGGTCGCGGCGCACTACCGGATCAATGTCGGCGCCGGTCAGGCCGAAATGATTCGCCTGCGGCTCTCCCACAGTTTTCCGGACCAGAAAAGCAAACCCTTTGGCAAGGATTTTGATAAAGTCTTTGCTGACCGGCTCCGTGAAGCTGATGAGTTTTACCGGTCGGTCACCCCGCCATCAGTGAGTGAAGACGCGGCCAACGTGATGCGCCAGGCGATCGCCGGCATGCTTTGGACCAAACAGTTCTTCTTCTTCGACGGTGACAACTGGCTGGACGAACACCACTCCAACCCCCTCCATACCGGCTATAAAAACGCCCGCAACTCTGAGTGGTTCCACATGCTGAACGAGGACATCATCTCCATGCCCGACAAGTGGGAGTATCCGTGGTATGCGGCCTGGGACCTGGCTTTCCACACGCTGCCGATCACGATCGTTGATCCGGACTTCGCCAAGGAGCAGATGAAACTGATGCTCAAGGGCGTCTATCTGCACCCCAGCGGACAGATGCCCGCCTATGAGTGGAACTTTAGCGACGTGAACCCCCCGGTCCACGCCTTCGCGACACTTTTTCTCCACCGCACCGAGCAGGCCCTGCGCGGCGAGACCGATTTCGATTTCCTCAGGGCTGCGTTCAATAAACTGCTGCTGAACTTCACTTGGTGGGTGAACCGCAAGGACCGGTTCGGCAAAAACGTGTTCGAGGGGGGCTTCCTCGGCCTCGACAACATCGGCGTCTTCGATCGCAGCGCCCCGCTTCCCACCGGCGGTCACCTTGAGCAGGCGGACGGCACGGCCTGGATGGCCTTTTTCAGCCAAAACATGCTGGAGCTCGCGGTTGAGCTTGCCGCTCATGACCACACCTACGAGGACATGGTCCTGAAGTTCGCAGAGCACTTCTACTATATCGCCTATGCCATGAACCGTCCCGGCCAAGATGGCATGTGGGACGAGGAGGACGGCTTCTACTACGACCTCCTGTGCCTTCCCGACGGCAGCGCCACGCGGCTCAAGGTGCGCTCCATGGTGGGACTCCTGCCCCTGTGTGCTACCACGGTTGTCGAAGAGTGGCAGCGGGAGCGCGTCCCGCGGGCGCTGGCTTTGCTCCTGAAACGTGTGCGCCGCATTCCCGAACTCTTGGAGACCATCCACCCTACCGGCCCGGGTCATCTCGGCGTGGCCGACCGGGGGATCATTGCCCTAGTCAACCCGGAGCGACTCCGGCGGATTCTCTCGAAAATGCTCGACGAGAATGAGTTTCTAAGCCCCTACGGTATCCGCTCACTCTCCAAGTTCCACGAGAAGCACCCCTTCATCTTCCATGTCGAGGGACATGAGTACCGGGTGGACTATTTGCCGGCCGAGTCGAACACCGGCATGTTCGGCGGCAATTCCAACTGGCGAGGGCCAATCTGGATGCCGGTTAACGCGATGATTATCCGGGCGCTACTGAGCTTCTACCTGTATTACGGCGACAACTTCAAGATCGAGTGCCCGACCGGTTCAGGCAGGCTGATGAACCTTTTCGAGGTGAGTAAGGAGATCGCCGACCGCCTCACTCGAATCTTCCTGCGTAATGAACAGGGTAAGCGCCCCCTCTACGGCGGCACGGAGAAATTGCAGTCCGACCCCCACTGGCGTGATCATATCCTCTTCTACGAATACTTCCACGGCGACAACGGCGCGGGCCTGGGCGCAAGCCACCAGACGGGATGGACCGGAGTGGTCGCCAAGCTGATCCAGCTCTTTGGACTTCTCGATCCCCAAAAGCTGCTTGAGGCCGGCAAGGTTGGGACATTCATTCGTGGAAAATCTGAAGGTGAGGTGAAGAAATGAACCCATGGCCGAAACATCCGGTTATCTATGAAATCAATACCTGGGTTTGGCTGGAGGAATTGAGCCAGGAATACAAAAGTCCGGTAACTTTAGACGAGGTACCGCGAGAGAAGTGGGACGGCATCGCCGATTTGAAGGTTGACGCAGTCTGGTTCATGGGTGTCTGGGAGCGAAGCCCTGCGGGTATCGCCATTGCGAATCAGAACCAGGGTCTCCTTCAAGACTTTTGGCGGGCCCTTTCCGATTATCGGTCAGAGGATAACGTGGGGTCTCCTTATTGTGTGCGACGATACGTGGTTGACGAACACCTGGGAGGTCCCGAAGGCCTGGCAATTGCCCGGAGAGAACTCGCCCAGCGGGGGATCAGGCTTATCCTCGATTTCGTTCCGAACCACGTGGCACCGGACCATCCCTGGGTCATCAACCATCCTGAATACTTCGTTCAGGGGAGCGCTGATGATGCGAGGAACAATCCGGCGTCCTTCATTGAGACGGAAGGAAAGGTGTTTGCCTGCGGCCGGGATCCTTACTTTCCGGCGTGGCCGGATGTGCTGCAACTGAATGCCTTTCAAGATGGACTCCGCGATAAGGTGATTGAGACCCTTTCGGATATCGCCGGCCAGTGCGATGGGCTGCGCTGCGACATGGCGATGCTTCTCATCAACTCTATCTTCGAACGTACCTGGGGTAGCCACGCGGGTCAACGGCCCGCAACCGAGTACTGGGTTGATGTGATTTCCTCCACAAAGAAAGCACATCCGGATTTCCTTTTTATGGCCGAGGCTTATTGGGACCTCGAATGGGAACTCCAGCAGCAGGGATTCGACTTTTGTTACGACAAGCGCTTGTACGACCGCCTGGAACACGATACCGCGGAGAGCGTGCGGCTCCACCTTTGCGCTGACCTCGCCTACCAGAAAAAACTGGTCCGCTTCATCGAAAACCATGATGAGCCCCGGGCAGCCTCGACCTTTTCCCCGGAGAAAGAGCGGGTGACTGCGGTCACGACTTCAACTTTGCCGGGAGCGAAGCTTTTTCATGAAGGACAGTTTGACGGACGAAAAGTCAAGCTTCCCGTATTTCTGGGCCGAAGGCCTGAAGAACTGATCGACGCAGATCTTCGAGACTTCTACCAAAAACTTTTAAACACTATCAACGTTCCTGCAATTCGTGAAGGTACTTGGCATCTCTGTGACCGAAGTGGCTGGCCGGATAATCAAAGCTACCTGAACCTTTTGGGATGGTGCTGGCACGGTGTGGGGGAACGATGCCTGGTTGTCGTGAATCTCTCTGACGCCAGCGCGCAAGGACGGGTGCAGCTTCCCTGGGATGAACTTATGGGCACGTCATGGCAGATGACCGACCTCTTTACCGGACAAAGGTACGAACGAAGTGGAGACGAGATGTGCAACCCCGGATTGTACGTAGAACTTCCCCCCTGGGGATTTCATGTCCTGACCTCATGGCTGCCGAAAAGTTGAATCTTCTTATAATATATAGGCACAGGAGGCTTTGATGTTGCGATTAAAGGCATTTTTGTTGTGTTTATTATTGCTGCTTTCCGGCTGTGCGGGAATCGGGCCTCACACAGTTGACCGGGACCGGTTCGATTATACAACGGCCATTTCCGATTCGTGGAAGCACCAGATGCTTTTTAACCTGGTTAAATTACGTTATGGGGATGCCCCGGTTTTTCTGGACGTTTCTTCGGTGATCAGCCAGTACCAAATTGCGGGGCAAATCAATTTGGGAGCAACCCTTAACACCAAACCCTGGACCACTTCTGGGGTTGTGGGAACAACCGGACAGTATGCGGACCGCCCGACCATCACCTACACCCCCATTCTGGGAGATAAATTTGCGCGCAGCCTGATGGCCCCCATTCCTCCCTCAGCCATCCTCAGCCTAATGCAGGCCGGCTATCCGGTGGACCTGGTCTTTCGGATGCTGGTTCAGGAGATCAATGGAATTCGGAATCGTTATGGGGGGGAAGCGAGAGCTCGGTCCGCTGATCCGGAATTTTATTCTCTGATCGAAAAGATGCGGAGTATCCAATCGGCAGGGGGTATCGGGATGAGGTTCAAAAAAACCGACAAGGAAGAAGCCGCCGTGATTGTTATTCGGGGGAAGCGGGACCCGACGATAGATGCTTTGAGTATGGAGGTTCGGAAGATGTTGGGCTTAGCCCCTCAGGCCGATGATTTTAAAGTGGTGTATGGGACTATTCCCAAAAATGATAAGGAGATCGCGATCCTTACGCGGTCGCTTTTGGAGGTTCTCGTGGATATATCTGCGGATATTGAGGTTCCGGTCGCCCATGTGGAGGAGAAGCGGGTAAGTCCGACTCGTGTGGAAAACGCGATCTCCGGGGAAAAGATTTTGCCCTTGATCAGAATTCAGAGTTCATCGGAAAAACCCGGCGATGCTTTTGTTGAAATCCCCTATCGTAACTCTTATTACTGGATCGACGACCGCGACTTAAGGTCCAAAAAAAATTTTTCCTTTCTGATGTTCGTATTCACCCTGGTGGAGACCGGAGAAAAAGGAAGCGCTCCCGTTGTGACGATTCCTACCGGATAGGAAAAAATTATCAGAGGTTAACCAATCACCGAGGGAAAAGAAAAACGACACCAATCATGGAGAAATTCTGGTGGGCATTTAGATTAACAAATAGCCTTAATAAATAAGGGGGCACAAAGTGAAAAAATTTTGTCTAAGACATGGGTTTTGGATCGTGTTCCTGATCTTTGGCGTTCTCGGCCACCCGCTTTTTTTACCAGCGGGAGAGACAACGACGGACGCACCTGTTTCCAAAACCACCCTCAAAGCTGAATAGCACCCAGTGCTCTCGGAGTCACAGGTCCCGGTGTTGAAGGGGGATCTGTGGAGAACGGCCAGCCCGGATTCAAAGATGGTCTATATTTGAGGTTTATGTTCGATCGTGAAGGTAGAACGAATCGTAATGGAAACTATTCCCGAGGTAAAAGTGCAGAATGTTTACGCAGTGTTGGCGAATACCGGCTCACCAACTTCGTTTCCGTTGATGGTTTGGAGATATGGTGGTTTCGGAACCGCTCTCGCAAAGAAGGGATTGGTGCTGCCCTTTCAGCAATATATTTGCAGGAGGGGATAGAGAAAGCCGTCAGGGAACTTGACCCCACAGGCAAGAATCCATCCTTGCGCCAGATGGTAGTCATCGGACCCAGCCACGGGTGGGATTCCTCACCAATATGACGGAGGTAAATAGCGGCACTCATTTCTGGGATAACCGGTTTAAGGTACCGTTTGAGCAGGCAAACCCCCAAACCATTGAGGAGGTGCGTCGCATCCTTTACGAGCACGCTGGCGTGCAGTAGAATGGCCTCTTTTCCATCACCAGAGGAGAGGCTCAGGAGAGAAATGCTATTTTTCTGACGAAATATAAGGTTAGGGTGGTGCGAATAATAACCGGCTATCTAAGGATAACATATTGAAATAATTTTTAAAAAATTATGGATGGTCATAAAAATCCTACCATGGAGGAGTTGCATAAAACCTTTATTTTTTGCTCCAATTTGATATATTTAAAAATTACATATGGAGATTCTTCTAAACAGATGATATTTAATCATCACCCGATAAAGTAAATTTTCTTTAGCTTAAAAAGTTTAACCATACAGCAAACGTCGAAGAAGGTAGTATATTTTTTTGTGATTTTTTAGTCCATCACCAACAAAGATTACCTTAGGATTCAATTAGGAGGGGGCACTTATAGAGATGGTTGAATGGTTTTTTGTCTCTCAACCCAAAATAAACTTAATTTATAGGAGGTATCATATGAGAGTGCTACTTGTTTTTGCTATGGTCGTTCTCTTTTGGGCATTCAATGCCCGAGCTGATTGCAAACATGATTGCGATCTGGATTATGAAAGGGCAACACAAGAATGCCAGACACAATACAATAACCCAGAAAATAAACAACCTGACGAGCTTCAGGACTGCCTTGATCAGGCAGAAGCTGATTTAAAAAGTTGCCTCGAGAATTGTAAGGATGAGTGGGATACTCACGACGATTGAAAGCAACGGTCGCGATGAACTCAACGTACTTAAGTAGCAACAGACATTTCTTACTATCTTACCGGAAATACGACAAAACGTGTTCCGGGTTCATTAAGGTGGAATAATCAAAGATTTGTCTGGATTTAACAAGATATTTAAAACATGAAAGGAGCTGCCCATGAGATTAAAAAAAATAATTGTGGTGATGGTCATTTGCCTGATCGCTATTCCTGCTTTTGCCCAGGAAGTTACCAAGAATACCATGGATTCAGTGCGGGACGCACTTAAGGCCCAAAAGCGGGCGTTTATTGCGGTTAATATGCAACTAACCCAAGCTGAAGATGCTAAATTCTGGCCCGTGTATGACCGTTATCAGACGGACCTGGAAAAAATCAATCAAAAAATTGGTGATTTGATTCTTGACTATGCAAAAAACTTTGAAACCCTAACGGATAAAAAAGCAGACGAGCTTTTGAAAAAAAATTTATCCTTGGAAAAAGAAATGCTCCAGCTGAAAACATCATATTTGCCCAAATTCAGCGCCGTACTTCCGGCAAAAAAGGTCGCCCGGTACTATCAGCTGGAAAACAAAATCCAGGCAGTAAAACGCTATGATTTAGCCGATAATATTCCCCTGGTAAAATAAAAGATAATTAATTAATGGAGTTCATCAAAGGTGGTGTGAACGAAATGGATAGAATGCCGAAGAATCAACCATCAGAATATTTTGGCCGATACTACTCGACGGCGGGAGTGACATCGCCAATCTTATCCTGAGGTTCTTTTTACGCCGGGCTCCTATTGCAATTAATCCTTATAATTTTTAAGAATGCTTACCACTCCCCCCTTTTCTCTGTTAACAAGAGAAGGGGGGAGTTCTCTTTGCGAAAGGATACGAAAAGAATGATAACCATCCTATAATCAAGGAGGATATTTAATAGAAAACATCCCTCTTTCCTCTTGCCCGCCGCCTACCAAAGGCCGGGAAGAAGACGGTAAAACACCAAGGCAAGGTAGCCAGACCATCCGACATCGTGAGAGAGCATCCGCTCTTCGGCATGGATGCGGTAAAAGAGGGATGTCCATCCCGTAATCACCAGCAGTACTGTGCCGAAATTATATTCATAGAGGTTATACCCAATGTCCGTAAGCACATAGGCCAGATACATCGGATGGCGGACAAGGCGGTATGGGCCTCTTGTTGCCAGACCCCGCAAGGCGGGCCAAACGGCGAACCATCTGCCCAGACTAATGAGGCTGGCAAAGCTCAGACACGCCCCGAAGGTCACCAGCACCAGACCACCCGCGGGCCATGCCGGGTTGCCGTGAACCCATCCTAGATACACCACCTGGGCATAGGGGTAGGTTTAGGCCACAATGACGGCAATACTGGAAGACAACGAGTGATCCCGCACCTTTGGGGGGAGCCTCGTAAGGGCAATCCCCAGAACCAGGAGATGCTCTGAGACATAAATCCAATCTGCGATGGGTCAAATAAAAGAACAGGACCAACTCCACTGACGTGAAGACGAACAAAAACAAGTCACCGAACCTTTGCCGTGATATTTTAGGGAGATTAATCTTCACTACCGTCATCCGACTGCTTTACAGAGATGCTGCGCCTGGTCGGCCTCGATCAATTTCAGATGAAAAAGTTGCCATGCTTATTCGTAAAACCCTTCCAACCAAATCTCAAGATAGGACTCATTGGACGTTTCGTTCCCTAGCCAAGGAGACCAAATTATCCCGTCCCACTGTGCATCGGATTTGGCAAGCCTTTGGGCTTCAACCCCATCGACAACGTCATTTTAAACTCTCGACTGACCACTTCTTTGTAGAAAAAGCTAGAGATATTGTCGGCTTGTATCTGAATCCTCCCGATAAAGCGATGGTGTCATGTGTGGACGAAAAAAGCCAAGTCTTTCCACCCGGCGGGAGAGAAATTCCATGACCCCAAGCAAGATCATGGATTTCCCAGCTTCAGGTTCGGTTCCAAATATATAAATACTTTTGCCTTAGGCATGCTCGTCCTCCTTTCTAATTCCCTCCTTTCTGGGTAAAACGCTTTTCTCCAATTTGGCCATCTCCAGTATCCTTTTAGTGTAAACCTTCTGCAAAGAATCCAGGTAATTCTTATCCATGGCACCCCTCCAGGTTACCACCTCTTTGAACCGCTCGGGAATCTTTACGGATTCTGGGTCAAACCCGGTTCTTATCCGCATTTGCCAGCGCATTTGTTGGATCCTCCGTGAGACGGAGTCAACATTTTCGGCCAAACTCTGATACCCCACGGCGTTAAGGCAATCGACCAACGTATCTTCTTGGTAAACTTCCCGGGCGAAGAGGCAGGAGACCATGGAAGTGAGAAAAACCCGCGCCTTTTCGTCCTGAACCAAAAACTCCACTGCCTGGGCCACATCTTTTCCTTTTTGCTTCTGATCGTACGAATATCCTCCGGCGTCCAAATGGGAATGACGCAGTCCCAGCGCTTGGGAGATGAAAAATACTTCACCGGTAGCATATCCCGCCATCTCTTGACCGAGGACACAGGCGAACTCCATACCCCCGTATTGTTCTGCCGCCTTAAGTGTCCCTTGGGCTAACAACCGGTAAAAATCGTTGGCACCTGTACCCAGGTGTTTCACCGCCTGGGAATAGGCTTCGGCTTCACCGAATTTCAGCGGTATCAAGGTCTCCTTTTCTGAAATGAGACCCTTTTCAAAAGCCTCCGTGGCCCAAGCCAAGGCCACTCCAGCGGACATTACATCCAGTCCTACTTTTTCCGAGGCTTCCAGGAGGGTCAGAACCTGAAAGGCATCCAGCACGCTTAACATAGCACCCATGGCAAAGATGGGTTCATGGTCATAGGTGACCTGGCGGTAGAGATACTCGTTCGGTTCCTTGAATTTTTCCCGCACGAACCCAAGGTGAATGCACCCGACCGGGCATCCCGCACAGGCGGTGTTACGCAGAAGTGCGCGATCGGCAAAGGTCTCTCCAGTGATGCCGGAAATGCTTTCGTCGCTGGTGCGCTGGAGGTTCCGGCACGGCATTGCCTGGATCCCGTTCAGCACCCCCACGTTGATGGGCGTCCCCAGGTTGTGATATTTGTCCATCATGCTCGTTTCGGTGAGCTGCTGGTAGATCTTCTGGAAGAGCTGGGTATACTCCTTGCCGGGGGGGAGGTCGAACGATTCGTCGCCCACGATCACGATAGCTTTAAGGTTCTTGGCGCCCATAACCGCTCCACCCCCGAGACGTCCGAAATGGCGGTAAGTATCCACGTTGATACAGGCCATGGCCGACCGGTTCTCTCCCGCCGGTCCAATCCGAAGAATAGACCGGTGTCCGGAGCCACCCGCCATTTGGCGCAAAATTTGACCGGTTCTCTGTACCGTTTTTCCCCAGAGATAATGCACGTCGTTTAATTCCAAAGTCCTGGATCCTATCACCAGACAACTCGGATGTTTGGCCTTTCCGGTGATCACCAGAGCATCCAGGTCGGCAAAACGGAGAGACAAGGCCGACCGCCCCCCCCCGTGGCTCTCGGCATATTGATCGTGGTAAGGTGATTTAAAAGCGCAGACCACCTTGCTCATAAGCGGGAAGTATCCCGTGAGTGGTCCGATCGTGAAAATCAAAGGCTGTTCTGGATCATCCCAGCTTCGGTCCAAAAAGCCCAGCTGGCTGAACAAAAACGCTGCCAGGCCGCTTCCTCCCGCATAAGTATTGCGGCCTTCGATCTCTTCGATATAACCCCTGCCGGTGTAAAGATCAACCTTGAGTACTCGGAAACAATCCCGGATCATACTCCCACCTCCTTTTGTCCCTCGTCCAGTGTCGCATGGGTCGGAACCTCGACCATTTCAAGGCAGTCATGAGGACAGAATTGCACACAACGACCGCACTGAATGCAGACAAAGGGTTCACCGGACGAATCCAGGTAGATGGCATCCACCGGGCAAGTCTCGGCACAGGCTCCGCAACGAATGCACAGCTTCTTATTGACCACCACACCACCCCCATTTCGCTGTGAAAAGGCACCAGTAGGGCAGGCCATGGCACATGGCGCCGGATTACAGGCCAGACAAGGCTTGGCCTCAAATCCGGTAGAAAGACCGCCCGTCGAATGAATACGAATCCCCGCAGTATTCCAGGATAGATGCTTATACACCAAACGGGCGCAGGCCAGGGAGCAGGAGTGACAACCAATGCATCGTTCCATACGCGGGGTGCTCAAAATTTTCATTGCTCTTTTCTCCTTCAATAGTAGTATCGAATTTACTTCTTAACGTTGCCTTGGCTGGCGATAGCTTCCATTGCCTTTTTCACTTTTTCAGGATCGCCAAGATAATAGTTTCGAATCGGCCTCAGATCGTCCTCCAGCTCGTAAACCAGAGGCATCCCGGTGGAAATATTGACCTCAGGGATTACATCATCAGGAATGTTGTCAAGATACTTCACCAGAGCCCTCAAACTATTCCCGTGGACAGCAATGAGGACTCGCTTTCCTGAGCGCACCGTGGGCGCAATCAGGTCATGCCAGCAGGGAAGAAAGCTCTCCACGTATTTTTATAACCGTCTCCATAATTAGGTATTATTCAATTCTGTACTTACCGAGTTCAACCGGGAGGGGGTGGGCTTTCCAAATTTTTTCACAGTACTCCTGGATGGAGCGATCCGAGGAGAACTTACCAATCCGGGCCACATTGAGGATCGACCTCCGCGTCCATTTGGCTTGATCCTGGTAAGCGAGGCTCACCAACTCCTGGGCTTCAACATACGAGCGATAATCGGCGAACAAGAGAAAAGGATCGCCATACAATAAAGAATCGACTAAGGGTTTGAAAAGGTTTTTATCACCGGCAGAAAAAAATCCGGAATAAATTTGATCCACGACCTCTCGAAGCTCTGGATCGGAATTATAATACTCTTTCGGGCGGTAGCCTTTAACCTTCAGCTCGTAGACCTGCTCCGCGGTAAGGCCGAAGAGAAAAAAGTTATCTGCTCCCACCTCCTCCCGGATCTCAATGTTGGCGCCGTCGAGGGTTCCGATGGTTAGCGCGCCGTTGAGAGAAAATTTCATATTGCCGGTTCCGGATGCCTCTTTGCCCGCTGTTGAGATCTGTTCCGAAAGGTCGGCGGCCGGATATATGTATTTAGCATTCGTCACGTTAAAGTCCGGAAAGAAAACCACCTTCAGGCGGCCGGCAACATCAGGATCGTTATTGACAATCTTTCCTACTTCGTTAATGAGCTTTATTATCAGCTTAGCCATGAAGTAGCCCGGCGCAGCCTTGCCTCCGAAGATGTACGTACGGGGGATTACCTTGGTCGTCAAGTCACGTTTAATTCGGTTGTAAAGGGTGATGATGTGAAGGACATTCAGATGTTGACGCTTATATTCATGGAGCCGTTTCACCTGGATATCGAAAAGGGAATCTGCATCGACCGAAATTCCTGTGCGCTCCTGAATCAAGGCAGCAAGGTCTTGCTTGTTTTCCCTCTTGATCCTCTGCCACGCTTTCTGAAAATCCGGATCCCCGGCAAAGGGTTCAAGGGCGCTCATTTCCTTCAGATTTTTGATCCAGCCGTTGCCGATCTTGCTGTTAATGAGACGGCTCAGCTTTGGATTGCTCACCACCAGGAACCGTCGTGGGGTCACCCCGTTGGTTACGTTGGCAAACTTTTGCGGCATGAATTCATAGAAGTCCCGAAGGACCTCCCTTTTTAGCAACTCGCTGTGAAGTTCTGCCACCCCGTTGATGGCATGACTGCCCACACTGGCCAGGTTGGCCATCCGCACATACCGCTCCCCTCTCTCATCGATCAAAGACATTCGGCTGCACCGCTGATCGTCACCCGGGTATTTTACACGAACGTGGTCCAAAAACCTTCGATTGATCTCGTAGATAATCTCAAGGTGCCTGGGAAGAAGGCTCTCAAACAAGGTGAGGGGCCACGTTTCCAGGGCCTCGGGAAGCAAGGTATGGTTTGTATAACCGAAAGTGCTTTGGGTCACATTCCACGCGTGTTCCCATGCGATCTGGTATTCGTCCACCAAAAGTCTCATCATTTCGGCCACTGCGATGGAGGGATGAGTGTCGTTAAGTTGTATGGCGATTTTCTCAGGAAAGGTCTCCGGTTTCCTTCCCATCAGGCGGTGTAACCTCAACATGTCTTGGAGGGAACAGGAGACAAAGAAATATTGCTGAGCGAGTCTGAGTTTTTTGCCGACTTCGGGCTCGTCATTGGGATAGAGCACTTTGGTAAGCGTCTCGGAGATGACCTTCTCATTCACCGCACCATAATAGTCCCCCACATTAAATTCCTGAAAGTCAAAAGACTCCACTGCCTCTGCCTTCCACAGCCGCAAGGTATTGCAGGTGTTAACTTGGTACCCGGCGATGGGAGTATCGTAGGCCGTTCCTTTTACCTCGCGCCCGGGAATCCATCGCACGCGATAATGTCCCTGATCATCGTAATCGGCTTCGGTATGTCCACCGAATTTGACATGGTAAGCGATTTCCGGCCGGTGGATCTCCCAGGGGTTACCCAACCGAAGCCACTCGTCAGTAAATTCAAACTGCCAACCATCCCGGATAACCTGATCAAAAATCCCGAATTCGTAGCGGATTCCATAGCCCACGGCGGGAATTTCAAGGGTGGCAAGGCTATCCAGATAACAGGCTGCCAGCCTGCCCAGACCTCCGTTTCCCAGCCCCGGTTCTTCTTCTTGTTCAATAATTTTTTTAAGATCCAACCCAAGATTTTCCATAGCACGGCTCGCCTCATCATACATGCACAGATTGATCAAATTATTCTCAAGCTGGGGTCCGAGGAGAAATTCTGCCGACAGATAACTCACAATTCGAACACCGGGCTTATTGTAATTTTGGATTGTGTGCAACCAGCGTTCGAGGAGTTGATCGCGAACGGTTTTAGCAAGTGCCATATACAGATCGTTCGGCGTTGCTGTCTCAAGAACCCTTCCCTGCGTGTAGTAAAGATGCCGGAGAAACTCCGATAAAAGTTTTGGCCTTGCCGTGCCATGACCGGTGCCGTTAGGCAACGGTTCGTTTCTCGTTTTTTTCTTACCGGAATTGCTTTGGGTTTTTTTTGCCATCGGAATTGCCTCTTGATTCTCTCATTATTTTTAGAACAGGATGAGGCTCACTGCTCGCGGACAAACGAATTGCCTACCATTTAAAACCCGAGGCCAACAACGGCGTCTATAACATTCATCGATTAATCATCCATGTTTCTTGGCGTGATCAAAATAGAAACCTCGCTTGGTAAATCCTAACCTATCTTCGCCTTGGGACGAAGATCAATGATCTCCATTCGGTTATTAGCTTCCGGGTGCTTTGGTGAAGGGCCTGCAGTCAGAATGACGCAATCCCCCTCCAGATGGTAATCATATACCCACTGTTTGACATAGGTATTCCAGTTGGCAGGTTCTTTTCTCTCATGTACCGGATAGACCCCGGATGAGAACTGGAGCTGCTGGTAGGTCGTCTCCTCGGTACAGACCGCGATAACCCATACGGGCAGATGAAATCCGGCGATCCTGCGAGCGGTCGCACCGCTGCCCGTCGGCACAAAGACCGCAGTTGGAGAAGCGTATTCCAAACTGGCCTCAACGCCCAGGACAACGAGATGGGACGGACGGAGTTTATCCTTGAGGTCGGTCTCCCGGAAAAGCTCTTTCACCGTGTTGGCGGGGCGATGCGGCTCGACAACGGTCGCAATCTTGGCGAGCATTGCCACCGCATCGACCGGATATCTTCCCATAGCCGACTCTCCAGATAGCATAACGGCATCCGTCCCGTCAAGGATGGCGTTTGCCACATCTGTCGCTTCTGCCCTGGTCGGACGGCGGTTATCAATCATCGATTCAAGCATCTGGGTAGCCGTAATGACAGGCTTTGCGCGTACATTTGCAAGGTGCATCAGCCGTTTCTGAACCACAGCAATCTGCTCAATGGGGATCTCCACCCCGAGGTCTCCCCGAGCGATCATGATTCCATCGGTAATCTCGAAAATTTCATCAATATGATCTAGGGCCCGCGAACGCTCGATTTTGGCGATGATAAACGGATGGTAATTCAGGTCGGCTGCCGCCTTACGGACAGCGGCAATATCTGCTGCACCCTCGACAAAGGACTGGCTAACCGCGTCGAGACCTTGCTCCTTGGCAAACACCAGCCACCGGTGATCTTGTTCAGTGAAAGCTCGAATGCCCAGGTCAATTCCGGGAAGATTCAACCCCTTCCGGGAACGAAGTTCTCCTCCTACCAGGATCCGGCACTGAACATCTGTTCCACTCACCCCGCTAACCTCAAGCTGGATGAGACCGTCATTCAGATACAACCGATCTCCGGGCTTCACCGCTTGGGGAAGTAAGGAAAACGTGACCGAGACGCGATCCTTGTTGCCCACGATGTTATCAGTGGTTAAGGTGAAGGAATCGCCAATCCTTAACTCAATCGGTTCCTGGGCAAACTGACCGATGCGCATCTTCGGTCCAGGCAGGTCTGCCATGATGGCCAAGGGTTTCCCCATGGTCTGTGAAGCGGCTCTAAGATTTCTGACCGTTTTCTCATGGCTGGTAAAGTCGCCATGAGAAAAGTTGAGGCGGGCCACATTCATTCCAGAATTAATCATCTCCTCCAGGACCTCTCTGGAATCGGACGCTGGTCCAATGGTACAAACGATTTTGGTTTTATGCGTCGGCAAAGCCATCTCTTTCCCCCTGCTCTTCATCATTCATGGCCATTATCGCATTATTTAAGCCTGTGCAAAGGCCGCTGCAGGTGACAAAACTGCACTTGGATTTCGAAGGATCGAAAAAGATCTTTTCTCGCAGTCCTGCTTTTTCAAATGATGGCGAGCCTTCCGATTCTTCCAAATCCGCTAATAGCAACCTTTGCAGCTATAAAGAACTCCTTGAGTAATAATTTTTCGACTCGTTTAATGTTTCTTTTAACAACAGATTCCAAAAAGGGTAGTTCCAACACCTCTCAGATCGTTTACTGTTTGCTTCGCCCGTTCGGCCATGGCAGCCTCGGCCAGCTTCCTACAGGAACGGGGATCGTATTTTCCCTTGTTCCCAACATCGCTCTCGATTTTAAGGACGCCGTCATAGTTTTTCAACATATGATCCACAATAGCGCGCGTGAACGCGTACTGGATATCGTTGTCGATATTGAGCCGGCAGTGATCTGTATGCAGAGTCACATAGATGGGATAATGCTCCGCCACGCGGTGCAGGTGCTCGGCGATGGATATCGCCCCCAGCGGCATGTCCTTGAGATACAATCCGGAAGCAAAGGCTGCACCACCGGTCGTAACCTGAATGATTCCATCGCTCTTGCTCTCTGCCAGACCTTTCAAAACAGCATTGGCCGTTGCGAGAGAGGTAACGTTTATGGCCGGGTAAGCAAAATTCTTTTGGTTAGCATGGTCAATCATCCTACCATACGTTTTGTAGTCAGCTACTGGCATACCTTTTTCCCTTTAACCTTGGAATAACAATGACGGAGGGTTTTACATTTGAAGGCGCACCGGGTGAGGAAACAATGAACATTTTTGGTGAGGTCTCTAAGCCAGTAAAGTCTATCCTCATGCGAAGCAGACCGACTTTAGTTCTTGTTTTTTGTAAAGGCCACCAAGATCAGTGAAACGGATTTCCGCATCAGCCCTGGTATCATTTTATGTCAATTAATTGGCAAAATATAGGTCGTTTTCGGTCGATGAATTTATGGGTCAATCATGCATTTTAACCACGGGAAACCTGTATTTTGAGGATCAGAATTGTTTGTTTACCTTCAGTTAAAAACATTAGTTTTGACTGAAGGGGAAAAACTCGGAATAATTGGCAAACTAATTGTTTTGATTATAAAATTTTATTTATTATTTTTTTTATTTTACCCTCTTATTTTTATTTTAACCTGACAAATTAATAAATACAAACAAAATAATTGATTTTGGACTTTTTATATAATATAAAAAAACAAAAATAATTTTGCAAGCCAATAAAAATTTTACAAACCCATAAAACCAAAATATGGTTGGTTGCAAGCTAAAAAAATGGGCCCATTTTTATCTCTCCAGGCCTACCCTGACCTATCAAAGACACCCACAAATGAATCGAAAGCTGCAACAACAGACAACTAGCCGATCTCCAACCAAAAAAATCCCGGCCGATTCTTATGATTTATTATCGGAAACAATACGTTCGGAAGGCCTGAAGCGAATGTGCTTATTACAAAATTTTTATGGTAAAAATTAAATTCCTCGTGAAACGAAATGCGTAATAAATCCCAAAGGGGGAATAAACCAACATTACCAAGTGAGGACATCATGAATAGAAGTAAATTTTTATTCCGAATCTTGGCGGTGCTCCTGATTTTTATGGTGACCGCCCCGTCTTACAGCATTGGGAAAGAGGCCGAGAAGCCAGCGTTCAGCCAAGAGCAGCTCGATCAAATGCTCGCCCCGATCGCCTTGTACCCTGACTCTCTCCTTGCCCAGATTTTGATGGCTTCAACTTATCCCTTAGAGATTGTGTATGCCGCCCGCTGGCTGGAACAAAACAAGAACCTCAAGGGAGACGCATTAGCCAAAGCCCTTGAGGCGCAACCCTGGGATCCCAGCGTCAAATCTCTGGTTCAATTTCCGCAGGTGCTGGATATGATGAACCAGAAACTCGACTGGACCGGGACGCTCGGCGATGCTTTTCTGGCCCAAGAAAAGGACGTGATGGGCACCGTGCAGAAGCTTCGAGCAAAAGCAGAGGCCAAAGGAAATCTCAAGACTACTTCTGAACAAAAGGTGATTGTTGAAAAAGAGACCCAAACGATTATTATTGAGCCGTCCAACCCGGAAGTTATCTATGTGCCGACCTATAATCCCACGGTGATTTACGGTCCCTGGTGGTACCCGGCCTACCCACCCTACTATTACTATCCACCGGGATACGTGGCAGCATATGGGGCATTTTGGTTTGGAGCCGGAGTAGCTATGGGAGCTGCCTGGGGATATGCCTGGGGCGGATGTAACTGGCACGGAGGGGACATAGACATTGACATCGATCGAAATTTTAATAGAAACGATAACATCGACCGCGGGAAATATAAAGATCAAATGAAGGGCAAGGGCGAGAGCGGGCGGGGAATGGGTGAAGGCGGCCGCGGCTCATGGCAGCATAACCCGGAACATCGTAAAGGGGTAGCTTATCGGGATCAGGGCACCAGCCAACGCTTTGGCCAATCTGCCAACCGGCCCACGCAAACCCAGCGCGACGCCCGTGGATATGGAAGTCAAGGAGCTGATCGCGGATTTGACCGGGGAGGTAGTGGTTCCCGAGAGGGCCTTGGGCAGGGTGGCTCCCGCGACCGCATGGGAGGAGGAGACCGGAGCGCTTTTGGGGGTGCCGGGAGGAGCGGAAGTAATGAACGGATGGCGAGTCAACGGGGTAGTATGAGCCGCGGCAGTTTTGGTGGAGGTGGCTTCGGTGGAGGTGGCGGCCGAGGTGGCTTCGGTGGAGGTGGCGGCCGAGGTGGCTTCGGTGGAGGAGGCGGTCGAGGTGGAGGCCGCAGGTGACAACCGAATCATTCACCATAGAATACTATTTGTAATATAACCGAAAGGATTCGCCATGAACAATTGTACCATGGAGGAAAAAACTATGATTTACCATACCTGGAATAACGTGAAAGCAAATCTCTTCCTTATGCTCGGATTATTTTTGATCATCGGGGTAACCACCGCTATGGCTGCTGAGGGCCCTGCAAAGGTAGGAAAGCAACCTCAAGGGAAGGCCTTTCCCTCTCCCGAAGAAGCCGTTAAAGCCTTTATTGATGCATGTAAGCGAAACGATACGCAGGAACTGCTTTCCATTTTCGGCACCGAAGGAAAGGATATAGCATCCTCCGGGGATGAGGTTGCCGACAAGTTGCACATGAACCAGTTCGTGAAAGATTACGAAACAAAGAACCGCTTGGACCAACAAACCTCTGGAACCGCAATTCTCTGTGTGGGTACGGAAGATTGGCCCCTTCCGGTTCCCATCGTAAAGAGCGGGGAAAAGTGGTACTTTGATGCTGCCGCCGGGAAAGAGGAAGTCCTTAACCGGAGGATCGGCAGAAACGAATTGGGTGTCATTCCCTTAATGGAGGCCTATGTTGATGCCCAGCATGAATATGCCACTATGGATCCTGATGGCGACGGAAAGAGTGAGTTTGCCCAAAAGTTCAAAAGTTCTGAGGGAAAAAAGGATGGTCTTTACTGGCCGGTAAAAGAGGACGAAAAGCCAAGTCCTTTGGGTCCTTTTGCTGCCCAGGCAGTAAAGGAAGGATACAAAAAGAAAGAAGGGTCGCCAACTCCTTATCATGGATATTACTTCCGGATCCTTACTGGCCAGGGTAAAAATGCGCCCGGCGGGGCCTTCAACTATATTGTTAATGGAAAGATGGTTTTGGGTTTTGGTCTGGTGGCCTATCCGGCTGAGTATAGAAATTCCGGGGTCATGACTTTTATCGTGAACCAGCAAGACACAATCTATGAAAAGGATCTGGGCCCGGACACGGCAAAAATCGCCGGCACCCTGGTAAAATATGATCCTGACACAACCTGGAAGAGGGTGAACAAGGAAGCTTTGGCCACTCCCTAATATTGGGATTGTTGTTAATCCAATGATTCCCCTGACCTGGAGAAAAACGCAAAGCACGGGCCAGTGGTTTTATAATTTTGAATTGGTGGCCGCGCAGGATATCAGGCAGGAAACCGTCCAGTATGTGAGCAATATTTATAAATATTATTTGACCTACCGCCGCATTTTAGAACTGAGAGAGATGAAAGAAAAGGCAATCAGCAAAAACTAATTTTTTTACAAAATAAACCTTTGTTTGGGTTTCTTTTTCCTAAAAACTTAGGTAACTTAGTGAAATTCTTATTTAACGACCTGTCAATGGCTGACCATTTTAAACATAACTAAATGGGTAGTCTTATGGAAAACAATAACTTCAGTTTTGAAATCGAAAAGTTAGGTGAGTGTAAAATACCTTCGCCGATGAGCGGTATCCTGTTTAACCGTGATGATGAAAGCCTGCTTTATCACTCTCGCCTTGAGGATATTAAGAAACTTTTAAGTCAAGGCAAAACGCTACCCTCCATGGAATTAGCCGGACCGCGGGGGAAAATTTACTTTGATCCCTCAAAATTAAAATGTGGAATCGTTACCTGCGGCGGTCTCTGCCCCGGGCTGAATGATGTTATCCGAGCAATTGTTTTAAGTCTAAATTATCACTATGGGGTGAAAACCGTTTTCGGTTTTCCTTTCGGATACGAAGGACTTACCCACCGGTACAGCCAAACGCCGGTCGAACTTACGATTCCATTGGTAAGCCGCATCCATGAAATTGGCGGAACCATTCTCGGATCGTCTCGCGGCCCGCAGGATATTTCTGAGATGGTTGACACCCTGGAACGAATGAGCATTGGTATTCTTTTTACCATTGGCGGAGATGGAACTTTGCGAGGCGCCCAGGCGATCAGTGAAGAAATAAAAAAACGAAATTTAAAAATCGGAGTGATCGGCATCCCGAAGACCATTGATAACGACATCTCCTTTGTCCAAAAATCCTTTGGCTTTGAGACCGCAGTTTCTGAAGCAAGGAGAGTGACCTATTCTGCCCACAGTGAAGCTGAAGGCGCTCGTAACGGCATCGGTTTGGTAAAACTTATGGGACGGGATTCCGGTTTTATCGCGGCGTACGCGGTGCTCGCGGATAATCAAGTAAACTTTTGTCTTATCCCCGAAGCCCCTTTTAAACTGGAAACTTTTCTGCACGCTCTGAAAGAGCGGCTGGCCAAAAGAGGTCATGCAGTGATCGTAGCCGCGGAAGGGGCTGGCCAAAACCTGATGAAGGAAACAATGGAACAAGACGCCTCGGGGAATATTCGGCACAACGATATCGGCATTTTCCTTCGCGATCATATTAAAGATTTCTTCAGTCAACAGGGAATTGAAATAAATTTGAAGTATATTGATCCGAGTTACACGATCCGGAGCGTGCCAGCCAATGCTCATGATTCGGCTTTTTGTCTGCTCTTGGGTCAAAATGCCGTGCATGCCGGTATGACCGGCCGTACTAATATGATGGTAAGCGTTTGGAATAATGAAGCCACTTATGTGCCAATCTCTCTGGCGGTTTCTCAACGCAAAAAGATTGATCCCGAAGGATGGCTGTGGCGCAGTGTCCTCACCTCCACCGGCCAGCCCAAAAAGCTCCTTTGAACTTTTTTTACTATTCTTCCTAAAAAAATCTTTAACATAGGATCCCTCATCGATTTGGTTTTTTCTACTTCTTGACTTTGGCCTCCCACGAGGATAAAAAAGAAACTTTAAGTCATTTCTGGAAAGTCAGGAAAAATGAACCAAAAGTCAAATCAGTTTAAAAAAAGAAAAAAGAGAATACGGCCCCATCATTCCCGAACCCATCGCATAACAAAAGCAGTCAGATATTTTATCGGACTGAGAATAATAAAATTACTTTTTTCTCTTCCATCTTTTCTTCCTCTTGCCCGGGCTTTATCCTTAAGTAAAATTATCGTGAAAATCGGTTTCCCTTTCGCCGGCGAATATCGGAGACAAGCCTTAGAAAACCTTAAACTTTACTATGGAAACGAAAAATCTCCTTCGGAGATAAAAAAGATGGTTGAGGAGATTGGGATTGACGCAACCAAGGGAGCCTTTGAAACCATTTATTCGGTGAGTCCACGAAAGGAGGAGATCTACTCCACCATCTTCATTGAAGGGAAAGAACATTTAGATGCAGCACTCAGCAAAGGCAAGGGCGTGATCGCTTTAAGCGCGCATCTCGGTAACTTTGCTGTGATGAGAGGTAAGTTAATTTCCGAAGGCTACCCATTTTATTTGGTCATAAAACTTCCAAGAGATCCAGGAATATCTCAATATTTTAAGAAAAAAATGGAACAATATAATTTGAGGTTTATCTTGGCTGATCCGGCAACTGTTTCTCAAAAGGAGATTCTTCGCACCCTTCGCCGCAATGAGGTTGTATGTCTCATTATTGATGGTGATCAAAAAAGAGGCGGCGTGCCGCTGATGCTTATGGGACAGAAGATTGCCATGCCGCCAGGCCCAGCCATTCTCGCGCAAAGAACCGGCGCAACCGTTTTGCCTATGTTTATCATCCGGCAAAAGGATAATTCTCAAAAGATAATCATCGAACCCCCGGTGGACTTAATTGAAGATAAAGACCAGGATAAGGCTGTTGCTCTCCTCTGCCAAAAGTTTGCCGCTATTCTTGAGACCAACATTAAAAAGCATCCGACCCAGTGGTACTGGATAAATAAAAAACATGCGCCTCCTCTGTTAAGGGACAAACAAAAAAAGAGGTCTGCGCCAAAAGATTTTTAATTTTTTTTTAGAAAAGGATAAGAAGCGCTGCCATGGTAAAAAGACTTTTTCGTCGTAAATTCATCCACCATATTTTGGAAGAAATTGACATTGAGGAGCATCGCCTTCACCGGGCGCTCAACGCCTTTGACCTTACCATCTTGGGCATTGGCGCAATCGTGGGTGTGGGTATCTTTGTTTTAACCGGAAACGCCGCAGCCGTGCATGCCGGTCCGGGCGTAGTTTTATCCTTTGTCATCTCCGGTCTTGCCTGTGCCTTTGCTGCTTTATGTTATGCTGAATTCGCGGCCTTAATCCCGGTGGCGGGAAGCGCTTATAACTATGCCTATGCGACCTTGGGCGAACTCATTGCCTGGATTATTGGCTGGGACCTGATTCTTGAATATATCGTGGCTTCAATAGCGGTATCGATAGGCTGGTCAGGCTACTTTGTCAATATCGCAAACAGTATTCTGTTAAAATTTTTTGGTATTACTCTTCCAGTCTGGTGTTCGGCCGCCCCCGGAACCGTGCCCGGGGCAGTTATTAACCTTCCTGCCATGTTTATTGTGCTTTTTCTTACCACCATCCTGGTTATCGGCATCAAAGAGAGCGCTCGTTTAACCGGTTTGATGGTTTTTGTTAAGATAACGACTGTTCTGGTGTTTATCGTCGTAGGATTTTTCAATATTAAGCCCGTTAATTGGACTCCCTTTATGCCTTTTGGCTTTAAAGGAGTTTTGACTGGAGCGGCGATTGTGTTTTTTGCTTACATTGGTTTTGATGCCGTCTCAACTGTTGCGGAGGAAACCAAAAAACCTCAGAAAAATATCCCCATCGGAATTATTGCTTCATTAGCCATTTGTACCCTGCTTTACATTGTGGTTGCTGCAGTGCTTACCGGAATGGTTTCCTTCAAAGAATTGAATCACCCCGCGCCAGTGGCACATGCTTTAAACTTGATTGGAATTCGTTGGGGGTCCGCACTCGTTTCAGCAGGAGCAGTCGCCGGGATTACCAGCGTTCTTCTGGTGATGCTCATGGGCCAACCGCGGATTTTCTTTTCCATGAGCCGCGATGGGCTCTTGTGGCCCTGGATATACAAAGTTCATCCCCGTTTTCGCACCCCGTATATAGCACAGATCATAACCGGCGTGGTAGTAGCAGTTTTTGCCGGTTTTATTGATATCGGAACTGCGGCAGAGTTATGCAATATCGGAACATTATTCGCCTTCACTATTGTCTGCGGAGGCATCTCGGTGCTGCGCTACACGCATCCGGAAATTAAACGACCGTTTCGCTGTCCTTTTGTCCCCTTGATCCCGCTCCTGGGTATTTGTTTCTGCGCCGGCTTAATGCTCGCTTTGCCTAAAATCACCTGGATTCGGTTTATCGTCTGGCTCATAGGCGGACTGTTTATTTACTTCTTTTACGGAATAAAACACAGCCGTTTGGGGAAAAAGATGAAGCATGAGAAAAAGTAGGGGCGTTGCTTGGCGCCCCCTGGTTAGATTTGGGCACGGCAAGCCCTTCACTGGGCCGTAACCTGGGTTTATAAACCCCCTTTTTAGCGGGGTGTCACGAAGTGACGGGGCGTGCGGAAGGATTTTTTAATGCGTTCGCAATATGGGCATTTGTTTTAGAAGATTAGCTTTTATGTTCCTGGTTCATATTTCTCCCTTACTCTCATTAAAAGACAATTGAGGTTTTTTTGGCAATGGTTTGAATAACCTATTGAAAAAAAGGAAATTATAGATCAAATAACGGGAATGCGTCCCTAAAATTTATTTCTTGACATTTCTCCCAAATAATTTAACATTTTAACCTTTGTTTTATTATCACAAGACAAGGAGATCATCGCGATGTCAATGACAAAATATTTATTTACCTCGGAATCGGTGACCGAGGGCCATCCGGATAAGGTGGCTGACCAGATTTCGGATGCGATCCTGGATGCAATCATCGGGCAGGACCCCAAAGGAAGGGTAGCGTGCGAAACTTTGGTTACCACGGGATTAGCCTTTATTGCGGGTGAAATTACTACCGAGTGCTATGTGGACATGCCGCAGATTGTCCGGCAAACAATCAAGGATATAGGCTACAATAGCTCGGACATGGGTTTTGACTGGGAAACCTGTGCGGTGATTACCTCCATTGATCAACAGTCGCCGGATATTGCTATGGGCGTGAATGAAACCAACGAACATGAGCAAGGGGCTGGAGACCAAGGACTGATGTTTGGGTTTGCCTGTGATGAGACTGAAGACTATATGCCCATGCCGATATACTATGCTCATAAAATTACCGAACGCTTAGCGGAGGTGAGGAAACAGGGAATTCTTCCTTTTCTCCGTCCTGACGGTAAGTCTCAGGTCACCATTGAATATGAGGAAAGTAAGCCGGTCGCAGTGAACACTGTGGTCGTTGCTGCCCAGCATTCTCCTGACGCAGCCTATAATACGTTGAGAGAGGCAATTATTGAGGAAGTGGTAAAAAAGGTCATCCCTGCGCATTTGATCTCTCCAGATATTAAATATTATATTAATGCCACCGGCAGGTTTGTGATCGGCGGGCCGATGGGAGATTGCGGACTCACCGGCCGGAAGATCATTGACGATACTTACGGAGGACAAGGAAGCCATGGTGGGGGATGCTTTTCCGGAAAAGATCCTTCCAAGGTTGACCGGAGCGCATCGTATGTGGCCCGGCATATTGCTAAAAACATAGTAGCCGCTGGTTTAGCCAGCATTTGTGAGGTTCAGGTTGCCTACGCGATCGGCGTGGCTCAGCCGGTTTCCGTGATGATCAATACCAACGGAACCAGCGTTATTCCTCCGGACCGGATTGCGGAATTAGTCCGAAAGCATTTCGACTTACGACCCAAACCGATCATTAATTACCTTAATTTACTGCGGCCGATTTACAAAAAGACTGCAGTCAACGGACATTTTGGGCGCAAGGATCCTGATTTTACCTGGGAAAATCTGAATATGGTTGAAAAACTTAAAAGTGATGCCGGATTGTAAGGAATATGCCATGAAATATGATGTCAAAGATTTAAGCTTAGCTAAAAAGGGAAGCCTCCGGATTGAATGGGCCAACCAAAACATGCCGGTGTTGAACCTCATTCAGCAGCGGTTTAAAAAAGAAAAACCACTTAAAGGACTAAAGCTTGCTGCCTGTCTTCACATAACGACGGAAACAGCGAGTTTAGCTCAGACGCTTAAAGCCGGTGGGGCCGAGGTGATGCTCTGTGCGTCCAATCCCTTAAGCACGCAGGATGATGTTGCTGCCGCTCTGGTAAAGGATCATCAGATCCCGGTGTTTGCGATAAAGGGGGAGAACAACAAGACATACTATGACCATATCAATGCGGTCTTAGACCAAAAACCGACCATTACCATGGATGATGGCGCTGACTTGGTCTCGACGGTCCACACCACCCGGAAGTCGCTTGCGAAAAATATTATCGGCGGAACGGAAGAAACGACCACCGGGGTTATTCGTCTTCGGAGCATGGCGGAGAAAGGCGTGCTCAAATTTCCCTTGATTGCGGTCAACGATGCTGATACCAAACATTTTTTTGATAACCGATACGGCACCGGTCAAAGCACCATTGATGGTATAATTCGTTCAACCAACCGACTGTTGGCGGGGAGTGCCTTTGTGATCTGCGGCTACGGGTGGTGCGGCAAAGGGGTTGCCATGCGCGCGCAAGGGATGGCGGCAAATGTTATTATCACTGAAATTGATCCCTTGCGGGCGTTGGAAGCAGTGATGGATGGGTATCGGGTAATGCCGATTGCTGAGGCGGCTTTGATCGGGGATATTTTTTGCACGGTTACCGGAGATATGAGCGTCATCCGAGAGGAACATTTTAAGAAAATGAAAGACGGAGCCATTATTTGTAATGCCGGCCATTTCAATGTGGAGCTGGAGCTCGCTTGCAGAGATAAAAAAGGCAAGTTGGTCGGTGGACTGGAGAAAATAGCCAGGAAAAAGCGGGTGATCCGAGAGTATGTTGAAGAATACACCCTTACGAACGGGAAAAAAATTAACCTCCTCGGAGAAGGGCGCCTGGTAAATTTAGCCGCTGCGGAAGGACATCCTTCGAGTGTCATGGATATGAGTTTTGCAAATCAGGCGCTGGCTTCAGAATATCTTGCGAAAAACGCACGCGAGTTAAAGTCTCAGGTTTACCCGGTCCCCAAAGAGATTGATCGTGAAATCGCCCGGCTTAAATTAAAAAGCATGGGTATTTCGATTGACACGTTAACTCCGGAACAGAAAAAGTACCTTGCTTCCTGGGAGATGGGTACCTGAGAAGTTTAAAGTGAAAAGTTAAAACAAAGGGCAAGAAACAAACACCTTGTCAGTTCAAAAGCTGCTAAGGTGTTTGTTTCTTTTAGTTTTGTCAACCTAAGTCGCGATTTTCATAGTTATAGTGATGGTAAAAGATGCCCACGTCAGGGAACTTTCCGAAGTTCAGGCCGAAGTGCGGTCGATCTTGACTTGTAGGCCAATGTCAAAGATTTTTTCACAATTGGGACAGATCAATTTCCATGAGAAAGAGGCCCTTTCACCGATTTTTTCAAACATGGCATGAAAACCATTTTTGTACCCGCAATTGGGGCAAACCTTAAAGACCTTTTCGACTTTTATTGTTGTCACTTCTTCTTTCATCTTTACCTCTCAAAAAATTATCATACCTGTATTTATTATTCGGGATTTTCTCTGGTTTCGTCAAGGGAATAAAATAGGCATTCCGGATTCATCCGGAGTCCGGGGCTGATTTCGGAAATGCTTTTGGCATACCAGAAGACGTAACTGCCTTTACTGCCAATTAAATTTTTTCTTCGGGGAAAAATATCGACTTAGACCAAAATGTTAGTATATAATGACAGTAGGGGGAAAAACTGATGGTAAATATTTTAAAAATCATTTGGACAGAAATTATTTGAAAACTTCCCACAAAATAATCATTGGCGATTCGAGATGGATGAAAGAAGTTTTGGATGAATCTGTCCATCTTATCATTAACTCCCCACCCTATTGGCAATTAAAAGATTACGGAAACGGAAACCAGATCGGTTTCAACGACACCTATGAAGACTATATTAATAACCTCAACTTAGTTTGGGATGAAAAGTAGAGATAGAAAATGGTACGGCTATCTGATTACGAATGTAAACACTGCGACGGCATTGCTCAAATATCAGTAATAAAAGACACAGAAAAAGCAACAGAACCCAAAATAGAATTTTGTCCTTTTTGCGGAATGTCGAATTTCTATTCAAAAGAAAGGGATGAAGATTGGGGAAATGATCAAAGTGAAGTCATCACATCGTAAGAAAACCTCAGAGTCTACTTTTTCACTCCTTCCCGACGAAACCCTGGACACTATGTTTCAGGGGAAGTTGAAGGTAATACAGAAGAAAGATGGTTACCGATTTTCTCTCGATGCGGTTATCTTAGGCCGACTGGCTCAGGTTTCATCCGGTGACCGGGTAATTGATCTCGGCACAGGCTGCGGCATTATTCCTCTTATTCTTTCATCGACTACCCAGGCAAAAGAAATTGTCGGCGTGGAAATTCAGGAAGACCTGGCAGAGTTAGCTCGCCGTAATGTCGCGCTTAATAGTTGTGATGGCGTTATACGCATTGTAAAAAATGATTTAAAAAACCTTCCTTTGCTTTATCCAACCGGCTCTTTCGATTTTATCCTCACTAACCCTCCTTTTCGAAAACGCGCCACCGGGAGAATAAATCCCCAGGAGCAGAAATTAATTGCCCGTCATGAAATCGCCATCTCCCTCCAGGAGATACTGATGGTCGCTTATTTCTTATTAAAAACTCAGGGAAAGTTTTTTTTGATTTATCCTGCGTTTCGTTTGGTTGAGCTTTTTTACGAGATGAGAGCGTGTGGTTTAGAACCAAAGACGTTACAGTGTGTCCATTCCCGGGTCAATACGCCGGCAAAGATGGTTTTAGTAGAAGGCGTTAAAGGGGGAGGGGTTGAGCTTCAGATTAAAGAACCGCTTATCATTTATGATGCTGAAGGGAAATACACTGAATCCTTACAGGCAGTTTACTCTCTCGCTTTATAATTGAGAAACTGAACATTTTTACGAAACAAACTTTTTAAACTTGTTTTTAATTCTTCGTCTTTCAAGATCGAAACTTCTTTTTCAATTTCATCTTCCATAGCCTCATCCACCTCAACTTCCTGCCACACCGGTAAACTCGCTTTTCCCGAAGTTTCCGGGGAGGGAGAATTGATTTCCCCGATTTGGAAACGAATTTTCTCTACCAATGGTGAACCCATCATCTGGTTTATCTTTTCTTTTAATTGTCCTTCTAAAAAAGTCAACTGGTGCATCCAGATGGAACTATCCACCGTAACCCAAAGGGTGTGGTCTCTGAACCCTCTCGGCTGAGTGTGACGGGATATCCGCGTTCCCACCGCCTCGCCCCAGATGTCAAAGGCTCGGAAACCTTTTAGCCTGGAGTCCAATTTTCGTCTTTGCAAGAGAGCATCAAGGATCGTTTTAATGGTTTCCACTTATTCTTCCTTGAACACGGCACCAGTACTGGCGGACGTAACCTGCTGAGCGTAACGGTATGCATATCCGTTTTTAATCTTAAGGGCAGGACGTTTCCAGGAGGCTTTTCGTTTATTGAGCGTTGCTTGATCAACCTGCAACGTAAGCTTTTTTGCCGGGATGTCAATTTCAATAAGATCCCCTTCTTTTACTAACGCGATAAGACCTCCTTCTGCTGCCTCAGGTGATATATGGCCGATCGCTGCTCCTCGGGTTCCCCCGCTGAACCGACCGTCGGTAATAAGAGCCACGTCTTTATCTAACCCCATACCGGCTATGGCTGATGTGGGAGTAAGCATCTCGCGCATCCCCGGGCCGCCTTTGGGGCCTTCGTAACGAATTACTATGACATCACCCGGTTCAATCTTTCCTCCCAGGATTGCTTTTACTGCTTGTTCTTCCGCATCGAAAACCCGTGCTTTTCCCTTATTGCGCATCATTTCGGAAGCCACAGCGGACTGCTTGACTACTGCTCCATCCGGAGCCAGGTTGCCGCGGAGAATAGCGATACCACCTTCAGGATGATACGGGTTGTTAGATTTCCTAATCACCGTATGGTCTTGCACCTTAACATTTTTAAGATTATCTTTTACCGTTTTCCCGGTTACGGTAAGAGCATTCCGGTTAATGAGACCTTTTTTATTTAACTCTGCCATGACTGCCGGAACCCCCCCGGCTTCATTAAGGTCTTGGAGGTGATGGTCCCCAGCCGGGCTTAACTGGCAGAGATGAGGGGTTTTGTCGCTAATTTTGTTGAGTAAATCCAGGTTGAGAGAAATTCCTGCTTCATGCGCAATGGCCGGCACATGAAGGATAGTATTGGTGGAACAACCCAAAGCCATATCTACCGTAAGCGCATTCTTAAATGCCTCCATAGTGGCAATATCACGAGGGCAGATTCCTTTTTCGACCAGCTTCATTATTTTCATTCCCGTGGTTTTCGCCAAGCGAATGCGGGCAGCGTAAACCGCGGGAATGGTGCCGTTGCCGGGAAGGCCCAAGCCTAACGCTTCTGTCAAACAGTTCATGGAGTTAGCGGTAAACATTCCCGCGCACGAGCCGCATCCCGGGCAGGCGCATTCTTCCAGGCTTGTTAGTTCCTCTTTTGAGATAAGGTTGGCCTTTACTTTCCCTATTCCTTCAAACACGGTGATCAGGTCAACATCTTTTCCCTGATAACGGCCGGCAAGCATTGGTCCTCCGCTGATCACAATCGCCGGGATGTTGATCCGTAAGGCTGCCATAAGCATTCCAGGCACAATTTTGTCGCAATTGGGAACCAGGACCAATCCGTCGAAAGGATGAGCCCGCGCCATGACTTCCACCGAGTCGGCGATGAGTTCCCGGCTGGGAAGGGAATATTTCATGCCCTCGTGATTCATGGCAATACCATCGCAAATGCCAATAGTGGAAAACTCTACGGGTGTTCCTCCGGCCATGGAGACACCGGTTTTTACTGCTTTGACAATATTGTTGAGGTGAATATGTCCGGGGATGATCTCATTGGCGGAATTGACAATACCGATAAGCGGTCGCCGGATCTCTTCATCAGTGTAACCCATGGCTTTAAATAAAGCCCGATGGGGCGCTTTTTCTAATCCTGACTTCATCTGGTCACTGCGCATATATTATTCCTCCTTTTTAGGGATTTATACCAAGTCGCCTTCATTTGCATATCTTTGTTGTCTCCTCGTCATACTTCTCGACGTACTAAAACAGTACGCCTGCCTCGATTCCTCGTCGACGCCTCGATTTGCTTTTGAATGCAACTTGGTATTACAGGCTTCGCATGTCACATGTAAATTTTAAAAAATGGAGTCTATTTAAGGGCTATAAAAGCATCTTTTCGAAAATATTATAAAATTCTCTTTGGAAATAATCAAGAAAAAGGGTGCCCTTTTTCTTGGTTAGCTTCATTTAAATAATTTTTCAAAAGTGTGGTGTTAACTGACTGCCTGGGGACGAAGAAAAAAGTTTTGTTATGAGGAAGGTTTATTATTTTGGCATAATGTTTTAGTTTTGCCGTGTAAAATTGAACTGTTAATGAATTTTTTTCTGGGTAAAGCACATGAGCCTTTTTCCCCGATCCGATAGATGCTCCAATTGTCCCGTCGGTTTTGTAAGAAGCCCGGAGAGCTAAGAAGTAAATTGTCAACATAAGAGGGACAATGCTTGTTTTATCATAATAGACTGTCCCTCGTTAACACGATATTAATCATGTTTCTGTTTTTGTATTTTTTTTGATCGGAGAAGACAGGATTATCTCCCCTCATTGTATTCTAACGGCTCCGATACATCCCCCAATGCCGCCTGCTGCGAAAAGACCTTCGCCCATCCAGTACTGCGGCGGGAGGGCTATCAAACCCTTCCAGGGCAGAGTATTTGTGGTTATCGCCCAGGCCCCGGGTAATCGAGCGGGCAAGGTTTCTCTCCCTGTTGGCTACAAAGGTAAATGCATCTCCGGTTTTGCTGGCGCGGCCGGTGCGGCCGACACGGTGAGTATACGCGTCTGGGGTTTCAGGAATGTCATAATTAATCACGTGCGAAATCCCGCACACATCGATGCCGCGCGCCGCAACATCGGTTGCCACCAAAATTTTATACCGGCCGTGGCGGAAACCATCCATCGCGGTTTGGCGTTTGTTCTGAGACAGGTCGCCATGCAGTGCCGTCGCCTTATATCCTGATTGTTCAAGCTGCCCGGTAAGACGCTTGGCGCGCTTTTTGGTGCGGGTAAATACCAGCACCGGGCCAGTTTCGGTAGTGTCCAGGATGGTCTTCAGCAGGGTTGTTTTACGCTCCGTTTCCACGGGATAGAAGGTGTGTGCGACCGTAGCTGGCGGCGTGCTGTGACCTACTTGAATGCTCAATGGATCCTGCAGGATCTCTCGCGCAAGGACATTGATATCAGTGGGCATCGTCGCGGAAAACAACAGCGTCTGACGTTTTTTGGGCAGATGTTTCACTATTTTTCTGATGTCCGGCAGAAATCCCATGTCGAACATCCGATCGGCTTCATCCAGGACCAGAACCTCAATCTGCGATACATTGATTGTCTCCCGCGTGATATGATCCAGCAGACGACCAGGGCAGGCTGAAACAATCTCAACCCCCTTGCGCAAGGTAGTGATCTGAGGCTGTATGCTCACGCCGCCATAGATACTTGCGCTGCGGATGCCTGTTTTTCCCCCCAGCTGGCGGACAGCCTGATGGGTTTGTTCGGTCAGTTCACGGGTAGGCCCGATGATCAGGGCACGAACTATCCCCCGGGACTTCTCTATCATCAGACGCTGCAGGATCGGCAGCACAAATGCTGCGGTCTTTCCGGTGCCGGTTTGAGCGAGGCCAATGACATCACTGCCGTCCAGTATGGGCGGTATTGATTGCGCCTGGATCGGTGTTGGCGTGGTGTAGCCGAGTGACTTAACTCCGGCCGTTATTTTTGAGTGCAGTTTAAATACTTCGAAATTCATTTTACGTGTTTCCTTTTTACATTAAAAAATTATACTGACATCAGTATGGACATTGTGGTCCATAGGTACATTCCATTTCGTGCATCGTTTTTTTTGTTTAGCTGTTTTTTTGTTCATCATAACAAGTCGCCTTCATTCGCATATCTTTGTTGTCTAATCGTCATACTCCTCGACGTACTAAAATTTACGCCTGCTTCGATTTCTCGTCGCCGCCTCGATCTGCCTTTGAATGCAACTTGGTATCACTCCTTATGCACGGGTTTTTATTCCTGCCGAGCGATAAAAAAAGCCCGGCGGACTTAACAAAAAATCCGCTGGGCTTCTCATTCAAAACTTGCTGGATTTTAGATTATAATGTGAGTTCTGAGTTTATCGCTTAGTTTTGCAAAAAAATACAAGACAATTTTCGATTTGTCAACAGATAATATTCAATCTATAATAACTTATGATATTTTTCGGTTTTGGGCAGGTTAATTCATTCAAAGGCGATGCAATAAGTCGTTAGGCAATACCCGATAAAAATGGGGCACCTTTAAACTCCCAGCGTTACTTTCTAACGACGAGCACCGGGATTTTTGTATCTTTATGTATTACTCCAAAGGTTACGCTACCGAGCATCGCAGCCTTTAAAGCACTTTTACCATGAGACCCCATAACGATGACATCCACTTTTGATTTAATTGCTTCTTTAATAATTACTTCCACCGGGTGTCCCGACCTGATGACTTTTTTTGATTGCACACCATTTTGTTTGAGTATCGTTTCAGCCTCAGCAAGATAAAGTTCGGCAGTCTGTTTCAAATAATTTTCCATCGGTTCTATTAAATGGGTGGGAGAATCAGCAGCAGAAACTGTCTGGGCAAAAAAAGCCCCAAGGTCGATCTCGATCACACTCAGCAAGGTGATGGTGGCATCCAACTGTTTTGCCAGACCGGCTGCATATTTAACCGCCTTTTTTGCTGTTGGTGAACCGTCAGTCGGCATAAGAATCTTTGAAATCATATACCCCCCTTTTTTTAATGGGTTTTAAAAGTAGTCTGTGATAATTATCCGATCATAAATCTTACATTATCTAAAAAAGCTCAATAAAAGAGCAATAAAACCATAAATTAAATTCTGCATAAAACTTATTACCGGATTTAAAAGGCCGGTAATAAGTAAAAAAGCTAATATAAAAAAACCGTAAGGTTCAAGCCTCGCAAGCCCCTGTTGTGCCTCCTCGGGGAGAAGACCCATAAGGATTTTTGAGCCATCCAGAGGCGGGATGGGTATCAAATTGAAAGCTCCCAGAATAATATTTATTTTTACTACGATGGAAAGAAGGGTGGAAAAGGCCGGATTTGTGCTAAGGCTTTGAAATTGCAACAGCAAGATGGCAATGATTGCAATCAGTATATTGGTTAAACAACCAGCCAAAGAAACAGCGATTAAACCAAACCGGGAATTGCTTAAACGATGATAATTAACGGGCACCGGTTTTGCCCATCCAAAACCTACAATAAAAAGCATAAGCGTGCCAATGGGATCAAGATGCGCAACTGGATTAAGGGTTAATCGACCGTAGCGCCAAGCCGTATCATCGCCAAAAAAACGCGCTACCCAACCATGCGCTACCTCATGGAAAATCACCGAATAAAGAAGTATCAGCGCCAATAAGATGAATAACGCCGGATTAGTAAATAAAAGCGATAAGAGCCCCACCTGATTACCCCTTAACGATGGTCAAAATAAGTTTTTTTTATATGTCTGTTCAACGAATCATTCTAATGGAGTTACGTACAAAACATCATAGTGTGCTTGCCACACGATCCCCAAGGAAAGTCCGAATGCCTTAATATTTAATTTTAGCATATCAATATCACCTATTTAATGTTAAATCACCAAATTTTTTTCAAAAGATATATCCCACTTTCGGGTAATTTTCTACCTCGTTTCTCCAACTTTATGGTATTACTCCGGCAATTAAACATGTAAATAAATTCTGTGCAATGACCGTTGTTACTGAGATTGACGATTATGCTTTTATATATTTATTTTCCGGAGTAATAAAAACGCGAGCAAACAGATCAACCCACACTTAGATAGAGGATTTCCTCCCGATTTTGCGATCATGATTCCATTTCTCCATTTGTTTATGGTTTATCCCGTAATGCCTTAGCAGATTTTATTTATTGGAGATGCTTCAGTGAAGCGCTTATAAACATGGGTAAATCGCCCGGATGTCGGCTGGAGATCAAATTGCCGTCTTCCACAACTTCCTGGTCAAGAAATTTGGCGCCGGCATTTTTAATATCCTGAATGATTGACTTCCAGCCGGTGACCGTGCGCCCATTTAAAACCTTTGCGGTAATGAGGAGCTGTGGTCCATGGCAGATAGCAAATACTGGTTTGTTACTCTCGAAAAATTTCTTAACAAATTCTACCGTCGCTTCATCTGCTCTTAAATGATCCGGCGAATAGCCTCCGGGAATAAGGAGGGCGTCGAAATCTTTTTCGAAAACATCTCTCACCGCTTTTTCGATTTTGACCGTGGTTCCTTTATTTTTGCCCTTTACAGTTGTGTTTTCCTTTAATCCTATATGAGTAAGCTGGTGCCCGGCCGCCTTAAAAGCTTTTGCCGGCTCGGTATATTCCGAGTCTTCGAACATATTATCAATGATTACCGCAATGTGTGCCATTGTTGCCTCCTTTGGCTAAACACCATAATAAAAAATTTTCTTTAGCACTCGCTCATATTTTTTTTAGAAATTTAAAACTCATTTAAAAATGCGAAATTTTAGCGTTTTGAATAAAATAATGGTTGCCTTGCACGAAAATACCAAAGGCAAACAGAATGACGAACGACACTGCTTTCATTGCCGGGGAAAAAGGAAGAACCTGAATAATAAGTAAAGCGCCGATAAAGGAAGTTAGCCCTATCAAAACCGGATTAAAAAAAATAGCCAAAAAGATACTTACCGTAACCCCGCTTGCAACGAAAAGTAACCACCACCATTCATTCTCCACCCAAACAATTCCCCCAGGCCGAGGAAAATATATCCTCCGGCAATAAAACCCGTTACAACAATTGCCAGCTCCTGCAAAAACAAAGCGCTGACCAAGCCTAACAATCCGCAGATGACGGAAATAAGGAACGTCTTCCAATACGCCTGACCGGCAAGAAAAATCGCTGCGAATTCGAAACCAAATAAAAAACCAAGGCCGGCGATAAACAGCCAAAATAATCTTTGACCGGCAATCAGAAAAATAACGCCTATTAAGAGGTTAATTACATTCATCGTGACCGTATATAATCTTTTCTTAAATGTGCCTTGGCTTCCTTATCAATTACCTTATTTTTTACTGCGGTTTTGGACCTTGTGTAATTTGAACCAAATCGTCAGGGCGCACGTATTTGACAAAAGCCGATTTTACGTGTTCGGCATTAAGCTTCACGTAACGACGCGCAGCCAAAATTGGCTCGTCAAGAGGCAGATCGAGGTCTACCCTGGAAATAAAGCCCTTAGCGATATTGCTTACGCCAGATTCAGATAGGGGAATTTGCCGAAGTAACATTGCCTTGGCCTGTGTCAGTTGACCGGGCCCCACCAAAGAGTTTTGCATTTCCTGTAGATTTTGTTTTATTATGGATCTCGCCTTGGACACGTTCGGCGGATCGCAGCCGTACTTTACAATGTACAGGCCTCGGGTCTTACCCACATCAAAATCCGATGACACAAAGTATACCAACCCCGTCTTTTCACGTAAATCTTGATAAAGCCGCGTCGCATAAAAACCACCGCCTAAAATGTGGTTACCCAGTGCCAAGGCATAATAGTCCGGATTAGATCGGTTCAGATCAATGGTCTCGGCGAGGATCACTTCGTCCTGTACTCGACTTGCATCAGGCACTAAAATAGTAGAAGGTTTATTGAGCGGCACAGCAGGTAGGAGCGTATCGGGCTTGTAACCGGTAGACTTCCAGTTACCGAAGTATTTTTCGATTACCTCTTTGGCCTTCCCGGGCGTAACTTTGCCGATAACCACAATCGTGGTCAAATCCGGTCGAAAGACCTTCTCATAATAACCCTTAATATCCTTTAGGTTGAGTGCAGCGATGGAAACCGGTGTAGCCTGACGAAGCGTCGGATCGTGTTTGGGAAACAACGCCGTTTTCAAAGCCCGGCCAGCTAAGTAATCAGGGCTCTGAAGCTGCCCGGCTACGGTATCGGCAACCTGCTTTTGTACCGTTTTAAAGGCCGATTCCGGAAGTGCCGGATGAAGCACGTTGTCCGCCAGTAACTCTGTACCACGATCAAATTGGTCGATAAGTACCTGTAAGGAGAAATCGGTGCCGGCAGATGCATTAGCGCCGATATCGTCCAGGGATTTTTGAAAAGCCAGACGATCCAGTGACTTAGTGCCATAAGAAAAAAGTTGCTCCAATACCAGTTGCACTCCCTCCTGTCCCTTCGCAACTTCCATATCCGGCTGGTTTTTAACATGACCATATACACTTATGGTGTTGCTGACCGAAACCGGTTGCACAATAAGCTTAATTCCGTTAGACAGAGTAGTTTCTTGTGGATTTAACGAGGAAGCAGGTATGGAAAGTCTCTTCAAAGCGTTCTCGGCCCAATACGGCAGTTTGACGGCTTTGGTTCTCTGTGGGGCAAACGACTCCACTCCACCAAAACCTTGGGAGGAAATTGGTTTGCCCGAAACCTCGGGCGTAAGAATGGCAACAATGGCATGATCAAAGTCCATATATTTTCTGGCCACTCGGTTGACATCAGCTACGGTAACATCCTCTATAGCTTTTAAACCCTCTTCAGGGGATTGTCTCCCTTCAACTGCCAGGACTTGTGACCAGAGCATGGCCAAGCCGGATACCGAGTTTTTTTGAAATTCCGCCTCCGCAACCTCATGGTGTTTGGCCGCTTCTACCAGATCAGAAGAAAACCCTTTCTTTATATCTTCGGTCAAGATTTGCTTCATCTCGTGCATCAAAGCCTTAGGGTCAGCTTCCTTGGGAAAAGCGGCTATCGCCTACCCGAGTCCTGCTTTTGGCAAAGTATCCAAACTAAAGCTCGTTGTAAGAGCCTTTCCTTGTGGCACCAGTGCGTACAAATTACTTCGTTGACTATTCACTATGTCGGCCAGAATCTGGCTCGCAGCATAATCCGGGCTGTCATAACCCGGCAACCGAAAAGAAGTAATTGCTAAACCTACAGGTAGATCGGTTTTTAGATGCAGAGTCTCTGGTTTCACCGGTTCCAGCGAAAGCGCGGGCCGTTCGGGTAGTTTTTTAGCAGGAATTTCGGAAAAGTATTTCTTAACTTGTGATGCGGCTTTTGTGGGTTCGATATCACCAACAATCACAAGAAGCGCGTTATTGGGTACATACCACGTATCATAAAACTTTTTAAGCATTGCCCCGGTTGTCTTGTTAAAAGAAAGTCTGGTACCGAGGGGGTCATTGGCGTACGGCGTTCCTTGAAACATGGCGGATAGCAGTTTAGTGTAAAAAACATATTCCGGATTTGATAAGTCTCGTGCAACTTCCTGTTCGATGGCCCCCCGCTCCTGTTGCCATAACCGCTCGCTGTCTAAAACACCCCTCATCCGAATCGCCTCAATGTGTAAAGCCACATCGAGATCCTCAGCCGGCACGGTAAAGAAATATTGGGTAACCGTTTGTTGAGTGTCGGCATCAAACTTCCCACCCATTAATGCGGTAATGTCCGCCAATTGATCGGCCGAAAGTACCGGGCAGCCTCTAAACATCATGTGTTCTTGTGCGTGTGCCATACCCGGAAAGCCTTCTGGAGCTTCATCTGAGCCGACCAAATAATTGACTACCGTAGTAACAACAGGCGCTAAGGGGTTCCTAACAATGACAACCTTAAGACCGTTATCGAGTGTGCTTCGAAACACATCTGTTTCCTGCTCATTGGCTGCCCAAATGGGGGACGAAATGATTAAGGTAATCATCAGCATAACCGTTACCCATAGTCTGCGCGACCCACCGCCAAACCAAAAAAAATTAGTAATAAAAGCTTTTGAAGCGGTTTTCCTTACTCTCTTTGGACTAATTTTGGATAATTGTTTTGTCTCCATCTTTTCCTTATAAAAAACCTAACGATATGAATTAAAGAGGGCACCTCCTTGGGTAAATGAGGTTTTTGAGAAAACTTTTTTTCATACCACTCTTCTTCGTTTTTATATGAACGTTAAGGAACCGGGTCTTACAAATAGAGGACAGCCCCTTTTGGGAGTTTTTCAGCCGAAAATAAAGCCGGTGCGGTTCTTTTTTTTCTATGGTACTGAAAAATGAAAATAAAATTGAATAGGGGTTTTGTGGTATTTTGTGAGGGGAAATAATGTATTTTTTTCTTACCTGAAAAAAACCATGGGGGATATCTGGGGGGGTAAGTTTTTCACCTAACCCGACCTGGAAAAGGTTAAATTATGACAGATCGTACCGGAGACGAACTGAAGCGCTACCTAATGTCTGAGGGGTTCGGGAGGTAAGATTTTTGTTTATTGGAGAAAGAAGCAGGGTTTTTTTATGATGAAAAATAAAAAGGCCGGTTGTTTAAAGAACCAGCCTTTTTACGGTTGAGGAGGCAGAAAAGGGCTGATGGTTAATCACAGGGGAAGGTAAATAAAAAATTTGAGCCGTTTTCTTTCGCTTCATACCAAATATTCCCGCCATGTTTTTGAATGATTTCCTTGACCAGGTAGAGGACCAGGCCTGTTCCATGGGTGGTTCCATTATTGTCTTTTTTTATTCGACTAAATTTCGTAAACAGCTTGGAACGATATTGCTCCGGGATAGGTTCTCCGCTGTTATACACATTAAGCTTATAGTGTTCGGCATGCTTTTCAAAACCAAAAGATATTGTACCCCCCGGGCATCCGTATTCTATGGCATTACAAAAAAGATTTCGGAAAACAATTTTGAGTTAAATCCGGTCCGCTCTTGTGGAAATTTGGTTTGCTGGTATGGAGCCTAAGCGATTATCGATGATGATACCGTGGCGCTCTATTTCCGGAGAAAGTTCGTCCAGGATCGGATCGATGATGTCCTCCCGGAGATCAAGGGCTTTTCGCTCCGTTTGCACTTCTCCGGTGACTACGGACGCTTTCCCCAGGTAATCCTCGGCAATTCCGTTTAGGCGGTTAATTCTTGCGTATAAGTTTTTTAGGGTTTGTTTGGGACTTTCATCAATTTTTCCGTAAACTTCCCGAATGAGCAGTTTTAACGTCGCCGATATTGCAATGAGCGGACTGCGGATATCATGCGAAACAACCATCAGCATAGTAAAAATTTGTTCATTTGGTGCGCAAATGTTTATCGAAAATTATGCTCTTTTTTTCTGTTCCAATTCTTCAAAGCATTTATTAATGTGCCGATAAAGTTCATCTGGTCCGAAAGGCTTTACTAAATAACTGTCGGCACCGAGATGAAAAGCTTCACTAACGGATTCAAAGTCCTGATCGCCGCTCGTAATGATCACAATCGTATCGGGGTTTGCTATTTTTGCCTCTTTAAGGACAGCAAGACCATTTGCTCTCGGCATGTTGAGATCAGATATGATGAGATCAAAATAATTTTTCTTAATTGCTTCTAATGCAGCCCGCCCATCAGATGCTTTGGTTATCGAGAAACCATCATTTTTTAGACATGAACTAATGCTTTCCAAGATATTGAGATCATCATCAGCTAATAAGATATCGCACCATTTGCCTTTGGTAAGATCTTGTTTTTCTCTGTGAGGTGATACCATCTTTTGGATAGTCATCGTACTCAGAGTCGAGAATAAGGGAATATTATTGTTGGTCATAAAAAGGTCTCCTCTGATCGGTTAATTCTGTTTTTGATAAACCGGGAAATTTCATCGGTCGTGAGAGCCTTATCAAAAAGCCTCTTCAGGATGATGCGCGCAACTTTTGAAGGTGCAAGATTTTCTTGGTTCATACTATTTGACTATTTTTTGGCGCTATGGAGGCGGCATCTTTTCCGGTAAAAATGAGTTTTGCGGAAAAATGGCTGTTCAGACTGTAAAGCGCGCTCCGGAAAATATCAGTGGCTGAGATATCTATCTGATTAATGTTGCTGGTATGGATAAAAACACTACTCGCACCCTCTCCATAAGCTTTTAGGAAGGCCACCAGCTGCTGCGCTGCTGCCGCATCAAAACGACCGGCCAACGTTAGATGGAGATTGTCACAGTTTTGATGCATGAGAATTTTAAAATCCGATGCCATGTTAAGCCTACTTTCTTAGATAAAAAGAAAATCTCGCCCTTTGTTAACAAGATCATTAGGTTTTGCCATGGCGATCAATCCAATCCTGGACCATATTTATAATGCCCATGGGAATTATTGTGTTTTTCAAAAGAAAATACTTTGCACCATTTTCAATTGCTGCCTCTTGATATTCGGGGAGGTCGTAACTGGTAAGAATAGCAACCTCAATGTCAGGATATATTTTTTTAATTTTTTTGGTAAGTACCAGCCCGTTTTCTCCGGGTAACCTTATGTCCATAAAAATAATATCAGGAAGGGAGTTCTCAATTTTTTGGAAAGCCTCTTTTCCATCGCCTGCTTGCTTGACGCATAAATAAGATAATGATAAACATAAGGTTTCTTTGATCAATTTTCGAAAGTTGCTATCGTCGTCAACGAGTAAAATTTTAGGCTTCATTACTTTTTCTCTCTTTGGGTTTAAAAATAATGGAAAATTAATTGATGATATAACGTTCATACTAACCATAACGACAATACTATTTTTGTTCAGCCGGTTATTTCCTTTTTAGGTTTTTATTCCCTGATATAAAGATTAGCTATAAGTAGTTTTATGTATTTTGGCGGGTACAATCATTTATTTTAAAAGAGTTGACATTCGATTAAAAATAAATTAGAAATAAATCAATTAGTCCTTCAGGTTACTGGGGGGCCCTTTCTACCCGGATTCTTACCAGGTACATTATGGGAAAAAAATTCCGAATTGCGATTGTGGAAGATTGCACTATTTTGAGAGAAGGGTTACGCTCACTCTTGGGCATGAGTGATTTTGAGATAGTGGGTGAGGAAGAAGATGGGTTTGGCGCCATAAGCTGCGTTGAAAATTATCAGCCTGATCTTGTTCTCTTAGACCTCTCGATGCCAAAAATGAACGGCTTGTCGGCTATTAAAGATATCAAGCGAGTTTCTCCGAAAACAAAGATTTTAACCTTAACCGTGCATGAAGAAGATGAGTACATACTTGAGGCCTTTCGATCAGGCGCTGACGGATATTGTTTAAAAGATACTAATCATGATGAGCTTATATCGGGCATAAAAACCGTTCTCTCGGGAAAGCCTTATTTTAGTCCCGGGGTATCCGAAAAAGTTTTGGAAGGATACTTGGAGGGGAAAAAAAAGTTAAAGCCTAAATCATCATGGGAGACCATTACCGCACGGGAGCGAGAAATTCTCAAACTGGTGGGGGAAGGATACAAAAATAAAAAAATTGCCGAGTTACTGTGCCTCAGCGAAAAAACGGTTGAAAAACACCGGGCAAATATCATGGAAAAGCTTAAAGTGCACAATACCGCGGCTCTGACCGCTTTTGCCATTGAAAAGGGGCTGGTTAACAAGTAAAAACTTAAATAGTGAACCGGCGTTTTTGAGAAAATGGCCGGACAAGTTTTTTGTCCGGCCATAAATGAAGAGAAGAGTGAGGAAAAGAGGATGATTGTAATTTAGGTCTTCTTTCTAGAAAGATAAATAGGGTCAATTATGTATTGTTACAAAAAAAAGATAGTATTTTTTGATGGAATTTTTGAAAGGGATAGCAGGTCAGCTAAAGATAATCAAGAAGGCTCAATTCGTAGGTGATAGGGCATTTTCATTGGTTTTAAAGGCCAGGTTACTTTGAGTAACGTCCCTTTTCCTTTCAAGGATTTGATCGAAAAATCTCCCCCTGAGAATCTGGCGCGTTCTTCCATATTGACCATTCCAAATCTCTGAATCATTTCCGCCGCTTTAACGGTTTTATTCTCCACATCAAATCCTTGACCATTATCCTCAATTGATAACATTAAGAAGTCATTTGTTTTTTCTAAAACAAGGGAGATATTGCTTGCTCCGCTGTGTTTGGCAATGTTATTCATTGCTTCCTGGACAATCCGGAAAATAACTATCTTTAAGTGATCAGGAATTTCGGTTTCCTCGATGTTGACTTGTTTTTCTAAATGGATGGTATCGAAAATTTGCTCAAATTCGCGGCAATACCAGTTTAAGGTTGCCAGGATCCCAAGGTCATCTATCATAGCCGGCCGTAAATTAACCATGATTCTTCGGGTCGATACGATCGTATCTAACACCATAGAAATAATGTCCTTTAGTGGTTGGTTCACTTCGTCATTTGTTTTACCTGTTTGTAATACTCTTTTTTCGAGGGAAAATTTAATAGCAGCCAATTTAGCAGCAATATCGTCGTGAAGTTCAGCGGATATCCGCTTTCTTTCATCTTCCTGCAAGGAAAGGAGTTGGGAAGAGAGGAACCGGAGACGACTTTCTGACTCCCGAAGTTTATCCTCTAAATTGAAGCGGTTAATTGCTTCTCCGGTAAGGAGAGCAATCGACTCAAGAAATTCAACCAAGGCTAACGGTATCTTTTTTTTCTCTTTGTCGGCCAGATGAATTGTGCCGAGCACTTTCTCACGGTAGCGGATAGGGATGACGCTAAGGGATAAAAATCCGATTTGGATACAAACATTTCTGAATCTCGTTTTTTCCTCCGGAGAGAGTCGGGCAACAAAAGCGTCCGTATCATCACAATGAAAAGAACCACCCGGAGTCATCATGGAGGCATCCCGCGGGTCCGGATTTCCGGCAATAATCCGCGGGCAGACACATTGGCTGTGTTCCAAGGAAAGCCGACTTTCGGATTTCCAGAATTCTCGACTGAAACCGGTGTAGGATTCATAGGGAATATAACCTTTGTCATTTACGATGCGGATGCCGATATTCTGACAGCCGCTCCAGGATTGAATGAGGCCAATCAATGCGTCAAGATAATCCTTACGTGAAGACTTCTTGGAGAAAATGGTCAACAGGGCATTCGTAGCATTGGTACGTCGCGCGATTTCGTTCCGTTCGGTTACGTCCCGGGCAGCGGCAAACACCCCTTGTATTTCACCGTCCTTGTTTCGGTAAAGGGTTGCGTTGTATAACACTTCGGTTATAGAGCCTGACTTATGACAAAGGGCGAGGGGATAATCGGTAACCTGCCCTTTAGCAAAAACCTGCCGGTACCCTTCGCGGGCTTTTTCCGGCTCAGTAAAATACCGAAAAAACTCAGTGCCTACCAGCTCTTGACGCGATAAGCCGGTCGCCTTAATAGTGGCTTCGTTGACGTCGGTTATCTTTCCTTCGGCTGAGATAGTTACCAGAGGATCAAGAGATGCCTCGATAAGGCTGCGGGTGTATTGGTAAGACTGGCGCAGCTTTTCTTGCGTGCGTTTTTGTTCGGTAATGTCAAGAGCCATCTCGAGGATCAGGTGCGACCCATCAACATCGGTGAAAGGAAAATCATAAGCATCAATAACGCCGGCGCCGCCCGGCAAAGCTTTCTCCCAGTGTTGGGGTTTGCCGGTTTCAAGGACTTTGAATGCTTCGCAAAACTCACACGGCTGGGTGCCTCCAAAACAATATTCATAACAGCGCCGGCCGCCTGACTCGCCGAACTTATCCCTAAAAGCCCGGTTGGCAAAAGCTACCTTATAGTCAGGCGTAAACAAACAAATCATTGCCGGTAAAGTCTCCAAAACTTCAAAGAGCCGCTGACGTTCTTTATGCACTGCCAATTCTGCCTGCCTGCGCTCGGTAATGTCAATGCCCATTTTTAGGATCATCCGGGAGCCGTCGGTGTCAACAAAGGGATAATCATAGATGTCATAATTGCGGTTGTCAGGCCCCAGCCATTCCCAGTGGTGGAGAGCATTGGTTTTCATGACTTTATACGTTTCGCAATTCTCGCAGGCCTCAATACGGTTAAACAGGTATTCATAGCAACGCTTGCCGTGGGATTCTCCGAAACGCTCGCGGAAAAATTTATTGGCGAAAGGCACGTGATAATCTTCAGACAATAACACCACGTAAACCGGCAGCGCCTCCAGAACGTTGTATAACCGCTGCCTCTCTGTGTCGCAGGAAAAACCAAGACTTTTCAAATCCTGGACCATTTTGTCAAAAACCGTTGAAAGCTGACCTAATTCATCTTTTGTATTGGTTGCGACTTTGTAATCTAAGTTTCCGCTGCCGATTATCTGAGCGGCTTTGGAGAGCTTTTTTATCGGTTCGGCAACTGACCGCGCTATGGAAAATGCCATGATGCCGGCTGAAACACTGGTAATGACCAGGAGCATCAATACCAGTTTCTTCAGGTTTTCTATATCGACAAATGCTTCCTCGGTGTCGATTTTAGCCACCACGCCCCAGTCTAAAGAAGGGATATATTGCCAGGCGCCTACAACCTTCTTGCCCCGGTAATCAAAGAACTGGCCCACCCCTTTCTGGCGCTTTACAGCTCTTTGAAGGCCGCAACCAGTAGGCTCTCCGATGGTGATGCGTTTCTTAAGGGCAGCCCGGGGGTCATGCCTGAGGGGATTCAAGAAAACAGCCTGATCGCCTATTTTTTTCCCGATAAGCGTCTCGCCGGTCTCACCCAAGCCGGTTACGTCTTGAATCATCGTATAAATGGTCGACAAATTGACATCAGCGGCAATTACCCCGATGAAATTACCGTCAAAATCAAGCGCCGGTTCGGTGGCCAGCATACGCGGTCTGTCGGCTTTGGTGAAAAATATATCCGAAAAGTATATTTTATTTTTACCTTCATTAAACGCCTTTTGTTGCGGGTCAGGCAGGAACTTCAGGAATTCTTTCGAAAAATGCTCGGGGTTGCTTGAGTACACGACTTTGCCTTCCGAATTTGTCAGCATGATATCAAAGAAGCCTAAGTTCGATGGCAGCTTTCCGTAAACTCCGTCAAGCCTCCGCTTGGCGGCGATAAACTCCGAATTGCCAGGATCATGGGCAAGCCGGCTTAACACGGGAAGATTCTTCTTGACGACGTACTCAACCTGAGATAACCCGAAATAAATGTTTAGATTCGCAAAGAATGTCTCGATTTTATCCGCCTTATACCTCGCCAGATTCTCGAGCTGCTTAAGACGGTTAGCCTCCAGAGCATCCTTATAATTATTAAACATTATATCGCTGATTAAAAAAAGAGGGATAAAAGCAATTGCCAGGAACATGGTGGTAAGTTTTGATCTTATAGACATAAAAATACTGCCTTGTTAAATAATTATCACCGCACTCATAGACCTTTTACACGCCTCTATAACTTACACAACCCTTTATCCGCTCTCAATTGGGGATAGTCACACACACTACCCGCCTGAACGCTGTCAGGCAGGCGGGAATCCCCTCCTCTTAGAAGGGACTCCCAAAAATCTCTCCTCTATTAGAGGGGTCGGGGGTGTGTTACGTAAACTTCACACAGCCTTAACTTACTCCTCAGAACTTAAGCATAACAAACCTATCCCTAACAATACGAATAATATTGCCGTGTGCAAGGCCATGGCTGAATTGATGCCCGGCAGGTAATAATAAAGTAACGGGGCGTTCAGGATATAACCGATTACTGCGAGAACCCCCATTATTACCACGGCAAGACCGATAATTTTGAGTTTTGGCTGCAATTTTTTAAGATTCAGCATAGTTAGAATTCCAGCTAAGGCTATCAATATAAAATTTAACATCGTGGGCAGTGATGGCCTTCCAGGGATTACGGTCTTTATTCCACCCGCTGGTTCCTTAATAAATATATCTTCAACACCTGTGTGTATACCGAGAAGGGTAGAGAAAAATAATATTCCCATAAGAAGAATAATTATTAAAGAGGTTATGGAGAGAGCTACTTGGGCCTGGTCAAACGCGCCCTCTTTAGCCCGGATAATAAAATAAAGCGTAATGCCGCCGGCAACAAAAGCAACCGCAGTGTCAAACTTCATGGAGATCCAGGCCGGAGAGATGCTTTTCAAAATGTTTATATCAAATTTCCAGCCGATCATTACCATAATTCCGGCAATAACCACGACCAGCGACAATACCTTAGCAATCCTTCTTTTATTTTCTGGGACCATATTTTAATCCGTTTTTTCATCAAGGGATAGAAATGGAGGTATTATACCGGTTTCGTCAAAAAATTCAATTGCCTAATTTATTATTAAGGTCAAAGCGGTGGGAAAGTCGAATAATATTTTAAGCCAATGTTATACCAAAGAGTATATTACCGGCTTGATAGTATTAGGCTTTTGTGAATGAGATTGCTTCGTCGCTACTGCTCCTCACAATGACCGTAACAGATTGTTATTATTTAGTTTTTAATTGCGAGGCGAAGCCATGGCAATCTCTGATTTGGGCAAGATTGATTTTGAGCGGGAATTATATTAAAACTACACAAACTATATAATTTAAAAAAAGGTTAGCGCTAACTTGCTAACCTTTTTTTAAATTATTAACTTTTCACCCTCTTGGCGCACAAGAGGATAAGGGTGAGTTTAAATGAACCCACCTGATTACGCGAAGACCAAAAGATAAATGACGGTTACAAAACTGGTTACAGTTTAGTTAGAACCTTAATCCTGCGATAAAAGATGTCGTTGCGAAAAGCGTCGGCGACGAAACAATTTTAATTATGGAAGTCAAGTAAAATCAATATGATTAAATACTATTCGGGACAACAATGATGGTCACGGACAACGGACCAAGAATAACGATCATATTTATCCTCCATAGGGGTAGATTCCATCTTTTATAGAGTGAAGTTTATTGAGCATTGCCTCGTGTTTTTCTTCATCCGCAAGAAGGTATTCCAGGAAGTACTGCTGCACCATTAATGTTTTTTTCCCTTTTACCGTTTCTAAAACCTCTTTAACCAGGGAAACCATTTTTTGCTCCAACGCAATATGTTTCTCGATCATAGTCCAAACATCCCCTAAATCATTGATACTCAGGGTGAGGTGTTCTTCTTCGAGGCTATCAATGATGAACTGTTGGACACTTCGATGCCGTGCCGAGTCATAATTAATGGTTATCATGATATTTTTTATGAGCAGATTTTCAGCTTTACTTCCGATTTCTCTCGTTGTTTTGATAGCCGTTGATTCTATTTCCTGCCATTCTTTCATTTTTTGAACCAATCCTTCCTGCACTGCTTTTACTGTTGTTTTTTCCATAGGTTTATACTCCTTTATTTTAAAAGTTCTTCTCTATCTGCCTTTTGAGACTGTGTCGTAATTCAATGCGGATTATGTCGCGGGGAACAAAATAGTCAAGGTATTCTCCCCCGGTGCGGAAGCCAATTCCACCGTTAATTCTACCCGATCGTTTCTCAAGCCGAGAGAAAGAACTTCCCTTCCCCTTTCGGATTCAAGGTGAGTAATTGAGCGCATCAGTTTAAAGATTTCATCCGCTATATCGGCTCGAGGCGCGGGGAGCACATATTTTCCCGCTGCATCAACATCTAATCTGACTTTGTCTCTGCCTTTCTTTGTTAGGGTGATCTTTTTTGCACTTTCGTTAATGCCGTAAAGAATTGTTAAACAGAGAAATTTGAGCGCCACTTCCTCCCGGTCTTTGGTTACATCGGCAGCAGCCCCTTTTTTATTGATCACCACAATTTCTTTCTGCGGATCTGTCTCCAGATAACAATCGCAATATTCCTGCAGACGAAGGTGTAAACTTCTTTTTGCTTCGACCATCATGTTTGCTCCTTTCTAAGGTGTGACCCTCGCAAAAGTCATAAACTTACCGAAACATACTTTTTAAATTTCGCCAGCGCTACCCAAACTTATGGCTGATCCCGTAACCTCCCGTGGGAAAGCGCCACTCAATATTAAGGTTGGGGCAGCCGATACGACAAGAGCCGCATTCTAAACACCCTTCATAGGCTACGCTGATACGGTCTTTTTCGAGCCGGTAAACATTCGCCGGACAGAAATAAAGGCATGGTTGATTCTCGCACTTCTCCATACATACGTTGCCCTCAATGATTCGAATATGAGGGTTTTCGTCCACGCGAAAACGGTTTAAAAAAAGTTTGTCCTCAACCTTAGCGGTCATTTAACGCTCCTCCAGCCGGTCCATAAAAGCCGTATTAGGCTTCCCCAAGATATTTCCTTTCGAAATTTTTTGCAAATAGCTTTCTGTTTTTCTTTTTTGGGCACCCCATCCACGGTAAGCATTTGTTGCGCCGCGAAACTCCCCAATCTTGGCAGGGTGGTAAAAAGCTCATGATGCTGAAGACGAAAGGCATTAAATCGCCGATACTTTTTAAGATCCTTGATTACATATGAGTTTTGTAACCGGGCAACATATCCTGCGAGAGTCTTGCGGCTGAAATCGCCTTTATCCAAGGCCTCTGCAATCGTTTCTGCCGCAAATCTGCCAGATGTCATGGCCATGTTTGACCCTTCGCGATGAAGAGCATTAAACAACATTCCTGAATCTCCGGCAATGAGGTAGCCGTCACCACAGAGCTGCGGAATCGCCTCATAGCCACCCTCGGCAATCCAGTGAGCCATATATTCTTTTGCCTGGCCATCTTTAATGAGAGGAGCAACCAAGGGATGCTGTTTGAACTCTTCCAGCATTTCGTACGGTTTAACTTTGCTTTCCATAAAATCAGAAAGATTGGCCCCGATACATACCGAAAGCGAATTTTTATTGGTATAGATTACCGCAATACCATCCATACCCTGGGTGATTTCGCCGATGATTTCAATCGTCACCCCATGCCCGGTTTCCGTGTTAAACCGTTCGTTAATAATTTCTTCCGGAAGCTCGATAACTTCTTTGACTGCCAGCGCGATGTGCGAGGGCTTTGGTTCCGGTCGGAATCCGGTTTTTGCGGCCAAGGGAGAATTGATTCCGTCAGCCAGCACAACTACTCTCGCCTTTAAATCTCCTTCGGGGCGATCGGTCGTAACGCCGATAACGCGATTATTACTGTCTCTGAGCAGATCCGTAACAACAGTGCTGCATACCACAAGCGCCCCTTTTGCTCTTGCCTGTTCCGCAAACCATCGGTCGAACCTGGCTCTTCCCACGGTAAAGGCATTAAACGCCTGTTTCTCATAAAATGCGCGATCGCGAAAGGAAAGACTGTACCCACCACTCTTGGAGAGGAACCATAAGCGTGATTCAATGATGTTGCGCTCAACCGGACACTTTTTTTCCACAAAATCCGGAATGATGGCGGCTAAGTCATGCCCATAGAGGACGCCGCCGGAAATATTTTTCGCCCCCGGATATTCTCCCCGCTCGACAACAATGGTTTTGATCCCTTTACCAGCCAACACGCATGCTGCCGAAATACCAGCGGGCCCTGCTCCCACAATGGCGACGTCATAATTTTCCTGCATAGTCACTGATTCTCTTTAATTCCGCAGTTTTCTTTTTTTCAGTTCCTCAATTAAAACCGGCACAACTTTTTTATAATCCCCGATGATGCCGACGTCGGCAACATTGAATATCGGCGCTTTCGGGTCAGCGTTGACGGCAATAATTTTTTCAGACCCTTGCATACCCACCAGATGCTGAACCGCTCCTGACACTCCAATGCCGAGATAAAGTTTGGGCGCCACGGTTTTTCCGGTTTGACCGACCTGACGATCATAGGGCATCAATCCGGCTTCCACCACCGGTCGGGAACAGGCTACGATCCCGCCTACCAGATTGGCGAGTTCCTCAAGCAAGGGCATGGTCTCAAGATCGCATGCTCCTTTCCCGGCAACCACTAAGGCCGGAAACCGACTAATGTCAACGCCATCACCGGAAACAACATCCTTGATGAAATCTATCAGTTCAGGAAGCTTGTCGTGCGGTGGTTCAAGCACATGACAATAAATATTTCCGTTCCGGGCCGGGTTTTTTTCCGGTGTTTTAAAGACCCGCGGCCTTACCGTGCTCATCTGGGGTCGATGGTGTTCACAAAAAATAGTAGCCATGATATTACCGCCAAAGGTCGGCCGGGTCATGAGAAGCAAATTCTTTTCTTCCTCAATATCCAATCCGGTGCAATCAGCCGTGAGACCGGTCTCAAGATTCGTTGCCACTATGCCTGCCAAGTCCCGGCCTAATGGGGTAGCGCCGATGAGAAATATTTCCGGTTTAACTTTTTTACAGAGATCGGTCAGCGCTTTGCCATACGGTTTTGAGATGTAGGTTCTCAGCAAAGGATCATCAATCACATGAACCTCATCGCATCCATAAGCAATTGCTTCCCGAGCGCTATCATTTACCTCATAGCCTAATAAAAACCCGATGACCCGGGTATTTAATTTTTCCGCGAGTTGCCTGGCCTTTCCAATCAGCTCCCACGAAACGGTTGCTCCCTGCCCATTAAAGCTCTCAATAAAGACCGCAACTCCCCGGTAATTGTCACGCGCATACTGTGCAACCTCTTCGGGCTTTCGTATTTTTTTTGGGCTTCTTTTTTTTTCGAATTTTACTGCTTCGACCGGACAGACTTCAAAACATTTACCGCAGCCGATACAAACCTCCGGGTCAATCACGGCCGCGCCATTTGACATTTCAATAGCGCCGACCGGGCATTCGGCGACACAGATTTGACATCCTATGCATTTCTCCGGGAGTATTTTAGCAACTTCGATTCCTTTTGAATTTTTAGGCACTTCGATTTATTGCCCCCATTGTTTTAGGAGGTGAAAAGCAAAGGTTTCGTCAGCCAACAAGGTTTTTAAACAATCTTCCACTGCCTGCCGGGGATTCTCCCGCGCGTCAAATCGGGGCCCACCTTCTTTAAAAGGAGGAGAAAAGATTTTTTTCACCCAGGTAGGTGAACCCTTGAGTCCCAGTTTTTGGTTATCCCCGTGAATCGCCTCAGCGTTCCACACGCCAATCTCAGATTTAAGTGAATGTATGAGTCGAGGAAGTGAAGCTCTTCGGGGTTTCGCCAATTCTAATTCAACAGTAAGCACGCAAGGAAGCGGGCCGCGAATAATTTCACTGCCTCCCTCCACTTTACGTTTTACGGTGATGCGCGCATTTACTGTATCAATTTCCTTTATCTCAGTCACGTAGGTGAATTGAGTGTATCCCAGGCGGGTAGCAATGCCCGGGCCCACTTGCGCAGTATCACCGTCAATTGCCTGCTTTCCGCAACATACTATATCAACCGGGGTTTTTTGAGCTAATTTTTCAATCGCCCTGGTGAGCGCGTAACTGGTGGCTAAAGTATCAGCGCCGGCAAAGGCTCGGTCGGAGAGGAGAATGGCTTCATCAGCACCACATGATATGGCCTCCCTGAGGACTTGTTCCGCCTGCGGCGGCCCCATGCTTAGAACGGTTAGTTTACCACCGCAGGTGTCTTTTAAGGTAAGCGCCGCCTCTAATGCTACCATATCATACGGGTTGGCGATGGATTCAACTCCCGAACGAATGAGGGTGTTTGTTTCCGGGTCAATTTTTACTTTTGAGGTATCAGGAACCTGTTTAATACAGCAAATAAAATGCACGGGCTGTCTCGATAACAAAAGCCGTAGGGGCGAACGGCCGTTCGCCCCTACTACGGACTGTTCGTAATCACTACGTTTAAATGGGTAATACCCAATCTCTTACAAGCTCTCCAGCGTTTTTCACCATCAATAATTTTGAAACTCTCGCCATCAAAGAACACTATTATGGGATCACGCTGGCCCTGCAGGCGAATTGAGTGACATAACGTAAGTATTTCTTCGTCTGAAAAGCAAATGCGGAGATTCGGAGAAACCTTGGCGATCGGGATACTGCTCATGTTTTTTTCATATCTTAATAGTGCATTCATTTCCTCATGGGGTTTTAAATTGAAAGAGTTGCATGCCTTAGCATGTTATGTAGAAAGGCAATAACATCCAAAGTTTTTCCCATCCCTTCCCATCAACCACCGGAATAGCCTCTCCCTTTTCAAAAAGGTAATCTTCACAGTGGGCCAGTATTTCCGGGTGTTTAGTTTTAATTTTTTCCCATAATGTGAACGGACGCTCCGGATCGCATAAAACCTTTATAACATCAATCACTGAAACTTTCCCATCAAGGGTAAATCTAATCGGTTGGTTATCAAAGTTTATTGTCAAATATTGATTTATGGTCATAGATTGATCCATGGGCATCTCTCCTTGAAAATAGTTAATTGGTATTTGTTTAAATAACGCGTCTAATGATTTTTTGTCGGTTTGCTTATAGAATATTGCGCCATAATGGCGTTATCTCCTCATGGTCCTTATTTATTTTTCCTTCTACCTATCAGGAATAAGATTATGAAAAAATACGGTGATTCCTGTATTTTGCCGGAAGAAAGTATTTATTTTGATGGGGAAGCATAGAAATAATTTAAGAGGTAAAAAATATCGAACCAGAGTATAGTGATTCAGAAATATCTTTGCTTTATTTGTCATTCCGGGCTTGACCCGGAATCCAGTATCATAAGCTGGATTCCCGCTGGAGTTTATCCCCGCGAAGGCGGGGACGGGAATAACGGCCCCGGAATTTATGTAAACAAGTGTTAGATTCACTAACGGAGTATGTTTAATATTTAAATTTCGCAACCTATTGACCGGCAAAAAAATGTAGGAAACGAGGTGCACTTTCTCCGGAGTTTGAATTTTTTTTTAAGAATAGAAGAGATAAAATTTAGTTTTTTTAGGGATTCGTGTAATCGAGAAGGTCAATGGGAACTCCCCCTGACCCCCCTCTTTTTAAAAGAGGGAATTGATAATTACATTTCCTTGAAAAACTAAAGGCGATAAGCTATAACATGCTCATGAAACAGTATTTATTGAAAGAAACCATACCGTTGGTTAAAAAATCTTTTCAGATCGACTACGAAAAGGAGCTCAATCCTGCTCAGTTAGAAGCCGCAACCATTCTGGATGGTCCGGTCCTCGTCATTGCCGGAGCCGGGAGCGGGAAAACCCGCACGTTAGTGTACCGGGTAGCACGCCTGGTTGAATCAGGTGTTCCCCCGGAAAATATTCTTCTTCTTACCTTTACCCGCAAGGCCGCCCAGGAGATGCTCCGCCGTGCCAGCATGATGATTGATGACCGATGCGAGCGGGTCCACGGAGGAACTTTTCATGCGGTGGCCAACTCATTATTGAGAAGATATGCTCCCTTAATCGGATATTCGTCCGCCTTTACGATTTTAGACCGCTCGGATGCTGAGGACATCATAAACCTTCTGAGAACCCAGATGGGCTTGAGTGAAAAAAGCCGCCGGTTCCCCCGGAAAAACACCATTGCTGAAATCTTCAGCAAGTCGGTCAATAAAATGGAGCCTATCTCGCACATCATGGAGCAAGAATATTTTCACTTTTACGAAGAGTTGCAAGAACTGTTAGGCCTGCAAGAACTTTATAAAAAATATAAAGAGCAAAACCAGCTCATGGATTACGATGACCTTCTCGTAAACTTTCGAACCATCCTGGAAAATCATCCGGACGTTCGCGCCGAAATTTCCCGGAAATTCCGCTTTCTCATGGTAGACGAGTACCAGGATACCAACCGGCTGCAGTCCGAGATCATTCAGTTTATAGCTTCGGAGCATAACAATGTCATGGTGGTGGGAGATGACTCTCAAAGTATTTACTCCTTTCGCGGCGCTAATTTCCGGAACATTATGGACTTCCCAAAACGATTTTCCGGCACTCGCATTATCACCCTCGAAGAGAACTATCGCTCCACCCAGCCCATCCTTGATCTGACCAATGAAATCATTATTAACGCCAAGGAAAAATACACCAAGCATCTCTTTACCAAAAAAACTAAGGGCGCGCTCCCAATCCTTATTGCCGCTGAAAATGAAAACTACCAGTCCCGCTTTATTTGCCAGAAGGTGCTGGAAATAAGAGAGGAGGGTGTTCCCCTCGATGAGATCGCTATTCTGTGCCGGGCCGCCTTCCACACCTTCGATTTGGAGATTGAATTGGCCCGACGCAACATACCTTATGTCAAATTCGGTGGATTCAAATTTATCGAAACCGCACATGTGAAAGACGTCCTGGCTCACCTTCGACTTCTCATCAATCCGCGAGATGCGATCAGCTGGCACCGAGTCCTCATGCTGATAGGGAAAATCGGTCCTCGCACCAGCCATAATATCATTGAGTGGATCATAAAAAACCGCAAGGAGCCTGAAGACCTCACGAGCTACCCTGAAAAAGCGAAATTCACCGAGGGGATCAGGCAGCTCCACGAGCTTTTAACCACGTTAACGCGAAAGGGGCTCACCATCCCGGACCAGATTAACCTCACCTGTCGCTATTATGAACCGATCCTTAAAAATAAATACGATGACTACCCCAAGCGTCTCAAGGACTTGGAACACCTTCAGAACATCACTGCCCGTTATTCTACTCTGGAACATTTCCTCAGTGATCTTGCGTTGGAGCCGCCAAATGAAAGCGTGGCCGGAGTTGCCGCGCCGGATTCTGATGATGAACGGCTGGTGCTTTCCACGATCCATTCAGCCAAAGGATTAGAGTGGAACACGGTTTTTATCATCTGGGCTTTGGAAGGAAAATTTCCCTCCAGCTACGCTTTTAACAGTGAAGAAGAAATGGAGGAGGAACGGAGGCTGATGTATGTTGCCGCTACCCGAGCAAAGGAAAATCTTTTTATCACCTACCCGGTAAATATCTATGACCGAGTGAGCGGGAAGGTCTTTTCCAAACCTTCCCGTTTCGTTCGTGAAATCCCTTCCGAATTGTTTGAAAATTGGGCACTCACAGAAGAACTTGATTATTCATATTAAGTAAAGGAGGATTATGCTGTTATGAAAGGGAAAAAAATTAGTTTTATCGGGGGAGGAAATATGGCGGAGGCGATGCTGCGAGGGCTTCTCAAAAGGAAAATTATCGCCCCCAAACAGCTCCTCGTTTCTGAACCGAGAGGGGAACGAACACGGTTTCTTTCCCAAAAATATCGTATTCTGGTAACCTCGGATAACAAAGCGGCAGCCCGCTTTGGGGAAATCATTATTTTGGCGGTAAAGCCTCAGATTATAAAAGGGGTCTTGCAGGAAATAGCCGGCGCGGTTACTTCAAAGCAGGTAATCATTTCTATTGTTGCGGGAATCACCATTGCTTTTATTGCTTCTCAAATAGGAAAAGATAAACGAATTGTGCGGACTATGCCCAATACCCCAAGCCAGATTGGTGAAGGCGCAATTGCTCTTTGCGGAGGAGGCAGAGCAACTCCAAATGATATTCGGGTTGCCCGCGAACTTTTTGCGGCAGTCGGGACTACCCTGATAATCCCTGAAACGCATATGGACGCGGTTACCGGCTTGAGCGGGAGCGGGCCGGCCTATATATTTTTAATCATCGAAGCTTTAACTGATGGAGGGGTGCAAATGGGACTGCCCCGTGATGTTGCCCAATCTCTGGTGCTCCAGACTATTATTGGCTCAGGACGGATGGTTTTAGAAACCGGAGACCATCCCAGCAAGTTAAAGGACTTAGTCACGTCCCCGGGAGGAACAACGATCGCAGGCCTCCATGTATTAGAGGAGAACGGGATAAGAGGCGCCTTAATCAACGCGGTCGTGGCGGCTTCCGAACGCTCCCGCGAACTATCCCAGGCCCTCAACGATTGAATGTTTAATATTATTTTTCTTCATCTTGCGCCATAAAGTGGAACGGTGCACCCCCAGCTCCTCTGCTATCCGTTCTATGTTACCCCCGTATTGTTTTAACGTTTCTTCAATCAGTTGTTTTTCAAAGTTGTCAACCAATTCCTCCAGTTTCTTGCCTTTTACCGCCGGGCTAGGAAATCGGTCAGTGAGGCAGTCGGGAAGGTGTTTTGGGGCAATGTAATTTTCCCGACAGAGAATAAAGGCGTGTTCAATAATATTTTCCAGCTCCCGAACATTCCCCGGGTAACCATGGTTTAACAGAAGCTTCATGGCCTGAGTGGTAATCCCATTTATTTTTCCATACACCGTCTGATTAAAGCTCTCCATAAAATGCTCAATCAAAAGAGGGATGTCTTCCTTACGTTCTCGCAGGGGTGGGATATTGAGCGTGATAACATTCAAACGGTAGTAAAGGTCTTCGCGAAAGTCTCCACTTTGTTCTAAGGCCCGAAGATTTCGGTTGGTGGCGACAATAATGCGGACATTGGCCTTCTCAGTTTGCACGCTCCCGAGCGGCTCGTATTCTTTTTTCTCTAAGACTCTCAAAAGCTTTACTTGGATATTTTTGGAAATCTCTCCAATCTCATCAAGGAAGATGGTCCCTCCTTCCGCTAACTGAAAACGGCCCGGTTTGTCTTTTTTGGCGTCCGTAAACGCCCCCCGTTTATAACCAAAAAGCTCTGACTCTAAGAGTGTCTCAGGCAAGGCACCACAATTGACTTTGATAAAAGGCTTATCCTTGCGGGGGCTTAATTCATGGAGGGCATTAGCAAAAAGTTCTTTTCCCGTTCCGCTCTCACCTTGGATAAGTACGGTTGCGTTACTGGTCGCAATATCGGTGAGGTCATCCAATATTTCTAATATTTTTTTATTTCTGCTCACAATCTTATGATACGTGCATTTTTCCCGAATCTCTTTGCGAAGAGACTTGAGAAAAGAGATATCACGAAAGCTCTCCAGGCCACCGATGACTTTTCCTTCTTTATCTCTTATGACTGAGGTGGTTATCCTGACGGGAATAGGAAGATTATTTTTTCTTTGAATCGTCATCTCCAGGTTCACCGCATCCCTCCCGGTGGCCATAGTCTCCTTCACGGGACAATGGTCTTTACAAATATCGGAGCGAAGAATTTCATGGCAGGGCTTTCCCAGCACTTCTTGCTCACTATAGCCGGTTAGCTCTTCAAGAGGCTCATTAAAAAAAATAATTTTATTATCATGATCAACCACAAAAAAAGGCAGCGCTAATCCCCTGATGATGCTATAAATGGTCTCTTTGTCACTTACGGGACTCATAGTCACTCTCCCAAGTAGTAAATTTGCAACTAATTTATCATATAATGATCGAACAATTAATATTTTATTTTAATATATTAGCAAATTTGTTTTGATAATGCAACTCAAATTTTTATTTTGCCGAACAACTTTAAGAAATTTTGGGAAATAAAAAAACAAGGTAGACAATTTAATCTTAACAAATTAAAATTATTAAATTTTAATAGGAAAGACGTGAACAGACTGATAAAGGAAACCCTTAGGCTTTTGGTACCATGCTTATAATCCCTCTTTCAGGAAAAATCAGCAAAAAAAATCCTCCTCTCATTACCATTGCCATTATTGTAATTAATACCCTCGTGTATTTTATCATCCAAGGAGGAGATGCAAAAAAACATCAAGAGGCATTTGAATACTACTTCAAATCCGGATTAGCCGGGATCGAGGTCACGCGCTATATAGCATATGCGAAGCTTAAGGAGGGTGATAAAGGTAATGTCGGAGCTAATGAATCAACTGACGTGGACGAAAAAACCATTGAAGAATATTTTCCTCGCATGATGAAGGATGATGATTTTATGCGCTCGTTGCGCCAAGATAAGATTATCACGCCTCAGGATGAAGAGTATGCGGAATGGAAAAAACTTAGAGCCAAGCATGATGAATTACTATTACAGGTAGTTTCCTGGCGCTATGGATTCGTACCCGAACACCCGCATATTCTTAACATTTTTACCTCGATGTTTTTACACGGCAGTTTTATGCATCTCCTCGGAAACATGATCTTTCTTTGGTTGTCAGGATGCATACTCGAATTAGGCTGCGGCAGAATTTTTTATTTGGCGCTTTACCTGCTCAGTGGTGTTTGCGCTGACGGGTTGTTTTCTGCGGCCTATATAAAAAGCTCTGTTCCCCTCATAGGCGCATCCGGCGCGATCGCTGGGCTTATGGGCGCCCTTACCGTGTTATACGGAAAAAGAAAAATTAAAATCTTTTATTCCTTAGGATTTTACTTTAACTACACCACGGTCTCCGCTATTATTCTCCTCCCTCTTTGGATCGGGAATGAAGTCTTTCAATTATTTTCCGGAGGGGTCAGCAATGTCGCTTATGTGGCTCACATCGGCGGCCTTGTTGGCGGCGCGTTGTTAGGTTATGGGAATCGGAGATTTCTCGGGCGCGTGGATGAGAAGGCTTTTGAGGAGGATCCTAAAGAAAAAATACCCGGTCTGCTTGAAAATGCCTACCAGTTAATGTCAAAACTCGATACCCATAAAGCCAGGCCTCTGGTGGAGGAGGTATTAAAGATAGAACCACATAACCGGAAAGCCCTGCTTCAGCTTTTTAACATTGATAAGTTAGATCCGCAACACAACCACTTGCACGAAACCGCAGCCACGCTTCTTAACCTTTTTACTCGCACCAGTGAGGATCATCACCTCTAATGTGATATTTTTAAACAATACCGCCAAATTGCCAAGCCGCCCCGGTTCACCCCCAGCCTACTTTTTTCTATTGTGTTTGCCTTCTGCGAATCCGGATACCTGGAAGAAGCCGAGCCGATCATGGCCTCGCTTTTCCGTAATCAGCCGAATCATCCCAAGCTTCCTGCCGCTCTGCTTAAACTGGCGCGCGCTTATTTAAAAAAGGGTTTATTGGATAAAGGGAAAAAATTCCTTCAGATTATTTCTGAGGAATATCCTGAAGCACATGAATCAAAGATCGCTAAAGATTTACTGGACTCATCACGATAGTTGGAGGCCATACGGAAAATTTTTTGTCCACATCATTTTTTACAACCCAAAAATATTTTCCCGTTTTTTACTCTTCATTTTTTCGATTCAACCTAACCTTACTCCCCCAGCTTCGTTTTCCGTGACTAATTCACGCTTATTCTTTTTAGATAATCCTCCGCATGGCTGACAATGTCGTGCGCAGGATACTTCTTTATCAGTATAGCGAGCACCTCAGCCGCCTTTTTAGAAGCATTGAGCTTTTCATGCATGATGTTTGCCGCCAAAAAATATGCCTTGGGAACTAAGGGACTCTTGGGATTTGCTCTAATAAAGCGGTTTAAAGCAGTCACCGCAGCCCGGTGATTCCGCCCCTTATCAAGAAAGGTCGCTATTTTGAAAAGGTTAGCGGGGTTAGGAATAAAATTTGGGTCTTTGACCACGCATTCCGAGTAAACCTGGCAAACTTTTTCTGCCTGATTTTCCTGAATCAGAAGACTGAGATATACCTTGCAGTGCTCTAAAAATTCCGTAGTTAACTGTTTTAACTTAAGAAGTTTGTAATAGCGCTCCGCCAGGTTTATGTCGGTAATCGCGCCCTGAGTTTCATTTTTTATAAATGTGATTGCTTCATCAATCTGGCCGTCCTGAATAAGAATATCAACCCTCCGAAGCGGACTGCTTGCCGCCACTTCTTCGGAAGATTTTTTTTCTGTGGGCATATAATCTTCAAGATAAACTTCCCACCCCACTTCTTCATGATATTGGAGCAAAACATAGCCCATCAAATGATAGGAAATAAGAGTGTAAATGTTTCCGGCTAATGAAAAAAGAAAGATGTGCAGACTTTTAGGCAAAAGCACTATAATATACTGGGCCAAAGCTATAGGCGCACCGAGTAAAAAAATCAAAAAAAGATACATCAGCAGGTACCCCCACCCGATTCTCCAGGCCATGCGGGCAAATATCCACGGGTTACAAGCGTCAATGAGACTCTCCGTAACAACCAGAACCGTAATCATTGCCGGAATTAAAAGGAGCACCAGAACAAGGAATAGCCCCCCCATTAACACTCCAGCCACCTGTACCACTTTCCAAAAAACTAAAAATATCAACGCATACATTGCAAATTGTTTTAAAGCGATCCAAGAATCTGAAGAAAATGTCTCAGAAGTTATCTCCGGCGGTATAAGTCTTCCTGAAGCGGTTTCTTTGAGGGCAGCGTAAGAATATTTCACCAGCAACCCCCAAATTATTAGTCGTATCCAGAAACCGAAAAAGGGTATCAGTCCCAAAAAAGAACTGACCAGGGTAAGCACAACAATAAAGATAAACGAGCGAAGATGGAAAGGATAGAGAAAAATTTTAGGAAGTCTTTTCCAGAAAGGCTCAATTACATTCCCCAACGCAAGTTGTTTTGCGCGGGCGTTACACTTGGGACAAACATGGTAGTCCTTCGCCACCCCATAAACCTGCAAAACATTCTTTGCAATGCAGTGTTCACAATAATAAACATTACAGGCAGGACACATCCAAAGTGCCGGTTTGGTTGGGTGATAATTGCAATAAACTTTCATGGTAAACGTCCCTTTCTCCTTAGATACGTGACGTTAACATCATGCCCATCAAACGTTACCCCCGGTGGAGTAATGGGTTAAACGACGTGCAACCAAAATAAAAACTTATCTCCGCTTTGGAGAGAATGCAAGTGGCGAAATTGTTACCGCATACCAACCTTAAGGTGTTTGCTCGAGATTCGTTGCTATTTCGAATTTATCGTTGGTGCCCCAAGTCCAATCCAATCGCGATAGAGGCAGGCGGTTGCGTACACATAGATAGGGAACGTGAAGATCACCCCTATGCCGACTAATAAAAGCCCTGCAACGCCAACCAGTGACGCGACCACATAAAAAGGAATTAGATCAGACCATTGTTCCTTGAAAAGCTGCAAACTTTCTTTGATCGCGTCAATAAAAGAAAGACGTCTTTCCAAAATCAGGGGAAAGACAAAAATAAAAGGCGCGCCCGCCAGTAAGCTCAAAATAATACCCAAAAAAGGAACAAGACCAACAATGAAAGTTACTGCAAAAATGAAAACCCATGCTAAAAGAGCATCCCAAAGCACATCAAAGCCTTTGAACAGGTCGCCGGTGGTAGCCCGCTGTCCCTTCATTCGTTGAAAGATTATATAATAAAAGCCGCAGAGCAAAGGCCCCACGATAAGAATACCGATTCCCGTAAGACACACACCGCAAATGATTAACGCGGGCAAGGCATACCCGATAACATCCGATTTTACGGCCTCAAAGCCCTCCTTTAACCAATCTCCTATTTTCATCTCTCTCATAATTTTCCTTTCTAATCTTTATTGCCGATCAAAACCGTAAACCTGTTAGTACAAGTCCCTTCACGTCCAAAGACAAAGGCCGCACCACCCATTGGCAATTCGGCCTATTTTATTTTTAGAAAATCACAAACACCCACGCTCCTCCAAAGTCCTTGTTTGATTTTTTTCCTGAACGTATAGGTTAATATTTTGAAAATAATAGCAATTTAACCTCTTGCCCTATCAAAAGTCAAATAAAAAACAAGGCTCTGTTTTAAAAACTCGTTATTTTTTTCTTCTTTGTGGTTATCGCCGAGATGAGGTATAGTAAATTAAAAAGTTTATAATTATTATTAAAAATTATTAAAAAAATAAAACCTTATACCTGAAGGTTGAGCATGATTAAAAAAACAAAACTCCCGCACCTGAATAATCCGATTCTTATCGCTGCCTGGCCCGGAATGGGAAATGTCGCTCTCAAGGCAGCGCATTACCTCCGGGAGGAATTAAACGCCCAGGAATATCAGAAGATCGAACCCCAAGATTTTTTTCCCATCCCCATGATCTCCATCCGCAATGCATTAATAGAAAACATTCGGTTGCCGGAAAGCAAATTTTATTTTTGGAAAAACAAAGACCAAAAAAATGATCTTCTCATTTTCTTAAGCGACGCTCAACCCATTGCCGGAAAAGAAATCCAATTTTCCAACCTTATATTAGACGTTGCAAAACAAGCCGGGGTGAAAAAAATTTTCACCTTCGCGGCCCTGACATCCACGATTGACCATCGGGTTAAGCCGGGAGTCTGGGGAATCGCCACTTCCCCCGGGATGCTCAAGCAGCTTCAAAAGCTCAACCTTAATATTCTCCATGCTGGACACATCGGAGGGCTAAACGGCGTATTTTTGGGAATCGCACAACAAGCACATTTTGAAGGGGCGTGCCTTTTAGGCGAAATCCCCTTCTACGCTGCCCAAATTGAAAACCCTAAAGCGTCCTGGGCGGCGCTTGAAGTCTTCAGCCAGCTTTTTAAACTTTCGCTCGATTTTTCCAAACTCTCCACGCTCACCCGCTATATGGAAAAAGAGATTGATAACTATCTTACCCAGATCAAGGAAAAATTCTCTCCTCAGGAACTTCCTGAACAAGAAAAAGATAAAGGGCCCCAATATATTCATTAAAAAGGAACGACTTATGGAAAAAGAACTGTTGCGATTGATCTATGAAAAAGGGTTTAAGTTCAGTGAAGAAGCAACCTTCAAACTTGCCTCCGGAAAAATGAGCAGCTATTACATTGACTGCCGGGTGGTTACCAGCCTCGCGAAAGCCAAATACCTTATTTCCCAACTCATGTTCAAAAAAATCGTTGACCTTAATGTCGTGGCTATTGGCGGGCCTGAGACAGGAGCCATCCCGATTGCTGATGCGGTTTCGTACGCCAGTTATCTGCACGGCAAAGAAATAAAATCCTTCTGGATCAGGAAAGAACCTAAAGGCCATGGTCTTAAAAAATGGATCGAGGGTGATGTAAAAGAAGGCGACCGAGTCGTCATTGTTGATGATGTTATCACCACCGGCGCGTCCACCATTGACGCTATGAGAAGAGCGCGAGAAGGAGGGCTTGTTGTGGTAAAAGCCATGGTCCTGGTAGACCGGGAGGAAGAAGAAGGCAAACATAATATCGAAAAGGAAGGGGTTAAGGTAGAAGCGCTGTTTACGGTTAGTGATCTCATGCGATTTCACGAGCAAGGATGAGATAAACTTTACCATACCAAGGCGCCTTCAAGTGCATGTCTTTGTTGTCTCCTCGCCATACTCTTCCCCTCACCCACCCATCTCCCCACTGGAGAGAAGGATAGGGTGAAGGGGCCTGTGTCGATTCCTAGTCGCCGCCTCGATCTGCTTTTGAATGCAACTTGGTAATAAAATACGGATATGGCTTTTATTCCAGCTTATATCGAGCTATACGAATCAGGTGAACTGGGAAACAAAATCAAGCAGTTACTATTGATTCTCGAATCATGCACTCTTTGCCCTCGAGAATGCAAAGTAAATCGCCTGAAAGGGGAAGTTGGAGTTTGCGGAGCGGGGAGTGTCCTGGTCGTCTCCAGTGTTTTTCCCCATTTTGGTGAAGAACGGCCCTTGGTCGGCCACGGCGGCTCCGGAACCATTTTCTTTACCTATTGTAACCTCAAATGTGTATTTTGCCAAAATTACGAGATCAGCCATCTGGCGCAAGGCGAGGAGATTGGAACCGAAGAACTGGCAACCCACATGATAACCCTCCAGCAAAGAGGGTGTCATAACATCAATTTTGTCACTCCCACCCACTTTTCCCCCCAAATTATTGCTGCTTTGCCGAAAGCAATTGAAGGCGGGCTTCGTCTCCCTTTGGTTTATAACTGTAGTGGATATGAATCTCTGGAAGTTATTAAACTATTGGAAGGCATCGTTGATATCTATATGCCCGACGCAAAGTTCGCTGACCCCGAAGTAGCCCGTAAATATTGCCGGGCGGCTGATTATCCTGAGGTAAACAAGCAGATATTAAAAGAGATGCACCGTCAGACCGGCGTTCTTAAAATCAACCGCCGAGGCATTGCCGAACGAGGAGTATTAATTCGTCACTTGGTTATGCCCGGCGGGTTAGCGGGATCAAAAAAAATTCTCAGGTTTATTGCCGAAAAATTATCCAAGGAATCTTATGTAAATATTATGGCCCAGTATTACCCCCAGTTTGAATCCGCTTACTATCCTGAGCTTAACCGGAGGATAAATCCTCAAGAGTACCAGGAAGTAGTCGTCCTGGCCCGAAGTTTGGGCCTCCATCGGGGCTTCCCGGAAATGTAAAAAATAACGTCACGCACAATAACCCCGCACAATATCAAAGAGCACTTTTATCCCGAAGACCAGATCTTTTTTCGCTATCCGTTCATTATGCCCATGAACCATATCCTGATGACGCGCCAGGTCTCCTTCAACCAAGAGTGGAGCAAATCCAAACGCGAACGTCTTCCCGTTGCGTAAGTACCGGGAATCAGTGGCCCCTGATGAGATAAACGGTATGATCCTGGCTTTTGGGTCATGCTTAACAAGGGCTTCCCTGAAGATTTTAACAATCTCGTGGGAAAAATCCGACTCCGAAGCAGTAGCGCACTGTATCTCCTGGATCGTATACTGAGGGATGCCATCCAAAATCCTTGCGATCTCCTTTTTAACTCCTTCGATCGTTTCTCCCGGCAATATCCGGCAGTCTACCTCGCAGTAACATTCACTCGGAATAACATTGACCTTTTCTCCTCCTTTGACCACAGTAGGAACAAAAGTATTATGGATCATTGCCAGGAGGAGTTTTTTAAAACCCTCATCAGGCATTGCCTCAAGAATTTCTTCGGCTCGAACCGGTTCCTTTAAAAGATTTCGCAGAATTGGAGCTATTTCTTCATCTTCGGAAAAACCCTGAATGAACCTTTCTACGATTTGTGGCATCTTAATCTGAGCGTGATATCTTCCCAAAGCCTCTATGCTTCTTCCCAAGGCAAGGATGCAGTTATCTTCTCGAGGAATTGAGCCGTGTCCCGGTGTTCCCTTAAAAATAATCCGAAACCAGCAGGCTCCCTTTTCTCCCGCCTGGCAGAGATAAAAATTCTTTGTCTTTCGGACAAGTCCAACCCCCCCGCCTTCGTTGATCACTACCTCAAATCGATTGAACTCCGGGCGGTTCTTGCATAGCCATGCAACCCCGGATTGTCCCCCTTTTTCTTCATCGGCAGTGGCCGCCATAACCACATCCCGTTTGAGAAGCACATTGGTTTTTTTTAGGAGAATAAGCGTCAGGGTTTCCATGATCCCCAATGACTTGCAGTCCAAAGCCCCCCGCCCCCAGATTTCTTTTCCCACGATCTTTCCGGAAAACGGAGGATAAGTCCATTTTTCTTCTTCAGCCGGCACAACATCGATATGGCTCAAAAGAAGAAGCGGTGGTTTGTTGCCGGTACCTTTGATACGAGCGACAAGATTTCCCCGGCCAGGGCCGGATTCAACAATTTCGTTTTCTATGCCTTCATGATCAAAAATGTCCTTTAAAAACCGGGCGCCTTTAATCTCGTTTCCCGGAGGGTTGGTAGTATTAATCTGGAGATATTGACTCAAATACGTGGTTGCTTTTTCTTCAACGTCTTGCCAGTTAATTGTCTGTATGTCCACAGGACTTCCTCTATTTTTTCTCTGTTTTTCCTTAGGGTGTCTCTAATAATTCCCAATCTGTAGCTCCCGCGAAGGCGGGAGGACAGTAATTTCGTTTAGTTCTGGCTTCCCCGAGTAACGAGTTCAGGGCAGACTCTCTTCTGGAGTTTACCCCGCATCCCGATATGGAAGGAATGACATTTTTAAAGGTACCCTTCTTTTTTAAAACCCATCACTATTCCTTTGCTATCAAACATTGCGCCCTCCAGTTGTAACAGCCTCTGCTTTAATAAAATTCCTTCAGGAGCTGAAAACCCTCCTAACGTTCCATCACTCCGTATTACCCTATGGCAAGGCACGACAACAGGAAACGGATTTTTCCCCAATGCATTCCCTACCGCCCGAAAAGAGCCCGGTTTTTTTATGTGAGCGCTTAACCAGGTATAACTCCTCACTTCTCCCCAGGGAATGGATTGAGTAGCTTTCCATACCTTAACGGAAAACTCCGTGTTACCCGACTCATCCAGGGCAAAAAATCGAGTAATTTTTTCCCCTTCAAAATACTTTGTCAAAATTTTGGCGAGAGATTTAAAAAAAGTATTATCTTCTTTAATCTTAGGGAATTGCTGAAAAATAATCTTTTTAACTTCTGCTTGGAACGTATGGGGCAAAATGATCCTTTTAAGCCCCTTTTCACTTCCCATCACTCCCATCCAACCAAACAACGTTTTAAAAACCGAATATCTCATCATAACAGAAAATATCACCTCATGGTAACCGACTATCTAACCAGGAGAAACTTTAGGAAGATTCTGCCATTAAAGTCAAGCAAAAAGAAAGAGGCCAGAGTTATTGCAAACTATTTCTCAATCATTCTTGACCAAGCGCAAATAAGATGGTATTAAAAAATCTTAGTCTAAATTTTCCTGAAAAAAGGAGTCCCTCATGAAAAACTCCCCCCTTAATATCGGAATCGTCGGCGCCGGAAGCTGGGGTACTGCTCTCGCTACCCTTCTTGCCTATAATGACCATAAGGTCACCCTGTGGGTTTATGAAAATGAAGTGCTAGAGCACCTTTTAACCAATCAGGAAAATCATTTTTATTTGCCTGGCTTCCTTATCCCGGATTCGATTTTTCCTACGCAATCTTTTGCTGAAGTTTCCCAAAAAAAAGACCTGGTGGTCTGTGCTGTTCCTTCTCATTTAGTAAGAAAAGTTTTGAGTAAATGCGTTCCGTTTCTTGATCCTCAAACTATTCTGGTAAGTGTTTCTAAGGGCATAGAAAATGACACGTTAATGACTATATCGGATATTTTTAAAAAAATCCTTCCTAAAAATCTTTTTTCCCGTAGCGCCTTTCTTTCCGGTCCAAGTTTTGCTAAAGAAGTCGCCCATCAGCACCCCACTGCAGTTGTGGTAGCCGCGGAAGACCATGAGGTCGCGCAAAAGGCACAAAAAGCTTTTGCTGCTCCTTTTTTTCGGGTCTATACCAGCAATGATGTTAGGGGCGTGGAATTAGGGGGCGCATTAAAAAATGTTATTGCGATTGCCGCAGGTTGTTCTGATGGATTAAATTTCGGGGATAATACCCGGGCTGCCATTATTACCCGTGGATTAGCTGAAATATCACGGCTGGGCGTTGCCCTGGGTGCGAATCCTTTAACCATTGCGGGGCTTTCCGGGCTGGGGGACCTGGTTTTAACCTGCACCGGCGCTTTGAGCAGAAATCGGAAAGTAGGCATCCAATTGGGGCAGGGAATGAGCTTAGATCATATCATAAAAAGCTCGAAAATGATTGCCGAAGGGATAAAAACAGCCAAATCTGTTTACCGGCTTGCGAAACGTCACAAGGTGGAAATGCCTATCGTCGAGCAGGTTTATCGAATCCTCTATCAAAATAAAGACCCGCGCAAAGCGGTATCTGATCTTATGGGAAGAAGTCTCCGATATGAATTAGACACCTGTCTTTAGAGTAAATTCTCTAAACAACCAGTAAGCGTGCACGGGAGGATCGCATGTCTAAAAATGAAGGAGGATACTTTTTAGGAATTGATGTTGGGTCAATAAGCGCCAATACCGTTATTATTGATTCCCAAAAAAAAATACAGGAAGAATATTACCATCGCCTCCAGGGCCAGCCGATCCTTACCGTCCATAATATCCTCCAAAATGTTTTTCACCTCATCCCTCCCACTGACTTTTCAAATATTTCTTTTGTCGGTTCGGGCGGGAAAACCTTAGCTCGATTACTGAATGCCCATTTTTTCAATGAGATCATCGCCCAGTGCAAAGCAATTGAGTGGCTCCACCCCAACGTAAAAACCGTTGTTGAAATGGGCGGAGAGGATTCTAAATTAATTGCGCTCGACTATGATACCAATTGCGGAAGCGTTAAGCTTAAGTCCTTTTCGATGAACACCATCTGCGCTGCCGGAACCGGGTCGTTCCTGGACCAGCAGGCAACCCGGCTTGGTCTTTCCATTGAAGAATTCGGATCATTGGCCCTTCGGTCCGCTGCTCCTCCCCGGCTTGCGGGGCGATGCAGTGTGTTTGCTAAAAGCGATATGATCCACCTACAACAAATTGCTGTTCCCGATTACGACATCGTGGCTGGTTTATGTTTTGCGGTGGCGCGAAATTTTAAAAGCACCATCGGAAAGGGGGTTGAGTTCAGACCGCCGGTCGCCTTCCAGGGTGGAGTTGCCGCTAATCTCGGCATGAGGCGGGCTTTTAAAGAAGTTCTGGGGCTTTCCCCGGAAGAATTTATTATCCCCGAACATTTTGCTTCCATGGGAGCAATCGGAGCGTGCCTGTTGTCCATGGAGAACTCTACCTGCCGTTGGCAATGGGAAGGGTTGAAAAAACTCGAAACCTATTCAGCCTCGTCACGTCAATCGGAGAAGGGGGAACAGTCTCTTTCTCCTTATATCCGAAAACCTCTTAATCCCACCCAAAACTTCATCACCCCCAACCGGGAAAAGATCAAAGGCTATCTCGGAGTTGACGTAGGTTCTATCAGCACCAATGTCGTGGTGATTGATGAGCATAAAAAGATACTGTCAAAGCGCTACCTTATGACTGCCGGCCGGCCCATAGAAGCGATCAAGCAGGGGTTAAAAGAAATCGGCGAAGAATTAAATGATTATGTTCACATCGTGGGACTTGGAACCACCGGATCAGGCCGCTATTTAACCGGGGATTTTATCGGGGCTGACATTGTTCGCAATGAAATCACCGCCCAAGCCACTGCCGCAGCACATATTGATCCTGAGGTGGATACGATATTTGAGATCGGCGGGCAGGACTCAAAATATATCAGCCTTAAAAACGGCGCGGTGGTTGACTTTGAAATGAACAAGGTCTGCGCTGCCGGAACCGGATCGTTTTTGGAAGAGCAGGCGGAAAAGCTTGGAATCTCAATCAAAGATGAGTTTGCCCGATTAGCGTTACGCGCTCAATCACCGGTCTCTCTCGGGGAGCGTTGCACCGTGTTTATGGAATCTGATCTCGTCCACCATCAACAACGGGGCGCTAGAAAAGAGGACCTGGTAGCCGGGCTTTGCTACTCAATTGTTCACAATTATCTCAATAAAGTGGTAAGCAAAAAGCCGGTTGGCGAGCGGATATTTTTTCAGGGAGGCACGGCCTTTAATCAGGGAGTGGTAGCCGCATTTGAAAATTTGGTAGGCAAAAGCATAACCGTCCCTCCTGATCACGAAGTAACCGGAGCAATCGGGGTTGCCATCCTGGCCATGAAAGAAAAAGCGCCCGGCCCGAGCAAATTCAAGGGGTTTGATTTAAATAAAAAAGAATACGACCTTTCTTCTTTCGAATGCAATGGATGTGTGAACCGGTGCGAGATCCATTCGCTCACGGTTAAAGGTGAAAGTCCGCTTTACTATGGCGGCCGGTGTGAAAAATATGAAATTGAAACTAAAAAGAAGGATCTGCACCATATCCCTGACCTTTTTGGAGAGCGCGAGACTTTACTCTATCAGTTTGAAAAGCAAAACGACACCTTGCCTGATTCAGCTCCGGTGATCGGCCTTCCCCGGGCTTTGTTTTACTATGACCTGCTTCCTTTCTGGGCCACCTACTTCAATGCGCTGGGATTTCGGGTCAAGCTCTCTGATCCGACCAATAAAAAGCTTATCCGGGAAGGTCTGGAGGTAATCGTCACTGAGACCTGCTTCCCTATTAAAGCAGCCCATGGACATGTCTTAAATCTTATCAACAAAAACATCCAGACTATTTTTTTACCGAGTCTCATTAATTTTACCCAACCACAGCCGAACATTCCTCATAGCTTTGCCTGTCCTTATGTCCAGTCTTTTCCCTACACGATCCAATCAGCGATTAACTTTAAGGAGCGGGGGGTGAACTTTGTCCATATCCCCCTGTTTATGGCGAATAATCCTGACCAGTTAACTAAAAATTTAATCCCCTTAATGGTAAGATTGAAAAAAAACAAAAGAGAACATCGCCGGGCAATTGTGCAAGCTTTTCAGGCTCAGCAAATATTTTCCGAAGTGCTCCGTCAACGAGGAAAGGAAATTCTTAGCCGGCTTGATCCGAAGGAGAAAGCCTGTGTCATTGTGAGCCGCGCTTACAATGGCTTTGATCCGGGGATTAACCTCCGTATTCCGGTGAAGTTACGGGAGATGGGGGTTACGGCAATTCCACTCGACATGCTTCCCCTGGATGAGGTTGACATTTCACAAAAATGGCGGGGGATGTACTGGGCTTACGGACAAAAAATATTAGCTGCCGCTCAGATTATAAAAAGAGACCACCGGCTGTTCCCGATTTACATTACCAACTTCAGCTGCGGCCCAGACTCTTTCATCTCTCATTATTTTCAGAAGGAGCTTGATGAAAAACCTTTTCTCCAGCTTGAGATTGACGAACACAGCGCTGATGCCGGAGTCATTACCCGGCTGGAGGCGTTTTTAGACAGTCTGAAGAATGTGCGCCCAAAAAATCCTGATGAAATTTCCAAAACCAGGCTCACGATTATTTCTACCAATGGGAAAAAGAAAGTTGTTTTTATCCCCCGGATGTGTGACCACGCTTTTGCTTTGGCTGGCGCATTCCAGGCGTGTGGTAATCCATCAGAAGTTTTACCCGAATCGGACGCGGAAACCGTAAAACTGGGACGGAAGTACACCTCCGGTAAAGAATGCTATCCGTGTATCTTAACCACCGGCAATATGGTAAAGGCCACCCAAAGATCAGACTTTAACTCTGATCACTCTGCTTTTTTAATGCTCTCGTCCAATGGACCGTGCCGGTTTGGCCAATACTCTCATTTTCAGCGTCTAGTTCTCGACGAACTGGGATTTCATCAGGTGCCGATTTTCAATTTCAATCAGGATGACCAGGTCTATGAAGAATTAAAAACCGTCATCGGGGCTGAGTTTGCCAGACAAGCCTGGCAGGGGATTGTCGCCATAGACCTTCTGGATAAGAAGCTGCGTGAAACCCGACCGTATGAAAAGCATTCCGGTGAAACCAACCACGTTTACCAGCACTATTTTCAACAGGTGTTTGAGTATATAAAAATAAAAAAAGAGCTTACCAACCTGCTCCGCCAGGCCCGCAAAGAATTCGAAGGCGTCCAGATAGACCGGGGAATACAGAAACCGATCATCGGGATTGTCGGGGAAATCTATGTCCGTTCCAACGGGTTCAGTAATGAGAATATTGTCGGCCAGATTGAGGCGCTTGGCGGAGAAGCCTGGCTTCCGCCAGTAGGAGAGTGGATCTCTTACACCAATTTTACTTCTTTAAGAAGAACCTGGGAAAATCGCAGCTGGTTAAATTTACTTAAGATCTTTATCACCAATAGGTATCAACAATTTTATGAGCACAACCTGAGCAAAGTTTTTGCGGCGAGTTTTAAAAATTATCCGGAACCCTCAACCAGACAAACCCTCCGCAATGCCCGTCCCTACCTTGACTCAACGTTCGAAGGGGAGGCAATATTGAGTATCGGCAAGGCCATTGATTTTATCCGCAAAGGGGTGCACGGAATCGTCAGTGTTATGCCTTTTACGTGCATGCCCGGAACCATTGTCAATACACTTCTTAAACAATTCCAGGGAATCGAAAAAAATATTCCGGTCCTCACCATGGCCTACGATGGGCAGGAACAAACCAACGCCCGGACCCGCATAGAAGCCTTCATGCACCAGGTGAGTCAATTTAAGGGGTATGGTTGACCCATATAATTATAACAAAAAAATCCCCTTTTAAATTATTCGGTTTTGGCGATATAATCTTAGCTCATTTTAGATTTACTGATTGATAAAAGAAAAAATGCTGGAAGAAATTAGAAGCCGCCGCAGTATTCGGAAGTTTACCGCAGCAGAGGTTGATGACCAGACCATTGATACAATCATTGAGATGGGAACCTGGGCGCCTTCAGGCTTAAACAATCAACCGTGGAAGTTCGTGGTGGTCAAAGAAAAGGAGATGCTAAACAAGCTTTCCCAGCAAACCGTTTATGCACACATTATTAAAAATGCTCCGGTTTGCATCGCCGTGTTTCTCGATAACAAAGCATCCTACAACCGTGAAAAAGATATTCAGGCAATCGGAGCCTGCATCCAGAATATGCTCCTTGCCATCCATCACCTCGGATTAGGAGGAGTCTGGCTGGGAGAGATTCTCAAAAATCGGAAACAGGTTGAAAAGCTCCTCGAGGTGCCTGATGGTGTGGAGTTGATGGCTGTGATTAGTTTAGGCCATCCGGCTGAGAAAACCGGAAAGGGAAATAGGAAACTGCTCGATCAGGTAATCATCGGGCGGAAATGGCGGGTTTAAGTTCCGCTTTTGTTTGCCCGAAGTGAAGGATGTTCAATGGTAGACAATCTCCTATCCATCGTGAATAAATTTTGATCAGTAACATCAAAATGTCAGTGGAGAAACAATATGACTGGCAAAGAATTTATAAATGCAATCGCAAATGGTGAAACCGATATCATCCAGGAGTTACTAGATATAACGAAGCAAACCGACTCGCTTTATTGCGTGGTTGGCGGCCTGGCGGTTAATGCCTATGTGGAGCCGGTTGTTAGCCTTGATCTTGACGTGGTCGTGATTGCTCGGAATATTGAATTGGTTTGTGAAAAATCCCTCGCTCATGGTTTTAAAATTGAACGATTTCAGCATAGCATTAATTTAAACAATGCTAAATCAGAATTGCGGATCCAATTGCAAACGGATGCTCGTTATCAAGAGTTCATCAACCACGCGACGAAAAAAAACATATTGGGTTACGATATGCAGGTAGCCCAGATAGAAGATGTGCTGCGCGGAAAGATTTGGGCCTTCCAAGATGAAACGAGACGCAAGAGCAAAAGGCAAAAGGACCTGGCGGACATCATCCGACTTGTTGAAGAACACCCCGACCTCATGGAAAAACTACCCGATTCAATCCGGAAGCTGGTTGAATAAAATCGCAAGTTTTCAATTTGGCAACAATTAAACTGCATTGCGCTGGCCGAGGAGATGCATTATATGTTATTTGTCAATAAATTTTATAGGCTTAGCACAAAATATAATGTTGGGCCACAAAAATTCAAATATAGCAATCAACTCAAATAGTATTTTTCTACTGGGTGCTGGTTTCACGAAAGCTGTGTTTCCAAGTGCACCTCTAAATAAAGACCTGTTAAAAGCAATTATCGACGAAGGCGGGAATAAGATCGCCAAATATAAAGAAAGTTATCATACCGATGATATTGAAAAATTATTAAGGCGCCTTGATCTTGATGCGATCGATAGGAAGGAAATCAGAAAAGATAGGTCTTTAATAGAAGCTGAAATATCTTCTTATTTTTCTCGATTTCGTTTTTCAAACTATAATGGTGAAATTCCCGCTTGGCAACGGGATTCATCCGGGCTACGGAACTCAGCATGACGTTATCAGATAATAGATTGTTTAATCTTTCTGCCAATCTTCAAGAGTATTACACTACCGATAATCATGACCATTGAACAAACATAAAACGGCGTTTGGAGGCTGAAAACATCGGCCAATATCCCCGCGAGCCAGGGGCCCACGATATAGCTCACGGAGAACATCCAGGTATTAAGGCCATAAGCAATCCCCTGATCCTCCTCCGGTACGGCATCACCGATCAGAGAAAGGGTCGGGGCATAAATGAAGGCGGAAACCAAACCCAAAAAGGCCATGGATACTAATAAGTAAGTTAAGGTGATGAGATGGAAAGGTATCGGAGCGAGCAGGGCTAAAAATAAAAGGCCTAAAAGAATTGGTAGCGTTCTGCCAACCCGGTCAGAAAAGATACCGGCTACTGGTTGAAAAAGCACAAACGCGATGCCGGAAACACCAAAGAGGATTCCGATCACGAACCGAGGGTAACTACCCGCTTGCAGATAGAGCGGGAAAAGCACCTCGAGCATGCCCCAGAAAAACCAGCAGAAGACGACACCCAAACAGGAACATTGCACTTCATTTATTTCCAACAGCCGAATGATATTTTCTTTTAATTTTACATACTCCTTGTGTTTCTTCACCTCTTCCGGCTCCTCTAAAGAGAACAAACAAAGAAGTCCCAAACCAAAGGTAACCAGAGCTAAAAAATAAAAAGGTGCGTGAAAGCTTCCCAGACCGCCGATCACCGGCCCAAGAATTGACCCCAAGCCGATCGCCATGGAAATGATGCCCATCTCCAGTCCCCGCTTGTCTTCAGTCGTTACCTGGGACGCTAAGGGGAGAGCAGCCGCCCAGGTTAAAGAAGCAGAAAACCCCTGAAGCATCCGGCTTATGGTCAAAAGAAAAAGAGAAGTGGTGAAAGCATAGAAAAGAGAACTGATACCAAGAAGAAACATCCCAAGAACGATTAACCTCTTTTTCCCGTATTTATCGACGAAATGACAGAGCGGAAGAAGCGCAAAAAGAAACACCAAGGAATAGGAGGCGAATAAAAAACCAATTTCTGTTGTGGTAGCGCCGAGCGTGGAAGCGTAGAGAGGAAGGATGGGCACGACGATACCATACCCGATCATATCAATAAAAAGCACCCCGGAAGCAAGGGCCAGTACTTCATATCGTTTATCCAAGGCCATTGAAAAACCCCTATAATTTCCTTAATCGCACTATCGTTGCCCCCCAGCTTCCGCCGGTTTCATCAGCCAAATGGAATGATTCAATCAGAGGTGACCTTTTGAGAAGAGAATGAACTTTTTCTCTTAAAAAGCCCGTGCCTTTGCCATGGATTATCCGCACCTCCACGATCCCAGCTTTAAGACATTCTGATAGGTATTCCTCTAAAAGTGAGGGAATCTCCTTGGGTAAAAATGAATGGAGGTCAAGTGTATCTTCAAGAGGAATGCGAATGGGTTTATCCGGGTCGAAATAATCATTCATAATTTGTTAGTTGCTTTGGCTATTTTTAATTTTTTCTTCTTTATTGTATCTTTATATTTTAACATAATTACTTGATTTAGGGTATCGGAAAGATATAATAAAAAATATGCAAAATTTTAATGGAGAAACGTTTCACATTATTACTCGAATAAAGGATTGGCGCATGAACCCCAAAGTCTGGTATCTTTTTTCACTGCTGGTATTTTTACTCATCCCCGCTTCTGTCTGGAGCGCACCTGAGGCAGTGCGCTTTCCCCTGACCGTTGACTATAACTTACTCCGCTCGCTGTTTCATGTTCAGGCATTCAATAAACCAGGGGGGAAAGCAATCATTGGAAGCGCAACCGGAGAAGGCTGCAACGATATCGAGCTTTGGGCGCCTGAGTTCTCGCCCGAAAAATCTTTGCTCAAAATCAATACCAACATCAAAATAAAACTCGGATTAAAAACTTTCGGGAAATGCCTGCAATTCGCAGACTGGGAAGGCACGTTGAAAATTTTACAACGGGTGTGGGTGGATAAAAACACCCAAAATCTCCGGTTTACAACTATAAGCTCCGACGTTTTCGGCAAAGATGGAAAGCCGGCCAAGGTTGGCGAAAAAATTTGGAATGTTATCCGAACAACAATTATTCCGTTTTTTGATGATATCAGCATTAATCTTTCTTTCCCGGTGAATGAACTTAAAAACGTCTTGCCCCTCCTCGTCTCATCGGAAACCCGGCCGCGCCTGGAAAACTGGTTGAACAGTTTCCGTCTCAGTGACGCCCGGGTTGATAATGATGCTGTGCGGCTTGAGCTTCTTATGGAGACTGAGCCGTTGCCAAAACAAAAAGAGGCTGCGCCGAAGCCGTTATCCCCGCAAGAGGTTGAGCTGTTCTCCCGGTCGTGGGAAACCTGGGATTCTTTTCTCGTGTATCAAATTGAGTCCCTCCTCGGCCAACCGCTGACGGAAACCGAGCAAGGTGATTTGATGGAGACGTTGTTAGACACTCGTCAGGGATTTATCCGGTCGTTGGGTGAAAACACCCTGGGTAATAACCTGATCCGCGAGCAGTTTGTTGGGACCTGGCAACGCTTGGCCACGATATTAAGAACGCACCTGGTCACTCAACCGTCAACCTCCCTTCTCAAGTACTTATCTTTTTTTACCGCCTCTGATGCATTGGTAACACTGGATAAGCTGGGCCCTGCTTTGGGTATTGATATCAGCCGTGAGGGGTTAGTGCGATTAGCTCAACTCTTGAGCGACAAACAAGCTGAGCCACTGTTAGAGTACTCTTATGGCGTAGACCCGGGACTTCGCAATCTCCTTGGCTTTGGACCACCGCTCGATACTACCGGCCCGGCGTTTGACCGCCAGGAGATAGATTTTCCTGACGATCAAGCAGAACAAACAGCTCAAAACAATTACCTTTCCTCATGGCGTAAAGTCTTCCTACCGTTGGCCTTTGCTGTTGAAACAAAACCAGCGGACCTGGGTGACCTTAAGCAGTGGATCCCCTCCGCCAAAAACATCCAACCATACATATTTCAGGTGAAGCAGGTGCTTGACCAAGCCGCGCAGGACACACTTGCCCAGAAACCACTGGAAAACAAGTATCTGGACTTTTACCGTCTTCTTGTGCTTTCAACCGCCTGGCAGGAAAGCTGCTGGCGTCAATTTATAAACACCCAGGGGAAGCTCCGATACCTTCTTTCTTACAACCAAAGTTCAATCGGGCTGATGCAGATCAACGAAAGGGTGTGGCGCGGTCTTTACCGGCTCGAAAGTCTCGGGTGGAATATCCGGTACAACGCCCGCGCTGGGAGCGAAATCCTCAATTACTATTTGTCTAAATATGCCCTGAAAAAAATGGACCCCGCTAATCCTTTGGATCTGGATACCCTAAGCCGGGTGGTTTACGCTATGTACAATGGCGGCCCGGGGGAATTTCGCAAGCTTCTCAAGCGTAAAGAAACCAATTCTTTTTATGATAGCGACAAGCTCTTTTGGGAAAAATACACAATGGCTAAAGAAGGACAGTTCGACAAAGTCTCGGTTTGCATTTTAGGAAAATAAAAATTCTCTACTTCTAAAACCAATACCCAAAAAGTGAGGCACTCATGATTATTGGGGTGTTAAAAGAGATTAAGATTGACGAAAGTCGGGTTGCTTTATTGCCCGTAGGCGCGGAACTTCTGATCGAGCATGGGCATCAGGTTTTGATCGAAACCCAGGCGGGTTCTGCAAGCGGTTTTTCCGATGACCAGTATATCTCTGCGGGCGCAACCGTAGTATCAATCGCCCAAGAAGTCTACCGGCAAGCGGACCTGATTATAAAAGTGAAGGAGCCTCTTCCCCAAGAGCATCCTTTTTTGCGGGAAGGACAAATCATTTTTACCTATTTTCATTTTGCCGCTTCAGAAGAATTAACCCGGGCAATTATCCGCGCCAACTGTATCGCTATCGCTTATGAAACCATCGAAACTCCGGATGGCCATTTGCCTCTCCTAACACCCATGAGTGAGATAGCCGGGCGCATGGCGGTTCAGCAGGCGGCCAAGTATTTGGAACGAGAACACGGAGGACGGGGGGTTTTACTGGGGGGCGTGCCTGGGGTTGAGCCGGCAACCGTGGTGATTCTTGGCGGAGGCGTTGTGGGGACTCATGCGGCAAAAATGGCTTCCGGTCTGGGAGCCAAAGTTTATCTTCTGGATATTAACCTTGAACGGTTACGATATTTAAGCGACATTATGCCCCCTAATGTGATCATGCTCATGGCCAATAGCCATAATATCCGCGAACTTCTCAATAAGGCTGATGTCCTTATCAGCTGTGTCCTGATCCATGGCGGCAAAGCCCCCAAACTTATAACCCGAGACGTGCTCAGTTCGATGAAAAAAGGCGCGGTGGTGGTTGATGTGGCGATTGACCAGGGAGGTTCCTTAGAAACATCATGCCCCACCACTCACGAAGACCCAATTTATGAAGTCGACGGTGTCATCCACTATTGTGTTGCCAACATGCCGGGCGCTATGCCAGTGACCTCGACGATTGCTCTGACTAATGCCACCCTCCCTTATGTGGTAGAAATCGCCGACAAAGGATACAAAAGAGCAATCTTAGAAAATCCTGCCGTCAGCAAAGGGGCAAACATTGTTCTCGGGAAAATTACTTACCCTAATGTTGCCGAGGCGTTTGGGATGGACTATACGCCGGTGGAAGAGGCATTAAGAAAGTCATAATTGATGAAGCCGTCATAATTATTGATCGACGACCTCTATAGCTTTCATTTTAATCCGCAGGTTTTTGGTTCCCTGCCAATGGTTGATTTCCGGGATAAACACCACGCGCACCTGCGCCTCAGGCTCGGGCATTAGACTTCCCAGTCCAAACCCAATCGCGCCAATATCCGCAAAGTGATTCCTCAGACGCAGTTTCAAGTGGCCATTGCCGACAATCTGGGGATAGTTGGCAGAAAGCACATCCGAGACAAAACGAGGTTCCGGATTATCCGCGCCATAGGGAGCCAGGGTTTGGATTTCGTGAACCAGGTCTTCTTTGATCTTCGCCAGGTCAACCTGAGCATCAATATATAACTTTGGAACAAAGTCCTCCGGCCCGAGGGATTTTTCAACCAGAGCGTTAAGCCTTTCTCTCAGTTCGTTAATATTATCTTTCGCGATCGTGAGACCCGCGGCAAATTCATGCCCGCCAAATCTTTCTAACAGGTCCCGGCACTCCTTCAAGCCATCGTAAATATGAAACGCCTCAATGCTTCGGGCGGAGCCGTGGCCGAAATTTTCGTCAAGAGCAATCAGGATCGTTGGCCGATAATAGCGCTCGACAACCCGGGAGGCTCCGATCCCAACAACCCCCGGATGCCAGTCCGAAGAGCCGAACACAAAAACTTTTTGATTCTGCCATTGCCCAAGTTCCTCGATCATCCCGCAGGCATCTTTAAAAATAGCGCTTTCAATTTGCTGACGCTTCCCATTTTCCTCATCTAATTCCTTGACTATTTTTTCAGCCTCGACCTGATCTGAGGTGGTTAATAAAGTTACGCCTTTACCCGCTTGTCCCAAACGACCGCAAACATTTATCCGGGGAGCGAGGCGATAAGAAATCAAATCCGGACTGACCGGTATATTTTCAACTCCGCTTATTTTTTTCAAGGCCTGAAGCCCTACCCGAGAAGTCGTTTCTATGACCTCCAGTCCCTGTTTCACGAAAATGCGGTTTTCTTCTATCAGCGGAACAATATCCGCCACGGTCCCCAGCGTAACCAGATCAAGATATTCTCTCAAATTCGGAGGACTTCCCTGAGACCAGAATCCTTCTTCCCGCAATAATTTTCGCAGGGCAATGATGAGATAAAAAGCAACGCCTACTCCTGCAAGGTGTTTAAAGGGAAAGCCGCATCCTTCTTGTTTGGGGTTTATGACTGCATAGGCCGGTGGAATTTTTTCCGGAACTTCATGGTGGTCGGTAATAATTACGTCCAATCCCTGGTCGCGCGCAAACAGCACTTGGTCGTAATCAGAAATGCCGCAATCAACAGTGACCACCAAGGAGGCGCCTAAAGCCCGGATTTTTCCCAAAGCCGAAATATTAAGCCCATAACCTTCCTGCAGTCGCTCCGGAATATAAAAAGAAACAGGCGCGCCGACTGAATCTAAAAAAAGCTTTAAGATGGCGGTTCCGGTGATGCCATCAACATCATAATCGCCAAAAACAAATATTTTCTTTTTTTGATAAATTGCCTCAATGATTCGGCGGGCCGCCTTTTTCAGATCTTTCATCAAAAAGGGAGGGGTCAAGTCATTAAGGGAAGAAGAAAGGAATTTTTTTGCCGAATCCGGCTGAGTAATCTCGCGGTTGATAAGAAGTTGAGAAAGTAAAGGAGAGAGCTTAAGTTCCTTTTGGAGCAAGGACTGAAGAAGCGGTTTTTCCGGGAGTATGGTCCAGCGTGTCTGCGTATAATTCATCTTGCCTCTTTTGTAAATTTTTTAAGAAATATTGCAAAGCCATTGGTTAAAGTCAAGGACATAAATTTTCAGCCTCGCTGCTTAGCTAGCGATTTTTGCGTCCGCTTGACAAAATTTTTTAAATTGTTATTATTTAAATTAATTTTCGAAGCGAAGATAGAAACTGAAAAAATCTTGGGAGGTTTCAAAAAATGCCGATCTATGAATACAAATGCAAAAAATGTGGTGAACATTCTGAATACATCCAAAAATTTTCCGATTCACCCATGACTGATTGTAAAGCGTGTGGAACCATTGGAACTTTAGAAAAGCTTATGTCCCTCGGTTCTTTTCATCTAAAGGGCTCGGGCTGGTATCTCACTGATTATGCAAAAAAAAATATCCCCAATGACTCTTCTGAAGGATCCGGCAAAAGCGAGCCAAAAAAGACGGAAACGACCAGCGTGGGAACCACAGAGGGTGCAACAAAAGATAAGGGTACCCCTAATAATTCCCAATCTGTCACTCCCGCGAAGGCGGGAATCAAGTAATTTCGATTGGTTCTGGATTACTGCCCCCTACCCCGAAACAGGGCAGGAATTAAATACTTAAAAGAATCCATAAGGTTAAATAAGTATGGTTTTAAAAAGAGAGATTTCCTTTCCCTATTTTAACCCCATCGAAAAAAAGATTATCTATTCTGCGTTGGACGAAGCCGCAGATTACCTTCAGAAATTTTATTGTTTTTCTCCCCGGGAATGGTTTAATCATTGTTATGACTTAAAAACTGAGTTAGAAGGAGGGATTAATTGTTCACCCAAAAAAGCTTTTGCCGAGGTAAGGCAATACACCCCGATTAGAGACAATCTCTCCCTCTTCCCTAAAGAGCGTTACCAGATCTGTTTATTTGACAAAAATATTCTCCAAACATTGTGGAAGCAATCAAACATGGAATTTTATCCTTTCATGGTTTACATCCTGACCCATGAACTGGTCCATGTCGCCCGGTTCTGCCAAAACCTCCATCCTTTTGACTGTGACCAAGAATCGTTACAAAAAGAGGAAGAAAAAGTTAATCATCTTACCCAAAAGGTTTTAAACATCACAAAAAGTGAAATATTCAATAAAGTAAGCTCGTTGTACAATTGGGCTTCTTCCGTGCGTTCAGCTTCCTCGGCCGCTTAAAACGAACTTTTTCACCTTCCGAAAATCAGCGGTCCCCCGATTTTTAATAGGCAAATAATTTATTCCAAGTTGCATTCAAAAGCAGATTGAGGCGGCGACGAGGCATCGACGCAGGCCCCCTCACCCTATCCCTCTCCCCAGTGGGGTGAGGGGTGGGTGAGGGGAAGAGTATGACGAGGAGACAACAAAGATATGCAAATGAAGGTGCCTTGGTATTATTGGGTATTTTCTTTTATCCAGTCAAGGAACTCTGGAGAGCCGGCAAGAACAGGAAGGGCAATGACTTCCGGCAGCTCGTAACTATGGAGTTCATGCACACGTTCTTTGAGCTTCTCAAAGAGATCACCTCTGGTATTAAGTAAGACAATTGATTCAAGAATATTATGGAATTTCCCCTTCCAGAAAAAGAAAGACTTTATTAATGGGATGATATTGGCGGAAGCAGCCAGTTTTTCTTTCACCAAAGTCATGCCGATTTTTTCCGCTTCTTCCTGGGTACTGGCGGCGATTATTACCATTACATAAGATTCCTTTTTCATACGCGCCCTCAAGCTGCTTTAATCATTTGAAGTAATTTTTATGGTAATTATCGCATGTTCTCCTGTAGTTCGCAAACCCATTGACATTTCTAATTTTTCCCCTTAGTGTAAAAATAATTTTCTTATAATGTATATCTATTTTCAATGAATTATTATGTTTAAATTTCGAGTTCAACTCCCTGTTTTTGTCCTTATCAGTCTTCTTATGATCCTGATAAGTTGCGCTCCTATCCCCTCTAATACTCCTGCTTTTCGGGTAAAAATGGAGGCCCGCGATTTTTCTCCTATTAAAGGCCGCCGGATTGTTATTGATCCAGGACACGGAGGAAGGTTTATTGGAGCCGTTGGAATGCAAGGGCTTCGCGAATCAGATATTAACTTAGCGGTAGGACTTCATCTTTGGGGGTTTCTCAAACAAGCGGGGGCTGAAGCCATAATGACCAGGAGTGCGGATGTTGATCTTTGCCCCCCTGGAAGCGCCGCTTTAGGTGACGATTTAATGGCCCGCGCCCGGTTAAGTAATAATTTTAAGGCTGATCTTTTTATCAGCATCCACCACAATTCCAATACCTATGACCGGAAAAAAAATGAGACCCAGATATATTATAAGCTGATGGATCCCGGGGCTTCCAAGGACCTGGCCAACTGTGTGGCCCAGGAACTAAAAAAGGGGCAGTCCTTAGCTGAGGTATCTGTATTCCCCGGTAATTACCGGGTACTGAGAAACACGCAGGCGTTAGCGATTTTGGGGGAAGCCTCCTTTATCTCCAATAAAGAAAACGAAAAGCGCCTTACTCTTGCGAACCAGCTGAGGCGGGAAGCCGAAGACTATTTTTTAGGAATCCTCGCCTATTTTCAAAAAGGTATTCCAGAGCTGAGTGACTATCAACCAAATAATGTTAGTCTTCATAATGCTTTTCCCCAAATCAGAGCCAAGATCGTTGGAGGAAAAGAGGGTAAGGCGATTGATCCGAAAACACCTCACCTGTATCTTGATGGGGTACTCGTTCCTTCTTCCTTCGATCCCAAAAACGAAATCATCACCTATTATCCCGATAAACCTCTTAAAAATGGATGGCACACCTTCTCTGCCCAGGCGCGCAACCTCAATGGAAATGCCTCATGGATAAACCCCGTTCACTTTTGCACCTCCCTGCCGGCTGCCAAGGTTATGGTCTCTTCTGCTTTTTCATCTCTTCCGGCGGATGGAAAAAGTTCTACCAGTATCCGGGTTGAGGTTCTAGATCGCTATGATAACCCGGTCATTAATGACACGGTGGTTAAACTTAAGACCTTTACCGGAAAACTTGAAGGGCGAGTATTTAATACGGTAAACGGCCGAGTAATCGCATATTTTGTTTCCCCCCGGAGGCCAGCGGAAGCGCTAATCGAGGCACGCTGTGAAGCGATAAGCGGAAAAACCATCATTAAGTGTGGACCAATAAATGATGCTCTGCTGTGCATAACCGTTAATGATATTAACCGGAAACCGTTGGACATGGTTACCATGCGAGAGGGAGGTACCCTTCTCGGGGTATCTAATGAAGAAGGATTGGTATTTATTAAAACCCATGAAGCAAGAGAAAGCTTGATCACGTTAAGTAAGCCCGGTTATGAAACTCAGGAACGCGCCATCGCTTTTACAAAAGGTGTTTTTAAAAAGGAAACTTTTATTCTCACACCTAAGGAAGATGGTTTTCTTTTAGGGGAAAAAATTATTCTCGACCCTGAGCCATGGGATGAAAAGACTGAAAAAATATTCGGACTTACAGCTGATTACGAAGAAGCGAATCTTTTGGTTGCTCAAAAATTACAGGAACTGCTCGAAGAAGCAGGCGCTATCACCACGCTCACCAGAAACTCCCTGCACGAGCATCCAACTCCGGGAGATCGAGTGATTGCCGGGGAAAAGCTTGGGGGAGGATACTTTATCACCATAACCCATCGAAAGGGCACTTCTTACGCGGCTCATTACTTCTTAAGCCAGCCCGGTAAAAAGCTTGCTCAAGCAATCGCCAACGCCATGAAAAGGGAGTTGAAATTTAAGAATGTGAAAGTCCAGGAAGGCCTGGATTTCACCATCATTCACCCCAGCTCACCATCACTATTAATCAACATCCGGGAAAAGCATTCAGGTAATGAGAAAAAAATAGCTGCTCAGACTATAGAGAAAGAAGCCCGGTGCGTTTATCGGGGATTGGTGGAGTTCTTCAAAGAGTGGCGGCCATAATGTTAATTGTCTCCAAGGTTTTTATTCTTTTTTTTAACAACTCGTCCGCTTGCGGCGGGTCAGTTTATTGCATACTACCGGAAGCCGAAATTGGCCTTGCAAAAAGAATAAATTTCTATATACTGAAAACCTTTTGATGGTAACCCCCTTAGAAGGCCTTCCCACGGCGCATTTAACCGGTGGGCAAAGTGTAAGAATCTTTAATTTTGCCCCGGGCTTCTTCACCTAACTATTTGATATTTAACAGGGCATGCAGGGTTTTTTTAAGGGATAACGAAGTAACTTACAAGAGGAAATTATGGCGGTTCGTTTTAAAAAATCTTTAAGGGAAATAAAGATTCTCGACCACACCCAGGGTTTTAATGAAAAGCGCTTGAATTTTGAGTTCCGGTTTGACCCGCTTACCCGAAGAAGAGCGCGAATAATGAGCCTTAAGTTCAAGGTGCCGGTGCCGCCTGATATTGAAAAAACGGTAGAGAAGTCCCTTGAGTATCCGTGTCCCTTTTGCGAAGCAAACGTGGAAAACATGACCCCCAAATTTTTTCCCCCTTTTATCCCGGAAGGAAGGATAAAATTCGAAGAGGCAGTAGTGTTTCCCAATTTTATGCCGTACGGACAGAATAATGCCGTGACAGTTTTTTCCAAAGACCATTTTGTTGGGCTTGCGCATTTTTCTGAAGAAACATTAGCAAATGGATTCCTGGCAGCCCAGAGTTTTTTTAAAAGAGTTTATAAAAAAAATATTAAAAACAAATACTTTTCTATTAACTGGAACTATATGCCCCCTTCCGGGGCAAGCTTGATCCATCCTCACCTTCATCTTATGGCGGACCGGGATCCTTCGGATTATCATGACCTGATCTTAAAACGGGGAAAGCGGTTTTGGAAAAAATTTAAAGTCAATTATTGGAACGATTTGATTAAGGAGGAAAAAAGGCTCGAACAAAGGTTTTTGGGTGAAACCGGAAATATTTGTTGGCTTCTTTATTTTGCGCCCAAAGGGATGATGTTTGATGTCATGGGTGTTTTTGTTAATGAACTTTCCCTGTTAGAGATTCCTCCGGCCGGGTTTCAAGAGTTCGCCCGGGGGCTTCAAAAAATTTTTCTTTACTTAGCCAAAAATAACCTGATGAGCTTTAATCTGACCATTTTTTCCGGATTAAAAGAAAAAGATTATTTTTGGACCCATGCTCGGTTAACTCCTCGTTTTGTTATTCCGCCGATGAATACCAGCGATATTAATTTCACGGGACTATTGCATGACGAATCTCTCTCCATCATTAAACCTGAGGATGTCTGTCAAGAAATGAAGGCCTTTTTTTAGATTTTTGCCTTACCCATCATGATCCCCCGATATATTCTTCCCACTTTTATATATGTTGGCAACAGGCAATGCTTGTGTGGCCGATCCTGGCATATATCCCCTTAGATCGGGAGTTGTTAGGTTTTAACCATTTTCAGATCAGCTTTTTGATCTCTTTGTCTTTATTTTTTTAAAACCGAATTTCTCGCAACCCGTTTAAAAGGTTAACCCTCTTCTTGCCGAAGTCGGAAATTAACCTTACAGGACGGGCAGTACCAACGCTTGGAGCTTTTCCTAAAAAGAGGTTCATGACAATAAAGGCAGGTAACCGCTGGTGGATTAGGAAGAACGGAAATTCTTTCCAAAGTAATGACGGTATTTTTTTTTTGGTTTTTTGCCGGGATACTTGAGACACCAAGAGTGATGTGCAACTTCTGGGCTAAGTTTAAAATAGCGGTGTCAAATCCCTCGCGGTAACGATACAGTCCGGATTTTGCGGGAAAATCCTTGGTTTGATTAAGCCATTTCCTCCAAAGAATTTGGTTTTCCCGGTGAGTTGCGATGAGCGTAGCTTTGATCTCTTCTTTTGATAGGGTGGCGATTTCTTGCATTGAGCATCCTCCTTTATTAATAAAGTATGGATACAGAAAAAATTTTCATTAAAAATATAAATCCCTATGCGACATTAGTCAAGGGGGAAGTGGTAAGCTTATTAACAAGGGACTTGACAAATTATTTTTAAAAGTTAGACTAATCTAAGATTATAAAAATCCTCTAAATATTTTTTATTTTCCAAAAGGAACTCCCATGGGAAAAGCGCTTACCTCAGCAATGGAAGATTATTTGGAATTAATAGTGAAACTAAAGCAAGAGAATAAAGTTGTCAGGGTTCGTGATATTGCCAATGGGATGCAGGTAAAAATGCCGAGCGTAACGTCAATGCTAAATACTTTGGCTAAAAAAGAGCTGATAAACCATGAGCGATATGATTATGTGGAATTGACTTCGTTGGGGCTCAGACAAGCCCAAAAGGCTGTGCACAAGCACATGGTACTTTATAATTTTTTAAAAAACGTGCTTAAAGTTAATGCCAAGCAGGCAAATGCTGAAGCGTGTCGGATGGAACATGCGGTTAGCTCTGCTACCCTCAAGAAGCTGATGGAATTCATTGGTTTAATTGAGGCGTGTCCCAAGGGAAGTTTTGATTTTTGGGGGTATTTTAAAACTCATTGCCAACAAGGCGTCTCACGAGAGGAATGCGTAGAACATTTGAAAGACTCCCTGGATCAGTTTTTCTCAAAAAAGAAAGGCACGTTGGGTGGAAAGGGTGCTGACAAAAAAATGTCTCGGGATAAGAAGGGATAATAAAAATTTGATTTTAACAACATGGGCGTTACTATGAAACAAACTCGGCTGGAACAAAAAAATAATTTGCCTTCTTCGGCAACTCCTGAGAATGCTGGAGGAATGCCTGATCAACCCAAAAAGATTGTCATTATCGGCAACCCCAATGTGGGCAAAAGCGTCTTGTTTAACAATCTTACGAATAGTTATGTTACGGTTTCCAATTATCCGGGAACGTCGGTTGAAGTTACCAGCGGATTTGCGGACATCAAAGGAGTAAAATTTGAGGTCATCGATACTCCGGGAATGTATTCGTTAACCCCAATCACTGAAGAGGAACGGGTGGGAAGAAAAATTTTAATTCAAGGAAGGTCGGACATTGTTTTACATGTTGTTGATGCTAAAAACTTAGAAAGAATGTTAGCCTTCACCCTTCAACTTATCGAAGCCGGACTTCCGGTCATTTTGGTTTTGAATATTATGGATGAAGCCCAAAAAGCCGGGATCAAAATTGAATTTACTCTTTTAGAGAAACTCCTTGGGATTCCAGTGGTGGGGACAATTTCAACCACAAAAACGGGGATGGATACCCTGAAGGAGAGGATCGTAGGATATGCAAATCGAAAAAAATCATGATGGACCGATAGAACAGTCTTTAGAAATAGCATTGGGAGCTATTGAAGGATTGCTTCACGACCACTATCCGCTCTCGCGTCGCGCTGTGGGTCTGCTCTTGCTTCAAGAAGACCACGAGATACAGGAGATGGTGCAGGAAAGCCAGCCGGCAATTATGAGTCACATTGAAAAAATCATTTCCGGGGTGAAGGCACACTATGCTTATCCAATTGAATATGAAATTGCTCTGCGCCGTCGTGACGAAGTTGAAAGGATCATCAACCGGGTGGTCAAAGTCAAACAAAAGGAACAAAGGATTGCTGAGAAAATAAGTGCTTTAATGATGAACCCCATAGCGGGTTTCCCCCTCCTTTTTTTGATCCTTTATTTCGGACTCTATAAATTTGTGGGAGTCTTTGGAGCCGGTACGGTCGTAGGGTACCTTGAAGAGAGGATTTATAATGCCTACCTTAATCCGGTCTTGGTAAAAACCTTTTCTTACCTTATTCCCTGGAGGATTCTTCAGGACCTGGTAGTAGGGGAGTATGGCCTTTTAACCCTCGGGCTGCGATACTCAGTAGCGCTTATCCTTCCCATCGTTACGTTCTTTTTCCTCTTCTTTTCAGTTATTGAAGATACCGGCTACCTTCCCCGCCTGGCAATGCTGATTGACCGGACTTTTAAAAGAATCGGCCTGAGCGGAAGGGCGGTAATCCCGATGGTGTTAGGGTTTGGTTGCGCAACCATGGCCACGCTGGTTACCCGGACCCTTCCTACGAAGCGGGAGCGGCTTATCGCTACCATGCTCTTAGCCCTGGCAGTTCCGTGCTCCGCGCAATTAGGAGTAATCCTGGCGCTGCTCGGGGGGCATCCTATGGCGATGGTGCTCTGGGCAGGAATTATTATGATGGTGTTTTTGTTTGTTGGATTTTTAACCGCAAAACTTCTTCCCGGCGAAAGGCCGTCTTTTTATATTGAAATTCCGCCGCTGAGGTTGCCTCATCTCGGCAATATCTTAACCAAGACCTATACCCGTGTGAAGTGGTATTTCTGGGAGATTCTGCCCTTGTTTCTTCTGGCAAGCGTTTTAATCTGGTTAGGTAAGCTTACGCGGCTCTTCGATCTTTTGATCTTCTTATTTACCAAACCGGTAACAATGGTTGGGCTTCCGAAGGAGGCGGCTAAGGTATTCCTTTTCGGCTTTTTCCGGCGTGACTATGGAGCAGCCGGTCTTTATGACCTCCATAAAGCCGGGTTATTGACCGGAGACCAGCTGCTGGTAGCCTGTGTAGCGTTGACTTTATTTCTTCCCTGTGTTGCTCAATTTTTGATGAATCTTAAAGAACGGGGATGGAAGACGGGATTGAGTGTATCGCTTTTTACCTTAGTGGTTGCCTTTGCGGTTGCTTTTGTGGTTAATCTGGTGTTATATAACTTCGGGATCAGCTTGTAAACAAGAGGAGGTTAAAACATGATGGAACGCAAAGAGAGGATTGAAGAGCTCCTGGAGTCGCTCTGGATTATTACGGTAGAGGGGCAGAAAGATAAAAGCGACTTCAGCCTGTTAAAAGACGATGACGCCGTGAAAGATTTAATAAGCATGGGGTATGTCCTTGTTAAGGAAAACCAGCTTGGTTTGACTGAAGCAGGTAAAATGGAGGCCCAGAAGTGTATCAGACGGCACCGCCTGGCGGAAAGGCTTATGACGGATGTGTTTGTTGAAAAGAGTAAATTAATTCATGAAACAAGTTGTAAATTTGAACACCTCATTCATAAAGACCTGGAAAAAAGTATTTGTACGCTCCTCGGACATCCAAAGACTTGCCCTCATGGGAAGCCGATTCCACCAGGGAGTTGCTGCCGGGGCGCGTCCAAAGAAACCCTTAAAAAAATTATTATGCCGTTAGCTGAACTGGAAATAAAAAAAAGGGGGAAAGTAGCATATTTGCAAACCGGAAACCGGGATGTTCTCCAAAAGATGATCGCAATGGGGGTATTGCCTAAAACCGAAATTCTGCTCCTCCAGAAGTTCCCCTCCTACGTGATTCAGCTTGGGAACAGTCAGTTTGCCCTTGACCAAGAGATGGCAGCGCAAATTTATGTGAGACAGGTTTAAAAAAAAAACCACATTAAACGAACGGAGGAAAAATTTATGACGAGGGAAAACAAAGGGCATTTTGCCCAAAAACATACGGATGCTCGATTAAATGAAAAAATTGCTCAGGCAATTCGCTCGGAGGTTATTGAAGGAGAGCTTTTCTGTGCTAATGCTTTTAAGATTGCCGGGGATTTATCAGTTAAGCCCGGCGACGTAGGCCGCAATGCGGACCTCCTGGAGATCCCTATTGTGAAATGTCAACTCGGACTTTTTGGCTATCCACCGCAAGGGAAGGTGGTGAAACCAGCGGAATCCGTTGCAACGGATTTAGAAGAAGCAATTCAAAAAGAACTCGTGAATGGCCGCCTCTCCTGTGCTGCAGCTTTAACGCTGGCGGCAAAATGCAAAGTGCCAAAGATGGTGATTTCGTCGGCGTGTGAAAAAATGAGGATTAAAATTAACTTCTGCCAATTGGGAACGTTTTAAAATCTTGTGGCTCGGTATTCTTTTCGTGATGTATCCGGAAAAAGTAGGTTACGTGGAATTTATCTTTGGTTGCTTTGCCGGTTTCTAAATTTTCTTAGTGGAGACACTTTAACGGAACAATGATTCCTTTACGCGACAAAAATCCTTCGGGAAGATTTCCGCTGGTCACGGTGCTCTTGATTATCGCTAATGTGTTGGTTTTTATTTATCAGCTTTCACTGAGGGAAAACCCGACCCCCTTTTTGCATCGCTATGCTTTAATCCCCGCCCGGATTGTTTTTTTGGGAGAAAGCCAGGGAATATCACTAAGGTCCATTTTCTTTCCTTTCTTTACCTCCATGTTTCTCCATGGGGGCTGGTTTCATGTCATCGGCAACATGTGGTACCTCTGGATTTTCGGAGACAATGTTGAGGATCGTCTGGGACATGTGCGGTTTTTTATCTTTTATTTAGTGTGTGGCATCGGCGCGGCTGTGTCCCATGTTATTCTAAACCCCAACTCTACGACGCCATGTGTTGGTGCAAGTGGTGCGATTGCCGGAGTATTAGGCGCTTATCTTATCTCGTTTCCGTTTGCCCGCGTGGTAACCTTGGTGCCGATCTTTTTTTATCTTACGGTGATTGAAATACCTGCGGTTATTCTCTTGGTTTTTTGGTTTGTGCTCCAGTTTTTTAGCGGTACATTATCAGGTGCGGCAACCGCGCAAACAGGGAGCGGTGGAGTAGCCTGGTGGGCCCATGTGGGCGGCTTTATTCTTGGAATGATACTCATAAGCCTTGTTCCCACGCGAAAGGGATTCCAAAGACGAAGGTCTTATCTTTTTAAGGGCAGGGATTTTTGAAAGTAGTCGCAATACGGGGGAAGGGAGCATTGGCCACAAAGCGGCTTACGGGCATTGCAGGTATACCGGCCTTGAAAGACAAGGAGGTATGAAAAATCGATCCACGCCTTTTTCGGTACAATCTCCATTAAATCAACTTCCACCTTTGCCGGGTCGGTATTTTTTGTTAATCCCAGACGTTCACTTACCCGAAGCACATGGGTGTCAACCACGATTCCCGGTACTCCAAAGGCGGTTCCTAAAATGACATTAGCCGTCTTCCGGCCGATTCCCGGGAGGGTGATCAAGTCTTCCAAACGATCCGGCACCTTTCCGCCAAAACGCGTCGCCAGTTCGCGGGTGGCTTCCCGTATCATTTTTGCCTTGTTTCGAAAAAAACCGGTTGATTTAATCTCTCCTTCCAGTTCTCCGGGAACAGATTCCGCGTAGTCCTTCGCAAGGGGGTATTTTTTATACAGGTGCGGGGTAACCTGATTGACTCGTTTGTCCGTACACTGGGCTGAAAGGATGGTGGCGATAAGAAGTTCCAAGGGATTGCGGTGATCAAGTTCACAATGTGCTTGAGGATGCATTTTTTTAAGCAGGGGGATAATCTTTTTGACCTTTTCCTTTTTGGCTTCTTTTTTTTCTGTTTTCATCATCAGCGGGTTCTTTATTTTTAGGCCTTAAAGTCTCTCGTGCTCTTTTAATTAACCAAAAGAAAAATAAATCAAGGGGAAAAATGTTTGCTTTATTAGTAAATTACTATAAGGTGAAAAAATATTTATTGCCATTTAGCAGAATATAAAAATAAGTTTAGCAAAAAATGGCGATAAAGTAAAAGTACATTTCACCGGAAAACCGGAAAACGGAAAAATATTTGATAATTCAAAAGACAGCAAGCCGCTTGAATTTACCATCGGCGCCGGCGAAATGATGCCGGGTTTTGAAAAAAAAATTTTTGGAATGACAATGGGGGATACAAAAGCTTTTACTGTTTTGCCGGAAGAAGCCTACGGATCGAGGCAGCCACGAGGAATCGACGCAAGACCCCTTACCCTATTCCTCTCCCCAGTGGGGAGAGGGGTGGGTGAGGGGAAGAGTATGACGAGGAGAAAACAAAGATATGCAAATAAAGGCGGCTTGGTATAAAAACTTTTCTTATTGTGAGCATCATAAAAAGGATTTATAAGGGCAGGTTTAAGCATGAATAACAAGGACCATCCCATGAAAGGCTTAGTGTTGATGGGCGGATCAGCTGGGGCTTTTTGCGTGATGGCCAGCCTCATAAAGTATGCCTCTTTCCTTGATCCATACCGAACAACACTCTTTCGATTTGTTATTGGTTTAGGTTTGTTGGGAGTCGCTGCTTTGTTTGGAAAGCTAAAACTCCATTTTGTGAATGGCTGGCTTCTTTTTTTTCGCGGACTGACTGGCGGCGCGGGTGTCTTTTTTCTTTTTTTGTCAATAATGAAATTAGGTATCGCTAAGGGGACCATTATCAGTTATTCCTATCCTATCTTCGCAAGTATTATGAGTGTTATTTTTCTTAAGGAGAGAATTGGCGTTTTGAAGTGGGGCGCGATTGCCATTGCGTTAGTCGGCATATCTCTTCTCAAAAGTGAAGGCGAGGGGATGACTATGTTTGCCAAATTTGGAAAATATGAAGCCTTAGCTCTAGTGGGCGCTCTTTGTTCGGGAATAGCAGTGGTTTCGATAAAACGTCTCCATGAGACTGATTCTACCTATGCCATTTTCTTTGCCCAATGTGTAGTTGGTTTATGGCTCATGATTATCCCCGCCAATCTCGTGCCTCGGGCGATAGGATATGCTGGGGGCATTCTTTTACTCGGTATCGGTATTTTTGCCACGGTCGGGCAACTCCTTATGACGGAAGGCTATCGCTACCTTTCAGTGACGTCTGGATCGCTTCTGAGCATGTTAGTGCCGGTACTGAACTTTTTTGCGGGAATGTTGGTGTTTCATGAACACCTTTCATTAGGGGCCATAATAGGGTCAATACTTATCATCACTTCTTGTGTTGCGGTAACAGTTAATCAGGAAAATTCAGGGTAAGGGAGACGTCATCGGAGGATGTTGAAAACTCAAAATTTTCCGGCATCCGCCATCGGCCTCGACGAGTTGGTTGTTTGAGGGCTTTTGCGAGGCGCTTTAAAAACTGGGAGCGGGAGATTTCATGGGCACCGAACCTGAGCAGGTTGGCAGTGGTTACTTGACAATCAATCATTTCGAACCTACATTTTTGTAACAACCTTGTCAGATAAACGAAAGCTACTTTGGAAGCATTTTCCATAGCATAAAACATCGATTCACCAAAGAAGACCCTTCCCAGCGAAACGCCATATACTCCGCCAACGAGTTTACCGTTAAACCAGCTTTCAACCGAATGCGCAAAGCCAGCTTCATGTAAACGGATGTAGGCTTTGACCATATCCTTGACAATCCAGGTGCCTTTCCCGTCCGGCCTTTGGACACGCGCACATCCTTGAACAACCTCTCCAAAAGATTGGTCTATTGTTATCTTAAAGACGTCTTTCTTAATAACCCTAGAGAGGCTTTTTGAGACATGGAGGTCTTTTGGCGCAAGGATAAGCCGTGGATCGGGAGACCACCATAAAATCGGGGAACCCTCAGAGTACCAGGGAAATATTCCTGAGCAATAAGCAAGGAGCAGTCTCTCCAGGGTCAGGTCACCGCCAATAGCTAACAGACCTTCCGGTTCTGCCTCATCCGGGGAAGGAAAAACCAGCTCCTGGGGAAGTCGGTAGACTGTCAAGGGGTTACTTATAGACAAAGGAAAGAAGGTTGCTCTGATTATTATAGTCTATGAATACGTTCCCGCCCCCGGAAAGCTTTCCAAAGAGAATTTCTTCAGCCAGGGGATCTTTAATCTCTTTTTGTATCAACCGGGCAAGGGGACGAGCACCATACGTCGGGTCATATCCGCTTCGCGCAAGCCAGGCGCGGGCATCCGTAGACAACCGGGCGTTGACCTTTTTAAAAACTAATTGCTGATTGAGTTCTGCCATAAACTTGTCGACGATCTTCTCCATAATTTCATGAGAAAGGGAATGAAAGTTTATAATGCCGTCAAGACGGTTGCGAAACTCAGGGCTAAAGAGTTTTTCGACGGCTCTTAATCCTTTACCAGACTTGTCCTCCGACTTAATGCCATCAAAGCCAATGCTGGCGGTTGCCATCTCCCGGGCGCCCGCGTTTGAGGTCATCATGAGGATGACGTGACGGAAGTCAGCTTTTTTGCCGTTGTTATCCGTAAGGGTGGCATGATCCATAATCTGCAGCAAAATATTGAAGATGTCGAAATGCGCTTTTTCGATCTCATCCAGCAAGAGAACGCTATAGGGATGCTTGCGAATCGCATCAGTAAGCAAGCCTCCCTGGTCAAATCCAATATATCCGGGAGGAGCGCCAATGAGCCGGGCAACCGTATGTTTTTCCATATATTCGCTCATGTCAAAGCGCAAAAAAATTACGCCCAGAACTGTTGCCATTTGTTTTGCTACTTCAGTCTTTCCCACGCCGGTTGGCCCGATGAAGAGAAAAGAGCCGATCGGCTTATCAGGGATCCTCAATCCTGCCCGAGATCGCTTGATCGCTTTCACCAGGTTATGGATCGCTTCATCCTGACCAAAGACTTTTTCTTTAAGATCCTTTTCCAAATTTTGAATGTGTAATTTGTCCGAAGAGGAGAGACTGCGAAGCGGTATTTTGGCGATGCGCGCGACCACCTTTTCAATGTCAGCGGTGGTGATATTTTTCCGGTGTTTATACGCCGGACTCACCTTAATCATCGCCCCCGCCTCATCAATCACATCAATCGCTTTATCAGGGAGGCAGCGGTCATTAATGTGCTTGGCGGATAATTCTGCCGCGGTCTTAATTGCTCCGGGGGTGTAGGTAACCTGGTGATGAGTTTCGTAGTAAGTTTTTAAGCCCTTAAGAATTTCAATGGTCTCGGAAACGGACGGCTCAGCAATTTCGATCTTCTGGAAACGTCGGGAAAGAGCGCGATCCTTTTCAAAATAATTTTTGTATTCTTCATACGTGGTGGTGCCAATACAGCGGAGCTTGCCTGAGGCAAGCACCGGTTTAAGGATGTTTGAGGCGTCCATTGAACTACCGGTGGTTGACCCTGCCCCAACCACCGTGTGGATCTCGTCAATCGCTAAAATTGCACTCGGCAAATTTTTTAATTCTGAAAGTACTCCCTTTAACCGCGCCTCAAAGTCACCCCGAAACTTTGTGCCCGCCAAAAGAGAGCCCATATCAAGCGCATAAATCTCCGTATTTAAAAAAGCCTCAGGCACTTCACACTTAAAAATTTTTAATGCCAACCCTTCAATGATAGCAGTTTTCCCAACGCCGGGATCGCCGACAAAAATCGGGTTATTTTTGAGGCGACGGCCCAGGACCTGTATCGTTCTTTCCAGTTCTGCTTCTCGTCCGATCAGGGGGTCAATCAAGCCCGATTTTGCTTTTTCAATAAGGGCAACGGTAAAGCGCTCTAGGTGACTTGATGGCTTTTGCTTGTCCCCGAGTTCACTTTCTTTGTCTTCTGAGGTTAATGGCCTTTCATCCTCTCCTGTTTTTGGCAAGCCATGGGAAATGTAGTTCAAAATATCCAGCCGGCTAATCCCTTGGGATTTAAGAAAGTATACTGCGTAAGAATTTTCCTCCTCAAGCATGGAAGCCAGGATGTCACCGGCGTCAACCTCTTTTTTTTCGGCTGATTGGGCGTGGAGTAACGCGCGTTGCAACATTCGCTGAAAGCTAACCGTCTGAATGATTTTTTTGTTGCTTCCTTCGGGGAGCGCTTCAAGGTGTTCAGAAAAGAAGGTTTCGAGCTTTTTTTTGAGATCCGGAAGATTAGAACTGCAGGAGCGCAAAATTCGGCTCCCCAGATCATCATCCAAGAGAGCATACAAGATATGTTCAATAGTTAGAAGCTCATGGCGGCGAATTTTTGCCTCCCTGACAGCGACCGCAAAAACCATTTCTAATGCCTTACTGATCATTATACTTCTTCCATGCTACATTTTAATGGAAAACCTTGCTGTTTGGCTAAAAAATGTACGGTATCCACTTTCGTCTCGGCAATTTCCTCGGTGTAAATTCCACACAATCCTAACCCCTTTTGATGGATATTTAACATGATTTGGACTGCTTCGGCCGGGGGTTTATTAAAAACTGTTTCCAGTACGTGGACCACAAAATCCATAGTAGTATAATGATCATTATGCATTAAGATTTTGTACTGAGTAGGTTCACTGAACGCTTCTTCGGTGTGAACATCCGACTTTTCTTTTAGCTCCGGATAGGTTTTACTCATAGTTGAAAAATAAAGCAAAGCGTTTAAGCAAGCTTGAAGAAATAATTTTTTAATACAAAAAGAATTTTTTAGTTATAATTATATAAACTAAAATAGACCATGTCAAACAACCTAATATCATTAATACCAAGTCGGCTTAATTTGAATATCTTTGTTGTCTCCTCGTCATACTCCTCCCCTCACCCACCCCTCTCCCAACTGGGGAGATGGTCAGGGTGAGGGGGCTTGGGTCGATTCCTCGTCGCCGCCTCGGTATGCTTTTGAATGCAACTTGGTATAAAGGAGAAACTGATGGGTGTTTATTTAAAACAGATAAAAAATACGAAAAGATCGGAAAGTAGCTTGAGTCAGCGGTAACCAAACGCCTGGAGCGGGTTCCTCTTTTAAGGGAAAATGAGTTGAGGAAGGCAAGGGGAATATCGCCCATGGTTGGGGGGATAATCCTTTGATCCTTTTTTTTTGGGGATTGGGAAAGGCTGGGTTTTTGCTTAAAAGGATTTTTAAGAAATTGTAGAGCCTGCCATTGAAAACCGGTTGTGAAAAAAATAAAAAAATATATACCGCTGATCTGCTTTATTCCTTGATTTTGTCTTGGATATAAGTTGGCGATAGAGAGTTTTGCGAATGGAACTGCCCTGGGTAATGCCGCAAAGGTTATTTTTATGAAAACGAGAAAAATAAAAAGTAAGGTGACGCCCTGAGTACAGCAAGCGGTTGAATTGGCAATAAAAAAAAGCATCAAACTATCACTACAAAAAAATTCTTGAATCTTCTGATTTAGTTATGATAAAATATTAAAAAATTACTTTGAAATTAGTTTCTAAGACATTTAAAATAATAAGTTTGAGTTGCCTTTATTAAAGGAGGAACCATGAAGAAAATAATCTTTGTGGCAATAATATTCGGGGCTTTCCTGCTTTCTAAACCGCTTGCCATTTTAGCTCAGGAATCCACGAATAGCGGAGGAGAAGCCATATCAGTAAGTGAAAAATGTTTAAAGGAAGGGCCATGTTGCTATTTAGGGAAGTATATTGTTACTGAAGGGGTTTATCTTGATACGTCTACGGCCATTTTAGACGATTGGTATCATGGTTGCGATACTCGATTTAGTTCTAGGGACTTTTTGAATTTTAGAACCAATGAAATTTTTCAGTATTTTATGGAGCAATGTAAAGCAGAACTCATCTGTCCGCTTAAGGCCGGAGACAAGATCACCATTTCCGGATGGGTAGAGTCTTGTGAGGACAAACGCCCCTGGATTTTAGTGAATTCAGTGGTTAAAGCTCCAAGCGAATAATACTCTTCTGAGTGCCCAGTCAATTAATTAACCTTATGGACAGTTATTTCCATCTTTGATGGAAACCGCTGTCCTTTTTATTTGTTCGTTGGCAATGAGATTGCTCTACGATTTGTCTTAACAGGCTGATGAAAAAAAAGGCGATTCAGAAATTTTTATTAGAATTTTTTTTATCTTCTTTTGCGGGAATTCTTCTCACCTTACCTTTTCCTAAATTTGGCCTCAGTCAGGTTGCCTGGATCAGCTTCATACCCTTGTTTATGGCACTTGAGGGTGCTTCCCCCAGAAAAGCATTTTTTTTAGGTTGGATAACCGGCATAGTCCATTTTTCAACTCTTATTTCCTGGGTTACTGTATCCATGGCCCTTTATGGAAATCTCTCCGATGCAATCAGTTTTTTCCTCTTAGTACTGCTTTCTTTATATCTGGGGCTTTATGTGGGGGCCTTTGGAGGACTCCTAAATTTTTTTCGGAACCGCTTTTGTATTGAGCCGGCAGTTATTGCCCCTGTTGTATGGATACTATTAGAATTTCTTCGCACTTACCTGCTTTCGGGTTTTCCTTGGGGATTGCTCGGATACTCGCAGTATCAACATCTTTTTCTCATTCAAATAAGTGATATAACCGGAGTGTACGGGGTAAGCTTTCTCATAGTGCTTGCTAATGTTTCCGTATACCTTATGGTAAAGTGGGTTCGATTCCGTGTTAACCCGTTCCCCTTTCTTTATACGATAGTTACCCTGGGTGTTTTACTAAGCGTAATTTTTTACGGACACTTTCGTATTGAGAAAATCAAAAAGGCAAATAAAAACAGCATTCATATTCAAGTCTCTCTTATTCAAGGGAACATGGATCAAGCGCAAAAATGGGACCCTACTTATACCACTGAGACACTCGATATATACCGCCGCCTTACGATAATGGCTGCGAAAGATCATTCCGACCTTATTGTTTGGCCGGAAACCGCAGTCCCTTGCTATTTTTCACCTGAACACGAGTATGGACCATTTCTTTTTAGCTTGGCCAAAAAGGTAACTGCGCCAATTCTTTTTGGAAGTTTGGCTTATGAGGCAGGGAGCCGGCCGGAAGACCATAAATATTTTAATAGCGCTTTTTTAGTATCGCCTGAGGATAAAAAAATGAGCCGGTATGATAAGGTTCATCTGGTGCCTTTTGGTGAGTATGTTCCTTTGAAACCCTTCCTGCCTTTTGTGGAAAAGATGGTTGTGGGAGTGGGGGATTTTTCCCCTGGCAAAAACTTAACTTTGTTTTCGATACCCAGGGCGCGATTTGGGGTTCTTATCTGCTATGAGATTGTCTTTCCGAGCTTATCCCGGAATTACTGCAAATCAGGAGCAAATTTTCTGGTAACTATCACTAACGACGCTTGGTTTGGACGATCAAGTGCGCCTTACCAACATTTTTCCATGGCCGTGTTTCGGGCAATTGAAAATCGAACAGCAATAGTGCGAGCGGCAAACTCCGGAATCTCAGGAATAATCGAACCTACCGGGTATATCCTGAAACAAACACCACTATTTGAGCGGACTTTTTGTAAAGGAGAGATTCCGGTTAATTTTTCTTCCACATTTTACTCTCAATATGGTGATGTTGGAGTAGGTTTGTGCGGAATAGTCTTACTACTGTTTATGGTAATTGGGGTAACAGTAAACAGAAAAAATAGATAATTATGTTTAATTTCCTATTCATTTATTGCTAAATGATGCTATTTAATTATCTGAAAATATTTAATTTTTAAAAAAATTCAAAGATATTAAAAAAAAAGCTTGACAAACTAAAAATAACTTTATATTTTAGTATTCAAGATAATGTTTTTATTTGATTATTAATTAATAAAATTTTATAGTTTTATGGACAATAATCAATAATCAGGTAAAAGATTGGGAAAAAATCAAGTACGTAAACTTAGAGAAGAACGCCTTATGAGCAAGGCCGAACTGGCGCGAACCGCGGGTATTTCCCCCTTAACTCTTACCAGAATAGAAAGGGGAATCGGTTGTCGCATGGATACCAAGAGAAAAATCATTCTTGCCTTAGGGCTAAAGCTATCCGAAAAAAATAATGTCTTTACAGATGATTAATTTTGGAGAAACTTCTCAATGTTTTTAAAGAAATCAAAAGGGATCCTGGGGCTTGATATAGGAACCAGCGGCGTAAAAATGGTTGAACTGGAGGAGACTAAAAAACGTTATGAGCTTAAAAATTTTGGAAGTTCTTTGCTCCCCAAGGAAACAATTGTCAATGGAGTATTAAAAAATTCCTCTGCCCTGGTTAATGCGATCACCAACCTTACCAGCAGCTTAAAACCCAAAACCAAGTATGTTGCCACTTCCATCTCCGGCCACCCTGTTATTATCAAGAAGATTGTCACTAATACCATGAATGACGATGAGCTCGCTGAATCAATCAAGTTTGAAGCAGAACAATATATACCGTTTGATATTGAAGAGGTAAATATTGATTATCAGGTTATAGGAATTAATGAAGCCAATCCTGATCAAATGGAAGTTCTTTTAGTGGCGGCCAAAAAGTCCCTCATCAATGAATACGTTGAAGTTATTAACGAAGCTGGTTTGGAGCCGGTCATTGTGGATATTGATTCATTTGCCTTAGAGAATGCTTATGAGTTCAATTATCCGGATGAAAAGGTGCCAGTTGTGGCCTTAATTGATTTGGGGGCCGGGGTAATAAATATCAATGTGGTCAAAGAAGGGAAAAGCACCTTTTCTCGAGATATATTTATGGGCGGCAACAAACTTAGCGAAGAGATTCAGAAGCAATTGGCGGTGAGCGAGGAAGAAGCAGAAGACTTAAAAAAGGGTGGTGAATTGGAACACGTTGACTATGATCATTTAGATAAAATTATTCACGATGTATCCTTAGCATTGGCAGTAGAAATTCAGCGATCATTAGATTTGCACGCTGCTTCTACCACCGAGGAGGAAGTAAAAAAGATTTACCTGACTGGGGGCGCTTCTCAACTTCCTGGAATCAAAGACTTGATTGCCGAACGGGTTGGCGTTTCGGTTGAATTTTTTGATTCTTTCCGGGAGATAAAATATAACGAAGCCCAGTTTGATCCCGATCTTATAAAAGAAATAAGACCTATTGCGGCTGTCGGTGTAGGGTTAGCGCTCCGAAAACTGGAGGAGTAAATGAGGATTAACCTACTTCCCCGAGAAAAAGCAAAGAAAAAATCTCCCTATCTTGACCAAGGGATTTTCGCAGTATTGGTAGTATGCTTGGCTATTGTTATAGTACTAGGAATTTGGTTCTATCTTCAAAGAAGCGCAGACGCTCTCGATAGAAAGATTTTAGACACCAAGAATGAACTCAAACAGCTTAAAAAAGACGAAGAAAAGATTACTGAGCTTAAAAAAAATACTGCCCTCCTGGAACAGAAGGTTAAGGTAATTGAGCAACTGGAAGAAAACAAATCCGGACCGGCAAAAATATTAGCATCCCTTTCCACGGGAATTGTCCGGGAAAGGATGTGGCTAACTAATTTAAAGTGCCAAGGTGCGAAACTAGCGCTTAATGGCGTAGCCTTTGATAATGAGACAATTGCTCAATTTATGAATAATTTGGAGAATTCTCCTGAGTTTGAAAACGTTGAGCTTCAGTTTTCGGAGGAGGCAAAAGTAGATGATTATTTATTAAAAAAATTTTCTCTTACCACCACTCTTAAAGCAATTAAAAGCTTAGAGTCAATCCAAGAAGCTTCAACCAAGCGGTGATGAAAAGACAAAAAATCGAAAATGTAAGGGAGAAATCTTGGCAATAACCTTTGACGATATAATGAAGCTTTCAATGCCCAAAAAATTGGGGTTTTTGGTAATAATTATTTTACTTATAGTGTTGGTGATGGGCCAATATCTTCTTTTACCTGCTTATCAAAAACTTGATGCCAAAGATAAAGAATATACAAAATTGGAACAGGACTTAAATGAAAAGAAGAGAGTGGCTCAAGATCCGAAAGTATTCGAAGCAAAACTGGAAAGTGTAAGAAAAGATCTTGAAATTAAAAAGGCTCAGCTACCGGACAAGAAAGAGATTCCTCAGCTTTTAACTACCATTTCATCATTAGGAAAAGAATCGGGACTTAATTTTATACTTTTTCGTCCCAAACCCGAATCCCCCAAAGAATTTTATTCGGAAATCCCGGTAGAAATCAAGGTGGAGGGCGGTTATCATGAAGTAGCCGGTTTTTTTAGCCGGGTAGGCAACCTTGATCGAATAGTTAACATAAGCAATGTTGTTATGGAAAAACCACAAGAAGAAGGTGAAAAAATGGTAGTGACGACATCGTGTTTAGCCACCACCTTTATGTTTATTGAAACTCCGGCAGCAAAGGAAGAACTAAACAAAAAGGAAAAACCAAGGAAAAGAACTAAACAAAAAGGAAAAACCAAGGAAGAATAAAAAAAGCCCAGAAACAAAAAACAACTGATTTCTCAAAATTATGAAAATGCTATTTTTTAAAAAGAATTTATCTCTCAAACTGACTTTATACTGCTTTGCCATACCCTTGTTTCTTCTCCTTCAGGGCTGCTTAGAGTCGGAGAATAAATTAACTTTGAAAAAGGATGGTTCAGGACAGTTAGAGGTCATGTATATTCTGGGAGAAGAGTTGACTCAGGAGTTAGAACAAGCTCAAAAATCAGAGGATAACACGACAGCTAGGCCTATTTTTGATGGTCTTGTTACAACCGAAAAGGATTTGAGGGAACAATTCCAAGGAGAAGGGATTAAAATCGAAAAGGCTGTTTTTGAAAAGAAGGAAGAGAAGCTTCATGTTTTTTATACCGTAACTTTTGATACACTACAAAATTTACTTAACGCAAAACAAAATTTACTTAACACAAAAGCTTTCCGTCAAGGGGAAGCCAGTTTTTACCGAGACAAAAATAACAATTTAGGTTTTCAAATGGAAACTGAGAGTATCCGCAAAGACCTTGAACAGAAAAAGAGGCAGGGACCTTATTCAGTCGAGTTTACTTTGATTTTGCCGGGCAAAATTCTGGAGAGTAATGCTGACCAGATCGAAGAAAACGCGCTTTTCTGGCGCTATAATCAGGATAAGGCGCAGCCAGAAATTATGAAGGCGACCTGTGAGGGTAAAGGCTTAACATTTTTGGATACATTGTTTGCAGGACCGAAAAAACCGAAATCTGGCGGTTATATCTATGATCCTACGGGCAAACCTGATCCGTTCAAACCGTTCATTCTTGAGGTAAAACGCCGTAAAGAAGAGGCTGACAAGGCCATCCAACCATTGCAAAAATATGAACTCAGCCAGTTGAAATTGGTTGCAATTATTTGGAATATTGATAACCCGCGTGCGCTTGTTGAAGATTCAGCCGGTAAGGGATACATCATTACCAAAGGTTCTTCTATCGGGAACAAACAGGGCAAGGTAACGGGTATTTTAGAAAATGAAATTGTTATTACTGAGGAATCAGCCGATATTTTCGGTGAAACAAAAACGAAGGCAATACGAATAAAACTCCACACAGGAGCAGAAGAAGAGAGGAAAGGCAAATGAGCTTAATGAATTATCGAGGCTTAGTATTTAAAAGGATATTTGAAATACTAGCGGTAGTTCTTTTGCTGGGGGGGTGTGCAACTCAACCCCAACCCGCAACTCAACAACCACCGGGAGCAGCTTCGGAGGGCGTCACAACTCCCCAACAACTCGCCTTAGTTTCCAACATTGCGGTAGAAGAGAAAGAGGATGCTGTTAGAGTGGTTATTAAAGGATCTGCGCCTCTCACCTATGAAGTTACGCAGGCGGATTCACCGCTTCGACTGATCATTGATGTGGCAGGCGGGCGACTCGCAATTCCTGCTGAGCCTATTCCGGTGAGCAAGGGAGTGGTTTCGGAAATTGTTCCATCAGAGCTTGAAAAAGAGGGAAAGAACTTTGCCCGTGTTGAAATTGCGATGAATAACACGGCTCACTACGAGGTGCTCCCCACCGAAAACGATCTTTGGATTGATTTCCCTACGCATCTTCCGGCAGTGAAAAAAGCGGAAAAAGTGTTGGATGTTATTATTGACGATACGAATAAGGATTATACCCGCGTTGATGTTATAGCAGATGGGATCATCGAAAGTTTTAATTCTTTTAATCTTCGTAAACCAACTCGTCTGGTAATAGATTTCCCTAAGCTTAACTTGCTTGTGTCGGGCAAAGAAAAGGCATCTAAATGCCCCTTTATTAAGAAAGTACGCTGGGGGAGACACCCTGACTACTTGCGCATGGTTTTTGAATCTTCTTTGAGTAAATTGCCCACATTCGAAGTAGTTCCCACTGCCCAAGGGGCTACAATATTTTTTGGCGCGGGGTTTGAGGAAAGGAAGTCTCAATTAATGGTATTAACACCATCGGCAGCCCAGGCTTCGGGGTCTTTAGCTTCTTCTCCGGAAACAAAATCAGAAGAAGCACTATCGGAGGGAAAAACTGAAGAGACAAAAAATGATGAAGCCGCGGCTTCTCCTTTAACTCCAGCTCCGAAAGCTACAGTCGAAGCACAAACAGCAATAACACCCGCTGAAACGGTGCCGTCGTCAGTGGAAAAACAAATTCAGGAGGCAAAGGAGGCTGCACCCGCAATTGAAAAACCGGCTGAGAAGCCCGAACAAACTCCCGCAAAGGAAGAAAAAAGTCCAGCAAAGGTTACGCAGGGGGAAAAGCCCGCCCAAGCAACTGAGGTTGGGGCAACCCTTGGCGCGCTGGAAGGAGAACCCAAAAAATATACCGGAACCCGTATTTCTCTCGATTTTAAAGATGCCGACATCAACAACATCCTGAGGTTAATTGCAGAAGTGAGTGGCTTAAATATTGTGGCGGGAGAGGATGTCAAAGGCACAGTGACCATCAAGCTTCAGGATGTTCCCTGGGACCAGGCTCTTGACACCATTCTTTTAAGCAACAATCTGGGAAAGTCTTTTGAGGGAAATATTCTCCAGATTGCCCCGCTTGAAAAGCTTGCAAAACAAAAAAAGGATGCTCTTGCTGCCCAGGAAAGCGAAGCAAAACTCGAACCGCTGAAAAAAGCGCTCATTCCGATCAACTATGCTCAGGCTAAGGAATTAAAAACGGTTCTTCAAAATTCTAAAGTTCTTTCCAAGAGAGGGAGCATTGAGGTTGATCAGCGCACCAACACCTTGATCATCATCGATATCGAACAAAACATTAAGGAAGCGAGAACAATCGTTGATAATTTGGACACTCCGATTCCTCAGGTGCTGATCGAGGCTAAAATCATTCAGATAAACCCTACCTATACCAAGGAGCTTGGAGTGAGTTGGGGTGGTGATATACAAGCTCCCGCCGGGGGAGGCATCATCGGCGCCGGGGGCGACGTAAGTGGCAACGGTATACCGGGCAACGGTCCTACCTTTGTGAATACTGCACAAACCATACTTGACCTCGCGCCCTCTACGATCGGGCCAGGGGTTGGTGGTTCGATTGCGTGGGGCTTTTTTAGGGACAACTTTAATATTTTTAATAAAATTGCCGCCATGGAAAAGGACGAAAAACTTGAGATCATCTCCAGCCCGCGGGTTATGACGCTCGACAACCAGGAGGCTCTGGTTGAGCAAGGGGCTGAGATTCCTTACCTGAAAGTGGATTCGCAGTCAAGCCAGGTAAGTACTTTTGCAACGACTGAATTTAAAAAGGTAACCCTTTCTTTGAAGGTTGTTCCTCATGTAACGCCGGACGGAAGTGTGATGATGGATATTGAGGCTAAAAAAGATCAGATGTCAGCCTTGACTGGCGCTGGAAACCAACCCGGCATTGATACCCGCAAGGCAATAACCAAGGTTTTAGTTCGCAGCGGGGATACGGTCGTGATTGGCGGCATTTATGAAGACACCAATAAAGATACCCGTAACAGTGTTCCTTTTTTCGGCCGGATACCGATTTTAAACTTTGTATTTAAAGGCGACTACAAGCAAAGGCAAAAAACCGAAATGATTATTTTTATTACTCCAACGATTATCACCATCCCGAAGAAACCAACGGAGATGGCAGTTACCCCGGTTGCCGGTTGAGGTAACACCAGGCTTGCATTTAAAAAAATGCACCCTTTCACTACGGGGTGCATTTTTTTTACAAAAGGTCACTTGTAATAGAAATCCATTTCGCAGGTGATGCAGAATACGGGAGTAAACACCGTTAGAAGGATTCCACAAAGGACATTTACCCCCTTTGAAAAAATGTAAAAATCTTTAATCTAACCCTGTGCTTCTTCACCCGGTTAGATATTTGATATCTGACAGGGTAGAGAGGCATTTCTAACGAGGTAAAAAGAGAACACATGGATATACTACGATTTCTTACCGCAGGTGAATCTCATGGGAAATCCTTGTCGGTGATTATTGAAGGACTTCCGGCGGGAATCCTCTTGCAGCCGGAAGATATTGATCGTGACCTGAGGCGTAGGCAGGTAAGCTACGGCCGAGGCGGGCGGATGGAGATTGAGGATGATAAAGTAGAAATCATTGCCGGAGTGCGCTGGGGAAAGACTCTGGGCGCTCCCCTTTGCCTTGTTATCTCCAATAAGGATTGGGTCAACTGGCAGGCGAAGATGTCTATCAAGGAGGAAGATAAAGATGAGGCTTTATTGGTTACGCGTCCGCGGCCGGGCCATGCCGACTTAGCCGGGGCGCTCAAGTATAATCAAAAAGATGCTCGCAATATTTTAGAGCGGTCGAGCGCGCGGGAGACTGCTGCCCGGGTTGCGGTAGGGGCGGTATGCAAAACTTTTCTTCAGGCGTTTGGTATCAGTTTTTACTCTTATACTAAATCAATTGGAGGGATTGAAGCGGATTACACCGGAATGCCTTTTATTGAAATTGTTTCCCGGTCGGAAAACTCCGAACTGCGTTGCGCGGATGAAGAAGCGGAAAAAAAGATGAAAAGCCGAATTGATGAAGCCAAACACAAAGGTGATACCTTGGGTGGTACAGCGGAAATCGTTGTTATCGGCCTTCCTCCCGGACTGGGGAGTCATGTCCATTGGGACCGAAAACTGGACGGAAGAATAGCGCAGTCGCTCATGAGTATTCAGGCAGTAAAAGGAGTGGAAATCGGACTTGGTTTTGAAAGCGCGCACCGATTTGGCTCGCAGGTGCATGATGAAATATTTTATGAGACGCCCTCCGGGGACAAGAGGTTATGGGGATTTTTTCACAAAAGCAACAATGCCGGAGGAATCGAAGGGGGGATCACTAATGGAGAATCATTAGTGATCAGGTGCGCGATGAAGCCTATATCGACCCTCATGAAACCTTTAAAGTCAGTGGACCTCGTGAGTAAAGAGCCGGTGGAAGCGGCAGTTGAACGCTCAGACGTTTGCCGCGTCCCATCTCTGGCGGTGATTGGAGAATCAGCGGTCGCCTTTGAGATAGCGCGGGCATTTTTGGAAAAGTTTGGAGGCGACTCGATCGAAGATATCCGTTCTCATTATCACCACTATGTGGAAAGGTTAAAAAATTTTTAAGAGAAAACGGGAGGGAAAAAAAGTGAAAAAAATCTTAGTGCTTCATGGTCCCAACCTTAATCTTCTGGGAAGCCGGGAAAATGAAATTTACGGAGATCTCACGTTGGCGGAGATTAATAAGCGGATTAAAAAGTTTGCTAAAGAAAAAGGATTCGTGGTGGACCTCTATCAATCAAACCATGAAGGGGAATTGGTAACCAAAATTCAGGAGGCAAAAGGGACCGTTGATGCTATGGTGATCAACCCCGCCGCGTACACTCACACCAGTATTGCTATTCGGGATGCGTTAGCAGCCGCGAAAATTCCTACTGTCGAGGTCCATCTTTCTAATATTTATCGCCGGGAAGAATTTCGTCAAAAATCTTTAACCGCCCCGATAGCGCTTGGAGTAATTTCCGGTTTTGGGGCTACCAGCTATCTTTTGGGGTTGCAGGCAGTATGGGAAAACATTTCACAGCGCCATAAGGTACGTTAGTCTTGATTTTATTTAAATCTTCACCTGCCTTCCCTATTTACTAAAGATGTTTGACAACGGCAAAAAAGACACGACCAAACCTTCCTATCTCTTAACCCATCAAAGGCAGTGGTTCAATAGCGTCGATATGCAGGATCAGTTTTCCCTTTGGCTTTTTCTTCAGAAGGACGGGTGCGCCAACGCCGGTTAGTCCACATCCACTGAGTGGGGTATTTGCGAATGTACTCTTCGATTTTTTGGGTGATCACCTGAGTGATCTCTTTCACGTCCTCCTCATGATTTCCCTTATATGAGAACGACAGGGGCGGCTCAATAATCAGTTTATGGGTATTATCCGGGTTACGGAGCAAAATAATCGGGATAATATCCGCGCCAGTGCGAAGATGGAGAAGCGCCGGACCCGGAGTCGTTGAGGCCGGGCGATTAAAAAAATCTACAAACACCCCTCCAAAGCGCCGGTTTTCATCGGTGATGAGAAAAATGATTTCGTTTTGCTTAAGAACTTGCAAGGTGATATTAAATGCTTCCCGGGAGGTGCGGGTGTAGATGAACGGCTGGCCTTGTTCTCGACGGTATTTTTCATAAACGTTTCTTCTTAAAGGATCAGTAATCCCCCGCCCAACAGTATGAAATGGAAAACCTTGCTCCTGCAATTTGATTCCCACGAGGGTGAAACTTCCTAAGTGACCCCCGACGGCAATGACACCTTTCCCTTTTTTGAGCGACGCTTCAAGGTTCTCCCTTCCCTCAATCTGAATCGCGCTGTTAAGGTAGCGCTTATTGAGCGCGTTGATGACCGCGAGCATTTCAAAATAGTTTTTGATGGTATTGATTGTAGCCTCTCGATAAAGCGCCAACTTCTCCCTTGTCTTTTTTTCTTTTCCGAAGGCCAGGTTAAGATTTCCCAGTATCCTTTGTTTGTAAGCAGGAGAAAGAACCGCTCCTATTTTTCCGATACGCGCTGCTGCCGGGTAAAGATAGGTGATCGGGATAAACCGCGTAAAAAAAATAAAACACGCTAAAAAAAGGCGTTCAAAAAAATAAGCGATGTAATCTTTCAGTCCAACGGTATATACTTTAGGTCTCGATCTTTTTTGGGCCATGGTGATTAGTTCAAAAGAGGGTGAGCTTAGAGAACACCGGTTGAAGGCTGTGTCTTGTCCTCTGAGGGGATTGGTTCTATTGCTTCAGGGGGATTTGACATATATCCCAGAAATTGGGTCTCATAGAGCTTCTTATAAACCGCGTTCGCTTTGAGTAATTCTTCATGGGTTCCTTCTCCGACGATTTCCCCGTTCGTAAATACAATAATTTTGTTCGCTTTTTTAATCGTCGATAAACGATGAGCAATCACGAAGGTAGTGCGGTTTTGCATCAGATTTTCTAATGCTTTTTGCACTTCTAATTCCGACTCACTATCAAGTGAAGATGTTGCCTCGTCCAGTATAAGGATCGGCGCATTTTTTAAAATAGCGCGGGCAATAGTTATTCTCTGCTTTTCCCCTCCGGAGAGTTTTACGCCTTGTTCTCCGATAATGGTATTATACCCCTGAGGAAAATTCCGGATAAAATGATGCGCATTAGCAGCTTTTGCCGCGGCAATAATTTTTGGCTCATCTTTTTCAGCTTTACCATAACCGATGTTATAGCCTACGGTGTCGTTAAAAAGGATGGTTTGCTGAGTGACCAGGGCGATATGATCCCTGAGTGAGGCGATGGTTGCTTTCCGAATGTCTTGACCATCAATAAGAATTTGACCCTCCTGAACATCATAAAAACGGGGAAGAAGGTTAACCAGGGTGGTCTTCCCCGCTCCACTCGGGCCTACTAAAGCAATGATATCGCCAACCGTGACCTTAAGGTTAATATTTTTCAGCACCCAATCTTCTTCGTATTTAAACCAAACGTTTTTAAACTCTATGCCGGATTTAATTGAAGGGATATCTCTCGCTTCGGGATGATCAACAATGTCCGGTTTGGTATCAAGGATGGCAAAAATTCGGGCTGCGCCGGCCATGCCTTCCTGAACAGTTTGGTTGGATTTATTGAGTCCTTTTACCGGCTGATAACACATTCCCAGGGCAGCCATAATCATGAAAAAATCCCCGGCGGTTATTTCTCCTCTGATTACTCGAAAGCCTCCATAGAAAATGAATAAAGATATGACTACCACGCCAAAAGATTCCACTATTGGGGAAGATAAGGCCCGTGTTAACATTCGTTTCAGCATGTAACGAAAATATTTTTTATTTTCTTCGGCAAAACGTCGGATTTCATAGTCTTCCATACCAAAGGCCTTGATAATCCGATGGCCGGTGATGGTTTCATGGAGGTGGGTGGAGATGTTCGCCATTCTTATCTGTCCTTGAGAGGCAAATTTGCGGACTCTCTTGCCGAATTTCTGCATAGGAATGATGGCCCACGGAAAAACAAGGAGAGCCATGGCAGCTAATTTCCAGTCCCGATAAAACACGACGCCAGTGAGAGCGATGAGGGTGAAGAAATCTTTAATTATGCTGGTGATGGTGTCCGAAACCGCGTGTTGAACAAGATTGACATCATTGGTGATGCGCGAAATCAGGGTGCCGGTCGGGGTTTTGCTGAAAAAAGAGATGGAGAGGCTTTGGAGATGGGAATAAAGCTCGTCTCTGATGTTCCGAATCACACTTAAGCCCACATAGGTCATGTAGTAGGCCTGTAAATAGTCGGCAATTCCCTTTATAATTACCACCCCAATGATGGAGAAGGGAATTATTTTTAACATCAGAACATTTTTTTTGATAAAAACATCATCAATCGCCGGCTTCATTAAATACGCTAAACCGCCGGCAGTCGCGGAATAAATCCCCATAAAGATCATAGCGATTAAGAGCCTGGGCCAGTAAGGCTTAACGTAGCGGAGAAGGCGTTTATAGTTTTCCATTATTAGCGTGTCTTTGAAGAAAACTGACGATGATTTGAGCAGCTCGAAAAGATGCTCCCGGCTTTCCGATTTTTTCTTTAAGGCTGCTGAGCTCTTTTTTTATCTCTTCCTGTTTGGACGGGTTTTCAAGTATCCGGAGAACAGCGCTGGTTATTTTTTCTGGGGTTACATCTTTTTGAATCAACTCTGGGACAACGGTTTTTCCGGCGATAATATTTACCATACCAATGTTTTTTACTTTTATCAACATTTTCCCGAGCAGGTAGGTGAGCGGTGAGACCCGATAAACCACAATCATAGGAGCGCCCATTATGGCCGCCTCTATGGTCGCGGTGCCCGAAGCGACGATAACGACGTCGGAAATTCGCATGACATCATAAATATTGTTTTCTACCACGCGAATGTTTTCACGCTTACCACCCACTAAATTTTTAACTTCTCCCAAGTCGAGTCCGGGAGCGACCGGAATGATAAACTGCACCTGATTTATTTGCTTTGAAATTAAAGGAATAGCTTCTATCATCGGAGGAAGAAGACGCCTAACTTCATTCATTCGACTCCCGGGCAACAGACCGATCGTCACAATTCCAGAGGTGAGCGAGAATTTTTGAAACGCTTCCTCACGAGAAAATCGCGGCCGGATTGAGTCTAAGAGCGGATGTCCCACGAAATCAACGTCTATCTTCGCTTCTTCATAGATTTTTTTTTCAAAAGGAAAAATCACAATCATTTTTTTTATTAACCGACCGATCTTCTTAATCCGTCCTTTCCGCCACGCCCAAACCTGTGGGCTGATATAATAAACGATGGGGATATTCTTCTTTTTTGCTTCCCGGGCGAAATGAAGATTAAAGTCGGGATAATCAATAAGGATCACCAGGGAGGGAGAATGAGCGGCCAGCGAATTTTTAAGTTTCCGGTAGATCCGGAAGATACTTTTAAGCTTTAAAAGGACCTCAGTTATACCCACAACCGCCATCTCTTTGCTCTCGGCAATTAATTCAACTCCCTCATTTTTCATTTTCTCTCCCCCGACCCCATAAAACTGAAGACGTGGGTCTAAAGAGAGCAGTTCCTTTACCAGATGAGAACCATGGAGATCACCCGAGGCTTCACCAGCGATCATCAGGATTTTTTTTCCGGACGTTACGCCCACTGTTCCGTCAAACTCCAATCTGTTTATGAATCTCGCGGGCAACCTCTAACGCCTTGAGGCCATCCATGCCTGTTACTACGGGGGGAGTTTTGGTGAGTACTGCGTTGACAAAGGATTGAACCTCCAACTGGAGAGCGTCATATTCGGGAGAAGAAAATTTATCTTCCACGATTCTCGGGAAAAAAGCTCCTTGGGGAGCAGGTTCTTTGCGGTGAATAGAGACCTCACGGGTGGCAAAGTCAATGGAAAAGTAGGCATCCGGCTGGAAGATTCGGATTTTACGCATGGACTTAAGGGAGACTCTACTGGCGGTGACATTGGCCACGCATCCATTTTGAAAAGCTATGCGGGCATTGGCAATGTCGACGTGCGAAGAAATCACCGGGACTCCCGTGGCGCGAATTTCTTTTACCTCCGCCTTTACCAGGCTTAAGATGATGTCAATATCATGGATCATAAGGTCCATGATCACATCCACATCAATCGCTCGTTCAATAAACGACCTGAGACGATGCGATTCGATAAACCGGGGATTAATTAGGGTTGATCGCAAAGGAGTAAGGGCGGGGTTGAACCTCTCGAGATGGCCAACTTGAAAAATAAGATTTTTGGCTTGCGCGAGTTCTACTAACTTTTTAGCTTCACTTACTTTAGAGGTTATTGGTTTTTCTAACAGAACATGGATTCCCCGCTTCAGAAACTCGAAAGCGACGACATAATGAAGCGGCGTGGGGACAGCGATGCTCACCGCTTCTACCTTGCCATAAAATTGTTTTGGATCAAAGAAAGGCGTGGTCTGATTTTTTTTCGCAACTTCCCGAGCGCGCTCCGGGTTAATATCCATAACCCCGACCATATTTACTTCGGGGATGTGAGTATATTTTTCCGCGTGAAATTTTCCGAAATACCCTGCGCCTACCACACCCACGTTTAATTTTGTCATAATGTTATTAATATGTTTTAAGGATTAGTCTATCGGGCGCAGCAAGCGGCACCCCTACTTCTGTCTCCTGACTCTTGTCTCCTGATTTTTATCGCGCCACAATAACTATACCCGCCTTATCTGCCGCCCTGATCAATTCTTCCTTGTCAAGCAGAAGAGTCTTTTCGCTTTCCACAGCTAAGACCTTGGCTCCTGCTTCCTGCATGACGGTAATGGTTCCCAGACCAATGGCCGGAACGTCAAAGCGCAGATCTTGTTGCGGCTTGCTTACTTTAATGACCACTAAACCGTTCCTTTTTCCCAGGGTTCCCGCCCGGCGGATAGCTTCATCAGTTCCTTCAATGGCCTCTACCGCGAGCACTGCTTGATCTTTAACGACAATGGTCTGTCCGATATCAAGTTTCCCGATCGCTTTGGCGATTTCCCACCCGAATTCAATATCCCTCATTTCTTTTTTATCGGGAACCTTCTTTGTTAAACAACCCGGAGGGCTTAAAAGCTGGTCAAGGAAAATCGTTGAGCTATGGATAGCAATGCCTTCTTTCTCGATTTCCTCCGCGACCGCCCGCAAAAGCACATCATCATTCAATGTCCTCAGTTTTGCCACCAGGGAGACGGCCTGGAAGTCCGGAAAAACATCGGAAAACATGATGGTTTTCGTTATCCCGCCTACCATGGCAGCATCTTTTATCCCTTCTGTTTTTAATATTTTAATCAGCTTCCCCAATTGTCCAACTTTGATCCAGTAAATTTTTTTAACCACATCCTCCAGTTCCGGAAGGGTCTGACCCTCATGAGCGACCGCGACGATTTCCACGCCGTGATTTTTAGCCGACTGGGCAAAGAGCAAGGGAAACCGCCCGGCGCCGGCAATGAGGCCGAAACGGGCAAACGAATTAGCGGAGGATGCCTCGCTTAGATTTTTTGATGAATTCAATGAAATGGTTTACCTCAGGAGAGTTGGTTATTTTTTGCTCAACCTGTTGTAGTGCTTCTTTTAATGACAAACCGGAACGAAAAATGATTCGATACGCGTCTTTGAGATTTTTCAGGGTCTGAGGAGAAAAATTGTGCCGCTTAAGACCGATAAGATTTAAACCATAAAGGCGAGCCCGGTTTCCGACCGCCAAGCAATAGGGAGGAACATCTTGAGGAACTGCGGAACAGCCGCCGATAAAAGCGTTTCGTCCCACTTTAACAAATTGATGGATAGCGACAAGGCCTCCGATGACCGCAAAGTCTTCGATCATAATGTGCCCGGCCAGAGTGGCTGAATTGGCCATGATCACAAAATTGCTGATCGTGCAGTCATGGGCAATGTGGGAATAAGCCATGAGAAAATTATTATTGCCGATAACTGTTTTTCCTTCTCCTTCTGCGGTGCCCCGGTTAATAGTAACATATTCCCGGATCACATTATTATCTCCAATAATGAGTTTGGTTTCTTCTCCCTTGTATTTTAAATCCTGGGGGATATCTCCCAGAGAGGAAAAAGGGGAAATAGTACAGTTTTTCCCAATGTACGTGGGGCCTTTGATAATTACATGGGAGCCGATTTTAGTATGGGCTCCGATTGTTACCTGAGAACCAATGACTGAATACGCACCTATTTCCACCCCTTCACCGAATTCAGATCCTGGTTCAATAATAGCGGTTTTATGAATCATTCACTTCCTCTTTCTCACATGCAGATAGAGATAGAGACCTTAATCCGGCGATCAAAGATGTATTGCGAGTGAAACGAAGCAATCTCAGATTTTACAATGAGATTGCTTCGCACCTTTTGGGTGCTCGCAATCACAGGTAAATCAAGGCTTGTTTTTGTTATCGCCGGATTAACCATAAAAACTAAGCCTGACCGGATTTCTCTTGGTTGTTTTCTCCCGTTATTTTTTGGGGAGGGTTTTTATCAATCACTGAGGCCAGCAGTTCAGCTTCAGCAACGAGTTCTCCGCCTACTGTAGCGATGCCTTTAAACTTCCACAAGATACCTCTATGTTTCATTAAATTCAGTTCAAGGCGCAGCTGGTCTCCGGGCTCAACCGGTTTGCGGAAACGAGCATTGTCAATGCCGGAAAAAAACAGGTTTTTGTTTTGCGCGTCTTCGGGGTTGAGCGCGAACACACAGATCCCCCAGGTTTGGGCCATAGCTTCAACGATCAGGACACCGGGCATGATCGGAAATCCGGGAAAGTGGCCTTGAAAAAAAGGTTCATTAATAGTGACATTTTTTATGCCCACGATGTATTTTCCGGGGTCGAGTTCAAGAATCCGGTCAACCAAAATAAAAGGGTAACGATGGGGAAGAATTTTTAAAATAGCATAAATATCAATCATATCTCCTCCATTTTTTTTAATTGGTTTTCCAAAGCCTCAACCTTTTTCTTTATCCCCCTAAGCTCCTGGTATAGTTCCGGAAAGCGGCTGAATAGCGTCACTGCCTTAAGCCAATCCCGATGGGGAATAGCAGGCGCTCCGGAGACCATGGTTCCGGGGGAGATATCTTGACTAACTCCGCCCCGGGCGCCCACGATTGCCTTATTGCCGATCTTTAAATGCCCTGCGATTCCTGACTGCGCGGCCAGGATAACATTATTTCCCAGTTCGGAACTTCCGGCAATCCCTGATTGGGCCACGATCACCGTGTCTTCTCCCACGACGACATTATGGGCTACCATGACTAAATTATCAATTTTTACCCCCCGTTTAATCCATGTTTTTCCTAAAGCGGCCCGGTCAACCGTAGAGTTGGAACCGATTTCAACATCATCATCAATGTGAACGCTCCCTGCCTGGGGAATTTTCACGTATCTTCCCTTTTCTTGCGCGTATCCAAAACCATCACCGCCGATGACCACACCGGAATGAAGGATAACCCGATCGCCGATGAAGGAGTCTCGAAGGATGGTTACATTCGGGTAAAAGATCACATCATCGCCGATTTTTACGTCATCGCCAATGTACACTCCCGGATACAAGGTGACGCGGTCTCCGATAACGACATTTTCTCCAACATAAACAAAGGGAGCAATGGTGACATCTTTCCCCACGCGAGCGGTGAGAGAAATGATTGCCCCATTACTGATCCCCTTTGATTCGTAAGGTTTAAGAAAAAACAGCCGGGCGATCTTCGCGTAGACGAGATACGGATCAGAGACGATCAGAAAAGAAGTCTTCAACTCATCGATTACTTCCGAGGCAATGATTGCCGATGCCCGGGTTTTTGAAAGAAGGCAGCGATATTTGGGATTGGCAAGAAAGGTGATATGCCCTTCCTGAGCTTCGGATAGGCTTGCTAATCCTTTGATTTTTATCGCGCCATCCCCGACAACCGTTCCTCCAAATCTCTGCGCTAATTCGGTGAGTGTTTTCTCCACGGTCTTTTGTTCCGCGTTTATTTCGCCGGAGCAGGAGCGGCTTTAGCGCCGAATTTTTGATTGTATCGTTTTACAACTTCATCAGTAATATCGAGCGTGGGATCTATATACGGCACGAGGCTTCGTTCAAGCACGAAGGTAAAGCCGCCTTCTTTCCCAACCTGTTCGGTAATCCCGATGAGTTCCTTGGAAATTTTATCCACGATCTCATTGTGCTGCTGCCGGATATCTGTTTCTATATCCTTGCGGAATCTGTCCCAGTCACGAGCCTTGCTCTGAAAATCTCTTACCTTATCTTTAAACACCTGCTCATCAAGAACCGACGATTGCCGCTCGAGGGCCTCTTGTTCTTTCTGCAATGCCTGACCTTGCGCCTCGTACTTTTTTTTCGCATCCTCCAACGCCTTGTTCAATTTAGCTGCTGCAGCCTTGCCTGCCTCACAGGTGTTGAGGGCTTTCTGAATATCAACCGAACCTACTTTTAAAGCAGCTGATTTTACTTGTTGCTGTGCTATTCCGATGGAGGTGAGAGAAAGAAAAAACAATGCAGCAACAATGGCAATGATCTTTTTTAACATACTTTTGCTCCTTCCTTTTTTGGTGAAATTAATTAGTTCTGATACCTACCAAATTTGCACATTTCGTCATGCTGACCATTAAAAATTAAGACTTAAGGGTACCTCTAATAATTCCCGATTTGTCACTCCCGCGAAGGCGGGAGTCCAGTAATTTCGATTGGCTCCGGAGTCCTGCTTTAACAGGAATGACATTTTTAGAGGAACCCTTAAGTTTTAAGCTGAACCCTTCAATCTTAAATCTTTAAACTTCTTAAAATCCCGCGCCCGCGGAGAATCCAAAATTACTTTTTTTCTCATCATGCTTCGGGCTTAAGTTAAGACCCCAGTCTACCCGCAGAGGTCCGAACGGAGAGTTCCACCTGATCCCAAAACCGACGTCCGTACGGAGATCAAATTTGGTATCTTCTCCTGGTCCTCCCCACGCGCTGCCCGCGTCAAAAAACATCAGCCCTCTTATTTTTGCCGCCTTAATGAGGGGGAAAAGATATTCAAACTGGCAAAACGCCATCTTTTCCCCTCCGGTGATTGCGTCTCCGGTTAAATAAACGGGAACATCCTCAAGAACACCGTCACCGTTGACGTCGATTTGTCGGACTTCGATCGGTTCATGCGTATTTTTGCCTTTGGGGCCGACCTTCCGGTCTTTAAAGCCCCGGAGAGAATCAAGACCGCCCAAAAAAAACCGCTGAAACACAGGCACGTCATCTCCGCCGTACCCCCTGGCATAACCTGCTGACCCATGCGCCGAAAAAGCCGTTCCCCACTTAAAGGGGAAATACCAGCGGGAATCGATTACGCCTTTGATGAATTTCTCGCCCGATAAACCGGCAAATTCAAAAGACATGGAATTAGATGAGCCGCGCATTGGGTAAAACTGGTCATCAATGGTACTCCGGAGTAAAGTGGAGGTCAGGGAGCTGACTTTGATCGGGCTGTCTTCTTTCGCGTCGTAAATATCCTGGTCAACATCGATTCCAATAAAAGGGTTTCCGTTACTGTCATACTCAAGTTCATCATACAAGTCGGAAATATCCGTACTTGAATAACCATATTTAAATGAAAGGATAAGGTCTTCAATATTTTTGAACGGGAGAAAGCCAAAGCTTAAAGCTAATCCCTGGTTTTGGGAATCGAAATCCTCATATGCCACGTCCATCTTAAAAATATCAAAGCCGGCGGAAATTTGCTTGTCAAAAATATAGGGGTTCGTGAGGGCGAGCCGGTAGTGGGGGTTTTTCCCCAATTGCGCCATAGCCGTGGCCGCCAGGCCTTTTCCCATAAAATTGGTCTGAGAAATCTGAAAAGTACCCACGATACTATCGACCGAACTATACCCCGTGCCCACGCTGATCATACCGGTTGATTTTTCTTTTACATTCACCTCCACATTCATTTTATTCGGTTCACTTCCTTTTTGGGTATTGATCTTTACGTCTTCAAAATACCCGAGATTGTTTAGCCGGTCTCTGCTCTTTTTGAGCTTTTTGTTGTTATAAAGGTCAGATTCCTTTATCCGCATTTCCCGTCGGATTACTTTATCCCGGGTTCTTGTGTTTCCCGTAATTTTAATTTTTTCAAAATAAACTTCCTTCCCTTTGGCGATATCATACGTCAAATCCACGGATTTGTTGTCGGCGTTTATTTTTGTCAGCGGCGTTATGTCAACAAAAGCATACCCAAACTCCCCATAAACGTCAGTGAGGGCCTCGATGTCTTTTTGGACTTTTTGACGGCAAAAGACTTCGCCTTTTTTGACCGTTATCTGCTTCTCGAGCGGCGCTTTCGTTTTGATGAGCTCGCCCCCGATTTTAACGTCGCTTAACCGGTATTGTTCACCTTCTTCAACCGGGATCGTGATGTAGAACCATTTTTCATCATGTTTTACTTCCGGTTCTCCCACCTTGACATCCAGGTATCCGAAGTCATAGTAATAGGCCATGATTCGATCGCGGTCGACCTTAAGCGCGTCTTCCTTAAATGTTCCGGAATTCGTAAAAAAAGAAAGAAGGTTTTTTTTCCGGCTTTCCATCACGCTTTTAATGTTACTATCCTTCAGTTTTTTGTTTCCCGTGATTTCAATTTTTTTAATTTTCATTGAATGATGTTCTATAATTTGAAACACCAGCGCAACTTGTTCGGGGCTCACCTCTTCGGTTTTGTATTCCACTAAAGCATCATGGTAACCTTTTCCCTCATAGAATTTTTTTATCTTGGTAACATTCTCCTTAGCCTTTTTGTGATCCAGGATCGTATGCGGTTTGATATCGATTTGTTTTTCGATATCCGATGCGTTTATCTTTTGATTACCGGCGATTTTTATTTGGGCGATTTCCGGATTTTCCTGGACGACAAAAATAATCTTTTTCCCCGAAGGCTCATCAGTGCTGTCAATTTTAATGTCATTAAAAAAACCCATGTTGTAAACAGAGCGGATATCCGCCTGAAGCTTTTCAGGAGAATAGACATCGCCCGGCTTGGTTTTGACCTGGTCGAGGATAGCGGCATCTTCAATCAGCCGGTTTCCCTTGATAGCTATATCCACAACAATGACTTTGCCCAAAATCTTATTGCTTATCTGTTTTGCCAAAACCCCGACTCCGTCAATAAGTCTTTTTAAAGAATTTTCCTGGTATGACTCTGAGAGGGTTGGTTTATCACCTGAGATGCCAACCAGCGTGGCATCTAAGGTGATAGATTCATTTATTTTAGTAATCGTGCCGAGGATAACCCAATCCGCCCCGGTTTCCATTCCCACTGTTCGCGCTGTTTCCTCATTGAGTGTGTTAGATTTTAACTTTTGTAGTATCCCCGAAACAACTGACTCATCGATCGTTTTTATTCCTTTCTCAGCCTCAAGTCGTGAAGAAAGCAGGTGAGGAAAGGCCTGGACTATGTATTCTATAGGCACCTGACTCTGAACACGGAAAGGAGCAACTAAAACAGTCACAGGTTTTTCTTCAGCTGCCCGGAGAGAAACGTGGGACCCGATTGCCAGAAAGATGATGGCTATGAACACGACTATTTTTCTCATGCTTCTCCTCTCACGGGATAAGTATCCCCAATTTTTATTCCATCTTTCAAAGTAATTAAGCGAGGGGTTTGGCTCGCTAAACTTTCATTATGGGTAACTACTACCATCACGATTTTTTCTTCAATATTTAACTTAAAGAGAAGATCAAAAATTAATTTTCCGGTTTCTGAGTCGAGGTTGCCGGTTGGTTCATCGGCCAGGATAATTTCCGGTTTCAGCACCAGCGCCCGGGCAATTGCTACTCTTTGTTGTTCACCTCCGGAAAGTTCTCCTGGTTTATGAAGAATTCTTTCTTTAAGACCCATTTTAATGAGAATGGTTTCCGCCTTTTCTTTTGCCTCCCCTTTTTTTATTCCCCGAATAAGTGCCGGCATCATGGTATTTTCTAAAGCAGAAAATTCCGGAAGAAGATAATGTAACTGAAACACAAAGCCAATCTTTTGATTCCGAAACTGAGCTAACTCTTTATCCCTCCATGAGAAAACATCTTTTCCTCGATAAACTACCTCGCCTTGGGAAGGCCGATCGAGAGTTCCTAACACGTGAAGAAGAGTGCTTTTCCCTGCTCCGGAAGTTCCTACGATCGATAAAAACTCTTGTTCATAAATGTCAAAGCTTATACCCTGTAAAGCGCTGACCTGCTTTTGACCATTTCCGTAAGTTTTGCAAACATTGTGAATCCCGATAAGGGGTGTTTTTGATTCCACCTGAGTTCCTCTTCTCGTCCTTATCCATAGCGCAGGGCCTTAGCAGGATCGAGCCGGGAGGCCTGCCACGAGGGAAAAACGGTTGCCAAAAAGCTTACGGTCAGGGTTATAACAATAATCAACGTGATATCAGTAGGGTTAATTTGAAAAGGAACCCTATCAATATAATAAACATCCGGAGGAAATACATTAATATGAAAACGTTTTTCAAGAAAATTGGCTACTGCCTGGATATTTTTTCCCAAAGAAAGCCCCCCGATTGTTCCCAATAATGTCCCGAAAATCCCTATCACCAGGCCGTCAATCATAAATATTTTCATAATGCTCGAAGCTTTTGCTCCCATCGTTTTCATGATCGCAATGTCTGAAGTTTTTTCCATCACCACCATAATTAAGATGCTAATTATGCCAAACGAAGCGACCAGAATTATAAGCACTAGGACAATAAACATAATAATTTTTTCTATCCGGAGGGCGGAAAACAGGTTTTTATTCATTTCCATCCAATCACGAGCCTGAAAAGAAAACCCCAATTTTTTCTCAATATCTCGAGCGATGGTATGGGCTTCATAAGGATCGGAGACTTTTACCTCAATTCCGGTAACGGCTTCTCCTATCTGAAAGAATTGTTGGGCGATAGGAAGAAAGATGTATGCCCATTTTGTGTCGTATTCATACATTCCGGAATCAAAGATACCAACTATCCGAAATTTTTTCATCTTCGGCACCATCCCCATGGGGGTTTGCTCACCCAAGGGAGAGATAACGGTTACTTCATCGAGAAAAGAAAGACCGAAAATTTTTGCCAATTCTTTTCCGATAAAGATTCCCGGCAGGTTGGAAGCTTGCGGGGGATGCATGAGATTATCGAGATTTCCTTTAATAAGGTTTTGTTTTAAGTTAGTAACCTGACCCACGGTTTCGGGGTTGATTCCCAGGAGGACAATACCAGAAACAGCAGCCTCCGAGGAAAGCATGGCCTCAGAATAGACAAAAGGAGTCGTGGCCATAACGCCCGTGATCTTAGCAATCCGGGAGGATACGTCAGGGTAGTTCTCTATCCCCTTGTCAAACTTAAATATCCGGATATGGGCATTCGTGCCGAGAATTTTTTCTTTAAGGTCGTTTTCAAATCCGCTCATGACTCCCAATACAGTGATAAGGGTCATTACTCCGATGGTAACGCTGATAATAGAAATAATGGTAATAATAGAAAAAAATGCTTGTTTCCGTTTTGCCATCAGATATCTCAGGCTAACGAATAATTCAAACTTCATTTTTAACCCTTTAGCTCCGGTCGTAAAAGGGGAAATAAAATGACATCCCGGATTGAAGGGGAATCGGTTAAAAGCATGACCAGACGATCAATTCCGATACCCTCACCAGCGGTTGGGGGCATTCCGTATTCAAGGGCGCGAATATAATCTTCATCGATCTCGGGAGGAATATCCGCGTCTTTTTCTCGTTCTTCCAGTTGCTTTAAAAAACGTTCTTTTTGATCATTCGGATCATTGAGTTCAGAGAAGGCGTTCGCAATTTCTCGGCCGGCAATGAAAAGTTCGAAACGCTCAACCTCAGAAGGATTGTCGTCCCGTCGCCGTGAAAGAGGCGAGACTTCTACCGGATAATTAATGACAAACGTTGGTTGGATCAACTGAGGCTCAATGATGGCCTCAAACAGGTCGGTATGGAGTTTTCCGATGTTTTCCTGGTCAGTTATCGTAACAGAGTGAGTTTCCAGAAAGTTCCGCATTTTTAACGGATCCCGCAAAAATTCCGAATCAAATCCACCCACTGAGAAAAGCGACTCTCTTAAGCTCATCCGTTTCCAGGGAGGATTAAAATCCAGTGTTTCCCCTTGATAGGGTATTCTGAGGCTTCCGAATAATGACTTTACCACTTCAGACAGCATTTCTTCAGTTAAGTCCATAAGATCTTTATAGGTGGCATAAGCTTGATAAAATTCGAGCATAGTGAATTCCGGGTTGTGCTGGGTGGAAATACCTTCGTTGCGAAAACTTCGGTTGATTTCAAATACTCTTTCCATCCCACCGATTACCAGTCGCTTGAGGTATAATTCCGGAGCAACCCTCAGATAAAGGTCTATTCCCAGAGCATGGTGATGAGTTTTAAATGGTCGGGCGGTTGCTCCCCCGGCAATAGGGTGCATCATCGGTGTCTCTACTTCAAAAAAATCACGAGCAAGAAAAAAATTGCGGAGAGCTTGAATGGTCGCGCTTCTCATTTCAAATACCCGTCTGATCGCGGGGTTCATGATTAAGTCAAGGTATCTTTGCCGGTAACGGGTCTCGACATCAGTAAGACCATGCCATTTTTCCGGTAGCGGCTGCAACGATTTAGAAAGGAGACATATTTCTTCAACCAGAAGGGTGAGTTCGTTGGTCTTGGTTCGAAAGGGCTTCCCTTTGATGCCAACAAAATCCCCAATATCTAACCCCTTAAAAAGAAGAAAAAAATTATTGGTTGACTCTTTTTGGATAAAAGCCTGAAGCTTTCCGGTTCGATCCTGGAGGTGAAAAAAAGCAGCTTTTCCAAAATTCCGAACCGCCATGATGCGCCCGGCAAAAGAATAAGGTCCTTTTTCCTGTTCTAAGGTTTGGGCGTCAACTTCTCCAAACATTTTACGAAATTGGAAAATAGTAGTATCAACCCGGAACGTATTGGGATAGAGAGCTACCCCCTCTTTTTTTAATTCTTCTAATTTTTTGATTCTTTGCTGAAAAAGGATGTTACTCATTGAACTAAGCTAAATTTCTAAAGAAAAATCGAAAAATCTTTTTAAAGTTAAAACGATTATTTATATTCTAACCCTCGAAGAGAGTCAAGAAAAAGTTCTTTTAAACTAATGGGGAAGGAAAAAGGACCGAAGGGCGAGGAGCAAAAAGCGAAGAGCAGAGAGTATGGAGCAGGGCGAAAGGAGCGAGGAACGAGGCTCGAAGAGCGAGGATCGAAGAAAATTCATCCTCGTTCCTTTTTCCTTTAACCTTAAACCTTTAAGCGTTTATTCGATTACGTTTGCCATCGTAAAGATAGGCAGATACATAGCAATAATCAGGGATCCAACCGTACCCCCTAAAAACAATATCAAAAGAGGTTCAATCATACTGGTTAAGGCTTCCACCGCGGCATCAACCTCTTCATCATAAAAATCAGCGATTTTGCTGAGCATGGAATCTAAGGCTCCGGTTGATTCCCCAACCGCGATCATCTGGACCACCATAGGAGGGAAAACGCCGGTTGTGGTTAAAGGTTCAGCAAAACTCTTTCCTTCCGAAATGCTTTTTCGGGTGACATCAATGGCATTTTGCACTACCTTGTTGCCGGCAGTGCGGCCCACGATCTCCAGGCCGTCCAAGATAGGGACACCGCTGCTGATCATTGTACCCAAGGTTCTGGTAAAACGGGCAATGGCTACTTTCCGGACAACGTCACCAATGATCGGAGATTTTAAGATAAAACTATCGACAAGCAACCTGCCCTTTGGAGTTTTGTAAAACTTGGCAAAAAGGAATGAGAACAAGCCAAGAAAAAAAAGTATGGGGATTAACGCCCTGGTAAGCCAGTTGCTGAGATCAATAACCATCTGGGTAAAAGCGGGGAGCTCTTTGCCGAATTCAGAGAACATTTTTGCGAATATAGGGATGACAAAAATAAGGAGTACGGCAACAACGGCCACAGCTACTGTCATAACAATGGAGGGATAAACCATGGCGCTTTTTACTTTTCTTTTAAGGGCCGCGATTTTTTCCAGGTGAACAGCAAGCCGTTGAAGGATGATGTCGAGAATACCGCCCACTTCTCCGGCAGCGACCAAATTAACATAAAGCTCATCAAAAACCTTGGGGTGTTTTTTAAGGGAATCAGCTAAGGTGGAACCACCTTCGACGGTCTCTTTAATATCAGTGAGGACGCGTTTGAAGGATTTATTGACCTGCTGCGCAGCTAAAATTTCCATGCCCTGAACAAGAGGAAGTCCCGCATCAATCATGGTAGAAAATTGACGGGTAAAAATAACCACGTCTTTAATTTTGATTTTTTGCTGTCGGGCGCCTCCTAATTTGTTACTGAAAATGCTTTTTGGTTTTGGCTTGACCACGGTAGGAGCTATCCGTATTCCTCGCAAGTAGACACGGACTGCAGCTTCAGTCGGAGCTTCATACTCTCCTTTTTTCACACCTCCAGTTCGGTCTTTACCCTCCCAAAGAAATAACGGCATAAGCCCTCCTTTTATAAAAGCTTTTACTCTAAATTGGGCGAAAATTATTTTTTCGGTGTCGCACAACAGGTCAAGTTTAAAGTTTTAAGGGTTAAGGGATGAAGGATTAAGAGTTAAAAGTTAAGGCAATTCAAACGTTCAACTTAAATCTTAACACGTTGAAACTTTGATCTTAATCGATCTTAATCCTTCTTCCTCGATCCTTTCCCCTTCGACCGTGTTACCGAGTTGGTCTCCGAGGGGCCATCCCCGCAGAAGGACCAACCTGTCCATGGCTGATTACCTGCCGGAGTTCATCAGGATCAGAACTTCGGCCGAGAGCATCCTCAAAAGAGATAAATTTTCGCAAATAAAGGGAAGCTAAGGACTGATTCATGGTCTGCATACCAAACTTTGTTTGCCCAACCTGCATCTGGGAATAGATTTGATGGATTTTGTCCTCACGAATGAGGTTTCGAATTGCCGGGTTGGGAATCATAACTTCGAGGCCTAATACCCGGCCGTTCCCGTTTAATTTTGGGATGAGAGTCTGACATAACACCCCTTCCAGCACAAAAGAAAGTTGGGCGCGTACCTGGGGTTGTTGGTAGGGAGGGAATACGTCTATCACTCGGTTAATAGTCTGGACACAAGAATTAGTGTGAAGCGTAGCGAAAGCGAGATGACCCGTTTCCGCAATAATAAGCGCCGCTTCAATTGTTTCCAGGTCCCGCATTTCACCAATCAAAACCACATCCGGATCCTGGCGAAGGATATATTTTAAGGCATTCTTAAAACTTTTGGTGTCTGCCCCGACTTCTCGCTGATTTATCAGGCACCCTTTGTGCTTATGAAGGTATTCGATGGGGTCTTCAACCGTGATGATATGTTCGTGCCGTTCCCCATTAATTTTGTCGATCATTGAGGCTAAGGTAGTCGACTTTCCGCTTCCGGTTGGTCCGGTAACCAAAATAAGTCCCCGGGGTTTTCGCACCAATTCATCCACAATCGAGGGGAGGCCAAGCTCCGCAAAGCTCAATATTTTATATGGAATGAGACGAAATGCGGCTGCCGGCGCTCCGCGCTGCAGAAAAATATTCGCCCGAAATCGGCTTAACCCCTTTACTCCAAACGAGAGATCAAGTTCGTTTTCCTCTTCAAACCTATGTTTTTGGGATTCAGTAAGAATACTGTAACAAAGTTGTCTGGTGTCATTAGGGGTGAGAGCGGCAGAATCCATGGGAAGCAGTGCCCCGTTGATCCTGAGCTGAGGGGGGGTTCCGATAGTGATGTGCAGATCTGAAGCACCTCTTTTTACCATTTCTTTCAAAAGGTCATGTAAACTGGCCATAGCTATATCCCGGTGATTTGGTTGGCTTAATCCATCGTCATCCCCGATCAAACCAACAATCTTTTCAAAGGGGAAAACACGTTACCTTTAAAACATAAAGCATTTTATTAACTCAGGCGATTATTGTCAAGTAAAAACACTCGCGTAGAAGGAAACGAGGCGCTTTTACAAAGTAATAGTTTTAATTACCGCGGCTTTCCGCTAAAATAATTAAGGGTTAAAATAAGGGTGTTGGGTCATGGGTGATTGGCTATAGGGGGCTTAACCCTTTAACCTTAAACCTTTAACCATTAAACCTTATCCCTGACAATAAGTATGAAAAAAATTGATCTCAAAAACTTAAGCCCCGCAGATTTCGAAGGTTTTGTTTTAAAACTCGGGTGGAAGCCCTATCGAGCAGGGCAGATAATGTCCTGGCTTTATCAAAAGAGAGTAACGGAAATCGATTCCATGACCAACCTTTCTCTCTCCTTGCGCGAGGAATTAAAAAGGGTTGCTTTACTTTCTTTTTTGAGGCCCAGCCAGGTTTTGGTGAGTGATGATGGGACCAAAAAATATCTTTTTCCTCTGGAAGACAATGGGGTGATCGAGAGTGTTCTGATACCGGAAAAGGAGCATTTCACTCCGAGTGAAAGCCTTCTAACTGGGGCTACCCTCTGTATTTCCACTCAGCTGGGGTGCGCGCTCAAATGCCGATTTTGTTATACCGGCAAACGAGGATTGGTCCGAAACCTTACCACGGCTGAGATTGTGGGCCAGGTGGAAGCGGTTTTGACGCATTTAGGAAGTAACGGTACTATTAAAAATGTTGTTCTCATGGGAATGGGTGAGCCTTTGAGTAATTACGAAAATACCGTGAAGGCCTTAAAAATAATTTTTCACCCCCAGGGGTTTGATTTTTCCCATCGCCGGGTTACCCTCTCGAGCGCTGGTTTGATCCCGGAATTAAAGCGCCTCGGAAAAGAAAGTCCGGTTAACCTGGCAATATCGCTGAATGCCGCTGATCACGAGACCCGAAGTTTTCTCATGCCCATAAACCGAAAGTATCCTCTTAAAGAGCTTCTCGCTGTTCTCAGGGACTATCCCTTGCCTCATCGCAAAAGGATCACCTTTGAATATATCCTTATTGCCGGGGTGAACGACGCGTTGCGCGACGCGGAAAAACTGGTTGACCTTGTACGTCCCTTACGGTGTAAAATAAACCTGATTCCGTTTAATGAGCATCCGGGGGTTGACTTTAAAAGACCGGAGCAAGAGCATATCGCCGCCTTTCACGATTTCCTCGTTTCTCACGACTACACCGCGATCGTGCGAGAAAGCCGGGGGAATGATATTTTGGCCGCGTGTGGTCAGCTCGGAGGAACTCATGGGTGAAAAAAAAGACCCGACTAAACTGATCTGCAAAAACAAAAAAGCCCATTTTAATTACCGGATCGAGGATACCTATGAAGCTGGCATTGTGCTTACCGGGACTGAGGTAAAGTCGTGCCGACAGGGACAGGCGAATCTTACGGATAGTTATGGCCGGGTTAAAAACGGAGAGGTGTTTCTTCACGATGTGCATATTAGCCCTTACTCCCACGCGGGGTTCAGTCAACACGATCCGCTGCGCGTAAGAAAGCTTTTGCTTCATAAGCAAGAAATAAAAAAACTTTTTGGCAAGACCAGTGAACAGGGGTATGCTTTTATCCCGCTGAAAATGTACTTTCGCAAGGGCAAAGTTAAAGTCGAGATGGGTCTTGCTCGGGGGAAAAAACTTTATGATAAACGGGAGGATATAAAAAAGAAAGATCTGAGACGGGAGGCTGCTTCTGAGTTCCGAAGAAAAAACCGCTAATGTTTCGCAAGGCGTAAGCGTAAGGCGTAACACGTGAAAAGTAAAAAGTAAAAGTGTTAAGGATCGAGGTGCGAGGATTAAGCTTACACCTTAAACCCATTACCTAATTCCTTGTTTCTCGGACCTTACTCCTTATTTTTTTGTGAGTTTGATTTTTCTAAGAAAAGCATTATACTATTATTGGAAAATTCAAAGGGGGGGCGAAATGGCTTCGACGGGGGTAATTGAGGCCGGAGTTGCATACCGAGGTTTCACCATCTCGTTAAACTGGTGAAAATAACATAATCGCCAACGATTATAATTACGCTGTAGCCGCTTAACGCGGCTTCCGTCTCTCTCGCTTTCTCCTGTGGAGCGGGAAGAGGCGTCGAATAAGCAGGATAGCCTCATTTCAGTATCCGGATGGTGTGAGGCGAAAACAACCCGGATGAGCGTTTTTATCATCCTGTCTCGGGGAGAATAAAAACGCTTAATAAAACCGAGACTGTGTATGGAGATACTCTGAGCTGAATGCTTTCGGACGGGGGTTCAACTCCCCCCGCCTCCACCATTTTATTCTTTAAGTTTCAATAAGTTACCATTCCCAGAAGGGCAAGAATTCTTTGTCAGACCTTTGTCAGGCCGTGCATAAGCATAGAGTGCCCGGAGGTCTTCTGGATCTCCCACAATATACCTTTCAAAAGCTTTGTTGGTTGTATGTCCAGTTGCTTCTCTTGCTCTTGTGGCACCGAGAGAGCGCTTAAGGTCTGTAGCGGTTGAGTGTTTTGTCCCTGGATAGAGAGGCACACCTTCAACACCTGAGTTATCACAAGCTCGCTTCCACCACCTCCAGAGAAGTTTTCCTCCAAATGTCCTTCCAGTTTTTTTTCGGAAAAAATAAAGATCAGGAAAACTGCGGGGGAAGGACTTGACGGTTTCAACGTCTTCCGGGAGGAGATAAATCTTCTTGGGTTTATTCTCCTTGTTGAAATTAATTTCCAGAGTACCGTTAAGTAGGTCAAAGTCTTTTTCTTTAACGTGGATAAGCTCACCCGGTCTTACATTCGGATAAGTGGCAAGCCATAGACAAGCTAAGTATATCTTGGGATTAGGCGCTATTCTTTCTATCTCTTGAAGTATCTGCCATTGAGTAGGCTTATCAACAATCCTGCGCCATGCGAGCTGATACTGGATAGAAGGGAATTCAGGAATAATAAAAAACGGATTTTTTTTTCTCTCCCGCTTCTGAACCCAGGCCCACAGAGAATGAAGGGTAGTAAAAATATTCTTCTTGGTCTTATCGGATAGGTGAGAGGGCAGGAAGGCTAAGAGGTCTTGCAGCTCCCCTTCGCCAATGTCCTTGATGTTCCGGTTCTGGAAAAAGTTTCTGCCATAATTTAAGTGATAAACCATTTTCCCGGTTGATCGCTTCTTTTCTACTGTCGCCTTGTAAATAAGAAACTGGTCTGCTAAATTCGAGAACCCAAGGGGTTGATCCTTCCGGTAGTCCCGGTCATCAAAAGACCCCTCACGGAATTTAAACCGCATACCAGAAAGCACTTGTTGAGCATCGTCGTAGTTTATAAACCTAAGACAAAGCCCCTTGAAAGCAATCCTAAAATTAGTTGCCCTTTGTTCTGGATGATTCGGACAGGACAAACCACGCTTGCCATCATCCTTGAATGATCCCCCGCATAACGGACACCTCTGGTCGCTATAAACGCCTCCGAGCATACAGAGCCTCCCTTCTTTAAATGAAGTAGTTAAAGAAGGAATATTAGCATAGCTTGCGGAAGGGTTTGCAAATGCTTTTTTTGTGGCTTGCGGGAAAATCATTAATGTCTTAGTTTCGATGGTTGATAAAGTCCGGGACTGCTATTTTTACCCCTAAAAACCTCAATAATTTCAATGGCGAAGTGGTACGGTTTTTTGCGTGTGCGTAGGGTATTATGTCCGGGAAACGCTCTTTAAATTTTCTATATACCCGGATGGGATATTTCCCGTTTTAATCCAACTAATTATGGTTGAAGGACGTACTTTTAATAATCGGGCCGTTTTACGGACTCCTGAGGCCTTTAAATCGGCTATAATTTTGTCTTGGATTTCTTTTTCCGGGTTCTCTTTTTTCTCCCAGAGGATCAGGTTCGCTTGCGTGCAGTACTCACAAACGATTGAATCGGTACATTTGCAGGGAGAAGGCTTTCCGTTGACCGTTAAAACTCTTGGCGCGATAAACTTCTGCATGGTTAAATTCTCCTCAAGCGGTTCGGGTCAGAAACCCTTTTTAATCGCTTCTGTAGTTTCTCCTGGGGAATTCTCATCTTATCCACCCCATACTCAGGGTTTGGTTGCCAGGCGGGTATTTTTAGCTGATACATCTCTTGCGGCCCCACCGTCCTATCTTCAGCCCCTGGCGTATATTCGGGTCTTGTGCTACCCATCATCTGCCAGTTTCTCAAAAGCCATTCCAGCCAGCCGGGAGGAAGCTGAAACCCCTGTTGTGGATATGCCGCCGATGAAAAATCGCCAAGTGTTTGGTTTTGTAATTGCAGTATTTCACCCAGTGTCATTGTTTGCCCTCCTTGTGACTTGAAGTAACATCGATCACTCTGTTAGCGTCCTGTTGAGCTTTCCAGGCTAAATATTCCCCGAACTCCGGGAGCGCGGCGAGCAATCCCTCCTTTTTGCCCCCTTCTTCCTTCTTGAGGATCATTTTCCACGATTCATGAAAAACCTGGTCGGGAATGATCTTCGCGCAAACGATTAGAATCTTAGCAGCGTTTACCTTTACGTTTTCGCTTTTACTTTCCTTTAGTAGCTTTCTAAGTTCTGCAATTGCTTCTTCACTGCCAGCTAATAAATCATCTCGTAGTTGTGCTAATTTTTGCGTTTCCTCATTTCTATTGCGCCATCCTGGCCCTGCCAGTGTTCCAGGTAAAAACCTGCCTAATTCATCTCGCTTGATAATCGGTTTTAGTTCCCCTGAAATACGGTCATTATCCATTTCGATTTTCCTTCCTTATTGGTTTTTTATGTCCACCATCCACCCGTACCTCGGACTCGGTTTGAGGCACTTCAAAACAAAGTGTTACCAAAAGTGTTGCCACTTTTTTTTCGGTCATAACCACAGGAAAATAAAGGGGAAAACAGCAAAAAAAGCCATATATATAAGAGAGAGGTTTTTTTTACTTCCTCTATTATAAGAAACTGTGTAACCATTTGAATTTATGAACGAATACCCCTGTTTTTTAGGTGGCAACAAAATTGGTAACAGTTTTAAGTAAGCTTCCATTTTTTTATTTCCTTCACCCACCCTATTTCCTGTGATTGCATTAAGTTTTGTTTTGCTCTTTCATAAGTCCAAAGCCCCGCTCGGTGCGCGTGGGTAGAAAGTTTTAACTCCCTCTCTGTTTTGGGGTCTGACTTTAAAACCCGCCTTATCTTCTCTTCAAGTTTTGCAACACTCGAATCCGCATCTATCGGATCGTGTAACTTTCGAGCCTCTAATTGCCAGTTGACAAGTGCAATAACCTTCTCAATAATTTCCCGGTCAATCTCCGCCTTACCTTCATTGACAGCCAAAAGACTCATAAACCGCAAGGCATAGGTATCCAACCTTTTGCCGTGGATCGTGCGCTCCCCGTTCAAATACCAATTGTGGTATAAATCCTTTGCTTCCCCTGTAATGTCCAACGTCAAGCCAGTCCCAATGTCTCCCAGAATATTTCTCAGGTTTTTTCTCAGATAACTTTTTTCGTTTTCAGGAATTTTGGAAGGAATGGAAAACTTTCTTTCAGCACCACCGGGCACAATGAAAAGCCTGTTGTTAAACCCTATATCAGTGAAAGAACTATCCCAGGTATATTGGTAGGTCTGGAGCGTTGAAGCTGCCAGCATTGAGAGGTGAGCGTTTTTTAAACAAATGTCTACCGTCTTAGTCCGGGCCTCATATCGGTTGCTTTCAAATAGAGTGCAAACACATGGCAGGAGAACGCTGGTCTCGATTTTACATTTCCCTACAAATTGCTTAAATTCATCGAAGCACAGTAAAAGTTGGTTGTTCTCCTCAATCTTTCGTTGGAGACCTTCCGCGCTTCCCACGCCCCACGAAGTCCGAAAATCAGTTATAGCCTCGTGAAAAAACTCAACCGTCTTAGATATAGCGGTGCTCTTTCGGTCATCGGCACTTTCACCCAGCAAAAGAACAAAGAGTCTTGGTTGCGGTGAAAGCTCGCTATTTAAGGTTAAGCGGCCAGAGAGGATACTTCCAAGACAGGTTAGGAAGGATAAAAAGAAGAAATGCTCCGGTGCTTCAAGGTGTCGCGAGTAAATCCTTGCAAAGTCCCCGGCCATGCCTTCCATTGTGTCCGGGAAGGGTAAGGAATCGGCTTTTATTTCTGGTTCAATACTCTCCTGTGTATTGGTAGTGGTCTCCAATGAGGAAAAATATGTTTGCGGGTTATAGGTATCTATAAGATCGCTCAAAGCCTTTTGAATCGTTGCTTCACCATACGTATTGCCACCGGAAAAATGTTTTTCATCCCATTTCTTGCGAAATAACTTTGATTCCCGGAAAGCCTGATCTATGGCCCCTGAATCACCGGAAAGCCAGAAAGCAAGGTGGTCACATAAGGCAAGATCAGCCTCCGATTGCGAAGGATAGCCGGAAAGATCACCGTCGTATAATCGCTTTATGGTTGCCCCATTCTTAGAATTGAAAGCGGCCTTCAGTTTGTCCCGACAATCACAGTTGAGGGGTTGAGGGGCTTGGCTTGCATTAGCCGGGGTCTGTTTTGTAATTTCCGCTTTTTCGGGAAATACCTTTTGATAGAAGGTTTCTAATTCTGCCTGACTCGCTTCTATAAAGGCCGGATAACCAGGCAATTTATTTCCGGTGATAGTCACATACCGCTTGGCCTGATAAACTTCCACACGTCCGTTTTTCTTACCGTCCACTGGGAGACGGCCCCGGAGTAAGGTTCGGAGTCCCCTACCGGATGGGCTAATCTCTGTGTACGTGTTTAGTGCTTTAATGTGTTGTTCGATAGCCGGGTCAATGATCTTGAAGGCGGGACAGTAGCACTTGTCAAAGTCAATCCCAACATAGGGATCATCTTCTGTAAGAACAAAGCCTATGCCATCAAAACGATCAACAGCCTCTTTCACAGTGGGAAAGGTGTTCCACGTTGAGGGGTTGTTCGATTCAGCGAATTTCCCGTCAGGCTGGAATGGGGGCTTCGTGGCCTTTCCGTCCCGTTCCACCTCTCTCCAGTTTACCCATTGTGGGTATAGCTTAATTTCTTTCGGTATGTTTTCGTAAATTGGTTTCATCTCCGAGCCCTCTATCTCTCCCTTTCTATTCGTTTATGAAAAAGGTTAGCCAGTCAATCGTTGAGCTAAAGGATTGCTTCGCTTCCCCGCTCAAATTCCGCTCAATGGCAATGTCAGCGAGTTCACCTCTAACCCGCTCAAGCCGGGTGATTTCAAGTTCGGTATCGTTAGCCCGTTGTGGTTTAACAAGTTGAAGCATTCACTTTCTCCTGGCACTCTAAAACCTCAACGTGTTTTAGCTCTATTGGCTTTGCCTTTAACTTTTTTTCCAGGACCTCCATTGCCCGCTTTGTCTCAAGATAGAAAGCTTGAAGGGCTAAATATTTTCTGCGTTCAATCTCGTTTATCTTCATTAATTAACCTCCGGGAAAATGTTTTTAGGGTCTTCTCCAAGGGCCTGAGCAACTCTTTCTTCCTCTTCCGGCTTCAAAGATATGAAACCATTCTCGGCAAGCGATAGCCTGCTTTGATGAACTCTTGCTATTGCTGCCAGTTCCCATTGACGAACTCTTTTCTCTCTCCTTACCTCGTGAAGCTGATTTTTTGTCATAGTGTTTACTCCTTACTTTTTTGGTTATTTTTTACTTCTTTTCTCTCTCCCCACTCAATGTATACCACAATTATCATAATAATTCTATATACTTAGCGTCCATTCTTTACTTATGGTTTTTAGTATAAAAAAGAGTGGACATTGTTTTTTTCATTTAGTTGACTAAAAAGGTCATATTTTTCCTCCCTACTAATATGAAAAAAGTTTAAAATTTCCTTTTTTGTTGAATAGATTTGATAACTTACTTCCTTGCTCGCTATAATAAAAATAATAATTTATCTCCCTATAAACTGTGTGTGATGTAACCTTCTCTTTGGTGTTAATCTTTGGCATAAAGATTTACTCTTCGTTTTTTGGTTATTTTTCCTCATTCTATATATCATAGATACCACAATTATCATAATAATTACATATAGTTAGAGTCCATTCTTTATTCATGGTTTTAGAATGAGAAACGAATGGACAAATAAAAAAGCCACAAAGGCTTTGTGCCCCGTGGCTTCTCAATAAAATGATGATTTTGTTTCTACGAGTTACCTACGTTTTCCCCACTGATATTTTTTCAGCCCTTCCTCAAATGATAAACCATCTCCATAAAGTATATTATCAATTACACCATTAATTGCTTCCTGTGAGTAACCCAATGCGTTGAAGTAGTCCCGATATTTTTTTTCTTCTTCTTTAAACCAACGCTCCTTTGTCTCTTCTCTCGACCTCAGTTTTTCTTTTTGCATTGTTCTGCCATCTCTTTTTCTCTTCGCATCACTTTCCCTGGTTATTAGGTTAAACCTGGTTTTACACTTGGTGCAGCAATAGGTCATTTTCCCCTCTTTAAAGAAGAACCTTCCACAAGTGGGGCATGCTTTCAGTAGCTTACAAAGGTTTTGTTGATTAACCCAGAAGTCCAAGAGGTAAGCCCAAACTGCTTTAGGGATAGAGGGCATAGGGGTTGAATGTTCAAATACCTCTTTTCTGTTTTTGTGGTTATGGTTAATAGAAGGTGCAAGCGGATTTAATGAATTAATCTTTAAAAACCCTTTAGGGAGAAACTGAGTATCCTTGGGGTCAATTATCCACTCAAGAACTTTTTTAATCCACAACTGATAACGAGCGAGCAGTTCCTGAATCCCCCTGTCCTCTGTGGTATTCTCTTTTAGCTTCAGTAAATGATTTCTGTATTTAAACTGATTTCCATCAACTTCATTTGTTGCCCCGGAATATGTCATCACTGTAACAAGGTCATCGTCAAGTGAGTCATCACAATAGGGTTCGGCAATCTCTATCCTGGAAAGGTTTTGAGAAGGTGGAAGGCCTACATTTAAAACCCATTCCTTAAATTCCTTAAGAGGAAAATCCTTATTAGGGCGATAAGCACTTCTATTTCCCAGCCAGGTTACCTTTCGTCCTATGTGCTCATAGATCGAACTTCCATTTTCATCAAAACCACGCTCTTTTATATCCTCGCTGTGTAAAAAGACATTACCCTCTTTATCTATCTCTCTGAACTTAGATAAGCTATCTGGAAGCATATTATTAGCGTTATATTTTGGTTCTCGCTTGGGTTTTTCACTAAAACGCGGAGGACTTAACTTCCCTTGCTTTTTCCCCAAATTAGCAAAATCTAAAAGCCATTGTGTTTTTGGGGGTAGATTTGCTAAAAGGTCAACAACTTTCTTTTTGGTTCTTGCCATGCTACCTCTCCTTGTAGCTCTCCTAATAGAAATAAGGCCCAGGGCAGGGGAGATACCCGCCTTTTCCGGGAGCTCAACCGTAGGGCCTTACAGATAAAACCCCAGCCGGAGGGTAAGGGAATTAAGGAAATGGAGTAAAAGCATCTCCCTTCCTCCGGCTGGGCTCAATTCATTGTGGTGGGCTGCAAACACTACACGGAGAATAACGCTTTTTTGCTTCTTCAAGAGAAATTGGAATTGAACTTCTTCTTAAATATCTACAACCCTCTCGATGATACTTCGCTCCCGTCCTTGTGACATAGACGGTAACTGCCTCGCTTTTCTGTGGTGCTACGTTAGGAAGAATTTGACCAGGAGGACTTTTGTTCCCTTCACCTTGAGCAAGTCTTTCTGTGCTTGCCACTGGATCATCAGCCCAAAGCCCTCGCCTTTTCTCTCGTGATTCCCGCTCGTATTTACGGAAGTCTTCTAAATATTTAAACGGGTATTTGGTATAGGCGTGACCATAACCTTGTTTAATTATCTCGGCATTAAGAAAAGTACCATCCGAGAGGTAGATATAGGCCAGGGTGCGCCCGTACTTGTCTTTGCGCTGCCAGTCATATTCTAACCGAACCTTTTTACCTTGTACCATCCGCTTAGTAAAGGCAGAAGCTTCTTTTCCGAAGAACTCAACCGGCTTACTTGGATAGACGGTTTCAGGAGTATCAACACCTATTAACCTTACTCTCTCGTTTCTATCAAGGATAATGGTGTCGCCGTCAACTACCCTTGTGCACTGGCGATATTCGGTTGCTTGAGCGGCATTAATGAGAAAGATGAAAAGGAATAAACCGATAAAGAAAATTTTGCTTTTTAAAATTCCTTTCATAACTCCACCCCTCTATTGCTTTTTATAATTACCAAAAACCTTAGCGACTGCCGCAAACGATATTGAAAAGAGTTCCGTCAACAGAGTCTGGAATGATAAAACCCCAAGGAGAAAAAGAACCTTTAGGAGATGTGTGTATAACACTCCTTTTCTTGTTATAAAATTTTGATGATAAGATGCGATGATTCTTTTCATCACAGTTATATTCACATAACATAATCTCATAACTCAGTTCTTTAAATTCAGGCCCAAGCATCTTAACCACATCCTGTATACTTTTTTCCTTAAAAACCATTTTTTTCCAGACCTGCATGGTATCTTTAGACACATGCTTTATTCTTTGCGGGTCATAATAATGAGATGCCCCTTCACTGGTTGCGAAAAGTTTCCACTCAGCCGCGTGTGACACTAAGGCAAAGAAAACAATAAATCCAAAGGCCGCAAAGACAATCCAATATCTCCTTTTCATATTATCTCACTCCAACAAAGTTTGGGAAGGTTTTACCTCTATTTATAAAAACAAAAACCCATCGCACTCTGATCTGTAAATCGGAGCGTGAAGGGCTTATAAAAATCAAAAACAGTTTGTTTCATTCCTTCCCCAAAAGTTGGTTTAATAAAATCCATTAAACAATCTTTTTTGCAAAAGGTCAAATAGTTTCCCAAGGTGAATTTTTACCCCCAGAGTATAAGGGAATAAACCATATTATCAGGTCAAGGCGCTGATCGCTCCCCACCCCATACCCCCACCCCTTCCTTAACCTTCTACCCCCTACCCTAACCTTGTCCCAGTCAAACACCATACCCAAAAAAAATAATCTTTTATTAATGTAAACGATTTTGTAATTCACTTGCTTCAAGATGTTCATGGTTAAGCCTATCGAGGGTCTTACCCACGGTCCCGGTGCTCAAGGATATAAACAAGGCCATCTATTTTTTAATGTTCTTCGACTAAAGTGTCTTTTTCTCCCCTAAAAAACCTCGATCTTAAATCCCCCTTATCCTACCATTACCCGCCTGAGATAAGAGCTTTTAGGCCCCTTTTAGACGTCCTACAGAAGCTCTGCGGGGTATTTTTTGGACAGTCCGGGAGTTTCACGCCTCCAAATACTCTTCCCGATACTTCATTATATTTTTCGCCACATCTTCCACAATTAATTGCATCCCCTGGAGTTTTTTAAGGTTTTCCTCACCCAACTCATCTGTGGTTATTAAACTATCCAAAAATTCATCTAAAACCTTAAGCCTACAAACTACCTCGAACAACCCACCATCTAAATCCAGGATTTTTTCTTTCTCCGTTACTTCAATTTCTTTTTCTTCCTTCGTGGTCTCTCCTTTCGTTGGTTAAAGAAATGGTTTTATAATCCCATTTCTCAAGTTCATTAACTACGCCGTTAACGGTCACGGCGATGTCTTCGAGGACGTTCCCCAGTCCAGCCAAGATGTCCGCATTTTTTTTCTCATCAGTATTATCTATAAACATCATTTCCCCATTAAACACGTCGGCCAAAAATAGAATCTTGTTTTTTTCCCTTAAAAGGGAATAGTGAAGATCGCCAATTGTTTTTTCTTCTTCTGCCACGGTACACATAACACACCTTCCTTTCATTAATAGTTAATACCAACTCAACAAAATCATTGTTTTGTGTAACTTAATTTGCCCTACAAAGCTCTATCTCAATCACCCCCTTACTCACCCACGCGCTCGCCCCTTTTCTTGTGAACTATCCCACAAAATGACCGCCTGAGAAGCCCCAGAAAGTTCTATCTCAAACTCTCCCATTAAGCTGCAAAGCTCAAAGAGGATACCGCTCTATTTAGTTCCTCCGGGGATACTTGCAGATACCTCTCCGTGGTAGCAAGGCTTGCGTGCCCTAAAAGAATCTGAATCGCTCTTAAGTTATTCCCGCCCGTAAGGAGTGCTTTGGCAAATGACTTTCTCAAGCTGTGCGTGCTTACCTTTCCCGAACATTCGCTTGATTGAAAGGACTCTTTCAATATCTGATGAACCCGAAAGCGGGATAGCCTCTTATTTCCTTGCCGGGAAGCAAAAAGCGGAGCGTGGGGAGAGAGGTCTTCCCCTTGAGATTCTTTCCACCCGATAAGCTCGGTAATGACTTCCCGCGCCTGCTCATTCAAGGGGATTTGCCGGGTCTTCTTCCCTTTGGTAATGGCCTTCCTTAGCTCAAGGATTGCAACTGGCTTTCCGTACTGCCAAACGTCCCCCACGTTCAAAGCCAGTAGCTCTGAGATTCTCGTTCCGATGTTTAAGCCCAGGAGAAAGAGAGTCCGGTTTCTAACCTCGTATTCCCCATAGAAGGATTGAGTGAGGTTTTGAATTTCTTCCTTTGATAAATGACGCGCTCCCTTCATGACTTCACCCCTTTCTGCAAAAAAAGCCCGGACAGGATAACCCCACGTTAAACCTGCGCCAGGCCCTTAAGCCATCCAGAAGGATGGAAACGTTACTATTTACTTTTTGATTACGCGGGGTTTTCATGTAAGTTGTTAAATTAATTAATGTTAATAATTTTTAACTTAAGATAATAAATAAATACTCCAATAAAAATGGTTTGTCAAAGGAAAAATGAAATAATTATTGTCGAAAGTTAATTTTTGTTAGCTATTGACAAAAACCTTTAATGCTGGTAAAGATAACACCATGATACAATTTCACTTTAGACAATTGCTTGAGGATAAGGAATTTAAGGAAAAGCGATCTATTTTGATTAATGAGATAGCTGAAAAGACGGGTATCTCACGGGTGACCATCTCTAAAATTTCCCATAGTAAGGGGCACTACAAACCTAATGTTGAAATTATTGAAAAGCTTTGCCTTTTTTTCGGGTGCACCCCGAATGATTTAATGACGATTATCCCTGAGGAAGGGGAAAGAAAAAGAAAACTAAAGGACAAACCAAAACGAGAGACTTCATAAAAACTGGTTCCCGAAATATTAGCTCCGGCGATCGTTTAAACTTATTAATAAAGGAGGACATATGATTTCAAAAATTCTTGTTCCCACCGATGGTTCGGAAACATCAAATAAATCTGTTAAATATGCAGCTGGCCTCGCAAAGCAATTGGGCGCAAAAATTACCTTGTTGAGTGTAATCGATATCAATGTCGGCTCCTTTATAGCCCAGACCGTTTCTGCGGTAGATTCTCCAACGCATATTATTGAGCCGATTGATCATTACCTGAAGCAAACTGCTGAGGCTTATCTTAAAGAGGGTGAAAAAATCTGTACAAAAAAGGGTATTCAATCAAAAAAAGTCATCCGGTCAGGACACCCGGTGGAAGAAATTGTCAACGAGGCAGTAAAATCAAAAGTTGATCTCATCGTAATGGGGTCTCAGGGCAGAAGCGCTTTAAAGGCAGCGATTCTCGGAAGCGTCACCTTCGGGGTAATACATCAAGATATAAAAATCCCTGTGCTCGTCGTGAGAAAGTAAAGCAGGCACAATAGTTTCTGAGGAAGAGGATGGGGGAAAAACATTAGTTGATTCTTTGCCGATTAAGGTTTTTAATATTACTGTTTTCGTTTAAGAATTAATAACGAAAAGGAGTCACGCAATGGGAGACAAAGGCGGGAAAAAGGATAAGAATAAGAGTCGGAAGCAGAAAATAAGCAAACAGGAGAAAAGAGCAAAAAAGAAGCAGGATAAGCAACACAAGAGCACTCTGTGAAAGTTAAGCATTGTTTGGGAGGAAACCTCAAACAAATTATCCTTGAAGCCCTTTTTTTATTTCCTTTTTTCTTGTTACTGATGTTGTCCCTTCTGAACAAGCGATTACTGTTATTACCTTGTTCTAAACTTCCTCCTTAACCCTGCAAGACCGATGAGGCCGGAGCCAACAAGAAGTAATGTCCCAGGGGTGGGAACATTACTTTTATCGAATACTCCCACAATATTGTTACCGGATATGCCAAGAGGTATTGTCACATCCCCCCAAGGGTTATCCAGAGGGGTCCAGGTAATGCCATCATACACGAACCCACGGCTAACCGGAGAGTAGTTTGAGTGCTCTCCCACAATATTGTTACCGTCAATACCATGGAAAACAGTGTACTCAGAGCCAGGGTAATTCAGGGTAGTCCAGGTAATGCCATCATACACGAACCCATAACGACCATCAGAATCAGCACATATTCCCACGATATTGTTACCGTCAATACCATAGGCTGCAGTGAAAGTACCCCCCGGGTAATTCAGAAGGGTCCAGGTAGTACCGTCATAAAGGAACCCCCCATCCACGCAGTGTCCAACAATATTGTTGCCGTCAATACCCTGGACATCAGTTTGACCACCGCCAGGGTAATTCAGGGTAGTCCAGGTAGTGCCATCGTAAAGAAAGCTATCGGCTGAAACTGGGATGCTGAATTGGAATAAAAAGAAAACTACAAGCCCAAAGAAAATAAAAAACATTATAATTTTTTTCATAGTATTTCCTCCTTTCAGAGTTAACTATTATTAAGCTTTTCTATCACTTCCCACTTTTCCTCTACACAGCCAATAAAAAAGCCGAACTATCCCTTTACGGATAATTCGGCCTATCCCATCACTTATATTGCATTTTTTCCTTTCCCTATAGAATAACTTCTTTTTTAAATGAAGGTTATTCTATTCAACGCTTTAATCCTCCGAAAGTCAACACTTTTAATTTTCATTTTTTACCTATACGCCTGAGCGGAGTCCCTCTCAGGTTAAAAAATTCCCACGGACATTCCATTGAAAAGGAATTCTTTTAAAATCTCTGAGGAAGGGGAGGGGAAAAAGAAGGGAAAGAAATAAAAAACCCCTACCGTTTCCGGCAAGGGTTTCGGGGTGAGGAGGTAATGGAAGGTAGTTAATTGTCCTGTTAGTCTATTTTAATAATAAGAATTTTACTTCTTGTCTATAGGGGAACTACCTCATTTTTATAGGGAGAATTCCCAGAGGTAGGGGTTTATCCTAAAGGTAATAAAAAAACCATTTCAAGGCCGGGTATAATGTTTTAGAGCTTTAATGGTGTACATTAATAAGTTTATAATTCTGGAGAATACGTTTCTTTAATTAAATCACGTGCTACTTTAATATCGGGATCCTCCACACCTGTTAAACAGTATATAAATAACCCAAAAAAAAGGTTAAGTACATCTTGTGATAAGCAAATATCCATTGGTACAATGGCGGCACGATCTCGAGAAACAACCACTTGTACTCGGTCGAACCTCGCAATTCCCTCCTTGAAGCTTTTGCCATTTGGTAAATAGAAAAACTGCTTATATAAGAGGCAGAGTGTTTTTGTAACTATCTCTTGGGGAAAACCACTTTTTTTTTCTTCATTTTCTATGGAATAAATTGGAATTACAAAGATGGAATCTTGTTGGAGATGGGGTCTTCCTTTTTGTCGCAATAAGTTGGTAATTTCGGGAAAAATATCAACCTTAGAAGCAATAATAATGCCTGGTCTTTTTTTTGCCCTTTGAACAAAGAGTTCCTCGTTTGCTCTTAGATTAAGATTTTTAACAGGAAGATGGCGGTCGAGGGCTTGAAAGTCATTCGCTCGATTGGCATTTCGCAAGACAAATTTGATTTCGTTATGTTCGGTTGGTGAGCTCCTCTCAACATCAAGTATTCGTGGGATGGGATCAATATGAGGAACGGGCAGCCAACAAAATTGGCCCTGGCAATAAGCGGTTCTATCAACCGTTACATAAAAGTCTTGTGGCGAGTATAACTGTAGAATCCCCATTAGATTTCTATTTTTGCGATTCCCTCAAATCCTACCTCTAAATCTTCTTCCTCCCAAAACTCAAGAGCTTGATAATATGATTCATCTCTATGTGTTCTTTCTTCGAGCATATCAAGTTTGAGTCTTTCCCTTCCATCTTCGAGTTTCTCTCCATATTTCCTGATGTGCTTTTTGGCAAGCTCAATTTTTTCTTTAGAAAGCGTCTTAAATTTGATTTCTTTTGGTTTTTCTAACGGCTTTGCAACCGAGAAATTCAAGCTTTCACCCGGTTTGGCAGAAATCATAGGCTCGGTCTCAAAATAAACAAAATCTAATAATGCAGGCGTGTCGTCTCCAAATCTTTTAATGACATCCTTTAGTGGTGAAGTAACATAAATTGAAAGTTTATCTTCAAGGTCTCCCAAGTCTGCGTCTATGCAAGTAAAAATATTGTAATCTTTAGAACCTGAAAATCTACTTTCATACGAAGTCTTATTGATTAGTCCCAAAGCGGTTGTTTTATCAATTTCTCTCATTACCTCGCGACAGTAGGGACCATAATAAACAAACGCCCACGGTAATTCTGTCAGTGTTCGACCCTGTGTTGCTCTTGCATAATATAAATCAGCAAGATATATAAATTTTACCAACCTGACGGTTGTTAGTTGTATATCTCGCTGTGTGGCGTAACAAACAATGAATTGTATTAAATTGCTTATTTGGGGCATGGGTAGTTTACCATTTAATAATTTTCCTACGAAGCCTAATATTACAAAAAAAGTATCATGTCAAATGTGAACCATTCCCGGAGACTAATTTTTCCAAACAAACTTCCTGCTTTTTTACCTTTAAAAAACCTGTTAACTTTGTCAGCCGTTTGTCAGTCTTTTTTAGCGTATTGTTTTTAAACGATTTTTTATCGGGAAACGGGGGTTCAACTCCCCCCGCCTCCACCATATTAAATTCCTATATAGTCTCACAAAATTTTAAAAACCCTTAAAAATAAGGGTTTTTTTATTTCTGTCTTTCCCATCCGTTCCAGGCTGTTTCCGGTGGACCCGTGACTCGGTCAAAAGGCAACGGATTTGAAAACTTCTTTGCTTATGACGACTATATAACCATCTTTACAGCTATCTCCTGCGACCCTGGTGCGGAAATACATGCTATCGGATATGGTAGAGCTGATCCTGAAGGTCGGAAGCGGTCGTCTCTGCAACGAAATAAATTGACAACACACATGAAATTTGCTTGAATCAACTGCGCATCTTGCTTAAATTACTCATAGATAAAACTCTAATGGCAAAGCGATGCCCCGATGGTCGTCAACCTGTCTGAATCTTCCCAAAAAATCCTAGTCTGCTCGATCCTGTCTATCATGACCCTTGCTGTCTTCTGGCAGGTCAAAGGTCATGACTTCGTCAATATGGACGATAGGACGTACGTTCTGGCAAACAGACATGTTCTGTCCGGACTAACTCTCGATGGCCTTCAATGGGCCGTCACTTCTGTTTATGCGACCAACTGGCACCCCATGACCTGGCTTTCCCTCATGCTGGATGTCAATCTGTTCGGGGTCAACGCAGGGGGCTTCCATCTCGTGAATGTCTTTTTTCATATCGTCTCTACGCTTCTACTTTTTCTGATCCTCAACCGCATGACCCGGAGGTTATGGCGCAGCGTTTTTGTAGCCGCTTTGTTTGCCCTCCATCCGCTCCATGTTGAGTCGGTGGCCTGGATTGCAGAAAGAAAAGATGTCTTGAGCGCCTTTTTCTGGATGCTCACACTGGGGGCTTATGTTCTTTACGTTGAAAACAAATGCCTGGATAGATACCTAGTTGCCCTTTTCTTTTTTGCATTGGGATTGATGGCCAAGCCCATTCTGGTGACGCTTCCCTTTGCCCTGCTCTTACTCGATGTCTGGCCGTTGGATCGTTTGTCCGCCGGGAAATCCATCCGAAACCGGAGCGTCGAGACCGTCGAGAAATTAACAAAGAAGGGAAAAAACAAGAAAAAAGGGAAGGCGAAAGAGGTAGTCGTCAGGACTACACCCGTTGCAGTACAAAGCGCGGATGCCTCCATGCAGTGGATGCGTCTACTCCCTCTCATCCGGGAAAAGATCCCTTTCTTCGTTTTGTCGGCCGTTACTTCGATAATCACCGTCTACGCCCAACAACATGGATATGCGATGGTGTTCATGGAGCGTATGTCCCTGTTCATGCGCTTGTCCAATGCCCTGATGTCATATGTCCTGTATATCGGCAAGGCCATATGGCCTCAGAACCTTTCCGTTTTCTATCCTTATCCTGGAGCATGGCCTTTATGGCAGGTGTGTGGCGCTTTTTTGTTGATAGCGGGCGTCACGACGACGGCCTTCTATTGCGTGAAGCGTGGACCCTATCTGATGGTAGGCTGGCTCTGGTACATTGGAACGCTGGTTCCCGTCATCGGCATCATGCAGGTGGGGTTGCAGGCCATGGCCGACCGCTACACCTATATCCCGCTCATTGGACTGTTCATCATGGCCGCCTGGGGAGTGCCGGAACTTCTTAAGAAACAGCGCCATGCAAAAGCAGTGCTTTTCACGGTGTCGACGCTGACCGTCGCATGTCTGACTGCTGTCACATGGACGCAGGTCGGTCACTGGCGCAACAGTATCAGCCTGTTCAGCCATGCCTTAGCCGTAACAAACAACAACCATTTGGCCCACAACAATCTCGGCGCCGCTATGTATGCCTCCGGCGATAAGGAGCGCGCCTTCTTTCACTTTGCCGAGGCAATCCGCATCAACCCGAGGTACTCCAAATACCATTACATTTTAGCCAATTGTCTGGCCGCAAACAATAGAACCGAGGAAGCTATCACACAGTACACTGAGGCGATCAAGCTCGAACCGGATTTTTTCGACGCCCATATCAACCTGGGTAGGGTGCTGGCCTCACGTCAGGAATTCAAAGAAGCGGCTTTTCATTATCGGGAAGCCTTGCGGTTTAAGCCCAAAACCGCGGTGGTACATTACGATCTGGCCATTGTGATGGCAAACCAGGGAGAACGTGAAGAAGCAGAACGGCACCTCAAAGAGGCCGTCCGCTTGCAACCGAATTTCGCACAGGCCCATAACGATCTGGGGATAATCCTATCCATGCAGGGGAAGACGGAGGAAGGTATTGTTCATTTCAGGGAGGCTTTGCGGTTGAAGCCGGGGTATGCGGAGGCAAATCATAATCTTCGATTGGCGCTGGAGGGCCGTGGCAGAAAGCAAAAATAAAGCGAAGGTTCAAGAAGTAAAGAGAAATGAACCACAAGAAGGCGGGGCATGGCTCTGCCTTTCTGCACATTTTAAACGGTAATGCTTAGGTCTTATCGCTATATGAGGTCGTTGACCTGTAGGTGTTGTCAATAACCGTCAAATTTCATTTTTTGTCGGTGAATAAGAAAAGAGAGTGAATCGGAGGCTATTAAAAGAGCCTAAATTTCCCACCTGTGTAAAATTGGTCCAGTCACAACTCAAACGAAGGGTGCCCTTGGGGCCTTGGGGGTGGTGGTAATATTATTGGACTTGAGTTCAGCTATTGAGGGTGTTAAAATTTTAATTGTAAGGTTTAATATCGGGTTTAATTAGAAATAGGGGTATTTTCGGTGGTAATCCGATAAGTTTAATTCTAAAAAGATTAATCATCATAGTTGGTTGGCGGTCAGGTTCAACTCCCCCCGCCTCCACCATCCATCAAGTTTAAAGGGTTAAGATTAAAATGTTAAGGGTAAAGTTTTAAGTTCAAATTTTGAATCTTAACCCTTTTTTCTTTTTACCCTTAAATCTTCACTCCTCCTGCGTTCCTCTTACCTTTAGCTCATCGTTCTTAGTTCATCGTTTATGGCTATCAGCGAACCGCAACGAGCTGTCGGCCTCGCTTCTTATCCCTTAAATCTTAACCCCTTACACTTCACGTTTTAAGCCTTACGGAATTTTATCGTGGCCTTGGCCAAAGAGGACCAGGTCAATCGTTCGCAGGAGGATTATGCTTAATGGATTCCCCATGCTCCCAGATTTATGTCGATTGCCTCGCCGGTGGAAAGCGATTCCTCGATAGCGAAGGTGGCAAGGGTGGCGGCAACAAGTGATTTAAAATCGATCGGTGAAGGCTCGTTGAGGGTAAGAGCGGCAATGGTGCTTTGGAGTTCATCACCATGGCCACGGTCAACCCTCAGCACCCGGTGAACGGTTTTCTTGCCCGCGGAAACAAACCGGATCGTTCTAAAATTGTCGATCACGCAGACCGAGCCGCCGGCAAAGACCTGGACTTCTTCCCGCGGGAAGGATTTGTCTCCGTTGGATGCGTAGGTAATGCCGGCAACCGCCCCATTACTCATTTTCAGTGAGATGACAAGATTATCCCGCAAGGTTTGCGGAGATTCAGACGCAGAAGCAAAAACCCGCTGGGGCAATCCGCCGGTTATGGCCTGGGCCAGATCAACAAAGTGACAAACTTCCCCGATAATTCTTCCCCCGCCTTCATCCCGCTTGTGCACCCATGATTCGGGCGGGATAAATCCCGCGTTACACCGGATCTGCACCACGCTCGAAGCACGGCTGGGTCCCAAAAAGTTGGCGCATTGTTTGGTCGCCGGAGCAAACCGGCGGTTAAACCCAACCATGAGAAAGGATGAGCTGAAACTGGTATAGGCGGCGATAATGTCGGTAAGCTGGTTTTTGGCGATGCAGAGAGGCTTTTCCACGAAAACCGCTTTCCCGGCTTTGAGGGCTTCGCAGACCAAGTGAGCGTGGCTGTCATGGCGGGTGAGAATAAAAACAAGTTTCACGTTGGGATCAGCCAGCAGAGTGTGATAGTCAGTGGTGGCATAGTCAAATTTATACTTTTTCGCGATGTGATGGCCGCTTAAGCCGCTGGCAGTGGCAATGCCGCTGTACGCGACCTCTTTTATTTTTTTCAATTCCGGCAAAATCGTTCCCCGGGCAAACATTCCCGCGCCGATGAGGCCAATGCCGATTGGAGCGGGGACAGTTTCAGTGTCAGTGATAGTCTTAGTGTTGGTTTTAATTTTAAAGATAGTGTTGGTTATTAGGTGGTGGATGTTAGTTAATGTGGCTTTTTGAGCACCCAGCCAATTTTTCCCTCTACCACTAACACTATCACCATCACTCCCCCCCGCCATCATTCTCTGGGTTTGGACTTCAGCGTTCGGGTCGTACTGCAATACCACCCCCACCGCGTCAATGTCCTGACCCAGAATCATCTGATAGGCTTCGAGTGCTTTTTCAAACGGGAACCGATGCGTGGTGATCGTATTGAGCTTGACAGATCCGAGGGAAACCAAGGTCAAAAATTCTTCCATGTTCCGCTGCGCGGTCCAGCGGGCATAAGCCAGAGGATACTTGAGTCCCCGTTCCTCAAAGTCCGGGTCGTACATGCCCGGTCCCCAGGCGCGGGATACGGCAAATTCAAGCTCTTTTTTGTAAAAGAGTTCGCGGGGAATGTGTAAGCGCACCAGACCGCCGGCAACAATTTTCCCCCGTTCCCGGCACATGCCGGCCGCCTGGATTAGCGGCTGGTCACTGTCAACCGAGGCAAAAATAATGACCGCGTCAAGTCCCTCGAAGTTGGAAAACTCCTGAGCAAACGTGATGGGATCAGTGCTGCCGATCAGGCCCACGGCCTCCGCTCCGTTGCGATAAGCCCGGTCGCACCGCTCGGGCACTACGTCAACCCCAAACACATGGCATCCTGCCGCACGGAGGATCTGGACCGCCAACTGGCCCAAAAGCCCCAGGCCGATTACCCCGACCCGGTACCCCAGCTCCACTTTCGCGAGCCTCACTGCCTCGAGCGCGATGCCGCCGAGCGCGACATACGAGGCATCTTCAAACGAGACATTCTCGGGTATTTTGACACAGAGGTTAGGGGGGACCACATTGAATTCCGCGTGGGAGGCGTGTCCGCTGCCGCTGCAGGCTACGCGGTCTCCCAGAGAAAACCCGGTGGCGCTGATGTCCGTGCCGCTGTTGGTCACGATCCCGGCGCAGGAATAGCCGAGGGGCACCGGCGTATCGAGCCAGGCCTGAGACTGGTGCCAGGCTTCCATCAAGCCCTCGGTTTTGATCTTGTCAATGACCTGCCTGACCCAGTCCGGCCGGGCAAGCGCTTTTCCGAGAAGGCTTTTTTGGGCTACCTCGATCATGGCTTTTTCAGTACCCACGGACACGAGCGAAGCCACGGTTTTAACCAGAAGTCCTTTGATTGAAGTCATCATCGGGACTTCCAGCATTTCCAACTCGCCGGTTTTATAATTTTGAGCCAGAATTTTCATAGCAAATAAAGGATCAAGTTTCGAGGGTTAAGGTTAAAGGTTTAAGTTTTAAGTTTCTAACCCTTAGTAATCGCAATTCAAAATTTACCGTTTTATTAAGTTTAGTCTTTTTCAGCATTTTACCACATCCTAATTCTAATTGCATTTTTTTGTGAGGCTTTAATCTTAAATTTAAACCTTAACCCTTTACGTTTCACGCTTAACGCCTTACGGCGTTTTACCTCGCTCCCCTGCCCGAAGAGGACAACACCGATGGTCCTGAGGAGGATTTTAAGGTCAAGCAGAAGGGACATGTTTTTAATATAATAGAGATCGTATTCGAGCTTAAAGCGAGCATCCTCAACCGAAGCTCCGTACCGGTAATTTACCTGGGCCCAGCCGGTAATTCCCGGCCGGACCGCGTGGCGGAGATAATAGAAAGGGATCTTTTCCGCCAGTTCCTTTATAAATTCAGGGCGCTCCGGCCGGGGGCCGATGAGGCTCATTTCTCCGCGAAACACATTGATGAGCTGCGGTAGTTCGTCGATTCTTAACCACCGTATCCATTTTCCGACCCGAGTTATCCGGGGGTCTTTTCCCTCGGCCCAGACCGCGCCGTTTTCTTCAGCATTCAGGCGCATGGAGCGGAACTTATAGAGGGTAAAGACCTTATCGTCTTTTCCCACCCGCCCCTGTTTAAAAAATACGGGGCCGGCTGAATCGAAGCGGATGGCCACGGCCGCCACAACCATTATCGGAATACTTATTGCCATGAGAAAAGCGGAAACCCCAAAATCAATGAGTCGTTTAATTTTTTGAAGGTAATCCTTGGCAATCAGGTAGAATCCCGTGGCGAAGATGATCCACTCATCGCGGATATGCTCCACCGGCACGCGGCGGGTAAGCTGTTCATACACCGCGGGCATATCCAGGATATCCATCCCCTTTAACCGGAACTCCAATATTTGCTTAATAAGAGAAGCGGGGCGGTTTTCAGTAATCGCCAGGATAGCGGTCTTTATTCCCAAAGAAGCGGCAAATGCTCCCAACTGATGAGTAAAGCCGATCACCGTGGCGCTTTCCACAACTTTTCCTTGTTTCAAGGGGTCATCGTCAAGAAAACCCACTACCCGGAAAGGAGAAAGCGGGCTCGCGAGTAAACGGCACAAGGTTGTCCCGCAGTGTCCGGCCCCGAGAACAAGAACGTCTTTCTTTTCCGACTCGAGGTGAAAGATAAAGGAAAAGATAAGCCGCCAGCCGGTAAGAAAGGTCCAGGCAAGGATCATCTGGATCAGAAGAATACCCCGGCCAAACTTCCAGCTGGGGAACGAGTAAAAAAGCAAGGTGGCGCCGACAAAAGCAACGGTAACCGCGATAGCAGTGCGTAACGGAGTGTCTTTTAATGCAAATGTGCGCCTGAGGTTGTAGAGGTCAAATATATAAAACGTGGTTAGGTACAGCAAGAGGGTGAAGACGCTGGCGCCGGTATGGACCTGAAAAATCGGAGAGAATTCTCCCAGCCGCACCCAGGGCGCGAGCTGGGTGGCGATTAAAATCAGGTAGAATCAACTTCAAAGTGCACCATTTGAGAAAAGCATGCGACATGACAGGAATTCTGGTATGTTGAGAAGAACGACCAACTCGCAACCAGAAAGAGCCTGCCATGTCATATATACATTTAACAGAAAACGAACGATATGTCATCAGCCATTTAAATGTGGCTGGATTTAGTAAACGAGAAATTGCCCGCCGGATAAACCGAGATCACAGCACGGTCAGTCGTGAACTTAAACGCAACGGGCCGGAATATGATTGCACTGTTTATTGGTATGACTGGACGCATCCGGTAGCTCTAAAACGACGGCATCAGGCCAGGCATTATCGTCGGGAGGGCAACGAGCGCCTTGTTGATTATGTAAAAACAAAACTGAATCTGCAATGGTCTCCAGAGGAGATAAGCGATTATATGCGGATTAATTATCCTGATGATGAGACGATGCGAGTGTGCCATGAGACAATTTATCGCTGGATTTATAAGGATGCGAAGGTTAATGGCAAGCTTTATCTAAACCTGCGGCGGGGGAGGAAAAGGCGACGGCCCCAGAAACGGTATGGTTTGGGAAGGCGGTTTCTTGCCGGGCGCAAAACCCGGTAGATGAGCCTCGGTTACGCTTGTTTCGAGAGGAGTCCTGAATCCTCTAAGAGTAAAGGTGTCATAGGAGGTAAGCTTGTATTTCAGGTCGCTTTCCATTGCAAATCCGGACCAGTCTTTTGAGTTGCCGCGTTCATCATAATTTCTTTTGTAATAGCCTCCTTTGATGATGCCTACGATTTTTGCGGTCGGCTCCCACATCAACCCCAGCCAGTACCGATGGGAATCGGAATCCCGGTCAGTGTTGGGCAATCCCCGGTCGGTTACGTTTCGGTGGGTAAATCCGTATTCGAAGAGCATTGAGGTGACGGGCAAAAAGCGGTAAAACAAACCCACTCCCATGTCGTTTTCCATATAGTTGTCCCAATGGGGATCTACGGAAGGATAAAAAGGACTGCGAAAGTTATCAAATTGCCGCGAGGTGTTCCGATAAAAACCAGTTACCTTATACCGGTTGGCAAGCCGGTAACTGACATCGCAAAAAGCCCGGTTTTGAAGATAGTCCTGGCGGATATCGTTTTATTGTCCGGAGGAGTGGAGTTGCTTTGCCAGTTGTCTCCTGCCAAAATAGTGAGCCGGTTAAAATCCAGATTGAGAATTCCATTAACAAAATGGCTGGCGGTATCGTATTGTTTGTGAAACCGCTCGGCCTCTATAATATCCGCGTGGTAGTCAAGCTGCAGGAAATGACGTCTGATCGGGAGTTGGAGGATAATCCCCAGGGAAGCAGTGGTGATCCACGCTCCCCTCTTATGGTCCTCTTCTTTAAATATATTGCTGGAATAGGACTCGGTTACACTGACTCCGGGATGAATTTTAAGCGGGCCCACATGGATGTTACCCGGAAGATTTTGCATTTTTTGAACATCGGTCGAGGTCGGCATTTGCTTGGCCTCGCCTTGATAAGGCTTCATGCAAAACATTAGGAGAAAAACAAACACAAAAGCAAAATTCTTCCCTTGCTTATAATCTTTTTTTAATCCCATCTTCATTATTCCCTCTTCTTGTTCTGTCAGTCAATCACCCCGTGGGAAAGAAAACCCTACACTTCCGGCCTTTATCATCACGAGGCGGGACTTGCCGGATGCCTTGGTGGGGGGGGAGGTATTGGTGCTGAAGGTGGGGTTAATTCCAGTTCTTCGTTTAAGTAACTAACAATAGCATCAACTTCCTTACAGGACAACGGAGCAAGTAATCCTTTCGCACAAGCTTTTCCGGCGGCCTGAGCAATCTCATCAGCAATAACCGGGTTCATTGAATCCTCTGGTTTAAACCCATTCGCGGGCATTATTTCCACTTTGGTCAAGGCGGCAATAGCAGCATCAGCCGATAGGTTTTTTCCCAGCCCTAATTTTTCAGCTAACTTGATTGCGTATTCACCCTGGGTGATTGAAGATGCAGAAGCGTATTGAAACCCACCAAGTAAAAAGAAACCAAATGTGAATACCAATAAGGCTATTAATATCTTTTTCATTTACCTTCCTCCTTTGCTTGCAGGTAAAATCCCGCCGGCAAATTTTTTTGTTAAAAAGTAAATTTAAAACTGATCTATTTTTTGATTACTATTCATAAAGATCATCTAAGGACGGTTTAACATATCCCCATAGCTCCTTCGCGGCGCTGTTTTTGATTCACCATTCGTAACCAAATTCCAAAGAAAAAGACATTTTAAGTCGATCCTCTTTTATCCCGTTAGTGCAAATTGGTATCCAAATTTTCAATAATCGAGGTCAGTTTAATATTGCTGGTGCGCTCTCTAAGCCAGTCTTTAAGAATTATGCTTTATCGAAAGTGGGTTACTCGAAACATATAACCGCACCGACACCAAAAAAATTTTCTGAATTATAAAGAGGTTAGGGCTAAAATCAATACCAAATTAATGGTTACTTAACGGGTATTAAAAATACGTGTTAATTAGAAATGGAAGATAAAAGGTGGGTTCTCAGGTTGATTTTTTTGTCCTTAAGATTAAATTTTTTTCTAATATTCTTTCGGTGCACTTCGGCTGTTCGGTAAGAAATATTCAATGCCAGTGCAATCTGTTTTGTGCTTCTTCCCTGCTTAACAAGATTTGCTACCTCAAGCTCTGCGGGAGTAAGTTTTATTTGGTTGGAAGATAATGTTTGTGGAAATGCTGAAAGAATATCATTTAGATTTTTCTCAAGGATGTTTAAATAGAGCATTTGTTTTTCATCCAAATTACTGTCCTTTAATTTTTCTAAGTAGGGTTCGACCACTCGTCTCATATTAAACAACACCCCCTCTTCAAGCTTTTTTTTATCTTCCTCTCTTTTTTTCAGCAAGACTTCCAATGCATTATTTGCTTTCTCAAGATTGTTGGTCTTAATCCCCAATTCCTTCTCCCTTTTTTTCAGTGCTTCCTCCGCCTTTTTTCGTTGGGAGATATCAATTACTGAAGCAGCGAAAAACAAAGGTCTTCTCCAGGCATTCTCGAGTTCTATTACATTGGTGAGCGATGGGAAAGAGCTGCCGTCTTTTCTTATACGCCACACCTCTTTATTATAAATACCGTCTTTTTTCACCTGCAATTTATTTTTGTTGTTCGCATGATACATTTTTTTTATTTCCTCTTCAGAATAGAAAATTGACAAGTGTTTGCCGATCAGCTCATTAGTTTTATAACCATGCATCGCTGCAAAGGCGTGGTTGCAATAGGTAAGATTACCTTGGGCGTCGCCTATCGCATTCCCAATGATTTGTTTATCGGTAATAGTTTTGAATTGCTTGAGCGATTCTTCGGTCAGCTTGTTTTCAGTTATATCGCGAACAGTAGCTTGGAAAATTATTTCATTACCTAATTCCATTTTGGTCAATAAAACTGTAGAAAAAAATTCCTTACCATCTTTCCGTTTGTGCTTCCATTCGAAAAAATGGGAGTTTTTTCCCATGGCAATTTTGACCATTTGTTCGGCTTTTACTGAACTCAGAGTCCCATCGGGTTGATACTCAGGGGATATGTCCCTTACGTTTAGAGAAGTAAATTCTTCATTATCAATGCAACCAAACATTTGTATTGCCGCCGGATTACCTTGTAAAATTCTTCTTTCCTGGTTTATTAACATAATTGCGTCTCTGGATGATTCAAAAAGAGTCCGGTATCGGTTCTCGCTTTCCTGCAGTTCCTTCTCACTTTTCTTGCGTTCGGTAATGTTCTGCATGCCGACCAGTGCCAAGGGTTGTTCCCGGATGAGCAGTTTTTTTGTTGAAATAAGAAAAGTTGCATTTCGCTCGTTTTTCCCGTCAAAAAAAGACATCTTTATTTCTTTCTCACGGTGGTTGAGACCGGTTTCGATTGTGTTTAGGATAGTAAGGCGCAATGCGCATTTCTTGCAGGAAGGTCCAAAACCACACCCTTCAGGTGTATCAAATGCATGAACACACTGAAGCGCCTCCCCACAGCGCCGGTTTACCAAATTATCAACCGTCTCCCCCACTAACTTAGCCGTAAAAACATTTGTTTTTCGAATCGTCCAGTTTTCGTCGACGAGTAGTATGATAAACGGCGCATTATCGTAGATTGCGGTTAATTCTTCATCGTGGTCTTTGAGTACCTTCTCGGCGCACTTGTGTTTTGTGATGTCGCGGGCAATGGCCAATACCCTGGTTTCCCCGTTTATTTTTACTGAAAATGCTCTTAGCTCCAATTCAACTTGACCGCCGTCTTTCCGGTTTAGAGTAAACTCTTCCGGTCCGTTAGCATGACCTTTTACAATTTCGGCAAATAACAGAGCTGCTTTCTTTAGTTGTATTGGGGGCAATAATTGCTCTTGAAAAAAATTTTTACCAATTAATTCCTCTCTGTAATAACCTGATAATAATTCAGCAGCTTTATTAACATCAATGAATCGCCCGGTTAGGTCGCATAGAAAATATCCGTCGGGAGCAACTTCAAATAATATTTTGAGCCGGTCCTTTAAGTCCGTTAGTTCATTTTTTTCCAACCTTAGCTGGATTCCTTCTTTCTCTAACTCTTTAATCCTCTGTTCCCATTCTTCATGAGTCGGTTTCTTTTCCATTAGGAAACCTTTCAATTGTGCAAATAGGTTCTCTATCTCTTGGTTAACATTAGGAAATTAATCAGGATTATCTTTACCTTCGATGGTAATGGTCTTTTTTAGAGGAGCAATTATAGGGATCTTTAAAATAATAAGGACATCCCCAATTATTAAAAATTTTGTGATATTTCTAACACACTGTTTGCACAATGCTTTTTATCTAAAGTGAGAAAATTGTAACTGAGAATTAGGTGAGTCCCCCAAAAATTAAATTCTTTTTAATAGTTAAAAAAAAACCAATAAAAATCAATACCAAATTAATTGGTACATAACAGGTATTCAAAATACGTGTTAGGTAGGAATATCATTCATGCTTTAACCACTCGCTCTGTTTTTTCTTACCGGAAAACAAAAAAGGCCTTCTACCTTTTTATTTGGCAAAATGGCCTTTTCTTTTTGCGAAAAGCAGGGACTCTCTATACTCTTTAATTGATTAAAAAATTAAATAACATTATTACTGCCCCACTATATTTTCAGCCGTGATCTTCTTTTTTGAGAAATTCGTTTTTTGCACTTACAAAAACCCTCAAAATCAAATTTCAAGACCGCCTCCTTAAACCACTCGGTCATCTCTCCGATTATTTTATATAATAATGTTTTTTCATAAAACGCGCAACAAAAAAGGGGCTCCGAACTAGCCAATATAGGGGGCTTGAGGACATCCAAAAATTATAAGATTTTACCATTTATTGCCTTCGGAATGAAAGGGAACTGCAAGGCGGGACAGGAAATGATGACTGCGTCATGGAAGGTAATGCTTTGCACTAAAATAAACCCTTATTATGGTCTTCCTCTTTAAAGAAACTTAACAAGTAATCCCATGCAATTGAATTTACATGGGACTACTAAATAAAAAAAATTGAATTAATCGGGGCGAGAGGATTTGAACCTCCGACCCCCTGAACCCCATTCAGGTGCGCTAAACCAGACTGCGCTACGCCCCGATGCAACATCAGTTATTTAATATGGATTAACTCTCTAAGCCTTTTTTCAATTTCCTCCAACCTTATTCTCCCTTTTTTCAGGGCTTCCTCCAAATTGGTCACTTGCGCACTTCTTTCTTCATATTCATCCGTCAGATTATTAACCTGGATTTTGATTTTTTCCATATCTTTTTTAATGATCGAGATTTTTTGGGGATTTTCATTCAACATTCTTTCAATCTGGGTTTTTTCCTGGGCCATTTTTTCCTTTTCCTCTTTGAGGACCGTGCGTTCTTGCCGTTCATTTACGCTTTTAAAAATACTTTTGAAGTTTTCTTCATCTTTAATATCCCAGGTTTGCTTGCCTGATCCTTCTTCGTAAGCGATAAATTTTGCATTACACGAGGTATTCGTGCACTGAAAGAAATGGCTGGTCGTGTTTGGGGGAGCATAGGTCATATTAGCCGGGTATTTCTCGGAAATCATTTTTTCCAGAACCTTGCCACAACTATCACAGAGATACTGTGCAACCGGCATTTTGTTAAACCTCCTTTTTCCTTGCAAAAAAAACTTGTAAATTCACTATTATATTTAAATAAATACCACACTCTTTTAAAAAACAAAAGGATTTTTCAGTAAAAAAGTTAGGACTGCCTCTCAAGGTATCATTTCTGTCCCGGGCTTCGAGGGAATAACTTCCCGCAGCAACAAATAACTAACTAAAATTAAATTATTTTTCTGTCGGGGAAATTACAGATCAAGGATTATGAACGATCTTTTTAGTCTTTAAAAAAATTACGTTTTATGGAATTAAAAGCCCTTGGTGATCTGATAAAGGGTGGTTAAGAAAATTTTAATACCTTGTCTTTTTTGAAAGCTCCTTGGCTCACAATAGTAATTCCTGGGGTTTGGGTCACCCGTCCGCTTATTTTTGCCTTGATTCCATGGTCGCGAGCAATCCTGATTACCGGTTCCGGCTCAGGAGTGACGACGATCATCCCCTGGCCCATATTCCAGGCCCGATAAGCTTCCCGATCGGAGACGTTGCCCAGCGCCTGACAAAAGGAAACGATATCACCGGGAGGAAAAGGGCTGTCAATCTGAGCGCCTAATTTCCGGGGTTTGAGTATTCTTCCCAGCTTGCCGGGTATTCCTCCGCCGGTAATGTGGGCCACGCCGTGAACCTTTGCCTGGGGTTTGCCTTCCACGCCGCCGATCATGTCCACGATGGCGCGCGTATAAATGCGAGAGGGTTTAAGTGCCAGCTCACCCAGTTTTTTTCCGTTCACGGATTTGGTATGCCACTCTTCTCCAAAATTTTGACGTAAGATTTGCCGGGCCAGGGATAAACCATTTGAACGAAAGCCTTCCTCTTGTAAACCCACCAGGGCATCACCGGGCTTGATTTCAAAACCGGTGAACATCCGATCCTGTCGGGCAAACCAGATAACCCCGGCGCTCCAGTTATAGTTAAAAGGCCCATACCCGGTAACCCGGACGCCCAGTTCCGCCAGTTCTCCGTTGATAACCGCGACTCCGGCTTCGCGGGCGGCTTTAACATAACCGTCGGCCAGCTGTTTAATAAAATTTAAATACGATTCATCCTCTTTCCCCAGGGTGTTGACATCCAAGACAGTTCCCACTAAAACCGGTTCCCCCCCCCTGACCACTGCGTCATCGCAGACCATGGCGAATAAATCAAAGGCGATGGTATGGTGATGAGCGATCCGTTCTCCGATCTCGACTTTCGTTCCCACGCCATCAAAACCCACTCCCAAAACCGTTCCGGCTGGAAGTTTCCCCACTGCCATCACCCGCAATCCTGTAAAATCATCAAACGGGGTAATCACCTCTCCTAAGTGACGGGAGCGGTTTTTCCAGGTTTTGCGAGCGGCCTGATAAAGAATGTGGGATGCTTTGTCTCCCTGATGAATATCAACACCAGCTTTTTTGTAATGCTGCGACATAAAAAGTTTCTCAATAAATAAAGGATAAAGTTTAAAGCGTTAAGCTTAAAACTTAAAACCTAAATTTTATAACGGAACCCGTGGGGAATCGGCTTGCCATCAAAAAAAAGGGATCCGGTTTCATCTCTCCCATAGCGGCCTTGAGCCAGATATTCGATAGTTTTCGGAAAAATCAGCCAGTCTCCGTTTTCTTTAAGACGCTCCTGGTTAAAAGCCTCGGCTTCTTTGAGATGCCCGGGATTGGAAAGATCCCACTCTTTTTTGAGTATCACGGGCAGAGGGGGAGAGATCATGAGAATCGGCCCCTGATCAACCGCGTCTTCAACAATATGGGTAGTAGCGGCAATGGTTTTTTCTCCGTGGGCGATGGCATCCCGCACCGCGTGGGAACCCGTGAATTTTCGTTTGCCTCCTTCCTCAATCGAAAGGTCAGCCGGGTGAACATTTACCCCCAGAAAGGCATGAATAAGGGGAGAGGTGACAACACTCATATACCCGCCATAAATACCTGCTTTGACTTCAAAGGGGGAAAGGGCTTTTACGGTTTCAACGTCAAATTCCGGCCGGATAGTTAAATCACTCCGTTTTTTCCCTCGCTGGGTGTAAAACCCGGCAATGTCCCGGGTTATAACCGGAATATCGTATTCCATTCCGATTCTGGATGCATTGCTGTTCCCGTTGTCAGTAAAAAGAACAACCATTTTAAACAATGATGTGCCGGCTTGTTTTGCGAGTTTTATCTGATGCTCCAAAATTTTTCGGATATTGGTCCCTGAACCGGACATGAGTCCAACTAATTTCAAAGGGCCTTGTTCAGGATTATGAATGGGTTTAATCATCTTTTCCTTCAAAAGATCGAGATACGAAGACCAAGGAACCAGGCCTAAGATTAAAGCTTAATTCTCGTGCCTCGTTCCTATTTCCTTAAATCTTACAACTTAACTCCTAATTATCCTAACAAAACCTTTCCGGAAGTTCAATGAATTCGAACTAGCCTTGACATTTTTCTTATCTTCACTTAAACTTTTTTAGAATTTTAAGAAAATTCCTTCCGTATTTAATGTGTCGGTATTAACCCTTATTACATTCGATGTATTCTCCCCTAAACATCCCCTCTCCCCGCTGGGGAGAGGAAAAAGGTGAGGGGGCCTCAGGTCAAAAAACTAAAGGCGTTTGTATTAGATTATTCATCTGTGAATGAGTCAAAGAATGGTCGCAAAAATAGAAATAGCTCTTAAACCCGAACTTTTTGACGCCGAAGGGGCGTCCTTAAAAGCGCAAGCCCAGGATTACTTTGGAATCGCCGTGGACTCAGTGCGGTTGATAAACATTATCTCTCTTGATGCTGAGTTTACCGCAACACAACTCGAAGAGATCAGAACCAGGATTTTCACTAACCCGGTCATTCACATCTCCGGCCTTGACGCCCTGCCGATTGAGTTTGATTGGGCGGTGTGGGTTGGGTTCCGGCCCGGGGTGCGGGACACGGCCGCGAGCACCGCCAGAGAAGCGATTGAAGATCTACTGAAAATTACATTTAAAGAAGGAGAGGCATGCTATACCTCAAAACTTTTCTGTATTCGGGGTAAGGGCCTGGACGAGGGAAAAGTTAACCTTATTGTCCGGGAATCACTTGCTAATGATCTTATCCAGCAGTGGAAAATTTTTGAAAAAGGGGAGCACGACGCAAGAAAAAATATCGGGTTAACGGTTCCCAAGGTTAATTTAAGTCATACCCCAACGGTAAAAGCTTTTTCGATTGATAGCGATGAGGAGCTGATGCGGATAAGCGACGCGAGAAACCTCGCACTTAATCCCCGTGATGTTCCGACGATCCGGGAGTATTTTCTCAGGGAAGAGGTAAGGAACGAGCGGAGAGAAGTGGGCCTGGACCTTCCCACGGATATTGAGCTTGAATATATTGCCCAGGCCCGGTCCGATCATTGCAACCACAATACATTTAAAGGGCTTTTCCGCTATAAGGATCTTTCGACCGGAAAAGAGACGGTAGTTGATAATTTGTTTAAGACCTGCATTGAGGAGCCCACCCTGGACATTCAGAAGAAAAAACCTTGGGTGGTTTCCGTGCTCTGGGATAATGCGGGCGTGGGGAGATTCGATGATCTTCATTACTATACTATCACCGGAGAGACTCACAACAGCCCTTCCAACATGGAGGCCTATGGCGGTTCCATCACCGGCATTGTAGGCGTTTACCGGGATCCGCTCGGGACCGGCTTAGGGTCAAAGCTTATTTTGGGGATGTACGGGTACTGCGTTGCCCCTCGGGATTATCAGGGAGAGCTTAAGCCCCGGCTCCATCCCCGGAGGCTGTTGGACGGCGTTATCACCGGGGTTAAGGACGGAGGAAATAAAAGCGGCGTGCCCACGCCTTTCGGCCATCTCTTTTTTCATGAAAGTTACCTGGGTAAGTGTCTGGTTTTTGTAACCGCTCTGGGGATCATGCCCTCTTCTATTCAAGGAAAACCGAGTGAGGTGAAAACCACGACCCCCGGTGAGCTTATTATTATGACGGGTGGCAGGGTAGGGAAAGACGGCATCCATGGGGTAACTGCCGCCTCCGAAGGTTTTAGCGAACACACTCCCGCAGGGCACGTCCAAATCGGGGATCCGTATACTCAGAAGAAGATGCATGACTTTTTGCTTGAGGCGCGGGATGAAGGGCTGATCGCTTTTATCACTGATAATGGCGGCGGGGGGCTTTCGTCATCCATCGGGGAAAGCGCCCGGTTCAGCAATGGGTGTGAGGTTTATCTGGATAAAGTCCCGCTTAAATACGCAGGGCTTGACCAATGGGAGATCTGGATTTCGGAATCTCAGGAGCGGATGACGGTGGCCGTAACACCCGAACATGAAAAGCGCTTTATGGAACTTTCCCGGAAACATGATGTTGAAAGCACGGTTATCGGGAAGTACACCAATACCGGCAAGATTCATATTCTTTATAATGGTAAAACCTGCGCTTATATCAATACTGAGCTTTTAAAATCCGATTTTCCCCAGTGGGAGTTTGATGCCGAGTGGATGCCTCCCGAATCCCGTGGTTTGTGCGAACCGGTCATCACGGAACCCGAGGACCATGCGAGCCTTCTCAAAGACATTCTTTCGCGGCCAAACCTTGCCAGCAAGGAATGGGTTATCCGCCAGTATGACCATGAGGTGCAAGGGGGAAGCGTGATCAAGCCTTTGGTGGGAAAGGAGCGGGATGTTACCAGCGACGCAGTTGTGGTTCGGCCTCTTTTGGGATCGTATCGGGGTCTGGCTGCCACGCAGGCCCTCAATCCCACGTATAGTCAGATCGATACCTACCACATGATCGGGTGCACGATTGACGAGGCCGTGCGCCGGCTCATCGCCGTGGGCGCGAAACTTGACGATATTGGAGGGGTGGATAACTTTTGCTGGCCAACCATCCAGTATCATCCGGTTTCCAATCCGGATGGCAAGCTGAAAGCTGCCCAGCTGGTCAGAGCAAACTGGGCGTTAAAAGATTATTGCCGTTCCTTTAATATCCCGTTGCTTTCCGGAAAAGACAGCATGTATATCGACGGCAATCTTAAAGGCCGATATGGCGAAAACCGGAAGATTTCCGGCCTGCCGACGATTCAGTTTACTGCCACCGCGGTGATTGATGATATCCGAAAGTGCGTAACCATGGATGTTAAAATTCCGGGGGATGTGGTGTATATTTTAGGGGTAACGCGCGATGAGCTGGGCGGATCAGAGTACTATGACCGCTTTGGCTGTATCGGGCTCAATGCTCCGCACGTAAATACTGAGGACGTCATTCCGCTCTACCGAGCGTTAAGCGCGGCTATTCAGGAACAGTTGGTCGCTTCGGCGCACGGGATTTACCGGGGAGGCTTAGGCGTTCACCTCGCCTTAGTGGCAATGGCCGGTTGCCTGGGTTTAACGATTGACCTCAGCGCGGTTCCCGTGGAAGAATATCTGTCCAATGACCGTCTCCTTTACTCGGAAACCCAGGGGCGGTTTCTGGTCACCATTGCTCCGGAGAACAAAGAAAAGTTTGAAGCGGTGTTAAAAGGAGGTCGCTTTGCCGCCATTGGCGAGGTGACGGAAGAACCGCGGTTGAAAATTAACGGAGTGAAGGGTAAAAGAACACCTATTGACGTTGATATCGCGGAATTAAAACACGCCTGGAAAAAGACTTTTGGGGCCTTGAGATGAAAAAAGTTAAAGCGCTGGTTTTGACCGGCTATGGGCTGAACTGCGACTATGAGACTGACTATGCCTTAAAAATAGCCGGCGCTGAATCACACCGCATTCATATTAATGAGCTGATCAAGGGCGAGACGATCGGGCATCAGGAGTTTTTAAAAGGTTACCACCTTTTGGTTTTTGACGGGGGGTTTAGCTGGGGTGATGACCATGGTGCGGGTGTGCTTTTAGCCAGCCGTTTTAAATTTAACCTCGGCGCTCAGATCGAGGAGTTCATTGCTGAGGGAAAGCTGATTGTCGGGATCTGCAATGGGTTCCAGGCATTGGTAAATCTGGGCCTCCTTCCTGGCTTTGACGGCAGCTATAAGTCCCGCGAGGTCGCGCTTACCTTTAATGACAGCGGAAATTTTCGCGATGACTGGGTTTATCTCAAAACCTTACACTCCCCGTGTGTGTTTGCCAAAGGGATTAAAACCATTGAGCTGCCGATTCGTCACGGAGAAGGAAAGTTTTTTGCACCGCAAGAGGTTATCGAAAAACTTTTTGCTGATCACCACGTTGTCTTCCAATATGCCACCCCTGAAGGCAAAAAGGCGCGGGGAAAATTCCCCTATAACCCGAATGGTTCTCTCCGGGACATCGCCGGCATCTGTGACACCACCGGACACGTCCTTGGCTTAATGCCTCACCCTGAAGGTTATAACCATTTCACCAATCATCCTGACTGGACCCGGAAAAAAGAAGACCTTAAGCGCCAGGGCCTCCCCTTGCCGGAAGAAGGGTTAGGGATTAAAATCTTTCGGAACGGGGTTCGCTACCTGGAGAAAAAACTCCTGTAAGGAAATACTAAGAGTTAAAATTTAAGTTGTTAGCTCATTGCTGATTGCTCATGGCTCATAGCTCCATGAGTCACAGAAGATAGGAGGGTAGGAAGTTAAGCAGAACAGATATTATTTTTTAAAAGCAAAACTATTTCCCAATTTCTCAACTTCCAATCTTCCCAACCTTTCTTTCCTCGCGCCAAGATGATAACAATGAACTATCAGTCACTCCCCATGAGCTACGAGCTATGAGCTTCGCCCCCTGCCCCGAGCCATGAGCTAAGAGCGCCCGATCAGTTTTTTCCCGGAAACAGGGTTTCCCCAATATATTTTCTTGAAATCGCTCCCTTAATTGTGAGAAAAAGGATATGCTTTTTAACCAATGAGCGCGAAAACACCTAACGATTACGCGGCACGATGAACTATGATCAGCATACAAAATATTACCAAGCGATTTGGTAATCAACTTCTTTTTGACCAGGTGAACTTTAAGATTAACTCCCGCGAACGAGTTGGATTAGTGGGCCGTAACGGCCATGGGAAGACCACCCTTTTCCGGATCATTGTGGGCGAAGAGCCGTCTGATGAGGGCAGTGTCATCATTCCCCGAGGATACCGAATTGGTTATGTCCGGCAAGCCTTAGAGTTTACGGAAGATACCATACTCCAGGAGGGCATGAAGGGGCTTCCCGAAGGGGAGCGGGACCACTACTGGAAAGTAGAAAAAGTTCTTATGGGCCTGGGTTTTTCACCGGCGGATATGAAAAGACCGCCCCGGGAATTTTCCGGGGGGTTTCAGGTCCGGCTGAATCTGGCTAAAGTGCTCGTCTCAGATTCGGACATGCTCCTGCTTGATGAGCCTACCAATTATCTTGACATAACCTCCATCCGCTGGGTGGAACATTTTTTACTTGACTGGCCTCATGAGCTTTTGCTTATTACCCATGACCGGAGCCTGATGGATAAGCTGGTGACCCACACCATGGGGATTCATCGGCAAAAAATCAAGAAAACCGAAGGAGATACGGAAAAATACTACCGTCAGATCGCTCAAGAAGAGGAAATATACGAAAAAACGCGGATTAAAGATGAACAGCGCCGGAAGGAGGTGGAGCTTTTTATCACCCGCTTCCGGGCAAAAGCGCGACTCGCCAATATGGTCCAATCCCGCATTAAGACTATCGAAAAAATGGGGAAAAAAGAAAAACTTGAGCAGCTTAAAAATCTTGAGTTTGCTTTTCGGAACAAACCATTTCAGGGAAAGTATGTGTTGGGCGCTCAAAATATTTCTTTTGCCTATGACGCTGTGAAACCCCTTATCAGAAATTTGAGTTTTACAATTAAAGCCGGAGACCGGGTCTGCGTTATGGGGAGCAATGGAAAGGGAAAAACTACCCTTTTAAAGCTTCTGGCGGGAACGCTCGTCCCGCAAGGCGGTGAGATTGCTCAACATCCGGGAGTCACCGTCGGCTCCTTTGAACAAACCAACGTCAAGAACCTGATGGAATCCCGAACCATCGAGGAGGAATTACTTGCTTCGCACGCGAGCGTTGATCGGCAGATGGCCCGCAACATCTGCGGCGCGATGATGTTCGGGGGAGATGCTGCTCTAAAAAAAATAGAGGTGCTCTCCGGAGGTGAGAAAAGCAGGGTGATGCTGGGTAAACTCCTTGTTACTCCTGTTAATCTTCTGCTTCTTGATGAGCCTACCAACCACCTTGATATGGAATCATCTGATGCTTTGCTCGAGGCCATAGATAGTTTCGAAGGCGCCGTGTTGTTGGTTACCCACAATGAGATGTTTCTTCACGCCCTGGCGGAACGATTAATTGTCTTTGATCAGGAAGGGCAGTATTTTTTTGAAGGAAGCTATCAGCGGTTTTTAGAGCAGGGGGGGTGGCACGAAGATGAAGAAAGGAGAAAAATCGCGCTCAAAGATAATCACAATGAAGAATCGGGCGAAAAGCGGAATAAAAAAGAGATGCGGCGAAAACGCTCGGTTATTATTGCCGAACGAGCTAAAGTTTTGAATCCCGTTAAACGGCGCGTAGAACAGATTGAGCAGGAAATAGAAATTCAGGAGCAGGAGCTTAACCGCCTTGCCAACGCAACTCAGGAGGCGTTAAGTAAACACCACGGTTCAGCAATCACCGAACTCGCCCAGGCAACGCACCAAAGCGAGAAAACCGTTGACACCCTTTTTGGCGAGCTCGAAAAACTTACCGACCTACTTAAGAGACAAGAAGCGATATTTGAGGAGAAATTGCGGCAATTCACCGAACAATAATAACCTAAATTGAGCGATTCTTGTTTGCTAAGGTGCCCAAACCACGGTAGGACAGGCGAGACGCCTGTCCTAATTGTTTTGTAATGAAAATCGCTCAATTTAGGAATAATATACCTACGTATAAAGAGAATGAAAATTGATAAGGCAATGTCTCTTTTAGAGGAGGTTACGGTACGACACTATTATAAAAAACCTTAGGGAGCTGTTTTTCTTTCCCTTCCCCGGAAAAAAAGCTGAAGCGGAGCGCCTTCAAAACCATAGGTCGCCCGCAACTGATTGGCAAGATACCGCTGGTAAGAAAAGTGAATGGCTTTGGGAAAATTGGTGAAAAAAACAAAGGTGGGCGGTTTTATGTCCACCTGGGCGAGATATTTAAATTTGATTTGTTTTCCGCAATGGTGGGACGGAGGATTATCACGGATCACCTGAGCCAGGAAACGGTTTAGTTCAGCGGTTTCGATCCTTTTTTGGCATTGGGTAAAACAGTCGTAAGCCTTATCTAATATTTTTGACACCCTCTGGCCGGAGAGGGCAGAAACAAAGATAAGCGGGACAAAGTCAAGAAATTTCATTTTATCTTTTATTTTCTCCACATACTGTCCGATGGTAAAGTTATCTTTATGGATCACATCCCACTTATTGACTACCACCACGCAGCCCTTGCCTTTTTGATAGATCAGGCCGGCAATCTTTACATCCTGTTCGGTGATCCCTTCCTGGGCGTCAATCAGGATTAAACTCACATCACACCGTTCAATTGCCCGCAATGCTTCTACCACGCAATACTTTTCAAGCTGGTAGCCAATCCGGCTTTTTTTCCTGATCCCGGCAGTGTCAATGATGATGTATCGGTTGCCTTTAAACTTAAAAGGAGTATCAATCGCATCGCGGGTAGTCCCCGGGAGTTCACTGACAATAACACGGTTATAGCCGAGGATTCGATTGACTAATGATGATTTTCCCACGTTGGGACGACCCAACACCGCGATCTTAACGGCGGCTTCCTCTTCCGGAGAGGGTTTTTTCTCGGGAAGGGACTTGATTACCTCATCCATTAATTCGCTTACCCCGCGGTTGTGCTTAGCCGCGATGGTGAACCACCGGTCAATCCCCATCTGAAAAAAGTCGTAAAGGTTTTCTTCAAGGCGGGGTCCGTCGATTTTATTGATACAGTGGAAGATAGGTTTAGGGATCGATCGGAGAAGGCTGATCAAATCTCGGTCAACCGGAGTAAGCCCTTCACGGCCATCAGTGAGAAAAAGGATGATATCCGCCTCTTCAATGGCTAAGCGAGCTTGTTCCTGGACCAAACGGGATAATTCTCGATGGGGTTCGAACTCGAATCCTCCGGTATCAATGAGGGTAAAAGAAGACTCACCCCATTTAACCTCAGCATAATTGCGGTCCCGGGTTACTCCAGGGAGATCATTAATAATTGCCTTTGGCGTCCGGGCTAACCGGTTAAACAGAGTAGATTTACCGACATTTGGCCTACCCACAATGGCGATGATACTTTTCATTGGCTTGGTCTTTCAGCGGAAGGGGGGTTGGCGGAAAGACCAAGTTGTTTGAGTGTTGCCATGGCCGCACGCTGCTGGGCTTGTTTCTTGCTTTTTCCACGGCCGCTACCATAAGATTTTCCGTTTATTTTAATATGTATCTCAAATTCTTTTGCATGCGGAGGGCCTGATTCACTAAGCACCTGGTATTCAGGAATAGTTTTCAAGGTGCCTTGCACATATTCTTGAAGCCGGCTTTTAAAATCCCGATAAATTACTTTTGATAATTTATGGGATATAAGTTGTGCAAAATGGGAATGGATTACTTTGGCGACCTTGTTAAAGCCTCCATCCAAATAAATCGCTCCAATTATTGCTTCATAAGCACACGTAAGGATTGTTGGTTTGGAACGGCCCTGACTTTGATCTTCCCCTTTGCCCAAGAGGATATATTTTCCTAAATCAAACTGACGAGCGAGGATGGAAAGCCTTTTGGTATTAACCAAAGAAGAACGGCTTTTCGAGAGTTCTCCTTCAGTGGCTTCGGGATACTTTTTCATCAGGAGATGACTAATCACCATATCCAGAACTGCATCACCCAGGAACTCCAACATCTCATAGTGTTTACCATTATTTTTGAGGATCTCATAAGCGTAGGATTTATGGGTAAGGGCCTGGTTTAAAAGCTCCCAGTCGGAGAACTGATAATAAATTTTATCTTCCAGTTTCCAGAGTTTTCGGAGCCGGTTGCAGTCTATCGAGACCTTACCGCAACTTTTCCGGAGATAGTACCGAAGATTTCGGATAAGAGGCTTTTTATACGCAGATGACATGCGCTGCCTTTTTTAATTTAACAAATTAACTTGATAATTCCATGAAGTCTTGCTACCGGGTGTCATTCCGCACTTGATGCGTAACACAGGCTTTTTCTCCGGATTCCTGCTTTCGAATGACGAATGTCGGTATATTTTCTAATTTCAAATTTGATACCCTGCGGTCTTACCGCAGGTTTCTTCATTAATAATGTTTTTTTAGCCAATATTTTCAACCCCGTCAAGGAAATCCTTTTTTTCTATGGTTGATTTCTTATCAATTAAGTTATAATAATATATTTTTGTATTTAAGGTAAGAAAGATTAATGGCTTGCAAAAGATTAAAGGTTTTTCATTAACGGAAACCCCGTTAGAAAGATGTTAGATATTTGATAGCTAACATGGCAAGCAGGGTATTTTTAACGGGGTAAATGAAAAAACGATTATTAATTTCAAGCATTATACTATAGTGAAAAGAGCAAATGCGAATTCTTTTTATTTATCCCAACCTCAATGCCCAAATCGGATTTAATTATGGGGTGGCCTTTCTTTCCGGAATTTTAAAATCCCACGGACATAAGACTAAGCTTCTCAATATCAATGAAAAGCTTGGATATCCCCTGGATTTGTCAAGGATCAAAAAGGATATTGTATTATTTGATCCTCAGCTCATTGGCATCTCCATGGTCACCAATCAGTATCACTATTGCCTTGAGATTGCCTCGGCTATAAAAAAGGAGTTTGCTGTTCCGGTCGTAGGAGGAGGTATCCACGCTACTGCCGACCCTCAAGGAGTGATGGCATCAGGGGCCTTTGACTTTCTGTGTGTGGGGGAAGGGGAAAACGCCCTGCGCGAGCTTGCGGATAGATTAGAAAAAGGAAAAGATTGCTCAAACATACCCAACCTCTGGGTTAAGGTTAACGGAAAAATTGTCAAAAATAAGGTTGCTCCTTTTTTTGACCTGGCGGCGCTTCCTCCTAAAGATTATGAAGTCTTTGATTTTCAAAAAATGATTGACGCTAAAGGCGGATGGGTTGGAGTGATGGCCTCGCGGGGATGCCCTTACCGGTGTACCTATTGTTTTAACCATCAGGTGGTTAACCTTTACAAAAAAGATTTAGGGGTAAGCGAAGGTCGTCTCCACTATATCCGTTATCACTCCACTGCCGAGGTGATAAAAGAACTTAAATACCTGCTCGATAGGTATCGGAATATAAAAACTTTTATTTTTGACGACGACATCTTTACCCTTAATAATCCCTATCTTCTTGAGTTTTGCGCCCAATACCAGCAGGAGATCGGTCTTCCCTTTGTGGTCAACGGCCACGTTAAAAACTTTGATCTGGAGAAAGCTATCGCCCTAAAGGAAGCCGGTTGTATTATTGTAAAGTTTGGTCTGGAAAGCGGGAGTGAGCGAGTCAGGCTGGAGATCCTTAACCGTAAGATGACTAATCGAGATATTGTCAATAGTTTTGACGCGGCTCATCAGGCTGGTCTTCATACCTCGGCGTTTGTGATGTTTGGATTTCCTTATGAGACCAAAGAAGATATGGTGATGACCATAAAACTTCTGGCCCGGATTAAACCCGGTCGGTTTCGCTGGTCTATCTTCTTTCCCTATGTTAATACTGATGCTTACCTGATTGCCAAGCAGGGTGGTTTTATCAATGATACGAAAATATCGCAGGTGGATAATTTTTTTGAAGAATCCTGTTTAGACCTCGGTCCGGAATTAAATCTCCGGGTAGATAAGCTGCAAAAGGTCTTTCCGTGGTATGTTAACCGATATACTGAATGGCCTTGCGCATCCCTTTATGATGAATTGGTCCAAGAGGTTGAAGGGCTTTCTTTTGAACGCTGGAACGAAATAAAAGAGACGATGATCCAACGCGATCAAAAAATTTCCGACCGGATGGTTAACGCTGGTATGCTTCATTTTGCTATTAAATATAACCCTTTTATGGGGGTCAGGAGCGACTATTTCCTGGATGAGGGGAAAAACAGGATCGCGGAATAGGAGACAAAAAAAATGAGACAGAAGACAGAATTCAGAATGAAATTCTCACCGAAAAAAACCGGTGGGTTCCCCTCTCCTCATTATTCTGTGTTCTGACTTCTTTCTTCTGTCTCCTGACCCCTGACTAACTTGTTTATTTACTGTACGCTTTACGTTATGACACATGAAGGCTCAGAAAAAATTTTGGTGCATTGTCCGAGCTGGGTCGGTGACTTGGTTATGGCCACACCCGCTTTACGGGCAATCCGGGAAAACAATCCGGCCGCTCATATAGCGTTGCTGGTGCGCCCTCAAGTTCGCGAGGTTATCGAAGGGCTTCCTTACTATGATGAAATCATTGACTACGACTCAAAATCATTGCACCGGAAATGGAAAAAGAAGTTTTTTTTAAGCCGGAAGCTAAAAAAATCCCGATTCAGCCTTGCCTTAATCCTTCCTAATTCTTTTAGTTCAGCAGCAGTATCTTTTTTAGCCGGGATTCCCGCGCGGATTGGCTTTAATACTAACGCGCGTGGTTTTATGTTGACCCACACAATACCTCCTCCTGCTGACCAAGGTAAAAAACTCCCTATCTCTATGGTAGATCGTTACTTAATGATTTGTGAAGAGCTGCATTATAAGATCTCTTCTCACAAGACCATACTTTCTTTTTCTTCTAATACACGGGAAGCCGTAAATAAGCTTTATCACCAAAGAGAAATTAATCGGAATAAGCCCCTGGTCACCTTTATTCCCGGAGCGAGTTTTGGCGAATCCAAGTGCTGGCCACCGGAATATTTTGCCCAGTTAGGAGATTACTTAACAGAAAAACACGACGCTCAAATATTGATTATCACCGGTCCTCGTGAACAGGAAATCGCTTATCGAATTAAATCATTAATGCGACATCGCCCCTTCACTTTCGAGAGAGAGATTATCTCCCTGGAATATCTCAAGGCTATAATCGGGGATTCTGCTTTAGTGGTAACAAATGATACCGGTCCCCGGCACTTTGCCGTTGCACTTAACATTCCGGTAGTGGTCATTATAGGGCCTACTGATCCCCGATATTCCAATTATGGTCTGGAGAAAACGCGAATATTAAGAGAAGAGCTGGAGTGCAGTCCGTGCCACCTTAAGGTGTGTTCTTCAGACCATCGTTGCATGAGGAATATCTCAGCGGACAACGTGCTTAAGGCCTGTGAAGAATTTCTGTCTATAAAAAGGGAATAACCATGATCTATCAAGAAAAAAAAGAAAAGTCTCGCGATAAAAATAAAATTCAAAGGGTGAAGCCCTCATGGCAAAAAAAAGAAAAACCGTTGAAAAAAGGAAAATACTTCGAGGGGATTATCGGTAAATTCCCTCAGTCGAAAATAATGGTACTGGGCGATTACATTTCTGACGTGTATGTGTATGGGAAGCCGTTTAAACTTTCGCGTGAGGCTCCGGTAGTCGTTATTCGTCATGAATGGGAAAACGTTGTTCCTGGTGGGGCGGGCAATGCCGCTCATAACTTAGCGAGCCTTGGCTGCAAGGTCTACGCAGTGGGAATTTTAGGCAATGATGAGGTAGGCAATAGTATCCTTAACCAATTTATGAAGAAGGGAGTGAATGTCGACGGTCTTCTTCTTTCCCATATTGTTAATACGATTTCCAAAACCAGGATCATGGCCGGGGATGACCACACCTCCAAACAGCAAGTCATCAGAATCGATAAGGTTAACCAGGAACCAATTCCCGCTCGACTGCTGGAGAAAATCTATTCTCAGTTCAAACGAATAGCCAATGAGGTGGACGCGATTGTGGTTTCCGACTATGGATACGGTGTAGTGTCAGATCGGATTATCTCCTTAATCCAGACGTTGGCTAAGCAGAAGATGGTGGTCGTGGACTCTCGGTATCAATTAATGCGGTTTCGTGGAGTTACGGCAGTTACCCCGAATGAATCGGAGGCCGAAAAAGCAATCAGGATGAGGTTGTTTGAGGATCACAATGTCGAACGGGCAGCAAAGGTGTTGATGGAAAAGTTGAAATTGCAAGCAGTGCTCATTACCCGTGGAAATCGAGGGATGACCCTTCTTGAAAAGCCTGCAAAAATATTCCATCTTCCCATATCGGGGCATGATGATATCACGGATGTAACCGGCGCGGGTGACACCGTGGCGGCTGTTTTTACCCTTTCCTTAGCCGCAAGAGCCGGATTTTATGATGCTGCTTTTTTGGCTAATTGTGCCGCGGGGGTTGTGGTGATGAAGAGTGGTACTGCGGTGCTAACCCGGGAAGAACTACTGGAGGCAGCGAAAAAATACCATGAATAAAACGAAGATTATTCTTGATCACCAGAAGCTTTTAACGGTCCTTGATGAGCATCGGGAAGAAGGCCAAAAGATAGTGTTCACCAATGGGTGCTTTGATCTTATCCATGTTGGCCATATACGGTGTCTGCGAGGAGCTAAGAAAGAGGGAGATATACTCGTCGTTGGAGTAAACAGTGATGAATCAGTGAGAAAAACAAAAAAGGAAGGACGGCCCCTCATGCCGGAAAATGAACGTCTCGAGATTTTATCCGCTCTGGTGTATGTTGACTACCTCACCCTTTTTTCTGAGCCAACCGTTGATGAAATTCTAAGAAAAATCCGACCCCACGTATTTGCTAAAGGAACTGATTATACCGCGGAAAACGTTCCGGAACGCGAGACCGCGTTATCCCTGAACGCCCGCATTGCCATTGTAGGCGATCCCAAGGGCCATTCCAGCAGTGACTATATAAAAAAGATTCAACGATGCCGCTGGTGATTTCACGACTATCCCTTTGAGCTTACGGTTTATTGAGCAGATGAGAATACCTTTCTTGTATTTCCTGCAGGATGGGTTCAACGAGCTTGGCGTGATAAAGGGTTTTAGCCTGGGCAAGGTCGTGAGGTTCTAAGTTAAAAGCATGGAAGAGGTTGGCCTCCCGCAGCACCGCACCTTTAAAGCTGGTCAATACAAAAATATAAAAAAGGAGGTTAGCAATGCCGGAAAAAGTTAATGCTAATTTTATTGACCACATTAGTATTGCCTGTTTGGATGTGCTGAAAGCGGAACAAGATTATATGCAAATCTTTGGCTGGGAAGTGGTGGAACGATATTTTGATCCGGATTCCCACATCAATGTTTCCTGTTTCAAGGTTGGCCCCACCATGGTTGAAGTAATGGAAGATGAGTATTCCGGTGGCTGGTATGAACTTCAGGACATAAGCGGCAAAGTTGTGATCAGCGGAATGGGAAATGCGACCAAATGGGTACCGAGAAAAGACCCCAAACCCGAAGGCAAAATGGCGGATGTTGGCTACTGGATCAGCAAAGTCAATAATGGGCGTGAGGGAGTACAGCTTATTTCCATCAATGTGGATGATGTCAACCAAGAAGGACCGAAGATTAAAGCTAATGGTGGCGCACTGGTGCCGGAGAAGTTGTCCGGGACAGGAAAGGAAGTACGGTTCTGGCCGGATAAAGGCCGAAACTATGCTTTTATTCATCCCAAAAGAATGCATGGCGCCCTCTGGGAAGTGATTGATGGAAAGTATTCGTCCCAGAAGTGATGAATTCTAAACTCCATATAAAAACCCCTCCGGAAAAGGCGGGGTTCTTTTTTTGCATTGACTTTTTCGGAGGTTTAGTGCCTATAATAGCAACCGAGTTTTAGGAAAGATTTTTATAATTTATTGTCATATTCTGGGTAGTTATTAAAAAAAATTAATCCTTAATTAACCAGGAGTTAATCTTAGTCGGGTTATGAACATCTTTAGTTTTTTATATAACCAATTATCAGAAAGTGGAAATAAAAAGGATGGAAACTCCCAGAATTTCGGTTGTGATTCCCGTTTACAATGAAGAAGGAAACCTGCCTGAACTTTTTAGGGAGCTTACGGAGGTACTGGAAAAACTCTCGGTTTCTTTTGAAATCATTTTTATTGATGATGGAAGCAAAGACCGAAGTGGAGCGATTTTGAGAGGGTTCGCTCTTCAGGATGGACGAGTAAGAATCATTTTTTTTCAAAAAAATTTCGGCCAGTCGGCGGCGTTTGCCGCCGGGTTTCGCTCCGCGCGTGGTGAGATTGTGGTGACCATGGATGCTGACCTTCAAAATGATCCGCATGACATTCCCTTGTTGCTCGATAAAATCACCTCCTATGATATGGTCTGTGGCTGGCGCGTTCATCGGCAAGATTCTTTGGTAAGAAAAATTTCTTCCCGGATTGCCAACAAAATTAGAAACTGGCTGAGTGATGAACAGATCAAAGATGTTGGCTGTTCGCTTAAGGCTTTTCGGCGGGAGTGTCTCCGGAATTTTTATTATTTTAAAGGAATGCACCGCTTTTTCCCCACCTTGATGAAAATTGAAGGATGTTCAGTGACTGAGGTTAAGGTGAATCACCGCCCCCGAAGGTTCGGTGAAGCAAAATATGGAATCGGCAATCGGGCTTTTCGCGGGCTTATTGACCTCTTGGCTGTCCGGTGGATGAAAAAGCGCCACCTTAGTTATGAGGTAAAGGAGATCGTGAATGGGTAAGGAGACGGCCGGGAAGGCTGCCCAGTTTTTTTTAAGCTCTTCGAGAGGTAATGTGGTATTTCTTATTATTGTGGCTTCGTTAATCTTTTTTCTTAACCTCAATGGTTGGGACCTCTGGAACCCGGATGAACCCCGATACGCTCAGGTGGCACAGGAAATGCGCGCAACCGGAGACTGGACTTTGCCTCACCTCAATAGTGAAATTTATTCGGAAAAGCCACCTTTATTCTTCTGGCTGATCGCTTCTTTTTCTTTTCTGACGGGAGGGGTGGATGAAATTAGCGCCCGGCTGCCTTCTGCGCTTGCGGCCCTGGGTTGTATTATGCTTACGTTTTTTATCGGAAAACGTCTCTTTGATCAGAAAGCAGGTTTTTTTGCCGCCCTGGGGCTGTTGACGAGTGTTGAATTTTTTTGGCTGGGCAGACGGGCCAATATTGATATGGCTTTATGCTTTTGGGTAACGCTAACTATTACTTTTTTCCTTTTGGGATTGCAGGAAGAAAAAAGATCCCGGTCTTTTTATCTTATACCATACGTTGTTATGGGGATAGGGGTTTTGACTAAGGGGCCGGTAGGTTTTCTGCTGCCATTTTTAACGATGGTAGTTTATTTAACGGCAATCAAAAACTTCAGGCATTTTAAAAAACTTGAAATTCCGTGGGGTCTCGTGATTTTTATCCTCATAATCTCAGCATGGCTTATACCGGCGTGTGTTCAAGGAGGAGAGGCGTATACTCAGAAAATACTTTTCCGACAAAATATTGAGCGGTTCGCTGATACCTGGACACACCAACAGCCTTTCTATTATTATCTCGAGGTGTTCCCCGCGGGGTTTATTCCCTGGATAGTTTTGTTACCCGGGGCGCTTTTATGGGGATTTTCAAAAGACCAGAGAGAGCATCGGTTAAATTTCTACTTCCCTCTGTGCTGGTTTTTAACAATTTTTATTTTTTTTAGCCTCTCAACCAGCAAACGGGAACTTTATCTTCTTCCGCTCTATCCGGCCGCTTCTTTGCTCCTCGGAGGTTTTATAAGCTCTTTTATCTCTTCCCCGGAGCGGGAAGGTATGGTTTCAAAACTTTTACTATTTCCTTTTTATGTTCTGGGAGGAATTTTTATTCTTGGAGGAATAGGGGTTTGTATATTCCCTTTTATTAAAACTCCGGTATCAGGACTGCTTCGATTTTTTCCTCACCTAATTATTTTTATGGTGCTTTTCCTGGCGGGAGGATATCTGATACTTTTTTTTATTCGCAAAAATAAGGTAACCGCGAGTTTTTTGACCATAGTACTTATTATGGTGGTTGGTTTTTTGGGGGCGATCGAAGTTGTCTTACCCGGCGTTAACCCTTTAAAGTCAGCCAAACCTATGTGTCAAAGCATTATTCGCCATTTGCCTAAAGATAAAGAAATCGTTGCTTATGGGCTTAAGCTTGCACCGTTCAACTTTTACACCGGATTAAATAAAATTGAAGAACTTAAAACCAACGAGGAATTAATGCTGGCTTTTAATTCCCCATCGGTTGGACTCATTTTATTGGGGGAAAACAGTTTTATCAGGTTAAAGGAAAAAACTTTGATTCCGGCAAACATCCAGATGGTTGAGAAAAACAAAATCGGGCATCGAAGTTTTATCCTTTTAGAAAAAAAGGTTGAAAAGGAGTTAAGGCAATGAAAAAATTAGTGGTGATTCGTCACGGAGAGAGTATTTGGAATAAGGAAAACCGCTTTACCGGCTGGACCGATGTCGGGTTGAGCCAAAAAGGTGTTGATGAAGCTCTTCAGGCGGGGCGCATTTTAGCCAAGGAAGGATATGTTTTTGATATAGCATTCACGTCCGTTCTCAAACGGGCGATAAAAACCCTCTGGATTGTTCTCGAGGAGATGGACCTTATGTGGGTTCCGGTTTTCAACAGCTGGCGCCTCAATGAGCGTCACTACGGAGCACTCCAGGGCTTAAATAAAACCGAAATGGTTGAACTACACGGGATGGAACAGGTTCAGATCTGGCGACGAAGCTATGATGTCCCTCCGCCGGCGCTCACGCTAGATGACCCCCGCTATAACGGGAATGATCCCCGGTTCGCTGACATGAAGCCCGGAGAATTTCCGCTTACCGAATGTTTAAAAGACACGGTGGCGCGGTTTCTGCCGTTATGGCACGAGACTATCGCGCCTACAGTCCGTGAGGGCAAGCGGGTGGTTATCGCTGCTCACGGGAACAGCCTGCGGGCTTTAGTAAAATATCTTGATAATGTCCCTGAAGACAAAATTGTTGAACTTAATATTCCTACCGGGATACCCCTGGTCTACGAGCTTAATGACGATTTAACTCCCATTCGAAGTTATTACCTCGGCGATCCGGAAGCGGTAAAAAGAGCAACCGAAGCAGTTGCTAATCAGTTGAAGAAAAAATAACCAACCAGTAGGGGCACGGCGTGCCGTGCCCCTACTATTCAGCTTTCATCTTCTTAAACGTATTGATCAAGCCATTGGTAGAAGAGTCGTGAGAAGAAACCGGTATATTATCTTGTAATTCCGGCAGGATTTTTTGGGCAAGCAGTTTGCCCAGCTCCACGCCCCACTGATCAAAGGTGAAGATATTCCAGATTACTCCCTGGACAAAAATCTTGTGTTCATACATGGCAACGAGGTTTCCCAGGACGCGCGGGGTAAGTTTTTTAAAGAGGATTGAGTTGGTCGGCTTGTTGCCCTTAAACACCCTAAAAGGATAGAGCCTTTGGATCTCTTGGTCGGTCTTGCCTTCTTTTTTTAATTCTTCGGTTACTTCCTCTTTGGTTTTTCCTTTCATGAGGGCTTCGGTCTGGGCAAAAAAGTTTGATAGTAATATCAGGTGATGATCGCCCCAGGGATTATGACTGATTGCGGGAGCCAAGAAATCAGCTGGAATCAGTTTTGTCCCCTGGTGAATGAGCTGGAAAAAGGCATGCTGGCCATCGGTTCCGGGTTCACCCCAGATAATGGGCCCGGTCTGGTAAGTTACCTGGTCACCGTTTCGATCACGTGATTTGCCGTTGCTCTCCATGTCTCCCTGCTGGAAGTAGGCGGGAAACTGGCGCATATACTGGTCATAAGGCACCATGACTTCAGTCTCTGCGCCAAAGAAGTTGTTGTACCAGATGCCGATCAATCCCAGGATCACGGGAATATTTTTTTCAAAAGGCGCTTCCCTGAAATGGCAGTCCATCTCAAAAGCGCCTTCCAGTAATTCTGCAAAGTTTTCGTAACCCAGGTAACATGCGATGGATAAACCAATCGCTGACCAGAGGGAGTAACGACCACCCACCCAGTCCCAGAAAATAAACATATTGTCCGCGTCAATCCCAAAGGCTTTTACTTTTTCCGTGTTGGTGGAAATCGCCACAAAATGTTTCGCGACCTGCCGGGGGTCTTTTGCCTGGTTTAAAAACCAGTTTCGGGCGGAGAAGGCATTGGTCATGGTTTCCTGGGTAGTAAAGGTTTTGGAGGCAACCATAAAAAGGGTGGTTTCAGGATTTAATTTCTTCAAAGTCTCAGCAAGGTGCGTGCCATCCACATTAGAAACAAAATGGACCGATAGACCTTCCTGAGCATAAGGCCGTAAACACTCAGTCACCATAAGAGGCCCAAGGTTTGATCCTCCGATCCCGACATTAACCAGATCAGAGATCTTCTTGCCGGTATATCCTTTCCACTTACCGGAAATTATCTGTTCTGAGAAGGTTTTAATTTTTTGAAGGACTTCATTGACCTGTAACATCACATCTTTGCCGTCAAGGTAAATCGGTGTGTTTTTCCGGTTTCTCAAGGCAACGTGCAAGACCGCGCGATTTTCAGTTTCATTGATTTTATCGCCCGCAAACATTTTTTCGACCGCATCCGATAAATCTATTTCTTGAGCTAACGCAATTAAAAGACCTATGGTTTCTTCAGTAATCCGATTCTTCGAATAATCCACCAAAATATCATTAAATTGGAGAGAAAATTTTTGAAACCGCGCCGGGTCTTGAGTGAAAAGATCTCGCAGGTTAGTGGTTTTTATCTTTTCGAGATGGGATAAGAGGCTTTGCCAGGTTTTGGTTTTAGTGGGATTCATTCTCTTTAACATCGTGACGCCCCTTTCTTTCTCAGCCTTTTTAGTTACCTTCCAAAGCGTTTTTTATAATCTGCTGAGCCTGTTCAATAATAGCATTGAGGTGAGCTTGGCTCTTAAAACTTTCCGCGTAGAGCTTGTAAATATTTTCAGTTCCCGAAGGGCGGGCTGCAAACCACCCGTTTTTTGTCGCCACCTTCAAACCACCGATAGGCGCTTTGTTGCCGGGAGCATGCGTAAGCTTTGCAAGGACAGGTTCGCCCGCCAGTTCTTTCGCGGCTACAATGTCGGGGGTGAGGCGTTTAAAGGCGTTTTTTTGTTCCGGCGTGGCCGGGGCATCAATCCGGGAATAGTAAGGAGTTCCCAGCCGCGAGATAAGCTCCTGATAATGCTCGCTCGGATTTTTCCCGGTACGCGCGGTAATCTCGGCAGCAAGCAAACCGAAAATGAGGCCGTCTTTGTCAGTGGTCCAGACCGTACCATTTTTGCGGAGAAAACTACCGCCCGCGCTTTCTTCACCCCCAAAGCAACAGTAGCCGTCATACAATCCCGGAGCAAACCACTTAAAACCGACCGGCACTTCCCAAAGAGTTCGGCGTAAGGCTTCAACCACCCGGTCAATGAGACTGCTGCTGACCAGGGTTTTTCCGACAACTGACCTTGCGGGCCATTCAGGCCGATGAGTAAGCAGATAATGTATCGCCACTGCCAGATAGTGATTGGGATTCATGAGGCCCATAGAACGGGTGACAATGCCGTGCCGGTCCGCGTCAGTATCGGTGCCAAAGGCGATATCAAAATGATCTTTTAAGCTTACCAGACTCTCCATGGCATAGGGGCTGGAACAATCCATTCGAATTTTGCCGTCGTGGTCAACCGTCATAAAACGAAAGGTCGGATCAATAGCGGGATTAACCATAGTAATGTCAATCTCGAAGTGACGCTTGACTGGTTCCCAATAAGCAACCGAAGAACCGCCGAGGGGATCAATGCCGATTTTAACTCCCGCGGAGCGAATGATATCCATATCAATGACTGCCGCTAAATCTTTTACGTAGGGCAGGACGAAATCTTCCTCGCGGGTGGTAGAAGCTTTAAGCGCTAACGCATAAGGCATCCGCCTTACCTTTTTGTTATGCTCCCTGAGTATCTCGTTTGCGTGGTCTTGAATCCAGCCGGTTATATCCGCGTCAGCAGGGCCGCCGTTGGGGGGGTTATATTTGATCCCTCCATCAGCCGGCGGGTTGTGCGAGGGAGTGATAACAATTCCATCTGCTACTGTTTTTTTTCGTTCTCGATTATAAACCAGGATAGCTCTCGATATAACCGGTGTAGGAGTGAAACCATCCTCGGACTGAATAATGGTCTCAACACCATTGGCGGCTAAGACTTCCAGCGCAGTACGTTGGGCAGGGGTAGAAACCGCATGAGTGTCTTTGGCCACAAAAAGAGGGCCGGTGATGCCTTGGGTGCTCCGGTAGTCACAAATCGCTTGGGTAATAGCCAGAATATGAGCTTCGGTAAAGGTGCCTTCTAAGGGACTGCCTCGATGGCCACTGGTGCCGAAACTTACTTGTTGATTTTGGTCACTCATATCCGGCTGGCCTTCATAGTAGGCTTTTTCAAGAGCGGAAACATCAATGAGAATTTCCAGTGGAGCGGGTTTTCCCGCGAGCGGGTGAAGGTTCATGCTGGCCTCTGGGCGAAAAATATTTTTGCAGTTAAAAAAATTCTGGATAACACTTTATCACAAAAAAGGTTTTTTGACTATGCGCAAAAGGGAAAAAAATTTGGAGGCAAGGGAGAGTAAACCCTGTTAGAAGGAAGCTTTCACACGGGGCATTCATCCCGCTTGCCCCGTTAGCTATTTGATATCTAACTGGGTAACTGAGACTTTTCTAATGGGGTAAAATTTAAGTTGACAGAATCAGAGGAAACAGCTAAAATATTTTTTTCAGGGCGATTAGCTCAGCCTGGATAGAGCGTTGGCCTCCGGAGCCAAAGGTCAAGGGTTCGAATCCCTTATCGCCCTTAAATAAATTCAGGGACTTAGCTATTTTGTTAAGTCCTTTTTTATTGGCTTGCTACCATTTTGCTTCCATAGTAAGTGTCGGATTTAATAGAATCGGCGACAAATTGTAACAAAAACGGCGACAAATTAATGAACGCAATTATATACTTGACAAACCCATTTGACGGTGTTATATTTTAGTCAAATGGAGGTAATATTATGAAAAATATAGGATTTGATGCACCATACTTTACTGATGAAAATGAAGCGAGACTTTATCTTGAAAGAATAAGATGGCCCCATGGTTCTATTTGTCCTCATTGCGGTAGTGCTGATCACCACTATGCCTTAAAGGGCAAAAAGGAGTCTACAGCACCTGTCCGTCAAGGTGTCTGGAAGTGTAAAAAGTGCCGAAAACAATTTAGTGTAACCGTGGGGACGGTTTTTGAGAAAAGCCATATACCACTTCATAAATGGCTGTTAGCTTCTTTTTTGATTTGTTCTTCTAAAAAGGGAATGAGTTCTCACCAACTCCATCGAATGCTCAAGGTTACTTATAAAACAGCATGGTTTATGAGTCACCGCATTCGATACGCCATGGATAAAAAACCCACAACAAAATTTCAAGGAACTATAGAAGCCGATGAAACTTACATAGGTGGTAAAGGTCATGGAAAAAGAGGACGTGGCGCGGAAAATAAAACTCCAGTTTTTGCCTTGGTTGAAAGAAATGGAAATGTTATGTCTATGCCAGTTGAAAGGGTAACTGGCGAAAATTTAAAGTTTATTATTAGCCAAAATGTTGAAAAATCTTCTACAATTATGACCGATGATTTTATGTCTTATCGTGGGTTGGATAAAAAATTTGCTTCCCATGAGGTAATAAATCATGGTAAAAGGGAATACGTCCGAGGAAATATTCACACCAACACTATTGAAGGTTATTTTAGCATCTTAAAGCGTGGCATAATTGGGGTTTATCACCATGTTGGCAAAAATCACCTTCATAGATACCTATCTGAATTTAACTTTAGATATAACCGCAGAAAAAACAACGATGCTGAACGGAGTGTAATGGCTCTTTGTGGTATTGAAGGGAAAAGACTGCTTTACAAGGACTCACCAATAGTTGCTATTACAAATTGAAAAAAACGGGAGAATTTAACATGAATAAAAAACTCGTCTCCATTGAAATGAAATTTGATGCCTCCAAGATTCCTTCTGCTATGTTTATCCAAGGAGTTAAATCCTTTTTTGAAACATTAGAAGAGATCACAGATAGTCTTTATGGAAATAAAAAGGCAATAGTCTGGTCTGCTATGGTAAAGCAGGGGAGTCAAGTTATTATGGCAGTTGCAGAGCCACCCGCTGACCCCAAAATAAAACCTTTAGCGGTTTCTAATACATTCAAAAAAGGATTGCGGGTAATCCAAAAAAAAGCAGAAAAACCTATAAATTTTTCTGAGAAAGCCCTTGAAAAAATTAAGGGGCTATCTGATTTAACTAAAAATAACGGGGTTCCGACTTCCATTTTTTTTGGAAAAAGAAAGCAAGAAATTTCCCCCAAAATAAGCACAAACATAGAAACACTTTTTAGATGGACACATTCTGGAATTGGAACTATAGAGGGGGAGCTTCGTGTCTTAGCAAAAAGAAATCGCTATGAGGTTGAAGTTCGGGATGAAATATCTAATCGTTTGATACATTGTATTATTACTTATGAACAACTTGAGGATGCAAAGGATGCATTTGAAAGAAGGGTATCTATAACTGGATTAATCCATTATAGGGAAGACGGAACGCCAATTTCTATAGAAGTGGAAAAAATTTTTAGGTTCCCATTTAATCGTGAGCTTCCTCATCATGACGATATTCGAGGTATTTTTAATTGAAACCCGAAAAAAGATATTGGGAAAGTAGCGTTATTATTGCCTACCTAAACGATGAGCATGGACGTGCCCCAAAATGTAAAGCTATTTTAGATGCAGCCGAAGAGGGTAAAATTCAGTTATTCACATCTGCACTAACTATTGCCGAAGTTCTAAGATATAGAGGTAGTAAACCAATTGGAAAAGATAAAAAAGAAAAAGTTTTTGAATTTTTTGAAAACGACTACATAACCATTATCAATCTCGATCGTTGGGTTGCTCGTCTTGCACAAGAGGTGGTATGGGATCACAATGTTCCACCAAAGGATGCTATTCATGTTGCAAGTGCATTGAAAGCAAAACTAACTATTCTTGAAACTTACGATGGTGATGATTTAATTAAGAGAAGCAAAAACGATGGTTTTCCAAAAATAGATGTTAGAGAACCAACAGATATTCAATTAGGATTATTTGATGGAAAAGAAAAAGAGCCAGAAGAAGAACCAGAGGAAGACGAAAAATAAACTTCTAAAAAAAATCCCAGCCGATAAATTTAAAACCATTATGGAAACAATTTTATCTGCCCCACCACTTAAAAAAAGAAACCAATAAAGAGCAAAAAAATAAAACTTTCTTTGATTGATGAGAAAAATTAAATCACAGAAAGGAGAAATCAATCATGACTTACGTTTATTCATTCAAGACGGCCGATGAACAAACAAAGCGAGCTGTCTGGGCAAAAAGAAAAATAGTTCCCGATAAGGACGGGAAACATTGGAGTCCGGCAGAATGGCGATATGATATTTGTGGTAAGCCCATAAAGTATTCAGAACATGGAAATATAAACTCAGACGTAGGATGGGAAATAGATCACATAAAGCCAACTGCCAAAGGAGGTTCAGATAATCTTGATAATCTCCAACCTCTCCAATGGGAGAATAATAGGGCAAAGGGTGATAATTATCCTTGGTCTTGCCCTTGAGTCTCGTATAGTAAATATGGATCATCAACCGAGACGATAAAGTAACCGTATTCAGACATCAACTCATTCAAGTAAACAGGTCTTACATAAAGACCTTGCTCGATAAGTGTTTTATGGAGTCTACGCATTCTTTGTTTGCGTTCCATATCTCCGGGCGGTGGTGTTTCTGGAAATTTATTCATTTTTTACTATCTCCTTTGTTGGTTATTAATTGGGTTTGTTAAATATATAATCACGTTAATGAAATCGGGCACAATTTCCCAGGGGTATTTTTCAGGCAACACAAAACCTGTCTGATTTTTGACTTCAAAATCAGCAGGTATTTTATCCCCAAAATTCTTATGGCCGAAGCCGATTTTTCCCCTAAAAAAACAAATTCATTAAGGCATAAAAACCTTCTTTTTTAAAAATTACTAATTAACAATTCTTTCCCTTCGCTGTGATTACCCCTATTTAGAGTATAAATTGTCGATACCGGCTTAATTTTAAATCCTTTAAATATTTCCCTGATCTCCTGCGCATCATTGATACTCAGAACGAATTGCGCTTTGATTTTGGCCAGCTTATCCGCCATCTCTTTATAATCAGGCAGTTCCATATTAAACTTATACCAGGGAGCCTTCCAATAGGGCGGATCGAGATAAAAAAAGGCCTCAGCACGATCATAACAAACCAAAAATTTCTGGTACGGGAGATTTTCAATCGTAACCTGAGACAACCTCAAATGGACTTCTGATAACTCCTCTTCCAGCCGAAGCAGATTAATCCCGGGTCTATGCAAGGGTCTCATCCCAAAGTTTCTACCCACCACCTTTGCGCTGAACGCGTGCCGCTGGAGATAATAATAATGGGCTGCTCGTTGGATATCAGTCAAACCCCCGGCAACTTGCTGCCGCTTAAAATCCTCGAACCATTCTCTCGATGATAAAATCCATTTAAATTGTTTTAAAAACTCCTCTAAATGATGCTGTAATACACGGTAAAAGCAAATCAGATCGCTATCCAGATCATTGATAACTTCAAATTTAGAGGGTTCTTTGCGAAAAAATACCCACGCTGCCCCGGCAAAGACCTCACAGTACATTTTGTGCTCCGGGATCATCTCAATTATTGTTTTTGCCAGCTTACTTTTGCCGCCGATGTACGCTAATGGACTGTCCACTGGACACCTCCTTGTGCAGAAAAATAACTTGTGTTATTATTCCCACACCATCTTTTCTCATCCCGATGGTGGAGAGTTTCCGCATTATGCGGACTGCGCTGGGTGGTGCCAGTGCGGCGGTGGCAGAGATCCATCACAATCTCTGCCCCGAACTTTCCTTTTATTTTAATGATTGATCTGATTGAGTTATAGTGGCCTGCGGCGTCGAAACCAATGGTGCAGGAGTCGCAACCGTCTGAGAATCCGGTATCACTGGAGCGGTTGCGGGAACGCCTTGAGTCTTAGCTGCCACTGCGCCATAAGCTGCCGCCGCATTCAAGATATTGGTCATAAAACCGCTCAACTGTGTGCTTGTGTCGGCATTATACGTGCCGAGTAAATCACTCCAGGTTATTACCTGGTTTACAAAAGGCGGTTTTTTGGCCGTTATATCCATTTTTGCAATCACTATTTTCCCCGTACTATCGTACTGTTCTTTGTGGATGGTCATGGTGGTACACCCACTTGAAAAAATCAACCCCCAAACAACCAAAACAGTAATAAAATAAACACAAAACAGTTCGAACTCAAAATAATAGAATATTTTTTTCATGCGAACTCCTTTCTATTTGAGCCGTACCGGCTCGTTTAAAACATCCCATTTGGCGATATCGCCCGGCCGGGGAGCGGTTTTACCTTCCACCAGCCCGGCGGCTCGATACGCCAGAAAAACAAACTCGCTGCAAAAATACCTCGTGCAATCCGCCGAGACCCGGCCAAAAATATTTTTAATTACCGAGCCAAAATCATACGGCGTGCCGACCTGATCAAGCGCCCAGGTGACGATTTGTTCACGCGCGCCACAATATTCTTTTTTGAGCGGCAGCCACCAGGCTTCACCGTCATATTTTTTAACCCTCCACGATAAAATACGCAGCTCAATGCCTGACGCGTTGGCTTCAAGAATAAACCGGCGATCGGTCAAGCCTTTAAACTCTTCCAGCCGGATCACCAGCGAAGCGTGGCTGTAACCGCCGTAAAGCCGGATCAGGCGCGAGATCGCTCCCGTGCCCTTCCAGAGGATCACGTCTCCGGACTTGATAGCCTCACGATGTTGAGAATAATTATTCATCAGCTCGGGTCCCTGATCTCCAATATATCAAATGGATTAAGAGGACATTCTACTTCATCTATCACCGGGATATTACAGGTGCTGATTGCCTTAATCTCCGAATTTACCGAATCAGAAATTACCACATGTGTTGCCGTGTTTGTCCCGGTCCCCGTAATCGTCTGTGCCGCAACTGTCAGCTTTCTTCCACTTGTATCCCCATCGCCGATAGTATAGTCACCGTTACCGTCTCCGGTGGTCAGCGTTACTTGGCCGAGAGAAACCGCGGCTATTCCGGCATAGTTAGCAGGCTGGGCAGAACAGAGGTCGAGCTTATTACCATTGTCGGCAATGTCCGCCAATAGTAAGTCTTTTTCATCATCGGGTATTAATTTCCCCATTTTTTCTCCTTATCTAAATAATATAATTCTTAGTTTAAATGGCTTAGGTTCATAAATTCCTTGAGTATTTTTCTGTCTCATCCCAGTAGCGTAAGGGACCGGTAGGTTCATTACCTGAATGCCTAATTGAAGTTGAATTATTCTACCGCCTATTTGCGTGGTAGATTTACCGACCAATTTGTCCAGTATGTCATTTCCTAAATCATTTTTTAATTGCACTTTCCAGCCATAGCAACCATCAACTGCCACTTCTACTTGAGAAATGTATTCACAGAATGTCCACATGGCAGTATCAACCCACTCCAAAAGAACAGGACTATCTATCTTCTTAACCACATCGGCAGCAGAAATATTAAGAGTCCCATTTGCGTCAGGTACACAATCCCACTGTAAGCATGTCTGAGTTGGTTCTGTACCTATCATGTCAGCAGTCCTTGACCAGTAGACGGAAAGCTCCGCTGTTCCTGCTGCAAAAGTTCGTAACGCAAAAAGAAAAACGAAAACTAAAGAGAAAAATATTTTTTTCATAAAACCCTCCTAAAAAACTAAAAACATTAAATAATCACCGCCACTTACTTTAGTGACAACATCACAAATCAACTCACAGATAATTTCATCGACATTATAAATTGAGCTGGTTACCTCATCACAAACCGGCTGAATAACCATTTCATCGACGTCATTGCCGACCGAGTAGATACTATCCTTCTCAATTTTGGGCTGACCCCATGTCCAAGTATTATTGGATGATGCTCTGGTTTTATTAAATGTGAGCATGTAAAAGTGCCCACCGAATAAAAACACCATCGGCCAAGGGCTGGTATCCGGGTCGCCGTCAAAGGTGGCGACTAAAGTAGAGATCAAAAGATTCATTCCAACATCATAGACCAATGAACTATTAGCCTTATAGGTTTGAGCGATAATCCAAAAAGTACCGTCAAAATTTTGTAGACATGTTCCCTCTGCCCTGTTATTGGTATCAATGCTAATTGAGGTAAACGAACTTAAATCTGTTGAATAAGCCAAGGCAGGCCGTTGGCTCCCTCCAGAATCCCAAGTGGTGTATGCAATTAACCATCGGGAATTTGCGCTATCGTAGGCGGACATGAGATCGAAGGCGCCGGCCCCTCCGCTGGTTGTCGGAAGGCTTAGGGCAGACAATCCACTAACCACATTCGTGCCGGAAAGGATATCTCCGGTAGTAAATAGTTTATGGTCAGCGGTGATTGTGGTTAAAAGTCCGTCACCCCATCGTGAAATAAACAGCCTCCTGTCACCATTGTTATGCCTTATAATATGGGCTGCATGGTCGTTCATGATTTTGCTACTTCGAGAAACCATAATTACAGCCAATTGGGTAATGGTATAGTCACCGAGATCAAGAGAGAAAACTCCGCAATATCCAGAAGGTGTGGTTTGAGATGTAAAAGAATCATAATATGACCCTGCTGGGTCAGAAGCAGTGGCAGTAAAAAGAATGGTGGTTCCATCTATATAAGGCGTACCGTCTTCATTTGTGACAACCCGCGTATCTCTAAGCCCGACTCCCCCAAACCTGCCACATTTGAAATTTGAAAAAGCAATAGTGGATGTCCCACTGGTTTTTAAGGCAAAAAATCCCGCCATGTAGCCCGACAACGCAGTTGATCCTCTTAAATCTGTTGTCGAAGAAGCCTGTTTGCAAGCATACGTCCATCCCGATCCGGAATCGTACCATGCACACAATGAATTCCCCACAATACTCAATCCGATTTTAAACGGAGGAGTTAATGTTATGCTGAAAGAGGCTGTCCCTGAAGAACCACTTCCCCCAAATTTCCATGTTATATGGACGTAAGTGTTATCGCTTTCATAAACAACTTTCACAAAGTTATCTGCATCCTTAATCAAAACAACCCCGGCTCGCCAGTTGGCGGAATCTCCTGAAAATGAGTCGATTTGAGCTTCTATAAATGCCTGCGGCATCGAAAAAGAACTGGTATTTTCTGCTACATAATCGCTTTGTGGTGATCCCGAAGTGGTCTGTGCAATGGTAAATTTATTGTTTGCAATAGACGTGGAACCAGCATTGTTTTCGGTAAATTTAGTGAATTGTCCGTTATCGGCGGAAAAGTTTTCAGAAAAATCATTCAAACCTGAGGGATCTGGGTCAAAATAAGTAGGAGACCCAACTACAGAAAGATTCATTGCGGTAGGAATATACCCAATCCCGGAAAATGTTCCTCCCCGAATTGCATCTATCTCAGCTATTACTAAATTTCGGTTAAACAAAACCAACTCATCAACCAGTACGGGAACGGAATTTGGGCTATCCGTGGGATCGCAACCGATATAAAAAGAATTGCTTGACCGGACGGTAAGGGTATTGGAAAAAGTATGAGTGTAAGTTGTAGCGGTTTGAGCGGTATCATCCCAAATACGCACGACCATCTTTTTGGTTACCCCATCGAGTACCAATCCAACATGATACCACCGTCCTGTGCTTAAGGTAGCCACCACCCATTCTTCCTGTTGTTGAACGGTTCCATATCCCCAAGCGACCCTAAACTGAGTGGTCGAATTTTTAAACCCCACAAAGAGGCAACTCCCAACTCCATTCCATTCAGCATTCCCGAAAAGAAGTGGATAACCGGAGGGCGTTCCGCTGAGATAAAACCAGCAACACCCCGAAAATCTCTTTACCGTATCGCCACTTTTAAGCGGGAACCCGGCGCATTGATTTGCGCTGGAAATTGAAAGTCTATTTTTTGCAGCCGTATCATTAAGTTTGGCAGAATCTGAACCTTCCTTATAGCTGGTTGTAGAATTAACCACCCCGGTATTTGATAGCGTGTTCGTGCTTATGGAATCTACGGTAAGGGCCCCGTTTTCCATGCGCCAAAGAGCCTTACAAAAAATATCCTGAGAAAAATCGTTACCCACGGTTAATACCCTTTATTGATCGCCACAAAATCATATTTTGAGTCCGTTCCGTTATAGACGTAACCGAGACGGTCAAGTTTATTCGCCCCGGATGATAATGTCGGCGGTGACGGCAGGTCGTCACTGCCGCGCACCTCAGCGCCGAATGTGACCGTCCGTCCTCCAGTGGCATCCTGTTTTAAAAGAAGTTGGCATTTTTGCCCATCAGCCGCGCCGGAAAAAGTAAAGGCTACCGTCGCCCGGTCGAAGGTCATTTTGCCGATCCCGCCGAGAGACCAGTCAATGGTGACATTGTCGGCGCAGGTAATTGTCTGCACCACCTTTTCAGGATGTTTTAGTTTCCACGCGCTGCCATTGTAATTAATTTCAACATCCTCATCCTGCACGTATGCCCGCCAGCCTTCGGCCGGAGCTAAAAATATCCACCCGTTATCGTAAATCGCCACGTAATTTTCTTTTCCGGCCCATGCGCCGGTCGCGGTCGCTTTGGGGATATAGACCTGCCCATTGCTGGGGCTGCCTGGAGGTGCGGTTAAATCGCGGTCAATAATCAATATCTGAGACATGACTGCCAGCCGGTGGTTTGCCTGGTTGTGCGTCAGATATTTTGATGCCTGACTTTCAGTCATGTCGGTAATCTGCAAAAAATCGGTCATAATATTTTCCCTTCGGGCGCATGGCAATGCGCCCCTACAAATTAAACGGTTGCCGCTGCCCCGTAACCCCGGTCCACGATCGCTGAAATCTGATAGATTATCAGATCAACCGGGCTTCCGGGCGTAATGCCGTCTGCGGTCTGCTGAGCGGCCGTATAGCTCGCCGATTCGGTGGTCGCGGTTATTGTCCGCACGACCGAACCGCTTTTGTAAATATCCACTTCATAACTTTTCGTGGATTCTCCTAAGGGCACGTCTGAGTTGTCTCGCCACTCTCCGCCGATTCTGGTTCGTCGAATCCAGGTGATAGTCAGGTTATTGCTTCCATCCCGCGTGCCCCCAACATGGCAGGGCGCATAAGGTTTTTTGCCGACCGCATTACACACAAACGGTATGGTCTGATGGTCGCCTCGATCGGCATCCGGCGGCATCACCACATAAAATCTCGTTTGTTCTATATCGTCCGATTGCAGCTTGATTCGATCGTGCTTTTTCGAGTCATTCAGCATAACGAACCGCTCGCCCGTGGTATGCTCCCCCACCGCCCATTCCGTGCCTCGCAATCCTCTCATCAGGGTTGAGATTGTCCAGCTTCCACTCCCATTGTCAGTAACATTCATAAACCGTATAATTTCATCACCCACTAAGAATATGTTTGCTCCGTTTAATACGTCCGCTTCCGTCGCGTCCTCTAAAACAGCATCAGAATCATAAAGCTGGACAGTTAAAGAGTTAATCAAGTCAAATGACCCCACGCTCCCAACCGATCCAAGCGCGGATAGGCAACGCCCAACCACAGACTCATCTTCGATACTACCCATCTGGTCAAAATTTTTGATGCCGTCGTTGGATTCCAAAATTTTAGCTCCGTACCAGTAATAGGAAGACCGAGCAGCCAGATAAAATCCGCAATCATCATCTCTGTCATTAATCATCGGAATATCTAAAAAATACGGATCGAGCTGACCATGGGAATTTTTTTCTCCTTCTTCTACCTCACCTTCAACTGCGCTCTGGGTTGTGCCCACTGCATTAGAGATGTAGCAATAATCAGCATCAGGTAGGGCTTTATATTCACTTAAAAGATTTGCTCCGAGTTGAATTTCCAGTAATCGCAACAAATAATTATTCTCTTTGTACGGCACGGTGAGCAAGTCGGCGGGATCGTACTTCAGGTATTTCCAGGGCAAATTAAAATTATATTCGCCTTCTTTTTGCAGCCAGGTGAGATAAAGTAATTTTTCAGTTGTTTGTTTGGCAAGGTCTTTATCCATCACAATGGGTAAATCAATTGTTTCCCGATTGCGCGAATACATAGTTGTTGGGACGCGAGTAGAAAATTGGGTTTTACTTTCGTGCGCTTGATCAATGTCGAGGTATTTGGCTTCGATTGTTTGGGGGAGGTCAATGTCAATTTCCCGATTGGTAAGGAGCCGTTCTGTTCTGGTCTCTCCGAATATATGCGCACCCAAATCATCTTCGTCAATTGTTCCATCTGATACTCCCGACCTCAGTGGAAATTTAAGTTTCCAGTCACTTTCCACGCCGTCGAAAAAATACGCCAATTGAAGCGTTTCCACGGCATTTCTGCCGGTTGTTTCTCCAGTAACGGTAAAGCCGTCAACATCAATACCGGTCAGTCCGGAGACATCAATGTCTGCGGCAGTCAGGTCCATCTGCTCGGCAATTTCTGTTATAATACTCGATAAAGTAACTTTATCGGCACTAACTCGATCGATGTACATCACCCAACCACTATTTGTGCCACGACCCCACAATGCTAAACCTTCATCATCAATAAGCAACTGGTTAGGAGTGCCCGTAAATCCCAAACTACTACAGGTTACTTGCCGTAATATCGTGAGGGTATTACAATCGACCACCCACGCGTACCCGCTTTCCAAAACCAGCCAAAAAATCCCCCCCGAGCTGGGACCATTTTTAAAAGCGGCAGAGTTGCCACTTCTTAGCGTGGAGGAAAAATCGAGCGTGGAAACTACTGTTTTAGAATTGAGTGAATATTTAATCAGCCGCCCGACACCACTATGTTGACCGCCCACAATGAGAAAATCATCCCCTGTTTTATTTTGGAAATAAGTTATGTAAAGAGGATATTCCAGATCGGAGGGAGAAATATCAAATTTTTCATTGCCAAAATATGGGATAAAGAGGGCATCCAATAATTCCACAACCGGCGGGATCATACAGTGTATTAAAAACCCTCCTGTATGCCCCATTGATGGCACCCCGCAAACAGCCCAGCAATCACCATTTTTGTCCACCGCGCCCTGTAAAACCTCGCAGCCGTAACCAGTTGTCGCCGGGTTAGGAATAGGATTTAATAGATAGGTCAACCACATATCACCGTCTAAAATAAGCGTTTTGCCCCCCATAAGACTTTGCCCAAAAATAAACGGCTGCACCCCTTCAATTACGGTTCCCGATATTCCCCCTAAAATCCAAATGTAGGGCAATGATACTCCCATGTAATCGACAAATGATACGCAGTAACCACCACTGGGTTGATCTGTCCCGGCTTTATTGCCCTGATAATCAACTGTCCACCCCAGGTATTTAAAGTCTTTGCTGTACTTTACAAGGGGGACGGTCACAAAACCATAGGCTCCAAACCCCCAGGCGTAAGCGTACCCAAAAAAATCGAAACACCAATCACCCCCTCCAATGTCACTTTCAGAAGCCGGAAAATATTTTTGAACGGACTGATCGTAAATATCCACCACAATTACTGTTGAACCACCTATAGCATATATAATTTCCGGCATGCCCCACGGTTTAAAATATATCGCATCTGTATTCGGATTCTCAGGCAACTCAAAAATATCCAAATCATTAACTATGTCGCCCGATGCCACCACTTCGGCCTCGACTTTAGACGGTAATTGGCTGCCAAAATCGTCTAAACGGACATTTTTAAACAACGTGTAAGCCTGGCCTCGATAAGACGGGACTTTGCCGATGCCTTCAACGCTTTCCATGTAGGGGTCAGTCTCTTGGGTTTGGTCTCCAAGGTAATGGGTCATGCTGTCAACTATTTTTTTTGCCACTTTTTTATTGTCGGGCATAACATTATAGACCAGCTTATCATTGAGCCAAATCCGCCGTATGGCGGTAATCGGCCCGGACCCCCATGACACCGCGAAGGTCGCATAGTAATGGTAGGTAACTGTCGTTACCCCGCCGCTGGTCTTCGATTTCTTTTTTTCCCTTAATTGATTTCCTTCCACCCATATATATTTACCCTCCCAGCGATTTGCCCCCCATCCGCGCCTAATCGGTTCCCCATACGTTTTCGCGGTTACTCGCCGGTCTTCCAGGCGCGGGCCGTATTGTTTAACCGGCTTGTTAAAAAGCTTTCCTAAAAATGAAAGCCCTATCGCAAAAAGGAAACCCCACATGTAAAATTAGTCCTCTGCATCCGGAGATTGATTTATAACGCTTTCGGGAGGCACAAACGGCTCACCCCTAAAATTTATTACATTGTCGTATTTATCTTCACAGGTGCTCACTTTTTTATCACATCCGGGATAGGCCTCGTAGGTATCGCCGATTTGAATCGTTTTCGGCATCGCGAGGAATAGAGTAAACGTTGTCGTACTTAAACCCCAATCTTTAACCTCCATTGACAGCCCGGCGCAGGTCGACCGCAGCCGCCGCTCTTATGCTGAACTTGATGTCATTACCTCCATAGCCACCGTCCAGCTTCAAACTGCCCTCTCCGAGGTCTTGCGCACCCTCGACAAGGCGTCGCTTGTGAACCAACGAGGCTATCAAATTCTTATTGAAACCTTCGCCATCAAAATTTTTGACGAGAAGCGCAACGAGAAATACCCAAAAAAAAAGCTGGAGTTTTTCATCACAGATTCCGAAGCCGCGTTTCATGCTCTTAGCAACAAGCCAATTCAGGATTTTATCAAGCGCATGAAGGGCATCCGCGCAGAAGCCGCAGGCCAGTACCAGAAAATCCTGAGTGCCGATGCCATCGATTGGAAGAACGCCAACCACGTCCGGGCCGTTGTCGCTGTTTGCCGTGCTTTCCAAGACTTTTCATTTATCAAATCCGCCAATAGCGACCTTTACCAACTTGTTTTTTATAACTTCGCCAACTTTTTTACACGCAATGAAGCCGCCCAATTCCTCACCCCGATCCCGGTCATTGACTTCCTCGTCAAAATCGTCAACCCTCGTGACGACGAGAAGATTATTGACCCCTGTTGTGGCATAGGTGATTTCCTCTCTCTTTCGTTTGTTAACGCCTTGAAAAAGGAAAAGGGTTGGCAGCTCGACGATGCTAATATCTATGGCGTGGACCTTGACGAAAACATGATTATGCTCGCTACTCTCAATATGCTTCTTAACGGCGATGGCGAAGCCAAACTTCATTACCGGCACCTTCCCGGCTCCATACTTGCGAAATTCGTCGCCGGCAATCCGCCCACCCTTATTGACCTTATTCCAGACCGCCACAAGTCCGGCGCTTGGGATGATTGGCCAGACAACACCCGCCTCATGCAGTTTGATGTCGTCCTTACCAATCCGCCCTTCGGAGAAGATCGCGCGTACCGCCCCGGCAATGAGGAAGAACGCCGTATCATTGAAATGTATGAGACATGGAACCTATCGGGCGGGGGCGATAACCTTGACCTTGGCGTTGTCTTCCTCGAAAACGCCTATCAAATCTTGAAATCTGAAGGCCGTCTCGGCATCGTCCTTTCCAATTCCATCGCCTCAATTAACCGATGGAGGCAGGTGCGTGAATGGCTGATGGAACGAATGCGAATTGTCGCACTTTTTGACCTTCCCGCGAACGTTTTCGCAGAGACGGGCGTCAACACAACTCTAATAGTCGCTTACAAACCAAAGAATTCCTCAGCGCTCAAGAAATTGCTTGAATCGGATTATTCCATCTTTGTGCGGGACATACAGCGAGTGGGCTACGAGAAGCGAACCAGCAAGCGCAATGTCTTTTTTAATTCCGTCTATCGTATGGATGAAACCACTTTCGAGGTGATGACCGACGCCGAAGGGCATCCTATCCTCGACGAGGATTTCACACAAACCATTGTAGACTTTCGTCAATGGGCGTTGGGCCAGGAAGAAACCCTTCAGCGTTTGTTCCTTAAGGAGGCGTGAGTGATAAACTACGTGCGCGTCCCCAGCGAAATCCATCTTTCCGAAGTTAAAGAAAAAGAAACCTCGTGGTCTCCATCCATGTATCGGAGGGTCATTATCCCCACATCTGCGGTGAATCGCGTGGCAAACTTGCTCGAGGATTATATTCAGGGAACCGAGGTTGGTTCTTTGGCATATGTCCGAAAAAGCACCTTCAATTTTGTCCGCACTAAAGCCATACAGGACTATACAACTTTAACATATCCCAAGAACGACGCGAACCCCTTCATTACACCGAAGGCCTATCATGCTGCTCTCAAAACCAAGCCGGCACGTAAAATAATTGAAGGTGATATATTGTACACTCGTGGCGGTGCCGTCGGCCAGGTCGCTATAGCTTACAACTGTGGAGATGCTATAGCGAGTAGTCATATCCTCAAACTGATACCCAAGGAGAACCCATTTTATCTATTCGCTTTTCTCCGCCATCCTATTTGCAGACTTCAACAAGAACCATCTATAAAGGGGGCTATTCGTGCTCTTGACAACTGGAATAAAGACACATTACTCAACTGCCTTATTCCATTTCCAAATCAACCCGCTTACGATCGGGTTATAAAATACGTCTCTGCACTCATGGAGGCTATCGTCGAAAAAGAAAAAGCTGTACGAGATCGACACGTGCTTATCTTAAGACGGTTTACGGACGAACTTAAAAACACAAAAACGTCCCCGTCATTCCATTATGAATGCCCGACAGTGAACAGCATTCAAGAATCAGGTAGGATGGATGCCTGTTTTTGGTCTCCCGAGCTTAAAAAGCAACTTTGGAGACTTTTTGTCTATCGCGGAGGTATATGGGAATCAATCTATAAAGCAGGTTATAAGACTCGTCGTGGTCCGAATCTCGCTGTGAGTGTTTCTGGAGTTGGCTACTATTATGATGATCCCTATGGAAGTGCTCAATTGCACGCTACACCAGGCGACATAACGGATTATATGACCATTCCAAGATTCCGTTATTACGGCAATGCCCGAAGGGTTGACATTGTAAGGAAGGGCGAGGTGATGTTTGCGGCAAAAGGGAAGCGCGAAGTTAGCATTGGGCATACATACGTTCATTTGGCAGACGCCGATCTTGTAACGAATTTTGATTCTTTTTTAATCGATTCAGGTAATATTTCACGAAATGTCTTTCTTGCTCTTTTTCTTAATTATTGCAAACAGATTGGCATATTTGCGAGGCTTTCCGACACTTCAAATGGCGGCAGTTTTGTTGAAGGTTATTTTTCTTTTTTGCCTATTCCCAAATTTCAGGATGATTTCCAAGTGGAGATGACTCAGTTGTACCACCACGACGCTCCTGAGCCACCGGGGCAACCAACTCTCGACACTTTCGTACAATGGCACCGCCGATGGAACTTTGATTTGGGCATCTGGGAGCTTGACCGCGAGATGAAAGCCCTACAACACACCCTTTCCGAAGTGCAGGAGCAAATCATCGAAGGGAAAACGGTCAATGTGCCAATTTAGGGTATATAGCAATGAGGGGAAAAAGGGGCCGTCCATAAAATTATAAAATTCTTTAACAACGGCGCCTTATGCCGATTTTTTAGAACACTGTAGGGTAAGTGGAGGTGGAAAATGAATGATGTATTCTTGGCGATTGATCGTCTATTCGCACAGTTGGGCAATGTTCTTCGGTATATTGCACCTGGGTTTGTCGCTGTTCTTGTTGTCTGGGCCATAAAAGCCGAATACCATCCGGCAGCACCCCCCGGATCCCATCCAGTTTTGTCCATAATCCTCAAACCCCCTCAAGCTGTTTCTCTCCCGGACAATGTCTTTTTTACATTGGTATTGCTGATCGCAATTCTCACCGGTTTAGCAATCTACGCTTTGCACACGGGATCCATTGTAAGGTTTTTTGGGTTTTTAATTGTCTTCTCCTATACTATCAGGAGGGCTGACAATAGAGAGAAATTGACCAAAAGACTCGGAACCATCAGGGCGTGGGAGGTTATTTTCCAATTGGACTCCCAGCGTTTGCTGCGGAGGGCAGCTCCTGATAAGGAAGTGGGATCCATTCAAATTGAAATAGACAAATGGGCATCCATGCTGAACTTTTTGTACTGTTCAAGCTATTTTATGATCATTGTCCCACTCTACTTTTGTTGGTTTCGAAACTGCAGTTTTCAAGGCAACTTACGTCTGATTTTTTATGCCGGACTCTTTGTTTTGGTGTGTTCCCTCATCTCCGAATGTAGGATCACAAACCGAGAGATATGGGCAGTGGATAGATACCCGGGAGGAAGGCCCCGTACCTAAAATTATAAAATTCTTAACAAACGAGCCTTATGCCGATTTTTTTATAGATTGAGTTACGCATTTTGGGTTTTAATATGGATCAATATAAGCCTTGTTAGCTCACAAACTCCGACGTTGGACTTTTCATCATGAGTGTCAAGATAGAGCAGATTGCTGAAGTAATTGAGGAAATCAAGGAAGCCTTTCGGGCAAATCCTTCGGACACCAGTGTTTATTCAAGGCGTTTGCAGGCCACCAAGTCTATTGCTGCGCAAAGAGGAATTGAAAAGACCACTGTCAACGACAAGTTCATTAGAGGTCTTCGACCCCATATAAGTTCCTTGCATGACTTTGACCGATTGTATAGAGATTGGCAAAATGATAAGTCGCCAGAACTCAAAGCCATTCTTCTCAAACATGCGACGAGTTCCTCTGACCGTGAGCGGATCGAAAATGCTCTATATATCGCACCTGAACCTGATGTGTTGTTGGCGCAGGAGTTTGGATTCGATCCCAACGAGCAATCCTTCAGGGAAGGCAAAGAGCAATTCCGACTTCATCGAGACAAGGAGAGGAATCGCAATCTTGTTAATAGAGCAAAAGAAACGTGGATGGCTGCCTCACATGGAAACATTTCATGCAGTGCATGCGGTTTCAGTTTTTCTAAAACGTATGGGGAGCTTGGTGCAGGTTTCATCGAAGCTCACCATAAGATTCCTATTGCAACTTTGACTCCTGACACTATCGTAAGCGTTGCAGACTTGCTTCCTGTTTGTTCTAATTGCCACAGCATGTTGCATCGTAAGCATCAACCTTGGCTAACCGTCGAGCAACTCAAGGAGCTCGTAGGACGACAACAAATCAAATTTGCGAACGGGGCGGCGCACGGGACAAATTCTTAACCACGGCGCTCTATGTGGATCAATATAAATATTGTTGGCTTTGTGAAGGAAAGATTATAAATGGAACTCAAAAAGAAAAGCCGAATTGTTGGAGAATTCCACGGTTGGGATTTAGATAATGTGTACGAGCTTGTTGATGGGTCTAAATGGCAACAGGTACGCTATAAATATAAGTACAAGTACAAATATAGGCCCAGGGCGAAGATCTTGAAGGATGGCTCCAAGTATATGCTCGAAGTCGAAGGCATGAATGAGATGATTCAGGTGCGCAAAATCGACTGACGAAGTGAAAAGAAAGTGGCCGTCCCTAAAATTATAAAATTCTTAACAACGGCGCCTTATGCCGATTTTTTTATAACTTAATAACTTATTTAGGTTTTTTTACGGATCAATATAACCACTGTTCGGCGGTTTAAAGGAAAATTAATGAAGAGACAAACTGGCAGATTCTTAGCGGTTGGTGACGACGGCCGTCGGTACACCGTCTACGTCTACACCGACTTCATTGAAACTGGCGAGAATCAAAAAACCGTCGTTGAAGGGCTAAAGGAGCTTCGGACTTCAGACGGATTGACCATAAATCGGCTGAAGAAGGGCGAGTACCAGATTGAGCAGACTGGCGTCATCCTTCGAACCAGGGGAAAAAGTGAGAGACATCCCTAAAATTACAAAATTCTTAACCCCGGCGCCTTATGCCGATTTATATATATGGGATGGAAAGCCCGTTACCTGATAGGTGAGGGAGATAGTATGAAAGATGACGTTGTAAAAGCGGTCTCGTCAGCATTGGCCGTGGGCCTGCTCTGGTGGTTAGTCGCGCGAGTGCGTGCGAAATTGGACCGGCGGAAGGTATATAATTGGCTCCGCGCCAACACGCGGGACGAACCCCAAGAGAGCCATGTGACCACTGAAACACTGGCGAAGGGAACGGGCCTTTCAGAGGATCGTGCAAGGTGCGCGTGCATGTCCGATCCGCGGATTCATTACCTTCCGGGACAGGAAAAGTGTTGGAGCTTCTGGCGCAAAGAACCGCAGAGCCTCTATGAGAAACGAGGCTTGTTAACGCTGTGAATGGGAGTATTTATTGTATAAGGTGAATTCAAATTGCAAGTGCACCACGAGCTGCATTCCAGAACACTTCATAGGGTGTCCGGTAGTTGAGAGATTTTCTTGGCCGATTATTAAGCCTTTTAACAGCACGAGAAATATCACGTTCGGTAATTTTTCTCATGTAAGTTCCTTTCGGAAAATACTGCCGCAGTAATCCGTTGGTGTTTTCATTGGCTCCTCGCTGCCATGCAGCATAAGGATCGGCAAAGTAAATACTGAGTTTGGTTTTTTCCTCAAGTTCTTTAAATTGGGCAAACTCTGTTCCATTATCTACCGTTAAAGTTTGCCGCATTATTCCAGGAATGCGCCTGAAAATTTGAGTGCTTTTATCTGTCAATGTCGTAGCTTTCTTATTTTCCAGCTTGCCAGCCAAAAGGTAGCGGCTCTTGCGTTCGACTAACGTCGCGATATAGCCACTGCTTTTTTTGCCTTCGATCGTATCGCCCTCCCAGTCTCCAAATCGTTTTCTCCCTTCCACGATTTCAGGTCGTTGAGCAATTCTCTTGCGCCCGGCAAGAAACCGCCTTCCCAAACCATACCGTTTCTGGCGCCGTCGCCTTTTCCTCCCCCGCCGCAGGTTTAGATAAAGCTTGCCATTAACCTTCGCATCCTTATAAATCCAGCGATAAATTGTCTCATGGCACACTCGCATCGTCTCATCATCAGGATAATTAATCCGCATATAATCGCTTATCTCCTCTGGAGACCATTGCAGATTCAGTTTTGTTTTTACATAATCAACAAGGCGCTCGTTGCCCTCCCGACGATAATGCCTGGCCTGATGCCGTCGTTTTAGAGCTACCGGATGCGTCCAGTCATACCAATAAACAGTGCAATCATATTCCGGCCCGTTGCGTTTAAGTTCACGACTGACCGTGCTGTGATCTCGGTTTATCCGGCGGGCAATTTCTCGTTTACTAAATCCAGCCACATTTAAATGGCTGATGACATATCGTTCGTTTTCTGTTAAATGTATATATGACATGGCAGGCTCTTTCTGGTTGCGAGTTGGTCGTTCTTCTCAACATACCAGAATTCCTGTCATGTCGCATGCTTTTCTCAAATGGTGCACTTTGAAGTTGATTCTACCTAACTAAAACGGAAAGATGGGGACGCCCCCAAAATTATAAAATTTTTAACAACTGGATTTTATGCCATTTTTTATAATTGAGTAAACCATTTGGGTTTTTATTTGGCTCAATATAAATACTGTTATGCATCAAAAATTATTATGAAAAAATGCTTAATTATCGTGATAGTTTTTGTCTTTTGCGGCCTATTTGCTGTATCTTTTATTTTCTCGTGGCGGCTGGCGCTTTCAATCGGATTGATTATTCTTGGAAGTCTTGGGTTTTTGGAAAAAATCTTCAAGATCAAGTGGGGCATGAGTTTGACAATCCTCTTTCTCGTTTTGTTTGTTGCCCTATCCGTGGTGCAAGCAATATACTCACATTATAAAGAACGACAAGCTTCGGACCTATCCTTGCAGGTCGAAAAAGAGCGTTTTGCACGCATTCAATTAGAGCGGCAACTTGCGCCCCGTCATTTGACTAAGGTAGATCGCTGGTCAATCATTAACGCAATGTCCAGATTTCGTGGGATGACAATAAATATCCATCGCCGCGGTGAGCTTGAACCATACAATTTCGCAAACGAAATTGCAGAAGCCTTGAAGGCATCAGGACTACGCGTCGAGGTAGATGGCGAGATAGGAATGGTGACTGGGGTAGAATATGGAGTCATTTGGTGGGCACGCCCGGATAGTCCCGATATTGGCGCTACGCTGTCTAAATTGTTAACGGGCCTACAAATACCAAATCGGGGTTATTACGTCCAAGATCTGGGAAGTGATGCAGCACTAAGGGTCGGCCTGAAAATTCCGAACCTCAATTCGCCGGATTGAAAACCCACCCGGCCTAAGACCCCGGCGGCTGATTTCTGCGTTTAAAATTTATGATTATGAGTGTTTTTTAAAATACGTGCGGATAATATAATAAAAATTAAATAGTTTTATAATGGAGGGTGTGAAATGCCTAAAAAAGCAGGTAATACTACTTTTAAAGTTGGACGTGACGCAGGAACGGGAAAATTTATTCCTGTTAAAGTTGCTCAAAGAAGAACGTCGACGGCCGTTGTCGAAACGATTAAAGTTCCCAAAAAGAAATAAGGCGGTTTTTTTCAAACTACGTGCGGAAATTTATCTTAAAAATTGTCGCCGATTTCATTACAAAAAAACAGGGGTTGGCGGGTAACAGTGTGGCGACAAAATTTTGCTCAAATTTCATCTAACTTCTTATTATCCCGACATTAACCGGCAAATCCCGTCTAATCCCGTTATTCTCCTATTACATTACATTCCTCAGTAAGCCAAAAAATTAAAGAATAAAGGAGGGGAAAAGCAATATTAATTCTATTTTGGTTCCACCGAAGAGAAAGAGCTTTTTTCTTCCCACCTCACTCGAGATAAAGCCTTTTACCTTCTAAAATACAGACTTTCCCTTATTTAGATATTTACGCTTCCTCGGGCGCTTTTTTTTTGGAATCAGCGGCTCGACCCGTTCCCAAACTTTGTCGGACATGGTCCATGATTTTATAGCACTCATGGCTCATAATACCATAACCTCCTTAATCATTGCCATAAATTTACGGATAAGTTCTTATTTTAAATACGGTTGATTGATTCTTGGGGTTTGTCAACCGTAGACCATTCCAATTTATGGAGGCGACTCATGAAATTTTTATTCATCAGCAAAGCGCAAGTAAATTGTTTTTTATTCGATCAAGACCTTTCCTTTCATGTCGGCAAGTTGCATATCCACATCACTAAAGTAGGGGCCGGATTGTGTGACCAAGAACAGTTTCAGGGCGTATTCTTTTTCCTGAGACTTAATTCTATCCAAGGATTCCTGACCGATACCGCTTATTAAATAGGTAATATATACTGCTTCCCTTGGGACATCCTTCGGTTGCGCAGAAACCGATGATGACAAAATTAATCACATTGAAAGAACAACCAACACAAGAAATTTTTTCTTGGTTATTCCGATTTCCAATTAATACCTTCTATTTTCAACACCCTTTGGAGATCGCTATGAAATTCCTGAAATTTAGAAGGTAAAGTCGCTTGTCTCCATACAGGAAAGTTCACTCTCTAAATACATTATTTTTTTGAAAAACATACGGGAATTACGGTATTTACTTTTTAGCCATTTTTAATAATTTTTCAAAAGTAATCTAAACCGATGTTTTAAGGGTCTCCAAAGTGGACTTAAATGGATGGACGCATTCTGTCCTAAGAAAGGAGTCGACCATGCTTTGGACCATATTTGTGATTTTCTTAGTTTTGTGGTTGTTGGGGTTGGTTAGTGGCTACACGATGGGTGGGGTCATTCACATCCTGCTGGTCGTTGCCATCATCGTGTTAGTGATCCAACTAATTCAGGGACGAAAGATATTGTAGCGATTTGGACCTTTCCTGGAGAAGGTGAGGTATTGGGAAAAGAGGGGGTTCAGCAAGTTGGAAAAGATTTTGCCGAATATTAGGATGCCTTCAGGAGAAAAGGTCTCCTAATGAACCATTTTATCAACAAAGGAGAACCGCTAATGAAAAAGTTGCTTCTGGGGACAATTGTTTTGACGTTGGTAATTATTGCTCCTTTTCCAACAATGGCAGAGGTCAATATCGGTATTGGAATTTCTCTGCCACCCATCGTATTTAAAGCACCTCCGCACGTGGTAGTGATGCCTGATACGGACGATGTGTACTTTGTTCCTGATATAACTTTTGACATGTTTTTCTGGAATGGTTGGTGGTGGCGTCCATGGGAAGGTCGTTGGTATCGCTCACATCACTATGACCGGGGATGGGCTTATTATGACCAGATCCCAAGCTTTTATTTTGATATAGACCCGGGTTGGAGAGGACACTACCGAAACCATAATTGGAACGGACACCGGTGGGAATATGAACGGATTCCTAACCAAAAACTTCAACAGAACTGGAACAGCTGGCATAATAATCGACATTGGGAAAAGCAAAGAACCTGGGGCGTACAGAGCTATCAGCCTCCACCACAACAACAGAAACAGGAACTAAGAAATGAAAGACAACTGCACCACCAACAGTATCATGGTCAGGGCCAGCAACACCAGGGAAACCAAAAAGAAGGGGGGAAGTAGAAAAACAGGATAGAAGGTAGAATGACACAAGGTTCAACCGACTATATAATGAGGCTCGAATCTACCAAGGGGTCTCGCATCGCTCTTTCAGTGCCAAAGGTAATCTGGTTACATTGCGTGGCAAGCCTAAATATGCAACTAAAAAACCAATTTTAAAAAACAGAACGCTTTTCTTAAAGGAGGGACACAATGCAAACATTTTCTACAAGAAACTTAGGTAAAACTGTACGGTTAATTTTCATTGGCCTGGCGATAACTATCTTCGGCATGTTTTCCCACAATGCGTACGCGAAAACAGCTGCTGAGATCAACGCAGACGCCAACAGGACGTTGAAGCGTTTCTATAAAGAGGTCAAAGGCGCCAAAGAGCTTACATCTTCCGCGAAAGCGCTGCTGGTGATGTCCGGCGTTACCAAGGCAGGATTTTTTGTCGGGGGGGAGTACGGACAGGGTGTGCTTCGAATTAAAGGCAAGAGCCAGGGGTATTATAATCTTGTCGCCGGATCCTATGGATTCACCTTTGGCGGAGAACAAATGGATATTATCATAGCCTTTATGACCGAGGATGCGTTAAGGGAGTTCAGAAAGATCAAAGGATGGGAAGTAGGGGTGGACGGCAACGTGGCGATGATTGACGTTGGCGGCGGCAAGCGGCTCGACACCACGTCATTAAAGGACCCGGTAGTAGCGTTTGTTTTTGGCGCCAAGGGACTTATGGTTGACGTTTCCCTGAAGGGGGCAAAGTTCACGAAGATCAACAAGTAAAGCATTACCACAGGGGTCTCCCATAACATGCAGCACATAGGACAAGGGAATTGCGGGAATGAACAAATAATATTCAACGGCACATGGAATAAAGTGCAGGGTAAATTCAAACAGCAATATGGCTGCTCACGGGAGCAGCATGACAAATTACTTGGTCGCCTTCCGAAGAAGCTGGGCAAGTGATCTGCCCCTGAAAGATGGCCCACATTTTGAGTTAGAATTCTACCACTTAATGTTTTTCAATATTGCCCCATTTCAGGTTCCGGTGAAAGGCCAAAAAAATAAAATCAACCCTATTAATTTTCTTTATAACCTATACGCCTGAGCGGAGTCCACAGTTAGAAAGTTCGATTTTGAGTGGTAATCCATCTATCGGCAAACAAAAAAGGCAGAGCCTTTTGACCATGCCTTTATGGCAATCTATGATTACTGATACTATTTTCTAAACTTCCGCCTGAACCCAAAAAGGCCAATCAATCCCGAGCCGACGAGCCAGAGAGCTGCGGGGATAGGTACCGGCCGGACCGTGTATTCAATGACCAGATAGGGGTCAAGATCTGTGCCTGGTAATGCTTCCAAGGTACTAAATTGTGAAAGAATGTAGGGCCCACCTGAACTTTCACAACCTTTTATAAGCAGAGAAAGCAAGTTATCCGACAGGTCACTGGCGAAGTTCCAGACGTTGGGAACGGCCAAGATATTAAAAGTAGTCCACCTATTGTTCATATCAAGAAATTGCTCGTCCAGAGCCGCTCCACTAGGTGCGGGTTGTGAGTTCCAGCTCATCGTGTTTGTTACGGCGCTGTCACTTGGCACATAGTATAGGCTACAATTCTGAGGATTCGCCCCACCATAATACACCCACAGTTCTGCCGTCGTTATTATGGCGTTGTCAGGGATGCCACTTAAATCAAACTGGAGGAAACCTCGGTATATTCTGTATCTAGTAGGGGAGGTGTAGTTATGGGGTTCTGCTGCCCTACAGCCATTGTTTGCTGCGACCCCCCAAGCGTCCAATTGGGATTAAAACTGTCTACATAAGTATCAAGCGTGGCATATATAACAGCGCAGTTTGCCGGAGAGACAAGAACCCCCAGAACGATAACTATTGATGCCAACATTATTGAAAACCTTTTCATCTTTTTATCCTCCTTTCATCACTCAAGAGTGAAATTTACTTTCCCAGGAGCTTTTCCTAAAAGGAATTCTTTTTTTATTGTGCCTAATTTTGTGCCCGTCATGATCGAAATGTTGCCAATTCAAGCCAACTGTATCCAACTATAAGTTTTTTAATTTGTATAGGTATAATAAAAATTTAAAAAGAAAAACGGGGGCTTGTGTTTCTCCCGTTTTTTCATGTGTTTTGGTCTTAAAATCCCTCGGTTCTCAGTACTGTGCCGGTTCAAGTCCGGCCCCGGGCACTGATGGCTAAAATGTTTCGTTTTTTCATTTAATTACTCATTAGTTACCATTTTGTTACCCTAATAAGCCAATATGGGATAAAATAAGAGGAAAAACAAAACGGTTTTTCCTCAATTTTTTTGAGTTTCTCCGAACATCAAACCACAGGATAGACAACCAAATTAAGTCCCAACCTTTTATCCATTTCCCATTTTTTTAATCAACCACCCACACAGCAATTCCTATGGCAGAATTGATAATTTTATTTGCGATACTGCCGAGCAGAATATGTTTTAAATGAGACCGGCCGCACCGACCAATGATGATGGTTTTATACCCACCGGCTTTAGCTTCTCCAACAATGCGTTGAGGCACCAAATGCAATGATTCGATGGAAAACTTTGTCTTGATCTGCTTAGCTGGGATTCCCTGCTCGGTCAGAACTTCTCTTGCCTTATTAAACAAAGGGCCAAGTTCTTTCTTTTTATTGGTTGACCACTTTTTAATAACATGCTTACGGGCCTTTTTTTCTTCCTCGGTCAGGATATGGCCATCATCCCAAAATTCTGGCGGTTCGCCTAAAAGGACATGAAAAAGAGTAATCTGAATATCTTTCCTTTGATAGTATTGTCTCCCGGCATAACCAATAGCCTTCAAAGAACCCGCTGAATTGTCAATGGCAATCAATATTTTTTCCATGGTTTTTACCTTTCTGAAGGGAAATTTATTGATTGTTTCTCATAAGCAACAGGACCTTCGTTCCTGAATCCCGCACCTATTATTTATTTAATTACCCCTTCCTGAACATCAGTCAACACCAAAAACCATCTAATCTAACTAAGGCTGCTGCAAAACAGCGACGGCTTTTTCTATGTCTTGATCGGCGTCAAAACCGATGTAGAGGATGAACTTCTTTCCAATAACCGCCCCGGAGAATCCACGAAGGTTGATCCCCGCTTCAGCAAGTTTTTCGGCCAGCTCTGCGGCAATTCCCGGTTTGTTTTCTCCCTCCACCCGCACCGACCTTAGGCTTCTTGTAACACTGAAACCAAGACTAAAGGCTGCGCGGATCTCCTTGTCGCCCTGCAACGGGGTGACAAACACAACCCCCGTGCCCGGTTTATCGGGCGCCCGCCTGGCAAGGATGAAATTGAGATCAGCACCGGCAGCATGGAGGCCGGAAAGCATTTTCGCCAACCCGCCTGGCTTGTCATCGACAGTGGCATGCCACACATCTACACGATCGACCATTAAGTTCATCATATTACCCTCCTTTTCATGGTGTTTCCTCCTTTCGTCTCAAATAAAAAACCCCTCTCCCAGCTATCAACTGGTTGGAAGGGCTATTTTTAAAGCTTTGTTAATTAACATAACCAACACCGCTTATTTAACGGGTTGAAAGTACATTTAAAATATAGCACAAAAAAGGGAGAAAACAATTTCTTTTCTATTTACTCTTAAAATTCAAGGTGTCAGGAGTAATGTTAATCATTGCGCCGATAACCACAGTATAAGCCTGCACCCCAAATGTAGTTTTTTCTTGGATTTTTCATTCTTTCCATCCATCGTTGTTAGGATTTCCAATAAAAACCGGATAATCATTAATATCGGTGGAACTTCCATTAAAAACTCAGATCGAATCTGAGATTGGTAAATTTTTAACCATTTTGATTTAGGGCAACCTCATTTGCCCCATTATTGTCAACATCACCGACAAACAGGCCGGAATTAGGATTCACCGTTGAGAGGGTGGAAAAAGTCCAGATTAGGTCGTAGGTCCCGCCTTTATATTTGAAAATTCTTAAAGAGTCTGTAACCTTCCGGTTAATTCGGCAATGAGCAGCTCAATTTTACCGTAATTATCGGCATCTCGGGCAGGCCACCTTGTCAACTATTAGGTCCTCAAAATAAAGTCGAGTATATCCTTACCCCCTCTTTCTTAATTTCTGAAAAACTTGTATGAACCTAAACGTCCGGTTAACAGCCTTGTCGCTGATACTTTTTATATAATATACAGTCTGAAACAAACCAAAACCGACTCAAAGTGAACCATTCGCTTCTTGGCTGCTGACTTACTCAGGTCATCTCCACCGCTACTGCCCGAGCCGTAAGAGAGCATAGCGCAGTGGTCCGCTTGAAACCTTGATCAACCCTTCGAATGCTTGGTTCATCTCCATTATCAGAAAGATCGCGCTGGAAACTGCTACCGCACAGAGTAGGAAGGAGACGCTGACCGTTGCGTTGCGGGGTGCATAAAGGCCAAAGCCGGCAAACAACAAGCAGAGCCAGAAGACGAGAACTACTATAAATGGTTTGGGCATCGGGTTGAGCGCCTCCACGAATAGCAGCCATCGCGTCCCCGCAAGGTCCCGCATAAACTGCAAAGCACGGGACTGGAACTCTCGCTGGGCCTCATTCTGCGGAGAGAGTTTGCGAATTGCATCCTCGATAATTTCTCCCTCTTTTCCCTCCGCCACGACACCCTCGACCCCCACCTTCTCCTCCGGCGTCTCCAACTTTTCCGAAGGGGAACATTCTTCGGGCCATAATTGATTTATCCTGATGGCCACCAATCGCCGGAGCCGGTCACGGATCGCTTTCGTCTCAGGTCCATAACGGGCCAGAATATGGTCAAGCTGGATGAGGTTGGAGGCACTCTGCTGAATCCCGCTGTTCGCCTGGTCAAACGAAGTCTTTGCCGAGGCGGTCAGCAGACCGAGGACCAGTGCCGCCATCGTCGCAATCAGGCCCATCGACAAATTAACGACATCCTTGGTATCCTGGCTCAGATGATGGTGGGGCAGCATGGCGCGCAAAAACATAGTTAATAATGCGCTAGTGAAGACGCAGACGAACACGATCAAAGCCATTGCCATGTAGCTCACGAATTTGATCCTTCCTTTCTGGTTTGAATTGTTTGACCTTGCTTATCTGTACCATAAAAATTTGCCTTATTTTACTTCACTTTATATCACTCTGCAAACTACGACAACTGGTTGCATATAAGTTGCGTTTTACAGTATCAAACCCGCAACTTGTCTCTTGTAACCCATTGAAATCGTTGGTGCGGGATCCTAAAAATATAACTTACCAGCCAGAGGTCGTAAATTTGAAACCTGCTCCGCCTATATTAAAAATATCAAAGGTTTAATGGGAAATCTTAAGCCTTATTTATCGTGCAGATTTTTTCACCTCATTTATGAAATATTACCATATATAATAAAAGATTTTTATCTTAGGGACAAGCGCCTTTAAGATTTGGAATTGTTAAAACGAGGAGGAATATCCTCCATTTTCCCATAAACACTTGCAGAAATGCGGGGGTTTTTATTTCCCAAACTATCTTATTATTAATATTATTGACTCGTTCCCTATAAGGAATTAATATAACAATATTAAAATAAAAATCAAAAGACCCTTTGTGCAAGATGGTAGAAAAGGACATGGTTTTAACGTAATTAGAAGAAAAGAAGGCTGGCTTACCTTAGGAAGGTGAGCGGCCTTTTTTGTTAGGAGAAGGAACTTATCAGAACGTGGGGTTTTATAGGAAATAAATAACCAAAGTTATCAGTAAGAAAAACTTAAAAATTTAATTTGAAATATAATTAATAATAGAAAAGGGGAAATAGTATGCTTTGGAAAGGCAGAAGGCAAAGCGCAAACGTGGAAGACCGCCGGGGACGGTCTCCAAAAGTCATGGTTGGCGGGGGAATCGGAACAATAATTGTCATACTCGCAATTTATTTTCTGGGCGGCGATCCCTCACAACTTTTGAATAATGTGCAGATCGAGAATACTCAGACCACTGCACCTTATCAAGGAACCGCGGAAGAGAATGAACTTTCGCAATTCGTATCAGTAGTTCTTGCAGACACAGAAGATGTCTGGACGGAGTTATTTCGTAAGGAAGGAGCAGAGTATAGTTATCCAAAACTGGTTCTTTATTCCGGAAGTGTGCAGTCAGCCTGCGGGTTTTCCGGTGCCGCTACCGGTCCATTTTATTGCCCGGGTGATTACAACCTATATATTGATTTGAGTTTTTATGATGAGCTTCAACAACGCTTTAAGGCACCGGGTGATTTTGCCATGGCGTATGTCATTGCCCACGAAGTGGGGCACCACGTTCAAACCCTTCTGGGTATCAATGAGAAGGTGATGTCTCTTCGTTCAAGACTGAGCGAGGAGGAGTTTAATAAATACCTTGTTCGTCTTGAATTGCAGGCAGACTATTTTTCCGGTGTGTGGGCGCATTACGCCCAAAGAATGAATGTGCTTGAAGAGGGGGATCTTGACGAAGCACTCAATGCCGCAAGTGCAGTTGGTGATGACCGCATTCAAAAAAGTGCCCGGGGATATGTTGTGCCGGAGAGTTTTACTCATGGTACCTCAGTGCAGAGAAAACGATGGTTTGATAAAGGATTCCGATCCGGTGATTTAAAAGGGGGAGATACTTTTAATACTGATAATTTATAATGCCAAAATTGAGCTCCAGAATAAACTTATTAGAAAACCAATAGAGATTTAAAAATTGAAAATCAATAGTGTCGGCCGCATTGATATTGGTAGCATAATCGGAAGTATTGTCTGGGGTGGTGTGGGAAACGGCGTATTAATGGTCGTTATTAACATGATAAAAAAAGCGCTCGCAAAACAACAAAGTTAAGCAAGGCACGTTCAACCGAATGTTTTAAAGCGACGTTCGCTTAAGTACGCTTGTTTATTGCCACCTTGAGCGGAGATCAGATTTTACTCAGAAAAAAGGAGGTAGCTCGTGAATCAAATTCTCGTTGGCAAAGGGGAATCGCCTGTTTATTTACTTGCCAAATACGGCAATCGCCATGGCTTGGTAGCTGGCGCTACCGGCACCGGTAAAAGTATTTCGCTGCTTGTGCTGGCGGAGGGCTTTTCGCGTCTGGGGGTACCGGTGTTCATGGCTGACGTGAAGGGTGATATCGCTGGTTTAGCGCTGGCTGGTGACACCAACGAGAAGATAAAACAGCGTGTCGACCAGATCGGCATCGAGGATTACGCTTACGAGGCATGTCCGGTATTGTTCTGGGACCTGTACGGCCAGGCAGGCCATCCAGTACGTACCACGGTCAGCGAGATCGGTCCGAACCTTCTGAGTCGGATCCTCCAACTTAATGATATCCAGGCAGGGACGCTTGAGATCGCATTCAAGTTGGCGGACGACCAGGGATTATTGCTGCTCGACCTTGACGATCTGCGCGCCCTCCTCGGGTTCATTGAGTCCAACCGGAAGGAGATCTCGTCGGACTACGGTCTTGTCAGCCCACAGTCCGTGGCTGCTATCCAACGCGCTTTGTTGTCGCTGGAGCGCGAAGGTGGAGAAGCTATGTTAGGCGAGCCGGCTATCGAACTCGGGGATCTTATGCGGACGGACCTTAACGGCCGTGGCATTGTCAACATCCTCGCCGCCGACCAACTGATTTTAAGGCCGCGCCTATATTCGAGCTTCCTGCTGTGGATTTTGTCAGAGCTGTTCGAAAACCTTCCTGAGGTAGGAGACCTCGATCGGCCCAAGCTGGTATTTTTTTTCGATGAAGCCCATCTGCTTTTCGACGATGCTCCGCCGGAACTACTCCAGAGGGTAGAACAAGTCGTGCGACTTATTCGTTCCAAAGGCGTGGGAATTTACTTTTGCTCGCAGTTCCCGGACGACGTTCCGAACGAGATTCTCGGTCAACTTGGAAACCGTATTCAGCATGCTTTGCGGGCCTTTACCCCGCGTGATCAGAAGGCAGTGCGTACTGCGGCGGAGACTTTCGTTACTAACCCTAAGCTCAACGTCGTCGAGGTGATTTCCCAACTGGGTGTTGGAGAAGCACTGGTATCCACCCTTCAGGAGAAAGGCGTCCCGATGCCGGTGGAGCGTACCTTAATATGCCCGCCACGCTGCCGAATTGGGGCGATCAGGCCGGAAGAGCGGGCAGCAGTGCGGGGACGCAGTCTATTAGGGGGCAAGTATGACTTGCCAGTGAATCGTGAGTCGGCCTATGAGATCCTAAACCGTCGGAACTTGTCGAAACAGAAAGCCGAAGATCGGCAAAACGAACCTCCGGCGGAAAAGCCGACTGGCGTGGGAGGCGGTGTTTTGGGTAAGGTGCTATGGGGCACCAATCGCCGCCAGGGCATGGTGGAAACCATGGCCAAGCAGGCAATGCGAACGGTCGGCAGCCAGATTGGCCGGCAGATTCTGCGGGGGGTTTTAGGCGGCATTTTCGGCGGATCCCGCCGCCGTTAGTAAGTCGAGCACTGCAGATCCCGGTGAAGGGGTAGGACGTCCCGGTTTATTAACATCAAGAAAAAAATCACCTCTTTTAGTCAATAGCTTTTTCCCCTTAAAGGTAATCTTAGGGATCATTACAAAAGAAGAAAGGAGGAAATTATGGGATTTTTAAGCAATGTCTTAGGCAGCATCTTAGGCTCGGTTTTGGGTGGTGATCGGTCGCGACAGTCAGCGAGCCCGATAGATTCGGTTATCAAAAGCCTCGGCGGTGCCAATCAAGCCGGTGGAGGAAATCTACTCGCTGCGGTTTTGTCTATGGTCCAGGAAAATGGTGGTCTATCCAACGTGCTTGACATGTTTCGGAATAAAGGGATGGCCCGTGAGGCCGACTCCTGGGTGAGCACTGGCCCCAACCTAAACGTCTCGTCAGACAAAATTCAGGAGGTGTTTGGTGATTCCTCGCTAAACAACCTCGCGCAGCAGATTGGTTTATCACACGGCCAGGCAAATTGGGAGCTGACGAAGATCCTGCCCGAGCTCGTAAACCGGCTTACGCCGGAAGGAAAAGTCCCGGAGAATCACGCTGACCTGATCTCCCAGGGTCTCGAAATATTAAGGCGTAAAAAAGCCTAATCTTGCCATGCGCCCGGATGAAGGCAATTGGTTCTGAAATGAAAGTATCAACTTTAAAACAAAAACAAGGGGTCGATTCTCTGGAGCTGGCGCTTTATGACTCCACCTATGAAAATATGGTCGTCAAATTCGCCGAGCATTTTATCTGGATCGCTTCTGCCATAGACAGGATCGGAGACAACAATGATGAGATGTGGGATGAAACAGAGTTTTTGGGGGAGTTTGGGATTCGGGCACTCTCCCGTGCTCATGCAAAAAAACCATTTGCATTTTGGGTGACCACGGATGAATTCAAAGTTGAGTATATCCCGGGAGATTCAAACTCTTTCTTATTCGGTGGTAATTCTAACTGGCGAGGTCCTATCTGGATGCCGGTTAACGTGCTTATCCTACGGGCGCTCCTGCAGCACTACCTGTATTATGGAGATGCGTTCAAGGTAGAATGCCCGGTTGGATCAGGCCGAATGATGAATCTTTATGAAGTCAACGAAGAAGGAACAGAGGCTGCGGCTGCCACGGCCGTCGAAATGCAAACTACATCGGTCAAGAGTTATCCGGTTTTACGTGCGGATCATCCCTTTTTATTTTTAATTCGGGATAATCAAACCGGCAGCATTCTGTTCATGGGCAGGATGGTTGATCCCAGTATAAAGTGAGGTAGAAATAAAGCAACAATAAGGCCGATGCGAGTTTAGTAACCCGCAAACGACAGCACAAAAGCGGTTTTTACGAAAAGTCGGGCTTTGGTATGACCGCGGGATTTAATGGCAAATCTTTTTCCCAAAGTTAAAGCAGGGTTACAGAGAGGTTTGGGACCTCTATGTATTCTCCCCTCAGTAACGTGATGTTAGTACAAGAAAATTGAATATTAACCTAATAAAGGAAGTTAATAATGGGAATTCTATCTTGGATACTTATGGGGTTAATCGTAGGGTTGCTCGCAAAATTAATCATGCCGGGCAAGGACCCAGGAGGACTTATTATTACTATTTTGATAGGAATAGCAGGTGCTTTCGTAGGCGGCTTTATTGGGTCTTCTCTGGGTATTGGGACAATTACCGGTTTTAATATAAGAAGTATCTTAGTGGCGGTTGGTGGCGCTGTCATCCTCTTGATTTTGTACCGCGTTATAAAGGGACGCACCTCACAGGTCTGAAAAATTACTCTTTCGGATGTGCATTGCGCCGTCGATATGTTTGGAGGGTGGTTCCTCGGGGTTATCATAATTTTTATGTTTAACTGGGCAGATAAAAACCGCTCTTACGCGACTTCCCGGAAAAAGTGCGAAGTATAAGGAGTAGCCAAGGAAGATAAGGAGCAGATATTTGACCTGAACCTGGAAGTTTTTTCGGAAAAGAATTATTAAAATGTATAGTTTTTGTATAGTAGACAGACTAAAACAGGCCAAACCAGACTTAAAGTGAACCCTTCCCGGAGCTAATTTTGCTACCATAACAAGCCAAAGCAGCTTCCCTCGTTCTTATTGAGTTTTTGTAATAACAAACACCATAAAAAAATATCGAATCAGCCTTTGGCAACAAACCCTATTGTGCCTTCTCGGGAGCCGAAGCATCAAGTTTGGCCACCTTGCGGGCATACAGGTCAATGCCGGGCAACGCGGTGAAGCCATGCGTAAAGATGCTCAGCATGACGGTTGCCATGACCGCCAGCTTGATTGTTCCTTCTCCCGGCAAATGTGCTTCCTCTTCCAGGAATACCAGGCCAAGCACAATAGAAGCGAGTCCCCGCGGGCCGAACCATCCAATAAATAAAATGCTTGCCCGATTGAGTCGCGCGCCGATCAGGGCGATTGCAACCGGAACCATCCGCACAGCGGTCAGGCTGAGAATGGCATACAGGATATGTACAAAACTAAACTGACTGATTGCCAGAGCGACAAAGAGGCCAAATAAAAAAAAGACAAAGTAATCTAACACCTGTCCCCATCCTTCGGTGAATTCGAGGCTGGGTTTGCCTGCGTCGCGAAAGCTTGTCTGTACTGCCAAACCCGCAATGTAAGCCGCAATGAACATACTCCCCCCGACAGGTTCGCAGGCGAATACGCTTAAGACTGGTATTGCCACCAGCCCAAGTTGCTGGGCGGATTCAGCCATCCATTCCTTGCGTCGGGCTTTTGCCAGAAGCAGACCACCAATCAGACCCACGGAAAGCCCCGCCAGTGCGCCCATCACTAATTGTTCAAAAACATAGTTTAGAAGGACGCGAGCGCTACCCTCCGTGCCAATCTGGGAGACCGCGATGAAAAACATGAAAAAGGGGACGGCAAGCCCGTCGTTGAGGCCTGCCTCCACGTCCAATGACTGACGGATGAGCAGCGGCACCCGGGGACTTCGCACAATGACCTGCCCCAGTCCGGCATCTGTTGGCGCCAGTATGGCAGCAAGGATTCCTGCTTCTCCTATTGACAGTTGAGAGAAGATGAAGTGAGCGGCAACGGCACCCAGCAGGATGGTGAGCAACATCCCGATGCTCAGGAGCCTGAGCGGAAGCTTTTCCTTGCTTCTCAGTGTTTTCAGATTGATATGGGTAGCGTCGGTGAACAGGAGCATCACCAGTCCCAGCTCGGCAAGCTTGAGAAGACTTGCCCGCTGTATGTCAAGTTCCTGTAATCCAGGCATGGTGAGGATGAGCAGAATACCGCCAGAGGCAAAGATGACCGGCGCCGTGACCAAAGTACGCTCCAGCCTTCTGGATACCAAGCTGTAAAGAAAGACCAGTGCGACGAAAACAATGATGATAATCATCCGTTACTCCTCACTGGTGGAAAACACCCAACGTGATCTAAAGATCCTCGTGTTTTCCGGTTGCATCCGGTATGCTATTTAATTTTTAACCTGATTTTCTTCACTGACCTGGGCAGAAGCGGGTTTTTCCTCGGGAATAATTGAGGTTCGATTAACCAACATTAATACTCCCAACCCCATGACCACAATCGGCAGCTCAAGCGAAAATGATGTAATCAGATGCGAATGTCGTAAAAATCTCAATATTCCCAAGAGAATCAAAAAACCGCCAAGGGTAAAAGTTCCTTTATTAATTCCATGCGCCCACCAAAAGATTGAGCCGCTCAAGATTAATCCCGTGCCCAACAGGAGGCCAAATGATGGCAGAACTTCCAATTCCCACAAAAGCCACCAGAGGCCAAATACAATCACCAGAATTGGTGGTAAATATTTTTTCATATCGCATTTACTCCCTTTAATGTCAGATTTTAATCTACCGTCACTTTATACACTCAATCACATTGTGACAGACAGTGGAAACCTTTCATGCTCACTAGCAAAGCTTAAGGGGAATGCCTGTCTATGATATTAAAGAATGTACCGACTTAAATCCTCATCCTTTACCACTTCTCTGAGCTTTTCGGTCACATATTCTCTATTAATGATGATTTGATTTTCCTTCATTTCCGAGGCATCAAAGGAGATATCTTCCAAAAGTTTTTCCATGACCGTATAGAGACGGCGCGCGCCGATATTCTCGGTGCGGGTATTCACGCTTTCGGCAATCTGGGCGATTTCTATTATGGCCTCCGGTTCAAAGATTAGATCCAGCCCCTCAGTCTTCATTAAAGCGTGGTATTGTTTTACGAGAGCATTGCGAGGTTCTTGTAAAATCCGGATAAATTCTTCCTTTCCCAGGGAGTCAAGCTCCACCCGGATCGGAAACCTTCCTTGAAGCTCGGGGATCAAGTCCGATGGTTTTGAGGAATGGAAAGCGCCCGCGGCAATGAAAAGGATGTGGTCAGTCTGCACCATTCCATGTTTAGTCGTAACGGTGGTTCCCTCAACAATGGGAAGCAGATCTCTCTGAACCCCTTCCCGCGAGACATCCGGGCCGGTATAGCTTTCTCGACCGGTGATCTTGTCAATTTCGTCAATAAAGATGATGCCTGACTGCTCCACCCGTTCCTTTGCCATCCGGGTTACCTGGTCCATATCAATCAATCGCTGGGATTCTTCCTGGGTTAAAATTTCGAGAGCCTCAGGAATTTTCATTTTTTGTTTTTTGGTTTTTTTAGGGAACATGTTGCCAAACATTTCTTTAATATTAAATTCCATCTCCTCTATGCCGGTGGCTGACAAGACCTCGATAACCGGCAGATTTCCGCGGGAGGAAGTTTCCAGTTCCACCACCCGTTCGTCCAGTTTGCCCGAACGGAGTAATTGTCTCAGTTTTTCCCGGGTCGCATCCTGATAATTCGGGGTTGTTGACATCACGTCCGGTTTTTTTTCCTGGTCGGGAGTTTCAGAGACAGGTTCCTCTCTTCGGGAAGGAAGGAGCAAGTCCAAAATCCTTTCTTCCGCATTTTCGCGAGCCTTGACCATGACTTTTTCTGATTCTTCGGCTTTGATCATGTTTACCGCGATTTCCGTCAAGTCCCGAACCATCGATTCCACATCCCGCCCTACATACCCGACCTCAGTAAATTTCGACGCCTCCACCTTGATAAAAGGCGACTGCGCGAGACGTGAAAGCCGGCGGGCAATCTCTGTCTTCCCCACTCCCGTGGGGCCGATCATAATAATGTTTTTAGGAGCAATCTCATCCCGTAGGTCATCGGGAACTTGCTGTCTTCGCCAGCGATTCCGAAGGGCAATCGCCACCGCGCGCTTGGCTTTATGCTGGCCGATGATATATTTATCCAGTTCGGAAATGATTTCTTTGGGTGTCAGGTTAGCCATACTGTCTCCTTAAAATTATTTATTAGAGTTCTTCGATGATGATCTGGTCATTGGTATAAATGCAGATACCGGCCGCAATCTTCATGGCTTCTCGAACAATCTCGCTCGCACTGAGGCTCGTATGGTCAAGCAGCGCTTTGGCCGCCGCCTGGGCGAACGGTCCTCCTGAACCGACGGCGGTAACCATATCGTCGGGTTCGATAACATCTCCGTTTCCCGAAATAATGAAGCAGTAGTTCTGATCCGCGATGAGAAGCAGGGCTTCCAAGCGACGAAGATACTTATCGGTTCGCCAGTCTTTGGCCAATTCTACTGCCGCGCGGGTAATGTTCCCGTTAAACTGTTCTAATTTTTTTTCAAACTTTTCAAAAAGAGTAAACGCATCAGCCGTAGCACCGGAAAACCCCGCGATGATTTTATCGTGGTATAACCGACGAATCTTTTTTGCTTTATGTTTCAAGATGGTATTGCTCAAGGTAACTTGCCCGTCTCCCGCAAGGGCTACTTTCCCATCCCGGCGAACTGCTAAAATCGTTGTTCCGTGAATACGGTGGTTTTCGTTTATCATCATATAATCTTCCTTACTAAAATGGTTAGGAGGTTCTTAGCTTGTTAGTAAAGATTCCGGTGCTTTTTTCATCGAGTCCTCAAGCCTTTGGGTTCGTTCACTTCAGGATTATTTTTTTGCCCGGGGATGAGCCTTGTCATAGACTTCCATGAGCCGGTCAATACTAACATGGGTATATTTTTGGGTGGTTGAGAGACTGCTGTGTCCTAAAAGCTCCTGGATCGCCCGCAGGTCTGCCCCGGCATCCAACAGATGAGTCGCGAACGTGTGACGGATCGCATGGGGATGTACCGGACGAAACATGGTTAAAAAGCGTGCATACTTATTAATCATTCGCCCTATACTTCGGGTGGTAAGCCTCTCTCCACGATGGTTCAGGAATAGCGCGGGAGATTTTCCCTGATCTTTTCTTTTTGCTTCAAGGTTGCTGCGGACAATAAGATAATCCTGTATCGCTTCTAATGCCTTTGTTCCAATGGGGAGCATCCTTTCTTTATTGCCCTTTCCTGTAACCTTCAGGTTTCCCTGGGGAGGATCAAGGTCTCCGAGATTGAGGCTAACCACTTCACTCACTCTCAGCCCGCAGGAATACATGAGTTCCAAAATAGCTCGATCCCGGCGGCTCAAGTTATTTTCATGATCAGGCTGCTCGATTAAAGAAAAAATTTCATCTACGGAGAGAAAACAGGGGACAACCCTTTCTGGTTTGGGAGCAGAAATTGCTTGTATTGGGTTCGAAGCAATAAAACTTTCTTTAATCAAAAAACGAAAAAAAGAATTAAGGGCAGCTATTTTCCGTGCGATCGTGGTTTTTGAATTTTTCCGCAGGAGATACGCGATAAATCCTCTAATAATCAAATGGTTAATTTTATTAAGCGCAGCCTCTCCCTGATCCCAAACAATGGGTTCATTTTCGCGAAGAAAGGCGAGAAATTGGGTTAAATCGTTATGGTAGTTTCTCCGGGTATGTAACGAAGCGTTTTTGATAGCAAAAAGATAATTATCAAACTTTTCCAAAAACTTTTCCATATTGAGAAATTATCACAAAATCCCGCAGCAATAGCAATAAAAATCAAAAAGCTCCCCCTTGATCTGCCCCGATAATTTAATAGTGAGATTATAAACCCCTTTCATTCTGTGAAAGTGTTTTTTTTGCCCAGCGGAACCGACGGTGCATCCACCACCACTGCTCCGGGTATCTTTTGATCCAGGCTTCACAAATAACATTGATGGCTCTGAGATTGTCAACAATGTCTCGGGGTTTGTCATTTGATTCTTTAAGGGTAATTTCGGGCAAGATATGGATGGTCTCAGTGTTATTATTATTGCGATGGATAAACATGGGCACAAGAGGAGCCCCGGTTTTTAAGGCCAGTACTACAGGACCGCTGTAGGTGGGGAGTTGATGGCCAAAAAATTCTACGTATACTCCGTACTTTTTTCGGGGGTTCTGGTCAATCAGAATCATAAGAATACCTTTTTTTTTCAGCACCTTTAAAGACTCACTTGCACAGCGATGCCTTGGCTTGTAAGGAATAGCGCCAATTCCCAAATGATTTCTCCATCCTTGAAAGGTATTAACCAAGTAAATATTTTCAGGATCTTTAAAAATAAGCCAGAAAGGATACCCGAGGGTTGCCATCTTAGCGCTAATACTGGCAAAGGTTCCCAGATGGGCGCTTATTGCAATAACTCCTTTGCCTTTTTTTAATGCATTGTCTAAATTTTCTATTCCCTGAACAGAAATATTTTTTTTCAAAAAACGCTGGTCCGAAGGAGAAACAACACTTAATCCTACCTCAACAATGTTCCGAGAGATATTTTTAAAGGCAGCTTTGGCCATGGATTTGATTTGTTTGGCCGAAAGCGCTGAACCGTAGACTCGTTTGATGTTTTCCTGTGCAATTTTTTGACGGTGAGGTGTTATATAATATCCTAAGATGCCAAGCCAATCGCCCAATGTCGGAAGGTAACGCTCAGGAAGGATCCGAATAATACCGAGCGTAGCCTTAAACCCTAAAGCAGTTACTCCCCATAAAAATTTTTTCCAAAGCCGGAGGGTTTGCTTTTTTATTGTTGCTTTTTGATTTTTACTCTCGGTTTTCATCTATTGTTGGAACTGGCAAAGGTTGTTTTTATTTAGTATACTGAATCCGGGAGATAAAACTAAATTTTAAAGCATATTTTTTTCTATAATGCAATTTTGTTCACCTAAAATTTCATGAGGTTTTAATGAAAGGATTGATTATTTTTTCAGGCTTAATTACCGGTTTGTTTCTTTTTGTTGTTTCCGGGTTTTCCGGAGGACAAATAAAAGTCCGGTCTTCCCCCTTAGCCGGTTCCTGGTATCCGGCTGATCCTCAGGAGCTTAAAAATACAGTAAAAACATATTTGGATCAAGCGCAGGTTCCTGAGATTAAAGAAAAAATCATAGCGCTTATTTCCCCTCACGCTGGCTACCAGTTTTCCGGGAAAGCAGCTGCCTGTGGCTTTGCCGCCTTAAAAGGAAAAGACTTCGACCGCGTAATTATTATCGGCCCTTCCCATTATGCCTGGTTGCAGGGAATCTGTGTCTCGAGCTTTGATTTTTATGAAACGCCTTTAGGAAAAGTGCCTGTAGAGAAAAAAGTCGGGGAGGAACTTTCTCGTCAAAAACTTTTTTCCTTTAACCCCGAAGCTGAAGCCCAAGAACACTCGCTGGAAATGCAAATCCCTTTTTTGCAGATGGTACTTAAAAATTTTAAAATTATTCCCTTAATGGTGGGGAAGCTGGGAGAAATTGATTATGCTGAGGCGGCAAAATTCCTGAGGCCCTATGTTACCGATAAGACTTTGGTGGTGGTAAGCTCTGATTTTACTCACTATGGAGAGCGGTTTGGTTATCTTCCTTTCAAGGAAGATATTAAAAATAACCTAAAAAAGCTTGATCTCGGAGCGGTTGATGTGATTTTAAAAAAAGACTTCCTCGGGTATGAAAAATACCTTCAAAAAACTGGCGCTACTATCTGCGGCCGAAACGGCATCGGAATCTTGTTGCGGCTTTTACCCTCAGACGCTCAAGGCACCCTCCTCACGTATTACACTTCGGGAGATCTTCTCAATGACTATTCGTCAACGGTCAGTTATGTGTCCATAGTATTTGAAAAATAAGCGTCATAAGAACTACCAACCCCTCCAAAGAGCATTAATCCGTGAGGTTTATCAGTGGCCGTGATAAAGTTTTCTATTGGTGGAGAGGAACAGTTAAGCAACGAGGTGATTCGGGAGATTCTTTCTTACGGCAGGGGCGGTGAAAGTTTTACAGGATACAAGATATCTCCCGTTGGTCGATATGACAACCTTTTACTGATATACAACACTATGGGCGCGTTACCGGTTATCCTTATACCAGGCCCATCACGGCCGCCATTCGTCCGGTTTGTCCTTTTTCCCGGCGGTGGGAAAAAAATAAATCGGGATTACAGGAAGTACATTCCGACGCTACCTCAATATTATTTTTGTTTAACCCGCATTTGATAAGCTCCAAAAAGATTGCTTTTTTAAGATCAAGGAAGATTTTTTTATCTGCGTCAATTTTCCAGACAGCATTGTCTGATTTTTGTTTGGAAAATGCCTCCCGGACATCTTCCTTGACCTCATAGCAGCACCCACCGATACCAGGCCCAATACCCGCTTTAATTGTTTTTGGTTTCGTCCCAAAAGACTTCCTCATTGCGCCAATCCCCTGGGCAATAATCCCGTTGGCCGTACCCCGCCACCCGGCATGGATAAGACTGATAGCAACGTGCGCGGGATCATAGAGAAATACGGGGAAACAATCAGCAACTTTAATCATCAGCAGTATTCCTGTTTCTTTTGTTGTCAGTCCATCAACCCCGGATAAAACAAGCCCGTGAGGCGCGCTATCGTTATCCCAACGTTCTTTGGTTATCAACACGACATTTTTTCCGTGCACCTGTTTGGGGATTACTACTGAAGAGGGATTCCAGCTTAAATGGGAGAGAAGTTTATGGCGATTACAATAGACTCGCTGAGGGTCATCCCCGGTTTGTGTCCCAAGGTTTAAACTGAAAAAAGGGCCTTCACTCACGCCTCCCTTCCGAGTGGTTACACCATGCACAAGGCCGGCTACATTTTTAAAATGAGAAAACTGGAGCAAAGGCAATCCCGTGTGGTTTATTAATTCCATAAGATTATTATGGTTACGATAGGCGCTCTCGGTTACGCAGTAGTGAGTGCAGGCGACACGAAAAACAAGACAACCTCCGCACACCGCTCAGCCGAAGCAACGAATTATTCACGGTCAGTGTTGTTCCTTATTATCTCCTGAGTCTTGATTCTTGTTTTTAGAACCGTTCTTGCCGTTCCAGTTAAGAATAGTCTCCGGCAGCTTGAAGATTTGTTTAAAGATGCTCTGGCCCTTGCGTCCCAAGGACCCAAAGACCATTGTTTTCCATTCAGGGTTATCAAAGGTTCCGGTTACTTTGTAATAGGTAACAATGAATGCTCCTTTTCCATCACTAAGGACTGTTCCTACGAGAGGAATAATCCCAACAACTTTATCCACCGTCTCTAAAGGCTGGACCGCGACTTCCATGTCTAAGGTCTCTTTTGCCAGGTTAATATCACCTACGCCATCCATCTTCATTGCCGGGCTTTTAAGCACCATGCCCTCTGTCCTGGCTATGCCTTGGTCAATCGTAAAGGTGCTTTGAATGGTATCATAAGGCATGCCTTTTGAGAGCAGCTTACTGTAATCCTGGCGAAAAATCCGGTAAACATTTAATAAGGAAAAAAGTTTAGAGAGAATGCTGAGTTCCTTTACCGTTCCTTTTGTAGTCGTAAAGGCTACCTCTCCCTTTAATGTATCCATCCACTCCGAATAGTTTTTTCCCGTTCCCGTAACCGTTCCATTAAGGTTGAGGATACCAGAAAGCTTCCGATTTTTTTCGGGGAACAGCTTGAGAAAATTTTTGGTCGAGAGATTTTTTATCTCGCTGGAAAGAGAAAAATGTTCAGGCTGGTCAACCGAGACAGGAAGGCTGATATCCTTACCTATCCAATATCCTCCACCGGCTTCAAGCTTCAGGAAAGGAATCTGTACTACGCCTTGGTGGTAAGTGGCTGTTTGGGATTGATTCTCCTGCATGGTATTGAGATTAACAAAGGTAAAATCGCGAAGCTTTCCCTGGGTTGCGTGCGGTGAGGAAAAATAATATACTCCTTCATGAGAACTTATTTCCGTCTCCATATCATTCACCACCAGTTTTCTATAAACACCTTGTTTAACGTTTAATGTGACGTTTTCCAAGGAAAAATTTACCGGCCTTTCTTCTTCCGCCTCCTTTGGTTTATAAAAATCTAAAAAATTGACAAAATTTCCTTTGATTTTGCCCTGGAGTCTGGGATTGCTAAGTCCTTTCCAAATGCCGGAAAATTCAATGTCGGAAGATCCGGTCTGAAATTTAACCTGAGGGAAGGTAAGCCCGTCTGAGGAAAACCCTATTTCTCCTTCCGTGTTGCTGAATGGATAAGGAAAGGCGGGAAATATCAGATTAAGATCCTTAAATTCAGATTCTCCTTGAAAACGGAGGTTCTGGCTTCGGTAACCGAGACAATTAAAATCTATAAATATCTTTACCAATCCCTCCCCTTGAACTCCTTTCCAGGGAAAGAAGGCTGAAGCCAGATCATTAATGTCAGCGTTTTCAGATGCCACGTGAACGTAAATTTTTGTCTTTTCCGAAGAACGGTAGTCTTTTATTTCTCCCGAGCAGGTAAAGGGGGAATTTGCCCACCACCCGGTAACATCAGTTATTTTGATAGTATCAGGAGTAAACTGGAAAGTTCCGTTAACTTTTTTCGTGGGTTTGCGAAAATTCCGATAATCTATATCTGCATCTATTAACGTGAGCTTCCCTTCAAAAGCAAGCGCCCCTAAGTTATTGAGCGGTCCGGAGGCTTTGAGGGTGAGGAGCCCCTGTCCGTTCATCGACTGAAGTACTTCCAACTCGCGGAGAACATCAGGAGGTATTTTGTTCACATGGATCAAGTTATTCATTTCCAAAAGATCAAGCTTAAAATCACCGGAAAAATTTAAATTAGCAGGCTCAGAAATGATAAAGGCGCTTTGCGCGATTACTGAGTTCCCAAAGGAGCCGGTCAGGTCAGTAACCTTGATTTCCCGATTTTCAAAACACCCTTTACCTTTAAGGTGCTCAAAACGGGGCGCCTCATCGATTACCTTCAAAGAAAAATCCCGGAAACAAAAATTTCCTGCCATGGTGCTTATTTTTTTATCTGATGGTGGTTGGGGAGGCTTTTCGGAATAATGAAAAAAGAGCTTATCGATCTTCCCGGCCATAGCTTTATCAGTTATGAAATTTTTAACCTCCCTGGGAAAGAGAAAAAAGGGGACATAGGGTAAAATGGCTTGGTAGTCAAAGTTTCCGGTTTCTATTTCAGCCTCAATAACCGGGGTCGTCGTTGTATCCACGCTGACTTTCCCGGTTGCCGTTAATCCGGGAAGCTTTATCTGGATAGGGGAAAAGATCCAATTTCGCTTCTCACGATTTAAAAAACATTGGAGATGAGCATTATCAATCCGGAGTTCTTTTTTAAGAAGCTCCTCATTTTTAAATTTTAAGTTAACAATATCCAGTTCCGCACCTGCTTTAAAATCTCCACCGATGATACCCTGGAAAGAAAATTTTCCCTTGATACTTCCCTGAAGAGAATCAATGTTTTTCCAGGCGCACAAATAAGGCCCGAAGCATGAAAGCGATAAATCCGCAACCTGGGCATCTCCCGCAAACCTGATGGCAGCAAGTTTAGAGTCTTCAATGATTGGTTCAATCTCGCCTTTTAGGTTAAATTGGGTTTGTTTTTTTACGCTTTTTAGAACTCCTTTCAGAGAAATTGGTATAATACCTATTCGGGAGGGTTTTCCGGTTTGGAGGTTTAGGGCAGTGACCGCCAAGGATGCCGGAGATTTGGACATTGCATAATCTTTAAACTCAATTTCTCCTTCCCGGATAATAAAGTTTTTCAGGGATACTTTGAATTCTTTTATCCAGTGCTTTTCCTTGACCTCTCTTTTTTGCTGGAAAGAAAAAGCTTTTACCAAGTCGCTGGCATTAAACTCCTTTTCTTGGTTCCGAGAAAGCAGTATCCGGGGTTGATCTAACACCAAATAATCACAAGAGATTATGCGGTCAAAAAGGTGACTAAAAGAAATCCCCAGGCGGAGCTTTTGGAGGGAGATGAAATCAGATTTTCCATCCCCTTCTTTTATGTCAACCTGATTTAAGACTACCATGATCCGAGGAAAAATCTGAAGCTTGGCTTTTTGTATGGTCACTGGCCGGTGAAGAATCGAGGACATCTCCTGCTCGAGGAATGCTTTCCTTTCTTTGGTTCCCCAGAAGTAATTAATCCACACCGTAAAGGCAACAAACAAGAGGAATACAAGAAGGGATAGTGCGATAAGCAGCTTTTTTTTCATCGGCTTTTGATTAGGTGCTTGGGCCTAAAAATTTTATAATGATCGTAAAAAATCGATTATTTATAGTGAACGATATAAATAAAGAGGTATCCTTCTTTTGCCATGCCGTAGCCCTCGCTATTGTCATTCCGGGATTGACCCGGAATCCAGGGGCGGGTAAGTTCCATCGCTTCATGAGCCACCCCTCTGGATTCCCGCTTTCGCGGGAATGACGTTGAGAGAACTGGTGCGGAATGGGAGAACATCTTCAACGTCAACTTATTTATGTCGTTCACTTTAAACATTCCCTGAAGATTGGTTTGAAAATCTAAACTTTTACAACACAAGATTAAACAGGTTCTGAGCATTCTGAGTCGTGATCTTTGCCACCTCCTCTATCCCTATCCCTTTTATCCGAGCTATTGCTTCGGCAACATATTTAACATACGCTGGTTCATTGCGCTTTCCCCTAAAGGGATGGGGCGCGAGAAATGGGCAATCAGTTTCCACAAGCATCCGGTCAAGCGGAAGGTCACGGACCAGTTTGTGATACTCTTCAGATTTTTTATAGGTTATGGTTCCGGGAATGGAAATGTAAAATCCCATATCAAGGCAGGCTTTGGCCATCTCCCAGTCTCCGGAAAAGCAATGAATAACACCGCCAATTGTTTTCGCCTTTTCTTGCTGCAAAATCTTGAGCACTTCTTGGTGAGCCTCACGGTCATGGATAACCACCGGCCGGGAAATTTCGCGGGCAATTCTCATCTGCTCACGAAAATGATGTAGCTGCGTTTCCCGCAGTGATAAATTGCGATAAAAGTCAAGCCCGATTTCCCCAATGGCAACTACGTTATTATCCGCCGCCAATTCTCTAAGGAGGGAATATGTTTCCGCATTGATGGTTTTAACATCGTGAGGATGAATACCGACTGCGGCCGAAATAAAATCATGTTCTTGCGCCAGAGAAACCGCCTTTCGGCAGTCATCACTATCGGTGCCCACGGTTATTATATGTTTAATCCCTGCGTCGCGAGCGCGTTTAATGACCTCCGTGCGGTCCTTGTCAAACTGCGGCAGTGACAGATGAGCGTGCGTGTCAATGAGCATATGGTCTATCCGGCAATCACTTTGATATGAAGTTTGCGGTTCCGGGGACCATCAAATTCGCAGAAAAATATTCCCTGCCAGGTCCCGAGAAGCAGATCACCATTTGTGACCAGGATGTTTTTGGAACAGCCCAGGAAGGATGTTTTTATGTGAGCATCAGAATTGCCTTCAGCATGAGAGTAATGGCCATCGAACGGTACAAGTTTGCTAAGATGGTTTTGAATATCAATGATAACGTTCGGGTCAGCATTTTCATTAATCGTCACAGCCGCAGTAGTATGCGGCGCATAAACGTAACAGACCCCTTCCTTTATCCCGGAACGTTTCACGATGTTTCGCACCTGAGACGTGATATCGATAAGTTCAACCCTTTTTTTCGAGAGCACGTTAATCTGTTCCATAAGCCTTTTTTCCTAAAGCGCACGGTGAAGAATCATTTGGTTTTTTTAAACTGACAAAAGAAACCTTAAATAGTTTTCCCCCAAAAAACTTTAAAAATCAACCCCCCAAAGTCCCTATTTCCAGCTTGCCTCCAACACCCCAGGAATTTTAGCGATGTCACGAATTACCGCGCCGCTTTGCATTCGATCTCTCATTCGCACATTAAATGTAATCTCCGATTGCCCGGTCTCCTGAGAAAAAGAATACGCTTTATTCTGAATTCGAATGTGTTCCTTTTTTAAGATTGCCTGGCAGCGTGATTCGACATCCTCAGCTTTTTCCAGGGGGACAGTAATTTGAATAGCATGGTATACGACGGGATGAAAGCGGTGTTCGAGCCACTGGAGAGTAATTAATACCATCAAGATGCTTCCGGTTGATAAGATCGCTAAAGCATAACATCCCTCGCCAATCACAATCCCCAGCGCAGCCGCAAACCAGATACAGGCTGCGGTCGTAATCCCACGGACAAGGTCACCGAGCCGAATGATTGCGCCTGCCCCCAGAAAACCGATCCCGGTCATAATACCGGCCACAATTCTTCCCGGATCAATATTTATTCGAATATCAGCGGGAAGGGGATAGGGGAGCTGCACATGGCTTCTGGAAGCCAACATGATTATCGTGGCGCTGACACAGACTAATATATGGGTTCGCAGTCCGGCGGGCCTCCCATGCATTTCCCGTTCCAACCCGATAGCACCACCGAGAATAAACGCCAAGGCCAATCTGACCCAAGTTTCGCCATTGAACATCAATACTTCCACAAAACTTCCCATATTTTTCTCTTGCTAAAGGAAATTTAAGTTTTCTTCCGGTTAAAACTGATTGTGTATAGGGATTTTTTCAAACCTCACTTGCGGAGTCAAGCTCTTTTTGTGGAGAATCGGATAAGAAATAAAAGAAATTCAATAAAAAAGGGCGGGAATAAACCCGCCCTTGGTTGGTTTCACTTAACTAAAGGATGTATAGAGGAGGTTTATTTGCCGAACAATACGGGAAAACCGCCCCCGGTAAACCACCCCGTTTTTTTCTTGTTTAAGCCGACAGTATAAGGACCATACACCTGAGTCGATCCATCCGTGTCAAAAAACTGGTTGCCGCCTCTGATAAAAGGCTCAAAGGTTAAACCGCAAAGCTTTTGGGTTGCCCACAAGAAACCATTGATTCCCCGCGTATGGCCGTCGAGCGACAGAGACGCGTTGCCGCAGCAAGATTCAGGCCCTCTAACTCCGAAAACAATCTGAGCCGGATAAAGAAGAAAATCAGACTCATCGCTGATCAGCCCCTTGGGGTTCCCCATACCTTACATCCTTCCCTGCCAGGCATAATAGGCCCCTGCCAGAGCCACTACAACAAAAAACATTGCTATTGCCGCAAAAACTTTTTTATGTTTATCTTCTCCTTGCTTTTCTTAAAAGTTTCTCTTCACCAAAAAGGTTTTGCCAAATATATATAAATAACTTTTCAAAACATTTTTTTGTCAACCCAAAAAAAATGTTTTGAAAGATTGACTTACTTAACCATTCAAAATCTAAGATTAATTTTTTTAGTTTTAGAAAAGAGCTGTTTTTTATTTCTTGACATTGGGCAAAATTATAAAATATAATAATTTCACTTTATTAACTCTTAATTTAATAAAAGTTGTTGTCAGATTACTTCTTAACCATTTTATTTTATGGTCTTTTAGGCACGTAGCTCAGGGGGAGAGCGCTACCTTGACGCGGTAGAAGTCGGCGGTTCGAAACCGCCCGTGCCTATTTTTAAAACCAGTTTTATTCTCATTTCAGGGTGGCATCATGACTGGTTCTCCGCTTGTGATGCCTTTTTATTGTCCCCTTAAATATAGGGGTGAGAAAATTTGGCGGAAAAAATTTTGATAAAATTCATTGACGGCACAGAACAGGACTTCCCAAAAGGAATGACCCTTATTGAGATCATCACGCGACAAGGGAAAACGGACCAAAAGCATATCGCCGGCAAAGTCAACGGGGAGGTGCGCGACCTTTCTTTTCCAATGTCTGAAAGTTCGGAAGTAGAGTTTATCAGCATCGACTCAGAGAAAGGCCTTGATATCTTAAGACACAGCACCTCCCACATCATGGCTCAGGCAGTTCAGGAAATATTCAAAGGCGCAAAAATCGCTATTGGGCCGGCGATTGAAAACGGGTTTTATTACGATTTTGACTATACGCGTCCGTTCACGATTGAAGACTTAGAAACTATTGAAAACAAGATGCAGGAGATCATTGACCGGGATTATCCTTTTGTCCGGGATGAAAGGGATCGCGAAACTGCCATAAAATTTTTCCAGGACCGTTATGAAGATTATAAGGTAGATATCCTCCGCGAACTTCCAGAGGAAAAGGTTTCCCTTTATCGGGACGGTGATTTTGTTGATCTTTGTCGAGGGCCTCACCTGCCTTCTACCGGCTGGGTTAAGGCTTTTAAACTTACCGGGGTCGCGGGCGCTTACTGGCGCGGTGATGAACGAAACCCGATGCTTCAGCGGATCTATGGCACTGCTTTTCCCACTCCTCAAAGACTTGAAGAGCACCTCAACCGCCTGGAAGAAGCGAAAAAACGGGATCACCGGAAACTGGGAAAAGAGCTTGATCTTTTTAGCATTCAGGAGGAAGCCGGATCCGGGTTGATCATATACCATCCCCACGGAGCGCTGGTACGAACTCTTCTTGAAGATTTCGAAAAAAGAGAGCACTTAAAAAGAGGCTATCAGATTGTGAAAGGTCCCCAGATTCTTAAACTGGACCTATGGAGAAAATCCGGCCATTGGGATCATTACCGGGAAAATATGTATTTTACCGAAGTCGACAACCAGCAATATGGTCTAAAACCCATGAATTGCCTGGCCCATATGATGATTTATAAAACGAAAATTAGAAGTTACCGTGATTTACCGATCCGGTATTTTGAACTGGGAACTGTTCATCGCCATGAAAAAACCGGGGTGCTCCACGGGTTGTTACGGGTGAGAGAATTTACGCAGGATGATGCCCATATCATCTGCGCCCCTGATCAGCTTAAAAATGAAATAAAAGGAATTATTGACTTTGTGCGGGATGTTATGAGAATATTTAATTTTTCTTATGAGATTGAGCTTAGTACCCGTCCCCAAAAATCTATCGGCAGCGATGAGGACTGGGAAAATGCCACTCAGGCGCTTATGGATGTCCTGAAGGAAACAGCAATTCCTTTTTCCATTGACGAAGGCGCCGGCGCTTTTTATGGGCCAAAAATTGATGTTAAATTAAGAGATAGTCTGGGACGGGCCTGGCAGTGTTCTACTATTCAGTGTGATTTTACTCTTCCTGAACGCTTTGATTTAACGTATGTCGGCTCTGATGGGGAGCGTCACCGACCAGTCATGATTCATCGAGTCATCCTGGGGGCGTTGGAGCGTTTTTTAGGGGTTTTAATTGAACATTATGGAGGAGCTTTTCCCTTGTGGCTCGCTCCGGTGCAGATGGTTGTTCTTCCCATTACAGAGCGGCAGCACGCTTATGGTGAAGAGATTTATCACGTAATCAAAGAAAAAGATTTGCGGGTAGAAAAAGATTTTCGTAATGAAAAACTGGGATTCCGGATTAGGGAAGCACAGCTTAAAAAAATCCCGTATATGCTGGTCATCGGCGACCGAGAAGTAGAAAACCGAGGAGTATCCCCCCGCACCCGAGAGGGCAACGATCTGAAATTTATGAGCTTAGAAGATTTTTTGAAAAATTTAAAACCAGAAATGATTTTTTAGTGAGGAGGTGATCGGAATAGTTACCGAGAAAAACAGAATAAATTATGAGATTCGCTGTCCAGCGATCCTGGTGATTGATATGGAGGGACAACAGTTGGGGGTTATGCCTCCCCAAGAAGCTATGAAGCGCGCTGAGGAACAAGGTTTGGACTTGGTCGAGGTAGCGCCTAACGCAAATCCTCCGGTCTGCCGGATAATGGATTACGGAAAATTCAAGTACCAGCAGCGGAAAAAAGCTCAGGAGACCCGGAAAAAGAAAGTTCATTCAAATACCACGGTCAAAGAGATTAAACTCCGGCCCAGGACGGAAGACCATGACTTATTTTTTAAAATCCGTAATCTGAAAAAATTTTTAGCTAACCGGAACAAAATCAAAATTTCTTTACAATTTAGAGGCCGGGAAATGGCCCACCTTGAGTTGGGCAAAAAAATGATGGACAGAATTGTGGAAGAAATTAAAGAAGTGGCGATCATAGAGCAAGGGGCCAAGCTGGAAGGCCGTTTTATGACGATGGTGGTAGGTCCTAAGTCATAAGCCTTCCCTTACGCAGAGGAGAAGAAAAAAATGTTGTTTCCAAGAGTTGTTGGTGGTAAAGAAACTCTTCGGGGAAAATAGGATATTTTTATTTTAAAGGAGTAATCTGAATGCCAAAATTAAAAACTAACAAGGGTGCTGCTAAACGCTTTAGTGTAACCAGCAAGGGTAGAGTAAAGCGCAAAAAAGCATTTAAAAGCCATATCTTAACCAAAAAAACGCCAAAAAGAAAACGGGCTTTGAGAAAGATGACTTTAATCAATAAACGGGATGAAAAAAATGTTCGACGACTGATTCCTTATAAGTAAGGAGTAAGAAAAGTATTGTTGTCGTTGGGGTTTCGGCACGATGCACAATTCCCCATAAATTTTTAATGAACAAGAAAGGAAAAAGAACACCATGCCACGAGCAACAAACAATGTCGCTTCCCGCAAGCGAAGAAAAAGGATTCTTAAGCTCGCCAAGGGCTATCGAGGCGCACGCGGAAGCCTTATCCGAAGCGCGTCTGAGGCGGTTGATCGGGCATTAAAATATGCCTACCGGGATCGAAGGGTTAAGAAGCGTGAATTCCGAAGCCTTTGGATTGCGCGGGTTAATGCTGCGGCTCGGATCAATAACCTCTCATACAGCAGACTGATCATGGGGTTAAGAAAAGCGCACGTGATCCTTGATCGGAAGATATTAGCTGATTTAGCGGTCAATGATCCTCAAGTATTTTCCGGTATTGCCGCTCTGGCGAAACAACATGTTTAGCTCAGGCCATATAACACAGCACCAATCTTCCTGATTTTTTCTCACGATCGTGAATTTCAGAAAATTGATTAGCCAATAAAGGGTTATTGGTTTTTATTCTATGCGCAAGCTTAGTTTTAATAACGCGAGCAGCCGAACCGGAAAACACTAAACTCAGAATTTTCGAGATTTATGCAAGAAAAAATTAATAAAATTAGGCTCGAAGCGGAAAAAGAATTACAGGACGCAAACGAAGAGCGCCAGGTAGAGAATATCCGGGTTCTCTACCTCGGGAAAAAGGGGAAAATAACAACTCTTCTTAAGGGGCTCAAGGACATTCCCCAAGAAGAAAGACCTTTAGTCGGCGGGTTAGCTAACCAGCTTAAGCAAGATTTAGAGCAAGGGATTGCCGAGGCAATTAAACGATTCATCCGAAAAAACCAAGAGGAACGTCTCGCACAGGAGCGCATTGATGTTACGCTCCCCGGCCGCCGCATTTCGTTAGGCGCAAAACATCCTGTCTCTCAAATTACCGAGAGAGTGGTTGAAATCTTTACCTCCCTCGGCTTCAGCCTCGCTCAAGGCCCGGAGGTAGAGCTGGATTATTATAATTTTGAAGCCCTTAATATCCCCAAGCATCACCCTGCCCGGGACATGCATGATACTTTTTATATTTCCGACGAGGTTCTCCTTCGCACCCATACCTCACCAGTGCAAATTCGGGTCATGGAAAAACAGCCTCCTCCGGTCAGGATTATCTGCCTCGGAAAAGTTTATCGTCGCGATTCTGATATCTCCCACACCCCAATGTTTCATCAGGTTGAGGGCCTTTTGGTTGATGAACAGGTTTCATTTGGAGACCTCAAAGGGGTATTAACCGCTTTTATCCATCAGATGTTTGCTCCTGATACTCTGGTCCGTTTTCGTCCCAGCTTTTTCCCCTTCACTGAACCGAGTGCCGAGGTGGACATCCAATGCGTCATGTGTAAAGGCAAGGGCTGTCGGGTTTGCTCGCAAAGCGGCTGGCTGGAAATTTTAGGTTCAGGCATGGTAAACCCAGCGGTCTTTCGAATGGTAGGATATGATCCGGAAAACGTGACTGGCTTTGCCTTTGGCGTGGGCATTGAACGAATTGCCATGCTGAAATTCGGTATAGACGACATCCGGCTTTTTTTTGAAAACGACCTGAGATTTTTAAGGCAGTTTTAACAGGTGCTTGTTGTCCGTATCATGATATTTTTTAAACAACGAATTTTTTAAAAATACACTGCGCTCAAGGATACCAATTTGTTAGTTAGTTATAACTGGTTGAAAGAATATGTCAATTTTGAAGCGACACCGGAAGAACTCGCGCATCGTTTAACGATGGCGGGCTTAGAGGTTTCAAGTCTCTCCTGCATCGGAGAAGAGTTTGAACATATTCGGATAGCCAGCATTAAGGATGTTTCTCCTCATCCCAATGCAGACAAACTATCCATCTGCCGGGTTTTTGACGGCAAAGAGGTTTTAAATATAGTTTGCGGAGCCCACAACATGAAAGCGGGCGACACGGTAGCCCTCGCTCCGGTGGGAATCACCTTGCCTAACGGAGTTAAAATCAAAGCTTCAAAAATCCGGGGGGTCTTTTCCGAGGGCATGCTTTGTTCAGAAGAAGAGCTTAAGCTTGAAGAAAAGTCTCCTGGCATCATGATCCTTTCTTCGGATCTGGAAATTGGAAAAGATTTAGCGTCCGCCTTAATGCTAAAGGACTATGTATTGGAAATTGATTTAACCCCTAATCGGGCTGACTGTTTCTCGATGATCGGGATCGCCAGAGAAGTAGCAGCTTTCTATGACACGGTCTTTACGTTACCCTCGGTTAACGTGGTTGAGGAAGAAGAAGGGGTTGAAAAATTCATAAGTGTGGCTCTTGAAGCACCCGAACTGTGCCCCCGATACACTGCCCGTTATGTCTACAATGTTTCAATAAAATCTTCCCCTCTGTGGATGCGGCGGAGGTTAGAATTGGCAGGTATCCGAGCCATAAACAATGTGGTGGATGTAACCAATTACGTCCTTCTCGAGTGGGGACAACCAATGCATGCCTTTGATTATACTCTTGTGGAGCACGGGAAAATAATTGTTAAAAAGGCGGCGCCCGGGGAGAAATTTTTTACCCTTGATAATAAAGAAAGAATTCTGGATGAAGACGTGCTCATGATTTGTGATGCCTTGAAGCCGGTTGCCATCGGGGGAGTCATGGGTGGTCTCAATACTGAGGTAAAGGAACAAACCAGTTCTTTGCTTTTAGAAAGCGCTTTTTTCAATCCACAAAGTATTTCGAGAACCTCCCGGAAATTAGGTATTAAAACCGAGGCTTCTTTAAGATTTGAAAAAGGGGTTGATCCTGAATCAGCTGTCCCTGCATTGAACCGAGCTGCTCAGCTTATTGCCGAATTAGCGAATGCGAAGGTTGCCCGGGGAGTCGTTGATGCCTTTCCTCATCCTCTTCCAAAGCCTCCGCAGGTAAGGGTTAACATCCAGAAGGCAAACCGGATTTTAGGCACCAAGATTACTCCTGTAACCATGACCAATTATCTTGAGCGGTTAGGCATAAAGGTAAAGTCGCATGATCAGGAAAAAATACTGGTTGCTATCCCCTCTCACCGAAAAGATTTAAAAGAAGAAATTGATCTGGTTGAGGAACTTGCTCGCGTCCACGGATACGAAAAAATTCTCGAAACTCTGCCGATTATGACCATCCCTGAGGGGAAAGGGAAAGCTTCCTTTTATCAGGAAACGGAAGTTCGATCTCTATTAAGCAACAATGGTTTTTTCGAAGTTATAACCTACAGCTTCATTTCTCCGGAGATGCTTAAATCACTCAATATTCCTGAAGATCATCCTTTCTGGCGCTATATCAGTATCTCTAATCCTTTATCTAAAGACCAATCCGTGATGAGGACCACGCTTCTCCCGGGGCTTTTGTTGACCGTCGTAACAAACCACAATCATAAAAACATGGACCTAAAAATTTTCGAGTTGGGGAAGGTTTTTTTTCGAGAAGAAAAAAACCTTCTCCCCAAGGAAAAATTCGTGCTCAGTGGTTTGGTCTGCGGTCTTCGGGCGGAAGAGGCTTGGAACCACCCGCAAAAAGAGACTGATTTCTATGATTTAAAAGGTTTTTTAGAGAATATTTTTCACATTTTTTCTTTAAAAAACGTTAATTTTCAAATAGATAAGTCTATTCCGTATTTTCATCCGGGTTTATCCTCCCAGATTGTGATTGGGGGTGATCCGATAGGGGTCATAGGTGAGGTTCATCCCCATGTTCTTGATTATTTGGAAATTTCTAAAAAAATTTTTGTTTTTGAGGTTGACTTTGGGAAAATTATCCATTATTGTGATAAAAAAGAAAAGTGGGCGAAACCACTCCCGAAGTTTCCCTCAGTCTCACGAGATAGTGCTTTAATCGTGGATGAGGGCATTGAGTGCCAAACAATTGTGGAAGCGATCGTTAGCGCAAAGGTTAAGTATTTGCAAGACATAAAGGTATTTGATCTCTATCGAGGGGATCCGATACCCTCCGGGAAAAAAAGTTTGGCTTTTCGCATGTTGTTTCAGTCCCAAGATCGAAGTTTAACCGATGAGGAAGTGAATGTGCTTTTTGAAAATATACTTTCTCATCTAAAGAATAAAATGGAGATAGAGTTAAGAACATAAAGGAGAGGTGAAAAAAATGACTAAAGCAGATATCATTGAAAGTATTTACGAAAAAGTCGGTTTATCCAAAGAAGAATCTTCAAGAATTGTTGAACTCGTTCTGGAGACTTTAAAAGACACTTTGGAAAACGGAGAAAAAGTAAAAATTTCCGGATTCGGTAATTTTGTGGTCCGGACAAAACGCTCTCGAAGAGGAAGGAATCCCCAAACAGGAGACGAGATCCAGATAACTGCTCGCAAAGTATTAACGTTTAAATCAAGTCCGATACTGAAGAGGGCACTCAATGAACGATAAACTATTACCTCTTGAAAACTTCATAGAAAAAACTAAAGAAGAAGGAAAAATCCCGGATAAACTCTATTTCCGAATAAGCGAGGTCAGCAAACTAACCTCCTTGGAACCATACGTTCTGCGGTATTGGGAATCAGAATTTAAAGTGATCAAGCCCATCCGGACAAAATCCAGACATCGGCTGTATCGAAGGAAAGATTTAGAAATACTTTTTGAGATAAAAAAACTTCTTTACGAGGAACAATATACAATTGCGGGGGCTAAAAAACGATTAGAGGAAATAGCGCGGGAAGAAAAAAAAGATTTGGAAGCAATTCCTGACGAAAACGATTATAAAAAAATTTTACATGCTACCTTAAAAGAACTCAAAGCTCTCCGAAAATTACTTACCAACAAATAATCTTTATTTCTAACCAGAGCCACCCCTTTCTTTATTTGGACCCCTCGCTGGTATGACTTTTAAGGGGTGCTGGTAGTCTTCAATTGATTTTTTATTTTGGGCCTCCTTTTTCCCCCTGCAATAACACTTTTGCAAAAAAAGAGCCGCTTTATTTTTGTGGCTAACTCTGTACGATGTCTCATAAAAAACAGGTGTTTTTACTTGATTTATTGTGATAATTTTGATTTGGTAACAATAAGAAATAGTTGAACTTCCCTAGTGTTCTTAAGATGAAAAAATTGAAAAAATTTCCATGATGGTTCTACCGAGAAAATAGCTTAGGAGGTGCTTCCATGATAAATCCCCTGCGTTACAATGTTGCTGATGCGAGATTGGCTTTTAGCGGCCGTCATGAGTTGATTCCAATGAGTAAAGACAAGTTATCCACCTTTAACTTACGACATCAAGAGGTGCTTTCCTTTTATGGCCTTGAGCTTATTGACGGCACAATTTTCATGATTGACGATCGTGGCAATGGCCGATCCAACCTTGGTGTTTTTAGGAGCAAACAACTCCGTCAGACAGTGATTTTAGCGGCGGCCCTTCCGGCAGTGGCGGTTGCTATTGACGGTTTCGGAGCTTTGAAAAATGTTCCCAAGGACCTCCAGACCCCAGCTCTTATTGATCAGTTTAAACGGCGTAACGATCGAACGGCAGCACAGGTTATGAGTGAAGTGCTCCAAATAACCACTGAAAATTTTGATGTGGGAGAAGAAGTGATTGTTGAGAGTATCATCACCGAGGGGGTACGAGTAAAACCCGGAATAGAAATCGGTGGCAACCCTACCATTCCAGTGGGTGCGCTTTTTGGGAAAGATGAGCACTGCAGTCGCTATGGCCGTGGGTTGAATAAAGAAGTGAGCAAACTTTCCATGGGATCGGATGTCATTGACGGCACGGGCAAGACGGTCAAAGGAGGTCACAGTTCGCTTACAGCTCTTTTTATTACTGAATCGGGCTTTAAAAGACACCTGCCCGACATTTACGTGGAGCGTTGGATGACTGGCGCTATGTTTCCCGAATTTAACCCCAGGGAAACAAATCTCCAGGAGGAAGTCAAAATTATCGCTGATGCCTGCGGGAAAAAAGATTTCTCCGAAATCACTGCATACTTTCTTGACCGGCCGCGTCATCATACGACTATGGACAGACTTAATGCGCTCGGGGTCGCCACTCCTTTTGACAAGGATGGTGATCTTTTTCCCGCCTTGGTTATGGGACTTGCTGGTCTTTGTTTTCCTGATGGACGTGGCTTACACAGTATGATTGGTGAGATCGGCGGGAGCGCAGAATGGGTTGTTGGGTCCCTTCCTTTGGTTTGGCGGGGAGGACAAAGCCTCGGAATGCTTACCAGTCAGAGTTCTCTGACCCGCAAGGATCTTGCCCCGGAAGAATTGTGGAATGAGCGGTTTCATTACACTGAAGAGGAACTTATATTACTCCAAGATGCCCGGTTTGAACAGAAACCGTTTTTCACCGTCAGCGACATTATGGAAAATCCTTTTGCAGGAGGAGTCAGCGCTTTTTGCGCGATCTCTGATAATTATTTTTTCCCCCCCTTAGAGGGAGTTAAAGTTGACCGCGAGCAGGGACTTATAACCACCAATACCCTCATGATTAATTCCCTCGGCAATATAGAACACTGGCAACTCACCTTTAAGTGTGTCGAAGGGTTTAATGTGACCGCTGAGAAAATGCGATCGCCAAAAGCCGAGCTGCGTGCCTTCGATAAGGCAAAAATCGAGGAGAAAATTAAAACCATGGCGAGTAACGACGTTAAGCGTTTTCGGCTTAAGCAGTTTTTTGTTAACGATTACTATCCGGCTATTATTCACACGGCCGGTAAAATGATTGTGCTTGAAAAGACCGTTGAAGCTCTGATTGCACGCGGTGCCTTTAGCGAACTCGATCGAGACATCGTCAAAGCCACGACAAAAGCGGTCCCAGAATGGTTTACTGCTGCCGCCTAATAATATCGCGTTATTTATAGGGTCGTAAGTTTGTTTGTTATCTTTAGAAATGATTTTCTTGGAGAGATTTTTTGGTTATTGTTGAAAATATTTTATCATACCTAATGGCCAATTTATGACCATAGAAAGGAGATTGCGCCTATGAAAACCACTTTAAGTGTAATCAAAGCGGATATTGGAAGTATCGGCGGACATCTAAAACCCAGTGAGCGTCTTATTGACCGGGTTCGAGAATTCCTCAATGATAATCAAGACGGAATGGTCAATGATTTATATATTGGGCATACCGGAGATGACATTGCAATTCTTTTCAGCCATCAACAGGGAGTAGGAAGTGATAAAATTCATAAATTAGCTTGGGATGCTTTTCTGGCAGGCACAGAAATAGCGAAAGAACAAGGGCTTTATGGTGCCGGTCAAGATCTTCTCAAAGACGCTTTTTCCGGCAATGTCAAAGGAATGGGGCCGGCAGTAGCCGAGATGGAATTTGAGGAACGGCCTAATGAACCTTTTTTGCTTTTTTGTGCAGACAAAACCGATCCAGGAGCTTATAACCTGCCTCTTTATTTGGGTTTTGCTGACCCAATGCATAATTCAGGCTTAATGCTTTCTCCGAGCATGAGCAAAGGGTTTAAGTTCACCATCATGGATGTCGCCCACATTGAAGGGGATAAAACGATAGAGCTTAATGCTCCTGAAGAAATCTATGATATTGCGGCATTACTCCGTGACAATGAAAGATTTGTCATTGAGTCTATCCATTCACGGGAAACAGGTGATATTGCCACGTCGGTGAGCACTACCCGCCTTCACAATATTGCCGGAAAATATACTGGCAAAGATGACCCGGTAATGCTCGTAAGAGTCCAAGGAGCCTTTCCCGCTACGGGTGAGGTTCTCTCTCCTTTCTCCATTGGCCATTACGTTGCCGGTTTTATGCGTGGCTCTCACATTGGTCCTTTAATGCCGGTGGTCAAAAATTCTTCGGTATCCTATTTTGATGGCCCTCCAGTTGTAAGTTGCCTTGCCTTTTGCGTCCATCAAGGAAAACTTACCACCCCCGCTGATGCCTTTGAACATCCCTACTGGGATTGGGTTCGAAGCCGAGTCGCCGAAAAAGCTACAGAAATTCGGGCGCAGGGATTTTTCGGCGCCGCCATGCTTCCCTACTCGGAACTGGAATACGGGGGTATCGTGGCTAAAATGAATAAACTCGAAAAAAAATTTACGGTGAAAAAATAGGTGTAAAAAATACCCCCCTACAAACGCTAATAGACCGCTCACCGCTTACTATTCTTCCTGTGGTTGGACCTCATATCACAACAGTTGTGTCCGGTCAAAATTTTAAGAAATCTAGTAATATATTGTAGTAGCCCCTGAAAAAGTCGATTTACGAAACAGGGGTAACTGTTTTTTTGAAAAAGTGGCTATTCATTTTGGTGCCCCGACCAAATGTGAGCCAATAAATTATAAGTAAAAAGAAAGTCCGGATGAGCTTTCTCATATTAAACTCGCAGCCCGCTAAGATCGCATTGATTCGATCACCCTCGTTGCCTTTAAGATGGGTGCGCTCCAGCTTGTTGTCTGATTTCAAGTGCCCAAAGATCGCCTCAATCGCTGAACGGCGACTAACCCATTTCCATTCCCACCGGCTCACGCTCTTTTTCTTACGGTTTGTCACCTTGACCGTTGTTCCCTCGATTAGTTCACTTCCCCGATACCCTTTGTCGCAATACGCTTCCTGCGGCTGCCAACCGGCTATCTTCGTTGCTTGCCCTATCGAGGCCTTCAGGGTATGCCCATCGTAAGGGGTTGACATGAATTGCATCAATCCCCAAAATCCAATTCCCTTTTGACGTTGTCACCTCCTCACCTTGCAGCCGAATTCGTAAAGCTTGTGCGCCTTGCCCTTCGAGACGCACGCCACTTCCGGTGCATAAATGCTGTAAAGTTTTCCCTTGTCCACTCGCTTCTGCCGGTACAACCGCTTCGCCGGTTCAAGCAACTCGCGCACTTTCTCGTTGGCCTGCTCGCTTTTTCTTTCTATCTTCCGCAGTAATCTCCCCGGCTACGTCTTCAACTTCCTTGTCTCTTTCTTTGCCTTCTTCTTCTTTGCATGGGCATAACGCCCTTGCCTGGCCAATGCCTTCCTACTTAATCGCCGGTAGCTTTGCCGAAGTCCTATACCGGCTTCTTTCCCCACCCTCACTAACCTCTGCAGCATCTTGTACTAAAACCGTGCATCCGTGGGAAACGCAATCGCCTTCTCCGGTACCGTGGTATCCACATTTACCCGCTTAACCTCTTGCTACCTCACCAACTTCTTGCAATTCACCGGCTTTTGAAGGGATAATAACCTTTTCCCGGTGATTATGTCGTACAATTTACCTAAGTAAAAACTAATAAATCGATTGGTTGAAAATTTTCCAAAGACTTCTAATGATATTACAACATTATTCATGCGACAGTTCTTTTCACGACTAAGCGCCGTAAGAAAGATTTCATACTGGGCATTTACCCCCATGTGAAAAATTGTAATAATTTATTTACCCCATGTTTCTTCACCAGGTCGGATATTTGATCTCTAACCGGGCCTTTCTAACTGGGTAAATTTCTTTTGTGATTATAACCGGCCCAAAAACCGTTCTTTGCACTCAAACAAGAAAGAGGGGATGTATTTTTTGCCCGTCAAAGGAACATTCCTATGCTAAGACCACTGCTTCTATCTTTCAAGGGCCTTGATTTCTCTGCTGACCGGTGTTTTCTTGTGTCGAAACCGGTTAACAATGCTGATTTTTCTTGACACCAACAATTGGAGAGGCTAATATTTCTAAAGTTTTTAAATATCATTACCGTTATTATCCTTACCTTTCTCTATATTTTGATATTGACAGAAACTTGTATTTCTATTCTGAAGAAAAAAAGTGGAAACGAGGCAGTTCATTTCCTCACGGACTGCAGCACAAAGAGAGCGGCGTTGTAAGTTTAGACATGAATATGGATAAACCCTACAAATGGCATTCTGATGCAGAAAAACGGTATACCCGAGATTATCGCAGCGATAATCATGAAGGAAGAGAAAACGAAAAAAATGAGTGGAGAGGGGATAGTGATAGAGATAGAAATTAAAGGAGAATAAAAGGTAGAAAAGATAGTATCTGTGAAAGATCAAGGGAAAAAGATAATGAAATAGGTGTTACTTAATTTTTAAACAACTTAACCTTTATAAAAGGAGGTAGGGATGACAAAAGCAGAATTGATTGACAAGATGGCAAAAGACGCGGTTGTTTCAAAGGCAGCCGCAGGAAAAGCTTTAACTGCTTTTACCAAAGCTGTATCAGGAGCGCTTAAAAAAGGGGATAAAATTGCTTTGATTGGGTTTGGCACTTTTTCAGTAGCTAAACGCAAAGCGAGAAAAGGCCGGAATCCCCAAACTGGGAAAGAGATAACTATTAAAGCGAGAAAGGTCGTTAAATTTAAGGCCGGCGCTGCACTGAAGAAATCAGTATAAAGCCACCTCAATGTATCCTTTGTTTTAGGTGTATAGGTTGCAAAATATCCAACCGGTTCACCTAAGGTATTTCTTCTCTTAAAACTCCAGTGTTACAATTAAAGGGTCTTTAAAAGCGCCGGAAGCAGCTTTTAAGGACCCTTTTTAACTTTAAGCCTATACAACAACGAAGACTGTCAAAAATATCATGAAGAGGACCCTAAATGCTACCTTTATGATAAAAGCCGGATTAATTCTTTTCGGGTCATCACTCCTTCTTTGAGGTTCGAAATTTTTCATTTAACGGATTATATTTTTTTAATGTCACACGAACCTTGGATGAGGGAAGCTCATGATCACCTCTCTAATCATTAGTAAGGATAGTGGCCGTGGCAGAAATTAAAAGCACTTTGGATCTGGTGATGGAAAAAACCAGGGGTATTACACTGAGCCAAAAGGACCGGGAAGAACAAAAAAATAGAGAAATCAAGCTCAAGGTAGAGGGCCTGCTTAAAAAATTTCAGAACCGAGAATTAAGAAAAGACCAGGTGGAGGAGAATTTTAACGCTCTAAAAAAAAATTACGGTGAAACAGCACAGCGTCTAGCCCTTTCTGAATCTATAAAACGTATTAATCTGGACGAGAATTTTAACTTACTCGGTGATTTTTTAGAAGGCTTTTGGGGGTTAGAACTGGGCCGGGTTAAATTTCTCTTAAAAAACTACCACGAAAGTCTTCAAAACCTAACTCAAGAAACTATTGCTCGGCTAAAAGAAGTTTTAGAGAAAAAACACTTTCTTTCTGGTTCTGCTGTGTTACCCAATGTTGAAGGTGATAACGCCTGGCAAGCTGCCGTGAAAGAGATTAAGGATAGGTATTATATGCAGCTGAGCGAGGAGAAAGAAAGATTAATAAAAAATTCCTTCACTGCCCAGGATTAGAGAAAGGGAAACCAAAATCGTTCGATCGTATCAAAATTAGCCCTGATTTCCTTCGCTCCTGAGATAATCTCCCCATGCCCAGGAAGGAGTATTTCTATTTCCAGTTCTCGTAACCTTTCCACACTTTTTTTAAGGAGGGTGCTATTCCCGCCAGGGAGATCGGTTCTACCGATGCCATTTTTAAAAATTAAATCACCCGTAAAAAGTACTTTTTGTTTAGGCGAGTAAACCGATAAGGAACCGGGTGAATGACCGGGTGTGTGAAACACTTTGAGTTCAAGACCATTTACCACCAAGTCTCCTTCTTGGAGAAAAAACTTGGGAGCAATTGCATCGATGTTAATTCCAAAGACCGAATCAATAAAATCTCTCATTTCTTTGACAAACCTCCACTCCTCCTCAGAAATGGCGGTTAGTCCCTCCTTCTTATTAAATAATTGAACTGCCTCAATGTGGTCGGGGTGCGCATGGGTGTTTATTACTAAACCAATGTCTGGAATTTCCATGCCTAAGATCGTGAGACCTTTTTGTACATGCTCAAAAAGATTAAGATGCCCGGGATCAATAAGCACGCGGGTAGCCCCATCAATCAAATATGTGTTACAATTATTGATGGCTGAAGAATTCCACAAAAACGCATGGAGATTATCCGATATTTGCATGAAAAATTCCTTCGTGGTTAATTAGTGCGCGAGTATTTTTATAACTAAAAATTTTCACCCTTTCTTCAAACCTGCGTCAAGCTGTTTTGTTCATTTAAACAAGAAATAACAAAATAGTATCTTGAACTTTAGAATGCTAAAATTAAAAAAAAAATGTGGTTTTATAATTGACCAAAGCCATTATGGAATGCATTAATTCACCCCATCTTTTTCGATTGCCTGCGGAAAAAGAACCCCTCGAAAAACTAAAAAATTTAGTTTCCGTTAAGGTAGCCCTGGAAGAACCAGGCAGAGAAAACTATCTCCTGTGTCGGCAGTGTCAACAGATTATCACCAGCACTTCCGAAATGATCGAGGTTTCCGGATTTCACCAGCACACGTTTGCAAACCCCCAAGGCATCCTTTTTGAAATCGGTTGTTTTCGGAAAGCTAAAGGCTGCTGGTACCCAGGCCCTGCTACCGAAGAATTTACTTGGTTTAAGGGGTTTCAATGGAAGGTGGCAGTTTGCAGCCGTTGTTTAATCCATCTGGGGTGGTTTTATTCCGGTAACGAAAGTTTTCATGGCCTAATTTTAGATCGCCTGGTGCGGTCAACTGAAAGTGAGTAACTGCATATGCAAAACCTCCTCGAAAAAGGGCGGCCATATCGTGCTTTCATAGTTTTCATTATAAAGTTATTCTTTGTGGCATCGGCACGATTAGACAAAAAATCCTCTTTTTCAAACAAGGCATCCATGATCGTGTGACCAAGCCTAACTTGAGTTGCGCAAGTTAAGGTGACCGGTGTAAAAACCAATCTCCAGAAAAAAATTTATTAATTTCCAAGTTTGTTTTCCAAACTAGCCGACGAGTTCCTATTTATTTATCAGAAAAATATCCTTCGATGTCTTCAGGTTCCCAATGCGTCAGTGAACAGCCACAACCCCGAAAAACAATGGTAACCAGTTTCCCCTCTTTAATACCCAGTATTGGCTCATCGGGGTATTCAACGAGAAATGATTTCCCGTTTACTTTCAAGCCGCGATTTATGAACTCTAGGGTATCAGTGCTTTTTAATTTCATTTTTTATTTTCTTTTTATTTCCACATTATTCGAGGTGGTTTGCGCAACGGGAGACGATGGTATGTGAATGTGGGATATCCGACCATCAGTGCTCCCAAAATACGGTGTCCAGAAGGTACTCCCAAAGCCTCAAACAAAGGCGCGTAGGAGTTAGCTGCCGAATAAAAATAACCCGCCCAACAGGTTCCCAGGCCCATCACCAAAGCAAATAACTCTATATAGGTTAAGGCGCTTGCACAGTCTTCCGCACCAAAAGGCCAGTTTTTATCGGCATGAACCACAATTAAATGAGGGGCTTCCCGGCAAATAGCGTCTTTCCCTTTCTTCCAGGAAGCAACAACGCGGTGATATGCTTTTTGCCGGGCAATCTCCGGTTTCTCCTTTATGACCAACCGCATCCAATCAACCGCCAATCCTGCCAAGCGTTTAACCTCCGTTGAATTTTGGATAACCAGCCAGTGCCACGGTTGCTCATTTTTTGCGGAAGGAGCATAGGTTCCAATCTCAATGAGTTTATTCAATAAGTCTCGGCCTACCACTTCCTTTTTGAAATTGCGGATAGAGCGCCGGGAGCGGAGGAACTGCTCGACGTGTTCCGTTGTGAGATTAAAGCCTGTTTTAATTGATGGACACGTTTCAGGACTCAGCCAGTCAAGACTTAATGCTTGGTGTGGACAAATCACCACGCAATGTCCGCAGGCTAAACAAAATTTTTCAAAGTCAGCTGTCGGTTCAGGATAATCGTCAGCTGATTGCTTCTTTATTACTCCCGCCGGGCAATCAACGGCACAAATACCATCGCGTTGGCACTTGTTCGCATCTATCCTAAAACCATTCATTATTTCATCCTCCTCGTTCTTATATAAAATCTAACCCGGTAGTTTTGAAAATGGTTGCCAAAGAAACATTACGTTTTTTCTTACCGATTAAATCGACTGAGTAACCGCACCAGCAGTCCTTTTTTAAAACGGATAGCATCGTGCGGACAAATTTCCTGACAACAGTAACAGCGAATACATTTGTTATAATCAAACGTGCTTTTTTTATTTTTTATTGTTATTGCTCCTGCCGGACAAATCTTTTCGCACTCTCCGCAGTCCGCGCAAAATTTTTCTTCATGAAAAGGTTTTGAGACTAAATAGTTTTTAGCAAACCAATGAAAAGCTCCCGGCAGAACAGCCAAAGAATCCAAAGCCGGGATCTGAAAGACATCAATAGCGAAAGACTGAGGAACATCTCCTTTAAAAATGATCCGGCGAATGTCGGTCTCACCAATTTTTCGCGACCGTGCTTTCCGAAAAATCGGAAACAAACGGAGCGGACCGCCTAACAAATTACAAATGCTGATATCGAGTGCCACTGCATCCGTTGCAGCAGCGACCAAATTAATTTTTTTTGGCCTGCCATTGGAAGGTCCATGCCCTTCCATCCCCCAAATACCGTCCAGGATTGTCACTGCCGGTTTCACGGTTAAATAGATATCCAGCAGGAGGGACGCAAAGGTGTCCCGATCTACTCCGGCCATGCAATGCCATTCTGCTTTCCGTTGAGCAACAACAGTGCCAAAAAGATTTTTCACTCCAAGGGTAAACATCATCTGGCAGTGCGTTTTAAGTTTAGGTAGGTTGATCACCACATCCGCTTTAAGAGCTTCAGAAGCGATCGCTAACTTTCTAAACGTGGCTCCTGGTGTTGAAAAAACAAAGATAGGGCTGGTGAGTTCGATCAATTCTATTCCCAAGTCGCGAGCAACTTTATCCATGCCGGATTTAGCCGCTACCCACTTAAAAGGCTCGATTGCCGGACTGTCTCCAATAAACGGTTTTCCGCCTGCATCCAAAACCATTTTTGCAACCACATGGACAACCGCCGGGTGGGTGGTGACACATTTCCCCGGCGACCGGGCGCAAAGCAGGTTTGGCTTGAGTAAAACGCGTGCCCCTGGGGTAACAAAACGATTTATTCCACCAATAAGGTCGATGGTCTTGCGTAGGGCGGTTTCAAGCGCACCTAATTCATAAGTTTCACAACGCACCAAAGCAACCGAGTTCAATCAATCTTCCTTCCTCCGGATACCATGTCGCCTTCCTTTGCATATCTTTATTGTCTATTCGTCATACGTCCTCAACGTACTATTACTCCGGCAAATAAATATATAAAAGCATAATCGCCATTCTCGGTACCAACGGGCATTGCACAGAATTTATGGGTCTTCCGGGTTTGTTGTGCATAAAATCAACCCGATTACTGCTCTTTGATAAACGAAGTTATTGCTCTGCGCTTTAAGGCCGAGTTTTAATAAAACCAAGACCAGTTTATCCAAAAACGTCCCCAAGTTGAAAGGGAAAAAATTAAAAAGTGGTGATTTTTTAAAAAAGGCAAGAAATAGAAAAACCTTCCGACAGTAAAGGCACGGAGGGTTTTTCTTTAAAAAACTGTTAAAAGTGTAAAAAAAATAAAAAAGGGGGGTGAGAGATTGAAGCCTAAGATATTCAACTAAACCACCACAGGAGCACCCCCCTGCAGAAAGAGATTATGAAGTGGATTGTGTGCGTTATGTTAAAAAAGCAAACAAGAAGAACTCAAACCTTCTCTATTTGTTATTTTTTCTGACCAAATGAAGTATCAATATTCGTGCCAAGTAAAAACTAAAAATCATTATTAAAAAAATTATACTTTATGACCTGCAAAAGTCATAAAATAATGTGTCATTTCATGCTGAACTTGTTTAAGCATCTAATTAAATCAACATGTTCCGAGACCATGAAACAAGTTCAGGGTGACCAAAAAATATTTTTGCAAAAGTCTCACTTTTTGATTCATAATCAGATACAAGGAAGGTCTAAAAAAATCCTATGTTTCCAAAAAGCAACAATTTTACAACTATTCTAAAATTAATACTAAATTTCGTCTCAAAAATGAAATTTATTTGCAAAATTGCTATAATAATTAAGTTACCGGGTTGGTTTGAGATTGGCCCAACCTATGGGGTAAAGTTAGTATTTTTCTGCAAGCATTGTAGTTTTTCAATGTAAGGAATATAGTGGCTCTTGATTTGATTATTTTTATTGTTTACTATCAATATGTTGAAACCACAATATATTCGTTAGGTAATTTAAGAAAATTTTAGAACGATTGGAAGAAAATTCAAGGAGCGGAAAATTTTTCTTTGTTAACAGATTGGTTTCTTTAGAAGAAAGAGGAGAAGTTTGGTTAGGGAAAAAAATTGTCAAATTTATTAAAATTATAGTATAAATGATAGGTTTGATAAATTAGTCTTGCAATTTGATGCAAAGACTTTGGGGTAAACAGTTTTTAACTATTAATAAATTAATTTTAGCTGGTTATGAAAAAATTGATTGAGAAAGCAAATGTGCTCATGGAGGCGCTGCCGTACATTCGCCGGTTTTACCAAAAGACCTTTGTGATTAAGTATGGCGGTAATGCCATGAAAGATGCCAAGCTCAAAGAATGTTTTGCCAAGGACGTGGTGCTTCTCAATTATATCGGGATAAGACCGGTTATTGTCCACGGAGGAGGCCCGCAGATCGGAAAAGTTTTAGACCAGATGGGGATAAAATCTTCTTTTGTTGATGGGTTACGAGTGACTGATGGAAAAACTATGGATGTGGTGGAGATGGTGTTGGTGGGGAAGGTCAACAAGGAGATTGTTTCCCTCATTAATCATTATGGCGGAAACGCAGTTGGGGTGAGTGGGAAGGATGGCTCGCTCATTAACGCAAAGAAATTAAAGCTTACTCGCCAGACTATTCCTCATCACCCGCCGGAAATTGTTGATATTGGGATGGTGGGAGATGTGGAAGCGATTGATACTCAGTTAGTAAAATCTTTGGAAGCAGAACGGTTTATTCCGGTCATTGCGCCGGTTGGTGTCGGCAAAGAGGGAGAAACGTATAATATTAACGCTGATACCGTAGCCGGCGCAATGGCTGCGGCTCTTCAGGCAGAAAAGTTGATCCTGATGACTGATGTTGAGGGAGTAAAAGACAAACACGATAGGCTTATCTCTACGTTGAATGCTAAGGAAGTAAAGCGGTTATCCTCATCCAAGATTATCAAGGGGGGGATGTTGCCCAAGGTAAACTGTTGTCTTAATGCCCTCAAAGATGGTGTGGAAAAAGCCCACATTATTGATGGCCGGGTGGAACATGCGCTGCTTCTTGAAGTTTTTACGTCTGCTGGGGTTGGGACTGAGATTGTCCTTAGTTAAAAGCGGTAAGGCGTAAGGAGTGAATCTTAAAGCATAAACGAAAAGAATTTTGCGGGGTTCTTCTTTCGTCATCTCCCCAGGCTTTAACGTGCAGAATGAAAGAAGCGAGAAGTGAATTATGAATTTAGTAAATGAAACGGAAAAATATATATTTTCTACCTATAAGCGATTTCCGATCGTTTTAGTCAAAGGAAAAGGGTCCCGGGTTTGGGACCAAGATGGAAAGGAATATCTGGACTTTGTTTCCGGACTGGCAGTCTGTAGTTTGGGCCATTGTCATCCCAAGGTTGTGGAGGCCATTGAAGTTCAGGCGAAAAACCTCCTTCATGTCTCGAATCTCTTCCATACAAAACCACAAATTGAGTTAGCCCGTTTACTGGTCGAGAATTCTTTCGCGGACAAGGTCTTTTTCTGCAACAGCGGGGCGGAGGCAAATGAGGGGGCAATAAAGCTTAGCCGAAAATATATGCGGGATAAAAAGGAAGACCGTTTTGAAATCATTGCCATGCGCAACTCATTCCACGGCCGAACCTTAGCAACCATTACCGCCACCGGCCAGGAAAAATTTAAAGAAGGTTTTGATCCCCTTATGCCCGGATTTACGCATGTCCCTTTTGATAATATGGATGCTGTTCAGAGAGCAGTTACTGAAAAAACCACGGCAATTATGGTTGAGCCAATTCAGGGTGAAGGTGGAGTCAACTGCCCCTCGGATAGTTACCTTAAGGAACTGAGGGCCTTTTGTGACGAAAAGAAACTCCTTCTTATCTTTGACGAGATTCAGGTGGGTTTAGGACGAACCGGAAAGCTTTTTGCGTATGAGCACTATGGAATTACCCCGGATATAATGACCTTAGCTAAGGCTTTAGCAGGGGGATTGCCGATCGGCGCGCTGCTTGCGCGGGATGAAATAGCCAAGAGCTTTATTCCCGGGACCCATGCTTCAACCTTTGGGGGCAATCCCTTGGTCACTGCCGCGGGAATAGCTGCGTTTACCGCCCTGAAAGATCCGGCACTGCTGGGAAACTGCTCCTCCATGGGAGCTTACTTTATGGATGAGCTTAATCAGTTAAAAAAGAAACATCCGGTAATTCGTGAGGTCCGGGGAAAAGGCCTCATTATTGCCATGGAACTTACTATGCCTGGAGCTGAGATTGTTAATAAATGCCTGCAGAAGGGTGTACTTATAAATTGTGTGCAGAACAATGTGCTCCGGTTTCTTCCTCCTTTGATAGTAACCAAAGAGGAAGTGGATCATGTGGTCGCACTGTTGGACGAGGTTTTAACCAGTTAGAAAGGCCGCAATTGCCTTGTTAGATACTTGTTAGATATCAAATAGTTAACAGGGTGAAAAAATACGGGGTAAATCCCCGTGTGAAAGCTTTCTAACTGGGGTTTACCAATGACTTTTTTTAAACCATGTTGTTGAGGAGTTGAACTATGGTTAAAAAAATTGTGCTGGCTTATTCGGGGGGGTTGGATACCTCCGTAATCCTCCGCTGGTTGGTTGACACCTATAAGTGTGAAGTTATCGCTTTTGCTGCTGACTTGGGACAGGGAGAAGAACTTTCGGGCTTAAAGGAAAAAGCATTAGCCACGGGTGCAAGTAAGATATATATTGAAGATCTTAAAGAGGAATTTGCCCGTGACTTTGTCTTTCCCGCGTTAAGTGCAAACGCCGTCTATGAAGGGGGCTATTTGATGGGCACCTCTCTTGCGCGGCCGCTCATTGCTAAAGCGCAAATGGAAATTGTTAAGAAAGAAGGCGCGGATGCTGTCGCTCATGGCGCTACCGGTAAAGGTAATGATCAGGTGCGCTTTGAGCTGACCTATTATAGTACGGATCCGAATATTAAAATTATCGCTCCGTGGCGGGAATGGGATTTTAAAGGCCGGAACGACTTGATTGCTTATGCACGGGAAAAGCATATTCCGGTAACCGTTACCAAAGAAAAACCGTATTCATCTGACCGCAACCTTTTTCACATTAGTTTTGAGGGAGGAATTTTGGAGAATCCCTGGATGGAACCTCCGGAAGACATGTTTTGTTTAACGGTTTCTCCGGAAAAGGCTCCTGATGACCCGGTGCATATCGAGTTAGAGTTTAGCGATGGAAACCCAATTGCGGTGAACGGTGAACGGATGTCTCCGTATCATCTCTTGTCATATCTCAACCGACTTGGCGGTATTCACGGTATCGGTAGAGTAGATATGGTAGAGAATCGTTATGTAGGAATGAAATCCCGTGGCGTCTATGAAACGCCCGGGGGAACGATCTTGCTCAGCGCGCATCGGGCCATGGAATCGCTCACTATGGATCGAGAGGTTATGCATTTAAGAGACTCCTTGATCCCCCGCTATTCTGAGCTTATTTATTACGGCTATTGGTTTTCCCCGGAAATGAAGGTTTTACAGACAATGATCGATGAGACTCAGAAAGGAGTCACTGGTACCGTAAGGGTGAAGCTTTATAAAGGAAATTGTATGGTGGTGGGGCGCAAATCACCGTATTCTCTCTATCACGCAGACTATGCTTCTTTTGAAACCGATCAGGTGTATAAACAAAAAGATGCGGAAGGGTTCATTCGCCTTAATGCTTTAAGGCTAAGGCTAAGGGAACTTACCGCTAAACATTCTTCTTAAGGAAATTATGAACCACTTTCATTTTTGTCGGCAGAAACTTTGTTTGTTTTTCTTTGTGTTGGTATTATCAATCGGCTGTGGGGTAAAAGCTCCACCAATAGTGCCGCATTCCGCTGTTGCCCGGCCTATCAAAGACCTTGAGATTTTTTCGCGCGGAGGGACAATTGTTCTTCAATGGTCAATCCCCAAAAAAGATTCTGATGGTAAAAAACTTATTAATCTGGCTGGATTTCATATCTGGCGAAGGTTTATCCCGACCGAAAAAAAGGGTTGTCCCACGTGTAAACCTGATTTTGAGTTGCTCAAGGAGCTTGAACATGAAGTGCCTCTCGGGGGAGAGTCCGAAGAAAAAATGGTCTACTGGGATAACCAGGTAGAAAAAGAAGGCGATTACTCCTATTACATAAGTTCATACACTACCAGGTGGATCGAAAGCACAGGTTCTAACGTAGTTGATCTCAGCTGGTCCCCTCCCCTTCCTCCCCCGGTTTCGGTAAATGTGACCCCTAGCGACCGAGTGGTGGACTTAAACTGGGAACTCCCCTCTTCGCTTGCAGGGGAAAAGAGTTTTGGGGGGATCAATATTTACCGGCGTAGTGCCGATGAAGACTATGATGTTATTCCTCTTAATTCGAGTCCTATTCTTCAAAACCATTTTCAGGATATTTCGGTTACAAATGGAGAAAAATATTTTTATGTCACCCGCTCCCTTAAAACTATAGGAGGAAGCACTCTCGAAGGGAAAGATTCCGTGGAGGTAAGCACTATCCCAGAAGATCTTACTCCACCAGCAACGCCTTTGGCAACAATGGCTTTTCAATCTGCGGAAGGGATCGTGGTTATTTGGGAGCCAAACATTGACCCTGATCTCGAAGGATATTATGTTTATCGACGCGGCGAGAATGAGGCTCAATCAATCAGGATTTCTCCTCTTATCAAACAAGAAACCATGTATTTGGACAAAACTTTTACTCCGGGACTCACGTATTATTATTCGGTGACGGCAATTGACCGATCGCCTCATCACAATGAAAGTGATTTTTCCCAGGAGCTTAAAGTGGCAGCAAAGAAACCTTAAACAAAAATATACGGATGCACTACTTTAACTTTAAAGGCAACGATCTTTATTGTGAGGATACCCCCCTAAGAAGCCTGGTAGAAAAATGGGGTACCCCACTTTATCTTTACAGTCATCGCACGCTATGTCGTCACTTTGAGGTGTTTGATTCAGCCTTTGAAAGCTACTCTCATTTGGTTTGTTTTTCAGTCAAAGCGAACAGTAACTTAGCGTTGTTAAAAATTTTTATCACTCAAGGAGGAGGGGCTGACGTGGTTTCCGGGGGTGAGCTTTTTCGGGTCTTGAAAGCGGGGATTGATCCGAAAAAGGTTGTTTATTCCGGGGTGGGAAAGACCGAGGAGGAGATTGGTTTTGCTTTAGAAGCAGGAATCCTCATGTTCAATATCGAATCTTCTGAGGAACTCAAGGTAATTAACCAGCAAGCAAAAGAGCTCGATACCAAGGCCCCGATTTCTATCCGCGTTAATCCGGATATTGACCCTAAAACTCATCCTTATATTTCCACCGGTTTAAAAAAAAATAAGTTTGGGATTGATCTTCCCCGCTCTCTGGAAGAGTACCGGTTTGCCCGAAGCCTGAAACATATTGAGATAATTGGTGTTGATTGTCATATTGGCTCTCAGATTACGGAAACCGGACCTTTTGTTGAGGCGCTTCGTAAAGTAATAACATTGATCTCCGAACTGAGACAGGAAGGGATAGCTATCCAATACTTAGATCTTGGCGGTGGGTTGGGAATAACCTATGCTGAAGAAGTTCCTCCGCATCCCAATGAATATGCCCGGGCAATTTTAAGTGAAATTCAAGGCCAAGCCCTTACCCTTATCTTAGAACCAGGCCGGGTAATTGTTGGAAATGCCGGTGTACTGGTAACAAAGGTCCTTTATACCAAGAGTACTCAAGAAAAGAATTTCGTCATTGTGGATGCGGGAATGAATGACCTTATCCGGCCGAGTCTTTATAATGCTTATCAAGAAATTGTCCCGATTGCCAAAAAAACTGAAGAGCGTTATACTGCGGATATTGTGGGGCCTATCTGTGAAAGCGGAGATTTTTTAGCCCGTGACCGGTTGTTGACAAAGGTTCAAAAAGGAGATTTTTTAGCAATTATGAGTGCAGGAGCCTATGGATTCGCTATGTCCTCGAATTATAATTCCCGACCGCGGCCCGCAGAGGTTCTTGTTTCCGGAAACGATTCCTTTCTTATCCGGCAAAGAGAAAGTTTTGAAGACCTTATTCGTGGCGAAACAATCCCCGACTTCCTTTCTTATTCCTCCACTTCCCGGGCACGATAGGGTAGGGAGATAATAATTTGAATGGCCTGATTATTATCAATAAACCTCAAGGAATAACATCCTATACAGTCGTCAAACGAGTAATGAAAATCCTGAAAGTCCGTAAGGCCGGGCATACGGGTACCCTGGATCCTTTTGCCCAAGGAATCCTGGTGGTATGTCTGAATGCAGGTACAAAACTTGTCCCCTTTTTGGTGGAAGAGGATAAGGAGTACCAGGCGATACTCCACTTAGGGATTGAAACCGATACTCAGGATATTACGGGCCGAATCATTAAAGACAACAGGCCGGTTCGCATTGCAAACACTCAAATCGGACAGGCTTTCGAGAGGTTTCAAGGGAAAATAATGCAGGTACCCCCAATGTATTCAGCGTTAAAATATAACGGGGTGCCGCTTTACCAATTGGCGCGGAAAGGTAAGGAAATCGAAAGAGCGCCAAGAGAGGTTGAAATTAAAGAGCTTTCTATCGTGAAAATTGACTCGCCCCGGGTATTTTTCCGGGTGGTCTGTTCTAAAGGGACCTATATCAGGACCCTCGCCAATGACTTGGGCAAATATTTGGGGTGTGGGGCCTTTCTGGAAAAGCTGAACCGCACCCGCTCAGGGAGTTTTCAACTCGAAGATTCGGTCACATTGGAAAATTTAGAAAAAACTTCTTTAAATGAGGTAGAGAATAAATGGATTTTTTCTCCTTCCCGAGCCTTATCATCCTTGCAGGAAATTACCGTCGATGAAGAAATTTCTCGGAAACTATATCAGGGGAAAAAGATCAGCAGTTCAGAACTTAAGGGAAAAAATCAAATATTTCTTAATCTTAATGGAAAAATAAAAATTTTAAACCCCCAGGGAGACCTTATTGCCATAGCGGAAGCTAAAGATCATAGGATTCTTGATTTAGGACAACCCGTCTGGAAGCTTCTCCGGGTGTTTAACCGGGAACGCCAAGAAGGACCTGATGGGAAAACGGGTTGAAAGGTATGGATGGGTTTATTTTTTTTAATATCCCGTCCGCTTGCGACGGGGTGAGACGCGGTGTTAAATAGCCGTGGATGTCATTCCCGTGAAAACGGGAATCCAGAGGGCGGGTATCAGGGACGATTAATAAAAAAAAGTGCTTAGTCGCTTTACCTTAGTTTCTGGATTCCGCATCAAGTGCGGAATGACAGAATTTAAATTCTTTGATACCCTGCTGCTTGCGGCGGTATAGTTTATTGATAAAATTAATTATTTCAATGAGTTATTAATTTTTAAAAAAATTTTTAGGTAAAAAAAATAACTTTTTAATTTCCTTTCCTTTACAACTATAGATTTGTATGATAAAAGAAAAAAATTTAAATATTTTAATAGTAAGGAGGTTCAAGAAATGCCACTCGCGGCGGAACAGAAAACAAATGTGATAAAAGAGTACCAAGTGAAGGAAAAAGATACTGGTTCTCCGGAAGTGCAAGTTGCGCTTCTGACAGAAAGAATTCAATACTTGACCGCACACTTTAATACTCACAAAAAAGACCACCATTCTCGTCAGGGAATGTTAAAGCTCGTGGGACAACGACGAAGGCTTCTCGACTATTTAAAGAAAAAAGATGTGGAACGATACCGGGCGTTGATTGCCCGGCTGGGTTTGCGACGATAAGCCTGATTGATTCATTTAAACGCTACCAAGGAGAATTAGAAGAAAATGTTCAAGAAAGTAGAAACTGAAATAGGAGGCCGGCTGTTATCTATCGAGACAGGTCATATGGCTAAACAAGCCAACGGCGCGGCAATAGTGCGTTACGGAGATTCCATGGTACTGGTTACCGTAGTGACGCGTGAAAATACTAAGGAAGGAATGGATTATTTTCCCCTTACCGTTGATTACCAGGAGAAGACATTTTCCGCCGGAAAGATTCCGGGTGGATTTTTCAAGCGAGAGGGTAAGTCGAGTGAGAAAGAGATAATCGCTTCCCGATGCATTGATCGCCCTGTTCGGCCCCTCTTCCCGGAGGGGTTTTTTGATGAAGTACAAATCATTGCCACCCTTCTCTCGGCTGACCCGGAAATTGAGACCGATACTCTGGCCATTACCGGAGCATCAGCAGCGCTCGAGATTTCCGATATACCTTTTCAAGGACCAATTGCCGGCGTACGGGTGGGAAGGATTGAGGGAAGTTTTATCTGTAACCCCACGTTCCAGCAGATAAAACAAAGTGACCTGGAACTGATTGTAGCAGGAAGCCGGGATGCGGTGGTTATGGTCGAAGGAAGCGCCAAGGAGCTGCCTGAGGAGACTTTTGTTGAGGCAATTGAATTCGCTCACCAAGCTGTTCGAAAAATTCTCGACATCCAGGATGCATTGAAAGCGGCGGTGGGAAAGCCAAAACGAGCATTTAAGGTTCCTGAGGTTAATGAAGCGCTTGCCTTAAAGATTAAAGAAACAGCCTCTGCCAAAATAAGAGAGGCCGTTCAAATTCCTCAAAAACTGGAGCGCTATAAAAGGCTTGATGAGATTGAGGAGGAAGTGAAAGCGGCTTTTCTTCCTGAGTTTGAAGGGAAAGAAAAGAGTATTGGTGACTGCGTAGAGAAATTAAAAAAAGAGATCATCCGGAAGATGGTGATCGAGGAAAAACGAAGAATTGACGGAAGGAGCACCACGGAAATTCGACCCGTAAGTTGCGAAGTCAGTGTTTTGCCGAGAACGCATGGATCAGCCTTGTTTACGCGGGGCGAAACCCAGGTGTTGGTAACCACCACTCTCGGGACTTCTGACGATGAACAGCGCCTCGATTCTCTCATCGGAGAAACCTTCAAAAAGTTCATGCTCCACTACAATTTTCCGCCCTTTTCGGTAGGGGAAGTAAAGTTCCTCCGGGGACCCAGCCGAAGGGATGTCGGCCATGGGAATTTAGCGGAGCGGGCGATCATCCCCGTCCTCCCACAAAATGGTGAGTTTCCCTACACCATTCGGATCGTATCCGAAGTATTAGAGTCGAACGGCTCTTCCTCCATGGCGACCGTGTGCGGCTCATCTCTCGCGTTAATGGATGGTGGGGTTCCGATAAGCACACCGGTGGCGGGGATAGCATTGGGTTTAATCAAAGAGGGTAACGAGGTCGCCATTCTTTCGGATATTTTAGGAGATGAAGACCATATTGGGGATATGGACTTCAAGGTCGCCGGAACCCGCAAAGGGATAACCGGTTTTCAGATGGATGTTAAGATCAAAGGGATTACTTCCGATATCTTGGGCAGGGCCCTTTATCAGGCTCGCGAGGGGAGACTGTTTATTCTGGATAAAATGGAAACAGGCATTAGCCAACCGCGACCGGATATTTCGCCTTATGCCCCGCGAATTCAAACAATCAGGGTCCCTCAGGAAAAAATTAAAGATGTCATTGGACCGGGAGGAAAAGTCATCCGGGGAATTGTTGAACAAACCGGGGCAAAAATAGATATTGAGGACTCAGGTGAAATTCATGTTGCTTCGGCAAATGTTGATTCCCTTAACAAAGCGATTAAACTGATCCAGGATTTAACGCGAAGCGCTGAGCCAGGCGAAATCTATATGGGTAAAGTGAAGAAAATTACCGACTTCGGAGCGTTCGTTGAAATTTTACCCGGTACGGAGGGCTTAGTCCATATCTCTCAGCTTGATCATTCCCGCGTAAAAAACGTTCGTGATATCCTCAATGAAGGGGATGAAGTCCTGGTGAAGGTTTTAGATATTGATCGTACTGGAAAGATCCGATTGAGCAGGAAAGAAGCATTGGGTGATGTACCGAAAGACCGTATTAAATAACGGGATTCGAATTGTTACCGAGCACATTCCCCACGTTCAATCTGTTTCCATTGGAATTTGGGTCAAGACCGGCTCCCGCGATGAAAATAAGGAAGAGAATGGCACCGCCCATTTTATTGAACACATGCTTTTTAAGGGGACTAAAAAACGGAGTGCACTGCAAATAGCAAAAGAAATAGATGCTGTCGGCGGGATTCTCAATGCGTCGACCGGTCGTGAATTTACAAATTTTTTCGCCAAAGTACTTACTAAAGACTTTGATCTCGGCATAGATTTGCTTTCTGATATTTTTCTTAATTCCCTTTTTCCCTCTCAAGAGGTGAAAAGGGAGCGTGGGGTTATCTTTCAGGAAATTAAAATGGTGGAGGATACTCCGGATGATTATGTTCAAGACCTTTTTAGCCAGTGCTTTTTTCCCGGACATCCTCTTGGTTGCCCCATTTTGGGAAATTATGCTACCATTACTAAGATAAACAGAGCAAAACTGGCAAAATTTTTCCAAAACTACTACCTCAATCCCGGGCGGATTATCGTCTCGGTTGCCGGCAAGTTAAATCATGAGCGGATCGTTGAAGCGATTGACCGTACCCTGGGTAAAATAAAACCAAAGGCGGAAGCGCGGATGTGGAGTCCTCCCGAAGCCGCTCCGGGCATCAAGATTTTTAATAAAGACTTGGAGCAGGTCCATCTGTGCATGGGGTCTTTGGGTGTTTCTCACACTCATCCTGCCCGCTATGCCGGATATATCCTCAATGCTATTTTGGGTGGGAGCATGAGCTCCCGGCTTTTTCAGGAAATCCGTGAAAAACGAGGGTTGGCTTATGCTATCTTTTCTTACAGTGCTTCTTTCCAGGACACCGGGATATTGACTATCTATGCCGGGACGGCGCGCGATAAACTAAAAAAAGTGATTGAACTCATTATGAATGAGCTTCGAAAACTCAAAAAAAACCCGTTAAGGAAAAACGAGCTAAGAAAAGCCAAGGATCAGATCAAGGGTAATATCCTTTTATTTTGGGAAAATACGGATGTTCGCATGAGCCGTTTAGCGACCGGTGAAATTTATTTCAAAAAATACATCCCGCTCAGACACGTCCTGGCCGCAATAGAACGCGTTACGGTTGACGATGTTCAGTCCCTGAGTCAGGAGTTATTTCAGAAAAAGTATTTTTCTCTGGTCGCCTTGGGAAAGGTCAACGAGAAAAATATTGCTACCCTTCTCGACCTTTAAGAAAGTGTATTTTCCATAACGCCAAGGAATTTTGCGAGGAAGATTAGGTTGGATTTGGTGAAAATAAAAATCAGCCGGGTTGATTCACAAAACGGTACAGTCCCGCTTCCCCAGTATATGACTGAACTGTCATCAGGGTTAGATCTCTTCGCGTCGATTTCAAAGGATATAGTTTTGAATCCAGGGGAAAGGAAACTCGTCTCTACGGGTATTGCGCTTTCTATCCCGCCGGGCTATGAAGCTCAGATCCGGCCCCGGAGCGGCTTGGCTCTTAATAATGGGATTACCTTGCTTAACGCACCCGGGACCATTGATGCTGACTATCGGGGGGAAATTGGGCTTATCCTTATCAATCATGGAGAAAAGCCTTTTGTGATCAAACGAGGAGAGAGGCTGGCGCAGATGGTCATTTGCAAGGTTTTTCGGGCGGATTTTCAGGAAGAAGAAACATTGGATGTTACCGCGCGAAATTCCGGGGGGTTTGGACATACCGGAAAATAAATTGTCCACTGCAAGCAGCGGAGATTAAAGATTTTAAATTTCGTCATTCCGCACCTGATACGGAATCCAGAAAGTACGGCAAAGCGGCCAAAGAGCTTTTTGTATTAATTCCTGATACCCACCCTCTGGATTCCCGTTTTCACGGGAATGACATGAGCGGTTATTTAATGCGGCGTCTCACCCGTCGCAAACGGACAGGGTATTAAATAATAAAAAATTCGAGAGTCAATGATGTTTAACGAGAAGGAAAAACTTCAAGAAATTATTCGGCTCAGTAGTGAAGTTACGAAAATCAATGACCTTGACCTTCTCTTGGAAAAAATTCTCGCGAAAGCGCGGGCATTTGTGAATGCTGATGCCGGGTCAATTTATATCAGGGAAGGCGACCAATTACGATTTAGTCACTCCCAAAACGAAACGTTAAGTAAAAAGCTTCCTTCAGGGAAAAAGCTTATCTATACGTCATTTGCCTTACCGATAAACAACCATTCGATTGCCGGATACGTTGCCAATACCGGTGAAATTCTTAATATAGCTGATGTCTATGAAATCCCTCCCTGTCTTCCCTACGGTTTCAGCAAGGACTTTGATAATGTTTCCCACTACCGATCGAAGTCAATGCTTACAATTCCTCTCAAGACCACACGAGGAGATATTGACGGGGTTTTACAGATGATTAATGCGCAAAATTACAAGGGGAACATTATCTCGTTTTCCAAAGAAGATGAATCCTTGATGTCTCATTTTGCTAACACGGCCACCATAGCAATTGAGAGAGCGCAGATGACTCGAGCGATTATTTTGCGAATGATCAGCATGGCTGAGCTTCGGGATCCGATGGAAACAGGAGCCCATGTTAATAGAGTCGCCGGCTATTCAGTAGAAATTTTTGAAGCCTGGGCGAAACAAAAAGGTCTTCCCCAAAAAACAATAGATGAAAAAAAAGACATACTCCGCTTGGCCGCTATGCTTCATGATGTTGGCAAAGTTGCCATTTCTGACCTTATTTTAAAAAAGCCAGCTCGTCTTAACCAGGAAGAGTTTGAAATAATAAAACAACATACCTTTCTCGGTGCCCGGCTATTCGCTAATCCGAAAACTGCATTTGATGAAGCTGCATTTGAGGTGGTTTTAAACCACCACGAACACTGGAATGGGAAAGGTTATCCTGGCTTCTTGGACCTGGTAACGGGTAATCCCTTACCGGGATTTGATGATGGGGGAAAGCCCCGTCCTAAAAAGGGCGAAGAAATTCCTGTGTTTGGCAGAGTGGTAGCGTTAGCTGATGTTTATGATGCCTTATCTTCTTTACGTTCCTATAAAAAATCTTGGGACGAGGAAAGGGTGATAGACCTTATTCGGGGCTCGTCGGGTCAACAATTTGATCCGGCAATTGTGGAAGCCTTTTTTTCGTGCTTAGAGATGATTCACGTTATCAAAAAACAATATCCTGACTGAGAGTTTTGGCTTACCCTTGACTAACGCTTTTTTTTCTGGATTTTCTGAAACAGTACACATGAACATACTGAAGTCACTACTTGGACTGATGCGTGCACCATTCTTGATGCTCACGCCTGCCTGTGTCGCTGTTGGTGTCGGTTCAGCCTATTGGCAAACGCATGAATTAAATTGGCTAAACATTTTGCTTGTTCTTATTGGTGCGTTATCGGCTCACATTAGCGTCAACGTATTTAACGAGTACTTTGACTTCAAGAGTGGGCTGGATACTAGGACCCAGCGCACACCATTTAGCGGCGGCAGTGGTACTCTCCCTGCTCACCCGGAAATGGAAAGGGCATCTCTCCTACTTGCGTGGACGACATTTGCGATTACTACTGCCATCGGCATATACTTCGTTTGGTTGCAAGGTTGGCAATTGTTGCCAATTGGCATCCTCGGATTGTTTCTGCTAGTCACCTATACTACCTGGTGGGTTTACCAACCAATTCTATGTCTGATAGCGCCAGGGTTGGGTTTTGGTATTTTGATGGTTATGGGGACGAACTTTGTACTGACTGGCACCTATAGTTGGGCGTCTTTTGTAGCCTCTCTCGTACCCACTTTCTTGGTTAGTGACTTGTTATTGCTTAACCAATTCAGTGATTTTGAAGCCGACCAGAGTGTAGGGCGTAAGCATTTTCCAATTGCCCTTGGACGCAAGGCAAGTAGCATACTTTATGGGATCTTACTGGGGTTGGCTTATCTCTCAATCATCGCTGGCGTATTATCTACATTGTTGCCTGCCTTCTGCTTAATTGCGCTTCTTACCGTTTTCTTGGCTGCGCGTGCCTATCAAGGCACACGCCAAAATGCTGAAAACATACCCGCTCTGATTCCGTCAATGGGCATGAACGTAATTATCAATCTATCAACACCAATTTTAGTTGCCATTGGTCTCTTTATGGGGTAGATAGGTAACCAATAAAGCACTGCCCCCCGCTCTGCAAAGGATTGAATAATGAATTTCTTAGAATCATTGGTCTCTGAATAATACAGAATGGCTTGATATCATGGATCTATGCCAACAGCAAGGGGGCGGTACCCCTGTCACGATGATGTTTGGCCAGCTCTCCTTTTTTTGGTGCCAATGATTTGGTCTCTACCATGCTCGAAAAGAATGTGGTGGCAACGTCCGGCTGTGTAAACCAAATGGATTAAAAAAATACGATCCGCCTTATTAATGATGCCGGGTTTGTTCCCAAAAGCGCGATGCCTTCTATTATTACCTGAGAGGCGATAATGTTAATTGATGCTCATATTCATATTTTCCCACCAAGGATGCAGCACAACCGCCGCGACCTCCTCTCGCGGGATGATGGCTTTCGGGTACTCTATCAGAATGAGAAGGCAAACCTGGTAGGGGCAGAAGAAGTAATTGCGATGTTGGACAGTATGGAAATTTACCGGGCGGTGGTTTTTGGATTTCCCTGGCAGGATGTGGAGCTTTGTAAGGAGGGCAACGACTATGTGCTGGAGAGCATGATGAGGTTTCCCGACCGTTTTATTGGATTTATCAATCTTCCTTGGGGTGGTTCGGAGGAAGTGCTTAAGGAATGTGAACGTGGCATAGCATCGGGCGCTCAAGGCGTTGGTGAATTGGCTTGTTATCATCAGCCTTTAAATCACACTATCCTTCAGCAGGGGGAAACCCTAGTCAAAATGGTTGAGCAAAAGGGGGTCCCTCTTTTGCTTCATATAAACGAACCCGTAGGGCACAGCTATCCGGGAAAAGTGGATATCGATCTTAAAGCACTCCAAGACTTTATTGCTTCTCACCCGGCGCTGACCATAATTCTTGCCCACTGGGGAGGAGGATTCTTTTTCTTTGAACTTATGCCGGAGATAAAAAAGATAACGAAAAATGTTTTTTACGATACCGCAGCGTCACCGCTGCTTTATCATCAGCAGATCTTCGAGGTGGCTTTAAAAATTGTAGGAGAGGAGCGAATCCTTTTCGGAAGTGATTTTCCTCTTCTTACTCCGCGAAAGTATTTTAAAGAAATGGCAATGGCGATCGCTTCGGAAGATATACTCAAGAAGATCAAGGGGGAAAACGCTCGACGACTCTTCGGCCTATAGACTATTGCTCATGAGGATTTTTTGTTTGAGCAGCCCTCTTTTCTCCAAATCTTTTTTCTTCCATCAATCATTCTTTTGTTACCATTATTCTTTATCGAGAACGGCGGTAAAATTATGAAAACGCTTGTTGCCTGTTATCATGCCATTCACATAATCAAAGACTGCCTTATCTTTACACCTTATTTCCGTACACCGACATTGCTTTTGGCATTTTTCACAATAATAATTTTCAGGTAACGGATTTCCGCAAGCGCAATGCGGCTTCATATTTAACTCTGCTCCTTCCAAGTCGGCATAGAAAAAACCTTTATTTGGCATTCCGTTATTTTTCATGGTACCCCTTTCCGAATGAAATGTTTTTTCAAGGAATCTTATCTATAATTGCACGAGTGATGAAATATCAAAATGATATCGATTGGGTATACCGAATTACTGGTAAAGAAATTCGGTGATAACCCTTTTCCCCAATCAACTTTCCCCGGTCCTTTCTAAATTATCCTTTAAATACCCTTAAATGTCCAGGAAAGTTTTTTGGGTGAAATGATGCTGAAAAGACCATGATAGACATTTTGAAAGGAAGTCTTGACGAAAAAAAAATTCTATTGTATTTCATGAAGAACTTGAAGAACTTTGGACACTAAAATAGTAAACACCAGAAGGGAACCTTTCTATGAAAAAATGGGTATTCTTTATCAGCATTATTTTGGGGTTAGTCCTTGGAGGTTGGGCAGGCTATTATTACTGGCAGGGAACGCCCCGATGTTCTCTTTACCGGATGGCCAAAGCGATAAAAAACAATGATCCGCAAACCTTCTTGAGTTATATTGATATGGACCAGGTAGTTGAAGGTATGCTGGATTCAACCATCAAAAAAGTGAGAAAAAAATTTTCTCCGAACTCCGACTCGGACGAACCCGCGCAAGAAGAATCTTCCCCCAAAGACAAAAGGTTTAACGACATGGTAGCTCAGCTTACCCAATCTCTGAAACCGGCGCTCGAGCAGCAACTCACCAGAGCATTCCAAAATATAGAACAAAGGGACCGGATTTCTCCCTTGGCTGCCGCTTTTCTCTCACACGTCAAACGGGAAGGCGATAAGGCCCAGGTGACGATGAAAGTTTCAAAAAAAGATAGCTATCAATGCACTATGGAAAAGACCCCGGACGGATTTTGGAAAGTAGTTAGCATTAATGTCGATTTCTTTAAATTGTATAAGAAAGCGCGAAAGCACAAAGATAGGAATGATTAATAATCTTTCCACTTAACAAAAGCGAACGACCACCTGTTAGGCAGCGCATGTCTTATGAGCATATTTGACACCTCTTTCCTTGTCATAGTATGCAATATGCGGCATCCCGTCTGTATCTATGGAAAGAGAAGTATAAGTAATCGTACCGTCAGAGTCAACGATCTCAAAACTCCAGAGACCCTGTATATTTTTTGCCAATTTGAGTTTGCTCATTGCTGAATAACTTATGTAGATATTGGAATGCTGGTCTACTACTATTGAACTATAGTTCCCAGCGATAAGCTCAGTGTCTACGAGTTCGTTTATCCATGCGCCCCCAACTTTCTTTGCAAGCCAGAGGTCTGGTTTATTTGGGCTCTTATCCACAGTATAACTTATGTAGGGATTTCCCTCTTTATCAAGGGCAAGCGAGGTAAAATTGCCCACAAATTCACAGTCATCGGCAACTTCGGTATTCCAGGTATCATTTTCTTTTACTGCATATTTTAAAAAAAAGTTATAAGTGTCTATGTAACTGATGTGAATACGACCTTGTGAATCCACTTTGACAGAAGAAAATCCTCCAACTGTATCTGATTGCTTCTGTCCCTTATCTACTATTTCTATTTTCCATTTATCTTTATCCCTTGTAGCTAGTTTAAGATAACCCTTGCTATAGTTATAGTAGCTGATATAAACCTTCCCGAGAGCATCAACGAAGATCGATGTATCAAGACTAGAAAGTGACTCGGTATCTACTACTTCAAAATTCCATCTACTTCCTTCAAATACAGCCATTTTCAATCGATCCCTTGAATGGTCTCTATAGCTGATATAAAGCTTTCCTCCTTCATCCTTTGCCATAGAGATATATTGACCAACGGTTCCTTCCCGATCCACCCTTTCTATAATCCAGCCATCGGGCCCGCGTTCTGCATGTTTTAGATCACCGTAGAGATAATCAAAGTAGGTTACATGAACTTTATCTTTTGATTCAATAACAAGAGATGAATATTCACCAACACGTCCTTTCTCCACTGTCTCGATAACCCATTTATTTATGGAATTTATATCATTCGTTGATAGACCCATTGTTTCAACCCTCCGCGAGGCAATAGCGTTTAGTTCAAAAGCCCTGATGAAATCCGCTACCAGGCAGGCGAAATCCGGGGTATCTGCTTTCAAACTTTTCCTTTTTTGCATTATGACCCCCTCACCTTAATCCTCTCCCCGGCGGGGAGAGGAAACAACAAAAAATTTCCCTCGCCCTTGAGGGAGAGAAACAAAAGAAACTTCCCTCTCCCTTGAGGGAGGGGGTCAGGGTGAGGGTGAAATTGAACAATATCAATCAGTCCATTCTGTCAAATAGGATTGTAATCAATTTCGTATGTATTAATCCCTCGTTATGGGAAATGTCACGAAGTGCGTTGTTTACTCTTCAACTTCAGAGGTGTTTAGTTGTTTAATTCTCCCGGATTACACTTCGTTGTTTCCGGGCGACGTTGCTCGATCTTTCCACTTTCTTGATGGTGCGCCGTGCGCACCCTACGAGACTTATTCTTCCCATGCCTGTTTGACAAGCTTTGCAATTTGCAGATACATGTCGCGATTGTTTGAGATTGTTGCCTTATCTGTATTTATCCTGACACTTTGATTTTTACGTATCGTGTACGAAATGCCTTTTTCATCAAGTAGCGCTGTTGCCTGCGGCAAAAGAGTTTCAGAAAGCCAAAAGTTCAGAAGTGATTTATTCCCGCTACGCTTGTGAAACCAAAAATAGTTATTTCCGTTAACGACTATAGAAATATAATTTTTGACGTAGTTGATAGATATATTATCTCCGTAAACCGGCTGAACGATCTCAAAGAACGTTTTTGCGTTATCGATTGACCACGATGATTTTTCTCTCCAATAGTTTTCATCATGAACTTCATTTGTGCCGCCACCTTCCTCTGGTTCTTCATAAGTGTCAAGAATTTTGGAGAAAGTCAGCATTCTTTGCCCGTTTGCTTCCACAATGTTTGACTGGATTGCAATAATTGGAATTGCGTGAGAGATCACCTGAATAACATTGAAAAAGCGGCGCGTTATAGTCTCAGCAACTAAAACTGCAAAATGTTGACGTTGTGGCCATTTTCTTTTTTCGTTGTCCCAGTATTCTATTGTCCGTATTATATGTTTTTCATCTGTCTCTCCCAGCATAACTTCTACTTCATACATCGAGTCGTCTTCAGGATCTTTCATTAAAATATCGAGACGGCCACCGCTTGACTGTTGTCGCTCACGTGTTATTATTTCCAGTTCTCCAAGACCCAAACAAGCTGGATTTCCAGCAATTTGATCTTGAAGCCAGAATTCATCAAACCCGCACTCACGGATACGCAACGTGCGGGCAATCGGGATGCCATTATTCATTAGTGTTTCCTCCTTTTATTTATACCTAACAATGATTATAATATTCTTTTCAAGATAGTTCGTGATTCCGTAGCACGGGTGGAGCCCCCTACCAGGCGGGAGAAATCCGAGACGATCCTATTCTCCAACCCCTTCTTCACTCGTCTTATGATTGTTCAGGTGCTTAATTTTCCCGGATACCACTTCGTTGCATCCGGGCTACGTTGCTGCGGAATTCAGCAGCAATATTTCTTAATTTATTTTTATGTTCTATGGCATCTGTACATAGAAATAAAAAGTAATAATTCAGCCCAACCACCTTGCGAAACGTATCGTCTCTTTGGGCTTTTAGTTCTTGCATATAGGTTTTTTTACACAAATCATCGTATGATTTTGCTTGGAATGAAATTATCGCAAACTCTTTTTCCACCAAAGAAACTTCTCGATGACGCAATATTAAATCGGACCCGTCATCAAGAATTCCTTGTGTGTCATATACAACTGGTTGAAACTTTCCATAGCTAGAAAGTATCATCTCTAACTGCCGTTGAAGTATCGGAAGAATATCATTATTGTGTTTCCATCGTTTAAAATTAGAAGTTGTTTTGTCGGGTGTTCTTTGATATCTCAAAAGCCTAGTTATAATGTCTTGAATAGTCTCGTTCATATTTCTTGATGGCTAGCTAAAATTAACGCTCAAAAGAAAAAAGGCCCGTTACCTTTTGATCTGGTAATATGGCCTTATTTTTCTTCGAAAAGCATTGACCCTCAATCCTCTTTGATTGAAAGAACATTTAAATTTTAATCAACTCATAATCTCTTTGGCCCAGTCCAAGTTTCTGCGCGTACTGAAGCTGAATGGTCCAGTCAACCTCGGGAAACAGGCCTCTCAATTTGTCTCCGCCTGGCTCAAGGCCAGACTTCAGTTTTGAAAGAGAATTCCCTGGTTGTTGGTTGACCAGGTCGGTTGAGGCCTGGTCAATCGCTACCGGGTCGGTCGAAGCCAAAATGCCGATATCCGCTACAATCGGTACATCAGCAAAGGGATAGCAGTCACATTCGGGACTAACCTGCGTAATAAAGTTAATGAAAATCGTTTTCTCCCTTTTTTCCTTTAAAACCCCGTAGGTGTATTCAACCATTTTTTTCTGGAAGTCCGCCATATTTTCATCCCACTGGAGATCGATCGCCCCCCGCTGACAGATGGTAGGGCACTCCCCGCAGCCAATGCACTTTTCAGAATTAAAAACCGCTTTTTTATTTTTGAGAGATATGGCCGCTCCGGGACACCACGCCACGCAATCCCCGCAGCCGATACAGAGTTCAGAATTGACCTTGGGAGAAAGGTTGGAATGCTGACTGAGTTTGCCATCTTTGGCCGCGCAACCCATGCCGATGTTTTTTAACGTTCCCCCGAAACCGGAAAGCTCATGGCATTTATAATGCGCTACGCTTATGAGTGAATCTGCGTGATCAATTTCGGCAGCAATGCTTACTTCCTTATAAATCCGCTGATTAATCTTAACTCGAACGAACGTATTTCCATAAATACCATCGGCAATAATCAAAGGCGCTCCCACCACAGAATAATCAAAGCCGTTTAAAATAGCGGTGGTAAGATGAGTTACAGCTTCACTTCGCGAACCTTTATATAGAGTAGTAGTATCGGTAAGAAAAGGAAGCCCCTTATACTCTTTGACTTTATCAACGATAACACGCAGAAAAATGGGTCGGATAAACGCGGTATTGCCCCGTTCCCCAAAATGAAGCTTAATTGCCACGGGCCGATGGGGTTTTATCCGGGACTTGATTTTCACCTTTTCTAACAGCTCTTCCAGCTTTTTAAAAAGGTTTCTTTTGGTTGTTGCCTTTAAGTCAGAAAAATAGACTTTGCTTTTCATGCCGTTATATATAAAAGCTTTTCCTTTAGTTACCAGCTCCAAAGCCACCCACTTTTCCAATCCCCTTGAGATAAAAGTCAAACATAATTTTTGATTCTTTATCTTTTCCCTCGGTCTTGGCGAGCCTGCGGTAAGAAAGGATCGTGCCCCAGCATTGCTGGTGATAATCAATCCCGAAAAGGTTCTCAAGGGTTTTATTTGCATTGAGGTTAAGACGGTTATGAAAGAACAGTTTGGTAGTTTGTGTGAGCACCAGACCCACCCGGGAATCAAATTCCTCAATGCCGTTAGTGAAAAATTGAGTGCCGGCCAGCGTATCGATTTTACCCATCCCGCCTCTTAAAAGTTCGATGCCCGCTAAATAGTTGCGTTGTAAAGCATTAAATTCGGCATCTTCATCTTTTGTATAGCGGTATTCAAGCTCAAGATAATCTTTTCTCTGGTCTTCGAAATTGATCAAACCATTCATCGTGTCGAATTCCATATCGTAAACATCGTAGGCAAGATTAGATTTTAAACGCATCCACGAGAGCGGCTGGCTTCTTAATTGCAAGAAAAAATCAGAAAAAGGGTCATCCGAAGTGGTTGTGTCGTAATACTGGCCCATACGGAGAAACAAAATTTCTTTTATTGAACTAATACCGCCCGTAGAATTAACTTTACTCACCAGACGGTTAGTGAGTGCCAAAGCAACCCGGTTCTCATCTTCGATTTGGTCAAACTCATCAAATTGAGGTAAGTCATTTTGGTTTCGGTCCGGAATAAACGTGTAAATTAACTCCGGTTCAATGGTGTGTCGGATTTTATTTCCGGCCCCTTGATCGTAAATTTTCATGAACTTAGTTGAGAAGGTGGAGGCAATATGGAATAAACCCCGGTTATCATCCAGCCCTTTATCATCACTGGTATTGAAATATGAGGTTTGTAGAAATCCAGCCTCGGTCTGGAAAACGAAATTTTTCATCACCCTAAGAGGCAACATGATGCGGGGATCAACGTCAAATCGGTTTCCCCGTTTGGTGAGCATTGGGTACATTATCCCCGACTCCTCATGAAATTCTTGCCCTTTTTTTCGATAAAAATGGGAAAAATCAGAATCCAAGGAAAAATATAACGGGGTTTGCGGAACCATAATCGGGATACCCGCCAACATGATTTGTGGATAACGCTGAAGGGTGAGATCATTGTCCTTGCCGTTTAAAGGGTCATAAGCATCATTATGTTCTAAAAGGTCATAGTTAAATTCGGTATCCCCTGTTAAACTGAAATTTTCCCAATGTTTGGTAAGAGAAGCTGAAGATTGAGTCCTTTCTGACGAACGGAGGTATGTTTGGTTTCCGTAATCATGATAAAACTGCCGGTCGCTTACCAGATCTAATTTTGCTCGAGCAAAAAATGTCGGATCAAAATCTTTTTTCCCCTCATAGATAATATTCCACCGATCTTTTTCCCTATCTAAAAGATGAGAATATTTTTCTTTTCGATAGTTATCCTGTTCTTCAATGAAATATCCATAGAAACGCCCTCTGCTGGTTTCACTGGTAATGTAGCGATATTCCCCCCCAAACCCTACCCCTTTTTTAGTTGCTAAATCTAAGTTGAATGTGGCATCAGTATTGGGAGAGATTGCCCAGAAATACGCGTTGTCAAATTTTACTCCTTCAGAGCTTGAAGTACCGAAGGATGGCGTTAGAAACCCGCTCTGCCTTTTTATTTTTGCCGGATAGACGAGATAGGGGAAATAGGCGACCGGAATATTCTTGATTTTGAACTTGGCTCCTTTTGCCTTAGCCAGTCCTTCCATGGTAACGTCGACCTTTTTACAGGTAAATTTCCAAGGAGGATTTTTACCATCGCAGGTAGTGATTTCACCGTCTGTGACTCGATATTGGTTCTCTCCGAGCTTTTCGAGATTCTTGCCGTTAAGATACAGGTTGTTTTGCTGGTAAAAAAGCTTTCCTTCTTTGACAAAGCCTTCCTTAGTCCCCATGTTTATTTCGAGATAATTACACACCAGGTTGTCCCCTCCTTCTTCTCTATAAACCACATGACCATTAGCCCGGGCTACCTGGGTATTATAGTTATATTCAACATAATCCGCCTTTAAGGTCTGCTCAAGCTGCTTAATTACCACATTTCCTCGCGCGGTATAAATTCCGGTCTCATTATTATAGTTCATTGTATCAGCGACCAGGTGGACAGGTGTTTTCCCAGGCTCAAATTTGGAACGTGGCCGAACTTTGGTGGGTCCCTTTTTACGCGGCTGCGCATACGGTGAGCGATATTCTTCCGCTTCGGCGATCATTATGAGAAAAAATAATAACAATCCAGTATAAAGTAAAACTTTTTTCATATTAAATCTCAACCTTTGAAAAAAAAAGCTCACGAGCTTCTCCTATGGTATATAACGAGCCGGTAACACAGATCAAATCATCTTTGTTTGCCAAGGATAGCGCTTTTTGTACTGCCTGTTTAACATCCTCAACAACCTCTCCTCTATCATTTAAAAACCGTGAGGCTTTGAGAAGAAAAAACGGAGAGGCAGCTCGATCGGTCTTGGGTTGGGTGAAGATAATATGGTGTCCTAAAGCAACGATCCGTTTAAGGATTGGTTTTATTGATTTATCTTTCATGATCCCCATGACTAAGAAAAGCTTTCGATTGGAAAAAGTTTTCTTAAGCTCTCTCGTGAGCTTTTCTATTGCGGCTAAGTTGTGAGCGCCATCTAATAAGATTTTTGGATTTTGATTAACTATCTCCATACGGCCGGGCCATTTCATCTTCAACAATCCTTCCCTGATTGCGTTTTCCGTTAGTTGATACCCCTGGTTTTTTAAGATTTCGGTTACTCCTATTGCTAACGCTGCATTGTGAGTTTGGTATTTGCCAAGGGCATTAATCTCAAGTTTTTTATAGCTGGTAAAAAGTCCCTGATAATCAAACGTTCCCCCGTTTTTTCCCTGAACGCTAAAATGCTTCCCCAGTCGATATACTATACTCCCCATTTGTTGACATTGGGAGCGAATTTTAGCAAAAATTTGAGGTTGTGTGATTGCGGTAAGCAGGACCCCATTTTTTTTTATAATACCAGCTTTTTCTCCGGCAATTTCTACCAGGGTTTTTCCCAGATACTGCTGATGCTCTTTAGAGATATTGGTAATTACAGAAACTAACGGGTTTAGAACATTCGTGGCATCTAACCTGCCCCCCATCCCGACTTCAACCACAGCCAAGTCAACTTTTCTTTTAAGAAAATAGAAAAATGCCAAGAGAGTAGTGAACTCAAAAAAAGTCATACAGGTAACCGACGTTGGGTCACCCTTAGTGCCGTCCTCCTTCTCAACCTCATATTGTTTTGTTCTTATTAAGCGGGTTAAATTTATGACCTCGTCATACGAAATTGGTTCTCCCTGTATCCTGATCCGTTCTGAAAAATCCGACAGATGTGGTGAGGTATATAGTCCAACCCGATACCCCGCTTTTTGAAAAATTTTGGCCGCAAATGCTGCCACCGACCCCTTGCCATTAGTACCTGCAATGTGGATAGCTTTCAGGTTTTGATGGGGATTCCCGAAAGCCTTAAGCATCCGGACCATATTTTCCAAACCAAGTTTTATCCCAAATCTTTGTAAACCGAAGAGAAAATCAATAGTGTCTTTGTATGGTTTAAAGCACAATGTAGATTACCAACATGCAATTTCATTAAGCGTTATCAAGAAAATCATAATGGTTCAATTTTTTTATGGATAGCCTAACAAGTCTACAAAATAATTTCAAACCTTTATTATTTTTTGTCTCTTGATATTTATTTTACAATACTAAAAAAATTAAATTATATCAATGGGTAAGTAATTTTTATTGTTAAGGAAAAGAGAAAAGGAATAGAGACGGGTTATTTTTTAAGAAAAAAAATTGAAATCAGTCTTGAACCCGGCTAATATTTTAGTTATATTAAAAAAGTTTTAATGGCAGCCTGCGGGTATTTGGATGCCCCAATCAATGAGGTAAAATAAACAAGGGAGAACAAAATTATGGTTAAGTCAGAATTGATTCAAAAATTATCGGAAAAAGGCAATATCAGTAAAACCTTAGCGGAAACGGTGGTAAACCTAATTTTTTCGAGCATGCTCCAGGAACTTAAAGAAGGAAAATCAATTGAAATAAGGGGGTTTGGAAGTTTCAGGGTGAGGAGTTATAAAGGATATACCGGCCGCAACCCTCGAACTGGTGAAAAAGTTGGGGTGATTTCCAAAAAACTTCCTTTTTTCAGGGTAGGAAAAGAGCTGAGAATTAGACTGAATAAATAATAAAACCATCTCATTGCTGGGCTAATCCGGGTGATTAGCCCTCCTTTCTTTTGTTTCTTCCTTTTTATACTATCCTTAATGTTTTAATATTGCTACCGAGTCGCAATATTGGTATTAATTATTTTTGGTTAATTTTCAAATAATTATAAATAACGTCGCATATTTAATACAATATAGTTTTTTTTAGTTTTTATTTTGCCGAAAAAATTAATAAAAACAATATAATTTTTTAAAAAATATTGGCACGATTATCGCTTAACTTTAAAGAAAAGATTTGTTAACTAAGCTGATTAACCTTTTAAGAATTTTAATTTCAACTTTTCTCCTCCTCTATCCTCCTCATAACGGCTGGTAAATTTTTACCAGCCGTTTTTTTTCAATAAATTTTTTCCGGATGACATATTGCTTTAATTGGGTGCTTTTGCTGATGGGGATTATTTTTTAATCTCTGAAATAGATTTAAGAAAAAATGAAGAAGATTATGGAAAAAATTTTCAAACTATTATAGAATTAATAAATTAGACTTTTTTATTAACTGAGGGCACATCATGAAAAACCCATTGCTTGTACCAGAAATCAGAGAAATGCTCCTCTCGAACCAGATTGACGAGCTTCAGGATTTTTGTATTTCCACCGCCCCTTCAATTGTTGCGGACTTTTTGGGTGCTCTTTATCCTCAAGAAATAAATGATATTTTATTAAACCTGCCCCAGGAGATTCGTTCTTCTATCTTCTTTTGTCTTGATGACGATACAAAGCTTCTTTTGATTGAGTTATTTAAGGAAGATGAACTCCTTGAAATTATTTCTTATATGCTCCCGGAAGAAAGATTTACTTTTCTCCAGGAGTTACCCAACGAAATCAAAATTAAAATAAAAACCATTTTGCAGGAAACTCAGAGAGAAGATTTTACTAAATTAGCGGCCCAGATTGAGGCGGTTGCTGAGTTTAAAACACCTTCAGAATTTATTTACAAAGATTCATTAAAAATTGAAATTTACAAAACCATAGATAACAAACTGGAAAAAATTAACAAAGTCGAAAATGATTGCTGGATTAATCTAACGAACCCGGGAAAAGAAGAATTGGATTTTCTTACCCACCGTTTTAATATTCCCTATGACTTTTTGACCGCCTCTCTCGATATGGACGAAATATCAAGAACGGAAATTGAAAACGACATTACTCTTATCATTTTAAAAACTCCTTTTTTTGATGAAACGAATCTTGATGTTTTGTATTTTACCGTTCCTATCGGGATCATATTGACTAATGGTATAATCATTACGATTTGTCCGAAGGAAAGTGAGATAATTTTAAATTTTATAAAACAAAAGGTAAAAAATTTTTCCACTGCCAAAAGAAATAGATTCGTCTTGCAACTTTTTCTTCGGGCAACCTTGCTCTTTCTTCAATATCTGAAGCAGATTAACAACGCAGCCGCGATTATCCAGAAAAAACTCGAACAATCATCAAAGAACCAGCAGCTCATTAAACTTTTAAATATCGAAAAGAGTCTGGTTTATTTCACCACGTCTTTAAAATCAAATGCCTTCATGTTAGAACGGTTTCAAAAAATAGACATGTTGCAAATTAGTTCGGAAAACGAGGATCTCTTTGAAGACATTGCGATCGAGAGCAAGCAGGCAATTGAGATGGCAAATATTTACAGCGATATCCTGAGCGGTATGATGGACGCGTTCGCCTCCATCATCTCCAACAATTTAAACATCGTTATGAAGGTTTTAACCTCCATAGCTATAATCATTACCCTTCCAATTTTAATAGCCAGTTTATACGGGATGAATGTCAAACTACCCTTTCAAAACTCCCCCCATGCCTTTTTATACGTCATCATTATTTCGGTTGTTTTAGCGCTCATTGGCGTTGGTTTCTTTGCCAGGAAAAAATGGCTGGAGATGTAGAAGAAATATATTTTGTTCTCTTTCCGAATGCGGCGGGGAATTTAAAAAGGATATTCATCCAACCCTGAACGACTTCAAAAATACTGTTAATCTCTAACCTCGAAAACAGATTTTAACCGGATGTCATCTAAAAGCCGCCTCCACTGGAGCATTGACCTGCTGGATTTTTACTTCCGAAGAAAAATTTTGGGTCAGAAGATACCACTTTTAGCAAGTTTCAAAATAACCTACCGTTGCAACTTAAAATGTCATGCCTGCCCATTCCATCAAAAAGCACAACAGCAAGACTCCCATATTAGCTGGGAGCTGGCCATTACGGTTATAGAAAATTTAAAAAGAGCCGGTTGTCGTTTCGTGATATTTGAAGGAGGAGAGCCTCTGCTTTGGGCAGATGGTGGTTACGAGTTTACTGATCTCGTGCAGTATGCAAAAAAGCTTTTCCTGCGAGTAGGCGTTACTACCAATGGGACGTTACCGCTCAACGTGCCGACAGATGTTTTATGGGTGAGTTTAGATGGGTTGAAGGAAACCCATGACTTTCTCCGGAGTAATTCTTTTGATACCGTTTGGTCCAACATAAACAGCGCACACCATCCCAGGCTTTTAATTCATTTCACGATCAACAAGCAAAACTGGCGCGACCTGGATGAATTGGTTGAACGTTTAAGAGAAGTCCCCGCGGTGAAAGGCCTGACCGTCCAGCTTTTTTATCCCTACGGCCAGGATGAAAAACCACTGGCACTTTCTCTTGACGAGCGGAAAGCTGCTTTGGAAAAAACAATCAAGCTCAAAAAAAGCGGTTATCCAATCCTTAATTCTATCAACCGCCTCAGGGCGATGATGGAAAATAAATGGGTCTGCCATGATGACATTCTCATTAATGCCGAACCCAACGCAAAAATTACTGTCGGGTGCTATGTTAAAAATAGGGGTGAGGTGAAATGCGCTGATTGCGGGTTTACCCCCATGGCAGAGGCCTCAGGCGCCCTTGACCTCAGTGTGGGTTCAATTATTTCCGGGTGGCGTACCTTGATCATGAACTGACAAAAAATCCCTCAATTTTCCTCGTTCAGCGAATAGTTTTCCTATAATTCCGTAACCTTTTTAATGGCTGCAAAGGTAATCTCAGCGATCTTTTTTAATTCAGCCTTTGCAATACTCAGCGGAGGCATAAGCACAATGACATCCCCAAGGGAACGAATAACCAAGCCGTTTTTTCGTGCCTCCTTAATTACCCGAATACCGATTTTTTCCTTCACCGGGTAGGATTCTTTGGTGATTTGGTCCAATACCAGTTCAATTCCCACCATAAAACCTTTCTGGCGAATCTCACCCACATGTTCCAGCTTCTCAAATTTTTGAAGCTGATCCGTGAATAAAACAATTTTATCCTGAAGCTTCTCTAAGGTCTTTTCTTTTTTAAAGACTGATAAATTAGCCAAAGCAGCGGCACAGGAAACCGGGTTACCCGTATAGGTGTGGCCATGATAAAATGTTTTAAACTCCCAAAACTCACCCAAGAACGCTTTATAAACCTCATCCGTCGTTAGGGTGGCCGCGAGGGGCAAATATCCCCCGGTGATCCCTTTCCCCACGGCCATAATATCCGGAGAAACATGTTCATGTTCACACGCAAACATCCGACCAGTGCGGCCGAAACCAACGGCTACCTCATCAGCAATAAGAAGGATTTCATACTTGTTACAAAGTTCTTTCACCTTTTTCAAATATCCGCGAGGAGCGATTACCATTCCGGCGGCCCCCTGAACCAAAGGCTCAATAATAAAGGCCGCTATCTCCTGGTGTCGGGTCCGCATAATTTTTTCGAGTTCATCTACGCACTCCATTTTACAGGAAGTTTGATTTTTACCTAAAAAACATCGGTAACAATACGGCCCGTAAACACGGATATTTTCAGTCAATAATGGGCGGTAGATTTTATGAAACAAGTCAATTCCTCCTACACCCACTGCCCCCAGGGTGTCGCCATGGTAGGAATTTTGGAGATAAAGGAATTTGGTCTTTTGCGGTCGGGGGTTTTTCCGCTGCTGCCAGTATTGAAAAGCTATCTTCAATCCAATCTCTACTGCTGTTGCTCCACATTCTGAATAAAAAACTTTGTTGATTCCCGGAGGGGATATTTTTACTAACTGCTGGGCGAGCTTAATAGCCGGAACATTGCTGATTCCAAATAAGGTGGAATGGGAGATTTTTTTCACTTGAGCAATGATCGCCGCGTTTATATCCGGATGCCGATGGCCATGCACCGTAACCCAGAGAGAGGAGACTCCATCGAGATATTTTTTCCTCTTTATGTCAATTAAATAATTGCCTTTTCCTTCAGCAATAATTAAAGGTTCGTCATTAAGAAAATCTCGCATTTGAGTAAAAGGATGCCAAAGATATTTTTTATCCATCTTCGAGAGGTGAGGGGCATTATTTTTCACCGGGACGATTGCTTTTTTAATCTTTTTTTTCATTTTCTTACTTATCGTTAAATGATTCCAAACCTCTTTCCTGCTTCTTCTAAGACCTGTAATCCAAAGTAAAGGTCATCCCACCCATGAGTGGCCATGACCGCAATCCTTATTCGCGAAAGCCCCTCAGGTACCGTAGGGGGTCTGACTCCATAAGCTAACACTCCTCGGGAAAATAAATATTGGAAAACATCCATGGTCTTGACCGGGTCGCCGATAATAACCGGGATAATCTGGGCTTCACTCGAAAACGTATTAAACCCCAACCTATTTAATTCGTTTCTAAAAAAACCAACTCGTTCCCAGAGTGCTTTTCTTAGGTCCAAACCATTTTCAACGAGTTCTAACGCGGCACGATTTACCGCCACTACTGAGGGTGGAAGACCAGTGGTATAAATGAGGCTCCGGCTTTTATTTATAAGAAAATCTATCAAATTTTTGCTTCCGGCTACATAACCCCCGAGACTTCCTAATGCCTTACTAAAGGTACCCATGTGAATATCAACTCCCTTTTCAACTCCGAAATGCTCGGCTGTTCCCCGTCCCCGGTTCCCCAGAACTCCGGTAGCGTGGGCCTCGTCCACCATGAGCCAGCATCCATAACGTCCGGCTAATTCCACCAGACCGGGCAGAGGAGCGATCGTGCCATCCACACTAAAAACTCCATCAGTGATAATCATCCGATTTTTCGCTTGAGGTGCGGTTTTAATTAACTGTTCCAAAGCATCCAGGTCACGGTGGGGATAGATGATAATCTTTGCCCCACAGAGTCGGCAGCCGTCAACAATACTCGCATGGTTTAAGGCATCACTGAAAATGAGATCTTTTTCTCCCATGAGGGCGGAAATAGTGCCCACGTTGGTCTGGTAGCCGGTGGGGAAAACAATGGCGGATTCGGTTCCCTTGAACCGCGCCAAATTTTTTTCGAGCTGCTCATAAAGTTCGAGATTTCCGGCAATCAACCGGGATGCTCCGGTTCCAACCCCATATCGTTCAATGGCCTCCTGAGCAGCCCTTTTTAATGCCGGATGGTTAGTCAGCCCTAAGTAATTATTTGAAGAAAACTGAATCACTCTTTTCCCTCCCACAACTACCACTGGCGATTGGGCGGTTTCAAGAGATTGGAGGGTACGGTATAATCCTTCTTGGTCAGTTTTTTTCAAGGCATTGAGCAAAAAATCTTCCATAGCAAAGCTCCAAGGATAACTATTTATTTTTTATTGCATTTTTAGTTAATTTGCATTAGTATTGCAATAATTTTAAAAATGCAACCTGTTTATGAAAGGATAAAATAAAATTTTTTTAAACTGAGAAACAAAAGTCAAAACACTACCAACTATTTATTTTTCATCATTTTTTATTACGTATGGTTTATGAGTAGTGTTTAAAACTCCAAATCCTAATAATCCTGATAAACAATTTATAAAAATATCTTTAAGATCTCCAAAACGATGCGGGAGGGAGAGTTGAAATAATTCATCAAGGGAACTAACCAGAAGTACAATAATCATTCCCCACCCGTATAGGTTTTCCTCGTGCAAATCGATGGCCAGGGCCTGGTAGATGAAATAACTTAAAACCCCATACTCAAAAAGATGAAAACGTTCGACCGGATTTTTAGTAAAAATTAGGAAAATGATAATGTAGCCTATTACCATGCAACTTAAAATCAAGCTTGCTTTCACGGTTCTCAGATTTTTTGTTTTGATTAAAACAATATAAAAATAAATAAACATAAAAATACCTAAAAGAGACATGCCGAGATTCAGGTTGAGCTTTGCTTTGTCCATAAGAAATTTTAAGGCAGGGTATGCATAGGGGGTAGAGCAGAAAATCACGCTGACGTAAAGGGCCAAAAGGCTCCAGAAAATAAACCGTTTATTTTTTTCTGGGGCGTTATTTTTAAAAAGCACGAATTTCTCCTGAACGGGGGCGAATAATTTTTGACATTCTTTATCAAATCTTTTAAAATTACAATACTTATCATTGATATCTTCTGATCGGATAAAAGGAAAAGCTTGCTTTTCAAGCAAGGACAGTATTTAAGAAAGGAGCGCCTAACATAGGAAAACTGTACGGAAACTTAAACGGTTTGAAACCGAGTCAAACAAAAGAGTTACAACGGTTATATCAGCGAAGGATTCCAGCTGACCAGATTATCACTCCAGAAATCGCCCGACGCCTGACCCTCCTTTCCTCAGACGCCAAACGTCAGGTGGGAATTTTAGTTAACCGCAAAGGAAATATTACTCATGTTATTATCGGAGACCACCAGGGACTTTTTATACCCGATTTGTCCGGCTATCGTTCTTCGGTTACTCGACTGCGGGGACTTCGTTTAGTTCATACTCATCTAAATAAAGAGCCAATCTCCCAAGATGACCTCACTGATTTAACCTTTCTTCACCTCGATTTAATGACTGCAATTTCTGTGGACAAAGATGGCCTTCCCGGAAAAACATATCTGGCCTATCTTTTTCCCCAAAATCCTCAAAACGAAAAATGGGCCTTCTTGGAATTTCTTCACCCTTCGCACGTGAACCTTGACTTTTTAGAACTCATTACTTCTTTGGAAGAAGAGTTTGAGCGAAAGCAAAAGCCTCTTAAGAAAGCAGAAGGGAAGGAAAAGGCCCTGTTGATAAGTGTTTCTAACAAAGCCAAACATGAAATCCTTGATTCACTAAACGAATTGCGAGAACTGGCGGAATCCTGCAATATTAGCGTCTTAGATCATATTATCCAGTACCGCCCGCAGGTGGATCCTCGTCATCTTTTGGGAGAGGGAAAGTTACGTGAAGTTGCCATCAGAAGCATCCAACAGGGGGCTACCCTCCTGATTTTTGACTGTGAACTGAACCCGGCTCAGGTGAAGTCAATTACTGACCAAACTGATATGAAGGTTATTGACCGCACCCAGCTTATTCTCGACATTTTTGCTCAACGCGCCCAAAGCAAGGAAGGGAAAATTCAAGTAGAGCTTGCCCAGTTGAAGTATCTTCTTCCCCGGTTAGTTAAAAAAAATACGGCCATGTCCCGGTTAATGGGAGGGATTGGGGGGCGAGGGCCCGGAGAACAAAAGCTGGAAATAGATCGAAGGCGCGTTCGAGACCGAATCAACCGGTTAGAAAAGGAAATCAAAAAGATTCAGGAGAGAAGAATAACAACCCGCAAAAAAAGGGAAAAAGGTGATCTGCCGATTATTTCGATTGTCGGTTACACCAACGCGGGAAAATCAACACTTTTAAACTCCCTTACTCATAGCCGGGTGCATGTTGAAGACCGCCTCTTTGCCACACTCGACCCAACCAGCCGACGTCTCCGCTTTCCCCGGGACACTGAGGTCATTATCACGGATACCGTAGGTTTCATTCGTGACTTGCCAAGAGATTTGGTGAATGCTTTTCGGGCAACCTTAGAAGAACTTAGCCAGGCTGACCTTTTAGTGCATATCATTGATGTAAGTAACCCTAACTTTAAAAGGCAGATGGACGCTTGTGAAAAAATCTTAACTGACTTAGAACTGGGACAGATTCCTATGATTCGCGTCTTTAATAAAGAAGACAAATTTCCGGACAAGGAAATGCTTAAAAATCTATGCCGTCTTTATGATGCGACGAGCATCTCGGCAGTTAACACTGAGACCTTGAGCCCCCTCACCGAAAAAATTGAGGAGCTTATTTCAAACCAGAAGTCCGAAGAAAAAATTTTATTAAGACAATCCAACCAAACAATCTAAAAATAATTTTTAACCCAAAAAATTTTTCCTGCCCGAAAGATTTTTCTTGACATCGGGAAATTTGATATTTTAGGACGGAGTTGGAGGGGACGTCCATAAAATTATAACATTCTATTCGGGACATCGTTGAGGTGTCCCTTTTTTTCCCCGAAGGGGGCAAGGATTGAATACTGGCACTACCCTGGGGCAATATACCTACGATCCCTGGGGAGAAGGACCAAAAAGGTAGCCAATGCAAACACTACCCATTATATCTATGACCAAACTGGCCTTCTCATTGCCGAATATGATGGAAGCGGGAACTGGCAGAAAGACGAAAATTAAGGCGAAAATTTAGAAAATTTAGGGGACGTTGACCAATTTTATCACTTTACAAAGGGAGAGACAGTTGGTAAAGAAGTACTATTATGCCGAGACAAGCCAGATTAGACGCTCCGGGAACATTGCACCACGTTATGATCCGCGGGATCGAAGGGATAACGATATTCCGTGACGATGACGATAAAAAAGATTTTCTCTGCCGTGTTGGTGATCTTGCCGAAAAGACCAAAACCCGAATTCTTGCCTGGGCGCTTATGTCCAATCATGTCCATCTTTTGTTTTTCAGCGGCCCGAAAGGAATCTCCACCTTCATGCGCCGGCTTCTAACCGGCTACAGCCTCCGATTTAACCGCAAACATCAGAGAAGCGGGCATCTTTTTCAAAACCGCTATAAATCCATTGTATGCGAACAAGAGCCATACTTATTGGAGCTTGTGCGTTACCTTCATTTGAATCCGTTACGGGCAAAGATAGTAAAAGATTTACGAGAACTTGACCGTTTTCCCTGGAGCGGGCATAGTGTTCTTATGGGAAAACAAGAAAGCCAATGGCAGGAAAAGGATTATGTGCTGGGGCTTTTTGGAAGGAAGCGAAGTCAAGCCATTCGGGCGTACCGGAAATTTGTTGAAGGAGGCATCGTCCAAGGCAGACGACCTGAATTAACCGGAGGGGGATTGATTCGCAGCATGGGAGGATGGTCACGGGTTTTGTCATTGCGAAAAAGTTGCGAAAAAACCGAGAATGATGCGCGAGTGTTAGGCGGCAGCGATTTTGTCGCCGCCATTTTGTTGGAGGCGGGAAAAACGGTAAAAAGGCAGATAAGAAATCCGAGAGATAAGAAAGCGATTAAGGCGATCATAAAAAACAGCTGTAACGATGGAAGAATAAGTGAAAAAGAGCTGAGGGCGGGAGGCAAGCGACGCGAGGTCACAAAGGTGCGAGGAGAAATTGCCGGTCGATTAAGCCGGGAATTTGGATTAACGATGGCGGAGATAGCGAGGGAGTTAGGAGTCGGCGCCTCGGCCATCAGGATGATACTTGAAAAGATGGTGGCAAAAAAATAAAAAAGTGATAAAAATTGGTAAGCTTACCCTTTCCCGGGACGGTTTTTTTTCTGAGGGGCTCTGCCCCTGGATTAAAAAAATGGCGATTCAAGCAGCATAACGGCTAAGAAAAGAAGGGAAGTTTTTATGGAAAATTCTTGCCTTCCCGAGAAAAGCAAGCAACTATTGAAATTTATTTAAAAAATTAAAAGATTATTTTTTTACAAAAATTAATGCCTTTGCAAAAAAAATTCTTGACTCCTTTATTTTTTTAGCATATTAATATCGCAGCTTGGATCCTAATTTAGGACCGAGACCGTGAAGAAGATAAATTTATTTGCCCGGGGACTTTTAGCCTCGAGGAAAAATAATAAAATGTGCAAATAAAACCTTCCGGTCCATTTCGGTTCGGAAGGTTTTTTATTTTGAGCGGGAGGGTTTAATGAAAAAAGTTACAATACTCGACTTAAAAAAAATGAAAGAAGAGGGCGATAAAATCACGATGCTTACCGCCTATGACTGCCCTACTTCCCGGATGCTGGATGCAAGTGGAATTGAAATTCTCTTGGTAGGAGATTCGGTGGGATCGGTTATGGCGGGGTATCAGAATACTCTTCCGGTAACTGTGGAGGAAATCATCTATCACTGTCAGGCAGTGGCTCGCGGCCGAATTAGGGCGCTTTTAGTCGCGGATATGCCTTTTATGTCCTACCAGGTAAGCATAGAAGAGGCGAAAAAAAATGCCGGGCGGATGCTTAAAGAAGGGTTAGCTGAGGCGGTAAAGGTCGAGGGTGGGTTAAATATGGAGGAAGTTATCAAAGCGATTTGCGATATTGATATTCCGGTTATGGCTCATATTGGTTTAACTCCCCAATCAATTCACCGGATGGGGGGGTATAAAGTTCAAGGAAAAGCAGATAGGGAACGCGAAAAACTTCTTCAGGACGCTTTAGCAGTCGAAAGAGCAGGAGCTTTTGCAGTGGTTTTGGAGGTGATACCGTCTTTCCTGTCGAAAGAAATAAGTTCTCAACTCAGTATCCCCACAATCGGCATTGGGGCCGGCCCCGATTGTGACGGTCAGGTACTTGTGATTAACGACCTTTTAGGTCTTTCGGGAGAGTTTCGACCCAAGTTTGTAAAACGGTTTGCCACCCTTGAACCTTTAATTTCTGAAGCAGTAAAAAGTTACATAACAGAAGTTAAAGAAAGCAAATTTCCTGGCGCGGAACATAGTTTTTAATTGAGTTATGAACACCATCCGATCAGTAAGCGACATGCAGCAGTGGGCCTGTGCAACCCGGGAGGCGGGGAGGAGGATTGCTTTTGTGCCCACGATGGGCTTTCTCCATGAAGGCCATTTGGCTCTGATGCGGGAAGGAAAAGGGAGGGGAGATTACTTAGTTGTAAGCATCTTTGTAAACCCCACGCAATTCGGCGCAGGAGAGGATTATCAAGATTATCCTCGCGATTTAGAAGGAGATACTGAAAAAGTTTCATCAGTTGGTGGGGACATTATCTTTGCCCCTTCGGCAAAGGAGATGTATCCTTCGGGCTATCAAACTTTTGTCGCAGTGGAGAAGGTGACGCAAAATCTTTGCGGAGCTTCTCGCCCCGCTCATTTTCAAGGAGTTACTACCGTCGTTGCTAAACTATTTAATATCGTAAAACCCCAGGTGGCGATTTTTGGAGAAAAAGATTATCAACAACTGGTAACGATCCGGCAGATGACCAGAGACCTTAACTTTGATATCGAAATCATTGGAATGCCGACCATAAGGGAAGAAGACGGATTAGCCATGAGTTCCCGCAATAAGTATTTGAGCTCGGAAGAAAGAAAACAAGCTTTGTGTTTATTTAACGCCCTTAATCAGGTGGAAAAATTATTCCAGGGGGGGGAGAAAAACCCCAAAAAACTTATTGACCGTGCCGCGGAAATAATCCGCGTTCAACCTGCCGCAGACATAGATTATGTCAAGGTGTGCCACCCGGAAACCATAGAAGATTTAGAACGGATTGATGATAAGGCTTTAATGGCTCTCGCCGTTAAGATTGGAAAAACAAGGCTAATTGATAATCGGGTTTTAAAAAATTAAACAAAGGAGGTTTTTCCCGTGCAAAGAACTATGCTCCAATCCAAAATCCATCGAGCGACGGTAACTGATGCTAACCTTAATTACGAGGGGAGCATTACTGTTGATGAAATATTGATGGAAAAAGCAAATTTGATCCCCTTTGAGCAGGTCCACATATATGATATTAACAATGGGGAACGTTTTCAAACCTATGTTATCCCCGGAGTTCGCAATTCAGGGACCATATGTCTTAATGGTGCGGCTGCACGAAAGGTTGCCAAGGGAGACTTGATTATTATCGCAAATTATGTCACTATGGATGCGGAGGAGGCAAAGCACCACAGTCCAAAGTTGGTTTATGTGGATGCTCAAAACCGGCTGGCCCCAAAAATAGCAGCGGTTTCTAATAATTAAAATGTTTTGTTCTTAACCAATCGCAACAGTTGCGTTGTATTAGCGCATTGGTTTTATTCTTTCTTTCCATTGAAGCGCCCTCACCGCTTAAACTAAATGTGAGCTTAGAGAAGGCTTTAACGTCTTTCCTTTAAGAAAGCACAACCTTACATTTAATGCTATGGCAGAAAAAACTATTAAAGCAGCTGTGTTAGGAGCAGCTGGTCGTATGGGAATGCGCATTATTGACCGCATTGCCCAAGCTAAAGGGATAGTATTGGCTGGCGCGGTTGAAAGGCCAGGCCATCCTTTCCTCGGTCAAGAGATCGAGTCCTTTACGGGGATAAAAGGTTTAAAAATCATTTTACAGGATGACGTGAGAAAAATTTTGCCCGGAATAGACGTGGTGATTGATTTTACCGAAATAAAAAGTACCGTATCTAATGCGGAAGCAGTTGCTTCCGAAAAAAAAGCCCTGGTTATCGGCACAACGGGATTTTCAACCCCGGAAACCGAAGCGCTCAAGCAAAAACTTTGCGGGACCCGCTGTGTATTATCCCCCAATATGAGCATTGGGGTTAATGTAATGTTCAAAATCGTAAGTTCAATTGCCCGGATATTAAAAGATGATTATGATATCGAAATCGTGGAGGCACACCACCGGATGAAAAAGGATGCTCCGAGCGGAACAGCTCTTCGCCTTGGCAACATTATCGCTGAAGCTTTGGAGCGCGATTTGGATAAGGTGGGGATATTTGGGAGGAAAGGGGTTTTGGGGGAAAGAAAGACCCAGGAAATTGGAGTTCATGCCGTGCGCGCCGGGGATATTGTGGGTGATCATACTGTCCTTTTTGCTGGACTTGGCGAGCGGCTTGAAGTAATTCATCGAGCACACAGTCGGGATACTTTTGCCAGTGGCGCAGTGAAGGCGGCGCTTTGGGTGGTTGATCAGTCTCCGGGAATTTATAGTATGGAGGATGTGCTTGGTCTTCACACGTGATACTTTAAAAATAAACCTGACACAAGGTCTCATGAAAAGAAAAAAAGCTTTAGAACTGGTCAGAAATATCCTGGTTATTCGCAATGGCGCCCTAGGTGATTTTATTGTAACGTTACCGGTGATAAATAGTCTTAAAAAAGTCTTCCCTTCTGCCCAGATAACACTCATGGGAAATCCTTGCTTTTTAAAATTAGCTCAACACCAGGTTAATACTATAATACCCAACGATCTGTCCGGATTTTATACCCTTTTTCGCTCCGAGGGTGAGTTCCCGGAAAATATTAAAAGATTGTTCAGCGGCGTTGATTTAGCTGTCTCGTATATTCCAGATTCAGAGGGCATCGTTATCAAGAATTTGGAAAAAATTGGCATTCCTTGGATCGTCTATGGAGGGTTTTCTCCACAGGAAAAACTCCCTGCTCCGATAACCGAATTTTTGCTTTCCCCTTTAGAAAGAGAGGGAATACCAATTTTTTTTGAACCTCCTAAAATTGTACCCTCTTTTTGTGACAAAAAAATTGCAGAGGAGTTTTTTCAATCGTCATGTAATAGTGGTGAGGGGAACTATCCGGTTTTGGCAATTCATCCTGGGAGTGGGAGTTCTAAAAAATGCTGGCCAAAAGAAAAGTTTACGGCGTTAATGAGGTGGGCAAAAAGGTATCTTGGAGCAACGATCCTCCTTATCTCTGGCCCGGCTGACAAAGATATTTTAGAAGCGATTTGGCCATTCATCAAGGAATGTAGTCCTATTGTGGCAGAGAACTTACCCCTGAAGCATTTAGCAGCCATTCTTGAACGGTGCACGGTTTATGTGGGAAATGATTCGGGCATTACCCATTTAGCAGCCTCGGTTGGCATCCCCACGTTAGCCCTTTTTGGACCTACGGATGTCAGAATTTGGGGACCCCGGAATGAAAAAGTTAAATGTCTTTCTTGTATTTATTCTTGCGCTCCCTGCGCCCCCCAGCAAATGGCTGAGTGTCAGGATCAGGCTTGTTTACAGTCCCTACCGGTGGTAACAGTTAAAAAAGCGCTTTTGAGCCTTTTGTCTCGGTTTGGTTCCTCTTGCTTATCTTCCAAAAACACCACGCGCTTAAAGGAGAAAGAAAAATATGTATAAAGATGTTGAAAAAAGATTCGATATTAGAGTAATAGAGAAAAAAATTCAGGAAGGAATTGTTACTCATCAAGAATATGAAGATCATCTGCAAATGCTTCCCGATGTGTCCTCAAATATTGATGAAGAATATCTCTTGAGTTTTTAAAGGGATGAGAAACGATAAGGGAAAAAGGTAATAAAAAATTTTCTCCAAAAAAAATTATTATGCCGGATTTTAAACTAAAAACCAAATATTGGGAAACGTATCAAAAAGTCGAAGAAATTTTCGAACGGAGTCGCATTCTTAAACGACAGCTGGAACTTGAACTTGGTCGTTGGAATTTTGTAGTCTTTGGACCACAAGGGAATGAACACACCATCGTCAGAGAAGGTTCTGCGGTCCATTTGAAGGTTAACGATTCTTTGATTTATATCGCCACGCTTGGAAATCCCGAGGAGGTTGGCATGCGAGGGATGCCGATAAGAGAATTCGCTCAAGGAGATGTGCCTATGGAGTTGAGGGACTTAGAGATTTATCAGATTGACCCCCTTCGACCGTTAACGATTTTTGATAAACGAAAGGGACCCCACCCTTCGGAAGCTACCGAAAGAATCATGGAGGAATTTAAAAACAAAAACGTCGCAGTCATTGAAACTCCGGACGAAAGCTACTGGAGCCTATCAGTACTCAAGTATTTAAAAGAGTGTGACCAGTTTTTCCCGGATGCCCTCACCGAAGTTCTCAAAAAGGGACGCTTACCGATAAAAGGGCATTTTTCCCCCGAAACGATGAAGTATCACTGATCCTCATGAAACTTAGGCGCTCAATAGCAAAGGGCTTCAAAATTTATACGTTCACCCTCCTCGCAACAGTTGCCTAAAGCCTGCAAGAATAATGTTCAGGTTAGGCTGTCCGTACCCTAACCTCTCAAAACAAAAGTTATCTCAAATAGTTAAATAATCACAGGACGGGGAATGACAGCTTTAATAGATTTGACTTTATTGTAACTAGCGGATATGGTATTGATATTTTTTTGGAGTAAAAATTTCAATTGACCTCAGTCAGTTGTAAAAGCGCGGCAACAAAAAGATTCACTATAAAAACTCATTCCTTTCCCTGATGTTAATTGTCAATAATTTACAAAGCTAAATCGAACTTAGAAAAAGGGTCGAGACGATATGGAAAAGAATAAACAAGTGTCAATTTTTTTGATGATAGTTTTTTTCTTTTTTTTGGTGGGTGGATTTGTATGTGAAAGCAAGTCGGAAAATTTAAAAACAGCACCTGAGCTTAACTTAACAGACTTAAACGGAAATACTTTTAAGTTATCTGATCATAGAGGAAAAGTCATTATCCTTAATTTTTGGGCACTATGGTGTCCTCCTTGTCAGATAGAAATTCCTTATTTAGTGGCTCTTTATGATAAATATAAAGATAACGGTCTGATTATCTTAGGGATCGCTATTGGCTCAGGAAATGATAAGAAAATAAAAGAGAAAGCAAAGGAATGGGGCATTGACTACCCAGTGATTAATGGAGACGAGTTTTCCTCCATCCAAAAAAATTTTCGGGAAGTGCGGGCAATCCCAAATTCTTACCTCATTAATCAAGAAGGAAAATTTTTTAAGAATTACGTTGGCTTTTCTACAACGACCTCAATCGAGTTAGAAAAAGACATTAAAACCCTTCTTAAACAGTAATCATTTTTTGGATATTAGGATAAAAAACCATGGGCGGTAAGGAACATGATCTCGTTATTATTGGTGGAGGTGCCGCAGGATTAACGGCTGGGATTTACGGGCAGCGATCTAAGCTGAAGACATTGTTAGTAGAAAAGCTTCCTATTATGGGCGGGCAAATTGTATATTCTGAAAAGGTAGAAAATTATCCTGGTTTTTCTGAGGGGATTTCAGGAATTGATTTAACTGCCTTGATGGAGGCTCAGGCACGCGGATTCGGGCTTGAGATAAAGACCGGAGAAGTGATTGGACTCAAGAATGACGTAGAAATTAAACGAGTCTTATGCGAAGGCGAGGAATATCTTTGCCGGGCAGTTATCATTGCTACCGGGGCTTCCCCCAATCGTTTAGGTCTCGCTGGAGAAGAGCGTTTTATAGGAAAGGGAATATCTTTTTGCGGGACCTGCGATGGATTTTTTTTTAAGGACCTGGATGTAATCGTTGTTGGAGGAGGAGACACGGCTATTGATGAGGCTATTTACCTCACCCGATACGCTCAAAAAGTCTACGTTGTCCATCGTCGAAACGCTTTGCGCGCCACCAAGATTTTGCAGGAGCGGGCGTTAAAAAACGAAAAGATTGAATTTATCTGGGATACCGTGGTAGACAGGATTGAAGGAGATTCGTCAGTAGAAAAGGTGGTTTTAAAGAACGTCAAAACCGGAGCAACCTGGGAAAAACCAATCTCTGGGTTATTTGTTTTTGTGGGCATTAAACCGAATACCAAATTTCTCAAAGGAATTGTTGAGTTGGACGACCAAGGGTTTGTTGTGACCAATGAAAACCTGGAAACCTCAGTCCCCGGTATCTTTGCCGCTGGAGACGTGAGAAAGAAACTTTTGCGCCAGCTTTCTACCGCTGTGGGTGATGGCGCAACTGCTGCTTTTGCTGTCGAAAAATACTTAGAAAATTGTTTTGGTTAGGTTTTGTATGGAACCGATTCCTTTTATTGTGGCATTTTTAGGCGGCTTGCTCACTGCGTTTTCTCCTTGTGTCCTTCCCCTGATACCTGCTATTCTCTCTTATATCTCCGATGTTTTCGTAGAAGAACTCATTGAGGATGGGAGCAATAAGTGGAAAATACGAAAAAAGCTTCTTTTGAATGCCATTTTTTTTTCCGCGGGGTTTTCCTGTATTTTTGTGCTTCTCGGTGCTTCCGCCACACTTATCGGAAAGTTTCTTTTGGCCCATCTCCAAATCTTAAGTAAGATCGCCGGAATTGCGATCGTTTTTCTTGGGTTATACTTTGCGGGCCTTTTAAAGCTCTTTAAAATTAAATTTCTTCACTACGATAAACGATTTCAGTTTCAGAAAAAATCTATTGGACTTGAATGGTCATTCCTGGCAGGTATGGCGTTTTCGTTTGGCTGGACCCCTTGTGTCGGTCCTATCCTGGCTGGGATACTGGCGTATGCAGCCACTCAGGAAACGCTTGACCAAGGAATTTTACTCTTGAGCATTTTCTCCCTCGGCATGTCAATTCCTATTATTGCTACGGTCTTCTTTATTGGTTTTTTCAGCAAGTTCTCGTTTGCCACCTCTATTCTCCGGCATTTTGAAATGGTAAGCGGAATCCTCCTTATTGTTTTCGGAGTATTAATTTTTACTAATGACCTTCAATCGTGGGCAGGAATCATTACTTCAAAGTTCACTTGCGCAATGAGGTGGATGCAGACTCTTGAAGAAAAACTTTTACATTTCAACTGATCAAAAAAGGAGAAGACTATGGAAAAAGAAGTAACCTTAACCGATAAAAATTTTACTGAAGAAGTAATTAATTCTCAGACACCGGTCCTGGTTGATTTCTGGGCCGAATGGTGCGGGCCGTGCAAGATGATCGGGCCGGTTGTCGCGGAGATCGCCCGGGAATTTGAGGGAAAAATTAAAGTCGGCAAGGTTAATGTGGACGATAATCAGGCAACCGCGGCAAAATTCGGCATTCGCGGAATTCCTACTCTCCTTTTTTTTAAAGGGGGCGAACTGGTGAATCAGGTGGTGGGAGTACAACCTAAAAGCAAATTATTGGAGCTGATAAACAAAATTATATAACATGTCGTCACCGAAAAAGAGAAGGGAATCCCCGGTTCATATAAAAGGGGTAATTGTTTTTTTTTTGATCGTTATTGCGCTAAGTATTTACACCTTTTATATTCTTGTTCCTTCTCCCCCAAAGAAAAAACCTGAATATACCGTTCCCCCAAAACCAAAGCAACCATCCGTGCCCCGGATTACGGTTACGGATTATACCGACACCTGCCGACGGATTAACCAGCAGATGCTGCTTGGCGCAAAAAAAATTGGGGCGGGTGAAAAGGATTTCCGGATCCTTCAGGAACAGTCCCGGCAAAGAGCGGAGAAACGATGGATTCAAACTGAGGTGGAAATTTACTTCCCGCGGACGGTGGCTTTACCTGACGCTGCTGGCACTCTGGTTAAGGAACTTGAAAAATTCCCCGGTGTTTCTTCAAAAGCAGAGAAAAAGGGGAACCGATTCTTCTTGTTACTTTATTTAGATGGAGTATTGAGCCACTCGGTTACGCTTCTCCATCGTCCATCACAGTCTGATGTCTCTCCAAAACTTGCGATTATCATTGATGACATTGGGGAGGATCTGCAACAGGCAAAAGCATTCCTTGACCTTGGGATTCCTCTTACGCTTTCTATTTTACCGGATCAGACTTATTCTCAGGGTGCGGAGAAAATGGCGCATGAACGGGGGTATGAAGTGATGATGCATTTGCCCATGGAACCGAAAAACTGCTCTCAGCATAATCCTGGTCGCGGAGCTGTCTACACCAATATGGATGAGGGCCGTATTGCGGCAATAATAAAAAGCGACCTCAAGCAGTTTTCCTATATCAAGGGCGTCAACAACCACATGGGTTCCCGCGCCACTGAAGACGAGAAGACCATGCGTGCGGTTTTAAACACCTTGAAATCAACCGGTCTTTACTTTGTTGACAGCCAGACCTCATCGCAATCCATCGCCTATCGCACGGCCTGGGAAATGGGAATCCCCAGCGGGGAAAATATGATTTTTATTGATAATGAGCCTGAGGTGAACTATTCGAAAAATTTTATTGATAAAGCCATACGCCTGACCATACAAAGGGGGCAGGGCATTATTATCAGTCATCCGCGGCAAACAACGCTTGAAGCACTGAAAGAGATGGCACCTAAACTTAAAAATGAAGGAATAGCATTAGTACCTGTTTCCGCGCTGGTAAAATGAAGATAAAAAATTTTATCGGTCTTGTTATTTTAGTCCTTTTCGTTCCGCCCGCCTGGGGAACGGTAAATGTGCTGGATATCCGGTCCTGGAGCGCTCCTGAATATACCCGCATTGTGGTGGACTTAACCGGCCCGGCTTATTATGATCTTTTTGAGCTGAGTGAACCAAACCGGGTGGTTATCGACCTGAAAGAAGCGAACCCTCTTCTTTCTAAAAAAGAATTTATCATTAATGATCCGGTTATCTCCAGAGTCCGGTGGGGTTGTTTTACTCCGGGCACGGTGCGGGTGGTCCTGGATCTGGTTAAACCCGCCGAGACTAAAGTATTCACCCTGAAAAAATTTTATGATAAGCCCGACCGTTTAGTGATTGATATTTTCCGGTCTGATCTGGAAAAAAAAGAAGAAGAGAAAAGAGCAGTTTTTCAGAAAAAGTCCCGGGGAACCTATATCGTGGTGATAGACCCTGGGCACGGAGGAGAAGACCCCGGTGCACTAGGGAAAACCGGCAGGAAAGAAAAAACGATTACTTTAGAAATTGCTAAAAAACTCCGTGATGCCATCAACCGGGAAAGGAATGTGAAAGCTTTCTTAACCCGGGAGAATGACTATTTTATTCCCTTGAGAAGAAGGTGGAAGATCGCCAAGGAATATAACGCCGATCTGTTTATCAGCATTCATGTGAACGCGGGCTTTAATCAAAACAAAAGGGGTGCTGAAGTTTATTGCCTTTCCCTGGGAGGGGCAAGCCAGGAGGCGGCCCGAATTTTGGCTGATCAGGAAAACTCCTCTGATCTTATAGGAGGGGTAGACCTCGCGTCTTGCCCGGATGGGGTTGACTCTATTCTGGTCGGCATGGAACAAACGCGGACGATCAATGACGGCCTCATTTTGGGTAAAATTACTCTTGAGGAACTTAAAAAGGTCCATAGTATTAATTTCCCTGAACCCCTCCAGGCGGGGTTCGCAGTGCTCAAAGCTCCGGATATACCATCAGTCCTGGTTGAAGTTGGTTACCTTTCTAACCCTCAGGAGGAAAAATCGTTAAGCGCGTACCCCTTTCAAACTAAAATAGCGGAAGCAATCAAAACAAGCACCGCGCTTTTCTTTAAAAAAATTGGGGGCGAGGTAGCCTCTGTTAATTAAAGAGCGACCCCGTTAGAAAGGCCCCATGTTCAAGCCTCCTAACGAGGTTTACTTAAACTGTATGCGACTTGGTTTTCATATATCAATCGCCGGTGGATTATCACGGGTGGTTCCCCGGGCTATAAAACTCGGGTGTGAAACCATTCAGTTTTTCTCCCGCAATCCAAGGGCCTGGAGAAACAGTTTAGTACATGGCGACGAAATAGAAAGATTCAAAGAAGCTCTTGCTCAAACTGATATTTTTCCGGTTTTCCTCCATACCCCCTATTTGCTTAATTTGGCTTCTCATGAGCGATACCTTTATGCTCGTTCCATCAGCTATCTTGGTGACGAATTAGAGCAAGCAGCGAGAATGGGAGCTTCATTTGTTATCGTTCATTCGGGAAATAAACTCGTAAGCGAAGAGAAGAAGGCTTTGCAACGAGTTGCACAAGCGGTCAATAAAGCCTTTGTGAAAGCAAACAATTCCGTTCAACTTTTGTTGGAAAATACCGCGGGACAAGGAAATGAAATCGGATATAAGATTTCTCACTTTCAGGAAATCATAGCTCAGGTTGAAGATCGAAACCGCATCGGGATTTGTTTAGACACGGCGCATGCTTTTACGGCCGGTTATGATCTTACTGATGCGCAAGGACTGGATCGCATGATAGATGAATTTGATGCTCTGCTTGGGTTACCTAAATTAAAGGCGCTACATCTAAATGATTCAAAAGCTCCTTTTGGTTCTAAAAAAGACCGGCATTGGCACATTGGAAAAGGTGACATTGGTCGCTCGGGTTTTTTGAAGATCATTAATCATCCCAAGCTGGCACATCTGCCGGGAATTATGGAGACTCCCCGCAAAACTGATGCGGATGACCGCCGGAACATGAAAGTAATGCGGAGTTTGATAAAGTAATTTGCCATGGTGATTAATAAAATTAAAAAAATTATTGCTGATCGTCCCCGGAAGATCATTGAGGATAAAAGACGTATCCCTGCGGCAGTCCTTATCCTTTTCTATGAAAAAGCAGGTGAGGTTTACCTTCTCTTAACCCGGAGAACCGATAAAGTAGCTGATCATAAAGGGGAAATATCTTTTCCCGGAGGGGCACGGGACCATGAAGATGATTCCTGGGAAACAACCGCTCTCCGGGAAGCCGCCGAAGAGGTTGGGATTATTCCTGAGACGGTTGAGGTGCTGGGCCTTCTGGATGATTTTCGTACACTGTCATCGAATTACGTGATTGCACCGGTGGTGGGGACAACAACTGCTACTCCCCAGTTTCAGATTAACCCCGATGAGGTGGAAGAGATAATTGAAATCCCCCTCTCATTTTTCCAGGATGTTTTTAGGCAAAAAATCTCCCCGGCTGACGAATTTGCTCCCGAGACGCTCACGTTTCAATACCGGGAGCACCTCATTTGGGGAGTCACTGCCGGCATTATGAAACAACTTCTGTCTTTGCTTGCATTAATTGATTAATTATTTTATTAATGGACGACGAACGGTATTAATTTTCAGGATGTAAAGGGAACGTTATGACCAGACGACCGATAACCAAAGAAGGTTACAACATTTTGATGAAAGAACTAAAATTTCTTAAAGAAAAGGAACGGCCCAAAATTATCAAGGAAATTGGTGAGGCTCGCGGGCACGGAGATATCAGCGAAAATGCTGAATACGAGGCAGCAAAAGACAAACAGGGAATTCTGGAAGCAAGGATCAAAGATCTTGAATACAGGCTCTCTATGGCTGAAATCATTGATCCTTCGACTCTATCTCACGATCGGATAGCTTTTGGAGCTACGGTGCGGCTGCTCAACGTAGAGACCGACGAAGAACAGACCTATCAGTTAGTGGGACCGGATGAGTCTGATGTGGCACAGAAAAAAATTTCCGTTTATTCACCCTTGGGCCACGCACTACTGGGAAAACAAGTAGATGACAGCGTAATGGTTAATGCTCCCAAGGGAGTTATTGAATATGAGGTTTTGGAAATTTCTTTCGATTAACTGACAGTTATTTATTGAGTCTCCACAATTACCTTGACAACTCCCCCTCTTTCCTTCTAAAAATAAGTTAAAAGATTTCCCCTAATGAGATTTTTACCCTTCGAGACTTTTGAAAAGTCATAAACCAGTGCGTCATGTCATGCTGAACTTGTTTCAGCATCTAATAAAATCAACGTTTCGAGGACCCTGAAACGAGTTCAGAGTGAAAAAAAGATATTTTACCAGGTCTCCCTTCTTTTATCCCTCAAGGAGGTTGCCATGCAGATCCTCACTGAACAACTTATGCACGACCTGATTATTCACGAGGTAAAAAATAAATATTCTAAAATCCACAAAGAGGTTCACATTAATCCCGGGGAGGGAAAAAACTTTGAGATACAAGGACTCTATCCTGATATTATCTTCGGAGGCTACGGCCAGATAATCCAGGTTGTCGAGGTTGAGATGGAAAACAATCTCAATAAAGAGCGGGTTCCTTATTGGGAAAAATTAGCCGGCCTGGGAATCCCCTGCACCATTTTGGTGGCTAAGAGAAATCAGCGTATGCTTAATGATCTGCTATGGAAAACCGGACTTATGGGCAAGGTTAAAGTAGCTTTGTTTGATATTATTTTTGAAAATTTATAGTTTTTTTCATGCATGCCTGTAAAATCACCAACAAATATGGAGGGTTTAGGTCTCGAAACGATCTTTCACCCTCGCCAATCTTATTGCTGGGGAAAAGCACAAAAATATAAAGACGTTTTTTCTCTCATCTGAACTTCTATTGCATAAACAATTCCATTAACCATGACATGGTTTATTCTTGGTGAGAAGTCGGGATTCTCGTTCGTTAACTTAAGGTGGGAAATTATTTTTTCTCTTTCGTCAACTGAAAGACTGGGGTTGGTTGCCCCGATAAGGCTATCAATATAAAATAAAAACACAATGTACGGAGCTTCATGGGTAAGTATTGGTGCAACTGATGCCCAATAAGTTTTGCCCTGATATTCGCCCATCATGAGTGCCATCATGTCGCCGGCTTTCGCCCGATAAAAAGACCGCTTGCTATTAGGCGATGGTTTGTCCCAGGTTACCTCAAAATCCTTGAAAATGATTTGCAGGGTTCCGCTCCATTTTTTTTGGAATTCCTCAGGATTCGAATCAAAAGTATTGACCTTGAGGTGTGGGTTACTTTCCAATACAGCGCGAGTTTGGGAAAAATAAATGGTCTGCGATGCGATAAAATAAGGGGTGGCCAAGGAATAGTCTTTGGCGTCTATGTCCGCACCCCGATCAAGCAATGTCTGCACCGTCTCCGCATTGCCCCCCAGCACAGCGCACATCAGGGGTGTGCGGCCAAATTTGTCTCGCGCTTCAAGCGCCGCCCCATGATCAATCAGGACTTTAACGGTGGGTGTTTGGCCGGCAAGTGCTGCCATCATTAATGGCGTTTGCTGGACAGATGTCTTTTCTTCGATATCCGCCCCTTGTTTGAGCAACAATGCAACCGTATCCGTTTTGCCTTGGACCGCAGCATTCGTTAAGGAACTTCGTACCGGAGTCGGTTTGGCGGTCGCGCAACCCATGACGGTGGTTAACAGAAAGATTGAAGCTAAAGCGGTAAACAGGTTTTTTTTCATTACAGCTCCTCGAATAATGGGAGGGGTGATCTTAAAAAAATGTATCAGCAGCGTGTATACTAAACAGATTTTAACAAAAACCCCGGTACCCTTGACAAAATCCATTTAATATAATTTTTATAGGTATCTTTTAATGCCGGTACTTCTAAATATCTGTCTATGACAATTGCATGCTGAGTAAATATTTTTAAAAAAATATTAGGAAACCTGTGTATTAACCATGAAAGGTAATATGAATACTTTAAATTATGAAGAAACTCCTGGTTGCAAAGATTTTCATAATTTTTTACCAGGTTAATGTTATTATGCAGTTTTAATGACACAGCATCTGCTGCTAATTGGCCGGATCTTATTGCGTACGCGATACCTTCACCACAAAATGAATCAACAAAACCGGCGGAATCGCCGCTTAACAGCACTCTACTCTTGCAAAGTTTTCTTTTTATTCCTCCTACGGAGAGCAGGAGGGAAAAGAGAGGCATAGTCATGGAGCTTCTGAATTTTAAAATCAACGGGAAAATAATGATCATCTTCGATGGAATCAGCTATCCGGCAAAGGAGGTATGCTAAAAGAACACCACGGTACACATCTCCTTTGAGAATCCTTATATTAATGGCAAAAGTTCTCGAAACCTTGGGCAAGGACTCTTCGCAAAACCTAAAATCTTCTGAGCATGAAATTTTATCTTTGAAACCTAAGCCCATAAATCAACCACAACCCCTTGTTTTTCGTAATGGTGGTTTCATAAAATAATCTTAAAATACCAAAAACTTTGTTTTCTATCAATAAATTAAAAAATGAGAATCAGGTGCGCTTATTTTGCGGTTTTGCATGGTCATTTTTTTTCTAAATTATTAGAAATTTTTATCTAATTTTAGTATATTAAACATAGCGGTCTTTTAGGGAAATCAATAACCTTTTACCCCTTAACAAAAATGAGAATTTTTTTAACCGGGGGATCAGGATTTATTGGGCGTTTCCTGACCTTCGCGCTTGCTGAGCAAGGTCATGAAATAACCGTCCTCTCACGCAACCTTAAAAAACCCTTTCCTTTTTCTCCCCGCGTTTTTATATTGGAAGCAGACCCCACCAAAACCGGGGCGTGGCAAAAAATAGCCGGCGATCACGACGCAATCATCAACCTTGCCGGGTTTTCGATCTTTAACCGCTGGACCGAAAAAGTAAAAAAGGAAATTTTCGATAGCCGCATACTGACAACCAAAAACCTGGTCGAAGCATTATCACAGCGCGAACAAAAAAAAATCCATTTCTTTAGCGCTTCTGGGGTCGGGTATTACGGTTTTCAAGGGGATAACTTCTTAGACGAAATTGACGGCCCGGGGTATGATTTTCTCGCGCGGCTTGCTTCAGCCTGGGAACAGACCGCAGTTGCCGCTGAAAAATTCGGGGCACGAGTTGTCTTATGCCGCATCGGCATTGTTCTGGGCCGAAACGGAGGGGCGCTTGCTCGGTTAACTCCGCTTTTTAAATGCTGCCTGGGTGCTTCACTTGGTAGCGGGAAGCAATGGTTTTCCTGGATTCATGAACAAGACCTGACAAATATTTTTCTTTTCTTATTAGAAAATCCTGAGTTGGAAGGTCCGGTAAATTTTACCGCCCCAAATCCGGTCCGCAATCGCGAGTTAACGCAAACACTCAGCGCGGTATTGCATAAGCCTTACCCACCATTACCTATTCCCGAGTTTCTTTTGCGATTAACTCTCGGGGAGTCTGCTGATATGCTCCTTAAAGGACAACGAGCGCTTCCTAAGAAACTTTTGAGTAATGGATTCCTTTTTAAATTTCCAACCTTATCAATCGCTTTACATGACCTCGTGGGGTAGCATAAAAAAGTTTTTTTATCGCAACCGCACCAGGGGAAAGGAGTTGATATGAACGTTTTTGAAATACCGGCTTTAAGCCAAGAAGAATGCAAAAAAATAATTACCACGGAATATCTTTGTCGCATTGTCTTTCATGGCGCAAAATATCCCTATTTAGCTCCGTTCCTTTACGTTTGGCAAAACAACCACCTCTACTTTCTTTCTGCCAACTACGGAGCTAAAATAAAATATTTTCGAGAAAACCCCCTGGTGGTTGTGGAAATAGAGCAAACCGTTCCCGATCTTTCGTACTGTCGATTTGTGACGCTTTATGGTCGATTGCAAGAGATTCAGGACAATGAGGAGAAAAAAACTGTTCGGCGGGCATTTGTTAACCTCATTAAAAATAAAAAAATTTCCAAAAATATTATTGCTGCACTCGGCCATTCACCTGAAGAAACTCTGGATGCCCTTGAAGCCGAGGGCCGAAGTTTAGTATGGAGACTGAGCGAGGTTGAGCGCATCAGCGGGCTACAATTTGGTGAGAAGACACCATAAAAAAAGTTTGTTTCTTACTTCCACCCTGCTTACAGGAGGATACTAATGAATGAATTCATGCAAATAGTATTCTTAGCTCAGGTTGGTACAACAATGGCCATGGTGGGGATTATCTGGTTTGCGCAGATTGTTCATTACCCCCTGTTTACCAAGGTTGATCCCAGCAGCTTCAAAGAATACCAGGATTTTAATTTGCGCCGGACGGTCTTAATCGTTATCCCCTTGCAGATGATTGAAATGGGTACCGCTTTGCTGCTGGTTTGGAAAACTCCAGCCGGACTGCTTCCCCTGCAGGTATGGGCAAACCTCATTCTTATTGGCCTTATCTGGTGTTCTACCGCTTTCCTGCAAGTGCCTCGTCACTACCGGCTCACCCGGGGATTTGATCTCAAAGGAATTAATTTCCTGATTAACACCAACTGGATCCGAACCATTGGCTGGAGTATACGGTGCGTGCTTGTCTTGTGGATGATTAAAAGTCTAATGTAACCATTTAAGTAATTCTACGCTATGGACCACCGCCGTGTTCGAATTTTAAAACCCGGGAAAGAAAAAAAAGGCGTTGTTGTTTACTGGATGAGTCGGGACCAACGGGCACATGATAATTGGACGCTTTTGTTTGCCCAGAAAATAAGTTTAGCTTCCCATGCTCCGTTGGTGGTTGTATTCTGTCTCGTCCCTCGCTTTCTTGACGCAACCGCACGGCAATACCTTTTTATGCTCAAAGGCCTCCAAGAAGTTGAAAATGATTTAGCGACCAAAAACGTTCCGTTTTTTCTTCTCCCCGGCTCTCCAGAAAAAGAAATTCCTGTTTTCTTAAAGCATTATGACGCGTCTCAACTGGTTACGGATTTTGATCCCCTCCGGATTAAACAAGCGTGGAAAAAGAAAGTGGGTGAAAAAATAAGTATCCCTTTTCGTGAAGTTGATGCGCACAATATTGTTCCCTGCTGGATTGCCTCGCCAAAACAAGAATACGGAGCGCACACCCTGAGGCCAAAAATTCGCCGTTTGCTGCCGGAATTTCTAACGTCCTTTCCCAAACTCCAAAAGCACCCCTATAGATTAACAACGCTGCCCCAGGGCAACAATTGGAAGCAGATTTCTAATACCCTGATGGTTGACCACACGGTGCCGGAAGTCACTTGGCTCAAACCGGGTGGAGTAGCAGCCAAAAAAGTTCTTTTAGATTTTTTGGGTTCCCCGCTGGCAGACTATGGCCGGATGAGAAATGATCCAACCCAGAACGGACAATCCCAGTTATCCCCCTATCTCCACTTCGGCCAACTCTCAGCCCAACGGGTAGCCCTGGAGGTTGTGGGTAGGAATGCTCCACCTGCGGCAGAAGAAGCCTTTTTGGAAGAGCTGATCGTGCGAAGAGAGCTGGCGGATAACTTTTGTTTTTATAATGCCTCCTATGATTCTTTTAAGGGTTTTCCCCGCTGGGCACAAGTCACCCTCCATGATCACCGAAAAGATCCTCGTGCCTATTCGTACACCTTAAAAGAACTGGAAAACGCCCGGACCCACGATGATCTCTGGAATGCCGCGCAAACAGAAATGATCGTGAAAGGCAAGATGCATGGCTATCTGCGCATGTATTGGGCGAAAAAAATTCTCGAGTGGGCGGAGAACCCCGAACAAGCGCTTAGAACCGCTCTCTACCTTAATGACAAATACGAACTTGATGGCCGCGATCCCAATGGCTATGCAGGGATTGCCTGGAGCATTGGCGGCGTCCACGACCGCCCCTGGAAAGAAAGGGGAATTTTTGGAAAAATCCGTTATATGAGTTATCAAGGGATGAATTCAAAATTTAACATCACCGGTTATATTAAAAAGGTGATAGAAAACAAATAAGCGTTCTCGATTATCAGTACTTATAGGAGAATAGTATGAAAAAGTTTTTTATTCTCATCCTAGTTGGGTTTACGTTGTTTCCCCTTTTTGTTTTTCCGACCCATGGTTTTGAGGTTAACACTCCCGCCCCTTTCTTTTGCGTGAGGACCGGTGATGATCAGGAACTGAACCTTGACATGGTAAAGGGGAAAGTACTTACCCTATGGTATGAGACAAAAGAGGTGGTTGAAAAAAATAAAACTTTAAAAAATGCTTTAAAAAATTTTTACCTGGCAATGCCAGAGAACCTTAGGCCTCAGTATGCGCGGGTGCCGGTTGTCAAATGTTTTCCGGTCTCATGGCCGATCATTAAAATTTGGAAATACAAACTCAAGGAAAATTCAAAGAAAGAAGGTATAACTCTTTACGGAGATTGGGACGGGGAAATGTTTACTGATTATGGGATAAAGGATAACGAAAGCAATTTTGTCATTATCGATAAAAAAGGCTTTATTCGATATCGTGCGGCTGGGAAAATAGAAGATGAAGAAATCAAAAAAATTATTGAGCTACTCAAAAGTCTTCTTAGGGAAAGCTAACCCGGCGTAAACAAAACAGAATTACCTCACAAAATTTTCAATTCTCAATTTTCTTTTGTACTACTCTCGCCAAGCGAATCCGGTTATATCGCTGAGTAACAATGCAAGGAAGATTCGCAAATAAGGCGTAGCCAACCATGCCCACTCCTACCCACAACGGATTCCACAAAAAGAAAAGCGGGGAGAATATCATCGTCACCCAATGAACAGCTTCTGAACGGCAGGTCTCAGCGACAAACAGACTAAAATAATCTTCGTTTTTTTCCTTTAGGTGTTTTTTCCTGAACCCTTGTGCAAATAACGCTGCGCCTTCAGGCAAAAGACCTTTCCACTTTTTCACGAAAAAAGTTTCTTGGTAAACTCTGCCATCATTTTCCCAGTCTCTTCTCCGAAAAGCCCAGGATTGGGGATTGAAATACTCTAGGCGCATTTGGCTCATTATGTAGGATACACCCATATGGATGACGAACCATGCGACACAATCAAGAAAGACCGTCCACAGGACAGAGAAGTACCATATCCTCATGAAGGGCTCCTATGATTTATCGGTACGGAGAGTCCGACCTTTCCAGGTTACCCGTTTTTTAAAAATCTTGAGTATTAAAGAGTAAGAAAAAAGCATAATAAAAAACAATAGCGGCACAGGAAACAAAAGTGCCGTATAAAATTTGAAGGTACCTATTCTGAAAAGCATCCAGTAAATCTGCACCGCATAAAAAATATATAAAAGACCAGCAAGGAACAGAACAGGGTATTCTCCGGATATTAAAGTCATTAAAAGAATTCTTGTGTCGCCAGCACCTCCCGCAACCCATAATATAATCATAAGAAGCACGCCAAAAGAAATCCCCTGCGCCCCTTCTGCAAAACCCTTACTCCACCCCTCCATAAGCTGAGTTATTCCGCGCGGATACATTCGAAATGAAATCGTTCCCTTTCCTCCGTAACAACGAATGACAAAACCTTCCTTTTTATACAACTGGCCGATAGCAATATCTTCCAAAACAGTGTCTTTTACCTTTTCATGTCCGCCAAAGGTAAAATAATCATCTTTGCCAATCACCAGGCAGGGTCCAAAAATTCCGGATGGCTTCACTTTCTCGCCCAAAATAGTAAAAGCATTCAGCCCGGCCATAACAATTATATTAAATATCGCTGAGAGTTCTTCATAGGTCTTTTCCATTGTGTGATAAGGCTGAACAGAAATGATGCCTTTTTTTTCTGAATAAGTGCCTATAATTTTCAATAAACCATCTGGCGTCAGAAAAGTGTCGGCATCTAAAAAAATCAGAATTTCACCTTTTGCCTCCTTCGCCCCGGTCCAGCACGCCCATGGCTTCCCATGCCAACCCTCTGGCAATGGTTTTGCTCGAACAACTTTTGCTCCTCCTTTTTCGGCGACCTCTGCCGTAGTATCTTCGGAATTATCATCAACAACGATTACTTCATCGGGTTTTAAGTTTTGGTTGTGCAGGGAAAAAAGGAGGGAAGGAAGGCTGCGTTCTTCATTTCGTGCCGGGATTATCACCGAAATAGGAGGATACGCCCCCCGTGTGCCGATCCCACCTTTACAGGGTGGGATTCTAAATAAAAAGATAAATCCGAGAAGCCAGAACAAAAAATATATGCCTAAGACAACTGATTCCATTTTCTCTTTCCTGAGAAAAATCAAATTCTTTGTTTGTATTACCTGGCTTTTATAGTATAATTATTATTATATCTAAAATTTTGTTTAAATAAAACTCAAAAACTTCTTAAAAAATTTAGCTGGGTTAGTAACATGGCTTAAGTCAGGGGAAAGCATACTGGTGATCAAAAACTATCAAACAGACCTGCAGAAAATCTGACAATGTCATCAAAACCAAGTGCATTAAAGCAACCGCTCCTACCGATCATGTCCTTTAAAACTGAAGAAGAAGCTGTTGCCCTCGCCAATGACTCTCCATACGGTCTCAACGCCAGTGTTTGGTCGCGGGATACAAAAAAAGCAAAACGAGTGGTCAGCCAGTTAGAAACGGGTAACGCGTATATTAATGATGTCATAAAAAATATCGGCAACCCGGATCTTCCTTTTGGCGGAGTGAAGCAGAGCGGTTTCGGCAAATATCATGGCGCGGAAGGGTTACACACGTTCTCAATTGAGACCGCGGTTATGGTGAATAAAAACAAGACGAAGCGGGAGATAAACTGGTTCCCCTATACTGAGGAATTAGCAAAAACGGTGCGAGGATTAATCACCGTTCTTTACACCGATTTACCGCTGCGCGAGAAGATAAAAATCCTTTTAAGGATGCGTCGTTTCATAAAAACTCTTCAGTGATCAAAACGAGGAGAATGCTTATGAACAGAGAAAAAAATCGCACGGCAATTGTGATCGGAGCTGGTTTGGGGGGTGCATCAGCTGCTCTTTCATTAGCGTGCGAAGGTTTTAAGGTGGAGGTATACGAGAAAAACAGTCATATCGGAGGAAAGCTAAATTGTCTCAAAAAAGAAGGCTTTTCCTTTGACTTGGGACCCTCCATTCTGACCCTGCCACACATATTTGCAGCGCTTTTTACCCGTGCGGGAAAAAAAATGGAGGATTATGTTGAACTGGTTGAGATCCCTCTGCAGTGGCGTTGTTTTTTCGAAGACGGAAAAATCATCGATCTCTATCCAAGGGAAGATGACCTCAAAAAACATAATGCTCTTCTTGCTCCTCAGGATATAGAAGATTTTTCCCGGTTTATGGAGTATTCGAAAAAATTGTATGACCTTACCGAGCGAGGGTACTTTCAAAAAGGGTTAGACACCTTTTGGGATCTGGTAAAATTTTATGGAGTTTTTTCTTTACTCCGTTCCTTTGACGCGCTTTCCACCATGGATGGAGGTGTTTCCCGGTTTATCCGCAATCCCCACTTGAAAGATACTCTCAATTTTTTTGTTAAGTATGTGGGCTCGTCCGCGTATGACGCTCCGGCTCTCCTCAATCTTCTCCCCTATGTTCAACTCAAATATGGTCTCTGGTATGTAAAGGGCGGCATGTTTAAACTTGCCGAGGGGCTTACCCGCCTGCTTAAGGAATTAGGGGTCACACTCTATTTAGATACCGAGGTCGTAGAACTGATAAAAGCCGAGGGTAAAATAACCGGTGTTCGTCTCCAGGATGGAAACGTCAAAACCGGAGATGTATTTATTTCCAACATGGAAGTTATCCCGGCCTATGAAAAACTACTGCACGAAGAGAAAAAATTTCTCAGGGGCTACGAGAAGTTTGAGCCGGCCTGCTCAGGCCTCGTTCTCCACTTAGGGGTCGATAAAGAATATCCCCAATTAGGGCACCACAGCTTCTTTTTCTCAAACAATCCTAAAGAACATTTTAATTCAGTATTTCATAAAAAAGTTTTGCCTGATGATCCAACGCTTTATGTGGTTGCTCCGTGCCGGACGGATAAATCCCAGGCACCACCCGGATGCGAGAACATTAAAATTTTGCCCCACATCCCGTATATTCAGGACAATCCTTTTACCCAAGAAGACTACCTCCGTCTCCGGGAAAAAGTTTTGGATAAAATTGAACGGATGGGAATCAAGGACCTGCGTAAGCACATCATCGTTGAAGACATGTGGACCCCGGATGATATTCAAAGGTGGTATTATTCTAACCGCGGAGCTATCTACGGAGTGGTTTCCGACAAAAAAAAGAATTTTGCTCTCAAAGCCCCCAAAGCGAGTGAAAAATACGAAAACCTCTTTTTTGTCGGAGGAAGTGTCAATCCCGGCGGGGGGATGCCGATGGTCGTTCTTTCGGGTCAAAAAGTAAGAGACATGATTGTTAAAAAGTATGGTGCCCAATCATAAAAGATAAGAGGAGAACAAAAAATGACAAGAAAACATATTGTCATTGTTGGTGCTGGCCCCGGGGGTTTGACCAGTGCCATGATTCTTGCCCACCGGGGTTTTCAGGTTACGGTGTTTGAAAAAGCGGAAGAAGTGGGCGGTCGCAATGCCGCAATAACACTGGATGGCTTCACGTTCGATACCGGACCGACTTTCTTGATGATGAACTATATTTTAAAAGAAATGTTCGCGGAAGCCGGACGGGAGGTCGAAGATTATCTTGAGTTCGTGAAACTTGATCCATTCTACCGTTTGCAATTTGATGACTGCGCTTTTTCCCCTTCTCAGAATCGAAAAACACTAAAAGAACAGACCCGGAAACTTTTCCCTGGTAATGAGGACGGATTGGACAAATTCTTTCAGATTGAAGCCAATCGCTTTGAAAAGCTTTTCCCCTGCCTGCAGAAAGATTACCAGAGTTTGACCACCTATCTTGATCCGATTTTTATTAAGGCACTCCCTTATCTCTCCCTTGGCAAGTCCCTATTTGAAAACCTGGGCAACTATTTCACCCAGGAAAAATTGAAGCTTTGTTTTACCTTCCAGTCAAAATACCTTGGCATGTCTCCCTGGAGCTGCCCCGCACTTTTTACCATATTGCCCTATATTGAATATGCCTACGGCGTCTATCACGTTATCGGAGGCCTCAATAAGATATCTCGCGCCATGGCCAAAGTCGTTAATGAAGAAGGAGGTCAGATCATTAAAAAAACTCCGGTAAAGCATCTTATTATCGAAGGAAGAAAAGTACGCGGGGTTGAGCTCGAAAGTGGTGAAAAAGTACTGTGTGATGACGTAATCATCAATGCCGATTTTGCTTATGCCGCGACTCACCTTGTTGAGCCTGGTCTTTTAAAAAAATATTCCGCATCAAACCTTCAAAAAAAACAGTATTCCTGTTCCACCTTTATGATCTATCTCGGGGTAAACAAAAAGTTTGACTACCTCCCCCATCACAATATCCTCTTTGCTTCCGATTATCGAAAAAATGTAGATGAAATAACCGAAAAAAAGATACTTTCTCAAGACCCCTCGATCTATGTGCAAAACGCCTCCGTCAGCGATCCCACCTTAGCACCAGAGGGAAAATCGGCCATCTATATTTTAGTTCCGGTGCCCAATAATAAAAGCGCGATTAATTGGGAAGCAATAAAAGATGATTTTAAAGCAAAGATCCTTAATATCGTTATAGATAAAGGCGGGTTTGACGGGTTAAAAAAACATATCGAAGTTGAGAAGGTTACCACCCCTGAGGACTGGGAAAATGCGTATAATGTTTACATCGGAGCGACCTTCAACCTTGCCCACACCTTTAGACAGCTTTTATATTTTCGGCCGCGCAATAAGTTCGAAGAACTTGAACACTGTTATCTCGTTGGTGGCGGCACGCACCCAGGAAGCGGGCTCCCTACGATTTACGAATCCGCCCGTATTTCGAGTAATTTACTCAGCAAACACTACAGCGTTGATTTTCAATGGCCATCCGCACTCAGAAAAAAGGAGCCCATTAAACCCATCGTATAAGAAACAGGGATGATAGGTTGCTTACCCCAAAAATATCAGGATAGACAATGGCGGCTTGCCATAGATGGGCAAGAGCATAAAATCCTTATTTTTTGTATTATTTGATAAAGAAAAATGAGCCTTGGCACCATAAATAGTCAAAAATTCAAATTCGAAATGACTTTGCCTCCTTTCAGCCATTTGACTTGCAAATCTTTCTTAGCCTTTTGAAGACAGAAAAACCCCACTTCTTAAGTCCATAAAGCGGGGTTTTTCTGTTTGCTAAACATCTCTCTCCTTCCTCCAGTCATGCTCCTATCGTATTTATGCATTTTATCCTATGGCTATTATTTGTCAAGCATAAACAGCCTTGGTTAGTGATTTTATGAAGCGATTATTCTTTCCATGGCCCTGACCCGCTCTACCGGCGAAAGGTGCGAGTAATGGAAAAAACTGTACCAAGGGTGCGGGTTTAAGGTGCTCAGGTTTTCCTTGGCTAAAACCGCAATAACTTCAGCCATGGGTCTGGGATCATCGATATTTTTTAAGGCAAACTCATCCGCTTTATACTCAAACCTCCGGGAAAGGGCTGAAAATAACGGAGTAAAAAGAAACGACAGAGACGAAAGGCTCAGACTCAAAATAACTAAAGCCGCGTAGGTCGAGGGGTGAGAAAATCCGAAGCCGTGGTAAAAAATCTCCAGATTAAAAAGCCGGCTTAAAAGATAGAGGCTCAGCAGAAAACCTAACGAGCTAACGACAAAAAGTTTCTTGACATGGCGGAGCCTATAGTGGCCGATTTCATGAGCCAGAACCGAAAGAATCTGGGGAATCTTCATCTGCGCGATCAAGGTATCAAATAGCACAATCCGCTTTTTATTTCCGATGCCGGTAAAAAAAGCGTTCGAGTGTTTCGACCGCTTTGACCCGTCCATCGTAAATACCCCGTGAAAAGGAAACCCCGCCTTTTTGGTAAGCGACAAAATCGCGTCTTTTAATTCTCCGTCTTCAAGCGGAGTAAACTTATTGAATATGGGGGCAATCCAGATCGGGTAAATGATCATCATAAGGATTTGGATCGCCACCAGAAAACCCCAGCACCATACCCACCAAAAAATACCTGCTTTGGCCATAAACCATAAAATCCCCAAATATATCGGGATGCCGATAACCGCGTTCACAATGAGGGATTTTATCAGATCAGAAACAAACAAGCGAGGAGTCATTTTGTTAAAACCGTAACGCTCCTCAATCACAAAAGTCCCGAAAAGATCAAACGGAAGGTCAATCACGGTTTTAATAAGAAAAAATACGACCCCAAAAATAAGCGCGGGAAGATAATACCCGTTCGGGTTACTGCTCCGAGCGATCTGATCAATCCGATCAAATCCTCCCCAATAAACAAAATAAATAATCACCAGCAAAGAAACCACCATTTCTAAAAAAGAAAACTTTCCGGAGTCAAGGTTATAGCGTATTGTTTTTTCATGCGTTTCAGAGTTAATCCACTCCTGAAAAACCGCGGGAAGGCTGTGAGCGGTTTGTTTTAAATGCCTGAGATTAAGAAGTGTTAAAAAAGCTTCCAGGAAAAAGTTAAGCAAAATCAAGACCAGAAAAGTAATGCCGACCGCGTTTAACATAAAAATCTCCTTTGATAAAATCGAAAAATCTTATATATAAAGAGGAGTCCATTGCGCTTTGGGAAAATTATAATAAAAACAAGAAATAAGTAAACACCATTAGAAAATTTTCTAACGGGGCGATCATGCTTAAAAACCATTCCAAGACCTCAGTGTTTTTAACCTATGCTTTTCAGTAATTTAATATTTTTTGTCTTAGCCCTGTTGATTTACTCATCCTATACTCCCCAGGAACCGGGAGATGTCCGGTATTTTCTCTTTTCCTTTATTTCTCTCATCATCGGGTGGTATCTGGCAACCTGGTTTGCCTTCCGGCATCACAAAAAAAAAATCGAGCAGAGTCAGTTTGAGGCTTTTCGGGTTATGCCTCTCCTTAATGCCCTGGAGGCACGGTTTATCATCTCCGCGTTGTTTCTTTATTTTTATTTAGTGTATGGCACAGGATTTAAAAATATTATCCAGGGGTTTTCTTCTGTGCGCGCCTCCTCGTTTTTAGACATTGCGATAGGAATTGCTCCCTTTTTCATCTTGTTAATAATTCTCTGGTTTAATTCTTTTATTCTTTTTAAGACATCTTCCTCCGTTAGCCGGACCAGAAAAAAATACCTCATCTCGCACCTGCGGCTTAATATTCCCATTCTGCTTCCGGTTTTTCTTTTCTCGCTTTTCCAGGACCTCTTACGCATTATCCCGTTTACTAAAAACCTCGGAGCTTCGGAGAGTTTTTCTTTCCTGGATTTAGTATGGTTCCTGCCTTTTATGATTTTATTGATGATTTTTTATCCTTTTTTTCTCAGGCTGTTCTGGAGCGGACATCCTATGCCCAGAGGAGAACGACGGGAAAAATTCGAAGCATTTTGTCGAAAGGCGGGTCTCAAGGTATCGGAAATACTGATCTGGACTTCTTTTCCGGGCCGCATCATCACTGCGGGAATCACCGGCCTCATCGCAAAATTCCGCTATCTTTTCATCACTCCGGAGCTGCTTGATCTCCTTAATGACGAGGAAATGGAAGCGGTTATTGCTCATGAAGCGGGGCATGTTAAAAAACGGCATATGGTTTATTATGGCCTTCTTTTTTTAGTATTTCCGCTCTTTTTTTCCTTGTTCTCAAGTTTTCTCGGGCTCGCTGTTTATGGTTTTGCTGATTACATATATCCGTATATCACGAAGTTTACCAATAACCCAACCCTGTTTTCTTTATCCGCACTGATGTTTTTTGCTCTGGTGATCGTCATGTATTTTCGCCTCTTTTTCGGGGTTCTTTCCCGGAATTTTGAGCGGCAGGCAGACCTCTTTGTATTCGAGATCAAGGGACACCCCTTGGCTCTCATCTCTTCCCTGGAAAAAATCTCCCGCGTGGGAGGGCACGTCAAAGACCAGCCTAACTGGCATCATTTTAGTATCAGCCAGCGAATAAACTTTTTAGTAGATTGCGTTGAGGATCAGAGGTGCCGTGACCTACATGATAAAAAAGTCAGGCGGATTAAAGGGACGCTGATCGCGCTTGTCTGCTTGTCTTTGCTGCTCCTGGGAGCGATCAATCTCCCCCCGATAAAAAACACGGTTGAATTAAATTTCCTGGAAAAACAGGTTCAGCGGATTATGGTTAAAAACCCTCACCAGGTTGATATCCCCCTTGCTTTGGCCGATATTTTTTTTGCCAAGAAAAACTATTGTCGCGCCGAATCCTTGTACCGGCTCATTATTCAGAATAATCCTGCTAATGCCATTGCCTTGAATAACCTTGCCTGGCTTTATGCTACAGCTGATGACATATCCCTGCGCGATAACAAAAAAGCTCTCGCCTTGGCTCAAAAAGCCGCATGGCTCAGCAGAGAACCGCACATCCTGGATACTTTGGCCGAGGCTTATTTTATTAACGGCGATACTGAAGATGCTTTAAAAGCAATTGAGGAAGCGATTGCCTTGATGCCCGCGGATATTGAATACTACTACAAACAGAAACAAAAATTTTTGAGTAAATCCCGTTAGAAAATTTTCTAACGGGCTAAAACCGAAAATCAGAAAAAGTGAAGCATGAGCTTGAAGACCGGAAGTTTTCTTTTTCGCCGGCAACCCGCAGAACAATTTCGGTTTTTTATATCACGTTGCATTCAAAAGCAGATCGAGGCGACGGCGAGGAATCGACGCAGGCGTACATTTTAGTGCGTCGAGCAGTGTGACGAGGACACAACAACGATATGCAAATAAAGGCGAATTGGTATTAAACCTGAAAAATTTCTTCGCTACTGGTAGTTAATTTTTCTACCCCTTGTTTTGTAATCAATACGGTATTTTCAATCCCCACGCCGGCTTCCTCAGGAAAAACCATTTTAGGTTCGATAGCGATCGTTGTTCCTTCCTCCAGTGCGTAATGCTGCCCAGAAGCTAAAAAAGGTATTTCATTAATCTCCAGACCAACGCCGTGAGCGACAAAGAACGCCTTTTTTTCCGGGATGCCGAGATAGTATTCTTCATAACCTAACTTTGCTGCCAGTATAACGGTTTTTTCATAAATTTCACCGCAGTCGGCTCCTGGCCGCGCCTCTTCCAACACAGCGCGCTCTATCGTTCTCGAGGCCTCATAAGCTTTAACATATTTATCGGGCAATGTTCCAATACTGTACATGCGGGTAAAATCAACAAGGTAGCCGTTATAGCAAACTCCAAAGTCAACTAAAATTGGCTCATGGGCTTTTATTTTTTTAATTCCGGCGCCGACAGGAAAAGCAGGCGAGAGTCCTGCTCCCCCCATGGGTGAATTAGCCTGACTTACAATGCTTCCGCTTGTACCGCTTAAAATATGCCAGGAATAGGCTTCATAATTGAGAGACCTAACCCGGATAAGCCCCTCGTGTTCTAATTGTTTCGCCACCAATTCTAAATGCCCCCCAAATTCAATCTCCGTCATCCCCTCCTTAAGAATATTTAAACCTTCTTCATGCACTTTGTTTCCGATCTCCCCCGCCCGCCTCATCTGAGCGATTTCAAAGGGGCTTTTGCACATGCGAAGCTGTCTGATAATCTTCGCGCTGTCCACAATCTCCGGCCTTAATAAAAGTTCCTGAAATCTGAAATAGTCACGCACCGGAACCACATCAAGCTCTAATCCAATCCTCCGGGGAAGGGAGCCATAGAAATTTTTAATAACTTTGTAGAGATCACCCATGGCTGCAAGAGGAACAACCTGTTCGAGCGGGGACTCTTTTTTGGCCCGGTCAATATCTCTGAAGACTAAAAGGAGCGGTTTCCCTTCGGCGGGAACAAAAAGGATGGAGTCCTGTGCCTGGCCGGAAAAATAAAAATAATCCATTTTATACACGATGAGAACCGCCTCGATCTGTTCTCTGACCAGACTTTTTTGCAGTCGGCGGATACGAAAATCTATTTCTGCTTGAGGAACATATTTTTCTCTCATGTCTGTCTATCTTTTAAGGTTCCCTGGTTTACCCCGCTTGCCCGGTTAGATATCAAATTTCTAACCGGGCAAGCGGGGCCTTTTTCACGGGGTAAAGATAATATAATGCAAGGTTTTCCAATCGGTTGGGAATATTTTAAAGTCAAAAAGACACAAACCCTCTAACCCCGTTTTATCAAAGGGGTGGATTGTTTTGTTCCTTTTTGCTTAACTAACTCTTTTCTCTTTAAGACTGGGTCGTAATACATGTTTTTGTAGCCGCAAGCTTTAGCTTGCGCTTCTCGGATATATGATTTCACTATGTTACGCAGCCTAAAAGGATGCGGCTACCCCCTGTTTTTGAATTGCAACACAGTCTATTTACGAAATGGGGGTTGAGGGGGTTCGTTCTTTTTTTCCCTTGTATTTCCCTTCGCCACCATTACGACACAGTCTCTAAAATGGGAGTAAAATGGTCTTCACACCTTTATTAACGGGGTGAGCGAGAGAGGTTTTTGTATTTTTTTCTTCCCGGCAATATTGACTTCTTTGAGAACATAAAGTATTCAAAAAAGAGCGTAAGAGAAGATTTTTATTATTTTCCTGGAAAGAAAAATGCTTGTTTTATTTCGAACCATTTTTTTTTGGAGCACGGTTTTTTCATCCCTTCTTTTTCTTGTCCCTTTTCTTTTTACCCTCCAATCGCGCCCAAAAGCGATCCATTGGATCGAACAGCGGTGGGGACGTCTTTTATTGTTTGCCGGTGGGGTTAAAACGGAAATTCAGGGAATGGAAAAGATTGATCCTTCGCGTTCTTATATTATCATGGCCAACCACCAAAGCTATTTTGATATTTTTTTACTTCTTTTCTCACCGGTCCTTATCCGGTGGATGGCAAAAAAAGAACTTTTTAAGATACCCGTTTTTGGGAGCATATTGCGCTGGATCGGGGCGATTGAGGTTGACCGGGAAAATAAATCAAAGGCCTACCTCAGCATAAAACAGGCAGTAGATAAAATCCGCAAGGGATCAACCGTGCTTATCTTTCCCGAAGGAACCCGAAGCACAGTCGGAGAATTGCTCCCTTTTAGCAAAGGCGGGTTTTCTCTGGCCATTCTTGCGGGCGCTCCGATTTTACCGATAACTATCAATGGTTCCTGTAAAATCATGCCCAAAGGGTCTTATCGAGTTTTTCCGGGTTCGGCTACGCTTTCGGTTCACTCCCCTGTGGAAACATTGGAGCTAACGCTGAAGGACCGAGACCAGCTCCAGAAAAAAATAAAAGAAATTTTTCAAAACGATCTCAAAGATCCTTCTTCCCTGCCAGTTGCCTCATAAAGAAATGTTACCGAAGGAAATCTGTTTGAGAAGTCATACGATTTCCTGTATCGGAGGAGCGTTCAATATAATACACTTTCCAGATGTGTGCCTTGGAATCGTCTTCCTTTCTCTAAGATAGGTCCGAAATGTACTCGGAGAATTCACTCGCAAGAAAAAGTAATGATCCAGGAGAAGCGTGTCACTTTCTATTTTGATAAAGTCAAACGCAATTGGTCCATGACTGAGCGATTGAAATTCAAAGGGCATTTTGGGGCCTTTTATTACTCCGGCAATTAAACCTGTAAATAAATTCTGTGCAATGCCCCTTATTGCTGATAATGACGATTATGCTTTTATATATCTATTTGCCGGAGTAATATTAGCGGTTACTTTGTAAAATTCGGTTCCCTTCGTTGCTGAAACGCGGATATCCCTTCTTTTGCGGCTTCAGTGCAGGCTATGGCGCCAAAGCCTCGATAGCCGATTTCCAGTGCTTCTTGAAAGGTGTTAGCGGCAGCCGCATCTTTAATGGTTTTCCCGACAATAGAAACTGCTTCACGGCTTAGGGCAAGCTTGCCGGCCATTGGGTTTTCGACCGGTTGCATTGCCTCGAGATCAACTTTGCCATCGGGAATCCTCTGGGTTTTCCCTTGGAGGTTGTTAACTTCCTCAATCGCAGCTTTAATCGTGCTGTAATAGTCATCCGCAACTTTCTTTACCATCCCGATACGTTGGGCTTCCTGAACTTTTATTGATTTTCCTAATTGTATCATTTCATGAAAAACCGTGGCTGCCTGAGGCCATTTTCGGTATGGGACAATACAACCTCCGATGCCCGGAAGGATTCCCAATGTAATCTCGGGGAACTGGAAAGAAGCATTTTTGCTTGCCACGATGCTATGGCATCGAATAGACACCTCCAAGCCTCCGCCTAAAGCCAGTCCGTTTACCGCTGCGACAACCGGTTTTTGCATCGAGTCGATATATAATAAAAGATTAGAGCACTCACGGGCAAATTGGGCGGAAGCCTCAGCGTTGCCGAGCATCTGGGGGAATTTACCGATTTCGGCGCCTGCGCAGAACGCTCGGTCACCATATCCAGTGATAACGAAACCTTTGATGGCGTTATTTGCGACATCTTCTTGAATGGCCGATAAGATTTCGTTATTTACCTCATCGTTAATGGCATTCATAAACTGAGGCCTTCTGATGGTGATGATTTTTACTCCCTCGATGACATCGATCAGAAGGTGACGCGGGAAATCCTGGTACGTAGCAAGCGGTTTTTGGGGACCAGGAAACCCAGGTCGGTCTTTTTGAAAGGTTTCGATAATGCGTTTGGTTTCGGATTCACCCAGATCTCTCATGATATCCAAAGGACCTTTTTTAAATGCCAGCGCCACTTGACACCCTAAATTGAGATCCCCGGGAGTGCCGATACTGCGGTCCAGAATGTCGAATGACTGTGAAAAAAGAATGCCTAAAAGCCGGTCTCTTATTTTTTTACTGGTAGCCGGAGGAACCTCCAAAGGCTCACCCATTCTGAGGGTTTTCCAGCGATCAACCGAGTTGAAAATATTTGCCGGGAGGTAGTGTTCACCTTCCTCCATTTGGAGGGTATTGGCTTCAGCGATGATCGGGTTGCCATTGGTAAAATTAAGGACGAAAAACGGTCCGGCGGCAACAAACTCTCCTGCTACTTTATCAATTTGGCTGGCGGTAGCATCTTCCAAAAGATAGCCGGCATCATTACACCAGTTGTCAAAGATTCTGTCTAAAATAAAAGCGATTACGCCATCCGCGACGATAGGCACCTTTCCCGTTATACAAAACATCCAGCAGAGATAATCAACGATTTTTTGATCAACTTTTTCCCAGGTTATAACTTCAACTGCCGGATTAACATGCGCCGGGCCAAAAAAATGGGTGACCGTTGTTCTTTCGGGATTTTTCATTTCCGAGAAAATTCGATCCGCTGGGATTGAGCTGGTGTTAGAGGTTATGATTGTTTCCGGGGACACCACTTCTTCCACCATTTTAAATATTTTTTTCTTCAAAGAAATACTCTCAGTGGCGGCTTCAATAACCAGATCACAATTTTTTAAAACAGCATAGTCCTGGGAATAAGAAATATTTTCCAGAATTTTTTTCCCTTTATCTTCCGTCAGAGTCTTTTTCTTAATCGCTTTGCCCACGTAATCCTGATAACGTTTTTCGGCGTTTTTCAGAGGTTCCGCGACCACATCAACCAGAACAAGCTCCATATCCAAAAGAGCGTTTTTTAAAAAGTAGCCGATATCCGGGCCGATAGTGCCCGCCCCAACGAGCGCTACTTTTTTAGGAAGAGGGCGGTCGGGCTTGAAAAGTAAAGGGTTGCTGAAATTTGGGTAAAGCCTTGATCGATAGTCCATAGTAGCCTCCTTTTGTTATCTTTGATAATACAGAGAAAAAATTTCTTGGTTATCATCCTCCGAAATTGCAGAAAAAAACTTTTCAGATTGCAACAGGTTTTATTCTTGCTCCAACCTGTTAAAGAAGCTTTCGAACAGCTCCGGATAGATCGGTTTGATAAAAAAGACTAACCGTTATTCTACCGTCTGAGAGCCATTGCTTTTTCAGTTAACGGGGGCAATATTTTAAAGAGGTCATCGACGATTCCGTACTGAGCAAAACTGAATATGGGGGCTTTACGGTTTTTTCGGAGGTTCCGACCTGCCGTTCTTGCGGGAGCCACTTTTTGTAAACCACCGGGCGAGAACAGGACAAGGTTGCTCCTCACGCCTGAGCTAAAGCTTCGGCTAAAGGAATGTTCTCCGCATCACCGATACCTCGTCCCACGGAAACCAAAATGTCGGCCCGGGTGATATCAACGTCACCGGCAGCGGATTCAAGAAACTCAACAAATTTCCGCGCCTGTATTTCCGTGCTCAACGGAAAAGGAACCGGGACGAACCGTTACTTGAAAGTTCTTTGCCCCCCCGAAATCCAATCCAGACATTAACTTTGTCCGAATACATTATGCTGATTGTCTCAGGGTGTACTGGAATTCCTGAGGCCCGAAGGTAATCACGGTAATCGTTCCGCCCTGGATTTCTTTAATGCGGACCGCTTCTTCAACCGCATAGTTGTAATATCCATTGATGTCGTATACCAGATATTCAGTGCGAATACTCTTGCCTGATTTATTAATGACAATTTCTGGTTCTGAAATCTCCCGTACTCGACTTTCACAAACTACGTAATGACATCCTAACTTTAAAAGTTACCGTTGGTTTTCAGTATTTGATTTTATCAATACCCAATGGTTGTGAAATTTTAATTTGTATGTTGCCGCCGTTGAATGGTCGGCAACATACAATTAACGAGGATATACAGAAAAAATAAGCGAAATAACAATTAATTTTCAGCAAAAAACATTTCAGGCAAAGCGCTCAACACGTAACCTTCACGATCAGCGCTGCGGCAGTGTCTCCAGCGGCGCACCCGGCATACATCCCATATCCACCACCTAATAAAACCAATTCTTCAATCATCTCAATTATCACCCGGCCGACAGTGGGGCCCTGAGGATGTCCATAAACCATCGAACTCCCGTAGTTGTTCATTGCCATAACATCAAGCTCAAATTCTCGCGCAAAATAGATATCATTGGTTGCAAACGGATTATGGGATTTATGTACTTTTATGTCTTTTATGGAAAGCCCAGCTTTTTCTAAGGCCATTTTTGCCGCCGGAACCGGGGCCATTCCCATAAGCGCCTTAGGGGCGCGGGCATATCCATACGAAAGTACTTGCACTTCAACCTTCGGATCAGCGCTGAGCTCTTGGGCTTTTTGTTTTGTGGTTACTATTACCGCGCAGTTTCCATCAGCTGGATGCGTCTGGGAACCGAAGGTGAGCACTCCGCCAGGGATTATCGGCTTAAGCCCCGCCAGCCCCTCTTTGGTGGTTGGGGTTATCCCTTCATCTTCCTCCATGATGCCGACTTCTTTTTTCCCCTTCTTAAACTCTACGGGAAACATGTAGCGCTTTTGAAATGCTCGATCATTGGCTAAACCATCCGCATACTGCTCATATCTTTTCAGCGTTACTGCATCACACTCTTCCTTGGTAACCCCCCCCTTCGTAAGTTTGGCCACGTTTTCTGCTGTCTGTATCATTGGTTGCTTTCCCCAGGGGTCAAAATTAAAGTTGTCAAGAACCCAGTTTTCTATTATGACCTGCCCACCTTGTCCTTGGGGATTTGGCCAGATCAAGTGGGGACCATTGGAGACCCTGTCGGTCATAAGACATAACACGTTAGAAAACAACCCACACTCAACACCCAAAGCCGCTTGATTTACAACTGTTGCCGATGTCGTACAGGCCTGAGAAATCGTTACCCCCGGGATGTCTGGGTTTCCAACCAAGGCGGCAACCCACGCGTATGAGTAAAAGGTGTGGAGCATAGTTACGGTTTTTCCGAGAACGAGATAATCAAACATTTTGGGGTCAAACTTTTTTGTCGCAAGCCATTTTTTTGCGGTTGAAGCAACCAGCTCAACCGGATGTTCAGATTGAAGGCTTCCCTGCCAGCGAGAAAATGGGGAACTGTAATAACCGCGATAGGGGATAAACGTTTTTGAGTACATAGCTAAAGGCTCCTTTCTTTATAAGACGCTAATATTTTTTTTCCTGGCATAGAATACTTACAAAAGCCATGCCAGATAAACATAAAGTATAACATACTGATATTTCGAATTTTTTTCGACTACAAGCTGAAAACACACGATAAAGGGGAAAAAAAAATTTCCACTTTGGAAAATTTTTTTCCTTTATCCTCTCTTTTTATGATCCCATCTAAAAATGACCGCTGGTTATCCCCAGACACCGACGCACCGCCATGGGGATGAAAATTCTCAGCAGCGGAAGGTTATATTTTCCCCACATTTCATACCAGGCGATATCAACCTCAATGTAGTAAGGTCTGCACCTTTTAATAGGTTAAAAATTAATAAGGGGGTTGAGCAATGCTACAAGGGAAACCTTTTATAAGGTTGCCTGGCCGAAAAGGACTACTTCCTGTGCTTTCATGCAAAAAAATCCGCAAGGGCAATTCAAAAATGTTTAGTCCCTGCTCTTGCCTCCTGCTTTGAAAACAACACTATAGATGCCTAAAAAATCTATGTCAATATTTTTTAATCAATTAATTAAAAAATTTTTCTTAAATGTTCTTAAGTTGTGTTGAATAGAGGGCAATATAAAGCGCTAATTAACCCGATTTAAATAATAAAAAAACTTTAAAATTAAAATGTTAAAAAATATTAATGAGTTCGTCCTGAAAAATACGTTCTTTGATAGATTTGGACAGGAATGCAGCAACCAAGTAATCATAGTAAGTCGATCGGGTCTACATCCACGGTAATCTTCACTCCTGGGATCTTAAGGTTAGGGATAATCCTGGTGATTATCCTTTCGGTAAAAGCATGTAGTATCCGATAATCCGGGCCTTTGATGAGCATCTGAAACCGGTATTTGCCCTTCAACTTTTCCCGGGGCGCTTCTACTGGTCCGAGGATATCGATGACGGCATCCTTAAAAATTTTCTCTTTTTTCTTAAGCTCCTGGCTTAATTTTCCCAACCGGGTTGCACCTTCAAGAGTACGGGAAAGGTTGTTGCCTTTGATCCGGAGGTTTATCATCCGGTGAAAAGGAGGGTATTGAAGCTCATCACGCTGGGAAACTTCCTGTTCGTAAAAAGGGAAAAAGTTCTGGCTCATGGCCAGTCTGATGCTCGGATGCTCAGGATTATAGGTTTGGATGATGACCACTCCCGGTCTTTGACCACGGCCGCAGCGGCCAGCTACCTGAGTAAGCAGTTGGAAGGTTCTTTCTCCGGCCCGGAAATCAGGAAAGTTTAAAGAATGATCAGCGGCAATCACTCCTACCAGCGTAACTCCGGGGATATCATGGCCTTTAGCCACAATTTGCGTGCCGACCAGAAGTTCAGTCTCCCCTTTTCTAAACTGCTTTAATATCTGCTGAAGTGAATTTTTTTTCGCAATGGTATCCCGGTCAAGTCTTCCCACTTTTAAATCCTGAAAAAGCCGGCGAACTTCAGCCTCCAGCCTTTCCGTGCCAAACCCCAAAACCCCTATCTTCTGTCCCTGACAGTGGGGGCAGCGTTCGGGAGCAGGCTGAGAAAAATTGCAATAGTGGCAGAGCAGCAGTCGTTTTTCTTGATGGAAGACTAACGAGACCGTGCAGTTAGGACAGCGGGCAGTAAACCCGCATTCCCGGCAGATCACAAAAGGGGAAAAGCCACGGCGGTTAAGAAAGAGCACGGTCTGTTCTCCCCGCCTCCAGCGTTCCTTTATCGCTTCTTTAAGCCGCGAGGATAACATGACCCCGGGTTCCTCTTTACGTATATCAATGACTTCTACCTGAGGAAAAGGGCGGCTATTAATCCTCTGAGAAAGGTGCAGGTAATTTATTTTTCCGATCCTCGTATTGTGATAGGTCTCGATAGCCGGAGTAGCCGAGCCGAGCACAACGACCGCATTATTCATTTTGGCTTTAACCAGGGCCATGTCCCGGGCATTATACAGTACCCGGTCTTCCTGCTTATAGGCAGTATCGTGCTCTTCATCAACTACAATTATTCCCAGTGACGGCAAGGGCGCAAAGATAGCGGAGCGGGCTCCGATTACTATGCGCGCCTCTCCCTTGAGTATCCTTCTCCATTCATCAAAACGCTCTCCCTGCGAAAGCCCGCTGTGAAGTTGGGCGATCTGATTCCCGAATTGAGCTTTAAACCGAGCAATTAACTGTGATGTTAAAGCAATTTCCGGGACCAGCACCAGCGCCCCTCTGCCTGCCTCCAAGGTAGCTCTGACTGTCCTCAGATAGACTTCGGTCTTGCCGCTTCCGGTTACCCCGTGAAGCAGAAAAGGAGCGTATTGCTGTTTTTTGATGGTAGAGACGATTTTGTTTACTGCCTCGGTTTGTTCAGCGGTTAAATCAAAAGAAGAATCAATGCCCTTTTCCTCTTCTTCCCAGGGCGCCCGGTACACCTCTTTAAAAGAACTCGTGATCAGGCCCTTTTCTTCCAAGGCTTTTAAAACAACGTTCCCTATTCCCCGCAAAGCAGAAATCTGCTTTTGACTTAACTCTCCCTGGTCGCGGAGGAGTTTAAGGACCTGGAGCTGTCGGGGGGCCTTTTTGAGCATCTGCTTCAAACCGGAAAAAGAAAACTGAGATACTTGATCCTCATTAACCCGGAAAAAAATTTCCTCTCTCGGTTTTACGATTCGAGAACCCCGGGACTGGCTCAGGGAGATGAGACCATTTTTGATCAACAAGAAAAGCAAAGAAAAAGCCTTTTTATCTTTTAGGGTTCTTTTAAAGGTTTGAAGGCCGACCTTGTGCCTTTCAGCCAAACCGGATAAAATTTCTTTCTCCCCCGGTGAAAGGGTTGAATCCTGCAAGTGTTCTTTCCCCTGAAGGGTTATGGAAAGGTAGTGATTTGTTTTTACATTGATCCCGGAAGGAAGGGCGGTTTTAATCACTTCTCCTAACGGAGAAAAATAATAGTAGGAAATCCATTTAAAAAAGATAAGGTCAGACGGGCCAAACAAAGGCAGGAGGTCAAGGACTTCTTCAATGGGCTTAATATTTTCAATCTCCGATGAATCTTTTACTGCCACGACATAGCCGGTTACCTTTCTTCGTTCTAAGGGGACGAGTACTCTGCTTCCCACTGCAACCACATCACGCAAATGGGGAGGAACCTGATAATCAAGGCTCTTATGGAGGGGTAACGCCAGAACAACTTCAGCAATAAGGGGTTTTTCCATACTATAAAACTTTTCTAAAAAAAATTATCATACACTATGAAGCATCGCTGATTCAATAAGTAAAACTTTTTGATATAATCCGGGCCGTATTTATAAAAAAAGAAGAAAAAAATTCCACTCCGGGAAAAAATTCGTTATAATGTGAATGTTAGGCGAAGCGGGTGCAGAGAATAAATTGAAACGGAGGGAGGTGATTATTCTTGCCGACTAAAAAAAAGATTACTAAGAAAACTGCTCCTAAAAAAACGACAGAAAATAAAAAAGTTAAAAAAAACGATAAATTAGTATGCGAAAAGTGCGGATTGGTGGTGTCGGTAGATACTATTTGCGGTTGCACTGATGTGTGTGATTTAGTCTGCTGCGGGAAGGAGATGAAGTTAAGGTGTTAGTGTCGCAAATCAAACAATCCCGCCTCGTCTAACAAACTTTTTCCCTAAAATTAAAAGAGCACTCACGGTTGAGAGATCGATAAAAGCGTGCCTTTTGAAGATAGATATGCAAAAAAAATAATAGTTTATTTTTTAAGGAGGCTGCATTATGAAAAAATTTGTCCCTGCTGTTACTATAATCCTTTCCTTGTTTCTACTTACCCCTTACAACGCCAAAGCAGAAGGCACGCTGAGCAATGTTGGTTACGGAGTTGGCTCGGTTTTAGCAACGTGTGTATATTCGCCCGCCAAACTGGTCTATGCTGGTGTTGGAGGGCTTACCGGAGGAATAGGATTCCTGCTTACGGGCGGCAACCAGGATGCTGCCCAAAAAATTTGGACTCCTTCGGTAGGGGGCACATATGTCATTACTCCTGAAATGTTAAAAGGAAAAGAAAAAGTTCAGTTTGTGGGGCAACCAGAGACAAAAACATCTCAACCTCAGGATAATAAAGTTCAAGAAGATTCCCTGCAAAGATAATCGCACAATAACCATGATGTATATAAAATAATTTATGGCAAAAAATTTAAGCAAAGCGGGGACCTGTGTCGGATCTTATATCAAGTGAAAGACCCGCCCAATACATTATTTCAGCATCGTCACGGTAAAACTCAGAAGATCGGCGCTATCACTGCGTTAGAATTTCACCTTCGGCGGTTCTTCTACTGCCCCCGGAGCCTCAAAGAACGAAGCTTTTTCAAAGTGGAAGGCGTTGGCGATCAGGTTGGAGGGGAAGCTTCGTATCGCCACATTATAGGTCTTGACTACTTCATTGTATCGTCTTCGCGCCACCGCAATCCGGTTTTCTGTTCCCGCAAGCTCATCCTGTAGACGAATAAAATTTTGATTTGATTTTAGCTCCGGGTATCGTTCAACGACGACCAAAAGACGGCTCAGAGCAGCCGTGAGCTGATTATTTGCCTCAATTTTTTCCGGAACGGTCCCGGCTCCGGCAACCTTAGAGCGTGCTTCGGTTACTTTGATGAAGACTTCTTTTTCCTGGGATGCAAATCCTTTTACCGTCTCCACCAGATTCGGGATAAGGTCGTAGCGGCGCTGAAGTTGAGTCTCCACCTGCGCCCACGCTTCTTTAACTCCTTCATCAAGCGTCACGAGGTTGTTATAAGTACTGCACCCAGAAAAAATGAAGGAACACCACAGTATTATAATAACCACTAAACTATTCTTGCTCTTTACATTCATGGATAAGCCCTCCCTTATTAAGTAAAAAAAAATAACAGATACTAAGGCCTGCGGCTACCAAAAGATGTTTTTTTGACCCTTCGAAGCGTTTCTATCATAATTCCAATTGATCTAAAAAGTTTGAAAGCTTTTGTATCTCCCCAATATATTTTTCCATGAGGGGAATTACCAGGCTTGAAGCCAGCTTTTTCCGTCCTTCCCTGATTGTCAGAAGTTCCAAAAAAAGGTCTTGATTCAGTCCTGTCTCCCGGGCGACTGTTGTTACTAATGCATATCTTTCGGCAATCAGTCCTTTATCCTTCAAGAAAATGATCGCCTGAAAGAGGGAGAAAAAAGTGGGAAGTGATGCAGCAATCAGCGCTTCGGTCTTGTGCCAGTTTCCTCCGGTTTCCAAAAAATGTTTTCTCAGATGTACGAGCTTTCCCCTGACCTCCCGTTCACACTGAAGCCGCAGGTAGCGTTTATCAAAGGTTAAATTTTTTAGGAAATCATCTCCGTATACCACGGTGTAAGCCGCTTTTATATTAAGCAACTCAATGGGAAAGGTATCCAACGAAGAGGCAATAGAAGCTGGAGTTAGGAAAATTGGAGTGCTGACTCGCTGTTTGTGCCATTGAGAAACCAGTGGTATGGCTTTGCTGAGAAGGCGCATGCCGTTTTCAGCAAGAATGATCAGGAAGTTGATGTCCGACTTCTTAGGAATATATTCTCCTCGCGCTCCGCTTCCATAAAGGATAACGTTCAGGAGATCAGAACCAAAGGTCTTTTGATAATCATTCACAAAACTCTCGAAAATATCTTGTGGTCTTGCTGGTATTTTAGGCATTTTTTTCCTTTCAAAATTAGCACCGGCAAGCTGTGCCGAGCCATTGAGGGTAATCGAAATTAAAATCCACGCGATGCCCCGCCGCCGCCACTCAATCCTCCCCCAAACCCACCGAACCCCCCACTAAACCCTCCACCTCCGAATCCTCCACCAAAGCTCCCCCCATAGTATGATCTCCTAACTCCCCTCCCCATGATGCGAGGTAGGATAAAAAAAACGAGAAAGAAAATTAGGAAAAAAGGCGAAAAATCTCCAGACCTTTTTTTTCTGGCAGAATGCAAGGGAGCCGCGGCCGGTTGGTAGCCTCCTTCTATGGTTACCCCTGCATCTTTGGCAATGATTTGCCCCACTGTGATCATAGCGTTTAAGAGTCCTTGGCTGTATTGGCCCTGTTTGAGCAGAGGGATAACCTGTTCATCAAGGATATTCCCCACGAGCCCGTCAGGTAGAATCCCTTCAACCCCATAGCCGGTTTCTATTCTCACCTTGCGCTGATCCAGCAAAAGAAAAATGAGCACCCCTTTGTCCTCGCCCTTCTTGCCGATGCCCCACTTTTCGTAAAGCTCGTTGGCGTAAAGATCCGGCTCATTTTCACCGATGGTTTTAAAGGTCGCCACGACTAGCGCGGTTCCGGTTTTTCCCAGTACCTCACGGCTTAGGCCTTCCATTTCGGTTTTTGTATCAGGAGGAATAATGGAAGCAAAATCATTTACCGCTCCGGTCGGCTGAGGGAACTTCTCTTCTATAGCGGTACCGTCACCCGCCTGAATGAAATTGAGCAAGAGCACAAGCGCAATGACCAAGTAATTAAAATGAAGTGTCTTTCTAATTCGATTTTTTTTAACTAAAAACATAGGCAAATAAATTTTTAAAAAAACAATTAATCGGTTAGCTCCTTAGAAACCGATGTAGGTGTTAAGAATGCTGTTTTCTCAGCGTCTCTTTAACTGCCATTGCTTTTTTAGTTTGTCGTGGCTTTTTTTTAATCCCCAGAACCAGGTTTAAACCTAACCAAAGTGTTCTAATTGAAAACCAGATGGTTTCCCGGCAAAAACATCGGGCAGGGACTTTAAAGGTCAGTTTCGCAAACCCTTTAATTGAACCACAGTACCGATAATAATCAACGACAATAACTTCTTTTGCCGGGTAGGTCTGCCCAAAGCCGCTATCAATGGCCCTGGAAAGAAATTTTGCATAGTTATAGCTCGTAATAATAATGCTGGCCAGAGGAATGTGGCTGGAATGGGCGGGGCTTTTTACTTTGTTAAGCTTCGATTCGGGAATAACGGGTTTTCCCTCCAATAATTAACTCGTTTTTGTATTTTTTCTCTCAGATTTACCGATTTTACATTATGAACATATAATGTATAATCGCTCTTTGTCAAAGAGGTATTTTGACAAAAACAGGTTGCAGATTTTAGGATTAGCAACCAACCGCGAGTAAAAAAATGTGTTGAGGAGTGGCGTTTTTGAATAAGGAAGGGAATGGGAAAGCTGATGTTTTTTAAACGAAAAAAATCATCACGTGAAGAAGAATTTCTTTTCAAGGCGCTTTTTTTATCTGTTGACCCAGGAAGCGGCGAAAGAAACCAATTGCGAAATTCTTTTTTTGCTTTGGATGAAGAGTGGTTGTGGCAATTGGCGCTCAATACTAAAGTTACTGCCGTGTTCGGGCACAGGCTGGCACCCTGGGCTGGGAGAATATCTCACATCGGTGGAGAGAATTTCATGACGCCATGGCCCGGGTTCTTATAATAATATTTTTAAAGGCAGCGGTTACACTATTGTTTTGGAAGATGACGGTCAGGAAGGTTATGTTTATTTAACTAAAGAGGATGGGAGCAAAATTTTTCATGTGCTAAAGCTTTATGATCAGGGGACGGGGATAAAATTTCGGATGGGGTTCTGTTGGAAATTTTATGGCATCCGGCATTAAGGAAGGTGGGTGTCAAGTATCATGGAAAAATCCAGGGCATCTTTGATATTAGAAAAATATATCATATTCAATGGTTAAGTTTTTGATTGAATTTCCTTTAGGCAATGCTCTTTGGCGGAAAACAAAAAACTATTTTTTAGATGACAGCATGTTTTCTGAATTTGAGGGGCTCACCTAATGGAAAGTTGTTTCTCAGGATTTCAGTAATGCAATTACGGAAAAGAGTAAGAAGATCTTAAGCCGGTGGAAATGGCTGAAGCGTCGCTCAGCGATCTAGCCGATCTTTGGACACTTGAAATCAGACAACAAGCTGGAGCGCAACCATCCCAAAGGCAAAGAGGGTGATAGAATCAATGCGATTCTTGCGGGTTGCGGGTTTAATACGAGAAAGCTCATCCGGGTTTTTTTTACCTATAATTTATTGGCTCACATTTGGTCGGGATACCAAAATTAATGAGTGTGTCAGATAATTGATAGTTACCTCTTTTGTTAGGGCATTCTATCACCATAAAGGATAGCAAACTGATTTAGCTTCTTGCCCCAATTTCTGATGGGTATTGTCCATTTTTTCTGAATATTTTTGAATGATAAATATAAAAACGTTATGACCGCATCGTCTTTGGGAAAAGAATCTCTGTTTTTGATGGTTTTTTTCAGGGTACAATTGAGCGATTCAATAGCATTGGTAGTTTAGATAAAAAAGTGGCTTTTACTTTTAACCTTTAAAAAAAATTGACCCGGGAGCGAAGGAAGCAATACAATTAATTTTAACACAAAAAAAGGCCCAAACCCTAAAGTATTACAAACCCAGATTAGAAAAATTTGTACAATTGGGACTGCCGACATACATGTCACCAAAAATAAAAAACAGCCCATTTTTATTGAATCATAATACCTTTCGTTTTGTTTTGGTTGGATCCATTGTTATTGGGGGTTTTTTGTTTTTCGGAATAGGGAAAGCAAGCGCGGCTCAGATTAAAATCTTGTCTGACTCTCGACACGCTTATTCCAGAATCATAAGCGTGATAAATCAATTACTTGGCAAGGGCCACGTCGGGACGGATATTATTGTGGACAGCACAAATATGGGCAGTTTCTTCATCCCGAATGTCAATTGTACTCTCAACGCATCCGCAACAAACTATGATCATAACGGCGATCCCGTGCGTTCGCGGGCGCCCTATCAACTCTTTACAACCTCTGCTCAAGGGTACCGAGGGGATTCTGATTCAGAATATAATCTATCGGCTTCCCATGATCTGGCTCATAATTTTGCCTATACATCAGTGTTACCAGTCGGAACGCCGCCTCCTGCCTTTCATATAGCTCCGGGCGGCGATGGCTGGCACAGCGGGGCGGGAATCGAATGGACATTGGACTGCAGCGTTTTTGATTGCCGCACTCTGTCAGCTCTAACCGCAGAGAACGCCGGTATAATGACGGCGATGCGTTATAACCATCCGACCTGGAACTGGTTTGATACAAAAGCGGCTCTGCGACAGACCGCCACCAATTGGAAGACCGGCTACAATCCAAACTCATATGGATTCGGGACTGTCAATTATGTCACCGCCAACGCCTTGCGGGACAATCAACTATCCTTGCAACCTCCGGAGGCTATTGCCGAAACTAACTTCCTGGGAGCCATCCTGTTCCATCTGTATCCCTTCAAACAGACCCGCAGAGTCAAAGAAGTGCTTTTCCAGTTTGGAAATGCCCCTTCATTCCATGGCAGTGAGTTGACCATTTCTCAAATTCAAGCGCTGGGCGGTACGAAAGTAATGGAGTATTCAGGAATAACGTCCCAAACATTTGCGCCCCTCACCACCGGAATAAATAACGCCTACTTCGTTTGGTTCACGGCCGATAATGCCAATGACAATGCAGCCAGCTTTTCCCGTATAGATACCTATAGCGTTCTCGGACCTTTGAACCAGGTTGCTATATAATTTCGGGATGAGCGGTGGAGATAAATTCAGCTAACTCATTGAAATCTTTAAATGGCTATAACGTATTCAAATCCTTGACCTTTGGCTCCCGAAGCGTTGAATTGTATAATAGAGTTTTTAAGTTTGTTTGGGAAAATTAATCTCCGGGAATGGTACACTTTAAGTCTGTTTTGTCCTGTTTTAGTCTTTCTACTATCCAAAAACAATACAATCCTAAATGCAGAAAAAGAGTTGTTCTGGATGATTCCTGAATAATTTTTTAATCTCTGCGCGTAAATTCACCGCGGCTTACCCCGAAGGAAATTGTTGGCTTTGGCTTTTAATACTCGCTGCTTGCAGCGGGGTGGTTTATTTATATTGAACCAAGCCCGTAACTTCGGTTCCCCAAAACCCATCCTTATTTTGCCCAACAAATAATACTGAATCCGTCAAAATTACGGCTCGGTTCCCAATCTCTGTAACCCAGTTTTACCTGGCATAAAAAATTTAATAATAATATCAAAGTGATTGGTTTTTATTTCCCAACGTATTTATTAAAGGCATTAAGTATGCTTAAAATAAAAAAAGGGGGGGGAGGATTGTTTAGGTGAATCTCGTCGATTTGCAAAAAGTGAAAAGGTAAAAAAGGACAAGAACACATTGTCTTTTAAAATTAATTCTGGGCGGTAAATCATTTAATCTCTTCACCTTGCTTGCAAACGATTTCAACGAGATTAGCACCAATGCTATCGGCAATTACTTCGCTGAAGGGATAATTGGGATAATCTTTATTCATAATAATGTGGTCTTCAGTGTCGCACCAGATTGAAGACAAGACCCTCTTGATATTTTTTGAACAGTTTATTTCCCACCTATCTTTGGAATAGCTTGTGTTTCCCATGCTAGGATTTTTTGGAAAATTCTTGAAATATTCCTTTTTAGTTTTGTCGCTTAATACAAACTTTACCCACACTTTGACCGAATCCTGTTCACGAGAAATACTCTGGGCATCATAGAACCAAAGGTTACCGTTTGCGTCCGAATTAAAAAATTTCCAATCAGCACCATACCCCAGCAACGAGAGAAGCATAAAACCTATTGTCGTAAGTATTATTTTTCGCATATTCTCTTTTCTTCTTTTATTTAATAAACTCTTCCCTCATTTCCTAAGCTTCCTCCTTAACACCGCAAGATCTATGAGGCCTGAGGTGACAAGAATTAAAACTCCTGGGATAGGAACAGGGGTGGCAAGGAAACCATGTCAATCACTTCCATAGTCAATTTTCCCACGATACTAAGGCCAAATTCCACTTTTCCCTTAGCAAAACGAGGAAAAATTTATTTTATAAGAGTTATGTAAAAGTTAGAAATTATCCATAAAACAAAAAGAGGTTACTGCTAACCTCTTGATTTGATTTATGGAGCTGACGGGGATCGAACCCGTGACCCCTTGACTGCCAGTCAAGTACTCTCCCAGCTGAGCTACAGCCCCGATTTTTTTTAGATAATATATTTTAATTTTTGAGAATGTCAACTAAACTTTATTTTTTCCCGACAATAATCCCGAAAATTATTTACCCCGATAAAAAACTCTCTCATCATGATGACCCAGTAGTATTGCCCTTTTCGGGTCAGAAGAAAACTATTTCCTTGTTTTTTTAGTCCCCCGGCAATCCTGAAAAATAGGATCTCTGGCCATAAATATCGGTAAATATTCTCTCCGACTTTAGCTTTTAGTGCTTCCAGGTCAAATTTTAGCCCAAAAAGCTTCATCAGAAAATCATAACGTGCTCTTTCTTTAATTGAAAAATCCTTTTTCGCCACAATCGGGAGTTTCCCATTACTAACTACTCGGATATACTCTTTTATATCAAACGTATTAGCATAGGCGCATCCCCCAAGATAACCAATTGCTCCGCTCCCGATTCCCGCGTATTCTTCAAAGTTAACCACATATTCATCAATCATGGCTTCACTTCGGGAAAAACACCAGGCGGTTGCCGGCTGGTAATAAGGCGATAACAAAGAGGTTATTATTTGATAAAACTTTTTTTCCCGCTCATACTTCACAACTCCTAATTTTTTTTTGATCAGCCCCTGGGTGGAAGATGATACCATCAGCGGATAATAGGTTACCTGGTCAACCGCCAAATCAAGGATGGTTGCAATATCTTTTTTTAATATCGCTGGCGTTTGAGGGGGAAAATTAAAGATCATATCAACGTTGAGGGTGTTAAAATTACCCTGGGCGAGTTTGAGCCTTTCCGCAATCTCCTGCCCGCTGCCGTATTTATGATATCTTTCCATTGCCTTGAGCAAGCCATCGTCAAAGCTTTGCACCCCCACGGAAAGACGGTTTACCCCTATTTCTTTGAGAATCTGGATATTTTTCCTGGTCACATGGTTAGGATTGGTCTCAACTGAAATTTCAGTCGTTGAATAGGTTTTCTTTATCAATTCTAAAGTTCCGGTTAGTTCATCTATTAGAACGGTGGGGGTTCCTCCTCCCACATACACTGCCTTAAAATCGTAGCCTAAGTTTTTATAGAGAAGGATCTCTTTGCGTAAGGCAGCAAAATAATCTCGGGCCAGAGGTTCTTTAAACACTTCCCGATGAAATGAACAATAAGGACAAAGTTCCTCACAGAAAGGCACGTGAAGATATAAAAGGGTGGGGATAGCGTCTTTTTTCGGGGGAACAGTCAAAGAGGCCGCGGGAGAGAAACGGAGGTACCGGGCATTTTCTTTGCGAGCAAAAGATGTTATAAAATTCTCAATAACCATAGATTCTGGTAGTATTATTCCTTGATTGAAAGGGTCAACCCTGTTAGAAGCTTTCACACGGGGTAAAGGAATTTTTACTTATAAAATTTTGACTGATTTAAATTATCATCTTTAGGTAAATTTTTAAACTTAATTGACGCGTCTCATGAGTAGATCTCGCAAAAAAATATTATCATCTGTCTTGATCGCCCTAACTTTTGTTCTTTGGTCAATAGCTTTTTTAAAAATTAATAGACAACCCCTTTGTTTTGATAATGAGTTTCCTGCTGAAGCCAGGGTTGCAAAGGTGATAGATGGGGATACCATTGTCTTGGAGGGGGGTGAAAAACTCCGATATTTAGGAATTAATGCTCCGGAGATAAAGAGGTGGGAGGGGAATCAGTGGCTACCACAAAAACAGATGTTCGGAGAAGAAGCAATGTCTTATAACCAAAAGCTGGTTGAAGGGAAGAAAGTGAAGCTGGAATATGACCGGAGAAAAAGAGATGATTACAAACGGATTTTGGGTTATGTTTGGAGTGACGGAGTCCTGATTAATGGGGAATTGATCAGAAAAGGTTTGGCTTTGGTGGATGTTCGGTACCCCAACCGCAAGCATCAAAAGATGTTTTTTGACTTCCAAAAGGAGGCGCGTGATTTTCACCGGGGTATATGGGGAAAAATTGAAGACCATACCTTTTCCGAGCAGCAGGCTTTTAAATTAATAGGAGAAATTGGCGTGGTGCAAGGCACAATAATTCGTGTTACTAACGGCAGGGATAAGATATACTTGCATTTTGGAAAACACGGGGAAAAGGACTTTACCGCGATTATTTATATGGACAGCCTGCAAAGTTTTCCCTGGGAAAGCAAAGATATAGACCGTTCTTTTTCGGGCAGGAAAGTAAAAATTTACGGGTTTGTAAGAAACCATGGTGGTCCAGCGGTTATTATCTCCGCACCGAGCCAACTGGATATCTTGAATTAATCGAGATTGAGTAATGTAAGGCTTTACTTTTTTTGCTTTTTCTTTGGTTTAAGGTCTTTTTTCTTGGGTTTACTATCGTTCTTTTTGGGTTTAAACTCTTGTTTATATTGGTTATTAAGGAATTTTTTTAAGTAGGCGAGGTGTTCGTCATCGATGCGAAGAAATTTTATCCCTGTCCGGTAAAGAAATTTTCTGGTTTTCTTGCAATGGACTACTTCTCCCTGAGCCAGAATAATTTTATCCTGCTCAAAGGCCATATCCATATCAATGACGTTCCCGGGCTCAAAGGCTATTGCAGACTCAATGAGAACGCCTGATTGACTGAGGTCGTGTACTGCGGCCATATTCCCCGGTATTTCAACTAAGCTATCGGGATCATAGTGAGTAAAAGAGATAAGTCGGGAATAACCTAAACGCAAGTACTGGCGTTTTTCGATTGAAACTTTTTTCGCAGGCTTCTTTTTTATAGGCATGGCACTCCTCTGAAAAAAATAACCGTTACCGCATTTTATGTTTGTCTTATACCAGAAGATTGAAATAAAATAAACCAATTTTTTTGTAACGAAACATCTTTCATGTGCCCGGAAGACGCTCATCGTCCTAAGTTCCACTAAAACGCTTTTGGAAAACATGACCTGAGAAACTGGAAAAACAAACCCTGGGGGTTAAAACCATGAAAGAAATTGATGCCAAAACCAAAATATGTGTTCTCATCGGTGACCCGGTGGAACATTCGTTTTCTCCGCTGATCCATAATGCTGGATTTAATGAATTGGGAATCAATTTTGTCTATGTTGCCTGTCTCGCAAAAGACCTTGAACACGCCATAAAAGGAATCAGGGCGTTAAATATCCGGGGGGCAAGCATTACTATTCCCCATAAAGTCAAAGCAATCCGTTGGGTGGATAAACTTGATGACTTAGCGCAGAAAATCGGATCCATCAACACCATTGTTAATCAGGAGGGTGAGCTTATAGGATATAATAGTGATGGGATGGGGGCCTTAAAGGCTTTCCAGGACCTCACAGTTGACCTTAAAGGAAAGTCTGTTTTGGTCTTAGGCTCTGGAGGGGTGGCCCGGGCCATCACCTTTTCCCTCGTCATGAGGGGTGAGGTAAAAAGACTGCATATTCTGGGAATTATCGAGGAAGAGATGAACATTTTGATTGAGGACCTCAGAAAAACCGGAAGGATTGATATTCAGGGGACACGGTTACAGGAAGATATTCTCCAAAAGACTCTTAGTGCATCGGATATACTAATTAACTGTACCCCAATAGGAATGTATCCCAAAACAAAGGAAAGTCCGTTGCCGAGCAGTTTTCTCCGTTCAGGGCTTCTGGTTTTTGACGTGGTCTATAACCCTCCCCAAACCACCCTCCTCAAAGAGGCTCAAAAAGCCGGCTGCATGACTGTTTCCGGCCTCGATATGTTTATTAATCAGGCGATCGTTCAGTTTGAACTTTGGACCGGAGAGAAAGCTCCAGTAGATGCCATGAAAAAAGTTCTTTTGGAACAGTTCATTGAGGGATAAGAGACATGAACATTGTTCTGATCGGATACCGGGGAACCGGAAAATCAACCATCGCTAACATATTATCAGCCCGTCTGAAATGGCCCCGATTCAATCTCGACGAAGGGATCGTGAAAGACAGGGGAATGAGTATTACTCAGATTGTAGAAAAACACGGCTGGGAATTTTTTCGGAGCCTGGAAGCGATGATAGTTGAAAAAGCCGGCAATATGGACCAAACAATCATTGATGCCGGAGGTGGAGTCGTGGTGCGACCTAAAAATATTGAACGCCTTCGCCAGAACGGGGTTATTATCTGGCTTAAAGCCAAACCGGAAACTATCATCAGCCGGATCAAAGAAGACACCAATCGGCCCTCGCTTACCCGGAGGAAATCTTTTTTAGAAGAAGTACAGGAAGTCCTCGCCGAAAGAACCCCCAAGTATCAGGCCGCTGCTCATGTGGCTATCGACACGGATAACCTCTCCCCCCAAGACGTTGCTGAAAAAATAATTGAGAAGTTAAATCTTGTTAGCGCTGGCAAAAGCCAGCGGCTAATACGTTTGGACAGCGACTGAAAAACAATTGCATTTAACCGAAATGCCGTTGGCGGATAATTTCATAGAGCACAACGGCAGCAGCAATTGAAGCGTTTAAGGAGTTGATTTTCCCGCGCGTGGGGATAGAGAGCAGAAAGTCACAGTGTTTTTTAACCAGCTGGTGCATGCCTTTTCCCTCACCGCCAATGACCACCGCCACATCCATCGTTAAATCAATTGAATAAAGAGATTGCTCAGCGCTCGCATCCGTCCCGACAATCCAGATGCCTTCCTTTTTTAAGGTTTCTAAGGTCGAGGCAATATTGGTCACCCGGCAGACCGGGGTGTGAGCAAAGGCGCCGGCTGACGCTTTAAACGCCGCTTCATTGATCGGAGCTGACCGGTGCTTGGCGACGATGACACCGTGGACACCTGCGGCATGGGCGCTTCGCACTATCGCCCCAAAGTTCCGGGGATCTTCGACTCCGTCTAAAATCAAAAAAAGCGCTTTTCCCTTTGTCCTGTGCCGGTTTTCCAGAAGTGACTCTAAGGATTGGTAGGTATACGGAGAGACTATTCCAACGACACCCTGATGAGACACATCCCCCACGAGAAAAGAAAACCTGGATTGGGAGATACGATGCACCTTGATATTATGGTGCCGGGCAAGAGAATAAATCAGAGACTTTTTATCTTTAAGATCTCCCGCGGGTAGATAAACCTGCTGGATCCGTTCGGGGGTGGATTTAAGGATTTCCAGGATAGGATTTATGCCAAAGATTTTTTCTTCCATGCGCAAAAAAAGGATCGTTATATGAGCGCGCCAGCCCTATCGTCTACAATCTTTTGGCCGCGATTTTCTGACCAGAAGCACGAAGGATGGGGCGGCCAATCACTAAATAATCCGCGCCTGCGTGTATTGCTTCGCGGGGAGTAAGGACCCGCTTCTGATCATCTTCCTTGGCGTCCCTCGCTCGTACTCCCGGAGTAACCATGAGAAATTCCGCCGGGCAAATCTTTCTAATAAGAGAAATGCTAACGGGGTGAAAAAGCACGGCGTAACCTTAAAAGTTTTTTACACTTTTTCACAAGGAGTAAATCCCTCGTGGCAAGTCCTTTTAACGGGGTTTGCCAAAAATGGTTAGATATTTTTTCATGCGCTCTCCACGGTGTTTCTCCGCCAAGACAATGGAATGAAGCGCCTGAAGAGCTTGAGCGTAGATGTCATTGATAATAATATAAGCATAGTCTGGTGCTTGAGCGATCTCCGCGCAGGCTTTGGTAACCCGCTCCCTGATGACTGCCGAAGAGTCGGTTTCTCTTTTTTGGAGTCTTTTTGCAAGTTCTTCAAGTGAGGGAGGGATGAGAAAAATAGTTATCGCGCGGGGATAATTTTTTTTAAGTTGTCGCGAGCCCTGACCGTCAATATCAAAAAGAAGATCCTTTCCCTTACGAAGGGTCTGCTCAATAACCGGCCGGGGAGTACCGTAGAGGTGGCCATAAATTTCCGCCCACTCAGCAAATTCTCCTTTATCAATCATCGCGGTAAAGGTTTCCCGCGAAACAAAGTGATAGGCTTCTCCAGGTCGTTCGTCCTTGCGGGGCAAGCGCGTTGTGTATGATACGGAAAAGTGTATGTCGGGTATAAGTTTCATTAAATCTTTGCAGAGCGTGCTTTTTCCGGTCCCCGAAGGGCCGGAAACGATGAATAAAAGGCCGGTTTCCATTATTGCTCTTTCCCTTCTCCACTCTTTTGAGAATCCGACAACAGACGGTTCGCCACTGTTCCCGCCTCTATCGCGGAAAGCACCACGTGATCACTATCCGTGATAATAATCGAGCGGGTCTTTCTTCCCTGGGTGACATCAACGAGTTTTCTTGCTTCCCTCGCTTCTTCCTTGAGGCGTTTGGTAGGAGATGAACCCGGATTGATGATCGCCACCACCCGGGATGCCATCACCACATTTCCAAACCCAACGTTTAACAATCTTCTATCCATATCGCCCTCCCTTGTTTATTCCACATTTTGTACTTGCTCGCGCATTTTTTCCAGATCGCTTTTTATCTCTATGACGGCTTGAGAGACTTTCGCGTCACTTGCCTTAGCGCTCATGGTGTTTACTTCCCGGTTTATTTCCTGGAGAGTAAAATCGAGCTTGCGGCCGATGGCGTCCGAAAGACCAAGCAACTCCTGGCACTGCTTAAGATGGCTTTTCGCCCGCACAATCTCCTCGGTGATGTCCGCTCTTTCCGCCAAAAGGAAGACCTCAGTCAGAAAGCGTGGTTCGTCAAGGGTAAAAGGGAGGTTGAGGTCCTGAAAACGTTTCAGTATTTTTTCTCGATAAGCACTGGTCAGCCGCGAGGAGGAAGCTTCAATGTCGGAAACGAGTCGGCCAATGTTAGTGATCCGTTGTTGAAGGTCTTGTTTTAAAGCCTCCCCTTCTACTTCTCTCATGGTGTTAAGAGAATCAAGGGCTTGCTCTACAATAATCTTAATTTCTTCCTCCTGAATAACGTGGTCCTCATTTTTTTCCACGATCAGGACATCCTGGAATGATATGATGTGCTGCAAGGAAATGTTTTCCTGCAGGGCAAGGTCTTCTTTTAATTTATTAATGAGCTTATAGTATTCTTTTGCCAGGGGGAGATTTAAGCTTACCCGAAAATTATTCCCCGCCCCGTTTTCCATTTGAATGGTTGCATCAACCCTTCCCCGGGCAATTTTGGTTCCCAGATATTTTTTTAGAGATAATTCCAGGGGTGCTAATGACTTGGGGGTTTTGAGAAAAATATCTAAAAACCGGTGGTTAACTGTTTTAATCTCTACGACCCAAAGCCGGTCGCCAATGCGCCCTGCTTCCCGGGCATATCCGGTCATGCTTTTCATCAAGAGCCTTTCCTAAAGCTTTTTAATTGAAAAAGGTATTTTTGACGAAGTTCCTTCAGAATCGCCTTTATACCCGCTGACCCATAATCAGGATAGGTCCAGGGGAGGTTTTTAAAATCTTTTTCCTGGTAGATTAACGTCAAATCCGCATAAATGCCATCCTTGAGATAAGGGCGGTGAGGCGCTGGTTTGGTTGTGGCTAAAATTAAGTGATACCGGTTCATATACCCAGGGTCAATATTCACCGTCCGTTTTTGGGGATCAGGGGAAAACGATTTTTCCAGAGTATTGGTCAACAGCTTGATTGAGGAAAGCGTTTCCGGATGTATTAAGGTTTCAAACCCCACGATCCTCCGCCAAAGGTTTTTTCCCATCTCCTCAATATAATAATCAGTAAAATCAAAGGGCATGGTTGCGCTGACAAAATCAAGAGAACCAAAATGGCTAACCATTTCCTTGATGACACTCGAAAAAGTGCCTTCTTTCTGGCAGATTATGCTGGCAATAAGCTTAACATGAACAGGAAAAGCTGGAATTCCCACAGAAAAACAAAAAAAATAAAAAATAAAAAATTTTCTTTTAAAAATCGTCCCGCAGGCGGCCCCAGCAGGTTTTTTAGATGATAAAAGAAAAAATAACCTCTGTCAAGAATGCATTTACAGTACGAATTGCCTCAAATTAAATGTTGTCAAAGGAGGTGAATAAAAGGGATCGTCTCCTCCTAAATAGATGTTCGGTAACCATTAGTTATGAGCCAGCTGGTGGTAACTTTCTTTTTTAGGAGTGGATATTTTTTCTCTTGACACGGTGCCTTTTAATGGTTGACTATGTTCTGGCAATGGGAAAAGCCATCGAAACAAGCAACGAGTCATTATTCGAAGGCATAGTGTTTAACGGTTGATACACGTTCAACTTAAGGGGAGGTAAACGAAACCTTACGTTAATATTTTTAAGCCAGCGTAAGAATGTCAAAATAAGGAAGGCGATGATCATGGCTGAGCGAGAGATATTTTGGAATATTAGCTACCACGTGATTTTTTATCTTCTGGCTGCTTTTTCGGTCGTGATTTTTCTTGGTGGTTGTTACCGGAATATCTGGGTTTGGTTGCAAGGCTGGCCCGGCAAAAACACGTTAGATCTTTCGCGGGTTTTTTCAGCAACCCTAAAACAAATTCTGGGAAACGCCAAGATCTTTTCCCGAGACCTCTTTGGAGGGCTCATGCACATGTTCATCATGTGGGGTTTTTTTATTTTATTCCTGGGGACGGTATTATCAGCCTTTAATGATTATATTTTTAATTTTCTAAGCGGGCCAATTTATTTGTATTATTCTTTGACCCTCGATATCGTTGGGCTGTTGTTTATTGTTGGTTTGATAATGGCCCTGATCCGGCGGTATCTCCTCAAGGCCGGGAAAATGAATAATCTTCTTGAAGATCCCCTGGTGCTGTTTTTACTTCTCACAATTGGTATCACGGGCTTTCTTATCGAAGGATATCGTCTGAAAGCCAAACCAGAACCATGGTTATCCTGGGAGCCGGTGGGTGCATACCTTGCCGGGTTCCTCCGGGGAGATGCGCTCCAATGCCATGTTACCATCTGGTGGATCCATTCGGTTTTGAGTTTCTTCCTTTTCGGCTACCTGCCTTTTTCCAAATTATTTCACGTAATCACTAGCCCTCTTAATGTAATTCTCGAAACGCTTCCTTCAGAAGTGATGACTCTGGAAGAAAGAGAAAAACTGACCCAGGAATTTAGCCGTCGCCGCCTTGTTGCCTTTGATGCCTGTACCCGTTGTAATCGGTGCGAGACGAAATGTCCTTCAAATGTCAGCGGAGAGACGCTCTCACCTCGGGCAATAAATCAAAAGATGAAAGTTTATGCAAAGACGAAGTACCGTGTTTCCCGATTAGTAAACGTATGGTTAAAAAAACCAGTAACTGAGGTTTCAAAAACCGTAGTCCTTCAGGGAGAAGAAGCCTGGATGTGTACTACCTGTCGGGCGTGTGTGGAAGAATGCCCAATAACTATCAACAGTCTGGATATCATTCGCGAGATCCGGAGGTCAAAGGTAGAAGAAGGCACCCAGGTTCCCTCGATGGTAGGGACCATGTTAGAGGCGATATTTAAGTACGGAAATCCTTATCAGGGACCCAAGAACAAACGAACGGAGTGGGCAAAAGACCTGGGGATAAAAGACCTTTCCAAAGGAGCAAAAGCAGCGCTCCTTTACTTCGTAGGCTGCGCGTCTGCATACGATAATCGTTTGCAGGAGATTGCCAGATGCGCAGCAGGAGTATTTAGTAAGGCAGGATTGGACTTTGGCATTCTCGGAAACAAAGAATCCTGCTGTGGAGATATGCCAAAAAGGATCGGCGAGGAAGGGCTTTTAGAAGAGTTGATCATGAAAAATTACGAAACACTCGAAGAGTGCGGCGTTAAAGAGATCGTGACCACCTGTCCCCATGGGTTAAAGATGTTGCGGGATGAATACCCGCTTTATCGCAAAAAACTTGAGATTCAAACTGAGTCGGAAATAAAAGTTCAACACTATACTGAACTCCTAGCAAGGCTGATCCAGGAAAAGAAGCTGACAATTTCCAAAAAGTTAGAAAAGCGGGTGACCTATCACGATCCCTGCTACCTGGGAAGGCACTGTGGGATTTATGATGCACCGCGGATGGTTATCCGGGCGATCCCGGGAGTTACATTTGTGGAGATGAAAAGAAACCGGCGCAACAGCTTTTGCTGCGGTGGAGGCGGTGGCCGGGTCTGGATGGAAGAATTCGAAGCCAGGGAAAAAATATCCGAGCTTCGTGCTCGGGATGCGGCTGAAGTCGGGGCCGAGCTCCTTATAACGGCTTGTCCTTTCTGCCTGAGCATGCTGGAGGACGCAGTCAAGACCGCCGGATATGAAAATAAGATCGAAGTGAAGGATCTGGCGGAAGTACTGGTGGATTTGCTTTAGCACCCCCGGGTGAGTTGCGTTCCGTGGTGCAAGTAAAAGATGGTTAGTATTGAAGCTGGTGGCAATTTTATTAAAAAATAGTGGCGTAACTCCATAATCTATATGCGATTGTTATTGGCGTACTAACAAAGGAGGCATTGAGATGAATTTTGATTTAACTAATGAACAAAGAGACATCAAAAAAGCAGCACGGGATTTTGCGGTTGGGGAGTTTACCGATGTTGCCCGTGAGTATGATTTAAACGAGACCTTTCCCGAAGAGATAATCAAGAAAGCAAAGGAACTCGGTCTGGTCGGTCTTTTTATTCCTGAAGAATACGGCGGGCCTGGGTTCGGGTATCTGGAACAGGCGATGGTTTTAGAGGAGTTTTGGAGGGTAGACCCCGGCATTGGCCAGCAGCTTTGCACCATTAGTTTTGGCGTCGAAGAGCTGCTTCTTTACGGAACCGAGGAACAGAAAAAGAAATTTTTGCCCCCCATTTTTGAGGGTAACACGATCTTTGGTTTTGCCATCACCGAACCCGATGCCGGAAGTGACACCGCTGCTGCTTCAACCACGGCGGTAAAAGACGGCAATGACTATGTTATTAACGGCAGCAAAGTCATGATCAGCAATGGCACCAAAGGAACCCATATGCTCGTCTATTGCCTTACCAATCCGGAAGAGAAATCCAAGACCGGCCGCCACAGCATTATTCTGCTGGAAACTAATCGCAAAGGCTACGAAGCCGACCGGATGGAAGGGAAAATGGGGATAAGGTGTTCGGACACCGCCAGCATCTATTTCACCGATGTCCGGGTTCCCCAAGAAAATCTCATTGGTAAGGAAGGAAACGGATTTATTCAACTGATGAATTTTTTTGACCGATCCCGGGCCTATGTGGCTGGACATGCCGTGGGACTTGCTCAAGGGGCGCTGGACATGGCAATCAAACACGTCAAAGAGCGGAAACAGTTTGGCCAGCCCCTGGGAGCCTTTCAGGTTACTCAGTTTAAAATAGCTGAGATGGCAACCAAGGTTGAGACTGCCCGCAACATGGTTTACAAGGCAGCGTGGTTACTTGACCAGGGCCGGCCCGACACGAAACTGACCGCGATGGCCAAACTTTATGCCTGTCATGTTGCGGTAGAAATGGTGGATGAGTCGCTGCAGCTCCATGGGGGTTATGGGTATTTCAATGATCAGGACATTGAACGATTTTACCGGGCTGCCAAAGTCTTGGAAATTTATGAAGGGACAAAGGAGGTAGAGAAAATCATTATTGGCCGAGAAATTCTGGGAAACCTAAAATAATTTCAATTGGATGTAGTTATTGGCAATCTCATTTGGGTAGATCGGTGGAGGATGATTGCTGGCAAAATCTGGCTGACAGAGGAAATCATCTAATTTTGGTAAAGGAGCAATCAATGATTAAACTAAGGCAATTTACTACCAACCACCGGCGGGAGAGAGATTTGATAAGGAATATTATGTAACAAAACTTGTGCCTTTGGCTAAGAAAACGCTGTCGGGAATCGTTGCTACCTATTATGCTAAAGGCATGCCGACTCCTGCAGGAGACAAACCGCCGGTGGTTGGCATCGGTATTTTTGTCTGGGAAGATATGGAGTTATGTGAGCCAATAAATTATAAATAAAAAGAAAGCCCGGATGGGCTTTCTCATATTACTTCAGCGCCTGTTGTTTTAAAAAATTAATCATCGGTCCAAACCGGTTTCCTTTTCTCTAAAAACGCGTTCAAACCTTCCTTACCATCATGAGACTTCATGAGCTCATTCATATAAACTGATTCGTAAAACCGTAAATCTTCCTTTAATCGTTCATTGAAGCGTTTGCGGACTTGTTTTGTGGCCACCTTTAAGGCGAAAGCACTCTTAGGAAGAATCTGCTGCTGAATCCATTCGTTCACCTTTTGTTCCATCGTACTCTTATCAGGATAAACCTCGTTTAAAAGTCCCATTTGCTTGGCTTCCTGTGCAGTAAGGCTTCTACCGGTAAGGAGAATATCTTCTGCATGCATATGGCCGACTTTAAGGGGCAATATCACTGATGCCGGGGGAGCAAAAACTGCAAGAGCGACTTCTGACTGACCAATCCGGGCAGTCTCATCAGCGAAAACAAAATGAGCGAAAGTGGCGATCTCTACTCCCCCACCAAGACACTGTCCGGAGATCAGAGAGCAAACCGGTATCCCTAAATCAGTTAACCTAATAAATAAGTCGTGAAAGCTTGCCAGCATTCCTGCGGCCAGTTTTTCGGTATGTTCCTCCACACTCACTCCAAAGGAAAAATGACTTCCGGCGCCCTGAAAAATAATTAATTTGCAATGCTTTTCTTTTGAAACCTCATCAAGCACCTCCTGAAATCCCTTTAACATAATGGAATCAACCACATTCCCCTTGGGATCATTAAGAATAATCTTCCATACCTGATTATCAAACATTTTTTCACACGTTACCTTCTGCATGACTTTCCCTCCTATCTAAAAAAAAGCTTTTGGGATCATTCCATTAGGGACCAGGAATCCAGTACTAATCCTTGATCACCATAAAATGATCACTTTGTATTGAAAATTTCGCAGCGATAGTATGAAGTTTCATTTTCACTGGAATGACCGATTACTGCAATAAGCATTGTTCCCACCCATGAAAAAGTATATTAATCTTTGCCTATTCCCACTGACACAAGTTCGGAGGAGGGTGGGGAGGAAATGAGCGCTTTGGTTAAAACGAAAGCTGCTTGTAAGGCCTCTGTAGGGCAAAGCGGAAAACATTCCTTGCAGTTCCAGCATTCCTTAGATGCTATCCCTGGAATGAAACTGATCTCTTTCCTTGTTCCTCTGTCAACAAATCCAACCGCATTCTTCTTCTTGACCTCAGCACAATATCTTACACATAGACCACAATGAATGCAAAATGAGGACTCTTTTTCAAAACGGTCTTTGTCTGCTCCATACTCTTTAGCCAAATCCTGCAATTCGAAAGCATCCGGGGCATGAGCCAGCAATAGTTCTAAGATCATTTTGCGAATTCTATCTACCTTCTCAGATCTAGTTCTTACAATCAAATTTTTTGCCGCCAGGTAAACACAGGAAACAACGAGCTGTGTCCAGCCGCGAACTTCTACTTCTACGATACAAAGTCGGCAACCCCCATAGGGTTCCAATTTTTCATGGTGACAGAGTGTGGGTATGGATATCCCCGCGCTTTGGGCTGCCTCCAAAACGGTCATCCCTTCCTTTGCTTTGACTTCTTTTCCATCTATCTGTAAAATGATTTCACTCATTGTTCTTTACTCTTTCTGACTAAAGTTCTTGCATCTTCAGGGATAGGAGCCGGAACAGGCTGGCCTGAAATCTTATTTACAGCACCAAAGCGAGCGGGGCAAACTTCAATGCAAGTTCCGCACTTTGTGCATTTTCCCTGGTCAATTACATGGATCCGGTTCTTGCCGCCTTCAATAGCGTCGGCAGGGCACTTCTTAAGGCAAATCATACATGCCTGGCACTTACTCGGGTCAATATGGTACGCGATCAGCTCCTTGCAGGATAAAGCCGGGCACCTTTTCTCCTTGACGTGTGCCTCATACTCATCTCTGAAGTATCGCACCGTGCTGAGAAGCGGGTTAGGGGCACTCTTCCCTAAAGCACATAGTGAGGCATCGATGGCTACTTCGGCTAATTCCTCCAAAAGCTCGATGTCGCCCTCTTTTCCCTTTCCTTTAGTGATATTAGTGAGAATCTTAAGCATCTGCCTGATGCCTTCACGGCATGGGGTGCATTTGCCGCACGATTCATCGATGAGGAAGTTAAGAAAGTACCTGGCGACGTCAACCATACAGGTATCTTCATCCATTACGATCATCCCACCTGAACCCATCATTGAACCGGCCTTGGTGAGTTCATCAAAACCAACTTCCAAATCTAACAGTTTCTCAGGGATACATCCTCCGGACGGTCCCCCGGTCTGCACGGCTTTGAACTTCTTGCCTCCTGGGATTCCACCGCCTATCTTGTAAATAATATCTCTCAGGGTGATGCCCATGGGCACTTCCACAAGCCCGGTATTGGTTATCTTCCCAACCAGGGAAAAGATCTTCGTGCCCTTGCTCTTTTCAGTTCCAAATTGAGTAAACCAATCTGCGCCCTTATTGATGATAAGCGGCACATTTGCCCAGGTCTCAACATTATTCAAAACGGTGGGCCGACCCCAAAGGCCCACGATGTTGGAGCGGATATACTTCGGTCTGGGCTCTCCTGCCCTGCCTTCCAATGCCGTCATCAAAGCCGTTGATTCACCACAGACAAAAGCGCCGGCTCCCTGGTGAACTTTAACAGTGAAATCAAAACCAGACCCGAGTATGTTCTTCCCAAGCAAACCATATTCCTCGGCCTGCCTGATGGCGATGTTCACATTTACTACCGCTAAGGGATATTCCTGCCTCACGTAAATATAACCCTCGTGGGAGCCGATAGCGTAAGCTCCAATAGTCAATCCCTCAAGGATTGAATGAGGGTTTCCTTCAAGGAGAGCTCTATCCATAAATGCCCCAGGGTCACCCTCATCGGCATTGACGAGCACATATTTGATTGGTTCAGGAGCATTGCGGGATCCCTCCCACTTATTCCCTGCGGGAAAGCCGCCACCCCCCCTTCCTCTCAGGTTGGATTTTTTGACTTCTTCCAATACTTGCTCGGCGGTCATCTTGAAAAGGACTTTAGCTAATGCGGAATAACCACCGATCGCCAAATAGTCATCAATGCTCTTGGAATCAATCTTACTATTATAGCTGATAAGATTTCGTTTTTGATTCTTATAAAAGGGGATGTCGGATTCATGAATTGCTTTTTCGCCGGTGGTTGGGTCAACATATAATAGACGGTCGACAACCCTTTTTTCCCTTATAGTCTGTGAGATAATCTCGGGAACGTCATCAGGCTTTACCCGGAGATAACATATCTCCTCAGGATAAATAATCACAACGGGTCCTCTTTCACAAAATCCAGGGCACCCGGTTCCTTTGGTATTCACATCCGTCGTTAAGCCTTGCTTTTCAATCTCTGCTTTAAAGGCGGCTATAACTTCACCTGCACCGGAAGCAAGACAACCGGCGCCAGCGCATATTGAAATGCAAGGTTTGCTTGGGTCACTCCGGGATAAAATTTCTTGTCTGAGTTTTTCTAACTCCTCAGGGGAGTTTATCCTTAACATAATTTTTCCTTATTCGTAGTTTTTTAACACCTCTGCGGTCTTGGATGGCCCCATGTTACCGTAAGTCTTTCCATTGACTTCCAACACCGGTCCTAAAGCACAGCAGCCGAGGCAATTAACAGTCTCCAGGCTAAACTTCAAATCTGCGTCCGTTTCGCCGGGTTTAATTCCAGTCAGGTCTTGCACCGTGTCAAGGATACGCGGCGCGCCGCGAACATGACAGGCAGTACCAACACAAACGTGAACTTCATGACGTCCTTTAGGAACTAAACTAAAGGCTTTATAGAAGGTGGCTATATAAAGTATCCTGGTTAAAGGAACTTGTAATTTTTCGCTGATCCTATCTAATGCTTCCTTGGGAAGCCAATGATGCTCACTCTGAATCTCCAGTAGTACTTGAATGAGCGAACTGGCTTCGCCATGATGCTTTTCTATAATTTGATCGACTCTACCTTTATTCATAGTCGCTTTCCTAATCTGCCTCTTTCACCTTAGTATGTCAGGAATTATTTTCTGCGTTTTTCCGGCAGAAAATAATTTCGTTAACGTATTTATCCCGTGTATCGGGGTTAGGCAAGAGCGAAGCAATTGCGGCCTTCATCATACCTGACTAATCCCTGCCTTGATGAAGTATTCATGTATCTTGAAACCTCAGACGGGGCTAGGCCTAAATATTCAGAGATTTTACCAGCCGAAAGGGGTCTTTCCCGCAAGAGTGAGGTTATTTGGCTTATTGCCAATTTTTCTACAATTAACTCATTAAATAACTTGTTGAATTCGTCACTGGTGAAAAAATTATTATATTCTTCTTCCGATTTAAAAGGTAATCGCAGCCTCTCCCTTTCCACCAACCTGATGTAGGGGACTAGCTGTGTCACGGCCTCAAGCTTGGCCTTTAATGCATTCTTGTTTATTCCTTCGACTTTGCCAAGGGGGCCTATTTCCTTCACCGTCTTGACAAACTCATTAACAGATTCTACAAAAAGGCTTGCTTCAGCGCCGGACATGAATCGGATCCTTAATCTTTCAGGATTCAGGCCAATGTTTTCCATTATTTTTTTACATATATTCACCATGGTTAATGCATGGTAGTTGCCATGAGTAATATAGTTACATTCATTTAGATGGCAGGCGCCAATAAATACCCCATCCACTCCCTTCGAGAAAGCCCGGAGTACATGTTCCAAGTCGACTCTGCCGGTGCACATGACGCGAATAAGCCTCATTTCAGTGGTATATTGCAGTCTGGAAACTCCAGCCAGGTCAGCAGCCCCGTATGCTCACCAGTGGCATACGAAACCTATTAATCTTGGCTTAAATTTGAGTCCTGAAATCATTCTTTCTTACCTCCTTAGTTAGTAATCCCGGCTTTATTCATAAAATTCTATACATCCTTCACCATCGGCATCAGGCGGCAGCCTCAATTTTTTGTATGATCTCTTCCTCCGGAACCGCCGCATCAATTTGGCTCAAGATCTCTTCATCGGTAAAGTGCTTTAGTGAAATAGCCGCTGTCGGACACACCGTGTTACAAAGACCATCTCCTTTGCAGAGAACCGGGTTAACCCTGGCCTTTCTGCCCTGGGGGGTATCATAAAACTCTATGGCGCCATAGGTGCAAACGGTGATACATGCCCCGCATGAAACACACCTATTCTCATCCACCCCGCAAACCGAGCCGGAGGCGATGACGATATCGTGTGACAAAAGCGTTAAGGCCCGGCCAGCAGCTCCATAAGCCTGGTTAATCGTTTCCTGCATAAACTTAGGATAGTGGGCCAATCCACAAAGGTAAACGCCGTCGGTAGCAAACTCAACCGGTCTTAATTTAACATGGGCTTCTTTGAAGAAGCCATCCGGGCTCAAAGTCACCTTGAATAATCCGGCGACCTCCTTGGTGGCTGAAGAAGGAACAACAGCGGCGGCCAGGGAAATGATATCCGCATCTATTTCAAGCTTCTGCCCTAAAATATAATCCGGCAAGGAAACCTTTAGAATGCTCTTACCGCCATCTTTAACAGCTTTCACCTCCGGTGGATCTTCCGGTTCATAGCGAATGAACTTTACATCTTTATCCGCAGCTTCCCGGTAATAATCCTCTTTGAATCCATATGTTCTTATATCCCGAAAGAGGATGTAAATATTCATTTTGGGGTTTATTTTTTTCAGTTTCAAAGCGTTTTTGACCGACTCGCTGCAGCACAGCCTGCTGCAATAATTTCTCTCCTCATTTCTGCAGCCCACGCATTGTATCATCACGAGACTTTCTGCGTTAATCACCTTTTCGTTTCCTTTGGTGATCTGTTCCTCCAACTCGAGATGGGTCAAGACCCGGTCGTCTTCTCCATAAAGGTATTCGGCAGGTTTATATACATCAACCCCTATTGCGATGACGGATGCGCCATGTTTTATCTCTGTGACTCCTCTGTCAGACTTCACCTTGGTTACGAAATTTCCCACATAACCTGTCGCCCCGGTGATGGTGGTATCATGATATACATGTATTAAAGGGTGTTGATATACCTTTCTTATCAGATCGCGCAAATACGCCTGAACATCCAGTCCTTCCAGCGTATCATGAATTCTCCGTGCTATTCCCCCAAGCTCTGTATCCTTTTCCAGCAGGTGAACCTCATGCCCCTGGTTGGCTATGGAGAGAGCACTAGTCATGCCGGCTATCCCTCCTCCAACCACTAACGCCGCCTTGTTGACCGGTAGATCAAATTCCTGTAATGGCTCCAAATGGCAGGCTCGCGCTACCGACATCCGGATTATATCATGTGCCTTTTCGGAGGCTTCTTCCTTTTCTTTCGAGTGGACCCAGGAGTTATGCTCCCTAATGTTTGCCATTTCAAAGTAGTATTGATTGATTCCTGCCTCCCGAACAGTATCCCGGAATAGCGGCTCAAGGGTCCTGGGCGAGCAGGCGGCGACAATCACTCGATTGAGCCCTTTTTCTTTGATCATGTCCGTTATTTCTTTGGCGGAATTAGTAGCGCAGGAAAACAGCTGCTCCTGGGCGTAGACAACATTGGGTAAGGATTTGCAATATTCAACTGTTTCAGGAACATTGACTATCCTTCCGATATTAGCCCCACAATGACACACAAAGACCCCTATCCTTGGATCCTCTTTGGAGACATCCCTTTCCGGCGGATAGATCCTTTCTTTGGAAAGAATTCCTCGCCGGTAGTCAAGAAGCTCACCAATTTGGGAGCTGGCCCCGCTGGCGCTGAAAACCGACTCGGGAATATCTATAGGTCCCTGGAAACCTCCGCTTACAAAGATCCCAGGCCTGTTGGTCTCCATAGGATTGACAGGATTGAGGTTGCAAAAATCGTGAGGATTTAGTTTAATGCCGAATTTTTTTGCCAGGTCCAATACATCCGCAGGAGGATTCAATCCGACGGACAGTACCACCATATCGAATTCTTCCTCTTTTACTCCATCATCGGGTGTAGAATACCGTATGGTGACATTCTTGGTTTCCGGGTTCTCCTTAACAATTGATGTGTAGCTCCTGATAAATCGAACCCCGGGAAGTTTCTCGGTCCTTTCGTAGAATCGCTCAAAATCCTTCCCATAGGAACGAATATCATTATGAAATATTACACACTCTGCCCCGGCATCATGATCCTTTGTCAAAATCGCCTGTTTCTGGGTATACGTGCAGCATACGGCTGAACAATAGCTGTTACCGCCCTCGATAACCTGTCTGGAACCGACGCATTGAATCCAAGCTATTTTATGGGGATGCTTCAGGTCGGAAGCACGGAGTATCTCACCTTGGTATGGTCCGGTGGAGCATAACAGTCGCTCATAGTCCATACTGGTTACCACGTTCTGAAACTCTCCGTACCGATATTCCTCCCTTACCTTAGGATCAAACGGCTCAAGGCCGGGAGCCAGAATGATCGCCCCTACACTTACTTCTTCCTTTTCCGGCGTTTGATTGAAATCTATCGCCTTATTCTTACATACTGCTTCGCAAATACGACATTTGCCCTCTTTAAGATAAAGACAGCTTTCATCTATATAAGTGATAAGTGGAATCGCCTGAGCGAAATATACATGGACTGCCTTATTCTTCGATATTTCCTGATTATATTGATCAGGGTATTTGACCGGGCAGTACTCTACACAGGTAGTACAGCCCGTGCATTTGTCCTCTAGAATATACCTGGGCTTTTTAACCAGGGTTACCTTAAAGTTTCCTACTTCCCCTGCTACACTCTCAACTTCAGTATAGGTGAGGACTTCTACATTGGGATGCCGGCCGACCTCGACCAGTTTGGGTGCAAGTATTCACATTGAGCAGTCATTGGTTGGAAAGGTCTTGTCAAGCTGGGCCATATGGCCCCCAATGGACGGCGCTTTCTCAACCAGGTAAACCTTAAAACCCGCATTGGCAAGATCAAGAGACGCTTGAATACCGCTGATCCCTCCACCTATAATCATGACATCGCCAACACTATTGGCTCCAAGAGTTTTACCAAGTTCTTGAATATTTTCTTTGAGCATTATTACATTTTCCACTTTCTATCACCTTATCCGGTTTTTTTGTTTCTGTGATATCCGCCGTCCGTCGGGTTAGCCATACACCTAATTTGTCGACCACCCAAGTCGTTCCGGGTGGGAATAGACCGACAGACTGTTTCCATGGGCATAGCCAACCAAAGCAATACCCAGATCAAGAGCAAGCGAAATAGCTCGCTCCGTCGGCGAGTGCCGGGTTGCAACAACCGGTACCTTCATCTTTGCCGCCTTGAGCAACATCTCGGACGAAACGCGACCGGTGGTTAGTACCAGTCGATCTTTGGTTGATAGTTTCCTCAATAGACATTCGCCCTGAATCTTGTCAAAGGTGTTATGCCGTCCGATATCCTCAGCCACCACCAACAGGTTCCTGGTATCGGACAGAGCTGAAGTGTGCACGCCGCCGCTAAGCCGAAAGAGTTGCATCTGCCCTTGAAGCTTTTTCATCAGCGCCAGCACTTCCGTTGGTGTAACAGTAAGACCAGAATCAACCCTTTGTCCCTCAGTTTTGAAAATTGCACCGCCACCGCACCCAGAGGTAAGTGTCCGCAGGGTCGGCAATTTAAACTCGGTTTTGCTCAGCCTCACATCGACCAGCGAGTCATCCTCACACACCCGCATGCCCGCCACGTCGCCGATGCCGGAGATGATTCCCTCGGTGTACAGGAACCCGAAGGCAAGGCAATTCAGCTTGGTTGGAGTGCACAGGATGGAGACCAGTTCCTGCTGATTTATATAAATTTTCAGTTGCATCTCACTAGGCGCGTAAACTGAGGTCCTCACCCATCCCTCGTCTGAAAACCGATCACAGGTCATGCCCGCTACTACACCTTTCAGGGCTGATACGTCAATCGCTTCTTGCATGTTTAACTTCTTTGTCCTCTAAATCACTTCCTGGATAATTTCCGTGATGTCATTAATCTCTAAGGCATCACTATCCTTCAGAGTTAACTTGCTGTCTTCAAACATTGAAATGCAGTAAGGGCAGGAAGTAACCAAAACGTCAGCTCCGACGCCAACAGCTTGCACTACTCTGAGGTCGGAGAATCGCTCACCCTTTGGAGTTTCCATCCAAATCCGGCCTCCGCCGCCGCCGCAACAGAGACTATTTTTTCGCGAATCCGGCATCTCATTCAGTTCTATGCCGGGTATCTTCTTTAAGACCTCTCGGGGTTGGTCAAATATGCCGTTATGTCGGCCCAGGTAACAGGGATCATGATAGGTAATTTTCTTCCCATACTCCTTGGTGATCGCAAGCCTTCCCTCGTTAATAAGATCGAATAAGTATTGGGCGATATGAACCACCTCGAAGTTCACCATGAATTCGGGGTACTCGTTTTTGAAAGTGTGGTAGCAATGAGGAGAAGAAACCAAAATTTTCTTCACCCCATTATCAATAAAAGTTTTGATGTTTTCCCTGGCTAATTGTTTGAATACTTCCTCATTGCCAGTCTTGCGGATGCTTTCTCCACAACAGTTCTCCTTGGCACCCAATATCCCAAAATCTACCCCTGCCTTTTTAAGGATGGTGGCAGTGGCTCGGGATACCTTTTTTAATCTCGGGTCATAGCTTAAGTAGCAGCCGGGAAAATACAAAATTTCCATCCCCGCGGTAAACGGTTTTACTGACAGACCTTCCGCCCAATTTGCCCGCTTTTGGCGCTCTTCACCCAAGGGGTTGCCTTCGGCAACAAGACTTGCGCTTACCCCGCGCACCGGAGTGACCGAAGCAGGAAAAACTCCGTATTCCGAGGCAATTCTGCGCGAGGATACCCCAAGTTTTATCTGTTCTACTCCACGGGGGCATTGCTGAGGGCATCTTCCGCAAGTGGTACAACGCCATATCTCTTCATGTTCTATCTCGGTCAAACCAAACGCAGCCTGCCGGACTAACTTGCGCATACTAAAGGTTCTAACCCTATTCCACGGACAAACAACATCGCATAATCCGCATTGATAGCAGAATTTGAAGGATTCCCCACCGGCATTTTTTGTTAGATCTATTACTTCTTGTAAGGGTGCTACCATCTCCACTGTTTTTCTTAAGCCTCTTATTTCGCCTTAATGGTGTAAAAACCGTAAAATGTAAGACGGTGAAGCATTTCACTTTTTACGACTTACGGATTATTAGCCTTTCTTTGACATTGACATTCGGGCAACGGCATCCATTATCTGGTCCAATCCAAATTTGTCTGTCAATGCTTTAACCCCAACCTCCAAGGCCTCAGGACTTTCTTCTTCTTCTACTTCCTCTTCCCTTTCTTCGTAAATCAGGGCATCATTTAAACACCACTGAACACACAAGGGCTTTTCTTGCGGCGGATCATCTTCACACATATCGCATTTTAGAGGAAGACCTGAATCGGGGTCTTTGAAGGCGTCTCTGGATGGGCAGGAAGCTCTGCAAAAGCCACACTCATCGTATTCTTTTCCGTCAATTACATATTTGTCTCTGCCCATGCATTCGGCAGGGGTATACTCACCCGCATATACAGGAACATATACGTCTCTTAACGGGTCGCGAATCATCCGAATACGGGCCCTCCCTGGATTGGCGCCGCTGTATTTCGGGCTCGCATGAAAAGCTGAGCAAATCACCTCACATGCCCGGCAACCATTGCATTTATCAAGATCGATCTTGATTGACTTGATTTTCTTCTTAACCTTAGCCATTTTTTATAATACCTCTCTGTTCTAAGTCTTCGGCAACGTAGCCCAGATCCAATTTCTGTAATGTCTCTTTCGTAGGGATACCATCATCATCCCACCCCTTAAATTTGTAATAAGCATCCAGGAGCTTTTTTTCAAGCTCTGGGAATCTTTTCTTCCAATGGTCTTCGGGCGGATCCTCATCGGCTCTCCTCATGCCTCTTCTCACATTAATGGCTCTAACCAGATTGCGGTTCCTATTATATACTTCCGTTAGTCCGGTTTCATCCATATCAATCCCGCTCGCTGATGAGATAAAATGGGGGTAATTGTGCATATGATAAGGAGGCTTCAGAGGAAATGATGACAAACCGGCGCACACCCCGAGGGCGTCATCAATGTAATGCATTTTTTCTTGCCAGTCAACAATGTCAACGGACATGTCAACAGTCGGGTACAATGGATTTGAGTGCTCTCCCCGCGGTTCCCAGTCCAGAACATATTGTTTAAACTTTTCATCAGGAACCTGGAACCAATCCTTTACAAATGCTTCTCTTTCCTCCATGGTCATGAAAGGCGCCTGGGGGAACTGCCCTTCAATCTGCGTTATGTTTGCTTTCTCGCCGGTGGCATACATCAGGTAATAGACGGGGTTCAGCATTCCAAGCTTAAGAGGCAGCTGCTCATGCTTCTTGATATTGTTGTGAACGTACGCTTCTGCTCCCTTACCGATCTTTTTGGCCGCCCAATGCGTGCCATCAGCCAGGATATCTCCTATCCCTTCCCGCCGGACAATTCTGTCAAGGAGCCAGTAAAATCTTCCCTCGTTATCGGAAGGGCATCCTTCAAAATCCGCGTCAGTCAAAATGCCGGCTTCTTTAAGCTCGAAGCCGAAGGCCATAATTTGCGGGGTTGAAAATCCGTCCACTCCATATTCCGCAGCGCGTTGAGAGATTCTAAAACCAAAATCCAGGTCGTCTACTAAAGCTCCCATTGTATAGGTTAGTTTTGTGAAGCATTTCATCATATAGATCGAAAGTCCCGGGACGGCAATTATTGCCCCGCATTTCATCGGACAGTTGTAGCAGCTAATTAACCGCTTCCGCACATCTAATTGAACACTCTTCCATCTCTCTTCAATTTCCTTGGTCCAGAAGTCTTTTCTACGAATGCGGGAATTTCCCCAACTGAAATTCTCGGTGTGCCATTTCTCATCAGTCTCCACCATCTCTTGAGGTGAACCAAGCCCCTGTAAAATGGTCATTATGTTCGGAACCGGATTCGCGTTTCGGAATTTTATATATTCCAGCACTTCGTTGCAAAGCTTTATAAATTCATCCGGCCGAGCAATATTGATGTCATTTGTCCCACGAACAGCTATCGCCTTTATCCCTTTGTCTCCCATCACAGCTCCTAATCCGAGCCGGCTGGCGCTGGACCTGCCCTGCTCGATGGAAGCCGTATAGACCCGGTTTTCACCGGCCAGACCGATAGCAGCCACATGGGCGCTCGGCTGATTCAACTCCTTCCGTATAATGTCTTGAGTTTCAACAGCGCCTTTACCACGGAGATGAGCGGCATCACGTATTTCTACTTTGTCATTATTTATCCACAAATAGACCAGATCGGGGGACTTGCCGCGAAAAATGATTTTGTCATATCCGGCATACTTCATTTCCGGCGCAAAAAATCCCCCCATCATTGAAAATCCCATTAGAAGAGTCTGAGGGGAGTAAGCAGTAATAATGGTGCGATTAGCGCCGGGAGCAATTGTGCCGCCTAAAAGGCCTGAACTGAAAATCAGGGGAGCGTCAGGCGAAAAGGGATCAGTTTCTGGGGGAACCCTATCCCATAATATCTTGGCGTTAGTACCGAGACCCCCCAGATAAAGCTCGGTTAATCGTGGGTCGGTTTCAACCCTCTCAATGTTTCCCCGGGATAGGTCAATTTCTAAATTAAACCCTGTCTCTGAGTACCTCATTTTTTTCCCTTCTTTCTTATCTGAATCACGCGAAATACTTTTTGACTAAACATTAATTACTCACACATACCGCAATAACTCCTCCACCCGTCGGATAGAGGTTGAAATTGCTTAAAATGTACTCACAATTTAATTACAATATAGCTATCATAATTTTACTTGTCAAGCTTTTTTTCGCCCTTGCCGTTGTTATATGAAAATCCTTTTTGAATTTAAACTTTTGCTTTTATTTTGGTCAAAGGCCGTATTCACAATTTAATCACAATATGGCTATCATAATTTTACTTGTCAAGCCTTTTTTTCTCGCTTACCGTTGTTATAGGAAAATCGGTTTTGACTTTAAACTTTTGCTTTTATTTTGGTCAAAGGCCGTATTCACAATTTAATCACAATATAGCTATCATAATTTTAATTGTCAAGCTTTTTTTTTTATTGTAAGCCAGTAGTGTCCCAACGTTTTATTAAAATTAGGATAAAAACAATAAAGTATCAATTAGTTGTAAAGAAAAAGGACCTGCATCGACTTGAATTTCAGGGTATTATTTTGCCTCATTCCAAAAGAAAAGGAGAGAAGAAATGACAAGAGTGATCCATAAATGGGTAATGGTCATAGGATTCTTGTTGGGGCTCGTAATCATCAGCCATTCAATGCTTCCTAATGCAAAAAAGACGGAGGTAGGTGAGAGGGGAAGACAAAGCTCAATCGGGGATTCCCTGTACGATGTCTGTTTTGTGGAGAGGCACGGGTATACAGTGGGATATTACGGGACTATTCTCTATAGCCCTGATGAAGGAGAAACCTGGAAATTACAAGAAAGCGGCACCAAGGAACTTTTAACCGCAGTTACTTTTGGGGATGCAGACTATGGGTGGATCGTGGGAACTCAAGGAGTAATTCTTTCAACTTCAGATGGCGGCAAGACCTGGAGAAAGCAAATAAGCGGCACGGGAAATGACCTCAGCGCGGTCTGTTTTCTCAACCGTTTGGAAGGATGGGCGGTCGGGCAATCGCATACCATCCTCCGTACCGCCGATGGTGGTAAGAGTTGGGAAGTTCTGTCTACTGGTGAGGAATTGGTCCTGAAGGATGTGAAATTCCTTGATTCTAAAAAGGGCTTTGTTGTGGGAGAGTTCGGCACCATTATCTTGACCGAGGATGGAGGGGTAACTTTTAAGAGGGTTATGGGGGAAGAGAGGACTTTAGACGTAGAGAAGCTTGAGGCTTCCCACCCGAGCCTCAACAGCATTGATTTTACGGATGATGGTAGAGTGGGAATAGCTGTGGGAATGAGTGGATATTCGTTGAGAAGTTTCGACGGCGGGACAACGTGGGAAGAGATAGATAGCGGTAGCGGAGCCGGCGCCAGCCTTCTTAAGGTCAAGTTCATTGACGGCTGTGCTTATGTGGTAGGGTTAAAGGGAACAGTTCTTTCAATGACTGATTATAGAGGCCACTGGTCGAAGGTGTGTCTTCCGAAGTCAATAGGGGTCAATTGGTTTGAAGGGATTGCATCAGCCGGCAGCGAAAAGATTTTTGTCGTGGGCGAAGCAGGTAAAATTCTCACGGTAAACCCAAAAACTCTTACCTGTAGCATTTTCAGATAAATGTTACGCGCCTTTTATTCTTTCGTGAGACAATGAGGTGGAATTTTGAATTGGGTTGCACGTTACTGCTATTTTAAGGAGGACACAGATGGTGAAATTTTATAGGTTGGTTATAAAACACCGTTTGTTTTTTGTGGCCATAAGTTTCTTTATTACCCTTTACCTCGGTTACCAGATCAGATATTTAAGTTTTTCAACCTCCTTTGAAAGCACCTTGCCTCAGAATCACCCCTACGTAAAGATCCACCTCAAGTTTCAACAGCTCTTTGGAGGTGCTAATACCACTATTATTGGCCTTAAGCCAAGGGAAGGGGATATTTTCCAACCTCAGTTCTTAGAGAAGCTCAAGGTGCTAACGGAAAAGATTATGTTTTATCCTGATGCCATAACTTCCCAGGTAATCTCCCTCAGCAGGGCGAAGGTAAAAAATATCGAAGGGACTCCGGCAGGGGTAGATGTAAGGCCGTTTTATAAAATGGGGGTTCCAAAGAGGCCTGAAGAAATAGAGCAACTAAAGGAGAGTGTCTTCAGTAATGAGTTGATAAGGGGTTCTTTGGTTTCCGGTGATGGTAAAATGGCCTTCATTGTTGCGACCTTCAAGGATGAAATCAATTACCGGAAATTGTTCAATTTCTTTGAAAAATTACAGACTGACGTAGCAGGAAAAGATTTAGAGTTTTATATCTCGGGAAAGCCCATGCTCATAGGGTGGATATATCATAACAATCCAAAATCACTGCTGATCTTCGTGGCAAGTGTATTGGCCGAACTTGCCCTCCTTTTCATATTTCTCAATCAATATCGGGGGATTTTTGTTTGCCTGCCCCTATTACTCGCTTTGATAAACACAATCTGGGGTCTGGGGTTAATGGGTTTGGCCAGATTCAATCTCGACCCCTTGGGACTGGTTATCCCCTTTGTGATCGTGGCCAGGATCATCAGCCACGGAGTGCAGATACTTGATAGATACGGAGAATATTGCCAAACAATTAAAGATAGAGAGGAGGCCTCGATAGCTACCATAAATATCATGTTCATTCCCTCGGCTGCATCTATCATTACCGACGCAGCCGGCCTTTATATCCTTTGCGTTGTTCCCATTCCTTTACTGAGGACTTTAGGTTGGATCTCGGGCACCTGGCTTTTGGGTGCAGTTCTTGGTGTAAGTCTGCTGCTTCCCATTCTCTTTTGTTATCTACCCTCCCCCCTCAAAAAGATAGAAAAGACAGATTTTCTGACTAACGCTCTTACTAAGTGGGGAGAATGGCTTATGGCGGGCAGGAGAAACATGGTGATGGTTATGGGGGGTTGGCTGGTTGTTTTTGTCGCATCCTCTACCTTGTCTATGCGGGTTGAGGTAGGAGATGTTCATCCAGGCTCACCCCTTTTGTGGCCGGATTCTCCTTATAACTCCCAGGATGCCGTTCTCAACCGTCACTTCCCGGGAACAAATCCCCTTTACATAATTATTGAAGGCAAGCACCGGAATGCTTTGAAGGAACCTGAAGTACTTCGAGCAATCGAAGCCCTGGAGCGGGAGTTTCAGGGTAAGTGCCCTTCTGTGGGGGGGACGGAAACATTGGTGGGGATCGTAAAAAAGCTTAACCGGGAATACCATGAGGGTGATCCCAAATGGAGTAAAATTCCCGCCACTCCGGATGAGTGTGGTTTTTATTTATGGGCCTATGAGGTAAAAGGTGAACCGGGAGACTTTGATCGTTGGGCCGACATTCCTTTCCAACATGGGAATCTCATTTGTTATTTTAAGGATCACCAGGGGGAGACCATAAGACATGCGATCCAGGTCTGCAAAGATTTCCTGACCCGATACCCTATCCCCAGCGAACATGTGGAATTAAAGTTGGCTGGAGGAATCATAGGAGTGACCGCGAGCATCGATGAGACGGTAGCGCAATATAGTACGCTCACCTTGGTCCTGGCCCTTTTAATCATCTTCATTTGCTGTGTCATCCCCTATAGATCATTCCTAAGGGGGATTGTCCTCATAATTTCCCTGATTACGGGCAACCTGATCGCCTCAGCTTATATGGCTTTGGCCGGGATGGGAATGACCATTAGTATTTTACCGGTAGCTTCTATTGGAGCAGGATTAGGAATAGACTATGGAATCTACATGCTGAGCAGGATCATTAATGAAATGCAGGAGACCGGAGGGGACATCAAACAATCCATCATCAGAAGTTTTTCCAGCACCGGTCGGGCAGTGGTGGTAACCGGACTTGTAGTGGTAGTGGGAATCGTTTTTTGGTACTTCAGTGAAGTGAAGTTTCAGGCGGACATGGGGTTTTTGCTTGCCTTTCTGCTTGCTGCAAACGTGGTGGGAGCTCTCTTTCTGGTACCAACACTGACCTATTGCTTTAGATCTAAACTATTTAAAGAGGTTAAAGGGGATGAGGAAGGAAGTGATAAGAATTAGTAAAAATAGAAAAAAATTTTTAATAATTAGTCCACCCTGAAAAAAGGCTTTAAAACCCTTATTAATACTGAGCGGCTCTTTGAAAATTGAATAGAATTGCAAAAAACCCTCCGGTTTTTCTGATGATCTCATGATATAATAAATTGAAATGTCAATCAAAATAGCGGAATGGCAACTTCCGATGTTTGAGTTAATCTTTTCGGATCAATTAGATTCTGACCACGAGCTCATGCGTGCTGCCAATCTTATTGACCGGGACAGTTTGCATGAGGCATTGGAAAAGCACTATAGCCTGCCTGTCGGCAGACAAGGAGGTCCCTATTTCACAATTCTATTCGGTTTTCAAAGAACAATTTCCATCAAAAGAACGTATTGTTCAGGATGAACTAATTAGTTTTTTGAGCAGAGAGGAAGAAACAAATGAAAAAGAAGTTAAAGCTTATCCTGATTTTTCTTTTAGGTGGAGTGGCCATTTTTTCCCAGGCCGCTCCCACCTATGGTCGGTTTTCCTTTTTGGACAATAAATTGTGGGTTGATGGCTACCTCCAAAACCAGTCCTCCTTCCGTCTTGGAGGTGCGGGGCTGGTATCTTTTGAAAACACTTTACGAATCGACGCGGATTATAAATTTTCTCCCAATCTGAGTTTTTATGGGTCTTGGAGATCTCTCTACGATCATGTGTGGGATATTCGGGATGGTGGAAATTACTGGGATCAATATGAAGGCAGTGGGGATACTTTAGATGAAGAAAACAAGTTGCGAGAAATGTATGGGGTGTTAGTATTGAATAAGCTGACCCTTAAGCTGGGGCTGCAACAGATTGTCTGGGGCGAGAGCGATGGGGTCAGGCTTATGGACATCATCAATCCATTGGATATGCGCCGCCAGTTTAATACCCGGGATTGGTCAGAGATCCGTCGACCTTTGACTGCCGTTAGGGCCATCTATGATATAGATCCAGTAAGAAATTGGTTTGTAGAGTGGGTGTGGACTCCGGATTTCAAGAAGGACTTGCTTGATCTCGGAGATCCGGTGAAGGCGCCTAACTCTAATGGCCCCTGGTCCATTCCCCTTCCTACGCTTACCTTTACTCCCTGGGGAGCGCCCGTGATCCCGGTTATCCAAGAACACAAGAAAACCCGTTACAGCTTCGATAGCAGCAGTTACGGTGCGCGCATGGGAATAGAAGTCGGGGGATGGTTTATGACCCTCAACTACTTTCATGGCTTTAACCACAATCCTTCCACCGAATTCCATGGGGATACCGCGCTGTGGATGGGGCCCGGCGGTCCCACTCCCATACCCGATCCTGGTGGGCGGCCCCCGGATTTGATAATGCTTAACTTGATCCAGCGATATTATTCCATGAACATCGTCGGCTTCACTTTCAATAAGAGTTTGGGCAACCTCTTTATTCTCCGGGGGGAGTTTGCCATGTACCCTGATGAGCCGGTAGGCAGCCTAAATCAAGCCAAGCATTCGGATATGGTAACCAGAAGAGCTCGTCTCCACTCCATGGTGGGTTTTGATGCCAAGGCGTGGATGCGTTGGCTCAATCCGGAGCAGATGATTAGCTTCAGTGGGCAGTTTTTTAACTTCTGGACCTTTGACCACGAATGGGGTCTGGTTGAAGGCCCTTACAACCAGAAGCTGAATCAAAGTACCAACTTTGTAAGTTTAAAGGTTAATACTGACTACCGCAACGCCCGGATTAGTCCTGATTGTTTAGTGGTATATGATATCACTAATAGTGGTTGGTACATGAAACCGAGGGTGACGTTTAAATATGGCGATCATTGGCGTCCGGAGATCGGGGCCCTGATATTTCAAGGTCATAGTCTCCGACTTCCTTTTAATGTCATGAATCACAAGGATGAGTTTTACCTTCAGATAAAGTATCTCTTTTAAAAAGAGAGGGTTCCTAAAAGAAGTGAATGCAAAAAGCGAAAGGAGATTTAAATGAGGAATAAAAAAGTCATACTATTTATTTTCACCGTATTCCTGGTGATCGGCTTCAGCGGGACCGGTCTTTTTGCTCAAATGCCCCCTCTGGAAAAATACCAGGGGCCGATTAAACCGGGACTGGTAATCACCAAAGATAACTGGGATCAATACCTTCCGGAGCTTAAAAAGTTGCTTCCCCCCTCCAAACTCATTTATAATGAGTTTGGAGTGAAGGAAGGAGGGATAACCATACCCATCGTGGAGTATTCTAAAAAATACCCGGGGGTTTCTTCTGCTTGGAGAGAAGCCAGCCTCAAGCACCAGGGAACAGCGAGCATAGACCCTAAGACGCAAGAGCTTTTGAACTGGCAGGGCGGCAATCCCTTTCCCCATCCCAAAAACGCTTCCGAGCTTCTGTGGAATTCTTATACCCTGTACAATCGGACCGCTGGGGGCCATGATGACCATAGGTTTTATGCGGCGTTCAACTTGTTTGATAAGAACAGATACCAGAAGCGGTTTACCTGGATCAATCAGGAGCGCAGGTACTTGAATAGAGTAGAAATGCCGCCCTTTGGAAACCTGGAGCCCTATACAAAGGATGGTATCGTATTTAAAGGGACCATTATGATTACCGAGCCGCAGGACGTCCGGGGCTTCATTCTCTTGCGGCACAAGTTTTGGAGCATGACTAAGCCCGATGACGTCTTCTCCTATATACCGGCTTTGAAAAGAATACGCCGCCTCACCGGTGGAGATTTGACCGATCCTCTTCTTGGGAGCGACGCTATTCCCGATGATTTCCAGGTCTGGCAGCAGAAGATCACCCCTGAGCAGACTTGCAGGATGGTAGCGCAGCGCGAAATGTTCTACCCCCAGTTTACTTCCGGCTGGATGGAAGAAAACCCGGACATGAGGCCAAAGTACGACATGAAAAAAACCGGCGTGGGTTTTCCGGAAAAGCTGGAAATCCGTCCCGTGTGGATCTGGGAGGTCAGCATGAACAATCCCGACTATGTTTACAGCAAGCGGGTACTTTATACTAATGCCGTACCGTTAGAAGAAACTCCCGGCTCCTTCATGATCTTTTGGGGCGAAAACTATGACCAGGCAGGTAGATTGTGGAGATCTAATGGCTACCTCGCTTTAGGGGTCAATCCTCTGGGCTTCCATCATTTATTCGGGTACCTCTTTGCCGATGCTCTGAAGAGTCATTATTCGTTGATGGACGGATATTCGTCCATTCATAGCAAAAAGGAGTTCTATGAGTACCTTCCCTTAGACGAGGGGAAGGCTCTCACCATCCAGGGACTTTTGAGAGAAGCACGCTAACGGCGAGAGAACTGAAGATATCCCGGGAAGGGGAGCTTTTTTCATTCGTTTCCCTTTCCGGAGTTTTATCGTTGAGATTCTACAAAAAAGGTTGTAGTATTCCTATATATTCTTTTTTTGTTTTTAGATGGTTTGAAAAAACTCAAAGCCAAATGAAATAAACGGAGAAGATAAAATGCGTATTCTTATTTGTGATGGGATGGAAAAAAGCGGGTTACAGCTTTTGCGTGCCGAAGAAAACATTCAAGTTGATGCTCCCGAACAGCCAACTCTCGAAGAAATTAAGAATATACTGCCTGAGTGTGACGCTATGGTAGTTCGTAGCCGGACAAAAGTTACCAAGGACCTTCTTGAATACGCGCCGAAACTTAAGGTCATCGGACGTGCGGGGAGTGGAGTAGACAACATTGACGTTCAAGCAGCCAGTGCCAGAGGAATCCTGGTCATGAATACTCCCGGCGCCAATGCGATGGCCGCTGCTGAACATACTTTAGCCCTAATGCTTGCTCTTGCTCGTCACATCCCCCAGGCAACACAATCTTTACGTGAAGGGCGTTGGGAAAAGAAACAGTTTATGGGAATGGAGCTTTATCAACAAACCTTGGGAATTATCGGCCTTGGAAAAGTCGGTTCCATTTTAGCAAAACGAGCTTTAAGCATGGAAATGCACGTGATTGCCTACGATCCTCATGTGACCGGGGATGCGGCGATTGCCTTAGGCGTCGAGTTAGTCTCTCTATCCGACCTGCTTAACCGTTCTGATTTTATTACCCTTCATACTCCTCTTAATCCTGAAACGAGAAATCTTATTAACTCCGATACAATCGCCAAGATGAAAAGAGGTGTTCAAATCATCAACTGTGCAAGAGGAGGACTTATTGATGAAAACGCTCTTTACCAGGCGATTGTAGGAGAACAGGTTGCCGGAGCCGCTTTGGATGTTTTTGCGCAAGAACCACCTGGAGACAATCCCTTACTTGAATTAGAAAATGTGATCTTTACCCCTCATTTAGGGGCATCAAGTGTTCAGGCGCAAAATAACGTAGCTCTTGCAATTGCTTCTCAATTAATTAATTTCCTTAAAAACGGACTTATTCACAATGCGGTCAATTTTCCGGCCATATCCTCGAAAGACTTTGAAAAGATACAGCCTTATATCGCTCTGGCAGAACGCTTGGGAAACCTCCAGGCACAACTGGTTGCGCTTATTGAACGCGTGGAAATCGAATTTAGTGGAATGGAGCTCCTGCAATTGCCCTTACAGGCATTAACTCAAGCAGCCGCCAAAGGGTTACTTGATCCCATTCTTGCAGAAAAAGTTAATTTTGTAAACGCACCCTTTCTTCTCAAAGAGCGTAAAATTGATCTCATAGCTTCCTCCACTTCTGAAACTACAGGCTATTCGGGGCTTATAAAGTTAACTGTCCAAGGAAAAGGAGCAAAATGTTCTGCCGCGGGTACGGTCTTACCAGGGAAAGAAATTCGGCTGGTTCGATTGTATAATTACGGACTAGAAACGGAACTTGAAGGTGTTAACCTGATAATACAAAACCTTGACAAACCAGGGGTAATCGGGTTTATCGGTTCAACACTCGGAAAGTATCAGGTTAACATCGCCAATATGCACCTAAGCCGAACAGCAAAAAATGATCGCGCAATCGCTATGGTTCGTTTGGACGAAGAAGCCCCCTCAGATGCTCTGGATACCCTTCGTAGCCATCCCGACCTTCTTTCTGTCCAGCAAGTAAGACTTCCAAGTAATTAAACTTATAACAGGTTAGATATAAGAGCATCTCTAATAATCCCAGGTTGCCACCCCCCCGAAGGCGGGAGTCCGGTAATTTGATTAGTTCCGGATTCCCCGTATCAGGTACGGGGCAAGTCTGCTTTTGCAGAAATGACATTTTTAGGGGAACCCATAACTTCATTGAAAAAGGTAAAATGGTTGAATTCTAACTTTAAATATGATACATCTTTCAGGGTCAGGTCAGGTTGCCTTTAAGGTCATTGGGAAATTAGTAGCTGTGATTATGAAATTATAAAGAATGAAACGATGTGACTTAGTAATTGTCATGATTGGGTAATAATTTGGCGCCCCAAAAAGCAGCCGGAGAGGATGGAATCAGGAAAGGAGCCATAATGTTCGGAACCGATATTGTTTTTTACAGGAGTCGGGGCTTCTCATTGGTATTTCACTCGCAAGAAAATTGAACCCTAAGGACAGTACTGAAGAATGAAGCGCCATATTTATTTGCTTTTGATATTATCCTTTGCAATTCCCCAAGGGGTCTTTGCTGATCACCGTAGTCGCTACGAAAAACAAGAAGATTCAGCAAATAATAATATGAACCTCACCATTAGCATTGAAAAACCGGAAGACTATAACGAATACCGAAAACCAAAATACCGATTCCAGGCAGCTGATGGCAATGGCGAAGAAAAAAGTGAATACGAAGAAAAGAGGAGATACCATCACAAAACGGAGAATGAGGGTAGGTCCAAAAAGAAAAACCAAGGCACTACCCATGTCGACAACGACCTAATCGATAAACCCAATAAGGTATATGTGTACCGCTACGTGAGGTATGCTCGCTCTCCTAAATATGACAGCAAGGTATATGATCCGTTGATCCGAGAAATAGCCGCTAAATACGAAGTTGACTGTGACCTGGTTCGGGCGGTTATAAAAGCAGAATCTGACTTTAATACATCAGTCGTATCCCCAAAAGGCGCCAAAGGAATCATGCAGCTTATGCCGGGAACTGCTGAGGACATGTCAGTGAAAAATATTTTTAGTCCCCGGGATAACATTGAAGGCGGGGTAAAACACCTGCGACGGCTCTTGAATATCTTTAACAATGATTTGCACTTAACCGTGGCTGCTTACAATGCCGGAGAAAATGCGGTGATCGGCTGCAATTATGCCATTCCCCCTTACGATGAGACCCGGGAATACGTAAGAAGAGTCCTTTCCTATCTGCGCGGTTATAAAAACAATGGTGCTCATTAATCATTTTACGGTCTGATGTTTTGTGATGCTGGCTAAGAAAAGGGTTTTAAATTCAAGGAAGCAATCACCACCCGCCAGGCAGATTGACCTTGTTGTAGTTGAAAAAGCCAAGCGGAAGCTTTTTCTGCTTTCAGAAGGTAATATTATACGTACCTATCAGGTTGCGCTTGGTCCATACCCTGAGGGGCATAAGTTACAGAAAGACGACGGGAAAACACCGGAAGGTCTTTACGTTATCGACGGGCGCAATTATCAAAGTTGCTATCATCGCTCACTTCACATTTCCTACCCCTCCCAGGCAGATATTCAGCGGGCAAACCAGGCGGGAGTGAACCCCGGCGGGGACATCATGCTCCACGGCATTAGAAACGGGCTGGGCTTTCTCGGTTTTTTTTATCGGAAGATGAACTGGACTCAGGGGTGTATCGCAGTAACCAACCGGGAAATTGAAGAAATCTGGTCTCTGGTCAACGACGGGATACCAATTGAAATCAAGCCCTAATCTGTAACGAGACCTTGCTGTTAGCTTAAGGGTAGGTTCAAGTTTGAAAATTCAGTCTGTTTTGATAGCTTTTCGTAGCGTTAGGTCTCCGGGCTCCGACTTTTACTTGTATTCAGGACTCCGCAAGGGAAAAATACAACCAACGTTCGTTGACAGATAAAAATCAGTTTTTTGGGAGAAGGTTATGACTATACAAAGATTATTAATTCTCTTTGCCATTATTATAGCTACCCTGTTTTTTTATAGCTATAGTGCATCCTCACCCAAAACTAGTAAACCTCCGGACCGGGCCAATTCCTCCCATCTCTCAAGCCAAGGCAACCACAACCGAGGCCAACAGGAAATACATACCATACCGGGTATGCCTCCCGTGATTGACCCCACCAATATTTATTCCGAGGCTGCCGCGGATAAATTAGAGCCTGCCTTGAATAACATTCCTCACCGGGTGTATGTGCCGAACGAGTGGGATGGCACCGTATCCGTTATCGATCCAAAGACTTTTAAGGTGATTGACCACTATCCCACGGGCAAAGGCCCCCAGCACATTATACCCTCCTGGGACAAAAAACGGTTATGGGTATTGAATAACGAGGGCAATAGTCTTACACCCATAGATCCCTTAACCGGGAAGCCCGGGCCAAACGTGCATGTTGATGACCCGTACAACTTGTATTTTACCCCGGACGGCAAATACGCTATCGTCGTAGCCGAAGCCAGGCATAAGCTTGACTTTCGGGATCCTGAGACCATGGCTCTCAAATTTTCTGTTCCCGTGGCCTGCCGGGGCGTCAATCACCTGGATTTTTCCATCGACGGTCGCTATGCTGTTGCCTCCTGTGAGTTTGCCGGAAAATTGATCAAGATCGACATGGTAAAGTATCAGATGACCGACTCGCTCGAGTTAGGTATCAACAGCATGCCGCAGGATGTCCGGCTGTCAGCAGACGGGACCACCTTCTACATTGCCGACCTCATGGCCAATGGCGTCCATTTGATTGACGGGGATCGTTTCAAAATAGTGGGTTTCATTCCCACCGGGAAAGGCGCGCATGGACTTTTGCCCAGCCGGGACGGCAAGAAGCTTTACGTGAGCAACCGGGGATGGAGCCATTTGAATGCAGGGCGGCATGGGCAGGGCAGTATTGCGGTCATCGACTTTGCCACCCGGAAAGTCATCGCACAATGGCTGGTGCCGGGGGGCGGAAGTCCGGACATGGGTAACCTGAATATTGAGGGAAGCCAGCTCTGGCTGGGTGGTCGTTATGACAATGAGGTCTATTGCTTTGATACCAACTCGGGCAAACTGATCGCACGCATCTCGGTAGGTGACCATCCCCACGGATTAGCCTACTGGCCTCTTCCGGGCCGATATTCGCTCGGTCACACCGGGAATATGCGTTGATTTTCTTTCCCGGAATCCCTTCTGGCTAAAGAGATATTTCTCATTAGTTTGTTAATTCAGGGTAATTTTGGATCTAAATTAGAGGATCTTTTTTATCGCAAGTACTATTCTATTTAAAAAAAGAATTCTTTTCTGAAAAAACTTGTTGGAGAAAAACCGACCCGAGAGTGACTCCGCTCAGGCGTATAAGTTAATAAGAAAAAATTAAAAATAAACGGCTAACCAGGTATTCCAATTACCGTTAGCCGGTTAAAAAATCATCTTCTCATACTATTTAGTGGTAAACCCAGCTATCTCCGATATCCACCACCATAGTTTTCCCCACCATTATCCTCATTGCCATTGTTTCTACCATAATATTCCCCACGGGGTCCCCCGTTATATTCCCTATGGTAGTCGCCATTGTTCCCATACCTGGGTCCGCCATAATATTCCCTGGGACGGCAACCACCATAATACCCATACCCAGGCCTACAGTATTCCCCATAATAGTAGGCGGGAGGATAATAATAGCCTGGAGGAGGTGGTGCAGGATAATAATATGGCGGGGGAACACCTATCCCTACTGTGAATCCGGGCCAGTAAAAGCCAAAACTCCAATGACCGGCCTTTGCGGGAGTGGCGGTTAAAAGGGGTATTGCCAGGCTTAAGGCTATTAAAATAATTAATATTTTTCTCATGATGATCACACCCTTTTTTAATTATTAGAGGATTAGTTTTTAATAGGTACAGATACGCATCTCTTATGGGTTAATTTATTTTGCTTTTCTCAAATATAAGACGCAGGAGCGCTAAAATGGTTTACGAAAAAATAAGCTTTAAAAAAACTACCAGTGAACAAAAGCCTTAGAAAAAAGGTAAATTTTTAATTAATAACACTTTTTTATCGTTCCTCTCCCTTGGTGGAGAATGTTATTTTTGAATTAACCGTACTTAAAAATGAGCAGAGAAATAAAGAAATTTAGGCAGTTGGAAATTTAGGAGGATATAATAATGACTTGTTTTGTCCTCATATTTATGCTAAGAAAAGCGAATGGCCCTAAACGATCAGGCCCTTCAAAAGGAGGAGAGATGAAGGAAAAGGAGCCTGATCAGGGCCATTTTTTAATAATAACCACGAAAAGGTAATAGTAAAGTATTTTTAAAATAAGTTTTGCTTTCTCTCACCCCAAAAAAACAAAGGCCACGCAATGAAAACCTGGCCTTTTTGGGAGGAGAGAGGTTAAAAAATTAGCCTTCAATTTATAAGACCAAGATAGGACTTTTTGGTTCTTAATAAGAATTTTTTTCCAAGTGATTGCTTGGGAGAATTTTCCGACCTGAGGGGGACTCCGCTTAGGTGGATATGGTTATTAAAGAAAATTGGTAGTGACTCATTTTTAAAAATAAATTGTGTTTTTTCTGAGAAAAACCTGAACTGGTATGAACTTTTTGTTAGGTAATCGTTTCTTTTTTATGTTTAAAAATGGTAAATTTATAATAAATGATATTTTAAGATTAAAAATTCTTTTAAAATACTATAGATAGATATTTTAATTTTTTCTTATCTATATAGAAGATTTTTTTGACAAATTAATTATTGGGGAATTAATATATTAACAAACCATTTCATGGCCAAAAAAATGGACTTAAAAAGTGGTTCTTCTAAAAAACCTCACGAATATATAATATTTCCATTAGATCTACCTACTCTTGATGAAGCCACTCATTATGTAAGACTTCTTAAGAATTACATTGGGTTATTTAAAGTTGGTTTAGAATTATTCGTAAAAGAAGGTCCCAAGATACTAAGAGCTATTGCCGAAGAAACTCCTACAAAAATTTTTTTAGATATGAAGTTTCACGATATTCCCGAAACAGTTAGTGGCGCACAAAAAGCCGCCAATGCCCACCATGCTACATTTATAACTGTTCATTGTGAAGAAGGAAAGGGATTGTTAAAAGCTGTTGTCGATAGCGTTAAAAATGGAACAAAGATATTAGGAATAACAGTCTTAACAAGTTTATCAAAAGAAGATTTAAAAGAAATTGGTATTAGAGAAGATTTACAAGACCCAACTCAACTCGTTCTCCATAGGGCAAGATTAGCTAAATTAGCTGGATGTTCAGGAGTAGTATGTTCTGGCAAGGAAGTGAAGGCGGTAAAACAAGAATTTGGAAAAGATTTTATTGTCGTTGTTCCTGCGATCCGTCCAAAATGGAGTGTGGTAAATGCGGATGATCAAAAAAGAATAACCACCCCCTATGATGCTATAAAAGATGGGGCCGATTATATTGTCGTTGGCAGACCAATCAAGAATGCCCCCGATCCCATCGAGGCTGTTAAAAAAATAGCAAAAGAAATCGAACAAGCTTTATCCTAATCCAATAAACCTACCATTTCTTCCAAAGACCAAACATGATCCGTCTCCTCCGCCGTCATTGCCGGAGTTATTCTCAAAGTCTAATGAATCCGAGCAAAATTATAATACATTTGAGCCGCTCAAGCATGTCAAACATATTTTTGGCGATAAGTTTCAATTAGATCTTTTAATAAAGAAGGTATTTCTTTGGGAATATCAAATTCAGGCGGTTCCTTTGTTCGATAGCCAGCTTTCCCCATTTGCATCCATAAGTATTGATATTGCCTTGTTGTAATTTTTTTTAGATCATATGAACGATGCAAAAGAGCTGCCATGAATACTTTCCAATATGATTTTAAATTAGCAAGTTGCGGAAGGGTAATATTATTTAAGAAACGAGATATAGCGTCTTCGGGCATAAGAATTTCTTAAGCGAAATCGTCTGCTTGTTTTCCCATTTTTTTTTATATCCAGCCCACAAACTTTATGCATTACAATATGACCTAACTCATGGTCAACGCTAAATCGTAAACGATCCATAGGAGAATTTTTATTAACAAAAAAAAGCGGGGGCGAACCTGGCAACCATTGGCTTATGGCATCAATAGTTTTTGTGCCAAAATCAAACTCTATAAGTGAGTAACTACCGATCAACACCTGAAGTTCAAAATTGGCTGGGAAAATGTAAAGATATAAATTTTATCTCATCGAAAACATTTGCTGAAAGAAATGGTGTAAGCAACGAGATATTGAAGATGATTAATACAATAATTGGAAAACTGCGGAAGAAAAATTCGTAAAACTTTTCTTCTGACCCCTTTTCCCCTTTATCACTTCCTCACTCCGGCCTGGCAGGGCCGAAGGGATTGCGTGCGCCCTGAAGGCGCAGGGATTAGTGGTTAGTGATGGAGTGATTAGGGGGAATTAAAATTAGACGAAAGGATGATAGGAATAACCATTAAGGGAAGAAAGGACTTTTTGAAAAAACACCCAATGAAAAGAAGACCTGGGAGGGACTCCGCTTATGGGTTTCGGTTAATAAGGAAAATCAATAGGATTGACTTTCCCGCGCCAATAGGTTAAAAAAATATCGACAAAAAAAGAATTTTTTGGATCGTTACCAAGAAATAAAAAAGCAGCATAAATTCCGAAAAAACGCTAATCACATTAAATTAGAAAGCCTATTATGGAGATAGAAAAAAAACGGGAACAAGAGGCAGCAGTGGTTTCATTAAAAGGGAGGATGGATGCTGTTTCCTCACCGGAGTTTGAAAAAGAAATGGCCGCATTAATTGCTGAAGGAAATAACGCTTTAATACTTGACTTTGCTGCGCTTGATTATATCAGCAGCTCCGGCCTTCGCAGCATCCTCACGATAACCAAAAAACTTAAAGAAAAAGATGGAAAGCTTCTGATTGCCGGACTTAAAGGTATGGTAAAGGAGGTTTTCGAAATTTCCGGATTCCGTTCTATTATCCCCATCTTTGAATCCGTGGAATCTGCTCGGTCACAGATTTAAAAAAAAATTGAAAAGCTTCAGAAGGATGCTGGGTGCTAAAATTTAAAATATTCTTTCTTTTTGCCTTGCTTTTATTGATAACTATAGCGGCTCAGGCAAACGAAAAGGGTTTAAAAAAAACGACTTTTATACCCCAATGGGTTCCTCAGTCCCAGTTTGCCGGTTACTTTGTCGCCCAGGAGAAAGGATTTTACCGGAAACACGGATTGGAGGTAAAAATTTTACGTGGCGGCCCCGATTACCCACCTTCGGCGCTATTAAAGGAGAAACGCGCGGATTTTGGAACCATGTTCCTCTCCACCGGAATCCAAAAGCGCTCCCAGGGGCTCCCCATAGTTAATATCGGTCAAATTGTCCAACGATCATCCCTCATGTTGGTGGCGAAAAAGTCAAGCGGCATATACTCCCCCCGGGATATCAACGGGAGGAAAGTGGGTCTCTGGGGAAGTGAATTTCAGGTCCAGCCCAAGGCATTTTTCAAAAAGCACAACCTTCACGTTACCATTATTCCCCAGTCCGCAACCCTGAACCTATTTTTACGCAACGGGGTAGATGTAGCGTCCGCCATGTGGTACAATGAGTACCATACCATTATCAATTCCGGTATAAATCCGACTGAATTAACGACCTTTTTCCTTTCTGAATATAGCGTAAACTTTCCCGAAGACGGTATTTACTGTTTAAAAAAGACCTTTGACCATGATCCCGCCTTGTGCCGTGATTTTGTGAAAGCATCCCTCGAAGGATGGGAGTACGCCTTCGATAACCCCGAACCGGCCCTCGATATTGTTATGAAGTATGTAGTGGACGGCAATATCGCTACGAACCGGGTTCACCAGAAATGGATGCTGGAACGTATGAAAGACATCATTAATCCGTCCGGTAATACTGTCCCTTTGGGAACTCTTCAAGCCGGCGATTATAATCGCGTTGTTCAGGAGCTTAAGGTAAATCGCTTAATCACTGCTGTCCCGAGTTTCTCGGATTTTTTTATAGATTGCGTATCCCATGATTAAAAATTTAGGGCTCGCTTTTAAACTCATTATCTTTATCTTAACCAGCACCACCATCATCTTTGTTGCGGCTTTCGTTTATAACTACCATTATTCAAAAAAAACTTTACTAAAAAACATTGAAGAAAACGCCCGCAACCTCACCCTATCTACCGTTTATAAAATTGAGACGGTCCTCAGGTCGGTTGAAGAGGTGCCGCTTAATCAAGCCTCCATCATTGAAAAATACCCCTACCAACGCCAAGATCTTTTGAAATTAGTACAAAGCGCGGTTGCAAATAATCCGGAGATATTTGGTTCAACCTTTGCCTTTGAACCGTACGCCTTTAATCCGACTTTATTATACTTTGCTCCTTATTATTACCGTAATAATGAAAAGATCATCTTAACATTTTTGGGAAGTGACTCCTACCGGTATTTTTACCTCGACTGGTTTCAGATCCCCAAGGAAATTGACTCCCCGGTATGGAGCGAGCCCTTTTATGATGAAGGCGCCGGCAATATCATTATGTCCACTTATTCCGTGCCCTTTTATAAAAAAATAGACGGCAAAAATAAATTCCGGGGAGTTGTCACTGCTGATATTTCCCTGATGTGGTTAAAGGATATTGTATCTTCGGTAAAAATCTATAAGACCGGATACGCTTTTTTGATCTCCCAAAACGGGGTCATGGTCACGCACCCCGAAAAGCAATTGATCATGAAGGAAAGCATCTTCAGTATTGCCGAAGCGAGAAAAGACTCCACCCTGCGCCAAGTTGGGAGAAAAATGATCACCGGCGAACCGGGGTTCGTGCCTCTCCAAGACTTTGTCTCCGGAAAAAAATCCTGGATGTATTATGCCCCCTTGCCTTCCAACGGCTGGTCCCTCGGAGTGATCTTCCCGGAGGAAGAACTATTTGCTGATGTGAGCCGGTTAAGCAAACAAGTCCTTCTCATCGGCGTGGTTGGATTCACCTTCCTCTGTATCGTCATTGCCTTCTTCTCCCGGACTATTACCAAGCCGCTCGGTTCTCTTGCCCGATCAACCTCGGAAATCGTCAAGGGGAATCTGGATATTGAGCTACCGGAGGTGCGGGCAAATGATGAAATCGGAAAACTAACCCGATCTTTTAAGGAGATGAAAGTTGCCCTTAAGGAATACATTGCCAACCTGGCCGCCACCACCGCAGCCAAGGAGCGGATTGAGAGCGAGCTCAAGATTGCCCGCACCATTCAGATGAGTTTTCTTCCAAAGCACTTTCCGCCGTTTCCGGATAAGGTTGAATTTGAAATTTTTGCTTCCCTTGAACCCGCTAAAGAAATCGGCGGTGATCTTTACGATTTCTTTCTCCTCGATGAAGAGCATCTTTTTTTTGTTGTGGGTGATGTCTCGGATAAAGGCATACCGGCAGCTCTCTTTATGGCGGTAACAAAGACTCTTCTGAAAGGAACCGCTGAACCTCAGCTTAAGCCTTCCGACATCCTCAAAAGAGTAAATTTGGAACTCTGCCAAGACAATGAATCAAATATGTTCGTCACCGTTTTTTGCGGTATTTTGAATTTCAAATCCGGAGAACTTCTTTACTCCAATGCAGGCCATAATCCTCCGCTGCTTGTTCGGGCCGGTCAAGAACCGGAATGGCTGGAACTTCCGAAAGGATTCTTCCTGGGAGTCTTTGAGGAATCCCAATACGATACGAAAAAAGTTGAGCTTCGCTCAGGAGATTTGCTGCTGGTTTATACCGATGGAGTAACGGAAGCCCTAAACGAAAACAAAGAGCTCTACTCCGAACAACGACTACTGGAGACCACCCGAACCTACCCCGACAATTCTCCCGAAGAGCTCGTAAATAATGTGGTTAATGCGGTTAAAAGCTTTTCTAAAGAAGTCAGCCAGGCGGACGATATTACGGTTTTAGCTTTGCGCTTTAAAGGAATAAAAGAGGATTCTCCTTATCCAGGATTTTTTCAATATGCTTAATTATTAACTTTTAAAGCTCAGCTTAATTAGACTTCAAGATTAAGGCATGGATAACTTACGTTTACCGGCAAAATTGGAATCATTGGAAACCTTTCGCTCTTTTGTCCTTCAGACAATAAAAGACTGGCATATAACCCAGGAAATGGTTTCAAGGATAGAATTGGTTCTGGAAGAGGTTCTCACCAATATTATTAATTATGCTTATCCCACGCAAGAAGGTGATGTGGAAGTAAAGTGCACCCGGCTGAATAAGGATAAACTTTGTTTTGTCATCCAGGACTGGGGCCATCCTTTCAATCCTTTAACTGAAAATAGTCCAAATTTATCCGGTGATTTATTTGAGCGGAGAATCGGAGGCTTAGGGATTTTTCTGATCCGAAAGATGGTGGATGAATTGGATTACCGGCACGAGGAAGGAAAGAATATTCTGAAACTCTGCATGAAAATAAAAAAATAGTCATTTTACTGACCCGGATTAAACATATCCTTGCCTTAACTCCTCTATCATTTCGTCGGTTAACTGTTCGGCTTTGCGAAGCTCGGCGAATTTGTCCAACAGGTCATTAACTGTAATCCGCTGTTTTTCTTTCTGAGGGATATCGTCAATAATCTGTCCTTTGTTCATCATAATGGTGCGGGTACCGAGGTCGAGAGCTTGCTGCATGCTGTGGGTAACCATAAGGGTGGTAAGCTTAGTCCCTTCAATAAATTTTTTGGTCAACTTTATAACCTGGGCTGCCGACTTAGGATCCAAAGCTGCCGTGTGCTCATCCAGAAGGAGCACCTTGGGCTCAGTGATCACCGCCATTAGCAGGGTCAATGCCTGCCGCTGACCGCCGGAGAGGGTGCCGATAAAATTACGAAGACGGTCCTCCAGCTGCATCTCCAGCTGAGCAACTTCCGCTCTGTAAGTCTTAAGACGTTCAGCGTTTAATCCTCTTTTTGGAAAGCTTCTTTTGCATCTCAAGGAGGCCATGTGAAGATTTTCCGCAATGGTCATCTCGGGAGCAGTTCCCATAAAAGGATTTTGAAAAACCCGGGCAATATACTTTGCCCTTTGAAAATCTTTTTTATCCGTTACCTCCAAACCGTCAATATCTATGGAGCCGGAATCAGGCAGGAAGGCGCCGGCGAGTGCATTGAGCAGGGTAGATTTGCCTGAGCCATTGGTTCCGATAACGGTAACAAACTCACCTTCTTCGATATGCAGGTTGATGCCCCGGAGAGCATAAACCTCATTGGCAGTGCCGGGGTTAAACCTTTTGTGAACATCAATGATTTTTATCATCGCTACCTCTTGATATAGGCGGCTTTTTTAAGCAATGGCTCCGGAATCTTGATCCCGTACTCTCCCGCCAGGGAGAGATTAACTGCCATTTTTTCGGGAACATAATTTTTAATGGGAATGCCCTGGGGGTTTTCTCCGCTTATTACCCTTTCTGCCATGCGGGCTGTTTCCTTACCCACCTCATTATAGTCTGCACCGATGGAAACAAACGCACCGCGGTCAACATCCGAGGGAACGTTGGTAAAATAAGGAATTTTATGCTCCTTCAGCAATTTTGCAACCGACTCAAGCGCCATAATGACCGTATTGTCACCGGAGGTCAGAAACAGATCAATTCTCCGGTTTAAGAGGGACTTCAACGCATCAAGCACCTCACTGGTGCTGTCAACATTTATTTCCTGTAGAGCAAAGCTATATTTTTTAACCGCGTCCCGGACTTTGTAGGTACAGGCTTCGGAGCAGGCTTCCGCGGGGTTCCAGATAATTCCTACTTTTTTTGCCTGAGGAAAAAGTTCCCGCATAACCCGGATGGTTGTCTCCACCGGTTGAAGAGTCGCCACCCCGGTCACGTTCGGAAGGTGGTCAGTGCTGCTTTTTGCCACCCCCATGCGGTAAGGATCAGTCACCGCGCCAAAGATATGGGGAATCTTTTTATTGGCATTTGCCATTACCTGAAGTGCAGGAGTAGAAAGCGTGATGATATAGTCATATTTTTGCCGCACAATATCCTGAGCAATTGACTGGGCCAAATAAAAATCGTTCTGAGAATTTTTTGTGTCCATAGTTATATTATGCTGCCGCAAAATGCCGCTTCGCTCAAGCTCTTCCGTAACCCCTTGGGCAGTTTCACGCATTGAAATGTATTCACTAAAAAGAAAAAGCGCCAGTCTCTTTTTCCGCACCGGCGGGCCTGCGGCAATAACCTTAGCGCTGCTGTCAATGACTTTCTGCGCCCTTTTCACGATAGCATTATCTACCTCAAACCCATATTTGCGGGCAATATCCAAGTTGATCATAAAAAGGGTTTTTTTGGTCTGACCGATAGGGAGGTTTGCGATATCTTCACCACCCAATACCTTGGCCAAATAGTTTCCTCCTTCATAACCGGTTTGAAAATAATCAGGCCCCAGAACCGCAAAAGAACCTTTTTCAATAAATTCTGAATCTACTGAAAAAACGGGGATTTTGTTCTCGTCCGCAACCTTTACAAAACTGTCAAAGCTCACATTAAGGGTATTGTCTCCGCCATTTAAAAAAACCTGAGCCTTTTTATTCACCAAAGACCGTGCTGCCTCCAGAACCTCCGCCGGGCTGGTCACGGTTGCCTCGATAACCTCAAGACCTGTCTTAGCCGCCTGGGTACGTATCTTAAGGAGCACTGCTTCCGAGTTTGCCTCCGAGCTATTCCAGACAATGCCCACCTTTTTCCGGTCCGGGAAAATCTCTTTTATTAAATTCAGCATCCCCTCTATCGGCGGAAAGCAGGCCACGCCCGTTATAGTGGGAACATGGTCGGTCGGAGTTTTTGCCGCTCCTATCCGGTAAGGATCAAATATGTAGGTAAAAACAACTTTAGTTTCTTTTTTCCCGGCAGCAAACTGGACTGCCGACTGCACACACGGGGTTGAAAGGGGGACAATGATATCAACCTTCCTTCTTAGGAAATCCTGAATAATGGAATTAATCAGAGAGAAGTCAGCCTGAGCATTTTTGTAGATGATTTCGATGTTATCCTTATCTCGGTAATCATTTTCGGCCAGGGCTTTAAGAATTCCTTGCTTGCAGAGCTCCACATTAGGTTCAAAGGCAAACTGAACAAGGCCTATTTTAGGTTTAAGCTTTTTGGTCTCTCTCCCTCCGAGAACTATGGTAGCTTGAGCAATAACTTCAGGTGATATGGATATACCAATTGTTTTTGCCACCTCCAGGTTAAGCCCAAAAGTAAGCTTTCTATACCGCTCAAAAGGGATATCCCGTGGTTTTTCCCCTTTTAGCACCCGGTCAACCAGATGGGCAGCCTGAATACCGCTTAAAGCATAATCATATCCCAGCACACCAAGAGCGCCATCAGCAAGCCTTTCTACATCACTGGTGAAGACGGGGATGTTTTTGGTTCTGGCGGCTTTTATCACCGACTCAAAAGCTGAATAAACAATGTTGTCGGGCGGCAAAACAAAAGCGCCAATCCCCTTTTGTACCAAAGATACGGCGCCCTCATATACTTCCGCTGAGCTGGTAATGGTTGTTCCCGCAAAACTCACCCCATCACAAGCTTGAGCTGCTTTTTTAAGATTTTCTGCATTGAAGACTGAATTTGCCTGGCTTGAATCCCAGATGGCTCCAATGGCGAGCTTTCCCGGCAGGATTTTTCTGACCACCTCCATAGTTTTGTCCATGGGAACCGAGCCGTACACACCAGTAACGTTAGCTACATGGTCAGTTTCTGATTTTCCGGCACCAATAATAAACGGATTGGCAACCGTAGCAAAAACTATTGGCCGGTCCTTGATCTTATTGATTGCTGCCTGGGTACATCCGGTGGAAATGGTGACGATAATGTCCGCCTTCTCCTGAAGAAATTTATCAATGATGGAGTTGACGGTGGGCAGATCACCATGAGCATTTTCCAGGCTAATGGTGCAATTCTGCCCATCCTGATAACCGATTTTTTCCATTTCTTTAACGAAACTGTCCCGGGTTATATTTAAAAGTCCATTATCAGTAAGCTGCACCACCTTGATTTTATTAATTTTTTGTGGTGTCATTAATCTTTGGGAAAAATTTTTATACCCAAACCATGCAACCGCAATAATAATGATGATGGCAGTAAAACCGTAAGCAACTCGTTTACCCTGAAAAAAACCGGCTACCTTTCCGAAAAGTTCCCCCCTCCTCTTTTCCCGGCCCGCAACAGTTTTAGAAATAATAAGGGTAATAAGGACAAAACCTGCGGTGAGAAGTTTAAGGTCAATAGGGTTCATGCCCACAAAAAGCGCAATGGCAATCATTAGCCGGAAAATCACCGATCCAATGAGCACGCTTAACACTTTTGCGTACATGGAGTGGGACCTCAAGATGGACTCGCCGATGATTACTGCCGCAAGCCCGATAACTACCGTTCCAATTCCCATTCCAATGTCGGCAAATCCCTGATATTGGGCAACCAAGCCGCCGGAAACACCAACCAGACCGTTTGCCAAAGCTACCCCAAAGATAGTCATTCTGCCGACATTAACACCATTTGCCGCCGCCATGGTGGGATTATTACCGGTAATCCGCATGGCAATCCCAAAATCAGTTTTAAAAAACAAAGAAACAACAAGCCAGAAAAGGACCATAACCAAACTGAGGACGATACCAGTCCAGATCTCTCCCTGTAGTCCTGGATTTAGCCCAGAGAGATAAGTAAATACCGTTGTCTGGTTGAGAAGAGGTATATTTGACCGGCCCATGATGTGCAGGTTAATAGAATAAAGACCGGTCATGACCAAAATACCAGCCAGGAGGCCATTGACATTTAAACGGGTATTGATCAAAGCGGTAGCGCAACCCGCGACTGCTCCGATGATAAAGGCAGCCCCCAGGGCCAGAAATGGGTTAAATCCGGTGACAATAAGTAACGCCATTATTGCCGCCCCTGAGGTAAAGCTTCCGTCCACGGTAATGTCAGGGAAATTATGAATGCGAAAGGTGATGAAAACCCCCATGGTCATGAAGGCGTATAACAAACCGAGACTTAATGCACCAACCCAGAGTTCCATTGAAAACCCCTAACGAGATATAACTATTTGATCATGAACTAAGCTCAACGAGCCCCACCATTCCGCTGCTGAATCTGGTCTTGCCGAGTATATGCTGCACCTTATAAACCTCAAGTTCGGTCAGAACCCGGGTAAGCTCGTTTTCAAACTGCTCTATTTTCTTACTGAGCGGCTCCTGAGAAAATACTGCCCCATGAACATGAAAACAGGCTCCCTTGGACAAAAGGCTTTGTACTTCACCGCGCTCCCTGCTCACTTCCTTGATCGCAATCCCGGTTGCAGCAATAATCCGGTTGATATCTCCCGCCTCCACAGGAAAGTTTACCCAGTCAGCAAAGTTTATCGGGTCAAAAATCTCTTTGCCGTTTTTAGGTTGATTCTCAAAAATAGGGCTATTTTTTAAATGCATTCCCCAGAGACCTTTGCTTTCCCCGAGAATCACAAAACCCAAAAGATTCGCCTGGGAAATCGAAAAAAAAGCATTCACCAGGCGTTCCAGCTCTACCAAGCCCTCCGTACTCTCAAATAAAACAACGTACTTATAGGACCCAGTGAATCCAAAGCCGTGCAGAAACCGGTATTCAAGACTGGATTCTTGGTTGGCAGCAAGCATGAAATCAACTGCCGGACGTTTAACTGCCGGATAAAAAAAGAAGTTTCGGTTGATGACCATTGCTTCGCCGAATAAATTCTTGTATTCCCCGTAGCAATCACCCAGAGTAGCCAGACCGGTTCCGAACTGGAGTTCTTCTGATTTGATAGTAACCACATCTTTCTCAATATACTTTGCCCAAGCAAGATTTTCCTGAGACCCCACCACCTTCAGGAAACCAGGATCAGCTTTTTTTTCAAGATAGTTAAATACTATTTTCTCAACCTCTTTTGAGCGAATAGGAAAAGAGGTTTTATCGGCATGAAGTGCGCCGGTAATTTCTTCTCTGGTTGACGCGAAACGGAATATCTGATCAAAAGCCCCGAGTTTAAACACGTCAAATATTGAACTCGAGACTTTATAAAAAATAATCTCCCCTCCCACCTTTTTGAGCTGTTTCTGCGCTCCCAGAAAAACGCGTAAACCTGCGCTGCTGATATAGTTGATCTCCTCAAGGTTAGCCACTAAGTGCCTTTCTCCCCCTAAAATGAGGTCATTAATCTGCCGCTGTATCTCCGGTGAGGTCATACTGTCAATACGACCTTTTAAATTAATCCAGGTAACGCCGGATTCCACGGTGATAGTGCAATCAAGCATATTTACCTCCTAAATTTTTAAGAATTATTTTTTAATTTTATGTGCATTCACTTTTTTTTTCTGTATAAGGTCTTGAATCAGCGGCTGTCCAAGCAGCACCGCGAAGGGACGCTGTTGGCCGGTACGCTGCATGCAAAAGTTTGATACCGGTCTATGGCGGACTCAACAGGATGGGTTTCAGGCCACCATTAACAAAGAAGCCAGCTCGTCAGGGGCGGTAACCATTGAGTCGTGCCCTGCCTCGATTGTCGTGAACGACCAGGTATGGTCACCCTTTATACGGTTACGGGTAGAGGCGAGCAAAGCATAGGGGGGTTTGGTTGAAGCAATGTAGGTGCGCTTCAATCCATTGCTCCCGGAGCTCTTGAAGGTAAAGGCTCCGATATAGGTCCCAACCGGCATAGGCCGCAATTGCCGCTGCAGCCAGGCGACGTCCGCAGGGTTGGTCACAGCGAATGCACTGGGCGGAGGTGGAGGGAGTGCCGCACCCTTACCCTGTTCTTGAACCGACTTCAATCGTTCTTCACGTGCCTCGGGAGGATTAAAGTCGGCCCAGCTGAAGGATGCGCCTGGTGACATTTCGGGTGGAACACTAGCATCCAAGTAAACATAGTGAGACACGCGCTCTCGGAGTGTGTCAGCGACTCCGGAGATCACGAAGCCTCCATAGCTATGTCCAACCAGAACGAAGTCCCTCAATTCCTCAGTTTCAACCACGGAAAGGATGTCGTCCACATGAGTCTGCATTGAAATTTCTTTGGAGAAGAGATGCGCGCGATCCCCCACTCCCGTGAGGCTGGGCGCGAAAACCCGGTGCCCGCGAGCCCTGAGAACATCGGCTACACGACGCCAGCACCAGCCCCCGTGCCACGCACCATGCACCAAGACGAACTGAATCATAGTCTTTCGCTCCCGTTACGGTTTTGATTTCTCGATATTAGCTCGGCGATCTCATTTCCCCCAAATTAAACCATAACAACCTAAAATTCAATTAAAATTTTATCTTAGAAATCATACTGAGGTTTTAAATTTAATGCAAACAATTTTGCTTACTTTTGTAGAATTTTAAAATAATGGAATTTTGAACATAAAATACACAAAACACCCTATAGATGATTTAAAATTCAGTAGGTAAATTGATACACAAAAGAATTAGGAAAAATCGATTTCCCTTTAAAAAATGTTGCCAACAAGGCAGGTTAGGAGTTATGCGATGACAGAAAAAGAAGCAATGGAGTCTAATAAATCCGAGCCACAAGGCAATCTTTTTTCTAATTTAGAACAAGAACGATCGTTTGAGGTTTTTTTAAGAATGCATTATCCCTACGGAGCATTTCCCAGGTTAAGTTTTTGGAGAAGGGAGGGGTGGTACCATCGGTTTACTCTTCAAGAATAGTAACGATCCTTAGAAGTAACACGGTGAACTAATTTTCGTAAGTTAATTTTTCGAATTTCTTAATTTTAAAAAAACAGTTTATTAAATACCGGGGGTCAGAGGCAATAGGCTGGCACCGTAACGGGCCCCATCCTTTGCTGGTGTTTTTATTACGTTAGGAAAAATCCCTACCCCCTGGGAATTTTCCCGATCAAAATGAAGTGATCCTCCTATTGACAGCAAGTAAAAATTTTATAAAAAATATAACAAACGAGAAAAGAGAAGAAACCCCTTCTCAACCTCCTCATTTTTCCCCTCATCCTCAAGGCAACCCTTCCCGAGAAATCGGGAGGGGTTTTCTATTTCTGCTTTGGTCTTGAGTAATTATATCGTTGTTTTTCGCCTTGATTGATATAAAGCATAAGCAAGATACCCAACAATCGCTGCATTGACGATAATTACAGTTAACGTAGGCCAAGTTACCCCACGTGTCAATTCAAATAGTTCGATAGGAATATACAAACCCGCAGAAAGAAAACCGAACCATTTAGCCCACTGCTGGCCCAGCCATAGGCCGAAAGCTTCAACGAAGCGAACCGAGGAGTAGATAAAAGCTGCAAAGGCCATTTCCCAAATTTCTCCTGAGGTCAGGTGATTGGCAAGATCAATAAAAATCCGGGGATAATGATTAGCTGGATTTAAGTGAAGGTGCCGGACCAGCTGTTCGGCAGCAAGGTGAAGGTCCTTGTGAATTAATGCCAGCAACCCAAAGCCGGTAAGCAAGACAAGCATTCCTTTGGAGGCCTCAAGGAGCGAAACTACCCGGAGCCCGCTTTTTAAATGCTTTTTTTTTTCGAGTTTACCCATGATGAAAGGCGGTAAAAAAGATTTTTTTTAAAATTGATCATTTAAATGAAAACCCCAGGTACTCAAAAAATATAACGTTTTTCCGCTTCGGCGGAAGATTAAAAGCCTGGTTAGGTTTCGCGTGGGGTGATTCTGACCGGGCTTTTGTCTTTTGCAGAAAGGAGATTGTGTCATGGAAATAATGGGAAAAAATATGGCCGGACAATAAGTAATCCGGCCATATCCAGAAGGAGTAGTCCTATGGACTCTCGAAATTATCTTGAGGCTTTTCCAAAATAGAAGAGCTGGCCGGATCCCCTCACTTCTCCACCATACGGCCATTAATCAGGGTATAGTCACCAATTAAATTAAAAATAAGCCTTTATTCATAAAATAAAAATAAGGTGAAATACGTATTTTAAACAAAAAAACACCCTATTTTTTGGTTGAGAGCATTAGTTACACCGCTTAAATTTGGGTATGAAAAAATATTTTTTAGTAACAAAACAAGGTCTCTTACCGCAAGAAATCAAGCAGTTTAAGGGAGTGATGAAAGGCAAAACAAAGGAGCAACCCCTTCTCTTGAAGAATATAGGAAGGATAAGCTTAACGCCATGAAAAGTGGGTTTAAAGAATGCTACCAAAAGATAAAGGGGGTTGAAGTTAAGAAGAAATTGAAGGGGTGTCTCTCTATCCAGGGACTAAGCACTCAACTGCAACCGACCTTAAAAATACTCTCGATGCTGAACTAGCAAGAGAAGCAACCAGACATTCAACCAACAAAGCTTTGGAAAGGTATATTATTGGAGATCCCGAAGACCTCCGGGACTCAATGCTTATGCACGGCCTGACAAAGGATTGACAAAGGATTTTTACCACCTTAAGAGTTGTAACACATTGAAATTCAAAGGAAGGAATGATGCCGAAGGGGGGACTCGAACCCCCACGGGTCTCCCCACTACCCCCTCAAGATAGCGTGTCTGCCAGTTCCACCACTTCGGCATTATAAGGTACCCTGCTTATTTTTGAGGAGCAGGAGTTGCCGGCATAGAGCTTGGTGCTTTTTGCCCGGCTCCTGTGCCTGGAGCCGGGGGAATTTTGGGGACCGCTTTTTCTTCTTGCGCGGCCTTTGGTTTCATAATCGTCTCTCCGCCTCTTTTTGCCGAGATATAGGTCAGGAGAACGGAAGTAACCATAAAAATAACGGCTATGGCGGTAGTGAGCTTTTCAAAAAAACCCGCTCCGCCGGAAGCCCCAAAGACAGTCTGAGTTGCTCCCCCAAAGGCAGCCCCCAGGCTTGCACCTTTACCGCTTTGGAGAAGCACGATGCAAATTAAAGCAATGCAAACGGTTATATGAATGATAGTAAGAACAGTACTCATGATTATTTCTCCATTTTATCTTCAAATGTCAGGTTTTCAAGTTCGGGATAATATTGTTTTTTAAAAATTTTATCAAGAATTTTTTATTTACTCAATGTCCATTCCCGGTAACCGATAACACATTGAAATAATATATATCTTAGGTGAATTTCACAATCCGGGAAAAAGAGTCCACCTTAAGCGAAGCTCCCCCCACCAAAACACCGTCAATATTTTTCTCCGCCATCAACTGGTCAATATTATCCGGCTTAACGCTTCCGCCGTAAAGGATGCGGATTTTTTCAGCTACGCCGGTATCAAATTGTTCTTTAAGCTTACCCCTTATAAACTGGTGAGCTTGTTCTGCTTGCGCAGCCGTTGCTGTTTTACCGGTACCAATCGCCCAGACCGGTTCATAAGCGATGACTACACTGTCCATATGAACAGGAGTTAATCCCTTTAGCCCTTCGGAAATTTGAATTTCCAGAACGGAAAAAGTTTTCCCGGCTTCACGCTCTTCCAGGGCCTCTCCAATGCAAACGATAACCTTCAGGCCTTGATCGATGCTTTTTTTAGTCTTCTTGTTCACCGTCTCATTGGTCTCGCCAAAATACTGCCTTCGCTCCGAGTGACCGATAAGGGTATACGTGCACCCGGCGCTGAGAAGCATGCCCGGAGAAATTTGGCCGGTAAAAGCGCCTTCCTCTTCCCAGAACACATCTTGAGAACAAAGATTAATGTTTGAGCCTTTAATAACCTGGGACACCGGATGGAGAGAAATGAACGGGGGGGCAATCACAATCTCTCGTCCGGAGATGTCTTTTACTGCTTCTTTAAGTTGAGCAGCGGTTGCTACCGCCTCAGGAACGGTTTTGTACATTTTCCAGTTCCCGGCAATCAAAGAGACTCGGTTCATGCTTTGTTTTCCTTTCGTCATTTAACCCCCGCTTCTTCTCCCTTTTAGGTATTTGATATTTAACCGGGTTTCTAACGGGGTAAAAACATCTTCTCTGAATGTTGGCTTCTGCCCTTGTACCGCCTGGTTTTGGTTTCAGCCCGTTCTTTCCAAGACCGAGATCGATGGAAGAGGTTTGCCTTTCAGTATCTCGATAAAAGCCCCCCCGCCCGTAGAAATATATGAAATCTTGTCCGCTGCATTCAATTTGTGCACCGCCACATCAGTATCACCACCACCCACAATCGTGAGGGCGGATGATTCCGCGAGAGCCTCCACCATTGCGAACGTTCCCTTGCTGAACGGTTCCATCTCAAAAACCCCCATCGGACCATTCCAGACAATGGTCTTGGCCTCTGCAAGCGATTCGGCAAAAAGTACTCGCGTTGCCGGGCCGATATCCAGACCCATCCATCCCGGAGGGATCTCCTGAATCGAGGTGATTTTTGTAGACGCGCGGGAATCAAGCTGATCGGCGGCAACACAATCAACCGGAAGAAGGAGTGCTACCTTTCGTTCTTTCGCTTTTGCCATAATCATTTTTGCGGTTTCAATCAAATCCCCTTCAACCAGAGATTTTCCTACGTCATATCCCAGGGCCTTAAGAAAGGTATAAGCCATCCCCCCACCGATGAAAATTTTATCCACTTTCTGGATCAAGTTTTCCAAGGCATCAAGTTTTTCAGATACCTTTGCCCCCCCCATGATAGCAACCAGGGGACGCGCAGGTTCAACCATTGCTTTTCGAAAATATTCGATCTCGTTTTTCATCAGAAACCCACCCCCAAACTCCTTGAAAAATTCGACCACTGCTACATTTGAGGCATGGGCACGGTGGGCAGTGCCAAAAGCGTCATTAATATAAACATCGGCAAGGTTTGCCAGTTTGCGGCCAAACTCCCGGTCGTTTTTTTCCTCTTCCGGGTGGAATCTTAAGTTTTCTAAGAGGAGGATATCGCGTGGCTGCATCTCAGAAACAAGCTTTTCCACCTCCTGACCAATACAATCCGGCGCCAGGATGACTTTTTTCTGCAAGACCTCACAAAGGTATTTGGCCACCGGTAAAAGGCTAAATTCAGTATCTGGCTTGCCCTTGGGACGACCTAAATGAGACATGAGGATGATTTTAGCATCTTGTTTTATGGAGTAGTTAATCGTGGGTAAGACGCTCTGAATCCGATTACCATCGGTAATATTCTTGTTTTTATCGAGGGGCACATTCAAGTCCACTCGAATCAGAACCCTTTTACCCTTCAAGTTTATTTTGTCAATATATTTTATATACTTTATGGCCATTATAATCCCTCCTAAACCCCATCATAATTTCTTGGCAAGATAGAGAACTAAGTCAACCATCCGAGTAGCATAGCCGATTTCATTGTCGTACCAGGCAAGTACCTTTATCATGTCCCCACCGATAACGGTGGTATTCGAGGCATCGACAATCGAAGAAAAATGACTGCCGTTGAAATCACAAGAAACCAAAGGTTCTTCCGTATAAGCTAAAATACCTTTCAATGTGGTTTCGCTGGCCTTTTTGAGGACGGCATTTGCTCCCTCTTGGGTCGTCTCTTTTTCGAGGGTGGCTACTAAATCAACCAAAGAGACGTTCGGGGTAGGAACCCGAATGGCAAGTCCATCGAGCTTTCCTTTTAAATCCGGCAGTACGAGTGAGACCGCGGCCGCTGCTCCGGTGGTGGTGGGGATCATGGATAAAGCTGCCGCCCGCGCCCGTCTTAAGTCCTTGTGGGGCAAATCTAAGATTCTTTGGTCATTGGTGTAAGAATGGATGGTAGTCATAAGCCCCTTCTTGATTCCAAAATTTTCCATCAAGACTTTGGCAACCGGTGCAAGGCAGTTGGTGGTACACGAAGCATTGGATATGACATGATGGTTTTTCGGATCGTATTTGTCTTCATTGACCCCCATGACGATAGTGATGTCCGGTTTTTTTGCGGGGGCAGAGATAACGACCTTTTTAGCGCCTGCGGTTAAATGCTTAGCCGCTGCTTCCCGGTCGGTAAAAAGGCCCGTGCTTTCCATCACAATGTCCACTCCCAAATCCTTCCAGGGAAGCTGGGCAGGATCTTTAACGCTTAAGATCTTTACCTCTTTTCCATCAACCTGAATCCCACCTTCTTTGGCTTTTACCTCTTTATTAAAGATTCCATGGACAGAATCGTATTTGAGCAAGTGCGCAAGCGTTTTCGGGTCAGTGATGTCATTAATTGCCACAAACTCCAGTGCGGGATTGTCTGCCCCTATCCTGAGAGCGCATCTCCCAATTCTTCCAAAACCATTGATTCCAATTTTTACTGCCATGGCATCCTCCTTTTTCTCGAATTGGTAATAATATGTCCGCTGAAAAAAGATATCTCCTACTTCTCTTGAATTGTTTCCTCCACTTTTATCCCAAAGTGCCGTCCGGCCTCTTCTAGAGAAACCAGCACCTCACTTCCTTTTTTCAGTTCTACTATGGAAATTGGTTTCCCGTCCGGAGCAGTCAGGCGGATGGTTTCGGCATTTTGAAGAATCATTGAAAATACCTCGCCTTGAGCTTCAGCTTCTATTAAAATGAGTGGGCGTCTTTCGATTTTTACCCTCCCCACCACTGCCGGCTGGGTTTTCCCCTGGAAATTAACGACCATAACCTCATCACCAGCCTTGAGTTCGGATAAATAGCGGGTTTTGCCGCCCAAAACTTTTATATAAGCGTGTACCGGACCGGCATTAACCCGAAAAGGCCTTGGTTCGACATACGGATTTTCAATGGACTCGGAATGCACCAGAAAAAAAGCTTTACTGCTGTTGCCGATAAGCATCCCTTCTCCGATATTCATGGAAGTACAGGTATCGACACAAACGCGATCTCCCATGTTTATCGGCTCAATTCTTTTTACCTTAGCCGGAATAAGGGGGACCCGTTCGGATTCCCGGTGGGCTATTTCGATTATCTTTTTTATGCGATTAAGATCAGGAGTAGTGATGAGAACACCATCAACGCCCTTCTCCAAAATTCCAAAAACGGTCTGGGCCTCCTTTTCATCCTTAACTTCAACAATGAGTCCTTGGGTCTGCGCGATCAGGTTCTCCAGGGGGATAATTGTCCAGTCAGTCGTCCGGACAATGACCAGTGAGCTTTTCGTCAACTGGAGAATTTTTGCTTCATCCTCTTTCCCTTTAATTTCCCATTCCACAACATCTGTGTTTAGTGAGAGGTCTCCATCCTCGGCAATCGTGGTAATGATACCCAGCTCCTTAACCTTCTCCGAAAACCCCTTTGGAACCATCACGCCATCAGCGCCGCTTTCTAACGCAGTGGTTACAACCTTTTTATCCCATGGAATTGCTTTTACCCAGATTTTCTTCACTAGATTTTCTCCTACATTTAAAGCTCTTACAAAAGTAGTCGCCTTTCTCCTGCTTGACTGAAAAACAAATATAAAAAATATCGTATTTTCTGTTTTGATGCAACCAGTTATAATATCAGTTTCTTTAAAATAAATCATATTATCACGTTAACCGGTTTCTGTCTATCCCGGAAAACATATTGTCTTGACAATTTTTTTTTATTTTTTAAAATAAGACCTTTTAGAATTATTTAAGCTTTTAAGCTTAAAAACATTTTCAGCCATCGTGCGAACTTTTAAAAACTTTGCTTGTCTTCAAATACCAAACCATAGCGGTCAGAATTTTAGGAAAAATTTCGCTCAGAAAAATCTATGATTGAGGCAGAAAACCTAACCAAACGTTTTGGGGCTACCCTTGCGGTCGATACCATCTCCTTTACCGTAAACAAGGGAGAAATCGTAGGACTTCTGGGACCAAACGGAGCCGGTAAAACCACTACCATGCGAATCCTGACCTGTTACCTTGCCGCGGATTCCGGAACAGCCACGATCGCGGGTAAAAATGTTTTTACGCAGTCTCTGGAAGTCCGCCGTTCCATCGGTTATCTACCCGAAAATAACCCTCTCTATACGGAGATGGGGGTAGTGGACTACCTAAAGTTCATTGCTCAAATCCGGCATATCCCCCGGAAAAAAATTAATCCTCAGATCAAGAAAATGGTTGAGGTTTGTGGGTTGGAGCCGGTGCTCAATAAAAAGATTGATGAGCTTTCCAAGGGGTTTCGCCAGCGGGTAGGTTTGGCACAGGCCATGATTCATAACCCCGAGGTTCTTATCCTTGATGAACCGACTGTTGGTTTGGACCCAAACCAAATCGTTGAGATTCGAGAGTTAATTAAACGGCTGGGGGCAGAAAAAACGGTTATCCTCAGTTCCCATATTTTGCCTGAAGTATCAGCGACCTGTAAAAAAATCATCATCATGAACCGTGGCCGGATTGTGGCCAGTGGCAATCCTGAAGAGATGTCCGGTCGCGCTCGAGGCGGAGGGGTGGTAACCATGGTTGTTCGAGGGCCGGTTGAGCAAATAAAAGACCGGCTTAACGCCTTTAAAAAAATAAAAAATTTTACTGTGCAAAAAACCGAAGGAAATGACCGGAGTCGCTTTGAGATAATAAGCAACGGAGAGGAGACCATAAACGAAGATCTTTTTCGAATGGTAGCTGAGAATGGGTGGGTGCTCTCTGAACTCCATCAGGAGGCGCTGAGTCTCGAGGATGTTTTTCAACAACTTACGTTAAAAGAAAGTTAAGTCAATGCGTAACACGCTGATCATTTTCCGAAAAGAGCTCCGCATTTTTTTTGATTCTCCGATCGCTTATATTTTTATCATTGCTTTTCTGGCGTTTTCTAACTGGCTATTTTTCCGAAGTTTTTTTATTGTGGGACAGATTTCCATGCGGGATTATTTCTTTTTTATTCCCTGGATCTTTCTTGTCTTTATTCCCGCCGTCACCATGAGGCTGTGGGCAGAGGAAAAGAAGATCGGGACCATCGAAGTGTTGATGACCTTGCCGGTAAAAAATTATGAGGTAGTGCTGGGAAAATTTCTGGCCAGTTTCTCTTTTGTAATGATTGCCCTGGCCTTAAGCTTCTCCCTTCCCCTTACCCTGTTTTTTTTAGGCGATGTTGACTTTGGCCCCATTATTGGCGGTTATGTAGGAGCATGTTTTCTCGGGGGTGCTTATCTGGCAATCGGCCTTTTTGTCTCCAACCTCGCAGAAAACCAGATCGTCGCTTTTATCATCGCTGCGCTTTTATCTTTCGCTTTATTTATTATTGGGGAAGATATTGTCCTGGCTACGCTTCCTAATTCCTTAGCACCCACATTTTCTTTTTTAGGATTAGGCAAGCATTTTGTTTCCCTTCAACGGGGGGTAATTGATAGTCGGGATTTGATCTATTATGTATCCGTCATCGGATTTTTTTTGTTTCTTAACACCCAATCTATCGAAAGTAGAAAGTGGTAAGAAGATGGCATCGTTATCCCGAAAAATAAGCTCCTCTACGAACCTCCTTCTCTTTGTTCTGATCATTGTGGGGTTTCTGGTGCTCATTAACTTTCTTGCCATGCGGCATTTTGGCCGTCTTGATTTAACCCAAAATAAACTTTACACTTTATCGGATGCCAGTATAAACGTAGCTTCCAGCTTAGATGATATTGTCAAAGTTACCTGCTATTTTTCTAAAAATCTTCCTTCCTATGTGGTGCCCCTGAAACAGGAGGTAAGTGATATCCTCGATGAATACCGGGCTTACGCGAAGGGCAACATCCTGATAGAATTTCTTGACCCGACAGATGACCCCGCCTTAGCGCAAAAGCTGAGATTTATGGGTATTCCCCGGGTGCAGCTAAATATCATGGAAAAAGATCAGGCCTCGACCACCAATGTCTATATGGGCGTTGCGGTCAATTACGAAGACAAACAGGAGGTCATTCCTTTTGTAAAAGATGTTAATAACCTTGAATATGAAATCACCAGCTCCATTTTAAAGGTCACCCGCAAAGAGAAGAAGACCGTCGGCTTTTTAACCGGGCACGAAGAGCATACTATTTCCGGTGATTACCAAACTGTTCATAAAGCCCTTACCCGTGAGTATGAGGTGGAGGAACTGAACCTGTCCTCGGGTCAGCCGGTTCCAAATCATATTAATGTCCTGGTTGTAGCCGGCCCAACCCGTCTTACTGACCGGGATAAATACGCAATTGATCAGTACATCATGAAAGGAGGAAAAGTAGTTTTCCTCATTGACATTGTGACTATCCCCCCCGAGGGGGCAGTTCAGGCGTCCTATCGGGAGACCAATCTCCTTGATATGCTGGAAAATTATGGGGTGAGAATAACGAAAAATTTGGTTTTGGACCGATACAATATACTCATCACCTTCCAAACCGGGTATACCGTCCTCCGGGCTCCCTATCCATTTTATGTCAAAGTGGTAAAAGAGGAAAATGGGTTCGACCCCGATAACCCTATTGTCAATCAGTTCAGTTCCATGGTTTTCCCCTGGGTAAGTGCTCTCGAACCTTTAAAAGAGAGTCACCAAGACTTACGGTTCACGATCCTGGCCCAGTCCTCCAAATATAGCTGGCTGCAAAAAGGAAGGTATGATCTGAACCCGCTCCAGGAGTTTATGCCTCAACCTGAAGGTATTAAGCCCTATCCTTTAGCGATGTTGGTGAGCGGAAAATTTAAAAGCTTTTTTGCCGACAAAGAAGTTCCGCCGGTAAAAAAATCAGCTGAGGAAGAGAAAACTCCCGAGGAAAATCAAGAGACCATAAAACAGTGTGAGAAAGGAAATCAGATTCTGGTGGCAGCCAATGCGCGTTTTATTAATGATGAATATGTCGAGAGCCCGGGGAATATAGAATTTTTCTTAAATGCGGTTGACTGGTTTACCTGGGGTAAAGATTTAATCGGGATCCGATCGCGGATGGTCCTTGATCGGACCTTGCCTTTTCTTTCGGAACAACAAAAAACCGCCATTAAATTCGTCAACCTCGGAGGCATTCCCCTTTTATTAGCCTTATTCGGAATTATCCGGTTCTATATCAGAAAAAAGAAAAAAATAACCCTTGAAACTCTAAAATGATATTGCCGTGAAATTAAAGCATAACCTTATTCTCCTTATTGCCTTAATTGTTTTTGCGTCGGTAATCCTCCTGTTTGAGAACCCGTTCGAAAATAAGGCGAAAAAAACCCGGGGAAAAGCCTCACCTCTTTTCCCTGGTCTTAAGATTGAACAGGTTAAAAAAATTGTGGTGAAAAAAGGAAATACCACAACAACCTTAGAAAAACGGGACCATCTCTGGTACCTTTTAGATAAAGAGGATTATCCGGCTGATCCGACTATCATTGAGGGAGTCCTTAAAAAAATTAAGGATTTTAAAAAAATCAACCTCGCTTCCCGGAAAAAAGATAAACACTCCTTGTTCGAGGTAAAAGAGGGAATAGGAATTGAGGTCTCACTTTACGGATCCGAGAAAAAGGAACTTGCCCGCTTTCTCATGGGAAAGAACGGACCTGACTTTTTAAGCACCTATATCCGGAAAGCGGACGCAGATGATGTCTACCTCTATGATGATTATTTAAGGGCTGATTTTGATAAACAGAAAAATAACTGGCGTGACAAAACTATCCTAGCATTTAACCCCAATGAGGTGGCAACATTAACCATCAGCAAAGTAAAAGAAAAAGAGACTATTGTACTTCTCAAAGATACTCAGGGAAACTGGCAGCTTGAGGAACCTATTTCGAGCCTCGCGGAAAATCCGGCAATAGAAAAAATTTTAACTACCCTTGGGAGTCTCAAGGCTGCTGACCTTGCTGATGAAGAAAAAGAAATCAAAGACAGCGGGTTAGATGATCCCACCTACCAAATAACGGTGAAATTAAAAGATAACCGAAAAAATACTCTCATGATCGGCAATAAAAAGGAGAAAGGCCAATACTACGCTAAAAACGATGAGAAAAAATATCTCTTCCTCCTTGACCTCAACACGGTTGAGAGTTTAGTGCCAAAGATCAAAGACCTACAAAAAACAAAAACCGAATCCGGAGAGAAAAAACCTCAGGAAAAAACGGAGGCACCTTCTCCACCATCTCCCGGCAGGCGTTGAAGCGCATTGCATCCTTAGGCCTTTCATTTTGTTTTTTTGAGGTCCTTACTCACACAATCAACTTACCCCTTGAGGAAAAACCCCGGTAGATTGTTATGATAATAATTTGTATCTCTCAGGAGTTTTTTTATGAAAAAAATGGACATCATAGTTTTGCTTTTTCTATTTTTATTTTTTTATCCCTTCCCTGCCACCCACGCATCCTCTTTAAGAGAAGATGCGGTGGTAAAAGCGGTGAGAGAAACCAGCCCGGCAGTCGTTAATATCAGCACTGAGCAGATAGTAGAACGCACAGTAAGTCCTTTATCCCCCTTTTTCAATGATCCTTACTTTGATAAATTTTTTAAGGATTTTTTTGAACCACGGTATGAGAAAAAATATACCCAGAAAAGCCTGGGCTCCGGGGTTATTTTTGAAAAGAGAGGTTTCATTTTAACCAACTGGCACGTGGTGGAAAAAGCTTCCCAGATAAAGGTCATCCTGATCAACGAAGAAATATTTAATGCTAAGCTGATCGGGTCATCCCCGGAGCTTGATCTTGCGGTCTTGAAAATCGAAGCTCAGCGTGACCTCCCTACCATAAAAATTGGGGATTCCGACCGCCTCATGATCGGTGAAAAAGTAATCGCTATCGGCAATCCCTTTGGACTTTCCAACACCGTTACCACCGGGGTGATAAGCGCACAAAAGCGATCGTTGCGGGTGGGAGAAAATGTCTACCTTGATTTTATCCAGACTGATGCTTCGATTAATCCCGGCAACAGCGGAGGACCTCTCCTTAATATCGATGGAGAGCTGATTGGTATTAACAGCGCTATTTACGGTGAGGGAGCGCAAGGGATTGGATTTGCGATTCCGATCAATAAAGCAAAACGGGCAGTCAATGAGTTGATTACTTATGGAGAAGTGAACCCCGCGTGGGTAGGGATAAAACTTCAAACCCTCTCGGCTGAGATGGCTCATTATCTTGGCTACCCCGAAGAAGAGGGTGTGTTAGTGAAAGAGACTGAACCAGGAAGTCCGGCAGAGAAAGGCGGCATAGAAAAAACCGATATCATCATTAAAATTGAAAATGAGCAAGTAAAAACCAAACGTGATTTTTTTGCTATCTTAAGACAGTACACCTCCCATGAGAGCATCCCGTTTACCCTTTTCCGGAAAGGAAGAGCCATTACCTTACCAATTAAAGCAGAGAGATTTCCCCTTGCCCGAGCCGAAGAATACTTTTTTAATCTCCTCGGCCTGCAAGTCCAAAAAGGAGAGCCACCGCCAACCAAACCGAAGCTAAACGCCCAGCCAAAGGGAATCGCTATCATAAAGGTAAGGGAAGGCAGCCGGGCTTACAACTTTGGAATTAAACCGGGAGACCGTATTCTCCAGATAAATGAGACCTCGATAAATTCTTTCCCTGATTTTCAAAAGTCAGTAGCCGGCATTTTCCAACAAGATACCGTTCTTCTCCTTATTCAAAGGGGTTTTCACGGATACTACCTTACGATACCTCTTGAGAACGAATGAGGGCCCAGCAACGAAATCTGAAGATTTAATTCCAAAGACGAGAATGTTTGCGAATAAACGAGTTAACGAAGTCCGCTCAGCATAAGAAGCTTGTGGATTACAGCGCCGCCGACAATACAAACCGGGAACGTTACGACCCAGGCATAGACGATTTTTTTGCCAACCCCCCACCGAACCATCTTGGCGCCTCGAGCGGCTCCAACCCCCAAGATGGCGCCCGTAATGGAGTGGGTTGTGCTGATCGGTATTCCAACAAGGGTATTCGCCATGATGGTGGCAGCAGCAGCGGTCTCAGCAGCAAACCCCTGGTACCTTCGCAAGTGTACCAGACGGGAACCTAAGGTACGAATTATTTTCCATCCTCCCACTGACGTTCCCACGGCAATCGTTACCGCGCAGGCTATCCGCACCCAAAAGGGAACTTGAAACTGAGCAGACGCTGAAGCGGTGTGGACACTTTCACTTAACGCCTTCACCATTAACGCACCACTAATAATGCCCATCGACTTCTGGGCATCACCCGTGCCGTGGGCAAAAGCCATGGCCCCGGCAGAAACCAATTGGAGTTTGCCGAAAATAACTGAGCCGGCCTTGGGATTAACATTCTTAAATCCCCACGTGATCAGTCGTGCAAGACCGTGGCCGAGGATAAACCCTGCCGGAGGGCAGATCATTACCCCAAAGAAAATCTTTTGAATCCCATGAGCTTTAAGCGCATCAACTCCTGCTGAGGCAATGACTGAACCGATCAGGGACCCCAATAAAGCATGAGAACAACTGGTGGGCAGACCTCGCCGAGCGCAAACATTGATCCAGAGCGGAGCCATCATGACCGCGGCTAAGAAGGTAGATAACGTCAACTGTTCCGGCGAGGCGATTTCTGAACCCACCGTCTTAGCCACTTCACTGCTAAACAAGGCTCCGCAGAAATTCAGAGCCGAGCAAAAAATAATCGCCTTTAAAGGTGATAAAACCCGGGTGGAGATAACCGTCGCGATTGCTCCCGCAGCATCATTCCAGCCATTAGCCAAGTCGTAGATCAGGGCGAAGATAATTATCAGCACTAACGTCAAGGTAATCATATGTTATGGAGTATGAATGAGGAAAAAAATTGACCTGAATAAGTTTACAATCGCTCAGGCATGCTTGACAATGATGGTATGGAGCACATCAGCCACATCTTCACAACGGTCAGTGGCGCTTTCCAGGATTTGATAAATGTCCTTCCATTTGATTATTTCCTTGGCATCACCTGCTTCAACAAACAGCTTGCCGATAGCCTGTTGCATCAAGCGGTCGCCTTCGTTTTCCTGGGTGTGAATCTCAAGGCAACACTCCAGGATGGTATGAGCATTTTTCATATTTCGAAGATTAGAAATTGCTTCGATGAGCAGGGCGGTAGACTTAACCAGTATCCGGCTTAATTTTTTGGCCTCCTCAGTCGGTTGAGGGATATTGAACAAAAGCATCCGGTTCGCAGCCACATCCATTCGATCGAGAACATCATCTAAACGCTGGGCGATGTGGTGGATATCGTCCCGGTCTAACGGGGTAATAAAGGTCTTGGCTAAATGATCAAGAATATGGTGCGTAACCTCGTCACCAGCATGTTCTAAATCTTTAATTTTTTGGACTTTAGAAGGTACGTCAGTGTAGTTTTCAAAAAGGTCTTTTAATGCCTTAGCGCCCTCATGAACATTCCGGACTGATTTTTCAAAAAGTTCAAAAATTACACTTTTTTGTGGAAAGAGCGTAAACATGATACCCTCAGCTTGGAAACTCGTAGCTGTTTTTTAACTAACCGTTTTTCTTTCACTTATTGACATAAAAACACCTTTTAAGTTTATGAAGTATAGAATAAGGTGTTTTGTGTGTCAATAAAAATGTACTGGCTATTGAACTAATTAATTTTTTTGAAAAAATAAATCAAAAAATAAACAAGGAACTCTTAATCATAAATCCCCAACCCGTCTTAACCAGCCCCCAGAAGATATTGGCTTTGCCACGCTATCCATTGGTAGTGTATTCGCTGCAATAACTCAATAAGTATGAGCGGGTGGAATGAAACTAAGCTGGAGTGCGAGCTTCGCAAAGAAAGGCTTTGACCATGAGTTCTCAATTTGATAATAAAGATTATCACTAAGTTCACCCCGTTAGATATTTGATATCTAACGGGGCAAGCGGGGCATTTCTAACGGGGTGAACTTTTTTTAATCCAAAAAAGTTTTGCATAGGACAACCAATGGAATTAATCACCTATTATATTGATATTTTTCTTCACCTTGATCGCTATTTAAGTTCGCTAATCCAACAGTATGGTTTTTGGACTCATTTTATCCTTTTTTTCATAATCTTTTGTGAAACCGGCTTGGTCGTAACTCCCTTTTTGCCTGGAGATTCTTTGCTTTTTGCCACCGGTACTTTTGCTGCCCGCGGGTCATTAGAGCTGACCATAGTACTGGCCTTACTAAGCGTCGCTGCCATAGCTGGGGACACAATAAATTACTGGTTTGGTTTTTTAGTAGGGCCAAAAATATTAGAAAGAAAAAAAATCCGGTGGGTAAAAAAAGAATACATAGACCGGACTCATCAGTTCTACGAAAAGTATGGGGGGAAAACTATTGTCCTGGCACGGTTTATTCCCATCATTCGTACTTTTGCCCCTTTTGTGGCCGGTATTGGCACTATGGCTTATTCTCGGTTTTTGCTTTATAATATTTTAGGAGGTGTGTTCTGGGTTCTTTCTTTGACCTTGCTGGGTTTTTTCTTTGGAAACATACCGATCGTTAAAGACAACTTTTCTCTCGTCATTGTTGTCATAATTGTGATCTCCATTCTTCCTGCTGTGATCGAAGCCTTTCGGCAACGACGCCAAACACATTAAATTCAATCTTTATCATAAAGGGGAACATTATGGCCAATAAAGGTCTCGAAGCATTAAAGGAGGCTCCTAGGAGAGAAGAAGGGGACGTCTATTATCATTGATGTGATCTTTTCTCTGGTCGGTATTTTTATAACGCAATAAATAAAACTAATACCAAGTTGCATTCAAAAGCAGATCGAGGCGTCGACGAGAAATCGACGCAGGCGTAAGTTTTAGTACGTCGAGGAGTATGACGAGGAGACAACAAAGATATGCAAATGAAGGCGGCTTGGTATAACAAGGAATAAGCGGCGATTCTCATCCAGGCGGATGTTTTACAAAACAAGAGGTAAGGCATTTGCTTTCGCAACTATTATTATCACAGGGTTCAATATGAACCATGACCTTTGAATCCTTAAACCGACATTTTATTTCTTTCACAATTTTATCATTAACAGCGTGAGAGTCTTTCACGGACATTGTCGCGTCTAACATCAAGTGGAACTCCACAAAGCGGGTAGCGCCTGACTTGCGCGAGCGAAAGTTGTGAAACCCTCGCACCTGGGGATACATCTCTTTGATTTTGTTCTTTACCCATATTTCTTCCCCGGGAGGCAAGCTTACATCCAATAAATCGCGAATCGATTGAATGGTAAGCTGGTAGGCTGCTTTAATAATCAATAATGCAACCCCAAGCGCGGCAACCGGATCTATCCAATGCCAATCCAGCTGAGGTATAAACCGTTCTCCAAACCACAAAACCAATAGGCCGAACATGACACCGGCAGACGTATAGACATCGGTGAGCAAGTGCCAGGCATCCGCTTGCAGAGCAATGGAATCGGTTTTTTTACCGACCTTGAAAAGTAAGCGTGAAACCACAATGTTGACCAAAGAAGAAAAGAGCATGACCCCGACGCCCCATCCCACTGTTTCGATGGGTTGCGGTTTGATCAACTTATGGATGGCTTCAAAAATGATCCAGGCCGCGGCAACGAAAATAAGCAGAGCTTCAATCGCACCGGAGAGGTTTTCGTATTTCCCATGTCCAAACGAATGATCCTGATCCGCGGGTTTGCCTGACTTTTTTACCGCCAAAAGGGCAATGACCGCAGCTAAAAGATCAACCCCGGAATGGATGGCTTCTGAAAGAACTGATACGGAGCCAATGATTACTCCGACAATAAGTTTCAGAATAACCAGGGTAGTATTCGATAATACTGAAAGCGCTGCAACCAAGACTTTTTGCTTTTGCGTTTCCATAAAAACTCCCTAAAATGGAAAAACCCGTGAAACATTGTCCCACGGGTTAAAATCTCCGCTGCCATTGCTGGCCCGGCTGCACCCCCACGTGTTGGGGCCGCTTGGTCAAGCTGAATAGTATCTAAACTTTTTTATTTGTGCTTGTCAATTATTTTTTTGGCGGATTCCTCTCGATATTATTCAAAAAAACCGGCTGTTTTTTTGCTATAGTCCCGAAAAAAGGTTCTCCGTTTAAACAAAAGTTTCCTCAATTACGGGATTACGCAAAATACCGATCTTTTCAATCTCAACTTCTACCACATCTCCATGTTTTAAGGGTCCAACCCCGCTAGGGGTTCCGGTAATCACAATATCCCCGGGCATTAAGGTAAAATTTTTGGAGACAAAAGAGAGGGTTTCCTCAATACTAAAGATCATATTCTTAGTATTGGATTTTTGAACTGTCGTACCATTTAACCGGCATTCTATCGAGAGATTCCGGACATTCCCGATGTCATTTGTCAATACTACCCGCGGGCCAATAGGGCCAAAGGTATCCAGAGATTTGGCCCGAAGCCATCCTGATTTATCCATGCGTTGAATGTTTCGCTGGCTCACATCGTTAACACAGGTAAAACCAAAAATGTAATCCAATGCTTTTTCCTTCGGGATATTCTTGCACCGGTCTTTAATAATGAAAGCAAGTTCTGCTTCATAGTCGGTCCGGATATCATCAAATCCATAGTCATGCAGAAACTGGGGCAAAACAATAGGCTCTTCCGGCTCAAGGAGACAGTTTGGCGTTTTTGCAAATAAAATTGGTTCAATCGGTATTTCTTGCGTAAAACCCCGCACGTTGATTGAGTTGCTTTCCGCAATATGGTCTCGATAATTGAGTCCTAAGGCAATTATTTTCGTCGGATTAACCTGGTACAATTCTGTTTTTTTATAAATTGGAAGCAGTATCATAGCTCCCCGTAGCCTTTCGCTGAATATCATTAACTTTCTAAAACAAACTCCTGGCTTTAATTGACATTACCTGAGTCCATTTATATTATATATTATATCATTAGTGTCCGGTTAATAGTCAAATAATTTCAATTGGATGTAGTTACCGGCAATCTCATTTGGGTAGATCGGTGGACTAAGTAATCGGATAATCGACTTTTTTTCAAAAAGCGTCAAGCTAAAAATCTGTAACCTACTGTAGAGGCTGAGATCGATATATAATCGTTTTTTCATGATTGCGACCAGAAGATACACTGAGAGGGCAACCCGGATCCGGGTCTTAACTGCGTTTTCAGATATTCCATAAAATGCCTTTATTCTCAAGCGCTGTTTGATTCATTTGAAGAACAACTCCACGAGCTATTCAATGATTGTTCCTTTGCCGGTCTTCTCATCCGCGAGCTCGACATGGTTGACGAACGCCATTCTACCCTGCGAATCGGGTAGAAATTCATGCGCATTGCACCAATCTCTAAATGTTTCCGGATCGATGTCCACGCGAAGAGCGACGTTGCCAGCACCCTTAATTTCTTCGCGTTACCTTCCGACAAGAGCTTGCCAGTCTTCATACGTGGCGGGCATATTCTTGGGATCAATAAAGATCGCAAGCGCTCTGCGGTAAATAGCCTCGTCCTTGTACCAAGCAATTCCTATGACATCTTTCATTCTGGCACCTCCTTTCGTTCTCTCTTTTCCATAATCAAAGTACGGACACACTCATGTTTGCGATATGCCGATACGTCCCAACATGGGTGTCACCCGGAGCCGGCAGTTTGGCGATCGGGCGCACGCGGTTGTTACATGCCTTCATCGAAATAGTCCGAATCGATCTTCTTTACCGGGTAGAGTGAAACGGTCGATACACCTACGTCGTTTTCAATCATTAACTGGGTCAATTGCTCTCCATCTACCAGAACGATCTTACTACCGATTTGAGCAACATACCCCCGTGCGTCCGGCTTTCCTTGCTTTTCTAACGGCTTCCTAATGGACGACGCCTATCTATATAAATAATGCGGCTATCGCTACCCATAGCGCAATATCATTGCTCATCTTATTTACACATAATGCTGGAGATAACCTGCACTTAGAAAGCCGTGAAAATTCCATAAGCTTTTTTGAAGGCTCAAAAGTGTTGAAATTCTTCCACGCTTTGAGCTGTCAGCTTGATTGATTTGTTCGGCAATTTTATGGTTTGAGAGTTCTATCCGCTGCCCTCAATTCATTTGCAACACTGGCCTTTAAGGCCAGGAAGCCCCCTCAATGGCCTTGAAAAAAGCTATCAATTTGTCGGGATCCTTTTTTCGTACAGGATTTTCAACGCCGCTGATCACATCCACGCCGTAAGGCCTGACCGCAGCGATGGCTCGACCGACGTTGCTTGGATTCAGCCCGCCGGCCAGAATGATCGGCAGCCTCAACTGCTGCCGGATTTTCCTGGCAACCTGCCAGTCAACAGCCTTTCCCGTTCCACCTGGCCAGGTCTTACTGACCGAATCCAGCACCAAGGCATCCACCCCTGCATCCTCCAGGATTCTAGCGGCTTCGAGAGGATCAGCCTGTTCAGAAAAATATTTTCCGGTTTCAACAAAAAAGCGCAGGGCCTTGATCACCTGAACCCCCTTTTCTGACTTGAGTTTGGAAACAAGGCCCTGGGTAACGGCAAGCGGTTCGTTGCCGTGCAGTTGAACCACATGAGGCCTGAGTATGTCTGTCAACTCGATTATTCTGTGGGGTTCGTCTCCAACGACGATCACTTTTGAAACAAAGGGGGGGACTTCCCGCATCAATTCCTTTGCGGCCTGCCGGTCAAGGTTCCATGGCACGTCAATCGGATACTCCACCACAAAACCCAGCGCATGGGCGCCTGCCTCAGCACAGAGGTGGATATCCTCGGTATTCGTTACTCCGCAGATCTTGACACGTGTCATACCGGCCATCCCACAGAGGCCATTTCGGTTAACAGCTCGGTAATGCTTGGAGCCCTCAGGACGGCAGTACCAACCAAGACGGCATCGGCGCCGCTTTTGCCAGCGCGCCGCACATCTTCGGCACTGCTAATCGCACTTTCGCTGATCAGCAATTTGCCGACGGGGCAGAAACCGGCCAGACGCTGGGTGTGGCTCACATCCGTGTCATCGCATTCAAGAATAGTGATATCCCGGTTGTTGATGCCGAGGAGGTCGAAATCAAGCAGCTCCACTCTTCTCAACTCCTGGACATCGTGCACTTCCACCAGAGATTCCAGACCGTATCTTCTGGCCGTATCGGTCAGCGCAACGAGCTGTCCGTCGGTGAGCATCGCGGTGATCAGCAATACGGCTGAGGCGCCGTTTTCGGCTGACGCCCTGACCTGGTCTTCCGTGGTGATGAAATCCTTTTGTAGCACGGGGAGGTCGACGACGCAAGTGACTTGACGAAGCAATGCCATGCTGCCGGAGAAATGTTCCGATTCGGTGACGACGCTGATCCCGGCAATCGGGCAGGCCGCCATTTCCCTTGCCAGATCTAGGGGGTCACGGCCGCCGAGGAGGTCGCCTTCCTTTTTCGACCGGACCTTGATCTCCGAAATCACCGGGAAAAATCCTTCCTGCTTTCTTTTACGAAAGGATTCTGACAATGATATTTTCATTTCACTGCTCCTGATAAACAGACACCACTTAAAAGGCGTTTGATTTTGCAGCCAGTTCTTCCAGTTTTCTCAGTGCCGCTTTGGAATAGAGCAGGTAGTTGGACAATTTAATACCTTCCTGAATGCTGGGGACTTTACCGCTGACATAGAGGGCTGCACCATTGTTCAAGGTCAGAAAGTCCCTGCGGGGTCCGCGTTCTTTGCCAACAAATATATCTCGAATGACCTGGGCATTGAAGTCCGGAGAGCCGCCGGCGATATCCTCGAGGGTGCAACGTTTCATGCCAAAATCTTCCGGAGAGAGTTCGTAGTGTTTGATCTGCTTGTTCTTGATTTCTGCCACCAACGTCTTGCCGATGAGCGATATCTCATCCAAACCATCCATTCCATGGGCGACGATGACATGGTTGAAATCCATTTCCGACACTACATCGGCCATCAGGGAAACCAGTTCCGGCTTGTACACCCCGATTGTATGGTTTCTGGCCCTCAAGGGATTAATGAGCGGTCCGATAATCGTAAAGAATATTGATTTAATGCCCAGCTGGTTTTCCGGGCCGAAGACTTTGAGCATCACGGGGTGAAAGTTCGGAGCATAGATAAAGCTGATGCCGCAATCCTCGATCAACCTTGAAGCCTGTTCGGGTGTCAGATTGATATTGACGCCAAGAGACTCAAGCACATCCGCACTCCCCGATGACGATGAGATGGACCGGCTTCCGTGCTTGGCCACCAGAACACCAGCTGCTGCGGTCAAAATTGCGCTGGCCGTGCTGACATTGAAGGTGGCCAGCCCGCCTCCGGTGCCGCAGGTATCGGTCAGGTCCGAGTTCAGAGAAACCTTCATCGGCACACAATTGTTGCGCATCGCCTGGGCAATGTAGGCCACCTCCTTGATGCTCGGTCCCTTGCTGAGCAGGCCGACCAGAAAACCTGCGATCTGAACGTCGGTCAGTTCTCCGGCGTTGATGGCATCAATAACAGAATAAATTTCATTTCTTTCCAGGTCGAAATTCTGGGTAAGTTTGGAAAGAATCGGCTTGATCTTCTTTTTGCCGGTCTCGATGACCTCAACCATGTCTTCGGGCGAAGGAGGGGTAGCAATCAATGCAGCCGGGGCTCCTTCTGCAAGCTCACTGAACTTGTAGGTCTTAAAGGCGGTGATGGTTTTTGTTTCCAGGACGCCGTCAATATTCTGCATTTTTTCCGTCACGATATCAGACAGACTTTCATATTCTTTGACTTGAATCTTGGCAATGAGATCATATTCCCCGGTAATCGAGAGCACTTCCACCACTTCATCAATGGCGCCCAACTGGGTTGCTAGTTTTGAAATCATCCCCTTTCCCACTTTGAACATCGTTAGTGCTGTAATCATCTGATTTTACTCCCTGCTGTTTTCTGTTCATACGCTTCGCCCATGCCTTCAAGCAAAACATCCCTTGCGCCCTGCCAGGGGCAGCGGCGGTAGCCATCGATTAGAATAACGGGTTCAGGTTAATCCAATAATAAGTCTTCAATCACTGTTTTTGCCTCTGTTAAAGAAGAAAGCACGGCAAAACCTGAAGCAGTTATTTCCTCACTTGGTTTGACAAGATCAGGGATAAGGAGTGTTGTCATCTCTGTTGAGATTGCTGCTCTTACTCCGAGTGAAGAATCTTCCAGGGCGATGCAGTGAACTGGCTCAACGGCTAATGTTTTGCCGCTTCCAGGTAAATATCAGGTGCCGGCTCCCCATTCGCAACCTTATCGCCTGTGACAATAAATTTTAATCTGTTGATAATATTTAAACTTTTAAGAGAGAGATGGGTATCCATCAAGCAAATCTTTCTCGGCAGCATCAAGGATTTCGATTTTCATTTAGTCTAATCCCTGATTCTTTCCTTAGCCTGATCAAAAAGTATAAACTTTGCTTTTCCTTCCTTTACCCCCTTTTGCCTCGCCTCTAGGACTTCCTCGTGCCATTTTGGAGATGGAATACCCTCGGGATCGCGGCAGAGATCGTCCCATAGTTTTTCCATTACCGCTATTTTATCCAAACTTGTCATTTTATCCAAAGGCAATGAAATATCCATAGAATTCTCATTGTTAGACTGAATTTAGCTTTTTTAGAAAGCTATTCAATGATCGTTTCTTTGCCGGTCTTCTCATACGCGAGCTCGACATGGTTGACGAACGCCATTCTACCCTGCGAATCGGGTAGAAATTCATGCGCATTGCACCAAACTTTAAATGTTTCCGGATCGACGTCCACGCGAAGAGCGATGTTGCCGGCGCCCTTAATTTCTTCGCGTTCCCTTCCGACAAGAGCTTGCCAGTCTTCAAACGTGGCGGGCATATTCTTGGGATCAATAAAGATCGCAAGCGCTCTGCGGTAAGTAGCCTCGTCCTTGTACCAAGCAATTCCTATGACATCGTTCATTCTGGTACCTCCTTTCGTTCTCTCTTTTCCATAATCAAAGTACGGACACACTCATGATCATGCAGTGCTGTATTTCTATGCCTGAAGCAAAAAGGTGCCATCTTCGTTCCTAGTGATTGTTACCTTGTCCCCTTTTTCTATTCCGATCTCCGCCAAAGCATCAACAAGCTTTGCCTTTTCTCTTCTCGGTGTTTTCCTATACAGCACTGAAGATATCCAGACCACACCTTTTTGGGTTTCATGGACACCAGCTTCGTAGGGGATGTTTCCTATGGTCATATCAATATACTTCTTTTGCCCATATTCATGCGGCAAGCTGTCCGCACTTGCCTTGCTGACTAAGATCTCGCAAATATCCTTTTTGCTACTGTCAACACCTTGGCTCGTGACCGTACCCGATATTACGGCTTCCTCTTCTTTATCAATATTCGAGGTACTCGGTCGAAATGGCTCCGGCAGTCCTCCCTCCACTCCCTTGTCAGTTCTTGACGCTTCTGTCCCTTTTCGCTTCCGTTCCGACTGGACACCCATTAACCAAATCTCAAGTTCCCATTCCGTCAGAGGCCTACCATCAGCTACTCTCTGTGCACCCTTCACCAATCTCTTGTAATCGTCAAGAGTATCAATTGATGTCCAGTGTAAATCGCTGCAATTGCAAAGACATCTAATAATGATTGAATCAAATGGGCAATGCGGAGGCGGCGCAATGAGGTTTACACACCACAAATATTTGAGATAAAGATTCAGAGCCTTCTGTACAATGCCGATCCTTAACCTGCCATTCCTCAGACAATGCCGGAATTCTGACGTAAGGTCTTCCGATAGATTCTTGATGTTGGATAAATGTTCTTCTTCTGGGACGATAGATTTGTAACTTTTTGATACTTCATCAAGCTTTTCGCGAAGGGCTTTACGAAACTGGGTTTTGGCTGCCTCTGAGGCAGACTCAGAATATGTTCTCGATCTCCCCAGTGCACCTAGAACTGACATTGACAGGAACTCATTTCTTAGAAATTTCTCCTGATAGGGATCCATTTCTACACCCCGTATGTGGCCTAACTACTGTTTATATGGTTTCCAGATAAATTTTATCTACCTTTTTCCGTCCGTATAACACGCATAAAAACAATTGCTTAAATTTTCATGAATTCAAATGCATAGCTCTATAAAACGATAATCTTTGTTTCTTATATGGTTTCCGTATAATCCCCATAGGACATATTCATAAAGTATCTACCGGACTGCGCCCACCCAGACCGCCCTTGCTCAAAACGTGTGTATAAATCATTGTTGTGCGATCAACACATTCTTACACACCCCGTCACTTTGTGACACCCCTCTCTCGAGGGGATTTGTCTAATAACAAAAAAAGCCCATCACCTCTATTTACGGCGATTCGGCCTTATTAATTTTTCATCTATGTCAAAAAATTTTCCCATCAAGACACTCTTTCCCTGTATCGTGATTATCTTTATGTAGGATTGTTATTTTTAGCTTTTTTTAATACTATCCGGAATAAAAGTCAACAAAAAAGCAAACATTGTCCAAACCTTACCCCTTCCCTTTGTCATGCGAGTACTTCCTGCCGCAGGATTTTTACAAGCCCTTCGTCTGTGTCTGCAAATCCGCTAACCTGGAATTTGTGAAGCTCCAGAGGAGTTATTTTTACGAAGCCGCATAAACGTCTCCGCCGGGAGGATCTTTATTGTCCATTTGGAGGCGTTCTCGAAATTTATTGAAAAATTTTCTGCGATTTGCATACGCTCCCTACCCTGCAATAATAACTCTAATTATTATATAGTTAAGGTTCATCAACAAGAGGTGCGCGGATTAGAAATAACATATATTTACTTGACATAAATTCATTCATGTATATTTTATTAAAAATTTTTATAAAAAAATAAACATAAGGATAGGAGAATTTCATGGAAAAAGTTGAAAACAACATGTACGTCAGCATTCATTATAAAGGAACCCTCAATAACGGAGAAGTATTCGACAGCAGTGAAGGCCGGATGCCTCTTGAAATACTGATGGGAAGCGGCCAATTGATAAAAGGGTTTGAGAACTCGCTTATGGGCATGGCTTTAAAGGAGAAAAAAACGTTTACGCTTGCACCGGAAGACGCCTACGGCCTGAGAGAAGAAAAGCTGCTGCATAATTTCCCGTTATCGGAAGTCCCGCCCGGTGCAAATCCTGAAGTGGGGCAGCTTATTGGCCTTCAAACCCCGGATGGCCGTCAGGTGCCTGCGCAGATTATTAAGATTGATAATGAAAACATTGTATTGGACTTAAACCACCCTCTCGCCGGCCAAGCATTGACCTTTGATATTGAAGTGGTCGGAATCAGCAATACACCAACCCAGGATCAAGGTGGATGTGGCTGCACTTCATCCGACAATTGCAATGTTGGGGGGGGTTGCGGAGAAGGAGGATGCTGCTGCTGACAGAAATTATAATACTTTAAACTTGTTTAAAAACGGTATGTTTTAATTCTATATCCAAACGACGTACGGGCCGGAACAATAAATCTCCGGCACTTACGTCGTTGCCTTTATTAATGCCTCCCTCATCCCGGTCAGGGGCTTATCCGCTCTCGGTCTGTTGATGGACTTGCAGAAGTTCATAAAATAAGCGAAGCCGCATCTTAAATATTGGTGGGAATTGAGGGGAACCTTGTCCAAAATTTTCACTTTTTCTTTTACTATCCTCAAAATCAAGTAAATAGGTATCGCGTCTGTGGATGGAGTTTATTGCCGAGGCAACAATAACGCCCCAATTGGTTTTTCCCCGCAAACAAGCATGCCTTAATCACCGGCCAGGTTCAACTCATCGTAACGCGATGGTTCATACCAAGTTGCATTCAAAAGTTCGAGGCGGCGACGAGGAATCCACGCAGGCGTCCATTTAAGTACGTCGAGAAGTATGACGAGGAGCCAACAAAGATATACAAATGAAGGCGACTTGGTATCAGTCTTCCCATTCTCGCGATGAAAAAAGGTAAAAAACTTGACATAATTTTTTTGGGTGATTATAAAAGACTTGGCACGAAATTTGGCCAATATTGGTAAAAAACCGGTTGGCAAGGATTATTATTGAAGAAAGGACAAAGGCGATGCTTAGTGTTTTAAGAAAATATTCGAGATCAATTTTTATCTATTTTCTCCCTTTTCTCATTATTAGTTTCGTGCTGTATTTTGGCTGGGCCGACATCCGCGAAAGGCAAGAAGGTTGGATGGTAAAAGTAAACAAGACCACTATTTCGGCAGCCGAATATCGGAAATATTACACGCAGCTGATAGATTACTACAAAAAGATTTACCAGGTTGACCTGGCCCCGGAGCTGATTGAACAACTCGGGATAAAGCAACAAATCACTGACAATCTTATTAACGAAGTTCTTTTGCTGGAAACCGCGAAAAAGGCCGGACTGGTGGTCCCGGAAGCTGAGCTGAAAAAAACCATTGAAGCAATACCCGGATTTCAAAAGAACGGAAAATTTGACGACCAAGCATATCAGGAGCTTTTGAATCAGAACAAAGTCACTCCGCAAGAATTTGAAAAAGATCAGCGAAAAGGACTCATGGTTGCTAGAATAAGAGATTTGGTAATCGATGGAGTGAAATATTCCGAAAAGGAACTCCAGGAAAAGTTTATTTGGGAAAATGAAAAGGTTGATCTTGAATTCGCGGAAATTGATCCCGAAACTTTTTTCAATGTGGACGAGCCAAAGCAAGAAGAAATAAAAGCTTATTATGATAAACATAAAGAAGAGTTTCGCGTGCCTGAAAAAATCAAAATTAGTTATCTAAAATTTTCGCCCGAAGATTTTGAAAACAAAACCCCGGTTTCTCCCGAGGAAATGGATGAGTACTATAAAAATTTTTCCGAGGAATTTTGGGAGCCCAGAAAAGTCCACGCTCGGCACATATTAATCAAAGTTAATCCAGGCGCAAAAAGCGAGGAGAAAAAAGAAGCTGAAAAGAAAGCCGAGGAAGTTCTTTCTCTCATTAAGGGGGGAAAACCTTTTGAGCTTATGGCCCTCATGTATTCCCAGGATCAGACCACAGCCAAAGAAGGGGGGGATTTAGGATTTTTCTCCCGGGGTCAAATGATAAAGGAATTTGATGATGTCGCATTTGATCTTAAACCCGGAGAGGTGAGCGGGGTGGTTGAGACTAAATTTGGATTTCATATAATTAAAGTTGAGGAAATAAAAGAAGAGAGAACAAAACCAGTCGAGGAAGCCAGGGAAGAAATCCGGAAGAAGCTCATCGAGGAAAAATCACAAGACCTCATGAAAAAGGAGGCTTATCGAGGTTACCGGACCCTGCTTAAGACGAAAGACCTAAAAGGATATGCTGATCAAGAGGGACTAAAGATAATTGAAAGTAATTATTTTTCTCGAGATGAAAGCCCCCCTATAGCAAGAGACTCCGGGGAGTTTATGGAAGAAATTTTTGGATTTAACCCTGGAGAAATAGCTTCACCCAAGTATATCAATGAGAGCTACTATATTATTCGGCTCGAGGATAAAAAGAAAAGCTACCTCCCCCCGGTGGGAGAAGCAAAAGAAAAAATAATGGTAATTCTAAAAAAAGAAACTCAAAAAAAAGCTGCCAAAAAAAGGGGCGAGGAAGTGGTTAAAAAGCTTATCCAGGGGAGCTCTTTTCCAGAGGCATTTACAGATCAAGAAAAACTAACCATTAAAGAAACAGGCCTTTTTACTCGCACAACCAACAACATTCCCAAAATCGGAATTTCGCCCGAGATGATGGTGGCCGCCTTTAGCCTGAGGCCTGACGCGCCCTTTGCAAAAGAACCATTTGAGGTGGGCGGAAAAATTTATCTGATAAAACTAAAAACAAGAGAAGAAGTGACGCCCGAAGAGTTTCCGGATAAAAAAAACAAAGAAGAAAAAAAGTATCTTTACGAGAAAACGAATAAGTATTTTGAAGATTGGTTAAAAAATGGGCGGCTTCAAGCAAACGTCGTTTTTAACCAGCGGGTTAATCCCTGATGCCAATGCGGGCACAAACTAACCGACCGGGCGACCAAGAATGCACCGATTAAAAAAAGGAGTGTTGATTGTCTTTGAAGGGGTTGACGGGGCAGGAAAAAGCACGCAGGCACGATTATTATACGAGCGACTAACCAAAGCTCATTTCGAAGCCGAGCTCTCCAAAGAGCCGACCGAAGGAACGTGGGGGAAAAAACTAAGAAAACTGATCGATGGGGGACGGGGAGATGTGGGCCCGCAGGAAGAGCTCGAATGGTTTATAAAAGATCGTTTTCAACACGTGGAAGAAATTATTAAACCCGGACTAAAAAATAACAAAATAATTATTTTGGATCGGTATTATTTTTCCACGATCGCTTACCAGGGGGCCCTTGGCGTTGACCCAAGGGAAATTGAGAAGCGAAACAATGAATTTGCTCCTGAGCCGAATCTGCTTTTTTTAATCGAGATACCACCGGCTGCGGGGATTAAGAGAATAAAAAAATCAAGAGGGGAAAAAACAGATTCGTTTGAGAGAGAAAGCTACCTTTTTAGGGTTGGCCAAATTTTTCACAGCTTGGACAAACCCTTTCTTTATCGGCTACCCGGAAAGGAATCTGTCCAAAAGCTGAGCGACCGGACGTGGGAAATCACCACGGCCTATTTAAGAGAGCACAATCTGATCGAAAGATAACGATCTTTTTACAAGGAGGGCTTAAAATGATCACCGGAAAATTAATCAGAATGGAAAGAATCATAAACCGCAACACCAAAAAAACGGTTATAGTGCCTATGGATCATGGTGTTTCTTCCGGACCCATAACCGGGTTGATCGACCTGGGGAAAACGGTAAACATGGTTGCCGAGGGAGGCGCGAATGCGGTGATCGGACACTTGGGTCTTCCTCTCCATGGGCATCGGGGCGCCGGAAAAGACATTGGTTTAATCCTGCATCTGTCGGGTTCGACCTCCCTTGGGCCCGACCCCAACCACAAGGTTTTGGTAAATACGGTCCAGCACGCCTTAAAAATGGGGGCGGACGGTGTATCAGTCCACATTAATGTCGGGGCGGACGACGAAGCGGAGATGCTCGAAGACTTGGGTAGGGTTGCGGTTGAATGCATGGAGTGGGGAATGCCGCTTTTAGCCATGATGTATCCCCGCGGTGCAAAGATCAAGAGTGAAAATGATGTTGAAGTAGTAAAACATGCGGCCCGAGTCGGGGCAGAGCTGGGCGCCGACATTGTCAAGTGCCCTTATACCGGTAGTCCGGATTCATTCCGGGAAGTGGTGGCGGGCTGCCTGGTGCCGGTAGTGATTGCCGGAGGCTCAAAGCTGAGCGATGAAGAAACCCTGAAAATGATTGACGGTGCAATGAAGGCCGGAGCCGCCGGGCTTTCAATGGGAAGAAATGCTTTTCAACACGAAAAACCCGCTAAATTCGTAAAAGCCGCGTGCGCCATGGTACAGGAGGGGGCTTCGGTTAAAGAAGCGCTCAAAATAATCAGGTCTTAAGGGCGTTGCCAAGATAGAAATTAAGGCTATTGTGTCGTGGCTAACTCGTTTCAGCATCTAATAAAATCAAGCCGTTGGGAAAAAGGATAACTGCGTTAGAATCAGGAATGTTAAGAGTGGGTGGGGTCTTTTAAGGAGATATTCCTGTAGAGAACACCGGCCACGCTGCCCAAAAGAAGGCCGGGTGATCTATCTTATGCATGTTTATTCATAAAAGAGGATTGAGGGTCAATGACTCCGTGAGATAAAGAAGGCCTTATCGCTAAGATAAAAAGGTGATGGGCCTTTTTTGCTTTGGGGCGGAAGAAAATGTCGAGGGTGGTTTATACGGATCATGTTAGGGGGCCTCATGTTTGACGCAACGAGTTTAAACTCATTTTCGACAGTTGCGGATCATTCTAAAAATTCAATTTCAAAAGAATTAACATGTTAGGCTAAAAAACCGCAGTTTTTGGGTAAAATGTAGTGCCTAAAATCGACATAGTGATTTAATAATTTACTTGACAATGGCATAAACTGAGGGAAAACCCCTTTCCCCTTGGGAATTCTCCCATAAAAATGAGGAAATTTCCCTATTGACAAGGATATATTTTTATACCATTTTTTATAGGCAGGTGGAGAACAAGGTCTATGAATTAAACGTTCCTTGAATGTTACCTCTCGTTTTCCGTTTTTTGGTATCTGTTTCTTTTCCGTTCAGTCGGTGTTTAAGATTTTTTAGACCCTTGGTAAGATTGTGACCTGCCCCCGAAAAATGTACCACCTTTGAGGTTAGAATTGTCACATTTTTTATTTCTCAATGCAATTTTCAAATAAAAAAACGACGCCTTTTTCAAAGGCGCTGAATTGCCGAATGATCTTTTTTGGTATTTTTTATAGTTTCAAAAAATAAATCCCATAACTGCAAAACAATTCGCTTGTTTTGATTGATATCTCTCACAGAGGGGAAATCATGCCAACCAAAAGCTTTAAAGACATCAGATTTCAGAAGTATACCCTAGTCACCTTACCGCTTATCGACAAACTCAGATCCGCACAGCTGAAGATAAAACCGGCGGTCTGCATAGAGAGGGCACGGTACGTGACGCGCTACCTCAGGGACCTTTCCGATAGCGCCGAGCCCATGGAAACAAGGTACGCGAAAGCGATCAGCTATTTTTTGGCCAACAAGGAGCCCTGTTTCTTTGATGATAACTTTCTGGCAGGCACAACGACTTCCAAGTCTTTCGGCGCACCAAAATTTTTGCGGGTTGCTGGATCATTTCAACTCCCTGTCAAGCGTAGCCTGGACCTTTACGCCCAACATCGGGCATGCCGATGCCGGCCACAATCCTGATTTGGTCTGCCATCAGTGGACAGATGGAAGGCTCATCGAAAGCAACAAGAATATCGATAACAACACCAGGTTTATAGACGCTGCGGCTCAGATCTATGCAAGGTTCCTGAGATTTGTTGATCCTCGGGTGAGCGATGTGAACCTTGGAGCAAGTTGGGCAATTCTGAAAGGACAACTTACAGCCGCCATGAACACGCGGTCATTTTTGGGGCCACTTTTCAACTCGAGTCAGAAGGCCAGAATTATTGCCTACAGAGGTATTTGCATCGACATTCCTGATTATGAGAAAGACCTGTGGCGTCACACGGCGGTTAAGAAGGACACCGGAGAACTGGACCTCTTCGACCGTTACTGGGGTAAGGATAATTTCTGGGATTCACCGTGGTACAAGTTACAACGGGCCGCCAAGGAACATCACGACGTGTCAATGAATATCCTTGCGGATCTTTATGGTTGAACACAACATTCCGGAAAAAGGCCCGGACCACCATAGGTTCGCAAACTAAATCCAAAAAAAATTTGTCCACTTGGGACTGAAGACGTACACCGGATACTCTTTAGAAAGAGGACAGATAACTGCCTGAGCTTTTGGATTTCAGCGCCTTTTGCCTTGATAATGGAATCAAACTGGGGGGAGAAGATTTTTTTTGGCCCGCCTTGGCAGCAGGAGCACTTCTGATTGATGCGATTATCCATCGGGTTCAGAGCACACCACCCGTTCTTTATATAGGAGAATATCATTACGGAACAAAAATCGAAGGCTCCAAGAGGAGTTTGGATGAATCCCGCAACCGAGAGACTCCAGTCCAAAATGACCAATCTTGAAGAAATCCTTGAAGGATTTCGGGCTCAGAATCTGAGTCATGAGCAGAAACATATTGTCAGCATATGCAAGACCTATTTCGAAAAAGCGAGAGGTTATACCGACCGTCCCCTGCTGAGTGCCAAATTTCCATTTTTTGCAAGGCGGCATCCCCATTTGGTCTGGGAATTTCTCCATCGCGTGGACGAGTATTTCATCCTCCTGATCAAAGACGAAGAGCTTTACAGCAGGGCCATTGATGTTAAAGCTTCCTTTTACCTGAACATCGAAGAAGAGAAGGTGCGTGCGGAGTGGGTAGGCGAAAAGGGGAAGTTGATAGGAATTTTGGATCACATCAAGAAACGAGAGCATATGGAGGAAAACCGGTATGTGATACGGGACGCCCTGAACCTTGTCAATGAGCAAATGGACCGTACCTTTTGGCAGCTTTCAATGAATACCCTGACCAGTGTGTGGAGCGGATTCATGCTTGCCGGTTTGATGGTTTTGACGGTTTTCTTGTATCCTTCAGAAGCCCTTCAATCCTTAGGAACAGGCCCGTTCAAGAACACGTTTGTTGCCCTCATTATTCTTGGACTTATGGGCGCTTATTTAAGCAACCCGATGACCAACGAGAATTTCCTTTATGTCCGGGGCGGCCCTTTCTGGAGATATTTGCATCATAACCTTTTTTCTAAACCCGTGATGAGCGCCTTTTCCGCAGTTTTTGTGTTCATCCTGGAGAAGTCAAAACTGATCTTTTCTATCAATGCGATCGATACTGAGACTCCTGCTAAAATTGCTTCACAGATTATTTCCTTAAATGTGGCAAAAATGAATGAAGGGTATGTTTATGCCGTCCTTGCCATTGTGTCCGGGTTTGCCGCAGATAAGATACTGCGAAACATGATCGACAAGGTTTTAAAGAGACTGGAGCAGAAAGCAGAGAAGACAAAAAACACGGAAAAGGCATAGTAAATAATCTTTCACGTCGGCAACGATCGGATGTTTGTAAAAAGGAGAATTAATAAATGAACGCCAATAAACAGATCGCCAGCATTGAATGCACGATCACTATCGTGATGTCGCTTTTACTTATTGCCGGCCTGCTTTCAGCGTGCTCCGGGATTAATATACAGGCTGCGCGAAACCTCAGCGCAACCGGCAAAAATGTGGCTCTTCAAGTGCGACAAAACATTTTTGTATCTGATGATGAGTATACTCGAGCTCGAGACGGCGAAGCCCTGGTCCATGGTTTTAGCGGAACAACAAATTCGGACCTCTACGCAAAAATCCTTAAAGACTATGATGTCATTCATCAGGAGCTTGCAAAGCGAACAATAGTCTTTGAAAGCCTGGCGGACGTCTATGATGCTTTTGGCGAGTTGGCGGGTTTGGACGCAGGCGCACAAACCGAACAGGCTTTGACAAACTTAGGCGGCGCCATCGAAGAGTATGCAAAACAAATCATGCAACCATCACCGATTTATAAAGATACTACCGCGATAATATCAAAAGTCGGCGGGATTGTTGCGGCAGAGATTCAGAAGGCTAAGATTAAAGAAGCGAGCATCCAGATTCGAGGGAGAGTTGAGGATTTTCAAAAACTTCTTGGAAACAAACTCGTTCGCGAGCAAATGACGGGATTCAGGCAATCTCTGACTACCGTTAAAAAGGCGGCATTTACCCTCATGTGGAATCAAGGAGTGTACGATCCCAAGCCCCTTCTTGATGATTTCGGGACCGACGCAGGACTGGTTGCGAAAAAAGAGGCAGCTGCCGGGATAAAGCCCAATACCCCATTGGGAAATGCTCTTCTGGAGGTGCTCAAAAAACGGCTGGCAATTAAAGCAGACCTTATTGAGAAAAGCTACGACGCCAGCCTGAAAGCTCTCGGGAGTCTAATATCAGAGCACAGAAAGCTTGAGCAAGGCGAACCCCTTGATTTGAACCGCGTGCAGGCAATCTCTGCGGAGCTTAGGAGCATTGCTGGCATGCTTACGAAGGTGAAGGCCGATTTATCTAAAAATCAATGAGAAAAAGGAGATTGTTAATGAAAAGCAAAAAGAGCGTTCTTCAAAAAACAGTTAGCATTGTTCATGACGGAAAACTGACGCAGGAAGAAGCTCTCAAAGCTTTGCGGGTTGCTTCGCAATCTGCAACCGAAGCGTTGCCTGCGGCCCTTGGGAAATGTACGACCGATGAAGAGCGGCAAAAAGTGATGACCGATCGCGACCTTGTGGTGCTCGCATACCTCAATTCCTTGCAAAAGACGCTCGTTCAAACGGGAGCTTTATTTGAAAATACCGCAATAAACCTTGAGACAGAGGCTGAAAACGTGAGGCGGAAGGCAGGTGCGCTTACCGATGTAACTGATGCAATCAATTTGTTGACTGAATTGATACGACTGGCCGCTTCTTTGGCCCTTGCTTTTGGATAGATTTTGGTTAAGGAAAGATTCGAGGGGTAGACGGGTGGTGCTTGCGGTGTCGGAAAAAGGCAAGTAAAAAATATCATTAACTATAAAAAGGAGGTAAGGTGTTATGGCTGAAACAAAAATTAAAAGAGGAATGGGATGGCGGCCGGATTATCCCGACTTCAGGGATTATACTGCGGAGAGCGGTGAGTTTGCTCCGAGACTGAAGGCCCTGAAACAGAGGGATTCTCTGAAGCCTATGTTCGCTAAAATAGGATTGGCGGAACCAAATAAAATAAAACTTCCGACCTCAACCGATCTGAGGCAGTATTGCTCTCCGATTGAGGATCAGGATCAGCTCGGTTCATGCACCGCCAATGCGGGGGTTGCCTTAGTCGAGTATTTTGAAAGAAGAGCGTTCGGCAGGCATATTGACGCTTCCCGTCTCTTTCTGTACAAAGTAACCCGCAACCTGATGAAAGAGAACGGAGATACGGGGGCCTACCTTCGCTCAACCATGTGTGGGCTGGTGCTTTTTGGTGTGCCGCCGGAAGAATATTGGCCTTATAACATTGGAGAATTTGATGTCGAGCCGCCCGCCTTCTGCTATAGCTTTGCCCAGAATTATCAAGCGATTAAATACTACCGTCTCGACCCTCCGGGGACTTCTCCTGAGGTTCTCATCAAGCGGATCAAAACAAAATTGGTTGCCGGCCTTCCTTCCATGTTCGGTTTTACAGTCTATACCTCTATCTCTCAGGCGGACGGGAATGGCGGAAAGATTCCTTACCCGACCCTCGGTGAAAAAATTGAAGGCGGTCATGCTATCGTTGCAGTGGGTTATGATGATACCATGAAGATTAAGAATAGTTACAAAGGAGGAATCGAAACCGAAGGCGCATTCCTTATAAGAAATTCTTGGGGGACCACTTGGGGCGACCAGGGGTACGGCTGGTTACCCTATGAGTATGTCAATAACGGACTGGCAGAGGACTGGTGGTCGATGATCAAGAGTGAATGGGTGGATACCGGCATGTTCAAAGTGTGAAAAAAGTTTGTTGTTTCAGAGCGCAGAGGAAAAGTTAGATCAAAGGTTCGAGACAACGGAGACGGTACTATGATCCTGTGGGGAACATTGATACTTTTTCTGACTCAGCTGATCTTTTTCATTCCGGATGGATATGGGCAGCCATTCGATTTCACCCTCGATTTTGAATCAGGAGACTTAAGGGGGTGGGTTCCAACCGGCACTGCATTCCAGAACCAGCCAACGCTGGGAGATAATCCAACCGCAAGGGGACGGGGGCAGCCCTCTCATCATCAGGGCAGATACTGGGTCTGAACTTACGAGGATTACCAGGGGAAGCCGAGACAAAAGCCTGGGCAGATCCAGGGAGACCGGCCGCAAGGTTCATTGACCTCTCAACAGTTCACCATTCAAAGGGGTAAGCTTAGCTTTTTGGTCGGGGGTGGCGCCGATTTTAAAACCCGGGTTGAATTTCTTATCATCGACCAGATCGAGGGGATGATTAGAGTTTTTTATGCCGCCGGCAAAAACACTGAGACGATGGAAAGGGTGGTCTGGGGTCTCACTCATCATGCAGGAAAAACAGGCGCGATCCGGATCGTCGACGATTCCTCAGAAGGCTGGGGCCACATCAATGTCTATGATTCCAGGTTTGAGAGCACCTTGACGCCGCCACAACTCTCTTCCCCGGTTGCCCGCATTGAACCTTCCGTGCAGAGGGTGGAGGCGGGCCAAACGGCGACCTTTCATAGTCAATCAGACGCGGGATCTGAAGCGACCATCAGCCGGATATTCTGGACCGGCCCTGAGAACCAGACATGGTCAGTACCGGTGATTACCATTAACACCCAGGGCCTGCCTGCCGGGAGCTACCCAATAACCAGGCTGGTGGATGAACTTGTTCAGATCGCAGACGGGGTATATACCTTGGTCAATTGGTGATGGCTACAGAGCATTACAGCCTGGGGGCATTGAGGGTAAATATCCCGGGTCTGCAAGCAAAGAACTGGGAGATCGGCGAGCCGTATCACCCCGGTACGGCTAACATTGACTACGGTTACCAGAATAATGGCTTTTTTTGATGATAGATCCCGCTTTTGCGCGGGAGGCTTATGCAGATGACGCCTTTCCGTCACTGCGTCCCAGACGCGGTGAAAGCGGGTACACGGAATTGGGGTACGACAAGCAGGCTGCTCGTCCTTCACCCGTAACAGGGCCCAAGATGGAGCCAAACGAGACCGGATTCGCCGCAATCGCAAATTGGGCGTCAGATTGGCAGGGCTATGAGCAACTACGCAGGAAATTCACCTCATTTTGTCTCGAGCCTTCACCCAACAATAATGATGGGGACGTAAGGGGGCTTCTCCAGGAGAGAGAATCAATTCTTCAGATGCTTCAACGGATTCAGAAGGAGATTGCTTTTCAAAGCGCCCCGGATGACCATCTGCGGCACTTTGAAAAGCTGAACCGGTTGTTCCGAAGCGGTATTGCCCCCCGTGTTCTGAACGGAATGTTTCATGGCCAGGGAAAGGGGTTCAATGCACGTTTCGATGCGCCTGAGAAGCTCTTCTGGTACAGCAAGGAAGAACCGTGCCTTGGATTCGATTATTACCATGGTGCAACCCTTAATCTTCATTTAGGATTTTGTGACACTCTGCGGCAGGGTATCGCTGACAACAGCGTTTTCCCCAGCGGGCTGGCCTTTCTGCTTCAGAGCGATCAAAGGGGTCCGAACGTTTTGGATGCTGTCTGGGCTTCCCTCGGGCGATTCATCTTCCCCTGGGCGGGTAAATCCTTTGAACGGATAAGCGGACGTAAGCTGAGCATGCTTTTGGATGAGAGCGCCGATCTTTTTGAACGCTATCCCGAGCGATTTACGGAACTCAAAAATCACACGGCGAGCTGGCCCCACTACGACCTTGTCAAAAAGAACCGGGATCGGTTTTGGAGCAAGGAAGGGCCGTATGCTAAAAATCTTAAAAGCGGTTCGTGGGATAAAGGAATGTCCGTGACCGATAAAGCATTCTGGAAACATGAAGCTGAAAAACGCTGGGTATTCGGAACCAACCTGGAAGATTCTCGTATCCTTGCCGCGGACAACTTGATGCGGATGCTTGACATGAATTATCATCCGCCCGTTCCTTCTGTTCAGCAGCTGGCGGATTCAGGACCATCTCCTTTTGTAAGGCAAGGCTACATCTTCCTGGGGGTTTCCGATCAGGAATCGATTCTGCCGATGAACAACCATGGAGAAAAAAAGAAGAGAGTATTCCAGTTTCATTACCGGTACCCGATGATAGGGAGTCCGGCGCCGATCGGGATGTGCCTGGATGAACTTGTCGAGATAGCCGAAGGCCTTTTCCTCGGACAGCTCATCTATTCAACACTTCCTTTCGTGACGTTTCATACTTCGGTTGACCCCGCAGAATATAAGTACCAGCTGTTCGGTTACTTTCTGCTTCTCGACAATACTTGGGAACGGCATCGGCAGGCGATCGGGCTTGATATCAACACCCAAGAATGATGTTTTCCCCTTCCGGACAAAAGCAACAATCCTTCCCCTGGTCATACCTGAACTTGTTTTTGCTGAACGGACCTTCCTGTTCGTGTAACGCCTGCCGTTGAGAGGGAACCACCACTCTGATTCCCCGGGCATCGATCTTTTCAAGCTCTTGGGTGTCGGCAAAACCAGCGCCCGCGCATGGTGTCTCGCAGGGCTTTTAAAAACTTCAGCACTACCTAATTTCTTGTAACTTTTTCGGATCGGTCTGCAACTATATTGGTGAAGGGAAAATGGGCAGACGAAAGTCAAAGAATGGTTCTATGGAGGATCCTCCTTTTGGTTCATGCAGCTTTAAGGGAGTTGGCGTCATAAAGCTTCTAACGATAAGGAAGATAAACAATAACCTTTGCCATGAAAGGATAACCCATGAATAAACCCAAATTAATTGGCGGCCTGCTTCTGGTGTTTATTTTAGGCGCCCTGGCAGGAGTGTGGGGAAACCAACTATACTTTATTCACAAAATTAAGCACAGATTTGAGCGATTCGCTGAAGGTGGGCCAATGCCGTTCATGCTTGGGCATAGAATGGGAGGATTTGGGGGAGGCTGGCAACCGCCATGTATGTTTGAGCACATAATGGACGGATGCGGGAAAATAATCAATGAGCTCGACCTGACGGCCGACCAAAAGAAAAAGGTTGATGATATTTTGACCAAAAACCAGGACGAAAGAAAAAAGCTCATAGAAAGCCTCAGGGAAGCGCAACAACAGCTAAACACAGTGGTTTCTGCCAAAGAATTTGATGAAAATGCTTTCCGTAAATGTTTTCAACAGGTATCGTCAAATAAGGAAAACTTAGCCTTGCTAAGAACAAAAATGATTCCAGAGCTAAAGGCGGTACTTAGTCCTGAACAGGTCGGATACCTGAAGGGGCGCATTGAAGCAAGAAAGGAGTTTTGCGAGAAAAGCCGCTGGGGTTCACGGCCAGGACATCACGGGGCATTCGCTGAGCCCCATATGACCCCTCAGCCGCCCCCGGAACAAGGCGATTAACCGAACTCTTAACGACAGTGATTGGCATTTGCCGAACGGGGCTGGAAGAGAATTTTATCTTCCTGCCCCGAAACTCGGTTGTAAAATTTTGCAAACAGTTTAAAATAAGCAGAGGCGAAAAAAGCTGTTTAAAATTCAAAGCCGAGCAACTCGCTGCTTTATCGTTAGAGATGCCTACTTATACTACTAATGTTGACGACCATGACATTGTGCGCCGGGTTACTGCCGGTGACATTAACGCGTTTGGGGTCTTGGTGCAAAAATACCAGGGGCACATTTTAGCTGTTGTGGGCAATCACATACCGTTTAACCAGACAGAAGAGGTAGCGCATGAGGTTTTTGTAAAAGCGTATCGGTCCCTGGGGACTTTTAAATTCAGGGGCGGCTTTAAACAGTGGCTGTCGGCAATTGCCGTAAGAACCTGTTACGATTTCTGGAGAAAAGAATATCGTTCCCGCGAAATCCCGATGAGTTCTTGTTCGGAAGAAGAGCAAAACTTTATGGAGAAAGCGCTGGCTAACCAATTTATCCAAGCCACCTCCCAGGAGAATTCCCAGGAGGAAGCCCGTGAATTATTGGATAGGGCTTTGGATAAATTGTCGCCCGAGGATAGAATTGTTTTAGAATTGGTTTATTTTGAGGGCCTTTCGGCCAAAGAGGCTGCCGGCCTTCTTGGGTGGAGCGTTGCAAATGTGAAAATTCGCATATTTCGCTCACGGAAAAAACTCCGCAAAATTATTACCCGATTTTTGGAAAAATAGGGGAGGCGCTATGAATTTTCAGCAAAAAGATTATACAAATTTGGAAAATGCGCTCAGAAAAGCATATCGAGGAAAAGCAAAACCCCAGGTGAGTGAGCAATGGGAAATGAGTGTCATGCAACACATCCGCAGCCTCGGGGCACTTCCTTTTAAAACCAGCCCGCTTGAACTTTTTGAGCAATTTGGATGGCGCTTTGCGCCCGCTGCCTGTATTGTAATTGCTTTATTAACTTTTTGGATGGTCAAGCTCGATTTTGTTTCTGAAGATGAAATGGCAAAAATTTCTATAGAGCAACCCATTGAGGCGAGCTATGTAGAAATGCCCGGGCTATAAGGAGGGATAAGATAATGGACAAACTCAAAGTAGCAATAATAATACTTCTGGTTTTTACATTGGGTATACTGGCGGGTTCTTTAGGAAACAAACTTTATTTTAAGCATAGGTTTGAGCAATTCGTCAGAGGGCGGCCGCCGCTCATGCATATATTAATGAGAAAAATGGTTCATGAACTCGATCTAACGGAAACACAAAAAGCGGATATAGAAAAAATTGTGCGCCAGGCAGAGGAAAAGATAGTAAGTTTCAGGAAAAAATATCGCCCGGAATTTGAAAAAATTATAGATGATGCCATCAGCCAGATAAAAGAAAAACTAAACGACGAGCAGAAAAAAAAGCTGGACAAATTACATGAGGAGCTAAAAACCAGGGGGCGAATGGGCCCACGAGGTATGCCCCATCCGCATATGATGGGCGGAATGCCTGATCAATTATTTGCTACCATGAAAGAGCGTCTTAATTTAACCAAAGAGCAAGAAGAGAAGATTCGCCCGATTCTGGATGCGGGCGTGGGGGCAAAGAGAGCTATATTTGAAAAACATAGGGAACAAGAACAAGCGGATAGGCGTGAATTGGAAAATAACCTGCAGGCCCTTGACAAAGACGTTGAAAGGCGGCTGGGCTCAGTTCTGACCGAAGAACAATTAAAGGAGTATCAAAAAATTCAAGAAGAGCGATGCGAGGAGATGCCACCGAAAATGCACCACCATCATGCGCCTCCGGAATTGGAACCCGGTCCTCCTCCTGTGCCTTAAGTATTGTTTAAGCACTCTTGGGACACAAAAATTTTAATATGACAGAGGTTTGCTCACCTCTCCCCTGAACACTAAGAGAAGCAGTTCAGATTTTAGATAAAGCGGTTAACTCTTTTGAAAGAACTAAAAACTTTAAAAATAGAAATCAATTGCTCTAAAAAGGACACGCCAATCAGGAGTCTTGTAAATCTCCTTGCAAAGACAAGCCAGTTAAATTCGTCGATAAATTTACAAAGAGATTGAGGAGGCAAAAAATTAAAAAGCACCCGGCGGTGAGATTGACCTAAATATTAGCCATGCTTATCACGCAAGGCATAGATATATTGTCTCTTCAAATCTCAATATACTGAAGTGTCCACTTTAACTATAACACTGCAGTTTTCGCCTTAATCATCTCCCGTTCATAGGGATGCATTCCCCTGAAAAAGTCCTCCCCCAACCCGATAAATGGGGCCGAGTTGATTCCCAGAAGTTTACCGGTCTGTTTGTCAAAATATAGTCTATCCTCGAGTATATCCCAACGTCAAAGTCCCAAAGCGGCTGATTGTAAAGCAAGTTCGAGCGGCAAATGGGAATCGTCTACGATATTCTGCAGCCGTTTGCGCAAAGGAGCACGTTGGATTTCATAGTAAAAAACCCATAACAAGGTCCTCAGAATGCGAGTTCTACGGCGCAATAAAGTAGTTGTGACAAGCCCGGGTTACAGATTCAAGATCAAAATGGGGTTCTTTCTGCCAATAGCGCGCGTCCCAAAGTATTTGTTGAACGATGTCGCGGGGATAACAAGGCCGTAAGGACTCCTTGTAATCCACACGGATCATCCGGATCAGTTCATCCACTACGGCCACATCGTAGATGAGGTTGAACTGCAGGCAAACGCGCCGAAAAATTTCACGGAACTGGTCGTGGGTGGCAAAGTCCAGTTTTATTTTGGTCTGCACGCGGCGCAGGAAAGCTTTGTCCGCAAGTGAGTCGTTGGGTTCCATATTGCTGGCGAAGACTAGGAGTAGGTCGAAAGGGATCTCGATCTTCTTACCCCCCGCCAAGGTAAGGAAGTCGATCCGGCGGTCAAGGGGAACCACCCAGCGGTTGAGCAGTTGCTCGTGGCTGATGCGCTGGCGCCCGAAGTCATCTACGATGAGAAGGCCGTTGTTAGCTTTCATCTGCGCGGGCCCGGCGTAATAGTTAATGCTGGGATTGAATTGCAGGTCTAGCATCTCAATGGTCAGCTCACCGCCGATTATGACGTGAGGACGGTGACAAAGCACCCAGCGGCCGTCATGGTCAGGGGCCAGAGGTTGCGCCAACCTCTGGTGCTGAACCGGGTCGTACACCGTGATGATTTGACCATCCACTTCAACCGCATAGGGAAGCCAGATGCCGCGGTTATCAAAGAGGCGGGTAAGCGTCTCAGCGATGATGGACTTGCCCGTCCCCGTCGGTCCGTAGAGGTAGATGACACGTCCGGACTGAACCGCGGGGCCCAATTGGTTAAGCGTCTGCATGTCGAGTACCAGGTCCTCGAAGGCGCGACTGAGTTCATCGGGTGTGATCTCAATGTCGCTCATGCTTTGGGCGTTAGTGCGGGTGACGTAGTCTTGGAGGGACACGGGCGCAGGGCCAGCGTACTGGCTTTGGGCAAACAGTTCCAGGGCCCGCGACTTCCCTGCCGAGGTGGTTGTGTAACGGAAGTCTATGCCATTGTTCTCCAGACCGATGATTTCGCAGAACTGATCCTTGCGCAGGCGTTGAAATAGTTCCGAAACTATGCTTAGGCTGAGACCCATTTGGCGTGCCAGTTGATCCCCCGGCATTTCGCTTCCCAAGTACAGGGTCTTGATCGCAAGGTCTTCGAGAAATTTCTTAGAAACGCCAAGTTCCACGACGGTTTTGGGTGCCGGGATCGTTTTGATTGCCATAATACCGTCTCCCTTCTCTGTTATTTTAAGGATAAGTCAAAAAAGCGAAACCTTGTTCACGAAGGTTCCCAATCGCTTCCCTAAGAAGGGGAGTCCGTGCAGAAGGTTTCTGTCCAGGCCTTTTCCCATATTTCTGCTCTTTTTATTTCTAAGCGCAGGTCAAAAAAGCACGACTACGCCCGCGATTCAAGTCCTTAATAAGTTGGGTTGGCAGACATATCTACCATTATTTTAGCCGCTTAACATTTTTGGCAAAACGGGTATCTTTCAATTAGTTAAGACCCGTGGGTTTCCGGCCCAACCTCACGAATGTTGGGGTTTTGTTATACTGGTTTTATTAATTGAAGTCCTGCAGAGAACTTAGCAACTATTATACCAACAAATAAAATCTATTTTAACCAAAATTATCTTCGGAATCCACCGCCATGGTTTCCTCCACCGCCAGGTCACCAATAATAGCGGCCACAATAACTACTGAAGCCGAGTTTTATCCCCGAACAGAGATTTCTCCACCATAAATCAAAAGGAAAATGCTCCCCCCACCGATAAAGAGAAGGGGAGATAAGGACGGTAATTAGGTTCTTTCCAGAGGTGGATTTGTTTGCTCGAAATAATAGGATAACGGTAATCCATGTCTCCGAGAGGCTTAATTTGTTCCCCCAAAATTTCACCCGCCACAGTAATTCTTTTTTCTTTCTGGTAGAGATTCGGATCTAAATATTTATCTGCCAGAATTAAAAATCTGCCCTCTGAATCCTTTGCTGCTTTTGGTGCATCCGTCCTCGAGGCCAAAGGTATTTGGAAAACCTCAATCTCAGCCGTTCCATTTTTTTGGTTGAGGGTCTGGACAATCTCTCCACCCCAGACCACAGTTTTTCCTTTATAGGCAATCGGGTTTTGGATTACCTCTCCGAAGGTTAGCGATGGATCCACCTTATTTCTGAGATCTTTTGAAATCACATGCCCACACCCAGAGCAAAAAACAAGGCAGCAAATAACGATAAGGGATCGAACTCGATTTGACATTTTTTGCACCTTTCTATTGTAATGCAGCAAAAAGGCTTATTTAAAATTTTACCGTCAGGATCAAAAAATCTTGGCCCTTCACGTCTGGATACCTTTTTTAATTTTTCATAATACCATATTTAAGAGAAGATTTTTAGATTGTTGTTAACGTCTTTAAAATTTGGCAATCTTTAAAAAAGTAAAGTTCTCACTTCATCGTGGTGTTTTTATCCCAACGTATTTAATTATTATTGACTTTCACCTTCTAAGATTAATTCGTAAGACCTGAATAGCATAAGTATTATCAAACATTTTGCTATTACAGACTCTGGCAGGCAATCAAAAACCTCTGATAATAAAGGCCTACCCTAATATATACTATCTTCCACCGTAAAAAACCTTTAATTTTCACCGGAATTTTGGTTAAATAGAATCATAACTATCACAAACTCATTTTCTTGTTTGTTAACTACGAATTGTTAAACATGGACGAAACAAAAAAGGATACAACCGAAATCAGATGTGGGACACTGACGGAAAGTAGTCGCGGTAATGAATCCGTTTCACGGATTTCCTCATCTACCAAACTCTGAACCAAGGAGAAAAAGGCCCAGTTGGGTTTTCCTGGTTTCAACCAACCCTTTGTTGTTGGTTCGGTTCAGACTCCGGCAGGAGAGGTTCCGCAAGTATCCACCTTACTGAACTGGGCTGATCATGTGGGAACTTTCAAAGCCCGATGTGCTGTAGGGCGGATGCATTATACCGTTGACCCAGGCTTATACGCTTTGGGTAATCCTGATCAGCATTCTCCCGTTTTGGTTACGGCTAATTATAAAATGAGCTTTGACAAGCTTCGACAGGCGCTTCCCAGTAAGAATGTATGGATTTTGGTTTTGGACACCAATGGGATTAATGTATGGTGTGCAGCCGGGGCTGGAACCTTCGGTACAACAGAACTTGTTAATCGTATAGAATCAACCAGGTTGCCCCAGGTTGTATCTCATCGGCAATTGATTTTACCTCAACTGGCTGCCCCTGGAGTAGCAGCTCACCGAGTCAAAGAACTCTCTGGTTTTAAGGTAACGTATGGACCTATTAAAGCAGAAGATCTTCCTGCCTTTATAGAGGCTGGACTAAAAGCAACTTCAGAGATGCGGCGCAAATCTTTTACGATTTGGGAGCGGGCAGTGTTAATACCCGTGGAGCTTGTGACTTTTCCCAAATCGGCCATTATTATCGCTCTGAGTCTTATGTTTCTTATCGGAGGGATGGGGGGATCAGGAGGGTTTTTGGTAAGCGCATTTAATCATGGCATTTTTACCATTATGATTTTTTTGGCAGCCGTTCTTTCCGGCACAGTTTTCACTCCTTTATTGCTACCTTGGCTTCCAGGCCGAGCTTTTTCCTTAAAAGGCATGAGTATGGGCATCATTACTGTAACGCTTTTACTCTTATTTCGATGGGATAACATGGTTTCAAAGGGCGAACATATTGAAATGCTCAGCTGGATATTTCTAATTCCAGCGCTTTCAGCTTATTTGGGGATGAATTTCACTGGTGCCTCGACCTACACCTCTCTCTCCGGGGTAAAAAAGGAAATACGCTGGGCGTTACCCCTCGAAATTGGAGCAGGCGTTATAGGGTTGAGTATATGGATTGGATCACACTTCATTGTATGAGGAGTTCAAGTTATGGGGCAATTGATTTATCTCAAATACGTTGTTACTCTGACGTTAGATGAGGAAAAATGTATTGGTTGCGGCATGTGTCTTTCGGTTTGCCCGCATGCCGTATGGAGCTTGAACGATGGTAAGGCTTTGATCAAGAGCCGAGATGCCTGCATGGAATGCGGAGCTTGTGCCACAAACTGTCCCGTAGAGGCGATTAATGTTCGCCCTGGAGTAGGTTGCGCTCATGCACTCGTCAGCGCCACGTTGAGTCGTAATAAATCTTCGGGTTGTTGTGCGGTGGAATCGCATGGAAAGTCAGGTGGTTCAGTTGTATGTTCTCCAAAAACTTAAACTCGGTTGGTCTCCTGAGCAAAAAGCCGGGGGGCTTCCTCTGGATTGCCCCGGATTATCAATAATTACCATCCTCACCGCGGAAGGAGAAGGGAAGAAAAAAAGTGAAAAAAAAGATCCCCATAACTGAGGGTTTCAGGATGAGGAAAAATAAAGGTTTATTCCTAAACAAATAACTATTAGGAGACAACACATGGAAGTAAGCACAGCAGTAACGGGAAGAAGGAGTATCCGCATGTATAAGCCAGATCAGGTGTCACGGGATATTATTCAAGAAATCTTGGAAGAAGCCCGGTGGGCGCCTTCTTGGGGAAATACCCAGGGATGGGAGTTTTATGTGGTCATTGGAGATACATTAGAAAAGTTTAAAGAAGCGAACCTTGAAAAGCTTCAGACCGGAGCAACTAGCTCACCAGAAATCTCAATGCCTGAAAAATGGCCTGAAAAGCCAAATGAAAGATACACGGAATTTGGAAAGCGTCTTTTGAATGCCCTCAACATCCCTCGGAAAGCGAAAGACCTCCGTGATGAGCTCTATGCTAAGATGTTTAACCTTTTCGGTGCCCCATGTCTTATGGTCGCCTGCCTTGATAAGGGCATCTCCCTTGACTACGGGATGCTTGACATCGGACTTATCCTGCAGACGATTTGTCTTCTTGCTCATGAAAAAGGGTTGGGAACTACTATTATGGCTGTTTCGGTGATGTACCCAGAGGTTCTGAGAAAATTGTTGTCCATTCCTGATACCAAGGTCATCGTTATGGGCGTGGCCCTCGGATATCCTGACTGGAACGCACCTGCTAATAAATTTGAAAGATCTAGAGCAAATTTGGAGGAATTGGTGACCTGGGTAGGTTAACCATAAGATGGTGGTGCTGTTAAGGCAAATCCAAAAACAGATACCATTTCGGCACCTTCTATCAGGGATCAGACAGCCTTTAAGTGGATCGTTAACTATAAAATCGTAAATAAAAATTCGGAGGTTCGAGTTCGGGATTATTTTTTCAACTCTGCCCCAATTTTTCCTTCCATGGAAACGGTGCTCGTAAATCTCCGGCCCAGTGCCATGGCCATGTCAATATTCATGATCCATTTATTCGGCGACTTCTGGTCGCCCGAGATCATCGGTTATATTTCCGATTTCTTTGGTAACCTAAAAGCCGCGGTGATGATATTGCCGATTATGCTTCTGCTGGCCTGCGGGTTGTGGCTAGGGCTTGGTCTAAAGACCCTGAGGCATTCTGGTCTTCCATGTTAAAATTCGTTTCCTCCTTTTTTGCAAGCCACCATGAAACATCAGCGGTGCCGGAGCCCAATTTTTCCATCACTGCCAATATTCTTACTGCCAAGTAACGTTACGTGGAACTAGGCTTGTTCGAACCTGCAGGTAAGGACTAAGAATTCCTCCTCGAAAACGGCATTGATTTGATAGGGCAGTTTATTGAATAGCTTAATCATGGGTGTATTTATGGGGGATGTATAGGCCACGAGTCCCGAAATTCCGTTTCCACCCGCTGCCTCTGCAAGCTTTTTAAGAATCACGAAAGCAATTCCTTTCCCCTGCCATTCTTGCAGCACCGAAAATGCTACTTCACCCATATTCCTGGCAGGCTCCAGCATATAGCTTCCCAGGCCGATCACTTTTTCAAAATCACCTTGGACGGTTGTCGCTACCAGCGTCAGGTTCTTGATGTAGTCAATGTGGTACATGCTTTGGAGGTCATCCTGAAAAAAATTTCTCCGCTGATTAAAGAACCGTCTGGAAATATCTTCCTTATCCATTTGGTAGAAGTGTTCTTGGATAGAGCGGACGTCGGTCTCCTTGACCGGCCGGAACGTCACTTTAAAGCCACCATATTCTCTGATTTCTTCCATCGAAGCCGGATAGACACCGAAGAGAGATTCATGCAGAGTCCCCTCCCTGTCGATAAGTCCAAGATCTTTCGCCTTGTAAAAAAGTTTTTCCCGAAAGTCAGGATGGGCGATACTAATCATCGCCATGGCCCTTTCCTGCAGGTTTTTCCCAAAAAGGTTAACGGTTCCGAATTCGGTGACGATATGGTGGACATCAATCCGCGGGATGATGACGGAGCTGCTTTCCAGCTCCGGCACGATTCGGCTGGTCTTGCCATCGAGGGTGGTCGAGGGCAACACGATGATCGATTTACCTCCCTTCGAATGTATCGCCCCGGCCACAAAGTCAGCAATTCCCGTAACGCCCGTGAATTGGTTCTGGGGCAGCGCATCCGCCGCCACCTGTCCGGTTAGATCCATTTCAGTAGCCACATTGATGGAGACCATCTTGTTGTTCTGTGAAATGATGACGGGATTATTCACATAATCGGAAGGATGGAATTCAATGGAGGCATTGTTATGGAGGAATTGGTAAAGCTCCTGCGTTCCGATGGCGGCGCTGGCCACGGTCTTGCCTTCATTTAATCCCTTTTTTCGATTCGTAATGTTACCATTCAGGACGAGATCCATGATGCCATCGGTGAGATATTGAGTATGGATGCCGATCTCCTTTTTGTCCGCCAACGCCTTGAAGATAGAGTTGTTTGTTTCTCCCAGACCAAGGTGAATGGTAGATCCATCTTCAACAAGATCGGCCAGAAGTTTGGCAATGTTCTTGCTCGAATCAGGCGCTGGAAAATCGAGGATTGTAAGCAATTCCTCTTCTTTTTCGACGATGACATCAACCTCAGAGACATGAATAAAACCTTTTCCAAGAACGCGAGGCATCCTGGGGTTGACCTGAGCGATAACCATATCGGCTGACTCTGCCGCTGCCTTGGTAATATCCACAGAGATCCCGAAACTCATCCAGCCGAAGGCATCGGGAGGAGATACCTGTATCAAGGCAAAATGGATGGGCAATTGCCTGGTTTTAAAAAGGCCGGGGAGCAGAGAGATGTTTATGGGGGTGAAAAAGCGCTTGCCTTTGACCAGGCTCTGCGTGTGGCCCGCGCCTTGATAAATGCTCCTTACCGTAAAATTGTGTCCGTAACGCCGGTCACCGAAGAGGGAGGTAATAGAGCCCTCCAGGCTAAGCAGTCGCAAGATTTCCAGGTCTGAAAAGCAGTCTTTTTTTAGAAGCAAGGTATTGACCAGGTGCTGCGGCTCTCCGCAGGAGGAGCCGACAAAGATACGCTGACCGGAGCGAATCCTGCTGATTGCCTCCTCCGCCGTCGCTCGTTTTGCCTTATAGTCTTCCTGCCATGACTTCATTTTATAATCTTTCGTTTCTGGAACAGGCCTGTAAAAAAAGAAAGGAGCTTTAAATGGTCTTTAGGTCATTCGGAGTACATCCAAAGTAAAGGCAGAGCTTTTCAATTATGTCAGTATTGGGTTTATAGTCAATTTGACAAGTTCAGGAATATAATGAATTACAAAATAATTAGGGTGGGGTTTCCCCACCACTAACAACAACTTTACCGGTCTGGGCATCATCGATTGTAAAGTAATAGTATGATTTTGACCAGGAATAATGCCATTTAGCAATGTAGTCGTGGCCGGCTTCTGCCTCAAATTGCAGTTCTACCGGTCCGACACTACCGCCTCCGGGACGATTATATTGAAGGATAACCCTGTGCGTGCCAGGACTAATATCGGCAGCATTTGCAGAAGACAGATCTTCTCCATCAACGGCAATAATGTCGGCGCCCGCGAAAACAGATCCACCAACCGTACCTCGTATATGTGCTCGTTGCTCCGGGGGCAGGTCAGAAGGCACAATCAGTTTCGGTCCGCATCCACCGAGAAACATTACCATAAACGCTGTTATTAAAAGCCGACCATTCAACCGTAGACTTATCATTTTGATCACCCTTGAAGTAACATTATAATTTTTTCTTACGTTTCCTTTTTCGGACTGCCCTTTACTTTCTTTTCGTATTTTGCAAGAAGGTCTTGCATGGCTTCTTCAAGAAGGGCGTTTATTGGCCTTTCGAGGTCAATAGCAATTTTTTTAAATTCCTTAAGGAGGTCATTTCTTATAGGGGTTGAAAGCATTTTCTTTTCCATAGGTTCTTTATAATTTCAAAACATCAAGAAAGCAAGAAAAAGTATTTTACTACCTTGTTTTCTTTTTCTATTTTTAATTTAAAATAATAAAAAATATTCAAACAAAGAAACCTGAAATTAAAAACAACAAAAAAACAAAGCGCTTGAGATTCCCATAGTGGCGACATTATGGGCGGTTTTCTGTGACCAAGAGAAATCTCAGGCATTTTTGTTTTCGGAATGTCCTATTTTAAGGTATTAGTTAAAATGAAAAATTTAATTAAAAAATACTTCTGACTTTCACTGGCGGTTTATAAGTGTTCTTAGAAGGTTTTCGCGCGGTAGGATTGAAACCCCGAAAAGTGGCAAGGGACGGCGCGTTGATATGTCAAAACAATTAGCCGAGAGCTTACTTGACCTCTTGAAGCAAAGGAAAGAAGAAAAGTTAAGAGAAGGTTGGAAGGAATTGCCGGAATGGGTTTTCATATCCTGAAAAAGCACTTAGCCAAAATAGCCAAGTGCTTGATATTTTTGAGCGTCCCCAACGGGATTTGAACCCGTGTTGCCGGCGTGAAAGGCCGGTGTCCTGGGCCAGGCTAGACGATGGGGACAATAAAGTGAGCCGCACAGGATTCGAACCTGTGACCACCGGATTAAAAATCCGATGCTCTACCAGCTGAGCTAGCGGCTCACTATTTTTACCCCGTTAGAAAGACTCCACTTGCCGGTTAGATCTCCAATATCTATCGGGGTGGATAAGCATGGGGTAAAATTAAAGATTATTACGCTTTTTTACAAAGGGTAAATACTTTGAGTGAAACTTTTTTAACGGGGTTTATTATAGAGAAAAATTTATCAAAAAAAAGAAGTTACCTCAATCTTTTTTTGAAGGAAAGGGGGTTTTTACTATGATTGTCTCCCCCCGCTCATATCCTACGGAAATTAAGATAAACTTTCTTTCAGTCAATTTTTCAAGAAGCTTAATATAATTTTTGGCATTCCTGGGCAAGTCATTATATTTTTTTATGTCCGTTAAAGCTTCACGCCACCCAGGCACTTCTTCATAAACCGGCTCACAGTTTTTCAGGGCGTTAATGCCGGCCGGAAATTCAGAAACCTCTTTTCCTTTTAATTTGTAAGCGCGACATACTTTTATTTTTTCCATTCCGGTTAAAACATCGAGCTTGGTCAAAGCTAAATGAGTAAACCCATTGATTCTGTTGGCATGCTTTAGGGCAACGATATCAATCCACCCGCAGCGCCGGGGCCTTCCGGTGGTAGCTCCGAACTCGCCACCTTTTTCTCGCAGAGTCAGCCCGATTTCATCATTAAGTTCGGTTGGAAAAGGCCCTTCTCCTACCCTGGTCGTGTAAGCCTTGACAACCCCGACTACTACATCAATTTTTGTCGGTCCCACCCCGCTTCCGACACAAGCCGCACCAGCTATTGTGTTGGAAGAGGTGACAAAAGGATAAGTTCCGTGGTCAACATCTAAAAGAGTTCCCTGGGCTCCTTCAAAAAGGATGTTTTTCTTTTTTCCCATTAACTTGTTAATGACTACGGAAGTATTAACGACATTTGCCTTAATTCTTCTCGCCAGAGCAGAATATTTTTCAAACAGCGCGCTCCCGTCAAAACCTTCTTGATCAAGGTACTTAGTTAAATAGAAATTTTTTTCGGCCGCGTTTTTTTCCAGCTTTTCTCTAAAAACCTTCTCTTCAAAAAGGTCAATAACCCGAATACCGGTTCGGAGTATTTTATCTCCATATGCCGGCCCGATTCCCCGGCCGGTGGTGCCGATTTTATCACTTCCGGCTTTTTTTTCTTTGCCGATATCAATCAGCCGGTGATACGGAAAAACCAGGTGCGCCTCTTCGCTGATAAGCAGTTGGGTTTCATTTTGAAAAAATCCCTGCGATTTTAATTCGTTAATCTCATCCAGCAACGTCTCTAAGTCAAGGACTACCCCATTGCCGATGATACACATCTTTTTGGGGTGGAGGATTCCGCTCGGGATCTGGTGAAGAATAATTTTTTTGTTGCCGATTACTACCGTGTGGCCCGCGTTGCTCCCGCCCTGAAACCGAACGATTGCGTCAGCAAATCCGGTATAAATATCTACGATCTTGCCCTTCCCCTCATCTCCCCATTGAGCTCCAATCACGATTACATTCGCCAATTTCTTAAATCCCTATACGAGTAAGAAAGATAAAAAGCCCGCGCTGAGGCGGGCTAAGTTTTTTTTAGTCAGCCTTGGCAAAAATTACACTTATTACCCTTCTAACTGGATTTGTTTGACCGAAATTATATTTGGCAACTGGGCCAGACCCTGAAAAACCTCCTCAGAATAGAGAGAATCAACTCCCAGGATAACCAACGCTTCACCCTCTTTCTCTTGACGGCCAAACTGCATGCGGGAGATATTAATGTTGTTCTTAGCCAATGTTGAGCCAATATCGCCGATTACCCCAGGTTTATCCTGGGTATAGAAGAGGAGCATAGTGCCCTCAAGCACTGTCTCCAGACGGAAGTCATCGATGCGCACAATCCAGGGATCATGCTTTCCAAAAACGGTTCCGGCCAAACGGTTTTCTCCCAACGTAGTTTTGGTTTTGAGGGTAATGAGGTCAGCGAAATCAGTTGACCCTGTGCTTTTCGCGCCCACAACTTTAATTCCTCTTTCATTGGCGATGTTTAACGCATTAACAAAATTTACATCCTCATCAATTTTTTTAAGGAGGCCTTGGAGCAAATAAATAGTAATCGGGTTGAGGTCGTAACCGATGAGCTTGCCGCTGTACTCAACAATAACCTCTTCAAGGGTTCCGGTGATTGTCTGCGATTGAAAACTCCCCATGCGCTCTGCAAGGGTTAGATAGGGCGACAAGGTGGCAAGCAGCTCTCCGCTGATAGAGGGGACGTTAACTGCGTTGTTGATAGTCCCGTTTATTAAAAAATCCACCATTTGTTTCGCGATATCCACGGATACATTTACCTGCGCTTCCTCGGTAGAAGCCCCCAAGTGAGGGGTGCAGATTACTTCTTCAAGCTGGAGCAAAGGATGGTCTCCTGATGGCGGCTCCTCCACAAACACATCGAGCGCTGCCCCGGCAACCTTCCCGGATTTAATCGCGTCATACAGGTCGGCTTCATTAACGATTCCGCCTCGGGCGCAGTTAATAATTCTTACCCCGGTTTTCATTTTTTTGAAGGCTTCTTTATTTATCAGGTTTTCGGTGTCCTTATTTTTGGGGGTATGAACGGTGATAAAGTCAGCGCGAGCGAAAAGATCGTCAAGAGAAACTATTTCTACCCCTAATCGTTCAGCCACAGCAGGAGTCACGAAAGGATCATAAACAACAACGTTTATTTTTAAACCTCGGGCGCGCTCTGCCACCACGCTTCCGATTTTTCCCATTCCGATGACACCCAGGGTTTTATTGTAAATTTCCGTTCCCATAAACTTCTTTTTTTCCCATTTTTTGGCGCGCATGGAAGCAGTAGCCTGGGGAATGCTTCGCACCAAGGCCATAAGCATAGCAAGAGCATGTTCGGCGGTGGTTACGGTATTGCCTCCAGGGGTATTCATAACCACTATACCCCTTTTGGTGGCCGCTTCTTTATCAATATTATCTGTGCCAGAACCCGCTCTTCCGACCACCTTCAGACGAGCAGCTGCGTCGACGATTTCTTTGGTCACTTTAGTGGCACTTCTCACTGCCAAGCCGTCATAATTTCCGATGATTGCTTTAAGTTCATCTGGTTTTAAGCCGATTTTTACATCGACTTCAATTCCCTGAGCATTGCGAAAAACTTCTACCCCTTGTTCGGAGAGATCATCACTCACTAAAACTTTAATCATATTTCTTTCCCTCTTTTTTACATTTCTTTCTCTAATATTTCAGCCGCAGCCTTAACGCCTTGGCCCATTTCGACGGAAACCCCAAGCTCTTTCAGAGTCATTTCCAAAGCGGAGACAACCATGATAATATCATAAGCATCCAAATATCCCATATGGGCGATCCGGAATATTTTCCCCTTTGCTTCGCTTTGGCCCCCGGCAATGGTGATATTATGTTTATCGCGAAGAATTTTTACTATTTTTTGCCCGTCTATCCCGGCAGGAGCTTTGATTGCCGTAACCGCATTACTTGGGCTGTCCGGGGCATAAAGCTCTAAGCCCAATGCTTTAGCTGCCGCCCGGGTGGCATCAGCCAAACGAGTATGGCGTTTAAACACTTTTTCTAACCCATCTTCCTTAATCATGTTAAGGGATTCCCTTAATCCCATGATCAAGGAGACTGCGGGCGTGAAATTCGTTTCGTTATCTTTTACTAGTTTTTTTATTTCTTTCTTATAATTAAAGTAGTATTTGGGTATATCTGATTTTTCAACAAAAGACATCGCTTTATCGCTTAACGTAACAAACGCAAGTCCTGGAGGCAACATAAATGCCTTTTGAGAACCGGAAACCACCACATCAAGACCCCATTTGTCGACCGGAAGATCAAAAACACCAATTCCGCTAATAGCATCAACAACCAACAAAGTATTCTCATATTTTTTTACTATCTCCGCGACCTCCCGGATAGGATGCATAACCCCGGTGGATGTCTCGCTCGCCTGAATAAAGACAGCGCGAATAGAGGGATTTTTTTCCAGTTCCTGAGCAATAAGTTTTGGGTCAACCGCATGGCCCCAGGGCACATCAATACAGATTGGTTTAACCCCATACGCCTCACAAATTTCTGCCCAGCGCTCACCGAACTTTCCTGCTCGTACTACCAAGGAGGTGTCACCTTTACAGAGCGTATTTGTTACCGCCCCCTCCATGGCTCCTGTGCCGGAAGAGGCAAGAACAAGAACTTCGTTTTTTGTCTGAAAAAGAAATTTTAAGCCCCCCCGCACCTCTTCCAGCACCTTAACAAAGGCAGGAGCTCGATGGTGAATGATTGGTTCGGACATTGCCGCTAAGACTTTTGGCGGCACCGGAACCGGTCCTGGCGCTAATAAATAATATTTTCTCTGCATCTACAAAACCCCCTATACCTTGGTTTTATTTAAGTTTCCATTTTTAACAGGGAAAGGAATTTATCAGAATAACCATAATTGTCAAGAAAAATTTATAAGATTAGGTTGAAATGAAAGCTATTTCTCTTTAAATTAAAAGGGAAGGTGTTTTTTGGATTTCCCCTTTTTTCACTAACAACCCGAAAGAACGTAAATTTTGCAAAAAATTAATAGAGCAAGGAAGTGGCTGATAAAATTGAAGCGGTAGAAAAGAAATTAAAAAAAATTGAAGGTCGCTTGAGTAATCTTAAAAAAAAATAAAGCTGAGTCTGAATTAGGTAAAAATATTTAGAAGTCACCCCCTTCTCTTTTAAAGAATGTGATAAAAAACGTTGGACAGCAACAGCAAAAATTAACCAATTTCAAAAATCAAGAGTGATGAACTCGTAAAAAGTCCTGTTTGTCACCCTGAACTCGTTTCGGGGTCTCATAAGTCCTTGATTTTACGAGCTGCTGAAACAAGTTCAGCAAGATATTTTCTATGGGTTTCAACTTGTTACGAGAGCTTCAAGAGTAATAATCTTCTAATAAAAATATTGTTGGGGATTACTTTGGCTCTGAAGGTTAACGAGATCTTTTTTAGTATCCAGGGAGAGTCTTCGTACGCCGGCTGGCCTTGCGTTTTTATTAGGCTTACGGGTTGCAACTTACGATGCTCGTACTGTGATACAATGTATGCGTACGAGGAAGGTAAAGAGAAGACCATTACAGAAATCCTGGAAGAAATAAAAAAAATTCCTTGCACGCTGATCGAAATTACCGGAGGAGAGCCACTTCTGCAAAGCGATACCCCATTGCTCATCGAAACCCTTCTCGAAAAAAATTACCGGGTTCTTTTGGAAACGAATGGGAGTCTTGATATTAACCGGGTGAGCAATCAGTGCGTGAAAATAGTAGATTTTAAATGCCCCAGCAGTGGAATGTGTAAATTCAATAATTTAAATAATATAAACCAGCTTGCCGACCAGGATGAAATAAAGTTTATTATCGGGAACCGGGAAGATTTTGACTATGCCAAGGGGATAATAACTCTCTTAAAAAAAGGGTCTTTTTTAAAAAGGATCATTCATTTTGCGCCGGTTTTTGGAAAACTAAAACCCGGAGAACTTGCAAAATGGATACTAACCGACCAGGTTCCCGTTCACCTTCAGCTCCAGATTCAGAAAATAATTTGGCCGAAAAAAAAGAGGGGTGTCTGAAATGGGGAAAAAAGCGGTGGTCCTTTTGAGCGGGGGGATGGATTCTACTACCACCTTGGCGATAGCTAAAAAGGAAGGGTTTGAAATCTATGCCTTAAGCTTTGACTATGGCCAACGAAACTATTTAGAAATTAAAAAGGCTGAAAAGGTTGCCGAGTTTTTCGGAGCAAAGGATCATCTGGTTATCCCGGTGCATCTGAAAAAAATAGGGGGCTCGTCTCTTACTTCTGAGGGGATATCTTTGCCAAGAGGGCGAGATCTAGTGGAGATTGGGAAAGAGATTCCTTCGACGTATGTCCCGGCCAGGAATACCATATTTCTTTCATACGCGCTTGCCTGGGCCGAAGTTCTGGGAGCTGAAGATATATTTATCGGGGTTAATGCAATAGACTGCAGCGGATACCCGGATACAAGGCCGGAATATATCCACGCTTTTGAGCAAATGGCCAAGCTGGCCACGAAAGCCGGGGTAGAGGGAAAATTAAAGTTTAAAATTCGGATCCCGCTTATAAACCTGAGCAAGGCAGAAATTATCAAAAAAGGTATGGCGCTTGGAGTTGATTATTCGCTCACCCATAGTTGTTATGACCCCTTTCCCAATGGCATGGCGTGCGGTGATTGCGATAGTTGCAGACTTCGCCTTAAAGGGTTTGAAGAAGCCGGGTTCAAAGATCCGATTTCCTATAAGGTGATTCATTAACATAAAATTTTTCAAATTTTTCTATTAAGGAGGTGTTTTGTGCCCATTATTACATATAAAAATTTAAAAGTTCAGGTGGATGATGAGGGTTATCTGGTAAACTTTGAGGACTGGAATGAAGATGTTGCCTGCGCTATCGCAGAAAGGGAGGGGATAAGTCACGAGTGCCCCCTCGCTCAAGAAAAGATCGATATCCTAAGGTTTATGAGGGAATATTACAAAAAGCATAATTCCTTTCCCCTCCTTAGGGCGGTCTGTAAAAATCTCCATCAACCGAAAAATTGTACCTACGAGCAGTTTCCTGACCCGATTAAGGCGTGGAAGATTGCCGGACTTCCAAAACCTACTACCGAGGTGTTTGCTTATATTCGACACAACTCTTGATCCAAGTTTCGGTCTATAATTTCGGTGGGCCCAACTAGGAAGATTAAAAGGGAGAACAAGCATTCATCTCTCAGCCCCTCGGTTGCAAACGCAAAAATAGGGAGAGAAGGATCAATTATAAAAATTCATCTTTCCCGGAGAGCAACCCCCCCTCTCTTGAAGTTGGGAACATACCTTCAAGTAATTTTGGGGCCCCTAAATTTGTTTAAGGGCCCTCATCCCTGGCGTTTTATTAAAGACGCAAAAAACGGTTATTTCTTTTTGGCTTTCTTTTTGGCCGGGGCTTTTTTTGCTGGCTTTGCGGCTTTTGCTTTTTTCATTTCATCCTCCAATTTTTTAACTTTGTTTTTATAAAGGCCAATTTTTTTAGTTAGACTGTTAATAGATGTTTTAGCATACTTAATCCTGAGCTCTATTTGCTTTGGCGTAGCCATATCTTTTCCTCCTTTCTAAGGGATAAAAGATACCATATATTGTAAACGTTAAATCCAGTTACCACAATATATAGGACAATGTCAACAAAAAAATGCAGTAATTCTTTTTTTTCTGCTTATCCAACATGTTGCCATATGACAGGGGTTTTTATCGTTAACACCAAAAGATCCTTATAGAAACCAGAAATTTCATAATTTTTTTGGGTATTCTCCAAAATGAGTAGTTAAAAAATGTTTTTTTGAGAAACCCGTTTGCAATTAAAGGGAAAACAGCTTGGCAAAGGTGATAATTTAAGTCATTTTTTAGACAGCTTTGGGACTACGCTTCGGCAGTCTGGGTTCGCAAATTTTCCGACCACCGGCGGGAATCCCTCAACTGGCAAAGACTGAAGCCATTTGAAGAACTCTCCGAGTTGATAGACCTTCGCTGGGACGGCATGGTAATGGATTGCAAATCCGAACCCAAAGTGGCATTGGGGTTTGTTGAAGGGATCAACAACAAGATCAGAATGATTCAACGGAGAGCTTACGGGTTGGAAGACCCCAAATGCTTCCGGCCGAAAGTTCCGACTTGCATGTTGCCGTCACTCAACTACAGAAACCTCTAAATTTTACCCACTCGGCAAGCAGAAGAATTATTTTTTTATTAAATAATTTTAAATTGTTTTAATTAATTTTACTTGACCGGTTGGCGATTTTTTCAGTATAGTAATAAACAAAGAAAAATATTCCTTGGATAAAAACACAAGGGGGTGTCATGAAAATAAAAAAATCTCGTCCAATTCAACAGATAATTGAAGACCAAGTGAATAAATGGAAATCTGCCCTTCCGCACAAGGAAGAAAAAAAAATAACGGTTGTTACTATTTCAAGGCAGCCTGGGAGTGGAGGGCATTTTTTAGCGCAACAGCTTGCCCAGAAATTGAGTTTCGATTTCTTTGACCAAGAGATAACCCAAGCAGTGGCTGAAAACGCCCACATGAGAACTTTAGCGGTGGAATCTTTGGACGAAAAGGGTATTTCTGCCATCAATGATATAATTTCATCGGTGGTGGAAAAACATCATCTCTGGGGTTATGAATATATGCAGAATCTTGTGAAGGTTGTCGCTGCCATAGGAAAACATGGCAACGCAGTGATATTGGGCAGAGGAGCGAATTTTATTCTTCCCCGGGAAGAAATTTTACGGGTAAGGGCGATAGCTCCACTGGCAGTTCGGGTTAAAAATGTTACCGAGTGGCTTAAGCTTTCTTCTGAACAAGCTAAAGAATACCTACAAAAAATTGAATCGGAGCGGAAAGATTTTATTAAGAAATATTTCAAAGCTGACATTGATGATCCTGAAAATAATGATCTGGTGATCAATTTGGAAAAGCTGAGCATAGAAATTGCCGTCGAAACAATAAACGCCGTCCTGAAATCCTTATAAGCCAGGGAACAACAGTGCTTGCGACAAAAACAGGGAAGATTTTCCTGGAGACCCTTTTCCGGCTCTATTCTTTTTAGATTTGTATTGCATCGTGCGGAATGATACCAAGTCCCCGCCTCGATCTGCTTTTGAATGAAACGTGGTATTAGAAGTGACATTATAAAAAACACCTTATCAAAGTTTAAAAAATTTTAAAGGGAACTTATTCAGGGCTCAATGTTCTTAATAAAGGATTTCATTTCGTTCATGCTGATCCCCTTGCATTGAATGAGCTTACGGCGAGAGGTCTTCATTTTCAGGATTTCAATGTTGGATTTTTTTATCCGGAGAATTTGAGATAAAAGCTCGATCAACGCCTCGTTAGCCGCACCTTCCACAGGCGGCGCAGTTACTTTAACCTTGAGAGCCCCTTCGCTAAACCCGACAACTCCGTTTTTTTTAGACCTTGGCTGGACAATTACCGGAAAGGTGATTCCGCTTTCATTGACCTTGATGTCGAGGGCGATGATTTGGGGAGCTTTAAGTGTCGCTCGGAGGTTTTTCGTCTGGTTCACGGACTTCTTTTTCGGAAGATGATTCGAGGAGTCTTAAGTGGGTTTCTAAAACAAATCGTAGCTCCTGCTTTAATATTATTTTTTTTCTCTTTAGTTCATTGACTTCTTCTTGGATTTTGATTAACCGGCTGTTGGTTTCCGCGATCATTTTTTCCGCTTGTTCTCGGGCACGGGCAAGAACAAAAGCGGCTTCTTTCTGGGTAGTTGCTTTTAACTCTTCGACAGCTTTTTGAGCATTTTTTTTCATTTCCTCGGACGTAGCATGAGCCATAAGCAAGGTCTCTTTCAGGGTCTTTTCCATGTTCTGGTATTCCCCGATGCGCGCTTCTTTTCTTTCCAGTTCCTCTAGAAGTTCTTTGTTCTTTTTTAACAGGTCTTCCAGCTCGCTGGCTACGGTTTCTAAAAAAGTGTCGACCTCATTGGTATCGAACCCTCGGAACCGAACGGAGAACTGTTGTTGTTGAATATCAAGGGGCGTTAGTTTCATCGTGCTTTACTCCCTCACTTACTGGTTAATGGAGTCTATAGGCTAATTCATAAAGGCTTTTCACTAAAAACTTTTGTAAAAAGATAATTCCCAGGAGAAGAATAAGCGGAGAAAAATCTATCCCGGTTTGACTAAGCGCAAAGGGGAGTCTTCGTCGGATGGAATTTAAAACCGGATCGGTTAAGCGCCGGAGAAAAACCACGATCGGATTGTAAGGGTCAGGATTTACCCAGGAAATAATGGCTCGGATAACCACTATCCACATATAGATGGTTAGTCCGATATCAACCACATTTGCTAATGCTTCAAAAAAGTAAGCAAGGAAGACCATGGTTAAACAGTTTCTCCTTTGTCTCCCAAATTTTTTTCATAAATCAATCGAAGGCCGGTAAGTGTAAGGAGAGGGTCAACCTCCTCAATGGTTTTGGATCCTTCAGCAATTAAATGAGCTAATCCACCGGTAGCAATGACGCGGGGATTGGTTTTTACCTCTTGCTTTATTTTTTCTACGATGCCGTCAACCATGGCGATATAACCGAACACAATCCCAGATTGGAGGCTAGCGATGGTATTTTTGCCGATCACGAATTCCGGCCTTATCAGCTCAATGCGAGGAAGTTTTGAGGCTCTCACAAAAAGAGCTTCGCTCGAAATGATGATTCCCGGCGCAATCGCCCCCCCCATATACTCTCCTCGGGGAGATATATAGTCAAAGGTGGTCGCGGTTCCAAAGTCAACTACCACCAAACTCTGTTTGTATTTATCGTAAGCCGCAATAGCATTAACAATCCGATCGGCTCCGACTTCATGAGGGTTGTCATACCGAATTGGCATTCCTGTTTTTACCCCGGGACCAACAAAAAGAGGGGTAATATGAAAGAATTTTTGACAAAGCCCCTCAATGGTGCCCACAATTGGGGGGACAACACTGGAGACAATGATCCCTTTGGTTTTAGTCATATCGATTTTGGCAGCTCGGTATAAATTTTCGATTAGGATTCCATACTCATCTTCGGTTTTGTCTTTGTGGGTTACGATCCGCCAGTGGTTGACCAGTTTTTTATCTTCAAAAACCCCGAAGACGATGTTGGTATTACCAATGTCAATGGTAAGAAGCATTATTTCTTTTTTTCCTCCAATTCCATACTGATATCTACTGCCCGAAAAGCACTGGTTAAGGCACCAATAGAAATAACGTCAATTCCGGTTTTTGCCACGGATGTAACATTTTCCAGGGTTATACCTCCGGAAGCCTCCACGAGAGCGCGGCCTTTGATTTTTTTGACCGCGCGCTTCATATCTTCTAAAGACATATTGTCCAGCATAATAATATCCGCTTTTGCTTTAAGGGCTTCGTCAACTTGTTCGAGGGTATTGACTTCCACTTCAACTTTAAGCGTCACCGGGGCATTGCAGCGGGCAAGCGCTATGGCCTGGGTAATGTTCCCCACTGCTTGAATATGGTTATCTTTTATGAGCACCCCATCAAAAAGTCCAAAGCGGTGGTTAAAGCCACCGCCAACTCGCACTGCTTCTTTCTCAAGCACGCGCCAACCGGGCGTGGTTTTTCTGGTATCTAAGATTTTTATCGGATACCCTTTTACTTTTTTTACCACCATGCGCGTAAACGTAGCAATACCCGAAAGCCGCTGAAGAAAATTTAAGGCGGTCCTTTCCCCGCTGAGCAAAACCCAAAGAGGAGCTTTAACCTCAGCAATGATATCCCCGGCTTTTACTTCTTTTCCATCTTTAAAAAAAGACGTTATGCTGATTTTTTCATCTAAACGAAAAAACACCCGGGAGAAGACACTTAATCCTGCCAGCAGAAAATCTTCTTTGGCCAATACCGTGGCAACCCCACGGTCTTTTTCCTTGACCAAACTTTTGGTGGTTATATCGTGCGGACCAAGGTCTTCTCTTAAGGCCAAATCAATGAGGGCTTCAACTGCTTCGATCATTACCCGGCGTTCCTCATTTCTTGGAGGCGCGCGATGCTTTCATCCAATTTTTTCTTTTTCTTCAATAAGACCTGATGCGTTTCCTTCTCCTTATCCACTACTTCGCGGGGGGCTTTGCTGAGGAAATCTTCATTGGTCAACTTTTTCCGGACAAAAGTCATTTCCTTTTCTATTTTAGCGATCTCTTTTTTAAGCCTTTTTTCTTCTTCGCCAAAATCAATCAGCCCCTCTAAGGGAATAAAAATTTCTACGCCTTTAACTATTGCCGTGGCTGCTGCATGAGGTTTTTGTCTCGAAGTTGAGAACGTCAGATTGTTTAAATGCGCTAATGATATTAAATAATACTGATAATTTTCTAAAAGTCGCTTCGTCTTATCATCTTCGCAAAAAATAATAGCTTCAATTTTTTGTGATGGAGGAATATGCATTTCTCCCCGAATATTACGGATATGATACACTACCTCTTTAATAATTTCCAGTGCTTCTTCTGCCGGGAGGTTGATTAACGAATCATTTTTCCGGGGAAGAGGAGAGATCATGATGCTCCCTTTATTTCCCGGAAGTTTTTGCCAGATTTCTTCTGTGAGAAAAGGCATAAAAGGATGAAGAAGTTTAAGTATAATATTAAGGATTTCCAAGAGGACTTGTTGGGTGGCCTTCCGCGAAAGGCTTTCGGCATTGGAATTTGATAGCTCTTGTTTGCTAAATTCTACATACCAGTCACAGAACTCATGCCAAACAAATTGGTAGAGGAAACCGGCGGATTCATTAAACCTATACTCCTCAAGGGCATTCCTTACGTTTTGAATCAGCTGGCTTGCGCGACTTAAAATCCACTTATCCGTTAGGGAATAATAAGCCGCTAAATTTTCATCAGGAGAATAATTTTTAAGGTTTAAAAGCACAAATCGGGCAACATTCCAAATCTTATTGGCAAAGTGCCGGTAACCTTCAATGATGTCCTCAGCCAGCCGGATATCCCTTCCCTGGGCGGCTAACGCGGCTAAAGTAAACCGGAAGGCATCGGTTCCGTATTTTTCAATCATCACTAAAGGATCAATGACATTCCCGAGGGATTTGCTCATCTTCTGACCTTTAGCATCCCTCACCAGGGCATGGATGTACACATCCCGGAAAGGAACTTCGCCCATAAACTTTATCCCCATCATCATCATTCTCGCGACCCAGAAAAAGAGGATGTCAAATCCGGTGACCAAGACTGAGGTTGGATAAAATGTTTGTAAATCTTTAGTCTTCGTTGGCCAGCCGAGAGTGGAGAAAGGCCACAGCGCGGAGCTAAACCAGGTATCCAGTACATCTTCTTCTTGCGTGAGATCTTTGCTTCCACAGTTTTTGCAAGCTTGAGGTTCGCTTGCGGAAACAGTCACCTCCCCGCAATCTCCGCAATACCAGGCAGGAATTCGATGCCCCCACCAAATCTGTCGGGAGATGCACCAGTCGCGGATATTTTCCATCCACTCAAAATAGGTTTTTTCCCAACCCGAGGGCATAATCCGGGTCTTACCCTCTCTGACTGCAGCAATGGCAGGTTTGGCCAGAGGAGTGGTTTTTACGAACCACTGCTTAGATAGAAAAGGCTCAATAGCCTCGTTGCACCGGTAGCAGTATCCGATGTTGTGGACATAGGCCTCTACTTTCTTCAAAAGCTTTTGAGCGTTTAAGTCTTCAAGAACTTTTTCCCGGCAGGCAAAACGATCTAAGCCTTCATAGGGGCCGGCATTTTTATTCATCCGGCCCGACTCATCCATCACCTTGATTATGGGCAGTTTGTGTCGGGAAGATACTTCGAAATCATTAGGGTCATGCGCCGGGGTAATTTTCAGAGCGCCGGTTCCAAAACTTTTGTCAACGTACTCATCGCCAATAACGGGAATAACCCGATCCATCAAGGGCAAAAGCGCTTCTGTGCCGATCAACTTTCGGTACCGCTCATCATCAGGATTGACGGCTATTGCGGTATCGCCCAACATGGTTTCCGGCCGGGTAGTAGCAACGATAAGGGTCTCCCCCCCTTTTTTTAACGGGTAATGAATAAAATAAAATTTTCCTTGCGTTTCTTTATATTCGACCTCAAGATCAGAAAGAGCGGTATGACAACGAGGACACCAGTTAATGATATAGTCTCCCCGGTAAATGAGGCCTTCCTCATAGAGGCGAACAAATACCTCCCGGACTGCCTGACTGAGGCCTTCATCCATGGTAAACCTTTCCCGGGCCCAGTCGCACGATGCGCCTAATCGTTTTAATTGTTCAACAATAATCCCCCCGTGTTCTTTCTTCCATTGCCAGACCCGCTCAATAAACTTTTCTCTTCCCAGACTTTCCCGAGTCTTTTTTTCTTTAGCCAATCCTTTTTCCACCACGTATTGGGTGGCAATGCCGGCATGGTCAGTCCCGGGAAGCCAAAGAGTATTTTTCCCCTCCATCCGATGGAACCGAACGAGGATGTCCTGGAGGGTGTTATTTAAAGCGTGTCCCATATGAAGAGATCCCGTGACATTGGGTGGAGGGATCACAATGGAATACGGTTCAGAGGGAAACTGTTCGTCGGCGTGAAAAAAACCTTCATTCTCCCAAAGGGTATACCACTTTTGCTCGATCGGATGCGGGTCATAGGTTTTGGGCAATGAGAAATCATCCATAACTTTTTCAATTACAACCGCAAAAATAGATTAAAAATTTAAAAGGGGATTATAATCGCACCTATAACCCCCAGCCTTTCTATCCAAAGACGATAATTCTTAAGCAAAAAAGAATAGACCAGGCCGTTGTTTGCAGGTAATGGCTACCACAATACCCATCAGGTGTCAAGTGGTTTTGGCTCTCTTCGCGTTCCTCGTGACCGGCGTTCGGCTCTGAGTTTTCTTGACGTAAGGTTCCGCGAAAGGAAGCTTTTTCTTTTTGATTTATAGCTTCCAAGTACTTAAAAATAATAAAAAATAATTTTTAATAACCAAAAAAGATGCTCAATATATTTTTTTCTTTATATTTTTATCCTTGATTATTATAAAAAATAGAGTAACCTGATTTATATTAGCACTCAAACAATGAGAGTGCTAATGTGTTTTCTAAAAAAAATCATGAAGTTATAAAAATTTTTTTGGGTAAGGGCTTGACAAATAAAAAATAGGGTTTATTAATCTTACCTCGAAAAAACACCTTTCAAAACCAATTAAACCAATTCCTTTTTAAGCCTAAACAACAAATTATAAGGAGGTATTTTTGCCATGAAGATCAGACCGTTACAAGATCGAGTTATCGTAAAGCGGGTTGAAGAAGAGGAGAAAACAAAAGGCGGTATTATTATTCCGGATACCGCCAAGGAAAAACCCCAAGAGGGTCAAATTATTGCCGTGGGACCGGGTAAAGTTACTGATGACGGGAAAAAGATTCCCATGGAGGTTAAGGTAGGAGACCGAGTTCTTTTTGGGAAATATTCGGGCTCCGAAATCAAGATGGATGGTGAAGAGCATTTAATTATGCGCGAAGATGATATTCTTGGAATCATTGAAAAATAAACCTAATGAACCATAGGAGGGAAGTCAGATGTCAAAAGAGATTAAGTATGATCAAGATGCACGCAATTTAATTTTAAGAGGGGTAAATGCCCTGGCCAATGCGGTCAAGGTAACCCTGGGGCCTAAGGGCCGCAACGTGATTTTGGAAAAAAGCTGGGGCGCGCCCACAGTAACCAAAGACGGCGTTACCGTAGCGAAAGAGATTGACCTGGAAAACAAATTTGAAAACATGGGAGCACAGATGGTAAAAGAGGTTGCCAGCAAAACCAGTGATGTTGCCGGTGACGGGACGACCACTGCTACCGTTTTAGCGCAGGCAATCTACCGTGAGGGGTCCAAGTTAGTTGCTGCCGGCCATAACCCCATGGATATCAAGCGGGGGATTGACAAGGCAGTGGAAAAGATAGGGGAGGAGCTCAAGAAATTAAGCAAACCCACGAAAGAGCAGAAAGAGATTGCCCAGGTGGGAACGATTTCGGCCAACAATGATCCGAGCATTGGGAACATTATTGCCGAGGCCATGAGCAAAGTGGGTAAAGAAGGAGTCATCACGGTAGAAGAAGCGAAGACCATGGAGACTTCGTTGGATATCGTCGAAGGAATGCAGTTTGACCGAGGCTATTTATCTCCTTATTTTGTAACCGACCCCGAGCGGATGGAGTGTGTGATGGAAGATCCGTACCTTCTTTTAAACGAGAAGAAAATAAGCAACATGAAAGACCTTCTTCCTTTGCTGGAACAGGTTGCGCGGACCAATAAGCCGTTGTTGATTTTGGCTGAGGATGTTGAAGGCGAAGCCTTGGCTACATTGGTGGTCAACAAGTTGCGGGGCACCCTAAAGTGCGCTGCGGTGAAAGCCCCGGGGTTTGGCGATCGAAGGAAGGCAATGCTTGAGGATATTGCTGTGCTTACCGGCGGCCGGATGATTGCGGAGGACCTCGGCATTAAACTCGAAAGCCTAAAGGTTGATGATTTAGGCCGGTGCAAGCGCGTTACCATTGATAAAGACAACACCACCATCGTTGAGGGTATTGGAAAGAAGGGTGAAATTGAGGGAAGGATTAAACAGATTCGGGCTCAGATTGAAGAGACTACCTCTGACTATGACAAAGAAAAATTACAGGAACGCTTGGCCAAACTGGTTGGCGGGGTTGCGGTGATCAATGTCGGCGCCGCCACCGAGACCGAGATGAAAGAAAAGAAGGCTCGCGTAGAGGATGCTCTCCATGCTACCCGTGCGGCAATTGAGGAAGGGGTTGTTACTGGCGGCGGTGTTCCCTTCATTCGCTGCATTGATAAGCTGGATGCGGTGAAGGTCGAGAATGCGGAACAACAAGCAGGCGTGAATATTATTAAGAAGGCTTTGGAAGAGCCTTTACGGTGGATTGCCCAGAATGCCGGCTTTGACGGGTCGGTAGTCATAGAGAAAGTAAAGAGCGGGGAAGGTGCATTTGGATTTAATGCTCAGACCGATATCTTTGAGGATTTGGTTGCCGCAGGAATCATTGACCCAACCAAGGTTGTGAGAACCGCGCTCCAAAATGCTGCCAGTGTGGCTGGTTTGCTTATCACCACTGAGGCGTGCGTGGCGGAAAAACCTAAAGAGAAAGAAAGTTCCCCAATGCCTCCCGGAGGAGGGATGGGGGGAATGGGAGGCGGAATGGGCGGAATGTATTAATAAGATTATCATACCCGAGAATAAAAAAGGCCCTCGTGATGAGGGCCTTTTTTTATGATCATGATTCTTTTTTTGTTGACTTTTATTCCGGTTAAAGTTAAAAAAAGAAGAAATATCAACTGTATCAACCCAAAAAAGATTATTGGTATAAAGGGGAAAAGGTGTCTTTGATGGGAAGAGTTTTTAAAACTTGATGAGCATGAATAAGGCCGCATCGCCGGGTGGAAAAGGCGAGGGGCCTTTTTGCTTTTTTTGGACGGCATAAAAATTAATCCCTTTTTGAGAGGGGTGGCGAATAGCGCCAGGGTGTGTTTTTTAAAATTGATTGTGACCTTTCCGGTGTAGGGACTGCTCCCCGAGCAGTCCGATTAATAACGGCGTGTTTCGGGAAACGCGCCCTACGGCAAAAAGATTGGACTGCAAGATGCGCCGCGCAAAAAATAAAATAATCCCCTCCGGAGGCGTGTGTAAAATTATTAGTCCTGTAGGGTGCGCCCAGCGCACCAGGTAAGCTGGAAACAATATAAACAGTAGTTATGTTTTTAAAAATTTAGGTGACGGACTGATGATAAACAGAGCAGCAGTTATTCTAAAATATAAAGAACCATTCGTGCGATGGATAAATGATGCTGATCCAGATGATCATGATCTGGCGATGACGTTGAAAGATGCCAATGAAGATCGAAACGTTTATCTAATCACTGAGGAAGATGGTGAGAACATCGAAAAATGGATCTCTTTAAATTATAAAGCACTTTTCGAGAACGAATTGAATGACTGGTATACGGACGAATTGCTATGGCCTAAAAAAAGGAATAAAAAATTATTCGATGAATGGTTTGCTGTTGATTGCCATTCCACAATAATAGATACAGTTGATATTCCCATTGAAGATGATAAAATATAACCTCATGACCTAGGTCGAACCAAGGCAAGTGATTGATAATGTGAAGTTTATAAAATTGCCGTATTTTTAAGCTTAAAGGGCTTGTTTTAATGTCAAAAAGAACGACTCTTTAATTTGTGTTTAATTGTGGGCGAATTCCGGGAGGCCATACTCTTATCGCTCGTTTAACATGTTTAAGCAAAAAGGCCCTCGTGCTGAGGACCTTTTTTATTTTAAAATTTCTTTGTGGTGAGAATGTGTTTTCTGGATTCCCCCGTATCAAGTACGGGGCAGGCTCAGTCAAGCCCGGAATGACGAGCTAAAGCGCTGATGAGGCAGTCTTCCTAAAAAGGGATATCATCATCTTTTGCGGGTTCCTCCGCAAAAGAAGGTTCTTCTTTGTCAGGTGCCTTTCCTCCTCCTGCCGAGCCTAACATTTGCATGGTCGTGGCGACTATTTCCGTGGTCGTTCTCTGATTTTTATCCCGGTCTTCCCAGGTGCGGGTTTGAATCCTTCCTTCGATATAAACCTGCTTGCCCTTAGCTAAATATTCCCCGCAGATTTCCCCGAGTTTTCCGAAAGCCACAATGCGGTGCCATTCGGTACGTTCCTCTTTTTCTCCATTCGCATTATTCCAGCGTTCGCTGGTGGCGATTCTGAAATTTGCTACCGCGGTTCCGTTGCTGGTATACCGAATTTCAGGGTCAGCGCCCAAGCGGCCAAGCAAAATTGCTTTATTTACTCCTGCCATCGTATCCTCCATTTTGATAGAGTTCTGAAATTAGGTTTAATTCTAACAGGGAATAAAAAAAAATCAAGTTTGCTGCCCTTGAGGGATTTTTACCCTATCTCCAACTTGTTTCCGGCCAAAGTCAATCTTCGTATAATTATCAAAAAGTTACTTCGCTCTTTTTATTTTTTTTCTGACCGCTTTGTCCTTCAGAATTTTTTTTAATTAACCCATAAAAATTCTTGACACCCAAGACATTAATCGGTAAAAAAAATTCTATATAAAAAATAAGTGAATGATTATTTGTTCTGGAGGAAGGGAAAATGAAAATCTATGCCCAGCAGAAAACAAAAAACACCTTTTTGGCTTTGCTTGCCAAAAAGGTGTTTTTTGTTTTGGCTGACCGCCCTTCTTCTAAATTTCATTTTTTTAATCGAGTAAAATATTTACGATACCCCCTCATCTTTTCCTTTTCCCCTCTTTATTGATCATGATCATGGGGGGGTGAGGGGGCCCAACTAAAAAATAGGGTTAATCGGGCTATCTTATTTTTTTACAAACTTTTCTCCTTGCAGGGGGAGCGGATTTTCAGACAATGTAAGGAGTAAATTCGAAATTCTAAGTCCGAAATACGAAACAATAATCAAAAACCTCAAATTCAAATGACCAAATAAAAAAATGACGGTAGCGATCAAGTAGACCCGAGATGCTGTTTTTAACATTGGGAAATTCGGGTTTGGAATTTGTTTTTAATTTCGTTTGTTGAAATTCTCGTTTTCGTATGCGGGACATGTGGGTAACCTCTCAACTCTTTAACTTTTAAACCCTTTAACTTTTTATTCAATAAGGGGGGCACCTCATAAAGAAATCACTTGTTATTTTATTTCTTTTCATGTGCTTATGGGGAATCTGCGGTTTGGGGGCAACCGATTTTTCGCAACCGGATCAAGTAAAACTTCAGGCAAATTACGCAAGCCTTCCCTTAGCCTTTATAAAAAATGAGGGGCAGGTGGATGAACAAATCCTCTATTACCTCAAAGGCCGAGAAGGCACCATTTATTTCACCAAATCCGGGATCGTCTATGATCTGATTAAAAAAATGTAGGGGCGCTGTGGGACTCGCGTAACAGTCGGCCCCGACATCGGACTTGGTTTTCCTTTTATCACTAACAACTAATTCTAACAATTAGATTTAAAAAAAGAGGAGGGGAAAATGATACCAGAATGGATGGAAACATTATTTGTATTATGTGCGGGTCTTATTCTTTTGTTTATTATTATCCGCGGATTTTGTTTGATCGGGCCAAATCAAGTCGGCATCCTTACTAAAAACATGTTCGGCAAGAAAATGCCCCCGGGACAAATAATCGCGCGTAGTGGGGAAATAGGGGTTCAGGCGAGAACTTTGATGCCGGGTCTCTATTGGCGAGTGCCTATAATCTGGTCGTTTACCAAAGTTCCGGTTGTGACCGTAGATATTGATAGTATCGGTATTGTCGAATCTATCGACGGCGAACCACTCCCAAAAGGAAGAGCGTTAGGCGATGAAGTCGAGTGTAATCAATTTCAAGATGCAGAGATGTTTTTGGCCAACCATGGGAAAAAAGGGCCGCAGGTTGGAATACTTCGACCAGGAACCTACCGGGTCAACTCTAAACTGTTCAATATTACCGAAGCTCCTGCAATAAAAATAGCTGAAAATACTGTTGGAATCGCTATTGCTAAGGATGGCATTCCTTTGCCACCCGGCTATCTAATCGCCCCAAAGGCCAAAAATGATGACGGCACTGAAGCAGATCACAAGTCTTATCAAAACGGTCAGCTTTTTATTGACAGCAAAGGATACCGGGGACCACAGTTGGATACCCTGCAGCCGGGGATATATTTCATCAACCCCAATCTATTTGATATTAAAATTGAAAATGTAGCCGAAGTCCTTCCGGGATATGTGGCAGTGATCAGGTCCAACGTGGGACTTGAGCTGGAGAGGACACTTGAAGGACCCAATAAAACAACTGGTGAAGGAAAACTTGGCGGACCGATACATGAAGATGTTGAGAAAATACTGATAACCGATAAATATACCCGGGGCAGATGGTGGTTGTTTTATTGGCGGGCGGCGACAAGCGCACCCAAGCCAAAGATATCAAAACCGCCTTGCGCCTTGCCAAAAACCTATAGGAGAATTTCATGACCAAAACTAAAACTACTCGATATGATGTTGCTGAACACCTTCGAACCCCAGAAGAAATGGCTGCCTATCTTGAAGCTTGTCTTGAGGAGGCAAATGGCGATGCTGCCTTTATCGCGAAAGCTCTCGGCGAAATCGCCCGTGCCAAGGGCATGTCCCAAGTAGCGCGAGATGCCGGCTTGTCCCGCGAAAGTCTTTATAAAGCGCTTTCGGGAGAAAGGACGCCTGGATTCGACACAATTCTAAAAGTGATAAACGCACTTGGCTTAAAATTACACACAGAAGCAGTTCGCACAAATAGAGCCACGGCCTAACCGGCTGGTTGGTTATACGTTTTGGGAGTACCCCTTATTTTTTCCGTTGCCTTGACTGAAAGTTACCTCTGTGATAATTTTTCAAAAATAATTATGATTTCACCAATACAACCGGAAAATAAAAATAATGCCTCGATTTAAACAATTCGTGCTCAGGATGTCGCCTCTGGACGAAAAAGCGTGGGATAAGGAAGCGGCTGCCACTAAAGGGATCGAAATACAACTCCTTATCCTTCAAAGTAAGGCAGCCCAACTCCTTCGGGGAATAAATGATTTTCTCGCTTCTCCTGAGCGGGTTGCTTGGCTTAGCATGTTGACAAAGGCCTTTGCTGCTATTGATAGAGGTCGGATAGCACTTAGGGGACGTTCTGAGTATGTGCTTAATATAATTTCCCGGATTATCTTTAAAGGCACTCTTCACGATGAGACGATTTTAGAGTCGGTTGCCCCATCATTTATTTTATGCAGGGGGTCTTTCCCTTAATGTTGATTAATTTTATGGCGCAATATTCCCCGCACATGGTACAGGTGGTTCCATTTTTGGAAGGGCTTCCCTCCCAAAGCTTTCGCGCGGTTTCCGGATCAATAGAGGTATTGATCTGCCCTTCCCAATTGAGTTCCTTGCGGAACCGTGCCATCCGGTTATCCCGCTCAATCGCTGACGGTATCCCCTTAGCAATATCCGCAGCATGAGCGGCAATCCTGGTCACAATCACTCCCATGCGAACATCCTCTACCGTAGGGAGGCGGAGATGCTCGGAAGGCGTAACGTAACAGAGAAAGTCCGCACCCACTGAAGCAGCCAAGGCTCCTCCGATAGCGGAAGTAATGTGATCATACCCCGGGGCAATATCGGTGACCACGGGTCCCAGGACATAGAAAGGAGCTTCGTGGCAAAGCCTTTTTTCCAAAAGGATATTGGTTTCAATTTGGTTAATCGGAACATGCCCGGGGCCTTCGATCATAACCTGAACGCCATAGTCATGAGCGCGCTGAGTAAGCTCGCCTAAAAGAAGCAGTTCCTGAATTTGGCCCCGATCAGTAGCATCGGAAATACACCCGGGACGAAGGCCATCGCCCAAGCTCAGAACCAACTCATGCTCCGCAGCGATTTCCAGCAATCGATCGTAATCTTCAAACAAAGGATTTTCTTTATTATTATAGGCCATCCAGGCAGCTAAAAATGATCCCCCGCGACTGACCACATCCAGAAGACGTCCCTGGCGATTGATCCTCTCCATTGCCTGTCTGGTTACGCCACAATGGACCGTTATAAAGTCCACTCCTTCTTCAGCCTGTTCCTGGATCGTGGAAAAAATATCGTCCGCTGACATCTCCACGATCCCTTTCTTTTTTTTTCGAATGGTGTCAATCGCGGTTTGATAAATCGGAACCGTGCCGATCGGAATTGATGCTTCTTTTAAAACCGCCTGGCGAATTTCTTTAATTGGCCCGCCGGTGCTTAAATCCATAACCGCATCCGCCCCCGCATTAATCGCCACCCGCAGTTTTTCCAGTTCCACGTTAAGATCGGCATGAGCTTCTGATGAGCCAATATTGGCGTTCACTTTGGTCGTGAGGTGCTTGCCGATCCCTATTGGTTTACAATTCGCACGGTGTTTGTTTTTACAGATGATCACCCTCCCCGCAGCAACTTCGTCACGGAGAAGCTCAGGAGAAATCCCCTCATCTTTTGCCACGTGTTCCATTTCCGGAGTAATTTCTCCGGATTGAGCTTTTTTTAATGTTGTTAAAGAAGACATAATGCTTTATTTACAACCTCCTCAGGGTTTTTCCCAAAAATCCTGATCATCGGCTCCTTACCCACATCTCCTAAATCATAAATAACATCTGGGATAGAAGCACATTTTTTAAGGATAGAACCAATTCCCCACTCTAAACTCGCTCCTTCTTTAAATTTTATTCTATCAGGTTCTTTCCGGCGATCAAACTTTTTAATGTTCCAGTTTTGCTCTCGGCACTTTTGAATAATCTCCTTTGAATAACGAATGTTCATTGCTGCCCGGTAATCGGAGTCAAAATGCATCGCCGTTAAAATGATATTGGCCACATGCCGCGATCCTCCAGCTTCAGGAGAAGAGAAGACATGGACACGGTCTTTAAAGCGAATAATCCGGCCCGGAAAAGCGATAACATCCTCGGCGGTTTTCGCCGAAGAAATCGCATATCCTAAATTAGACTGCACCTCCGGGATAAGCGAGCCGACCGGATAGCTCTGAAATTTTTTTATTGCTCGCTGTAACGCTTGAATCGCGCGGTACATTTCTCCTTCCCGCGCAAAATAAGCATAGGGATTTACCGGGCCCCTTCCTTTCCCCAAAGAAATAAAATCCGTTATCGAGGTTGTGATAAAATCTTTAGCCTTTTGAATTGCTACTCGAATATCCGGATTTCTGGTGAGCTCAACCGCAACTGCAGTGGCAAAAGCGCATCCTGTCCCATGAGTATGAATCGTATTAATCCGGGGAGAAGAGAAATGGAGAAACTCCTTGCCGTCAAAAAAAACATCAACCGCCTGCCCCCGAAGGTGTCCTCCTTTTATTACAACAGTTTTCGCACCCATCTGAAGAATTTTTTTTGCGGCTTTTTCCATTTCCTGGACGGTTCGGATTGCACGGCGGGAAATAATTTTTGCTTCCGGGATATTGGGGGTTACGATCGTAGCCAAAGGAAACAACTCCTTAATAAAGGCTGATTGGCCTTCATCGGTAAGGAGGATAGCCCCGGATTTTGAGACCATAACCGGGTCGAATACTTTGATCGGGATTTTACTTTTTTTTATTTTTTGGGAAATGAGCTTTATAACTTTTTCGTCCCAGAGCATTCCGGTCTTAACTGCATCCAGGCTGATATCCGAAACCAGCGCGTCCCACTGAGCGGAAATGAAATCCAACGGCGCCGGATGGATTCCGAAAACACCCTGAGTGTTTTGGGCGGTCAAGGCCGTGACTACGCTCAGGCCATACTCCCCCAGTAAAGTAATTGTTTTTAGGTCAGCTTGAATTCCAGCCCCCCCAGAAGAGTCTGAGCCGGCGACCGTTAAAATTTTTTTCATTAGTTAAAACCTTCTATTATTTCATTCCGCGAAAAGGAATTGGGTATTTCTTTTAAATTTCCCGGGGGATCACACAGGAATACTCTCCGCAATAATGGTCAGGTTGGTTAACTTTTTATAAACAAAAAACATTTTACCAAAATCTTTTGCTTTATACAATGGGCAATCTCGTAAGAACATAAGTTTCTTCTTTTCTTCAGTATTTTTACCACCGGAGAAATTTTCACGCCGTGAGATGTTAAAATTGTATTGACGAGATAGAGAGATTTTTTTAAAGTAATACTTTGAAAAGTCGTTACCTGTCATACAAGGCACCGTACCTGTTTTTTCCTCTGAGTTTATTTTAAAGGACTGAGGTTTTTCATATGGTCAAAATTTTATCCGAGAAATTTATCGTTATTATTTTCTCGGTCTTCGTGTTTGTAATCGGCAGCCCTGATAAATCCCAAGCCAAAATCAATTCTAACGAGTTTATCTCTGCCAAGGCTGCTTTCTTAATAGATGCAGATACTGGAACTATTCTTTACCAAAAGAATCCCGATCTCCGTTTGCCCCCTGCCAGCACCACCAAAGTCATGACCGCGATTGTCGCCTTAGAAAATGACCGACTCGATTCAGTTGTCTGCGCCACCAAAGACGCAAGTCGCGTGCAGCCCTGTAAAGTCGAAATCCGCTCCGGCGAACAATGGCGAATGGATGACCTTTTGCGCTGCACCCTGTTGAACTCAGCCAATGATGCTTGTGTCGTAATCGCCGAAGGAACCGCTGGATCAATTGCAAATTTTACTCGGCAAATGAATCTTAAGGCAAAAGAAATTGGCGCCAACAATACTCGCTTTAGCAATCCTCATGGCCTTGATCAAAGAGATCATTATTCTACTGCCCGTGATTTGGTCTTGATATTTAAATATGCAATGAATAATCCTGTGTTTCGGGAAATAGTCCAAACCGAGTCAATGTCTATCCAATGCCCCAACAAGCGATTGATTTATCTGAGAAATCACAATAAGCTCCTGGGCAGGTACGCGGGAATGATCGGTGGTAAAACCGGCTATACTCGTCGTGCTAGTAAGTGTTTTGTGGGAGAAGCACAGCAAAACGGAAGAAATCTTTTGGTTTGTGTTTTAGGTTCTAATAATCACTTTAAAGATGCCGTGAAGCTGCTCGACTTTGGATTTAATGGGGGAGGAACAAACAAAGGGAATAGTGTTATAAAAATTGCCAAACACCCAGAAATCTCTAGACAAGTATCTTCTCCGGCGATCAGCTCACCCCCAAGCAAAAGGGGGAGTTACGTCCTTCAGGTTGGGTCATTTTCCGACTCGGAAAAGGCGCTTGGCCTCAATCAGACGCTTTCTGATAATGGATACCCATCATTTATTGAAAAGACCTCTTCAAAACATGGAGTCGTTCGCCATCGAGTCAAGGTTGGATTTTATCAGGACTTATCGAGCGCTCAGAAGACAAAAAAGTGTATTTGGAAATATTTTGGAATTAACCCGATAATCCTCCACCAAGGAGTCCGTTAGTTTCTTAAACCGCCCGATTAGCTATTGCTCTGACAATAAAATGACTTCTTCCTTCATAATCACTTCTGACGTGCGCTGTTATCGCCGCTTCTTTTTTTCACAAAACTATGAGTAGACGCCCAGGGGAACCATCTGGTATTCTAAAAAAAATTTTTGTCCTTTCTTTTTTGGCGCTTCCTTTTTTATTGGCAATCATTTACGAATTAAAAACCAATGAAATAGAAGCCACCTTTTTTTCTTGGTATGCCCAAGACATAAATTGGGGGGTTGAAAAAGGGAAAAACAACCGCATTGTTTTCCCTATGGATGGCCCTTATGACATCGCAATGGGTTATTCCCGGTTGCCGGATTTTCAAAAACAACTTAAAGATGCCGGCTATGCAGTCTCCCGTCAGGCCCGCCAGTCCCAGAAAATCCAATCCTTGTTAAGAAGCGGGATTGCGATCCCTTATGATAAAAAACTCGCTCCTGGCCTTCGCCTTAACGACAAAGATGGCTCCCAGATATACTACGTTAATCTCAGCACCGAACAATTTTCCTCATTTCAGGCAATACCTCCATTGCTGATAAAACTTCTGCTTCACCGGGAAAACCGGGGGCTTTTAAACTATAAAAGTCCTTTTTTAAACCCCGCGATTGAATGGGACCGATTTGCATTGGCCCTTTTTAGCTATGTGGATGAAAAATTTTTCAGTTCTTCGGGCGGGATGGGCGGAAGCACTCTGGCGACCCAGCTAATAAAATTTAGACACTCCAGCAAGGGAATAACCGGCACTCCTTGGGATAAGCTTAAACAAATGGCAGGAGCAAGTATCTGGGCCTATCAGAAGAATCCTAATACTATTGAAGTGCGCCGGGAGATTGTCAAAGAGTACCTTAACGGAATGCCGTTGGGTGCAGCTCCGGGCTATGGAGAAATCAATGGCATCGGCAATGGGATGTGGGCCTGGTATGGCAAAACCATAAACCGATTAATATCCGACCTATCTCTTCCGGAAACCGGTCTCGATAAAATTTATCAAAAGGCAAAGACCTTAAAAGAGGCTTTTTCATTAATTATTGCCACGCGCTATCCTTCCTTTTACATGCAAAATGACCCGGCGCTCTTGAACAAACAAGTAACGAGCTATTTTCGCCTTTTAGAAAAAGATGGGATAATTAGTCCTGAATTAACAAAAGCTTCCCTAACTATCCCCTTAACATTTAAACCCGGCGCGCCCTTTCCGGCTCCCATTTCTTTGCTGCGTCGAAAAGGGATGGATGCTCTGCGGACAAACCTGCTTGATCTCTTAGGTATAAAAACCCTTTATGAACTGGATCGCTTAGACCTTACGGCTGATACAACCCTTGACTTCGAAACCCAGCAAAAAGTCAACACCATCTTGAACTCCCTTTATGACCTGAAGTTCTTAAAGGAACAGGGGTTTATTTCCCCTTATATTTTAAACATTGGTGATCCGGAAAAAGTAGTCTACAGCATCTCCCTTTTTGAAAGTCGGCCTGAGGGAAATTTTCTGCGGGTGCAATCCGATACGCTTAATAGACCGCTTAATATTTCTACCGGTATAAAGCTGGAGCTCGGCTCAACCGCCAAACTTCGAACCCTGGCCACCTATCTCATGGCTATTGATCGTCTTGATGATTGCTTTTCCAGCCAAGATCCCTCCGCGCGAAAATCGCCTCCCAATGCGTTATCAGAATGGGTGGCCGAGTATCGTCTCCTGCACCCCAAGGCAACGCGAGAAGAAGTGCTTAAGGCCAGCTTGCAGAGAGAAATTTCTGCCAACCCTCATCGAGAGTTTTTCACCGGCGGTGGATTACACGTTTTTAAAAATTTCAAAAAGGACCAGGACGACAAGGTGTATACCATTGAAGAGGGGCTGTGCCAATCGGTAAATTTAGTCTTTATCCGGCTCATGAAAGAAGTGGTAAATTATTATGTTGCAGAGCTCGGGTATGACGAAAAAAAGCTCCTTTCCGATCCAAACGACTCTGAGCGAATACCGCTCTTGAAGGAAGCCGCGGAATCAGAGGCAGTTGAATTCCTCAGAAAATTTTATCGTATTCATCAATCTAAAAGCTATGCTGAGTCTTTGGATCTGCTCCGCCAATCTCAAAAACATCCCCTAAGAAATTGGGTGCTCCTTTATTTAAAAGAAAACCCCACGGCTTCTTTTGACCAATTAGAGGCTAAGGCAAAAGCACGTTTCGGAGAAAATGCCTTAGACCTCACGTATCTCAATAAACTATTTCGAGCTTATCGGGGAAAATCTTTCAGCCTGATGGATGAAGCGTATTTACTCGGCAAACATCCCTTGGAGGATTGGATTGTCGGTTATTTCAAAGACCACCCTCGGGCACCCTGGACGGAAGTGCTGGAAGCAAGCAAAGAAGCACGGAAACTTTCTTCTTCCTGGCTTTTTAAATCTTCTTTTCATACCGCTCAAAACATAAGAATAAGGATAATGCTGGAAAGAAAGGCCTTTGGGGAAATTCACCGTAACTGGAAGTCATTAGGATATCCCTTTGAATCTCTCGTGCCCTCTTTGGCCACGACTATCGGAAGTTCGGCTGATCGCCCGGCAAGCTTGGCGGAGTTGATGGGTATTATCCTCAACGAGGGAATTTTTAAGGCTTCTTTTAATATCCAGACTTTACATTTTGCCCAAAGCACTCCCTATGAAACTCACTTTGTTAAATCACCAGTTCCCGGTAAAAAAGTTATGACTCCTGAGGTTGCCCGCGTTTTAAAAATGGCGGTAAAGAATGTGGTTAATAGGGGTACCGCCCAACGGATTAAAAATACTTTTGTAAATCCTGACGGCACGCTTCTTGAGGTCGGAGGAAAAACAGGAACCGGCGATAACCGGTTTGAGACTTTTCGTGGAAACGCCGAGGTATCGAGCTCAAAGATATTAAGTCGCACCAGCACCTTTGTTTTTTTTGTGGACCATTATTTTGGAATTGTCACTGCACATGTAGAGGGCCCCGAGGCTTCAGAATACGAATTCACCAGCGCCTTGGCAGTGCAGGTTTTAAAAACTTTGTGGCCGGCCTTTGAGCCGCTTTTCCAAGACCGAGTGCCCTTCAAAGTTCTCCCTGAAAGAAAGGGAAATGCCTAATGGCGCGAACAGTCGTTCTTGATCAGGTTTATTGTAACGGTTGCTGCAGTTGCGCTGAGCTTTGCCCCGAGGTTTTTGCCATGGATGAACTAAATGAAAAGGCTTCAGTCATCCTTCCTGAGGGAGGAGATGAAAAGTGCATCGAAGAAGCAATTGCCATGTGTCCGGGCGATTGTATCGCGTGGAAAGAATAAAGGTTCTAACCTAAAGGGGATAAAAACCTAAAAGGGAGGAATGTCTAATGTCATTTTACGAAGAAAGGATAAAAAAGGCAGTAGAATTGATGGGGAAGCATGGGTTAGACGTCATTCTTCTCACTAAGCCGGCTAATATGTTTTATCTTATTGGGGATGGGCGTCTTTGCGCTTACGCAATGATCACTCGTAAAGGGAAATTAGGTCTGGGCGTTCCGAAGACTGACCTTGACGATGTTAGGTCACTTACCCGGGTTGACCATGTGGTGGGCTTTGATGTTTAGGGCCGCGGGATACGGTGAGCATATCTTTGGGCCACCCATTCATGGCTTGGGAATTGAGTTTGAAGAGTCACCCCTGCCGCCAGGCCATGCCTTTTTTCATGGCGAGAACGCTCCCCCTCCGCTTGTTGCCAATATAGTTATCGCTATCGGTAACTGCGGACTTTACCTCAATCGCTGGGAAGTGCGGGAAGAAGACACCGTAGTAGTTGGCTCTGAAAGGCCTATTTTTCTTACGAACTATCCCCGGCAATTAGAAAGATAGGCGCATACCTTGTCTAAGATACCCTACGAAATTATCTTGAATTGGGGATATTATTATTATACCTTTATAAAAATTATTAAAAATCCCCAAAGATTGATATGATTAAAGAAGACTTATCAGAGGCGGCAATAATTTTTTTTATTACGGTGTCGTTGGCTCTTGTGGTCAATTTCTTTCGTTCTGATAGCCTTCCGCTTGTTCAGACCAGGGCCAAATCTGTTTCTTTTCCAACGAAAAATAATCAAGAAAGTACCATTTCTTTTCAGGACCTGAAAGAAAACTTCAATAAGCCGGATATTATCCTCATTGATGTTCGTTCTCCGCAAGAATTTAAAAGGGGACATATTCCGTGGTCAATAAATATTCCCTATCATGAATTTTCGGAAAAACTACCAGGATTTATGCAACAAATTTCTTTTAGCCAGGAGGTCATTGTTTATTGTGAGAGGATCGAATGCTCTGATGCTAAATACATGGCTTTTTTACTCAAAGCAAAAGGATATAAAAATGTAAAAGTTTTTAAAGAAGGATGGGAAGAGTGGACCAAAAACAATATGCCGAAGGAAAAGGAGGGAGGGGGTTGATTAAAAAAATCATCGTTCACCCTTATACAGCATTATTGGGAAGGATAGCCTTGGGCTTAATGTTTATTTTCGCCAGCTTCTATAAAATCATTCATCCAGCTGCTTTTGTTCAAGCGGTGATGGAGTTTAAACTTTTGCCGCCTTTTATGGTTAATGCTTTTTCATTAATTCTTCCCTGGCTGGAATTCATTTGTGGAATATTTCTCCTTTTGGGGTTGTTGACCGGAGGAAGTATCCTCATCATCAACTTATTAATCATAATGTTTCTGTTTGCCATAGGATCTGCTTTGATAAGAGGAATTGATATGGGCTGCGGTTGCTTTCCGCCGTGGATTGACCAAAAGATCACTACCCGCTTATTCCTCCGGGATTTGCTCATCTTTCTTGTTGCCCTTCAGGTTTTTTTCTGCGATCGAAGGGTTTTTAGCCTCGATAAACTCATCCGCAGAAGCGTTCAATCTCCAAAGCAGTCTTTTGTTAAACCTTCAGACGCGTTGTGAAAGAGTTTTAAAATAAAAAATAATCTTGCCAAGAAAGGCGAAATAATGAGGCTATCTGAATCTCAAGGAATCACTCTCTTCTTTTTTCTTTTCGCAATAATTCTGTTATGCTGTGTATCTTCCAAGGCTCAAGCACTAGCAAACTCTCCGGCAAAAATCTCTCCAGCGCCAGATAAAAAAACACCCTTCCCGGTCTTTGAACTTCCGATCCCTCAAAATGATACGCAAAAAAATTACCTGGGAATATCAGGTCCAGGAAAGTTTATGATTACGCAAATTAAAAGCCCGTTGATTATTATTGAAGTTTTCAATACGTATTGCCCTCACTGTCAGAATGAGGCCTCATTGGTTAACCAACTTTACCAAGCAATCCAAGCCCGCCCCGACCTGAAAGAAAAAATTAAAATAATTGGCATCGGCCTAAACAATGGCACTTATGAAGTTGATTTATTCCGGGCGAGGCATAAAGTGCCATTTCCTCTCTTCCCCGACCAAGATGGCACGATCGGTAAAAAGCTTGGTGTTACGGCCACCCCCACCTTTATTGGCGCCAAGAACTATCCTGACGGAACAATGGAAAAATTTTATTTTAAATCGGGTGAGTTTCATGATTCAAACAGTTTTTTGAACGAAATACTTAAGCTTTCAAAATTACTACCCTGAGAATGAGAAAGATAAACGCGAACCCCTTACGGGATTCAAATTAAAAAAGGCACGCTGAAGAAGGAGATAAATGTCTCTTAAGGTAAAACGAATCTATGCCAAACCCGAAAAGGCAGACGTTTTCCGGATGCTGGTAGACCGGCTCTGGCCGCGAGGATTAAGTAAAGAAAAAGCACAGGTTGACGAGTGGCTGAAAGATGTTGCGCCCAGTGAAGAATTAAGAAAATGGTTTTCGCATGATCCCAAAAAATGGGATGCCTTCAAGCACCGCTACTTTGAAGAATTAAAAAGCAAGAAGGGAGTGGTCGAACTAATTGTAGCGAAGAGTAACGCAGGGCCGGCAACATTACTTTATGGGGCCAAGGACGAGAAGTTCAATAATGCTTTTACCCTAAAAGAATATTGTGAAATGCGAAAAAATAATCGTTAAGCAGAGGCGAAAAACACAACATGGAAAATTGGTATTTACTTATTGAAAGAGAAGAAAGAAAACTTTATCGCTCCGCCCTCCGGGAGTTCGGGTGCCCGAGGGGAAGATATTAAAGATGGAGTATTCCGGAATCCCTTAAAGGTTCAGGCTTCAGAGAATCCCCGGCGTTTGGCGGAATAATTTACAAAAGAGATTTCAATCGAAAAAGATATTCGCATATTATGCGTGAGATAAAATTATGTTTCCCATTATGAGCTGCCACACCATCCTTTACTGCCGGAAATGGGAAGAATGCATTTCTTTTTACCGGGATATTCTTGGATTTCCCGTTGTCTTTGATAACAACATCTTGGCGGAGGTTGAGCCGGCACCCAATGTTCGTATTGGTCTCATGAATGTTTCCCGGACCAAAAAAAATGTTACGGCACCGGAAACTATTGTTCTTTCTTTTCGCCTGACGAATATAGAAAAAGCTTATGGCCTCTTGCGAGAAAAATGTAAAGTAGCCGTGGAACGGAAGAGCCACCACTGGGGCGCACAGGTAGTAGAACTAAGGGATCCCGAGGGAAGGCTGATTGAGTTTTGGTCTAAAAAGGATTGATCGAAATTCTGACCTGTCTGTTTCCCACGCCTAAGCAATTTCTTAGTGACTTAATCTTCTATTATGACTGCCTTTGATTCGGTGGACTCTTCTCTCAAATGAACAATTTTTTTATATTCTTCTGATCTGAAACACTTCATGAGCATACCTTTGTTTTCAAATCGTATTAATATAATCCTTTTTGCATCCCAGTCTCCCGAAACAGGGGTTAGCTGTTCTGATTTGAATATATATTCACCACCATATTTCTTGATAATGTTGGCAACTTTTTCAACATAAATGCCATAACTTTCAGCATCACTTATTTTAGTAATTTCGATTAAAAAGAAGGCAGGCATTATTACCTCTTAATGTAAAAGTTATCAATGTCAATTTATCCTAATGAACGGCAGCAATTTCGTTCTCCATCTCAATAGCTATTTGTATTACGCTATATTTGAAAATTCTCCCTATAAGCTCCCGCTTGTTCAGTTTTCTTTTTTGCGCAGCGTCACGCGGAGAATCTCGCCGGGAAGCCACAACCGCATGCGAGGTCCCCATGTTCCTGTGCCGCGGCAGACAATGGCTGTCATGCCATCCACCTCGTACCGCCCCTCCAGAAGCGGATAAAAGCGGTGAACAAGATAGCCGAAGGGCCATATCTGACCGTCATGGGTATGCCCGCAAAGCATCAAATTCACCCCTGAGCGTGCCGCTGTTTTAACCTGCCACGGTGTATGAGAAAGAAGAATGGTAACCCCCGGAGGTCGCCCTCCGAGCGTCTTCAAAAGAGAATTACTCTCCTGGCCAACCCTGTGCCCGGCGACAGTAAGATCGTCCACGCCTGCCAAAATAAGACCAGGCGCAACCTCAACCCAGCGATTACGAAGCAATTGGATGCCATCCTCATTATCCAAGAACATTTCCTTGCCCCAGCCGCCGTAGAACTCATGGTTGCCTAGGACAGCCCAGAGGCCGAGCGGTGCCGACAAGCCACGCAGAACCGGAAGCAGATCCCGTTGGGGTTCACCATGTCCTTCGAAAATATCGCCGAGCAGAACTACAAGGTCGGGGTGCAGCGCTAGGACCTGCTTGATTCGCGCCTCCAGCCATTGCTTGCCGAGCAAAGAGCCAAGGTGTAGGTCGGACATAACGACGACTACCGTACCATCCATTTTATTAGGAAGACCGGAAAGATTTACCTCATAGCTTTGAACCACCGGTGGCCTCGCACCCTGGAGCAGTGCAATCCCAGAAAGTACACCGCTGGCAACCAACGCCAACCCTCTCAATGAAAACGCCATACGGGGAAATAGCAAACCGAATCCGGTGATAATTTCAATCGCAAGAAAAGAGACGAATGCCAGAAACAAAATGCCCAGCCAGTTCATCCCCAGCAACTCCAAAGTCGCAGGCAAAGATTCTGTTCTGCCGTGCCCAAAAAAGAGGGCGAAAAAAAAGCCTGCCCAAAGAACTACACCCACCCCAACAAGAACCTTTATTGAAACAAAACGATACACAAACGGCACTGAGGCAATGCGCCAAAAAACATACATGTGCACCAAACTGACGATACTAATAAGAATAGTTCTAAACACCAGCCCTCCGGAATAAAACTATCAACAAAACTCCAAAAGATTTAAGCCGATTTCCTGGCTGAATTTTCGATCCACAACACCCTCGACTGATACAACAATTAATTCTGCGGTTGCGCTCGCGACCGCTGACGTTAAATGCCCTCCGTAGGTCTTGTGCTGAAGGTCGGATACCGTGGCATGGAGGTGTAGGTAGACTTCTCCGTTCATAGTAGTGATATTCCCCGACAAAGATGTTATCTCAAAGTCTCCGGTTAGTTCTTCGGCAACATAGCGCTTAGTTTTTGTCTCAAATAAGCCTAACGCAACCCGATTTACCGCGCCTATTCCGCTGACCCAGCCGAGGATAATCTGGTTGGTCGCGCAAAAGCCCTTCAGTGTTTCAATGAGTTCCTCGTCCTTGTCTAAGCGCACGACATACACATTGTTAAATCTTTTAAATTCCATACCATTCCTCAAGGTAAATGCCTGCATACTGATTAATTTCATCTGCCCCGCGGAAGCGTGGAGAGCTTAATTAAGCGCAAATTTTCAAAAACTTCCATGGCTCTATGGTGATTAGGCCCCAAACAAAAAGGCCCATCGCCCTTATATACGGCAATTAGGCCTTTGTTATTGTCAAAAATCATGGATACATTTTTCCCCACGGACACTCAAAGATACTTTTATTCTTCGGTATCGGCTTTATGTTTTTGTCCTGCGTAGAAAAAATCAATGAAAATTTCTACCTCTTCTTAGGTAAGCACCGACGTGCACTGAGGACACTTCGTGGCTTTAGTCGAGATGGTGCTAAAACAATGGGGGCACTCCTTGGTGGTTGGTTCCGCGGGAGCCTCCTCCCGTTTTAATTTATTCATTGCTTTAACAAGAATAAACACGGCCAGAGAAATAATCAGAAAGCTTATCACCGTATTGAGAAATACTCCGTAGCTAATTGTTACCGCCCCTGCTGCCTGGGCGTCAGCCAGCGCATTATAGGGAGCCGGAACTTTCCCCTGTTTAAGGACAATAAAAAAATTACTAAAGTCGACTCCGCCCAAAAGCAGGCCTACCGGGGGCATTAACACGTCTGTGACCATGCTTTTTGCGATGGCACCGAACGCGCCGCCGATAATAAAACCGATGGCGATTTCCATGACGTTTCCCCGCATAATAAATTCTTTAAATTCCTTAAACATCTTTGCCTCCTTCCTTTTTTTAAAAGGTTATTTTCTGAAACCCAAAAAGGTGGTGCTAAAAAATTCATAGTCCATTGCCGGTAGTTTGTCAACAAAAAACGTATTGATAATAAATCGTTATTTTGGAAACGAGAAAATTGTACGGTCGGTTTCTTTGTTGTCAAAAAAATTAGATAGGCGTTGGGAGGCTATAAAAAACCTTCCCCCAGATCGCAAAACATTCAGGCACGCGGGTCCTTCTCGGTAATCATGAATTGGGATTCGCACTTCCTGCAAAGCGAATCCCCAACGGGCTCCATCGGACCTTCACAGGGTGTTATTGTAATGGGGCAAAGCATAATGAAGGAGTTACAGCTTTTACGAGATTCGGGATGTATGCCAAAAGGAAAATCAACTCGCCGGTTTTTGCCACGGCCAACAAAGCCAATTGCTTTAGCTTGCCAAATTTCCGAGCAAATGCGTACGCACCGGCCACAATCAACAGGCACCGGGAGCATATCCAAGATCTGCAATAATGACGTTAGCCTTACGACCTATCTCCAGTCAAGCATGTGGGAACAAAAACCGCGAGCCTTCCAAAATGATTTGTGGAGAGCAAAAAATAACGGTTAAAAGATGGTGGCCGTGGTTAAAAGCCCGCTTTACAGTTTGGTCTCAAGAGAAGCCCAGGCCAGATAAACTCCGATAATAAGAACTCCGATTATCAAACTTGTTTCTAAGGGTCCCTTAAAAATTTTTTGATCGATTTTTTGGAAAAAAGTGTTCAAAAATGGGCCACAAAAAAAAGATGGTTCCGAAAATTCCCAAAATAACCACCCCTACTGAACCCGCCACTATCTTCAGCAAATGATAAAAAGGCAGGAAGTACCATTCGGGCTTGATATGTTCGGGAGTAACCAGAGGATCGCTGGGAGGTCCCATATTGGCAGGAAAGGCCATAGCCAAAAGACAAATGATTAATGTTAAATAAAGGAATACTGTTAACTCACTGCTGAAATGCTCGGGGTAAAAGTGGTAGTGGCCTTTCTGGGTCGTTAACGTTTCTTCTTCATCCCGGTCCTGTTGGTTCCCGGCCAGATACATTCCGATGAGACGCACAAAAAAAGATGCGCGACACTGCAAAGGATAAGTAAAGCAGGAAGGATCTGAACGTGGAGAGCATAAAGACGACTTAAGGTAGATTGATTAATCTCCTCTCCGGCAATAAACAGGTGCTTGAGCATGGATCCCATAAACGGAACACTCGCCATAATATTCGAGGTAACCGTGATGGCCCAGTAGCTAATCTGCTCGTAAACCAGAGAATGGCCGGTAACCCCCATTCCCAGAACAATCCCCAAAAGACAAACCCCTACCATACAGGCGCCCCAGCAATATTCCCGAAAGACTCCCGTAACAAACACCCGGAGGAGGTGGAGGAATAAAAAAACAATCATAAAGTTAGCGCCCCACTGGTGGACCGAACTGATAAACCTCCCATAGCGGGCTTGCTCAGCTATATACTTTACCGAATTATAAGCAGTTTCAGGTTCAGCTCGGCAATACATCGCCAATAAGAGACCGGTCCCGGCAACCAGCAAAAAAAGCAACCCGACTATTCCGCCCCAGCACCACCACCAGCGCCTGGCTGAGTGCGGCAGAGGCTCATCCACTTTTTCATACAAGCTCTGAATATCTATGGGAATGGCTTTAAGCCACTTCTTTTGATTGTTGCTGGTTCCGCACTCTTCGGTCATATTGTCTCCCTTAAGCGAATTGGATAAAATTTCTCCCTTCCCTTATCTCAGTTGGGTAATGATCCAGTGGTCGCCGGCGGGAAGCCGGGAAAGTGGTGGTGGCAGTACCGGTCGCGTCCGCCTCAGCTTTCCAGCGGGTCGACGCTAAAGCAGATGCAATTATCAGCCTAATTGTGGCTCACACCATTTCCTTTGCCGTGGCCGGCTTTTACCATCATTGGTATGATCTCACCGAGAAAGATGTGAGCCGTTATCTGGAACAGTGGCGACACAAACATGTTCCCCGGACTGAAGCTGATGCTTAATAGGAGGCGAAAGGGTAGGGCGGTGTTGTTTTTATTTTTTTAGTCGCGGTTGGCGCACATTAAAAGGAGTTTACAAAATGATGCAAGAAGCCATGCTTTATAAAGAGTTGTAAGACCAAAAGGTTGCCTGTTGTTTGGGTAATCATCACTGCCGGATCGCCGATACAGAGTTCGAAATCTGCGGGATGAGACAGAACCAGGCCGGAAAGTTATATACCCATGCTTACGGAGAAGTGATCGCCGCCAACATCGATCCCATCGAAAAAAAACCGCTCTATCACTTTTTGCCTGGCACCACGTCCTTTTCCATCGCCACACCAGGATGCAACTTTCATTGCGACTTTTGCCAGAACTGGCAGATTTCCCAGACATCAAAAAGAAAAGACCAGAGACTACCCGGCGATAAACTCCTTCCCGAAGAGGTGGTCCGGCAAGCCAAGGCAAACGGGTGTCGGAGCACATCCTATACCTATACCGAACCGACTATCTTTTTTGAGTATGCCTACGATATTTCTAAATTGGGGAAGAAAGAAGGCCTTTTTAATGTTTTTGTTACCAATGGCTACATGACCATGGAAGCCATTGAAACCATCGCTCCTTTTCTGGACGCGTGCGATGTGGACCTCAAATCTTTTCGGGAAGACTTCTACAAAAACATTTGCCACGGCCATTTGGAAGCAGTACTGGAATCGATTCGCTGCATGAAACGACTCAATATTTGGGCGGAACTAACCAACCTAGTTATTCCTGAACTGAACGACGGCGACGACGAGGAATCGACGCAGGCGTACATTTTAGTACCTCGAGGAGTATGACGAGGAGACAACAAAGGCATACAAATGGAGGCGCCTTGGTATTAAACCGCATGACAACTTTTGATGATAAAACCACCCGACTTCTCTTCAGGCTCCAGCTCAAGTATCCCGCGCTCTTCCGCCTCCTCCAATAGCTGACTGAAAGACCTGAAGCCGTAGTAAGACTCGCTGAAACCAGGTTTTCGCCGTTTCAGGGTTTGCTTGATCATGGAACCCCAGATCTTCTCTCCCTCGCCGCGTTCTTCAACCAAAGCCTCATAGGTCTCGACGATCAGGTCCCACGCCTCCTGCTTCCTGTCCCCGGCGGGCGTGGCGGCTTTGACAATCAGCCCCCGTGGAGGCTTGCGACTCATTCCTCGGCCGCCACCCTTCTTGCGGGGCGGCCGGCGGTGCACCAGGTCATCGTAATAGATAAATTCATCGCAGTTCGCGATCAACAAGTCCGACGTCGAATTTTTGACGCCGACCCCGATTACGATTTTGTTGTTCTCGCGCAGCTTGCTGACGAGGGGGGCAAAATCGGAGTCGCCGCTGAAGATCACGAAGGTATCCAGGTGTTCTTTTGTGTAACAAAGGTCGAGCGCATCCACCACCATGCGAATATCAGCGGAGTTCTTGCCCGACTGTCGCACGTGGGGGATCTCGATCAACTCAAAAGACGCCTCATGCATCGCCGACTTGAGGTCTTTGTAGCGGTCCCAATCGCAGTAAGCCTTCTTGACGACAATATTTCCTTTGAGCAGGAGCCGCTCGATCACCTTGCCAATGTCGAATTGAGCGTAGTTTGCGTCCCGAACACCCAAAGCGATGTTCTCGAAATCGCAAAAAAGCGCCATATTCTTCGTCTCAGCCCGATATGTCATAGCGTGGTTCCTCCAGTAAATAGTTTTTAATTATCGTGCCGCCGGAGTCATTGATTCCCGGTGGAAGCGGAAACCATTGTTTATATCAATCCGCTGCTGAACGCGTTATCGGGTTGCATTTCACTACTCCTCGACAAACCTTGCTTTGAGTTCTGGCGGTGGCACCATGCACGTGTCAAATTGCCCAAACCAACGGTATCTGTTGCGTGCCACGGCGTCATACGCCCAATTCCGGATCGCCCTCGGAATAATTTTGATCGCGCCGAGCAATTTCCACGGTTGTCGAAAATAGCGCGCTAAACGAATGACCGCATCGGACTTCACATACGGCCTTCCGTCAGAAATGAGAATGAATGTCTTTGCATCCACGGGATTGAATCCAAGCTCACGCATAAGCCGCGCCCCTAACGGACATTGCAATGGCGTGAACCGAAGTGTCGGCTCGGATTCGTGATTGAGGATGAACCTCACGGAATGCGCGCATAGCTTGCATACACCGTCAAAAATAACGACATTGTCCACTCAATGCAACCTAACAATGATTATAAAGTTTATATATTGCATCGACAATTAAATACATAAAAAATGTCTTGCCTATCATTTTCCCGATGCAGGCAAAATGATTATCACCAGACTTCCGAATTCTCTTTTACGACAATATCTAATGCAGCAGTTTTTGCTTCAGTTTTTTCAGACCTTCTTTTTGCTGACCAACCAATTGAAGCGATGGGCGTGCCAGTGAAAGCAATAACCTCATTATCTGTATCAATTCGCTAAAGAACATTCCGCTTAAGTCGTTAAAGAAAACTAGAGACACTACCCAATTCTATCACTTGTTTATTTTTTGGTCACATTCACAAAAAAGTTAGACCGTTGTCGGGGCCCGACCCGGTTATTCCGTTATTCGTTCTTTCCTTCTGGACGTGCGGAGCTTAAAAATCATTTTCACTTTTGCGTCCCACGTTTACGTTTCCACTCCTTCCAAATCTCAGCGATAAGCTTGTCGCCTGAGAAATTTTTTGGAAGAGACAGGAAGTCTTTATAAATCTGCGTGACCGCCCTCGCCACAGCGTCTATATTCAGAACAGCTATCCAATGTGGGAATGTCCAGAGTTCTATTAATTGATCGGCAACTATTTTTTGCCCGCATATTTGCTTTTTTTCTTATAAGCATCTATTTCGTCACTGTTATGATCAAGTAAATCTCCATTTGGCGCATGGTAATACCACAACCATGGCAACTCATCCGCTATAACATCTGGAGAAGTAGCACGTCGGAAAGCATCAAAACTATTAATATTAGGTCTTAAGCGGAAAAGTCGCGCACTAGTGACAATAACAGGAAGGATAAAAATAGCACTTGGATTGTGAAATCCGTAAAAGCTTTCGAGACAGTAAGGAACGAACCCGAATGCAAGCTGTTTAGTAGCTTCCTCTACTGCGTTGGGCTGACGAGCCCCATCCATAGATACAGTAACACCCCAGACACACCTGGGTGCTAGAGATAGGAGGCTTTCCGATTCAGGATTAGCCAAACATTTATAAGGTGCAGAATGAATTACCGCAAAATTAACATTGAGGTTCTCCCCGGCTGAAAGAGCCCCATATTGGGCTAAGTGGTCTTCTGTTTCACAAGGCAAAAAAAACCAAAAGCGACTTTCGTCGTGGTACTTGCACTCAATTAGCAATCGCATATTGCCGTTTTCTGACCACGGGCTATATGAGATTGCATCGTGTTCAAAACGCCGAAGTTGCTTATCTCTATTAACTCGCAGATATTCGTAGTGGAGTTCGCATTCCCAACCGATTGATTTCAAGGCAAGTAGCGTAAGATGCTCAAGTGGTAATCCGCTCTTTAAAAAACTCTCCCCCCACTTCTGATTTCCCATAGATCAATCTCCATTTAACAACGATTATATTGATCCGTATAAAAACCTAAACACCACTACAGTGTCAGTGTAACTATAAGTGTAAGTGTCAGTATTAGTCCTCAGTAAAAACCCCCTCAAATAAAATTCGTTATCGTGTATCCCGTCTTAAAACAAAAAAGCCCGTTACCTTTTTATTTGGCAATCGGCATTATTTCATATTCTCATCAGTCGTGAAAACCCTTCCCATCAAAGACACCTTTGCCCTTTCCGTCCCTTATCTTTTTTGGGGTTGATATTTTTACTTTTTTACTCCTAACCAGGAAAAAAGTCAATAAAAAAACAAGTCGTTGATTCGTTGGAAACGAGCCAAACTAGTCTAATTCATTTATGTTTTTCATTAAAATAAGCAAGGGTTGAAATATTGTTTGGGTTTTGATAAGGTGACAATTTTAATAAATAGCCGGCTTTACGGCGAAAGAACGGGTGATCTATGAAAATAACCATCAACAAATCAATTATCGAGCTTGTCGAAGGCGATATCACAGAAATGGATACAGACGCTATTGTTAATGCGGCTAACGCGGCTCTCCAGCTCGGGGCCGGGGTAGCTGGAGCAATCCGACGTAAAGGGGGTCTAAAAATTCAGGAGGAGTGTGATAAAATCGGAGGCACGTTTGTAGGCGGCGCGGTAATCACCACCGGAGGGAATTTAAAAGCCCGGCATGTAATCCACGCGGTCGGTCCCCGGATGGGGGAAGGGAATGAAGAGGAAAAATTAAAAAATGCCACCTTAAACAGCCTCAAGGTAGCTGTACAAAACAAATTAACAAGCATTGCTTTCCCTGCTATCAGCACCGGCATTTTCGGATTTCCGCTCGACCGGTGCGCCCAAATCATGCTTTCCACGACCATTGAGTACTTGAAGGTAAGAACGGACATTAAACAAGTGGTCTTTTGCCTTTTTGGGAAGGAGAGCCTCGAAATATTTCTTAACGAGTTAGAAAAACTGCTTTAAAACTTCCATTAGATGAAAACTATAACTCTTCTTATTCTTAACCTCTCATTACTTGCTCTCTTTATTTTTCTGCTTCGCAAACCAGGACTCCTCTCCTATTATTTCAAGGGGCGCTGGCTGCTCACCTGGCTTTCCATCGCGATTATTACCCTCATGGACGAGCTCACCTCGGTTTTCTATGCTCCGGCTGAAGCTTACCGCTTTATCGGCGTCAGCGCTATTTTCTTTATCGCCTTTACTGCAATATTTATCCATTACATGACCACCCGGCTGGTGGAGATTGCTGAGATTCTTGAGCACCATAAACTCATTGGTGGCGGAGTTTATTCATTCTCTTATCTGGTACTTGGCCCCATGGTTTCCTTTGTAGCCGTGGCCTCCATTATGGTAGATTACACCCTCACTGCCTGCCTGTCCGCAGTGAGTGCGGTGCTCAACGCTTCCTCTTTTTTCCCTTTATCTCAATCGGCAATTATTGCCCTGGTTCTGGTAATCATCTGGGGGGTGGCGGGACTCAACATCTTGGGGATCCGGGATAACGCCCGTTTTACCTTTAGCATCTTTATCATGGCGGCTTTTATTTTCCTGAACCTGATCGTTTCCGGTATTATAGGCCTGGATGGCGACTCCATAGCTCGTCTAAAAGAGGCCGTGCATCAGACCCATGCCCGCTTACAAACCGGTTCCTGGATCGGGACCTATGAAATTTTTATTGCTTCGGTCGCCAGTTGCGTGCTGGCATATTCCGGTGTTGAATCAGTGCTTCAGACCGCTGGGCTGGTGCGGAACTGGCAGGAGACAAAAAAGGCGTATATATTCTTAGCCATCACGGTCGGCCTGGTAACCCCTGTAATTGCCGCATTGGCTCTCTCCGCAAATATTGATTTTGCAAAACACGAAGGTGATTTGATTACTTACTTTGGTACATTGGTCAATGGTGTTCCTTTCGGGATGGCCGTAGGAGCTCTCGCCAGCTTCACCCTGACCATGGCGGTCAACACCGCCTTTGTGGCCTCCAGCGAACTGATGGAGCGGGCTGCGCACCGTTATGGATTTCTCTGGCTCATAGCCACCAACCGCCGTCAGTCGCTCTACCGCATTCACCTCCTTAACGCTATTTTTTTCTCGGCAATCATTTTCATCACGCAAGGCAGACAGATGATCTTGGCTGATATGTACGCCTTGGGTCTGATCGCTTGCTTCTGCATTAACATGGGGTCTCTCCTTATTTACCGTTATTTCAGGGGAACAAAGGAGGTCATTCATTTTAACACCAGCCGATTAGTTACGCTAGTGATGTGGGTTGTGTTTGTGAGCTGCTTTGTGTTTCTGGCCAATAAGAAGCCCCACGGTTTGATCTTATGGGCAACTGTTACCGGGATGGTTTTGCTCGGTGGTTTTATAATAGCTCGAAAGCGCGCACCAGAGATCAAGGAGATTGAAAAAACCGACAGCGAGATGGAGATGATTCTCCAATTAGCTCAATCTTCCCGCCCTGATCTTCATATTTATTTTCGACGACCCTGGGAAGAGGCTTTGAGCAACCCAAAAGACAATGAAGCGTATATCACCTTTTATTCACCTCGGCAGGGAATCCCTAGTAAGGCGGCCTCCAACCATTATCGTTTTCCCCTTATCAAGACAGGTTTGTACCAGAGAATGGTTGCTATCCTAAAAGTTGTGGAGTATGAAATGCCGGAGAGTCGGATAATCGTGCACTTTGGCTGGCCCATGTCTTCCTGGCTGGATCGTTTAAGCATCGGGGTGATGGTGTTTAATCTAATGCGCCTGCCTCGGATTTTTCCCAAATTTCAATTCGTTATTAATTATCTTCCCCGGATGAATCCTTCCTAATCGCATTATATAAAATCTCCCCCTTGCAGTCATCTAACGTGTTTTTAAAAAAGATAAAACCTGATGTTTTTTGTTGAACTCATAGAATTTTTCTTGTATTATTGCGCAAAATTCAACTAAATGTTTACGTAGGAATCGATCTTTTAAAAAGGCAAGAAAGGAGGTTTTTAACAATGAAAAAAATCTTCTTAATGCTCCTCATAACATTTTTTGGATTTTATTCCCCTTCGCTATCGTTTGGGGGGGCTGCTGCAACTACAAATCTTTTAGGATCAGCAATGACCCAGGGAGAGGTTGTTGATTTGGTAATCAAGGTTGCGGGCCTGGAATTCTTCCTCCCCAAAAATACAGAAGATTGGGATAAAGCAGAGCGCTTTGCTTTTGAAAAAAATTTGGTGACAAAAAGAAGTTATACTGTTTTTGAGAAAGCAAAGATGGATGAGCCCGCAAATTGTTCTTTCTTGGCCGAGGTGGTGTATGAGATTACCACCCCGCTAAGCCAAAGGGCGAATATTTCCTGCCAGGAGGTCCTGCGCAAATTAAAAGAAAAAAAATTTAAAATTAACTGTGCCTGTGAAGAAAGCATCGATAAGGACTCAGTGCTAACCCTGTTGAACGATCCACAAGTATTAAGTTATGTCTTACGAGCAGCAAATCCCTTAGAATCCCCGCCATTGTCAACCGCCCTTTCAGAGGCGTATTCTACTCCTGCTTCCCCCATAAAGTGAATATGATAAAAAACTCTTTTTTCTTATCGTCTCCCTCCTATTAATAGTTTCAAAAGCAAGCGCTTTTGATCTAAGCCTTGAGGATCTGCAAAGCCTTTGGGCAACGGTTTATAAACCAATGGAACAAGGTTATTGGGGTAATTTTTTTGAAAGAGAGTTCAAGGTAGATCGAAAGGTTCCTCTTTCGCTTTCTATCGCCCTGACAGAAGAATACGACGACAATATCTTTTGTACGGAAAAAAATCAGAGCCGGGACCTCATTACCTTCATTACCCCGAGAATCCAATTTAATTCAAGCGGGCCGAGGTATACTGCCTCTTTGGACTACTTGATGCCGGTTACACGGTATTCCAACCTTGATCCTGCTTCTGGGCGTGACCGGAAAGACTTGGACTATGTAGGTCACAATCTAAGCTTTTATGGAAAAAGGTTAATTAATGATACGCTCAAGGTGGGAATGGAAGAACTTTTCATTCTTTCCCGGAGGCCAACAGATATGTGGCTTGGCACTGATCGGATTTCTGCAGCAAAATACTATCGCAACTGGTTCTCTCCGTATGTAGAAAAACAATTATCTGACAGAGTTTCAATCAGTTTAAGATTCCGTTACGACCGGCTCCATTATCTGGACGCTTTTAACCCTGATGATTAAGATTCAAATGCCTATTCAGGAAATTTAACCTTGGGCTATCGAATAAACTTTAGAACCAACGTTTTCTTTGATTTTCGAGAAACAAGCCGAAATTTTCAGTGGTCTTCAGATTACCACTCATCCCAGGGACTCTTTGGCGTTACCCGCCAGCTTACACCTCTCTACCGTTTGGAACTCGCATTCGGCGCTCAAAAAAAATTTTTTGATAAACAAATCAAGGGGGTGGCAGGGGATGTAACCAGAGTTTTGGGAACCACAAAACTAGTGAGGAAAACCCCCAAAAGCCAGGCTGAGCTCTCTTATAACCATTTTCCTGCTGATTTCGGCAATGGTAATTCTTACTACTTTGTTGACCTGGCGGCTTTGGATTACTCTTGCCAGCCTTTTCCCAAAACCAGAATTGGTGTCTCTGCTTTTTTTGAAAATTTTACCTATGAACAAGAGAAGGGTTTAACCGAAAGCGGGAAGTGGGAGAAAAGGGATGATTCGCTCTATGGAGGAAACTGTTTTATCGAATATGCATTTCAAAGGTGGTGCATTTTCCCCATTGGTTACACCCGGATTCAGAGGGAATCGAACCTGAAACACAGTGACTATAACGAGAACCGTGTTTTTTTGTCTATTAAGGGAGTCGGAAGCTTTTGGGGAAATTAAACGCCAGTTTTGTGTTTTTCATTTTTTGCTTAATTCATCTTTTCTCTTCTCTGGGCCTCTGCGATGAAGTATATAAGATTGGCCCAGGAGATGTCCTAATCTTGAATATTTTCGCCGGCGGCAAGGAGCAAAATAAATCCACGCTAACGGTTTCCAGGGAAGGAATAGTTTCCGTTCCTTTTCTTGGTGATGTGCCGGCTTCTAATCTCTCCCTGAGTGATTTTTCTAAAAAAGTAAGAGAAGCGCTCGCACAAGATTACTTTGTTGATCCGGTTGTTAATGTAACGGTAAAAGAATACCGGGAAAAGCAAGCTCTTTCAAAAATTTACGTTTTGGGCAGAGTAAAAGAACCCAAGGCCTATGATTATCAAGAAGGCCTCACTGCTCTTAATGCCTGTGCTCTGGCTGGAGGGTTTGACCCTTTTGCAGCTCCTAACCGGGCAACCATCACCCGAAAAAAAGACGGAAAAGAACAGGTAATGAAAATAAATTTGGAAAAGATACGGGATGGAAAAGAATCCGATCCTTTGCTCCTGCCCGGAGACCGGATTTATGTCCCGGAGTCAAGACTTTAACCAATTTAGCAGAAATGGGAAAATGAACGAAGAACAAGAAATTCACCTTTTAGATTATTTGGAAGTCCTAAAAAGAAGGAGGTGGCTTGTTGTCGCTACCGTGGTTTGCTTTCTTGCCACCGTCGGGATCGGCACTTTCCTTGTGCAGCCAATCTATCAGGCGAGTGCTCGAATAAAAGTGGGAAAAGAACAAAAGCTCGCTCCACCAACCTTTAATCCCGGGGGAGGATATTGGGAAAGTGATTATTCGGAATCCTTGGCTTTTAAAACCCATTCGATGATGATAAAAAGTCTTCCGGTTCTTGCCCGTTCTGCAAAAGCATTAACACTTGACGATCCCAAGAAACAAGAAAAAAAGCCAACCGTTAAGAATAATATTAGGGAAAACCTTGAAAAAATTAAAAGCGGGTTATTATATCCTTTTCCCTTTTTTTCTTTTTCCGCGGAAAAATCGGAAGCAAAAGCCAACCCGCAAAAAGACGACCCTTACCCTGTCTGGGTCGGGATTCTTCAAGGAGAGGTAGAGGTTGTCCCTATCCGCGATACCCGACTCATTGAAGTAAATGTTGTAGATCCTGATCCTGTCTTTTGCCGGGATGCTGCCAACACAATCTGCAAAAGCTATCTCCAGTATTTATCTGAAAGCCGGCTTGATTCGTTTCGCAACTACCTTTCTTTTTTCTCAGACGAGATTGCCAAGATGAAGAAAAGGCTTCAAGAGAGTGAACAAAATTTTTATGATTTTAAACAAAAAGAGGGGATTTTTTCGCTCGAAGGGAAAAAAGATATTTCCGCCAAAGACATCGGGTCGTTAAGCGGCGACCTGCTCACCACCAAGGTGGAAGCCAGCGGATTGGAAGAGAAAGCTAGGGAGCTCGAGCGGATGCTTCGGGGCGGAAACACCGAAGAATTTTCTCCGGCGATTTTAGATAACAAAATTCTTTTTGATCTGAGGGCTGATCTTATTAAGGCAACCATTGAACGTGAGGAGCTAAAGAAGACTTACAAAGAAAAACACCCCTCAATGGTGGAAAACAATGCTAAAATAAGAGAGCTTAAGGAAAGCTTTCGGCGCGAGATAGCCAAAGCCATTGCCGCCTTAAGGCAACAAATCTCCATGCTGTGGGGCAAAGAGACGCGGCTTGCTTCGCAAATGAAAGACAAGGAAAACGAAAACCTCGCGCTTTCGGGGAAAGAGCTCCGTTATGCTATGCTGGAAAGAGAGGTAACAACTAACAAAGAGCTTTATCAGGCCTTGCTCACCAATTTTAAGGAAATGGAAGTTCTAAAAGGGATCGGCCAAGAAGATGTGCGGCTGGTAGAAGAAGCTCAGCTCCCTCTTGTTCCGATAAAGCCGAGGCCGACCATGAATATGTTTCTTGCTCTTATCGTTGGTCTTTCCGTTGGAATCGGCCTTTCCTTTTTTCTGGAATATATGGATCGCTCCATAAAAGAGGAAAAAGATGTGGATAGATATCTCCAGCTACCTACTCTTTCTCTTGTTCCTAAAGAAGAACCAATTGCCAAGGGAGAGCTGAGCGGGGAACTTGCGGAGCCATTGCGGGCTCTGGCCACCAATTTGCGCTTTCAGTCTTTAGGAAAGCCTTTAAAAACCATTTTTATTACTGGACCGGTTGGCAACGTGGGAAAAACAACGTTGGTTAAAGCCTTGGGGAGCATGCTCGCCCAGTCAGGATTTCGCGTGGCAATAGTTGATGCTGATTTCAAAAAACCCTCCTTGACTAACGTCTTCACTCAAAAAAACCGGGGGATCACGGAGTTTTTGCGCGAGTTTCCTTCTTTAGAAAATAAGGGGATATTGAACAACGCATTTTCCTTTGGAGATATCCAGAGGATAATCTTTACCCGGGGCAAAAGCGGAAAGGTAAAAATTGTCAAGGGCAATAAAGACTTTTTGGCTTTGTTTGATCGCGGCAATATGGTTGACCTCTGCTGGGAAAATCGTCCTCCGGAAAAAAGATTAGGTCAAATACTTTTAAGAACCAAGGCTATTGAGAAAGAGAGCCTTGACGACGCATTAGATTTAGCCAAAAGCGCGAACCGAAGGGTGGGTTCGGTGCTTTTGTCAATGGGATCGGTTTCTCCGGAAAGAATGGAAAACCTCCTCACCCTTCACCTTTCGGAAACCCTGAATCTTCTTTTCTCCCCTGAAGAAGGTTTTTATGAATTTACCGAAGGAGAGATAAAAAAAGACGGTTTGGTGGTCGAGTCTTTTATGGATAAATTTCAGCTCCAAGGAAATGCTCCGTGGTTAGAAAAAAAGATAAGCGGCCTTTTGGTTGATACTGAAACAGTAAACCTCTTTTTGCTTCCCAGCGGCCCTCCTCTCCATAACCCTTTGCCGCTCATTTCCTCGCGGGGGTTTGAAGTACTCCTTTCCATGTGCCGAGATATTTTTGACTACATTCTTCTGGATGGCCCGCCGTTATTCATGGCTGATGCGCCGGTTCTTAGTCAATATTCCGATGGCAGTATTTTGGTAGTTAAGGCAGGCGTAACCAAGCCAGAAGAAGCAAAAAAGGCGGTTGAGATTCTTAAGGCGGCCGGCGCTCCTATTATGGGCGTTGTTTTAAATGAGGTAGATCGAAAAAAAAGCAAATACTGGTAGAATCAACTTCAAAGTGCACCATTTGAGAAAAGCATGCGACATGACAGGAATTCTGGTATGTTGAGAAGAACGACCAACTCGCAACCAGAAAGAGCCTGCCATGTCATATATACATTTAACAGAAAACGAACGATATGTCATCAGCCATTTAAATGTGGCTGGATTTAGTAAACGAGAAATTGCCCGCCGGATAAACCGAGATCACAGCACGGTCAGTCGTGAACTTAAACGCAACGGGCCGGAATATGATTGCACTGTTTATTGGTATGACTGGACGCATCCGGTAGCTCTAAAACGACGGCATCAGGCCAGGCATTATCGTCGGGAGGGCAACGAGCGCCTTGTTGATTATGTAAAAACAAAACTGAATCTGCAATGGTCTCCAGAGGAGATAAGCGATTATATGCGGATTAATTATCCTGATGATGAGACGATGCGAGTGTGCCATGAGACAATTTATCGCTGGATTTATAAGGATGCGAAGGTTAATGGCAAGCTTTATCTAAACCTGCGGCGGGGGAGGAAAAGGCGACGGCGCCAGAAACGGTATGGTTTGGGAAGGCGGTTTCTTGCCGGGCGCAAGAGAATTGCTCAACGACCTGAAATCGTGGAAGGGAGAAAACGATTTGGAGACTGGGAGGGCGATACGATCGAAGGCAAAAAAAGCAGTGGCTATATCGCGACGTTAGTCGAACGCAAGAGCCGCTACCTTTTGGCTGGCAAGCTGGAAAATAAGAAAGCTACGACATTGACAGATAAAAGCACTCAAATTTTCAGGCGCATTCCTGGAATAATGCGGCAAACTTTAACGGTAGATAATGGAACAGAGTTTGCCCAATTTAAAGAACTTGAGGAAAAAACCAAACTCAGTATTTACTTTGCCGATCCTTATGCTGCATGGCAGCGAGGAGCCAATGAAAACACCAACGGATTACTGCGGCAGTATTTTCCGAAAGGAACTTACATGAGAAAAATTACCGAACGTGATATTTCTCGTGCTGTTAAAAGGCTTAATAATCGGCCAAGAAAATCTCTCAACTACCGGACACCCTATGAAGTGTTCTGGAATGCAGCTCGTGGTGCACTTGCAATTTGAATTCACCAAGCTTCCTCCTACCCCAAAAATCTTGTGCGTTTAATAAATTTTAAAGGTGAGAGCGAACAGAAGGGAAACCTACTTACGCTGATGAGAATTCCCGGCATAAAAGATAAAGTGCTTTTTCTGCTGGGTGCTCATTTCCCCAGCACTGATTACCTCCGGCTTCGCTACCAGGTTTCCAAAAAAGTTGCCTGGCTTTTATTTTCCCTTCGCCCGTTTCTGGTAATCGGAAAGGCCGTTAAAGCATTGTTCCGGGCAGTGGCAGCTATATGCTCCTCGATAAAACGTAAATCGTAAATTTTGGTAGGGAGCGTTCCCCAAACACGCCGATTTGACTTTTATTGCGGACTGCAGGAGAGCAATCCCCACATTATCAATGATTGTTATACAAAGAAATGTAAGCAAAAAAATAAAAACACCTTTCCGGCTATTCTTGCCAAAAGGTGTTTTTATTTTCTGTTGGCGATTGGTTGGCATTTCCCTTCCTTTAGAAAAATCTTTATCATTAATATTATTTCTTTTTTACCGCTCATGGGTTATGATGTCAAAGATTTTTAAAAATCTTTTGATTCTTCTTCCTCCCCCTTGCTTGCCTGCTTGACAAAAAAAGACTATTTCGATAACGTTAGGTAACTAAAAGATAATTTTTTTCCTAAACCAGGAAGAGGCGGTTGCGTGGTCTTGCCGATACTTAAAAATATTCATCGAAATTTTGCATCCCCACTTTTTTATCTTCTTTTCGTTTATATGGCCGGGCTGGTGGTTGGCCTTTTTTGGCATCCGCAGGCACTGATTATTTTTATGGCCATCAGCTGTTCTTTGGTCCTGGGCGTCATTGCTATGCTGAAAAAGCGTCCAGGGTTATCAAACGGTGCGCTTTATCTCGGACTTTTTTTGGTTGGGGTAATCTCCCTTGCGCATTATCTCCGGCCGGATTTTCCTTCCCATCATATTTATCGCTGGTCGCAAAATCGCCCCTTAACCGTCGAGGGATTTCTTTACCGGCCGGCCGAATACTTGCCCCAAAAGACCCGCCTTTATGTCCGGGCGCAGTGGATCATCGTCGACAGAAAAAAATATCCCGCAGCCGGAAACATACTCCTTACCATAGAAGATGACGAAGAAAAATTTCTGGTTTACGACCGGCTTATTTTTTCAGCCCGTTTGCGCAAACCCCATAATTTTGGAAACCCCGGTGGGTTTGATTATGTTCGGTGGCTTGCTTTTCAGGATATCTACGTAACCGGGTATGTTTCCCGCCAGCAGAGCATAATCAGACTCGGACTGCCGGAACGTGAGTCCTGGTTAAGAAAAATAGATGCATTTCGAAGCACCATACGAGAGCTCATTGACTCCTCAACCCCTCCTTCGACAAACTCATTTCTGCGCGGTTTGCTTTTAGGCGAACAGAGCGCCATACCCGAGGAGATCAAAGAAAGCTTCGTCCGCACTGGGACCGCTCATGTCCTTGCTATTTCGGGACTCAATATTGGAATTGTCGCTGCTTTTTTTTATTTTCTTTTCAGACGACTCTTGGGGTTTTCCGAGTTCCTCCTTTTGAAGACCAATGTTCCCAAGCTCGCAGCTGGTCTGTCCGTTATTCCGGTTCTCTTCTATACCCTGATCGCCGGCGCCGGAGTTTCGGTGCAAAGAGCTTTCATTATGACGGTTGCGTATATAGCCGCTCTTCTGGTTAACCGGGAAAGGGATTTGTACCATGCTACTGCGCTGGCTGCGCTGGTGATCATTATTATCCAACCTCCAGCATTGTTTGGAGCCTCGTTTCAGCTCTCTTTCATGTCGGTTTTAGGAATCGTCTTCCTTGCTCCGAAAATTCTTTCTCTCCTTCCTCAGCAAGATTATCTGCTGCAAAAATTAGAGCCACCCTGGTGGAGAAAAGCGAAACATCATCTTCTCATTTTTATGGTAGTCACTTTTTCCGCTATGCTTGCCACCGGACCTTTGGTAGCCTACTATTTCAGCCTTTTCTCTTTTTCCGGACTGGTTGCGAATTTACTCATTGTTCCTCTGGCCGGTTTTTTAATCGTGGTGTTGGGCTTAATAGGTGTGCTGCTAATTCCCTTTTCCTCGTTTATTGCCGGGTTTGTTTTCTCCTTATCGGGCCTGTTGTCGGATATCTCCATCAGGATTGCCGACTTTTTGGCAAACATTCCCTGGACAAGTTTTCTTATCCCCACTCCTTCGCTTACCACGGTCTTCCTTTTTTATTTCATTATCCTCGTTCTTTTTTGCTGGAAATTTTATGGCTGGCCGAAAAAAATCATCCTTATTGCTGCAACCCTGCTGGTGGCTAATTATTTTTACTGTCTTGCCCCCCTAAAATCACCGGGGCTCTTTATTACCTTTATTGATGTGGGGCAAGGGGATTCCGCGTTGATCCGCTTTCCGGAGGGAAAAACCATGCTCATTGATGGCGGGGGTTTTCCCAATGGAGATTTTGATACCGGAAAAAATATTGTTGCTCCCTTTCTTTTAGGGCAAGGAATTTTGCGTATAGATTATTTGGTGCTTAGCCATCCCCACCCTGACCATTTCGATGGACTTATCTACCTAGCCAAAAATTTTTCAATTAAAGAATTCTGGACCAATAAAGATAAAATTGATGATCCCCATTTTTTGGAATTGGAAAAAATTCTGGCACAGAAGAAAATAGTTGTGCGCAAACTTTCCGGCGCATCCCCGCGTTTGCTGATTCAGAAGGTAAACATTGATGTTCTCCACCCTCCGCCGGCTTATTCAGGATCGGGAAAAGGCAAAGACGAGCGGCGCAATAACCAATCGCTGGTTATTAAATTTGCCTATGGCAATAGTGGCGTTCTTTTTTCGGGGGATATTGGAATTGAGGCGGAAAACATGCTGTTAAAAAGCGGAAAGGACCTTTCTGCAGATGTGCTGAAAATCGCCCATCATGGGAGTTCGACCTCAAACAGTATTCCTTTTATTGACTCAGTCGGCCCCTTGGTGGCTGTCTGCTCCGTGGGTTTTCGAAATTCTTTTAACCTCCCCCATCCTGACGTTATCCAGCGTTTTCGGAAAAAGGAGTGCGCTTTTTATCGAACCGACCTGGATGGAGCGATAACGCTATATATTGATGGCAAAGACTTGCGGGTGCAATGCGGTCGGCACAAACGACCGGCAGGAGAATTTTAATCTATTAACTTATCCGTTCCATGTATTCCCCGGTGCGGGTGTCAATTCTTATCTTATCGCCTTCGTTGATAAAAAGAGGCACTTGAATTACCGCGCCGGTTTCCATGGTGGCTGGTTTGCTTCCGCCGCTGGCGGTGTCGCCGCGGACGCCGGGGTCGGTCTTGGCAACCGTAAGCTCAACAAACATCGGCACTTCAACCCCAATGACCTTTCCTTGATGAAAAAGGGCGGTGATGGTTATATTTTCCTGAAGGTAGTTTTTGCTGTCTCCCAACTGATCTTCGGTTAAAAATGTCTGCTCGTAGCTTTCTAAGTCCATAAAATTATACTGCTTGCCCTCGGCGTAAAGATACTGCATGGATTTTTCTTCCAGGTCGGGCTTGTCAACTTTTTCGCCCGATCGAAATGTCCGTTCAATAACCCTGCCGGTGCCCAGATTTTTTAATTTTGTCCGGACAAAGGCACCGCCCTTCCCCGGCTTTACGTGCTGAAACTCGACAATACTGTAAGGCGTTCCCTCTAATTCTATTTTCAGTCCCCGCCGAAAATCACTGGTGGAATACATCGTTTAACCTCCTAATTTATGATCTCTAACTGTTTTGGCACAAGGGTAAGCACCTCACAGCCGCTTTTGGTCACCACAACCATATCTTCAATCCTCACGCCCCCCCATTGGGGCAGATAAATTCCCGGTTCAACGGTAAAAACCATGCCTTCTTCCAGAATCTGTTTTTTCAAGGAAGAAATGCGTGGCTCCTCATGCACGCAGAGCCCCACTCCGTGGCCAGTCCCGTGCGCAAAATATTTTTCAAATCCCTTTTTTGCGATATAGCTTCGAGCGGCTTTGTCTATCTCCTGAGAAGAAATGCCCGGCTTAATTTTCTCAATCGCTCGATCATGAGCGTTTTTGACAATAGAAAAAATTTCCTTTTGTTTTGCGGTGGGGGTTCCGGTCACGACGGTGCATGTCTCGTCGCTACAGTATCCCTGACAGTAAATGCCAAAGTCTATCATAATCAATTCCCTGGCTCCGATTTTTTTTTCACTGGCAACGCCATGGGGCAAAGCTGACCTTGCTCCGCTGGCGACAATCGTATCAAACGCTAATTTATCCGCCCCCGCTTTTTTTACCTCAGATTCATAGATATTGGCAAGTTCTTTTTCAGTAAGTCCGACTTTTATCTTCTCCTTCATTTTTTGGAATCCCCGGGTGGAAATGGTGATCGCCTGGCGAATAGTCTTAACCTCTTCTTTTTCTTTTCTTACCCTTAACAGACGCAACCCTTCTTCAACAGAGACAAGCGCTGTTTTCGTAAGTCCTTTTTCAAATTGTCTGAAGTCAGCGTATGAAATTGTATGTGGGTCAAATCCCGCCTTTTTTATTTTAAGACGGTTAATCAACGTTATGGTGTCTTCAATCCGCTTGGAAATTTTAAGAGTTTGGAAAAAATGCGATTCGAGCTTTGCCTGGGCAGTAAAGCGGGAATCAACGAGTAAAAAAAGAGCCTCCGGCGCTATCAGCGCGGAGGCTTCATCTCCTGAGAAACCACTGAGGTATCTAATGTCGGTCAGGTCATTTATTAACAGAGCTTCAACCTTCTCCTTTTTTAAAATCTGAAGCGCTCGGTCGATCCTTTTTTTCTCATTAAACCGTTTCTCCATCCTTCCAGCTACTTAGGGTTTTCGGGCAGAAACTTTTATTCTATTAGTAGCTCTTTTTAAAGCGAAAACCTGCTCTGAAAATTCGCTTTTGTCGGAGGACAAGTTTTTGAGTTTTTCTTCGGCTTGAATTTTTGCGGCTTCTGCTCTTTTTATGTCAATTTCCTGGGCTGGCTCAGCGGCTTCTGCCAAAATAGTCACTTTGTCATTTCCCACCTCGGCAAATCCACCACTAATAGCTACCCAATATTCACGATTATCTTTTTTTATTACTACTTCTCCTATTTCTAAAGTAGTAACCAAGGCAGCGTGTCCGGGCAAAACGCCAAACTCTCCAAGCGTTCCCGGTGCGGTAACCGCTTCTATTGAATCACTAAACACCGTTTTTTCTGGGGTAAGAATATCTAAATGGATCACGTCTGCCATGTTGGTCTCTTTTATCCTGCTAAGCGTTTTGCTTTTTCAATTGCTTCTTCAATGCCGCCGACCATATAGAAGGCCTGCTCCGGAAGGTCGTCATGCTTTCCTTCGATTATTTCCTTAAACCCTCGGATCGTCTCCTCCAGCTTTACATACTTCCCCGGGGTTCCGGTAAATTCTTGAGCGACAAAAAACGGCTGGGAAAGGAATCGTTGAATTTTCCTTGCTCTCGACACCGCTATTTTGTCTTCATCAGACAATTCTTCCATCCCCAAAATAGCAATAATGTCCTGAAGGTCTTTATACCGCTGAAGTATCGCTTGCACTTCCCGGGCCACTCGATAATGATCTTCTCCGACTACTTTGGGGTCAAGGATTCGGGAGGTTGAGTCCAAAGGATCAACCGCCGGATAAATCCCAAGCTCTGCAATTTGCCGGGATAAAACGGTTGTTGCATCCAGGTGTGCAAAGGTGGTTGCAGGCGCAGGGTCGGTCAGGTCATCAGCGGGAACATAAATGGCTTGCACTGAGGTGATCGAGCCTTTCTTAGTCGAGGTAATTCTTTCTTGAAGCTCGCCCAGGTCGGTGGCTAATGTGGGTTGATAACCCACGGCTGACGGCATGCGGCCTAAAAGCGCCGAGACTTCAGAGTTGGCTTGGGTAAAACGAAAGATGTTGTCAATAAAGAGCAAAACATCTTGCCCTTCTTCATCCCTAAAATATTCTGCGGCCGTCAAAGCCGAAAGACCCACGCGGGCACGGGCGCCCGGGGTCTCGGTCATCTGTCCGTAAACCAAGGCGCATTTTGAAATAACTCCTGATTGTTTCATTTCCAACCACAGGTCATTTCCTTCTCTGGTTCGCTCGCCCACGCCTCCAAAAACCGAATAGCCTCCGTGGTGAACCGCTATGTTGTGGATTAACTCCATAATAATAACTGTTTTCCCAACCCCAGCGCCTCCAAAGAGACCTATTTTCCCTCCTTTTGAATAGGGCTCCAATAAATCAATAACTTTTACTCCGGTTTCGAGGGCTTCCACCGCCACATTCTGGTCGACAAACTCAGGTGAGGGACGGTGAATGGGGTAGCGCGTTTTCGTGTTGACCGGACCCATTTCATCCACCGGCTTTCCGATTACATTGAGCACTCTTCCCAGAGCCTCTTTTCCCACCGGCATGGTTATCTGTTCTCCTCGATAAACCCCTTTTTGTCCTCGCACTAAACCATCGGTAGTTTCCATGGCAACACATCGAACGGTATCGTCGCCGATATGTTGGGCCACCTCAAGGATAAGGTTCCATTCAGTGTCGTCAACGTTTGGATTGGTTAGTTCAATGGCTCCATAAATTTCCGGAAGATTGCCGGTATTGAAGCGCATATCAACCACTGGGCCTATAACCTGCGTTATTTTTCCTTCGCTTACTACTTCTCTGGTCATTAGTGATTATCCTCCTTAAAGGATACGAGTTATTTTTTTAAAGCTTCGGCTCCACCAACGATATCTAAAAGCTCCTTGGTTATGGCAGCTTGTCTTGCTTTGTTATAAATCAAGGTCAAATCGGTGATCAGCTCTCTACAATTATTAGAAGCAGTATCCATGGCGGCCATCCGGGCAGCATATTCGCTGGTCTGAGACTCCAGGATGGCTTTCAATATCCGGATCTCAAGAAACTTTGGGAGAAGCTGATCTAAAATTTCTTTTTGATTTGGTTCAAAAATATAATCCTTGATGGCCTCAGCTTCTAACCCTGTCGGGGCAGTGGGAATAGGCAGGATTGTTTCTTGGGTGATCTCGTATTTGATGACTGATTTAAAAGCAGAATAATAAAGATGAACCTCATTCCATTCACCGGTTAAAAAATAATTTTTTGCTTCCCTGGCAATCTCCGCGGCTAATTCATAATTAGTTCTTTCACGGTCTTCGAGGTATTTCTTTTTTATTTCAAAATTCCTCTTAGAAAAAAAGTCTCCCCCTTTTTTCCCCACCATAAGGAAGGATGTTTTTCCCAGGCCCCCTTGGGCTTTTCGCAGGTCTCGTTCAACCCTAAAAATTATGTTGTTGTTAAAAGATCCGCACAACCCCTTGTCGCTGGTAACCAGTATAATTCCCAGACGTTTCTTTTCTTCGCTGGAAACAAAGAAAGGGTGGTCTTCAGGGGTCATCCCCTTGCACATCTCCAGCACCAAATGCTTTGTCGCCTCAGCAAACGGCCGGGCTTTTAAAGCTTTCTCCTGGGCTTTCCGCAATTTTGCGGCCGAGACCATTTGCATGGCCTTGGTAATGGTCTGCGTATTTTTTACGCTAGCGATTCGTCTTCTTATTGTTCTTAGTGTTGCCATTATTCTTCAACGACAAATTTTTCTTTAAATTTTGCAAGCGCTTCTTTAAGTTTTTTGTCAATATCCTCAGTTAATTCTTTTTTGGTCTTGATTTCCTCCAACAGGCTTTTGTAATTATTTTCAAGAAAATCAGAAAGTTCAGCTTCAAAACGGGCCAAACACGATTCCGGGTAGGCATCCACGTGCCCCTGGGTGCCGGCATAAATGACAACAATTTGTCTTTCTACCGGGAGCGGACTGTATTGCCCTTGCTTCAAGAGTTCAACCAGGCGACTTCCGCGGGCAAGCTGGGCCTGAGTGGCTTTGTCAAGGTCGCTTCCAAACTTCGCGAATGCTGCCAGCTCTCGAAACTGCGCTAAATCAAGCCGAAGGCTTCCAGCGATCTTTTTCATTGCCTTGTTTTGGGCGTTTCCTCCAACTCGAGAAACCGAAAGACCAACATTAATTGCGGGCCTTATCCCGGAATAGAAAAGCTCCGGTTCCAGATAGATCTGGCCATCGGTAATAGATATCACGTTAGTAGGAATATAGGCCGAAACATCACCTGCCTGAGTTTCGATAATCGGAAGAGCGGTTAAAGAACCCCCGCCCAACGCATCGTTTAGTTTTGCCGCTCGTTCCAAGAGCCGGGAGTGAAGATAAAAAATATCTCCCGGATACGCCTCTCTTCCCGGAGGTCTTCTTAATAAAAGAGACAGTTGACGATAGGCAACCGCGTGTTTAGAAAGGTCATCATAAATAATCAGAGCATGCCGTTTGGTGTCCCTGAAGAATTCGCCCATGGCGCATCCGGAAAACGGAGCGATATACTGCAGCGGGGCCGGTTCGCTGGCGGTCGCCGCCACCACGGTGGTATATTTCATTGCGCCGTATTTTTCGAAGAGATCAACCACGCGGGCAACTGAAGAGCGCTTCTGCCCAATAGCAACATAGATACAAAAAACATCGGTGTCCCGCTGGTTAATAATCGCATCAAGTGCGATGATGCTTTTCCCGGTGCCGCGGTCCCCGATGACTAACTCCCTTTGTCCTCGACCAATCGGAATCATAGCATCAATGGCTTTTATGCCGGTCTGGAGAGGCTCTTTCACGGGCGATCGGTACACCACCCCCGGAGCCCTCACCTCTACGTTTCGAAATTCTTTAGTTTCAATTTCTCCTTTTCCGTCGATGGGCTTTCCAATGGCATCTACCACCCGGCCAATAAGCGCTTCGCCCACGGGAACCTGGGTGATCCGGTTTGTCCTTTTTACCAGATCTCCTTCTTTGATATGGACGTCTTCTCCAAGAATCGCCGCCCCAACGTTATCTTCCTCCAAGTTGAGAACCATTCCTATAATTCCGTGAGGAAACTCGATAAGTTCGTTGGCCATAACATTTTGAAGGCCATAGATCCGTGCAATCCCGTCTCCTACGGAGAGCACCCTTCCGACCTCGCTAATGTTTACTTCTTTTTCATATTTACCAATTTGCTCTTTTATTACCTGAGTTATTTCTTCTGCTTTGATCTCCATGATTCTTAATCCTTTTTAGATTAACGTTTCACCTATTCTTTGGAGTTGATTTCTTATGCTGCCATCAAAAATTTTATCTCCTACCTCCGCTATAACTCCACCAATAATTTGCGGCTCAACCACGCTGTTTAAGAGAACCTTTTTTCGAGTGATATCTTCCAGCGACTTTTTAATGCTCTCTAAATCCGATGTTGAAAGAGGCCGGGCGGTTATTACCCGAGCCTTCACATATCCTGAAATCTGGTAAGTCAAGTCTTCATAAAGCTCTAAAATGGCGGAAAAGTATTGGATCCTTCTTTTGTCCACCAAAAGACACAAAAAATTTTTGATAGTTTCCGAAAGCTTAATTTTCGCAGCCACCCCCAAGATTGTTTTTTTCAGATCTTCGGCTGAATAGAGCGGACTTAAAAGAGCGTCTTGGAACTCGGGAAATTTTTTCAGCAAATTAGAAAAATTATTAAGTTCGGTTTTAAAATTATCAATCCGATTATTCTCTTTCCCGATCTCGATTAATGCTTGAGCATATCTTCGGGCAATCTTTTTATTTAGCATACCGTTAGATTACCTTGGAGGTTATTTGGAGAATATAGTCTTTAACCAGGCGAGCGTGGTCATCCTCGTTTATTTTTTCCTTTATAATTTTTTCAGCCCTCTCTAAAGATAATGAAGCGAGCTCTTTTCTTAGCGCTGCCTTGGCGTATTTTAGTTCTTGTTCGGCAATTATTTTTGCCTGCCATTTCATTGTTTCCGCTTCTTTTGCCGCGGCGGCAATAATTCTTTCTTTTTCTAATTCCCCTTCCTTTTCAACGGCCTTGCGAATTTCCTCTATCTCTTTACTCAAGAAAGCCATCTTCTTTTCGTATTCCTTTAGCTTGGTTTCCGCTAAGATTTTTGCTTCTTCGGCTTCTTTTAGCGCTTGCTGAATATTTCCGCTCCGCTCAGAAAAAAAGTTTTTAATGCGGGGAAGGGCAAAAATATACAAAACGATGAGAAAAAGAATAAAGTTTATTACGCCACAAATAAAGATCCAATCCGTCGGGCTGGCATGCCCTCCTTCTGATGAAGCGCACGCAACTCTCGCAGCAGCACATAGCGTAACGATTAAGAGATAAAAAATATTCATTCCTACACGCTTCTTCCTAAGGCCTTTTGCGCCATTATCCGTCCTATGGCATCAACTTGTTGGTGAAGAGTTTTTTTGGTCCGTTCGGCTTCTTCGGCTATATTTCTCCTCATTTCTTCCAAAAACCCTTGGGCTTCTTTTCTGGCCTTATCTATCACAGCTTCTCTTTTTTCAGCACCCTCTAAAATTATTTTTCTTTTTAGTTCGACCGCTTCTTTTCTGGCCTGGCGAAATTTTTCATTATATAGCTCAAGGGTTTTTTCAGCTTTTTCGTCAACCTGTTCTGCTTGATTTAAAAATCCCTCGGTTCTTTCTTCTCGTTCCCGAATAATTTTTAAAACAGGCTTAAAAAGAATCTTATTGAGAAACCACAAGACAAACAGGAAAATAAGCCCCTGAATAACAAGCAACCCGGGGATGATATCGATTCCTATGATGTTAACCGAAGAAAACATATTACATCTTCGTCCGGAGTAAGAACGCGATAACAAAAGCGTAAAGCACAAGGGATTCGATAAAAGCCAGCCCCAAGATATAGGGGACAAACATTTTATCAGATGCACCGGGGTTTCGAGCAATACCTTCTAAAGAAGAGCCGGCAGCTCGGCCCTGACCAAGGCCGCCACCAAATGCGGCTAATCCAATTGCCAACCCAGCGCCAAGACCAATCAATCCTTTGGACATCGACCCATCGGCAGCACCCGTTGTCCCTTCTTCTGCAAATACCGGTGAAGATATTAGAAGCATCAACCCTATTATAATAACCGCTGTTTTCCATTTTCCCATGACTTACCAACCTCCTTTAAAAAATTATTAATGTTCATGAGACACAGCCAAACCTATATATACTGTTGATAGTGTTGCAAATACAAAGGCCTGAATAAGCGCCACCATTAACCCCAAAACTAAAAAAACGACTGGCACAACCAAAGGAACCAGCCCTGAAAAAATAGCCAAAACCGCATGGTCACCAGATATATTTCCATAAAGCCTAACCATAAGAGAAAACGGTCGAAAAATGTGGCTGATAATCTCAATGACAAACATTAGCGGGGCCAGATAAATAAGCGGGCCGGCAAATTGTTTTAAATATTTTATCCCGTGTTCTTTAAACCCTTGGTAGTTATAATATAAAAAAACTATAATTGCGCATGCGGCGTTAGTATAAAGATTGCTGGTGGGGGGAAGAAAACCGGGGATAAGCCCCAAGAGGTTACAGAAAAGAATAAAAATAAACAGACTCCCGATTAAGGGAAGATATTTTTCCGAGTGGGGCCCGATAATATCCTTCATTAAATTAACGGTTACCTGAATGACTAATTCAAAGAAATTTTGGAAAGAAAATTTTTTTTGAGGGATAAGTGGGTTGGGTGATTTTTTTATAGAATTAAAAATCTTTGCGGAAATAACAAAAAGAACGGCCGCGATAAAAATAGTGGTAAATACAAGCTGTCTTTCCGGATCGTCAGAAATAAAGGGCAATAAAGAAAACCAGGTAAAGCCGTGTTCCATGGGGATAACCCTTTTATTTTAAAATTGAATGAAAATTCATTCATTATGACGTGGGTTGTTTATCATTACAAAAAATGATTGTCAAGAATTTTTTATTTTATTTATTTGTGAGATTTTTCTTATATTTCTTAACTATAAAAATTCCTGTATTTATTCCGGCAGCTACCCCCCCTATAAAAAAAATTATCGTTAGCCAGGGCAAGGTATTAAAGTGATTGTCGAGCCAATATCCAACAACAAAACCCCCCACTAAAGAGGCGGCGAGATCAAAGGCAAGAGCTAAAAATATTCCGTATTGTTTTAGGTATTGGTTTGTAATTTTAAAAAGATAAAAAAGATTAATAATAATTAGGTGGTTTTTTGCGAGGGAAAAATGCTTTCAAAGCCAATAATTAAAAGAATTATTGAAAAACCAACAATAAAGGCAAAAATATCTATTATTTCATGGTCAATTAAAAAAAATAATACTCCGAATAAAATAAACATTTTGATTATATATGTTATTATCACCGGTGCTTTCCGTGGGCTGGTTTGTTGAAAAATTTTTTCTCCTATCTTACTTAAAACCACAATATTTACCAGCGAAAGTCCTCCCCCTATCAACACCCCAAAAAAAATCTTTTTTGAATCAAACAACAAGCTTGCCGCCGACAAAAAAAATAAAATAATCAAAGCCCTTTTTTCAGATGCTATAAACTTCTTTTTGGTTGCTTCTTTTAGGGCCTCCATTTATTCCTTTATTTCCATCGGCATTATTACACAGGTATATTCATCGTCGTTTAATGGGGTTATCGTAACTGGACTGTCTTTGTCTTTTATTTTTATAACAATCTCTTCTCCATCGATAGCATTAATGCTATCAACAAGATAACCCGCATTAAACCCAAGTCTAATATTTTCTCCTTCATAACCTATTGAGATAGTCTCTCTTCCTTCTCCAAAAACCGGGTTTATGGTAAAAACCTCCAGTGTATTTTTACCAAAAAACAGGTTGATTGCTTTTGATCTTTCTTCGGCAATAACTGAAATTCTTTTTAAAGAATTTAAAAAACGAATCCTATCAATAATCGCTTTATTTTTTATTTCTTCGGGTATTGCTTGTTTATAATTTGGAAACTCTTCATCAATAACCCTTATTGACAGCATCATATTTTCTTTTTTAAATATTCCGTTATTCTGCTTTAAAAGAAGAAATAGGTTTTGATTATCTAAACCATCATCCAACATCTTTTTTAATTCCAAAAGACCTTTCTTGGGGAAAAGAAGCCCTTTTTGGAGTGGTTCTATTGCTAAGATTCCTTTTTTACTGTCCCCTTCTATTTCCTTATCAATCATTGATAGTCTATGTCCGTCGGTGGCAACCATCCGGATTACATCTTTTCCTGCTTTTATTATTTTTTCAAAAAATACCCCATTTAAATTTACTCTTGTCTCATCGTTTGATGCGGCAAAAATAGTTTTTTCAATCATTTCTTTTATATTTCTTTTATTAACTTCCTGAAATTCTTCTTCTTCTAAAAAACTTACTTCAGGGAATTCCTTAGCATCCACTCCGACGATATTAAAAAAAATGTTATCTGTAGTAATTTCTATCCAATTATTTTCCTTTTTCTTAAAATAAATTTCTTTATCCGGCATTTCTTTTATTATTTCAAAAACTTTTTTAGCATCTAAAACCATACTACCTTTTTCAAAAATTTCAGCCTCTAAAAATTCTTTTATACTTACCTCTAAGTTTGTGGCACTTATTTCTATTTGATTCTCTCCTGCTTTTATTAAAATATTGGAAAGAATGGGTTTGATTTCTCTTCGTTCTATAATACCTTGAACTTTTTGAAGAGCCTTTAATAATTTTTTATAGGATATTTTAAATTCCATATTTATTTATTATCTTTAAAAAATGACATCATAATAGGGTTAAGTTATTTTTAATATTTAAAAAAAAATAAACAAAAAGAATGGAGATGGTTGTTGTTATTTTGTTTAAAAAAAACTAATAAAAATCTTATATCACTAAAATTACTTTTTTAAAATAGTATTAATTTATTAACCTCAAAAAATATGTTTTTGAATGTGTATGTTGATCATTACCCCAACACAAAATAAAGAGATAGCGAGCGAAGAACCACCATAACTAAAAAGTGGAAGCGTTATTCCAACCGTTGGCAACAAACCAATGGTCATACCAATATTTATGATAATTTGCCAAAAAAACAAAGCAGTTATCCCATATCCAAGTAGTAATCCAAAACTGTTTTTAGCAGAATATGTTATAAATAAAAAACGAAAGAGTAAACCAATATAAAGAAAAATTAACACTAATGCCCCAGTAAAACCCCATTCTTCACAAAAAACCGAAAAAACAAAATCAGTATATTTTTCCGGAACAAAATTAAGCTGAGATTGCGTTCCTTTTAAATAACCTTTTCCAAAAAACTTTCCCGACCCAACCGCAATCTTAGATTGAAGAACTTGGTAACCTTTCCCCAGTGGGTCTATGGAAGGGTTTAAAAAATGGACAACCCGGTCTTTTTGATAATCTTTTAATAAATAGTTCCACGCGAGGGGGGAAAAAAGAAACGCACAAAAAAACAAAACAAAGAGGGTTTGAAACCGAACTTTTACAAAAAAAACTAAAGAAAAAAAGATTAACACCAAGAGAAGCGCAGACCCAAGGTCTGGTTGAAGAAAAATAAGAACGAAAGGGATGATCAAGAAGCATCCGGGAATAAATAAAAAAAACAAGCTGAAACCTCGTGGATTAAATTTGTTCTTAAACCACTTTGCCAAAATAATTATAAGAGAAAGTTTTATAAACTCCGATGGTTGAACATTAAACAAACCAAGAGAAAGCCAACGCCTTGACCCGGAAATAAATTTCCCCTGAAAAAAAACCAAAATAAGAAGGAAGATAACAAAAAAATAAAAAAAATAACCAAACTGCTCTAAATACGAATAGTTTAAAAAAGACCCCAAGAGCAAAAGACCAATCCCCAATAAAAGCCAATAAACCTGTTTTTTATAAACAGACCCGACGGCGTGAAGCGAAACGCTCGCGCTATAAAGATTAAAAATCCCAAGCCCTACAATTATTAGAGCAATAAAAAAAAGACTTAAATCAAAGCGGGTAATTAAACGCCGATCAAAAAGAAAAAAATTAGAAAGCATGTTACGACCCCTTTTTATTCTCGAGATAATATTTAATTACATCCCGGGCGATGGGGGCGGCAACCACCGAGCCAAAACCACCATGCTCAACCAGAACCACAACAGCTATTTTTGGATCATTAAAGGGAGCAAAAGCAAAAAACCAGGCATGATCTTGCAAATAACTTGGTAGCTTAGAACGCACCTCTCCTGGGGGCAGGCCAACAACCTGGGCGGTCCCGGTTTTCCCCGCTATTTCTATCCCCGCCACCCGGGCAATTTTTGCAGTGCCGTTTTGCCCCTGAACAACCCGCCAAAGACCCTCTCTAATACTATTAATAGATTTAGACGAAATGGGTAGCCGAGAAACATCTCTGGACTTAAAATTTTTTATTATGAGTCCATATTCATCTTCCAGTTTTTTAACCAAAAAGGGGGCATACAATTTTCCTCCGTTAGCAATAGAGCTAATCAATACGAGCATCTGAAGAGGGGTGACTACATAAAAACCCTGACCAACTGCACAGGATAATGTTTCTCCTTTTTGCCAAGGGATATGGAAGGTCTTTTTTTTCCACTTACTGGTGGGCACCAACCCCCCTTTTTCATTTTCTAAGGATAAACCAGTAGGGCTCCCCAACCCAAATAATTTTGCATAATACGCCAAAGAGTCAACCCCGACCAAATGCCCAACCTGATAGAAATATACGTCGCAGGATTGTTCTATGGCTTCAAAAAGATTTAAAGTTCCATGGCCACCTTTTTTCCAGCACCGATAAGGACGATTCCCAAAATTTAAAAAGCCATTGCAAAAAAACTTTGTATCAGGAGTTATTTTACCTTCTTCTAAGCCTGCAATTGCGGTAACTATCTTAAATAAAGACCCAGGGGGATAAAGTCCCTGGATGCCCTTATTGGCAAGGGGATGAAAAAGGTTTTTTATTAATGCGCCCCAGTCGTTAGAAGATATTCCCCGAGAAAAAAGGTTGGGGTCAAAAGAAGGGTGGCTTACAAAGGCCAAAATCTCCCCTGTATTTGGGTCCATGGCGATAACAGCGCCATTTTTTTCTCCTAAGGCTTGGTCCGCAAAATCCTGTAGCCCTAAATCAATAGTCAAAAAAAGATCTTCCCCGGGAATGGGGTCGACCGACCCCAAGACCCCCTTTTTTCTTCCCAGAGAATCGACTTCAAATTGGAGCCAACCGGGGCGTCCCTTAATGGAGTTTTCAAAGACCTTTTCTATTCCTGATTTGCCTAAAAAATCACCGGCGGTATAGGTTGAGTATTCTGGTTGGGTTAGCTCAGATTCACTTATTTCACCCAAATAACCAAGTACGTGGGCGAGGTTTTCTTTTAAAGGATAATTTCGTTTCGGAAAAAACTCAACCACCACATTGGGGAGATCAAGTTTATGGAATTCGATCCTACTTAATTCTTTTCGGTTTACGTCCAGCTTGATTTTTATTGGTTTAAACCGAGGGAGGTATAAAGAATTTTTTACTTTCTTTATAATCTCCTGCGGATCAAGGTTTAAAATTTCACTCAGCAAGGAAAGGATTCCGTTAAGCTGTTTTATTCCTGAATACAAGAGAGAAACATCAAAGGAAGGTGTGTTGTTTGCGATAATCCTTCCATTTCGATCATAGATAACACCCCTAGGGGCAGGCATTTCTTGGATTTTGATCCGGTTGTTTTCAGAAAGATCAAAAAAATAATCCCCCTTTACTACCTGAAGATAAAAAAGCCGGACAAAAATTATAAAAAAAACCAGAAAAATAAAAAACTTTAAAAAGCCAAGCCGTTTCGAAAGGACTTCGATTATTTCTTGATCAAAATCCATAAGCCTATTTTATCTGCCGTTCTTTTATAAGCATTTTCAAATTTATTAACAAAAGGGAAAACCAGAAGAGATAGTAAAAAAGTAAAAAAACCCTGCGACACAGAAGTTTTTAAAATAATCACCAGAGTACCCCAGTTTTTTCCCATCAGCCCAAACAACAGGTGAATTAAAAGAGAGTCTAATAAAAATAACAAGAGAATCACGCCCACCCAGAGGAGCTTGTTTTCCAAAAAAAGCAATTTCTTGAGAATTAGAACAAAACAAAACAAAACCAGCCTTAAAAACAAAAAAATACCCATGATCCCCCCTGAAAACAAGTCCATTAGAAAACCAAGCCACATCACCAAAAAACAGCCCTGAACCGGCTTTTGAAAAAGACATATATAAAAGGTGAGGGGGATGGTAAAGTCGGGCTTTATCGGGAAGAGATAGCAATTTAGTATAGGGTTCGTCTGTATAACTATACAGAAAAGTCCAAAGATGGCTAAAAAAAGAAACCACCACATAGACTATAACGCCAGATCGAGAACAACAAAGACTTCTTCGGTTTTTTTAAAATTCACCATCGGTTGAATAATTACTTCTTGAAAGGCAGAAAGCTTATCCTTTTTTAGGGAGACGATTTTGCCCACAATAGTTCCTTTGGGGAAAAATCCTTCTAACCCGGAAGCAATTACCCAATCACCCAAGCGAACATCTTCTGATCCCAGCACATATTTCAATTGGCAAAAACCCCCTCCAATTCCTTCCACCACCCCTTGAGTGCGAGTTCTTTGAACAAGAGCGTCCAAGGCAAAGCCTTGATCGATTAAAAGGAGAACCACGGAAAACGAATCTGCTTCCTTTAAAATCCTTCCCACCGCACCATCAGGACATAAAACCGCCATGCCCTTTTTTATTCCTTCATTTCTTCCTTTGTTAATGGAGAAAGACTCAAAAGACAACGAAGCATCAACTCCAACAACTTCAGCCGCCACCAGTTTATAAGGGATGTTTTTTTTAAATTCTAAAAGTTTCCGAAGCCTTTGATTTGCCAAAGCGGATTCCTGGAGAAAAGCATTTTCCTGACGAAGCATTTTTATTTCCTGGTTTAATATTTGGTTTTTCTTTTCGGTTTCTATCAAAAACACATACCGCCCCCAAACGCGAACAGGAAAAGAAAAAAACGTGTTTATAGTTTCCTGGAAATAAGAAACCACAGAGAACGCCCCGGGTTCCATAAAGCGAAACCCTGGAGGACGTTTTAAGTTATAGAAAAAATAGAGAAAAACAGCTAATAAAACCAAGAGGACAAAAAAGGGGAAACCATACTTTCGAGAAAAAATTGACATAACAGGAAAAACTTCCCGGGAGGTGATGTTTAATCCCGAAGCATAATATTTTTTAGAAGGTCCAGTTCATCCAGGGCTTTTCCAGAACCAAGCACCACAGCCGTAAGGGGGTCGTCAGGAATAACAAAAGGCAAGCTGGTTTCTTCTTGGAGAAGAACATCAAGATTTTTCAACAACGCCCCCCCGCCCACCAAAACTATCCCCTTATCTACGACGTCTGCTGCTAATTCCGGAGGAATCCGCTCTAGGGCGGATTTAACTACCTCCACAATACTCTTTATCGGCTCCCTTAAGGCGGTCATTATTTCTTCAGAGGTTATCTCTAAAGTCTTGGGGATCCCCAAGACCAGATCGCGACCTTTCACATCAGCGGTTTTTATGGTTTCTTCCGGATAGGCGGTTCCGATAGTCATTTTTATCATCTCTGCGGTTCGCTCACCAATTAGAAGGTTATGCTTTCGTTTTATATAATTCACGATTGCTTCATCCATTTTATCCCCAGCCACCCGGATTGATTGGCTGAAAACTATTCCTGAAAGCGAAATAACCGCCACCTCTGTAGTTCCTCCGCCGATATCCACAACCATATTCCCCCACGGCTCGTCAACCGGAAGACCAGAGCCAATAGCAGCAGCCATTGGCTCTTCAATCAAATAGATCTCACGGGCGCCTGCCTGAAGCGCAGTTTCGCGGACGGCTCGTTTTTCCACCGAAGTAATTCCGGAAGGAACACTAACAATTATTCGGGGTCGAATAAGGTTTCTCCGGTTGTGGGCCCGTTTTATAAAATAGCTAATCATCGCCTCCGTAACCTCAAAGTCCGAGATCACCCCATCTTTCATGGGGCGGACGGTAATGATGTTGCCCGGGGTTCGGCCCAGCATTTTCTTGGCCTCATTGCCGACAGCAAGAATTTTCTTACCCTCCTTGCCATTCTTTTGGAGGGCAACCACAGAGGGTTCATTGGCGACAATGCCTTTGCCCTTCACATAAACTAAAGTGGAAGCAGTCCCGAGGTCTATGGCCAGATCATTAGAAAACAAACCAATAATAGAATTAAGAAATTTCATTTTAATTCCTTGTGTTAAAAGAAAAATAACTTGGCTCTCGAATAAATGCACTCGACAACCTAATGCTTAACAGAACCCCTAATTTTTTTCAAGAGAATAATAGAGAGAAAATCTATTTAATGAAAACAAACCGGGTAGATTTGTTTGGGTGTGGTATCTCGCCAGAAAGCTTGCACAGGGGATGTTAATGGCTGATTATTTGATCCAACCGAGAGCTAAACAAATCGCACTGAACTCTATCTTCTTGCATCTTCTTTGGTTTCATAATTCACCGGGTTTTTGAGGCAATTTGCCATTTTCTGGTGATTAAGCCATATAAACTTCCCAAATAAAAACAAATAAATCAATTGGTTGAGTATTTCTTCAGGGAAGACTATTTAAATACAGATGTTCGGTGGGGTTAACTTGGTTTTTTTAAGTTTTTGTCTTATGTGGGGGGCGGAGGAAAAAGATTGACAATAATAATATTATCTTATAGTGTAAGCCCTATTGCGGGCATAGCTCAGTTGGTAGAGTGCAAGCTTCCCAAGCTTGATGTCGCGGGTTCGAATCCCGTTGCCCGCTTTTGGGTGAATTTTTAACCCGCTTTATTCATAAGCGGGTTAAATTTTTTGTTGATTTTTCCTTTTTTTTATATAAAATTAAGCCATCCGTCCTTAAAAGTGGGCATTTTGGCCCACTTTTTTATTGCGTCAACAAAATACTATTTTTACGATGGGCTTAAAAATACTTGAAATGGTTCGGGAGTTAGCTGAGCCAATTATTAAGGAATTAAACCTTGACCTGGTTGCCATCGAATATCTCCCTCAAAAGGGACAGGGAATTGTCCGCATCACGATTGATAAAGACAACGGGGTTACTTTAGACGACTGCACCAAGGTAAGCAGAGAGGTTGGGTATATTTTAGAGATCAAGGATTTGTTTTCCCACCCCTACCGGCTGGAAGTATCTTCTCCCGGGCTGGAGAGGCCATTAAAGACCTTAGTAGATTTTGAAAAATTTTTGGGTCGAAAAGTTTCTTTTAAAACTTCTGAGCTGTTCAACGGGAAAAGAAATTTTAAAGGAACGTTAAAACAGGTTCAAAACGGCATAGTCCTTTTGGAAATGGACGGCGAGGTGTGGGAAATTCCTTTTTATCTTGTTCGGCACGCTAAGTTAGTTTATGAGTTTCCGGAAAAGGGCTTTTGAGTTTGTCGCACGCTATTCGTTTTAAAAGGAAAAGAAAAATATGGCAGTAAAGGGAGAACAACAGGTATCATTAGAAAGAATCTTGGCAGAGATTCGTCGGGAAAAGGGCATTGATAAGCTGGTTATTATCGATGCCTTAAAAGCGGCCCTATTAACTGCCGCCCGAAAAAAATACGGCCCCAAGGTGGATTTAGAGGCTCAATTTAATTCTGATCTGGGCGAAATCGAACTTTTTAATTTTCGAACCGTGGTTGAAAAGGTCAGGAATGATTTGAAGGAGATTGCCTTGGAAGAAGCCCGGCTTCTGGATGCTGAGGTGGAGCTTGGTGACAGTTTAGGGGTGAAACTCGAGACCAAAGACTTTGGCCGTATTGCTGCCCAGACCGCGAAGCAAGTGATTATCCAAAAAATACGGGACGCAGAAGGAGACAACATTTATCAGGATTTCAAGGATCGCAAAGGAGAAGTGGTTGCCGGAAGCGTCCATCGGTTCAATAAGGGAAACATCATTGTTAACTTAGGAAGAACCGAAGCATTGCTGCCAATTGCCGAACAGGTCTTGGGTGAAACGTTCCGGCAAGGCGACCGGCTCAAGGCCTTAATCATAGATATCCGCAAATCAAGCCGCGACCCCCAGGTTGTCCTTTCCCGGACGAGTCCTCAGTTTCTCGTTAAGCTCTTTGAAACGGAGGTGCCGGAAATAACCGAGGGGGTGGTAAAGGTAAAGGGAGTTGCTCGGGATCCTGGTCTGAGATCGAAAATCGCGGTTTATTCGGATGATTCTGATGTCGACCCGGTGGGCGCCTGTGTGGGATCAAAAGGTTCGCGGGTTCAAGGGGTCGTGCAGGAGCTCCGGGGAGAAAAAATTGACATTATCCCGTGGTCAGACGATCCGACCAAATTTGTATGCAATGCGCTGGCACCGGCTGAAATCTCTGAGGTGATCATCGATGAAACAGAAAGATCAATGGAGATTATCGTAGAGGATGATCAGCTGTCCTTAGCGATTGGGAAGCGAGGCCAAAATGTTCGGTTAGCCGTAAAACTTACCGGATGGAAGATCGATATCAAGAGCCGCTCACATGTCAAGGAGCTGTCGCGCGCCGCCTTTAAAGACCTTTTGGCCATTCCCGGGATTGGGAGCATAACGGCGGAGCTTCTTTTTAATGAAAATTATTTATCGGCTCAGGATATCGCTGACGTGAGTGTTGAGGACTTGGCGAAAATTTCCGGCATTGGGGAGAAAAAGGCTCAGAACATAAAAAAAGCGGTGGAAGAATATTTGCATCAACAGGAGGAGGAATCTTCCACAGAATCTCCAATAGCCGACGGTAAAAAGAAATAATAATTTTTTCCAGGAGCAGCCACCCCAAGAATGATTATGGTAAAAAAGAGAGTCCACGAATTAGCTAAAGAGCTTAATATAAGCAGTAAGGAACTGGTCAAGACCATTAAAAAGATCGGTATCCCGGTACAAAATCACATGAGCGCCCTTGAGCCTCACGATGAGGAGCGGATATTGCAATACCTCACTCCACCCGAAGAAAAAAAGGTGGTTGAGGCGCGGGTAAAACCTTCGGTTATTAGGCGAAGAGTTGAAAGGCTTAAAGTTGAGCGGGAAGAGGTGGAAGCTCATCCGCCCTTGGTAGAAAAGGAACCGGCGATCGAAAAACCGTTGATTTCAGCGAAACCTTTTCCGGAGCAGGTGGTAGAAGAAAAGCCCGAGAAAATCCCAAAACCGCCGCCAGAGATTTTAGAACCACTTCCTCCTTCAGAACAAAAAGCACCAGAGCCTGCCACAGAAGAAGTTGTTCCAGAGAGAAAACCGGAGGAAAGGGGAAAAGAACCATTAAAACCAGCGCCTAAACCAATAACCGGGCCAACCCAAATTAAGGAACGGTTTGCTCCCAAAAAGAAACGGGTAAAGCACAAAGAAGAGCCGGCCCAAATTATTAGAAAAGCAGAGATCCCCCCTGTGCCCACAGGGGAACCTGAAGTCTCCGTCGAAACCGCCGAGATCAAGCCCAAGAAAAAGCGAATCTTAATTTCTGATGTTGAGCCATCAGTAGAAAAAATTTTCCGAAAAAAGCCAAAACGAGAAACCAGAGTGATAGCCCCTGCTCACAAAGCTTTTCGCAAAAAGGAGAGAAGAGTTTTTCGAGAAGAGAGGGTAGAGCAGGTTATTTCCAAGAAAACAGAAATTACTGTTCCTAAGGCGATTAAGCGTAAAATCAAGATTGCGGAGTTAATTACGGTTGGTGAGCTTGCCAAAAAGATGGGAGTTAAAGCGAGTGCGGTAATAAAGAAGTTATGGGAACTCGGCCTCATGGCGACCATCAATCAGGCAATCGACATCGATACGGCCCAACTGGCCTCAGAAGAGTTTGGCCACGAAGTTGAAAAGGTTTCCTTTGATGAGGAGGAGTTGCTGGCTCGCGAAGAAGATGACGCTGCCAACCTTCATCACCGGCCCCCGGTCATCACCGTGATGGGGCACGTTGACCATGGAAAAACCAAACTGCTGGATGCTATTCGACAGACGAATGTTGCCGCGGGAGAGGCAGGAGGAATAACCCAGCATATTGGTGCCTATCTTGTGAATTTACCCCAGGGAGAAATAGTATTTATCGACACTCCTGGTCACGAAGCATTTACCGCCATGAGAGCGCGGGGATCACAGGTAACCGATATTGTGGTCTTAGTGGTAGCGGCAAACGATGGTGTGCAGGAGCAGACCATTGAGGCAATCAACCATGCGCGGGACGCTAAAGTTCCCATCATTGTGGCGATAAATAAAATTGACCTTCCTGAAGCTAACCTTGAATTGGTAAGACGGCAATTATCGGAAAAGGGGCTTATTTCCGAAGAATGGGGAGGAGATACGATCTTTGTGGAGATTTCAGCCAAGCAAAAGATCAACATTGATAAACTGTTGGAGATGATTCTTCTTCAGTCGGAGGTATTAGAACTTAAAGCTAACCCCGACAAATTGGCCCGCGGAGTAATTATTGAGTCCCGGCTTGATAAAGGGCAAGGACCGATCGCCACCGTGCTTATCCAAGAAGGCACGTTAACCGTGGGCGACCCTTTTGTGACCGGTCAAATATTTGGACGGGTTCGGGCCATGCAGGATGATACCGGGGAAAAGATAAAAAAAGCCGGACCCTCCCATCCGGTAGAAGTGATGGGCTTTCCCGAAACCCCTCATGCCGGAGAGCTTTTTGTGGTCGTGAATGAAGAACGAAAAGCCCGGATGCTCGCCGAATATCGGCAGCAGAAGGAGCGGCAACTTGAGCTGGCGCAAGGCAGCAAGGTTACTTTAGAAAATTTATATGACAAGATAAAACAAGATGAATTTAAAGAACTCAAACTCATTTTGAAAGCTGATGTCCACGGCTCGATTGAGGCATTGCGGGAAGCGCTGAGCGGACTAATCAGCAAAGAGATAAAACTCAACATTATTCATAGCGCGGTAGGGGCAATTGGCGAGTCTGACGTGATGCTGGCTTTGGCCTCGAATGCGATTATCTTCGGTTTTAATGTCGCTCCTGACCAAAAAACTCAAAGTCTGGCTCAAGCCGAAAAGGTTGAAATCCGGACCTATTCGATCATTTACGATATCATCGAAGACATCAAAAAAGCCATGGAGGGCTTGCTCACTCCGCTCCAAAAGGAAAAGAGCGTGGGCCGTGCCGAGGTCCTTCAGGTTTTCTCGGTTTCGAAGGTCGGAACGATTGCCGGAAGTAAAGTTGTTGAAGGAAAGATGATCCGGGGATCTTTAGCCCGGGTATTTCGCAATGGTACGGCGATCTATGAGGGAAAAATCGTTTCGTTGAAAAGATTCAAAGATGATGTCAAGGAAGCTCTGACCGGCTTTGAGTGCGGTATCCAGCTGGAAAATTTTAATGATGTACAGTCAGGCGACACCATCGAAGCCTTTATCGTCGAAGAAGTCGCTCAAAAACTTTGATATTTATTTAGTGCACGGTCATGGTAGTTGGAATCTGTCAGATGGATATTTTTATCCACGGAAACGATTCCCTTAAAAGGAAACGGCAGATCCTTCGGCAGGTTATCGAACGGACGAAGAATAAATTTAATGTCTCCATTGCCGAGGTAGGTGATAACGACTTGTGGCAGCGGTCAAAGGTGGGTTTTTCGGTCGTGGGTAATGATACCCGTTTTGTCAATTCTTGTCTGGATACGATCAAGAGCTTCGTCGAGAATCTCACGATCATCGAAGTGCTAAATTCGGAGTGGGAAATTATTCATTACTAATTTTGACGGCTTCGTAAAAATTACCGCCTTGGGCGGGCGATAATGATCCGGAGCGCGCCATCTATCCCGCTTTGGCGGGATTGCCTCCCGCCTTGCGGGATCATTGAGGCATACGGGTAAGTACGCCTCATTCCGGAGTATTTGCGCGCCTTGTCCCCCTCGGAGCGGAAATGCTTTTTACTGTGCCGTCTGATATTCGACCTTTACGGACTCATCAATTTTGATGCGTAATTTCAAGTTGCTTAACCAACCCCAAGAAATTTTTCTTATTCTTATAAGGTAACTCAACACCACCGCAGAGGAACCGCTTTGGACTTTTGTCAAAGTAAGAATCCTTTTTTAAAAGTTTTTCCAGCGAATTCAAGGGAGTGATGATCATGGGGGAAAATAGGATCGAACGAATTGCCCACCTAATAAAAAAGGAAGTTGCCGAGATGCTTATCCGAGAGGTAAAAGACCCTCGGATCGGGATGGTCACGATTACCGGAGTCACGGTAAGTAAAGACTTAAAGATCGCGCACATTTATTACAGTGCGTTCGGGAGCGAAAAACAACTCCAAGATTCGGCCATTGGTCTCAGGCAGGCAACCAAGTTTATCCAGCGGGAAATAGGTCGGAGGATTCGTATGCGATATACACCGGTCATTGATTTCCAGTTTGATCACTCTTTGGAGTACGGAAGCCATATCGACCAAATTCTTAAAGACCTTTCGCTTCCAAAAGAGGCAGAGGTTCCAGAGAAAGACGCAAAGGATGAATCGGAGCAACCAGATCAAAAAGATTAACGATTTTTAAAAAATATTGACAGGGTGCTTAGCTTACATTAGAGTTATATTTATTTTACGGTCCCATCGTCTAGTGGCCCAGGACGCCGGCCTCTCACGCCGGCAACACGGGTTCGAATCCCGTTGGGATCATATTGAAAAGCGAACTTGGCAGATTGTTTATTTTTAAATAATCAGCAAGGGTTTTAGTGTTAAGGGGGGTGTGTGTGATCTACGGAACGTAAACATCTCGTTTTTAAAAAAAGAACGGAGTTTTTTATTTCCCGGACAAGAAAAGTATTTTTTGACTTTTTGTCCGCTTAAGATTTACAAGAAAAAAATTATAAAACCCATATAAAGATAATCGCAGCACAGGAAACGGGTGGTTTTAATGGGAAGGGTTTTCACAAGCGAGAATAAATTAAGGCCGAATCACCATGCATAAAAAGGTGATAGGCCTTTTTTATTTTGGCAACCGGGTACTTTTTCTTTTTTGAAAAAAGCATATCAATTATTTAGAAATCTGGCTTTGGCTCATGATTCCAAAATATTATGCACACACTAAAGAAGGCCGTCCGCCGGAAGAATGGCAATTGCTTAAGAACATCTAAAAAATGTGGCGGGGAAGGCTCGCTCTTTTGCTGAGATTTTTGGAGCGGGGGCGTGGGGCTATTTGGCAGGGTGGTGGCATAATCTGAGGAGTATCCAAGATGGGTGAATTGTATGCTCATGCGCCCAATAAACTCGCGCCCCATGCGGGCGCGTGGATTGGCGGGATCGGAAGTTCAAAGACCGGAAAAGATGCTTTGTTGTCTGAAGAAGGGGGAACCTTCACCAGATGAGGCTTGCAAGATAAACCCCAAAACGAAATCATGCAATAAGAAAAAAAATTATGATGCCTCTTCGAGCTGCCGATACCCTCATGAAGTCACCTTTGTGAACCCCATTGGTTATGGTTGCGCATCAGACAGCTTCAGCCCGAGTTCGTCTATGATTCTGGGAAGCACTTGCGATGCACTTCCTTCCAAAAAATATTGCGTCACCGCCGAAGTAAACGGAGTAGGATTAACATTAATCTCCACAACTGCAGCGCCACGGGAAGCAGCCTGAAAGGGGACTTCGGCCGCAGGGTAGACGACGCCTGATGTTCCTATTATCATTATTATTTTGCAGTTCTCAACCGCCTCATGCGCCGCTTCGATGGCTGATATTGGGATTTGTTCGCCAAAAAAGACGCCATCCGGCTTCATGGCTTTATTACACCGGTCACACGTAGGATAAGGCATGGCGGTCAATACTTCCTGCTTAAGTGGTATCTTTTTTCGGCATTTGAGACAGACCAGATTCCGCATGTTGCCATGATATTCTATTATGTTGGTATTGCCCGCTTCCTGGTGGAGGCCATCTACATTCTGAGTAATAACGGCCTTCAGAAATCCCGCTTTTTCCAAGGCTCCCAGGGCCAGATGCGCCGGAGAAGGATGCGCATCAAAAGTCAGTTTTATCATTTCCCTGAGCATGCACCATATTTTGGCCGGCTCACTTACAAAGGAATTTATATGAGCGTATTCTTCGGGATCATATTTCTCCCACAGACCCTGAGCGCCGCGAAAAGCAGGTATACCGCTTTCCACCGAAATACCGGCGCCGGTAAAAGCGATAACATTTCCTTTCTCTTTGATAAGATTAGCAACTTGGCTGTATTTCCCCAAAGGTCACCTCATGGGTTAGTTGTTAATAGAAAAAAATGAAAACGTGAAACTGTTCTACTAAGGCAGGGATTTCGTCTCGTCCTTGCCTTAACGGCCGGATGGTAACAGGAAATACATTCCATCGAAAACCTAGATCTTCTCCGGAACCTTGTCCTAAACATATTTAAACCGATATGCCTACCAGCTTGGTTTCAAGATATTCCTCAATCCCTTCCCGCGCCCCTTCCCTGCCGAGCCCACTCTCCTTCATGCCGCCAAATGGCGCTGCCGCAGAGGTCGGGTTTATGTCATTGATGCCAACAATTGCAAACTCAAGAGACTCATAGACTCGCATAGCCCTGGATATGTCCCTGGTATATACATAGGAGGCAAGTCCATAATTTGTATCATTTGCCATTGCAACAACCTCTTCCTCGCTGTCAAAGGCGATAACGGGAACAACCGGCCCGAATGTCTCCTCGCGGAAAATTTGCATCTGAGTCGTCACATTATTGATAACCGTCGGAGCATAAAAATACCCTTTATCAAGGTTGTTATCAATTAACCTTTTGCCGCCGGTTATCACAGCTGCACCATGGTCACGAGCATCCGAAACCTGGCGGTCAATCTTGGTAAGGGCCTCCGCATTTACCAGAGGGCCTATCGTTACCGTGTCATCAAAGCCGCTTCCGGCCTTCATCTTTGACACGCGGCCTCTCAATTCTTCAACAAATTGAGCGACAATGTTTCGCTGCACAAAAACCCTGTTCGGACTTATGCAGGTCTGTCCGGTGTTGAGAAATTTGACCAGTGAAACACCTCGTGCCGCATGAGCCGGAAGGGTGTCGTCAAAAACAATAAAAGGGGCATGCCCACCAAGCTCCAGGGATACCCGCTTGATCTGGTCTGCTGCGCCGCGGGCAAGCAATTTACCGACTTCGGTAGAGCCGGTAAAGGTAAGCTTTCGCACCTTCCGGTTTTCCACAAATTCCTGTCCGATTGGTTTAGGGTCTTTTGCCGTTACCAGGTTAACAACGCCGGCAGGAATCCCGGCGTCATGAAAAACTTTGAAAAGCTCCACTGCGCACAGGGGTGTTTCCGCTGAGGGCTTCAGCACAATGGTACAGCCTGCCGCAAGGGCAGGCGCAACTTTTCTTGTTATCATTGATATGGGATAGTTCCACGGCGTAATAGCCGCAACCACCCCCAAAGGCTGATAAAGGACAAGAAAGCGCTGGTCAGCACGGGCAGAAGGGATTGTTTCACCATACACGCGCTTTGCTTCCTCGGAAAACCAGAGCAGAAAGTCGGCCCCGTACTGCACCTCATTGCGTGCCGCCCGCAGGGGCTTGCCCTGCTCGGTTGTCATAGTCCGCGCAAGGCCTTCTTTTCGCTCCAGCATGAGCTGGTATGCTTTAAACAGATATGACGAGCGTTGGTAGGCAGTCAGCGTTGACCAGGCTTTAAATGCATTTATCGCTACATCAATTGCCTTGGCGGCATCGCCCCGAGTGCCGTCAGGCACCTGGCCCACCTTTTCACCATTTGCCGGGTTAAAAACATCAAACATTTTACCTTTCTCTGCGCTGATCCACTGTCCATCAATATACATCTCTATTTACCCCCTTCATTTATTTTATTCAGTGCCCAAAACACAATCATTAAGGAAGCAATATTATTGATAATGACTTGAAGTTATGTATTTTTATAAGGTATACGGTCTACTTATTTCAGCAACAAATGATCAAGAGCGATTCTTAAAAAGGCCACCTCGAACTGAACACATTATATACTATTTAAAGCAAGAAATTACAAGCGATAATTATTAAAAAAGAGAGGCAGAGTCATGAGCAACCCTGCCTTTTTTGATAATTAATCATATACGACATTTTTTGAATATCGCAACCATAATTTTAGCCATCAGTGACGCAATTGAATGAGAATGAATTGTTAGTTGTTGTATTTATTAATTATTTTATTTTTTCCCTTGCCGAACACGATGGTTGTTTCCTTTGCTTATCCTAATGAAAGTTCCATTTCCTCAAGTTTTTTTATCCGGTCGCGGAATTCCGCGGCCTGCTCAAACTCAAGCTGCCGGGCGGCTTCGCGCATCTGTTTTTTGAGTTTTTCAATCTCCTTAGGGATGTCTTTGACTGTCCGGTATTCTCTCGTTGGTTCCGCCACTGCGGGCACGGCGAGGTAATCAGCTTCATAAATTGAAGCCAGCACATTGCGGATATCTTTCTTAATGCTTTCGGGAGTAATTTTATTCTTCCGGTTATACTCGGATTGGATTTTTCGGCGCCGATCGGTTTCTTTAAGCGCGGTCTTCATGGAATTGGTGACTGAGTCACCGTACATGATAACTTTGCCGTTTAAGTTTCGCGCTGCTCTCCCGCAGGTCTGGATCAATGCCGGAGCGGATCGCAGGAACCCTTCTTTATCCGAATCCAGGATAGCAACCAGCGACACCTCGGGAAGATCAAGGCCTTCGCGCAAGAGGTTGACCCCGATTAACACGTCAAAACTTCCCAGGCGCAGGTTGCGGACAATCTCGATGCGCTCCAGCGTGCCGATGTCCGAATGGAGGTACTTTGCTTTTACTCCCAGGTCAGAGTAGTACTCGGTTAAATCTTCGGCCATCCTTTTGGTGAGTGTGGTTACCAGCACCCGCTCTTTTCGTTTGATGCGAATGCGAAGCTCCTCAAGCAGATCGTCTACCTGATGAGTTGCGGGCTTTACTTCAATTTCCGGATCCATAAGCCCGGTGGGCCGGATAACCTGTTCGATAACTTTTCTCGCGCAAATTTTCAATTCATAATCAGCCGGAGTAGCGGAGACATAGATAACCTGCTTGACTCGGGAATTAAATTCCTCAAAGGTAAGCGGACGGTTATCAAGGGCAGAGGGAAGGCGGAAGCCATAGTCCACTAAAGTCTCTTTGCGGGAACGGTCTCCCCGGTACATGCCCTGAATCTGGGGGATGGAGACATGGCTCTCATCAATAAACAGAAGATAGTCTTCCGGAAAATGATCAATGAGGACTGAAGGCGGGGCGCCCGGTTTGCGGCCATCGAGATGGCGGGAGTAATTTTCAATGCCGGTGCAATACCCCATCTCTTCCAGCATCTCCAGATCAAAGTTGGTTCTTTGTTCTATCCGCTGAGCTTCGAGGAGTTTATTGCGGGCGTAAAGCTCTTTGAGGTGGTCAACCAGTTCCGACTTAATCGTCCGTACCGCTCGCTTTAATTTATCCTGGGGAGTAACATAGTGACTGCCCGGATAAACGGCAACTTTTTCAAGCCGCCTTAAGACCTTCCCTCTGAGAGGATCAATTTCGTAAATGCCTTCAATCGTATCTCCGAAAAATTCGACCCGGATAGCTTTATCTTCTTCGTAAGCCGGGAAGATTTCCACCACATCGCCCCGGACCCGAAAAGTGCCCCGATAAAAATCAAGATCATTTCGAAGGTATTGAATCTCAACTAATCGGGAAAGGAGATTATCCCTTTCCCGTTCCGTGTGCTCTTCGATCTGCACCAGCATGCTGTGGTAGTCCTCAGGTGAACCGATACCATAGATACACGAAACGCTGGCGACAATGATAACATCTCTCCGCTCCCACAGAGAGTGGGTGGCTGAGTGACGCATTTTATCGATGTGCTCGTTAATGGAAGCATCCTTGGCGATGTAGGTGTCGGTCTGGGGCACATACGCTTCGGGCTGGTAATAATCATAGTAGCTGACAAAGTATTCCACCGCATTGTCAGGAAACAGGGCTTTAAATTCTTCGTAAAGCTGGGCGGCCAAGGTTTTATTGTGGGAAATAACCAGGGTAGGTTTCTGAGCCTGTTCAATCACATTGGCCATGGTGAAGGTTTTTCCGGAGCCGGTAACTCCAAGCAGACACTGGTGGGTCTTTCCGTCTAAAACCCCTTTAGTCAATTTTTTGATGGCCTGAGGCTGATCTCCTTTAGGGGTATAGGAGGAAACCAGTTTTAACTTCATTTGACCGTCCAAGTGGTTTTGCCTCGTCCGTCTTCGAGGATGATATTTTTCTTAAGAAGGAAATCGCGGATCTCATCCGCTTTCTTCCAGTTTTTTTCCCTCCGGGCCTGGTTGCGCTCCTCAATCAGTTTTTCGATCTCATCACCCGGGGGGATATCCAGGCCTGATAACTTCTTGCTTTTGAGCATCGCGAGGAACTCCGGCGGTTTTACCTGAAAAAGTCCCAACACCGTGCCGATTTTAGAAAAAGCCTTGCGGGCCAAGGCAACAACACTGCGGGCGGTAACGGTTTTCTTAAACTCAGGATCGGAAAGGAAGCGGTTAAGCGAGCGGACAGCATTATACACATGTCCGAGAGCGAGCGCGGTATTAAAGTCTTCATCCATGGCTTGTTCGAACCGGGCAATGAGCGCTTTTATCTCTTCATAAAGTTCTTTATCCCGGGCGCTTAATCCTTCTTCTGTAACCCCAGAGAAATCCTTTCCCTCGAGGAGCGCGTCAACTTCCGCAAGCGTGGTGTAAATCCGCTCGAGTCCGGCTTTGGCGTCATTCATGGTTTCAGCAGAAAAGTCAACCGGCGAGCGGTAATGATGGGAAAGAAGAAAGAGCCGGACCACTTCCGGGTGATACTTTTTTAAAATGTCTTTAATGGTAAAAAAGTTTCCCAGAGATTTCGACATTTTTTCCTGATTGATGTTGACAAAGCCGTTGTGAATCCAGTAGCGGACAAAGCTCTTGCCGGAAGCGGCTTCCGCCTGAGCGATTTCATTTTCATGGTGGGGAAAGATAAGGTCTCGTCCTCCGCCGTGAATATCAATGGTCTCGCCCAGGTATTTCTGGCTCATCGCGGAACATTCAATGTGCCATCCGGGTCTTCCCTCCCCCCAGGGGCTTGGCCAGAAGGGTTCGCCGGGCTTTGATTTCTTCCAGAGGGCAAAGTCGCGGGGATCTTTTTTGCGCTCGTCAGCTTCTACTCGCGCCCCGGTCATTTGCTCATCAAGATTTTTTTTCGATAACTTTCCGTATCCCGGAAATTTACCGACTTCAAAATAGACATCTCCGTCCAATTCATACGCGTGGCCGTTTTCAATGAGGGTCGTAATAATTTTTATCATATCGGCGATATGTTCCGTGGCCAAAGGCTCATGCGTAGGGGTTTCATTCCCAAGCGCCTGAGTGTCGGTAGTATACTCGCGAATATAGGTTTCCGCGATCGTCTTCCAGGAAACCCCTTCTTTATTTGCCCGGTTGATGATTTTGTCGTCAACATCAGTAAAGTTTCGAACATAGGCAACCGTAAAGCCCCGGTATTTGAGGTACCGGTAGATAACATCAAAGATAACTGCTGCGCGGGCATGGCCGATGTGGGCGTGGTCGTAGACGGTTACTCCGCAGACATACATCGTCACCCGGTTTTCCTTCAGGGGGATAAACTCCTCTTTTTTCTGGGTCATGCTGTTGTAAAGGTGAATGGGATGAGCCGACATTTAAAACTCCTTTATTTCTACAAAAACATTTTCCTAGCGCGCAAAGAATATCTTCCGAATTAGTGTTTGATGATCAGTTTCTGGACCGCCTGCTCGATCCCCTCCACGGTCAGGCCGAACATGGGAAAGAGGTGTTTAATGATTGCGACAGTATAATGGTTCCAATAGGAAGGATTGTCCGGATTAATCCAGACGCAATGGGTAAAATGATCGGCAAAGCGTTTAAGCCACTCAAGCCCCGGGGTTTCGTTGTTCTCCTGGTAACTGATCGCGCCATAGCGTGACATCAACTCCGAGGGCGCCATGGAGCCATCGCCCACAATAATCACTTTGTAATCACTCGGCAATGTGTGCAGCAGGGAACTGGTCGGGATAGAGTCCCAGCGCTCAACGTCCTTATAGAGTTTATCATAAATGCAGTTGTGGAAATAGTAGTACTGCAGGTCTTTAAAATGATTGGTTGAGTGGGCAGCGGAGAAAAGACGGCTGCACAGGGCAATATGAATATCCATAGACCCTCCGACATCCATCAGCAACAGGAGCTTCGCTGCGTTCTGCCTGCTCTTCATCCACACCAAATGCAAATCACCGGCGTTTTTGCAGGTTTTGTCAATCGTAGTCTCAAGATCAAGTTCGTCTTCCGGCCCGATTCGGCTGAGTTGGCGGAGCTTTTTAAGCGCCACCTTGATTTGCCGGACATCGAGGGTAAGGTCGCTCCGGTAATTTTTAAACCTTCTCTCCGCGGCAATTTTTACCGCTGAGCGGTTGCGCGATTCTCCCCCCACGCGGATTCCGCCGGGGTGATAGCCGGAATGACCAAAAGGGGATGTTCCCCCGGTGCCGATCCATTTGCTTCCGCCGTGGTGAGCTTCTCGCTGCTCCCGCAGGCGCTCCTCAAAAAGGCGAAGGACCTCATCCAGGTCCATCTGCTTTATTTTGGCCAACTCTTCCGGAGAAAAAGGCAGGCGATTTAAAGGATTTTTAAGCCACTCGAGCACTTCATCCCTGATCTCGGCAGGGGTCTCAATGCCTTTAAAAAACTCCTGAAAGGCAAGGTCATATCGGTCGTAGAAAGTCTCGCTTTTCACTAAAAGCGAGCGGGCTAAAAAATAAAAATCCGTGAGGTTTGACCAGGCATATCCTTGATTCAGGGCATCGATAAGGGTCATCCACTCGGTGATGGAGACCGGGACTTTATGTTTTTTGAGAGTGTAAAAAAAATTGGTGAACATAACACAACATTTCTTAACAACTTTCGGAAGGGGCGCCTAATACTGCTTGTAAAATTTAAAGCGACCCCCCTGGGTGCCGGAGCTTCGGGCTTGAAAATATTCTACGTCGGCTTCTTTCTTAAGAAGCACACCTAAAAAAGGAATCTCTTTTTCCACCTTGCCGGGCGAGACTCCTCCGGCGATTAATGCCTGCACCCAATCGAGCAGCTCGCTGGTGGAGGGCTTTTTGCGAAATTCGTCAATTTGCCGCAGAAAATAGAATTGCTTGAGCACGTCCTTGAGAAGATTTTTCTCGATAGCGGGAAAATGGACGCGCACGATTTGTTCCATCATCTCCGCGTCCGGAAATTCTATATAATGAAAAACGCATCGCCGCAGGAAAGCGTCCGGGAGCTCTTTTTCCGAATTGCTGGTGATAATCACAATCGGCCGGTGCTGGGCGGTGATCGTTTTTCTGGTCTCGGGTATATGAAAACTCATTTCATCCAGTTCATTGAGGAGGTCGTTAGGGAACTCGATATCCGCTTTATCGACCTCATCGATGAGAAGCACTCCTTGATCGGTAGCGATAAAGGCTTCACCGAGCTTGCCCAGCTTGATATACTGTTGAATATCGGAGATATCGCGATCGCCAAACCGGGCGTCATTGAGCCGCTGAACAGTATCATAAAAATAGAGGCCGTCTTTTGCTTTGGTGGTGGATTTAATATTCCAAATAGTGAGTTCCTTATTCAACCCGATGGCAATGTTATGCGCGAGCAGGGTTTTGCCTGTTCCCGGCTCTCCCTTTACCAGCAAGGGCCTTCCGAGAGCAATAGCGACATTGACGGAATTTTGCAACGCCGGAGAAACAATATACTTAGTGGTGCCGACAAATTTATTAAACTCAGGAGCCTTGATCATTGGATTTCTCCTTTTTCGTAGGGAAATTAAAAAGAGCGGTGCGAACTGGGGGTAGCGAACTTCACTCTTCTTTTGGTTTAGATTTCCTAAATGTCCGTATAATCCTTTTCGCTAGGACAACCGCAAAAGCGGCAATCCCCTCTTCTTTGCCGATAAAACCCAATCCTTCGTTGGTGGTGGCCTTGATATTAATATCTTCCCGATTAATCTTTAAGACTTTGGCAATTTTTTCTTTCATCAAAGGAATTATCTCTGCAACCCTCGGTTTCTCGGCCACAATGGTGACATCAATATTTTTAACCATAAAGCCCTTGCCCTTGATAATTTCATGGGTTTCCTCTAAGAGAGCGAGGCTTGAAATATCTTTAAAACGAGAGTCATTATTAGGAAAGTGAATGCCGATATCTCCTGACGACGCTGCTCCGAGGATCGCATCGCAAATGGCATGGAGAACAACATCCCCATCCGAGTGACCTAAGAGGCCTCGAGAATGAGGGAATTCTACGCCGCCCAACACCAGCTTTCTTCCTTCTACTAACCGATGAACATCATATCCAAAGCCTACTCGCATGGTTTACTTCTCCGTTCCGATTGGTTGTATTTTCAGTCGCCTACGCAAGATGGTTTCTCCAAAAATCACATCATCCGGAGTGGTGACTTTAATATTTTCATAAGAGCCGGGAATAATGCGGACCGGTACGTTAATTCTCTCTACCAGCGATGAATCGTCAGTGCTATAAAAGGCGTCTTCTTTTGCTTTTTCCAGCGCTTTTTTAATGATGGGATACTGATAGGCCTGTGGGGTCTGGGCAGCCCAGAGAATGTTGCGGTCCAAGGTTTTTAGGACCATTTTCTTCTCATCCCCGATTTTTATCGTGTCTTTGACCGGTACGGCAACGACCGAAGCCCCATCCTGTTCTGCCGCATCCATGGCATTCTTCAAGGTTTCTCGGTCTAACAATGGCCGCGCGCCATCGTGGATGACAACGACATTGCAGGCATGAATTTCCACAAAACCATTCCACAAGGAATCCTGTCGCTCCGCCCCCCCGGAAACTATTTTTGCTTTGGATATATTATACGGGGATAGAATTTTTTTTCGACATTTATTTTCTTGACCTGGTGGGACAACGAGAATAATTTCCTGGATCTCCGGGGAAGACTCAAAAACCAAAAGGGGCCAGGCCACAAGAGGTTTTTCCAAAAGGGGCAAAAAAGCTTTTCCCTCTTCTCCTCCCATTCGGGTTCCTTTTCCAGCAGCCAAGATTATCGCACTATTCTTTTTCACGCAGGCTAAGCAGAGAAAACCCAAAGCGTTTCTTTGCGGGTCGATTTTGGGTTTTCTTCTCGAATAAATTATTATTTCAAGCGGTGGACATTTTGAGGGTGAGAATCCTCTTTTTCTTTGGCAAAGATCATCCTGCCCGCAGTGGTCTGGAGGACACTGGTCACCGCAACTTCCGCGTTTCTCCCGATGATTTTTTTCCCATCTTTTATCACCACCATCGTGCCGTCATCCAGGTAAGCGATCCCCTGCCCGTATTCTTTGCCTTCTTTCTGGACAGACACATTTATAATTTCACCCGGCAAAACGATCGGCCTTAATGCCGAGGCAAGTTGATTAATATTAAAAACCGTAATACCTTGAATTCCCGCGATCTCATTTAAATTTACATCATTCGTAACAATAATACCTCCCATTTTCTGGGCCAAGGCAACCAACTTATGGTCAACTTCCTTGATCTTGGGAAAATCCTGATCACTAATGATTAAATCCAAATCAGTCTGTTTTTGAATTTTTTTTAAAATATCAAGCCCTCTTCTGCCCCGGGTTTTTCTTAAAGGATCAGAAGAGTCGGCAATCCGCATAAGTTCCTGGAGAACAAACTGGGGAATGACCAAGGTTCCTTCGATAAACCCGGTTTCGCAAATATCAAAAATCCTTCCATCAATGATGACGCTGGTATCTAAAATTTTGTAGTTTTCTTTGGGGGAATAAGCAGTCACCTTAGAAAATATTTTAAACCTGCTTAAATCAAGCTCTTTAACCTTTTTCATTCCTGTCGTAAGGCCTAAATATCCGAAGATGGCATTGGTCAATAGGCTCATGTCAACAACGGCTTCCGGTGGTTGAGGGCTATAGGTTAAAAAGATAAAGGTGAAAAGGTTTGCTATAAATAGTCCGAGGACTAACCCGAATACGCCCCCAAGGATGACCCACGCAGTCATTTTTTCGATTTTTCGTTCGAGTAATATGATTGCAAGACCCAAGATAGCTCCACACCCTAAGCCGGATAGAGAAGCGATCCGGGTAAGAAATAACTTATCCCCCAGAAAGTATCCCAATAAAGAAGTCAGGATAATGAGAATTAGCTTGAGAATCATTTTTGAGTTTTTCACCTCCTTTCTAAAAAATAACCCCAGGCAAAAGCCGAGGCTAAAACTAACAACCGAAAATTGTTTCTAAGTCGTGTTTAATGCTTTCTTCTGTTCGGTTTTTTGCAATCGAAAGTTCTTTAACAAGCAAGTTTCGAGCCATATCCAGGATCCGTTTTTCTCCAAAAGAAAGGTCTTTGTCCATTTTCAGCAAAATCAGGTCTCGTAATACCACGGCAATCTCAAACAATGATCCGGTCTTTATTTTGCTCATATACTCCCGATACCTTCGATTCCAGGCCTGGTTCCCCAGAGATATGGTTTTATCTTTTAATATTCCATAAATCTTGGTGACATCTTTTTTAGAAACCACTTCCCTCAGACCCACGGAATGAATATTTTTGGTGGGAATCATGATCGTCATATCGTTATCTAATATCCGGAGCATATAAAAAGTATGTTGAGCGCCGGAAACCTCCCTTATCTCGATGGATTCGATTACTCCGACCCCATGTGCGGGGTAGACTGCCTTATCTCCAACTTTAAATGTTTTCCCGTTACCTTCTTTTATGGTTAACATAATTCTTGCCTAACTGTTCTTCGCATTTGTGCTAAAAACACCAAATAAATAATTTAAATAAGTATTATATATTATACTAAAAACCTTGCTAAGTCAATAAGCATTTACCTTTTGGTATTTCCCGTGCTGCTATAACAAAAACATAACTAATTAAAATAATTAATAAAATATTAATCAGGAAAAACGGACGGTATCCGTCTCCCCGGCATGGAGATAAGTAATTTTTTTTAAAAACCCTTTTATTTTCAAATTGTTAAATAATATTAGGGCACACGAAGGAGACGAAAACCAGCCCCCCCTTTTTTGGAAATAAAGAAGCTTGCAAAATTCACAGGTTATGGTAAACAACGATGAACGAATACTAACCTTTTTATGGAACAAGGGGGATTATGATTTCCCGGGTTTTAAGCTCAGCCATCCTTGGCATTGATGCCTATCAGGTTGAAGTAGAAGTGGATATCGCTCTCGGGTTGCCGGCTTTTTCGACGGTTGGGTCCCGGAAGGAGCAGTCAAAGAGAGCAAGGACCGCGTGAAGGCAGCGATAAAAAATGCCGGATACGAATATCCGGAACGGAGGATAACAGTTAATCTGGCTCCCGCGGACATCAAAAAGGAAGGATCAGTATTCGACCTCCCGATCGCGATTGGAATTCTTTCTGCCACCGGGATCATTAAGCCTGAAAAGCTTAAAGAATATTTTATCGTTGGTGAACTATCCTTAGACGGGCGGATAAAACCAATTCGGGGAAGTCTTCCGATGGCGCTCGCCGCTAAAAGCCAGAACGTAAAGGGGCTTCTTCTCCCCGTGGATAACACTGCTGAGGCGGCAGTTGTGCAGGGAATTGAGGCGATCGGGGTTCGCGACCTGGGAGAGGTGGTAGATTTTCTGAATGAGCAGCTTTCACTCACTCCTTCCCGGATTAATCTCAGCTCGCTTTTTGTTAAAGCGGAGGAGTATCCCAAAGACTTTAATGAGGTCAAAGGGCAGGAGTTTGTAAAGCGCGCTCTGGAGATCGCTGCTGCCGGCGGGCACAATGTGCTAATGTTATAAATAGTTTTTTTAAGCTAACATCTTTTAATTACACCTGTTTTTAGTATTCACTTTACCAATAAAAAATTCCTTGTCAAGAAAAATTTTGCTTGAAAAATAAATTTTTAAAACCATTTGGGAAATGCCCTAAATTAACAGGTTTTAAAAATTATTGCCTTTTCTCCTCCAACGGGTTAAAATGAAAAGAGACCATCAAAACCCAGAAACCAATAGTCGCAGTTCAAAAAACGCGTGTTAAGGATGAAGGGTCTTTCATTAGTGATAAGAATAAAAACAAGGCCAAATTGCCAGATAACAAAGGCAAAGGGTCTTTTTTATTTTGGGGCACGGTCTAATAGATTCAATGAAAGGTTTTGAAAGGGGGATGTGGTTTATGAGGAGGTTTTTTTCAAGTGCTTGTGGTGTTCGCCTACCTTAAACGAATAGCGCCAGTTTTTTTTGTGAACAATCCTACGAGAGAAATTTACATTTATAGCTCGATTTGTCAGAGTGGAAGTAATGACGGGACAGAAATAAAACTTTGAAGGGGCGAAGATGAAAGGTGTTGTGAATGTAAAAAACAAAGTTAATTTTATCAAGAAAACCTCATCCTTTACCATCTTGGGTGATCCGGGCTGTGACGGCCTTGGTGTAGAAATAATGACCACATTTGCAAAAGCGATGAGCTGCACCCATTCCGACTTTAAAATTATCCTGGGCGATCTTGTTCCATTCGGACTGGAAGAGTTCTATGAATACATACAAGGAATTATCAATGAGGTATCTCGAAAACCTGTATACACATTATGCGGCAACCACGATACAGTTTATTACGAAACATATTTTGGACTAAGAAATTATATTTTAGTAAATGATGAGTTATTGATTGTGGCCTTGGATAACTCTAAGGGAAGATTTGAAGCCGAAACCGTTAACTTTCTTGACGAGTCTCTAAAAGAATACACTCGCACAAACATTTTAATATTATTTCACATACCACCACCTAACAGTTATTCTTCTAATAGTATGAAGATGGAGGAGTGGCAGAAACTCAAGGCAGTTATGGACCCTTACAAAAAAAATATCAAATTGATTCTCTCTGGCCATGTCCATTCCTATTTTCAGGATGATGTTGATGGTTACAAAGTTGTCGTATCTGCAGGCGGCGGTGCAAGGCTTGAGTTTTTCGGGCGACTTCCGAATAAAGAAAGCTCCTTTCATCACGTGCTAAGATTTTACTTTGATAACGATTCTGAACTTAAGTATGAATATGTTTCCCTTGCTGAAAAATCTTACACCCGCGAGATTAAAAATAAGAAGATATATAACTACCTTAATGAAGCCTTCCAAAATGAAGCCATGGCTCATCTCCGCTATCAGTTTTTTGCGGACGATGCCCATGAAAAAGGATTTATGGGCATAGAAAAGCTTTTCAATGCCTTATCAAAGTCAGCGTTTTTTCATGCGAAGAACTATTTCAGCGTTTTAAATAAACTGCATGGCATCGGCTATAACCTTAAGGAGAGCCGGAAAATCGAGAAGGCAGATCTGGTCGAGCTTTATTCTAAATATTTACCTTATGCGGTCAAAGTTCATTTGCCGCTCACCCAATATGCTTTTAGCGAAACATACGGTGCCAAGAATAATTACTCAGGCCTATTACCGGAAACGATCAAAGCTTATCATGCGGGAAAGGATATCGAGTCGGCCACTTATTTTGTATGCACAACTTGCGGCAACACAGGACGTTTGGATAAAGAATTGGAGCATTGCCCTATATGCGGGGCCCCTTTGGACAAGATAATTAAAATTTAACTACCCAAGGAGGGTTATAAAATTGCAGTGGAGAAAGTGGGCGAGAAATATAGATGCAATTTTTGCGGTAACGAGGTTACTGTAACAAAGGCAGGCGGTGGCGAACTTGTTTGTTGCGGGTAGCCTATGGGAAAAATAGAAGGATAAAAAGCGAAAGGAGGTGATCGTTATGTGCCAAACATGTGGATGTACCCCATGCAACAAATGTGGAAAACCAATTAAGAAGGGTGTTTGTAGCGGATGCAACAAAAAATCGGTTGATTGTACTTGTAAAAAATAACCCCTGGGAAAAGGGCTGATTGTAAAAAATCAGCCCTATTTTTCCCATTTGATGAACAAGAACGGTGCAGGTGACCTATGTTTATCGTTATTATTTCTTGCCCACCCATTAAGGTGGGCAAGGGTGCCGCCTTTCAAAAATGGTTTGTCTCTTCAAATCAAGCATTCTGCAAATCTAGTGGCTTTATAAACAGAAGACTTCTGAAACCTGTAAATGGAAGAAATTACGCTGCTATAGTTGGATTCAAAGACCAAGCCGCATTCCAAGCAATGCATAGTAGTCCTACCCATGATGAAGCAGGCGATCAAGTGAGGCCACTCTTTGATGGTAAACCAACGCCGACATTCTACCAAGTTATTGTTGAATGATCTCGAAATCCATACGGCAACCTGTCGCGCAATTCAAAGAGCCACATCTGACTAAGAAGGTTGGAAAGGTGGGAAACAAGCATTAGGCCGCGACAAAGCATGGCCAAGAGAAAATCTGATAGGAGGCAACAGGAATGAAAGCGACTCAACAGTTAAGAGATGAACATGAGGGTGTTAAGATCATGCTCAGCATTCTAAAGCAGGTATGCCATCAATTGGGGTCAACTGGAAATCTGAACAAAGAACACCTGGAGGGTATTCTTGAGTTTTTGAAAGTCTTTGTGGATAAATGTCATCACAGCAAAGAAGAGGAACTCTTGTTCCCCGCATTGGTAGCCGCAGGAGTCCCCGCAGATGGTCCTATAGCGGTCATGCTGCATGAACATGAGATGGGCAGAAATTATATCAGGGCTATGAGCGATGCCTATGCTACATATATGGTTGGAGACAAATCTTCATCTCAAGGCATCATGCAAAATGCTCACGGTTATATTTCATTGCTGAAAGGCCACATTGAAAAGGAGAATACCGTCTTATTTGTGATGGCAGACAATCTCTTGTCGGAAAAACGCCAGGATGAACTATTTGAAGGGTTTGAGAAAATCGAAGAGGAGCGAATTGGAGTCGGTAAACATGAACAATTTCATAGTTTGATTAAGAAGCTGAGCGGAATATATTTAACCAAATAAAAACCGCGTCCGGAAACGTATTACCCAGGGATTAAAAAAGTAGCTTCGTGGAGAAATAAGCGCGGTTTCCTTTTGCGATTATAGGTGACTTTTCTCGTTTTCTGGAGGTACTATTTTTAATGTGGGAAGACGGACTTGACTTGGCAGGTTGATAAAGAAGGCCGTCAAAACGGACTTATGATCGGGCCGCCGGGATCAGGCAAGACCATGCTTTCCCGGCGTCTGCCTTCTATCCTGCCGCCCATGACGCTCGAGGAGGCACTCGAGGCGACCAAGGTCCACAGCGTGCTCGGTCTCTTGGGAGAGAGCCGTTTCCTTATCACCACGCGCCCGTTTCGCTCCCCGCACCATACTATTTCTGATGCCGGTCTTATCGGAGGAGGGACGTTTCCCAAACCCGGAGAAGTAAGCTTAGCACACCATGGGGTCTTGTTTCTGGATGAGCTTCCTGAATTTCGGAAAAATGTGCTTGAGGTGATGCGTCAGCCGATGGAAGACGGCAAGGTTACCATTGCCCGCGCGTCAACCTCTCTCACCTTTCCGGCTCAGTTTATGCTGGTTGCGGCCATGAACCCCTGTCTCTGCGGTTTTTACGGGGACCTTCAGCGGCCCTGCATCTGTACTCCTCTTCAGATTCAGCGGTACAAATCCAGAGTCTCCGGCCCTCTTCTGGATCGGATGGATATCCACATTGAAGTGCCGGCAGTGAAATACAAAGAGTTATCCCAGGAAGCGACGGGTGAGTCTTCCGCAGTGATCAGACAAAGGGTGGAGGAAGCCCGGACAATCCAAAGCGAAAGATTTAATCATAGTAAAATCCATTGCAACGCGCAGATGACCTCCCGGTACATTAAAAAACATTGCCATATCGGAGAAGATTCCAAATGCCTCCTGGAAGCCGCGATTGATAAACTGGGACTCAGTGCCCGGGCGTATACTCGTATTCTTAAGGTTTCCCGCACGATTGCTGATTTAGCCAAGAAAGAATCGATCCAGTCTTCCCATATCGCGGAAGCCATTCAGTACCGGAGCCTGGATAGACATTTGGAGTGAGTTGTTTTACAATCGTTTCTATGATTCCAAAGCTAAGTAAAATGACGTTAGATGAAATTTTAGAAGCCCGGAGATCAGTCAGGGGGTACGCTTCTCAGCCGGTAAAAGAGGAAGGTATCAAGGCTATCTTCGAATCTGCCCGGGTAGCGCCGTCCGCCTGTAATAGTCAAACCTGGCGCTTTATCGCGGTCACTGATCGCGCTCTTATCCAAAAGATCACTCAGGATGGCATGCTTCCGGTCATTAGAAATGCATGGATAGCCACCGCACCTCTTGTAATCGTGGGTTGCGCTCAATTGGACATTTTAGCTAACCGGGTAGGAAGCTTGGTAACCGGCATTGAATACTATCAGATAGACCTCGGAATAGCCATGGAGCATATGGTGCTCAAAGCTACCGAGCTTGGCTTGGGTACCTGCTGGATCGGCTGGTTTAATGAAAAAAAGATCAAAGAAATTTTGGAAATCCCAAAAACAATAAAAGTCTTGGCCCTGCTTACCGTCGGCTACCCAAAGGATACCGATGTAAACCTGGTAAAAAAGAGAAAGCCGGTGGAGGAAATTTTTTATCGGGATAAATGGAAGGGGCGGTAAAAAAGAGAAGGGATCTTTCGTCACTTTTCTTGGGTAGGGTAAGGAGTTGAGTATACGCAGATAACTTATCGTATGTTTCCAGGTTGTTGGAAGTTAGTCCGTTAAAATAGGCAGGTTAATCGGTTTAAATTAAAAGGGGATTTTAAGGTCAACTCCACCGAAAACAAAGCCGGATTCTAGGTCCCTAAAGCTTTCCTTTTCATACATGTCCCTTTTTAGATCCTTCATAGGAAATGAATAATTTATGGAAGGTGTAAGGGAAATCCCGTCTTTGAAAGGGATATTAAGGCCGGCCCATACATTTGCGTTTTGCAAATCATTATAGTCAACATTATCAAAATTTGAATAACTTACCCCGCTGCTAAGACCAAGACTCCAGCCATCTGCTCTTGACAAACACTTGCTTAAATCCCAATTTTGGGATAACGCGAAGTTGATTGTCCATGCATCTTGTTTAAACTCCCTTCCTTTCCAAAAACTGACCCCAGGGGAAAGAAAAGTATTTAAACCAATCCCGGCAAATACCTTTTCATTTTCTTCGGCATCAGTATCATAAGTGAGCCACCCAAGTTTCCAATTTAAGGCTGTCTCGTTAGTAAGGGAAAAACTGTCTTGGTAAGCAATAACCCCATGATTTTTCCCTTTATTGTCCCAAGGTATAGAGCTTCTGTACCTGGTGTCAAAACTTTGCCACGGAGTAAAACTCAGACCTTGGTTGTATTCTTTTGAATTTGAGGGGGGGGAAAACGGATTTGCCTTGCTCAGCTCAAGCCCTTGCCAAATATAGTTAGAATAGAATGTCCACGTAAAAGCACAGTTTGGCTTTTTAGATCCATCCTCGGCAAAAGCAACAGAACTAACAACACAAAAACAACATATAAGAAGAAGCAAAAATCTCAAAAAATCTTTAATTACCATGAATCATTGCCTTTCTTTTTATCTTTTAATCAATTATATTGAAAGCGTTTTTAAAAAAATACAAAACATCTTATTATGTTGAGCTGTTATTGCGCTTCCCTTTTTGTAAACAACTATTGAAAAGTTTAAATTTTTTTGGAAAGAAGAAAATATGTTACGGCGGGTAATGGTAAATTTCTAAGATAAAAATAAAAGAAAGTCAAGCAAAAAGGGAAAGTTAATCGTAATTATCTAAAAATAACTTTAAAAATCAATATAATAAATTAAAAGAAAAAATATTGTTGCTAATCCGGGGGCAACTAGCTTTTTGTTGATGGCTTTTAAAGTTTCTCCCTTTTCTTACCAGGCGCTATGAGGGATTGGCCCCGATAAAGGGGAAAACTTTAGTTGCACCTTCAGAGAACATTTAATTATTATTAATACGGACGGCTGAGTAAAAAGTACCGCCTTGCGGCGGGGGATAAAGAACTGAAGCGGGCCATCTGTCCTTTACTGTGCGGGAAAGCTTTTTACTGGGCCGTCTGATTTTCGACTTTTTACGACTTTATCAATGGTGAGTAAATAAAGACCACTTGCAGTGACAATCTGTCAAAAGAACGCTTAGGACCCCGGGCGTAAGCCCGTGGGTATCTACTCAGCTTTTAAAAAAAATAGAGATTAATCACAGGGAGATACCAATGAAGATCGGGGTAATGAACAATCCGCGGATTCCAATTATTGATGAAATCAAAGTGATCGGTGAGGCGGGCTATGATTTTATTGACCTAACCATAGAAGCTCCGAACGCTCAACATCTGGAGGTCACGGCAACAAAACAACTATTAAAAGATTACGATCTTTCAGTGGTCGGGCACACTGACCCCATTATTCCTTATGCCTATCCTATTATGTCAATTCGGGAAGCATGCCTTGGAGAGTTTAAGCGGTGCGCTGAAATATTTGCTCGATTGGATGCTAAAATTATGAACATCCATCCCTGTTATTCCTCTCCGATTACAATGAAGAAGAGTTTAGTTGATTTGAATATCGAGGCATTATCTCCTATTTTAGAAACAGCTAAGTCATTTGGTTTAGTTTTGATGTTAGAAAACTTTATTGCACCCTTTGACACGGTGGTCACCTTTAGAAGGATTCTGAAGGAACTCCCCGGGCTTAAAATTCACCTCGATTTTGGTCACGGCAATTTGGGAAAAGAAACCGGCATGGCATTCTGTCGAGAATTTCCAAAAGAAATTGTTCATGTTCATTTTTCTGATAATCGCGGATCAGATGACCACCATATGCCCCTGGGAGTCGGAAGTATTGATTGGAAGGGAGCGATCAAGGCGCTGAAATCCATTAGGTATGAAGAGGGAATCACCTTAGAAGTATTTTCTCATGACCCCTCGGTTAGGTTTAAGTATTTAGAAATTAGTAGAAATTTGGTTAACTTTCTTTGGGAGAATGTATAAAAATTACTGAGAAGGGGCTATTGCCCAAATCGTTTTGTGTCACCCTGAACTTGATTCAGAGGCTCGGAATATGTTGATTTTATTAGATGCTGAAACGAGTTCAGTATGACCCAATAGCTTTAATTGCTATTTGGGTAACATTCCCAGAATTTTTGACGTTATATCTGACGAATGGTATTTTGAAATTAGAGACGATGAAGCCCACAGGACATTTAAAAGAACAGAATTATGATAAAGAAAATTTCAGAGCGCCGGTAAAAAAAGTCAGTTGAGTGAAATGGTTTGAATTGTGAAAACTTTAAGGTTAAACTAAAAAACGGAGACTTTTATCTTTTTACGGATTGATCCGGCCCTAATTCCCGGAAAATTTGTTTTTCAAAAAACATGGCCAAAACCATCCGGCAAAGAATTATAGAAATGTTAAGCCAAGAAGCATTGTCAACCCTTGAGTTATCGGTAAAATTGGGCATAAAAGAGAAAGACATTTTTTATCACCTGGAGCATATAAAACTTTCGATTAAACCAAAAAAATTTCTGATAGAACCATCTTCTTGTAAACAGTGCGGATTTATATTTACAAAGAGAGACCGCCTTGCTCCGCCTTCGAGGTGCCCCCGATGCAAGGGTGAATATATCCAAACCCCTCGTTTTCTCATTAGTCAATAAAGGTAAAAATGAGAAAGAAAAAAGTCTTGGTTGCTATGAGTGGAGGGGTGGATAGCAGTGTAGCGGCAGCCTTGCTTAAAACTGAGGGGTTCGAAGTTGTTGGCGCAACCCTAATTTTAACGGATCAGGTTTTTTCTGAAGGAATCAATTTTGCTCAAGACGTGGCCAAAAAATTGGACATCCCCCATTTTGTATTAGATCTCACAAAGGAATTTGAACATGAAATAGTAGATTTTTTTTGCAAAGAATACCTTTCAGGACGAACCCCTAACCCTTGCATTGTGTGTAATAAAAAAATTAAATTTGGTTTTCTTTTAACTCGCGCGCGGGCATTAGGGGCAGATTATTTGGCTACCGGACATTATGCAAAGGTGGTTTACGATGATGCAACGGGGCGTTTTTTCTTAAAAAAAGGCAAAGACGCGAAAAAGGATCAGTCTTACTTCCTCTTTGCGTTGAGACAATCTCAATTGACGCCAGTGGTTTTTCCTCTGGGGAAAATGACTAAAACCGAAGTTAAGGAAAAGGCAAAAGAAATTGGCCTTCAGGTATTTGATAAACCGGAGAGCCAGGAAGTTTGTTTTATCCCTGGTAATAATTATAAAAATTTTATCAAGGGCCGTTTCCCACGTTTAAATGAAAAAGGGCCAATTGTTTCAACCGAAGGAAAAATTTTGGGAGAACATCAGGGAATTTTTTCTTTAACAGTGGGACAAAGAAAGGGGCTAAAGATTGCAAAGGGATTTCCGCTTTATGTAATTTCTCTGGATAAAGCAACTAATGCCGCTGTAGTAGGAAGGAAGGAAGAGACTTTTCGCAAAGAACTGATCGTGTCCCAGACAAATTGGGTTTCAATAAAATCACTGGATATACCCATGGAGGTTAAGGTTCGGATCAGAAATCAGCACCAGGAAAGCCCAGCGCGAATAATTCCCCTATCTGAAGGAAGGGTTGGGGTGGAGTTTTTTAAACCCCAAATGGCCGTAACGCCTGGTCAAGCTGCGGTTTTTTATGATGAAGATACGGTAGTGGGGGGTGGGTGGATAGAATAGAAAATAAAAAGGCCGGGAAGAGGGCCCGGCCCAAGAAAGGAGGAGATAGGATTAGTTATTAATATAGACCAGAATTATAAAATTTAGTTCTGAAAGAATTAATTTACCCATAAAATTATAAAAAAAACCGAGTGGAGAGGAATAAGAAATGCGCTTTTGGTGTAAAAAAATTTTACCCACATTTTTTCTTGACATAAAAATTTACATCATTAATATAAAAAGACTTTCTTTTTTAAATAAAGTTAATTTTTTGGCCTACTTGGCTTTTTTGATTCCATCCTATCAGGGAAAATGCACTTAAATATCCCAAGGATTGTTATTGGCGCTTTTCGAGGAGGCTCAGGCAAAACAATTGCGAGCATAGCAGTTATTTGTGGTTGGCGAAAAAAGGGTTTTTCCCTTACTGCCTTTAAAAAAGGGCCTGACTTTATTGATTCAGCTTGGTTAAAGGAGGCCACAGGGCAACCCTGTTATAACCTTGATACGTTTCTAATGGCCGAAAAAACAGTAGTACAATCTTTTATCCAGCGCACTCGCGGAGAAACTGGTGCGGTAATCGAGGGAAACCGGGGGCTTTTTGATGGAGTGGATGAAAAAGGAAGTCATAGTACTGCCAGTCTTGCTAAGCTACTAAAGACACCTTTGATTTTAGTAATTGATTGTACAAAGGCGACTCGAACAATAGCAGCCTTGGTGCTGGGGTGCCAAAAAATGGATCCTCAGTTGAAAATTAAGGGGCTAATCCTTAACCAAATTGCAGGGAATCGGCACGCAAGCATTATTCGTTCTTCGATTGAACAGGAGTGCCGGATTCCGGTATTAGGGGAGATACCAAAATTAAAAGATCTCCCTTTCCCGGAAAGGCATCTGGGCTTAGTTCCACCTCCAGAACATCATAAAAGAGAAGCGGCCCTTAAATTTTGCGCCGAAATTGGAGAAAAATATCTTGACCTTGATTGTTTATGGGGGGTAGCATCAAAAGCACCTCATCTAAAAATTTCTAGTTACAACGAAGGGGCTTGCAAAAAAAAGCCTACCTCTTTAGTTCGGATAGGAATTATTAAGGATTCAGCTTTCCAATTCTACTATCCGGAGAACCTGGAGGAGCTGGAAAGAAGGGGGGGGGAAATTGTTGAGATAAATGCGCTCCAAGACAAAGCACTTCCTTCGGTGGATGGTCTTTATATTGGGGGTGGATTTCCTGAAACGAATATTGAAGGATTAGCGGCGAATAGATACTTTCGCCGTTCATTAAAACAGGCGGTTGAAGATGGTTTGCCCGTCTACGCTGAATGTGGCGGAGCAATGTATCTCGGGAAAAGCGTGCACGTGCAAAACAAATTTTTTCCCATGGCCGACATTTTTCCGGTTGTTTTTAATCTTGATAAAAAACCATGGGGACATGGGTATACAATTCTTAAATCTGATGCCCCTAACCCATTTTTTGAATCCGGTAGTGTTATCCGGGGCCATGAGTTTCACTATTCAAAGGTAGAGAAGTGGAAGGAAGACCAAATATGTTTGGCTTTTAAAGTTAAACGGGGCTTTGGTTTTAACGGAAAACGAGATGGTCTTTGCTATAAAAATGTTCTCTCAACGTATACGCATATTCATGCCCTGGGAGAAAGAAGGTGGGCGAGCGCCCTGATAAGAAAAGCTGAATCCTATAAAAACAATTAGACACAAACCGTTTATTACGGTAATTTTTATTGTGTTTTATGTAAGGCTTTAACAGCCCAAAACAATTTTTAACCCTTTTTATTTAAGGAGGTGAAAAAAATGGCAAAGGTTATGTTAGGAGGGAAAGAAGTGGAAGTTGATGAGGATGGTTTTATCCAGGAACCTGATCTTTGGGATCAAAATGTTGCTATAGATTTAGCAAAGACTGAAGGCGTCCAGGATATGGGGGAAAAACACTGGAAACTGGTAAACTATATTCGAGAGTATTATCAGAAGTTTGGAATTGCGCCGATGGTAAGAAAGCTCTGCAAGGACTGCGATTTAAAGTTGAAAGAAATCTATGAAATGTTTCCCTCAGGCCCCGCTAAAGGTGCTTGTAAAGTTGCAGGACTTCCCAAGCCTACCGGCTGTGTTTAGTGCTCGGCTTGATATAGAGAATTTTAGAAAGGAGTATAATCATGTTTCAGGTTACTGTTGATCTTGATAAATGCGATGGGGATGGCGCATGTGCGGATATTTGCCCCAGTGATGTTTTTGTCGTAAAAGACGGCAAGTCCTATCCTGAAAATATGGATGATTGCGTTGGCTGTGAGAGTTGTGTAGAAGAATGTCCCCAGGGTGCTATTACCGTTGAAGAAACTTAAATTTTAAGTTCCTTCTTAACCATGACAAAGCTCCGTCGCAAAGATAAAAGCTCTCAAATCAATCTCCCCCCTCGTGCCCAAAAGAAAAAGGGAAAGGTTTTTTTGGTGGGTGCTGGGCCGGGGGATATTGGTTTGGTTACACTTCGGGCCAAGGAATGCATCGCTCGGGCGGATGTTATTGTTCATGACTCTTTGGTTAATCCGATAATTTTTGGTTGGGCTCGAGAGGATGCTGAGATAGTCAATATGGGGAAGAAGGGCTGGGGGGTACATGTTCCCCAAGAAACGATCACCACTGCTTTAATCGAACACGCTCTTCAAGGAAAGACCGTTGTTCGACTTAAAGGCGGTGATCCTTTTATTTTTGGCCGGGGAGGAGAAGAGGCCCAAAAATTAGCCGAACAAGGCATCCCTTTTGATGTAGTTCCTGGGGTTACTTCGGCGGTTGGGGTTTCGGCGTATAGTGGAATCCCGCTCACCCATCGGGACTTTGCATCCCAGGTCACTTTTTTTACGGGGCACCCAGATTCCCGAATCAAGTGGGAGAACATTCCTTCAGATGCAGGAACTCTTGTTATTTATATGGGGTTGGCTAATCTACCCTATATTTCCGAAAAGCTTATCCAGGGGAGGTGGTCGCCGGACACCCCTGTTGCCTTGATTAGCCGAGGATCCTTAGGAGATCAAGAGGTTTTGACTGCCCCCCTTAAACGGATAGCGAAGGAAGCGAAAAAGAGGAAGATAATAACTCCGGTTTTGGCAGTTATCGGCAAGGTGGTTACGCTTCGGGAGAAGATAAAATGGTTTGAGAACAAACCCCTTTTTGGACTTCGCATCCTAGTGACCGGATCGAAGCAACAAGCTTTTGAGCTGGCAAAAAACTTAGAAGAGTTGGGAGCGGTTCCTATCATGCTCCCTACTATCCGGGTTACTTATCCTGATTCCTGGGAAGATTTGGATTCAGCCCTCGATCATCTTCATGATTATCACTGCATAATTTTCCCCAGCATAAACAGTGTAAAGTGTTTTTTTCATCGGTTTGCCGAAAGAGATAAGGACATCCGGGAACTTTCTAATATTGTCTTGGGCGCGATCGGAGAAAATACTATTAATGAGTTTGTCAAACGGATGCTTAAGGTTGACCTTCCCTCACCTCATGCGGGGATGAAAGATTTTTTTGCGATGATCAAAGCGAAGGGGTTAAAAGGAAAGAAGATACTGATCCCAGGCTGTAAAGAATCGAGAGGGGAGCTGGCTGAATTTTTTCAGGAGATGGGGAATAAAGTGGTCACGGTTGATGCTTACAAAATCACCGATGAAAAAATCAACGCACAAGAGCTTAGGAAGGCTCTGGTTTCTCCCGGAATTGATCTTATAATTTTTACCTCTCCTGCCTCGGTAAGAAATTTTCGCGCCTTAACGCAAGGAAGGCTTTGGGAGAAGATCCTAAGCACGTTGAAAGTTGCAACCGTTGGCCCCCTTACTGCTAAAGAAGCGGTCTTGTCGGGCTTAAGTCCCGCCATAATTCCCAAACGCTTCACCATAGCCTCTTTGATTGCTGAGATCGCGAAAAAACTTGGTCAGGAGAAAGTATGTTTGATGGAAAGTGAGCTGCTTCTCGATCAAGCTAACTTCATTTAGCATTCTCGACAAACGCTTTTCCCCAGCCTATCATTCACTGTCCGCAATTGAAGATTCGCAGCCCGCTCCTCGGACTAAAGCCCAATCTGTTTCAAAAGTCAATGCAGCGTCAAATTCTATTGTCCTTGCGAAATCCACCATTGAAAATTTATCGAGCGTTTAAACCATTCATGGCAAATAGCACAACAAATGAATCTCGTATTCTTAAGTCAATCCCTGAATAGCCATTTTTTTGTTTGATTGCCGTCTGAAAATCCTACTTAAAAGCTAGAGGAAAGTTCGCTTTTTTAAAATTTTCCCAGTAATAATTTTTTTTGGTTCTTCTCCTTGTCGAGTGGGTAGATTTCAGGGGTTTTCTTAATTCCCCCTAGAGGGGAATCAATCCACGGTAAACAGAGCTTAGTAAACTTAAAAAGGTGTCATTTCCAACAACATTCACTAAAACGCATTACATCTGATAAAGAGTGTTTTTTCATGCCTAAAAAATGGCATAAAAATATCACCGTTCCCAAGCTTTTTTGCCTTTAATTGCAAGTGGTTTTCTCCAAAGAAATACTTTTTTTACCCACTCATTTTGGAGAAGACCCTCCCTCTTTTTTATTTTCTTGCAAAACATGTGAATTTTTGGTCATAATTTCTATTGCTGGTCAAGCAAATCGCCTATGCGAGGAGGCGGGGACTTTGAGATTAAACTTTTTATTACGGATGGTAAATGAGAACACAAAAATTTTTAGCTGAAACCGATGAGGATACATTAAAAAGGATAACCGCTGAGATGGAGGATGAATACCACCACATTATTCTCCGGATCTGGGTGGAAGATTCTCAGTATTCCATTGTCAGGATAGAGCTCGAAATGCCGCGTCATCCGGAAGATCGTTGCTTAGACTGCATAAAAAACGTGGAAAAGCTCATGGGTCTTTCCCTGCAGCATCCTCAGTTCCGGCGGAGGTTGTTAAAGACGCTCGGAGGAGAGCGAGGGTGCTCCCATGTCCTTGAATTGCTGCACCAAGCCCAGGACTATACCCGGTCGATTTTTTGGGACAAACCACCGGATAAAAATGGCCGTTATACAATATCCACGTTAGACCAAGAGGGAGAGGTGCGCTGTATTGCTTTTCGAAAAAAATAAAAGTTAAAGTTCCTTGAAGGCCTTGGCCATGACCTCAAGGGTTTTATCGAGGTCCTCTTGAGAGTGGGCTAAAGAGATAAAGTTTGCTTCAAACTGAGAAGGGGCAAGATAGATTTCCCCTTTTAACATTAAATGGAAATAGCGACTGAATGCAACAGTATCGCTTTTTAGCGCGGTATCATAATCAATCACTTCCTGAGAGGCAAAAAACAGGGTAAACAAAGAACCAACCCGGTTGATATGCGTTTTCACGCTGGTTTTTTGAGCGAGTTTTTTAGCCTCTTTCACAAGGTACTCTGAGCTTTTTTCCAGGGTCGCATAGGTTCCGGGTTGGGCAAGAATTTTTAGGGTTTCCAGTCCTGCGGTAACTGCCAAGGGATTTCCGGATAAGGTTCCTGCCTGATAGACCGGACCTAAGGGAGCGAGGTTTTCCATGATTTCCTTTTTTCCTCCAAAAGCTCCTACCGGCATACCTCCCCCGATAACCTTTCCCAGACAGGTCATATCAGGAATGACTCCGTATAACGACTGGGCTCCTCCCCATGCGACTCGAAATCCACTCATCACCTCATCAAAAATAAGCACGATGCCTGTTTCATGGCAAAGCTCTTGAAGTCCGCATAAAAATTCCTCCTGAGGAAGAATTACTCCCATATTGCCGGGGACTGGCTCTAAAATAATCGCGGCGATTTTAAGCGCTTCAGACTTTACTGCCCTTTTAACTGCATCGAGGTTATTAAAAGGAAGGGTGATGGTGTTGCGGGCAAAATCATCAGGCACGCCCTTGCTATCAGGGATGCCAAGCGTGGTTGCCCCTGATCCGGCTTTTACTAAAAGAAAATCTCCATGGCCATGATAACATCCGCTAAACTTAATTATTTTATCCCGCCCGGTGTAGCCGCGAGCAAGTCGAACAGCGCTCATTGTCGCCTCAGTACCGGAGTTTACCATGCGAACCATTTCGATCGAAGGAACCGCCTCAACAATCATCCGGGCAAGCTCGATCTCTGCCTCAGTAGGCGCGCCATAGCTTAATCCTTTTGTTAACGCTTTTTGCAAAGCTTCTATTACCTGAGGATGTCGATGACCAACAATCATAGGACCCCAGGAGCCCACATAGTCAATGTATTCTTTTCCATCAACATCATAAATTTTTGACCCTAAAGCTGAAGTAATAAAAGGGGGGATTCCTCCCACGGCCTTAAAAGCCCTGACCGGGCTATTAACTCCTCCGGGGATATATTTTTTTGCTTTTTCCAAAAGAAGTTCTGATTTATTACTCACCGTATTGCTTCCTTAGAGCCTTGAAGGTTTTGTTATGATGAGTGAAAACTTTTAATGGGCTTAAAAAGCCGACCCGGAAAAGTCGGCTTTGAGAAGTTTTGGGTTACGTTATTGTTCTAATTGCTGCTCGCTAATAGAAGGCGCAGAAGGAGGAGTTGGTTCTGGTTTTGCTTGAGGGTTAGGAGCAGGCGATTCTGTTTTTGTTTTAACATAAGGAGCAGTATCGTGAGCAGACGCCTTTGTGTCAGTTTTGGTGTTAGGAACAGGAGGCGAGGGTTCTATTGTAGGCTCGGGTTTTGTCTCTTTTTCAATGACTTTCTTTTGGGGAGGTGTTTTCCCTTCCCAGGTAATTACTTCGCCGCTCACTTCGGAAACTCTTATTGAGCCGGGAATAAAACCAGTTTTCTCTCCGTAAATAATATTGGTTATGCCTTTAGCTTGAGAGCCAAAACGGCGGAACGCCTCAAACTGGAGGGCTTCTCTGGCTTCCTGTTTATTAAATCCAGCTCGAGAAACATCTTTCACGGTGATTTTTTCTAAAACTTTATACTCTGTGTTCTTTAGATACTGGGAAGCAAGAATGACGATGTTTTTTGCCGAAGAAATTGCAGTTTTGTCTTTGGGCGCCGTTATCTCCACGGTCTCTGATTTTATGACAACTTCCGGAGTTTCTCCAGAAACTTCTTCATGAATCATTGGCTCTTCGGTTGGAGCAGGTTCTTTTTTGGTGGGGGATTCCGTGGGTTTCTCAGCCGCCTCAGAAGCGGTAAGGGGTGGGGGAGGAACTATTTTTTTTGGACGAGGTACCTTCTCTTCTTCCTTGGGGGTTTGTTTAACAACGATGGGTGATCTAAATTGGAGGGAGCACCCAAGCAAGAAAATAATGAATAACAACATTATGAGTTTTGGCTGGTTCATCTTTATTTGTGCCTTAATTGATTTTTGGTTTATAGATGAAGTTTAACTGAGTTAGTTTTCGTAGTATGGGATAAAATCGCACGATTGTCAACAGAGAGAATGGTTTTCAAATATCCTTTGAACTCATCACCGGATTTCCTAAGGTTTGGTTTTTATTTTCTTTTTGTTGTATTTTCAATTGGTTTGTGATAATTAAAAATGAATTGAGATTATTTTTCCTACGATTATTTATCTTGGTATAAAAAATGGCAATAACTATTGAGACACGGGAGATAAGATGCGTTACGTAACGATACTGTTTATGGTAATTTTTTTAGGAGGGTGTGTACCTTATTCAGATAATCCTCTTACTGACCCGAATAAAGAAAAAATAGATGCGGCAGTATTGGGAACCTGGTTTTGGAACGAAGAAAGTGACTCGGGTTTTGTCCACATAGGGCTGAATAAAGAGTCGAAGCTGCTTCAGGTAATTATGATCGAACATGACAAGGATGGCACCATAGATGTTTCCGAGTTTAATGGAAACACATCCTCATTGGGGAATAACAAGTATTTGAATTTGAAATGGGTTCGGCCGGCCGATGAGCCGAAAGGATATCTCTTGATTAAATACTCAACGGAAGGTGAATCATTGGTGATTTCTATTCTGAATGCTCAGGTGATTGAAAACGCAATTAAGGAAGGTAGCTTGAAGGGCACAGTGTGCAAAGAAAAATATGCTTACTCTTTATCCATAACCGAGGAACAAAAGAAACTCCAGCAGTTTGTGCTGAAACACGATAAAGAATTGTTTCAGGAAAAAAGTGATTTAAACCGATTAAGCCTTCCGCAACCGGATTTTAAGGGCACTGCCACAAGCGACAACTGATGCCAAGTCGCCTTCCTTTGCATATCTTTGTTGTCTCCCCGTCATACTCCTCGACGTACTAAAACTTACGCCTGCGTCGATTCCTCGTCGTCGCCTCGATCCGCTTTTGAATGAAACTTGGTATGACCTTCTTGCTCAGGGTGATGGGTTTCATGAATTTATTGCTAACCTTAAAAATAATTCTTCAGTTGAGTTTTGAGGGGCTTGAGCGATTTTGTTTTCGTTTAGCGCTACTCTTCTTTGTGTTTTTTATGTACTCACTTGGTTGCGTCCTGATTTTTTAGCACGATAAAGCGCTTTGTCCGCAGCTTTGATCACCTGAGCTGACTTTTGATTATTTTTCTGCACAGCTACGCCAATACTTACGGTAACCGAGAGCTTTTTTCTTTCTCCGCTCACGGGAATAATGGTTTTTGGCTTTTTTTGGGGGCGTTTGCTCCCTCGAATGGTAAAGCGTGATGATGCAACCGTTTCCCGGAGATCTTCTAGGTGAGGAGTTGTTTCTCCAAGAGATTTTTTTGAGAATACCAGAGTAAATTCTTCCCCGCCATACCGAAAAGCCTTTCCCCCGCCGGAAACCGCGGCGAGTTTTGACGCTACCATCCGTAACACCTGATCTCCCACGTTGTGTCCGTAAGTGTCGTTAAATTTTTTGAAATGATCGATATCAAGCATGGCAATGGTATACTCACTAACCAGTTTAAGCAGATATTCTTTTAATGCCCGTCTTCCCGGAAGACTTGTCAATTCATCCTGGTAGGCCATGGCGTGAGCAGTCTCTATAAGGGAAATAACGAGGATAAGGCCAGCGGTGGCAAAGTAAACGGTAACGAAGCGCTCTTTGTTTTGACTTAGAGCAATAACCGCGGTAAAGAGCGCCCAAAAGAAGCCGATTTCCATGGGCTTTTGCTTATACCTAAAACGAATCAAAAAAAAGATCAATCCTAATCCGATCACGATCAAAGCACTCTGGGGAATTGGTGTACATTGAAGAACGCGTGGACTCAGCAGATTATAATTGAAAAAAACGATTACCTTTTCGGGATGGTAGTAGGCGATTAAAACAACTAAAGAAACTTGGAGGAGGATTACACTCGCTCGCCAAAGGCCGGTGAAAGTGAATATACCACGCTCGCGCATTATGGAGAGAAGAACAAAGTTTACGGGTAAGAGCAGCGCCATACTACCAAAGGCAGTGTGTTTCACAACATCATTAATGCCCTGGATATGAAAAAGGCAAAAAAGCCCTCTTTCTGACAGGGCCAAGACCAGAAGAGAAAACACGAGCCGGCTTCTGTTAAAACGCCAACCCAGCAACACCCCAGCCACTAATACTACCGAAGAATAAATAGGAGCGACCAGGAGCACGGTTTTTGGGGTGGCAAAAAAATGGAGATAAAAAATAATTGCCCCTAAGACTAATCCCTGAGGCAAGATGAGGGAGTAAAGCGCCTTTGCTTTTTGGGGATTCATCGGTTTTTTTTCTCCAGCAACTCCTGCAGGTGTTTTTGGGCAAAACCAATAGTAGGATCTAAGCCCAATGCTTTTTTAAATAAGATAATGGCTTTTTCATCTTCGCCTTTTGCCCGCACGTTTACCCCCAGATTAGCCCAGTCAATCGCGGAATGAGGGTTTATCTCGACAGCCCTTAAAAAGCACGCGATTGCCTGATCATAGTATTTAAGTTTGAAATAGCAGAATCCCATAAGGTTATGAACGTCCAATCGATCCTCTTCAGCTTCCCGCGCTTTTTTAAGATCATCAAGAGCGCTAAGGTACTCTCCTTTTTCCTTGTGGCAGATTCCGAGGTGAAGGTAAATGCTGCTTAAGTCCTCCTGAGCGGGATTAGAGCATAATGCTTTCTGAAAAAATTGGTACGCGGCATCCAGGTTATTTTTTCCCAGAAAGCAGATCCCTTGATAATAAAAAATGGGACTGAGCTTATCCTGCGAAAAATTTTTTTCCGCCTCAGCTAAGCACGTCAAGGCATCATCATATTCTAAAATATCGATGTGGGAGAGCGCCATATAATAATAAGCATCTCCCACGGGAATTTGGCGGGCATCAATTTCGATTGCTTTCTTAAACCGGTCAATTGCCTCAATATAATCCTTAAGTCCAAACTCTAGCTGTCCCTGATAATAGTGCACCATGGCATCGGTAGGGTCTTCTTTCTCAACCGCATCCAGACCCGCCTGGGCTGATTTAAAATCATGAAGCCGGAGATGGCAGAGGGCCTTAGAAAGTAAGACCGCACGAAGATCATCGATACCGCCGGGCATGGCGAGGGCTTCCTCAAACAGATCAAGTCCCTTTGCGTAGTCTTCTCTTTTTACCAATTCTAACCCGAGGCTGAAGAAAATATTTGCGGCCTCTCGTTTTCGGTTGTTTGTCAGGAAGGTTTCTTTTAATTGGGGGAGAACCGCAAGGTTGTGGAAAAGGGGATCATCGTAGTTCTTTAAAAACGTCTTTTCAATTTCCGAAATTAATGCCCCAGAATGCGCGTCTAAAGAATTCCCGGTAAGAAAGTTTTTTAATCCCACAAAAAAAATTTGATCTTTTTCTGAAAAAATAAGCGTCCGGTCCTCCGGCAGTCCGCTCCTCACGGGCGTATTAAACCAGGCAAGAAGTTTATCGCACTGAAGGTGACAACAAAGTGTTCGCACAATCTTTTCCTCTGGTGGCCCTTCGCCACGTTCTATATAGACGCGTTCTTTTTGGGTATTGATAAGATTCTGGATAGATAAGGAAGAAAAGTTTTGAAGATACAGGCTGGGAACCAGGTTTCGCTCTCTCAGAAACTCTAAAAACGACAAAAGGTTTTTTTCATCGCCCGCTTCTTTTAATTGTATCACGGGAAAGATCATTAAACGGGATATGTTTTGGTGGCGATATGCCTCCTCCATAAAAGGCAGCAGCGTATAATGGAGGGTGGTGTAAATTTCTATGAAATGGGCGGAGGACGAGAATGGATGAAGGGGGCGGAGGTTGATCCGATAGAATTTATGTGCAGTAAGGAACTGAGCAACCTCTTTCATTGTCTCCATAAACCGGGAAAAGTCTTCCAGAAAATTTTCAGAGACCACATAAATATCGGAGTAAAGGTCAAGCAAAGGGAAAATCGGGGCAAGAAAGTCCTTATAGCCGCGGGAGCGGTTTTTCCCATTGAGAAGGATTATCGCGTTTTTAATCGAGAGAACCTTGGTCACGATACCATTCTTTTTCCGCCATCTAAAGATTCTTTTTCCCAGATGACTTTAATTTTTTTGATCTCACCCGATGATAGACAGGATGTTTCATACTGGTCGCCGATGGAAAGATAAGGAGGCGTTTGATTTTCGAAAGGGAAAACCCCGTATTTTTTATGATGAGTATAAAGTTCAGTGCCAAAATAGATTTGGGTCTGCTGAGAATTGGAGTTTCCCCGGATCGGGACCTGATTGTCTTTTAGAAACCTAAAGGTGGTCATAGCATCCTCAAAGGTCTCATGGGGAAGACCGAATTGGGTAAAAAGCTCTACGCCTATTCCTTGCTGGTGCGTAAGATCTATAGCCTTTCGAATCTGGTCAAGGGAAATTTTCTTTTTGAGCTTTGAAAGCACTTTCTCGGATGCTGACTCAAGTCCATAAGCAACCTGCTTTATTCCTGCGCGTTTCATTTTTTTGAGCAATTCCGTATTAATCAGGTCGGCGCGGGTTTCAAGCCAGATATCCAGCTTAAAATTTTTTTTGAGGATATTCTCCATCAGCTCATCAACCCGCTCCATACGGAAAGAAAAACTCGGGTCCGCAAACCAAATTTTTTTGATCCCCCTTTTTACGATTCGCTCAATCTCCTCTATTACTCTTTCGATAGAATGGAAAAGCACTTTCTGTTTGAAGGCATTGGGTGTATAACAAAAAATACATTGGTAGGGACAACCGCGGGAAGTAAGGAGGATAGCTTCGTCTATTTTTTCAAAGTCAATAAGACCATCGCTCAAATAAGGAGAGGGGAGATGATCTAGGTTTGTGTAACCAATAAGAGGAGGGCCATCAGAGAACCGTCCGTCTTCTAATTTACAGGAACATCCCGGAACGAGAGGGATCGCGCTGTCTTCTAGCAGGGTTTTGGCAATAGTAAAAAAAGCGAGCTCGCCTTCTTCTCGGCAGATAAAATCAATCGAGCTTTGGGCAAGGCTGACAGACGGAAGGAACGTTGCCTGGGGGCCGCCAATTACCGTCTTTATTTCGGGGGCGATCTTTTTTATGGCATTTGCCAATCCTAATACATAGAAGATATTCCTTTGGTAGGTTGAGAAACCAACAAGACCGGGTTTATATTCTTCAATGAGTGTTTGTAAATGGCGAAGGGAAAAGGGTGTGCCTTCACCAAGAGTTATGATCTTTACTCCGAAACCATTGGCTTGAGCATAGGCTCCGATATACGCCAATGATATGGGAACTGACGGGGGAGTAAACGGGTTAATTTCAAAAAGTAAAAGATTCATAGGCTAGCCTGAAGCGTTATGAAACCTTTCCAGGGCCTCAGACGCGGCTTCAGCCACCTCGGGGTGGGGATCGCTGGTCAATTTTTGCAGATGAGGGATGGTGGTTGCATCCCCGATCTTTCCCAGAAGATCAGCAATATCACCTCGGATGCGGTGGTCTTGATGGTAGAGCAGCTCAATAAGCTGGGGGACCATTCCTCGGATTGCCTTTTGGTCTTTTTCTAATGCCTCTTCGAACGCAACTAATATACCCAACCGGGTAAAAAAGTCTCCTTCTCGGAAGAGTTCTAAAATTACTCCTCTCCCTTTTTCGTGGCAGATGAGGTCGGCTGCTTTTAAGGTTAGCCCGCTTTCAATCAGAGAGCGCATCAGCTCACGACCATAGAGGGGCTTATCCTTTTGTGCCAGAAGCTCTGCTAATTTTTCCTCAGTGATTAACCCAAAAAGGACAAGTTCATTATTTATAACCGTAGCCGGAACTGACGTGAGGCGATATTCATCAGCTAATCCCTTGAAATTATGAACATCAATAATAAAGGCGGAAACCAGGGGGTTGGCGGAAGCTAATTTAATCACTGTTTCGGCCACCTGGGGGCAATTGGTGCAATAGGGAGAGACAAAAACGCGGACTTCAACGGGAGTTGTGACCATGGAGATCGTTTTTTTTACCTGGGCAGAAAGGGGCGCATAGCCTGGGGTTAGAAATTTAATGGCTTGTATGAAAGGATGAAGTTCATAACCCTCTGGAAGAGCCAAATAATGAATGTTGCGAGAATGCTCACCCGATATGGTGAGAGCAGGCAATCCGGGCAGAGAAGAACCACTTTTTTTCATATTAACAGAAATTTTTCCCCCGGTTGCTTCGGAAACTGCCTGGGCAAATTCTTTCAGGGCCTGAGAAAAAAAATTGTTTTCCCCATCCCGGAAAATTATTTCTCCTTTTACCGTCAGGTCGTGCAAATTTTTTCTCAAAATATCCAAAGTTTCTTTTTGCATGCGTTAGGGGCTTTATGATGAATAGGATAGTATAATATCTGAAAGAAGCTTTAGACTGGAAGTCTCTTTTTTAGGCTCAATCAGGAGAATCGTTCCCAAAAAATTTTCATTTTTAAGAATTTTCTCCAGATAGTTCTTAAGGGCTTGGTTATAGTTAAAAGCAATACCCAGGCCCCCATTTCGGGCAACGTCGCTTATTCCAACACTATCTCCCATGGTATCTCCGATATGGGCGATTGCTTGTCTTGGTATTTTTAGTGTATCCGCAATCGTAAAGAGCAGGTTAACCTTCTCTCTTTCATCCTGGATTCCGAGCTTTACCTGTCCGGTGGCCAGGATTTCATCGTAGCTCTTTTCTTTTTCACTACCGCGAAAATACTTTTTCACCCGCTGAGACAATTCAGCCTCGTCAATCACTTTATGATTTCTCCCCCCCCATCCAAAAATAAGGCGATTGCAGATCACCGCATAAATTTTTTCCGGCCCATAAATCGCCTTGATAACTTCAGTAGTTATGCTGTATCCCGTAGAGTTTATAATAAAATAGATCCCCTTTTCATAAAGAGTAGAAATAAAAAGTTCAAAGCCTTCCAGAAAATTCATCTCTTTTACTGCATAGCGGATGGCATTCCGAAGGCTTAAACCCCTGGTAAGAGGTCCGGCAATCGCAAAGGCTTCCTTCATGCTTAAAAGTCCGGAGGTTTGCTTGTTAAAAGCTTCTTTTGCTTTTTTAAATCGCTCCGGCTGATCGGGAAAATAAACCCTGATCATGTCCATCATCGTATGCTGATGGACCAGGGTGCCGTTGAGGTCACACGAGACAAGGGCGATGTTTGTGGTTATTGATCTTCTCATGTCAATAAAAAAATTTACCTATAGACTTCTGTTGAAAAATTATCATGGATACCGTATAGTTGTCAAGAAAGCTTATCAACCTATCTCTGTAGAGAAGAAAGTTTTTATTTTTAGGTCATTTCGGGCTTGCCCCGGAGTCCAGTATTTTAAACTGGATTCCCGCCTTCGAGACTGTGTCGTGATTAGAAAAAATGTCATTCCGAACGTATGGGAGGAATCTTACCGTATTGAATATATAACAAAAAGATTTCTCGCTTTGCGAGGGATAATGAGCTGATGCGCACTCGCTTCGCTTCGAAATGACACAAGATGGCGTGCGACACAGTCTCTTCGCGGGAATAACATCGGGGTAGCCACTGTCAGTTCATACTATTATCAAAACGGAGGACTGATGCGGGTCGCGGCAATAGATGTGGGAACAAACACCGTGCGGCTTTTAATAGCTGACTACGCGGGAGGCAGAAATTTTACATCGGTCTTTCATAAAGAAATGATCACTCGGCTCGGGGAAGGGTTTTCTTCCCGAGGGGTATTGTCGCCTGAGGCGATGGATCGGACTCTTGAGGCGCTTAGGGATTTTAAAAAATCGATTACCAAACGTAAAACCAATAAAATTATTGCGGTGGCGACAAGCGTGGTTCGGGACGCTCACAATGGAAAGGATTTTATTGATAAAGTACGAGAACAAACGGGGATAGAAATCACTCTCATCTCAGGGGATACTGAGGCTAAACTGGCTTGCCGGGGAGCATTGTTACCGGTTGACTGTGAATATGACGAGGCTTTTATTTTTGACATTGGGGGCGGAAGCACCGAGTTTATTCTCACGCGGATGACTGACGTTTTAAGGGTGGAAAGCATTGACCTGGGGGTAGTACATATCACGGAGAAATATCTTCATCACGACCCTCCTCAGGAAGAAGAATTAACGGCAATAGAAAAGATTGTCGCAACAAAAATTCAGACGATTAAAAAACAGTTTCAGAGCGCTTCGCTTTACCCTTTTAAGCGTGATCACCGGATAATTCTGATTGGAATAGCCGGAACCCCAACCACCTTAGCGGCACTTGATTTGCAGTTAGCTCAGTATGACCGGGGAAAAGTGACTAATCACCTCGTAGAGATAAAACGGATCAAAGAGATTTTCCAGGGGTTAATTGTTAAGACTGTTGCGGAACGCTTATCACTACCAGGACTGCAAAAGGGACGCGAGGATTTAATTATCCCGGGGATCATTATTGCTATGGGAGTGATGGAGATTTTTGAATTTTCGGCTTTGCGGGTTATTGACTCAGGAATCTTAGAAGGGCTGGTCTTATCCTACTCATCACCCGGAGCATCAATACCATGTTTTTCAAGCCGGTAACGGAAGGAACGAAAGGAGATTCGGAGAAGCTCAGCGGCTTTGTTCTTTTTTCCCTGAGTTTCCCCCAGGGCCTTAAGCAATAAATTTTTTTCCAGCTTATTAATTAATCCATCTAAATCTATTCCTTCAGGTGGCAGGTTTATATCAACCACCCCCAACTCTTTTTGCCCCATCTTGTGGGTTGCGAGCGCCAAACTCTCGGGAAGGATGATATTAGTGGTTTCGAGGGCAACACTTCGCTCAATGATATTTTCCAGTTCTCTTACATTTCCCGGGAAGTGGTAGTTTTGTAGGGTGTCAAGCGCATAGGAGGAGATTTGTTGAATTTCTTTTCCCATCTCCCGGGAATATTTGTCCAGAAAGTATTGGGCTAAAAGAGGAATATCCATTTTTCGCTCCCGAAGCGGAGGGATCCTTATTTGGATTACATTTAAACGGTAATAAAGGTCTTCCCGAAATTTTCGGGCAATGACATTTTGTTCCAAGTCCTGGTTGGTAGCCGAGATTATTCTTGCATCTACATTTACCTCCTTGGTTTCGCCAATAGGAGTGAAGACTTTTTCCTGAACCACCCGGAGAAGTTTGACTTGGAGGAGAAGGGGAAGATCACTGATCTCATCAAGGAAAATAGTGCCGCCCGACGCTGCTTCGAAAAGACCAATCTTATTAGCTAAGGCGCCGGTAAAAGAGCCTTTTTTGTGGCCGAACAGCTCGCTTTCCAGAAGGTTTTCCGGGATTCCACCGCAATTTATGGTTACAAAGGGTTTATCTTTCCTGTCGCTGTGCTGATGAATCGCCCGAGCAACCAATTCCTTACCCGTACCACTTTCGCCAATAATAAGGACATTGCTTTTCGCGCTGGAGGATCTGGTGATCAGGGCAAAGATTTTATGCATCTCCGGACTGTTGCTGATGATGTTATCAAACCGCTCTTTTCCCACCAGGGGTTTTTTACTTAGGGTTTCCAATTTAAAATCCCGTTTGGCTAATGCGCCTTGGATAAGAGCTTTTACATCTTTAACATCAAAGGGTTTGGAGAGGTAGTCAAAGGCGCCTTCTTTCATCGCCTCAATTGCTGATTCAAGAGATCCGTAAGCAGTAATCATAATAACTATAGTGTCAGGATGGAGCTTTTTTACTTTCCTCAGAATTGTATAGCCGTCTCCCTGGGGCATTTTGATATCAGCAAGAATAATATCGAATTTCTTTTTTTCACAAAGGGAGATCGCCTCAGCGCCATTAGAGGCTAAGGTTACCTCGTATCCTTCTTTTTTCAGGGTAATTTCGAGAAATTCCCTGATACCCTTTTCATCATCAGCAACTAAGATAGAATACATGGCCTTAGATTAACCTTATTTTTTGGTTTAAAAATATTAATATGGTGATGATAATCCTGAAGATTTTTTATCCTCTTTTTAAAAAGAGCCAGTTGTTTTTTGTGCTGGAATTCGCCTAAGCATTCCTCGATGTTGGTAAGATAAGGTATTGATCGGGAAACCGCAACTCGTCGGATAATGAAGCCATCACTAATGGCATTTTCGTCTTTCTTATCTATGACATTGAGGATAAAGGCGACCTTGCCTTTTTCCATATACTCAATAATGGTGTGTTTTTCTCCCTCGGAGATTCGGGGAATGACGTTTTCGACTTTAATCCCATGCGCAGCAAGAAAGTCTGCCGTTCCCTTAGTGGCTAAAATGGTTGGTTTTATCTTGCTGATAATTCGCGCTAACGAGATGAGATTTTCATTGTGATGGCTATAATCAACACTGATGAAGAGCGCTGGAGCAGAGGATTTTTCAATGCGTTGGCGCAAAGTTTCTTCTTCAGCAAATAATCCACGCTGCCGCATCACTGATTCAATAGCATTCACCGCAGCCGCAGCAGCGGATATGGTCGTAAAACAGGGAACTTTATTTATGATTGCTTGTTGCCGGATAATGTAGTTATCGCTATAAGGACCCTTCCCCTGAGGGGTGTTGATGATCAAATCAACCTCTAACCGGTGGATGCGATCCACCACGGTTGCCCCTCGGCTCTTTTCGTAGACTTTTCCGATAACTTCCGAAACCGGAACACCGTGTTTGCGTAAAGCCTTGGTTGTCCCTTCAGTAGCAACAATTCTGAATCCCAGTTCGTGAAGCTTTTTAGCAATAAAAACAATGACCCGTTTGTCTTTATTTTTAACACTGATAAAAACCGTTCCTCCAAACCTTTTGCCCAACGGAAGCTCTTGACTGGCACCCATCTGAGCTTTGCTCAAGGCAATCCCAAAGTCATCATCAATCCCCATTACCTCTCCGGTAGACTTCATCTCCGGGCCGAGCACGGAATCAACGCCGGGAAATTTGCTAAAAGGAAATACCGACTCTTTGACCGAAACATGATTAACATTATATTCTTCAATAATACCCAGATCTTTTAAAGAATAACCCACCATTACTAAAGACGCGACCTTTGCCCATGGGATGCCGGTTGCCTTGCTTACAAAGGGAATGGTCCGGGAGGCACGGGGATTTACTTCCAATACATACACGATATCATTTTTTATGGCATACTGAATATTCATAAGCCCTTTAACATTTAGTTCTTTTCCCAAGGCATGAGTTTGTTCTTTAAGGACTTTAATCAAATCTTCCGTAATGGTGTAAGGAGGGAGCACACAGGTACTATCTCCAGAGTGGACCCCGGCCTCCTCAATATGCTCCATGAGCCCGGCTATGACCACTCTTTCGCCATCAGCGATCGCATCGACGTCTACTTCAATCGCATCCTCTAAAAATTTATCAATCAAAACCGGCCGCTTTAAGGAAACTTTCACTGCTTGATCCATATAAGCATTGAGAGAACCTTCATCATACACAACCTCCATTGATCTCCCGCCCAAGACATATGAAGGTCTCACGACTACCGGGTAGCCGATATCTTGAGCAATCTCCTTCGCTTCGCCATAGGAACGGGCACAACCATTTTTCGGCTGCTCTAAGTTTAATTTCTCAATGACCGCTTTAAATCGTTCTCGGTCTTCAGCTAAATCGATATTTTCCGGGTCGGTTCCTAATATGGGCACCGCCTGTTCTTTCAAGGGTAGAGCTAAATTAAGGGGCGTCTGGCCGCCAAACTGGACAATCACCCCCATGGGCTTTTCGCGATCAATGATATTTAAAATATCTTCTCGGGTTAAGGGCTCAAAAAAGAGGCGATCTGAAGTGTCATAATCAGTGGATACGGTTTCGGGATTACAGTTCACCATGATTACTTCATAGCCAACTTCCTTTAAGGCTAAGGCGGCGTGGACACAGCAATAGTCAAATTCGATTCCTTGCCCGATGCGGTTAGGGCCTCCTCCGAGAATCATGACTTTGGGTTTATCCGACGGCTTGGCTTCATCTTCAGTTTCGTACGTGGAATAATAGTACGGGGTATAGGCTTCGAACTCCGCGGAACAGGTATCGACCATCTTAAACACCGCCTCAATGCCGAGCGATTTTCGGAAAGTGCGGAAGGAAATTTCGTCGGTCTGAAAGATTTCCGCCAATTTAATATCACTAAACCCAAACTGTTTTGCTTTGCGAATTTGTTCAGGTGGTACCGATTGTAAGGTATGTTTACTAAGCCCGATTTCTAAATCAAGGATCTCCTTTATATTAAATAAAAACCATGGATCAATCTTGGTTAAATCGTTGATTTCTTCGATAGTCATTCCCACTCTCAAGGCCTGAGCAATATAAAAGATTCGCTCCCAGTTCGGCATCTTTAACTTTTCCCGGATCTTTTTAAGGGATTTCTTTGTCCCTGTTTTTCCGGACTTTTGGGGATCGCCGGTGTGATCTTTTTCTGTTTTTTCCAAGCCATGATACCCGATTTCTAAAGACCGGATGGCTTTTTGAAATGATTCTTTAAAGGTACGACCAATCGCCATTATCTCCCCCACAGACTTCATCTGGGTGTTAAGGGTCTGATCGGTTTCCGGAAATTTATCAAACGCCCACCGGGGGATTTTTGTTACCACATAGTCAATGACCGGTTCAAAGGAAGCCTTGGTATAACGGGTGATGTCATTGGGAATTTCATCCAAGGTATAGCCGATTGCCAGCTTAGCGGCGATCTTGGCAATAGGAAATCCCGTGGCTTTGGAAGCTAAAGCCGAGCTTCGGGATACTCTTGGGTTCATTTCGATCACCAGCATTTCTCCGTTTTCCGGATTTATCGCAAACTGGATATTTGAACCACCGGTTTCTACGCCGATTTCCCGAATGACGGCAATAGCAGCATTGCGCATGCGTTGATACTCTTTATCCGTTAAGGTTTGCGCGGGAGCTACGGTGATACTGTCACCGGTGTGGATGCCCATGGGGTCAAAGTTTTCAATGGAGCAGATGATGACTACATTGTCGTTTAAATCACGCATTACCTCAAGTTCATATTCTTTCCACCCGATAACCGATTTTTCGATCAAGACCTGATTAAACTGAGAATCTTTAAAAAAAGGCCTTAAAATACCCTCCAGTTCAACGCGGGAAAAAGCAATTCCCCCTCCGGTTCCGCCCAAATTAAAAGCCGGTCGGAGAATAACAGGATACCCTAACTCATCTGCCGCCTTCAGTGCTTCACGAAGGTTATAGACATATTCTCCTTGAGGCATGGAGAGTCCAATGCGATCCATGCTTTTTTTAAAAAGTTCCCGGTCTTCTGCCTTCATGATGGCGTCTAACTTAGCCCCGATGAGCGCAACGTTATATTCTTCAAGGACGCCGCTTCTCCCGAGGGCGATCGCGGCATTAAGTCCCGTCTGCCCACCAATGGTCGGAAGCAAAGCAAGGTAATGAGGCTTTTTATCGGGATTTTCCTGGGCAATGATATCCGCAATCACACTGGCATTAACCGGCTCAATATAGGTGCTATCCGCTACTTCGGGATCGGTCATGATCGTGGCCGGGTTACTATTGACAAGGACGACGTGGTAGCCTTCTTCTTTTAAGGCCTTACAAGCTTGGGTTCCTGAATAGTCAAACTCACAGGCCTGGCCGATTATAATCGGGCCTGAGCCGATAACCAAAATTTTCTTAATGTCAGTTCGCTTGGGCATGTTTCATCAGTTCACAAAATTGTTTGAAAAGGTAAGAGGCATCATGAGGACCGGGGGCCGCTTCCGGATGATACTGAACCGAAAAAAGCGGTAACTGCTTGTGCTGAAATCCCTCGAGGGTCTGGTCATTAAGGTTGATATGCGTTAAAAACACTTCTCGGGTATCAAGGGTTTCGAGATCAACGCAAAATCCGTGGTTTTGGGCGGTGATCGCAACGTTTCCCGTGACCAGGTCTTTTACCGGCTGGTTACCTCCCCGATGGCCAAATTTAAGCTTATAGGTTTTGCCGCCTAGGGCAAGTCCTAAAATTTGATGCCCCATACAGATACCCATAATCGGCAGTTTGCCGATAAGCTTTTTTATATTGTCAACAACATAAGGAAGCGCTGCCGGGTCTCCCGGTCCATTGGAGAGGCAGACTCCCTGGGGACGCAACCCCAAAACGTCTTCCGCGGGGAAAGAGGCCGGCACTACCGTTACATCACATCCTTCATCAACCAAATGACGGAGGATATTTCTTTTTACTCCGTAATCATAAACGATAACGTTAAATCGCTCCTCCTTTGGCCGTGAAGGTTTCTTATCGCCTCCGGGAAAACTCCACGTCCCCTCTTTCCACTCATAGGAGTGGTTACAGGTAACTTCTTTTACCAAGTCACGACCAACATATTGCGGGGCTTTTTCGAGTTTTTCTCTCAGGCTTTGGGGATCGAGGTCTACGGTGGAAATGATTCCCAACTGAGCTCCCGCATCCCGGATATGTTTCGTTAGCGCCCGGGTATCAATCCCCTGGATTCCAACTATGCTATATTCTTTAAAATATTCATCAAGGGTTTTTTGACTTCTCCAGTTAGAAGGGAGTGAGCTTAATTCTCTTACCACAAAACCTTCCACCTGCGGTTTTTCTGACTCGCTGTCTTCCTCGTTGATGCCATAGTTGCCGATCAGCGGGTAGGTCATGGTAACAATCTGACCTTTATACGAAGGATCAGTGAGAACCTCCTGGTAACCGCTCAAACTGGTGTTAAACACCACTTCTCCGGTTGTTTCTCCCTGGGCGCCAAACGATTCACCCAGGAAAGTTCGCCCATTTTCTAAACAAAGAATTGCTTTGGCAATGGTCATCGTTTACTTAGCCTCCCAAACAATATTTCCGGCTACGATGGTCATGATTGGTCCACCATTAAGTTTCCAACCACCAAAAGGAGTATTGCGTGATTTGGATTTAAATGTTTCCGGCTTTACCATAAATTCCCGTTGAAGGTCGAGGACGGTTATATCCGCATCTTCACCTTCGTGAAGAGCGCCGCCTTTTAACCCTAAAATACGAGCAGGGTTAGCGCTGAGCCGGGCGATCGCCTGATTAATGGTAAGGATATTGCTATGGACCAGTTCGTTTAAAGTCAACGAGACTGCGGTTTCTAAACCAACGATGCCGTTAGCGGTCAAAGTATATTCTATATCTTTCGCCAGACTATCATGAGGCGCATGGTCGGTGGCGATCGCATCAATGGTTCCATCCCTTAACCCTTCGCGCAAAGCGTCTCGATCCTCTTGAGACCTTAACGGAGGATTTACCTTGGTGTTGGGGTCAAACAATGTCACTGCTTCATCGGTTAACGTGAAGTGGTGGGGGGTTACTTCACAGGTTACTCGAATGCCTTTTGCTTTTGCCCGGCGGATTAAATCTACTGAACCCGCGGTGCTCACATGCGCAATATGGATATGCGAGGAGGTCATTTCCGCTAAAATCAGATCTCTCGCCACCATCACTTCTTCTGCCGCAGCCGGAATACCGGGAAGACCTAAGCGGGTAGAGACAAAACCTTCATGCATTGCTCCGGACTGAGAGAGGTCTTTGTCTTCACAGTGAGAAATTATCGTGAGGTTAAAGCTCTTAACGTACTCTAAAGCGCGGCGCATAACCTCAGCATTCATAACCGGCTCGCCATCATCCGACAGAGCAACGACCCCGGCAGTTTTTAATTCTCCGATATCAGAGAGGTTCTCTCCTTTTAAACCCCGAGTGATTGCCCCGATAGGATAAACTCGGACACAACCTTCCTTAAGGGCTTTATTTATTATATAGCTGGTGACAATCTTATTGTCATTAACAGGATTAGTATTGGGCATGCAGGCAAGCGCGGTAAAACCCCCGACCGCAGCAGCCCGACAACCCGTGGCAATGGTTTCTTTACCTTCCTGACCGGGTTCCCGAAGATGAGTATGCATGTCAATGAATCCCGGGGCAATGATTTTTCCTGAGGCATCAATGATCCGAAATTTACCGCTGTCTCTGCTTATCCCTTTCGGATCAATATTCTTGCCGACACGGATGATTTTCCCTTGATTGATAAAAATATCCAGCGCATTGTCGATGTTGTTAGCCGGGTCAATAACCCTTCCGTTTTTAATAAGCAACATTTTTCTGATTCTCTCCGGCCAGAAGATAAAACAAGGCCATGCGGACCGCTAGTCCATTAGCAACCTGTTTGAGGGTGAGAGATTTTTTACCATCAGCTACGTCAGAGGTTATTTCCACCCCCCGGTTTATCGGGCCAGGGTGCATGACCATTGCCCTGGGTTTCGCTTTGCCCAGCCTTTCCTGATTAATGCCAAAAAACCGGCTGTACTCTTTTAAGGAAGGAAGCAGATTTTGATTTTGACGTTCCGTCTGGATCCGAAGACAGATGATAACATCAACATCTTTAATCGCTGCATCCACATCATAAAAGACTTCAACCCCCATCTTTTCTATCTGAGCGGGGATAAGAGTTGGTGGGCCGGCTATTTTTACGAGAGCTCCCAGCTTAGTAAGCCCCCAAATATTGGAACGCGCTACTCGACTATGGCTGATATCGCCAATAATGGCTACTCGCAATCTTTCGATTCTCCCAAAAGTTTCCTTTATGGTGAAAAGGTCTAAAAGCGCCTGGGTCGGGTGCTCATGAGCTCCATCGCCAGCGTTTATAACCGAGGCTGAAATATTATTGGCAACGAACTGTGGGGCGCCAGAAACTGAATGACGAATCACTATAATATCCGGTTTCATTGCGTGAAGATTAAGCACCGTATCCTTGAAGGTCTCCCCTTTTGACATACTGCTGGCTGAAAAATCAAAATTGATAATATCGGCTCCCAGTCTTTTTCCTGCTATTTCAAAAGAAGTTCGGGTACGGGTGCTGGGTTCATAAAAAAGATTGATGATCAGCTTTCCTTTTAAAGAAGGGGGTACTTGCTTTTTTTTGGAAAAAATTTCTTTCATCGACTGAGCAATAGCTAAAATTAAAGAAATTTCTTCAGACGTTAATTCTTCTAACCCCAACAAATCTTTGCTTTTAAGTTTCATTTTGACCGCAAACAACCTTTAAAGTCCCTCTAATAAACTCCAAAAAAAAACCTCCTTACCATTCAGTAAGAAGGTTGTTTAAGACAACGTTTCCTGCAAAATTTCAATATCGTTATCCCTTCTCGGGGATTAAGGTTTTTTAGGCTTAGAGTGAACCTGACTTTATTTTTTTTTAAAATATACCAAAATATTTTGCATTCGTCAAGGTTTTTTTCGAAAACCTTTTGTCTAATGAATGTATGATTTCAAAGATTTGAAAAAATTTTTTAAAATTTCAAAAAATTACCGTTTTTTTTACCTTGACTAATGTATTCTATCTCCTAACCGGGTCCACCGATTATAGATAATGGCATCGAGAAGTTTCATGGGGTAGTTCCACGGAAACCGAATATGATTACTCCCATTAGACCAATAAATGATAAAGGCTTTTCCGATTACTGATTCGAGAGGGACATATCCCCAAAATCGGCTGTCGCGGCTCGTATCGCGGTTATCCCCAAGGACAAAGAGGGAGTTTTTAGGAACCGTTATGGGGCCAAAGTCGCCTCTTGGGAATTCAATATCTCCAGGTTTATCATCAATATAATGAGCATACGGGTCAGAGTAGGGTTCACCATTGATATACAACTTCTTTCCTTTCATCACGATGGTGTCCCCCTCTAATCCGATCACCCTCTTGATAAAGTCAAGGGTTGGGTCGAGAGGGTAGACAAAAACAATTACGTCTCCCCGTGTTGGCTTGTTAAAAGAAAAAATCTTTTTATTGGTAAAAGGTATTCGAATGCCATAAGTAAATTTATTTACCAAAATGTGGTCCCCCACCAAAAGGGTTGGGATCATTGAACCCGAAGGGATTTTGAATGGTTCGACAACAAAGGTCCGGATGAAAAGGGCAAGGAGAAGGGCAATAACGATGGCCTCAAAATTTTCCTGGAATTTGGTTTTACTTTTTTTCATAATTAATTTATTTGCTGTAACGGGTGTTTTTATTTAGAGGTTAACCCTCAACCCTTGACCGCTTAACTTACTTTTAAAATAGATAAGAACGCTTCTTGAGGGATGGATATTTTGCCTACCTGTTTCATCCTCTTTTTCCCCTCTTTCTGTTTTTCCAGAAGCTTTCTTTTTCGCGTAATATCACCCCCATAACATTTAGCCGTAACATTTTTTCTCAAAGGGGGGATAGAATCTCGGGCAATTACCTTGCTGCCAATGGCTGCCTGAATAACTACCTCAAAGAGGTGGCGGGGGATTATTTTTCTTATTTTTTCAACAAGTCCTTTTCCAATATAATACGCTTTTTCTTTTGGTACGAGGAGAGAAAGAGCGTCAATTTTTGATCCATTAAGAAGAAGATCCAATTTAACCATGGAAGAATTTCGAAAGTCAAGGAATTCATAATCAAAAGAAGCATAACCCCGGCTCAACGATTTTAATCGGTCATTAAAATCCCACACTACCTCGTTTAAAGGAATTTCATATTTCAACACTACCTTTTCTGGGGATAAATATTTAAGGTCGCGTTGCATTCCTCGTTTTTCTTCGCAGAGCTTTAAAATCTCTCCCAGGTACTTAACGGGGGTAGGGATCGAGGCAAGTATATAGGGTTCAGCAATATGGGCAATTTCCTGAGGAGGCGGGAGCTGGTCAGGGCTTTCAATTTTTACGATGTCTCCTTTTAGAGTCGTTACAGTATAAACCACATTAGGAGCGGTGCTGACTAAGTCCAGGTTAAATTCCCGCTCCAGCCGCTCCTGAATGATTTCTTTGTGCAAGAGACCCAGAAAACCACAGTGAAACCCAAAACCTAAAGCCACGGAATTTTCAGGCTCAAAGGTAAATGAAGAATCATTGAGTCTCAGCTTTTCCAATGCCTCGCGCAAAGGGTTGTATTGTTCCGGAAAGGATGGATAAACCCCACAAAAAACCATTGGTTTTAATTCCTGAAAACCAGGAAAAGGTTTAATGGTGGGTTGGCATGCATCAGTGATCGTATCCCCAACTTGGATGTCCCGTAAGTTTTTTATCCCCGCAATAATAAAGCCTACTTCGCCGGTGCTCAATCCTTCTGTATCTTTTGCTGCTGGAGAAAATATTCCTACGCGGTTTACCTCATATTCGTTATTGGAAGCAAAAAGTTTAATGCGCATCCCGGGGAAAATTTTTCCCTCAAAAACCCGGATGAGGACGATAACTCCTTGGTAGGTATCATACCAGGAGTCAAATATTAAAGCCGAAAGAGGATTATCCTTCTTGCCGGAAGGAGCAGGGATCCGCTTAACTATTGCCTCAAGCACGATGTGAACGTTCGTGCCGGATTTAGCGCTAACCTCCATAATTTCGGCGGAGTCTACACCCAGGAGCAATTCAATTTCTTCTTTCACCCGCTGCGGATCAGCCTGAGGAAGGTCGATTTTATTAATCACGGGAATGATCTTCAGTTTATTTTCCAAGGCCAAATCGAGATTAGCGAGAGTTTGAGCTTCAATCCCCTGGGTAGCATCCACGACTAATAATGCTCCCTCACAAGCAGCCAGGCTTCGGGAAACCTCATAGCTGAAATCCATGTGCCCGGGAGTATCAATCAGGTTTAAACGGTAAGTTTTTCCATCGAGAGCTTGATAGGCCAGAGATACGGTTTGGGCTTTAATGGTAATGCCTCGTTCCCTTTCCAGGTCCATTTTGTCGAGATACTGGGGGGTCATTTCCCGGGCGGAAACAGCGCCGGTCAGCTCCAAAAGACGGTCTGCCAAAGTTGATTTCCCGTGGTCAATATGGGCGATGATGGAAAAGTTTCGGATAATCGTCTGATCGTTGATTGGCTCCATAAGAAAAGGCAACTTAATCCAATTTTAAGAAAATGTCAAAGAGATGATTGTTTTTTATACGGCTAATCTTTTTTGCAGAGAAAATATTATTTCTTTTTTTCGGGTTACGGTTCATGAAAGGTTGCTCTTGGAATGAAAAGCGATTTTAGATTTTTTATTGAATTTGGAACCTTAACTATTCCTTGGAAGATGTTTTTTTATTTACTTTCCCCCCGCTTAGTATTAAAAAACAAAAAAAATCAACCCCAAAAAAGATAAAAGATAGAATGGAATAGGGTGTCTTTGATGGGAAGAATAATAATTAAAGATAAGAATAAAAAATAAGGCCGAATCGCCGGATGAAAAGGTGATGGGGCTTTTTTGTTTTAACAACCAACAAAATTCATAGCAAAAGGGTTGCACTAAATAACATGACTGATAACAAAAAAACCATTTCTGTAGAACGAATTCAACAGGTGATTTATTTCATCCGTGGACAAAAAGTCATGTTGGATAGTGATCTTGCCGCAATGTACGGTGTAGAAACTTTTAATTTGAATAAAGCCGTCAAACGAAATAGGGATCGTTTTCCATCAGACTTTATGTTTCAGCTCACTAAAGAAGAAGCTTACTCTTTGACATTCCAAACTGGAATGTCAAAAACTGAAGGGCGTGGTGGTCCCCGCTATCTGCCCTATGCTTTTACCGAACAAGGTGTGGCTATGCTCTCAAGTGTTTTAAAAAGCAAAAGAGCCATTCAGATAAATATGGCTATCATGCGCGCTTTTGTTCGTTTCCGTGAAGCCTTATCCACCAGCAAAGTTTTGGCTCTGAAGCTGGCTGAACTGGAAAAACGTATTGCCAGTCATGATAAAAACATTTTAACTCTTTTTGAGGCAATTCGCGAATTGATGACTAAGCCGAAAGCGCCGCGCAAGCAAATTGGTTTTCAGGTGAAAGAACCGAAGACTCGGTATGTCAAAAAACCAATGCCTTTTCTTGACTTTTTCTCAGAATTTATTTATTAAATCAAAAGAAAAACTCAAACGGGAGTGAAGGTTTAAAAGATGGTTTCGAGAAAGCAATATTTAAGCATATTAAAAGGCCGAATCGCCGGATGAAAAGGTGATGGGTCTTTTTTGTTTAAGGCGGGATACATTTTTATCACTGACGGCTAACACTAACACTGAAAAAATCAGTATTATACAGACTGTATAATCATTTTTACACGGCGCTATGAGAGCGCCAGTGAAAGCACGGAGAAATACAAATGACTTACTACTGTGCCCGCTGCGCGAACCAATGTGGCATTAGGCCGGCACCTCCATCGACGGACTTCCTCGCGACGCAGTATCAACGTGAGAAGCATCAAAAGCACACGATTCCGGCCTCCTCGCACCGTATTCAGTCTATATTTGACAATCAGAGTCCTGACTACTACCGGGACACGATGCTCGAAGCCTATAAGCGGGGGGCCATAGAGGTGACCTCCCGAGTAAAGGACGTCCTGTTCTGTCCAAGCACGCAGAGTTCAATTGGATATAAGCAGTCGTACGGCTTACATATCGATCGACAGGATACAGTGAGAGTCGTCAAGAGTGATGACTGGCTTCGAGTTCAGTCATTCCTTAATGCCTCGTCTGATCACAGCAGGCATCGTTGCGATTGTTGCAGTGGGCCACTGTTCGCCTCGACATGAGTCAGCTCAGATACACGCCGTGTAACAATTGGTTGCACCAGTCCGCGAGGCGGAGCCCTCTGAGAGGTTTTAATTTGGGCAAAATACTTGCCTTTAACTAGTTCGATGTAAGCCCTTGCGGCTGGTGAATCACACGTTAATTATTAATTAAAAAAAGAAGGGGGGATTTTTATGTCAGCAAGAAATAATTCTGTTAGTCAAAAAGGCAAAAATCGAAAGAGAGCTTACGGATTGGTGCCGGATCTGCCGGACCAGCGCGACTTACGGTGGAAGACATGATTTGAGGAAAACGGTCTCATTTTTACTGCCTGAGTGCTTACTGCTAAAAAGACATGGGGCCACGTCTCCCTCATTTTCCAACCTACTCGCTTTTTAAGGGCGCCTCTAAAAATCCATTTTTTCCCAAGACAAGTTCACAATTATCATACGGCTTTGCTCCTGCATTGGTTTTTTGTCTTTGGCTCGGAGCGTTTCCAAAGCCGGCCGAAATCTATTCCACTCAACCACCTTGTTCAGTTTCGCAAGCGGGTCGCCGTTTTTGTCAGGTTTTTCAAAACGATTCTGCCAATCAAAAAGACCGGGAGGCATCATGGGGCTACTTATATCCTGTGTGGTTTGACTATGTTTATCCAGCAGGGCCAGCGGGACTTTTCTAATGGGGTAAAAGAACATAATGACTTCCTGAAGGCTTCCGAAGCTTGATTCTCTGTCCAAGGCGAAAATCCGGACGAAGTGAATTTTGCCCACCCTTCTCTGGATTCCGTCCCGCCAGGACAGGACTCGTCAAAAATGACTGCCTAAACGGGTCTTCAAAGCAGGGTTGAACATTACTAAATTTAGGTTACAATAAGCTTATAATGATCTCCACCTCTTTTTATATGAGCATGCTTCTATGAAACCAAAAATCCTCATAATTCCTGATGTTCCGGGGTGGGCGTTGGAGCGCGCGGCGGATAATGTCATTCGGCGACTAAACCACCTTTTTGATTTTGAAAAAGCCTTTAATCAAAATGCTGAAGAAAAAATCAGAGAAGGGAATTTTGACCTTCTTTACCTTACCGACTTCCCTCAAGTGAAGCAGGCAGGACTTAAAGGTAAGCTCCCCAAAAATACGATTACCGGAATCCGTTGTCACTTTAAATGGGATGGGGGTCAGGGACTCCCCCCTTCTTCCGAGACCATAGAATTTTTGCAGCAATTTAAAGCTCTTAATGTGCCTTCACTCATGCTTTTTGATATTTTTAAATCCCTGCATCCTGCCCTGTTTCAAACCCCTCATGGGGTTGACCACCAGTTATTTCATCCGCGGCCAGGAGGACCAGTTTCTTCTCCTTCGGGGAAACTTATTCTCGGATGGGCCGGCTCACGAACAAACCATCCGGGAAAACGGGGGATTGAAGACTTTATACTTCCGGCTTTGGAGGGCCTCTCCGGGATCGCCTTCACTATGGCTGACCGGGAAACCAAATGGCGTACCCATAGAGAAATGGTTCCCTTTTATCAGGGGCTTGATGCCTATATCTGCGCCAGCCGCACTGAAGGCGGTCCCCATCCGATTTTAGAAGCTTCAGCCTGCGGTATACCGGTTATCTCAACCCGCGTGGGGATTGCGCCGGAATTGATTGAAGATGAAGTAAACGGGATTCTGATTGAGCGCACGATACCAGCGATTCGCGATGCAGTGATCAGGCTTCGGGACAACCGAGATTTGCGGATTGAAATGGGTCGGCAGGCGAGAAAAACTATTGAGGAAAAGTGGACCTGGGACACGCAAGCGCAAAAGTACATTCCCTTTTTTCAGTTTGGCCTGGAAGGGAAAAAAGGTTAAAAATGGCCACACGAAACCTCATTGTGAATGCTGATGATTTTAATTCGGATGAAGAACGAAATCGGGGCATTGTGGAGGCAGCGGAAAAAGGTATTGTTACCAGTGTCTCGGTCATTGCTAATTTACCTTTTCACGCAGAGAGTGTGTCAAAGCTAAAGGCCGTATTTGGCTCCCGGATCGGCGTTCACCTTAATCTTACCAAAGGCGTGCCCATAACCAGGCGAGCTACAACTTTGGTCGATGAAACTAATCAATTTTTTAAAAAGAAAAACGCCTGGCGCCGAGCTTTGCTTCACCAGTATGACCTCAAAGAAGTTGAAGAGGAATTTGCCGCTCAGATTTCTCGTTTGCGGGAATTAGGCATTACCCCGGATCACCTTGACGGAAATAACCACCTTCATGTTTTTCCCGGTATCGCGGAAGTAACGGCGCGTCTGGCGGGGGATTTTAACATAAAAAAAATCCGGTTGCCGCTGGAGAAATTTCAAACCCCCGGGCATTATTTTCAGCCCAAAGCCTTCAAGAAATATTTTTTCGGCTTACTTGCCAAGCGGGTCGCTTTTATGTTTAAATCTTTTGGTCTTTTTTCCCCGGAGCATTTTGCCGGGATTCAGTTTCCCCGGATTTCTGAAATTGAATCGCTCCTAAAATTTTTTCGTAAACTTCCTCCGGGTATTACCGAATTAATGTGTCACCCAGGATTTCGGAATGTTTCAATGCCGCTTTCTTCGCAACCAAGGCATGAGGACGAGCTTGCGGCCCTGACCAACCTGGAGGTGCTTGCTGCCCTGAAGCATGAGCAGATTACATTAATCTCTTTTCACGAAATGCAAGGATCATGATTAAGGTAGCGCTCGTCAGTCCTTTTACGCTACCGGATTATTGCGGAAACAGCATTCTGGCTGAGCGCCTGCAGAAAGGTTTGGTAAAACAAGGATATGAGGTTGCTCTTTTTAATTCTAATAAAAATAAGTCTGAGCAGGTGATGCAGTTTTCACCCCGGATTGTCCATAGCTTTAATGCCGAACGAACTTTTCCTTGGATGAAGCTTTTTAGAAGTAGCTTTACCGCTCGCTGGGTGATCACTTTAACCGGCACTGACTATGCGCCCTGGTGCGGAATAAAAGACCCTCCCGCGCATGTCAAAGAAAATCTGGAACATTCCGACGCATTAATTGTATTTCATGAACCAGCGGCCAGTTCGCTCTCTGCCTCGCTTCCGATGCTTAAAAATAAAATTTATATTATCCCGCAGGGAATAGCTCCCATCGATAGCACTGAAGACCGAAGCACGATTCGAACAAAGTACGGAATCGGGCAAGAGGCAACAGTTTTTTTAATGGCAGGAGGGATTCGGCCCATAAAAAATCTTTCTTTGGCAATCAAGGTTTTTTACGAAGTCAAAAAACAGGCTCCGGAGGTTATCCTTCTTCATGTCGGCCCGGTCATGGATAAGGAAGAGTCTGATCGAGTCTTTGCATTAAGCGAAAACCTAAGCTGTTTCCGCTCCCTCGGCGGGCTCCCGCCGCGTGACGTGAGGGAGTTAATGCGAGCCGCTGATGTATTGATGAACACCTCGTTTCATGAGGGCATGTCCGGAGCCATCCTTGAGGCTATGGCTGAGGGCCTCCCGATACTAGCCAGCAACGCGGAAGGGAACCTGACTTTGGTCCAGGAAAATATAAACGGTTTTATTTTTTCGGTTGATGATCCGCAGGCATTAACACAACGAGCAATAGAACTCGCGTGCAATCCTTGCTTGCGAAAAAAGATGGGAGAGGAGAGTAAAAACCTCGCCCGTCAAAACTACTCCGAAAAAAAAGAGCTTGACCTTCACGTGCAGGTCTACCAGGGACTTTTGGGAAATCGCACCTAGCCCCCTCACCTTAGTCACCTCCCCGGCGGGGAGAGGAAAAGACGTGAAAAATCCTTTCCATGGGGAGAAAGGAAATAATATGAATCTTCCTCTTGATGGAGAGGCTACGGCGTTCCCTGCCCACACATAAATGATAAAGAATTCCCCTCTCCCCTGGAGACTGTGTCGTAAGTCATTATTGTGTCGTTTCGAAGCGTAGCGAGTGCGCGTCAGTTCATTATCCCTCGCTAAGCGAGAAATCTTAATAATCTTTGAAGGATACAAAATATCTCCCGTTGGTCGATATGACAACGTTTTACTGATATACAACATTAGGTGAGTTGTACAACTTATACCCGCTTTTAAATAAACCTATGCGCAACTTAAAACTGGTTATCGAATATGACGGCAACCATTATCAGGGATGGCAAAGTCAGACCAATGGCCGCACCATTCAAGATGTTCTGGAAAAAGCCCTGAGCCAAATCCTTAACCAAAAAATTCGGTTGAATGGCTCCGGCCGCACTGATAGCAGAGTCCACGCTTTGGGGCAGGTAGCCAACTTTAAGACTGAGTCCGCGCTTGATACAAATGCTTTGCTTAAAGGCGCCAACAGCCTTCTTCCTGCCGATATCTTGATCAAGAGCATCGAAGAGGCACCGGAAAACTTTCATGCCCGGTTCAGCGCCAAGAGCAGAATCTATGAATACCGAATTTGGAACGCATCTCAACCTTCGGTCTTCTACCGCAGCTATTCGTGGTGGGTACAGACGCCCCTAGATGTTGAGAAGATGCGCAAGGCCGCGTTTTACTTAATCGGTTGGCACGATTTTTCCTCCTTCCAGGGCGCTGACCATGAGAAGGTTTCTCCCGAAAGGGAGGTAATAGAGGCAGCATTTCGGCGGGAAGGACCGGAGGTAATTTTTTTTATTCAAGCAAACGCTTTCTTGCGCCATATGGTCCGCAATATTATTGGAACATTAGTTGAGGTAGGAAAAAACAAAATGTCGCGCGAAGAATTTGTGGAGATTGTTGAAGCGCGGGACCGCACCAAAGCAGGGAAAACCGCTCCTGCTCAGGGGCTTTTTTTAAAAGAAGTCTGCTATTGATACCAAATCGCCGCCTCGATCTGCTTTTGAATGCAACTTGGTATGAGTTACCAGCCCCGAGCCAGGCGCTCAGCCAGGATGGAAGGAAGCCCGGCTGATAAAATTTTTTTCTGGGTGGCTTCAAACGAATATCGTACCCTCCGAAGATAAAAAACCCGCTTTTTCATATCCAGGATTCCATAAGAAGCCAGGGAAGAACCGTCCCGGGGCTGCCCCACACTTCCTACGTTGATTAGAAAATGGATTTTTCCTTCCAAGACGATTTCGGTAAAATTTTTGAAAAAAAAGAGTTCACCAAATTCGTTGACCACGAATACTGACGGGATATGAGTATGACCGACAAAACATAAGTAGTTCTTCACGACTCGAAGATTCTGCAGGGCTTCATTCCCTGAAAAAACATAAACCCAATCCTGAGGATTCATGGGTGAGGCATGAACAAACGTTAAACCTTCTTCCTCTTTTTTAAGAGGTAACTCGGTTAAAAATTTTTTGTCATCAGGGCTTAGGTGAGCAATGGTCCACTCAATCGCATGCCGGGCAACCGAATTAAACGAGTTGATCTCTGTTTTTTCTGCTACTGCCCAGTCATGGTTTCCCGCGATCATGACGTCGAATTTTTCCCGCAGGAGGGTGATACATTCTTCTGGGTTTGGCCCGTAGCCAACAATATCGCCCAAGAATATTAGTTTTTGAACATCTGCTCCCGCGAGGTCGTTTAAGACTGCTTCAAAAGCTTCAAGGTTTCCATGAATGTCGGAAAGAATAGCGTATCTCACTGCTTTTTACCTGTATCCCTCATCTTATGTAAATAATACTTTTATGGACACCTCTAATAATTCCCAGTTTGTAACTCCCGCTAAGGCGGGAGTCCAGTAATTTCGATTAGTCCCGGAGTCCTACTTTTGCAGGAATGACATTTTTAGAGGAATTCTTTTGTTATATTAAAAATAAGAACTTTTTCCAAATAAATTATTAAATTATTGCTTTTTCCCGGCAAAAAATACCGTTAAAAAAAATTCCTATAACCTTTACTATGGTCGCCAAATAGATTATTTATTACTGAGATTTTTTTTATTACTTAACCTTTTCGAGGGAGTTATGCGATTGGATGATTTTGATCTTCTGATTGACAAAAATCATATTAAGGGAAAATTTTTTTATCCTCCTGAAAAATATAAAAAAAATAGAGGAATAATAATTCTTTGCCATGGAATACCCGGCGGGAATCAAGACCCGGGCGATCCCGGTTACGCTCGCCTGGCTCAGGAGTTGGGCGAAGACGGGTTCCAGGCGGTGATATTCAATTTTCGGGGCGCGGGTGAAAGCACCGGGGATTTTGACCTGCGGGGATGGGCTGAAGATTTAAAGGGAGTGAAGGACTATGTTGTTTCGCTCGATAACGGCTCTTCTCCGATTGTGCTCTTTGGTTTTAGCGCTGGAGCTGCGGTAACGGTCTATTCCTGTGCTCACGAAAGCAAAGCGATTGCGGGAGTAATCCTCTGTGCCTGTCCAGCTGATTTTAATTCTATTTTAAAAGATCGAGGAATTGACGCGTACCTGCAACACTGCAGAGATATCGGTATTATTAAAACCCCCGGTTTTCCTTTTGACAAATCAGCCTGGATAAAAGGTTTTCACCTGCTCAGGCCGGAAAATTGGGTAGACAACCTGATGTTAAAACCCAAGATTATCATCCATGGCGACCAGGACGATGTTGTTCCGGTTGAACATGCTTATCGGCTTTATGAAAAAGCGCTTGATCCCAAGGCGCTTGCAATTATTAAAAACGGAGGTCACCGCCTTCGGTTAAATGAAGCGGCCATGAACGCAGCGCGTGAGTGGCTTAAAAAGTGTATTTAAAATGGACGGTCAATCTCACCATCCCAATGAAGGGAAAAGGTCTTTTGAAAGACTAAAAAAGTTTATTTTACAGGGGAAAAAACAGATCAACCTTTCGGGGGCGCAGGGTTCTTTTTTCCCCTTTCTTTTAAGCTCCCTTGCCTCAGCAATCGCGCGAAGTTTCCTGGTCGTTACCGCTGACAACGACCAGGCGGAAGAAACGTGTCGCGAACTGCGGTTTTTTTTGGGCAAAGATGAAGCTCAATATCGGCCGGTTCTTTTTTTCCCCGGCTGGGAAACGCTTCCTTACGATACCGCTGATCCTCACCCGGAAAAAGTGATTGCGCGGATCGAAAGCCTTTTTCATTTACAGCGACAGGAAGCTTTTCCGATTGTGGTTGCGCCGCTTCCAACCCTAATGCAGCACTGCATTCCCCCTCAATACCTAAAAAAATCCATTATCGTTATAAAGCGTCATGATCCGATTAATCGTGAATTTTTATTGGAGCGGTTATTGATTAGCGGATACCGCAATGTGCCCCTGGTGGAAGAACGGGGAGAATTTAGTGTCCGCGGAGGAATAGTGGATATCTTCCCACCGTTATGTGCCTCTCCAATTCGTTTAGAATTTTTCGGTGATACGGTTGATTCTATCCGCTGGTTTAACCCAATAACCCAACGATCGATCTCTAACCAGGAAGAGGTTTATATTCTTCCGGTTTCAGAAATTATCCTTGATGAATTGGCCCAAACCCGGGCATTGGAACTGATCGAACGTCTTTATCAGCAGGAAAGTATCCCGCCTCGCCTTCGAAGGATCGTGAAAGAAAAAATAAAAGAAGAAGGTCACTTCCAGAGTATATCCTTCCTTCTGGAGTTGTTTTATGAATCCCCGGGAACCCTTTTCCAGTATTTTCCTGATGACGCCATCGTGTGGTTCTATGGGGTTTCTGATTGGGAAGAAAGAACTGCTGATTACGCGGAAAGAATCGCACGGGACTTTGCCTCTGCCCGGGAAGAAGAAAAAATTTCGAGCTTAGGCGCAAAACTTTACCTCACTCCTGAACAAACAAACAAAACCTTAGCCCTGGTTACAAAAGTATCAATCGATTCGCTCGAAATCTTTCGTCCTGGAGAAAACTCGGTTGCCTTCTCCACGTCTGACAATCAAGGACTTTTCCGAGAGATAATGGAAATAAAAAGCCGGAGCCGGCCGTTAGCAAAGCTGGCCCAAAAAATAAAAGATTGGCTTAATGATTATTTTTTAATTGTCCTGGTGATGTATTCCAATATCCAAATGAAAAGACTCCAGGACCTCCTTGATGGCTATGGACTGCCAATAACTATGAGCGAAGATTTTTCCTTTCCGGCGCATGGTAGCTCAGGAAAAGGAGAATTGATTCTCACCTTGGGCCAAATCCAAAGAGGGTTTCGCTCGAATGCTGACCGGGTTGTTGTGCTGACTGAAGGGGAGGTATTCGGAGAAAAATTTTCTCACGGGAAAAAGATTGAACAAATTGAGGGCGATCCTATCTCCAGTCTTGATGACCTTCACGTTGAAGATTTTGTGGTGCATGTTGATTATGGGATTGGCCAGTACAAAGGACTGCATCCCCTCCAGGTGGGTGGAAACAGAAATGACTTTCTTCTTATCGAATACCGGGACCAGGATCGGCTTTACGTTCCGGCTTTTCGGCTTAACTTGGTCCAAAAATTTCGGGGCGGGGAGGAGGAAGTTACCCCCGTGCTTAACAAACTGGGAGGAACGGCCTGGCTAACTACCAAGAACAAGGTAAAGAAAGCGATCATGGCTCATGCCAAAGAACTTCTCAAAGTCTATGCTGTCCGCCAGGCATTAGAAGGATACTCCTTCGCCCCCCGAGGTCCACTTTATCAGGAATTTGAGACCGGGTTTGAGTATGAAGAGACCCGAGATCAGGCAAATGCCATTGAAGATGTAATAAAGGATATGGAAGGCCAGCGTCCCATGGATCGGTTGATCTGTGGAGACGTAGGCTATGGAAAAACCGAGATAGCCCTCAGGGCGTCGTTTAAGGCAGTGCTGGACAATAAGCAGGTAGCCGTATTGGTGCCTACCACTATTCTGGCTTATCAGCATTATCAGACATTTGCTCATCGGTGCCGGGATTTTCCCGTTAACGTTGGCATGCTCAGCCGTTTTCAAACCCATCGGGAACAAAAGGAGATCATTGACCACCTCAAAGAAGGCAAAGTTGACATTGTCGTTGGGACGCATCGCCTCATTCAGAAGGATATTGGTTTTAAAGACTTAGGCCTGGTCATCATTGATGAAGAACATCGGTTTGGGGTGAGACACAAGGAAAAATTTAAAAAACTAAGGGCGCTGGTTGATGTTTTAGCGCTTACCGCGACCCCGATTCCCCGTACTCTTCAGCTTTCTCTTCTGGGAATCAGAGACTTAAGCATCATCAATTCCCCGCCCGAAGACAGGCTGGCGGTAAGGACTTTTATTGCTCCTTTTGACGGTACTATAATTCGCGAAGCAATTATTAGAGAATTTATGCGAAACGGGCAGGTATTTTTTATCCATAACCGGGTAGAAAATATTGAAACCTTGGCCAGTTATCTAAAAGAACTTGTCCCTGAGGCCAGTCTGGCTGTTGCTCATGGCCAGATGGAAGAGAAGGAATTGGAAAAGGTGATGTGGGCTTTTCACCAAAGAGAGATAAATCTTCTCCTTTGTACGACAATTATCGAATCCGGAATGGATTTCCCCAATGCCAATACTATTATCATCAACCGGGCAGACAGGTTAGGGGTGGCTCAACTTTATCAACTCCGGGGAAGAGTTGGCCGTTCAAGTCACCAAGCGTATGCATATTTTTTGATTCCCAAAGAACCATATTTAACCGGCAAGGCTAAAAAGCGGCTTGAAATAATTGCGAAATTTAGTGAGCTGGGATCGGGTTATCGTCTGGCGAGCTTAGATTTGGAGCTTAGGGGAGGGGGAAACATCCTGGGCCTCTCTCAATCCGGTCATATGTCGCAAGTGGGAATTGAGCTTTATTATCAGCTTATTGAGTCAGCAGTTAAGGAGATCAAAGGAGAGAAAATTTCTCCTGATGTTGACCCGGAGATTCGCTTAAAAGTATCGGCCTATCTTCCGGAAGACTATGTGCCGGATATTCATCAAAGGTTAAAAATTTATAAAAGCCTATCCTTAGGTTTGGAAAATGATCAAATAAAAAATTTAGAAAATGAACTGCGCGATCGCTTTGGACCTTTGCCGGAGGTGGTCAATAATTTATTAGTTGTTTCTAATATAAAACCGGCTTTACGCAAATACTTGGTTACCAGTCTTGATTTTAATGATAAAGAAATTATTCTCAGTTTTCATCCTGAAGCAGAAAATTCTCTCGAAAAAGTTCTGCATTTGATTAAGCAGTACAAAAATAAAGTTAAATTTACCCCCGACCATAGATTAATTATTAATTTTCCGGAGGGACATACCTGGAAGGAAGTAATTGGTGAAGTAAAAAAGGTTTTACAATAAAACGAATACATGATTTAAATAGCACTTTGATGGTCAATTTATAAGGGTCTGTTGCCCAAATCTTTTTGTGTCACCCTGAACTTGATTCGTGATCTCATAACCTATTGATTTTATTAGATACTGAAACGAGCTCAGCATGACTTAATAACCTTAATTGTTATTTGGGCAACACGCCCATAAGAGTAAACCCGTTAGAAGGCTTTCACATGGGGCATTTATCACGCGCTTTAGCCCGCGTTAGCTAGTTGATATCTAACCGGCAAGCGGGGCTTTTCTAACGGGGAGCAGCAAAAACAGCTTAATAAAAATTTAAACTTTTTTCTTGAGCACCATGTTTAATTTAAAAAAAAATCGAGTCAATAGCCATATTTTTTTGTTAAGTATTTTTTTAATGATGCTTTCTTTCTCTGTCCGGGCTGAGGTTGTTGATGAAGTCGTTGCGGTTGTTAATAATGAGATTATTACCCTTTCTGAGCTTCTCCGGGTAGCCCAAGTACAATTTTCCAATGCTGACCCATCCCGTTATCGAGAGATACTTGAAAAACTGGTTGATCAAAAACTCATTGACCAGGCGACCAAGGATATGTCAACCAAGGTCAGCGAAAAAGAAATCGACGAGATGATACAAGGCATTAAAGAGAATAATAGAATAACCGATGATCAACTCAAAGATGTTTTACGCCAACAGGGGCTTACCTGGGAGGAATACCGTAATGAAATCCGCCAGGGAATTAGACGAAACCAAGCTATTTCTCAAATGCTTCAATCACAGATAAGTGTAAGTGAAGAAGAAATTAAAGACTACTATCAAAAACACCCCGGTGATTTTTTCGAACCTGCCCAAGTAAAGCTTGAACAGATATTCTTCCCTTTCCCTGATCAGGCAACCCCGGAAAAGAAAAAAGCCATTTCACAAAGCGCAGAGGAATCACTTAAGAAGATAAAAGCCGGGGAAGATTTCCAAAAGGTTGCCCAGGAATTAAACATTTCTGGAATTAACACCTCCTGTGATGTTGGTACGTATAACAAAGGGGAATTGTTGAATATGCTTGATCGGGATGCCTTCACCTTAAAACCGGGTGAAATAAGTAATGTTATTAATACCGATAAGGGATATTGCATTATTCGAGTATTGGAACGTTCGGAGGAGAAAACAAGAAAGATTGAGGATGTTCATGATGCAATTGCAAATTACCTTTTCCAACAAAAAAGGGGAGATAAGCTCCAAGGATGGATCCAAGAACTCCGAACTAATGCTTATATTGATATCAAAATTTAACTAATAACCTTTTTTTCTAAGCTTTTGTGTCAAAGAATACCCTGCCGGATTTTTTTATCCAAGCCTCTGAAAAGTTAACCATCCCTCTCTCGGAAGAAGCTGGCCTAAAATTCGAAACGTATTATCAAGAACTCATCGCATGGAATAAAAGAATAAATCTTACCCGGATAACTGAAAGAAAAAGGTTTTTTATTGAGCACTTTATTGATTCACTCATCCCGGAAAGGTTTATTCCCTCGAAAAGCAGTTTAATCGATTTAGGCTCAGGCGGAGGATTCCCCGGGCTCCCCTTAAAAATCATCAGGCCTGATCTCTCCGTTACCCTGGTGGATTCTTCTTTAAAAAAGATCTTGTTTTTGCGTTATCTGGTAAGATTGCTCGACTTAAGGGGCATTGTTGTTATTCAGGAACGATTGGGCCGTGATTTTTCAGATCATCGATATGATGTCTGCATCGGACGAGCATTTGCTCCGCTAGAAAGGTTTTTACCTCTCGCTTTCGCCCTCAAAAACCCACAAGGGATCGTTATCGCTATGAAAGGGCCTAATTTTTTAAATGAATTGAAGGCAGTTGAACCCAAGTTCCTCCGCTGGGGCATCTCCCTAAAACACCTTGAGAAGTTTGTTCTCCCATTTACCAACAAACAGCGAACCATCATTATCTTTGGATAATCACTTCTAAAGTTTCACGTGAAACATGGGGGAGATTTTTTGTTGTAAGTCCTTTTTGCGAGACGGTTTTCAATGGGACAGGCGGAATACGTCAACCTAAAAAATAGTAAGATAGTAGGGGCGAAAAATTTTTTGTCCCTATAAAATTTTATTTGTTAATTTTGATAAATTTTCTTCCGAATTTTTCCAAAATGTGATATTTTTTTATAAAAGTCTCAATCGGTTTTTTTAAAAAAATTGTTCTTGCCATTAATTGTAATTATTAGTTTTATTTAATGGTAAGCTGTGGACAAAATGAAGAAACGATGCGTTTCCCTTCTTGCCCTTTAATGGGATTGCTTATATGAGAAAGGGTAAGTACCTTTCTCTAAAAAATACTAAAAGCAATAGTCCATCTTGCTCATTTGTCCTTCACCCCCGCAATAATTAAATTACAAGGAAAAATGGCGAGAGTAATTTGTATTGCCAACCAAAAAGGCGGGGTTGGTAAAACAACCACGGCGATAAACTTAGCAGCCTCTCTGGCTTTGAGTGAAAAAAGCACCCTTTTACTTGATGCTGACCCTCAGGGGAATGCCTCGAGCGGTGTTGGCTTAAGTAAAGACAAAATCAAAAACAATCTTTACCACGCCATTCTTGATGGCCTTAAGGTTGAAGAAGTAATTTACTCCACCGAGGTGTCTTGCTTACGAGTCATCCCGTCTCACCTTGACCTTTTTGGCGCAGAAGTAGAACTCGTAAATTTACCTAATCGAGAAAAAAGGCTCCGCAACCTTATTGAACCGGTTCGCTCAGAATTCGACTATATCCTGATTGACTGTCCGCCCTCCTTGGGGTTTTTGACCTTAAATGCTTTAACTGCCGCGGATTCGGTTCTTATTCCGGTTCAGTGTGAATATTATTCTTTGGAGGGGCTCGCTCACCTTTTCGAAACCTTGCGACGAGTAAAAAAATGGCTCAACCCAGGCTTGGCTATGGAAGGGATACTGCTTACCATGTTTGATGTGAGGAACAAGCTTTCCCATCTTATTGTCCAAGATATCCGAAAGCATTTTAATGATCGGGTGTTTACGGTTATTATTCCCAGAAATGTTCGCTTAAGCGAGTCCCCCAGCTTTGGGAAGCCAGCATACTTTTATGATAAAAACTCTCGAGGGGCGCAATGTTATTTAGAATTGGCTCGAGAGATTATCGCAAAAAGGAGAAATCCCCATGAATAAGAAGACGACTTTGGGAAAAGGCTTGAATGCCCTATTCCCTGATATTGGCTCGGTCATGGAAGAAGAAGGTAAAACCGGGGTAGCGACCCGCTTAGACGTTGAGGCTATACATCCCAATCCTTATCAACCCCGAAAAATTTTTGATCCGGAAAAAATTGAAGAATTAGCTCTATCTCTTCGCTCAAGCGGAATCATCCAGCCCCTGGTAGTAAGAAAGGGTTCCGATGGATATGAATTGATCGCCGGAGAAAGACGCTGGAGAGCCGCTATTAAAGCCGGTTTAAGAGAAGTTCCTGTGATTATTAAAAATGTTTCTGACGATCAAGTCCTCAAACTCTCTTTAATCGAAAATCTTCAGCGGGAAAATCTAAACCCCGTAGAGGAGGCCGAGGCTTATTATCGTTTGATCGAAGACTTCAAGCTTCTTCAAGAAGCCGTAGGGGAGGTAGTCGGCAAAAACCGTTCCACCATTACCAACGCGCTTCGGCTTCTTAAGCTTCCGGAAGAAATTAAGCAAGATTTGTCTTTGGGAAAAATTTCTTCCGGACATGCTCGGGCCATCTTGGTTCTGGATAACAATGTCAAGCGGCTTACGCTTCATCGAGAGATCATTAAACGGGAGCTTTCGGTCAGACAGACGGAAGAACTGGTCAAGCATTGGAAAGAGGGAAAGCATCTTCCCACTCCTCGCAAGGAACCGGTTGAAATTAAATCTATTAGAGAAAATCTCCAAAGAGCTCTCGGTACCCAGGTTAAGATTCTTCGGAAGGGGAAGCAAGGGAAAATCGAAATCTTCTTTTTTTCAGATGATGATCTTGAGCGGATCCTGGAAATAATTCAAGGAGGAAAATAATCCCATGGCGGAAAAAAATAATACTTTACCGGCAAACGGCGGCGATTATACTGCGGATAAAATAAAAGTTCTCGATGACCCTACTGCGGTTCGAAAACGACCCGCAATGTATATTGGAAGTACGGGAAATAAGGGCCTCCATCATTTGGTGTATGAGGTGGTGGATAACAGCATTGATGAGGCGTTAGCCGGGTTTTGTGACCGGATCACGGTAACAATCCATATTGATGATAGGATCACCGTCGAAGACAATGGCCGGGGAATACCGGTTGATGAACACCCCACGGAAAAAAAATCTGCCGCTGAAGTGGTTATGACTACTCTTCATGCAGGAGGAAAGTTTGACAACCTGACCTATAAAGTAGCAGGTGGGCTTCATGGAGTCGGAGTTTCGGTCGTAAACTACCTTTCAGAAATTTTGGTTCTGGAAATACGACGTGATGGGTACGTTTACCAGCAAAAATATGAACGCGGGGTGCCCAAAGAACCGCTTAAGCAGATCGGACAGACTAAGCGCTCTGGTACCAAAGTCACTTTTAAACCTGATCCCCAAATCTTTGAAGAGCTGATTTTCAGTTTTGATACCCTTTCACAACGTCTTCGGGAACTTTCTTTTCTCAATCGGGGCCTGGAGATAACGATTCATGATGAAAGAAACGATAAACACCATACCTTTCAATATAAAGGGGGTATTACCTCCTTTGTTAACTTTCTGAACCAAAATAAACACCCCATCCATCCCAAACCTATCTTTATTGAGGCAGAGAAAGACGGGGTCATCTGTGAAATTGCCTTTCAATATAACAGCAGCTACACAGAAACCCTTTTTTCTTTTGCCAATACTATTAATACGCAAGAGGGTGGATCACATTTAAGCGGGTTCAGATCTGCGCTTACTCGCACGATAAACAATTATGTAAGCAAAGCTAACCTGGCTAAAAATTTAAAAATAAATCTGGAAGGATCAGACCTTCGGGAAGGGTTAACCGCAGTTATCAGCATTAAACTGCCCAATCCCCAATTTGAAGGCCAGACTAAAACCAAATTGGGAAACAGCGAGATAAAAGGCCTGGTAGAAAGCGTAGTAAATGATAAGCTTTCCGCTTACCTGGAAGAACACCCGGATGTGGCCCGGAAAATCGTTGAAAAAGCAGCTGAGTCTGCCAGAGCGCGGGAGGCGGCTAGAAAAGCTAAAGAGCTTATTCGGAGGAAAAGTTTTATGGAGGGTGGTTCTTTACCCGGCAAGTTAGCCGACTGCCGCGAGAAAGATCCCGCTTTGAGCGAACTTTTCTTGGTCGAAGGTGATTCGGCCGGTGGATCAGCGAAACAGGGAAGGGACCCACAGTTTCAGGCGATCTTGCCCTTAAAGGGCAAGATATTGAATGTTGAGAAGGCACGTTTTGACAAGGTGTTAGAAAATCAGGAAATCATCACCATGGTTACTGCGTTAGGAACAGGATTGGGAGAAGAAGAATACAGCCCTGATAAGCTCCGCTACCACAATGTCATTATCATGACTGATGCGGATGTGGATGGTTCTCATATCCGGACCCTTCTCCTTACCTTCTTTTATCGGCAGATGCCGGATATTGTAGAAAAGGGGCGGCTCTACATTGCTCAGCCTCCATTATTTAAGATCAAAAAAGGGAAAAAAGAACAGTACCTAAAGGATGAAACTGCCTTGGAAGATCACCTCCTTACCGAAGGAGCAGAGAACCTGAAGCTTTTTGCTTCTCAATCATCCAAAGTCGTACTCGGTGATCTTTTGATAAAACTAATGAAAAAGGTCCTGCGCTATGAAAAACTCTTAAAGCAGATGGAAAGGAAGAACCTGGTCAGAGCGGTGATTGATCCTTTCATCCAAAACCCGCGTTTCAACGAAAACACCTTGAGAGAAGAAAAACCCCTTCAGGAGATTATCAATGAAATCAAGGCCGTTCTTCACTCTCATCACCCGGAAATTTCTCCGGTGGAGTTTGAACTCCAGATGGATTCCGAACACAACTGTTTTAATATCCGGATCATTTCACGTGACCAGGGTAGAGAAAAAATGAGCCAGATTGATTTTGATTTGCTCAGCTCCCCGGAATTTGAGGAAATGAAGAAACTGGCACAAGAGATTCGGGTATTTGGTTCACCCCCCTTCCGATTAGAAGAAGATGGCAGCGGCTTGGAGGTTAAGGATTTTTCGGAATTAATCAATTTAGTGTTTGCCCTCGGCAAGAAGGGGCTTGAAATCCAGCGGTATAAAGGATTGGGGGAAATGAACCCGGAACAACTGTGGGAAACCACCATGAATCCTAAAACCAGAACCATCATCCAGGTAAAAATTGATGATGCGGTGGAAGCAGACGCTATTTTTACCGTGCTCATGGGTGATGAGGTTGAGCCCCGCCGGGAGTTTATTTACCAGAATGCTCTTGAGGTGAAGAATTTAGATGTTTGAAAGCAAAAGAGCATTGTTTGGTACTGAAAGAAAAAATGATGATCTCGTAAATCAGACGGCACAGTAAAAAGCTCCAGATGCAAGGCGCGCAAATCCGAGGGAATGAGGCGTACTTACCGGTACGCCGCAGTGACTGAGGATGCAGCGGAACGCCGCAGATGAGCTGTTTACGAAGCTGTCATTCATGAAGGAGAAATTTTCAATGCTTGTCGATCAACGAAAAATCCCGGTCAATATTGAAGATGAAATGAGGCGGTCCTATATGGATTATGCCATGAGCGTTATCATCGGGCGGGCTTTGCCTGATGTTAGAGATGGCCTTAAGCCGGTTCACCGAAGAATTCTCTTTGCCATGCACGATACCGGAAATACCTGGAATAAGCCCTACAAAAAATCTGCTCGGATCGTGGGCGACGTGATCGGAAAATACCATCCTCATGGTGATGCCGCGGCATATGATAGCATTGTGCGGCTCGCCCAGGATTTTTCCCTGCGGTATCCTTTGGTTGACGGCCAGGGAAACTTCGGCTCCATTGATGGAGACTCTGCGGCTGCCATGAGGTACACGGAAATAAGGATGACGCCATTAGCGGGCGAGATGCTCCAAGACCTTGACAAGGAGACCGTTGAATTTTCTCCAAACTATGATGAAACCTTGCTGGAACCCATGGTCCTTCCTACCCGCATTCCCCAGCTCATTATCAATGGTTCATCAGGGATTGCGGTCGGAATGGCTACCAATATTCCACCCCATAACCTTTCTGAAGTAACTGACGCCCTTATCGCCTTAATCAAAGACCCGGATATTTCCATTGCCGGACTAATGGAGTACGTGATCGGGCCGGATTTTCCCTCCGGGGCCTTTATTTATGGGAGGGGAGGAATTAAGGCAGCTTATTCCACCGGCAAAGGCATCATCCGGCTTCGGGCCCGGGCCTTTATTGAAAGGAAGGGGGGAGACCGCGAAAGCATTGTGGTCTCAGAGCTTCCCTACCAAGTAAACAAAGCCAGACTTCTGGAAAAAATTGCCGAATTGATACGGGATAAAAAGATTATCGGGATAGCAGACCTCAGGGATGAATCGGATCGCCACGGAGTCAGAGTAGTAATCGAACTGAAAAAAGATGCGATTGCCCAGGTAGTGTTCAATCAACTTTATCAGCATACCCAGATGCAGATCACCTTTGGGGTGATCATGCTTGCTATTGTCCGGGGTCAGCCAAAGCTTCTTACCTTAAAAGAAATGCTGGAACAATTTGTCCGGTACCGAAAGGAAGTGGTTCATCGCAGGACTGCTTTTGAGCTCCGCAAGGCTGAGGAGCGAGCCCATATTTTAGAGGGTCTTAAAAAAGCGCTTGATAATTTGGATGCAGTAATCTCTTTGATTCGAAAATCAGGCAGTCCGAGCGAAGCCAGGGCCAACCTTATCTCCACCTTTGATTTTACTGAAGTTCAAGCCCAGGCAATCTTAGACATGCGCCTCCAGAGGCTCACCGCCATGGAGCAGGGAAAAATCATTGAGGAATACCAGGGACTGCTCAAACAGATTGAGCGGTATAAACAAATTTTGGCGAACGAAAGATTGCTCCTGGAAATTATTATTGAGGAGCTTAACGAGATTAAGAAGAAATACGGCGACCCCCGCCGGACCGAGATCGTGGAAGAGGCCGCAGAAATCGACGTGGAGGACCTGATTGTTGAGGAAGACATGGTGGTTTCTATAACCCATTCCGGGTATATCAAACGAAGCCCGGTGAGTCTTTATCGGAGCCAGCAGCGGGGGGGGAAGGGGAGTTCGGGCATGGTTACCAAAGAGGATGATTTTGTCGAACACATTTTTGTGGCTTCAACCCATAGCTATATCCTCTTTTTCACTTCCTCTGGCCGGGTATACTGGCTTAAAGTTCATCAACTACCGGAATCAGGACGAGCCACCAAGGGAAAAGCCCTAGTAAATCTTCTTGAGCTTCCTTCCGGAGAAAAAATTTCTGCTTTTCTTTCCGTGAAAGAATTCGAGGAAGGAAAGTTTATCGTTATGGCCACGAAAAAAGGGGTCATTAAAAAGTCTTCTCTTATGGATTACAGCAAGCCTCGACGGGATGGGATTATCGGGCTTGATCTTGATGAGGGAGATGAACTAATCGCTGCTGCCTTAACGGATGGCAAACAGGATATTCTCCTTTGCTCTGAGAAAGGAAAGTCAATACGTTTTCCGGAAAATCAAGCACGAAGCCTGGGACGGGTGACCCGAGGGGTCAAGGGGGTTGAATTGGCTTCCGGTGATTCGGTGGTGGGAATGGTGGTCATCTCCTCGGGCAATGATGGATTTACCATCCTTACAGTCACGGAACATGGGTATGGGAAACGAACGAACATTACCGAATACCGGGCCCAAGGGCGAGGCGGGAGCGGCATTATTAATATCCAAACCCCTCCCCGGAATGGCGATGTGGTGGGTGTTAAACAAGTCACTGATGAAGATGACCTTATCTTGATAAATAACCGCGGAAGAATGATCCGCATTGGTGCTAACGGTATCCCCATTATTGGCAGAAACACCAAGGGAGTTCGCCTGATCACGCTTGAGTCAGAAGAAAAGGTGGTGGGCGTAGCCCGTCTCGCGGAAAAAGATTAATCCTAAATCAGACTCTTTTGAGTTGGATTTTGGGGACATCGTCCATTTCTATCACTTTTCTTTTTGGGTCTCCATCATCCCAATCGGCATCCCGATTGCCGAGGTGCCGACCCCCACTGCCTCGCAATCTCCGCCAGCGATAATCCCAGCTCCCGGCTCAGGCGGTAGGCAATTTCTCCTCGGACTTTCGTTACTTCCCGACGCTTGCCTACTACCCGCAGCTCTTCTTCCTTTATTTTTGTTTCGTTTGCACCTCTTGCGTATGATCCCATCAATCGTATCCCCATCTTTCCGATTTCTCATCTGCCTTTTGAACCCTTTTCCCGCCTCCGACAGTATGACTGCAACAAAATTTCCTCCGCCTAACACCAGGGCGTCATGGTCAGCTCTTTCCCTGGTCTTCCACAGCGCCAAAAACCACGGATTTTTACTTTTTACAAACTCATCAAGTATTGTGTTCCCCGAATTTGTGTCCAAAAAATTCATTGGTTATGTCATTTTTTTGCGGCCAAGATCGCTTATTCGGCCCTACTCGCTTTGAAATCCTTTCGTAAATCCAATCAAAGGGAAGGTCATTTGTGGGATAAAATTTTTCAACATATTCTATATAGGGTCTACCCTCCAAATCCTTGGCCGGTAAAAGTGCATCCTCTTCCCCATCAAATTCTACCGACGGGAATCCGTTTTCCTCGCATAGATTTTTGTCAAAAGTTGCCACAGCGTTTACCCACTTTCCACTCAAGAAGAATTGATTATACCCATGTCTGGTTAAAACGTTGCCCCCTATCATTTGAACTATCTGCGCGGGCAACCTATGATTTCTGATAGTGGCAAAGATCAACCGGCTTGGGATATTCGCGGCCCTCCCAAGGGCGGTAAGAAGAACAGCTTTCTGAACGCAGTACCCCTTTCCCCATGCCAGTATCCTTGATGCCTTGAAGTCCTCAACAAACACAGAGATCATGTAGAGGTTATAAGGAATAGAATCCCTTACAAAATAAAACAGTTTTACCGCTTTATCTTTGTTACTCAAACAGTCTTTGGTCAAATTCCTTGCTGTTTCAATAATCTTTTTGTGATTTGAATCTATGGTAAACGTTGGTTTTAGGTAAACTTCCATGCCTTTTTCAATTAGTTTGCTCATTTTGTCAGATTCAACTCCTAGCCAATTCACTAATAACTTTGTTTTTTTCCCAAGATAAACGCTGAGAGGATTTTGACTCAACGTATTAATACAAACGCATTAATTAAGTGTCAACTTGTTTATTTTATTGCTTTTATATTACTATTTTCTTATTCTTTTTGGTAACATTTTTTTGATTTTAATGTAATTGATTCTTATAGCGTAATACCAAGCGCTGAAATTTTTCGCCCAACATGCAAAAAAAGAAAGGCCCTTAACCCGGGCCTTTCTTGGGATCCTGGCGAAGGGGAACAGGTTTCTATTTCACACAGATACTGCCCTTTATTACTTCAAACTTCTTGTCACCTATCCCTTTGACGTTTTTGATATCTTCAATGGCCTTAAAAGCACCATTCTTCTCTCGATATTCAACGATTGCCTGGGCGGTTTTTTCTCCGATGCCCTTGAGGCTCGTAAGGTCCTCTGCTGAAGCCGTATTGATATTTATTAATTTTACCGCTACTGGTTTAGTTGCGGTTGTTGCTTCTGCAGCAGGCGCTGCCTTGGGATTTAAAAATAAAAAAGAGACTGTGCTAAAAATTAGACAAAGTCCCAAAATTATAGAAATAATTATTGATTTTTTTATATAACCTCCATTTCCTTTTATGTGTTTCATATCCTCTTCCCTTCGCCATTTCACTTGTCATTTGTATTGAAGAAGTAAAATACTAAAAAAATAAAATTTGTCAATACACTTTTTTGCTTTTGCAGATTTTCACTATTCTATGGGGGAAAATTTTGTTGGGACTTATATCCGGGAAAAATTGACTTTTATTATGATATGTTGACAACTTCCCATTTTTGTTATTAATGGTTATAAAAGACTTGTTGCACAGTCCTTGGCCTCTAAAGCCTTTAGTGAGGAACGGGTCTTTAATCAAAATGGCAAACTAAACCCTCGTTAGGGAAAATTGGCTTGGCGAGGGTTGTTATTTCAAGGCAACAGGAAGATATTCTAATGATCATGAAACCGACTCATGAAGAACTGGACCAGAAAACTACTGAACTGCAAGCGATAGAAGCCAAGCTCAAACAGACAGAGCAAATTGCCCTGAAAGCCACTAAATTTACTGAGAATGTTGTTGAAACTGTCAGGGAATCTTTAATAGTACTGGACGATCAATTTAAAGTTGTAACGGCAAACCGTTCCTTTTTTAAGACTTTCAAAGTGGCACCTGAGGAGACCGAGGGAAAACTGATCTATGAAATTGGTAACCGCCAGTGGGATATTCCGAGGCTGCGTGAATTCCTCGAAGAGGTTATCCCCAAGAACGCCAGCTTCAATGATTTCGAGGTTGAGCACGATTTTGAGATCATCGGGCGCAAGATAATGCTGCTGAATGCCCGCCGGCTGTATACAGAGCAGGATGAGACGCGAATGATTCTCCTCGCTATTGAGAATGTAACCGAGCGCAGGCAGGCGGAGAAAGCATTAAGCGAGTCTGAAACCCGTGTTCGAGTGCTAAATAAAGAGATTCTTAACATGTTGATGGTTGTTTCCCATGATTTAAGGAGTCCCCTTTTCTCTATTGATGCAACGCTTAAGTTGCTTATCCGTGGCATTTATGGACAAATGGATAACAGCGTGAAAAATACGGTGATTGATTTGCACGGCAGAATTGAGAGGTTGTTTGGAGTTGCTGAAGACTGTCTGGGGAAGGTATCGGCGGTCGCAGGTGATGTGGATTTTACAAAGAAGATGCTGGATTTAAGGGAAGATATTATAGATCCAATCTTGCATGAGCTTTCAAAGGAGATGGAAGAACAACACATAGTAATCGACAACCGGTTAGGTGCTGTTCCCGCTACCAAAATCCACCTCAAAGCGGATAAGGTTTGGCTTAAAATTGTATTCCGAAATCTTTTCAGTAATGCCATCAAGTATGGCGGCGAAGGGTGTACGATTGCCTTTGGTTGCGAAGACTGTGGGTCATACTACAAACTTAATGTTTATAATAGTGGAGAAGCGATTGCGGAAAATTTTCGTGATAAATTGTTTGCAAAATTTCTACGTAATGCAGATGAAAGGGGATCGATTTCTGGAGGTATGGGCCTGGGGCTGTATCTGGCCAAAGAAATCATCCAAAAGCATGGCGGTAACATGTGGTATGAACCCAAAGAATGGGGTTCCAACTTTGTTCTAACCCTCCCCCGTGATAGTCTTTAAGAGCTTAATTTGCCAAAAATAATGTTTTTGGCTTTTCACACATGCACCTGAACAGGATTTCTTTCCGGTTTGGAAAAGCCCTCAGAAGCTTTTTGAAAAAAAGTCTTTTTTGCTGCAATAACAAAACCAAAGAGGATAAAAAATGGGGGGAAAGTTTTGGTTTTTCCTCGATTTCATTTGCTCCTTTCGAATATCAGATACCATCAAAAATCACCTAATCTGAATCCAAATAGAAAAAAGGGCGCTCGATCATAAACCAATCGAATGCCCTTTTTCTGCTCAGACCATAGTAAGCTAAACTACAGTGACATTTGCTGCAGCATCGCCTTTATTACCTTGAACTAAGTCAAAGGTAACCCGGTCGCCTTCATTAAGCGACTTGAAACCGGTAGCATTGATTCCTGAATGATGAACGAAAACATCAGGGCCATCTTCTTGTTCAATGAAGCCAAAGCCTTTGTGATCATTAAACCACTTCACTATTCCATTGGCCATAGTGACAACCTCCTTTCAAATAAATTTTCATGATTCCAAACTTCAGGTTGCCACTTTTAACAAATGGATATTACCCTCAGTACGAAAAAAGCCCACCATGCAGGCGAGCCTTATGATTGTTTTTAATATAAACTGGTTTTTCACTAAAGTCAAGTAATTTACAATAGAATTGATAATGGGCCGCTTTTTCTATGGGGGTGGTACGTATTTATGGAAACAGTAGGAGTCAGTTGATACCACCACAGTTTTACGATCTGGGCATTGCAGAATTGCTTGAATTCCTTGGCTTTGAGTTTTTAAAACCCATCTTTTGTTTTTATGCTGGGTTATATATTGTTCATTTAACTTTTTCAGTTAGTTTTTCAATAAACCTGGATTTTCTGAAGTTTTTGAGCCAATCCCAAACAATAAGATGGCCACCTAAACGGTGAAGAGAATTCCACCAAATCCGGCTCCAGGAACGGGCTCCAATAATTGGTCTCATTAATGGATAAGAAATGGTCACCATGCCCACATTTAAGTAGTGAACCAGCAATGGAACAAACCTCAATGGCCAGAGTAAGTTGAATGCGTAGAACTTACGCATTAACTTGATATACTCTTGCTGAAGTTCTTTCGGAACAATTCCTTCATCTGGTTCAAATACCAGCCACGTGCCATCGTAAAATTCCCATCCCAAAGGTAGAATTCGTCCTTCTTCTTCCAGGAATTTTCGATCTTCAGTGCCGGGTAATGGAATGTATAGTAAAACTTGAAGGGTATGGGGCTTGGCCTTTTTGATAAACTTCCAGAATATTTTTCCAAGCTCTTTAGCTGACCAGCTTAATTTTTTGCCCTGCCTTATTAAGTAGTTTTTCGCCTTTGGTGAAAGCGGGTAGCCAAAAATCAACATCATATGAACTGCGAAATCATATCTTTTCCAAATCTTTGTATAATTAAAAAGTTCTCTGGGGTTAATTGGTTTCTGCATCGCTGCTAATTGTTCAGCAATCGGCGATTCATAGCCGATTGCCACATTCTTAACTCCGGCATCACGCATTAACTGAAGCACTTCTGGATGTTCAGCTAAGGACAGTCTATTCTGAGTGGTAATACTAACGCGAGGCCTCCTCACCCTCATAAACTCGCCCAACCCTTTTAACCAGTAAATAAAACCATCAAGGTCTTGTTCTGAGCGGTCGTCGGTAATAAAAATATGGTTGGCGCCCTTGCTAATTAAAACTATAATTTGCTCTAAAAAGCGCGGCGGCGATATTGAACGAGCCTGGCATTTAACCCGACAAAAAGGGCACTTACCGTCACAACCTCGAGTCCGGCCAAGCGGAAAAATTCTAATCACCGAATAACGAATAAGGCCAAAATCTGGATCAGGCAACTTATCCATCATTTCCTGAGGAACATAAATCTCAGTGGGTCCGTTTCGTTTAATTTGGCCACCCGACCAATAAGAAATGCCGGGAATTCCACTTAATGAATCATCATTACGTAAAGCGGTTAAAATATCTTTGATAATTAATTCGGCTTCACCATGAACAACAACATCAGCCCCGGCCTCTAACATTTCTTGAGGGTTATCCATTGCGTGCCAGCCGCCAACAATAATGGCTTTCGGCTTCAAGCTTTCTGGGAATTCCTTATAGAGCCGGATTAATTCTATGGCGCGGGGCGCTCCTGTGGTCATGCTGCAGGAAATTCCAATAAAAGCAGCATATCTTTCTTGCTGCAAAACTAAATGGTCTGGCATGCTTTTTGGGTTAATGGGAGCACGACGACGAATCGACCGATAATTGTTTTCATTAATAACTTCAGCTGTCAACCACGACTTACCGTTATCAATGCACCATTCTTTGGCAGTTGATGCTATCATCACCGGTCCCAGAGAAACCATTTGTTTGGCAGAGGCACGGTAGATATTGTTTTTGGGAAAGGCGGGATCAATCACTCTAAATAACCATCGCCCTACCTCCTCGTTTTTTTCTTTTCTTGAAAACATAAAATCACCTCTTGCCGGATGAATTCATAAAAAATTTTCTCTATTGTAGAAGAAATGCTAATTTACTATATTAGTTAACCGCGTAGGCTATCTTCCTTTTATGCCTTGGGTCTACATTTCAACCGGCTCATCTACTCCTTTACCTCCTTACGCCTTTTAACTATCTTCTTTAAATGGCCTATATCATCTCACGGAATAAGAACATCCTCCCCGCACAATAGCGCCATTGATTTTTTTACCCCAGGGTGGCGGCCTTTTGAATTAATTAGGGGTTCAAAATAAGTATGGTTGTGGTTGGTCAAGAGCTTTATTATTGTTTATAGACCACCCCGTCTAAGCAAAGTTATTTTCCCGGTTCATGGACCTCAGGCTTTTCAAAAAACAAACAAATAGGCCAAACCACCTTTTCGGCAATTCGGCCTTATTGATACTCGTTCAATTAATAACTTTTTTTGCAATCATCTTCCAAAAACATTTCTTTTTTAAGTCAATGTTTCATTTATTTTTATTTTAATCCGCAAACGGGAAAAGTCAACAAAAAGGAATTATTTGAAAAATAAAAAAACCAACTCGATCTATAAGAAGGAGCGGGGCTAAGTTTCTTACCAATAATTAGTTAAGCGGCTACTGATTTAACTTTGAATTGGAGTATATAAGACCTATATATTTTCTTACGAGTTGATGAGGTAGGGATCGCCACGAAATGACCATCATCTTTAGGAAAAGAAAGAAATAAATAAAACCCGCATTTCTGCGAGGGGTTCTTTGGAGAAAGGGAAGATGTTTATCCTTTATTTAAAAAACGTCCAAATTTTCAAGGCTTCTGGGAACCAGATAAAGGTTCCCAGTTTTGGTATTGATATTTAAAAAAATTATGATAATTATTTATAATAATATTAAATAGGTTGAAAAATATTTCTCCCTTTTAGTTTTTTTGTCTTTGATGTCCTTTAGTTAAAAACTGCCCAGATATGCAAAAGAAAATCAAGATAGAAAAGTACCTTATTAGTGAATTGACGGGTTTTAAAAACAAACACTACGAGCCGTTATGGAGGTAAAGTAGTCTATCGTGAGGGGCACGAAATGCCGGGTGTAAAAAGAGGGATGTGATGGAAGAAAAAAAATCAAACTCCGAATTCCTTGGGAATATGGTCAAAGAGGTAAAGCGGGAAGTTCAAACGATCTTGAATGCTGATGAGGCGCTTAAGGCTTCTGAAACTCGCTACCGACGGTTGTTTGAAGCAGCTGAAGACGGCATATTGATTCTCGATGCCGACACAGGTGAAGTAACGGATGTTAATCCTTTCTTGATAAAGATGTTGGGCTATTCTTACGCGGAGATTGTTGGGAAGAAACTCTGGGAGATCGGTCCTTTCAAAGACAGAGAGGAATGCAAAGCCGTTTTTCAGGGGTTGCAAAGACAAGGGTATGCTCGTTACGAAGATCTACCCCTTGAAACCCACGACGGTCAATTAATTGCGGTGGAGTTTGTGAGCAACATCTATTCGGTTAACGATGCAAGGGTGATTCAATGCAACATACGCAACATCACTGAGCGCAAGCAGGCGGAGGATGCACTAAGTAAAGCAAAAAATGAGCTGGAAAACCTGGTTAAAAATCGAACCCAAGAGTTGATGAACGCAAACCAGGCATTGGAACTTGAGAGCGAAGAACACAAGCTGGTTGAGAAACATCTCAGGGAGTCCGAGCAGGAACTTCTGCAGCTCTCATCCCGACTTACCACTGCCCAGGAAGAGGAAAGAAAACGGGTCGCTCTGGAACTGCATGACGAAATTAGTTCAAAATTGGCTGGCCTAAAATTTGCCATGGAAAAAAGACTAATTCAAACGCCTGAACCAAGTGAACAAGAAAGGATAAAATTAGAAGATTTTATCAATACACTTAAGGATACAATGACCTCTATTCGGAGGATCATGGTGAACTTACGGCCAGCCATGATCGATGATCTAGGCCTTTTGCCCACCATCAACTGGCAATGCCGGGAATTTCAAAAAACCTACGAAAACCTTACTATTGAAAAGGAAATCGACATCGAAGAAGAGGATATCCCGGATCATTTAAAGATCATCATCTTCCGAATTATCCAGGAAGCGATGAATAACATTGCAAAACACAGTCAAGCAAACCAGTTGCGTCTTTCACTTAAGCGTATAAAAGCGGAGATAGAATTGTTAGTTGAGGATAACGGTCTGGGATTCGAGGTGGTGAAGGGAAGTCATGATCTCGTGAAAAATCAAGGATTGGGAATTATCGGCATTAAAGACCGTATCCGACATTCAGGAGGAACCTTCTCAATCAAATCCCTTAAGGGGAAAGGAACCGTTATACGGGCGACGTGGCCTGATGTAACTTAATCTAGAGTTTATTCAATCTTTTTTCCCCGCATGCACTGAAAAAAGTAAAGAGAAGAGATTATGGGAGAGAGTTTCATAAAATTAAAGATTCCCTCCTTGGTTTTTATTTTCAATCCACAAAAAAGGGCCTCGAATTGAGTCCCTTTTTGTATTTTCAAAATTATATAGTTTTTTTGTATAGTTGATTTTTTCATTGAGTGCCTTATCCAATCCCCACAAATAAAAAACCGCTCGATCCATGAGAAGACGGAGCGGGGCAGAGTTTCGAAATCATGTATGATTAAGCGGCTACTGATTTATCTTTGAATTGAAGTATACAAGACTTATATATTTGCTTACGACTTCGGACATGGAAAATTTTTCAGAAAGTAATTTCCTATGGCCGCCTTTGAACCTGTTATTAAGAACACTCCGTCAAAGGGCAGATTATTAAACGCCTATTCCACCAATTTTTTAATCGGATAAATTTATTTTCTCCTGACGGGGAAAAATGTTATTTCTTCCGCCTATCAGAACTCTTTTCCCTTGACAAAAGAAGGTCATATTGATGTTAGGCGACGTTTCCAGTCTCTCATATATTTCGCCTTCAAAATTTTACCTTCTTATAGAAAACTCTTTTCGCCATTTCAGCTGTGATAATGTAAAAAAATACAATTATTCCGATTAGCAGAAAAAACGACATTGGGAGCGGGCTGAATCCAAAAACCTCAGCCAGTGGGATGAAAGGTAAAATCAACGTCACGACAATAATGGATAAAGTTGCTATAAATAGATATTTCCCTGGTTTACTCTTAAAGAAAGGTTTCCGACTCCTAATCACCAAAACGATCAATGACGCGGAAATAACAGACTCTAGAAACCAGCCGGTTCTAAATTGATCTTGGGTCGCATGAAGGATGAACAAAAGTGCACCAAAGGTGAGGTAGTCAAATACCGAGCTCACGAGCCCGAAAGTAATCATAAACTTGCGAATTGCCCCAATGTCCCAACGCCGCGGATAGTCAACCATCTCACTATCTACCCGGTCTGTCGCGATTGTCATCTCCGGGAAATCGGTCAGTAAATTGGTCAACAAAACCTGCTTGGGCAGCAAGGGGAGAAACGGCAGAACGAGGGATACGCCGGCCATGCTAAACATATTTCCAAAATTGGCGCTCGTCGCCATGAACACGTACTTCAGTGTGTTCGCAAAAGTTGTCCGCCCTTCGCGGACACCCTGTGCAAGAACGCCCAAGTTCTTCTCAAGTAAAACAATATCCGCCGCATCTTTGGCAACATCCACGGCGCTGTCAACGGAAATGCCGACATCGGCAACATGGAGCGCCGAGGCATCATTGATCCCGTCGCCCATATACCCCACGACATTCCCAGCTTTTTTGAGAGCGAGGATGATGCGCTCTTTTTGATTGGGTTCGATTTCGGCGAAGACGTCCACCTCCGCCACCCGTTTGAGGAGCGCGGCATCGCTCAACCGACCGAGGTCTGGACCCGTGAGAATTTTTGTTTTCGACAATCCCATCTGTTGACTTGCGTTGGCAGCGACGAGGTGGTTGTCGCCCGTGATAATCTTCAGCCCAACGCCCAGATTCTTGAGGCTCGTAATCGTCTCGAGGATATTGGGCTTGGGTGGGTCAAAGAGAACCAGGAATCCTGAAAATGTCATACCGGCTTCGTGTTCTTTGCTTATGCGTGACTCAGATCCTATGTTCTTGTAAGCGACGCCTAGCGTACGCAAGCCCTTGCTACTGAATTCCTCAAAGTGTTGCTGGATGAGATCCCCCACAGCGGCGATCTCGACAATTTTTCCACCCTTAGTTTCTGCCGAGGAACAGACGGCGAGCACATTCATCAGCGCCCCTTTGGTCACCATCAGATTCGTATCGTCATGTGAAACCAGGATGCTCAAGCGCTTGCGCAGAAAATCGTACGGGATTTCGCCCTGTTTCTGGTAGCCGGCCAAATCGAACTGGCGATGTGTACGAATGGCTTCGTCAATCGGGTTCGTAAAGCCGGTCTCGTAACAAGCATTAAGATAAGCATGGAGCAGGACTCGATCGCTGGGTGTGCCCTCCAAATCCAGAGCCGATTGGAGATGTACGATGCCTTCGGTCAGGGTGCCGGTTTTATCCGAGCAGATCACGTTCATGCTGCCAAAGTTTTCAATCGAAGCGAGTCGTTTGACGATGACCTTTTGTTGAGCCATTCGCTTTGCGCCGTGCGCAAGGTTGATGCTAATAATAGCCGGCAATAATTGCGGGGTTAGCCCAACGGCAAGTGCGAGGGAAAACAGAAATGAATCCAGGACTGGTCGCGCTAAATAGACATTGATGGCAAAGATGGCGACTACCAGGACAAGTGTCACTTCCATGAGAAAGAAACCGAATCGCCGTATGCCGCGCTCAAAGTCCGTCTCCTGTGGCCTGAGTTTTAACCGTTCGGACACCTTACCGAACTCGGTTTCCCTGCCGGTGCGAATAATCAGGGCCTTTGCGCTGCCGCTCACCACATGGGTTCCCATCCACACCGCGTTTGTCCGCTGACCTAGTGTAGTTTCTGCCGGCAAAACCGCCACTACTTTTTCGATTGGGAAAGTTTCCCCCGTCAGCATGGCTTCATCAATGAAAAGATCGTTGGATTCCTTAATCAGACCGTCTCCGGGGACAATGTCGCCGGCGTTCAGGATTACGATATCGCCGGGCACAATCTCTTCAACTGGAATTTCTTTGGAGCTTCTATCACGCAGCACCGCCGCTTTAATCTGAACGATGGAAAGCAGTTTCTCCACAGCGTTGCTTGCACCGCGTTCCTGCCAAAACCCGAGCAAGCCGCTAACGAGAACGATTGAAAGAATAATAAATGCATCAACCGGATCACGTAGAAAAAAAGACAACCCCGTTGCGAATAAAAGGATTAGGATGATCGGACTTTTGAATTGGGCGAGCAGTAGCGCCAACACGCCCGAACGCTTTTTGGGCTTTAATAGATTAGCGCCATAGCGTGCGAGGCGCTGTCTGGCTTCAACGCTCGTCAATCCTTCCTTTGCCGTTTGAAGTTTTTGGAGCATCTCTGCGACCGAGATGTTCCAAAAAGCCGGCGGGAGTTGGTTCATTCTATATCGCTCTCTTAGAAATGTCGCCTAACAGGGTTTATATGCATGGGTAGTAGTTACCAGCCCGCATTTATTGTACCAGTTGTAAAGTTAAAGTCAAACCCCTTGTTACCGGAGCCGGAGGCCTGTAATTCAGCGCGCGGTCCAGCCTGACAGTGTTATGTTCTCTGTGCAAGTTTTATACGAGCATCTGTGCTTACCAAGTCCTTGCGAAGCCTTTTTCCTCTTTTTGCCAGTCTGGGCACTGCGGAATGGTGTTAACGTTTTCGCGTCCAACACATCTATCAAGCTCTTCCTCTATATATTCTGGGGAAAAATTTGGTCTATTTGAAGCTAGTTACTATACAAAAAAAGTGATCCTAAAAAATGTCTTAATGAACGTCCAGGCAATGAATTTATGGTTTGGAAGTTCTATTGTTCATTGACCCTTTTTCTTGGAAATTTAGAGAGGTGGCCGCCTGACCTTAAAATACATGATTTTCTGCCTCAAAATACCGGAATCACCCACTTCAGTTGTTTATTTTGGGGGTATTTAATAAAAAAGTTATTCCTTACCCTTTAAAAAAAGAATTTGAATAAAATAAGGGGGTTCTGATTGGAATAGGTTTCATTGTTTTCTTTACTATGATTATCTACCTATCAAATCTGGTAAAAATTTCCGCCCATGGGTTCCAAGTCGTAGGCATCATTTGCATGGTTATACATAGTCCAATAAAAATTGGACCTGAGACTTTATTGATATCCAAAAGTGATTGTGTGGTTTGGTTTAATCGGGCGGAATCAGCAGAGGAGTTCAAGGTAAAGTTTTGAAGATGGTAAGAAGTACATGTCTGTATTTAGAAGCCCCAAGGGGATTTGGTTTAGATGATGCAGGTTGTTATGCTCCGAATTGGATACCTTTTGCAAAAAAAACTCGAGTTTACGGCTCATGGAGAAAGGGACTTATGGATATGTAATAGAAGCAAATGCCTGAGGGACGTAAAGGTAAAGGGGCTGATAGAAATGGAGTAAAAAAAAGAAAATCCTGGAAATTGCTGTCCCCAAGCTCTTGTTACATTCTTATGTTTGGTATGGTTTTTTCCATTAACATCATGTAAAAGGAGGGAAAAGCTATGGAAACCATCATGAATCAATTTACTCAGTTAACCGGGTCATACATTCCCAGGCTTCTGGGTGCCCTGGTGATCCTGGTTGTCGGGTGGCTCGTCGCCATCCTTATTACGGGAGCAATCCGAAAGGTTTTAATTCACTTCAAGTTGGACTCTCATCTCACCCGCTGGACAAGCGGAGGGGGGAAAGAAGAGCCGATCGCTGCCCGTTTTATTGCCAAGCTTATGTTCTATGTGATTATGCTTTTTGTCATTGTGGCCACGTTTGAAGCCCTCGGCATAACCCTTATCACCCAGCCCATAAACACTCTCCTGAACGAATTACTTGCCTTCGCTCCACAACTGCTCGGTGCCCTTTTGCTGGCGATCGTGGCCTTTATCGTTGCCAAGGCTTTTCAGATCGTTGTAGCAAAAGGGTTGGGTGCTTTGAAGATGGATGAACAGCTCGAGGGTAAGGCTGGGATCAAGGCTGGGAAACAGCCTCTGGCCCAATCACTTTCCAACGGGATTTTCTGGTTGGTGTTGCTGCTCTTTCTCCCGGCAATCCTGAGCACGCTGGGTGTGGAAGGGTTGCTTAAACCGGTCCAGGGGATGGTAGAAAAAATTCTTGCTTTTTTACCAAACATCTTCACCGCGGTGGTTATCGTTTTGCTGGGCTGGCTTCTTGCCCGCATGGTGCAGAGAATTGTGACCAATTTCTTTGAAGCCATCGGCACTGACCGGTTAAGCGAGAAAGTCGGCATGGCCTCAGCCATGGGAAAGAAAAAGCTTTCCAGCGTTCTGGGGATGCTGGTCTATATTCTGATCTTGATTCCCATCCTGGTGGCAGCGCTGAATGCCCTTGCTTTGGAAGCGATTACCCAGCCGGCCAGCAAGATGCTTGAAATGATCCTCATGGCGATCCCCAACGTTTTTGCTGCCCTGCTTATTCTTATTATCTCCTATATGATCGGCCGTGTGTTAGCAGGCCTGGTTGCCAGCATCCTCGAAGGAGCCGGGTTTAATTCTGTCCTGGCCCGGCTGGGCATCGGTGATGAGATTCCGGCTGACAAAAAATGGACACCGGCAATCGTGATCGGCAATATCGTGCTCATTGGCATTATGTTGTTTGCGTTTATCGAGGCGGTCAACCGGCTCGGATTTGCCAAAATGGCGGATATGCTTGCAGGCTTTACGGTCCTGGCAGGTCAGGTAATCCTGGGGCTGGTTATTTTTGGTGTTGGCCTCCTTCTGGCCAAACTGGTTTCCAAAGCAATTTTGTCCACTGCTCCAGCGCAGGCATCAGTCCTGGCCATGACCGCACGGATTGCAATCATGGTTCTGGCCGGCGCTATTGCGCTGCGTCAAATGGGACTGGCGAATGAGATTATTAGCCTGGCGTTTGGTCTGATCATTGGCGCAATCGCCCTTGCTCTGGCTTTAGCGTTTGGCATTGGCGGACGTGAAACCGCGGCTAAAGAACTGGAGGATTGGGTAAAGTCAATGAAAACAAAAACCAGTAAGTAGCTGGAAATAAAATAATCTTCCGGAGCTATTGAAACTAATAGCTGAAACTACTTAAGTAAAATTTTTGAAAAATTAAACTAATCTTCGTTCGATAGTGGATACAGTTTTCGCAAGAAGCAGTAGCCGAAAACGTTGTTTAAATGGCCTCTAAAATAAATCTAAAGTGAGAAAAGGATTCTGTCCTCAGAGAGGAGTCGACCATGCTTTGGACCATAAGTGTGATTCTCTTAGTTTTGTGGGGTCTGGGAATGTTAAGTGGCTACTCGATGGGGGGAGTCGTTCATATCCTGCTGGCCCTCGCAATAATCGTATTAGCTGTCCGACTTTTTCAGGGACGAAAAGGATCGTAGCACTTTAGACCCTTACCGGAGAAGGTGAGGGTATTTGGAAAGGAGGTGGTCAGCAGGTCAAGAAAGATTTTGCCGAATCTTACGATACCTTCAGAAAAAAGGTTTCGTAATGAACCATTTTACCAACAAATTTACAGAGAGGTCTTGCTACCATAACAGGATATAACAGGGGACAACAAGAGAAAGTTAACTATTGATTTATTTCCTATTTTTTCTTCCTGTCATCCCTTGTTAGACATTCGCAAGTACCTGGTGGGAATAAGACATGGCCAAGTACAGAACCCGAAAGGAACGGATAGACTTCCTAACCGAAAGAACCCTTAGATTTTTCCATTGGTACGGCGAGGAATTGGAATCGATAAGCCAAGTTCTCAAAATCAGGCTCGGTCGCCTGGCTTCGGCTTACACAGTAGAAAACGAGCTCCCTCGTGAAGCTGTTAACGTGGACGCTAGGGTTAAGTCATTGACGAGTTTTCTCAGGAAACTCGAGAAGACGGACTGGCCCATGTTTCACTATCCGACCGAAGTTATCACAGACCTTATTGGCGCCAGAGTGATTTGCTGGTTTGTTGATGATTGCTACGGAATGCTCGAATACATTCAGGCTACTAAGCAGTTCCGCATCAAACCGCGGTCTTTGGAAGACTTCATCAGAGATCCGAAGCGCACTGGATACAGAGCGATACACCTTCTGGCAGACGTTTCTTTTGATCGTGTCAAGACCTACAGAAAGCGACGCACTGTCGTCGAGGAGACAATGATCTGCGAAATCCAGATTCGAACGAAACTTCAAGACGCCTGGGCGGAATTCACACATGATGTGCACTGCAAAGTTCCGGTTAAGTTTCAAGCAGACTATGAGACAGCAATTGCTGACATTGCTAGCAGACTGGCCGCAGAAGACAGGGCGGCCTTGGCTGTGCGAGACATACTGCAAAGGCAGGCAGAGAAGAAAGAACTAGATGACTTCAGAAACGATTAGCAACGCATGAGTCAGCCCAACCTCTATATGGCCTTCGGTTGTCAGGGGAAAACTCCTCCTGTAGATCGGAAAGAGAGAAATAAAAAAGATATTATCCGTCCAAAAGTTAATGAAGCCTTGACAAACGACCCTATGGTTCGGACTTGCGTCTTCGGTCGCGAGGGTCAGAACGCTAAAGCGCGTCTGCACCAAACATCTATAGAGATTTACTGAAATACCAAAGAAGCTCTTTGACAATCAGTTTGCTGTCATTGGGCAGCTTCAGAATATATTTCGGTACCCTTATCCCGGCGCAGTCAAAGTAAAGCGGCTTGGATCAGAGATCCATCCAGTTAGGTTGTCACTCGGGCAAGGGGCAGAACACGGAGATCGTCAGATCAAGCATCATTTATCGGTAAATGGGAAAAAGGATGCCGCCAATCAAGCGCCATGAGCTTAGAGGCATTTGGCCCACTCTTTTTAGCAGTCAAGCTGCAAGCAGTAAATAAAGAGAATCAGGTCCGCCTATGGAATCTCAGTTAGGCAACAAGCTGGCATCCTTATTCCCATGATCATTGGCTGAAGAATTTTTCCATATTAAAAGCCTCTTTGTTTTTGAGAATAAAATAAACCGCTCTGCCGATTTTGTGGGTGAAGATACCCAGGGCTTTACTTTTATTGTATTTTCGTTCGAGTTTTGCCACATATTGTTTGGCTTTTTCGGATTCCCTGAGCATGAGGATCGCCGCCTCATTGCATGCCCATTTCAGATGGTGGTTTCCGATTTTGCCGTTTGATTTACCGGCCCATTTACCGTCTGATGTTTTGACCGGTTTAATCAACCGGGCATAGGAAGAAAAATCCTGGACTGAGGGAAAGCGTTTGATATCTTTAATTTCGTAAAGCATGACCGGCGCCAGGATCAGGCCGACACCGGGGATCGACCGGAGTAAGTACAGAGTGTGGTAATCATGCTGTTCAGCGGTTTTTTCGATATGCCATTCGAGCTGATTGAGGATTTGATTGAGGGATGCGATCATGGCAAGATCCACCTCGACGCTTTTGCGAACTTCCGGATTCTCAAACTGTTCGGCCACGCCGGCATGGTTGTATTTGCGAGAGAGTTTTTTATTAAAAGCCGGCAGATTGTATTGCGTATTGGTATTCTGGATATGGGCGACCAATTCGCCGCACCTGTGGACCAGATACATCCTCCGTCTTAATAGATCCCTGGTAGCACGCCACTTAGCCGGATACGGATAGGCTGTCGGGAAATTTCCACCTTTAAGCAATAAGGCAATTTTGTAGGAATCAATTTTATCATTTTTCGTCTTTCCCCCGTGGATGGCTTTCATATATAATGCATGACCGAGAACAAAAGGGATTTTATGCTTGGCGCACAAATCTGAAACCCAGTACCAGCAGAATACGCATTCAACACCCACAACGATATTCTCCAGATAGGGAGAAATCAGTTGAAAAAACAGTTCAGGGTCAGTTTTGATGTTTTCATGAACCATTGTTTTGCCTTTTTGATCGAGAATACAGACGTACATTTTTCTGGCATGCAGATCGATGCCGCAGTAATATTGGTGTAGCTGGTTGTAAAATTTCATTTTGCCTCCTTTTTCGTTTAGGGTTGAGTTGTGGATAACTCTTTATATTCTTCACGATTAAAGGAGGCAACCAGCAGAATTTGGTTTTTACGGAAACATAAAAACTAAATTCTGCTGGTCAGCCCTGACAACTTATCGAACTGGCTGGAAGGCCATAACTTTCACCTACGGGTACAAGTTCGGATCGATACCCGATAGTTATTTTGTTTTTACAGTATAAGAGTTTAAAAGGCTCAATTGAAAAAGGAAAACATACGATGCCTACATAAGAATTCCGCTGTGAAAAATGCAATAAACCTTTCACATTAAACATCTCAGTTTCGGTATAATAACAGAAAACACTCATTGTTTATTATGCCCGCTCAGTATATCTGTAATTTGCTGGCAAAATCTTGAGAATTACCTAAATTTTTATCTCTGTGGAAGTGGCTTTTAGTGTCCTGAAACCTAATTGTTATAATAAATAAACCATTGGAATTTGCGACCCTCCAAACAATACTTAGGAAATATGGCTTGTTAGCTGTCTTCGGGGGCACTTTTTATGAGGGGGAGACGGTCCTAATAACTGCAGGCATTTTAAGTGCTGCTGGCCTGTTGAAGCCTTTAGGGGTCTGGTTAAGTGCCTCTTTTGGAGGATGGTCAGGCCATTTATTCTGGTTTTTCATTGGTAGAATTTTCGGGATGAGAAGTTTCTTGACTAGAAAGGAAAAAATCAAAGGCCGGCTGGAAGTGATTAACAAAATAATTCTGACAAGGCCAAAGACCGCCATTTTTATCCTTCAGTATCTTTACGGTATGCGAATCATCGGGGCCCTGGGTTTTGGAATGACAAGTTTCCCCTTTTCTCGTTTTATGTGTTATGAAGCCTTAAATTGTCTGGTGTGGGCTGCGGTTGTCCTAGCTCCGGCATACTTTTTAGGCCAAACCCTTATGTATTTCTTTCGGGGCTGGTTCCGGTGGGTATGGTTAGGGTTGAGTATATTAGTGATAGTCTTATTTTCTCTATATTTGAGGTTATTTTACGCGGGAAAAAGAATTAAAAATGGAAAAATGAAAAACGGGTAGTTCGTGAGGGGAGAAAAGCTATTTTACAAAAACTATATAATCTTTAGCTGGCCTACTATCCCTTCAAAAAATTCCATCCAAAATACTATCCTTTTTTCGTGAAAATAAATAATTCACCTTATTTTCTTTTTATGAGTAGAGCCTTATTTTGAAACCATACTCATATCCTCTCTTCTCCTCCTTAAATGGCTGGTCATAAACTTGTCCGGCCATTTCCTTTAGAAAAGAGCAGGGTCTTTAAACAGAGGATGAACATCCTCCATTCCCCTTTTCCTGAACCCTCGCAGAAATGCTGGGGTTTTTTATTGCAAGAATATTTCATTGTTATTGATTTTTTCCCGCTACGGGTTAGAAGAAAAAATTATCAAAACTCAGGAACCACTTTCAAAATACACTATTTTTTTAAGAAAATACGGGAATCACCCTATTTACCTTTTTGCCATTTTTAATATTTTTTAGGTGTAATCAAACCAAAGTCTTAATGGCCCCCCAAAGTGAACTTAAATGGGTGGACGAATTCTGTTCTCAGAAAGAAGTCGAGCATGCTTTGGACCGTATTTGTGATTATCGTATTTTTTTGGCTGCCGGGATTAGTGAGCGGGCACACGTTGGGCGGATTCATTCATATCCTGCTGGTTATGGGCATTATCGTATTAGGTTTCGATTTATTCAGGGAGGAAAGATATTGGAGGGATTTGGACCCTTCTCGGAGAAGTTGAGGTATTGGGAAAGGAGGTGGGCAGGCAGGCCCAGATAGATTTTGCCGAATCTTACGATACCTTCAGTAGAAAAGGTCTGGTAATGAACCATTTTATCAACAAAGGAGAACCGCTAATGAAAAAGTTGCTTCTGGGGACAATTGTTTTGACGTTGGTAATTATTGCTCCTTTTCCAACAATGGCAGAGGTCAATATCGGTATTGGAATTTCTCTGCCACCCATCGAATTTAATGGACCTCCAGATGTAGTAGCGATGCCTGATACGGACGATGTGTACTTTGTTCCTGATATAAATCTAGACATGTTTTTCTGGAACGGTTGGTGGTGGCGCCCCTGGGAAGGTCGTTGGTATCGCTCACAATATTATGACCGGGGATGGGCTTATTATGACCAGATCCCAAGCTTTTATTTTGATATAGACCCGGGTTGGAGAGGACACTACCGAAACCATAATTGGTACGGACACCGGTGGGACTATGAACGGATTCCTTACCAAAATTTTCAGCAAAACTGGAACAGCTGGCATAATAATCGACATTGGGAAAAGCAAAGAACCTGGGGCGTACAGAGCTATCAACCTCTACCGGAACAACAAAGACAGGAAATAAGAAATGAAAGACAACGGTACCACCAACAGTACCATGGTCAGGGCCAGCAACACCATGGGGAATCACAACACCAACAGTCTCATGAAAAACATGAAGGAGGGGATTCAGGACATAGAGAGTAAGGGGCTGATTGAGTTTTAAAAAATAAATGATTTTTAGGGCTTAAAGTAAATAGTGGGAAAATATTTAAAAACAAAAAGATTAGGCAAAAATTGATTACCTCTTAACAAATGTTTTTAACAACCAATTGATCCACAATGCATTTATTCCGGATCAGAAAGGAGATTACGATGAGAAAAAGTATTTTGACAATTTTGTGCGCCACATTTTTTGTTCTATCTTTCAGCCTATCAATCTTTGCTCAAGAGAATATTACTCTCAAAGGTACCGTTATTGACAATAAGTGTGCTGAGGCCAACAAAGCCAACTTGTCTACTTTTATCAAGACCCACCAGAAGGAATGTGCGATGATGCCCGCTTGCGCTGCCAGTGGATATGCAATATACACGAATGAAAAGCTCCTCATGAAGTTCGATAAGGAAAGTAGTGCTAAGGTGGCCGAGTTTTTAAAAAAATCAGATAGTACCTTGAATGTAACAGTCGTAGCTAAACAAGTTGGTAGCGAACTAAATTTGGTTTCCATCAAGAATGGACCTGCGGCAGCAGAGAATAAACCGGGGGTGATGGAACAGGGGAAGGAAAAACTGATGGGAAAAGGTGCCGAGGAAATGATGAAGGGAAGCAAACCCAAATTGCCTGGGCTTCCGTAATCAGAAGTGAATTTGTCCAGGGCTTTAAATAGGGAGTAAATAATCGGAGCTTTTTAACTTAAGGTCCTCATGCCGAAAACATGCCAAAAAAGATTCCAAAAGTAAGTTGGTTTTTGATTTTTCTTTATATACTAAACGGCATTCAGGGACTTCTCTCGGGTCGAAAAATTAACTTGGGAGTTTTTTCAATAAAGAATTATTTTGGTCCAGATACCCCCTCTATGACTTCAGCCAGCTTGATATTGTTTTGGTAGTAGTTGGGATTTCGGTTTTTTTCTTCGGGGTCTCGAGATAATGGTTTACATATTTTAGTACCCAAATTGATTATTGCTCCTTTTCTTTGTATTGCCTTTCATCCCCTCCCCTAAGTGCTTGATTTATTGTGGTGAGATACCTCGTTTGAGTATTAAAATATAAATTTTGGCACCCAAGTGACCGACACGGATTTCCCGAGAAGGATTTCGTGCTGGCTATTTTTTTCATGGTTTATCACTTGATGTTGTATATTACCCATAAATTGTTGACATACAAGACCACTTTCTTTATACTTCTCCTATCCAAAAGACTTCATCATTGGATACAGCACGAAAAAAGAATAGAGCTTTCATGAAATATCTTGGACACCTTTCCAAAAAAGATCCGTTTTACGGGTATCTGCGCTACGACATCCTCCCTCAACTCGGTCTCAACGGTAGCTCCCCCGACTTCCGGGTGTATACGATTAAAGCATCCAACCACGTTTTCCTCTACGAAGACCGCAACAGCCGAACGCTTGTCATCGGAAAGTTTTTCTCTGGCATCTCAGACCGCTCACCGGAGGCTGCCTTTCACCACATGGAGCAGGAATTCAACAATCTTCATCAGTTGCGCAGGATCGGTTTTGCCGGCTTTCCCCATTACATCCCCCGCCCTCTCGGCCGCAATACTGATTTAAACTGTGTTCTGGTTGAGGAGTTCTGTTACGGTACGCCTTTCACCGCCTTCATCATTAAGGCGATCAGGGAAGGCGCGAGGGATGCCCTCTTTCAAAAACTCAGTGCCCTCGCCTATTTTCTCGCCACCATGCACAACCGAACCTCCACCGGAGAGCGGGTAGATTTTAACCGGGACTGCTCCTACTTCGACAAGATTATGGATCAGCTAAAAAACTGTGGACACATTGGATGGGATGAATCCGAGGATTTCCACCGACTGAAGGAACGGTGGCGGGAAAAGGGATTTATGTGGGAGGACAACAGGGTCCTCGTCCACGGCGACGTGACCCCCACCAATATCCTTTTCGGTGACGGCCCATGGGTGATCGCCATCGACCTAGAGCGCATGAAGGCGGCTGACCGGGTCTTCGACGTGGGACGAGTAGCCGCCGAGGTCAAGCATTTCTTCATGCAGTACACCGGCGACAAATGGTTGGCGGAACCCTTTATCGGGCATTTCCTCTGGGAGTATGCCACCCACTTCCCCGACCGGAGCAGCGCCTTTCGGGCCATAAAACGGCGCGTTCCGTTTCACATGGGGATGACTTTGCTGCGCATCGCGCGTAATTCGTGGATTACCGGTAATTACCGCCGCCAGTTATTAGATGAAGCAAGGAAAACGTTGAGGTAAATGTACTATGACAATAAAAACAATCCTGTTTGATCTCTACGGAACCTTAATCGATATCGAGACCGATGAGTCCATGGAAGAGATATACCGCGGCATCGCCCATTATCTGACCTACCAGGGGATATACCTGCACCGATGGGAGGTGCGGGACCGTTACTACCAGATCATGAAACAGCAAAAAGAAATTCGCGGTGAGGAATACCCGGAAATAGACGTAGAGGCCATCTGGAACACCTTCCTCAGACAGCAAGGCATAAAGGCCGCTCCCACCAGGCGGAAACTATCCACGATCCTCGCCCAGATCTACCGGGGCATCTCCCGAAAACGTCTCCAGCTTTACCCTGATGTGAAGAAGGTGCTTGATGAGCTGCGCTCTGCCTACTGCATGGCCCTCATTTCCGATGCCCAGCCCGGTTACGCCCTCCCGGAGATAAAGGCCGTAGGACTGGCCGGCTACTTCGACCCCATCATCATTTCTGCTCATTACGGATTCAGGAAACCTGACCGGAGGCTCATTGAAAAGGCTCTTGAGAACATGAAGCTCATGCCGGCCGAGGTGATCTGCGTGGGTAACGACATGTACCGGGACATTTTTGGGGCAAGCCGGCTTGGCATCAAGACCATCTTCTTCGACTCTAACCAGGGAGAAAAATACCATGAGAATGTAACCCCCGACTATGTTGCACACCGCTTTGAGGATGTCCTCAGAGGAGTAGAAGCTTTAAAATGAATACGCTCGTTTTACTCCTTTAACCCCCCCCCACTGGTATCCCCTGGAAAAGAAAGATAAAGGTTAACATTGTTGAAAAATGGCACGTTTCATCAACTCTTTTTAGCCGGTATTATTTGAAAGTTAAAGTTCCCAATAGAGTACCGTTAGTAGTTCGTTAGTCGTCCCCTCGCTTTTTGTCCTCCTATTTGGGAAGGAAATGAGTTCAAACATGACCTGTTGTGTTTTCCTGACGAAAAAATTTCATGGTGATGGGATTCCGGCTTGGGGAGGCAAGGACATATGTAGAATAAAGAGAAGCACATGGTTTATTTACAGATCACGTTGAAGGGTAGATTCCGCTAACAGGCCCAACTCCAGATTAAGCGGCTCCCAATGTAATAAACAATATTGTCAGGGGACCTTTTTATATACTATAATGCTATCCAACGTTATAGCAGTTGGAACGAAATATTGATTGCCACCAGCAAAAGGAAGTGAGGAATATGTTTCCAATCATTTTCGGCACGCTCACATTTGTTTCCACACTGGTTGGCGGGTTGTTTGCTGTCCACTGCTGGAAGAGATTTGGGATACTTGCAGCCTTTGCAGCCGGGGTTCTTATAGCAGTGTCACTTTTCGATCTGCTTCCAGAGGCCTTCAGACTGGCTACGACTGCCGGTATACCACTTGAGCAGGTGATGTATGTAACCGCTGTCGGTTTCATATTTCTCCTAATACTCGAACGATATTTTTCAGTTCACAAGGTATGCATTCCCGACGGGACATGCACCAATGTGCATCACCAGAGAGGAGGGTTTTTCGGGGCTGCGGAGCTCTCTGCTCACAGCTTTATGGACGGATTGGCAATCGGAATAGGATTCCAGTTGGAATTCCATGTTGGAATAATAGTGGCATTTGCAGTCATAGCACATGATTTTTCAGACGGCCTTAATACGGTAACGGTCATGCTAAGCTCAGGAAATTCTTTGAGGTCTTCCCTTAAGATGCTCCTTGTGGATGCCATTGCTCCCGTTCTTGGTGTATTATTCACCCTGGTTATCAGAATTCCCGAGAATTATCTCATATTGTTACTGCCGTTCTTTGCCGGTGGATTCCTGTATTTGGGATCCTCAGATCTGCTTCCACAAGCTCATGAAAAGAGCGACCCGCTGGTTTCCATTGCATTTACACTTTTGGGGTTTCTGCTGATTTTTGTGATCACAAGATTGCTGGGAGTTTAAAATAAAAAACCTCGGAGGGAGGCTCCTATGTCATCTTCACTTCCTCTCACTCTTCTCAGGGGCTCCAATGACTTCGCTTACATTCAAATCAGACCTAATCCATCGGGGCACCCTGAAAAACCCGTGATCCAAGCCCAATTTTGACAGCTTCTGGTAAACACAAAGCTCTTTGATTTTCAATCCGTTGCGTTGTCGAAATCGCATTCGCATTCCTTTTTCTACAATCTTCTGCAATTAATCTTCCCTCAGGAATTGAGCCGTCTCCTCGGGAAAGGAAACGTTGATATAAATGCCGGATCCCATTTCAAATCCAGCGGGGGTAGTCAGTCTTGGGATAATCTGAAGATGCCAATGGTAGTAATCTTCTTGCTCATCCTTAATGGGGGCGGTATGGATGACATAGTTGTAATCGGGATTGTTCAGCTTGGAATAGAGTTTAAATAAGGTTGTCTTTAAGACCTTTGCAAACCTCTTTGAATCCTCCATGGAGATTAAACCGAAAGAGGCCTGATGCTCTTTGGGAATGATCCAGGTCTCAAAGGGAGATCGGGATGCAAAGGATTGGAGGACAATAAATCTCTCGGTATCCATCACGATCCTCTTCCCCAACTTAAGTTCCTCTTTAATTGAATCGCAATAGACACACCTCCCGTGGTCATCATAATATCGAGCTGCCTCTTCTAATTTTTTTCGAATATTGGATGGGACGACCGTAGTTCCAACGAGTTGGGAATGGGTGTGGTCCAGTGATGTCCCAGCGGCCTCCCCATGGTTTTTAAAGACGATGATCAATTTGATTCTGGGGTCTTCTCTTAATGCGAGATACCTTTCACGATAGGCGAGAAGGACCTCCTCCACCTGTTTATCCTCCATCAGGGGAAGGAGTTGGTTATGGATGGGGCTTTCGATCACCACTTCATGGATTCCCACTCCATCCATCATCCTGAAAAACCACGTCTCTTCTCTCTCCAAGCTCCCCTCTGGGGAGAGGGCGGGGAATTTATTAGGAATGACCCTTACCCACCATCCTTTACTGTCTGCCAGACCCCCGCTTCGATAGGCAAGAGACTCATGAGGTGTGAGATGCTCATTTCCCTGACAGAAGGGGCAGTCTTCTTTATAGGGGGGTTTTTCGATCAAAGTCTTCGCTTTTATAAAATCGTGGGGTCGCTTTGAACGCTCTGCAGCAATGATAACCCACTCTTTCGTTGTGGGATCTTGTCTTAATTGAGGCATAGCTATCTCCTGCGAAATGTATCGCGTTCCATCTTCCGATCCCTCTCCATGATGGGGGTCGAAAAAAGGTTATTCATTTGCTATCATATCATTACTGGGCTTTATGAAAAAATTAGGATTTTGCAGTCAATCCCTTCGCAAAATAAAAAGGACCACCAGTTTTTTACCTGGCAATTCGGCCTTATTTTTTCTCCTCAATCGTGAAAACCATTCCCATGAGATACTCTTTTTTTTCTGTCCCGCGATTAACTTTTTTGGGGTTTGATATTTTTTTATCTTTTTAAGACTAACCAAGGGAAATGTCAATAAAAAATAGTAATCTTTGGCTGGTTGTTCAGATATGGCGAAAGGGGGGGTTGGTAAAAAACCCGGACGAAGGGGTTACGATTGTTATCGAAAATGGGTAGCCCGATTGCGGAGAAAGGCATTCGCAACTCTTCGCAACCGGGCCAGGGATTTCTATGACTCAAACACGAGGGTGATGGTCGTTGACACTTCATTGCCTTTTTTGTTGGCAGGGAATTGCCACGTTTTCATCTTTTTCATGAGACACTGCGTATCAATATTTTTTGTTTTTGTGCCTGTGGCGATTGATACTGTTTTCACTGTTCCATCGGGGTTGATTGCGATGAAGAGCGTGATCTTTTCCTTTCCTCCGAAAGCAATCACGCAATCTTTGAGTTCGTCGAGGTGACTTTCCGCTACGGTCCTGATGTCGGCTTCGGTCATGCCTTTGACAGCAGTGATGCCTTCCACCCTGATGGTCCGTGCTTGTGATTTTTTATCTTTGAGTTCATCTTTCAAAACTGCTCTTTCCAGACAAGGCGCGGACGCGACTTTCTGCATTGCCATACAGCCTCCCACCGCATAGTCGGAAACACCCTGAGGAAGCGGAAGGGGCTGTTTGACCGTAGTCGGCTTCCCGTCCTTGTTTCGCACTTCATTATCAATGGCAACAAATGAGGTGTAGGCGGTCAAAAGATTATACTTAAGCCCAAAGTCAGTGACCTCTTTAACTCGTTTGTCATCTTCGCGAAGCATGTTGTAGTCCGAAAGCAGGGTGATCCGGTGCCGGGCCCAGAGATAACGCAATGCGGCATTGTTATTGGAAGGGGCCGTGTCAGTTACTTTGATGGTTTCAGAGTAAGCGGTTTCGCCGGTAATGCCGCTTAATTTTATTTTGCCCTGGGCATGGCCACGCCATTTTCCGAACACGATGACCGGGCGTTCCGCCAGCACATCAGGGATAGAGGGCGGTTCAACATCGTAGGTGTCGAATCCCTCAAATTCAACTTTTCCCCGGGTTAAAACGGGGGACTGAATCATGGCGCGGCATTTTTGCACGACTGCTGAAGCTTCTTCAGGCTTGGCGACCACAAACGGCTCGCCCATGCCCACATGGGCCATCCCTTCAATAAGGTGGCGATTTACACTGGAGCCGATGCCCAAGGCAAACATGTTGGCGTCATGCAGGTTGTTACGGATAAGGTCAAACGCTTGTTCCTCAACGGTCACGTATCCGTCAGTGGCAATCACCACAGTTCGGGAAAAGTTCTCGGCGCGTTTCAGCGCGAGCGCGCGTTTGAGCGCGGGAAGAAGCTCGGTGCCGCCTCCACCCTGCTGGCTTTCGATAAACGTAATGGCGCTGGCAATGTTATCCGCGGTCGCGGGCAACGACTTCTCCGACAGGACAGATGATCCGCCGGCAAAAAGAAGGACGTTAAAGCGGTCGGAAGCGCGCAGGTTACTGATCAAGTCTTTTAAAAGTTTTTTGGAGATATCAAGAGGAAATCCATACATGGAGCCGGAGACATCAACGATGAAGATATATTCCCGGCCGGGAATGTTCGCCGCGCTTATCCGCCTGGGCGGCTGCATCATGAGCAAAAAGAAGTTTTCTTTTTCTCCTTCATAGAGAAGGAGACCGGACTGGATTTTGTTTCCGGCAAGACGGTACCGCAGAATATAGTCGCGGTTGCCGCCATTTGTTTCCGCAGGGTCCAGCGCGATGCGGGCGATTGAAAGACCGTCATATTTTGCTTTTATTTTGTGGGAAGAGCAGGTCAGTTCCTGAATGGGAAGCCCGGCAGAGACTGTCGCGTTGATATCAAAGAAATAGCTCGGGGCGTTGCCCTGATGCTGGTAGGGGTTTTGCACCCAATGCTCCGAAGCGGGAGCGTTATCCTTCGATTGATTCGTGTAGCGCGGCCCGACCACCATCGGATAAACAAATTCATATATGCCGTCAGTGGGAACAAGTAATTCGGTATAAGTAAGCTCGACTTTGATTTCATCGCCGGGCATGATGTTGGCAACGTTCATCTGGAAGACATTGGGCCGTTGCTGTTCCAGCAGAGACGCGCTTCTGCCCGAATCCCGCGCCTGTTCGTACTGTTTGCGGGCGGCATCGCGTTTATCGATTTTTGCCGCAATCACCCGCTCACCGATGGTCATTGTCATTCCGTATACCGCGGCCCTAGTGGACGCAGGAAAGATGTAGATCGCCTCCAAAGATTTTTTCCCATCATTTTTATAAACCTGCGTGACCAGCACGTCAGCGATAACCCCGGCGATATTTACCTTCGCTGAAGTGGCTTTGAGCGGAAGCTGGTCCGTACCGGCGTCGTCACTTTTGACAAAGAAATAGGGAGAAAGAGTACGATCGGAATTTTCGTTTTCCTGGGCGCGGGCGAGAGCGCCGAAGGGTAGAATAAACGCCGTAATGATTAAAGATAATAAGAATCGTTTTAGTTGTTTCATGTCTTACCTCCTTGGTTTTGGGTTTATACCAAGTCTTTTTCATTTGCATATCTTTGTTATCTCCTCGTCACACTCCTCGACGCACTAAAATGTACACCTGTGTCGATTCCTCGTCGTCGCCTCGATCTGCTTTTGAATGCAACTTGGTATTATTAGGGTTTCTGTCCCTTGAGACACAGGAGGTTTTAAAAATGTTCCCGAAAAATTGATGACATCGTAAAAATTGGAAGTTAGGAAGATGCGAAGTTAAGAAAATGGGAGCTCCCTAACCTCATAATTTCTTAACTTCTCACTTTCTGAATTGGGTACGACGAGCCTAGAGCAGGGAGCGAAGATTATATTTCGTAAAACGTGAGCGCGTGAAGCGCGAAGTGTTTTAACATCTTACGTTTTACACTTCACTTTTCATGTGGGGAAAGTTAAGATGAGAGGAAAACGACACGAATGCGGGAAAGGAATTTTTGATTTCCCGGATTCGGGGACGGTTATCGGGGGGTAATTTCTATATGGACACGAACGGTTTCTTCCGGGAGTTTGGAAAGCTCTGGATTGGTTTTTATCTCGCCCAGAGTTTGAAGTTTTTCGGAGAGCTCGTTGATATTTTCGGAAGGCAGTTCGGCAATTATAATTTCCCTGGTTCCCTGGGTGATGGTCTCGATCGCTTTTCCGTCGAGTTGTTTTACCATATCCTCAGCCACCTTTTTAGCCGCGGCAGTATCGGAGACGCTTACGATAATACAAGGCATGAGTTGCGCGCAGGCACGCTGCCTGGTTATTTTATCCTTGAGAACCGTTGTTTCCGGTTCTTCTTCCACTCCTTTTTTATCAGCAAAAACGGCAGCTTTTTCCGAGTCTTCCGGCTGCCCTTCAGGGAATCGTTGTCGGGAGGCCTCGGTTTGCACAGGTACGTTTGCCAGTCCTGCTGCTTCTTTTTTACTTTTGTCTTCCGGCGTTGCCTCAGCCATTACCGGAGCATTTTCCCCAGCTGGGACCGGTACATTACCGGGCTTTTTATCCTCCCTACCCTGCGCATAAGACATTGGCTGAGCGTTCTCATCCTTTTTCTCGGCGATTTTGCTCGCGGCCGTGTTTCGCTGTGGCTGTGGAGATAGCGCTTCAGATGACTTCGCAGCACCTGAGGGTGTTTCCTTTTTCAGCGCTTCTTGCTCCGTTAAAAGTGAAGGCGGAGAGGGCGCGTGAGTGACTTTCTTCTCCGGTTCTACCATCCGGTAAACCTGAAATACTATTACGCCAACCAGAATAACAGTGAGAGCCTGAATGGGGACTTTTATATAAAAAGGAAAGAAGAGTTTTTTTAAGAAACTCGCCCGTTGCTCTTTTTCTTCTCCCACCCGGGCCATGATTTTTGCCGTAAGCCATGGCGGCGGCTCCACCTCATCGAGATTTCGGAGAAGGTCTTTTGCCTTCCGCAAATCCGCAAGCGCGGCACTGCACTGGCCGCAGGATGTCAGATGTCCTTCCACGAGCTTCTTTTCTTCGGAGGACAAAACTCCATCAACGTAGGAAGACAAGTTTTTTTGGATTTCCTGGCAGTTCATCACCAATCTCCTAACTTTCTTTTTAACCGTTCTCTCAAGGCTTCACGCGCCCGGAAAATTCTAGATTTCACGGTGCCATCAGGGATCTTCAGGATAGCAGTGATCTCCTCGTAAGAAACCTCCTGAATGTCTTTCAGAATAAGTATCTCCCGAAATTCCGTATCGAGAGAATTGATAGCTTCCTGGACCACTTCCTGGATATCTTTTTTTTCAAGCCGTTCCATTGCCGACATACTGTCTGCCGGAGGATCAAAACGGGGAGTTTCATTATGGGGATCAGCGGCTTGGTCAAGAGATATCGGTTCATAGTGGGAGATGACCCTTGTCTTTTTGAGGCTGTTTTTTGCGTGGTTGAGCACAATGGTGGTCAGCCAGGTGGCAAAGGTCGCTTCGCCACGAAACGTTTTGATCGCCCGAAAGGCGGAAAGAAAGGCTTCCTGGACAACCTCGCCTGCTGCCTCGTAATCTCCGGTCATCCGAAAGGCAATGTTGAACATTTTTTTCTGATACCTTTCCACCAGGACCCCAAAGGCTTCGGTGTCGCCCTTTTGGCATCGAGATATAAAGGTGACGTCATCATCGTAAACGTGATCTGATTTATTAGACATCATACCTGAATACTTTGTTCCCCGCGATTTTTGAAAACAATTTTCAGAAATTTGAGTGTGCTGCATCGTTCGCTGCGGTTATCGCCTGATGTGCCAGATCGATAGACTGCCCCAGAGTATTTTCCACCTGTGAAGGGTTGTGGAAGCCCATGCTGTTTTCCGCGGCCACGATGTCCCAGAACCACTGGGCCTTGCGGATAAGCTCCCGCGATTGGTCGAGTTTCTTTTTGTCGGAATCCTTGACCTGAGCGGCCTGTCCGATCACTCCGTGGGCTTTGGCAATGGTCTGGCCGGCAATACGCTGGAGTTGCCAGACATTGTTCTGTGTGGTCTTCACCCGGTCGAGGAGCCAGTCTTCCGATTGGGTGTGGCAGGGCCGGCAGGACTGCTTGATGTTCTTCATGGGGCTGGTAACCCAGTGAGAGGTGTATTTCACCCCGTCTTCGCGTGTGAAGGGCATGTGGCAATCCGGACAGGAAACTCCCGACTTGGCGTGAACTCCGGTGCTCCAGGTTTCATAGTCCGGGTGCTGTGCTTTGAGCATCAAAGCCTGAGAGTCGGGGTGCTGCCAGTCTTTCTCAAAAGCATTGGGTTTTTGCGCGTAGTAGGTATACATCTCGTCGGGCTTTAAGCCGTTGGCCCAGGGGAAAATGACTTTTTTGTCGGCGGGCACAAAATAGTATTCCACATGGCACTGGCCGCAGACGTAGCCGCGCATTTCTTCACGGGTGGCTTTGGTGAGGTCGATTCCCCGGCGATTCACGGCCTCGATAAACGCGGGATTGATCACCCTCAGGTTCATGGTGGCGGGATCGTGACAGTTGGCACAGGCGATCGGCTGTGTGAGTTTGGGCAGCAAGTCTTTAAGCGGCGTCTTGGCGTAGCCCCAGCCCTTTTCTTTAAACACATCGATGAGGTTCGGGGTCTTGCAGGTCATGCAGGAACCGGCCGTGGTCTCGTTTATGCGTTTACTGTTTTTGAGATCATCGAGCGCGTAAGGATGGCCGCGGTCCTCGGAGTAGTCGACGTTGAAGGGCATCCCTTTGAAGTTGGTCAGAATCTCCGGTTCCTGTACCGATTTCTGGACCTTTTCACTTCCTCCGAATCCGGTGGGAGAAGGAGCCATTTCCTTGTTTTTAAGATATGATTGGTACTCCCTGGGATAGTGCCGGCCCCAGACCGCGGGATCATATTCGTCCGGGGGAATGCCGGCAAGCTGTATGGTAGAGGCAGGTTTCAGGATCACGACCCGCACGAGGATTGCCCCGCCCATTAAAAACAATCCGATAAGAATGACGAAGAGCACTCTTTTTTTATTCAACGCTAATCCCTCCTTTTTCAAGACCCCGGCCATGCACCAGGTAGCGATGGCACCTGGTGCAGTCAACCGTTATTCCCGCCATCGGGGTTTTTTCTATGGTGGAAAAGTGACAACGCACGCAATTACCGTTTACGATTCCCCGGCCTTCTTCGGAAAACAGGATGGCCGCGGGATAGATGCGCATGGTCTCGTTAATGAGGTCGTGAGAGCCGGCGCGACTTTTATAAGCCAGTTTTTCGGGCAGATGCGTTGCGGGAAGATGACAATCAATACAGGAAAACTGCTTGTGAGGAGATACCTGCCAGCGTTTATGCACCAGTCCCATGCTGTGACAGGAGCCGCAAAGGTAAGGGCTTCCCGAAGCGGTATACAGGGACGCGATTACGACCACGATAATAATTCCGCACAGCGTGCCTAATCCGAACAGTGTGCGCTTATCGGTGTTAAATAGGTTTTTCCAGTTCATGCGTTTTTTAAGTTATTTTCATCATGGAAAAACTATTTGGGTTTCCTCTTCGTACCATTACGTGGTACCTTTCAAAAATTGTTATGAGAGAATTTTATTCAAAAAAGCGTTCTAAAGCAACAAAAATTGACGGCTTCGTAAAACTTGGAAGTTGGGAAGATGCGAAGTTAAGAAAATGTGAGCTTCCTAACCTCATAATTTCTTAACTTCTCACTTTCTGAATCGGGCACGAAGAGTCTGGAGCTGGCAGGGTGAGGGTGAAATTGACCCTGTGCGTTGAACGGGGACAGGCCTCCGAGCGAAGCTCAAAGACAGGCGCACCTTGCATTTAGTGAAAGGACACGTGGCAACGTGTCCCTACCGCTGTGCCGTCTGATTTTCGCCTTTTTACGGCTTCTCCAAAATTACGTATGTGAAAAATGTCACCTGCTGAACTTTTTGTTTCTGGAGAAAAAAAAGAAAGGCCTTTTAAAAAGGCCTTTCTTGGGATCATGGCGAAGGGGAATCAGGTTACTACTTCACACAGATACTGCTTTTAAATACCTCAAACTTCTTGTCACCTATTCCTTTGACGTTTTGATATCTTCAATGGCCTTAAAAGCACCATTTTTCTCTCGATATTCAATGATCGCCTAGGCGGTTTTTTCTCCGATGCCTTTGAGGCTCGTAAGGTCCTCTGCCGAAGCCGTATTGATATTTATTAATTTTACCGCTCCTGGTTTAGTTGCGGTCTTTGCCTCTGTAGCAGAAGTTGCTCTGGGATTTAAAAATAAAAAAGAGACTGTGCTAAAAATTAGACAAAGTCCCAAAATTATAGAAATAATTATGGATTTTTTCATACAAACCCATTTCCTTTAATTGGTTTCATATCCTCTTCCCTTCGCCAATTCATTAACCTTCTGTATGGGAAAGTAACATATCAAAAAAAAATCAAAAATGTCAATACACTTTTTTGCTTTTACAGATTTTCACGATAAGTTGATGAAGTAGGATTTTTTCAGGGCTTCTGTCCAGAAAAAATTGACTTTAACACCAAGTTATGTAACATTTTCAGATTATACTATTTTATTTTGAAGCCGTGATGAAAAGACTTATTCCCAAAAAAGCCCTTTTAACCCACATTGATAACTTTCCCCAGGCCAGAATTATGGTTATCGGAGATTTAATGATCGACCATTTTATCTGGGGCAGTGTTAACCGGATATCGCCAGAGGCGCCGGTGCCGGTAGTTAAGGTGACTGATGAAAGCTTCCACTTAGGCGGAGCGGCTAATGTGGTCCACAACATCCATACCTTGGGTGGAAAAGTTTATGTTGCCGGGGTTGCGGGAGATGATGAGATGGGAAGAAAGATCGCTCATGATCTTCGGGCGTTAGGCATAAGCACGGGGGGAATCATTTTATCGCACCAGCGACCGACAACGCTAAAGACCCGAATTATTGCGCATAACCAGCAAGTGGTTCGGTTTGACCGTGAAGAAAACACCCCGTTAAACACTTCTATCCAAAAAAGGATTATTTCTTACTGCAAAAGAATTTTTTCAGACATTCATGCGGTCATTTTGTCCGATTATGACAAGGGCCTATTGTCTCGGGAGTTGGTAGAAGAGATAATTAACTTGTGCAAAAAAGATATGAAGCCCGTAATTGTGGACCCTAAGGTGGAGCATATTGATATTTATAAAGGCGTTACCATGATCACTCCTAACCAAAAGGAAGCCGGCGAAGCGAGTGGGGTAAAAATTCTTAGTGATAAGGATGCGTCCCGCGCGGCTTTTTTCCTGCAAAAAAGGATTGGATGTGAATCGGTCCTGATTACCCGAGGAGAGCAGGGAATGACCTTGGTTGAAAAAAACGGATCTTTTGCCCACATCCCAACGTTAGCAACGGAGGTCTATGATGTGACCGGTGCTGGGGATACGGTTGTAAGCGCCCTCACCTTAGCGCTAGCCACCGGAGCCTCGAAAAGAGTTGCTGCTTTGATAGCGAACTATGCCGCGGGAATTGTGATTAAAAAGGTTGGCACGGCCTCGGTAGCAAAAGAGGAATTAAAAAAAGCCATTCAAAAACAAAACTATATCCTTAATGGGGGAAGTTTTTAACCGCGGAATAACTTTCTCGGGGCAACACAGGCAATTCGTACTCATGAGAAAATCTCAAAAACCATCCTCTCTGCGAAACGAAATTCTCTCCGTCGTTCTTTTTAGCGTTAGCTTAGTAATGTTTCTAAGCCTTATTTCCTATTACGATAAAGATCATTCGTTATTCTATTATACTAACCACCCGCAAAAGATTCATAACTTATTAGGAATAATTGGCTCCAATCTTTCCGCTCTTTTGTTCCAAGGGTTTGGTTTTAGCGCTTTTCTGCTGGTAGTGGCTGTTTTCCATCTTTCGGTCCGGCTTTTTATTACCCTTAAATTTTCTTTCCGGCCGCTTAAGGTTTTAAGTTTTCTTGGCCTCATGTTTTCAACTTCAGGGCTAATAAACCTCAATTTGGGAAAAGTCACGTTTTTCAATTTTTCGGGAAACGCGGGTGGATTGCTCGGCTTGATTGTTTCTGATTTTCTTATAAAATATTTAAATAAACCAGGCGCCAATATTCTTTTAACCCTCGTTTTGGTGCTTTGCTTGCGGCTGTACACCAACCTTTCCTTTAACCGGCTGGGACGGTTTATTTTTATTGGTTTAACTTTTTTGGGAAAAGGGTTGTTTTTTCTTTTTCAAACGGGTAAGAAAATTTTTACTAAGAAGAAAACCGATAGGGCGGAAACAAAGCCACTCAAAGAAAAAGAACCACTCCCTCTTTTTCGGGAAAGGGAAAAGCCGCAGATCATCCAAAAGGAACCGGTAATTATTGCTCCTCCGGCACCTGACAAGATTCCACCGGAGCAACCCAATCCATCTCCTCAACCGATACGGCCTTCGGGTTTTAAGCTTCCTCCGCTTACCTTGCTCCATGATCCTCAAAGGGAGGTTACCCAAATCGAGAGGGAATTTCTTCTTCAAAACTCGCGGCTTCTGGAAAATAAACTCAATGATTTTGGCGTCCAAGCCACGGTGGTAAACGTCCACCCCGGTCCCGTGGTAACGCTGTATGAGCTTGAGCCCGCGCCTGGCGTTAAAATCAACCGGATTGTTAACTTAGCTGACGACTTGGCTTTGGGGCTTAAAGCCATGGGAATCAGAATCATCGCGCCTATTCCGGGGAGGGGAGCGATTGGAGTGGAGATACCCAACAAGAATCGGGAGACGGTTTTTTTTAAAGAGATTGTCGGGCAGGAGAAATTTCTTCAAAATGAATCGCCCTTAACCCTGGGCATGGGCAAAGATATCTACGGAATGCCGATTATTGCTGACTTAGCCAAAATGCCTCATCTTTTAATCGCGGGCACCACCGGCTCAGGCAAGAGCGTGTTTATCAATTCAATGATCTGCTCGATTCTGTATAAGGCTCTGCCCACGGATGTAAAGCTTCTTTTTATTGATCCCAAGCGTTCGGAGCTTACTCTTTATGAAGATATTCCTCACCTTATTTACCCGGTGGTAACTGATGCTAAACAGGCAGCTGAAGCGCTCCGGTGGGCGGTTGAGGAGATGGAACGGCGGTATCATTCGCTGGCGAGAATGGGTGCGCGGGATATCTGGGTTTATAACCAGAAGGTGTTAAAGTCTCAAGCAAGCATGCTGCTTGCTGATTCTGCGGAAAACGGAGAGGAGGTGCCCCCCCAGAAGATGCCCTGGATTGTGATTGTGATTGACGAATTGGCTAATCTTATGACCGTAGCCACCCGGGAAGTAGAGTGGCTGCTTGCCCGCTTAGCCCAAATGGCGCGGGCCGCGGGCATCCATCTTTTAGTTGCCACGCAGCGACCCTCGGTTGACATCGTAACCGGAACCATAAAAGCCAATTTTCCCGCGAGAATATCTTTCCGGCTGTCTACTAAAACAGATTCACGGATAATTCTGGACTGCAATGGAGCGGAGAACCTTCTTAACCAGGGCGATATGCTTTTCCTTTCTCCCCGGAGCGGAAGAATTAAACGGCTCCAGGGACCTTTTCTCTCTGATGATGAAATCTTGAGGATCGTGGAGTTTCTTAAGGAGCAAGCCAAACCGGAGTATCAGGAGCTCCACTTGGAGGTTGCGGAAGAAACGTCGGATGACTCGGCTGAGGTTACGGATGAAAAGTACCGTGAGGCAGTGGTTTTGGTGACTAACCTGGGCCAGGCTTCCATCTCCTTGATCCAAAGGAAACTCCGGATCGGATATAACCGGGCCGCTCGAATGATAGAAAAAATGGAGGAAGATGGAATTGTCGGCCCCAGTGATGGTGTCAAACCGAGAGAAGTATTAAGAAAGATGGTGGATATTTAGGACTATGAAAACAAAATATGTTTTGTATTTTATTATGACGCTCTTTGTTTTAAGCGCTCTTCCCTTTATTGTGAAGGAAATAAAGGGGGATGAGGATGTTGTTGCCTTGGTCCAACAAAAGTATAAAGCCGTTAATTCGGTTGAAGCGGACTTTGTGCAGACTAACTATATCGCTTCATTAGACCAATCCCGTGAGTTTCGCGGGAAGATTTATCTTAAAAAACCGAACCTTTTTAATATGGAAGTTTCTTATCCGGCGTCACAACGGCAGACTTTTGACGGTCAGTATCTATGGATCTGCACCCCGGCAAATAGCCAGGTTGTTAAAAACAAGGTGTCGCCTGATTTTTTACACCATCCTTTCATCAACCTTCTTGCCACGATGGAAAATCTGGAGAAAGATTTCGTTATCAAAGACTGCACGCAGGAAGGCGCTTCTGATCTTTCCTTAAAGCTTATTCTTAAAGATAAGTTGTCAGAGCTTCGCGATGCGCTTATTACCGTGGATAGAAAAAATTATCAGGTCAAAACCGTTACGCTTTATTATGATTCCGGAAATTATACCCGATTGGTTTTAAGCAAGATAAAAGAAAATAAAAAAATCTCTCCTCAGTGCTTTGAGTTCATTCCCCCTGAGGGTGTTGAGGTGGTAGAGCCTCCGTCATCAGACATCGGGCAATAATTCCATGTCGTACCCCGCTGTTTATTTAGTAAGCCTTGGTTGCGCCAAAAATCTTGTGGATAGCCAGGTCATGCTGGGTGCTTTGCTTAAAGCTCAGTATCCGGTTGCTATACTACCTGCACAGGCAGAAATTATTATCATCAATACCTGTTCTTTTATTAATGCGGCAAAAGAAGAAGCGCTCGAAACCATTTTTGAGCTTGCGCAGTATAAAAAATCCGGAAGGTGTAAGTATTTGGTTGTTACCGGGTGTTTGCCTCAGCGATACGGCAAATCATTGTCAAAGCTTCTTCCTGAAGTAGATGTGTTTATCGGCACCGGAGAATTTTATCGGATCAGGGAAGTGGTTGAGTCCCTGAGGGAAACAAAAACCGCTTCCCAATTTTACTTGGGGAAGCCTTACTACCTCTATGATGATAGGACCGATCGGGTTAATACTTCTTTTCCCGGAAGCGCTTATATCAAAATTGCCGAAGGTTGTTCTCATGGTTGCTCCTTTTGTATTATTCCCAAAATTCGGGGCCGTTTTCGTAGCCGTTACCCTGACTCAGTCATAAATGAGGCTTTGAACTTATCTGCTCAGGGAGTAAAGGAGATAAATCTTATTGCTCAGGATACCACCATGTATGGACGGGACCTTTCCCCCAAAGTTGATTTGCCATTTTTGCTTCGCAGGTTGGCTGAAGTTGAAGGTATTGAATGGATCCGCCTGCTTTATGCTAACCCGCAAAATATTAGTGATAAGCTTATAAAGGTTATTAAGGAAGAAGAGAAGATTTGCAAGTATTTCGATATCCCTCTGCAGCATATTAATCCCGCGATCCTGAAAGCGATGCGACGAAAGAATAATCCTCAGTTTATCTATGACCTTATCGATAAAATCCGAACTACTATTCCTGAGGCAACCATTCGAACGACCTTAATGGTAGGATTTCCAGGAGAAACTTCAAAACAGTTTAATGAATTAGCTGCCTTGGTTAAACGCGTTAAGTTTGACCATCTCGGGGTTTTTGCTTATTCCCAGGAAGCGGGGACTGCGGCAGCCAAGCTACCCGGTCAACTTACTGGAATGATAAAAGAAAAACGACGAAGAGATCTTATGAGCCTTCAGGCAAAAATCTCACGGGGGAAAAATAAAAAGTTTATGGGCAAGGTTCAAAGGTTCTTGGTCGAAAAAAAAGAAAGATCCGGGGTAAGTGGAAGAATAGCTTCACAGGCTCCTGAAGTAGATGGAAAAACCAGAGTCATAACCAAATATCCCATTTTAATTCCTGGAGAAATTTATAATATCCTGGTTACCAATACCGGGGTTTATAATCTTGAGGGGAAAGTCTGCTCCCTGTCCAACCCTGCAATTTTAAAAATTTAGTTTCAGGCTCAGAGAATTTAAAAAAATCAGACCAATTTAATTGACAAAAGTATTTTTTTAGGTAATATTGCCTTTCATTTTTAAAAAAGGGGTCATCCTTATCCTAAGGGAGAGCATATGAATAAAAATGAAATAACTGATATGTTGTTAAAACTGAAAGAAAATTTGCTTCAGGAAATTGCTTCCAATATGAAAATGGAGATCAGCCACCTTCAAGAGGCTATTGCCGATATGTATGATTTAGCTGATGACGAACGTGAAAGGCAATTTTCGATACTTCTTTGTAACCGTGACCGGGAAAAGCTTGAGCTTATTGATGAAGCCTTAGAACGGATTGAGGAAGGTACTTACGGGATTTGCGAAAACTGCGGTTCTAAAATTGCTGAAGGGAGAGTAAAAGTTATGCCTTTTGCCCGGTACTGCATTGCTTGTCAAAGCAAGATCGAAAAAGAAGAAAAATATCTGCGAAATCAGGATGATAGCCTTCGTTACCGCAGTGTTATAAAGGAAAGTGAAGAAATAGAGGAATAATGTGCTTATTAAATAATAAAACTCATCCCCTTTTCTAAAATTTCCCATCACGCCTTGCTATTTTCCCCTCTATCTGATATTTTTAATTAGTTCTGTATCATCAAATCTAACAAAGCAACCCCTTCCAGCACTATACAATCATGACGAATATTATTTTAGGTACTGCCGGACATATTGATCATGGGAAGACAGCATTAATAAAAGCACTTACCGGTGTGGATTTAGACCGGCTCAAGGAGGAGAAGAAAAGGGGGATAACGATTGAGCTGGGGTTTACCTCTTTAAGCATTCCAGGGGACCAAATGGTCGGAGTGGTCGATGTTCCGGGGCACGAAAAATTTATTAAACGAATGATTGCGGGCGCCGGAGGGATTGATTTGGTAATGCTGGTAGTATCGGCTGATGATGGAGTAATGCCTCAGACACGGGAGCACCTTGAGATTTGTCAGCTTCTCGATATTAAATATGGTCTGATTGCCCTTACCAAGATTGACCTCGTTGAGCCCGAATGGGTGGAGTTAATTAAGGAGGACCTCTTGAAACTTGTCAAGGGAACCTTTCTTGAAGGAGCGCCGATAGTGTCGGTCTCGGCGCTTACCGGAAAGGGGATTCCTCAACTGATTTCTACCCTGGAAGCGCTGGTCCCCAAAATTAAAAAAAATTTTTCCGGGGGACTTGCTTTTTTGCCGATTGATCGAGTGTTCTCGATGAAAGGCTTTGGTACGGTTGTAACCGGGACCTTAATTTCCGGGGAAATCGGCATTGGTGAAACCATAGAAATACTCCCTGAAAGGTTGCAAGCAAAGGTGCGTGGAATTCAGGTTCACAATTCCCAAATAGAAACCGCCCATGCCGGTCAAAGAACTGCTATTAATCTGCAGGGGGTTGAGAAAAGTTTTTTTAAACGAGGAGACATTCTTTCCCACCCTGGAACGATCGAGCCTTCTTTTCGGTTTGATGTTTGGCTGAAAATTTTACCGGATATTCCCCAACCAATTAAACACGGTGATGAAATCCGTTTTCATCTTTTTGCCACTCAAACCTTAGCTCGGGTAATTAGCTATGAAGGGAATGTTTTGGAGCCAGACGGTGAGTATTTTGCCCAAGTTCGTTTTTCTGAACCCATGACAACTATCCCTGGCGTGCGGTTTGTTATCAGGAATATCGATGCCAGCCGAACAATTGGGGGAGGGGAAGTATTAGACCCGCATCCTCAGAAACACAGGCGAAATGATCCAGCGACCAGGGATTGGTTTAAAATTTTACACGCCAAGGACCTTGAGACTATTTTAACCACACTGGCCTTAACTAATGGCTTAGAGGGCATAACTCAAAAAGAGGTATTGCGTAGAATTTCCGCTCTCCCAAAAGAGATCGAAAAAGTTTGGAAAAGCCTTCTGCAATCAAAAACGCTGGTTGAGGTTAATCCGGAGACCCAGCACGTTTTCCATAAAGAAATCTTGGTTAACCATGAACAACGGCTAAAAACGCTTCTTCAGGACTTTCATAAAAACCATCCTTTAAAACCAGGACTCCCTTTGGAGGAAGCGCGACAACGGCTCGGAAGAAGAGTGTCTGAAGAGCTTTTTAAATACCTTATTAATGAGCTAAAAACAAAGGGGGACATTGAGGTCTCGGGTGTGGTGATTCACCAGACCAGTCACAAAGTATCCCTGAAGGATGAGCAGGTTAAACTAAAAAACGAGATAGAAGCCGCACTGCGCACCCATGGACTCACTCCCCCTACGGTTCGGGAATTTGCCACCCAGGTTTCGGTTTCCCCAGAAGAAATAAAGAACCTTCTTGGCCTGTTAGTAACTGAGGGGAAGCTTATTAGGGTAAAAGATGACCTTTATTTTTTAAAAGAGCAAATTGTTGAACTTAAAAAAAAGCTGATATTTTTTTTAGAAAAAAATAAAGAGCTTACCCCTGGTAATTTTAAAGAAATAACGGGGGTAACGAGAAAATATGCTATCCCCTTGCTTGAATATTTTGACCGGGAAAAAGTTACTATGAGGAAAGGAGATGTGCGTATGCTTCGGGAGCGAAAACAAGCCGGCTAAATCAAAAAATTGAAGGAGGATAAGCAAGTAATGATAAATGCAAAATTTTGATTTTTGTCATCAAATTGAATGATTTTTATCATTGAACCTCAACTTTCTTATGTTATTTTTATCTTTAATGCCTCGCTATTGTTTATATGTCTTTAAAACTAATATAAAAAGTCTAAAAATATTCTTATCAGCAAAATCAAGTTTGTAACTGCAGGGGAAGGAGGTGGGTTACATTACTTAGGTCCAGAGAGAAGTTTTAATAACTTTTTAAGATTGATATCAGGAGGTAATGTTAATGGCATTGAAACATAAAACCCCCCTGCTCGATGAACTCGAGAAGGGACCGTGGCCAAGCTTTGTCACGGATATTAAAAAAATGGCAGAAAAGAAGCCTGCTTGCGACGACCTTTTGGGTCTCATGGAGCTTTCATATAAAGAAAAGGAAGGCCATTGGAAGCATGGCGGTATTGTGGGTGTTATGGGATATGGCGGCGGGGTAATTGGTCGTTACTGCGACCGACCTGATCTTTTTCCTAATATTGCTCACTTCCACACCATGCGGGTAAACCAGCCCACGGGAAAATACTATACTTCTGAACGGCTCCGGAAAGTTTGTGATATTTGGGAAGAGCATGGAAGCGGCATAACCAATATGCATGGTTCCACAGGGGATATTATTCTTTTGGGAACCACCACGGATAAGCTGGAGCCCTGTTTTCAGGATTTAACCCATCAAGCGAATATGGACATCGGCGGTTCGGGTTCAGCACTCCGTACTCCCGCGGCCTGTCTGGGAATGTCTCGATGCGAGTGGGCATGTATTGATAGCCAGGATATTATTTTTAATCTTACCCGGACCTTCCAGGATGAGTTGCACCGCCCGGCCTGGCCCTACAAATTTAAGATTAAATGTTCTGCATGTCCCAACGACTGCGTGGCCGCAATTGCGCGGGCGGATTGTTCAATTATAGGAACCTGGAAGGACAATATTCGCATTGACCCGGAAGCAGTAAGGGCCTATGCAGCCGGAGAATTTGCGCCCAATGGCAATGCGCATGGAACCGGTCCAGAAAAGCTCGATATCCAAAAATGGGTGACAGATCTTTGTCCTACCAACTGCATGTGGTGGGATGGCAAAGAATTGAAAATTAATGATAAGGAATGTACCCGATGCATGCATTGTATTAATGTGATGCCTCGCGCGTTGCGACCCGGAAAAGAGACCGGCGCGACCATTTTGCTTGGTGCTAAAGCTCCTATTCTTGAAGGGGCTCAGCTCTCCAGTGTGGTCATTCCGTTTATCAAGATGGAACCACCGTATGATGAATTCAAAGAATTTATTGAAAAATTATGGGAATGGTGGGATGAAAACGGCAAAAACCGGGAGCGTCTGGGTGAATTAATCCAGCGTGTGGGTTTGAGAAACTTTTTGGAAACAATGGGTCTGCAACCGGATCCGCGAATGATCAACACTCCACGATACAACCCGTACATTTTCTTCAAAGAAGAAGAAGTTGAGGGTGGCTGGAAAAGGAGTGCTGAAGAATATCGTATGAGACATAAGGCATAGAGGAGGTATAAAAATGACTGAAAAGAAATATCAAGATCGAATTACAGACATCGGGCCTCCGGATTATCATGATTTTCTTCCTCCGGTTGTGAAAGATAACTACGGACAGTGGAAATATCACGAGATTCTTGAGCCCGGGGTTTTAGTCCACGTAGCAGAATCCGGAGCTGAGCTTTACACTGTTCGGGTTGGGGGAACGAGGGTGATGAGTGTAGACCATATCCGGGAAATCTGTGACATTGCAGACAAGTACTGCGATGGTCATCTTCGGTTTACCACCAGAAATAACGTCGAGTTTTTGGTAAGCGATAAATCAAAACTTGAGCCTTTAAAGAAAGACTTAAAGAGCCGTGGAAATAAATTTCCTATCGGTGGAACGGGTGCCGGAATTACCAATATCGTCCATACCCAAGGATGGCTTCACTGCCATACTCCGGCAATTGATGCCTCTGGTGTTGTTAAAGCAGTCATGGATGATCTGTTTGACTATTTTACCTCAATGAAGCTTCCGGCTCAGGTTCGCATTTCATTAGCGTGTTGTCTCAATATGTGCGGTGCGGTCCATTGTTCGGATATTTCCATTCTGGGAATTCACCGGAAGCCGCCTCTGGTTGAAGATAACCGCTTGGATGCAGTCTGCGAAGTTCCGCTCGCGATTGCCGCTTGTCCTACCGCAGCAATTAAACCCGCCAAGAAGACAATCGAGGGAAAAGAAGTAAAAACCGTGGTAGTTAATGAAGAGCGCTGCATGTTCTGCGGCAACTGTTACACCATGTGTTCCGCGATGCCTTTAGCTGACTATGAAGGTGATGGGATCGCTCTATGGGTTGGCGGTAAAGTCTCTAATTCTCGCACTGCCCCTAAATTTTCCAAGTTAGCGATTCCCTTTCTTCCCAATGAGCCCCCGCGCTGGCCTTCTACGGTAAAAGCGATAAAGAAAATAGTTGAAGCTTACGCAAAAGGCGCTCAAAAATATGAGCGGATTGGGGAGTGGATTGAAAGAATCGGCTGGGAAAGGTTCTTTGATCAGGCAGGTATCACATTCACTCATCAGCATATTGATGATTATCGCCTGGCGATGACCACCTGGAGAACAACTACCCAGTTTAAATGGTAAAATACAAAAAAAGTTACTTGAAAGCGTAAGGAGAAATGTTATTTTCTCCCTCCTTACGCTTTTTTTCTCGGTTATGTGATCGATATAATTTCAGTAACGGAGCTTACAATTCCAACCGTTATTCCCGCGCTTTTTGTTTTTCCCGCAATAAATTTGCAATTTCCAAATTAGTTAGATAAACTTTACCTAAAAAAGTTCTTTAGTTAAATAAAGGATTAAGCTGGTGAGTATTAAGAAAGAGGAAGAAGATATTTTTTTAGAGCTTAAAGCTCAATTGTTTGAACGACCAGACTCAGCGCCTCTCCACTATAACCTCGGTCTTGCCTATGCCCGCAAGGGACAGTTGGATGAGGCGATATCGGAATTTAAGCAGGCGATAGCGATTAATCCGGGGTTGGTTGAGGCGTATGTAAACTTAGGAGGAATTTATTTCCGCAAAGGCAATATTGAGGGCTGTATTGAGCAGAACCTCAAGGCGCTCGAACATGATTCTGATTTTGTTCACGGTTATGTGAATCTTGGGTTTGCTTATTTTCAGCAAGGAAAATACGAAGAGGCGATCGGCCAATATCAAAAAGCAATTAAGGTTGCTCCCGAGTTTCCTCAGGCCTATGCAAACCTCGGGAATGTCTATCTCCACCAAGGCGACCTATCTGCCGCTGTCGAGAAAAACAAGAAAGCCCTTGAAATAGATCCCAACTTCAGTCTGGCTCATCATAACTTAGCGATCGCTTTTTTTCGCAAAGGTGACTATTCATCCGCTCTGCTTTACCTGGATAATGCCCTGAAACTCGGCTTTCCGGTAAATCCGGAACTGAAAAAAGCATTGGATCCTTACCGAGGTGCACTGAGGGATTAAACAATTCAAGAATTGAAAAAAGGATAAGATGCAAGTCAGTGAGATCGGCACGTATGTAAGGATAAAATATACGGTACGCCTTGAGTCTGGGGAAATTCTTAAAGGAGACCCAAATGAAGGGTTAGAATGCATGGATTTTATTTCTGGGTTTGACCAAGTATTGCCTGGTTTAGAAAAGCGACTGATCGGCTTAAACCAAGGAGATGAAATTACCCTAACGATCCCGCCTGAAGAGGCTTTTGGCTTTTATGACCCATCTTTAGTTAAAGAAAAAAATTTTTCTGAATTTCCAGAGGGAAAAACTCTCGAATCCGGAAAATGGGTTTTGGCAAAAAATGATAAGCACAAAATAACCTGCGGCTATTTTGTCAAAGAAAAAGGATTGGGTAGCGTTATCCTTGACTACAATCACCCTTTTGCGGGGAGGACCTTGACCTATTGCCTAAACGTCGTTGAAGTCAGGCCGGCTACTCAAGCAGAACTAAAAATTGTGAAACCTTGCGACTTTGAACCGGCAACCAAAAAAAAGGTATGGTCCACTGACCTTGGAATAGAATAAATGACCACACTTTCTCCAGAGGAAGAACAAAAGAAACGGGAAATATTCGAGGCGATGTCGCCCAAGAGGCAACAAGGGATTCTTAAAAAGGGATATGAGAATTGGGATCCCTTCCAGAAACCCAAGGAACCGTTTGATAGGATAAATGGAAAAGAAGGCGACCGGGAACGTCTCGTAAGCCTTTGGCATCAATTTCTTAAAGAAAAAGATTTCATTAGCCCGAGCAATGCCTTTTTGCAAGGAGCTTTTGAAATCTGCAGGGGTATCCTGGAAGAGGATGAGCGGTATCGGGGGATGTTAGAATTTTGTTTATGGTATAAGGGAAAGAGGGAAGAAAAAATCTGACGATCTCGCCCTCATTCCCACGATAGCTGAGGTTAATTTATTCGTTGGTTATTCTTTTAATTTTGCATCCACATCTGCTTCTGAGAGCTGGAGCATGGTTGTGCTTCCCGTAGAATAGTACATCAGCGTCCCTTCAGCAATCATCTCGGTGGTAACCTTTTTTAAATCCTTTTTTGAAAGTTCAGGCGCGGCTTTGGTAAGGTCGCTTAAATAAAACTTGCTCTTGCCTTTGGACTGTTTAAAAAAGTCAATAATCCGCTGCTTTACTTCTTCATTAGCCATTTTTTCCTCCTTAAGAGATTAAAATATATTCCAAAAAATATTTATAAATTTTAACACACCTCTTCATCAAATGTCAAGGCATTTGTAACTTTTTGGTGCTGCTAATTTTCAATATAATGGCGAATCTTTTTTAATTGCTTTCAGACAAATAAATTGTTTTCCCCCCTACGCCCTCTCGCCCCATCTTGTTTTCCAGTCCTCTACGTATTTTTTGACGGTGCGGCGGTCGAGTTTAGCGCGCCGGGCGACTTCTTCGAAGGTTCCATAACGCTGATAGAGCTGAAAACAATAACGTGCAAGCAGACTCTGAGCATCCACGTTATCAGCCTCAACCGCGTCCCTGAACTGTGAAGATAAATCAGGGGTGGTTGCTTTGTAATCACCCTCGTAATTACGTTTCAGGAGTACCCGCCGGACACACTGCTCTAGCTCGCGTACATTCCCTGGCCAGGTATAGTGTTTTCCCAACTTTTTATCAATTACATCGAGCACCATACCAGTAAGCTCAGGTGAAGGTTTCCCAACGATTCGCTCAACAGTATGCGCGAGAAGTTCATTGAGTTCCTTAGGGTCTTCCTCCAGGCGCTGGACGAGAGATGGGACCTTGATAATGTCTGAGCAGAGACGATAGAAAAAGTCATCACGGAAGATCCGCTGCTCCCGAATTTTTTTGAGGGGTCGGTTGGTAGCCGCAATAACCCGGCCCGGGAAGCGGACTTTTTGGTGGCTCCCCACCGGAGTGAAGACCCTTTCCTGCAGAATCTGGAGGAGTTTGATTTGCACGGGAGCGGGAATTTCTCCAATCTCATCCAAAAAAATTGCTCCGTGAGGGCTGCAACGGGTGAGTACCCCTTTATAGTCTTCTACTGCTCCGGTAAAAGCACCTCTTTTGTGTCCGAAGAGTTCGGATTCAATTAAGGACTCAGGAAACTGGGAAAGATTTATCGCTAGAAATGATTGGGTAAAACTTTCCACAAAGCACTGCTTTTTTTCATTAAAAGGGATAAAACCCGAACGGCCGATCGCCTTGGCCGCATTACCTTTTCCGGCTCCGGTTTCCCCTAAAATTAGGGTAGAAAAGTCCTCCATCCGGTTCCACAAATGCTGATCATAAAATAAAAGGTTATAAGTAAAAACATTATTCCATAAATTTTTACGAAGCTCTTTCATGATGGGGCTTCGACCCACCAGGCTGTGGTCAATAAAAAAGTAGGCTCTCCTGACCTGATAGCCCAAGGCAAAATACCGCAAAGCAACCTCAGTGCTGAAACCCTTGGCCAATAAAAAAGTGAGAGCCTCTTGAGCGAAAGGGACTTTTAAGGGGGTATCTCCCGCCTTAATCTGTTCCTGGATGTGGATATCAAATTTATCAATCAACTGGAGATAGAAAGCAAAAAGAAAAATATTCTCCGCCAACTTTCGATCTTCAGGAGAAAAATGGTCAAGATGAACCACGCCTTCCTTTTCCAGAAGCTTTATCCGAGCATTTAACTCTTCAGCCAGTTTTGCTATCCGCTCGGTGCGCGAAACTCCAGGAGATAATCCACTAAGCCTTAAGTCAATCTCTATCCTTTCATCACTAAAGGGGTTGGCAGAAATAGCCTGAGTGACCAAGGCGAAAAATTCACGCTCTTTTTGGCTTAAGCCCTTTTTAGTTGTCATTTTTCCCGATCCTCAAAATATTTGTCTTAAAGTTGTTTACAATAAATGTTTACAAGCGATACAATATTTGGATACCCGTCAAGTGTAGCATTGATTGAAATAAAAGACAAAAATATTTATATTAGACGAATCAGATAGTTATAAATATCACCAGAGCCGGCATAGTTTTTGGAATTTAAAGAGGATAAATTATTTATCCAGTTAAAAGGAATAAAAAATGTTTGAGGTTTTAAAAATCAGAGGTTTCCTTCCCTATCTCCTGATCGTGTTTTTGAATGCCTTTAATGAACTGGGGCATAAAATCATTATCCAAAACACGGTGTTTAAATATTTCTCCGGCCCAACCCAGATCATTCTTACCGCAGTAGTGAACGCCCTGATCCTTTTGCCTTTTGTCATGCTGTTTACCCCGGCCGGGTATCTTTCCGATAAGTATCCCAAGGACAAAGTGATTAAGGTTTCGGCGGTGTCCGCTTTTGTTCTGGCTATTTTTATTACCGTCAGTTTTTATGCGGGCTGGTTTAAGACTTCTTTTATTCTCATTTTTATACTGGCCATACAGGCCGCTTTTTTATCTCCGGCCAAGTACGGGTACATCAAGGAACTGGCCGGAAAAGAAAACATCGCCATTGGCAACGCTTTTGTGCAGGCGGTGAGCATCGCGGCTATTTTGCTGGGGGTTTTTATTTACTCCATCCTTTTTGAAAAAATTTATAACCCGGATTTTCGCACCTTAAGCGACATTCTCACTTCCATTGCTCCGCTGGGATATCTGATTATTGTGGGAACCGCCATCGAAGCCCTGTGGGCGTTCACGCTTCCGCAAAAGACCGAAACAAAAAGGGAGCTCGCCTTTGATAGGAAACAATATGTGACCGGAAACTATTTGAAAGAAAACCTTCGGGCGATCAAGGGAAACGAGGTGATCTGGCTCAGCATTATCGGGCTGGCGATTTTTTGGGGGATTAACCAGGTGGTGTTCGCGGCCTTTGGAGCGTATTTGAAGGAGACGGCAGATGTCACCAATACAGTCATCGCGCAGGGCTTGATGGCCATAGCCGGTATCGGAGTCATTGTCGGCTCGCTGCTCGCGGGCAAGGTGTCCAAAAACTACATTGAGACCGGGATGATCCCGGCGAGCGCGATCGGAATCACGGTTTTGCTTTTTCTCCTTCCCTCAACCACCAGCATTGCCTGGTTCGCGCTCCTGTTTTTCCTTTACGGAATTGCGGGGGGAATGTTTATTGTGCCCTTGAATTCCCTCATCCAGTTTAACGCGAAGGGCGAAGAGCTGGGCAAGGTGCTGGCGGGGAATAATTTTCTCCAGAACGCGGTTATGCTCTTCTTCCTGGTTCTTGCGATCGGCACTGCCCTTAAGGGAATAGGCAGCGTTTATATCTTTAAAGGATTATTTATCATCGCTTTTTGCGGAGCGGTTTACACCTTCATTAAATTGCCGCAGTCGTTTATTCGCTATGTGATTGCTACATTAGTTTCGCAACACTATAAGCTTCAGGTCATAGGTATGAATAACATCCCTTCTTCTGGTGGAGTACTCATGCTCGGCAATCACACCAGCTATCTGGACTGGGCCATTGTTCAAATGGCCTGCCCCCGTCGGGTTCGGTTTGTGATGTATCGAGGATATTATGAAAAGTGGTTCTTAAAGAAATTTTTGGATTTCTTTGGGGTTGTTCCGATTTCCTCCAGTGCGAGCAGGGAGGCTATCGATGTTATTGAAAAGCTTCTCAATCAGGGTGAGGTGGTAGTCCTTTTCCCCGAAGGGGCGCTGAGCCGCAATGGGCAGGTTGGGGTGTTTCATCGCGGATTTGAACTGGCAATAAAAAATGCCGCGGCCGTTATTATTCCCTTTTACCTTCGCGGATTGTGGGGAAGCCTTTATTCTTTTGCCACCCCCAAGCACCGGGAGATGTCCCGGCTTAAGAGAACCCGCGATGTGTCGGTGTGTTTCGGCAAACCCCTTTCCAGAGACGCAACGGCAGCGGAAGTGAAAAAAGCGGTTCTGGGGTTATCAATCCATTCCTGGCTGCAGTATTCTGATGCCTTGAGCACTATCCCCATTCAATGGCTCAAGACCGCAAAAAAGATTAAAAACGAAAAATGGTTGATTGATTTTGACGGCACGTCTTTTTCTTCCCACCGGCTTTTAACGGCGGCGATAGTTTTTGCTCAGGCGTTGAAAAAGAAATTAAGACAGGAACACAATGTGGGCTTGCTCCTTCCTACCAGCTCGGGCGGTATAATTGCCAACCTGTCGGTATTAATGCTGGGCAAGACCGTGGTGAACCTGAACTACACCGCCTCGCAGGCAAGTCTTATGCAGGCGGTTGAACAGGCGGAAATAAAGACCATTCTCACCTCGAAACGTTTTGTGACCACTTTGAACAACAAAGGGTTTCCGGCTTCAGAATTTCTGGCTGATAAAAAAGTGGTTTTCCTCGAAGAGCTCAGAGAGCAGTTTGGCAAGATCTCGCTTATTCGAACCGCGTTCCTGGTTAAACTGTTGCCGGCGTTTCTTTTAAAGTTGTTGTATTCCAAAAAAACATCGCTCGATGATGTCGCGGCTATCGTGTTTAGCAGTGGGAGTGAAGGCCTGCCCAAAGGGGTTCAGCTGACTCACCGCAACATTGTGGGCAACATCAAGCAGGTTGCCAGTGTTTTAAATTTCCAAGAAAGCGATGTTCTGTTAAGTGTGCTGCCGCTTTTTCACTCATTCGGTCTGACGGTAACCTCTTTTCTTCCCCTGGTGGAAGGTATTCCAGTGGTTTGCCACCCAGATCCTACAAATGCGTACGCAATCGGCAAGCTGGTTGCGGAACACCGGGCGACAATTTTATGTTCCACCTCTACTTTTTTGCGGCTGTATAACAAAAACAAGAAGCTTCATCCGCTGATGTTTGAATCCCTGCGGCTGGTTGTCGCGGGTGCGGAAAAATTAAGCGGCGAGGTACGGGAAGATTTTAAGGCAAAATTCGGTCTTGATATTTACGAAGGTTACGGTGTCACGGAAACAACTCCGGTCGCCAGCGTCAATCTTCCGGATGTGCTCAAGACCGGTGATTGGTCCGTGCAGCAGGGGACCAAGATTGGCACCGTGGGATTACCCCTTCCCGGCACAAGCTTTAAAATCGTTGACCCGGCAACTCTGGAGGAACTGCCAGCGGGTGAGGCGGGTCTTATCCTTGTCGGCGGTCCGCAAATAATGGCCGGCTACCTGAAAAACGAAAAAAAGACTCAGGAAGTTATTGTTGAAAAAGACGGCATCCGCTGGTACAAGACCGGAGATAAAGGACAGCTTGACGACGACGGCTTTCTTACCATTCTTGACCGCTATTCCCGGTTTGCCAAGATCGGGGGTGAGATGATAAGTCTGGGCGCGGTGGAAGAAGCGGTTGCCGGCGCGCTGGACAATAAAGAGATGGAGCTTGCGGTAGTGGCTTTGCCGGACGCGAAAAAAGGAGAAAAAATCGTTCTCCTGTTTGCCGGAGAGATCGATCCGGCGGTCATACGACAAAAATTGATCGAAAACAAGGTGGACCCCTTGATGCTGCCGGATAGCATCATAAAGGTTGAGAGCATTCCCAAGTTAGGGAGCGGCAAAGCCGACTTTTCCCAGGCCAAAGCCCTGGCCCAAAGCTTAGCCTAACGTGTTAAAGAATTTGGATAGCCTGGCTGGAACGCCTGAATTAAGCCGCGCCGCGAAGCGGCGTCGGCTTGAATGAATTGATGTTAGGCCTGCTTGAGACAGACCTTTCTGTTGATTGCACGGATAACTAGACCATAAGAAATGAATTCAGGCGCAATCACATCTCGGCGAGCCACCAGCTGTTGCGTGGCACAGCCGTTGACGATCCGCCGGATACGCCAACGAATCACCGCGGCATCAGCGCGAACACCCCCCAGCCCAGGTATTCACGCGTGTAAGCGGCGTAGCGCTCGGGTTCCGAGGTCAGTTTGGCTCGAACATCTTTCGCGAACTCGTCGTCGGGATTGGCTTCAAGCCATCGGCGCATGGTGAGCCATTTGGCCGCCTCGTATCTGTCCCAGCCGTCTTGGTCAGCCAGAACCATTTCAACGACGTCGTAGCCAAGGTGGCCGAAAGACGCGAGAAGTTCTGGAAGCATGAGAAAGTCGGAGATTGAGTTGGCAAGACACCCCTTGGCAACATCTTCCGTCGGCGGTAACTGCCGCCAGTATGGCTCGCCGATGAGGATGATCCCTCCGGTGCGGAGGCTCTGCGCCAGAAGCCCGATAGTGCCGATGACTCCCCCAGCGATCCATGTAGCACCGATACAGGCTGCCACACCGGCCCTGTCGTCCGAGACGTAGCCGGTAGCATCGCCATGGATGAACTTGACTTGATTGGCGACTCCGAGTTCTTCAGCGCGGAGTTTCGCTTGCTCGGTGAACAACTGGCTCATGTCGATGCCGGTGCCGATGACTCCGTAATCGCGTGCCCAGGTGCACAGCATCTCCCCCGAACCGCTGCCGAGGTCGAGCACTCGGGTCCCCGTTTCCAGACGCAGCGCCGCGCCGAGAGTGGCGAGCTTTTCGGGTGTGAACGGGTTATGGATGCGGTGAGCACTTTCGGTGATGTTGAAAATCCGTGGAATGTCCATTTCGGGAAATCTCCTTATGGGTGTGAATAGATTCGGTCACGGCCTAACGTTTCGGTTCACTGGTTGCAATGCAGCGCAGCGGAATTGCAATCCATGTTAAACCGATTGTTCGGTATTGTTCAATGTTTAACGATGACTATTCTAATATTCCCATCAATGGTTTCAAGGCCATGTTTGAAAGCAAATTCATCTTGAATAGAACCGAGGTCATAAACGATAAAAAGTGTAGATGAATATTTCTTGCTGTATGCTTGAATATCTGCATTGATCTCGTCAACGATAGATTTGCTTTTAGATTTGTCTTTTGACAGCTTGACCTCTATAGCCATTGACAATCTCGGCAATATAAAATCAGGAACTACTTCCTTAATTGAAACCTTAACGCGGCCGGTTTCTCGGTCATAGTCAATCCCTTTTGCAAAGCCTTTTCCGATCAGCAGTTGCTCCACAACATCTTGTATCTCTTTCTCTTTATCTGGTTCTACAAAGACGGCTCTTCTAAGATTTGCCTGAAAAAAATCACAAAGGCTTCTTATTTCGTCGCCCTTAAGATCGATAGAATGTTCAATGAATGAGATAAGAATGTTTAGATTTGCATAAACTGATTCAAAAAATTCCTGTTGTTGTATGGTTGTTGTATCGTGAGAACCACGAATTTTTTGTAAATCCCAGACACCAATAGGCGCAGTGATATTTATTATGGTCGATACTTGTGCAACAATGCTCTGGTATGTTGACATATACGATTTGAAACTAGCATATTTCCAGACGTTATCCTTTGAAGTTGACGCAAGCGACTTCTCCATCGAGTCTTTAAGAGCTCGTGCTGCCAACAAATGACCTTTAAGAGTTTGTATAGTATTTTTTTCCATTTTTTTATACCGAACATAGATTATACAGTCTGTATAATACTGCAAACAAAGACGGTTGCCTTCTGTATAAGACGTTTCCGTGTTTTCTTGAAAAATTATAAATATCACATAATATTAAAATGTTAAACCATTTTGTTGTTTTGATAGCTTCGGTCTTCTACAGACTGTATAAGCCGGTTCGAAGCCGCCAACTAAGCTGAGTCCCAAAACAAAAAAAGGCCTATCATTATTTCTTTCTCTTCCCCTTTTCAATCTTGCTCTGAATCTGTTTCAATTCTTTATCATCGGCAATAGCTTCTTGCTCAGCTTCTACCGCTAATCTGTTGCGGTTAAAGATTTCATACTGTTCCAGAGCCAGCGCATCCGCAATCTCCTTGCTCACCTTGCCGGGATCTTTCAAGATTTCACGATCGTTAAATTTTAAAAAAGCATCCAGCTTCGCCCGCCAATCACGCATGAAAATCTGGCGGTGACGTTTTGCCTGATCTTCCGCGAAATCCAGATACATCGTGACAATGCGATTTAATCCTTCCATTTCCGCTTCATTAAGGTAATTCTTGGCAACCGTTACATCTGTTCTGCGCACCTTAGCCCCTCTCCATGAACTCAGCCCCATATTGGGTTTAGCGGCGTCAGCACGCTCTGAGATCAATTCAGCCGCTGTTTTGCCTGAAATAGCGAAATGAAGCTTATTTTTTACAATACTAAAAAATTCCAGCGTTTCTTCCGCTTGTGGATCATAATCAACAGCAAGCTTATAAATATCGCGAATCTTCTGGTAAAACCGCTTCTCGCTGGAACGGATGTCCCGAATGCGTTCCAGCATCTCATCAAAATAATCCGATCCTATATTAATGCCCGCTTTCAGGCGTTCGTCATCCATGATAAAACCTTTAACCATATACTCATTAAGACGATCTATCGCCCATTTACGAAACTGTGTTCCTCTTTGTGACCGGACACGAAATCCAACTGCCACGATCATTTCGAGGTTGAAAAAATCAACGTTACGCGATACCTCCCGAGAGCCTTCTTTTTGAACTATTAGGAATTTCCTAATAGTTGCCTTGGACACCAGTTCCCCTTCGGCCAAAATATTTTTTATATGCTCATTGATAGTAGGCACCGCAACCTGAAATAGATCAGCCATCATCTTTTGAGTGAGCCATACTGTCTCATCCTGTAAGCGCACTTCTATGCGTGCCTTGCCGTCTTCGGTCTGATATAAAACTAACTGGGAGTTATTCTGTTCTTTTTTATCCATGCAAAGCTCGTATCATGGTTTTACATTAAAGTAAAAAAGGCCCATCACCTTTATTCTTAGTAATTCGGCCTTATTTTATTCTCGTCACTCATGGAATCTCCTTCCTCCGCGGCCCCCATTATTGTACTGCGATTATTTTTTTCTGGGAATTGATAAATTATTTATTTTTTAATCCTTTGAAGAGGCAAAGTCAACAAAAGGTTTTTTCAACAACATCATCGCTTTCTTCCTGCAAAATTTGTATAACCTTCCTGCATAAAATGATCATATCCTCTTTGCTGCTTATTTGCCAATGACTAACCTGCCATTAAATATATAATATATTCAAATTGTTAAGCGTAACTATTCGGTCTGGCACGGTCATTGCTCTTTTGGTGAGTAACTGACGTAAAACGATATAACCAAAGGAGGATGATCATGAAGGTTCTTTTAATTGCTCCTGCAAGTGGAAGGTGGCGGAAGGTGGGAAAAAACAGAATTTTTAACGGCAAGACCTTCCGGTTCTCAATGTTAAGCCTTTTAACCGTAGCCGCGGAAACCCCGCCTGATGTGGATATTAAAATTATTGATGAACAGATTGAAGAGGTCCCGTGGGACGCACAAGTTGATTTAGTAGGCATCACCTGCATGACAGCGCTTGCGCCGCGGGCTTATGAAATCGCGGCTGAATTTCGCAAAAGGAATATTCCGGTTGTACTCGGCGGCATGCATCCGACTCTCTGCGCGGAAGAAGCGCTTAATTACGCGGATGCGGTTGTGTCAGGAGATGCCGAGGGAGTCTGGCTAAAGGTTATCGCTGATGCGCAAGCTGGACAGTTACGCGGTATTTACCGGAATGATTACCCCTGCCAGTTGCGGGGGCTTAAGCGACCGCCTCGTCACCTCCTTCAGGGAAAGCATTACGCTACCATTCAGGCAGTGCAGGCGACCAGGGGCTGTGAGAATCAATGCGACTTTTGTTCTATTTCGGCTGCTTCCCATCACACCCAACGGCGGCGTCTGGTGGAAGAGGTGGCAAACGAAATAGCGGAAATTCCCGGTCGTTTTTTTATTCTGGTTGATGACAACCTGACCGCGGATCGAGACTACGCCCGGAATCTATTTAACGCGCTGGTGCCTTTGCGGAAAAAATGGGTAACGCAGTCGACCCTCGGCATAGTGGATGATCCCGACTTTGTCCGCCTCATGGCAAAAGCCGGCTGCATCGGCCTTTTTGTCGGCTTAGAAACCTTTTCGGATGGCAACCTGGAGGCAGTGAACAAAGGTTTTCACCGGGTGGAAAAATATCGGGAAGCGATTCGCCTCCTGCATTCTCATGGTATCGGCGTGGAAGCGGGGATTGTGTTTGGTTTTGACGGCGACGGCCCTGCGGTATTTAAACGGACCTTGCAACTCCTTGATGATCTGGAGGTGGATTTAATTCAGGCTTCTATCTTTACGCCGTTGCCCGGCACTCCCCGGTTTGAAGCCATGAGCTCCCGGATTTTTGACCGGAACTGGTCTCATTATGATTTTCATAATGTGGTCTTCCAGCCACAGGGCATGTCGGCGGAAGCATTGCAAGCGGGGCATGATTGGGTAACGTACGAATTTTATCGCCCCTGGCGGATTGCGAGGCGTCTGACCAGACAGGCACAACGGCCGCGGGGATTAGCATCATTACTTTACCATGCAGCAATCAATTTTGCTTACTATGGACGTACGGTTTGTTGGAATATAAAAGGCTGGAACCCAGCAAAAGAGAGAAAATTAATTTTTGATCTGGTGCCTCAGCTTAGTAAAGCATAACAAAAGAAGAAATTATTCGGGAAGAGGGAATGGGGATATTATTTACTTATGAGACCAGAAGGTTACATTATTCACAAAAAAGGAAGAGATGTTTTGAAAAATAGCCTAATCTATGTAGTCATTTTTGCCTTTATGGTGCTTTGGTGGTCGCCGGTTTACGCAAGCCAAAAGGAGTGTATTGTTGTGCTTCACGGTCTCTGGTCCAATAAATACTTTTTTAAACCATTAGAGAAATTTTTGAAGTCAGCGGGGTATGACGTTTACATTATCGGCTATCCAAGCGTCACGAAAAATATCCAGACCATTTCGACAAAGTATGTTGGAAAAGAAATCGAGCAGTGTCTCCGGAAATATGACCGGGTTCATTTTGTAACCCATTCGCTGGGTGGCATAGTGCTGCGTTATTACCTCCAGGATAAAAAAATAGCCAATGTCGGAAGAATTGTTATGGTGGGTCACCCGAACAAGGGAAGTGGGCTGGTGGACCGGTTTAAGGAAGAATCGGAGAGCTTATGCGGGATTATTGCCGGTCCGGCGGCACAGCAGATCGGGACAGACAAAAAGGCGCTTGTCTGGACATTAAAGCCGTTACCCTATGAAATTGGAATCATCGCCGGTGATAACCCGGGGAATCCCTGGTTCTCTTCTGCCATTCCCGGGGCGGATGATGGAAGGGTTTCTGTAGAAAGCGCCCGGTTAGAAGAAATGAAAGACTTCATCGTTGTCCATCATCAGCATACCTTTATCCTGAATCATCGGGACGTGCGAAAACAAATTCTCAACTTTATCAGGCAGGGTCAGTTTATGAGAACAACTGATTGATAACAAATTAAATTTGTTTTAGGTGAGGGGAAAAAGAGATATAATGATGATTAACGGGATAGGCGTTATTAACAAGAGAAACACTGCAATCTATATGAGCCAAAAAATAAAACTCCTCATTTTTCTTTTTATATGCCTCGTTGCTTTTTCCGCCATGTTTTTTGTTAAGCCGATTCCCCAGGACGAGGCGTATCATCATTTTGCTGACCGGCGGGTGATGCTTGGAATTCCCAATTTTTGGAATGTGATTTCGAATATTCCGCTTTTTATGGTGGGTCTTATCGGGACGATTGCCGGCATTAAGAAAAAATGGGTTGGCTTTGATACCCCTGCCTATAGCGCATACCTGTTATTCTTCCTGGGAGTTTGTTTGATCGGTTTAGGTTCGGCGTATTATCACCTTAATCCGAACACCAGTACCCTGTTTTGGGACCGGCTGCCCATGGCCCTTTCGTTTATGGCGTTTTTCAGCGTGATTATCACTGAACATCTGCACGAAAAATTAGGCAGGGTGATGCTATGGCCCCTGATAGTCTTGGGTTGTGGCAGCGTGCTTTATTGGCATTGGTCGGAACAATCAGGGGCAGGCGATTTGAGACCCTACGCGCTGGTGCAGTTTTTGCCCATGCTGCTCATCCCGTTCATTATTATTACCTATAAGTCACCCTACACCCGAAGCAGAGATTTATATGTCGTGCTGCTGGCTTACCTCGCGGCAAAACTGGCAGAGCATTTTGATAGCTTTCTCTACGCTTTCGGTGGAATATTGAGCGGTCATACACTCAAACATTTGTTTGCTGCCTTTGGAGCCCACTGGCTTCTCCGCATGCTTAAGCTCAGGTCACTGGCCTCCGATTTCTAGTTCCGTGAACATGCGGAACATTCCGAACGACTCCCTCCAGAAGACACCTCAGTGCTATACAAAATTTGTATAGATGTAGTGCATTGCATGAACCTTAAACCCCCCTTCCTTTTCAAAGTCTGATCCGGGTTTTGTCATAATCTTATTCAAAATCATTAAGTTAGCAACATCTTCGTGCCCTGGCACATCAATTGCTTTATTCGATCATTGGGTAGCTCAAGTTAAAAATAACTATCCGAAACTTTGAGAGTGAAAGGAGATGAAAAAAATGTCAGGGTTAAGACCAATTGCTTTTATCACTTTGAATGCTTTTTTAATGTTTCTTTTTGGCTGCGCAACTCCTGGATCAAACCTGGGTATAAACGTTAAGGAGGTCACTCAAGAAAAGAGAAAATCCGTGGTTTTGTTTAGGTGTTCCGCGAAGATTGATTCTCAAAAAAATGAGGGGTCGGGAAGATTTTACTGGGTAATAGCAACCTGTGACAACCTTTATTCTTCAACGAATAATCTTAATTTTTACGATTTTCCCTCAGCAGAAGCCCGAAAAGATGGGTGGGTGTATTTTATGCTTGAGCCGGGCACCTATTATCTTGAGGTCAGCCCGAAAGTTGATACCTTGAAGAACTCTCATTATTTTACCCCCGACAGTTTTTGGTTTTCAGTTCCCCAGGGTAATAAGGTTATTTATATCGGAACCCTAAGTACTGCATGCGAAACCACAAGAGGATTGATTAGCCGGCAGGTAGATCAGTGTTCTGAGATAAAGGTCATTGACCAGACTGAATCAGCCAAAGTTATTGCCCGGGCTTCTTTCAGGCAATACGGTTCACTGTCATCGGTCATCATGAAACCACTTAGCAGACCAAGAACCACCCGGACGATGGGTGAACTTGTCCCCATGGGATACACGACCACCAGCACTCAAGAGTTGAATTCACCAAATTGGAAAAGGAGGAACATTATCAGCGCAATGGGGATGGGAATAGGATTAGAGAAGTTGAGTTTTAAGCGCGATGGTTCTTCTCAATTCGTGAATGACCATCCATACCTCAGTGCATTTCTTAATCTGTCAGCCCCGCCGGTTGCAATTTTATATTCAGTATATTATTTGCCTGTAGCATTCACCGGCGGTGTAATTGCCGGAGAAGTCTCTGAGCACAAATGGCAACCCGCCATCCAAGGCCTTCAGCAGGAACTGCAGGAAAACGACCCCGCCGCGATGCTCAGTTCTGCTTTTAAAACTTCGCTTTCCCAATATGACGCAACTGCGCCAATTAACCTGAAGGAGGCGGATGACCCTTTTGTCCGGGCAAAGCAACTGGGGCTTAAAAGCATCTTCGAGGCGAATTTCCTGAATATAGAACTGAGTGAATGTAAAGAACGGGGTTGTTTTTGTATTGTGGTAAACATGCGTTCTCGAGTTTGGGAGACAGCGTCAAAAAACTTGCTCTATGATTCGGTATCACAATATTCCAACAAAGCCATTAGAGAAAAACCAGTATTTTTTGTAACTGAGGTGGGGGGAGGATGTTCCGAATGCCGGAAAATGGAGGACTATTGCGGCCCCGAAGGAAGAAAATTTTTAAAAGATGAACTGTCAAAAGCAATTCAACTTTCAGTTCAAAAAATTTTTAATGATGTACTGAAGGAGAACTCTCGGTGAGCTAAGAATAAAAAAAGGCTTTAGAAACAAGTGAGCTCATTAAAACTCCTCGGCGTATGAAAAAAGGAAAAATAAAATGTCACGGTTTATAAAAAGACAGATCAAAGGGGCACTTGAAATAGTTTTGACTATTGTCTTTCTATTGATATCCGGTTGTGCCACCCAGAATTTCAAAAGTTCGCGTTCATCTGATGTTGTCGCTTCGTGCATCAAGAATTAATAAGGAGTAATCATATGAGATCATATTACTGTGGGTATATTTTTTTGATTCTGTACCTGAATCTTATCTGCGGGTGTCTGCCTTTACCATCTCCCTCCATCGAAACCATTAATGACAAACTTTCTCGGGTTGCGCTGATAGAAAAAGGCGAGACGATCCTTATCTGCGGAAACAACGCACCCTGTCCCGCACGTTTCGGCGAGCCCTATTTTACCATGGGAGGCATGCCTGATTTTCAGGATGATACCGTCGGGCAAGTAATCAAGTATATGGTGGTGCTAAATCCAGCGCCCGATCAGTTCGACATAAAGACATTGGGCGAATTACAGGAACCAGGGCCGACCATAAAATTCAGCGAACCGGTTTTGGCGGAATTGAGCATATCAGAAGCAAAGGCAAAACAGGAGCATCTGCGATACATTATTTTCATCAATGAAAAAGTTGAAACCACAATACACGTACCGTTATATCTTGTTCCCTTTGGTGCGGCTGCGTGCGGCAACCAAACAACCCTGGAAGCAACCATATGGGAAGCACCGTCAGGAAAAAGCATTGGAACAATAACAACTTCGTCAAAGGGGGAGTTTGTGGGTCTGGCGTACATGGCACATCTATTGTTTATCCCTCAGACACAATCAGAGGCGGGTCTGAAACTCACCAAGGAGATCCTTAAAAAATTGACCGGTTTGACCCCGGACGAGAAAAAAGTACCTTCGTGGCAGTACCGGTAAAAGCCTGGAGAGTAAACGGAGGACGGCCATTGCTTTTTTTACCACTGGTTTCTGAAATCAAATGAAAGGAGGTAAAAAAAATGTCAAAATTAAATGTATTCTCCTTGATGATCGTATTATTAGTTTTTCTTGCCATGCTTCTTAACGGCTGCGCGACTGTTGTGCGTAATCCGAATGCAGGTGATGAGAAGGCGGTTGCCGGAGGAGGAAAATCAGTAGTTTTGCTCCGGCTTTCTGCGGAAATTGATTCTAAAAAATTGCAAGGGCCGGAAAGATTTTACTCACTAATGGCAAGTATTGATGCTGACCAATCTCCAACAGGTATTTTCCCTTATCATTCTCCATCCCACCAAGCTCAAAAAAACGGCTGGGTATATTTTATTCTTCAGCCGGGCACCTATTATCTTGGCGTTTCCCCAAAACGGGAAGCAATTTCATCGAAGGATGATCGGTATCTGTCAGCTCCTGAAGTATTTTGGTTTCATGTTCCACGTGGTAACCACGTGCTCTATATCGGTACCCTTGCTGCTTCCTGCCGAACCACCTGGGGGATTTTTGGGCGACTGGTAAATGAGTGCTCCGGAATTAGGGTAATTGATGAGAGTGAATCAGCACAGGCTATTGCCCAAGATTCGTTCAGTCAATACGGTTCTCCATCATTAGCGCATATGAAACCAATGGGGAAGCCAATTAATACCCGGTGCATAAAAGAACTTGTTCCCATGGGCTTCATGACCACCAGCACCAAAAACCTGATGTCCCCGCATTGGAAAAAAAGAGCCATCTCGCGTGCTACTGGGATTGAAAGTGGAGAAGATGTAGCCAATGGTCTTTCAACCTTAAGTGCGGGACGTGAAGCCGGAGCAGGTATTCTTCTTTTATACTTAACGTATCTTCCTGTGGGAATTACCGGGGGGACAATTGCCGGCGAAATCGCTGAGCATAAATGGCAGCCAACCATCCAGGGACTTCAGCAGGAGCTCAAGGAAAATGACCCTGCCGCAATGCTCGGATCTGGTTTTGAAAGCATGCTTTCCAAATATTGCATATCAAAGCCGATTGACTTAAACACTGAAAATGATCCCTTTGCGCAGGCGAACCAACAGGGCCTAAAAAGTATTGTTCAAACAGAAATCCTGAATATAGAACTGAGTGAATGTAAAGAGCGCGGTTCTTTTTGCGTGGCAGTAACTTTGCGCATACGCCTTTGGGAAACCGCGCCCAAAGCCTTAGTGTATGATGTGGTTTCATATTATGCCAATCCCAAGAATAGAAAAGAGCCCTTATTTTATGAGGCGAAGGTCGGAGAAGGTTCCACGAGTCGAACGATGGAAGAATATCAAGGCGTTAACGGAAGGAAATTATTTAAAGCGGAAATATCGAAAGCAATTCAAGCTTCAATGCAAAGATTTTTTAATGAAGTGGTGAAGGAGAAAGCCCCATGGTCGGAGAATAGAAAGGTGCTTTTAGAAACCAAGTGAGCGCATTGGAACTCCTCTCCGTATGAAGGCAGAAAAATAAAATGTCAAACTTAATAAAAAGGAAAATAAAAATAATTTGTGGATTGACTTTGATGCTTGTATTTATTTTGATATGCGGTTGTGCCACACAGAATTTCAAAAGTGTGCATTCATCTCATGCTGTCGCTTCATGCATTGCGAAAGAATGGGAACAGAGCGGAATGTCAGGCAAAGTTCCAGTAATTCTGGAAAAGCAGAACAATGGTTATTTTGTAGGAGTTGCAATCCCCACGGGTTGGTATGGAATCCCTTCTGGCGCGAAACATTCGAGGTATCCGGTATGGGCCGAAGTTGCTGACACAGATTCAGGTTCAGTAACCGAATATCATAGGGCTTATCAAATCTTCCATAGCCGCATTGATAAAGCGGTTTGTGAATGTCAGGAAACCAATCAATGAAAGGCCTATAATAAAGACTTGAAAGTCGAGGGTGACAATGATTGCTGTGGGGCTATAAATGAGGGCTGGTGCAGGGTTTATCGAATAAAAGAAACCTGAATCGAGGTCGGGTTTCAGTGAAGTAAATCGGCGTGGCAGTTTAATGTGAAAAGATCAAAAGATCATTTAAGAGGAGGAAGATTGCAGCGATGGTTTTTAATTGCAAGCGTTTTAAATGCCTTCAAACGGATATTCTACTTGTCCTATTTGTCGCAAGCCTTTTAATCAACGGATGCGCGATCACATCTGAAAAAAAATTACCTGCGAAATATGTGCTGCCGAACATTCGTTCAGGTCCAGTTATCGAACTCCTGAGGACAAAAACAGCGCATGGCGATAGCGCCCGGGTAATTTTTGATAGCAGCGGCCAAGCCCACGTTGTTATCGTTTCAACTGAATTAAAGGAAATTCACCACTTCGTTGTTGGCCCTGACAGCGTCACGAAGAGCGAGATCATAAGGACTTCCGCTTTGCCCTCGGCTTTTGATGTAACGTTTGATTGCGAAGGGCATCTTCATGTGCTAATAGATAATGAGCATCTGATTTATAAGGACGGTATCTGGCGAAAAGTTGAGCGCACCCCTTGGAAAGAGATAGGGGTTGAGGCGTTTAATCCGTCTTTCGTGAAAGGCGCTAAAGGGTTGATATGGGCCTTTGAGGTTAAAGGAAATGAAGTTGGAGCTCCTTGGCGTCTGGATTTGTATGGACTTGGTGGTTACGGGGGTGGCATCATTTGGCCGTGGCCAACACGAGCGCACAAACTAATGGTAGTTTCTGAAAACCATCCTATCTACACAACCTGGACTGTCGTTGATCCAAATGATAAGAAATCGATAGATAATATACACCTTGCTGCTGATGCAAAAGGCACTGTCACCCTCATTTACGACTCAATTTGCACAATAATAGCAAAGGATTCTCAATCTAGATATGTAAGTTTCAAAACAACTGTCGGTCCACCTGATACCTTGGCGGATCCGGCAAAATTAAGTGCTTTTAAGGGATCAAGATCGCTCCGTAAGGTAACCGGAAAAAAATTTCAATTCTCGCAAGATTACCCCAAGGATATGTCGCAAAGCACTCTTGCGGTAGATCCAGAAACAGGCAATGCGCTTATCCTGCGTGGTCATGATCGCGAGAGTTACTTATTAAAAGATAACGTGCAGAATGGAACTATCAAATTCCCACTTCGAACCTATTGGGAACCCAAGCTATCTCCGGCTGGCGACGATAACTTTCATGCTTTGGTAATCGGAAACCCAGAGGGGGGTAATTTTAGTAACAAAAACCATGTTCTTTTTTTGGAATTTTTTAGTCGGGTTTGGTCTGCTCCGGTAGATTTGGGAGAAACTAATGTTGCTGATCATTGGTTGGGTGGGCCATGGAATTTGATACAGATCGGTAGTAGCGGGAGGTGTGATGTCCTTGCGGTTTGGCCAACCAAGCAAGGGATTGTTGCGAGGTGGATAAGTTTAGTTTATTAGTGAAAGAAATAACTTTAGAATGCCCCAGGAGTCATTAAAAAGAATCGTGTTAGGTGCGATTTTTTGTGCGCAAGCAGAATAAAGGTGGTATTTATGATATAAAATACTTAGAAATTTGCTGAGAATGACTAACAAATTTTTCTAATTCATTTTTTTTCCATTATATTATTATTTCATGCAAAAACAGTGTTTATGTTGGTACGCATAAGTCGCCGTTGTTAGAAATTTTATAATTTAATGGACGCCCCTTCTTCCCCCGGTCTTATCACAATATCAATTCATATTTTCATGTACGTCCCGTAGCCCAGTCCCGTAGCCACGCCCAATAACGAACGGAATTATCGCGGTCGCTGGGTTTATTTTGACAAAGTAAGTAAGGATTTCAAAGACAACTCTTTTGAAAATCGGATTGATTTGGTATTATAATAAAAAATCATCGGCTCGCCCGAGAAGCGGGCAAAGGGGGCGGAAACGCTGGGCGGGTCAATCAGCAAAATCCTCTAGATTTTGCTCAAAGAAAATTCTGACATCGTCCATCAGACACCACCAATCTTTCTAAAATTAATCTGCTGTAAAAATCTGCAATTATATCTGCTGGTCTAACTCTCTCTCACGGACAAAATTGACCTCTTTCTGGAGATACAGGAATGTGAAGATTTCTCCAACAGCTTTCACGCTGGGTGATTCATGAGAAAGATCAAGTATAGATTTTCCAATGGAGTCATATTCAGCTATATTTTCATCCAAAGGTACTATTCCTGAAATTTTTATCCCTTCGCTACTTAAAATTGACTTTATGTTTTTTGTTCTGTCATGTTTCCCTATTTTATTTAAAATAATGTGCAAACTAAACGACTTTTGAACACCATAAGTTTCAGCCACCTTCTTGATATATAATGCTGTTTGAACGCTTCTGACGGTTGGTTCGATTACGAGTATTAAATCGTCAATACTCTTGGTCACTCTCCGGTTAACCTGTTCAGGGCCTGCTTCACAATCGATGATGGTTATGTCAAAATTCTTTGAAACACTTTCGATCCCATATCTTAATAACTCATTGACTGAACAGAAACATCCCGGTCCTTCAGGCCTGCCCATGGCAAGCAAGTTAAACCTTCCACCGTTCTGCAAACACTCATCATAAATAGTATCACGGATGTGTTTATCTCCAAACATGGCCTCCTGGGCAGCCTCCGCACTGGTGACAAATTTTTCCCTCAAGTTGCTCAGTGTTTTGAGCGGGTCCATCCCGAGCATAAGGGTCAGGCTAATAGACGGGTCAGCATCAACCAGGAGAATCTTTTTATCCGTGTTTTCAGAAAAAAACTTGGTTATCAATGCAGCCAGGGTGGATTTTCCTATACCCCCTTTGCCGCTAACGGCAATTATTTTTGGCATAGCTGGTTCCTAACCTTTTCATGTCTGCTGAGCAGTTAAGCTCGCACCTATGGCGCCAATCATTTGGGGGTCTACCCCGTAATCTTTAAATCTAACCTTGACCATCTCCTCTATATATCTGACAACGGCATCATTTTTTGCCACCCCACCTGTTATAATAATATCTTCTTGAATACCCACTCTCATAATGATGGTTGAAACCCTCTTCGCTATCGAATAGTTAATGCCATTTACAATATCTTCTGTCTTCTCGCCGGTATTTACATAGCTTATGATTTCACTTTCGGCAAAGACGCTGCATTGGGATGAAATTTCCACCAGTTTCGACGCCGCTTGTCCTATTTGCCCCAAATTGTTTACTTTCAATCCTAAAGCCGCCGACATGATTTCCAGAAATCTTCCTGTTCCTGAGGCGCATTTATCACTTAGCTCGTATTTTTTTACACTCCCATTCCCATCAAAACGAGCAACTTTTGCTGTCTGCGCCCCCACGTCAACAACCATTCTTGAAGTCGGGCAGGCCCATTTTGCCCCTTTAGCAAGGCAGACCACATCAGGGAGGTATTCTATATCGAAATCGAATGATAATGTTTTTGAGCCCCAGCCGCTAACCCCATGGGCTTGAATCTTGTCTGAACTTATATCCGCATCTGAGAGTAATTGCTCATAACATTCCTTGGCCGCCAAAGCAGGTCTCACCCCAGTATCTTTTACCACCTGAGCAACAATATTTTCGCCTTTCATGACTACCCCTTTGATACCGACCAGTCCGATGTCCATCCCAATGGAAAAATGCATTTAAACTCTTACCTCTTTCTCATAATATCGTCGAGCAAACAGCGCAGCCCCCAAAGCGCCCATTATCTGTGGGTCCAGTGGCAAACTAACAATTTCGGCATCAAAAAGTTTTTCCAGGTTTTTGATGACCCCGACATTTTTTGCAACACCGCCCGTCACGGTCAATTCACCAGTAAGTTTGTTATTAAGATTTATACTGCTAGCCAGCGAAAAGGCTCTTTGGGCCATGGCTTCATTAACCCCCGCGCCTATATCGGTGACATCCTTACCTTCTGCGAGTAAAAATATGACCTCATACTCGGCAAAAACGCTGCACCTCCTCACAATTTTCAGTGGATTATTTGATTTGAAGGTCAACGGTCCCAGCTCGGCGAGGTCAATGCCAAGGGCCTTGGAGATGATCTCCAGAAATCTTCCGGTGCCGGCGGCGCATTTGTCGTTCATGGCGAAATTATCTAAATTCCCGTCCTTATCCACTATAATGGCCTTGCAGTCTTGCCCCCCGATGTCGATAACGCCCCTTATGGAGGGTCTGCACCAATGCGCCCCCATTCCATGACAGGAGATTTCAGATATGCTTTTCCGTGAAAATGATATCTGCTCCCGTCCATAACCGGTGCTCACGCAATAATCTAGGTCATCCATCTTAAGCCCGGTCTTGTTCAGGGCCTTTTCCATCACGTCCCCTGCTGATTGTACGGGTGTTGGTCTGACAGTGATAATATCAAAATCAATAATCTCACCGTCCTTCATAATAAGCGCTTTAGCGGTGAGGGAGCCGACATCAATACCTGCAACTATCATTGTCAAACTCTCTTTTTTGAGTTTGTTAAAATGGTTTCCACAAAACTCCCGATACGGTGCTTGAACTCATCAGGGGGGCAGGTGCGTTTATCGCACAATTCGATTTCAAATCTTACCGACGGTATACCAAGTTCATCCTCCAGTCGGTCGCCCAGCAGTTTACTCATGGCCCAACCCTGCTTGCATGACAGGTTTCCCGCGAATATGCCGCAGTCAGCATCCCAGTTCTTTGCCAGATAAAACATATCATCAACCCAGACATCACCAAAGCTCATGCTCTGCCTTTCCATAGTAAAGTTCATAATCCTCTGGGCCCATCCCTCGACCATGGAATCCGCCGAAGAGGTATCCACCTGATGGTTAACGAAATAGGAGAGTCCACAGGTAAGGTAAGTCATCCCATAGGTCTCCTCCAGCCAGTGATAAAGGTCCGGCATATATGCGTTAAGGGCCCAAGTGTGAAGCGCCCTGATCTCCTTTTTGCCCTCCGGGATTGCCCCCACTCCTTTGGCCACCCTTTCCTTCGCTTCGTCCACAAGAAGCTGAAAGTATTCGGTACATGAAGGCTCTCCGAGAAGTGTGACCATCATGAGCAGGTCAAGGATACGGTGCATGCCCGGATCAGGATTGGGCTTGTTTTTCCTGAGCTCAAGAAGCTCACCGCAAAGGGCGTAGGTTTGGTTGCTTTCCTTCATCTGCTGCCTGAGGACAGCTTCATCAAGCTTTTGTCCCGAGATCTTCTCCAATTTGGCTATGGCCCTTCGAATGGCATCCGTCTGATGGGCCAAGCCTTTTTCGTCAAGATAGTATGTGGAGTCATACATGATGTAATCATTGCCATACCATTTCTTTATGGCCTGGTAGGCCAGGTTGCTTGAAGGACAGGGAGTCCCGGGCTTTACCATAACATGGGGAACCTTCCAGTTGCCATTCATCACATATCCGGGGTAGGCCACATTGGCGGTGCAGATATGATCGGCAAATCCTTTAGACCTGAATAAGTCAGTGGCATCTTCACATCCATCCTGATAAATTGCAGAGGCAACCAACGTGGTTTCAGTGCATAGCGGGGAAAATCCCAGCGCGCGGAATAGTTCCGGACCTTGCGCAAACCAAAAATCCAACTGCGGCTTGTCTGCCTTGATGTCATCTATTATGCCCTGCCAAAATTTTATTTGGGCCTGCGCACATTTCAGTACCACATTCCTGTTTTTTGGATGGAAGGCCGCGATAACAATATCCGGCCTAAGGGACTGAAAAACCCCGACATCATATTCCGGCAGGGTCTTTAAGATCTCCGGCGCCGCGGCCATAAGATCTTCGACTGTTTTGAAATTAGTCAAAGCAATATTAATTAGGTTAAAGGTGGTTAAATACCTTTGAAACAGCTCTATACCTTCTAACTCTTTAGGAACCGGTTTCATAGCCGACCCTCCTTTTATTTACCAAGTTTTTCAAAAAAGGCCTCGATTCTTGTCCTGAATCGGCCCACGTCGGTTATCCTGTAATCTCTATCCAGCAGCAAAGATGGAATACCCTCCTTCTCAAGATCCTCCTGGTAAAGAACATTGTCTCCAGAATGATGATCACAAAAGGCGATTTTGGAAAAGATAGCCCCATCCACCTGATTTTTCTTTGCCTGATCCAGTACAAAATCACGTTTTCGCTCGTAAACCATGGTCATTCTTGGACATGGTTGATGATCGTAATATCGTTTGGCAATGGCGTAAAGGGGGTCACCGTCCGTTTCCACTTTATCCGTGGTCCATCTGGTGCCGGTGCACAACACGTCTGCAACCACAAGACCCCCGGCATCCTCGATAACCTGCAGTAATTCCGGCTCATCTATCATGCTTCCTCCGATGAGAATGCGGGCCCGGTAATCTGTAATACCCGGCCTCTTTTTCAGCTCCTCGAGGGACGCTTTCAGCAATTCGTTGTATTTTTTCTTGGGCATAGAGGTTGCAGCCGTGATGATCTTATGGGTGTCCACCCCGTTGATTCTGGGTTCTTTTGCGCCTCTCATTTCATACAATCTGGCCTGAAGGTTTCTGGTTTCGTTGAAAATGTTTATTGACTCGCTTAACGAGCTGTCGGTAATTTTTGCCCCATAAGCTGTCTCCAGGTCGCTCTTAAGCTTCTTAACCTCGTGCTCCAGGTACCATTCAAAATCCTCTTTATCGTAGGAATAGGGCATGACCATAATGGTTTGATATGGAAATTTTACAAGCTTATTCCACACATCATACATTCGTCTTAGCTGGTCGCATGAGTTAACAAAGACAATCCCATCAACAAAATCAAAGGCATTAGACATGCCCTGATCCAACAGATGCCTTGAAAAAGTGCAGTGGAATTTCGGCATATACACGTCTGCCTTACTGGTTTCGCTGGAACCAATGGCCTTGAGCCTAATAGGCAGAAGACCGGCGGCTTGCAGGATCTCTTCAGGCGCATAACTGCAAGTGTACCCAATAACTCTCTTCCCCTCTTTTTTCCAATCATCAATATATTTGTTATATATAGTTTCACCAATCCGTATTAATTCCTCGATTGCCACAATTAGACCTCCTTTTATTAAGTTGATATGACTATAGAAAAGTTAGTTAACTGTAAAGTTAATACGATTTTGTTCAACACATATAAATTATATATAAATATTTTTCTTGTCAAATTTTTTATAAATAGTCGCTCCTGAAAAAACGTTTAACAGATTGATATAATTCGTTTTAATTAGGGAAAAAACATAATATATTCACCAGAAAAGGGTAATTAACCCTTCAAAAGCTGGTGATTTTTGATGCCGAAAAGGATGAAATCAAGCGGACAAAAGGATTTGTTTAGATCCCGCTTAGAACAGATGATAAACCGTAAGCACCCGTTGTGTATTTTCAACATGAGTTTCCCTTAGACCCGAGCTCACTGGCGAGATGGCGTAATCGGGTAGGTGCAGAAGGGGTGGAAAAGCTGCTTAGGGAGACGATAGTACCGGCAAAGCTCAAGAAGCTGTGAGGGAGCAAGCGGTAAAGCTAAAAATCCTCATTTTGCTTTTGGTATGCCCTCCTCAGTCTTCCCTGCCCCGTGAACCCTGCTTAAAAATACCGGGCGACTCCCTTCAGAAAACACCTCATAGCTATACATTTTTTGTATAAGCATAGTGCTTTTTGTGAACATTAAAATTCCCCTCCTTTTCAAAGCCTAATTCGAGTTTTTGCATAAAATAATTAATAATCAATTAGTTATAAATATCTCCGCGCCCTGGCACGGCCATTGCACTGTTTAACCGTTGGATAGTTCAGGTTAAGAAGAATTATCCGGAATCTTGCGGAGGAAAGGATATAAGAATGTTTCGGTTAAAAAAGGGTTGCCATATTAACATGGTTTCTAGTTCTTTTTAACGGTGGTGCGATTTTGTGCGCAAGCAGAATAAAGGTGGTATTTATGATATAAAATACCTAGAAATTTGCTGAAAATGACTAAGTAATTAATTTGCATTAAAGCGACAGACAGAATGCCTCCATCTTTTCAATAATGCCCCTGTAACCATACCGGCAAATTTTTTGATGTAAATGATGAGCACAATATTTTCGTTGAAATACAGAGGTGGCAGTGGTAATTTTTGGGGAAGATATATTATTAGGGTAACCGAGAACTTTGCCGCCAATATCCAGCGAGGGGGACTCTGTCAAATAGTTAACTGACGACCTTGATGCAAAATGGGTATGAGACACACCTGTTTCACGGGAGCGATTTATGATCGCTGCAAAGCCTGATAAAAAAGCAAAGAGAAAATTCCCTGTGCGTTTGCTGATCCTTATTCCCTCAGCAGTAACCGTATTGTTTATCACTGCCTTTATCGTTGCAATTTTTCAAATCAGCACCTTTTTTAAGCTAAGAAATATATGTTGCCGGTATATTGTCCGTCCCGGTTGCGCGATGATTTTGCGGATGTTTGGCATTACCTATACCGTTCATCATCAGGACGATTTGTCAAATTCACAGAAAATATATGTGATTAATCACACCTCCACTATTGATGTGGTGCTCTTACCGGCGATCGGCTTCAATAATACGCGGTACTTTATGTCAAAAGCGACCTATAAATATATTCCCGTCACCATAATAAACTTTTTTATCGGGACATTTCTGATTGACCAGCAACACAAACCAAGAAAGAGGACTGAATGTTTTAAACGTGCAGAAGTCAAATTGCGTAAGACCGGAGAGTCTGTGATCCTTTCTCCTGAAGGCGCAGTTACCACAACGGGAAGAATATCAAAATTCAATAAAGGTGCGTTTCACCTAGCGACCAATATGAAGGTACCAATTGTTCCGATTTATATTTACATACCATCGGAAATAGATCCGGGTAGGGGTTATAGGACTTTGGGTGGCCATGTGGATGTTTACATTCTGCCGGAAGTAGAGACCAGCAAATGGGTTCTTGATGATCTTGATAAGAACAGGAAAATGGTAAGGGATATTTTTGTTGAGTTTCATAACAAGATGCACAATGTTTCATATGAATAAAAAAATCAAATATTCTTTTCCTCTCTCAAAGGTAAAATCGTCCCACATAACAGGTGGAAAAGCAGAGTCATTATACACCTTAAATAGGATGGGAATATCTATACCCAAGACATTGATAATTGGTACACAGGCCTTTGAGGATTATTCAAAGAAGGCTCTTGCCGAGGTTCATGACAATGATGAAAATTTGAATGACATCCGCTCAGTCATGAGGTATTCTGAAAAATTGTGTGATGCTCTTCTCAAGAAAGGAATTGAGAGTTCGTTATTCAGTGATATTTATGAAGCCATCAAAAAAGTGTTTGGAAAATCAGAATTGATATTCCGTAGCTCAGCCATTGGAGAGGACTCCAACGAGAACTCCTTTGCGGGGCAACTAGATTCTGCAGTAACGGACAGTAAAAAGAAATTCGAGAGCGCCTGTCATGACGCTCTTCTTCAGTGCTGGATGTCTTATTGGAAATCAAAAAGCATCAGTTATCAGTGTAACCGTAACACAATTTTAGGCGGCATGTCGGTTATCGTGCAACCTTATATTCAGTCGGAATTTTCAGGTGTGTTATTTACCACCCATCCTCTCTCCCAGATCCGGAAGGACGGAAATAAACCATTAGTACTCGAATATGTCAGGGGCGCCGGAGAACAGCTTGTAGGCGGAAGGGAAAACCCTGAGCAGATTCTGATTTATGATGAAGCTGCGGGATTGAGAATTGCCGGTTCTTCTGCGGGAAACAACGGAAATGGTTTTCTCGACACTCAGATTGCGAATATTAAGAATCTTGTTGCTATCGCCAAAGATGCTAAACAGAATACCGGAAGGCAACAAGATATAGAGTGGACCATTGATAAATCAAAAAAGTTATGGTTACTTCAATCCAGGCCGGTAACCGCGCAGAATCAGAAAAACGATGCGTCTTGTTTATGGTCCAATGTTAATGTGAATGAAAATTTTCCTGAAGCGCTTACTCCATTTCTTATGTCGTTTGCAAAAAATGGATATTATCACTATTTCAGAAATTTGGCTAGATTGCTTGGGGTCAGTCGCAAGGTCCGCAAAAAGTTAGAGCCAGCCTTTGAAACCATAATCGATTTCCATCAAAGTAGAATGTACTATAATCTTACCAATATTTATGAATGTCTGAGTGCATTGCCTTTTCCCGATCTTGCCAAGAAATACTGGGATTCTTTTATAGGGATATATGACCTGCCCTATGATAATTTGCCGGATAAATTTCTGTCAAAAAACAGGCCGGCAAGATACCTTTATTTTTTCAAGCTTGGTTCTCGGTCCTTAAAACATATTTTGTGTCTTCCCCTATATGTTAAAAGGTTTGAAAAACAAGCCGACATTCATTTTAAAGAATGCAATTCCCCTGAGAAGGAGCATGACGTAAACAGATATAAAACAGATATTATGAATTTTATTCATATTCGTATGCATAAGTGGAAAGACGCCTCTCTTGCGGACGCTCTTGCCATGTTCGGGTATGGTTTACTTCGTTCTTCTGTGGAGACATACGCCCGATCACGATCAACAAATGTTCATCAATTGCTCGTTGGAATACCAAATCTGGTGAGTCATGAGCCGCCTCAGAGATTTTGGGAGCTCACCCAAATGATCAAGAACAATTACGGTTTATATAGGTTATTTGGTGAAAATGATCCTAAAAACATAATGTCTGTGTTGACTCAAGGGGAAGAGTTCGATGATTTTCACAGAGCCTTTGTGGAGTATCAGAAGAAATGGGGATACCGTATTTCAGGGGAATTACTTTTAACGCGTGCGGATTATAATGAAGCACCAGAGAAACTAATAGATCTTCTCAAAAGCTATTTGAAAAATCCTTTTCACTCACCGGAGGAACAATTAAAAACGCAGATCCATAGAAGGATTGAAGTTACCAAGCAGATACTGGAACACGCTGGGAAAGACTGTGGGGTGTTAACAGGATTATATCGCAAAATAATTATCAGGTTCTCAATCTTTTTGGCACATCAAGGTATCAGATACCGGGAAAGGGTGAGATTGAAACAAGCCAGGCTTTATAACCAGTGCAGACATTCTTTGCTTGCCTTGGGCACCATTTTCAAGAAAAAGCATCTTATTCAGAATGCTGAAGATGCCCTGTTCTTAAAATACTCTGAAATAGAAAATCTGTCGGCATGTCACCTTCCGGTTCTGATAAGGGAGGTCATCAGACAGAGGAAGAATAAATATTCAGATGATGTGAAATCGTCCCCGCCGGAAAGTTTTCGCCTGCCTGCAGGAGAGTACTATTCCTCCGAAAAGAACAATCCCTTGGAGATCGGGAAAGTTCCGGAAATAGAAAAATGTTTCTTAACCGGGTACAGCGCCTGTGAGGGCAGGGTTATAGGAAGGACAAGGATTGTTAAAGACATAACATCCATTGGTTTGATTGAGAAGGGAGATATACTTGTGACCAAGCAAACCGACCCTGGCTGGGCACCAGCATTTCCAATAATTTCTGGACTTATTCTTGAAAGAGGAGGGATGCTTTCTCACGGGGCTATAATTGCCAGAGAATATGGGATTCCGACCTTGGTGGGAGTAAAGGATGCTACAACCAGATTAATAGACGGTCAGCGGGTTTTGCTTGATGCAGATAGATCGGTTGTTTTTCTTGAAGAGGTAATATGATTCTTATAGTTCAATATTTTAAAGAACGATTCAATCTTTTCCTCTTTATCCCGTTAGGAATTCTTCTATCAATAGGTAGCGAAACTTCTATTCAACATCTTACTAATAAATTTGATATTTTTGTAAGGTTTGCTTCCGCATTGTTGCTGCTTTTGGGATTGCGCCTCTGGGATGATCTCTGCTCAATCAAGAAAGATCGAAAGACTTCACCGAACAGGGTTACCGTCAATCCTGGTAATGCATTAATTCTCTGGAAGTGGTTATTTATTATATTCCTTATGTCTTTTTTCATAATTTATAAATTACATAATATCTCCATACTGATAATTGCTTTTATTTTTGCACTGTTCTTTATGCTTATCTATTTTCTACGAGAGAAACTGCATCCTCTCATGTTCGACCTTTTTATCCTGATAAAATATCCGGTAATTGCTTTTATTACTTCTTCTGAAAGCGCACCTTTTAGAGAAAAAATATTACCACTAATAATCATTTACTTAATTCTCTTCGTTTATGAAACCTTTCATGACCGGGAGCACCTCTCGGACATGAATTATTTAAAAGCTGGTTTTATCGCCTGGTTGTTCCTGTCGATTGGCTTTGCCTCTCATATAATTCTAAATTACCACGGTAACCCCTCTGAGTGGATAAAATGGGGTCTCCTATCCCTTTGCATAGCTTTATTTTTCTTGACAATAAAATATGAAAGGGTTCGAAATCTTAAGTTTATACCTTTTACCAATGGAGTGATATATCTGTGTTTGTTGGCTATATCGGGCTGAATAACGGGAAATAATGAAAAAATTAATACTAGATTATAAAACAGAAAATATTTGTTGCTACCTATGTGGAAGCACTGAATCCGATTATTTTTTGACTGCTGAGGATGATTTAACAGGCATGCCGGGTAGGTTTATTTTCGTCAGATGTCGTTCTTGCGGTTTGATATATCAGAATCCAAGGTTAAGTATCGATGAGGTTAAACGTTTTTATACGGACGATTATATTGCCCATCGTAAGAATGAAAAATTAGGTCCTTTGAGTCCTTTATATAGCTGGGCGATGGGAAAACACGATAGGGACAAAATCAAGCTTATTGAACCTTATGTTAGACTAAATTCCGACTCATGTGTGCTTGATGTGGGATGTTCTGTTGGAACATTTCTCCTCCTGTTAAAAAAAACATACCATTGCAGTATTGTTGGTGTTGATTTCAAGGATACCACATATTACCCAGGTTTCAATGAGATTGATTTTCATCTGGGCCTTTTTTATGAACAGAAATTACCTGCGTATTCGTATGACCTAATTACCATGTGGCATTTCCTCGAGCATGACTACCGCCCACGGGAATCTCTTCAAAAAGCGCAAGAATGCTTGAAGGATAAAGGAATTCTTATTATTGAAGTACCCAGACTTGACAGCCTTACCTACAAACTTTACGGATCGCGCTGGCCGGGCGTTCAGTCACCACAACACACAGTATTGTATTCAAAAAAACATCTTCTCGAAATAGTGAAGAAAGAGGGGTTCGATCTTGTAGATTATCTTGCCTACGGGGCCTTTCCGGCCTATTTCTATCTATTTGCGGGAGCAGCATTCAAGATGCTTAAGGGCAAAGGCTTGACTTTGAAGAAGGCAATTTTGCCGTATTTTACCGGGCAACTATTTCTGGCACCTTTTCTGCTGTTTGAAAAATATCTTAACTTATCGATGCAAACCGTGATTCTAAAAAAAGTATAAATTTTTAGACTTAATCGTATGCGAACATTGTGTTTATATAATCTTGCTGTAAGCTCGGTTAAGAACATAGATATCGCAAACCGTCTTAAAGGACGCTTACATTGGGGAGATGTGATATTTTATTCTCTGCAACCCAAAGATATCTCTTGCCCGGGATGGCTCACCTTTTTAGATGAGGTAAGTAAGGTATTGATTATTGGAGGAGATGGAACATTACATCACACGATTCAGCATCTAATAAATAAACCGGTAGAAATTAACCTTGTGCCCGCAGGTACCGCCAATGATTTTGCCCGCTGGGTCGGTTTGTTTTTGAATCCTTTAAAATCATTGGATCAATTGGAAAATGGAAAAACAATCAAATATGACACCATTAGTGCTAATGGACGGCATGTTGTATCTGGAGGGGGCTTTGGCCTGGGCTTTTTGGTGGCAGACAATGCAAACCGTTTAAAGAAATCACACAAGTGGACCTTACTCATGAAGCTTACCGGAGACAAAATATACTCACTGTTGCTCGTGTGGCATTCCATTTTTGCTCGTAACAATACATGTTCTTTTAGGATAACAGATAATGAAGATGTTCGGGACTATATAAGCCATGCCTGCGTTTTTACAAACCAAGCAAGCATAGGCAAGAATATCGTTGTCGCACCAGGAACCAAAGCCACGGATGGATTGTTTCATTTCTTGCTCTTTAAAAATCCCAGTTGTCAATCTGTGCTGTATTCCCTATTAAAGATTAAGATGGGACTCAGTAGTAAAGACAGATATCAGTGTAGGCAGGAAGTCAATAAGATAAGTATTTATTATAATAAAAGAGTACCAGCCTTTGGGGATGGTGAAGTTATCCCTGAATCGGAACATTGGGACCTTTGCTGCCACAAGGGAGCGCTTAATATGAGGGTGCCGGAAAAGTTCAATGGATTATAAAATACATTTTTTATTTTATTATCTTCTATTTCTTTTTACCTGGACTGTCGGAGCTTTTCTCATAAGTAAAGGGCTGAGATGGTTTGCAGAAAGTTACCTTAATATATTAGCCTTGGAAAAGGGTGGCAAAGGCTCATTAAAAGCAAAGCTTAAAAGGTATCTTGCTTTTCAATTGATTATGATCTTTTCCATAATATTCTTCAGGAATTTTTACATAATTTTTATTATAGCCATATTCAGCGTTGCTCTTTTTGAGTTTATCTATCAAATAGCAGAAAGCACCTTCGGATCTTTAAAAAAGACGATCGGGATTGCATCCGGCATAGTCATAGCGGTTATCGCTGCATCCAGTTATATCTACTTATCCTTTTTGATAAATTATAAAATATTAATATTTTTGCTCTTTGTGTTGTCAGTGTCCGACACTTTTTCGCAGGTAGTTGGAGAAAGCTTAAAAGGACCACGACTATTTCCTCTGGTCAGCCCCAACAAGACCTGGAGCGGATTTATAGGAGGATTCATATTCAGCATTTTAGCTTCGATAAGCTTCTATCACGTTTTTAATCTGAGCAGTCTGCCTTTTTACCTTATTTTGTTGAATGCTGTTGTTATATTTACCTGTGGATTTATTGGAGACGCCAGCTCAAGTGTTCTAAAGAGGAGGATTGGAATAAAGGATTTTTCACAGATCATGGGCGCCCAAGGAGGGATGCTGGATCGATTAGACAGCATGATTATTCTTGGACCGGTGGCGGTTATCATGTTCACTCTTTACGAGGCAGGATAAACATGAAGATATTGTTGACCGGAATGACAGGTATCTTGGGGAGTCACCTTATTTCATCTTTATTATTACATCATGAAGTATACGCCCTGGTTCGTAATGTCAAGCAAAGGTTTGACAAATTTTTCGGTTTTGGCGTTCCCCCGGATCACCTATTTGAAGGCGACCTTGAAAAAGAAAACCTGGGCCTTTCAGATTCAAGCCTTTCCATTCTTAAGTCAGTCGATATAGATATGGTATTACATTGCGCAAGCGCTGTGAAATTTGACGATAAATACTATAAGCGTACCTGGAATATAAATAAGGGCGGAACTGAAAGGATAATAAATCTATCAAAAACTCTTAATATCCCAGATCTGCATTTCATTTCAACTGCCTATGCCCCATTTCAGAGAAACCCCTATGAAATAAGTAAGTCCGCTGCTGAAAAATTAGTGATGAATTCAGGGCTAACGTACAATATATATCGTCTGGGAGTCATCGTTGGCGAAAGAAAGAGCTGTGCTATTAACGGTTTTAATGGATTTTACGGATATGCTATGGTTCCATATTTCATAGCCAAAAGTCTACGCCAGAGAAAAAAAATTTCCAACCCAGTGAAACTACCTATCTCAGTACCATGTTCATCCACATCCACAATAAATATTGTGCCTGTTGACTGGGTCGTCTCCCAGTTGCTTTCCCTAATTGGTCTCGGCACATTTGGAGAGATATATTATATCACCCATCCTGCGCCACCTTTAACATCGTGGGTATTAAAACTAATATTCGATTATATGAACATAAATGGAATCAATTATTTCGATTGTTCAAGTAGTTTGCCGATAAAAAAAGACAATGGAACTGGATATTTGCAGAAGCTTTTCGATAAGCAAACACGTATTTTCTTGCCTTATCTTACACAGGAAGAAATGTTTGATGTATCCTCAACAGTAAGACGGTTGGGTATGGAGTATGAAGCTCCTGAGGAAATTACAGAACAGTGGATACACGACTTGCTGGACTTTGCAACAAAACAGAATTTCGGTAGGAGAATGAATACAACTAAAACAACGGAACCTATGGCGATATGAAAAGGACGTTATTTAAAGCAAGGTTGATGTGGTATGTATTAAGGCACAATCTTTTAAAGCTACTGTCTTGTAGAATATCTGTCCGCAGGTTCCTCTATGTGCTCAAAAAACAAGTGATAATATCTTCCCTTTTTAAAGACACCAAATATTCAAAAGTAGCCAGCAAGTACTTCATTGACCCATTTGCGCCATACTTTCCCGGCCCTCGATATGATAAAATGCTTGATAACAACAGTGTGGACCAGTATCCTTTAAAGCCGAACCATGCTCAGATATCCATAACTAACATATGCCCAAACAATTGTTTTCATTGTCACGTAAAAAATACTCAGGATATTCATAAGGATTTACCCAAAGAAAAAATTTTTGAAACGATTGATGATATAATTAAGTCTGATTTTACTGTTATGTTTTTTGTAGGTGGAGAGCCCCTTTGTCGCTTTGATGATCTCACGGAGTTTATCAGGTACACAAGAGATCATATGGATACCAGGATCTTCACTTCAGGTGTTGGGGCAGACAACAGGCGATTAAAGATTCTCAAAATGGCAGGACTTGAGGGTATATGTATAAGCCTCGATCATTATGATGAAAGAATACACAATCAGCAGCGGAAAAATAACATTGCCTTTAAAAGCGCTTGTGAAGCAATAAAAGAATCCTCTGCGCTGGGTATCTATAATTCCGTTGTATGCTGCACAACAAGCGGGATGGTCAACTCAGGGGACATTTTCAAGATGGTTGATTTTGCCGAATCATTGGGGGCTCATTCAATTCAAATCAATGAAATCAGACCGGTTGGAAGAGCCAAAGAATCAGGAGATAAGACTATTTTTCTCACTAAAGAAGATAAGCAATTATTGATTGACTATTATAAAATACAAAACAGGAGCAAACGAAAGATAGCCATTGTAATGCCTTGGTATAATGAAGAACCCTATAACTTTGGTTGTATGGCCACCTCAGGTCAGAATGTATACATTGATGCACAAGGCAATGTTCAACCCTGCGTACTTTTGAAAACAGCTATAGGAAATATAATGCAGCAAAGGTTTAGGACGATCTGGAATGAATTTATTCCATATTGCAGGCATCCGGTCAGAGAGTGCCTTGTACATGTACTTAGTGACGCTATTAATAATTCACCTTTTCTTCCTTTACCCAAATATAGAACATTTGCATTATGGCAGGAAGTAACAAAAATGGAGCCAATAGATATTTTTAAAAGAATGGGAATAAGACAAAGAGACACTACCTACAAGGCTGAATAATGAAATCAAAATATAATATTTACCTTAAAGAAGGTGTCGACTTCAATGTTAAAGAAAAGCACTGGTTCCCGCAGAAAATGAATATTGAATACATCGTGGTTGGGAAATCAATATATTGTCGGGGTTACAAAGGCAAAATTTCAAGACATGAATTTCTGCACCTTGCTCAATTTAAAAAATACGGTACGGTTATTGTGTTAATGCATTATATTTATTATGGTATAAAGAATTTAATTAAATATAGAAAATTATCCACTGCATTTCGTGAAATACCTTTTGAAATTGAGGCCCGGACATTCGCTTCAGAAGCTGAAGAAAGATAGATATGGCAAACATTATTTCTTTCATAGGACTCTATTGTGCACTATTAGGGGTGATACTTGCACATAGGGATTGGATGCTATCAATTTTATGCCTGATTGCAGCGGGCATATGTGATCTTTTTGATGGATACGTTGCACGAAAGATCAATGTTCATAACAGTGCAATTGGAAAAGAACTGGACAGTTTGATAGATGTTGTGAGTTTTGGAATTCTCCCGGTATTCATTCTTATTAACTTGGGGGGAAATATAATAATTGATACCCTTATAACATTAATTTATGTAAGTTGTGCAATCTGGCGCCTTGCAGTCTTTAACACCCTCCCATCAGAGAAAAAATATTTCATGGGTATTCCCGTGACATTTGTCTCGCTTTTCCTACCCCTAATTCTAATTTCTTACTTTTTTCTTGGACTGCAAATTGTTGTCTGGATTACTAGGGCGTCGATGGTTCTTCTGGCATTTCTTTTTGTGTCAAAAATAAAGTTTAAAAAGCCTAAGGGCATTTTCTATATCATTTATGTTACCATAGGAATTTTATTGATTATTTTGTGGTCTCGATTTTATATAAAATCAATATGAGATTCTCAATTTCGAATCAGATCTTTTTGGTCATCATTATATGAGACCAAGTGAACTGCCCCTCCATTTTGAGTTCGATGGAGCTTAAAGACATTCAGAAATTTATTTATATTACCTTTGCATTGCATAACATCTTGTCTTTTTTAAAAAATTTCATACTACTTGCGCTTGCAAAAAACAAGAAACGTTAAAGGTTTTCTATCGGTTTTTACAAAGATACCACCTGTTTTTTGAATGCCTGGTTTGCATTTGAGAAAAACCTGTGGTATAAAAGGCGAAACCTTTTGTCCCGTTAGAAAATTACCGCCGCCTAATTAGACTCAAATATCTAACCGGGTGCAGAAGCAGGGGTAACATTAAAGATTCTTACTGGTTTTGACACGGGGTAGAAATTTTTCTAACGGGATGAATGCCCTGCGTGCAACCCTTCTAAAGGGGTTTACCCAATAATTTCATGGAAAACCAGGCCAAAAAAAATATTCTCCGATCTATTCCGGCAGTGGATGAGGTTTTAAATCAGCCCTCGATTCAGGAATTGATTTCGGTTTTTCCCCGAAAATTAGTGCTTACCATCATTCGGGATGAGCTGGAGACCATCCGAAAAAAAATCCTTACCCAAGAAACTGTTTTTTCCCCTGACCGGGATACTACCCTGAAAATTCTTGTTGATCAGATTGCTCAAAAGGCAAAAAATAGTGCCTTGTTACACCTTAAAAAGGTTATTAACGCTACCGGAATAATTATTCATACCAATTTAGGACGAGCGCCTCTTTTGAATCGGGCCGTGAAAAATATTGGCGAGATAGCTGAAGGCTATTGTAACCTGGAGTATGAGCTGGAAAAAGGGGAGCGGGGGTCTCGGTACCTGCATGTAGAAAAAATTCTCAAAGAACTTTCAGGAGCTGAAAGCGCTTTGGTGGTCAATAACAATGCAGCGGCAGTGTTGGTGGCTTTAAATACCTTGGCCAGAGGACATGAAGTCGTTGTTTCCCGCGGGGAGCTGATCGAAATTGGCGGCTCTTTCCGCCTTCCGGATATTATGCGTCAGAGCGGGTGTATGTTAAAGGAAATAGGAACTACCAATAAGACTAAACTCAGCGACTATGAGCAGGCTATTTCTCAGGAGACCCGTCTTTTTCTCACCGCCCATACCAGCAATTACCGGATTCTCGGTTTTACTGAGCAGGTTCTTTTAAAAGACTTAGTGCGTTTAGGTCGTACGTTTAACATTCCGGTAATGAAAGACCTGGGAAGCGGTAATTTTGTGAACTTGGCCCCTTATGGGTTGGAGGATGAACCTACGGTGATGGAGACCATTTCCTCAGGAGTAGATATTGTTACTTTTAGTGGGGACAAGCTCTTGGGTGGGCCGCAAGCCGGGGTTATTGTCGGGGAGAAAAAGTATCTTGATGAGATTAAAAAAAATCCTCTCCTACGGGCAATTCGCGTCGATAAATTTACCCTGGCTGCGATGGAGGTAACGTTACGAGAGTACTTTGACCCGGAAAAAGCGGTGAAATCGATACCGGTCTTAGAGATGTTAACCGCGACCCAAGAGGAATTAAAAAAAAAGGCAAAGACTCTTTTTCGACAGATAACACGAAAGACAAAAGACGCTTATGAGCTGAGCGTTGAAGAAGATTTCTCTCAGGCTGGGGGAGGCTCTTTACCGCTTCAGGCTCTCCCTACGTGGGTTGTGACTATCATCCCAAAGTTTTTTTCCGTAGCCGAGCTGGATAAGCGGCTGAGAAAGCACCACCCTCCCATTGTTGCTCGCATTAATCAGGAGAGACTCCTGATAGATGTTCGCACTGTATTTGCCCATGAAATGCCAATAATCAGTGAAGCCTTAGCGAGGGTAACATGATAGATGCCAATGTGTTAGTTCTCAACCGTTCTTTTTTCCCTTTACATATCACCTCAGTCCGCCGAGCTTTCTGTCTCCTCTATCTGGGGATTGCTCAGGTGGTGGATGAACAATTTAAAACCTTCGATTTTGAAAGCTGGAGCAAACTGGCAGTAGTAGAGCGGGAAGAGGCGATCGGATTAGTAGACCGGATGGTAAGAATACCGAGAGTCATCCTTTTGCTCACTTATAACCGCATGCCCATCGGCCACGTCCGCTTTACGAGGCTTAATATCTACACCCGGGATAAAAGCACTTGCCAGTACTGCGGGAAAAAATTCCCCAAGAGTGATCTGAGCTTGGATCATGTCGTTCCTCGTTCCAGCGGAGGAAGGAGCACGTGGGAAAACATTGTCTGTTGCTGCGCGACCTGTAACCGCAAAAAAGGAGGGCGAACACCCCACGAAGCCGGGATGAACCTTTTGAATAGACCGAAAAAGCCAAACTGGACTCCATTCTATAAAATTTCTCTGCGGAATTTGAAACGGAAAGAATGGCTTCCTTTTCTCAACCTGGTTGACCTCTCGTACTGGCACACTGAGCTCCTTGAATAAAAACCCGGCTCGTTGGCAGTGATTTTTCTGGTCATATGGAATCAACCTCGAAAACCCATATTGTTTCCCCGGAAGACCGGGGAATTCGCCTGGACATCTATCTTGCCGCTCACAATCCCAGCTTAACTCGCTCCCACCTCAAGAGACTCATCGAAAGCGGAAATGTTAAACTGAACGACACCATTTCTAAGGCGGGTGAAAAGATTAAACCGGGGGACCGAATCGAAATTTCTATTCCTCCCCCGGAGCCATTGCGGGCTTTTCCCGAACCCATTTCTCTGAATATTTTGCATGAGGACTCAGATGTCATAGTGATCAATAAACCCGCGGGACTCGTTATTCATCCTGCGGCCGGACATTATTCCGGCACCTTGGTAAATGGCCTTCTATATCATTGTAAGGGGCTTTCTTCTTTTGGAGACCCATTTCGGCCCGGGATTGTTCACCGTCTCGACAAAAATACTTCCGGGGTCATGGTGGTTGCAAAAAACGATTACTCCCATCAACACCTGGCCGCACAATTTAAGGCGCATACGGTAACCAAGGAGTATCGAGGATTTGTCGTCGGTGTTATGGAGGAAGATAAGGGCACGGTCTCTTCTCTCATTGGGAGGAATCCGAGAGATCCAAAAAAAATGTCAGTGCGACAGCATCAAGGCAAGATGGCGATTACTCACTGGGAAGTTTTTAAAAGGTATCCTTTTTTTACTTTTCTTACCATCAAGCTGGAAACCGGCCGGACACACCAGATTCGCGTTCACTTAGCAAGTATCCACCATCCGGTTTTGTGTGATCCGGACTATGGCGGCAGAAAAGCCATTGCTTCTTTGCCTGATCCGGACGTTCGTCAGCTTCTTGCTTCGGTTAAACGCCAACTCCTCCATGCCAGCATCCTCGGCTTTATCCATCCGACCAGGGAAGAACAGGTGGAATTTTTTGCTCCTCTCCCGGAAGACTTTCACCTGCTCCTCCAAAAACTTGAGGGATAAGGATGATAAAAAGTTGACAAAAGAACAAATTCGAGTAATAAACTCAAAGAAACTGAGGTTGTAAGCCACATGAAAGAAATCATCTCGATATTTAAAAAAAGCGCGGAGATAAAGCTTAAGTTTGCTGAAGAAAATGCCGCCAAAATTGAGCGCGTGGTAGGGGTAATTGTTAACGCCCTTCACGAAGGGGGAAAAATCTTGCTCTTTGGCAACGGCGGAAGCGCGGCAGATGCTCAGCATATCGCGGCGGAATTTGTAAACCGTTATCTTTTGGATCGGGAGCCCTTTGCTGCGTTAGCGCTTACAACGGATACCTCTATCCTCACCAGCATCAGCAATGATATCAACTTCGAGGAGATTTTTTCCCGGCAGATTGCTGCTCTGGGGAAAAAAAATGATATTGCCTGGGGAATTACTACCTCGGGAAACTCACGAAATATGATCCGGGCCTTCGAGGTTTCGGTGGAGTTAGGACTCACGACCATAGGGTTTACGGGAAAAGATGGCGGTACGGTCGCTTCCCTGGCAGATTATAATTTTAATGTTGATGCGGACTCAACCCCCCGGATTCAGGAAACACACATTACCCTCGCCCATGTTTTCTGTGAGCTAGTGGAAAAAAGGATGCATACGGGATGGAAAAAATAAAACCTTTGTCATTGGAAGGAATCAAGACAGTTTCTTTAAAGGAGAGAAGCAGCAAAGTAAGCGTAAACCAGTTCGGGAGAAAATATACTCGGGGAGCAACGGTTTCCGAATTTTTGGACGGGCTGCCCCAAATCCTTGGCGCGCAAGACCTTCGGGATGTCATTGATAGGACTACTCACGCTAAGGAAGAGGGCAAGACCGTTCTTGTGGGAATGGGCGCTCATGTGATCAAAGTCGGTCTTGCGCCTTTTATCATTCAGCTTATGGAAGAAGGGGTTATCAGTGGGATCGCCTTAAATGGCGCCGGAGCGATTCATGATGTGGAGGTCGCTCTCGAAGGGAAGACCTCTGAGGAGGTAGGAGCCGAGTTAGACGAGGGAACCTTTGGGATGGCTGAAGAGACAGCGACGTTTATCAATAACGGAGTTGTGGAAGGCACAAACAATGGGAGGGGCTTGGGAGAATGCTTGGGAGGGAAAATCTTGCGGGATAAACTCCCGAACCGGCATACGAGCATATTAGCGCAAGGCGCAAAGCTCCGGATTCCGATAACCGTGCATGTTGCTATTGGAACGGATATTGTTCACCTTCATCCGAGTTTTAATCCTTCTGCCTGGGGGGAAGCCACCCACCTTGACTTTCGCCAATTCTGCGCGTTGGTTGCAATCCTGGAAGGAGGCGTGTACCTCAATATAGGTTCCGCAGTTATTTTGCCGGAGATTTTTTTGAAAGCTCTTACCCTGGTTCGAAATAAAGGATATGTCATCGATCATTTTACAACCGTTAATATGGATTTTATTCGCCATTACCGTCCCCTTATTAATGTGGTGGATCGCCCTACCCGGAGAGGCGGAAAAGGATTTAATTTAGTTGGACACCATGAAATAATGATCCCGCTTCTGGCTGCGGGAATTCTGGAAAGGCTCCGGGAACCGAGAAAAGAAAAAAAATTTTTTTAAGAGAGTTGTTATGAAAGGAATAAAAATAACTGTCGGAAATACAACAATTGAAGCAACATTAGCAGATACTGCCTGTGCGGAGGCGCTTTGGAACATTCTTCCTTTTTCTACAAAAATCAATACGTGGGGCGATGAAATCTACTTTTCCATCCCCATTCACCATGAGCTAGATGCAACTGCCCGAGAGATTGTCGAGTCAGGAGACTTGGGTTACTGGCCCTCCGGACCGGCGTTTTGTATTTTTTATGGCCCTACCCCAATCAGTAACGATAAAGAAATCCGGCCGGCGAGCGCAGTCAATATCATTGGAAAGATAATCGGGGAACCAACTTCATTGCGCGCTGTTTCTCCCGGATCAAAAATCACTATCGAACAAATCAGGAAAAATGCTTAAGGGGAATCGCTTTTTTTTTCTTTTACTCGGTACCGGTTTTGGGAGCGGCTATTTTTCTCCGGCTCCCGGAACTGCCGGAACAGTCGTGGGAATCTGCTTTTTCTGGTGTTTTTCTAAATTTTCCCCTCTGCTTTACCTTATCACGCTTTTATCGTTTATTTTTTTTTCTGCCTGGATCGCTGATGGAGCAGAAAAAATTTTTCAGCAAAAGGATACCCGGACTATTGTGATCGATGAGATTGCCGGATTTTTGGTAACGATGCTGTGGGTTCCTTTTACTTTAATCAATGTGGGAATAGGATTTTTCCTCTTTCGCTTATTGGATATCCTGAAACCATATCCTGCTGGTTGGATTGACCGCAATCTTTCCGGCGGATGGGGGATCGTTCTTGACGATGTGGCCTCAGGGATTTATGCAAACCTTATTCTTCAGGGGATACGTCAATGGATGTAAAGACAGAAATCATTACCATCGGAAATGAATTAATCACCGGGTTACAGGTAGACACAAATGGTCCCTATCTGGCGCAGCGTCTTTTCAGCCGGGGGATATCCGTTCAAAGAATGATAAGTGTAGGCGATGGTGTTGAGGCAATTGCCGGCGCTCTTAAGGACAGCATAAAGAGGGCCGACCTGGTGATTATAACCGGAGGTCTGGGTTCTACCCGTGATGATATTACCACAGAAGTGGCAACAAATATTCTGAAAAAAAAGCTTGTTTTTTCTCCTGAGACCCTGGATCACATAAACAAAATACTTGTTTCTTATAATGTCCCGATGACTGAGGGGCAGAAAAAACAGGCATACTTTCCGGAGGGAGCTGAGATTATTCCCAATCCAAAAGGAACAGCGGCAGGCTTTCTGATTAAAGAGGGGAAGACTCTTATGGCATTTTTTCCCGGCGTTCCCCGCGAACTCAAGACAATGTTCGAAGAAACCATTATGCCGCGATTAGAAAACGAGTGGAAGAGGGAGACCTATTTTCAGAGCCGGACCTTGAGGCTCTTCGGTATATCAGAATCAAAAGCTGATGACCTCTTAAAAGATATTTTGGAAAACCAAAAAGAGATCACGCTTGCTTTTCTTCCCATTTTCCCGGAAACCAATGTTCGGATAACTATCCAAAAAAAAGATAACGAGGAGGCCTGCGCGAGACTGGCGTACTGGGAAAAAAAAATAAGAGAAAGGCTTGAGCATCACGTATTCGGTACAGATGATGACACGATGGAGGAAGTAGTGGGTAATCTGCTTCGAAAGGCAAGGGCTACTATTGCTGTTGCCGAATCCTGCACCGGAGGGCTGATCGGTCATCGTCTCACCAATATACCCGGAAGCTCTGATTATTTGGAACGAGTAGTCGTGGTGTATAGCAACCAGGCTAAAATTGATTTGCTTAAAGTGCCCGAAGAAGTTATCCGCACTCACGGCGCCGTAAGTGAAATTACTGCTAAACTTATGGCCGAAGGGATACGAAATTCAGCCGGAACTACCCTCGGTCTTGCCACTACCGGGATTGCCGGTCCTGCCGGAGGCAGGCCGGACAAGCCCGTTGGCACGGTTTTTATTTCCCTCACCGACGGAAAAGAAACATCAACAAAGGAATATCATCTTCCCGGAGACCGGCAGCAGATTAAATGGATGACCTCCGCGGTCGCCCTGAACCAGGTTAGACGGTATATCCTTACGAAAAAGAATAGTTAGAAAAACTAACCGAATACGCAAAAAGCCATGCTGAATGTCGGCGCAGGGTGCATCAAGGGTAGGTCAGATAGATTGCCGGAATGTAGTCCCTTATGGCTATCCAAATTTTCGATATAGGTTTCATCTCTGTGAAGACTACGGGCTTGTTCATAGCACCTCTGCGAGCTTCCATTAGAGTTTCTTATAAATGAAATACTCTGCTAGATACACAACTGCGCCATAGAGAAAACTAAGCGACAGAGAGTCCAAATTCAGCGTGCCTTCAAGAAAAAGGTTTCTCCAGCTTATAATCAGCGGTGCGCAGGGTTGAGATTTAACAGGTATTTTTATTTGTCGGGAATCATGGTCTCGGGATAAATGATCGGGGTGCAATAGAACAGAAAAATGGTCTTTTTGAAGGAGACCGCAGGGGAAAATCCGACCGTACTTCTGGGTTTCCTATGCATAGAGAACTTATTAAATATATTAAAATGGCTTTAAAAGTCAAATGGATAAAGGGGGTTAATGAAGCGTATGTCAAATAAGGGGTTAGGGTTTGACAAAATATTAATGAGAGTTTTATCATGTAACTGAAATTTTGTGGTCATTACTATTTCTTACTTTTCAGATAAATTTGTCATGACGACCATAAGAAGTTTTATCGCTATCCCACTCAGGGCTGAAATCATTTTTCGAATTGGTAAAACGCAAAAAGAGCTTAGGACCTTATCTGCGGATGTCAAGTGGGTGAACCCCCAATCGATCCATCTGACTTTAAAATTTTTGGGTAATATTGAGGAAAAAAAGGTGGAGGAAATTACGCAGGGGATTCAGGAGGGGATAAAAGGATTTAAACCCTGGCCGGTGATGGTAAAAAATATGGGAGCTTTTCCTTCTCTCAGAAATCCAAGAGTAGTTTGGATCGGCATTGAAGACCAAGTCGGTCAGCTTGTCAAACTACAAAATGAAATTGAAAAAGAAATGTCCAAGCTTGGCTTTGAGGAAGAAAAGCGCCCATTTTCAGCCCATCTCACCTTAGGCCGGGTCAGGTCTCCCAAGGGAAAGGATGAACTGGCTAAATATCTGCTTGATGAACGAGAACGGGACTTCGGAGAGATCAGGGTTGAGCGGGTAATTTTTTTTAAGAGCGAGCTTAAACCCACCGGGGCAGTCTATACGATTTTAAAGGAATTCACCCTTCGTTAGAAAAAATCACCTCCCATCATCTTCCGGTATATCGTTATTCAACCTTTATCCTCGCATTTAGCGCAAGTATCACTGAACCATGGGATAGTATCCTTAAGGGGTTTTTTAATTTGTTATTCAAACCAAAAAGGGAAGGACGTTGTTTTGTTAAAGAAGTTGACATGATATTTTTATAGTGTATAAAACAGAAATTCCTTATAATTTTGATGTCAAGTTCACAAAAGACCTAACATAATGTTCCCAATTTAAATTTTAGTATTATGACCAAAAAGATAGTTATAGGAACCAGAAATCAAGGGAAAATTAAGGAGTTCCGCGCTTTTTTAGCGGATGAGGATGTAGCTCTTCTTTCTTGGAAAGACTTTGATTATCCGTTTTCGGTGGTCGAAGATGGAAAAAGTTTTTGGGAAAATGCATTGAAAAAAGCAGAACTAACTGCCCGAATAACCGGCGAGGTCTCCGTTGCTGATGATTCGGGCTTAGAGATCACTTATCTCGGCCAACGCCCTGGTGTTTTTTCTGCGCGTTACGCTGGACCCCAAGCAAGCGATGAAGACAATAATAGCAAAGTGTTTCAAGAAATGAGAGGCGTCCCTTTATCTGAACGAGGGGCGCGGTTTGTGTGCGCGATCGTGATGTGCACGCCTGATGGGAGGTGGGAATGGGTAGACGGAGAATGCCCAGGGGTGATAACGGAGTCTCCCCGGGGAAGAAATGGATTTGGCTATGATCCTCTTTTTTTAGTGCCGGATTTGGGAAAAACATTTGCTGAACTAAGCCAGGAAGAAAAAAACCGGATCAGCCACCGGGCGCGAGCAATGGAGAAACTTCGCCCCCTCCTGAAAAAATATTTTCCATAAAATGAGAAGGTTCAATCCTACTTGACTTCTGTGGGATAAAGATGGTAATATTAATTTTATTCGGGGCGTAGCGCAGCCTGGTTAGCGCGCATGCCTTGGGCGCATGAGGTCGGAGGTTCAAATCCTCTCGCCCCGATTACGAGATCCCTCGATAAACCTTTGCAATCTCTTCTTCTCTTTTTTCTTCTAACTTCACAATCTCGGGCCCGAGTTTTTCTTTGTCGGTGGAAAGAATTTTTGTTTCCGCAATCTTTGCTTCATATTTTCGCCTTATCTCGGCAATACGCTCTTTCTGACCTTGGGTAATCCCGGGCAGTTCTTTTTCCACTCCTTTTAGTTTCTCCATAACAAGGTCTAAGGTGCTCTTCAGCTCGCCAGTCATAACGTGCCTATCCTTTCTCCTTATGATTGTTTAGTTTTGTTTATCTAAGCAATTTAATTGTTCACAGTCACTATAGGGCGAAACGGTGGGCAATAGGATATCGCCTTCCCAGGCCAAATGCTTTGGTAGTTATTTTAAGTCCTGGGGGGGCTTGTTTACGCTTGTATTCATTGAGGTGGATTCGGCGGATTGTATCCTGGACAATTCTTGGATCATGGCCTTTCTTGATTATGTCCGCGATGTTTCGGTTTTTTTCCACATACTCGGTTAAAATATCATCCAAGACATCGTAAGGGGGCAGAGTATCCTGATCAGTCTGATCGGGTTTTAATTCTGCTGAAGGTGGTCGGCTGATGACCCTTCCAGGAATGATCTCCTTATCGTGGTTAAGGTAACGCGCGAGGCTATAAACCATGGTTTTAGGCACATCTGAAATAACTGCCAACGCCCCGCACATATCACCATACAGGGTGCAATATCCAACCGCCATCTCGGATTTATTCCCGGTTGTTAAGACTAACGCATTGAATTTGTTGGCCAGGGCCATGAGGATGTTACCCCGGATGCGCGCTTGAAGATTTTCCTCGGTAGTGTCGCTTTCATACTGAGCAAAAAAAGGCTGCAACTCTTTGAGGTATATTTGGAAAATATCGGATATGGAGATGCTGCGAAAATTTATCCCCAGGCGCTGAGCAAGAAGCTGCGCATCCTCAAGGCTTGCTGGAGACGAGTAAAGGGAAGGCATAGCCACTCCCAGGACGTTTTGTTTTCCCAGAGCTTGAGCAGCAATACAGGCAACGAGCGAAGAGTCAATCCCTCCGCTTAAGCCCAAGGCCACGTGTTTAAAACCACATTTAGAGACATAATCCCTTGTTCCCATGCAAAGAGCTTTAAATATGAGTTCTTCATCAGCTCTCATCGAAAGGTGAATATCTCCCTGGTTAGTATCCCCATCAAAAGTAATAAGGTCTTCTTCAAATTCTTTGGCTGAAGCTCGTACTTGTCCCTGAGGGTCAATGACCATACTTCCGCCATCGAAAAGAAGACTGTCATTTCCGCCTACCAGGTTTAGATATACGACCGGAATGTGATATTTGCGGGCAAGGTTCTTGAGGATATTTATCCGGAGGTCTCTTTTGCCCACATAGAAAGGCGACCCTGAAATATTAATCAGGAGATCCAAACCTTGTTTGACCAGCAGTTCCACGGGGTCTTCCTGATAAAGGTGCTCATGGAAAAAAGCTTTGTCGTTCCAGATGTCCTCACAAATCGTAATCCCCAATCGCTTTCCTGAAAAATGAATGACCTGGTTAGATTTGCCGGCCTGAAAATAACGATTTTCATCAAACACATCATAAGAAGGAAGAAGCGTTTTAAAAACACGGGAAATTATTTTTCCTTTATTGAGTAACGCAGCTGCATTATAAAACGGTTTACCTTCTTGGTTGTGATTAACGTCTAAGTATCCCAGGATTATCCCGATAGTTTGAGAGGCTTTGGCAATTTGGTCCAATTTTTCCATGTTTAATCGGACAAAGTCCGGTTTGTCAATGTAGTCGGTAGGGGGGTACCCGGGGAGGGCAAGCTCAGGGAACATAACAAGATCGCAGGCTTTTTGGTGGGCTGCGTCAATAAACCGGAAAATTTTTTCTGTATTCCCTTCAAAATCGCCGATGGTTGTGTTGATTTGGGCTAACGCGATTTTCATGGCGCTGTTTTTCAGCTTTTGTTCAGGGTTTTTGAGATTTTATTCGCAGGCTTCCTTTTTTAGAAGGGCGGTGCATGATGGCATCCTCGATCAATTTAATTAAGCCCAGCACGATGAGGAAAAAGCCCAAGGCTTTTAATGGCCATGTGCTTGATAAGGGAGTAAAAAGAACTAATAGAAAACCGATTGCAGCTTTGAGCAATGCGGTCCAAATCCGTTTATTTTTTTTCTCCTCCTCTAAGTACTCACATTTTTCGCACTTTTTATTCTGAAGCTCGGCAAGGCGCCAATAAGGTTTAAATTCTTCTCCACACTTTTCACACGTTGCCATAAAACCTCCGTTGTTTTTAAACCTTATCTTAACGTATTTAGTTTTTATGTCAAAATTTAATTGCTCAAAGTTAAAACCCCCTATAAAGGGGGTTTTGAAAATGGCGGAAGTGCATGGGAATCGAACCCACCAGAGACGTTGCTCACGCCTCTCACTGGATTTGAAGTCCAGGAGGCCCACCAGGACCTCACCACTTCCTTAAATTATTTTCAAGAGTTTCCTGTACCATCACTAAGTTTTTCATTTTAGTCTTTTGGGGAAGGTTTGTCAATACCCCCTTTTCGCAGTTTAGAAACTTATATATTTATGAAGTTGCCAATAAAATCAAAAATGAATTATATTTTAGTACCGGCTTTCACGCATTCCGGATCCCCTCCGCAAAGATAGAAACGAGTAACAATTTGTTTTTCTTTAACATTGAGGAAGTGATCTTTCCGCTTGAATATAAATTTTAATCCGTAATAAAATAATAAAATATAATTAATCGATTCTATGAGTTGCTTTTTTCACCTATATAAATGCGGTTCATTTTTTCGAGTGAGATTTAAGTAACCTTTCTGTCACCTCCACTTTGAGAAAAGATGGGGGATAAAAGTTTTAAACCAAGGCTACGATACAAAAAGGAAGAAATGGCAGCAGGCGAAGGGAAAAGCTTATTTTATTGCCGGCCCTGATGTCGGCAGATTAAAAGTATCTTTTTTCGGGCCATTTTATGGCGGATATAATATCATTGAACTGGACAATAAAGATTACAAATATTCTCTCGTCGGTTGCCCTAATCTTTCCTGCTTGTGGATATTAGCACGAGATAAGAAGTTTGGAGCGGAAACCCTTAGTAAACTCAATAATAAAGCAGATAATTTTGGGTTTGAGACCGATAAGTTGATCTTTGTGGAACTGAGTTATCAATAACCTTAAAACCGGTGAAAATCTTTTTAACATTATAGTGAGGAGTTAGGCTATTGACAGAAAAGAATTGAGGGAATAATGCCCATGAATCTCAGAAAGGACTGACTCATGCGACTCATAGATTTATCTTTTGCCATCGAACAAGGAATGCCCGTTTATCCGGGGGATATGCCAACCTCGATAAAAAGACCGGATGATCCAAAAATCGTGGAGGCAGGGTGGTTAGTTCATAATATTACCATGAGCTGTCATTGCGGCACGCATATTGAATCCCCGGCGCACTCAATGCCGAATGGGAAGATGCTCAGCGAATATCCCCTTGATACCTTTTTCGGGCCGGCGACTACGATTGCGTTGCAAGACATCGGGCGCTATGCGGTCGGGACACCGATATTAAACCTTTATTCCGGCTATGACCAATGGTGGGGTGACGAAAAATACCTTTCACCCCCAAGTCTAACCCCGCAACAAGCAGAGTGGATCAGCAGCCTGGGGATTAAGATTCTGGGGAGCGACATTATTTCAGTAGGAGATATCACTGTTCATCGCCTTATCCAGGGAAAGGGTATCTTGATCGTTGAAGAAATGTGTAACTTGCAAAAGATACTGTATCAAAAAGCTGAGCTTTATCTCTTTCCTCTGAAACTAACAACCGAAGCATCTCCGATCCGGGCAGTGGCGAAACTCCGGTAAACCGGTCCACAAGATTGTTATTTCTACTACCTATGGAAACTTTCTCTCACTTGGAAGACAAATTAGCTTCTCTTCCCGCCCAGCCGGGTGTTTATCTCATGAAGGACCGGGCAGGCACTGTTCTTTATGTGGGAAAGGCAATAAGTCTCCGCTCCCGGGTAAGGTCATATTTTCAAGCAGGCGCTGATCAACCCATAAAAACCCAGGTGCTGGTTTCTAAAGTCGCTGACTTGGATTACCTGATCACCGCCACGGAAAAGGAAGCGCTTATCCTTGAGAGCAACTTAATCAAAAAACATAAGCCCCGCTACAATGTTAATCTTAAGGACGATAAGCACTTTCTTTATTTAAAGTTTACGATTAAGGAAGACTATCCCCGCCTTATTTTTGTCAGAAGGGTGGAAAAAGATAATTCTCTCTATTTTGGTCCCTATGCCTCGGCCAATGCGGTGCGGGAGACAATCCAAATCATTCATAGGCTTTTTCCTATTCGGAAGTGCTCCCAGCGTATCTTTAAAAACCGGATTCGCCCGTGCATCAACTTCCAGCTCAAAAGATGCTTAGCTCCTTGTTGCTATAAGGTTGACCAGGAGGAATACAACAAAATTGTAAAAAAAGTCCTCCTCTTTCTCCGCGGTCAGGACCGGGATCTGATCACTCAACTGATTGCGGAAATGAACGAAGAGTCTAAGAATCTTAATTTTGAAAGAGCCGCGCTCATCAGGGATGAGATTAAAGCGATTGAGAAAACCTTAGAAAAACAAAAAATCGTTTCCACCCGATTCATTGATCAGGACGTTATTTCTTATTTTCGCAAGGGTATTCTTTTCGAGATTTTTATTCTTTTTATCCGCCAGGGCCGGATGGTGGGCAATCAGTCATTTTCTTTTCGTAAGGTTGAGTTGGAGGATGAAGAGGTTATTTCCTCCTTTCTCACCCAATTTTACGGAGAAGGGAAATATATTCCGGACGAGGTGATTATCCCTCTGCGGCTTGAAAATCAAAACCTTATTGAAGAATACTTTTCGGAGCGCAAGGGGAAAAAAATAAAAATTATTTTTCCCCACCAGGGGGATCGAAAAAATCTGCTTACCATGGCGTTTGACAATGCCAAGCTTATGCTGGAAAACCGCGAAGCCCAGAGCGAGAAAATTAACCGAGCAATGAAAAAAATTAAAGAAAGTCTCCGCCTTCAGCGTGAACCCAGAATTATTGAGTGTTTTGACATTTCCAACCTTTTTGGGAAAGAAGCAGTGGGTTCCATGGTCAGGTTTGAAGAGGGCGAGCCGCTCAAGCAGAAATACCGGCACTACAAAATAAAAACCGTGGATCAAGCCGATGACTATGGAATGATGTATGAAGTCATTAAACGCCGCCTTACCAGAGGCCCGGAAGAGCAAGACCTTCCTGATCTTCTCATCGTTGACGGAGGAAAGGGACAACTCCAGGTTGCCGGTCAAGTGATGAAGGAATTGGGAATTACTATTGACACCATCGGGCTTGCCAAGGGCAAGCTTCAGGATTTTACCAAAGGGCCGGAAAAAGTTTTTCTTCCGGGCCGCAAAGATCCGCTTATCCTTTCCAAACACAGCTCAGCGCTCCATCTTCTCCAGCGGATTCGGGATGAAGCGCATCGTTTCGCCATTACCTTCCACCGAAAACTGAGAGCAAAAAAGCAGACTGCTTCTCCGCTTGATAGCATCCCCGGTATTGGTCCCAAGAAGAAAAAAAATCTTCTTATTTATTTTGGCAGCATAAAAAAGATTCAGCATGCCGAAAAGGAAGAAATTTCGCAGGCCCCGTCAATTACCGCAAAAGACGCGGAGAATATTTACAATTTTTTTCACAAGGTGTAAACTTTGTTGAAATAGTGGGGATGATGGGGCGCGGACGGAATAAAACGGAGCAAGAAGGCTAATGGCCGGGTTTTGCTGGGAAAGACGTGGAATGAGATGCCGAACGTGTTGCCATCTTATCAAGCGGCATGACGTCACAGCTGAGGCGCGCGGTTTCTTGCGTCGCCTCCAGCCGATTGTTGGCCGATAATTTCTTTCAGATCAATAATGATCGACGTAACTCGTCTTGAGAGCCTGCTATCCTTCAGCCCCAGGAACTTGTGGGCAAGACGTGTGGCACCTTTCCATTCTTCCCGAGCAACCGGAATTTCAACGTCGGCTGCATTGGCAAAATTAACAAAGACCAAATAAGCGTCCTTCTTGTTGATTTCAGCCAAGAAGTACAGGTGAGCTAATCGGTTTGCCATTTGGTAAAGTGGGCTATGCCAAGGTGCATCCGGATTCGCTCGGAATGCCGCTTTGGCCTCATCAAGTCTTTTCTCTATCCGGGCAAGCGCATTTGCTGCTGCTTTGCTTCGATAATCAACCGCTTCCTCAATATGTGCCTTCGCTTCAATGAGTATCAGTTTTCCGTCTCTTGCGCGGGCAAGGCCATCCCAGCGCGGTCCACTTTTTGGCCAGAACTCGTGCAACGGCATCCGCAGATCGTTTACACCAAGTCGTTCCAGGAACTCTTGATCGTAATACTCAGCATAATCGTCGTCTCGGAGGGGTGACCGCCATTCGATACACGTTGAGTCCCATCCGAACGCCTTTGCAATGCAGTCATTCAGGTATTTCGGATAATCATTGACCATCACGCGAAGCCAATGTTCGCTTCGCTTTGTAGATGGTGGTCTTGATCTTCTGGGCATATTCCTACCTCCAGCTAACGTGTTGATCACCAGCCGTAAGCAATGCGCTGCTTGCGGTCTGGTGGATTAAATTGTTGGGCACTCTTATCTTCTGATTCTTAACCTGACTTTTCCCCCAAAAAATATGGCTTTTAAGCTCAAAAAAAGCATCTTTAATGAGAACATTTATTAGAGGGTATGATTCAAATATAAATATATAAAGGGCTTTCCTAAGTCCCTACTATTGCTTGTACCATACCCTCGGCCACAATGATAAACGCCTCCAGCTTTTCCAGTCAAGTTTATCAGGAAAGGCAGAAACAATTTTGCCTGCAGAAGAGCACGGATCATATGCTGCCTTTCGATCTTTAACATCAAAAATCATTGCACCGTAAAACGATTTGAGTTGGCCGGATGAAGAAAAACTCGGTCTGAGGCTGTAAGAAGTAACCACACAGAACCGATTCTCAATCCATTGAATGTCTTTTTGGGAATCGTAGGTAACAAGGCAGGTAAGGCCCCGGGGACGCACCAAAAGCCGTGGTGAATCCTTCGGTTCTTCGAAAAGAGCAAAATGGCCGACCTCTTTATATATATCAATCTCGCTGCATGAATAAAGCACCGATAGATATCTCCCGTTAGGACTTTCCTTGAAAATGTCCCGCAACCCCTTCCTCTTCTGTCTGTTAGGGCCCGGCCACCTTTCAATATCCAAACGCCATTCACGCATTGTTCCCATTACTTTTTCACAACCGTATCAATAATGTTTTCCGCTGCATCTAGAAATTGCTTTAGTTCCTTTTCCCTGCGCGTGCTAAAAAAGTTTTGTTTTATTTCCACGGTTACCGATTTGCCGTCAATTTCCACGCTCGGTTTTTTAAAGCCATCCAAACGCATCATTGTTCCTGTAAAGTTGGATTTAAGTAGTTCTTCAGCAAGTACTTCATCCGAGCCCGACATTATGAACTTTCTGCCAAAATCGCTATCCGGCAATGCAATATTATTCTTATCCGACCGGCCAAAAATTGTGCTGATTATATTCTTTTGACTAATAGACAGCCATCCTCCGGAATGCTTTGTTATCGCTTCCAGACGTGTACATGCATCCCGATGCTCACCGCCCTGCTCGAAAACAACTTTTCCCAGCCACGCTTCTCTGGCATAGAAGAGCGTTGGGAATGTCCCGCTTATAAACAAAAAGGCTCCCGGTCTTTGATCGGCAATGCGTTTTAAAAAGGGACAGATTTTCGCTGCTTGATGATGCATGTTAATCCACATCAAAGTAATGAAGAAAATTAGAAAGACTGCTAAAAAAATAACTACTGCGTTTAGAGGAACCGTATGGACTTTATTGTATTGAAAGCCAAAATATAGCCAATAGATTATTGCCGCAATAAGCACAATATACACGGGCGCTGCCGGTATATTCATTTGCTGAGGCATGGGCCCGCTTTTTTGTTCCAACTTCTGACGAAATACATCCGACCTTTGAAACTCTCCCGGCAGTTCAGCATCAATCACTTCTCTTCTAACCTTTCTCGGCTTGATCTTCTCCTTCATCCATATCTTCTGTAATGGCTGAGTTTTATTCAGCATCTTTCCGCTGTCAAGAGGAACCCCCATTTCATCGGCAACTTTTTTTACTTCCAGCGCCGTCGGCCCGCCCCTTTCCATGCGCCATTTCATTTCTTTCTTATACGCTTCTTCGAAATTGGAAGAAAATTCTTCCTTGGTGATTTTTTTCCTCTCTTTGTTTTTCCTATCGGATAGAACTTTCGCGATAAGTTCCTCCACAGAACTTCCCTTTATATAAATTTTTTCCGATCCCGGCATGTGATCCATTTCCTGCCCCGCAGGCGCGTTGGAAACTGTAAGGCTTTCTCCATCATTGTATTCGACACAGAGGTCTGTCCATATTCCGGCAATAGAATGATAATAAACCACTCCGATGATTTGTTCGGAAGGTTTCACAAATCCTGATATTTTGACAACAGGAATTTCCGGACAATCATAATGTCCGGCCAGTTCAAAACCATGCCGTTGAAAAGCATCAGCCAACTCAGCGATCTTTTTCTTTTTGGGCCATCTTAAGCTATCAGATGGAGTAAGACTTATTTCCAGAATGGGCTTCGTGGTAAGTTGTAATAGAAACCTATAGAGAAAAAAGAGAGCCGCTAGAACAACCGGAGCACAAACAATAACAATAAGCACTGTATTGTTCATGATTCAGCTCCTTGCAAAAATGGTTATTTGATTATGCTCATTTTTCAATTTTGAACTTGCCCAACAAAAAACAGCAGGAGGCCCGGTTTTAGGACGATCCGCTGCATTGACGGGTTGGGCCGCGTTTCCATGCAAACCGTCAATCGGCCTCGAACCAGGAGGCGCAGGCGACCACGTGATCTGAAGGATTCTTGGGGTCGTAGAACACTGGGATGATGGAGCCTTCGAGTACATCATATCCAACATAGAATGCCCGACCCGAGACATCTGCCCCTCTGGCAGTCTTGAAATGATAGTATATTCGGTCGTCTTGCCACTCAGCAGTGTTCTCTCGACTATTGATAAACGCCATCCCCACTTCACCACTTCGAAGGAGTCGGATTTCACGCCAGCGTCTGAGAGCAACTATGGTCATCATCCCCAAGACGAGCATGATCACGCAACACAACACCCAGTCGATGTCAAAGTGCATGCGCAGGATCGATAGAAAATGCCACAGAATAAGCAGGAATGGCGCATAAGCGGGAAGCCGGACAGTGGCTCTCCAAGAAAGGTGGACACGGCGAGGTGGAGAGCTATAGCCCTGTTCATTGACCCAGGGCAGCGGAAGTTTGGCCATGATCATTTTGGCAACAACGAAGGCGCAGATTGACACAATGCAAGGCAAGAAGAACCACCAAGGGCCATTGTTTGAATGCACGCCGCCGAGCGTCAGCGAGAGGCCAAGGTAGGTGGCTGTGAGAGCTATAGTAACAGCGATTTGCATGGTTTCGACTCAATTCAGCGTGGATGAAAAGTAGATCATGAATAAATTCCTCACGAAATTCAATGCCGTTAGACAGCATCAGCGCTTTTGGCCTAACATAGATTATATAGTCCGTATAAGTCAGGAAACACAGACCGTTGCTTTCTGTATAAGACTTTTCCGTATCTTCCTAAGAAGTTATAAATATCACATAATATCATATTGTTAAACCATTTTGTTGCTTTGATACCTTCGGTCTTATACAGACTGCATAAGCCAGTTGAAAACTCGTCAAGTGGGCTCCGAACCCCGTGCCCCTACTGGGAAAAAAGGCCTCTCGCCTTTTTAATCGGCGATTTGGCCTTATGTTATCTTCTCATCAGTAGTTACAATTCTTCCCATCAAAGACTCCCGGTTCCTTTCCGTCCCTTATCTTTTTGGGGTTGATGATTTTTTATCTTTTTTAATCTTAACCAAAAGAAAAAACAACAAAAAATCAACGGTTATCTTTTTAGCCGCCTTCACACCTTCAGTTTTGTCCAAAGCTTTTCCGGTGGGAGTTACAGCTTTTCCACGAGCCAGGAGGGAAATTCCTGCCAGGGCAAAGCGAGATTATTGGAAGGAAGAGGGGTTGACTTCTTGACGCGGCAGACAAGCAGACCGGTTTCTGCCGCATCTTTGCCCGCAAGGGATTTAAACGCAGATGATTAGAGGCGGGAAACATGCATGTGGAAATTTTAAAGTTCAACTTTATAATTGTCAAATTTTTTAAAGAAGATAACCATATTTTTATTTATAGATTAAATTAGGTGTTTCAAACAGCACTCTGGTGTCCGGCGGCACGGGATCAGTGATCCAAACATTGCCTCCGATCACCGAACGCGTTCCGATTACCGCTTTCTCGCCAAGAATAGTCGCTTCCGCGTAAATAATTACATCATCCTCAATGGTGGGATGTCGTTTTTTCCCCCTCAGTTGCTCTCCTGCATCTTTGGGTAACGATAGCGCCCCCAAAGTGACTCCCTGATAAAGCCGGACGTTTTTCCCAATCTCAGTGGTTTCCCCAATAACCACTCCAGTCCCGTGGTCAATGAAAAAGCTTTCTCCAATCCGGGCGCCAGGATGGATGTCAATACCCGTGACACTGTGAGCGTATTCAGTCATGATACGAGGAATGAGGGGTATTTTTTGTTCATAAAGTTCATGGGCAATGCGATAAACCATAATGGCGAACATACCCGGATAACTAAAAATAATCTCATCAAAGCTTTGAGCGGCTGGGTCACCGTCATAAGCAGCGCGCACATCGGTTGCTAATAATCGCCGGATTTTTGGGATTGATTTTAAAAAAATCACTGCCTCATGCTCGCCTTGCTCGCTACATTTAATGCATGGCTTATGAAAGCGAAGGCAATCGTGCTGAAAACTTCGGGAAATTTGTTCGGCAAGCATTTCAAACAAAACACTTACGGACTGCCCCATTTGATATTTAAGGTTAACCGGGTCGGTTTTTTCCTTATTAAAATAACCGGGAAACAAGATTTCTCGGAGCCGTTGGATGATTTCAATGATCGCCTCACGGGATGGGATAACCTCAGAATACATTTGTTCAAAACATTCACCACTATTACAGGTCTCCACAATATCTTCGACTATTTTCGGAAGTTCTTCCCGAAAATGCTGATGCGATCGATAGCCGGTTTCACATACTTGTTTTATCAATTCATCATCAATGGTTGGCATAATTTTACCTCCCGAAAAAAATTAGGGGAAATACCTCTTCTTTCTTGCGGTAATAAGCTCAATCTCACGTTGGTTGAATTGTGTCAATCCAGCGTTTTGTTATTCTTTTTCACTTTAAAAGCATTTTTGAGTTTAAGTATTTTTCTTTTATATTTAGCTGGTTATGAAGAAAATTAATTTTCATTAAAAAATTATTGACAAGGTTTTTTTAGTGATAATCAGAGAATCATGCTATTTTTATAAAACAAATAGAAAAAATAATTTTGAAAAAGCAATTTTTGAAGAAAATGAAACATTCAATTAACTGTATCACATTTAACCAAAAATTAATAAGCTCTTAAGGTAATTTTTATAGAATAAAAAAAGGAGCCGACATGGAAAAAATATATCCTGATATTACCAAGACAATTGGAAATACTCCTTTGGTTCGTTTAAACCGCCTTACGGCGGGAGCAGAGGCTGAGGTGGTGGCCAAGCTTGAGTCTTTTAATCCGCTTTCCAGCGTGAAAGATCGTATCGGGGTTTCTTTGATTGAGGATGCGGAAAAAAGAGGTGTGCTTACAAAAGACACGGTGATTATTGAGCCGACCAGCGGCAACACCGGGATCGCGCTGGCCTTTGTGGCTGCGGCCAAGGGTTATAAATTAATTCTAACCATGCCGGATACCATGAGCATGGAGCGAAGGCAATTACTTCGCATATTGGGGGCTGAGCTTATTCTTACCCCTGGTGCAGAAGGAATGACCGGGGCAGTGAAACGAGCTGAAGAGGTGGCAAAAACAATGAAAAATGTTTTCATTCCTCAGCAGTTCAAGAATCCTGCTAACCCCAAAATCCATCGGGAAACAACCGCGGAAGAGATTTGGAAGGATACTGACGGCAAAGTGGATATATTAGTAGCGGGTGTGGGAACCGGCGGGACGATTACGGCCGTAGCGGAGGTGATCAAATCCCGGAAACCTGATTTTAAAGCAATTGCCGTGGAGCCAAAAGACTCCCCCGTGCTATCCGGCGGCAAACCCGGTCCGCATAAAATTCAGGGCATTGGGGCTGGTTTCGTCCCCGACGTATTAAGAATGGACCTTATTGACGAGATTATTTGTGTTACCAATGAGGATGCGGGTGAGACTGCCCGGCAACTTGCGCTTAAGGAAGGGATCCTGGGAGGAATTTCTTCGGGTGCGGCAGTTTGGGGAGCGCTGGAAGTGGCAAAAAGAAAAGAAAACAAGGGAAAACTGATTGTGGTCGTGCTTCCTGATACCGGGGAACGTTATTTGTCAACCTGGTTGTTTCAACAATAACGCAACGTGTTGATTATTAGAGATTAAATAACATCACGATCATTATGAAATTGCTTTTTAAAGAAGGCCCAAAGTGATTTCGCGAAAAATAGTTCTCAAGTTCCCTCCCCTTTTAGTAGATCAGCCCATTGTCTGCAGCCTGGTGAAGCAGTACAATCTGGACTTTAATATTCTCAAAGCCCAGATTACGCCGGAGGAGGCGGGGCTTTTGGTTTTAGAGCTAAAAGGTGATGATAATTTCTTTAGAGGGAATCCAATTTTTAAAAAACTCCGGGGTGGCGATTCAACCGTTAGGCAAGGATATTATTCGTAATGAGAACCGATGCGTTCATTGCGGAGCGTGCCTGGCGGTTTGTGCGAGCGGCGCGCTGGCTATTGACCGCGTGGCCAGGATGGTTATTTTTAACAATGAGAAATGTATTGCCTGCGAGCTGTGCATTAAAGCCTGCCCACCGCGGGCGCTGGCGGTTAATTTCTAATCAGAGGAGAATAAAGGATGCCTTATATTAATTTAAAGCTTGTTGGCACATTAACGAAGGAACAGAAAGAGACCATCGCGAAAGAATTCAGCGACACGCTTCTGCGTGTTGCCGGGAAACCCAAGCAAAGCACCTATCTGGTGATCGATGAGGTAAAGGGCGAGAACTGGGCGCAGGGAGAGAAATTTTTTGGGTAAAAGGGGGCGTTGCGATTCAGATCGTATAAACTATACTTTAAACCCGTTCTTCTGTGGGAAGAACGCGAGCGCGCTGCCGGAAGAAAATTTTAATAGGGATTGATGGTAAGTAAACCGAAAGGGGAAGTCCTGCACAATGGATACGGAATATAAAAGCAGAACCCAGAAAAAAAATGAAGACCGGGCGCTGCAGCGTCTGGGCGAAGAGCTGGTGGACCTTCCGCTCAGCACGCTTAAAACCATGGCTCTGCCGGAGGAGCTTCTTTCGGCCATCGAATTCGTGCACAAAATAAAAAGCAACAGCGCCCGGCGCAGGCAGGTACAATATATCGGGGTCATCATGCGGCGCATTGATCCCCAGCCTATACAAGCCGCCCTCGAACGCATCCGGTCCGGATACCCGCCAAAATAATTGAAAGAGCTCAGAGCCAGGTTAAGTCGCTTTTATTGATTTTAAGCGGTAATTTAAATACGCTCAGCCTAAACGGCGGGTGCTTCCTTCCTGAGAAGGTAGCATACCCACTCTTTTTCTTTAATCACCCGGTGTTGTATTAACGGAGCGACAGAAAAGCTCGCTTCAATATCCCCGCTATCCTTTTCCATGATGCCGGAAATAATCATATAGCCACCCGCCACAAGCAATTGCGTTAAGTGCCGGCACAGTTTCAAAAGCAGTTTGGAGGTTAAGTTGGCGATGATTAAATTCCGTGGTTCATTGATTGCCAGGGCATCCTGATTAACAATTCGCAGCCGATCGGAAACCAGATTAACAGCGGCGTTTTTCGCGGCAATTTCCGTAGCCTTTGGATCGTTGTCCAGACAGAGGACATCGCGCGCGCCAAGTCTGGCGGCGATAATGCCCAAAATTCCGGTGCCGCAGCCCACATCGAGCGTTTTCCAGTTTTGCACGGAAGCATCGTGCATCATGATGTCTTCGAGCGCTTCAATGCACATTCTGGTAGATGGATGCTGGCCGGTCCCGAAGGCCAGGCCCGGGTCAATTTCAATGACAATATCACGGCCGGACGGCGCATATTTTTCCCAGGTTGGCTTGACGATAATATTGCTGCTGACACGGACCGCTTTGAAATATTTTTTCCACGCTTCTCCCCAGCCCGGATCGCTGATGATTTCTGTTTTCAAGACCGGCGCTGGAATATCAGGAAAAATTTCCTTTAAGCTTTCTAGGTATTTTTGGATAGCGGCAATTCGTTCTTCGCTCGCGGCATCGTGCGCAAAATAAGCCTTGATCGCGTCACGAAATTGCACTTCGTCAAATTCTTCCTGAGATGGAGTGCCTAACGTTTCCTGAAACACCCCCTGAGCGCCGGTTTCCGTGAGAAAATTTCCCACTGCGTCCATTAATTCTACGGGGGCCGCTATTTCAATTTTCAGCCATTTTCCCGGTTCTTCTTTTGTCATGAATAAATCATTAATCTATACAAAATGAAGTTGTCAATAATTAATAAATAGAGTACGACCCGGAGGTCTTTCGCCGGCAAAACGCCTTTCTTGTGATGAGGAAAAGGGTGAGAACTGGGCACAGAGAGAGAATTTTTTTTAGTAACGCAAAGGTTAGCGGAAAACGGATTTATCGGCAATCCGGTGGAACGATTTGGTTTGTGTCAAGCCATATCTCTTGATCTGGACTTACAGACCGAATTAATCTGCTATCACGTTGATAGAGCAAAACCCACAGATTAAGACGCTTTCTGAGAGGCATCCGCACTCCTTTTCTTAATTCATTCAGGTAGGCTTGGGTGTCTGGAAGTGCAAGGGCTATGAAAACGGTCGCATTTGCATAATTTCCTTAAAGACTTGGGGATTTCTCCTCGTAATAGAAGACAACGCTTGCAAAAGCACGGTCAAAATTATTGCGTTGAGTCTGAGCTTTTCCTGCACCCGAACCTTTACATTCCACCGCCCACCACTCATTCTTAGATATGGCAAGAATGTCCGCTCCTTTGCCAGTAAAATTGGGCGAATGCCCGATAGAAGCAAATACTTGTCGAAGATGAGAAGTCATATCAGTGCGTTTGAGTCCTTGGCCCGCTGCAACAGAGAATTGATAAGGGACGAGACCCCGCTGGAGCAGAAATATGGTGGTGGCAACCAACACATTCCTTTCTGATACGATTGAATTATTGGTTATAGTCATATCGCATAACAATGGTTAGATTGATCTCTGTAAACTTTCTTCTTTTGGCACGTTGGAAGGAAAATTTAGATACCTTTATCAGTTTTCGGCTCCTTCAACTTATCAATTAATTTATCTATTTCCGCAGGTGAGAGTTCGCGGGCAAAGAACTCAACAAATTTCATAGAAAGGTTTGAACTTGTCTGCGCTACATTATAGTGAACAATCAAAGTTTCATTCAGATTCGAGCACGCTGTGAACCTTGGTCGCATCGAGCGTTTCATCAATCGTCATAGGAAGAATAATAGAAGATAGGAGCCGAGAAAGCATGGTCTTGCCTGATCCCGGAGGCCCGATCACGAACCCGTATTGACCAGCTTTTATTCACCTATTAGTTCAAGCCTATATTCCCACATAAAAATAGCACCCAGAAAGCGAAAAAAGTCACCAAATGACTTGCCCCTTCCTTTTTAGCATTCTAAATTATAAATAATCAAATATAATCATTTCCACTACAATTCAGCTATGTCTAAGTGCATTTCTTAAAACCAAGTCGCCAAAAATTGAAACAAGGGATGAATTCAAAACGACAATGATATAAAAAGCGCTACAACCAGACCATATAGGCTACTAATTTACTTTAAAACCATCTCTATTAAATAGGGCCCTTTTCCAGATAAAGCCCCCTGAATTTCCTTTGCCAGTGCTTCCCCTGTGCATACTGAAACTGCCGAGACCCCCATAGCTTCAGCCATTTTGGTCCAATTAACAGGTGGATTCTCAATATCAATAAGTGCCTTAGCATTAGGACCAATAGATTTAATGCCGGCCCGCTCCATTTCCATTTTCAGAATGTTATAACGACGGTTGGAACAAATTAAGGTAGTAACGTTTAAAGCTTGCTTAGCCTGCGTCCATAATGCCTGTACCGTATACATAGCGCTTCCGTCTGCCTGCAAGTTAATTACCGGTCTATCAGGACAAGCTATAGCCGCTCCTATAGAGCATGGCATACCGTACCCAATGGAACCTCCGGCGATGGTAATCATAGTATGGGGCAAGAGGCCATGGCTTAAAGAGTAATAGGGGAATGCGGAGGAGATGCCCTCATCCACAATAATGGCGCCTTCAGGCTGAACTGCCGCAAGGGTTTGGCAAGCTTTTTCGGTGGTAAGCTCTCCCTGAGCAACAGAAGGATAACGCCTTGCTGCGGTTATTCTTGGTGAAATTTCTTTAGAGCAGCCCAGGGCGTCAGCCAGACATTCCAGAGCCTCAATGGGATTTTGCTTATTGGAATTTATAATTATACGGGATTGGTCTTCCGCGAGCAATTTGCCTCGGATACCCTTATAACCGAAAAACCCTACAGGCTCTTTAGTGCCGGATATCACTACAGCCTCATAGCGAGATAATAGTTCAATTGCTGGTTCAGGGAAATAGGGGATTCGGATTATTTCAGGGAAACCCATCCCTCTTTCCATGTAGCTTGGGAAACAGTCAGTAAGGAGGTCGCAATCCTTCAGTTCTTTAATGCGCGCCGCGGCCAGCAAACCTTTTTTACGCAAAGCCCTCCCACCTATAATCAATGCCACTTTATGATGGTTCCTCATGAGCTGAGCTGCGCAATCAATGACATTTTCATCGATTGGATCAAAGGGAAAATGAGAAATAGCAACTTTACCGTTTGTAACTTCTTCCTGTTGATAGTCGTTAGGTATTATAAGGGTGGATATTTGTCCATATTGAGAGGCTATAATGGCGTCAGCCAAATCTTTAGATAGTTCCATGGGAGATTGATTGGTTTTGTACCATCCGGATATTGTACTGGCAAGGGCTTCAATGTTCATTGAAAGGGGGGCATCCAGATTAACATGCTGGCTAGTATGTTCACCAATCAGATTCACTATTGGAGTTTTAGCTCTTTTAGCATTATGCAGGTTAGCAACTCCGTTAGCGAGCCCAGGACCCAAATGTAAAAGAGTCAAAGCAGGTTTATCCATCATTCTGCCATAACCATCTGCTGCTCCAGTGCAAACGCCTTCAAACAAGCCCAATATAGGTTTGACTCCTGGTTGCGTGTCAAAAGCCAGAGCTAATGGCATTTCGGTTGTTCCAAAGTTGGTAAAGCATACCTCAATACCAGCCTTAATAGCTGTTCTCATGATTAGTTGAGCGCCATTCATACCCTGCCTCGCATTCTTTTCACAAGTATTGTAAAAGAATTCAATTAACAGACATTCCTCATATCAAAATCATTAGGGCTAATACCTCCCCCATAATTTAACTGTAAAGATCATGTTAATCCTTATAACCCTGGAAGGAAATAAGTCAATAAAAATGAGATATCCTGCCAATAAAAAAACCCCTCAATCTATGGAAAGAGCAGGTCAAAGTTTCTAAACTTGTATAATTAACTGGCTGCTGGTTTGACTTTAATTTTTATTAACCCTGACATTCTTTCACCCCTTTCGTCCGCAAAGTTTCGGATAATTATTTTTAACCAGAACCATCCAACGACTTAAAAAAGCATTTGCCGTGCCAGTTCAACTAAATTTTGATAACCAATTGATTAATCTAAGTTTTATTGAATACACCTAATAAACGGAAAGAGGAAAAAGGAGGCTAATATTTAAATCATGTATGGATAATATACATTAAATGTATGGCGATAGGGAGTTGATTAAGAAGGGCTACAACGCAATGACCATCATCTCTGAAGAAGGGAGAAAAAAGAGGAAGAAATAAAACCCCGTGCGAACTATGAGAAGAAGCGGGGAAGAATTTCAAACCTATATATGATTAAGTCGTTTCTGATTTTATATTGAATTAGAGTGGATAAGGCAAATTAAACAGGTGAAAAGTCAACAAAAAATAAAACAATTACGGTTAGTAAGTACAATTTCGTAAAGGGTAGGGATTTTGGTTTCATTATTAAAAACAGACACATATTGTCGGTTTTCCGTAATTCTTTATTGACGAACCCAACTTTATGATATAATTAAAATAAATTTTGTTATTATCCACAGGAGGTTCACTACTATGTGGAATTATTCGGAAAAGCTTAAAGACCACTTTTACAATCCCCGGAATGTCGGCATCATTGAAAATCCGGACGGGGTGGGAGAAGTGGGGTCATTAGCGTGCGGCGATGCCCTAAAGCTGATGATCAAACTGGATGAAAAGGGAATGATCAGTGATGCTAAATTTCAAACCTTCGGGTGTGGAAGCGCGATTGCTTCAGCCTCAGCCTTGACCGAAATGATCATTGGAAAGACTTTAGAAGAAGCAGAAAAAATTACCAATCGAGACATTGCCGATTATCTTGATGGAATGCCTCAGGAAAAAATGCACTGTTCGGTTATGGGGCGGGAGGCGCTTGAGGCGGCGATTGCGAATTATCGCAAGGTTGATGTGGGGAAAAAGGAGGAGGGGGAGATCGTCTGCCAGTGTTTTGGCATTACTGATACAGAGATTATCCGTGCTGTAAGGGAAAATGGGCTTACCACGGTTGAGCAAGTCAAAAACTACACCAAAGCGGGCGGGGGATGTGAGACCTGTCATCCTAAGATTGAGGCTTTAATTGCCCTCGCGCAGGGGGAGCAAAAGCAGGAAGTTCCCAGAGAGGTTCCCGCTCCTAAGAAGAGGCTCAGTAACATTCAGAAAATGAAGCTGGTGGAAGAAACCCTGGAAAGGGAAATCCGGCCTGCTTTAAAGGCTGATGGAGGGGATATTGACCTTATTGATATGGACGGCAATCGAGTATTTGTGGCTCTGCGGGGCATGTGCAGTTCGTGTCCCAGCTCCGGTTTCACCCTGGAAAAATATGTGGAGGGGAAGTTACGTGAACTGGTGAGTGAAGATATTGTCGTGGTGGAGGTGAAATCATGAAGGAGGTTTATGCGGACAATAATGCTACCACCCGGGTGGCTCCAGAAGTGAAAGAGGCGATGCTGCCTTTTTTTGAGGACCTCTACGGAAACCCGTCGAGCATGCATCATTTTGGCGCACAGGTAGAAAAGCATTTGATCTATGCCCGAGAGCAGGTTGCGAGCCTGCTTAACGCTGACCCTGAAGAGATTGTGTTTACCAGTTGCGGCACGGAAAGTGATAATGCCGCCATCCACGGAACGCTCGCCTCGTATCCGGAAAAACGTCATATTGTAACCACCAAAGTTGAGCACAATGCGGTTTTGCATTACTGCCGTCATCTGCAAAAAAACGGATATAAGGTTACTGAGCTTGCTGTGGACCGTTTGGGGAGGCTTAACCTTGATGAACTACAAAACTCCCTCAGTGATGATACTGCGATTGTCAGCATCATGTATGCCAATAATGAAACGGGTGTGGTCTTCCCGATCGAGCAGATTGGGCAGATAGTAAAAGACCGGGGCATTGTTTTTCATACTGACGCGGTTCAGGCGGGAGGTAAAATTCCTCTTAACCTTTCCACGCTGCCGGTGGATTTTCTTTCTCTTTCCGGGCACAAGCTCCACGCTCCAAAAGGTGTAGGTGTATTGTACATCAGAAAAGGAACGAGGTTTTCTCCCCTGCTCATCGGCGGACATCAGGAGCATGGCCGGAGAGCGGGCACTGAGAATGTGCCCTATATCGTGGGGATCGGGAAGGCTTGCGAGCTGGCTCAATCCTATATGGAGGAAGAACGAATCCGGATTGGTAATCTTCGTGACCGTCTGGAGATTGAGCTCCTTAAGAGCATTCCCAAGGCTCGGGTTAATGGAGATCAAGGAAATCGTCTACCCAACACTTTAAATATTAGCTTCGAGAGTGTGGAAGGAGAATCTATCCTGCTTCTCTTGAGTAAAGAGGGGATCGGCGCTTCCTCAGGCTCAGCCTGCACCTCCGGTTCTTTGGAACCATCCCATGTGTTGCGGGCGATGGGTGTTCCGTTTAATGCGATTCACGGGTCGGTCCGGTTTAGCCTGAGCCGGTATAACACGGAAGGAGATATTTCATACATTATTGAAAAATTGCCTTCCATTATCGGCCGATTGCGGGAGATGTCCCCTTTTTGGTCAGCGTTGTCTTAAAGTTTCTCGATAAGCATTTTCCCTGCAGCCTCGTAAAAATATTTAATGATGGTCTAAGAATGGGTTTAAAAAATTCATAAGGGTATGATCCATGGGAAACCAGGAGTTGATTGAAAAAATCTTTAAACTCAAAGAGGAGCGACAGGCGGTTATCCTTGCCCATAATTATCAACGCGGAGAGGTCCAGGACATTGCTGATTTTGTCGGTGACTCTTTGGGATTAAGTCAACAAGCGGCCAAGACCGGTGCCAGGGTGATTGTTTTCTGCGGGGTCCATTTTATGGCGGAAACCGCGGCCATGCTTTCGCCGGATAAGGTTGTGCTTCTCCCTGATCGTAATGCCGGCTGCCCGATGGCGGATATGATTAATGCCGAACAGCTTCGCGAAGAAAAAAAGAAATATCCCGGATCGCCGGTTGTGTGCTATGTCAATTCCACTGCTGAGGTCAAGGCGGAGTGTGATGTTTGCTGCACGTCCTCTAATTCTATTAAAGTGGTGGAATGGGTAGAGGATGGAAAACCGATTATTTTTATCCCCGATCAATATTTGGGTGCGTATACCGCTTCTAAGACCAACAAGAAGCTTATCCTTTGGCCCGGGTACTGCCCTACACATATGAAAATTGGTGCTGATGATATTATAAATCTTAAAAAGAAACATGCACACGGGGAGGTGCTGGTGCATCCGGAATGCCGACCGGAGGTTATTGCGCAGGCGGACTATGCCCTCAGCACTGATGGCATTCTTAAACGGGCTCGTCAAAGTTTAGCTAAGGAATTTATTATTGGCACTGAACTTGGGATTACCCATCGGCTTAAAAAAGAGAATCCGGAAAAAATATTTATTCCTGCCTCAACACACGCGGTTTGCCCGAACATGAAGTTAATCACCTTAGAAAAAATTTTGTGGGCTTTAGAGCGGATGGAATATCACATTACAGTGCCTCAGGCGATTCGGGAGAGAGCAGTTAAGGCAGTAAATCGAATGTTAGAGATTGTTTAAATTTTCCTGATGGTCGTTGCCTGGTGTTCTTTGTCAAAGAATTGAACACGAAAGATGATTGACAACGGACACGAGAAATAATTGTGCAGACTGAATGAGTAAGAATCAATGGGTCGTTTGATGGAAAAAGCTCCCGGACAATCACTTCGTCTGGATAAATGGCTCAAAATCGCGCGAATCTTTAAAGCTCGATCCCAGGCAACGAAAGCGTGTGATGAGGGCGATGTTAAGGTCAACGGCGAAAGGGCGAAGGCGGCAAAACTGATTAAGCCGGGCGATAAGCTTACGGTTAAAGGGAAAAATCGCTATCGGAAGATTGAAGTAGCAGGCATTTCTTTTAAGAGCATATCCGCCAAGGAAGCACGCGATCTTTACTGCGAAGAAAAACAAGAAACCTTTTTAGATGAATCTCTTGAGTTAATAAAATTAATGAAACGATCACCCATTAAATATCCCGGAAAACCCACTAAGAAAGAGCGGCGAAGCCTGATAAAAATTCGGGGTTATTGAAGGCTAAAAGGAGATAGCATATGAGTTCTGAGAATTGCGACAAAACTACTGAGTGTAACACGTGCACGCTGAGTAAAAAATGCAGTGAAAAAGAAAAAGGAGTCCACGAGCGAACACCGCTCGAAACAGCCATGTCTTTAGTAAAACACAAGTTTATGATTCTTAGCGGCAAAGGTGGGGTGGGTAAAAGTTCAGTAGCAGTCAATTTGGCGGTGACCTTAGCTCAAGAAGGTTTTGAAGTAGGAATTATGGATGCCGATATTCACGGCCCTAACATCCCCAAGATGATGGGAGTGGAAGAAAAACGGATGGCCGGAAACCAAAATGGCCTCTTGCCCATCAAAACGCCAAGCGGAGTCAAGATTATATCCGTCGCTTTTCTTCTTCACAGCCGAGATGATGCGGTTATCTGGAGAGGACCACTTAAACATAGCCTCATTAAACAATTCTTAGGGGAGGTATGTTGGGGGGCATTAGATTACCTTATCGTTGATCTTCCTCCCGGAACCGGTGATGAAGCATTAAGCACCGCTCACCTCATAAAAAATGTGGATGGAGCTATCATTGTCACTACTCCGCAAGATGTGGCTCTTCTGGACGCCAGAAAAAGCATTACTTTTTTACGTCAATTAAAAGTCCCCTTTATTGGGGTAATAGAAAACATGAGCGGCTTTACTTGTCCCCATTGTAATAAAGAAATAGATATTTTCAAAACGGGAGGCGGTGAAAGAGCTGCCCGTGAAATGGGGGTTTCCTTTTTGGGGAGAATTCCTCTTGATCCCAAAATAGTTGTTTGTTCAGATAGTGGTGCGCCGTTTGTAGCGCAGCACCCCGACGCAAAAGCAGCGAAGGCATTTCACCTGATTGTGAAAACGTGGAGAGGACTTTTAGATTCTACTCCGGAAAAAGCAACCAAGGGCAAAGCGACCTAACGGCTTTTCGAACGGAAAATTTAAACACGGGGAGTAATACATGAGTTCTGACCTTGAAAAGACTTTTGACGGCGGAGTTGATTCATCTTCCGGTGAGAGAGGTGCCATCGAATACTCGGAGAAATTTCTGGATCGTTGTTTCAATCCGCGAAACTGGGGCATGATAGAAAATCCTCAGGGCATTGGGAAGGGGAGTCGTATGTGCGGAGATGGACTGGAGATAACGTTGCGGATTACGAATGATAAAATTCACGATGCTAAATTTTTTACTGAAGGATGCGGCCCCATGCTTGCTGCTGGAAGCATGGTTACTGAACTGGTTGTCGGCAAGACGGTTGTCGACGCTTTTAAAATTTCCCCCCAGGAAATCAATGAGGCTCTGGATGGACTTCCGAAAGAGAGCGAACATTGTGCCGACACTGCTGCGGAAACGCTTAAGAATGCTCTTTTAAATTACCTGACGTTTAAAAAAGAACCATGGAAAAGGGCGTATAACAAATAGAAAACAGGATTCAGAAGACAGAACACAGAAGTCAGACTCTTTAATCTTGCTTCTGCCTCCTGAATTCTGACTCCTGACTCCTTATCAATTCAATAGTAGGAATAAAATGCCCATTTATGAATATGAATGTAAAAACTGTGGCGAGCGATTCCAGGTCTTTCTTTTACCAGGAGAAGATGACGGTAAAATGGCGTGTCCCCGATGCAGCGCACTGTATGTCAAGAAATTAATCTCCCTTTTTAGCGTCGGCTCAGAACCATCGTCATCGTCCGGATGCAAACCTTCAGGCTCCACCTGAGGGGTATAGGGGAGGTAGGATATCTCCTATTGTAAATCAAAAAATTTATACTTTAAGGAAGTTCTTGTCTGAAACGCCTTGTTACGATAAAGCACGCAAAGGGAAAAGGAAGCGATCTTCTTTGCTATGGGAACCAGAGAGGGTACCAAAGGTAATTAAAAACTTTTAGCGATGGAGGTGTCTTATGAAAAACGCGCGAAAGTTTGATGAGAGGGTTACCATTGGGGTTGTTCCGGATAATGAAGATCTGGCACAGCTTAAAGCACTGGGTTACAAGACGCTCATTGATGTGCGCGATAAAGAAGAGAAATTCGGGGGTTATGTTGAGAAAAAGTCCCTCTCTCTTGGCTTTACGTATTTAAGTATTCCCATTCGCCGTGAAGAAATTAAAATTGAAGACGTTACCAGATTTTACGAGGCAGTGTATGAAAAAGGAAGCGCACCCCTTTACTGTTTTTCCCGCTTTGGGAAAAAACCTTTAGCTTTTCTTTTGTTGTTTGAAGCGGTAGCCAAAGGAGATCCCCTTTATGTGGTTTATCGGAAAGCCACTGCGTTTGCTTTAGATCTTCAAGGGGATTTAGCCCTTCAGGCTTTTCTGGTTAATTTTTACAACGCTGGTACTATCGAACCGATTGTTCAAACTATGCGAAAACTAAGGCCCGATCTCTTTTCTCACTAACTCGCTGAGCATTTGTTATCAGCCTTTTCTTAAATCGGTAATCTATATGCTTTTGTGCCGAAAGCGCGTTTGAGCCAGGAGAAAGTCAGTGCGCTATATTTTTGGCCCGGTTGCATCACGAAGATTAGGAAGGTCGTTGGGGATTGACCTGGTCCCTTATAAAACGTGCAGCTTTGACTGTCTTTACTGCGAATTGGGAACTACTACCAATCTTACCTCTGAGCGTAAAACGTATAGCGTTCCCCAGAAGATTATCGATGAACTTAAGGGTTATTTGAAGAAGCCCGCCCTTCAACCAGATTATATTACGCTGGGAGGATCGGGAGAGCCGACGTTACATGATCACCTTGGGACAATCATTGCGGAGATAAAAAAACTGACCTCCATTCCGGTTGCGGTATTGACCAACAGTTCACTGTTAGACCGAGATGACGTTAAAGAAGACCTTTTGCGATCTGACGTTATTCTTCCCTCCCTGGATACGGTCAGCCCTTCTCTTTTTACCTTTTTAAATCGTCCTCACCCCTCTCTTGATCTAAAAAAAATCATTCAGGGGTTAATAGATTTCCGGAAACGATTCCCGGGCCAGATCTGGCTCGAGATACTATTTTGCCGCGGGATTAATGACTCGGAAGAAGAAGTGAGGAGACTGCAGGAGGTGATTCGGGAAATTAACCCGGATAAAATTCAGCTCAACACCCTTGACCGCCCACCCGCGGAAGACAGTGTTTTTCCTGTGAGCCGTGAGGAGTTGGAGCGGATCAAAAAGTTTTTTGGAGAAAAAGCGGAAATTATAACCGGCTCGCTCCCTGAAGACGCCCGGGGCAGTACCGCGGACAGGAAAAAGCGGATTTACAATCTGGTAAAAAGAAGACCCTGCACTTTTGATGAAGTATCTTTGGCCCTCGGTATCCCAAAGATGGCACTCATGGATTTAATCGAGTCTTTAAAAAACGAAGGCAAGGTCAGTCAGCGGCTTCATAATAACCAGGTCTATTACCAGGGACGGTGACCGGCATTAGCGATTGAAGAGTCAAAGAGTCGAAAAGTCAAAGGGTCGAAGCCTTTCTTAGTTGATAATCATTAAAGTCGGTTGAACAATGCATAAGAGAATAACAATGGTGAAGGATTTTTTTATTTATAAAAACTTTTAATGGTGAGGTGAGAGCTATGAAATTCGCGGTGATTGTTGTGGATATGTTAAAGGATACTTTTAAAGGCCCTTCTGATCACCCTATCATTGAGGGTTTTAAGGCTATTATTCCGAGAATTCAGTTTCTTGTGGGCGAAGCCCGTAAGCTCAAGGGCTTAATTGTATTTGCCTGTGACAGCTATTTTAAAGAAGATTTTCTTTTTGCGAAGAGCAAGAGGCGTGCTTACTCTCTCCGGGGAACCGAGGGAGCAGACATAATCCCTGAGCTGGAGGTAAAACCAGAAGATATCGTTTTGCCGAAGCGACGGTTTAGCGCTTTTTTTAAGACTGATTTGGACATAACGCTTCGAAACTATGAAATCGACACCATTGCCGTGACCGGCTTGGCTACTGAAGTCTGTGTGCTTGCCACTGCCATGGATGGGCTTTGCAATGATTTTTATTCCGTAATTATCTCTGATTGTTGCGCTACCCGGCGTCCTGAGGATCACGACGCAACCATCGCAGCCTTTTCCCATTTTCCCACCTATCCCACCCTGAGAGTGAGAACCGCTGAGCAATTTCTGCAGGAAGCGAGAGAAGGTAAGATTTTGGAGATACAATGAGTTTTGACCTGTTGATTTACTGGTAGGTTCGCCTTTTACGCTCAAAGCGAAAAATATTCAAGCCAAATTACTGAAAGAATCCCTGGCCACCATTATAATTATAACAAATAGGTTACAAAAAGTTGTTACGTTGACCTGCCTTCTTAAATTGAGGTTTCCAATTTATTAATCACTTTTTCTAAAACGAAATCAGGCGTGGAGGCTCCTCCAATGACGCCAATCTCATGATAGGATCGCAACCGGCTGAGATCAAGATCCTCTTCAGTTTCGCCGAAAAAGGTAGTGATGCCCTCTGCTTCAGCGATTTCCACGAGCCTTTTGGTGTTGCCGCTTTCTTTTCCCCCAACAACTACAATTGCGTCTACCGCATGGCAAAGGTGTTCCAGCTCTTCCTGACGTTTTCGATTGGCCTCACAAATGGTGTCAAAGATTTCCGCCTGGGGAAATCGTTTTTCTATCTTCTCTTTAAGCTCAAGATATTTTTTCCGATTCTGGGTAGTTTGCGCCACAAAACATATTTTTTGTTGGGAGGGTAATTTTTTTAATTCATCTTCGGATTGAATCACACGGCTGTTTTCTCCGGCAAATCCTAATAGGCCTTGCACCTCAGCATGTTCAGCATCCCCGATAATTACCACAAAAAAACCCTGTTTAGCGTATCGGCTGATGATTGATTGCACTTGCTTAACCTTGGGGCAGGTTGCATCCAAAATTTTTGCCCCGGTTTTTTTAAGCTCGTGGAAGCGTTCGGGTGAAACCCCGTGAGAACGAATAACAATTATTCCTTTAATGCTTCCTTTGGCCTCAATCAAAGGAACCACGCCTTTGTTTCGTAATAACTCCAAAGCTTGGGGATTATGGATTAGCGGGCCATCAGTGAATACCTCTACTTTATTATCCCGCAGGGCCTTCTGGAGAACCAAATCCATAGCTCTTTTTACCCCAAAGCAAAACCCCGAGGATTGAGCAACCTTAACTTTCATTTTTCATCCTTTGCGTGAAGCGTGAGACGTAAAGCGTAAAGGGGGAAGTGTAGGGTAAGGGGGGGTGATTGCAAAGTCTGACATTTTTAAGTTTTCTTAAGGTAAATAAAAAACTCTCTGTTGCCCTTGGGACCTTTCAGGGGAGACTCTATCGTTCCTTGCACGTCAGCTCCTAGGCCGTTCGCAAACGCAACCATATCTTCAACTACCTTCGTATGAAGGTGAGGATCACGGACTACTCCTCCCTTTCCCACCTCGCGCGGGCTCAATTCAAACTGCGGCTTGATAAGAGCAAGGACCTCTCCTTCTTTTTCTATCAAACCGAAAATATGAACCAGCACCTTTTTTAAAGAGATAAAGGAGGTATCAGTGACTGCCAGGGAGATCGGATCGGATATGCGGTCCGCGGTGAGATGACGGATATTGGTCTTTTCCATACAAACCACCCGGGGGTCGTTCCGTAACGTCCAATCTAACTGACCGTATCCCACATCAACAGCATAAACCTTTTGCGCTCCTCGCAAAAGAAGACAATGGGTAAAACCGCCCGTGGAAGCCCCTACATCCAAGGCAATCCGGTTTTTAACGTCAAGCTGAAAACTATCCAACGCGTATTCCAGCTTTACACCTCCTCGACTCACGTAAGGGAAATCTTTTTCCTTTAAAACTACGTGGGCCCCAGGGTCAACCAGGGTTCCCGCTTTCTCGGTCTTGTGGCCGTCGACAAAGACCTTGCCGGCGATAATAAGCGCTTTCGCTCTTTCCCGGCTTTGAACCAGATTTCGATCTACCAAGAGCTTATCAATTCTTTCTTTGGGTGACCTCATAGGGTATGGAGCACGTTAAACAGTTGAATAAATATGACACCCCTCACCTCAATCCTCTCCCCGTCGGGGTGAGAGGAAGGTAAAGGCGAAAGACTCTACCCTCAAGGGAGAGGAAATAATCAGAATTTCCCTCTTACTTGAGGAGAGGAACCAACTAAAATCCCCCCTCTCCCTTGAGGGAGAGGGTCTGGGTGAGGGTGAAATTGAAGTGTTTCCGCCAGCGCATTCATTTTTTATTCCAGCAGTTCACACGCAGCCTGAAAAATTCCCGCCGCATCAAGGCCGTATTTTTTACGAAGAATATCGGGCGATCCATGTTCAACGAATTGGTCAGAAATCCCTATCCTTTTTACTTTAACCCCCGTAATATTATTGTGCTCCAAGGTTTCCAAGAGAGCGCTTCCGAAACCTCCGGCAAGCACATTTTCTTCCACCGTAAGGATTTTTCCCGTTTTCCGGGCTAACGCGCAGACCAATTCCTGGTCCAGCGGCTTAACAAACCGGCTGTTTACAATGGTAGCAGAGATACCTCTATTTTTAAGAAGCGTGGCAGCTGACAAAGCCGGAGAGACTGTTTTACCAAGGGCAAAAATCGCTAACTTTGAACCCTCGCACAGTACCTCGGCCTTTCCTAAAGGGAGCGTCTTTATCGGTTTTTCTATGTTCACACCTTCAACTTTTCCGCGGGGATAGCGTATTGCTACCGGCACCGCTAATGTCATGGCAGTATAAAGCATGTGTCGAAACTCATTTTCATCTTTGGGGGTCATAACGACTAAATTAGGAAGATGCCTTAGGTAGGAAAGGTCAAATAAACCCTGGTGGGTAGGGCCATCTTCGCCGACAATTCCCGCCCGATCAATAGCAAAGAGTACCGGGAGGTTTGGCCAACAGACATCATGGAGCATTTGATCGTACGCCCTTTGAAGAAAGGTAGAATAAATCGCTACGACCGGTCGAAACCCTCCGGTAGCAAGTCCGGCGGCAAAGGCAACCGCATGTTCTTCAGCGATCCCCACATCATAAAACCTTTGGGGAAAGAGTTTTTTGAAATCAACCAGTCCGGTACCGGTGGTCATTCCCGCGGTTATCGCGATGATGCGATTATCAATCACCGCAAGCTCATTCAGGGTCTCGCAAAAAACTTCGGTATAAGACTTGTGAGCATTGTTTGCTTTATGGGGATTACCGGTTGCTTTATCAAAGGGTCCAATGCCATGGAAGTTCTCCGGATCTTGTTCGGCGGGAAGATACCCTTTGCCTTTTTTCGTTATCACGTGGAGCAGAAGAGGTCGTCGAGAAAGATTTTTGATGTTCTTAAGATTTTCGAGAAGCTGACGAAAATTATGACCTTGAATGGGCCCCACATAGGTAAAACCCAATTCCTCAAACAAAAGACCGGGAACGATTAATCCCTTGAATGATTCTTCCGCCTGTTTTACGGTGCGAAAAAGTGTGGGCCCGATACTCGGAATCGTCTTGAGAAAATGCATGAGTTCGGTGTGAACTCTATTGTAAGCTTTACCGGTAATAATTCGAGACAGGTAGGCGGATAATGCTCCCACATTAGGGGAAATAGACATTTCATTGTCATTGAGAACCACGATCAACTTGCTTTCTAAATCTCCGGTTTGGTTTAATCCCTCAAATGCAAGGCCGGTGTTGATGGAACCATCCCCGATAACCACGATAATGTTATCGTGCTCTCCCTTTTGTTTTTGTGATTCGGTCAATCCTAAGGCGGTTGAAATGGATGTCCCGCTGTGCCCGACATCAAAGATATCATGCGGGCTTTCCAAACGGGAAGGGAACCCGCTTATCCCTTTAAATTGACGCAAGGTCTGAAACTGATCGCGACGACCGGTAAGTAATTTATGCGTATAACATTGATGCCCCACATCCCAAATGATTTTGTCGTGCGGAGAGTCAAAGACATAATGGAGAGCGATGGTCAATTCCACCACCCCAAGGTTAGGAGATAAATGGCCTCCGGTTTTGGAAACCGTATCAATAATTTTTTCCCTGATTTCTTGGGCTAAGCGAGGCAAGCTCTCGGCGGGAAGCTTTTTTAAATCCGCCGGGCTTTCAATCTGCTCCAATAAGGGGCCCTGAAGATTATCTGGTGTTGGTTGTTTTTCCATAATCACGCTGTTATCTTTAAATAGATTCTCCTTCATTCCCCACAGGTAGGGTTACTGATTTTATTTTGTGCGTTCTGCAAGGTAACGGGCGATCTGCTTCAACGGTTCAGCTTTACGGCCAAACTGAGACAACGCCTGTTCCGCATGCTGGGTTAGTTCTCTTATCCGTTTTTGTGATTCTTTTAATCCTAAAAGACCGGGATAAGTAGCTTTCCCCTGCATGCTATCTAATCCCGTCTCCTTTCCTAATGTTTGAGTTGAACCCATCACATCCAGCACATCATCAGTTATTTGAAAGGCTAACCCGATCGTTTTTCCGTAATTGGTAAATGCTTCAAGCGCATCTTCTCCGGCCTCACCCAGGATGGCGCCAGCTTTGACTGCCGCCAGGATCAACGCCCCGGTTTTATGGGTATGAATATATTCCAACAGAGGAAGGTCAAAAACTTTTCCCTGGGTCTCGATGTCAAGGGTTTGTCCGGTGACCATGCCTTGTAATCCCGCGGCTTGCGCAATGACATGAATAGCTTTTACAATACTGAGCGGATGGTGGGTTTCATAAAGCACCGGATCGGTCATCACCTGGAAGGCAAGGGTGAGCAACGCATCTCCCGCTAAAAGAGCGATTGTTTCCCCAAAGGCTTTATGACAAGAAGGTTTTCCGCGACGGAAGTCACTGTTGTCCATTGCCGGAAGATCATCATGGATTAACGAGTAGGCGTGAATTAATTCAATCCCGCAGGCAAAAGGGATAAGCGTTTGATAATTCCCTCCCACTAATTCGTTAACAACCAGAGTTAAGATAGGACGAATTCTTTTTCCTCCGTCTATCACGCTATGTCGCAAGGCCATATGAATGCTGGCTGGGAAGGTATCTTCAGGAGGAAGAATTTTTTCCAACTCGGCATCAATTAAAATTTTTCGCTCCTTTAAAAAACTTTCCACATCCATTGATTAATCCTTTGTTCCTGAAAAAAGACACTGTTTAAAAAGGGCGGTTTAAAGATCTTCCTGGTTGGAATTATCCTCTGGTTGGAAAGGAAATGGTTCACGACGGAAAATACCTCCTTCATCCTTAAGGAGGATATCTATTCTTTTTTCCGCCTCATCAAGTTTTTCCCGGCAAAAACGAGAAAGCTTAACTCCTTCTTCAAACAAAGAAAGAGTTTTATCCAACGGAACTTCCCCTTTTTCAAGCTCGCCGACAATTTCTTCGAGCCGCTTGATCGCCTCCTCAAAGGTTTGACTTTTTTTCACTGATAATTCCTTTTAGGTTGAAAACCTGATCCCTTTTACACTATAATAAATCCCTCACCGGAAAAGACCCTGATAACTCTGCTGAAATTATTAAATAATTTGGAGAATGAGGATTTTTTCTTCTTTCTTTATTATACGGGGGGAATTATAAAAGTCCATTGATTTTTTGGTCACGGGAGAGAAGAAAAAATGCGGGCAGACCGGAAAAAAAACTAATGATGAAATCTGATTTAAAAACGGAGGATCTTACTATGCAGGATATAAAAAAAATGTACCGAACCATTATGGACGACCATTTTCCCGAAGAGATGAAGATATCTTTTGGAGATCAAACTTTAATCTATCGAAAGCGAGCCTGGAAAATTTTTGATGAAGACATGGGCGGGGTAATTGAAAAAGGCCTTCGTTACGGCGAAAATCCCGGTCAGGAAGCAGCGTTGTATGAATTAATAAATGGGAATTTGACGCTTGGGAACTGCACGTTTATTGCGCCGGGTTTAAGTTTAGTGAGCGGGATTGATGAAGACGCGATGCTGCAATCGGGAAAACACCCCGGTAAAACCAATTTTACTGATATTGATAATGCCCTCAATATCTTAAAGTTTCTTACTAAAAAACCGGCTGCGGCGATCATGAAGCACAACAACCCCTCTGGTGTTGCTTACGGAGCGTCTCTTGCCGAGGCCTACGATCGGGCAAATATGGCGGATAGAATTGCGGCTTTTGGAGGAGGGCTGGCGCTTAACCGGTCAGTAGATAAGACGACCGCTGAATTAATCAGTCAAAATTATTTAGAGGTGGTGGCTGCTCCTGACTTTGAAGAAGGCGCTTTGGAGATTCTCAAGCGTCGAAAAAATCTCCGAATCATTAAAGTCAACCGTATGGACAAGCTGGAAGACTATTGCCGGCTCCGGTACGTTGATTTTAAGTGCCTCATCGATGGAGGGATTATTGTCCAGCAGTCTCCGCTCAACGCGATTTTGCGCCAAGAAGATTTTAAGCCGGCCAAAGCGGTTTTTAAAGGCAAAGAATATAGCATCACAAGGACGCCCACGGAAAAGGAATACGAGGATTTTCTTTTTGGCTGGAGCGTGGAGCAGGGAGTGACCTCGAATTCGGTATTGTTTGTTAAAAATGGAGTTACGGTGGGGATCGGAACCGGTGAGCAGGATCGGGTGGGGGTAGCTGAAATTGCGGTGCTTAAGGCGTATACGAAATACGCGGATGCGCTCTGCTTCAAAGAACACGGCATCCCTTATAAGACGCTGGAAATGGATATTGCTCAGGGAAAACGTTCTTCAGACCTCAAGGCGGGGATTGATGAAAAAGTAAAAAAGGACAAAGGAGGTTTGATCGGCTCGGTGATGATCTCGGATGCATTTTTCCCGTTCCGCGATGGCGTGGATGTGGGAATAAAAGAAGGCGTTGCCGGCATTGTTCACCCCGGAGGTTCGGACCGAGATTTTGAGTCAATCGAAGCCTGCAACGAAGCCAATCCGCAGGTTTCGATGGTGTTTACGGGGCAGCGGGCGTTTAAACATTAACGGCTTCGTAAAAAATTCATCTGCGGCGTTGCGTTGCATCCTCAGTGATTGCGGCGGTCAGGAAAAGTACGCCGCATTCTGTCGGATTTGCGCGCCTTGCATCTGAAGCTTTTTACTGTGCCGTTTGATTTTCGACTGTTTTACGTGGAAGGACGAAAACGCCTTTGATGTGGAAATAACAGATTACCACTAAAGAGCCTTATATGCCTAAAAAACCTAATTTGCTGGATGTAATTTCCCCTGGCGAAATTCTGTTTGAAGAATTCATGAAGCCATTGGGTTTGAGTATGAATCAGCTTGCTAAAGATATTGACGTACCGCCGGGGCGGGTGAGTGAGATTGTCAATGGCAAGCGGGCTATTACCGCTGACACTGCACTGCGTCTTGGAAAATATTTCGGGGTATCCCCTGATACCTGGTTAAATCTGCAAACGGATTATGACTTGCGGATTGCCAAACGCACAACTTGGGCAAAAATAGAGCCTCATATAAAAACGAGAGCCGCTTAAATTTTTCCCAAATTCTTCTGCGCCCGCTGAGTACTACCCTGAATCATCACGGATTTCGTTTCGCTGCATCCGGGCTAGGTTGCTCGTTAGTACATTCCTGCTGGCCTTGCGTCTTGCATTTATATAACAATGCCCTGAGTTTTCTTTTTTCTGATTTTTTAATACTCGGTTTGACGTTGACAAGATGACCTGTAACCGATTGGGCTTCGCTTTTAGTCGCATATATGGTTTTTTCTCTGTTGGGTTTAAATCCAGACTGCTCAATAATGAGGAAAGATAGCGACAAAGCATTTTTTATTTTTACGGGCGTTAAAAAAACTTACAATCAGTCCTTTTTAATCTCTTCAACCTTGCAGAAAACTTCTCCCTGAGAGACTTTTACGTTGAGAGTTTGTTGGAGGGTAAGGGTACTCGCATCACGAACAATCTCTTTTTCTGGCCAGGTGCGGGTGATGCTGTAGCCTCGTTTAAGGATGTTGAGCGGGCTGGCAGCGTCGAGCTGGGCCACTGACTTTGCTAAGGCGCCAGAATACCGCTCGAGCTTCCACTGCAGTAAGGTCCTGCATTTTTCATTTCTACGGGATAACTCCTCTCGCCAAACTTTTATTTTCCCAAGGGGTGAGAAAAAGAGCAATATCCGGCTCACGTGTTTCCATTTGTCCTGTTTTTGTTGGCGCGTCCGGGAAGACACGTGAACAAGCCTTTGGGTGATGTCATCATTTTTCAAAATGAGGTCAACCACCTTTTTGCGAGGATCTGCCAGGCCCTGGAGCGATAGCTTTAAAGCGCTTTTCCAGGCGTTGAAAGAATAACGCGCTCCTTTTTCCATCCTTGATTGCAGGACGTCAAGAACATTAAGCAGGTGTTCTTTTTTGGCTACGACCATTTCCGCGGCCGCGGATGGAGTTGGCGCGCGAACATCGGCCACAAAATCGGAAATCGTAAAATCAATTTCATGCCCCACTGCCGAAATAACCGGAACCTGACAACAGCAAATCGCCCGCGCTACCCCTTCATTATTAAAAGCCCACAGGTCTTCCAAGGAGCCGCCCCCTCGCCCCACGATGACCACGTCGAGTGCCGGATCGAGAGTATTTACTCGTTCTAACGCCTGAATGATTTCCCCGGGTGCTTCCGGCCCCTGGACGCGGACCGGAATTATAAGTATTTCTAAATTTACAAATCGTTGACTTATGATCCGAAGAATATCCTGAATAGCAGCGCCGGTTGGCGAGGTGATGATGCCGATCCTTTGGGGAAGAACGGGAAGCGGTTTTTTCCGGGAAGGATCAAACAGCCCTTCTGCGGCCAGCTTTTTTTTGATTTGTTCAAAGGCTAATTGGAGGCTGCCTTTGCCCAAAGGTTCCATAACATCAGTCAATATCTGGTATTCGCCCCGCGGCTCATAAACATTGATCCGGCCGCGAACAACCACTTGAATCCCATTCTCGGGTTTAAACGGAAGAACCTGTGCCTGGGAGCGGAACATTATCGCCCGAATTTGGGCTTTTTTGTCTTTAAGAGTAAAGAAAAGGTGTCCGGTAGAATGGAGGGTCACATTAGAAATTTCTCCCTCAACCCATACAAAAGGGAAGTTTTCTTCCAGGAGATGTTTGATTTGCTGTGTAAGTTCAGAGACTTTTAGGATTTGGGAAGCCATTTTATAATTATTGACATTTGGAATCAGTTAATCTTTATGAAAGCGAGCGTTTAATTGAAAAGAGAGATTCCTGTTAATTGAAAGTAAGTTTTATAAAACGATAAAAGAAAGGTGCTTGACCTATGGTGCGCAAAATCGGAAACAGCAACTTAACCGCTCGCATTCCCAGCAAAATTAAAACCAAGGCAATAATTTATTCAGATAAGCTCAAACACAATCGGGACCTCTATAGAGACCGGGGTTTGAAAAAAATCCTTGGGTGGTTTGGGAAAAGGAGAAGCGTCTTTTACTGCTTTGAGCCCGGCCTGATCGAGCACCGTGAATCCTGAGCTTTGAGCCACGTCGACTCCTTTTATAATTCCCTCGAGGGTAATGATAAAATGGATAACAACGGTTCCCTTGATTTGTCGAAGTTTCGCCCCTCGAGGATAGATTTTATGTTGTTCTATTTTTGCCCGAACTATCATCAAATAGGTGTCTCCCGCGACGCCGCCTCCACTGCCCCGGCCCCGTCCTCCTGGTCCAGACCCCACTCCTTGACCTCCTGATCCGTTTTTGAGGGCAAGGGCTTCATTGCTGCCGACGGCAAAATTTCCTGATAGTTTGGAATTGGCATTGTTGCCGGAATCAGTCACAGTGGAAGTTTCGGGGGAAACCTCCTGAAAAGTGGTGACCGGATCAGAAAAAGTGCTCACTACATTTTCTTTCCGAGGCGCAGGGGGTTTTTCAGAAACAATTGACACCGAAGGTTTTTTACCGGCAGTCGTTTTTTTCTTGGGTTGTTGAGCTATGGGAGGGGTGTTCGGCGCTTCCTCTTTTTTTGTTCCCGTGGAAGGGGATATCGCCTTACAATTTTCGCCTCCGGGCATTTCGTTTAAATTTACAATGGTTACCAGCGTGGAACAGTCAAGCGGGTTTAAAGGGGATCGGTTTTGGTGCCCTGGTATAAAAAAGAAAAGCGCCAATAGCACGCAATGGACCGCGCAGGAAAGAAAGACCATGTTCTTAAGCCGCAGCTCTGAAAGCTTGACTGGTTTTTCCATTACATCAATCCGCGGGTGACGAATCGCCTTTTCTTTCGCTTCCGGAATAACCAAATGCTTTATTTTGATAAATGATAAGAACATGGCCGAGCCCAATAAAACAAAAAATCCTTGAACCAAATCGATTCAAGGATTGCACCCAGTTTACTTCACCCTTTATCTTCCGCAAAGCAGTGAAAATTTGCGTCCTATAGGCAGGTCTTCTGACTTTCCCGCGCCCTAAACCAACCTTCCCATCCTGATCAATCAAAACAGTGGTTGTGTCCGCACGATACTATTGCGTGAGTTTAAGGCACCTACCTTACTTTTTCAGTAAGGTGCGGGATCACAGCGGCGGGACCGTTCCCGATTGTACGGGATTCCCTTTTAAACCTTGCGGTACCTATATTCCTATGTTTTTTTATTATTATATCACTCATTTGGAAAGCAGTCAAGGATTTAAAAAAAAACGGTTAACCTATAAAAAATGTCTTAGCTTTCGCACGGATAGGTCTTGCACCGCAAGGTCCGGAGAGGCCATCCCCCGTTGATCGGGTTGAAGTGATCCAGATCGTCATCAGTGAGAATATTGATATTTGATTTCCAGACCCCATGAAGTGACGTCTCTTCCCCAGGGTCTTCCGGAAACCACCAGCCATGCTGGGCATGAACCCCACCACCCGGGGAAATCCCCTCAAAATATTTACAGATTTATTTACAGCAGCCGCGGGGAGATTCAATCCAGGCTCAGTTCCCATCCTGGATGCCCAGGTTTCCGGCAGTTTCGGGGTTTATTGTCTTCTTCGGAAAATGAGAGAAAAACTCTCGCCTTAAGGCGAATACTTTAGTATGCTTTCGGTATGGAGAATTACCGGAAATCCAGCCATACCGCATACGATATCAAGCATCATATCGTATAGGTCACAAATTACCGAAAGCAAATTCTTATAACTTAACTTGGGGAAAGGTTGAGGGATTTTATTGTCAAAAAAATTTTATTAATTGACCGCGTGCAGTTGGGACGGGAGATTTTAAGGTGGCGACAAGCGGAAAACCTGATTTAAAAAGCTGGGAGAAGATTTTCCACGACTGGTTTAAAGGCTGCAGGGGGTCAAGGTACCTGGTCAAAAAAGGGGTGCGTGTCTACTTGGGAGTTATAAATGTCCGGCAGGATTAAAAGGCATCTGATGAGCATTGGATTTTTCTTTTTGTTTATTTCAATGGCCCGGGCTGATCTGAATAAACAAAGACAATACTTTCTTGACGCGGAAGACGCCTTTAAAAACGGAAATCAAAAAAAGTTCAGTAAATTGCTGAACAGGTTAAAGGACTATCCTCTTTATCCGTATCTTGTTTTTCTGGATTTTCAAAAAAACATAAGAATCGATAGGGAAAAAGAGATTTTATCTTTCATCAGCGAGTATGAATCATCCCCACTGTCCGGTCGATTGAGACAGGCCTGGCTCAATTACCTGGCCGCGCAAAATCAATGGCAAAGATTGGTGCGGGATTACCGTGAACCTGCCTCCCCGTTTTTGCAGTATGCTTACGCTCGGTCCCTGTTGGAAACAGGAGAGTTCGATAAGGCCTGGGTTCAGGCGGAAAAGCTCTGGATCCAAAAGGGATTCCTGCCCGGAGAATGCTATCCTCTTTTTGACTTTTTCTATGCTCATAAGAATCTGACCCCGGACCTTGTCTGGGAAAGGATCGAGCTGACCATGGATCAAAGACAGACGGTTCTGGCCGAATATCTCAAGCGATATCTGACAACCGACAAAAAGCCATTGGTTGATCTGTGGCTGGATATTTTCAATCAGCCGGTCAAAATACTTAACGTGGACTGGTCCAGGGTCGACCGATTTGTGGCCGGCAAAATCCTTAGCCAGGCAATGGGCAGATTGATCCGGCAGGACACACCCTGGGCTGTCTGGGCTTTTGATACATTAAAGGCTAAACAAAACCTCTCCCAACTTGATCTGTCAAAAATCGAACAGGAGGTCGCCCAGTATCTGGCGCTCAGGAGACAACCGCTGGCCCTTGAACGTATTGTCGGCCTCCCGGATAATTTGATGACGCCGAAGCTCAGGGAATGGCGCATCCGAGCCGCGCTCTTCCGGCAGGACTGGAAAGCGGTCTTGTCAGGGTGGGACCATCTTGATGCTCAGGAAAAAGCTGAGCCACGCTGGTTATACTGGAAAGCCAGGGCTCTTGCGGCACTGGACCGCTTTCAGGAAGCTTCGGCAATCTATCGGGAGATCGCCGGGCAACCGAACTATTTTTCTATGCTGGCGGCGGACCGCTTGAATCAGACCTGCCATTTCATTCATCAGCCGTTGTCAGTTACCGATGAAAACATGGTGAAATTCCGGCAGGAACCGGGTATCCGGAGAGTTGTCGAGCTTGTTTACCTGGGTCGTATTGGTGACGCACGAAAGGAATGGATTTTATGCCTGAAGGGAAAAGGCCCCACGCAACAAAGCGCTGCGGCCATCATGGCCCATGACATGGGCTGGCATGACCGGGCTATCCGAGCTGCAGCCGCTGCCGGAGGATGCGACGACCTGGTTGTCAGTTTCCCGCTCTGTTATGCGAAGTCCATCAATCGATATGCCGGGAAGAATCGTCTTGATCCGGGCTGGATTTTCGCCTTGGTACGGCAGGAAAGCATGTTTATTCCCGACGCCAAATCTCCGGCTGGCGCGCTGGGCGTGATGCAGATCATGCCGGACACCGGAAAAAAAATCGCTTCCCACCTGGGTGAACCTTTCCCGAATCCTTCGTGGCTTCTCTCTCCCGAAAACAACATCAAATACGGAACCTGTTATCTCAAGATGCGGTTTGATGACCTGCAGAGGAATCCTGTGCTTGCCTCCGCCGCTTATAATGCCGGCCCGGGAATGGTGAAAAAATGGCTTCCCGTGGAAGGCTCAATGCCTGCGGATATCTGGGTTGAAATTATCCCGTTTACTGAAACCAGAAATTATATTGAAAAGATCTTCACTAACAAGGCCGTTTATCGTCAGCGACTGGGGCTTGCGCCCGAAAGGCTTGCGGACCAGATGCCGGCTGTTTTCAGCGAAAAGAAGTAACTGAGCAAAAAAATAGATAAAACACCCTGATGATGTTTGAACGCCATTACGACATTGTGATTATTGGCGCGGGGCCGGCGGGATTGATGGCCGGGATTGAGAGCTATAGGCCTTCCCGCAAAATCCTGATTCTGGAAAAGATGCCGCGGCCGGCTCTGAAGCTTCGAATTTCCGGCAAAGGGCGGTGCAACATTACCAATTACGCCTCGTTAAACGAGTTCCTCTCCCATTTCGGCAAAAACGGACGGTTTTTGAAATTTGCGTTCGCAGAATTTTTTAATACCGATCTTCTTGAGTACTTTGAGAAACTCGGCGTGGTCTTTAAGCTTGAGCAGGGAGGGCGGTACTTTCCCCAAAATGATAAGGCTTCGGGAGTTGTCGAGGCATTGCTTACCAGGGTAAAAGCCTTAAAGATCTCTCTCGTCACGCGTTCGGAGGTAACCGGCATTTCAACCTCGCCGGAAGGGAAATTTCTTGTTTCCATCAACAAAAAAAATTCGGATGGAAGTAAAACCGGTCAATCTATTCATACCGAGGCTGATAACGTTGTCGTCGCCACCGGAGGAAAATCGTATCCGGGGACCGGTTCGACCGGAACGGGGTATAAACTCGCCGCCCACTTTGGCCACACGGTAACACCGGTCATGCCGGCGTTGGTGCCGATTGAAACCAAAGGTGATACGGCAAAAAAACTTCAAGGATTGAGCTTACGGAATGTTAAGGCAAAAATACTGGTTAATAACAAAAAGGTTGATGAACGGTTTGGAGAAATGCTGTTTACTGATTTTGGTGTTTCCGGGCCGATCATCCTTTCCTTGAGCGGAAACATAGTGAAGCTTCTTCAGGAAAAACAACCGGTTTTTCTTTCGATAGATTTAAAGCCCGCGCTCGACCATGAAGCTCTGGATAAAAGGCTGCTTCGGGAAATAAACGAAAACAGTAGACAAAGTTTTAAAAGTTTATTAAAAAAACTGTTGCCCCGAAAACTGATGCCGGTGTTTATTGAAGCATTAAAAATCTCCGAAGAAAAACAACTGAACCAGCTTGCCAATGAAGAACGCAAGCGATTGCGGATGCTACTCAAGGAGTTTTCATTTGAGGTAAGCGGTTATCGTTCTTTTGATGAGGCAATTATCACTTCCGGCGGAGTGAGTATCAAGGAGATTAACCCCCAGACCATGGAGTCGAAACTGGTTAAGGGATTATATTTTGCCGGCGAGGTTATTGATATTGACGCTGATACCGGGGGTTTTAATTTGCAGGCGGCTTTTTCAACCGGATGGGTAGCCGGTCGCGCTCTTTGTCGGACCCAAAATCCCGGCGGTGTCGTAATTTAGAAATAAAGGGTAGCCGCAGCCTTTAGGCTGCGTAACCTAGTGAAAGAAAACATCCGAAAGGCGCAAGCTAAAGCTTGCCCCTACCAAAAAATTCATCTAACTGGGGAGAGGAAGGGGGAGTAAAAAACGATTATTAAACCTTAACCAAGGAGAAATAAAATGGCCAAAAAGCAATGGAACAGTCCGCCCGCGATGCAGATTGACGAAAAGAAAATGTATGGCATTACAATCGAAACCTGCCGAGGAACCATGGAGTTGGAGCTTTACCCGCAACATGCGCCCAAGACCGTCAACAATTTTGTTTTTCTGGCGCAGGAAGGTTTTTATGATGGCGTGGTATTCCACCGGGTGATACCGGACTTTGTCATCCAGGGGGGCGATCCGACCGGCACCGGACGCGGCGGGCCAGGATACCGTTTTGAGGATGAATGTACGGGGAATCCGCTCATCCATGAACGGGGCGCGATTTCAATGGCCAACGCCGGGCCGAACACCAACGGGAGCCAGTTTTTTATTGCTCACTCGCCCCAGCCGCACCTTAACGGAAAGCACACGGTGTTCGGCAAAGTGGTAAAAGGGCTGGAGGTTGTGGATGCCGTTAGGCAGGGCGACAAAATGGACCGTGTGACCGTAACTGAGATATAATACTGGTGGTGAAGGTTCCAACTTTTCAGGAGGATAAACAGTATGGGGAGGGTATTCGGGAGCAGGCACAAAACACGATGGCCGGAGAAAAAGAGTGAAGACAAACCGGTTGAAGAGATACTGAAGGAGCTGCGAAAGCACATTCCGGTTTCCGCAGGTGATTACCGGGAGCGCTCGCTTAAGATTCACGGTCTTATCTGCGCCAAATGCGGCAGAGAGTTCGAGCAGAAGGACAAGCATCTTTTGACCGTGCATCACAAAGACGGAAATCACATGAACAATCCCGCGAACGGCTCCAACTGGGAAAACCTGTGCGTGTACTGCCACGACGATGAGCACAGCCGGGGTTTGCTGGGCGACTACTTAAGGGGTCCGAAGAAAGGTTAGTCGAAAATTTTAAGGAAGGTGAAAGTTTCCTTCACCACCTTGATCTCAGGGAGCGCAGGATGAATAGAAAAATTTTTTATTTAGTCCTCGTATTGCCGGCGGTCTTTCTTTCGCCGGTTTGGGCGCAGTGCCCCGGAAAGAGCGCGGAAGAAGATTCATTGTATGAATTTTTGCAAGGCACCTATCATCTTATCGGCAGATTGCCCGACTCATCTACAACCTATACGGGAAAAGTAACATTCACGAAAACTGATAACGGGCTACAGGTTAGGCGCACAATTGACGGCAAAGCAATCGAAGGCGCCGGGAAGATCGAAACCGCGACCGCTGATAAAATAAAGGTTCTGCGAGTCAGGTTTATTAACCAAAACAAAAGCTATGAATTGACCTACCTGATCAATTCTGATCTCGATAATCACGCCCGGTTATCGGGCTACCTATATTTAATACCAGGCGGAACGAAAGTGCCTGGATTAGAGGCGTTATTTATCGATCCGCAAGCGTTCAAGTAAAGTGCTCTCAGATATTCCATGAAAGTGAGTCAAAAGGAATTCGACAGAATCGTTAAGAAATCGATCACCCGTATCCCCCGTGAATTCCGGGAGTACCTTGAGAATATTTTAATTGCTGTCCAGAAACGCCCTTCTCGCGCGCTGCTTCAAGAAATGGGCTTGCTTCCCCATGAGACCTTGCTGGGAATCTACCGAGGGGTCTCCTTGGAAAGGCGTTCGGTCACAACACCACCTTTGTATCCGGATACGATCTTTTTGTTTCAGGAGCCATTGGAGGAACGGTGTGATACAATCGAGGAGATGGAACGGCAGATCGAAAAGACTGTGGTGCATGAAATCGCGCATTATTTCGGCATCAGCGAGGAGCGGCTTGCTGACCTCGGGTACGGATAAGGCTGCCCCCATTCTCAGCCACGCAACATACCCAAAATATGGTGGTAAAGTTAACCCCCGATATCCCCTGGGGAAATATTTTGCCAAACACTCTCCCATTTTGTTTTCAGCCCGGAAAACTTGCCCTCTAAATCAATTTTTTCCGGATTCCATTCCATGGGGCACTCCTTTTTTAGTCTATTGATTCTGTCATCCAACTCTTCGATAATAATATGCATATCTCGCACCTGATCAGCAACTTTCTCTTTCTCACCTGACGACACCTTGTCTAATTTCTTTACTACATCGTATACTTTCGCTTTCCATCCGGTAAGTTCAATCACTAAACTATCACAATATGATTTTACGTCCATAAAGCACCTCCTTTTTTAGTGCCAAGTTATTAATAGTTCTTCATATGCCTCACGAGCAATGTCGGAGATGACTTTATCTCCATGATACTTGAAAGGCATTGAATAATGAACTTTCCCCCCCTGTTTTAAAAATGATTTAATACCACAATAATCCAAATGGAAATGTACAGCCAATAAGAAAAAGACAGTATTTTTTTCCTCAAAAGACTGTATTTTTATAATTTGGAAGGCATTTATTTCAGAGGAAGGGGTTGCAATAGAGCACGGTTGCCTCTCCGAATGTCTCAAAATAATGCCACCTAAGGTCTCAATAATTCACCGGAGATCCCAGAATGAGCTAGAATGTGGTCCTGCTTTCAAGGGCATGCGCTTTATTTATTACTATTTTTCCCACGTATAAATAAACAATACATGGTTAGGAAAAAGAATATGGGGTGAAGACCTTATTCACCACGGTCACCGTATCGTATTATTTTTAAAACAGAGAAGATTAGTAACTTTTCTTATGGAGGGTATTATGAACGAAAAAGAACGCCTCAATGCAATCGAAGTAGCCCTTGCCAACGAGATGAGGGAGCGAGAGTTCTACCTAAAGAACGCTCAGAAAACAAGAAACGCTCTGGGGAAAATTATGTTTCAGCTCATCGGAGATGAAGAATTAGAACACTACGAAAGATTGAAGGAGTTACACCAAAAATGGGTGCAACAAGAAAAATGGCCGGAAACGGTTCCTTTAAAAGTAAAGGATACTATGGTACGAGATGTTCTCAAGGATTTTCTTCAGAAAATGGAAACATCGCCGGAAAAAGACGAGAATGATTTAGAGGCCGTCCGCACGGCAATCGAATTTGAGGCAACGGGGGCACTGTATTATAAAAATTTACAGAGTCAGGTTTCAGATATTAAGGAGAAGCAATTTTTTGAGCTACTGGCGAATATGGAGCGAGAACATTATCTTTCACTCAAAGACACTGAGGAATATCTTATTGATTCAGTTTCGTGGTTCAGAAAGAAAGAACATCATTCTTTAGACGGTGCGTAGTTTTAAAAACTGATTTTAGGCAGCCAAGAGCCGTTTTTTATTGTTCGCGAGGCTCTGAAAACGTGTCTCCTCTTAACGTAAAAATCACGGAAATGAAACGCCTTGCCGGGCTAAAAGGAATTTTTATATCAATCCTGCGGGTCCTTGCTCCGTTAGAAAAAGTCTCATGCTTTTTTACACCGGTAATTGCCATTAGAAAATTTTCTAACGGGATTTACCAAGACATTTAATTAACGCTTGACAATTTTAGAAAAAAAAATTTAAAATAATAAAATTAAATTAGCCGGAGTGGTGAAATTGGCAGACGCAGGGGACTCAAAATCCCCCGGGGCTCAGCTCCGTGCCGGTTCAAGTCCGGCCTCCGGCACTTGTAATTTTAAGGGGTTATTGATATTTAAAAAATCAAAACCCCTTTTTCTTTACTTTCTTATTCTCTCCCCACTCTCTCCCCATTTTTTACGCAAAGACTCATTTTGTTTTTTAGTTGGTTCTGGTATGACCATTGGATAAGTAATTTTGCGGATTTTTATTATTACGGAAGAGCAAGATTAGCTTCACGCCCTATAAATTTAAAAATCGCCAAAAGAGCGCATGGTTAATCTCAGGAGAGTGTGAAGAAAGTTATTTTTTAACGTTTATGGCTTTAATCAATTTTAGTAAGGTCTCTGCTATTTCCTCATCAAAGTGTTTCATTTCTTGAGCGAGTTTTTTCTTAAAATCATCGGGCCTTTCTTTTAATTCTGGCAAATCAAAAAGGTCAATAAGGCTTATTTCGAGGGCCTTGGCCAATTTTTGTAGGTTAATTAAAGAGGGGTTCTTTTCTCCTCGTTCAACCCTTCCAACAAAAATGTAATGAAGGTCTGCCTGTTCCGCCAATGCCTCTTGGGACAGCCCCTTTTCCTTCCGTAACTTCCTGATTCTTGCACCCAAAATTGCCTTTACCATTGGTGGCTTTTTTTACTTTTTTTTGATCACTTTAAAAAAATTTCTGTTACCCCTTGACAACGAAAAAAAATGAATTATCCATAAAAACGCTTTGTTTGATTGAGGTAACCTCCAAGAAATAGGAGAAATACAAAACCAGCTTTTAATCTCCTTTTTTGCAATTAACCAGTATTTGAATTGTTTCAGAGGAGGTCGAACGATGGTTATAAATGAAATTAACAAAATCACCTTACACAATTATCACCAGAATAGTTTGCCTTCATTGGGGTTCTTACATAGACCCCCTCCTAGTAATTTCTAGTACCATCTTTGCAAAGTAAATTCTAAAACCTACAGATTTTGATTCTAAGCAGATAAACTAACTTATAGAAATAAGGAGGAATTCGTCATGATAATTAGAAGGTATTTTGACGCACCTACCTGGGGGTGGAAAAGCCCATTCGAGGAATTAGCGCGCATGCGAAGGGAGCTAGATAGAGTTTTTGAAGAAGTTCCTCGGACATGGCCGGTGGAATTGCCCACGGGAGTATTCCCTTTAACCAATATTACCGAAGATAAGGACAACTTCTATCTTCGGGCAGAGCTGCCTGGGACAAAGGCAAGCGATGTGGATATATCGATTACTGGCAACAGTATTTCGATTTCAGGAGAGCGAAAAATTATCGCCGAGCATAAAAATGTCAAATACCATCGTCGGGAACGAGAAGCAGGAAGCTTTCGCCGGATGATCAAGTTACCGGCTCAAATTGACACCAGCAAAGTAGAAGCAAAGAGTTCGGACGGTGTCCTTACGGTGATTTTGCCCAAAGCCGAAATTGCAAAACCGAAACAGATTCCCATTAAAGTATCCTAAGAGAGTCATGAGATTTTAAAAGGAGGGATTAGATATGGCTGAAAAAGAAACAAAGGACCTGCAAGTAAAAGAAAAACAGGCAGTAGCAACTCCTGCCGAACAAACGAGGGCTGGGCTGGTGTTTACTCCGGCGGTAGATATTTTTGAAACGGATCGTGAGCTTACGTTGTTAGCTGATTTGCCGGGTGTAAAGAAAGACGGTTTGACGATCGATCTCGATAACAACCAGCTCACCATAGTAGGGGAAGTTAGCCCGCCCGAAGGATCAGATGAAGTAGTCCTACTGCGCGAGTACCAGACCGGAAGATATTTTCGTCAGTTTGCCCTTTCAGATGCAATTGACCAATCGAAAATTGAAGCATCACTTGCCGATGGAGTGTTACGATTGGACTTACCGAAGGTGGAAGCGGCAAAACCAAGAAAGATAGCGGTAAAGACAGGATAGATCAAGAATATGGAATGATTTTCTCCTCAAGCTGGGTTCTTTTCCCATGTCCTAATGAAAATTGCAAGATAAGTTTGCAGTGATGGAGAAGAAAAACTATTACATAATTCTCGGCGTGCCCCATACAGAGAGTGAGGCTGGAATTCGTAAAGCCTTTCGGAAGATGGCAAAAACTTTCCATCCGGATCGAGTAGGTCCGGATGGAACACGCCATTTTCAAGACATCATTGAAGCTTATAGTGTTCTTTCTGATCCGCAAAAAAGAAATGAATATAATGAAAGCCTGCGTCCTGGGGAAAAGAACCTAAAAATTGAAATGAGACCAATGATGAGACCGGAAGGAGGAGAACCTGAGCCTTTAATACCTGAGCCCATGTCACTCACTAGAGATTTCCAAACATCCAGTCCTTCTTTTAATGAGATGTTCGATCGGATTGTTAGGAATTTCACTGGAATTGGGATTCCAAAGGGGGAAGGCATACAGGAGTTAAATGTAGAGGTTGTCCTTTCTCCTGATGAGGCAAGAAGAGGTGGGGTTGCGCCTCTTGGTGTGCCGGTTTTTTATACCTGTCCATTTTGTGGTGGGTTAGGCCATGATTGGCATTTCCCGTGTTTTCATTGCCGGGAACAAGGGTTAGTAGAAGATGAGGAGGTTGTCAAGATCAGCATTCCTCCGATGGTTAACGATGGTACTGTTTTTGAAGTTCCTCTTCGGGGTTTGGGTGTCCACAATTTTCAGTTGCGAATACATATCAGAATCGATACTTAATATTGAGGTTCAGGTTGCGTGGCGGCAAAAAAAACTTTGATGGGTTATAATAATGTTTTTTTATGCGTTGACATCGCTGGGTATATATCAATTGCAGGTAGAATCAGCTTCGTCTTGCCAGGCTAACTAAAACGCCAGCTCATCAACATTCATGCCTGCATTTCTCAACCGCTCGCAATCTCTTGCCAGTCGCCTGTTTGCCACCTCCCTTGTTTCTGCCTGAGCTTCTGCGGTGTCATCATAGCATCCAATTTTATAGAGTTTTTCGATAGTTGTCTTGCTCTCTCCCGTGGTAAACTCAAAAGCCGCCATATGACCAAATCCTTTTTTCTCCCCATCCACCTGTTTTACCATCATATCCGGGCATTTGAGGGTCACCTTAACGGAAACCGGTCCTCCCGCACGCATAAGCTGAATGAAGTCCTGCAGTCTTAAAGCTGGCCTCTTCAACGATGCGTCCCCAGGTAGCCCCAAAAAGGAATCCTGGATGGTAAAAAACTCACCCTTTACAACGATACCTGCCTCTTTCAGTCTTTCGTAATCCATTTGAAGTCTATTATTGGCAATCAAAAGGCTTTCAAGAGCATACTCCGCCTCGTCATAAGCAAAGGAATATTCCTTTTTAAATGCAAAGGGGTCACCATTTACCGTGCCGCTGTATTCCATTGATAGAATAACAGTATCGATATATTGATCTTCTTGTATTAATTTAATAACCTCTCGAATGGGCTTGGTATTCAGGGCGATTTTTTTTCCTTTAGCGGCTTCATCTATTAAGTTAACTAACATTTTAAATTGCTCAGGTTTTCCATTTGTCATGGCTTTACCTCCTTTCGTTAACTAAGATAAAGTTGGAGAATTATCCCTTGAAATGTAATAGCTACAACATTCTTGGAACCCTGACCTTTCAATTAGCAAATAAATAGGCAAACCGCCTTTTCGGCAATTCGGCCTATATTAGTTCACGGAAACATGGATACATTTCCCTCCCCGGTTATTTCTTTTCTATTTCTTATTTAAGAAATAAAAACCATCTGAAACCTAAAAATATTTTAAACCTATAAAGGTTAAAAATCAATTATAATACAAATAAGGACATTATATGAAAATCACGATCTGGACCTCCTAAACCAAATCACCTCTTTTGAGACTCTCATTTTTAATTAAAAATAAAAGGGTCTCCAATTGATCCCCCCTGCATAGACTTATAAGGTATTAACCTTGCTTGCTATCTTAACTAAAATGGATGCACCTAAATGACCTAATGACCATAGTTCCAGAGGAAGGGAAAGGAAGCAAATCAACCTTCCAAATTGACTTTAGTATTTTAACTTTTACCTTGTTTCTTCCCTACCACATCATCAACCCAGCTTAAAGCAGCAGCAACGGTTGGAAAGCCAATGGTAGAGGTGAGGAGAATAATTGTGTGGTAAATCTCCTCGGGCTTTGCTCCTGCTTTGATAGCTCTTCTTGTATGGCTGTGAACAGACCCTTCAGAGCGTATGGCGGCTGCTGCTGCCAATTGGATAAGCTGGGAAGTCTTTTCCTCTAATGGCCCCTGTTTTTTGGTGACCTTGCCAAGGTTCTCTAGGGCATCAAAAAATTCCTTAAACTTCTTTTCTTTTGCTAAATAATGTTTAGGTAATTTTTGTTTTTTCATGCAACCTCCTTTTAAGATGGACGAATCTTGTTACCTTGAAGACCATTCTATATCAATCAATCTATCTTGCAATTGATTTGTTGAGAGTAAAAGACTTTGCCCTTTCCTCAAGAAAATGGCCGGACAAGTTTTTTGACCGGCCATTTAAGGAGGAGAAGATAGGATATGATTATATTTTTAAAATAAGGCTCTACTCATAAAAAGAAAATAAGGTGAATCACTTACTTTCACGAAAAAAGGATAGTATTTTGATTGGAAGTTCTGGTAAGGATAGCGGGCCAGCTTAAGATTGTATAGTTTTTCTAGAGCAGACAGAAAAAAACAGGCCAAAACCGAATTAAAACCCACAAGGTGAATTTTCACCTCCGCAGTTCAGGGGATGAAACCGTATGATGGGGTCAACGGTCGGCTCGATCACCCCACCATGGCCTTGTGCCTATTTTTGTGCCCGTCATATCCGAAATGTTGCCAACGCAATCCAACTGTATCCAACTATAGAATTTTTGATTTGTATAGGCATAATAAATAGTTAATAAGAAAAACGGGAGGTTGTGAATCTCCCGTCTTTCATGTGTTTTGGTCTCAAAATCCCCCGGGGCTCGGCTCTGTGCCGTTTCAAGTCCGGCCTCCGGCACTAATAATTTTAAGTGGTTAGCGGATTCGAGCTAAGCCCTTTTTTAATGGCCAGATTCGATGATAACCAAAACGACACCATTTAGGAAAAAAATTTTTTGTCTCATTCACCTTTGGTTTTTTTAAAAGCGATAACCTTTGCCCTAATACCCTCTTGCCTCTTATAATAATCCTGTCTTTTGCTGGCCGCCTCGCGGAGGTCCTGATCGCTCACGATGTTATATCGATCGAATACCGATCTTGTCTTATGCCAGGATATCTGCATAGCTACCCTTTCCGGTATCCCGGACCGAATCATATTTCTGATAGCTGTTCGTCTAAAATCGTGAAAAATTTTTGTAGGGAAATTTATAAAGGGATCACCTTCCTCCTCTTCTTTTCTTACCACCTCAAAAAGCCCTGCCCGGATAAAAGCCGAATCCCAAGCCTCCCTGAAGTCCTTTATTTGGTTACCCTCTCTATGAAAAACAAAAGGAGATAAGGGATTATTTTTGTAAAGGTCATAGAGGGTTTTTAACTCTTGCAATATTGTTTCCTCAAGGTAAATGGTTCGGCTTTCTTCGTTTTTCGTCTCATCAACCTTACCGTGCCTTCTTTAAGGTCTACCCGGTTCCAGGTAAGATTGAGGATTTCAGCTTTTCTGCAGCCGGTATGATAAGCAAAGGTAATGACCGGTCTCAGATAATCAGGCAGAGCCTTTTTGAGAGCTAAATATTCGTGGTGTTCAAAGAAGCCCTTCCTAACATTGGACTCCTTCAACATCGGGATATAGGGGTCCTAGTCAACCTTTGGGGGTGTGCATTGAGCGCCCAGACGGAACATTCGCTTGAGTGCTGCCAGTTCCCGGTTTATGGAGGCATTTGGACGTCTTAGGGGACGTAGGGACTAAAACAACTTGACATAGCGGCTTAGAGACGATAGTATCCGATCATGCCGAGGAAACCAAGACTTGATGCTCCCGGGGTGCTCCATCATGGGCCCGGGGATAGGTGGGCAGGGATTGCCCGGTTTCTTGGGGTAACGACCTCAGCGGCTAATCGGTTGGCGAACTCTGAGAAACTACCAGAGACCGAGAAATATGTTAAGTTGTTTTAGTCCCTACGTCCCCCTTTCTCCTACGTCCCCTCTTCTCCTCCTTAAATCAAAGGGGATTCCTTAACCAATGAAAGAAGACTTCCGGGATAGAATAAAAAACTTGGCTCGATTGCTTTATAAGTCCCGTTATCTAGTTGTCTTCACTGGTGCCGGGATCAGCACCGAGTCGGGCCTTCCTGACTTTAGAGGTCCTGACGGTGTCTGGACAAGAAAGGATAAGGGCTTGCCGCCAAAACCAATGGCCAAATCCTGGGAGGAAATTGAACCAAACAGCGGGCATCTGGCCGTTCTGGAACTTTACAAAATCGGAAAGCTGAAATTCCTGATTTCCCAAAACGTTGACAATCTTCATCTAAAGTCAGGAATCCCCAACCAACTTTTAGCTGAACTCCACGGAAACAGAGCTAAATTTAGATGCACGCGCTGCGAAAAGACCATTGACCGCTCGGCAAGACAAAAAGTATGTGACTGTGGGGGAGCCTTAGTTTCCACTGTGGTAGATTTTGGTCAGCCCCTTCCGCAAAGGGATTTGGATCTCGCTTTTGAGCATTCCCGGAAATGTGATCTTTTCATTGTTTTGGGTTCCAGCCTTGTGGTCACGCCTGCAGCGGAAATGCCCGTTGAGGCTTTACGTTCCGGTGCAAAACTCATTATTGTCAATAAAGGCGAAACACCCCTGGATCGGTTTGCTTCTTTGCGGTTCCATGAAAAGATCGGAGAGGTTTTCCCCGAGGCGGTGGAGGAATTGAAAAAGTTTATGGGAACTCAAGTGACCTAAAATGACAGAGAAAAGGTTAAAAAATTTTTCCATTCGGCCGGAAGGCAAACACAAAACAATGATTTTGCTCGGTTGAGAGAGGAGTACAAAAATGGAGGGGTACAAGAATGACATCCGTCGTGGCTGAAACGATTGACCTGATCACACAGAAATGTACTCCTTCCCTTCAGGGGGTCCAGAATCCATTTTGCTTAGATCTTGGAGTAAACAAATTTTGTTACCTTAAGAGCCTATTCCATATCAATTACTCTATTTTGCTCCAAAGTGTCACATCAAGGGGCTCACCCAAGAGCTCATCAACCTGCTTAAGAAAATTTTTCAGAGGTTGATTTTCTAAGTGCCGCTTGAGATCTTCCTCTGTTTTCCAGTTTTCGTAAAAGAGAAACAAGGAGTTATCCTGAATTGATTGGTGAAGATCGTAGTTGATGCAGCCTTCCTCAGAGCGCGTTGGTATAAGTAAATTTATTAACTCCTGCTTTACTTTGTCCTCCAAACCTTCTTTGGCTTTGATCCGAGCCACAACGGTTACTTTATTACTTGGCATTTCTATCTTCTCCTTTGGTAATAGTGGGCTTTGTGCGACTGTAGCTTTATATTTGTTTAGGCGCCCTAAACAAAACCCAAGTTGACAGTGATTAATCCTGCTGGTGTTGAAATCTCCTTATCTAAGCAAATTCTACTCCAAAAGGTCAGCGCTTTTCCAATAATTTATTGATTAATGGAGAAAGTGAAGGATTAATAAAATATGTTTTAACGGGTGCCATTCAAAAAAGATCCATCGCTTTTAGACTTGGTAATTGGGCCTTTTCTTAAGCTAAATCAATTTATCCTGCTCGCAATCATCTTACGCAACCTCCCCTTTTTCGGTTAATATTTTTTGGTGGTGATTTCAACTTTTTTACAAGCGGGATCAAAGAATAGTTTGTCATTCAATCAGTACAATCCCGAAATAGTCCGCGCTACACTTGGTTGAATTCAGCGTTTCGATTGTATAGCCATTATTACGAGCAGTACAAAAAACATCTATACCGCAGGCCTCCATGGAAGGCCTCGCCTCTTCACGATGCAGGCACCCTCCGGTTAAGTTGCATTCTGTGCAAAGTCGGCAAGGCCCTGCCCCCATACCTAAAGCCTTGTAATACCCAGCAAGAAAAGCTTCTTTTTCTATTTCTAAGACGACCTTTGAAATATCCTTATGCCTACTAGAACCTTTAGGGAAATGGATGAGGATTGCTTTTTGGAAGCAATCCAGTATGTTTTGCGTCTCCCTAGGAGTAGGTGAATACGGCGGGCAGGTAAGACGTTCTGCAAAGCCAGAGCATCCAAACTGGCATTTATACCTTACCCAGGCTGCAGTTTTAACGGTTTTTACTGAAATGACTTTACTTCTCTTGGCGCCTAACTTAACCGCCCGGTCTTTCAATTCCTTAATGGTTTTTCTGTACATAAAACCTTTCACTAACGATTTGGTTGTAAATGTTAACTACCAACTCAATATGAAATTATATCTGCACCAAAAACAAAATCAAGAGCTTGAATTGAGATCCTTTGTTTTTTTGTTGCAATTCCGCTAACAATTTTCTGCCATAATAAGCCAAACCAGCATAAACCAGCTGGAAGATGAACCAGTCCTTTGTCTTTCCCCACTACACCACAAAGTGCAAGGAAATATCGGTGGTGAAACCTGTATAAGACAAAAAGTCTGAGGCAATGGAGAAAGAGAGGGAAGAAAATAATTGTTGATTTTGAACCCATAAAGGTTTTCAGGAGGTCCCCTTTTCTCCTCCCGTCCTTTAGACCTGATCCTGATACTTTCCCCAACCGCCTAAAAAGCGTCTTGCCCGTTGCCGTACCGAAAAAGTCTTGTTTGACTTGACAAAATTTTATAAGTGTTTGAGAAAAGTACGATATTTCAGAATGAGGAAGATTAAAAAGATTTTCTTTCCCGTTTTAAATGACATATTTAAATTAAGGTATGCAAATTTTTTAGAAATTTTTCTTGACAAATCCGGTAAGTTGTAGCATAAAAGAACATTTCTACTAAGATTAAGGAAAAAAATATGGTAACAACACAGCCTATAAAAGATCAGATTGAAAAAGATTGGTTTTTGGTTGACGCAGAAAATAAAATATTGGGAAGATTAGCAAGCAAAATCGCCTCCATTTTAAAGGGGAAAACCAAACCTATTTTTACCCCCTATTTAGATACCGGTGACTTTGTGGTTGTAATTAATGCCCAGAAAGTAAAATTGACCGGGAGAAAACTTAACGATAAAGTTTATTATCACTATTCCGGTTACCCCGGAGGAATGAAGTCAATAACACCGAAAGATCTTCTTCAAAAAAAACCAGAAGATGTGATCCGTAAGGCAGTCTGGGGAATGTTGCCAAAAAATAGTTTGGGAAGGCAGATGTTGACAAAACTAAAGGTCTATCCCGGTAAAGAACATCCCCATCAGGCGCAACAGCCCAAAACAATAGAACTTTAACCTTTGAGGTAATAAATTGGAAAATTATTTTTATGCTACCGGCAAAAGGAAGTGCGCTATTGCTCGAGTTTGGCTGCAGGAGGGAGAAGGCAATTTTCTCATCAATAAATGTTCGTTGGAGAATTATTTCCCTCGAGAAACCTCACGAATGATAATTAAACAGCCTTTCGAGCTCACCAATACCCTGGGAAAATACGATGTTAAAGTTAACGTATTGGGGGGGGGTATTTCCGGCCAAGCCGGAGCCATCAAACACGGAATTGCCAAAGCACTTCTCGAAGTCAACCAAGGTTTTCGGAATGTCCTAAAAAAAGCAGGGTTTTTGAGCCGGGATGCCCGCATTAAAGAACGGAAAAAATACGGTCGGAAAAAAGCCAGAAAACGTTTTCAGTTTTCAAAACGATAACGGTCTGTTATGTCTTAATTTCGCCCTTGACGAAAGGAAGGTCTTCAGCCTTCCTTTTTTTTTGAAAATTTTTTACCTCCTTTCTTAAGTAGCTATTTTTTTGTATTTTTTAAAGCCTTGGCCTTACCTTGTCTGTTTTTGGGGAGTGTGCTATTAAGTTAAATGTGAATTAACCAAAACGGAAAAAAGCATTGAAGTTGAAATTATCTTTATCAATCTTTTTTATTTTTTTTGCTTTATTTATAAGTTGCACTCACGCCCCACCCCCTTCACCAAAAGCAGAAAAAATACCACCTCTTTCACGAGCAAAAAAAAAGCAACCCCCTTATATGGTTGGGGGAAAAATTTATTACCCCCTTGGGGAGGTAAAGGATTATAAAGAGCAAGGGGTTGCTTCCTGGTATGGGGAAGAATTTCACCGAAAAAAAACCTCCAGTGGTGAACCATACGACATGTACGGATATACCGCAGCCCATAGAATCCTTCCTTTTGGAACTAAGGTCCAGGTTACCAATTTAGAAAACGGAAAAAAAACTGTAGTGGTTATCAATGACCGCGGACCGTTTGCCAAAGACCGGATTCTTGATCTTTCCTATTGTTGTGCAAAAGAAATTGGCCTTATTAGCCCAGGAACTGCTTCCGTGGCGCTGGAAGTCGTTGGGTTTAGTGATAACGCGATATCGTCTGATTGGAGCGGGGTTTTCACAGTTCAGATCGGATCGTTTAAAGAACTAAAGAATGCGCTTCGTTTAAAAGAAAAATTTTTCATTTTTTATTCTTCTACCCACATAAACACCTACGAAACCCATGAGGGCGCGATTTTTTATCAGGTCCGGGTTGGAAAATATAATAACCTCGAAGATACTATCCAAGCCCAAAGGGAATTAGAATCAAAAGGATTTCAGGACACCTTTATAGTTGCAGAATAACTTAAAGATGGTGAGAATTATTTTTCCTTGAATTAAAAATTAAAGTTATTGTATAGTCTTAAAGCACAAGGGGATGTGTTTGATTTTCTTTGTGCTAAGGCCACGCGGATTTCCTTAAGGAGGATTTTTCCTTAACACGGGTGTTGGGAACTATTCTCATCGTTGGAGGTATCCGGCTACTCAAATAGAAGGATTTAACGTTATGAAGAAAAATTTTTTTCCCAACTCTTCGCGGGCATTAAAAAGACTGGTGGTAACTATTTGTTCCCTCGGAATAATATCTTTGTTTCTCATATGCGGAGGATGCGGAAAAAAAATTTACGTCCCTCCCGATAACGAGGTAAAGAGCCACATTATTCTCATCAATGAAATTTATGCCCCGGGCTTCTATGTTGAAGTTGATGGTGGGGATGCCGGATTTTTGCAAAAAGAACTCGACATTAGAGTTAAACCCGGTGACCATAAATTGAAAGTGTTTAATAAAGAAACCTCGCTCTCGCTCTTAAAAGAAATGCAAGAAACTACCACTCATAAATTTGATCTGAAAGTTAAGGTGGGTGAAGAAGAAGCTAAAGAAATCGTGCTTTCGTGGGAAGATAAAGGTTATTCCAAAAAGGTAACAAAAGGGATAAGTCCTATTGAAAAAGAAAAAGAAGGGGAGCAAAAGAAAAAAGAACGTTCAACCCCGCAACCTGGAATGCCTTATTAAACCCTAAAAATACATAGGAAGGAACTTTGCGTTATTTCATACACACCCGCCGTACTTGTTCCAGGGTGGTATCGCCTTTTAAGACTTTCATTATACCATCTTGAAGCAAGGTGGTCATTCCTTCTTCAATGGCTTGTTTGCGGAGTTCGGCCACAGATGCTTTTTGCACGATGAGTCGTTTTATCTCGTCAGTTCCCTCCAAAAGCTCGTGAAGAGCAGTCCGGCCTTTTAATCCAGAGCGGCTGCAGGCTGTACAACCCTTTCCCCGGTAAAGAACAAATTTATCACTAAACCTAATCCCAAGTTTTTCAAAATCACTCTCCCCATATTCTCTCACTATTGCCTCAAAGTCTTTCTTAGAAGGGTGATAGGATTCTTTACATTCCTGGCAAATTGTTCTTACTAAACGCTGGGCTAAAACACCTAAAAGAGCATCAGCAAAATTAAACGGATCAAGACCCATATCAATCAGGCGAGTAATCGTTTCCGGCGCACTATTAGTATGGAGGGTGCTGAAGACTAAATGGCCAGTAAGCGAGGCTTCAATTCCAATGTTTGCTGTCTCTGAATCTCGCATTTCACCCACCATGATAACATCCGGGTCGGCGCGGAGAAAGGCCCGCATTGCGGTGGCAAAGTCGTATCTATGTCCATCCTGGGTTTTAATATTAGGGTTAATTTGGACCTGACGGAGGCGGTATTGGGTGATTTCCACCGGATCTTCTGCAGTCCAGATTTTTCGGTCAACCTTATTAATGTATCCCAGGATCGAATGAAGCGTAGTGGTTTTTCCAGATCCCGTGGGCCCGACACAAAGGATTAAGCCATACGGGCGGTCAGCGATATTTTGAAATATCCTCAAGTTTCTTTCTGAAAAATTCATTTTATCAACCGGAAGTGTCTCTCCTGAGGGTAAGATCCTTAAAACCATATCTTCATTGCCCCCGGTAGTAGGAACCGTTGCGACTCGAAGTTCAATGTCTTTGTTTTTATATCTCATCCTTATTTTTCCATCCTGGGGAAGACGCTTTTCTTCGATGCGGAGCCGGGCCATGATTTTTAATCGGGAGATGAGGGCATTGGTATGGCTAGGGGGGACTTCCAAATATTTAAAACAGACTCCGTCCCGACGAAACCGGATTTCCGTATCTTTCCTTCCCAGGTAAGGTTCGATGTGGATGTCCGAAACCCCCTGGTTATAACCATCAATAATAATCTTATTGGCTAACTGGACTACTTTACTGTCAGATTCTTTTACCTCATCAAAAAAAGATTCCGGCACCTCAATATCAGCTTCAACCCCTTCCTCCAATTCGCCAAGAAGGTCTTGGATATCGACAGATTCAACCCTCAGTGTCCCTGCTTTCCACGTTGGGTCTTCTTCTGTACCAAGTTCTTTGGTGTGAAGGGCGCTATTGATAAACTGGATAATATCTTCAGGAAGAGAGACCCAGTATTCAACTTTTTTAGCCCTGACATAGTTAAACTTCACCCACTGCTCGATCGCATCTCGTTTACGGATGTCATGGGGATCGTCAATAAGAACAACCAGATTGTTTCCCTCCTCTTTAAAGGGCATCCAAAGACTTTTCTTCATAAAATCAGCCTTTAGTTTTCGAACAATGCTTTGGTTAAAAATGATTTTGGGGTCGAACTCCTGGTATTTAACACCATAAAACTCACTGAAGCTTTTACCAATATCCTGTTTGGAAATTTTGTAAGAATTTATGAGAAATTTAATGATATCCCCTTGGGTCACCCGTGCTCGGATAGAGGCGTCCTCTAATTCCTTCTGGGATATAATGTTATTGCTGAGAAGATAATCAAATTTGGTAGGCTTCCTTTTTGCTTTTTGAATCTGATTATAAAAAGCTAATCCCAACACATCCGCCATTTCAGCTGCAATTTGTTTGTCTTCCTGGGTAAAGGTAGCCCCTGTTTTTTTGTTCAACAATTGGATAACCCCCATTAAATATTTCTCATAAAGAAATGGAGCAGCAAGTACCTGCAGCGTCTTGAAACCGGTCTTCAAATCCCAAGTTTTATCGAATCCTAAGTCCGGAGAATAACCATATAATTCTTTATCATCATACGCGTTGTTTATACTGACTATTTTTCCGGTAGAAGCGCAGTATCCGGCAATACTCGACCGATCGATCGGAAGACGAATCTCGGTTATCTCATTTCCCTCTTTCATTTTTGAGTAGATTTCCCTTTTGGCATGATCAACCGCATAAATCGTGATCCTCTCGGCATCAAAGAGTGCAAGGATATTATCTTTAAAATTTATCAAAATATCATCAATGTTTTCAGCAAGGTGGAGCTGATGAGTAATATTTTTTAAGCTCTCGTTATAAGCGATCAGAGACCGGAGTTTTTCTAATTCTGCGACGTTGTTACCTTTGGTCAAGGCCATTAATGATACTCCTTTTTTGTCCGATGATTTGTTTAATGAACATTAATTAATTTTATCTTATAACCCATCTAAATTCTTAAGTCAATTCATGCCTCTATAAGCCGATAGGATGGGCTGGTATTAAAAATATTTATTAAATCAGCATGTTAACTTTGTAAAAAATATGAGATTTTTTCTTTTTTATGGGTTTAGTCATACTGAGCCTAATGCGCTACTTTAAAATATTTGCTTATCGTCAAAAAGGAAAAAAATCCTCGCCTTAAGAGGAGAATTTTAGTATATAAGGTAAGGTAAAAAATGGTTCCTAAATCAGGGGGAGACAAATAAAGTGTCAAAAAGTAAAAAAATGGTAACCGGTGCAGCCGGGTTTATCGGGTTTCACCTCTGTAAGCGATTGATAGAAGAGGGGGATGAGGTTGTCGGCATTGATAACTTAAATGATTATTATGATGTCGCATTAAAAAAGGCCCGTTTAGCACAACTGGAGAGCAAAAAGAAATTTAAATTTATCAAACTTTCCTTGGAAAAGAAAGAAGATATTCTTTCTTTATTTAAGTCCGAAGAATTTGACGTTGTGGTTAACCTTGCAGCTCAGGCAGGAGTGAGGTACTCGCTTATTAACCCTTATAATTATCTTGATAGTAACATCTATGGGTTTTTAAATATCCTGGAAGGCTGCCGGCACGCTAAGGTAAAAAACCTGGTCTTTGCCTCATCCAGCTCAGTCTATGGATTAAATACCAGGATGCCGTTTTCTGTCCATCAAAATGTTGACCATCCGATTTCCCTTTATGGGGCAACGAAGAAAGCAAATGAATTGATGGCTCATAGTTACAGTTACTTATTTGGCATTCCCACTACTGGCCTTAGGTTTTTTACCGTTTATGGTCCCTGGGGAAGGCCGGATATGGCTCTCTTTCTTTTTACCAAGGCGATGTTGGAAAATCGACCCATTGATATTTATAACTTCGGCAATATGGAACGTGATTTCACCTATATCGATGATATCATCGAAGGTGTTATCAGGGTGATGAAAAGAATTCCGGATTCTAACCCAAAATGGAGCAGCGAAAATCCTGATCCGGCAACGAGCGCGGCTCCGTTTAAACTTTATAACATTGGAAATAATAACCCGGTGAAGCTTTTATACCTCATCGAGATCTTAGAAGAATGCCTGGGAAGAAAAGCCAAGAAAAATTTTTTACCCCTCCAGCCGGGTGATGTTCCTGCAACGTTTGCTGATGTTGAGAACTTAATAAAGGATGTTGATTTTAAACCCACCACTCCGATTGAAGAAGGGGTGAAAAAATTTGTGGGTTGGTATCAGGTATATTATGGCGCCTGAGGTTTCTTATTTTGTTCATAGTATAAAAAGGATATTTCGATGAAAATAATGCTTACTGGCGGCGCAGGTTTTATTGGTTCCCATATCGCCGATCTCCTTATCAAGGAAGGTCATCAGGTTATCATCATTGATAACCTTTCGAACGGGAAAAAAGCTAATATTAACCCTGCGGCATCCTTTTATCACCTTGATATTCGAGACGAAAGCTTAGAGGAGATTTTTGGTAAGGAAAAGCCTGATGTTCTAAACCACCATGCTGCCCAGGTGAGCGTTCGAGATTCAGTAACCGACCCGATTTATGACTTAGAAATCAACATCCGGGGAACTGTTCACCTCCTGGAATTAAGCCGGGAATACGGGGTAAAAAAAATAATCTTTGCTTCCTCAGGAGGAGCTATTTACGGTGAACAGGATTATTTCCCTGCTGACGAAAAACATCCGCTGAGACCCCTGAGCCCTTACGGGGTAGCTAAACTATCCGGAGAAAGTTATCTTTACTATTACCAAAACAACTTTGACCTCCCCTATGTAGCGCTTCGCTATGCTAATGTTTACGGTCCTCGGCAGGATCCTCTGGGTGAGGCCGGGGTGATTGCTATTTTTTCCCAAAGCATGCTGACCGGAAAGCAACCGATCATCAATGGAAACGGGGAACAGACCCGAGACTTTGTGTATGTGGAAGATGTGGCCCGGATAAATGTGCTGGCCTTAAAAGATGGCATAAAGGGGCCATTCAATGTCGGCACCGGAAAGGAAACAACGGTTAATTATCTTTTCACAAAGATTCAGTCTCTCGCTCATGCGGAGGCGCTGGAAGTTCACGGAGAACCCCAAAAAGGAGAGCAATTCCGCAGTGTCCTCTCCGCAGAAAAAGCTAAACAGACATTAGGGTGGGAGCCTAAGGTCGAATTCGATGAAGGGTTGAAAAAGACAATCGAATTTTTTAAAGCAAACCCCGTTAGAAGGATTTCACGCTGAGCATTTAACCCGTACTTCTTTACCCGGTTAGATATTTGAGATCTAACCGGGCAGGCGGGACATTTCTAACGGGGTAAAAATTTGAGCGCTGCCAGAGCAGCCTTTTCACCGCTTTTAATGCAATCGCTGATTCCAATACCATAATAGGCACTTCCCGCCAAAAAGAGCCCCGGGTTAAGCGATAACCTTTCCTCAATTCTTTTTATCTTCGCTTCGTGACCAACCATATATTGCGGCATTGATTTCTCCCACCGAAAAACCTTGGCAAATAATGGTTCAGCATGTATGCCCATAATATCCCGGAGTTCCTCGCGAGAGATCGCAATAAGCGCAGACTCGTTCAGACGGGTTAAATGCTCATTTTTTATCCCGCCCACAAAACAACGGATTAAGAGCTTATCGTGCGGCGCCCGATGCGCGAATTTTTTTGAGGTCCACGTACAGGCCATGATTTTCCTGTTTTCGATCCGAGGAATTACAAATCCAAAACCATTCATTGGATAAGAGACCTCTTTACGTTCATAGGCAAGGGAGATCGTAGCAGTGGAAACATACGGAAGGGATAAAAGCTCCGATGAAAGCACGGGGTCTATTCCTTTAAAGAGGTCGGAAGTGACAAACGCCGGTGTAGCAAACACCACTGACATAACCTTTAACAACTCTCCCTTTGCCAAAGTGAGAAGGTATCCGGAAGCATCAGAAAGTTTTTCAACACTAATGACCGGGTTTCCGGTCAAAAATCTCTTGGGATTTAGTGAAGCAGCTACCGTGTCGGGAAGTGTCGCCAAACCTTCTCTTAAACTCATAAACATGGTGTAGTTATTAGTGCTCTTTTTCCCTTTGAACATTTTTTTTCTTTTTATCATTCCGATGATCAAACTTCGATAGCTTTTCTCTAACTCAATCAGCCTCGGAAAGGTGCTCTTAAGGCTCATGGTTTCCGGCTCGCCGGCATGAATACCAGCTACCAGGGGTTCGGCGATTTTCTCCAAAACTTCTTTTCCCAAACGCCGGGTGACAAACTGTGCTAAACTTTCCTCCTCAGCGGATTTTATTCCTGGAATGATAAGATCCATCGCCATCCGGAGTTTTCCCAACGGTGAAATTAAAGGGTTTTTGATAAACGAAGAAAAATTCGTGGGCGCAAGAAGCATAAACCCTTCCGGGAGTTCTTGTAAGGTTCCTTTGGAGAGAATAAAAATGCCGCGGACATGCTCATTGGTCTTCATTAAGTGATCCTGAATGCCGAGTTTGTGGCAGAGCGTAATTGTCTCAGGCTTTTCGGATAAAAAGCAGTCCGGGCCTCCCTCGATGATAAAGTCATCGTGTCGCTCAGTCAGGATGTTTCCGCCTAACCGATTTTCTTTTTCCACCAGCAAGAAGGTTATCGCTTCTTTCCGCTCTTCCATTTCTTTCTGAAGCACCTGCGCGGCAGAAAGGCCGGCAATACCCCCCCCGATAATGGCGATGGTTTTTTCAGTGCGCGTCATTATGTTCCGCTACTCAGAGAGGTTACGATGACCTCAGTTAAGGCTTCGATAAATTGAGGGCTGTCATTGAGTGAAGGCGCCCGTTGAAAATTAAGTCCCAGGTCAAGAGCTTTTTTTCTGAGAACAATATCAAGGTCGTAAAGTGTTTCCAGGTGATCAGAAACAAATCCTAAAGGTACTACCAGCACATCTTTTTTACCGCTCGCAGCAATATTTTTGAGGACGTCTTCCCCATGAGGCGCGAGCCACGCTCCTTCTTTTCCCTGGCTTTGGAAGACAAGATACCATTCATGGTTTTCTAAACGCGTTATCACCCCGGCAATGGTTTTTTTAATTTCATTTACATAAAGACCATCGCTAACGCGCTCTAAGGGAAGGCTGTGCGCAGAAAAAACGATGGGGACAGAGGTCCTTATGTTTGCAGAAAACAAATTCAGCCCTGCTTTTATCCTGTCTGCTGCCGCATCAAGATAACGAGCATGCGTGTTCCAGGGTGAAACAAAATGCGCTTCCATGGTCTGGTGAAACCGCCTGATCGTCTGATAAACAGCTTCGTTATAGCCTCCGGTCGCGGCCACGTTTGAAAAAGGCGATAAAATAATGCAGAGGATTTTTTTTATTCCCTTTGCGTGTAAAGTGTTAATAGCCTCTGAGATGAAAGGTTGCCAATAACGCATGCCGATAGAAACGTCACAGATCATTCCCCTCTTTTTAAGATTATTCTGAAGCAGCTGCGCCTGCTGTTCGGTAATTTCAGGCAGCGGAGATTTTCCCCCGATAAGCTGGTAACGTTTTTTTACCTGATTAACAACAAAAGGGTTAAGCGATCGGCCGGAAAAAACATTTTTCAAGAAAGGCTCTACGTCCTCTAACGAACTGGGTCCTCCAAAAGCTAAAAGCAGAATGCCGGTATGTTGATAAGGTTTTTCCATTTATCGCTTGCTAAGATCATGGACCATGTTAATCAGCGCGACAACGTTTTTAAGGGGAGTTTGGGGAAGGATACCGTGGCCTAAGTTAAAGATATGTCCGGGACGGTTTTCGGCTGACTGAAGAATTTTTTTCACTCGCTCCTTGATCATTGCAGTCGGAGCAAGCAATGTGACCGGGTCTAAATTACCCTGTATCCCGACGTTATACCCCAGACGTTTCCAGGCGTGGCCGAGCTCAACTCGCCAATCCACCCCAATAATATTACCCCCGGCTGCTTTCATAAGCTCAAGGAGGTCAGCTGCACCCGTCGCAAAATGAATAGCCGGGACATCGTTGGTAAGTCCCTGAAAAACCTTTTGCGAATGAGGCAAAACAAACCGAGCGTAATCATGAGGGCTTAAGCAACCCACCCAGCTGTCAAAGACCTGTATAGCCTGCGCGCCGGCCGCAATCTGAGCATTAAGATAGCGAGTAACGACCGTCGAGAGTTTTTCCATAAAAAGATGCCAATATTTTGGGTTATGATACATAAACTGTTTTGTTTTAATGAAGTTTTGGGAATGACCCCCTTCTATGCAATAGCTCGCCAAGGTAAACGGGCCACCGGCAAAACCAATGAGCGGTATTGTGTTGTTAAGCTCATTAACAACTTTTTTAATCGCTTCAAGCACATACGGAACATCTTCTTCCGGTTCAATGACCCGCAGGCTTTCTATATCACTTTCTTTCTGAATGGAGTTATGAATTATCGGCCCTTCGCCTTGGGAAAATTCAAGTTTAATTCCCATTGGTTCAAGCGGGAGAAGGATATCGGCAAAGATAATCGCTGCATCCATCCCTATGAGCTTTATCGGTTGCAGAGTAACTTCGGCAGCTAAATCGGGATTTTTACACATCGCCAGGAAGGAAGCTTTTTCTCTCATTGCCCGGTATTCACTTAAATACCGGCCCGCCTGACGCATGAGCCAAATCGGGGTATATTCAGTTGGCTCTCTCCGGCAGGCTTTCAAAAAAACGGAATTACTGATCATAAAGTCTTTTTCTCCTAAGAAGTTATCTCCCCGTAATAATAACCGTAATGACGCAAAAGACGCGACTATATTTTTTATGCCCGCGGGTATGCACAATAACTTTACAGAAGCTTGGCCATTAAAAGTTCGTCTACCCAGGTCTCTTCAATCCGGTACCGATTCTTACGCACTCCTTCCTCCTGAAATCCGAATTTTTTATAGAGCGAGATCGCTTGCTGATTAGTGGATAAAACCCCAAGCTCCAAACGATGAAATCCTTTTTTGCGCGCCCAGGCTATCGCTTCCCGGAAAAGAGTTGACCCAATTCCTGATTTTCGAAAATCTTTTCCAATTGCCAAACCTATTTCGATAACATGGGCAATCTTCCTAAATCCTCCTCCGATAAAACCTAATACTCCTACAATGATACCATTATTTTCGGCCACCAAAAGAAGGCTCCGCTTAAGGGTTTGCTGGCGAACCAGCCCTTTGATCTGCTCCACTGTTCTCTCGTCTGGTTCGAGCATAAAGTACGTATTTTCTGCTCCCACGTCATTTAACAAGTCATAAATCTTTTCAGCATCTTCAAGTGCCGCAGGTCGAATCGTGAACTCAAAATTTTTCATTTTACGGTGATGGCTCCTTTTTTTCGGTGCCGGCTAAAGCAGCAATATTAACTCGTACCACTGACGGCTCAAGATTTTCAAGGCCGATACCCTGGGGAAAGGAAAGGTAAGATTTTGCGATCTTGAAACTATGCCTTCCTTCTTTAACGTTCCAGAGCTTCAGAATGACCTTGACCTCATTGATATTAAAAAAATAAAACGCCCGGCGTGGCCCGGAAAAGGAAACCTCAATTTCTTTAGGGGCAATTTCTTCAACCGTAAGACCAGTAGGCAAAGCCGAATACTCAATCGGAACCGTATAAGTTTTATAGACAAGTTTTGATCCATAGACCAAAACAAACCAAAGCGCCGATGTCATAACCAGCGCTATGATTTTTTCCCGGGAATTTTTTTTGAAAAACTCCTGCCGGAGCTTATTTACCGGCGGGGGGCTGATCTCCTGATAAAAATTTTTTATGGCCGCGCTCAAGGTTTCACTATCAGCAATCGTCTGAAGTGCGCCATTGCGGGCGATAACAATTGTTCCCCGTTCCTCCGAAACCACGAGACAAAGCGCATCGGTTAATTCTGATAACCCCAGCGCAGAAGCATGGCGGGTACCGGTTTGACCAAGGGTTTTAAAATCCTTGGAAAGCGGAAGCTGACAGGAAAATTGGCTTACCTGATCCCGTTCAATCACCACTGCTCCATCATGCCCGGAAGAGTGAGGATCAAAAATGCTTTTTAAAAGTGACTCACTGAGTTTTCCGTGTAACTCTACTCCTCCATCCAAATGGCGCATAACCAAATCTTTTCCTTGAATAACAATAAGGGCGCCGATCTTGTCATGGGCAAAATCATTAAGCGTACGAACCAAGGTCTCTACTTCGGGTCGAGATATCTGCATCGGTTTTTGGTTTTTTCGGTTTAAGCTCCAAACCGCTATCTTTTCAAAAAAATGTCGCAGTTCCTCTTGAAAAATTACCACCACCACAATTAATATCACGGCAAAAAAACCTTGCAAGACTGAAGCCGTTAACGTTAAATCAAATTGTCGGGCAACAAGATAAACCCCGGCCATGATGATGATGCCGGTCAAAACAAAGGCCGCCTTGGTCTTTTTAAACCAAATCAGCACACTGTAAATAACAAGCGACATAAAGAGGATATCGACAAAATCGGCTATCGTAATATCTCTAATAAAGTTAAAAAACTCCATCGTCCATCGGCCTTATTTTATGCGGGGGGTTAGCTTGAAGGGAAAGTAAAACGTACTCTTTCCTGATATGTTTAACCGTTCGATCAGTTTTTGGGTAAGGGACTCCTCTACCTCTTTCCAGGTGGACTCGGCGCCCTCCTTCCCCACCTCAAAACTACCTCCGGCAATGGTATCATGCCCTCCGGCTTCTTTCGGATCCTTGACAATGTCTCGTAAAATATTTGCCGCCAAAGCATTCGGGTTGGTCGCTCGAAGCGAAAAGTGAATTCTTTCATTATATCTTCCCGTACAAAATGCATAGCGCATCCCCTTATAAGTCAATAGAAACTCAGTTATCTGCGAGACTAAATCCGGGTTTTCTACCCACCCGAGGTGGGAAACAAGCAGCTTTTGACAAACCATGGCGTCTTTAATAGCTTTTCCCAGAGTAGTAAAAAATTTTCTTGATCGCGAAGGATTTTGGATGTGCGCTAAAATACGCATATCGCAAAAAGGCAAAAGAGCGCTATAGGTTTTGATAATATCAGCCCTTTTGGCTCTATAAAGGTTGAGCGTATCAGTTAAAATACCATAGGCGAGCGCGGTTCCTATCCTCCGGGGAATGTCAATGTTACTTAAAAGCAGTGCCTGGGCAAGAATTACTGATGTTGCTCCGCACTCCAGGTCCACAATACTACAGACAGCCGAAGGCTTGATGAGTGAAGGATGCTGGTCAATAACAAGGGTGGCCTGCCGGTCTGCAGGAAAAGAATTATTTTCAAATTCCGGCTGGGTGTCAATCAAGGCTACCTGAGAAAATTTTTTAAGGTCATTGGCGTTAAACTTATGGACCGGCATTTTAAGAATTTTAACCATCTCCCGGTTCTCCGTCCTCCCAATAATACCACCATACACTATCCGGGTATAAATATTAAAACCCTTCTTGACCAAATAAGCAAAGGCAAAGCTGCTTGCCAAAGCATCCGGATCAGGATAATCATGGGTAAGGATCAAAAGAGGAGATAAAGCTTCTCTCTTCTGCTCAAGAAATTGGAGGAGCTTACGCGCATCCGTCCGGGCAGTTTTCCGCAAGGGATTACCTGATTTCATCCTGCCGTTTAAACATAGGTTTAACTGTCAGCGCAAGGCCGGTCCCTGAGGAACTAAAGCCTGGCAGTAATTTTATCAAATTGATCAACCGAAATCGCGGGGCTAGTTGAAAACGCGATGCCAGTCGTTTTGGCTAAGGCAATTGAAGCCTTGGCAGCTTCCTCAATACCCGGAAAATCTAAAATAAACACCAAATCTTGCTCTCCCAGCACAGCATACATTGCCTCAACCTTACCTCCAAACTTTTCAATCAATTTAACGGACTTCTGGGTCCGTTCCGCTTTAATCCCCTTAAGAGCCTCTAACGAATACTTACCACACATTATAAAAGTTGCCATAGAGACCTCCTTTCTTCTTAAAAGAAAAAAATAACCGGGTTATTATTTTTAAGTTTAGAATAATTAAAGAAAAATTTCAAGCTTTGATTTTAACTGACCCCCTCCTTAAAAATTACCTGCCAAAAAGTTGGCTCGCTTTATTTTTTTTCAGGATGTCCCATTTTCTTTCCCAAACTTAAACAGTTCCGAAAAAAATTTAAAACTTTAAGACCCTTGAGTTTGGACTGAAAATCCTTTCGATGTCGTTTAAAGGAAATGCAGTTTTTTTCTCCTTTAATAAAGGTTTAAAAAATTGATGCATAATTTCGTTGAAATCTCTCTATAGGTTATGGTAAAAAAATTTTAAATTTGTTTTTTCAGTATCATCTAATATAAAACGGGGATTGGGGTATCCTTGAAGAGATGTTTCAGAGGAGTCTCAAGTTAAAATTTTTTAACTGATAATCAAGGAGGAGAAGGTGGAAATTAATTCTAAGTGCGGATTGTGTAAAGTTAGGGCTTATTCAGAGAAATATCCCAAATCAGCAATCGCTGTGTTTTGGAGAATGCACACAAAGTGTTGTCCCCAATGGAAAGCCTACCATAAAGCATTGGTGGAGAGGTTGAAGTGGGCAACCCAAGAAACCCTAATTTCAGGTCTAATGAACTAATGACAGAAGCGAGGGGATAGAAAATTAGCATTCCTGTGAGGGAAATTAAGGGGAAATAAATAAATATCTTTTTTGTCTTACCAATTTTTGTCTTACCAAAATTAAAGATTTTCTGGAAATTAAAGGAAATTCTTGGATAGGTTATTATATAGTTTTTATATAGTAGTCAGACTAAAACAGGCCTAAACAGACTTAAAGTGAACCATTCCCGGAGACTAATTTCCCCAAACAAACCTAAACAGTTCCAATCAAATTTAAAAACTCATTCTAACAAGTTAATGCACTTCAGGGCCAAAGGTCAAGGGTTCGAATCCCTTATCGCCCTTAAGTAATTTCGATAATTTAAAAAATTCCGTTTTTTCCGTTTCTCAAAAGCTAATTCCCCACACTTTTGATAAAAATCAGGGCAAAATAAAGTGAATTTTTAAAAAGGGAAAAGAAAAAAACGATTGAGTGAGACGTCCCCTTTTCTCCCTTTTTTCCCTCAACCATCATTCCTATCCTTGTTCAGTACTATACATTCTCAAGCCACCCTCTGAAACGCCCATCTTTACTGTCAAGCATTTCCCAAATAGCATTTTGCTGGTCAGATGGCATGATGTCGATGAAGGCCTTTAATGCTTTAAAGACTGATTTGAGAGCACTGAACACACGCTGCAATGTCTCGTGGAGGGACCAAATAATGCTCATTTTATCGCCGGCCATTAATTCTTCCAATGAACAATTAACAAGTGAAGCATTGATATTCTCATAGCCATTGTGGAGGCTTCCTGCGAGTAACTGTAGGTCCCTGAATAAGTTAAGTAATCCATTAAATTTGTTTAACTGATCATCGCTAAAATCCTCCAGAATATTTTCAAGACCATCAAGGTCCAATCCCATTTCTTCCAACGCTACCCCCAGGATTTCCTTTACTACATTAACAACAATACTCGCCACAGCACCCCAAGGCATGAATTGAAGTGGCAAGATTCTGGTATTCAGCCAACGTCAATTCGTTTGTACGAGCATCTTTCCACCGCTGGCACATCTCACAGCAACAATTGCAGTGGTAGGTCACATCAAGCTCCGCCATGAATGGGCCGGCAGGTGGAGCACTACCGAGATGGCGTGCGGTAATATTTTGGCGAGATCGCCACAAAGAAGCAACGAAATTTCGGGAAAACAAAATACGCCGATAAGGCCAGACATTGTTAAACCGCATTTATTCAGGTCCTATCGCAAAGGTAGAGATAAATTCTAATGATTTCCCCTTTCCGCCGGGGAGAGGATGGAAATGAGGGGGCATTAAGTACGGTCATATTTATGCCTTGACTAATAATCGTGACAAAAGAAATCAAACACTCCTCAACACACCCCGTCACTTCGTGACACCCCTATCAAGAGGGGATTGCGATACGCCACTATACGCGATGAATGGAGTGTGGCGAACTTACTGAAGAGTTAATTCTCAACAACGTCCCGTCCTTTCATCTGCTGCCGAAACGTTTCCTTTTAATTTACCACTACCGCCGCGCGAATTCATAAATTTCAATCTTGCGCTTCCCATTTACACGCGTGGGTATTCGTTGTACGTCCATTCGGTCGTCTTGAGCGAATGGTTAGTTAGTGACATGCTTAAAAATAGACATTTGAAATATTATGATCTTTTATGGTCCGATTTTTCTTTTTTAAATTTAATCTTTCATCAATAAGTAAGCCGTTTTCATTAAAAACAACTGCAGAAAGCTTATCGTTGACCCCAGGATGTATCCCAGAAGCAATTAAAGTACCTGCAACGAACTTTACCAAAAGTTTATAGAATTCCAGCCTTCCTATGATATTCTTCTGTGGGAATTCAATATTAAGGTTTGCCCTTAACTCTTTGGAATATTTTAAAACATAATCAAATAAGGGGCCAAATAACGGATGATAGCCGTTTCCAAGATGTATAAAACCAAAATTAAGAAAATAACTAAACTGAAATTCGCTCCATTTTTGGTCATCAGGAAAATCCCTGTAAAATTTCAACTCATGAGCAGGTTCATCATTATGTCCTGTATGAATATGAAATAAACAGGGCAGCCCATTTCTATATCCAGCGATGTGAATTCCACGTACCAAATCCTTCCAAGGTTTATTGGTAGATGTAAGAATAGGATTTAGTTGACTTACAAGTTTATCTCCAATTGTTTCTAGTGAATCATTAGGTTTTATATGGTATTTAATAAAATTTATCATCCAATTGTCTATCCTTATATTATTAACCGAGGCATCCCCCCAAAAAGCAAAACCGACGTTTACTTTTGGGGCATATTGAATTTTTACTGCTCCATCGCTAACTTCTAGGTCATTAGCATTCGACTTATAAGTAACCGCCGAGTCTCCAACCATGATTATCCCTAGATGTGAAATATCACTTACTACTAAAGTCATTTTTTATTTACCCCTAACAAGTATAAAGCAGATTAATTAAAAAATGTGTTATTGTGTATCCTGTCTCGCAAAAAAAAAGGCCTCTCACCTTGTTATCAGGCAATCCGGCCTTTGTGTATGCTCACTAATTTTGAAAGCTTTCTTACTCGCTACCTTTTTTCACAATAAGAAGATATCCCTTTTTTGGGTTAAACGTTTTCCCTTGTTTAATAAAAATCAGGCTACTTTTTTTGCAAGTAACCGTCGAACGGCAGGGACAAGTTCATTCGGCACTTCGACGAAAGTCTGTGATGCATCTTCCCAAGCAGCTTCGTCTTCGGCAACGGCTTCAACCTCAGTTTGATTTTCGTAATGATCAAGAACGCGCTTGACGCGCTCCTCGTCCCATCCTTTTGGGAATCTACTTTGTTTCATCGTTTTTGTCTCCTTCGGCTTCCCGCACCTTATGTCTGTAAATGTGAGGAAGCCCGGTTTTTTTATCAATGTAAAAACGAATTTTCATTCATTATACAAAATTATAATTTTTGGTCAATTTTAGGGGCAGAACAATGATTATACAGACTGCATAAAACGTGTCCCTGGGGCTGTTTCCCAAAAAAAATGTCCCACTTTATTATCTGGCGTGAGCCTGTCTTTCGACTTCACGCTCCAGTCGTTCTCCCAGCGCCTCGGCAGTAACATCCAGGTCGTATTGCGCCTGCAATCCCAGCCAGAATTCGGCAGAGGCGCCGAAGAACTTCGCAAGTCTCAGGGCGGTATCCGCCGTGACGCTTCGTTTCCCAAGAACAATCTCGTTTATTCTTCGTGCCGGCACCACGATATTTAAGGCGAGTCTATTCTGGCTTATACCCATGGGCTTTAGAAATTCTTCCAAGAGGACTTCTCCGGGATACACTGAATGCAACTGTTTTTTCATGATAAGAAAGTATCCCCTTTTGGGGTTAAAGATTTCTTTTTTCTTTAATGTTATTGAGAGGAAAAGTCAAGAAAAAGCGGGAGGTTCTTTCCTGACAGCGATTACGAAAAGTAACAGGGCAGTAGTTATTGTGCTATCTCCCCTTTTATTTCTTCCCCTTCTACGGAAGTAATGCGAACCGTTATTTCTTGATTCATTAAGTTATCACTGCCTTCTATTAGAACCGAGAGGTAATTTCGGGATAAGCCTTTGAGCAGGCCGGTCTTTCGATGCCGTCGGGCTTCAATCAGGATGGGTAATTTTTTGTTGAGATACGATCGGTAAAAACTTTCCCGTTTTTTTTTGCTTAACCGTCTTAAAATTTCACTCCTTGTTTTAACAGCATCGCCTTTTACTTTATTGGGAAAACTAAAAGCCGTGGTCCCTTTTCGCGGTGAAAAAGGAAAAACATGGAGGTAGGTGATAGGTAATTCTTCGAGTAGTCGCAGGGTTTGAGAAAACTCTTCGTTCCCTTCTCCGGGAAAACCGACGATCACATCCGCGCCGATGGCCAGGTCCTTAATAGCATTTTTTAATCTCAAAACTAAAGAGTGAAAATTTAGAGCGGAATAAGGCCGATTCATTTTTCGCAAGATAGTATTGTCTCCACTTTGAAGCGGAAGGTGGAGGTGAGGGCAGAAGATCGTGGAATCAGCCAGAAAGTCAATCAGTTCTTGGTTTATTTCATTAGGTTCGATGGAGCTTAAGCGAACACGGGGAACAGACATTTGTTTTTCGATTTTTTGAAGAAGGTTTAATAACGAAGTTTGGGGAGATAGGTCAAGTCCATAGGCTCCGAGGTGGATTCCGGTAAGGACTGCCTCCTTATACCCCGATGAACCAATAGTGCTAAGAAAATCTAAAACGGTTTTGGGGGTCATGCTCCGGCTTTTCCCTCTTACGTGGGGAACGATGCAGTATGAACAGCAAGCGTTGCAACCATCCTGAATTTTTAAAAAAAATCTTGTTTTAGCGGAGAACTTTTTAATTTTTTTCTCAGGGAAGAACAGTTCTTCTCCTATCGGGGTTACCATGATGCCGGAGGAAGGGATTTTTTCCGATTCTGAGAGCAGGGTCCCGATTTCCCATTTTTCGTGATTCCCGATTACCAGGGACACCCCGGGAATTTTTTTCAAGTCTTCGGGCGCGGCCTGAGCGTAACAGCCGGTCACCACAATTTTTGCGTCCGGGTTGTTTCGATGGGCGCGCCTTACCATCTGGCGGGCCTGGAAGTCGGTTTTTCCGGTGACCGTGCAAGTGTTTATCATGTAAATATCTGCGGCTTCAGAAAAAGGGACTAGGGCAAAACCTTTCTCTTCCAGATTTTCCCTCATTATTTCCGAGTCATATTGATTGACTTTGCAGCCGAAGGTGGCAATGGCAACCCGCATGATGATAAAATCCTTGAACTAAGATTTGTCGTATGATAATAAGTTACGATATTTTTTTAACAACTTTTATTTTAAAGGAATTTTTCTTCCATGGCTATTATAAAACCTTTTCGCGGCTATCTTTACAACAAAGAAAAAATTGCAGATCTAGAGCTGGTGGTCGCTCCTCCGTATGATGTTATTAACGCCGAGCAGCAGGACTATTATTACAAAAAACATCCGCTCAATATTATCCGGTTAGATTTAGGAAAACAGGAGCCTGATGACAATGAAATGAACAACCGGTATACCCGGGCCGCTGATTTTTTAGCAACCTGGCAGAAGGATGCCACACTGGTTCGGACTCCCAAGCCGGCGATCTTTTTTTATGTCCAGGATTTTAAGCTTCCTTCGGGTGAATCCCGGAGAAGGAAAGGGTTTGTTTGTCTTTTTAAGCTGGAGGAGTTTAGTTCCGGCGTGATCCTTCCCCACGAAAGAACGCTGAGCAAACCCAAGGCTGACCGCCTTAACCTCACCAGGGCGTGCCGGGCTAATTTTAACCCGGTTTTTTCTCTTTACTCAGATCCTTCGTTTACGATTGAGCGTCATTGTGATGCGGCTGGGGAAAAGTCTCCTTATCTTGATGTCATGGATGAAAATGGTGTTCGCCATAAACTGTGGGTTGTGGATGACCCGGAAGTAATCAAGGAAATAGAACAAGTACTGCACGATAAAAAAGTATTAATTGCCGACGGACACCACCGGTATGAGACCGCGCTTAATTACCAAAAAATTATGCGGGAGAAGTATCCCGGCTCAACGGGCGCCGAACCGTTTAACTACACCCTGATGTATTTTACCAACATGGATGATGCGGGTTTGGTGATCCTGCCTACCCATCGGTTACTTAAAAATCTTAATTTTAACGCAACCGAATTTTTAAACAAGGCGCAGGAATTTTTTGATATCCAAGTCTTCCCCTTTGCTTCTGAAACCGAAGAACGTGAACGTGAAAAGGTGTTAGCCGCCATGAAAAAAGAAGCGAAAGAACGGTTCATGCTTGGAATGGTGACCAAGAAGCAGGGCGGCTATTTTCTCTTGCGGCTCAAGGATTTTTCCCTGATGGATAAAGTTATCCGCCAGGACCTGTCCAAAGCGCTGCGCTATCTTGATGTAACCATCATGGAATTTCTGGTGTTTAATACCCTCATGGGGATAACCTGCAATGATCCCCGCTGGGAAGATAATTTCACGTTTGTACATACTGAGCGCGAGGCAGTCGAGCTGGTGAAAACCGGCGTGTGCGAAGTAGCCTTTCTGCTTAATCCAACCCGGATTGAACAGGTAAGTGATGTTGTTGCCCAGAGGGAAGTTATGCCGCAAAAATCAACCTACTTTATTCCCAAGCTTTTAAGCGGCCTGGTGGTCAATCCCATCAACCCCGAAGAAAAGATCGCCTAAGCGGTTTTCTCCGAGAAGCGCATCTGGGAAAAATAATCATACGGCCATTTCCATAATTGAACGGTATCATGCGATTATTTGAACCACCCTAGACGGCAAGCAATCGAGTCAACCCTTGCCAAGGATACCTTTCTGTGATCACCCCATTGACCTTTTTGGCAATCCTTTTCCCCATTGGTTCGGGGATAAAAGGGGACGTAGGGACTAAAACAACTTAATATATTTCTCTGTCTCTGGCAATCCCTCTGAGTTTGCCAACCGATTAACCGCTGAGGTCGTTATCCCAAGAAACCAGGCAATCGCTGCCTTGCTATCCCCCGGCCGGCCCATAACATGATGGAGCACTCCGGGAGCAAACGTCTTGGTTTCCTTGGCATGACGGGATGCCCTCCTCTCTAAACCCCTATGTCAAATTGTTTGTCCCTCGTCCACTAAGACGTCCTAAATAAGTTGGCATAGAAGATGTGTTCTCTTTATGGGTAGTATCCCAAAAGCGTCATTCCAGCGAAGGCGGGAATCCAGAAGGGTGATTCATGAAGCGATAAAACTGAACCACTTGTTACCTGCCCCCCGGATTCCGAATCAAGTGCGGAATGACAATAACGGAGCCACGGCATGACAAAAAAAGAATGCCTCTTTATTTAGGTCGTTCATTATCTTGGGAATCTAACCGGGCAGTTCTATGGGGGTGAAAAATTCCAAGGGATAATGGCAAGAAGACAGACTCAAAAAAAGACGATCCCACACCTCCCGGAATTTTACCGATGTCAGGAAAAATTTGCAGAAAAATTTATAAAAATTAAACTAATAAAAAAATATTTTGTTATTTTACTTGTTTCTTTGTATATTTTCCTAAAATATTTTATAAAAAAACAACTCTGAATTCCAGAGGTTTAATAAACAACACATCAAAACGTTAAGCGTAAGGGAAAAAATGAGTATTTTAAAGTTAATCGGGAAAACCCCGCTGGTTGAAATCAATAAAATTAATCCCCACAAAAAGGTTAGGATTTTGGCTAAACTGGAGGGATCTAATCCTGGGGGTTCTGTCAAAGATCGTCCGGCCTTATGTATGGTAGAAAAAGCCGAAAAAAGCGGTGAACTCACGAAGGATAAAATTATATTAGAGCCAACATCCGGGAATACGGGCATTGGTCTGGCCATGGTTGCAGCCGCCAAAGGATATAAAGCAAAACTGGTCATGCCAGCATGCGTGAGCGAAGAAAGGCGAAGGATTTTGGAGGCGTTTGGCACCGAAATTGAACTTAGTCCGGCAAATCAAGGGGTAGATGGCGCGATTCGCCGGGCCTACCAGATTTTTGAAAACCATCCTGGCATCTATTACATGCCCGACCAATATTCCAATCCCAATAATGTAAAAGCTCATTATGAAGGAACCGCCCCGGAAATTATCGAACAAACGAAAGGGGAGATTGATGCATTCGTGGCAGGGATGGGAACAACCGCTACCTTAATGGGAACAGGACAGCGGTTGAAAGAATTTAATTCCAAAATTAAAATTGTTGGAATTGAGCCGACTTTAGGGCATCGAATTCAGGGATTAAAAAATATGCAGGAGTCTATTGTTCCTAAAATTTTTAACCCTAAAAAACTTGACGAACGAATCATCATTGATGATGAACCTGCCTTTAGTATGGCCAGGCAGTTGGCGGTGGAAGAAGGCATCTTTGTGGGAATGAGCAGTGGAGCCGCTTTGGCGGGCGCTTTGAAGTTCGCTCAATCAATGAGGTCAGGAACGATAGTGGTGCTTTTCCCTGATCGTGGTGACAGATATCTTAGTACTGCTCTTTTTACCTCGATCTGTGCCCAATGCCCACCGTAAAAATATTTTCGGCAGATTAATTCTTCGAAATTTTATTTTTTTTAACTGATCGATAAAAGAAGATTAAAAAAAAAGTCAGAGGGGATAGCCACTTATAAATTAAAATTTCATAACAACGACTTAGACGGAGAGAAATTCGCGGGGCAAACCCTTTGTCAAGAAGCCGACAATAGATATGCAACGGATTAACTTTATGTTGGAAATCAAGAATTAAGCTTCCCATGGTTTTTTTATCTCCTCCTCTTGATTTTCCGAAATTTTATACCATTTATTTGAAAACTCTGTTCAGTTAATTTTTTAAATTCTACCATATATTGTATTTATTTGTCAACGAAATACATTGTGTTGATAAAATCATCAGAAAGATAAAATATCTTCCCTGATCTAAGCCGCTGCTATTACCCTCTTAGTGTAGCGAATCTAACACTTCTTTACATAAATTCCGGGGCCGTCATTCCCGCGAAAGCGGGAATCCAGCCCAAAAACACTGGATTCCGGGTCAAGCCCGGAATGACAAGTAAAGCTAAGACATTTCTGAATCACTACATTACTTGCTTATGTCTAAGATGATCTTGAGGTTTTCTTTCTGGTGTGCCGCCTTGATAGCCACAAGAGCGTTATCGAGGGAAAACCTTTGGGAGATAAGCGAGAGAACATCAATGATTTTGTTTTCTAAGAGACGAATGGCGGGAGGAAAAGGACCACAGCGAGACCCTATAATCGTTATTTCATCAATGACTATCGGCGCCAGATCTATTGATGGTTTAACTTCGTAGGTGCTCTTTAAAACAATGGTCCCCCGCGGATGGACCAAGTTTAAGGCAGCGTTGAAACCAGCCGGAGACCCAGTGCATTCTATTACAACATCGGATTTTTTTTGGGAAATTTCATCAAATCTACAAGTTTTTATCCCCCTTTTTTTGAGGATCTTTAATTTTTTCAGATGGTTTCCTACTGTCAGTACTTGGGCTCCGGTTAGACTCATGACCTGGGCGCATAATTGTCCTAACCTGCCATCTCCTAAAATTACGACATCATCTTGAGGTCGGATATGGACTTGGGTGAGGATTTGCAGGGCAGCAGCTAAAGGCTCTACAAAGATTGCTTCATCGTCAGAAATTGAATCAGGAATTACGTGAATATTTTCTATCGGCAGGGTGATATATTCAGCAAAACAACCATTTTTATCTTTTATTCCTAAGACTGAACGGGCGTTACAGTGGGAAGGCATTTTTTTTTGACAATATATACACTTTCCACAGGCAAGGTTGATTTCCCCAACCACTCTTTTTCCTAAAAGTTCTTGATTTTGGCTCTCCTCAATGATGCCAACAAATTCATGCCCTAATATTCCTTGAAAATGAAGATAGCCTTTTATGATCTCCAAGTCAGTCTGACAAATTCCTGCTTTTAAGACCCGGATGAGCGCCTCAAAAGGCTTTCTTCTCGGAATTGGGAGGTTTTTTTCTATGCGGATTTTTCCATCAAAGATTAGTGCTTTCATTATAAAACCCACGTAATAAAAAAAATAATTCCTGAACTTGATTCAGGATCTCATAATCTTTTAATTTTATTATACACAACGTTATAAACAATTGCGCATGGCTATCATTGCCAAGAGAATACCCTGCACATGGTTCGACAGGCTCACCACGACCGGTCACCCTGAGCTTGTCGAAGGGTGTTGTAACGTATGCGCAAATAATTAGTTCGTCATGTATAGATGCTGAAGGGTGATTTGTGCGGCGTCCCGGCTGTTTCTACGCAAATCAATTGATACGCCGAAAATGCCAGGCTTGACAGATAATATTTCCTCTTTATGATTCTGAGGAGGAGTAGCAACAGAGAACTGAACTGGCAGTTGAGAATATATCGGGCACTCCGAATAATGTAGAGGTACGACATATGCCCAATTCCATCGCCAGTCTTTTGCCTGCGACCGTCCGTTTTCAATCAGTAATTTCTCTGCTGCCTCTTTATCAATTTCATCGATGTAAGTGCAAAGCATTGATGCGAATAAACCAAATTTGTCGTAGCTTATTTCAGGACAAAAATTCGTATAATGAGTACTTTTCCAATTACTCCCGCTAATCGCTGTCGCATGCTCTCTGACTATCGGCCATACGTCTGTAGACTGCCATTTGTTGAGAAGTGCCGTATCTTCTTCTTTAGGTATTTCAGTCATTTGACCTTTTACGCCCAGCAACGCGAGAGATTGTTAATAACGAGGGCATCTGTGAACGTTCGCAAAGGGACAGTGAGGAGATAGTTGTTTTTCACAACTGATGCCGATATACCACTCGATGTCAGGGTATATATTATTCATTTATATTATTTGGGCCAACGACCGGCGTGAGGGGCTTTGGGGACGCTCTGACAACGGGCAACGACGCTGACACCACCACTGAACGTTACCGAAAGCACGTAAGTTAAAACTGGCGCGCGCCCCCAAAGTCACTTCCACGCATTTGTTAGGCGAAACAATTTATTTACAGTATCTTATCCAACCTACTGTTCAATTTCTAAGTTCCTCTTCTCCGAAACGGATCATCTCCTCAAGGATATGATCCACATCCTCACGCGTTGTTCGTAAATTCATGAAACAGGCTCGGAGACAGAACTTCCCCTTCACCTGTGCCCTGCCAAGGAACGCTATCCCTTCGGATAGCAGGCGTGCAAGCACACTCTCATTCTGGGAGTCAGTGAGATTGCGACATCGTACACACACCGCATTCAACGTGACTGGTGCCACCAGTTCCAACTCTGCTTCGGCTTGAATCCGTTCACCCATATATGAGGCAAGGTCAAATAGATTCTCTATCGCCCTCGCATACGCTTTTCGTCCGTAGGCTCGTAATGACCACCACACCTTCAGGGCCTTAAAACTCCGTGAAAGTTGCGGGCCATATTCCGCATAGTTCAGAAAGTCGCTGTCAGACACCATCGAAAGATAGCTTGGAATGAAACTATACGTTGACCGCATGTCTTCAGCATTTCGTACAAGCACACATCCGGCCTCCAGAGGGTTGAAGAGTAATTTGTGAGGGTCGAGTGACAGCGAATGCGCTCGGCCTGCAGGCAATAACTGTGCCTGCATTCTTTCGCTGAGAATGGCTAGAGCGCCATAGGCCCCATCAATGTGAAGCCACAAGCGTTCCTCTCCACAAAAATCTGCCAGAGTATCAAGCGGATCAATCGCCCCTGTCGTGACTGTTCCGGCTGAGCCAACCACACAGAACGGGCTCAAGCCCTCACGGCGATCTCGGAATATGGCATCTTTAAGGAGGTCCATACACATCCTAAACTGCGAGTCACACGGGATGTGACGAACATTATTCAGCCCAAGTCCAAGGATCACGGCAGCTTTGTCAACACTATTATGCACCTCTTCTGAAACATAGAGTATCAGCGGTGATGTCCTCCCCTGAACCCCTTCCGTTCTCGCTGTATTCCCGATATACGTATCGCGAGCTACCGCAAGAGCCGTCAGGTTAGCCATTGAGCCACCGCTTGTAATGATGCCGCCGCTGCCTTTGGGAAACGAGAATAATTCGTTAAACCAGGAAATGACGCGTTGTTCAATGGCATTTGCCGCAGGTGACAGCGTCCAGAGATTACAGTTCTGATTGAGGGTACTTGCCAGGGCATCGGCAAACGCTGAGATGCCATTTGGTGAGGGAAGCACGTAAGGGAGAAAACGCGGATGCGCCACGTGAGTAGAATTTGGCACAACAACATCTCGGAATTCTTGAAACAGTTCCTCAAGCGGTTTTCCCTCTTCTGGGAGGGGTTCAGTAAGGATCGCTCGCATGGCGTCTCGATTGATTTGTGGTAACACAGGTTGATTCAAGAGATCAATTTCATAGTTCGCCAGGAGTTCTCCCAGAAGACGACCTGCTTTGCGGTGCGTTGCGGGATCAAACAGAAGTTCATTCATGCCATAGTTCTCCTCAATTATATCAAGCAATCAATGTCATCAAACCAGCAGCCTAACGTACCGATCACCGGCGGCTGAAAGCCGTCCGGTGGATTGGTTGGTTAGATTTTATTTACTTTGGCCTCTAATGCACTGACTAGCCTTGGACCAACATCTAATGCCCATTCAGCAGCCCGATTATCTATTTCTCCCCCATGAACCGCTGAATTGAGTAAACCTACCATGTCTGCTAATGCGGAGCGTTGCTCTTGAGATAGCAATTGTCTTTCTCCTAAGATCCTTAACAAACGGCCTATGCCTGCCTTTTCCGGGTTTATGTTATTCGATTCAGCTATTTCGGTTAATCGTTTTTCAATCTCAATACGAAGCCCCGCCAACGCTAGTTTCGGGTCTTCTTGTGCAACGAGTTGGAATGAGTATTGTCTTTCGGATTCAATTCGTGGAAACTCACTTAACAACCCTGCTTTATCAGCCTTTGTCCGCGCACGCTCAAAGTCCTGGAATTCAATTTTCAATCGACCAGGGAGTTCGAGTGATTTGAACAGGGGCGCTAACCACGGAACTAACGCAATGAAAATTAGAGTAACAGTGATGGCATCAATAGTAAGACTTGGCCATATGATATGCGCAAGTGCAACCAGTAGAGCGCATATTGTTATTCCGTATTGTAGACTTCGTATATTCATTTAGCTAACTTCCTTAATCTAACACTGATTATACAGTCTGTATAATACAGCAAACACAGACTGTTGCTTTCTGTATAAGACGTTTCCGATTTTTTCTAATAAATTATAAATATCATATAATATTATATTGTTAAACCATTTTGTTGTTTTGATAGCTCCGGTCTTATACAGACTGTATAAGCCGGTTCGAAGCCACCAACTAAGCTGAGTCCCGAAACCAAAAAGGCCTATCACCTTTATGTCCGGCGATTCGGCCTTATTTTATTCCTCATCAGTCTTAAAAATTCTTCCCATAAAAGACTCCCGGTTCCTTTCCGTCCCTATTCTTTTTTGGGGTTGATATTTAGTGTTTTGTAAAACTAACCAATGAAAATGTCAAGAAAAAACAAAACGTGAAATGAAAATCGTAAAGCGTAAGGTGTTAAAACACTTCACGCATTACGTGCTCACGTTTCACGAAATATAATCCTCGCCCCCTGCTCCAGGCTCTTTGCTCTTTGCGTCCCCCGAAACCGTCAAAACTTCATTTTGACTTCCGGTCCTATAACCTTCAAGGTCAATGGTGACATAAATAAAGCCCAGATGCTTTAGCTCGTTAATAATTTTTTCACGAAGTTCAGGATTAGTAAGTTTTTGAATGTCCTCAGCATCAACTTCAATGCGGGCAAGTTTATCATGACTTCTTACCCGGACCTGGCTGAAGCCGAAGTCCCGAAGAAAATTCTCCGCGCGAGCCACGCGGTTTATCTTCTCAAGACTAATGAACTCGCCGTACGGGAACCTTGATGCCAGGCACGCCATGGAGGGTTTATTCCAGGTCGGCAATCCCATTTCTTGGGAGAGGGTCCGAATTTCTTTTTTGGTAAACCTCGCTTCTATAAGCGGACTTCTTATGCCTTCTTCTTGCGCCGCGGTTCTTCCCGGCCGAAAGTCTGATAAATCATCAATGGTGCTGGCATCAATCACAAAAGCGATGTTTTTTTGGCGAGCGATAGCTTGTAATGTCTGAAAAAGTTCCTTTTTACAAAAATAACATCGGTCAGGAGGGTTGCTCCAGAAGTTGGGGTTTTTTAGTTCATTGGTTTCGATCACCATGTGCTTTATTTTGAAAGAACGCGCAATCCGGCAAGCGCTTTCATAGTCTTCCGTTGGGTGAATTGGAGAAACAGCGGTAACTGCGAGAACATTCTCAACCAATTCTTCATACGCGATTTTAAGGAGAAAAGCGCTATCCACTCCCCCTGAAAAAGCAAGCAGTATTCGTCCCATCTCCCGAAGGATTTTTCGCAGGGAATTAGCTTTTGATGCCAAGTCGCCTTCATTTGTATATCTTTGTTGGCTCCTCGTCATACTTCTCGACGTACTAAAATGTACGCCTGCGTCGATTCCTCGTCGCCGCCTCGATCTACTTTTGAATGCAACTTGGTATGAGTCTAAGCTCGCATCACGCCCGATGTGAGTTTTTATCTTTTTTTTCTTCATGGCTTTGAATTTGCGCGGTCTTTTTCACTATCTTTTTAAGGAAGAGAAGGTCATTGGCTAAAATCGGGTCATAGTGTTTCATAAATCGGAGCCGGTCGGTTCGGCTTATAAATTTCTGGGAAGCAGAATAATTAAGCGCGGCCAGGTCTTTGATTTGCCAGCTTTTGTTATTTTTTTTCTTTCTCCTCACCCGGTGGAGATCGGCAACATAAAGGAGAGGATCATCTGGAACACTTGAGTTTACCAAGATATGGCATAGGTAGAAATCTTGATGTTTAAAGCCCTCCCCATGCATTCTCTGGGTAAGCGCTGCCAGTTTAGCAATCAAGACCCTTTTTTGTTGTACCCGAATACTATCCAGGGGAGGGGGATAATTTTCCAATTCTTGTTCGAGGGTTTTTGTAGGTGTAATTCCTTGGGTTAAAAGGAAGGATTCATTCCAAAAAGGAATTCGCCGTCGCATTCCCACGGCAATAGGGGTCATGGTAGGGAGATTGGATGCCTTAAATTTAAGGATGCATCTCCATTCATAAATAGCCGAATAGGTTCGAAAAAAAAAGAAGCAATTTTTCACAAACTCGGATATCAAAGAAAAGCGGTAACGCTTAAGATAAACGGAAACCCTGCGTTCTTTTTCTGTAAGATAAAAATGAATGGTAGAGCGGTATTTGCTTTTTTGTTTAACTACTTCCCCTTTATCGAATTTCATCATTGCATCAAAATCATCTAAACCGTTTTCTTTTAACAAGGGTTCGAACTCTCGGTTAATAACCATATGGTTGCGGAAGACTAAATTGCTTGGTAAAGGCAAAGATTTCATAGTGGTAGTTGAGTCTTATATGAGTTGGTTTTTTGATTTTTGTAAAACTTTTTTTGCAGCTTACTTCTTCATTGCCACGTTTTTACTCAGTTAGAAACCCGTTTAGATATCAAATGGCTAACAGGGTGAAAAAGCCTTCTTACGGAGTTTACTGATCCAAGGTAGAATCTTTTAAAAGACTTTTTATCCATCCTTCGCTCAGTTCTCTTTTGATCCTTCGGATGCCTTTTGATATTGTTCGTTTTCGTGCCCCAAGCTCAGGGTTTAAAATCATGGTGCCGTGGCATAGGTGGTCAATCATTTTTTTTAATTCTCCTGGAGGAAGGTAAAGGGTTTGGTATCCTCTTTTAACCAGTTCATAATAGAGAGCTTGCCCGGAGGTCATTCCCTGCTCCTCGCGAGGAAGGAAAGATAACCTTTCTTTTTTTAAGATTTCAGTTCGATAGACGGCACAGGTGGTTCGAATATACTCGGGGAGAATCCGGTCAGGGTGGCGAAGAAGGTCGGTCTTCAAAAAACGAAGGAGTCCTTTTACGTCCCCCATTTTTTTAAATACTCGATAGGCCAAGGGAACATCCTCTAACTTTCCCGTTCCCACACAAAATAAAGCAGGATTTTGCTGAAGAGGGGCAAGCAGCTTATTAAGCCAGGAGGAGTCCTTAATCATTACATCGGAGTGGAGAGCAAGAAAAAATTCTGTCTGGGTATTCGTGAGTCCAATATCCAATGCTGAACCATGAGCCCAGGACCCCCTTTTCGCCACCTCTTTTCTTTGAATAAGGTGTAGCCATTTAACGGATTTCAAATATTCAAGAGATTCATCCTGAGAATCATTATCAACAACGATTACTTTATAAGGTTGGGGGGTAAACTTTCGAATGGACCTCAGGCATAATCTTATAATCTCGAGGGTCTGATAGTGAGGGATTACAATGGTCACCATATGTTTTTTTGGAGGGCAAATACATTATCCCTTATTCAGGGCGCTTTTGTTTTGTTTGAGGGGGTTGAGAGTTTTTCTTTTTTTTAAACTCACGAATGAGAGCGATAACCTCCGGGTCAGAAGGAGTATTCTCCGTAATGTTAACCATGTTTACGGTATAATTTTCTATGACTCCCTTTGTTCCTATGGTAAGATCTAAGACTCCGAGAAATTTTCCCTGCGAACTGTTTTGTACCAAAATCGTTTTGTTCCATAATGCTGGCTGGTTAAGCATTCCCGGATCATGTCCGACAATCGCCACATTGACCCCGGACATCTTTCGGAGTAACAAGGTGGTCTCATTTTTACCTAAGTGGGAAAGGAGGATAATGATGCTTGCCTCTGACTTCAACCTAGGTAAAATTTCATTAAGGGTTTCTTCCGGGTCTTTGATCTCTAAACCTTCTTTGGCTAAGAGTTCGGGATTAAAATAGATTGGAGAAACTAGGCCAATGATACCCACGGTAAATCCTTCAAATTTCCTTATGAGATAGTCCTGGCCTAAAAGCTTTTTGTTTTTAAAAAGATTGGCGGATAATAAGGGAAACGAAACTTTTTTTTGGAGATCTTGAAAAAATTTTTCACCCAAACCCAATTCTCCGTCAGCTATATTAAGTGCATCATAATGCATGAGGCCTAATGCCTCCATACTGATTTCAGCCCTTAGTTCAGGGAGATCCTTCCCTGCGGAAATAGAGTCCCCACCGTCCAGAAGGATGGTGTTTTTATTTTTCTCTCTCAATTCTTTCACTAAGCCGGCCCGCCGGGCCAGTCCCCCTTGTTCGTGCTTTCAACCGCAGCCCTCTATATAGCCTTTAGTATCACTATTATAGAGAATCACAAGATGTTGTTCGGGCTCAGCCGCCTTAACAGCGTTGGTAAAAACAAAAAAAAACAAAAAAAATAAAAAAAAGATGCCTTTAGACATCACGTTATCCTCCCAGACAAAATTATGATTTTGAATTCTTGAAGCGGATTCCGTGCCTTTTTATCTGAAATAAAATGAATTTATAATTTAAACATTAATTAATGTCAATCTGCTTTATTTGAATCAGAAAAGTTGTGACTTCTTCGCCAACTTTGTAAACCCCCTTGGAGGAATTTTTCACCCGGTTAGATATTTTGGAATCTGACAGGGCAAGCAAGGCATTCATCCAGTAAGAAAATTTTCTAATGGGATTTACACCCTGCTTCTTCCCCCTGTTAGCTATTTGATATCTAACTGGGTTTCTAACGGGGTAAACTTTTTCAGAAACCACGAATCGGAATCAACCGCTGCTTTAGTAAATTTTTTGTTCCATTTATTGAAAACCGCCTTTATGTTTTTTTATCTCCAGAACCTGTTTATAAGCTTTCAAAGTTTTAAGGGTATTTTCCTCAATGGTAAAATTTTGGACAGATTGAGAAGCTTTTTTTCTCACCAAATCCCTTACCTCGTGCGGGAGAAAACGGGAAATGCCGGCGGCTAATGCCGCATGGTCATGAGGGTCTGAGATGACAACCCCGGTTTCTTCGGGACGAATGATTTCTGAGGCTCCGGTCTCTTTCGTCGTTATAACGGGAATTCCGCAGGCTAACGCTTCCAAACAAACATTGGAGAAGGGGTCAGAGAGAGCAGGGTGCGCGACGATATCGCCAACTCCATAATACTGAAAAATATTATCAGTTTGCGCCACAAAAAGTAATTGGTCGGACAGCTCAATCTGCTCCGCAATGCGGCGGAACGGAAGAGGATTGCCCCGGCCAACCACTAAAACGGTTAGGGGTTCTTTCCCTCTTTGGATTAAGGGAAGAGATTGAAGAAGATGCTTTAGTCCTTTTCGTTTAAAGTTGTTCGCGATGAAGAGAATAACGACGGCTTCCTCGGGTATCTGTAATTTTTTGCGAATTTCCTTATTGTACCGGTTCCTTAAGCCCGGATTAAATTGCGCGTGATCAACGCCATTATAAATCACACGGATCTTCTCCTCCGGAACCTTAAAGTAACTCATAGCGTGTTTTTTGCAAAGTTGAGAGATGCAAATAATCATTTTATACTGTAAAGGATGAAACGTCTTTTTTTCGAGGAATAAAATAACCTGCTGCCGGGGAGTTAAGGTTTTTAAAAAGCGGTAAAAAAAATTGGGGGTCTGTATGGTAAGCCAGTGTCGGTGGATGCCGTCTCCCATCCGGTATATGTCCTGGGAAAAAGTCTGGGAGAGGGAATGGACTATGTCAAAATTTTCACGGGCAAGAAGTTTTCGACAATTATAAGCAAATGATAAATTTTTTAACGAAGAAGAAATGGTTAAGATAGGAACTTTATGGATTGAAATCCCATGATCAGGGGGCCTGCTCCACGTATTAGCAAACACATGGACTTCATGCCCCATTCTGGCCAGGCATTCACTCAAATTGACCGCGTAGCGCTCCGCCCCTCCCCAGGCAAGAGAATAGTCTTTTCGAATCAGGGCAATCTTCACCGATTCCTACCTTTCACCTTATACCAAGTTGCCTTCATTTGTATATCTTTGTTGGCTCCTCGTCATACTCCTCGACGTACAAAAATATACGCCTGCGTCGATTCCTCGTCGCCGCCTCGATCTACTTTTGAATGCAACTTGTTATTATTCCGCATCTTACCATGAAAAAAAAGGGGGGCTTTTTGATCCCTATGGTTAACAAACTCATGCACATTGTCACGTAATGCTGATATGCTCTTATTTTTAGGGCGATATCAGCACTCGGTGCAAATATTCTAACTTATCTCCCTTATGAATTTCAACAGGGATTTTCTTGTGTTGCTTACAAGAATAGGGTTGCAAGAAAAGGCAAGGGTTATGAGGCCGGTTTTATCAGGGAAACCACGGATTTTTTACATAGGATAAATCCATTCATTGTGGGAAAAAGGCGGGGCCCCCTTGCTCAGAAATTTTTATCCCTAATTCGTTGTCAAGCTTGGACAGGGGCAAACGAGACAACAGAAAAAAACCCCGTCAGATTGCTCGGAACGAGGTTTATGCTTTTCATTCTCATTCAGAAAGTAGAGAAGTCTTCCTATCGCTGTTATTGAAAGTGGAGTGTGGGCGGGATCTTAAGGAGAATACCCGCAGCAGGGTTTTGGTTAACCAGCAGTCCATTATACTCGGCCAGTTTTTCTTTTCCCTCCGAGGTACTAAAATACTTTTTCATGATGCTTTCCCAGGTCTCTCCCCCTTTTACCTCATGGACTTTCAGACGAGCAGGTTGGAGGTCAGCGGCTTCCTTTTGGGAGATAAAGGTAAGGCTTTGGACCATTGATTCCACCAGCGGCCGAAATGTTTGAAAATCAGCTGTCTTGCTTATACCAAGCAGGGAATAGCCATTAATGTCATTAACAAAAGCAAACCCAACTCCCTTAATAGCGCCCAGGCTATCGCTTGATCCTTTGTAGGCACCTATTCCTCCGCCATATTTTGTATTAGAGGAAGTTGTGCCATCTTTTTTCAGGCCACGTTGCCCCAGCTTTTTTTCAAAGTCACGAAAATAATCTTCAGAGGTCTTCTGAGTTCTTAAGGGTTCGACGTTGAACATTACGTAAAGATCTTTTTTGGGCTGTCCAAAAACAGCAGTATATGTTTTGTTGTTTATTTGGCCTTCCCACCCTTCCGGCAATTTCATTTTAAGGAGAAATTCTTTGTTGTAATAGTAATCTCCCCTTATTAATTCCTGTCCATTCCATTCTCCTACTGCCAGACCGTCAAGCGTCCTTATATACTGATTTCGTTTTATCGGGGTGTTCAATGCTGTTGGTTGAATCTGCTGAATGTTGCCAATCTCGTGATCTAGGTTTACCAGCCGTTCACTCGTAGGGGGATGGGTCATAAACCAGGTCTCAACGTTGTTTGGCTCTCGAACCTGAATCCGTTGAATTGCCTTCATAACTTCGAGAGACGATTTGGGGTTATATCCAGATTTTGACATATAGAGTGTTCCATAGTGGTCAGCTTCCCGTTCCGCATCCCGGGAAAACTTGTTTAACGTTAACACCGCGCCTATATTTATTAAGTCACCGAACTGCTGAACAGCGCCTTGGGTCGCCACATTGGCTGCCAAAAGTCCAATGTTCAACAACTCGACTTTGGAAATCAGAGCCGCCGAATGCCGGGCATCCACGTGGGCAATTTCATGCCCTAACACTGAGGCAAGCTCATCCGTTGAGTTTACTTTATCCAAGAGCCCACGGTGGACATAGACAAAGCCCCCGGGCAAAGCAAACGCATTAAAATCAGGTGAGTCCACAATTTCAAACCGATAGTTAAGGGTTTTGGCCCGGGCACCATTCTGACTTATAGCCCCCCCGGTTTGCTTGACTAAAGAGCGAAGCTCAGGTACTTCCAAATAAAAGCCCATCTCTTCCCGGACTTGCTTATCCAGCTGCTGCCCCATGTTAAATTCCCGTTCTTCGGAAACCGTCATGAACTGAGTTTGTCTCGTAACCGGGTTAACAGCACAGCCGGAGAAGGAGAAAGAAATCAAGAATAAACCTGAAACCAGAATACTCAGGAAAATTTTTTGGGCAAATCTTTCAATTTTTTTTGGCGGCATCTAGAAATACCTCCTGTGCATAAAACATCGTTGTTAAATACCCTTAGCCCCCGTTTTTCGAAAGAGGGATCAGGGGGTTTTCTAACAGCCTGCTATACCCAATGAAATATGCATATTGTCATTTCAGGCTTGAACCGGAATCCGGTATTTTTCTGCATTCCCGCTGGAGTTTATCCCCGCGAAGGTGGGGACGGGAATGACGCATTTTGTTGTGATTTAGGACCCTTTTTGTAATATATTAAATTGGCACAAAAAAAGCAACTTTTGCGGAGCTTCACGCTCCCTCAAGATCATGGAAAGAATTTTTAGAGGGGTTAAAAAAATCTTTAAAAAATTTTTTTGCCTTGCGAAATTTTACGGATACTTTCGGCTTTTGTACGGTACCTTTAATGTAAATCGGGATGGCGCCATTTTCTCCGCTAAGAAAAGGTAAAATTTTTTGCGCATCTTTGCCCGGAAAATTTTTAAAAGAAGCTCCGGTTACCGCATACCTAATTGGGTTCCCCTTTTTTTCAGGATCGTAAATAAGGGACGTCCAGCCTTGAAACGTTATCTCGATATCGGGCCCGTTTACCTGGATAGTGTTATCATAAATTTTCCCTTCCCCAAGGCGGAAAGGACTCTGAACCTGGTCAAACTGAATCGACTCAGATTTTCCCAAAACAGTCAGTATCTCGCTTAAGACGCCTTCGGTTTCAACGCTTCCATCCTCTAAACTTATTTTTCCGGTTCCCACGATGCTCCTGCTTATCTCTTGTTCCCAATCGAATCCTTGCCAGGATGTTTGGAAAGAAAAAAATCCTTTTCCGGTTAGCTGTCGAGAGCGGGAGCGGATCGGAATAACATAATCCAACATGGTTTGGTCTTCGGATAGCTCAATGTCTTTTCCTTGTCCGTTTAATTTTATTACCGGCCGACTTTGTCTGAAATCGATAACGCATTGAACTGCTGAGGGGCCTCTATTCAACAGGCCTTCCAATGACAAACGAAGAATGTTTTTATCGAGCGTAAACCCGGTACTTTTAAGATTTTGGATGGTGCCGAGACCCTGGCAGCTCATAGCATCTAAAAATACGGTGCCATTTCCAATCCACGAAGAAAGGACTGGTTTGTTTTCAACAGGTTTTAACTTTCCCTCAGCAGTAAAGGTTAAACTCCCTTTGCCTTGAAGAATCATTTTTTTGGGAAGAAAATCCTTCCATGCCTTTTGCGCTTCTTCTAAGGCAAGCAAAAGTTTTCCTTCGCATTTTGCAACCGGATTTTGTGAAATCTGCGTAATTGTTCCTTGGCCCTCAAAACTTAAATAAGGAGATTGAGCCGCGAGCGTGGTGAAGGTAAGAGTTCTTTGCTCGGGAAAGTAAAGCAGGTCATGAGTGACTTTAAATTTGGGAAGCAAAGGAAGATCGTGCTCTCCCTTTATAACGAGAGAGGTTTTTAGATTGCCCTTAATGATGAAGTGAGACGATGAGGATCCTTCATTTGGAAAAGCTCGAGGAAGCACATCGCGAAGTTGTTTTTTTAGCTCAGCAAACTTTAATGAAAGACTGCCTTCTAGGTCGAGATCACGGTTTCTATCCACAGTACCCCTAATCTCACCCGCCAGGGATTTCCCCCGAAGGAGTAAGGATGTTACCGTAAGCTGATTTTTTTTAAAATTGTACAAGAGATCGGGAGAAATCCGCAGGGTTTCTTCCTGAAAAGGCCGCCCGTTGAGAGCGGGGTGTTCAACGGCCAAACCTCTAACAACGGAAGCTCCTTTAAGATTAAACTTTTTTGCGGATCCGGTTCCCGAGAGAGATAGCCGGGTTATGCCGGAGAGGTTAAGAGCAGGAGGAAGATGAAAAAAAATCCTCAGAAGGGGGGCAATCTCATGGAGGCGCCCGGTTCCTGAGAGCGTGAGGTTGCTATAAGGGACTTTTTGAAAATTGTTGATTGTTCCGGAAAGAGAAAGCCTAAGAAAATCACTTTTGAGATCAAAAAGTTTAACCTTAATCTCGTGGGTAGAAAAGTTTAATAAAACCTCCTGAGTGGAATCAATGCGAGGTTGCTCAAAGGGGGCCGGTTGGAAAGGCTCTCCGGTTATGGACACATTGGTCAGCTGGGTTGAACCCGTTATTGCAATAGGGGAATCAAAATTTCCCCGGGCTTCTAAGGATGACTGAAGGTTGCCTTTCCATGAATACCCCGGAGATAAACCCAGAATCCCCGCCAAAAATTGAGATAGCTTTTCTAAGTCAAGAGAACAGACCAGGCGCCCCCCGGTTGCCTCAAAGGAGGAGGTGTTAAATTTGTCTAAGTCAAAAAATCCTTCCACATGGCCAAAGCCTGCTTCCATGGTGAGCGTCCCTCGAGCCTTAGGGAGGTTTATTTTTTCTTTGGAAAAGAGGATGGCTGAACCATTTATTCTTAATGGCTCCGGGGGATTGTTGTTAAGTAAGACCGTGCCTTGCAAAAGAAACTTTATTGGTTTAGCAAGGGAACCAATATTTAAGTCAGCAGAAAAATCTTTTATCTGAGTAGTTGTATTAAGACGCTGATCAATAAAGGAAAAAACACCTTCTGTGACATGGACTTCACGAAAAAGTGAAAGCACGTTTTTATAACTAAGTCCACGATGTTTCTTCGGAAAAAGGCGAAAGAAATGATTTATTAGGAGGGCAGGAAATTCAGTATACGTAGATTCGATGTTTTGCTTTGCCAAGGTAACGGTATTACCGTTCATTATTTTTCCGTTTTGATCTCTCCTGATGGTCAGCTCTATTCCTTTGATTGTTAAAGAGGCAGCCTTTAATTTAGTTGCTAATAGGGATTGCCAGCCAGGCAGGAGTTCAACCGAATGGAGCACTAGGAAAGGTGTCCGGTCGCGATTGGTGATGCTCAGCTGGGAGATAAAAAACCCATCTTTCCAGGAGAAGGCGAGATGGTCTATCATCACCGGCCTATTACATACCTTGGCCAAATAGAGCGAGGCGTTCTCGCGAGCACGGTCTGAAGACAAAAAAGGGGGGAGAAAAAAATATAAAATGATAATACCGATAAAAAGAAAGATAAAAAGAAAAATAAAAAGGCGGAGACTCCCTTGCAGAACCCGTCTCATTAAGCTTTTATTCTTCATCGTCAATCACCAAACCGGGATAAAGATTTTTCACACACTCCGGGCAGATGCCGTGGGTAAAGGTAGCATCAGAATATTCTCTGATGTAAGCTTCAATTTGTTTCCAGTACCCGCTATCATCGCGAATCTTTTTACAGGAGGCACAAATGGGCAACAATCCGCTCAAAGTTTTAACCTTGGCAAAGGGTGCCTGAAGTTCTTTGAGGGTTTGCTGCAGTTCCTGGATGAGAATTTTTCTTTCCTCTTCAGCCTGCTTGCGCTCAGTTATATCATTGCCGACACTAAGAATCTCGGTGACGTTGCCGTGCTGATTTAAAATCCTGAAGGGCTTTAGACCTCAGCGTCCCGGTCTCCTTCAGAAGGACCGGTCAAGCCCCATTGAGTTCTCAGTAGCTCAATTTTGTTTAAGGGTTTTTCTAATTGATGCCTTCGGGTAGTAATGAGCGCGGCGTATTCTTTTTGGACATCCTCAATCCGTTTGCCCAGGATTTCAAATTTATTGGTAAATTCATCCCACTGTTTTTTAAATCCTCCCAATAATGAGAGGATCTCACGGGAAGTTTTTTCTAATGCAAAATGTTCAACTGCCTGCCGAATCACCGCTAATACCGCAAAAAGAGTGATGGGCGAACAGAACACCACCTTATTCTTAATCCCGTTTTCCAAAATTGAACTATCCTGTTCATGAATAAAAGCATAAACTTGTTCATTGGGAATAAACAAAAGCACACAGTCAACCGTATTTTCGTCCGGATTAATATATTCCCGGGTAGTTACCTCCTTGATGCGGGCTTTTGCGTTATTTAGAAAGGCCGTGCGGTATTTGGCTTTATCGACCTCGGACTGTGTCTCCAGATATTTGAGGTAGTTGTCCAGAGGGAATTTAACGTCCATATTGAGCTTAAGGTTATTCGGCAAGAGGAAGGTGAAATCGGGCCGGCTGGTGGTGCCTTCCAGGGATTTTTGCTTTAGGTAATTAATTTTTTCCACAAAGCCCGCCAGTTTCAGTACGTCCTCAGCCATCCGTTCTCCCCACTGACCGCGGGCTTTGGTGCTCGCTAAAGCTTCCTTAATGGTAGTGGTCACCTGCGCCAATGCTGCGGTCTGTTCGCCTGCGGTCTTGAGTTGACTTGCTAAGGCACCGAATTTTTCTATTCGATCCTTTTCCAATTCTTGCATGAGGTGAGCGACGTTGTCTAATTCAGCTCCCATGCGCTGAAGTTGCTGGTCAATCAGGACCTTCTTTGCGTCCAGTTCCTTTACCCCTACCTCTCGTTCAGATTCCAGTTTGGCTTTGGCCAATTTAAGAAACTCTTCGGTTGATTTTGATAGAGCGTCAAGCGACAGGCTCCCAAAACTTGCCTTCATATTTTCGAGCACTGCTTCGATCTCTGATTTTCGTTTCGATTCACTTTCCTGGAAAAGCTCGGTTGCCAGCTCCTTGGCGGTTTTTGCTTGGATCAGCCGCAAAATCAAAGCTGCTATCAAACCGAGCGCAAACCCGGCAATAAAAATAAAAATACTCGGTGTACTAATTCCGGTCATAAGGCTTCCTTAATAGGGGCATTTAATTTATAAAAAATTTCTCGGACACTCTTGGCAAAAAAGCACCTTATTAAACAGCGAAAGTTTTTAAAGCATTTTTAAATCGTGATAAAATTAACTACCATACTTTTCCTTAATCCCAAGAAATTTTTATAAAATTACCATAAGCATCTCTCCAGGTCAAACCTCATCCCCGCAAAGATTTTATGGTTTAAATTCTTTATGCTAAAAAAACCAAAAAAACATTGACTTGAGCACAAATTATTTGTATACAAATTAATTAAGCTGTAGTTACTACTATTTTAGTCAGAAAGAGAAAAAAAATGGTCAAAAATTCTCAGCAAATTTCTGAAATCATTGACAGCCTCAGGAGGGTCTTTCAGGCGGTAAATGAATATTCTAAAAAAGTAAAAGCACAGACTGGACTAACCGGTCCCCAGCTTTGGACTATAAAAGTTGTTGCCGAGTTTTCTTCTATCAAGGTGTCTGATCTGGCCCGCCGCATGTATCTCCATCCGGCTACGGTGGTTGGAATTATCGACCGACTCGAGGCCAAAGGGTTGGTATCGAGAGTACGCTCACGCAATGATCGCCGGGTAGTTTGGGTGAGTCTTACCCCGCAAGGGGAAGAACTGATCTCACAAGCACCGGAAGTTGCTCAAGGTTTATTGGTAGCAGGATTGGAAGCGCTTCCCTCAGAGGAACAGAGAACCATCGGGGAAGTACTAAGTCAACTGGTGAAAATTCTAAAAGCCCAAGAATTTCCTCCGAAACTAATGTTTTCACATGAAGTGAACGAGCCACAAAAATAATTGGGAAAAACTTAAAATAACAATCACCGGTTTGGAATGGTAGACAATCAAAAATTTCTTTCTGCGGTTGGAAGGAAGATTTTTTTGCTTAACATTTAACAGACTTTATTTTAGTGCATCACATGAAAATAGGAGCTAAATATTTTCCAAAGGGGAATTGTGAATTTACTGTCTGGGCACCTTGTTTACAAGCCGTTGCATTAGATATAATTTTTCCGGATTGCCGGAGGATGGCAATGGAAAAAGGTGAGGATGGTTACTGGCACATTTTGGTAGAAAATGTTCATCCTTCCAGTAAGTATTTTTATCTTCTGGAAAACACTCGCCAGCGGCCGGATCCCGCGTCTTTTTTTCAGCCGGACGGAGTTCATGGACCTTCCGTTGTGGTTGACCACACCAGGTACTCATGGGGAGACCACTTATGGGAAGGTATCCCTTTATCAGCGATGATTATCTATGAGCTTCATGTGGGCGCTTTTACTTCTTCCGGGACTTTTGAAGCTATTATACCGCGGCTTCAAGATTTGCGATCTTTGGGAATAAACACTATAGAAATAATGCCGGTAGCCCAATTTCCCGGAGATCGCAATTGGGGCTATGATGGTACGTATCTTTTTGCGGTTCAAAATTCTTATGGTGGCCCTGATGCCTTAAAAAACCTTGTCAACGCTTGCCACAAACAGGGTATCGCGGTTATTCTTGATGTGGTGTATAACCACCTGGGGCCTGAGGGTAATTACCTTCAGGAATTTGGTCCTTATTTTACCGATCACTATAAAACTCCTTGGGGAAGGGCGATTAATTTTGATGGCGCTTACAGTGACGAAGTAAGAAGTTTTTTTATTCAAAATGCACTCTACTGGTTTAAGTTTTTTCACCTTGATGGGTTGAGACTTGATGCGGTTCACGGAATCTATGTTCGGGGGGCAAAGCATATTTTAGAAGAGCTTTCCGAGGAAGTTGAAGAATTTTCCCGCCACCAGGGAAGAAATTATTACCTGATCGCTGAAAGCGATCTCAATGACCCGCGTATTGTTCGGCCGAGAGACAAAGGCGGATACGGGATTGACGCGCAATGGTGTGATGACTTTCACCATTCCCTACATACCCTGCTTACCGGAGAAAAAGAAGGCTATTATGCAGATTTTGGAACGATTGCGGATTTTAAAAAATCTTTTGAAGAAGGGTTTGTTATATCCGGCACGTATTCATCCTATAGAAAACGAAGACATGGAGCATCACCAGCGGGGTTGTCGGCTCAACAATTTATTGTGTTTTCCCAAAATCATGATCAGGTTGGGAACAGAAAGTTTGGGGAGCGGCTTTCCACTTTGGTCGACTTTGAGCGCTTAAAATTGGCCGCCGGAGCAGTATTTGTTTCTCCCTACATTCCCCTGTTGTTTATGGGGGAAGAGTATGGAGAAGATGCGCCCTTCCTTTATTTTGTTAGCCATTCTGATCCTGAACTCATTAAGGCGGTACGAGAAGGAAGAAAAAAAGAATTTCAATCATTTTCCTGGGACCAAGAACCACCTGACCCTCAATCTATGGAAACCTTTCTCGGCTCAAAATTAAAATGGGAAAAGCGCATCGAAAAAAAAAATCACGTTTTACTCAATTTTTATCAGCAGCTCATTGCTCTCCGAAAAAAAATACCGGCGCTTCATATGAGCGATAAAAATTGTTTCAACATATCAACCGGGGAAAATAAAAAAGTTCTTTTTGTCCATCGGTGGCAAAGGGATAGTAATATATGGGGTCTCTTGAATTTCAATGAGCAAAAATCGTCTATAGTACTCGATATTCCTGAGGGCACATGGATTAAACTGCTCGATTCCTCGGAGCATAGGTGGCTCGGCACCGGTTCCCCGCTTCCGGAAACGATTTCCCAAAAAACAACGCTGACCTTTGAACCCTTTAGTTTTGCATTGTATCTCAAGGAGGTTAAAGCATGAATAGGTTTATCTGTATTCATGGTCATTTTTATCAGCCACCGAGAGAAAATCCTTGGTTAGAAGAAATTGAGCTTCAAGACTCGGCGTATCCTTATCACGATTGGAACAGCCGGATTACCGCGGAATGTTATGCTCCTAATACTGCCTCCCGCATACTTGACCCGGATCGAAAAATAATCGATATCGTCAATAATTTTTCCAAAATAAGTTTTAATTTCGGCCCCACGTTGCTTTCGTGGCTGGAAAAACACAACGCAGAAGTTTACAACGCCATACTGGAGGCAGATAAAAAAAGTCAAGAAATTTTTTCCGGCCATGGTTCTGCGCTTGCTCAGGCTTATAACCATCTTATTATGCCGTTGGCTAATCGCCGGGATAAACAGACTCAAGTGATCTGGGGGATAAAGGATTTCGAGCATCGGTTTAAAAGAAAACCGGAAGGAATGTGGCTTCCCGAAACTGCGGTTGACTTAGAAACCCTGGAAATATTGGCCGAACAAGAAATAAAATTTACTATCCTTGCTCCTCGGCAAGCCCAGCGGGTAAAACCAATAAAAGGAAGGGAATGGCAAAATGTAGACGGAGGACGGATAGACCCTAAGAAACCATATTGTTGTTACCTTCCTTCAGGCAAAACAATAGCTATATTTTTTTATGATGGTCCGATTTCCCAGGAACTTGCTTTTTCAAACCTTTTAGAAAATGGTGAACACTTTGCGCACCGATTGCTCTCCACTTTCAACCGCGACGACAATGGGCCTCAATTGGTCCACATTGCAACTGATGGAGAGACCTATGGACATCATCACCGCTATGGAGATATGGCGCTAGCATACGCTCTTTATTTTATAGAATTAAAAAACCTTGCTCACCTTACAGTTTATGGGGAATATTTAGAAAAATACCCGCCTGCCCAGGAAGTAAAAATTTTTGAAAACTCCTCCTGGAGCTGTATCCATGGTGTCGCGCGATGGCAGAACGATTGCGGATGCAATTCTGGGATGCATCCCAAATGGAATCAACAGTGGCGCGCGCCTTTGCGCGGAGCAATGGATTGGCTAAAAGATAATCTTGTTCCCATCTATGAAGAATTTTTAGAGCCGCTTGTTCACGATCCTTGGAAGCTTCGTGATCATTACATTGCGGTTATTCTGGACAGGTCAAACGAAACTATCGGCCTTTTTTTGCAGGAGCATGCGAAGCAACCTTTGTCCCACGAAGAAAAGATTCGGGTTCTAAAACTCTTGGAGATGGCGCGCCATGCCATGCTTATGTATACCAGCTGTGGATGGTTTTTTGACGAAATTTCGGGCATAGAAACCGCCCAAACACTTTGTTATGCCGCGCGGGCACTCCAACTGGCAAAAGAGCTCAGTCAAATTTCTCTCGAAGAAGTTTATCAAAGCCTTCTCGAAAAAGCCCCAAGTAATTTAAAAAATTTTAAACATGGGGGCAAGGTTTACGAACTCTTGGTTAAGCCAGCGGTTCTTGACCTTTTAAGAGCAGGCGTCCATTTTGCGGTTTCTTCCTTGTTCAGAGACTACCCCGAATCCATAAATATTTACACCTACCAAACGCAAAGACAATTTTTTGAAAAAATGGAACTCGGGAAACAAAAATTGGCAATCGGAAAATCATTTTTGCAGTCGTCCATAACCCGGGAAGAGTATACCATAAGTTTTGCGGGGCTCCACCTGGGAGATCAAAATCTTATCAGCGGAGCACGGGAGTTTATGGGAGACGAGGCGTTTTCAGAGATGCACCTGGAGATAAAAGAAAGTTTTTCTAAGGGTGAAATTTCTGAGGTGATCTTGTTAATTGACAAGCACTTTAAAAACCATAGTTATTCCTTATGGCACCTTTTCAAAGATGAACAAAGGGAAATTTTGAACCAGCTTTTTGCTCTTGCCCTCAAGGACGTTGAAAGTTCTTTCCGGCAGCTCTACGAACACCATTATCCGATGATGCAGGCGGTCGAAGGGCTTAATATTTCCCTCCCCCGTTATTTTAAAGGGGTTCTGGACTTTGTGGTCAATCTCGATATTAATCAGGAAATCGAAGCAGAAAATCCTGATCGGGAACGCCTTCAAAAACTGGTAGAAGAGGTAAAGCGGTGGTCTCTAGAAATTGATGTTTCCCGGCTCAGTTTGATCATCAGTCAAAAAATTAATGCCTCCATGGAAAAACTGGCTGCTTCTCCGTTCCAGATGGAATTACTGGGAAGTGTGATCCATTTATTAAAAATTGTAAACCAGCTTGAGCTACCCTTGACTTTATGGAAAGCCCAAAATATTTATTTTATCATTGGGAAAAATATGCTGGAGCCCATAAGCCAAAAAGCTCAAAAAGGACAAAATGAGGCGAAACAATGGCTGGAAGCCTTCAGTGCTTTGGGCAATTATCTTGACGTGAGGATTTCCTGATGCATATCCCGGGCGCAACCTATAGACTTCAATTCAACCCCTTTTTTGGGTTTAAGGAAGCAAAGGAAATTATTCCCTACCTGACTTCCTTGGGGATTTCTGATTTGTATGCCTCTCCGATCTTTAAAGCCCGGGCCGGGAGCACCCATGGCTATGATATTGTTGACCCAAATCAGCTCAACCCAGAATTAGGTGGTAGAAAGGATTTCGATACATTAATAACGGAAATAAAAAATTATAATTTAAAATGGCTCCAGGATATTGTTCCTAATCACATGGCGTTTGATTCAAAAAATAATTTGCTCATGGATGTGTTGGAGCATGGGAGAGAATCTGACTATTTTGATTTTTTTGACATCGACTGGGACCATCCTTATGAGGACATAAAGGGAAGAGTGCTGGCGCCGTTTTTAGGCAAGGTCTATGCGGAATGCTTAGAGGAGGGGGAAATTCAATTACACTACCGGCGGGGTCATTTGACCATCGATTACTTTGATTTATGCTTTCCGGTGCGCATCGAGTCGTATGTCCAGGTATTTGAACATAACGTGGATGATCTGGAAAAAAAGCTTGCTCACGATCAGCCTCTTTTTATTAAGTACCTTGGTGCGCTAAAATATCTTAAAACAGTATCCGCCTCGGCGAGGGTGACAGGATATCAGATTAAACATGCCAAAAAAATATTATGGAATCTCTATAAGGAAAATCAAGTAATTGAAGAGTTTGTTAATGAAAACATCAACTTTTTAAACGGGCAAAAAGGGGTTCAGGAAAGTTTTTATCTTTTAGATAAACTTATTTCCGAGCAGTCTTTCAGATTAGCTTTTTGGAAAGTGGCTTCTGAAGAGATTAATTACCGGCGCTTCTTTGCCGTCAATGATCTCATTTCCTTAAGGGTAGAGGATGAACGGGTTTTTGAATATAGCCATGATTTGATTTTTCATTTGGTGGCTGAAGAAAAGTTTGATGGTTTACGGATAGACCACATTGACGGCCTTTTTAACCCCTTCCTCTACCTCAAAAAGTTGCGAGAAAAAGCAGACGACATCTATATTGTTGTCGAAAAAATTTTAGCCGACAATGAACAGACCTCTCCCTCATGGCCGATTCAAGGAACCACGGGCTATGATTTTTTGAATTTTGTCAACGGGGTGTTTTGCGCTCAAGAAAAGCGAAGTGCGCTTACTAAAATCTATGAAAATTTTACCGGACTCGACACCCCTTATGACGACCTGGTGGTCGAGAAGAAACGGATGATCATCGGCAAACACTTTGCGGGAAACATAGATAACCTTGCTCATTTCATGAAAAAAATCTCCAGCAAAGACCGCTACGGAAGAGATATGACCCTTTATGGCCTCCGGAGGGCTTTGGTTGAAGTCATGGCAATGTTTCCGGTGTATCGAACTTACATCAGCCCAGAATCGTTTACGGAACGTGATCGCGCGTATATTAAAACTGCGATCCACGAGGCTAAGGGAAAAAGTCCGGGTCTTTTTTACGAACTCAATTTTATCGAAAAATTTCTTCTCCAGCGTTATGACGCCTCGCTCACCGAGGATGATAAAAAGGAGTGGATGCAGTTTGCTCTCTATTTCCAACAATACACTGGACCTCTTATGGCGAAAGCATTCGAGGATACTTTTTTCTATGTGTACAATCGACTCATATCACTTAACGAGGTTGGGAGTAACCCAATCAAATTTGGATGCTCAATCGAAGAGTTCCATAATTTTAACCAGAAAAGAATTGAGGCACTTCCCCACTCATTGAATGCCACCTCAACGCATGACACCAAGAGAGGCGAAGATGCCCGGGCGCGGATTAATGTTTTGTCAGAAATTCCCCAGGAATGGGAAGAAAAAGTAAAAAGTTGGAGAAAAATTAATCGGCATAAAAAAAGAAAGCTTGACCGGGGCTATGCTCCTGATGAGAATGATGAGTACTTTTTGTATCAAACGCTTTTAGGTGTTTTTCCGTTTAATGATTGCGGAGAAGGCTTTACCGCGAGAATGAAAAGTTATATAATAAAAGCAGTGAGGGAAGCTAAAGTTCATACCGGATGGGTAAAGCCGGATACAGAGTATGAAGAGGCCTGCATATCTTTTATTAATGATATTCTAACTCCTTCAGGTGAAAATTTCTTTCTTAAAGAGTTTTTGTTGTTTCAAAAAAAAATAGCCTTCAATGGTATGTTTAATTCTTTATCACAAGCGCTCCTTAAAATCACCAGCCCCGGGGTGCCGGATTTTTATCAAGGGACAGAGTTGTGGGATTTAAATCTGGTTGACCCGGATAATCGCCAGCCCGTTGATTTTGAAAAGAGAAAAAAAATACTTCAAGATATCATAACAAAAGAAAGACAGGATGTTTTGGGTCTGACGAAAGAATTATTGGCAAACAAAGAGGATGGAAGAATAAAGCTCTTTCTCATTTATCGAGCATTAAGGGCGCGCAAAGAAAACATGATGGCCTTTGAAAAAGGAGCTTATCTTCCCCTGCGAGCGGAAGGAAAATTCAAAGCGTGTGTTATAGCGTATCTTCGAGCGCACGAAGGCACATGGATTATTACCATAGCGCCAAGATTTTTAACGAAACTGATCGAAGAAGGGGCTTATCCGTTTGACGAGGAGATGTGGGCGGACACTAGGATAATTTTACCGGAAAATGCACCTTTATCCTGGGAAGAAAAAATCACGGGGCAGACATTGAGAGATACTTCAATGTTAAAAGTAGGAAGTGTTTTAACAGAGTTTCCAGTTGCTTTGCTTGTGAGTAAACTGAGGAATTAAATCGTAAGAAAATTATGATAAGGGGATTTAAACAAACACTCTGGGTTTTTGACGTTGATGGAACTTTGTCGCTCATGGTTTCCGATCGGGAAAAGGCGACCATCGAACCAGCGTGCAAGGAACTTCTTCAGGCTCTGGCAATGAAATTCATCCTGGAGCTTGGGGGACTTGCCTTTGCGGTGGGGGAGCACTCCCTTATTTCAGGATCTAGGGTAGTAAGGAGTTCTTTGTTCCTTGCCCAAGAGATCTGTAAACTCGCAGGCCTTAAAGGAGGAAAAGGAGATTGCCGTGAATGAGTTTGAAGTTAAAGATTGCGTGCTTTTGACAAGAATGAGCGGTTTGCCGCCAGCTTTAAACCTTCGGGAGTTACGCGACCGAATCGCCATGTGTCACCCTGATGTTATTTACCACCATTTTTGCGAAACCACCCTTGCTCCTTCTTTTGATTATCCTGACTATCGCAATCACTTTGCGGTCTGGGCAAAACATAGCTTGGGCGATGAGATCCTGGCAGAACGATTAGGAATCATTGACCCTTATGCTTATTCTTCTACAGAGGATCTCAGAACAGCAACCCTCGAAATCATTGAAGAGCGGTTAAGTGAGCTTTCGATGGTTCCTTGGGCCCGAGCTGGACATGAGTTTTATTTTATGAAAGCGATCACCGTGGTTTTTGACACCGGAGAAAGAATTCACCATCCTGATGAACTCGATTCCGCCATCAGTCGGATGACCAGCGGAAGTATTTATTTTCACGTACTGGAGGCGAGACGACGTCCGCCCATCGGGCTTGATGACTTTTCCGCCTGGCTGCAAAACTTTGAAGGTGATTGGAGTCAGTATATCCACGCTATAACCTCTATTGATGTAACCTTCTATACCTTGCCTGAACTTCAAAAAAATTTAGTCAAAGCGCTTAAATTGATTCAGGGAAAAAAAAGGAAAAGGCCATGAAATTATCCTTGGAGGCTTACGAAAATATTGTTGGTCCTTCAGTCATCCAGCAGCTTTGCCGGTTAGGAGAAAAGCTTAAAGACACTCGTGTGGTGCATATCAATTCAACCCGGGAAGGCGGCGGCGTTGCTGAGATCCTCATGTGGATGGTTCCGCTGATGCAAGATATCGGGATTGATACTTGTTGGGAAGTGATCAAAGGGAACACGGAGTTTTTCACGATAACGAAATCGATCCATAACGGCCTGCAAGGAGAACCCGTGGTAATTAAAAAAAAGGATTGGGACACTTATTTTGAAATAAATGCGCAGAATTTTCAGGAACTGAAGGAAATTTTAACTGAGGCCGATATTGTGGTAATCCATGATCCCCAACCCGCTCCGCTTTTAAGCCTCTGCCCTGAGCGGAAAGGCAAATGGATCTGGCGCGCTCATATTGATATCAGCCATCCTTTCCGGCCGGTGTGGAAAGCCCTCAAACCATTTGTGGAAAAGTTTGATGCCAGTATTTTTTCTATGAATCAATTCGCCCAGCCATTACCTCATGACCAGTTTCTTGTGGCACCAAGTATTGACCCTCTCAGTGATAAAAATATTGAATTAACCCCACTCGAATTAGAATCGGTGCGCGCTGAATACGATCTTGACCTGCAGCGCCCCCTGCTTGTCCAGATATCACGGTTTGACCGGTTTAAGGATCCGATTGGAGTAATACAGGCGTACCGGCTGGTTCGTAAGATAATCCCGGCTCAGCTTGTTCTTGCCGGAGGAGGAGCAAGCGATGACCCGGAAGGAAAAGAGGTCATGGAGGAGGTGTTAGAAGCGGCGGAAAATGATCCTGATATTCATATACTTCTTTTACCCCCAAATGCTCACCGTACGATCAATGCGCTACAAAGATTGGCAGATATCATTATCCAGAAGTCTACCAAAGAGGGTTTTGGCCTAACCGTTACCGAAGGGCTATGGAAAGGGAAGCCGGTGATTGGGGGCGATGTTGGCGGCATTCAACGCCAGGTCATTGATAATCATACCGGATTTCTTGTTAATACCCCGGAAGGAGCTGCTCATTGGATTCGTTTTCTTCTTCATCACCCCGGCAGGATGAAAGAAATGGGAAAAACAGCTCAAGAATTTGTCCGGGAAAATTTTCTTTTGACCCGGCACCTTCGTGAATACCTTACGTTGATTCTTTTTCTTCTGCGCAAAGGGAAAACCCATACAATTTTAGTATAAATTATTTTGATATGGAGAATGCCGGTTAATGTATTTTATTAAAGCAGTTGCCTGGCAGCCGCTAAACTAAAAAGGAGGTAACATAATGGATGAAAGAGATGTTTACAGAGCCAAGGAGGCAATGCATTCTGCAATAAATCAAGTACCCATGAGGTTGGTAATAATTATTGGGGCAATTCTGGTGTTTTTCCTGTTTTTACATCCATGGGTTCAGATTGGGGCAGGCGAAAGAGGGGTTGTCCTTAATTTTGGTGCTGTCCAAAAGGTTGTACTTGGAGAGGGACTTCATTTCAGGGTGCCTATAATGCAGAGGGTTGTAACAATGGATGTTAAGGTTCAGAAAGCAGAGACAAATGCAGCCGCCGCATCATCCAACCTTCAGGATGTAAGCTCTACTGTTGCAATTAACTATCACATAGTGCCTGATAAGGCAAATATTGTCTATCAGTCCCTCGGCATAGAGTTTAAAGAGCGAATCATAGACCCTGCAGTCCAGGAGGTAGTAAAGGCCGTGACAGCAAGGTACACCGCAGAAGAGCTTATCACAAAGAGGGCAGCGGTAAGCGATGCAATGAAATTAAATCTTACTGAAAGGCTCATAGCGAATAATATAGCAGTTGATGCATTCTCTATCGTCGGTTTCAGCTTCTCCAAGATATTTATGGAAGCCATTGAGTCAAAGCAGACAGCAGAACAGCTTGCCCTGAAGGCAACCAGGGACTTGGAGAGGGTAAAGATAGAGGCAGAACAGAAGATTACAGCAGCAAAGGCAGAGGCAGAGTCCTTAAAGCTGCAGAAAGAAAATATTTCACCAGACCTTATTGAGCTTAGAAAGATAGAGGCAAATCTCAAGGCTATAGATAAATGGAACGGGATACTCCCGCAGGTTACTGGTAGTGGGGCAGTGCCATTTATAGGCGTCGGTGATTTACAGAAAAGATAGACATACATAGGGAAACCAGCGCCCTTCTTATTTGTAAAAGTGTAAGTTGTTTTCGATATCAAAGAAAACAAAAAACCCGCTCGATCTATAAGAGGAAGAGGGGCAGAGTTAGGTGGAATCAAATTCAAGTTGCACCGCCTGAGAAAGCATTTGGCATGACAGGATACGTGTGTGCCGAACCATGCATGAAGGCCGATTTCTTCACCCTCTACAAGGTGGCATGAAATTGCCTAACCATGATTGAAACACTGAAAATGTTCATCATCGCCCAGAGCATTATGTTTTTTAATTCACTTTCACCCATATGAACTTGATTTTGCAAAAAAGGACTATCTTTAGAGGTGTCTATAAATTTTTAAAATTTTAAAAAAGGATAGTAAATGGAAAGTGAATTTTATCTTATTAAAAACATAGCTGTATCATTAGGGTTTCTTGTTGGTGGGTTGCTTTTGGGGGTGATCTTTGAAAAAATCATTCTTAAAAAAATTAAAACAATCGCTCACAAAACAAAGTGGAAAGGTGATGAGGTTATCATTCATGCAATCCACAAGATGCTGATTTTTTGGTTTTTTATTGCTGGTCTCTATGGCGCAATCCACAATATCGCGATAAACCCAACCCTTTTAAGTATTATTCATAAGGTCTTGCTGATCTCGGTTATTTTTTCCGGTACCGTGGTTTTAGCAAGAATTGCCATTGGGTTTGTAAATCTCTATAGTGAAAAGGTGGGTGGGGTTTTTGTTTCGACTTCAATATGTTCCAATCTCATTAAGTTTCTGGTTTTTTTCCTCGGTATCCTTATCATTCTTCAGTCTTTGGGAATTTCGATTACCCCTCTGCTTACGGCTTTAGGAGTTGGCGGGCTGGCGGTTGCGCTTGCCCTTCAAGATACCCTTTCCAATCTTTTTGCAGGGATTCATATTATTGCCTCCAGAAAATTGAGAATCGGCGATTATGTGAAGGTCGAGAGCGGTGAAGAAGGGTACGTGATGGATATAACCTGGAGAAATACCACCATCAGGGCGCTTCCCAACAACATGATAGTCATTCCGAACGCTAAACTCGCCTCAACTATTGTTACCAATTATTATTCCCCGGAAAAGGAAATGGCGGTGCTTATCCAGGTTGGCGTGAGTTATGACAGTGACCTGGAAAAAGTTGAGAAAACAACTATTGAGGTAGGGAAGGAAACCATGCGTGAGGTTCAGGGAGGTGTCCCGGAATTTGAACCATTTATTCGTTACCATACGTTTGCTGACTTTAGCATCAATTTTTCGGTGATTCTCCGGGCAAAAGAAGTGGTAGATCAATACTTAATAAAACATGAGTTTGTAAAAAGGCTCCATCAACGTTTCAGGAAAGAAGGCATAGAAATTCCTTTTCCGATAAGAACAGTATATATGCAAGAAAAGGCTAAGTGAAAGGCGGGCACTGTAAGATTATTATCTCAACGAACTTGTTTTTTCTGACACTCCCATCTGGGTTAGTATTATTTCCAAAAACAATAAACAGAAATACGAATTATGAAAACTACACTGAAAAAGGCAATCAATAATTGGTCACAACTTTTTTCCCCGGAAAATGTCTCCCGATGGCTGATATTGGGTATCTTCATCGGGGTGTTGTCAGGATTGACCGCAGTGGGTTTTTTTTATCTTCTCCAACTGGGTAAACACTTTACCATGCATGTTCTTGCTGGTTTTGCCTCCCCGGCGCCTGAAGGAGAACGGATTTTAGAAAGCAGCACGAACCTTCACTTTCACCAGTGGATTTTTTTTCTTCTTCCTGTAGTTGCAGGATTATTAAGCGGTCTGATCGTTTACCGCTTTGCTCCTGAGGCTGAAGGCCATGGAACTGACGCCATGATTGATGCTTTTCACAATAAAAAAGGAATTATCCGCGGCCGGGTGCCCTTAATAAAGGGAATTGCCACCCTTCTTACCCTGTCCGGTGGCGGAAGTGCAGGAAGGGAAGGACCGATTGCCCAAATTGGTGCCGGCATTGGCTCAAAGATTGCCACTTTATTAGGTCTCAGTGATAAGGAGCGGAGAATTTTGCTGTTAGCTAATTGCGGAGGGGGTCTTTCAGCTATTTTTAGAGCTCCGCTCGGAGGGGCGCTCACCTCCATTGAAGTTCTTTATCGCCGGGATTTCGAAACTGAAGCCCTGATACCGACCATTATTAGTTCAATTACTGCGTACATCATTTTTACTGTTTTTTTTGGTTCTCAACCCATTTTTTACTTTCTTAACTACACATTTTCAAATCCAAAAGAATTAATTTTTTATTTATTATTGGGAATGATCTGTATTCCTATTGGAGTTTTTTACGTAAAAATTTTTTATGGGATGAAAACCCTTTTTGATTCTTTTCAAATACCACGATGTTTTAAGCCGATGCTGGGTGGATTAGGGGTTGGGATAATTGGGTTACTCTACCCTCAGGTTTACGGAGATGGGTGGGGTTGGATTCAACTGGCTATCCTGGGCAAATTGGTCATTGGAATAATGGTCCTTCTCATTTTTATGAAAATTTTTGCCACCAGCTTCACCATTTCTTCTGGCGGCTCTGGAGGGGTTTTTGGCCCAACTCTTTTTATTGGCGGGATGATTGGGGGAATGGTTGGGTTTATTGCCCACCATTTTTATCCGGCAATCGTATCTCATCCGGGTGCTTTTGTTGTGGTAGGGATGGCATCGTTTTTTGCGGGAGTAGCCCACGCCCCGATCGGTTCGCTTCTGATGTGTTCGGAGATGACGCAAGGTTATGGCCTTATCGCTCCCCTTATGCTCGTTTCCTTTATGGCGATCCTTTTTAACAAAAAATATTCCATTTACCAAAAACAGGTAGAAAGTCGGCTCCAATCCCCAGCACATGTCGGGGACTTCACCATTAATGTCTTGGCTGAGATGAAGGTGAAAGAAATATATAAGCCTAAAAATATACACCCCATCTCAAAAAAAGCCCCTTATGGGGAACTGAAAAAAGTTTTTGCTGAATCAACCGAGCGGTGTTTCCCAGTTAGTGATGAGAAAGGGGAATTAATTGGGTGCATCAACTGGCAGCATGCCCGTCCGATTGTCTTTGAGGTGGGACTTGAGCAGCTGCTTATTGCTGAAGACTTGATGATTCCCGCCGAGACTTTGGCCCCGGAAAACAATCTCTACGAGGCACTGCTGAAGTTTTTAAAAACTAACCAGGAAGAACTTTTAGTCGTAAATTCAGAAGAAAAGCCCAATCAGGTCTTGGGGGTATTGCGACATGACGACTTAAGTCAGGCCTATAATCAGGAAATTATGAGAAGGAAAAGCGAGCAATAACCGGACCGCAGAAAATCTTTCGGTCAATCGTTTGGTTTATTGTCTAATCCCACGGCTCCCGCAATTCTCTGTGAAAAATCAGGTAAGGCGGCATTGATTCTTACCCAGGCCGACAGCATAGGGATTCCTACCGGATCTTTTTTAAACTCACTTATTCCTTTCTTAAGAGTTCCCACAAATGCCTCGATGGCTTCAATTTCTGCATGGCGATCATAATTCAAGCCATTCAGCATCGCCAACCCATTATATTTTTCAATGGCAAACCAAGCTTCCTGAATGTAGGTAGTTAACACGGTTCGAAAGAAAGCATCGCTCATTTCAATTCCATCTTGGCTAAGAACGCGAAATAACGTTTTTCCTATGTCAGTCGCCATTTTTAATAGCCCCGATTCGGTATTATTTTTTATTTTTATTACCTGATGTTTGTGTTCATAGGTATCGATGATCTCAACCTGCGCTACTCTATTAACAGAAGTTTTTGTATAAACTTCACTAAGCATTGAAACCTCAAGGCCCCAGGTTGGAGATATCCGTATTCCGCGGGCTAAAATTGCCAAAAACGCAAACTCCCCGGCTAAGGCGAATCGAAAACTATCTAAGTATTCCAAGAATGGGTGAAATCCAACGATTTTTTTTAATGATCTGATTAAAGGGGTATAAAAAAGTCTCGTAACTCTTCCGTAAAGTTTTTTTGTTACCCGGGCGTAATAACCCTTGCTAAATTCGAAGTCTAATGCCGGGTGAACAATGGGGTAAAAGAGCTTAGCCACAATTTCTCTCTTGTAGTTCACAATATCACAATCATGCAATCCAATGGCATAGACTTCTGGATCGTCAAGGATATACCCTAAGGACATCCATACCGATCTTCCTTTACCCGGCATGTCTATTAAAATACCGGCCTTTTTTAATTCTTTGTATAATGCCTGCATTCTCGGGCCATCATGCCATATGACAATTGTATCTCCAGGGAGTCGGGAGATTAGCTCCTTAACCTTTTCAAATTGAGCTTTGTTCGCCCGATCAAGGGAAAGCACTATTTTATAGAGGTAGTTAATGTTTTTGAGTTCTTCCAAGATTCTCGGCATGGCAGGACCTTCAAATTCAGAGTATAGCGCTGGTAACAAAAGAACCATCTTGTTATTTTTTCCGAATCCCTTCAACTCATGTTCAATGTCTTCCAAGGGTCTTTTGATAAGGGTCTGGAAGGTGGCGATGGAACCATTTTGGAAAAAATCAGCCATAGTATTTCCTCCTTTTTTTGTTTTTTCTTTATTATGATATACTAATGAATAACCTTTTAGTCAATAAGCAAGCTAAAATTACAACAACACAAGTAATGAATTATGAAAAAAAGTTTAAAAAAAGATTGCTTAACTATTTTTAAAGCTGGGGTAAAGGCTGTTGAACCTTATAAAGCAGTCAAGCATTATTTAAAGGTTGAAGGTGATTTTCTCCATCTCCCCAACCACACCTTTAATCTATCTGCTTTTAAAAACATCTATGTTATCGGAGCCGGGAAAGCCAGTGCCTATATGGCGCTGGCATTAGAAGAAATACTGGGGGATAGACTAAATGGCGGACTGGTAATAGTTAAATATGGCTATGGGGCTGCTTTAAAAAAAATAAAAGTTGTGGAAGCCGGGCATCCGGTTCCTGATGAAAATGGTCTTCAGGGTGCTCAGGTCTTAATGAATCTCGCCACGACGCTAGGCAAAAATGACCTTGTTTTTTGTGCGCTATCCGGCGGGGGGTCAGCGCTACTTCCTTTGCCCGTTGTCGGAATAAGCTTGAAAGAAAAACAGGACACCACCAAGGCGCTCTTAGGTTGCGGCGCTTCTATTCATGAAATTAACCGGATAAGAAAGCACCTTTCCCAAATTAAAGGAGGTGGTTTGGCGCGAGCCGTATATCCGGCCACCCTGATTTCTTTGCTTGTTTCGGATGTCATTGGAAGCGACCTTGGGATAATTGCTTCTGGGCCTACGGTTGCTGATACCAGTACGTTTCTCGAATGCAAAAAAATACTTGAGCGATACCATCTCCTCCCGATTATTCCTCGTGCGGTTCGAAAGCACATCCTTATGGGGGCGAGTGGCAAAGCACCAGAGACCCCCAAACCAAGGGATGGTATTTTTAAAAAAAGTATTTATTTGATCGTCGGAATCAATAGCCAATGCTTAGAAGCCGCTGAAAAAAAGGCAAAAACATTGGGTTATAACACTCTACTTCTCTCCTCTTTTGTAGAAGGGGAGGCAAGCGAAGCAGCAAAAACGCACGCCGCAATCTTAAAAGAAGTCATAACGTCTGGGAGGCCAATTTCCCGTCCGGCATGCATTATTTCCGGCGGTGAAACAACCGTAACGATTCGGGGTAGGGGCAAAGGAGGAAGAAACCAGGAGTTTACCCTCGCCGGTGGTATTGAAATAGCGGGATGGAAAGGAGCGGCGGTCTTTAGCGCGGGAACTGACGGCACTGACGGGCCGACTGAAGCTGCTGGTGCTTTCGCGGATTGGAAGATGGTGGAACGGGCTCAAAAATTAGGCCTTGACCCTTACCATTACCTTGATAATAATGACTCCTTCCATTTTTTTAAAGAGCTTAATGACCTCATCATCACCGGGCCAACTAAGACCAATGTTATGGATATGATCGTGCTTCTGGTAAGGTAATTTTTTAAGGCAAGCGACACCATTAATCGGTTGCGTTTTTGGAAGGTTTTTCAGGTTGTTTGAAATGAACCTGTATCTCTAAATCCGATATGTCTTAACCACCCGTTCAATACCGGAGAGGTCATTTATGATTTCAGGGAGAGAAAATTTTTTGTTTTCGGAAATTATCTCCGAAACTACTGGATATTGACCTCTTCCAACTTCTAATAGCAGATGACCGCCGTTCTTAAGGTGGTTATGAGCTTCTCGGATAATCTTTCGATATACTTCTAACCCATCGGCCCCTCCATCAAAAGCAATGAGGGGTTCATAATTGCGGATTCCCGGAGGTAAGTGAGGGATTGCATCGGTGGGAATATACGGGGGATTGGAAATAATGAGATCGAATATTTTGTTTTCCCCATCTAATGGCTCAAAAAGGTTTCCCTTAATGAACCGTATGGAGCGCACGCCATGCGAAAAAGCATTCTCCTCTGCTGCGGAAAGCGCTTCCGGAGAGATGTCAATGGCAATAATTGATGCCTGGGAAAGTTCAGTAGCTAAGGCAATTGAGATTGCGCCGCTTCCGGTCCCGATCTCTAAAATAGAGGGAGATGACTGAGTAGAGAAAATTTTGAGAGTCTCTTCAATAAGGGTCTCAGTTTCCGGCCGCGGAATCATAACCGCTGGATTAACCTTAAACGTTAAAGACCAAAACTCTTTTCTCCCAATAATATATGAGACCGGTTCTCCTTTAATCCTCCGAGATAGTAAATTTTGAAACGTTTCTTGCTGTTCTTTAGGAACTATATCGGCATAGGAAAGGAATAAGCCCTTACGATCAGTTTGAAGCACCTGGGCCAGTAAAACTTCCGCATCCAATCGGGGAGTTGGGAGTTGAAGTTGAGATAATATTTCGGTCGCGTGATTTAAGAGGTAAGAAATGGTAAGGGGATTGCGGGGATGTTGATTAATTTTTCACACCTCCCATCTTCAGAGCTTCACTTTGAAAATACGCTTGAAGAGGGTTGATGAGCTCAGTGAGATTTCCCTCTAAAATAAATTCGAGCTTATAAAGGGTAAGGCCAATGCGGTGATCGGTAACCCGGCTTTGGGGGAAATTATACGTACGGATCCGCTCGCTTCGATCTCCTGAGCCAACCTGAGTCTTTCTCGTCTGGGACATTTCATTTTTTTGTTCAGTAATCGCCAGATCCAAAAGACGTGCCCGGAGCACTTTCAAGGCTTTTGCTTTGTTTTTATGTTGAGATTTTTCATCTTGACAGGTTACCACTAAGCCGGTCGGAATGTGAGTTACCCGGACAGCGGAATCAGTTGTGTTGACGCTTTGCCCTCCGGGACCGGAAGAACGGAACACATCGATCCTCAAGGCATTAGGGTCAATCTGAATATCCACATCCTCAGCTTCCGGGAGAACAGCCACGGTAACCGCTGAGGTATGAATGCGTCCTTGTGATTCAGTGGCAGGGACCCGCTGGACTCGGTGGACCCCGCTTTCATATTTTAAATGACTGTAAACCTTCTGCCCCTCAATGAGCGCAATTACTTCCTTAAATCCTCCCAATCCGGTAGCATTAGAGCTCATTATTTCTACTCGCCAGCCCTTAGCTTCGGCAAAACGGCAATACATTCGAAAAAGGACGGAAGCAAAAAGCGCGGCTTCCTCACCACCCGTGCCGGCGCGGATTTCTAAGATAATATTTTTTTTGTCAAGAGGATCTTTCGGCAAAAGAAGAGCCTTAAGCGATGACTCCATCTCCTGCCGTTTCTCTTTTAGAACATAAATTTCGGCTTTGGCGAGTTCCTGAATCTCCTTGTCATCATCCTGTAATAAATTCTGATTTTCTTCTATTTCCTGTTCGATTTTTCTATATTCTCGGTAGACTTCAATAAGCGTGGTAAGTTCGGCATACTCCTGGGAGAGCTTTCGGTATTCTTCCTTATTGTCTAAAGTCTTCGGATCGCTTAACCGCTGAGCCAGGGCATTGTAATGGTTTTCAACTGATTCCAGTTTTTGAAACATCATTATTCCACATTACACATTTGAGCAGGCGTATTTTGGGATTTCGCCCCAAATTACTTTTATTCCTCTTTACTCTTTTTTCTTACGGTCGAAGGTGGTGTTGCTTTTTTGCCGTACTTTCGTTGAAATTTTTCCACGCGGCCGGCCGCATCAATAAACTTTTGCTGGCCGGTAAAGAAGCTATGACACGCAGAACAGACTTCAACCTTGATGTCTTTAAGCGTGGAGCGAGTTTTGATAACATTCCCACACGCGCAGGTTACCGTGGTATCAAAATATTGGGGATGGATATCCTTTTTCATTTTTTGCCTCCATTTTTCAAGGGTCTCTTCAGTGCTTTTTTCAAAAGCAGTATCTACAGTATTTATTTTACTTTAATTCGAGCCAAAATATATTACAAATCCCCCCTGGCCCAGACCTGGGTTTCTGAAGCGCGAGATTAGCTGGCCAAATAGTGGTAATTTGTTAGGTTACCGTATTATGCCAGTCAAGTCGCACCAGGACAGGCCCTGACTCCCCTTTGCTAAAGGGGAGATTTTCTTTTACCTTCCCCTTTAATTAAGGGGGAATGAGGGGGATTGTGAGAATGGTTATTAAGGCCTCTCGAACCGTTAATCACTACGACTTTTCGTGACATCGTATGAAAAGTTTTCTCTCAATTAAAGTTTACTGATTCATCGAGTCTAAGAAGTCGGGATTTGATTTTGTTTCGCTCATTTTTTCCAACAAAAACTCCATCGCATCGATCGGACTTAAAGGCTGCAATACTTTGCGCAAAATCCAGATTCGGTTGAGGTCTTTCTTGTCTAATAAAAGCTCTTCTTTTCTGGTTCCAGAGCGGTTAATGTCTATGGCGGGGAAGATCCTTCGGTCGCTTAATTTTCTATCCAAATAGATTTCCATATTCCCGGTTCCTTTGAATTCTTCAAAAATAACCTCGTCCATCCGGCTGCCGGTATCTATTAAAGCAGTTGCAATAACGGTGAGACTGCCTCCTTCTTCGATATTGCGCGCAGCTCCGAAAAACCTTTTTGGTCGATGAAGAGCATTGGAATCTACCCCACCTGAAAGGACTTTCCCACTGGGAGGAACCACGGTATTATATGCACGCGCAAGGCGGGTGATACTATCCAGAAGAATAACCACATCACGGCCGCATTCTACCAGTCGCTTGGCTTTTTCCAAAACCATCTCAGCTACCTGAATATGGCGCGTGGCCGGCTCGTCAAAAGTTGAGCTGACAACTTCTCCTCTGACGGTTCGTTCCATGTCGGTTACTTCTTCAGGTCTTTCATCAATCAAGAGCACGATGAGGATAACCTCTTTATGATTAGCTTCGATGCTATTGGCAATTTGCTGCAAAATCACCGTCTTCCCGGCGCGCGGAGGTGAGACGATCAAGCCTCGTTGTCCTTTTCCGATTGGGGTAAGGAGATCCATTACCCGGGTAGTGTATTCTTCTGCTTCAGTCTCGAGTTTTATCCTCTCGTCCGGATAAAGAGGAGTTAAGTTATCAAAAAGAATTTTTTCACGTGAACCTTCCGGGTCCTCATAATTTATTGCCTCGACCTTTAACAAGGCAAAATAGCGCTCAGAATCTTTGGGGGGGCGAATTTGACCGGCGATGGTATCTCCGGTGCGGAGATTAAACCTGCGAATTTGGGAAGGAGAAACATAAATATCGTCAGGTCCGGGGAGGTAGTTGTAGTCAGGCGCCCGAAGAAAGCCAAAGCCATCGGGAAGAATTTCCAAAACACCCTCTCCATAAATTGATCCGTTTTTTTCTATCTCCGTCTGGAGAAGGGAAAAGATAAGTTCCTGCTTGCGCATTCCGCTTACCCCTTCGAGACCAAGGTGTTTTGCCATTGTTGTTAATTCGCTGATTTTCTTTGATTTTAATTCTTTAAGATTCATTTTTTAGACCTTTTCTATTGAGAGTTATAAAGAAAAACTTTACGCGCTCTGCATTGTTTACGGTTTTGCTAAGTTATTTTTTGGGATAAAAGAAGACACACTATCCATTCGAAAAAACTCTTCGAGATTCTGATTGATTAACAAAAGGATGGTCTATTTTTTTTGTGAGATAAAAATTTTGGCTTGGATTTTTTTTTTAGCCTTGGCCTCATACAAGGAAGAATAAAGCTATGCTCCTATTTAAGGAATTTTTAAATCTCCTTTTTCGAAATCCAAATTCTTTGGATCACTCAAAAGATAGGCCTTTTTATTTGAAAACATTATATACAGAGATTATCTTCGTTGGCGGGTTAACCTCAGTGGTTTTAATCTATAACTATAACAATATCTTTTGTCAAGAAAAATTTACAAAATGTCATTTGCAAATTAATCAAAACCGAAACTTGGTTTTAAAAACACACCAACGATGTCTAAAAAGCGAATAATTTAAATGGATCTCTCTAAAAATTTTAGGTTATTTTGGAACGTAACGATATAATAATATTTTCATAAAACGAAAACGCGTAGCAAAAAAAGGCCGAATCATCTCACATTAAATGTTACCAGAGGAGGTGAATAAAAAGGATCATTGACTCAAAACTAGAAGTTACCAAACATTGATTTTCCAGGTAGGGATAATTTTGAGTCCAAGGTTCAAAAAAAGAGCATCGGGAGACAGTTCATTTACGGTATACCGGTGGCCATCGTCATGAAAAATCCTCATCCTGAATGAATTTTTCGTTCAATATATTGAAATGGGCAACTCTAATGAAAATAAAATAAAAGCTTGACAAATTATTTTTGTAGCTATATTATAGCTTTAATTTAAACATTAGGGATTCGAAAAAATTTTAACTCATAGTGTTTTCCGTATTTTTAACATGCCGGACGAAAATAAAAAAACTGAAGATAAAGATTTTGTTTTGAGGGAACATCCCCCAAAGGTTAAGTTTGAGGTTTATGGTGAAGAGATGATTGAGAAGGAGGTCAAGTACAGTGGTAACAGCGGCAGAGTTTACCTCCCCCCGGATTGGGTTGGGCGAATAGTGAAAATAATTAAAATTAATTAATCGCCTATAAGTTGATGAAAGGATTGACCATGAATGCTCTGCTGATAAGAAAATTAGAAAAAGGAGATGCGAAAGATGTAAGCAGGATTTTTGCCGCCATTACCAAAACCAAAGCCAGCATTAATTGTATGCAAGTACTTGAAGAACAGGCAGAAAGGGAAGAAGACGTCAGTTTTGTGGCTGAATTAGAAGGTAAGGTAGTTGGATTTATGATAAGCGATATCATTTCGGGTGGTTATGGACTTCTGAATAAAAGTGCATGGATCGTGCTATTCGGGGTTGATCCTGAATTCATGGGTCAGGGAATCGGGAAAAAACTTGCCCAGGAAATATACAAGGTTTGTGTTGAAAAAGGGATCAAAAATATCTACACCACAGTTAGGTGGGATGCTACTGACCTTTTATCCTTTTTTAAGACACTCGGTTTTGATCGAAGTAACTTTATAAATCTGGAGAAGAGCCTTAATACGTAAAGATCGTTTTTTTTCATAGATGAAATGAGTTTAAAATAATTTTTTAAAGGAGGTTTAAACATGGGAACGATACCAAACAAAATCGAAACTTGGCAGATGGTGCAACCCTGGACAAAAGAAGGAGAGAAGGTAACCCCAGGGAAAATAGAACGCAAAACTATTGATATGCCTCCTTTAAATCCCGGGGAGGTTCTCGTGGAGGTTGCCGGTTGTGGGGTTTGTCACACTGATTTAGGGTATTTTTACGATTTTGTCCCTACGTTGCAAAAACCTCCCCTTACCTTGGGTCATGAAATCAGCGGGAAGGTCATCGCGGGAAAAGAAAACATGATTGGGAAAGAGGTCATTATCCCTGCAGTGATGCCTTGTAATAATTGCCCCATTTGTGCGGCGGGGCGAAATAACCGATGTCTTAACCAGAAAATGCCGGGAAACAGCCTCGGCATATACGGGGGATTTTCCAGCCACATTGTGGTTCCTGCTGATGACTTGTGTGAGGTAAGCAATCGGGGGAGTATACCTTTGGAGCATTTAGCGGTGGTGGCTGATGCCATTTCAACCCCCTACCAGGCTGCAGTGAGAGCTGACGTCAAGAAAGGAGACCTATGCGTGGTGATTGGAGCTGGTGGTGGGATAGGATGTTATATGACACAAATGTGCAAAGCATTTGGGGCCAGTGCAGTTGTGGGTATAGACATTGTGGAGGAAAAGCTTCAAAGGGCTCTTAAGTTCGGAGCCACCCAGGTGATTAATTCAAAGGGTAAAAGTGTCAAGGACTTGAGGGAGGCGTTTAAGACAACTTGTAAAGATAATAAATATCCTTCCAACTTTGGGTGGAAGATTTTTGAATGTACCGGAACCCGGGCCGGGCAAGAAATTGGTTTGGAATTTCTCTCTTTCATTGGAAAGCTGATTGTCGTCGGCTATGGCACGGCAAAGCTTGAATATATGGTCTCCCGACTTATGGCTTTTGATGCCGAAATGATTGGAACCTGGAGCTGTCTGCCCAAGTATTACCCCAAAGCATTAGAAATGGTTTTGAATAAAACCATTGAAATGGAATCATTTGTGGAAGTGAAACCCATGAGTATGATCAACAAGGTTTTTGAGGAAATTCATCATGCAGGTTCCCCTGATAAACGAATTGTTTTGACTCCTGATTTTTAAAAATTTTTAAAAAATTCCAACTCCTTGCTATATATAATATCAAAGTAATATCAAAGAGTTTGGAAATTTTTAGGTGCAATCCTAATTACCAAATACCTTAAAAAAAACTTCTTGCAAGTGATTTTTGAACATGATAATTAATCAAGAAGTTTATGAAGGTTCCCTTAAGGAGGTGATAGTTATGTAGGTTTGAAGGGAAGTAATTTTTAAGCTAAGAAGTTCTTTTTAAAATCGTATGTACTTGAGATTCCCATTTTGTTTTTCCAAATGCGGCAATGTCAAGTGAAAAAAATGAAAAAAAATCAAAAGGAGGTAAAAATGCCACAAGCAGTAGTTCCAACAATGAGATTTGAAGATTTGTTCCTTGGGTGGGAAGCACCTCCCTCATATTGGGCAGTTACCGAAACTGAGCTTAAAATGTTTGCCGCTGCTATCGGATGTAATGACCCGGTTTACAGCGATGTGGAGGCTGCGCAGAAGGCAGGTTTCCCCTCAATAATTGCCCATCCTGGTTTTGTAAACGTCTGGCATTTTGAACCCGCATTATTGCGGTCACTTAACAACAATCCTGTATTTCCAACCATGCATAACAGAACAACACTTGAGCTCCATGCGCCTATCTTTGCGGGAGACATGATAACCTGCAGGATAAAGGTCCATGACCTGACTGTATCATCGAAGGGAAAGAAATTTGCCTCCTGGAACATTGAACTCTATAATGGAAAGGGCGAGCTCGTTGCCCGTAAGATTCATAGTTCACAGTGGCTGAGTGCTTGGCCTAACACAAAATCAGGCCCTCGTCCCTTGTATTAAAAACTTAAAGGAGGTAAAAAATGGGAAAACAATTGACTTTTGATGAAATAAAAGTTGGGGATGAAATGACCCCTTTCGCAAGAAGGTTTATGCAGGAAAACGTAAATATTGTAATGGCAATCGTGGGCTCGGTTCCAAACTGGCATGTGGACCCATCTCAGGCATCGGCTGTATCTGACTGGAAGATGAAACCCGATCATACTGCATTACCGGGGGTAATGACAGAGATGGGTGTTTCAGAGTTTGTGATAAACTGGCTCGGTGATCACAAACCCTGGTTTCTCGGAGGAAGGATGGATGTAAGGCTCATAGCCCCGGTTCAGATACATGTGCATGGCGGGGGTGATGTGATCTATACAGGTAAAGTAGCTGAAAAGAAGGTCGAGGGTGATAAAAAGATTGTTGTCTGTCAGGTTAAAGGAGAACAAGAGGGAATCCAGGTAATGGATGGAGTTGCCCAGGTAGCGTTTTAAATATTAGCGCCTTGAGGGGGGATTTTTCCCCCGTCAAACATTTATATCTGATGGGTTCGTAGAAATTTTTTTTCGGCTTTTTACGAACCCATCATATCTGGAGGTAAATAAAATGGGTGAGGCTTTATCTGGAGTTAAGGTGTTGGATTTTACAGATGAAATTGCAGGTTCTTATTGCACAAAACTCCTTGCGGATTTTGGTGCTGAAGTGATAAAAATTGAAGCGCTCAATGGTTCTGACCTTAGGAGCAAAAGGCCTTTTCTAAAGGATGAAATCCACCCTGAAAAGAGTGGTGCATTCTTTTATTTAAACACTAACAAAAAAAGTATAACCCTAAACTTGAAAAATCCCAAAGGGGTTGAGATATGTAAGAAATTAGTGAAGAACTCGGATGTTCTGGTAGAGGATTTTGCGCCGGGGGCAATGGACAAATTGGGATGTTCCTATGAAGCATTAAAGGGGTTGAATGATAGGCTGATTATGACCTCCATCACCTGGTTTGGTCAGGATGGCCCTTATAAAGACTACCGGGCAACAAACCTTATCGCCGAGGGTCTAAGCGGGGCAATGTTCACCGCCCGCCAAACCAGATGGCCAAAGGATATGCCCAGTGTGCTTGGAGGGCATCAGGCAGAATACAGAAGCGGGTTGGTTGCCTCCACCGCTATCATAGCCTCGCTGTTAAGCAGGGCTATGACAGATAAAGGCACATGGATCGATCTTTCCATACTGGAGTGTGTTGCCAGCACCCTCGCAGGAATAGCTGCGGACTATTCCTATATGGGTTTTTCCAGAACCACTGTTCCCTGGGGAATCCACGGTTTTCCGACGCAGGAGAACCACCCTTGCAAGGATGGATGGATAAATAACCTGCCGGGCATCGGGGCGGTCCCCGATATAGCGGATTTAATAGAAAAACCTGAGTTAAAAGAAGACCCCTTATTTTCAAAACCTGGGGCTCGCCTTGCAGAACCTGAGAAATTCGAGGCGCTGTTTATTCCATATTTTAAAGAACATAAAAAGTGGGAGGTAATGAAAAAGGCTCAGAAGATGAGGCTCGCTTTCTCTCCGACCCTATCGCCCGGTGAACTCCTTGAGGATGAACAGTTAAAAGCGAGAGAGGCATTTAATAAGGTTGAACATCCTGTCCTCGGCGAAGTTACATATTTTGGGGCGCCCGCAAAGCTTTCCGAAACACCGGGGAAGAAGGGCAGGTCGCCGCTGCTCGGGGAACATAATGATGTGGTTTACAAATCGATGGGTTATACGGAACAAGAATTGACCATCCTCAAAGAGCAAAGGATTATCTGAGAAGGAGGAAAAATGGCATATAAACTTTTGGAAGGCATAAGAATCCTTGATCTCACATTGGTGTATGCAGGACCTATGGGCACAAGACTGCTCGCGGATATGGGGGCAGAGATTATAAAGATAGAGGCGCCGCAGCGTCCCGACATGTTTACAAGGATGATGAGTTATCCCGAAAACAATCCTACCCAAGAAAAGGTATGGGACCAAGGTGGTTATTTTCATATCTTGAATGCGGGTAAAAAAGGGGTTTCCTTGGACCTTGCAAATGAAAAGGGAAGGGAGATATTTAAAAAACTTGTGGCTGTGAGCGATGCAGTTATGGAGAATTTTTCTCCAAGGGTTATGGAAGGATGGGGATTGGGTTACGAAGAATTGAAAAAGATAAAACCCGATATCATCATGGTCTCCATGAGCGGGCTCGGTCATTACGGTCCTATGAGAGATACCATTATGTATATGACCGGCATGGAGAATATGTCAGGTTTGACCTATATAACCGGACTTCCCGAGAGACCACCCCTGTTCTCCAACTACGCATATGGTGACTGGATGCTCGGGGCAACCGGGGCGTTCGCCCTTCTTCTTGCATTATATAATAAAAAGAAGACAGGAAAGGGTCAGTATATAGACGTTGCCGGGAGAGAGGCGATATCCTGCCATATTGGGGAGGTGATCATGGACTATACCTTAAACGGCAGGGTAAAAGAGCGTAACGGCAACAAAGATGCCTCAATGGCGCCCCACGGGTGTTATAAGTGCAAAGGTGTCGATGAGTGGGTAAACATAGCAATACAGAACGAGGATGAGTGGAACAGATTCTGTGAGATAATGGGAAACCCTTCCTGGACAAAAAAATTTTCCACTGTGGAAGAGAGATTAAAAAACCAGGATGAGCTTGATCGATTGATTGATGAGTGGACAAGTCAATATGACCACCACGAGGTAATGGAGAGACTCCAGAAGGCTTCTATCCCTGCAGGCAGCGTCCTTTCCCTGAAAGAGGTTTATCTAAACCCGCAATTTATTGCGCGGGGAATTTTTGAGATGATAGACCATGGAGAGAACATTGGGAAAAGACCGGTGATAAAGCAGATGCCCGCAAGGTTTAGCGGAATGAAGAGTTTTACGCCTAAACGGGCTCCAAGGTTTGCAGAGGATAACGAACACGTCTTCTGCAGTCTTTTAGGGATGTCAAAAGAAGAGGTTAAAACGCTTGAGGAGCAAAAGGTGCTTGGGAGAACTCCAAAATTCCCTCCCGGAAGACCCCTAAGGAAAGATCTTATAGAGTCACAGGCGGGCAAAGGGGCCGGATATTTTGACCCTGATTACCTTGCAGAGTTGAGAAAGGTATTTGGCGAGGATGTGGGCAAATAGGGATTTCTTCAATTCAGAACCAAAAAACTATCGGCAAGGGGGTTCTTTCTTGATTATGGTGCACCGGAAGACAGACACCCCCTTAAACACATTTTTGTTGAAAAATTGGAAATAAGAGAATCCCTTTAACATCATATCAGGATGTTGAGATTCTGAGTTAAAGATATATCCCTGTTTATTTGGCAGTTTTCTCCTTGTAAATGAGGGGTATAAAAGCATTCTTGACGGTATTCCGGGAAAGAGCCTCTCTGGGCGGGGTAAAGGGGTTTTTACAAGCAAAATGTGGGCCTAAATGTTGGTGCAAATAATGTGATATTGGGTGTCAAAGGTCGTGGGGCTTGGCAAAAAGAAGATAGGATATTTAACGGATTGAAAAAATAACAACTACCAGAAAAAAAGACTTGACAAATCTTGTGGGGGTATTATTCTAAAAATTCACCCAAAAATGTTATCAGATAGGACGGCTTCTGCTTAGCTTTCTTATTTAGAAAGCTGCCAAGTTTTTTTCCTGAAAAAACGAGATATGGAGTTATGATGCCTTCGGTAAAATTTAAAATCCTATTTATTTCACTTAAATTTCCACTTAAATTTCCACTTAAATGCCACGTAAAGGTGAGTCTTTAAGTCGTTGTCACTAAGTCATTGAGGTAAACTAATTTCTAAAGACCCAAAGAACAATATGGATGGGTTAAGTAATGTTTTGTCTAAATTGTCGAGTGTCCGTATTGTCACTTAAAATGAAAAGGAGAGAGGAAAAGGAGGGAGGTGAAGATAATCAACGGTAATCGATTTTTGGATGTTAAGGGAACAACTTTTGCAACTACCTGAAGGAGGTGGAAGATGAAAGAAATCAAAAAAAGATTGGAACAGTGTAAGCTAAAAGTCAGCGATCAGGCCTCGGATAAGGCCAAATATGCGAAGGATTTCAGTATGGTTCCTCAAAGCGAGCCTGCCTTGGTGGTTCATGCAAAGAACGCCGAAGAAATTGTGGATGCAGTTATTACCGCAAGTGATAACGGAATTCCGCTTTATCCGGTGAGTTCGAAGGTTCATTTCAATGGGGGAACCATCCCTCGAAAAGGCGGCATTGCCCTTGATCTTTCTTCGATGAATGCCATTGACCGGATTGACCAGTTAGGCCGCTGGGGTCACCTTGAATGCGGGGTTACCTGGGAGCAGTATGCAAACAAATTGAAAGAAGTGGGGGGCCGCACCGTCATGCCGCTTTTACCCCATGCGGATCGTTCGGTGCTAATGGATTGGTTGGAGCGGGAAGTTGCAACCATACCCATATTCGAGTATTCCGAGCAGCTTTCCAGTTTGTGGGTGGTTTGGGGCAATGGTGAGAAATTTGTCACCGGTTCGGCCGCCTATAATGATTTTGGTAAGCCGGGCACTTATGCTGACGGCGTCAATTCACAGGGCCCCGGAACACTTGATTTCTGGCGGATGCTACAAGGGTCTCAGGGCACTTTGGGTGTGGTTTATAAGGGGATTGTGAAATATGAGCAAACCCCGAAAATGGAAAAGACTTTTTTTGTTATTTCCGATACAATGGATGAATTGATCGACCCGTTATACGATCTTTTACACAGAAGGGTGGGTTTGGAGCGTTTTATAGTGAATAATATGGTTTTGGCATCCATGCTTGCGGGGGACAAAAAGAGCATTGATGACCTGAAATCGAAACTGCCGGCCTATACCTCAGTCTTGATAATCGGCGGTTTGAAACGCCGACCGGAAGAGCGCCTGGCCTATCAGGAAGCTTATATAAATGAGACATGGAAGAAAAAATTCCCCAAGGCCAAGCTGGTTGAGAAATTGGATGTCGTCTCCGGTCTGGAGAAAAGTTTGCCCGAGATGCTGCGCCATCCCTGGCCGAAGGATAAAACCTACTGGAAGCACGCCTATAAGGGCAACTGCCAGGAATTGGTGTTTATGACCACCCTCGACCGGGCTTCGAGGTTTAACGATGTGGTGCTCCCGATTGCCAAGGATAAAGGGTATTCGGCTGAGGAGGTCGGTATTTACGTCCAGCCCCTCGAGGAAGGAAGAGCAGCTCAGATGACTTACAGCTTCTATTACGAAAATGCCGAATCTGCAAAGGTGCTTGATCTTTATCGGGCATTGATACCGGCTGTTTATAATGCGGGCGGGTTCTTTAACAAACCTTTCGAATGGATAGCGCAGTTTGTATATCCTAAGGCGCCTGATTATACGGCTACCCTCACGAGGGTTAAAAAACTATTCGATCCGAACATGATTTTAGGTCCCGGCAAGCTTTGCTTTTAGGCATAACTTTTTGAAAGGGGGTTAAAAATGACAAATACATTTAAATTAGACCATAATTTGGATAATTATGAATGGGAAAGCCGTTGCTGCATGGGTTGCGCAATGTGCAAGCATGGAGACTGGATTCATGTGGCGTCGGACCACAATTTCAGTTGGATTTGTCCGGAGTGGCAATGGGGGAAATTCGACAATTGGGGAGCTTGCGGAAGGACAAGGATTATAAACTCGCTTTTATACGGTGACCTTGAATACACTGATACCCTTGCCCAGGAAGCGGCTTTTCGTTGTTTTTCATGCGGCGGTTGCGATGTGAGCGATAAGCGTAATCTGGATTTAGAGATACTTATGATGAATCAGTCTCTTAAGGTGGCATTTGTGGACCGGGGATTCGGCCGCCCGATCCACAAACAGATGATAGCCACCCTGGAAAGGACCGGCAACTATTACGGTTTGAATCAGAAGGACAGAAAAAATTGGGTTGCCTCCGACATAAAAGTGGAGAAAAAAGCGGACACTCTGTTTTTTGTGGGCTGCTGGGCTTCGTTTAAAGATAATGCGGTGGCTCAGGCTACAGCGAGGGTTTTGAACAAGGCTCAGGTTCCCTTTATGATGCTTGATAATGAGACTTGCTGCGGGAATCTCCAGTATCAGACTGGTCATCTGGAGAAATTCAAAAGTGCGGCAAGGTTCAATCTCGAAAAGATCCGCGCCACCGGCGCAAAGAAGGTGGTGGCAAGCTGTGCGGAGTGTTATCGCAATCTGAAGGTTGAATATCCTAAGGTTCTTGATTTTGCCACCAAGGACCTCGGGTTTGAAGTATTGCATAGTGCGGAGTTGGTGGACGGCCTGGTAAAGGAAGGCAAGTTAAAAGCTAAAGGCAAGATGTCCATGAAGGCGACTTATCACGATCCGTGCAGCCTCGGCAGGCTGTCCGAGCCCTGGATTCCCTGGGAAGGGATAAGGACCGGAGGAGACATATCAAATAGTGGGTGGGGTCAGATTCACCCCCGTCGCGAATTCAGACGCGGTCAATTCGGATGTTATGAAGCCCCAAGGAACCTTATAAAAGCCATTCCCGGCGTTGAGCTGGTGGAGATGTTGCGGAATCACAGCAATTCTTACCACTCAGGTGAAGGCGGAGGAGTGTATGAGGCATATCCTGAGACGGCGCAGTTCGCCTCCGATTGGAGGGTAAAAGAGGCGGGGCTGACCGGAGCGAGTGCGATTATAACCGGCTGCGTACACAGCAAGTTTATGTTAAACGGCGCGCTGGCGCGCGTTCAGAATGGGATAAATAAAGTTTCGCACGTAATCGAACTCGTAGATGAAGCCTACAACAAATAATTTAAGGAGGGACTACCATGCCAAATATAATTGAAAAACAGGCGAAACTCGCACAGTTGCGCAAACATCCATTATGGTGGGATATGCCGGAAGATGCCTATAAGGAGATGGAAGCCGTAGTGGGTTCTGACAGTATAAGCAAGGAAAAGACGGTAAGGGCGGCGTATGTGGGCCGCGGTTATGCAAGAGAGTTGATCTGGTATTCCGGTCAGGCATATCCTCCCTGCTGCGTTGTTCAGCCGAAGACTACCGAGCAAGTGGCAGGGATCGTCAAGGTATGCAACAAATACAAGATCCCCTTTGTCCCCTGCAGCTCCCAGTGGGCATATAATGCCAACCCCCGTTTTCGACCGGACATGGTCCAGATAGACCTGCAATACATGCTTACTCAGGAATTTGACCGTAAGAATCTCTATGCCAAGGTGGGGACAGGCATCAGATACGGTCAGTTTTGTCAGGCCTGTTTCGAGCATGACGCCTATTTTATCAACACCGGCGGCGGTTCTGCATCGTGTGTGGTGGCGAACCATACGGTATGGGGTTGTTCACCGCTCAATTACCGCATGGGGAACTCTGAAAAGCGCACCCTCTCAGTAACCTGGGTCACTCCCGAAGGGGATATTGTAAGGACCGGTTCCTGGGCCGGCAGAGATGTTACCATGGAAAACGGTTTTATGGGGGACGGTTATGGTCCGAATATAAACGGGGTATGGAGAGGACATGTCGGTTGGTTCGGCGCTATGGGCATTGTTACCGAGATGACGGTTAAGATATTTCCTTTTATTGAAGACACAGCAAAAAAGATGGTGCCCGAAGGGGTGAGCCCGGAGTCAACCATTGCATTCAAGACCGACCGGGTTGCCTGGCAGAACTTCAAGCTGCCGACAAGGAAGGCCCTGGAAGATGTGATGTATGAGTTTGGCGATGCCGAAATAGGAGCGGCAGTCACGAAGGTTCCCGTATTCTGGCGGGTTATTGCCAAGATGAAGGATAAAGAGGACTTTTGGGAAAGATGGAGCGGCATAACAAAGGATGATATCGACAACTTCCATATGTGCAGAGCCTTGTTTGTCGGTTACACAAATTCGGAACAGATGGCATATGAAAAGAGGGTCCTGGAAGATATCATAAAGGAATACAAGGCAGAAGCTACCAGAACGAAACCATCCGATGAATCCTGGTTCAAAAATGCCGACGTATCCGGCATGTGGTCGATGACCAACGGTTATTCATCATGTGAGGCGGGACAGGAATCCCTCCGCTGCACCTACGAGACCGGAAAAGCACTGGGCAAGAGGCTTGAAGAAAAGTATACCCCGCCCTTCATGGCTGAGTTTGGAGACCCAGGCTGGTTCCAGTCAAACGACCTCGGCCATAACTCCTATCTTGAATTCCTGGTATATATGAACGTGGATAAGTGCGACCCCATGAGCGATGATTACGATCCGGTATATATGTCGCAAATGATACCCTGGTACTTTGAGGAAACACCTGAGATTGATGCCACCACAGGCTTCCTCGATTTCTTCCCGGCGTCATGCCACGGCATCCTTTATCAGGGGCCCTACTACCATGATTACCAGGTATGGACTGACCGTTTTAAAGAAGAGTTTGACCCGAGGACGGTATCGAACCCGCCTGCACCGTTTGACCCGGAGATGATTACAGAAATGCTGCCGCCGTTTATGCTGACAAGGTCACGCAGATGGCTTCGCACGGCCAAAAGGGGAAAATCCATGATTCTCGGCAAAGCGAGTGTGTAAAAGCTTAAATTTTCAAAATAATTAAAATTAAAATGATTAAAATGATTAAAAAAGGGGTGGATGTTTTTTAGCCTGTTCACCCCTTTTTTAATAGGAGACAATAAAATGGAGAACAATAAAAAGGAAGTGCTTGCTGAAGGTCGTATAACAGAAGAGATGATAAAAGAGATGGAGGGTAAGAAGGGATTAAAGCTGAAGATTGATAACTATTTAAATAATGTGGATGTAACGGAGATGGCAATCCGCAGCTTTGCAAACGGCGTTGGTGATGACAATCCTCTCTGGAGGGATAAAGAGTACGCAAAAAACAGCCCCTATAAAGGGATTATTGCTCCCCCATTATTTGTCTATAGTATATTGCCTAGCGCTCCTCAATTTGGTTGGAGAGGTATCGGGGGGTTTAACGCCCAGAATGAACTTTACTTTTATCATCCCATCAGACCAAATGAACATATCGATGCAGAATCTATTTATAAAGATTTTGAGGTAAAAGAGATAGCGGGAGGCAAGAGGGTTTACGAGCAGGAAGAGCAAAGGTATGTGAACGGGAAAGGTCAGCTTGTATGTCTTTATAAGCAGATGAATATAAGGGTTGAAAGACCGACGATGAGAAAAAGGACGGAGGAAAAGGGAAAGGGCGAAAAAAAGAAGCTCCCGGAATTCCCATACCCCTGGACGGATGCAGAACTGAAAGCAATAGAGGAAGAGATTTTGCAGGAGGAGACCAGAGGGAGCGCACCCCGTTTCTGGGAGGATGTAGTTGAAGGAGAAGAGTTGAAACCCGTAATAAAAGGCCCTATCGGCATCTCCGATATGGTAGCCTTCTTTTTGGGCGGGGCGACCCCGGTGAGACCTTTTGGACATGAACTGGTAGTAAAGGATAAAAACCAGCATTCTGCCTGGTATTTCAGGGATCCGGAGACATACGCCATAGAACCTGTTTATGCGGTCCACTACAACAAATATGCAGCGAAATCACAGACAGGGATTGCATGGCCGTACGATGTCGGCATTCAGAGACATTGCTGGCAGGGGCATCTTTTGACCAGTTGGATAGGAGATCACGGTTGGCTAAAAATGACCAAGGTTCAGTATAGAGGATTTGTCTACCTGTCTGATGTTATAAGGATAGGGGGCAGAGTGGCAAAGAAATATATAGATAATGATGGTGAACCGGTGGTGGAAATTGAAACTTATGCGAGAAACCAACATGGCGACGATACCATGCCCGGGTTTGCAATAGTTACTCTCCCCTCAAGGGAGCGCAACTACTGGCCTTTAGAAACACGAGTATAAGGAGAAGCAAGAATGAGAAAGACGATATTAGATAATTATAAAAGTTATGAAGATGCAGTGAAAAATTTTAACTGGGAGCAGAGATGGGACATATTTGATGGAAACGAGAGTAATTTTAACATTGCATACGAATGCGTGGAGAGGCACCCCAGAGAGGATAAAGCAATTAGAATAAAGTTCGACGATGGGAGAACCGAGATCTACACATTTGGAGAGTTTTCAGATAGCGTTAACCAGTTTGCAAATTATTTAGAAAAAAAAGGGGTAAACGCCGGGGATGCGGTTGCGGTTTTACTGCCCCCGTGTTTTCAATTTTATGTGGGCATGTTCGGCACATTTAAGAGAGGAGCTATTCTAATCCCCTGTGCCGTCCACTTTGGGCCCGATGCAATAAGCTTCCGTCTCCGAAAAGGCGGGGGGAAGGCGATATTGACTACCAAGGATAAGACGGATATTATTGATGAGAGTCTTCGTAAGGAACTGAACTTAAAAATTTTATATGCAGAGGATTTGTTAAAAGAGATAAAAGATGAGCCTAAAACATATAAGGCGTTTACAACTGCCAATGATTTAGCCATGTATCAGTTTTCGAGTGGAACCACAGGCGAACCGAAAGCGGTTAATTACCGACATGGGGCAATTACAGTATCTGCGCCTTTTATAAAGTTTGCCCAGGGTATTATGGCTGATGATAATTATTTCTGCCCTTCTTCTCCTGCATGGGGGCATGGTATCTGGTATGGAACGATAGCGCCTTTGATTTTTGGTGTGGCTATAGGAACCTATTCTTATCCTGGAAAATTTAACCCCGATAGGTGTCTTGAGGCATTAGAAGAGTTTAAAGCCACAAATATGGCGGCAATAGCTTCTCACTACCGGGTTATGCTTAGCTCCCCGAATTTGGATAAATATAAGGTTCGTTTAAAACGTCTTACCTTTACCGGGGAACCAATGTCCAAGGAGGTGTTCCAGCTGGTGCAGGAAAAATGGGGGGTGACGCCTCATACCCAGTACGGCTCAACGGAGGTTGGTCCGCTTACCTCTGATTTTGCCGGTTTTGATAACTGGAAAGTAAAGATGGGTAGTCTTGGTAGACCATCCATAGGCTCAATTGTCGGGGTGCTTGATGATGACGGTAATGAGGTGGGTCCTGGTGTTAACGGTCAGATGGCTATAAAAAGAGGGAAAAAGTGGGTCGGAGTTGGCGATACGGTATATAAAGATGAAGATGGTTATTTCTTTTATGTTTCGAGGGCTGATGATGTGATCATATCGGCAGGATACACAATTGGACCGATTGAAGTTGAAACCGCCTTGATGAAGCATAATGCAGTTGAAGAGTGTGCTGTTGTAGGTAGCCCGGACAAGGAAAAGGGTATAATTGTAAAGGCTTTTATAAAAATAAAGGAAGGTTTTGTCCCCGGCGCTGAGCTGGAAAAAGATATTCGTGAGTTTGTAAAGACGAAATTGAGTAAACACGAATTTCCGAGGGAGATTGAATTTATCAACGAGTTGCCAAAAACAGCAGATGGTAAAATCCGTCGCAAGGTTTTAAGGGAGCTGGAAATAGAAAGAAAGAAGTGATAATAAAAGACCGCAAAAAATACCGGGGCGCAGACAACATGATATTTATCCAATGATATCTCCTGTCGAGAAGCCCCGGATTTTTTTTCCGGCTGGGATGACAAAATTAAGTCCTAAATGGTTCAAGACAATACTTCGCCGGTTTTCTTCCGGTAGTTTTTCTTCTTAACTTAAAGTTTGATGGACTCTTAAAAAGTCAAAAAACTGGCCAAATACTGACGGTTTCGTAAAAAGCGCCGCGGGCAAGGCCCGCAAGACCATCCCTGAGGAATGAGCCGTATTTAGGCATACGATCCAATGACGAATGATGAAGCGCAACGCAGCATCCGAACTTTTTACGAAACCGTCAGTATTAATCCTTGCCTATTCCTCTGTCCTAAACAGGACTTAAATTGACAGTGGCCAAAACCTCCTGAGCTGTCAACGACAGTTAAGCCACAAACTTTTCCATCAAATTATTTTCCAGAAAAAACTTTTTTCCCTCTTCAAAGTCTCCATCGGAGTTCTCCCTTGACATCGCTTTACTTTATGAGTCCTTTCGGTGTTTTATTTTGTTATATACTCATCTAAATCCTTTTGTAAATTTTCTATATCTCCATAAATCTTCTTCCGAAAGGCTACCCGGTAAAATTCATTTAACACCGTCTGTTGAAATCGCTCGCAAAGACCATTTGCTGGGGACTTTTCGCCTTGGTAAATCTCATTGAGCTCTAAATAGTCGTTCCTGAAAAAACATTCAACAGATTGATATAATTCGGTTTAATTAGGAAAAACACATGACATAATCACCAGAAAAAGGTTATTAACCCTTCAAAAGCTGGTGATTTATGAAGCCGAAAAAGATGAGATCAAGCGGACAAAAAGATTTATTTCGATCCCGGTTGGAACAGATGATAAACCGTAAGCACCCGTTGTGCAGGTTAGCTGAAGAAATAAACTGGAAAGTATTTGAGGAAGAATTTGGAGTGTTTTACGTAGAGAAGGTAGGGCGTCCGGGTTTACCGATTCGACTGATGGCAGGACTTCATTATTTAAAGAACAGTTGCAATGAGAGTGACGGGAGCGTGGTGGAGCGGTTTTTAGAGAATCCTTACCGGCAGTACTTTTGCGGGTATGAGTATTTTCAGTATGAAGCGCCAATAGATCCGACATCGTTGGTGAAGTGGCGCAATCTAGTAGGAGCTGAGGGGATGGAGAGCCTTTTGAAGGAGAACATTGAATCGGCAAAGCGCAAGAAGCTGGTGAGGGAGCAAGAAGTATAGCGGGTAAATGTGGACACCCGTGCAGGAGAAGGCGATAGCGTTTCCGACCGATGGAAGGCTGTATTACAAGATGCTACAGACATTAGTGAGGGTGGGTAAAGAAGCCGGGATAGGACTTCGGCAGACCTACCGACGTTTAAGTAAGAAAGCATTGGCCAGGCAAGGGTGGTATGCCCATGCCAAGCAAATGAAGCGTGCAAATAAGGAGGCTAAGAAACTGAAAAGGTGTATCTGGGACGGGCTATGCGGGATATTCAAAGAAAATGCCCAAACCCCAATAAGCTATTAAGGAATCTTCTTACCCTGGCAGAGAGGATTTTCAATCAACAGCGCAAGGACACCAACAAAGTTTACAGTTTGCATGCACTGGAAGTGGAGTGCATCTCGAAGGGCAAAGCGCACAAACGTTACGGATTCGGCTGCAAGGTGAGGATGGTGACAACGTCAAAGGGGAATTGGATTTTGGGGATTGATGCAATTCATGTCAACCCCTTACGATGGGCATACCCTGAAGGCCTCGATAGGGCAAGCAACGAAGATAGCCGGTTGGCAGCCGCAGGAAGCGTATTGCGACAAAGGGTATCGGGGAAGTGAACTAATCGAGGGAACAACGGTCAAGGTGACAAACCGTAAGAAAAAGAGCGTGAGCCGGTGGGAATGGAAATGGGTTAGTCGCCGTTCAGCGATTGAGCCGATCTTTGGGCACTTGAAATCAGACAACAAGCTGGAGCGCACCCATCTTAAAGGCAACGAGGGTGATCGAATCAATGCGATCTTAGCGGGCTGCGAGTTTAATATGAGAAAGCTCATCCGGACTTTCTTTTTACTTATAATTTATTGGCTCACATTTGGTCGGGGCACCAAAATGAATAGCCACTTTTTCAAAAAAACAGTTACCCCTGTTTCGTAAATCGACTTTTTCAGGGACGACTATTTTATAATGTGATTGAAGAGACCAATAGTTTTAGTCCACAGAACTACGCGAAAACCGCGCCTAACTCGACTCTTTTTTAAGGACTCCTGGGGCAAGATTTTTCGGTTTTTAAGGGATAAGGGACAAAAAAGAAGAAAAAACTTTTTTTAAGTGATTGAACATGTTAATAAGAGCTTTAAAGCTTAGTTATGGAGGGGTATTAGCTCTGATGATTTTGATATGGGGAATGTCGGATTTATTGTCTTTAGATTCCTCTTATTTAGGCAAGCAAATGAGGGAGAAAGGTACTATGGAGAATACAGAAAAATTTGACCTAAAAAAAGTGGCCAAGGAGGAACATTGCCTTATTGCACCTTGTGGAATCTATTGTGGTGCATGCGATATATTCCTGGGCCGTACTCGAGAACTCGCAAGGGAATTGTACTGGATTATGAAGGGTTTCAACTTCGCCGATGTTGGTCATATACTCATGGGGATTGAACAGCAGAAAATTCAGGATTTCCTTGATATATTGGAAAAATGGAGCCTGGGAGAAAAATGCGCCGGTTGTTGGAAAGACGCAGGTTGGAAACCCGAGATCTGTCTTCTCTGTTCAATAAAAGTCTGTGCCGAGAAGCAGCGCTTTCTGTCTTGTGCAGAGTGCAGCAAGATGCCCTGCCATGAGAGCCGAGAAGATGAACAAACCCAAGCGGCTGAGAGGTTAGGGATTGTGACACTAAGGTACGCCCACTGGAATATCGATAATCTAAAGCGCATTAGAGAGGTTGGATATCGTCGGTTTATCGATGAAATGCAGAAAAAGGTGAAAAAGGGATTTATAACCAGTGATGTGATATCGAGCGACCCGATTGTAGCAGAATACATCAAAAGAATGAAAGGTTGAGCCGCATGTAAAAGCCTAACCCGTATAAGACCCCTGTTGTCAAGAGAAAAAAATATTTTAAATATGAAATAGAGAACCATTTTCTCTTATTCGATAGAATTTGATTATGAGTATTATTTCAAAATACGTGCACTCCGAATGACCTAATGACCATAGTCCCCGAGGAAAAGGAAGAAATAAAAACCCCGCTCGATCTATGAGAAGGAGCGGGGCATCACGGTTTGACGCTTCCCCCTTTCATACATTATAGTAGCAAATTTAATTTTAGTTAGGTTCGACTCCGCAGTTAATAAAAAACGCTATTCTATAACTAATTTTGTTTATTGAATGGTTCAGGGTTCACGGCCAAAGAACTTAGAAACCGGCTAAAAAAGATCAGGGTTCAGACCTTTTATATTGAACCGGGAAGTCCCTGGGAGAACGGCTATAATGAAAGTTTCAATGGTAAGTTCGGGGATGAATTGCTCAATCGGGAACTTTTTTTATACCTTGAAAGAAGCAAAAGTGCTGATTGAAAAATGGCGACTGGAATAAAATACGTTCAAACCGCATAGTTCATTGAATTGCCGTCCTCCAGCGCCAGAGGCATACTTGCATTGAGAAATAAAAAATGGTAGAATTTTACTCTAAATGTGGTACATGTTTCGGGGGCAGGTCACCCTGCTTGAAGGGTTTATTAATTTCAAAGATAATTAGTTTCATCCCTATCTCCCAGAGTGTGACAGGATAAAACCCGTTCAGCAACCATTGTTAGAGAAAATCAATAATGATTGTCCCCCTTGAAATTTTAACACCTCAGCACAGGCGAAGAACAGATAGATAAGGGCAAAACCAATTTCGACTCCCTCCCCAGTCCCCAAACTCATTAAAATTCACTGTAGAATTGAGTAGTTGTAAGATTATAGGCAAACAAAAATATGTTGTTAAATCGAACAGGCTATCTTTTAGTCCTGACTTTGGGCTCACATAAAAAATTTTCCCCCGAGCTTATTTCCTGTAAACTAATTTAGAAGTCGTGCGTCATTATTGATAATGCATTAACGAGAATAATTGACTCATTAGGAAATACTTAACTATCGATATTTAAAAAATAAAATCTCATATAATAAAAAGGGAAGGTGATAAACATGAAGAAAGCATTAATTTTCATAGCAGTGTTAAGCTTAACCCTAACCCTTTTAACGGCTACGCCTGTAAGGTCTGGTCATTCAAACTTTGGCTTTTACTGGCCAGGGTTCACAGTGGGGGTAGGTGTTCCCCCACCTTATTATTATCCGGGGGGCTCCACCACCAATTTATTACTAACCACCCTCCGGCTACTATAGGCCTTGGTATGGGTATTATGGTGGCTAATATAGACCTTGGAATGGGTATTATGACCGTGGATATCAGGGTGAAAACCCTGGCGGTGAATATCGGAGATAGCTGGGTTTAAAACTATATTATAAGATGATTGTTTAAACGGCTAACAGTGAGCAAAATATCGGTTAGCCGTTTTTTTTAGATTCTATTGTTTTCCGGATGAGCTGAAAAAAGCCGTGGATCAGGTCATTTCCACCTACAACAGCACCTTGCACGAGTCACTCGAAAATGTAATCCCCGGAAGACTTGTATGCGGGAAGAAAAGAGGGTATCATACAGAGTAGGAAAGAAAAAAACGTTTGACCTTGGAATGCAGGAAGCAATACAATCTTACCATTAAAACCAAAGGCCCGGACCACCATGGGTTCGCAACCTAAACTTAGAAAAATTTGTCCACTTGGGCCTGAAGACATACAAGGTGTATCGAAAAAAAAGCGAAATTGTATTTTGCTGATATTGTTATTTTTCTTTGATTGCTATTTTTTTCTTTACAGAATCATTTTAGAATATCTCTATCATCCCCCAACTTTTCTCCCATCATCTTGAGGCTGGGGTTTTTGCCCCAGCTCTCGATTGCGGCATTCTTGGTTTTTAAATATCTCCGCTGACCCCCTAATATGTTTTTTAGGCCAGCATGCCTTCCAGGCGGTTTCGAATGATTGCCTCTGCTTCGGACATGATACGATTTATTAGTTCTTTGCAAGTCGGGATGTCGTGGATCAGCCCAACTACCATGCCACAGGACCAGGCACCTGAATCGATTTCGCCATCCATCATAACCTTTGGATAAACCCCGGACACCTCTTCGATAATGTCCTCGAACCTAATATTCTTGCCGAGTGACGCTTCTTTTTCCAACAGGCGCTTAACGGTTGCGTTATTAAAAACACGCTCGGTATTCCCTAGTGGACGCATAACAAGGCGAGTGTCAAGCTCCGTTGCCGCTATAATCGCCCGCTTCACGTTTTCATGTACAGGCGCTTCCTTGGTGGCAATGAAGCGCGTGCCCATATTAATGCCATCCGCTCCCAAGGATAGGGAGGCAACGAGACTACGAGCGTCTGCCATGCCGCCGGAGGCGACGAAAGGGATTTTTAGTTCTTCTGCCGCTCTCGGAAGCAGGATCATGTTTGGAATATCATCCTCACCCGGGTGGCCTCCGCACTCGAATCCGTCTACCGACACCGCGTCGCACCCAATCGTCTCAGCCTTCAGTGCATGACGAACCGAGGTGCATTTGTGGATGACTTTCACGCCTGCATCCTTCAGCATTGATACGTATTTTTGAGGATTGCGGCCTGCTGTTTCCACAATTTTCACACCCCCCTCGATAATCGCACTTATATATCCCGGATAATCCGACGAACCGACTGTCGGTATAAAAGTTAAGTTCACCCCAAATGGTTTGTCGGTCATCTTTCGGCAGCGCGCAATCTCCTTTTCTAATTCCGCCGGCGTCTTCTGCGTCAATCCCGTGATAATCCCAAGGCCCCCTGCATTTGAAACCGCTGCCGCCAATTCAGCGAACCCAACATAGTGCATACCGCCTTGAATGATCGGATGCTCGATATCAAAAAGCTTGGTTATGCGTGTCTTCATAAATGACTCCCATTTTTTGTTTGGCAAGATTATTATAGGATGCCCCTTTTACCCTGTTCGTACAGCTCCGGTTCAGGCGTCGGCATATCTTCCTACTTTATAGCCTAATAAGGATTATAGTAATCCGTATAAGATCCTGTTGTCAAGAATTTTATAATTTTATAGGATGTACCTATTGCCCATCTACACTTGATTGATCTCAATCTCATATTTGGGCAGGCTGTTGGTTGATTTCAGTATGACTTCAACCCGTCCGCCATTAAGCAGTATTTTTTCAGAGAGGCTACGCAGTTGGCCAAAATCAGCCGATTCCTGGAATAGCTTCAACAATTCCAGCTGTTCCTCCAACGGTCACTCTTCTTGATTTCTTCTCTGATACTTATTAACTGCCTGGTTATGTTCAGCCAGCGTAGAAGAGAAATAGTGAGTGCCGTCATTCCGGGAGACGAAAAAAAGGTAGTTAACATCCGCGGGATAGAGAGCCGCTTTAATCGAATCTAAGCCCGGATTTGCAATCGGCGTGGGAGGAAGACCGGAGTAAACGTAGGTATTAAAAGGAGTGCATGTTTTTAGATCATCTTTGGTAAGATTGCCGTTAAAATTTTTAATCCCAAATATCACCGTAGAATCGCACTGTAGCTGCATATGGAGTTTCAGCCGATTGTAAAACACCGCTGAGATAAGTGCTCGTTCTTGAGGACAGGCGGCTTCTTTTTCAATCAGGGAGGCAAGGATGATCACGTCTCTTTGGGAAAGGTTAAGTTCCTGCCCTCTTTTCTTAAATTCTTCCCCATAAACTTCATTGAAGCGCTGCACCATGCTTCGAATAATATTTTTTTCCCCGATGTTTCGAATAAATTTATACGTATCCGGAAAAAGATATCCTTCCAGGGTTTCTGCCTGAATTCCCAGGGAAGCAATAAAATTTGGGTCAGTCGACAGGCTAATGAATCGGCTTTGCTCAGCAATTCCCGCTTTTTCATACAGAAGCGCCATTTGCGCGACCGTCAACCCTTCCGGAATAGTAATGCTGTATTTGATTTGCTCTCCCCGAATTAATTTATTCAAAACTTCATGGGGAAGCATCCGGTTGGTGAGGCGATATTCCCCAGATTTTATCTGGGTATCCGCCCTCCTATACCGTACCAGGAGGTTAAAAAGAGTTTGACTGCGGATGATCCTTTTCGAGGAAAGAAGGTGAGTTACCTCATGCAGACTTACACCCAGGGGGATAGTAATTACCTCAACAACCTCCATGTGCGGCGGGGGAAGGATGGCAAATGATAACAATATCCCGATGAAAGCAGGAATCCCCAGAGTCAGAATTAAACAGGTAGTATTGGCAAAGACCTTTTTCATCGTGAGCAAAGAGGGGCGAAAAATCAGTTGAGCCGTCTTTGCCTGTCCAAAAATCCCTGCAGGATATACACTGCGGCTAATTTATCCACCACTTCTTTTCGGCGGCGACGGCTGACATTAGCACTCAGCAGGGTGCGGTTTACCGCCACAGTAGAAAGTCTCTCGTCCCAAACATCAACGGGTATGGCGGTTTTTTCTTTCATTCTTTGGATAAAAGTTAAAACCTGTTCAGCGGATTTTCCTAACGTTCCATTCATATTTTTTGGAAGTCCAATGACAATTTTTTCCACCTTATGCTGGCCGGCAATTTTCAGGAGTTTCCGAATATCATTTTCAGGAGTAGTGCGAGTTAAGGTCGGAAGGCCTTGGGCGGTTATACCCAATTCATCACTTAAGGCTAATCCGATCCGCTTACTGCCGATGTCGAGTCCCAAAAAACGCATATATTAATATCTCATTAGTTTTATAATCTATTTCTCTCTGACAACTGCCGTTTTAAGAAAACGAAACTTTTTTGGTTAATTTTTATATAATTTCTCCCCATAAGTCAATGTATTCTTTCCCCCGCATGATAGCCTCGAAAAATGACCCAAAGGGTTATTAAAAGTCAGTAACTAATTGATTTCCGTTTTTATTTTTTTCAAAAAAATTTTTTCAAAAAAAATCTTGACACCCAAGACATTAATCGGTAAAAAATAATTCTATATAAAAAATAAGTGAATAATTACTTGTTCTGGAGGAAGGGAAAATGAAAACCTATATCCAAGAGAAAACCTAAAATACCTTTTTGGCAGTTAAGGCCGGGAAGGTATTTTTTTTCCCTACTTCCCAAATTAAATCCCAAAATTTGAAGAACTGTTGATAGGTTAATTCCGGGGAAAATTCCTATTTCTGGGAATTTCCCCCTATAAAATGAGGCGACCTTCCTATTGACAAAGGTTGATGCTTGATGTTACCCAAAAAAAAATTTATCTTACCGATTCCTTCCTCTCTCGAAAAGAGTTTTTCCTTTGATTCCTCCTCTTTTCAAAAGAGGGGGTCAGGGGGAGTTCATAATCTAAAACTGTGGTATTAATTCTGTCATTCCGCAATTGATGTGGAATTTCTGGATTTCCGTTTTCACGGGAATGACCTGAGGGGTTATTGAACACCGTGTCTCAGCCAGCCGCAGGTGGAGAGAGTAAATTTTAAATTTTAAAACGGGGAGAAAAGCCATGAAGAAATCAGTTGCTCTGTTAGTAGCCATTTTTCTGTGCTTATTATGGGGATTCTACAATATTTGTTCAGCAACCTGCCAGAAGATGGTCTTTGGAGGACCCTGGGTGCATACCAGACAGGTAGACACCCCTGAAACCGAAGAGGTATCCTTTACCGTCCAGGCTCCAAACAATAATTATTTTCTCCGCATCCTAAACGGCAATGCAGACGGCTCCGAGAAAACATCAGAAAACATCAGGGTCAGGCCTACACATTTGACAAAGTAGAATTTTGATGGTAGAAGATTAAAAAGTTTAGAGTCCTTTGATTATTTTTCAACCATCAAAGTGATGAAATGACCATGGCCCGACCATTACGAATTCAGTATCCGGGAGCTTTTTATCATATTACCTCCCGGGGAAACGAACAAAAAACGATATTTAAAAACGACCGTGATCGAGAAAAGTTTCTCTCCTATCTCGAATCCGCAACCGAACGGTACGGAGCGGCAATTCACGTTTATTGCCTGATGAATAATCACTATCACCTTCTTATGGAAACCCCGCGCGGAAACCTTTCCGAAATTATGCGCCATATAAACGGTGCCTACACCACGTATTTTAACTTTAAACGGGAACGATCCGGCCATCTGCTACAAGGCCGGTATAAAGCAATCCTTATTGAAGCGGACGAATACGCAAAGGAACTATCCCGTTACATACATCTGAACCCGGTTCGGGTTGGGGCAGTCAAAAGTCCTCAGGAGTACCCCTGGTCAAGTTACCGGAACTATTGCGGTGAAAAGAAAGCGCCGGAATGGTTAAAGATTGATTTTATCCTGGGCATTTTTGGCAAAGGACTTTCCTCAGCGCAAAAGAGTTATCGGGAGTTTGTTGAGGTAATGATTTGTCAAGAAGGACAAAGCCCATTAAAGGAGGTAGTCTTTTCAACGATTTTAGGTAGCAAGGGATTTGTCAAGGCGGTAATCGATAACAACCTTAGTGAGAAGAAAGCGGATCGGGAGGTTCCGGCCTTAAGGAAGCTAAAGGAGCAGGTATCGATTGAAGAAATTGAGAAAGCAACTGAGGTGGTATTCGGTCAAGAAGAAAAGACAAAGAAAAAGGTAAGTATTTATCTCAGTCATCGCTTCAGTGGAAGGAAGTTGAAAGAAATTGGGGAATATTTTGGTTTAAGCGAATCCGGGGTAACGCAAGCCAGTCTGCGTTTGGAAAAGACCATAGAGGAAGATAAGAAGCTCAAGAGGAAGTTGGCGCTGATAAAAAACAGATTGAAGCTGTAATTTTATAAAATGTGTAGACCTGACCCTGATGCTTTCCCTGATGCTTTCCTCTTGATATTTTAATAAGTCTTAGTCTGGACCAATCCGCTGATTTACCTATTCCGGGGACACCACTTAGTGTGCCCAATGCAATTAATCCTCCCAATGCATGGTGAAATGAAATACTTTTTATTGCTATTAACACTTCTTTATATACTTATAGGGTTGATATCTAAAGCGTGGTTTTTAACAAATTTTCGCAAAAAGATAGGCACACGGTTTTGGATAATTTCTTTGTTTGTTGAAGTGGCAGTGTTTATTCTAATCATTTATTTATTGACTAAATAGTTTCAAATTGCGGAGTGAAGTGGAGACATCCTATAAAATTATAAAATTCTATGCGGGACATCATTAAGGTGTCCCTTCTTTTTGTTCTTTGAAATTTTAAGTCCATGATCAGGTGAGAAGTGTCACCCACACCTATACGTATGATAAACTTCATAGGCTTATCGGCGAAGGCGGCACGGATACCTATAATAATCTGACCCCGGCGATATTATCGAATACTTACGATACCCAAAACGGCCCGATACATGCAGTAGCAGAAACAACCATCAACTTGGTTGATTATTGTAGAGGATAGAGGGACGTTGTTGAAAAATAACACTTGACAATTGTTTTTGGTTATGACAAAAAAAGGATTATGCCACGACAAGCCAGATTAGACGCTCCTGGAACACTGCACCACATTATGATCCGCGGGATTGAAGGCATAACCATATTCCGCGACGACGATGATCGAAAAGATTTTCTCTCCCGTGTTGGCAATCTTGCCGAAAAGACCAAAACACGGATTCTCGCCTGGTCCTTGATGGACAATCATGTGCATTTTCTGCTTTTTAGCGGCCCAGAAGGAATTTCTTCTTTTATGCGAAAGCTTCTAACCGGCTACGCCATCCGATTTAACCGCAAGCATCAAAGAAATGGACATCTTTTTCAAAACCGGTATAAATCTATCGTTTGTGAGGAAGATCCCTATCTATTAGAGCTTGTTCGTTACATTCATTTAAACCCGATTCGTGCTTTGGTGGTAAAGAGCATGCAAGAACTGGACTATTATCCATGGAACGGCCATAGCATAGTAATGAGCAAGCAAACAAATGATTGGCAAGAACGAGAGTATGTGCTGAGCTTATTTGGAAAGGAAAAGAGGAAAGCGATTCGGGCTTATCGGAAGTTTATTGAAGAAGGAGAAGGGCAAGGAAAGCGACCGGAATTGATAGGCGGTGGGCTTATCAGGAGTCTTGGCGGCTGGTCACAGGTGCTAACATTAAGGGGAACAGGAGGCAAGACGGTCCATGATGGCCGGGTGTTGGGCGGAGGGGATTTTGTCGGAGAAATTTTAAGCGAAGCGGATGCACGGTTAAAAAGGCAACTTCTGAATAAAGACCGCGAGCAAGTTATTAATAAAACGATTAAGGAATCATGTGCCAAAGGGAAGATAAGGGAGTCAGAGGTTCGCAATGGCGGGCAAAGGCGGGAAGCGTCAAAAGTGAGAGGAGAAATAGCATATTATTTAAGCCAGGAGATGGGGATACCGATGGCTGAGATAGCGAGACATTTAGGGGTATGTACATCCGCAATAGCCAAGGCAGTAAAAAAAAATAGAGTTTGAGAAAAACAAGTATTAATTTTCAACAACGTCCCCTAAATCTCCTAAATCTCCCTTAGACTGGAAGGGTATGCAATTTTAGACCCAAGGTTTTCAAGTCCAGTTTCGCTGTTCTCCCGGATTGAAATTCCTTAAAGGTAAACACCATTTTTTATTGCTAACCAAGGTTGCAGTTTCCTCCCATCCGGCAATTTTGGGTTTGATATTTTTTTATTGGTTTGAGATCGCGGCTTATAAGACCGATCAGGAGGCCAAACTTTTGATTTTTTATTTTATCAACTGCTCCGCGGCTATATAAAAAATACGTTGACATTATTATAATTAACATTATAATGATAATAAATTAACCAACTATCAGGAGGCACGAAATGGCTGTACAAACCGCAAGAATAACGTTTTTGGGAACGCCGGAGTTTAAGGGATGGCTTAAAAATGAAGCCAAAAAAGAAGGTGTGAGTATAGCAGAGCTTATTCGCCACCGTTGCCTGAATGAACCAAACGAGGATGAGTTATTGCTTCTGGCAATGGCTGATGAAGTTAAAAAGGCGACCCATAGAGCTAAAGCGTCTTTGAATAAAGGGTTGAAAGATGCGAATGAGGCCTTAGCCGCAATCAGGAGGGCGAAGCAATGAGTGCCATTAAAGAAGCCCTTGCAGCCATGAAAGAAGTTTTGCTTTTGACCGAACGAGTTGAACAAACGGGAAAAATACTCTCAGAAGTTGTAAGCGAATTGAGAAATCATGAAAAAAGGTTGATCCGCCTGGAAACATTTATCGAAATCGGTAAAATGAAACTTAGGGCGCTTAAAGGTTAAAAAACCGGCGTCAATACCTGCCATGGGCGTTAATCCTCGTTGTTTCAATGCCTTTATGAACGTTTTTGGAAATGGGTGCTTTGCCGATCAGGTTTTTGACTTTTTCCACGCCTACCTTTTTTAATCCCTTAGCCTGGGCGATATCCCCCAAAGCGGCGGCTACCAACGCGGGATCATTTTCCTAAAGGGCCGCTTCCAAATAGGCGACCATATCGGCTTTAGTCTTCAGATGTTCTACAGTGTCCCATTTAGTTGTTTTTTCTTTTTTCATATTAAATCTCCAGATGTTGGCTTAATTCCGGTGCCTTTTTAATATCTCGTTTTTGGGTTGATTTATCCCCTCTCGTTGCATCCCTATGATAATACCCTCATAAAGGCCTAAAGTCCAAGACGGAAAAAAATCCAGCCTTATGTAATTTGGGGTTGTTTTTTGTGGCGATAATAAATAAAATTAAAAAGTTTTCTTACCCCCGGACTAATCCTTATGAAATGATGATTCATGTTGATAACGCAACCGGCTAACGCATGATAGGGTTAAAATGAGGTGTTATATGACCAAAAAGCGTTTTGCAAAAAAAGTATTTCTTGTTGGTTTGTTCCTCATATCGATATACAACGTCTTTTTTACCAAAAACGCCTTGGCTCTTTTTCAACCGGAGTACCAAAATCGAGGCCTTACAACTTTTTTTGATGGCTATATACCTCCAGGATCATATTTTCAGGTTTACTTTTTACATTTTAAATCTAATGAATTACGATTGGGAAGCAAAGAAGCACCCGGAAGGTTTAAGCTCTCGGTTAATACCGCTCTCTACCAATTTGCCTATGTCAGTGAAAAGAAGGTTCTCGGTGGACATTGGGGCGGAGAAATTATTATGCCTCTTACCAACGGTCATATGACTGCATTCGGAACCAGAGATAAAGACCACGGCGTGGGTGATATTTTCGTTGCCGGTTTTTTCCAGAGTGATAAAAAAACGCTTTGCCTGGGCAACTATCAGATACCTTCCTATTTTAGATTGCTGGCAGGAGTTTTTTCGCCTTCCGGCGATTATGATCACGATAAGATATTCAACGTGGGGAATAATCTCTATACATTTCCTTTATATTGCGCATCAACCTTTTTTCTTACCCCCAAATGGGAACTGAGTTTGCGGATTGCGTATAACTTTCATACCACCAATACTGAGTTTGGTCCTGATCAAGATAACGTGAGACCTGGTCAGCTTTTTAGCATGAATTTTGCGACCAGTTATCAAGTCAGGGAAAGCATCCGCCTGGGGGTAGCCGGGAATTATTGGAGACAGACCACTGATGATAAACTCAATAGCCACAATCTTAGGGGGAGGGAACTCGCCATTTGTGTTGGCCCAGGAATTATGTTGGATAAAGTTATCGCAAAAAAAAAGGTTTTTTTGATGTGTCATTCTCTATTTGACGCGTCAGTTAAAAATCGTCCGGAAGGAACTATGTTACAAGCTCGATTAATTATTGAATTTTAAGACTAACATATTGTTACTTTTATTTTTTTAAATAAAAACGCGCAGGTGTTCTCAAACATTTGATTTCGGAGAATTGTGATCTGCACTCTTTGAAACCGGAGGTTTGATGAAACTTAACAAGGGATATGTACATATTTATACCGGCGATGGAAAGGGGAAAACCACGGCTGCTATCGGTCTTGCTTTACGGGCAGCCGGTGCAGGGATGAAAGTTTTCATCGCTCAATTTCTTAAAGGGAAGGCCTCGAGCGAATTTATCCCTTTAGCAAAATTAAGCGATTCAATAACATTTGCTCATTATGGTAGAGACTGTTTGATCAGAAAAACACCAACCGAAGAAGATAAGGCTTTCGCCCAACAAGGGCTTGCGGAAGCACGCCAGGCGATTATGTCCGGAAACTATGATCTGGTCATTATGGATGAAGCCAGCATTGCGGTCTGGTTAAAACTCATCTCGGTTGACGATCTTCTCGACTTGATCAAAAACAAACCCTCACCGGTAGAATTAGTCATCACCGGCCGAAAAGCTGACCCCAAACTGATTGAGGCTGCTGACCTGGTAACCGAGATGAAGGAGATTAAACATTATTACACGCAAAAAGTTCCAGCGCGGTACGGAATTGAGTATTGATGCCAAGTCGCCTTTAATTGCATATCTTTGTTGTCTCCTCGTCATACTCTTTCCTCACCCACCCATCTCACCACTGAGGAGAGGGATAGGGTGAGGGGGCCTGCGTCGATTTCTCGTCGCTGTCTCGGTCTGCTTTTGAATGCAAGGTGGCATGAGAGTACGTTCGACAGTTCCCGCTTCAAAGGATCCGGGGAAAGAGAGGAGGGATCTTTTTGAGCTCTGCTCCAGGGGGAAGATCACCCCACCTATATTTTTGGGATAAGTCTTGTTGAGTAATTTTTTCTTTTATCCCCAGCCCATCCCACATTTTTTCTGCTGTGGCAGGCATAAAAGGAAAGACGAAAAGAGTAATGACCCGAAGGGCATCAAGAATGTTGTAGATGACCATGCTCAACTCACCTTTTTTACCTTCGTCTTTTGCTAAGGTAAAAGGAGCAGTCTCGTCAATATACTTATTTACCGCCGACACCAGCTCCCAGATGGCAATGAGCGCTTTCTGAAAGGCAAGCTCATTGAAAGCGTTCTCAACTTGAATAAAGGTTTTTTCCTGGATATCCATCAGCCGGTTATTTCCCTGGCCGCGAGCAGGAACCGTTCCTTCAAAATACTTGCTCGTCATAACGAGACTTCGGTTAAACAGGTTCCCAAGGTCATTGGCCAAGTCGCTGTTTATTCGATTAACCATGGCTTTATGGGAAAAATCCGCATCAAGGCCAAATGGGACCTCCCGCATGAGAAAGTATCGAACCTGGTCAACTCCATAGTCATCAATTAATTTTACGGGTTCAATAAAATTTCCCAAGGACTTAGACATCTTTTTCCCTTCATTGGTCCACCAGCCATGGGCAAACGTTTTTTTAAATAGAGGAACGCTTACCGACATAAGAAAAGTAGGCCAATAAATCGTGTGATGACGGAGTATATCTTTTCCAATGAGGTGCAGATCGGCCGGCCAGTAACGGGCAAATTTATCCGGATCATTCAGATATCCGGCGCCGGAGATATAATTAATTAGCGCATCTATCCAGACATAGACAATATGCCGGTCATTTCCCGGTACCGGCACGCCCCAGTGAAAAGACGTGCGGCTCACGCTTAAATCCCTTAACCCTTCTTTAATAAAGCTGATTATTTCGTTTCGCCTGCTCTCGGGCTGGATAAATTCCGGGTGATTTCTGATGTGGGTTAAGAGGTCATTTTGATACTTCGACATGCGAAAGAAATAGCTCTCTTCTTTTAATTTTTCCACCTCACGACCACAATCAGGGCACTTTCCCTCATGTAACTGGTTTTGCGTCCAAAACGTTTCACAGGGCGTGCAATACCAATCTTCATAGTAACCCAAGTAGATATCTCCATTATCCAGTGCTTTTTTGAAAAGTGATTGCACTGCCTGTTTATGCCCTTCATCGGTGGTTCTAATAAAGTCATTATTGCTGATAGTGAGTCTTATCCATAGGTCCTGGAACCTTTTTACCACTCGGTTAGCCAAGTCGATTGGTCTTTCATTAAAGGCTTCTGCTGATTTTTCAACTTTGTGGCCATGTTCATCAGTCCCGGTCAAAAAGAAAACGTCATACCCTGTTAACCGTTTATACCGAGCCACTATATCCGCTGCAATAGTAGTATAAGCATGCCCAATATGGGGCACATCGTTGACATAATAAATGGGAGTAGTAATATAAAAACTTTTTCTCATCGAAAAGTTCCTCGTTATGGTGCCTTTTCTTTTATTTCTTCGGCCTTTATCGTGCGCAGCTGTCCATCATCAAACTCTACCAACAATGTTTTTGAGAGAACATTCTGTTTAATGACCTTGCCTTCCCCAAATGATGTCGCTATTCGACTTCCGCATTTTGGAAGACACCTGAGAAATTCACTATAGGTGCTTGCTTCATATTCCAAACAACACAAAAGCCGTCCGCATAATCCGGATATTTTTGTGGGATCTAATGAAAGTCCCTGATCTTTAGCCATGCGAATGGTAACCGGCTCAAAATCCGGAAGGAAGGAGACACAGCAAAGCGGCAACCCGCAGCAACCAACGCCACCCATCATTTTGGCTTCATTGCGAGCGCCAATCTGCCTCATTTCTATCCGGGCATGAAATTCCGAAGCTAATTGTTTAACCAATTCGCGGAAATTAATTCTGGTCTCCGCAATAAAAAAAAAGGTGACCTTTTCTCCGCCCGATTGAAAGTTCACACCCGCTACCTTCATGGGAAGCGCAAGCTGCTCGGCTTTCTCCTTGCATTTTTTCATGGCTTCGGCCGCCCTTTTTTCTTCCTCTTCTTGCTTTTTGCAGTCCTCATCGGTCGCTAAACGGATAACCGGAGGGATGGACTTAAAAAAAATTGCGGTGTTAAGATCTTGGACTTCAGAAATGACTCTGCCCATCCGGGGGCCTTCTTTGGTTTCCACCACCACCAGGTCTCCAAGGTTAAAGTCTTCCTCTTTTGTATCGCATCTCAATACAATATGTCGTTTTTCTAATTTTATCTGTGCTACTCGCATAACCAGCCCTTTCTATTAACCTTATACTTAAATTTTCTTACTCCAAAAAAAATCTCTCTTGGGGTTTAACATCATGAGAATGGCTTCCAGCGTTAATTGAGGGTTGGCGTTGTACTCAAGGGTAGCGCTGTATTTTTCGGTCCCGAGTAAAGCGTTTAAGATTCTTTCGAGGCTCAAGGCACTGCTTTGCGAAGCAATTTCTTCTGCTTTATCTTTATTTAAAACACAATCAAAATTTCCATAGATTTTATATAAAGCAAGATCTCTATACCAGAGACGCAAAAGGTTGAGTTTTAAATCCACATTTTCCTTGTCGCTTAAAAAATTTTCTTCTCCAACAAAAAAATTCTCATCTTTAGCTTGTGCACAAAACTTCGATTGGTTGATCCACGAGTCTCTTAATCCCTTAAGCTGTTCCACCTTGAGGGTAAAGGATTTTCCCGGGCTTCCTCCCGTGAGTGAAGCCATCAATAAAGCATCATCTTTCCCTACTCCCGCCACCCCCCCCATGATCAATTCCGAAGCATCAAAAAGCGCCAGCGGCTGAAACTTAAGGTGTTGGCACCGCGAAAGCACGGTCGGTAACAGACGGTAAGGTTTTGCGGTTATCAGGATAATTACCGTATCAGGAGTCGGCTCCTCCAGAGTTTTTAAAAGCGCGTTTTCAGCCTGCAGATTCATTTTATCCGCATCATCAACAAGACAAACTTTATACCCCCCGGAAAAGCTCTTCCGGCTTAATTCCCGTTTGAGATTGCGGATGTTATCAATGGTAATCACGCCCTTTTCAGGCTCAATCATCATAAGGTCCGGATGATTACCCCGGGCAACCTGGATGCAGGCTGAGCAGGTTCCGCAACTTTTCCCTCCGCCCGAAGAACACAAAAGATTCTTTGCCAAGGCAAGTGCCGTAAGTCGTTTGCCGATGCCTTCAAGACCGGAAAAAACATATGCGTGTGCTAACCGTTTGGTGTGCACAACCCGGGTCAAAAGTTCAAGAATTTTTCGGTGACCGCGAATCTGATCAAAATTCACTATCATTCACTGCCAAGTTTATGGTAAGGAGAACCTTCCTTTGAGACTTCTTAACGTCCGCAACCTGCTCCTTTAAAAAAGGCTTAAAAATTTGTTGGTTGATCAGGGAAAAACCAAAAAACCCCCGCCGCGCAACTTAAATAACCATTATCTTCCCACGCTTAGGGTGGATATTGATTTCCTTTAGAAATGAGCCCATGTTAAAATATTACAGGCAGGTTAATATGTCAAGGCCAAAGGGATGAGGCTACGTTTTGATTGACCCCAATTTTTTTTTATATTATAAGATTATTATGGCTTCAATTGATGACTTCAACTCTGATCCCTTGATTGGAAAGCGATTGGGAACATGCACCATCCTCAAAGAATTGGATCGAGGAGGCATGGGAATCGTTTTTATTGCGTATCAACAAACATTAAAAAGGCAGATCGCTTTAAAACTCATCCCCAAATGCTATTTTACGGCATCAGTGACTGAGCGGTTTCACCATGAAGCTGAGTCAGCCGCTATCCTTTCACATCCCAATATTGTTCAGGTCTACGAAATTGGGGAAACCGAAGATTACCTTTTTTTTACGATGCAATTGGTTAAAGGGGACTCACTTGGATTTATCCTGGAAAAAGTCCAAAGTCATTTTATGGCGTCACGGCGCATTTTACCGGTGAAAACATCCATCCGAATCATCGCGCAAGTGCTCGATGCCCTCGATTATGCCCATAATGAAGAAATTATCCACCGTGACATAAAACCCGACAACATTCTCATGGAAAAACACACCAAAAGACCCATCATTTCTGATTTTGGATTGGCCAAAGTTTTACGAGGTGACAACATTGATTTTCTAATTCGGGGAACTCCGGCATATATGGCTCCTGAGCAAATCTTAGGGTTAAAGGTTGACGGCCGGACAGATATTTATGGAGTTGGGGTCGTGCTTTTCGAGATGCTGGTACCGGAGCTGCCATTTTTAGAAAATGAATCGACCGAAGCCTTTCTCAAACGAAAGGCGTATGATAAAAAGGGAGTCTTTTTAAAAAATCCCTCTGATCTTAACCCAAATCTTCATAAAGAAATGGATGAAATTGTTTCAAGGGCGATCGCTTATGATCCGGATGATCGATATCCTACCTGCCGGGATTTTCTGAATCGCTTGGAAAATTATGAAAAAAATTATTTAAAATAAAAAACGTACGCCATGAAAAAATTATTACTGCCAAAACCAACATCTTACAGTATCGAAAGATGTTTCAACCTCCTTATGAATCGCATTGCAATGTATCATCTTGATCATCCCGCTGCGGTCCAAGCCGCGGAAGAGTTCTTGAAAGCCTTACGGGAAGGTTTCAGGATGGTGCCTTCAATCTCCTTCATTATGCTGCACGATAAATTTTTCCTTGAAGAGCAGCCCTTTGACCCTCGGATCAACACCTCAAAAATGCTTCCCCATTTTAAAAAGGCCAATATCCAGTCCCTATCCTTCGAACGGGGTTTGAGTGAAACCGAGATAAGGGGGTTTCTGAAAGTTTTTTCTGATCAAAAAACCTACCCGACTGGGGACTCCATCACAACCGCCCTGACCACAATGGAAATCACTCACCTTAAGATCAATCACACCTTCTTACAGAAAATGACGCAGGACGACCAGATCATTTCACGAGACACCTTACCGGAAACGTTATCCACTTTAACTAAAACTGCTCATGACATAGGCACTGATGCTTTAAAAGAAGTGCTTACTGAACAAATCATTTTGGAGGAGCTTGAAAAATCTCTTTCTCTCCACACATTGGTCGAGGATCCCACAAAATTTTCCCAGGCCCTGTTGCTTTCCCAGCAAACCGGTGAAAGCAGTAAGGTCGGTGTTATGCTCAGCCAGCAACTCCAGCAGATCAACCAGGAACTGAAACAGACCTCGCCGGGAACCGAACCGGTTGACCTAATTCGGTTGGCCGATTCGATCTTTACCATGAAAAAAAATCTGATCGAGGAGCTTAAAGCACAAAAAGCGTTAGGGGTTGGCTTCTCTCATGAAGACATGGTCCTGAAGGAAACAACTGCGTTAACTGATCAGGTTATGGTGCGCATTGTCAGGGAAGAGTATAACCAGGGGGAAATTTCTATTCCCCGGCTTGCCCAGATAATTCGTCGCCTTCTCCCTGAGCCGGGAGAAATCAAACGCCTCCTTCCTCTGTTAAAAGAAACTCTGCTGGCTGAAGGTATGTCTCTGGTTGAATTTCTTCGACTTATTCAGGAACTTGGCAAGGAATTGCAAAGCGAAGAATTGGCTCAGGTGCTCAAAGAAAGCGCAGACAACATAGGGTTATCGGGTGATGATCTGATCAAGGAAGTCAAGCGTGATCCAACCGGAGCCGCGGAGCTAATCTTTCTTGCCGCTGAAATTAGACGAGGAACCGGGGACGACAAAATATTTTGCGAATTACTGGCAAACTATGTAGAAAGGATCGGAAGTGAGTTGGCGCTGGATGCGGCGGAACAAAAAGAAGAAGGGGGAAAACATCTCAAAGAACTAATCTCTCAGGTTCAGTCAAAGCTGCTTTCGCGTTTCCAAGGGAAAATAGATTCCCAGCTATTGAGCGTGGTGGAGAAAAAACTTGATGACCATTTAGAAGAGGTTCTGAAGCAGACAACATCCGCCTGGGTCACGCGGAAAATTTCATTATCTGACGACGTGAGCATGGAACTGCCGGCTCTGCTTGCGCTGATCGAAGAAAGCATTGATAGCGAAAAAGACATTCAGATTATTCTGGAAAAAATCATTTCATCCTTACGAGCTCAGGGGTTTGAGGAAGATAAACTTAAAATTATTGCTGACGAAATCGCCAAACGAACGCAACATCAAGCAAAGGAAGCTGAAAAAAGAACCTACCCTAAAGGGGCTTTTAACCGGAGCAATATCCTCTTTTTCCTTAAAAAAGAGATCTCAAGAGCGTGGCGTTATAAGGTGCCGTTTTCAACCCTTACCTTGTCACTGGTAAACATTATTCCAAAAGCACCTGTCTCCTCAGAAAAAATTAAGCTGCATGATATCTGGTTTGTCGTTATGGAGCACTTGATAAAAGTAATGCGCGATACTGATTTTCTTGGTGTTTTGGAAGAAAACAAAATTCTTCTTATGCTTCCCATGAACGATGAAAGAGGTGCCAGTCTCGCGCTACAAAGGCTCTTGAAAATCCTCCATTCCGAATCTTTTATTGTAAAAGATATACCGTTAGAATTAAAATTCATTGCCTTGACAACTTCTTTTAATCAGGAGACTATGCCGACCATACAAATTTTTTTAAAAGAAATTTCAACTAAAATGAATGAGCTGCTCAATCTTCAAAAGGATGTAAAGTTAAGTTTATAGGTTGCTGAAAAGGGAAAAATAAAACTGAGTGCCCTTAGAAACTATTAGCCGGTTTCTACTAAATTATTAACCACTTATGTCATTCCGGGCCGATGATACAAGCGATTATATTCTTCAATAACCATCCAGTTCATGAGTCAACTCCAAGTAAAAACTGAACTCATAGGTCTTTTAAAAAAAACCTAATCCACCTCATGTCTCTTCCTGTGGTGTTACCGACTCCGGTTCCAGAGGTGTCTTCCCTTTAAAAAGAGCGGAATTTGTTTTCCAATGATCAAGCAACACTTCTTTTTTACTGTTAATATTGTGTTTTATTTTATCTGGAGCTGCTTCTAAGGGAATTTCGCCCAAACGCACGAAATAAAGGCTTAGTCTTGATTGAATTAACACCGAGTGATTAGAAGGCAAAAAGAAAATTAAACCAAAAACAAGAGCCGTACCCATAAAAATACCCTTGAAGAGACCAAGTAGAGCCCCCAACACCCGATCAAATGTTCCGAGTTTACAGAGGGTAAAAACCCTTCGAACGATGATTCCGATTACAGTAAGCACCAGGCTAACCCCAATAAAAATAAAAATAAAACCAATGAGGTTTCTGAGCATGAGATCATTTGCCACCGCCGAAAGATGCTGCGCGGACAAAGGATAGAACCTAACGGCCAATAAAAGACCGAGCACAAGTGATATGATAGAAAAAATACCCCGAATAAACCCCCGAAAGAAGCCATAAAAGCTGGAAATAAACACCATGAAAAGGATAACAAAATCTAAAATATTCATCTTAACTCAGCAAGACCACTACTAATACATTTTTATAAAAACTATACCGTAATCCCCTGTTAGATGCGCCACGTAGAAGTTTAGTCACCATTGATTATTCACCTTACTAAAATATCCTATTGAGTGATTTAACGATATTCTAATACTTATTTTTTTGCCTAAAGTGAACAAAATTTATTTTTTTAATTTTTCATTGACAGGCAAAAAATTATTTCCTTGACAATTAAAAAGTAAAGCATTACTATAGATTTCAAATATAACTATTTAATATCTAATTATTATTAATTGCAAACAGTACTTCTACTGCCTGTGGTTAGGTTCGTTGAAAAATATACAATATATTGTATATTAAATAAGTTAACTAACTATTTTAAAATTATTTTTTTATCAGTTAATTTTTTTTATATTGATTAAAAAATTTATTATAGGAGAAAATGGCATATTTTTCTCTTGAGGCCCTCAAAACTTAGCCGACATTAAATAAGAATCATTGTAAAATCTGGTGAATAACTCGATGAAACAAAGATATATTTACGATCCCCTAACCCAAAAACTCGCCAAGATCCATGAAAAAACTGGGGGTGATAATGTTTCCGGCTGTTCCCCGGATGAAAATAATATTGAAATCAGGGATGAGAAAAACCCATTAATTAATAATGTGCAAAATGATACTAACACTGCTCAAGGATGGAGTGAAAATAAACAGGAAGAGGAATTAAGTGCTTCAGAGGAGGAGGAAATGCCGTCATACAAAGTTACTCCCTTGCTTTTTAAAAACCCTGGCGATGGAACAGAGAGTCCTCATGAAAAAAGAGGGAAATATGGTCGGATAACAGAAATAGGGTATCCTGCTTACATGGTTAACCGAAGATGGGAACTGGAATGGATTAACCAAAGCGCTGAGGAATTACTTTTTGCAGATAATTTAAAAAACTTACCAACTGCAGAAGAAAGAAATATTTTTAGACTTCTCGTCAAAGCTCTTCCTAAAACCGCGCTCACGCTTCCTAAAACCGCTCTCTTGAATTTGGAAGAGTTCATCAGTTTAAATGCTGAGGTTGCAAGTCATGATATTCCTTCTCCCCTCGATAACTCGACATTGCGGTCTCTTTCCCAAGCGGAGCTGTCTTTATTGAGTAACTTATGGAGAAAAAAAGAAAGCAGGCAAAAAACACCCATTGAAAAAAGAGAATTTGTTTTAAACCATCACCTTGAAGGTGGGAAAAAATACAACTTTATTTCCTGTGTTTTCCGTGAAGGAACGCTCTTAATTTTGATTCCTGTTAATGTATTACTTGATCCGATTATGGATCTTCTTTTGGGTAGGGAAAAAATTGTTCGGGACCTTATGTTAAATAAAATGCCCTCTTTTTGTTCCCTTTGTGTGCTCGTGGCAGATTTGCAGAACTCGGTCAAAATTTCTGCTGACCTTCCACCGGCTGAATACTTTGAATTGGTCTCAGAGATCTGGTCAAGGATGGAAAATTCTTTTAGGAAATATCACGGCACCATGGGGAAGCATGTTGGGGACGGATTGGTGAGGTTTTTTTTAGCTGAGCCGGAATCACCTTTTCAACATGTTTTAAACGGGCTCCTCTGCGCGTATGAAATCAGAAAAAAACTCGCCGAGATCAATTCGGAATGGAATATTAAAAAGCAATGGACCAATAGGCTTTGTTTTAATATCGGCATCCATGAAGGAAGAGAATGGTTTGGCTACATTCCCGTAAACCAGTTTACCGCCTTAGGGGACACCGTGAACTTTGCCGGAAGACTTTCCGAATTTGCCCGCGATGGTGCAATCTGGACGTCAAAACATTTAATTAGCCTCCTCCCTCCTGACATTCAGAAAAAATTAGTTTTCGGCATTCGCAGAAGTTCTCCCCAGGGAGAGCTGTTTGTAGCTAATACCTTCTCGCGGATAATGGATTTAACCGACCTCAGTCGGCCGGAAAACGGCAAATTTGTCGATATCAGCAACCTGAGCGTCACCGAGCTTATGGAAGTTGACCAACGAATAATCGGAGATTATGGGGTAGGAACCATAAAAAACTAAGCCGGTTAACAAATATTTTTAATATTCTCAGACGTTCCAATAACAACCGGTCTCTCTTTTATCGCACGATGCCACCTTCTGACATTTTTTAAGCACCCACCTTAATAGTAAGCGAGGTCTAAAGGAAAACCGTTTTTTTGGGAAGGCATGATTCAATTGTTAAATTTATAGCACCTTGGTCAGCAAGCCCAAAGGTTTACTTCCGGTCACCCCATTTAAAGACATTTCCAACCAAATACTCTTTAAACTTTTGATCCGGTTATTAAATAAATGGTTTTTTGTCGTAAGATACATAAAATACCCTATAGATGGTTTTCATCTTCAGCAATAAATATTATTCTTAGCAAGTTAAGCCCTCATAGTCACTCATTGGGAAGGGTTAGAACAAAATTGGAACCCCCTTCTTTGGGTTCATACCAAATGTCACCGCCATGATTCCGAATGATCTTTTTGGTCAGATACAGCCCCAGACCCATTCCTTCAGAAGGCAACTCACCCTCCGCTTTATTCCGATTAAATTTTGTAAACAGTTTTTCGCAGACATCATCCGCAATCGGCGCTCCACTATTATAAACATTAAGTTTGTAGTATGATCCGCAGTCTTCGCAACCAAAGGCTATCTCACATCCCTTGCCGCCGTATTTGATGGCATTATTGAAAAGATTTCGGAATACAATTTTAAGCCAAACCTTATCTGCTTTGATGGGAATTCGCTTAGTGGGAATAGCGCCCAAACGATTATCGATTACTATGTTTTGTTTTTCCATCTCCCCCAAAAGTTCATCCAGGACCGGGTCTATAATATCTTCCCTTAAATCCAGCAGCTTTTTTGTAAAATCAACATTACCTGTTACTCCTGAAACCTTGCCCAGACAGTCTTCAGCCACTCCCAGCAACCCCTGAATTCGGTCATGCAAATCAATCACCGTATTTTTCACGCTGGTATCCATTTGTCCATAAATTCCACGCATAAGCAGCTTAAGCGTTGCTTCAACAGCAACAAGGGGACTTCTTAGATCATGGGAGACAACCATCAACATGTTAAGAATCTGTTCATTTAGCGCTCGCGTACGGGTTTCAGACTTGATCAATGCCTTTTCTACCTGTTTGCGTTCGGTGATGTCTCGAACAACGGATACCGACCCAATGATATCGCCACTGTTATTTTTAACCGGGGCTGCATTGACCGAGCGGTACCGCAACTCACCGCTGGTGGGAATTCGGATTATCTCCTCTAAGTTCTCAATGACTTCACCCTGAAGGGCACGCAATGCCGGCGACTCTTCGAGAGGACGGATGCTGCCATCATGACGATAAATTTCCAGCTTCCCTGCGAGCTTTTTCTCGTCTACCCACTCACCAGAGTCAGGGTCGAACCTATGGCGAAATGGATTTAATAATGTGAATCTCCTCTGCGTATCAATAAACCAGACCTCATCGTTCATGCTGTTGACCAGTGCTAATAGCCTGTCTTTCTCCTGTCGAACAAGGGCATTCAATTTCCGGGTTTCTTCTTCAGCCTGCTTGAAATCAATGATTTTCTGCTGCAATTGTCGATTTGTCTCATATAGTTCAGCGGTGCGCTCAATTACCAGGGACTCAAGGTGATCTCGATAATTTTTAAGTTCTTCCTCCATCAGTTTGCGTTCCGTGATATCCCAAAAAATTCCCAACACACCAATGACATTATTATTTTCATCCTTGACCGGGGTCTTGACTGTTTGAACGTAACGTTCCTTTCCCATTTGAATATATTGCTCTTCGATATGTTCAGTTTTTCCCAACTCCATAACCTTTTTATCATCTGTAATGTATTTATCAGCAAGTTCCTTTGGCCAAAACTCGCGATCAGTTTTTCCAGTAATTTCATTGGGATTGATCTTTAAATCTCTCGCGTAATTTTCGTTACAGGAGACATAAACGCTATTTTTATCCTTAAGGAATATTTTTTGAGGTAAATTTTCAATAAGTGTCCGGTACTTATCTTCACTCTTGCGAAGTTGCTCTTCCGCCTGTCGGTGCTTTCGGTTTTCCTCCTTGAGTTCTGTGACCATTTGCTCAAGTTCTTCATAGCTCGGTCTTTCCAACCTCATCACATTCTCCCTTTGGCATTTAAATTTAGACATGAGATAAAACAATTAATTTTAATGAAAGCTTAAAGTAATTGCTGTGTTCCAATGGTTTTATTGCCTTTCGTGCATTAGAAGCTTCGAGAGTAATATATCCTTCCTCAACCAGCTCCATCTAATAAAGACAACGCAGAACTTCGTTAATCTCAAAAAACAGTATGTTTTTTGGGGCTGAGTTTGTTTTTGTTTTATGACAATTAGAAAAATTATGGCTCCTCTTTGTTTTCCTCTTCACAGGAAAAGCAAATCCCTTCTCCATTGATGCACTTATTACAAAAAAACCTCCCGCAAATATGACACTCATGGGTAGCCCGTTTCCAGCCTAATTCGTTGCCACAGCAAGCACATTTAAATTTTTCTTTCTCCATAGTTGTTCTCGCGTAACCAACGCTTTCATTCATTTATCAGAACTTACTAACGGATAAACCACCAAATCCCTCATGAGCCTTGGAACCTTAACAAAAGTGAAAAAGTAAACCACCTTCCTTTTGGTTTCCCTATTTACAGAATTTGGCTACTTCTTGGTGCTATGTTTTTCGCATTCTCGCCGGTAAATATCAGGCTACCAAAGAATTGGTGGTCCAGGCGGTGAAGGTTATTTTGAAAGGTATCCCGACCAAAAGGATAAATATCCTTAAGGCCACTGGTATGGATGAAAACACTATAAGCCCCAGCACCATGCTTTTTCAACGCATTGACCAGCTGATGGGCGGAAGAGCCATCAAAATCACCCATTAATTGTAAATGAAGGTTGTCGCTGTTTCGGTGAACAAAAATTTTGAAATTTTATGCCATGGTGAGTCCCCCTTTCTTCCTTCAACCGGTTGAAGTTCAAACAAACTTTGTAAAATTAATGTGTTTGATAAACCATTATGTCTCGGTGTCCCCTGCAAAACGAAACTACTTTTGGGCTACTCTTTATTGTTTAAGGAACGACAATCACCTCTCCAACAGCATTCATCTTCATGGCAACGTTCCACCCTCCCGGTGCCGTAACAAGCAATGTTGTTTTCCGCTCTTTGAATAGACTGAATCACATATGTCTTTTTCATTCTATAGGTATTAATACCCATACCTTTTGCCATGTTTCGAATTTCATTAATGGTCATGTTGTTCCTCCTGAATATTTACCTTTTGCTTGAATTCAATTCCCCAAAAGAGAGGCGATAGACAGACCGTAGTTTATCAACCAATCGAGTCCGGGTAAGGAATTAAAAAGTTAAATGACCCTTTGGCCCCGCCCCTGAGGAGCGGGACCAATCGAGTCCGGGTAAGGAATTAAGAAGTTAAATGGCTGGCACTAACATACCAAAAAGTCCAATGTTTTTCAACTGGGATTTCTTGGGGATAAACTGGGTAGGAAATTTACCCGTTATTGGAGGGTTTTGAGGTGGGTTCTGAGAGTTATTTTGTTGTTTCTTATCCCTAATTTTTTTCTCAAATTCTTTCGGTGAGACTCTATCGTTTGGGAGGACAAATTTAACAACGATGCTATCTCTTTAGTCGTCTTGCCTTGCTTTATGTGGCTTGCAATCTTGATCTCTGCGGAAGTCAAATGCAAATACTTTGAAGATAAGGTGTGTGCAAATGGTGAAATAATGTCCTTTAAATGTGATGCCAAGATATCCAAGTAAGCGTTCTGAGTTTCGTTCATCCTACTTTTTTTTAATTTTTCTAAATAAGGTTCAATCAGTTTCTTTACGTTTAAGACCACGTTTTGTTCGAGTTCTTTCTTATCTCCCTCCCTTTTTTTTAACAAGACATTCAACGCGGTATTTATTTCCTCAAGATCTTTTGTCTTAGCTTCCAGTTGCTTTTGTTTTTCTATCAGCTCTTGCTCAGCCAATTTACGATCAGAAATGTCCCGAACGGTGGCCTGTAAAACGTTTTTACCGTTTAGCTTCATTCTGGTTAATAAAACGGTGGAAAAAAATTCGGTTCCATCTAATCGCTTGTGTTTCCATTCAAAAAAATGGGTTCCTTTCTTCAGGGCTATTGCCATCATCTGTTGCGCTTTTATTGAAGATAGGGCGCCATCAGGTTGATACTCAGGGGATACGCTTGCCGGGGACTGGGATATAAATTCTTGCTCATTAGCCCAGCCAAACATTTTTACAGTAGCAGGATTGCCCGCCAAAAATCCTTCTTCCGGAGTCGCTATCATGATGGCGTCACGGGAAGATTCATAAATGGTTCGATACTTCTTTTCACTGTCTTTTAATACCTGTTTTAACTGCCCCCACTCAGTAATATTTTCTACCATCTCTATGGCTGCAATAACGTTGCCGGCTTTATTTTTAATAGGAGATGAAATTATTCGGTAGTTAATTATTTTATCCCCTGAAGGGGTATCGGATATGTTCTCATGAATTTCTCCATCTCTTAATGTCTTAACGGTTGGACAGTAAGAACAGATGCTTTCTCTCGGGGGGAGATTAAAAGAACGGTAGCAAATGGGCTTTTGGGATGCATCAACAGTTGGAAACCATCTTTTCATCTGATTGTTTAAGGTTAATATTTCCATCGCCGGGCTGATGAGTGCTACCCCGATACCGATATTATCAATTACATTTCGGTACGTTTGTTCGCTTTCCTTCAGATCCTCCTCTGCTTTCTTACGCGCGGTAATATCAACCCAGGTTGACAGGTAATATTTAAGCTCGCCATTTCTTCCTACCGGCGTAGAATTTACCTCAACCCAGAATCGCTCTCCATTTTTTTTCTTTAAAAGTTCTTCAACCCCCTGTACATCTTTATGAAAAGCTTCTTTGAAATCTTCACTGATCTTTTGCATCGTCTCTTCAGTCCACCAGGGGTAGGGAGGCCTCCTCCCGATAACCTCTCCAAGGGAAAAACCAGTTGCTTTTTCCAGGGCAGGATTTATATATGTTATTGAACTATCTGGAGTGATAACTACGATGGGGGTGGGCACATAATGCAAAAGGCTGGGATGGAATTCCTCAGTATCCCGCAACACCTCTTCTGTCCGCTTGAGCTTGATTTCTAATGCTTTCAGTTTCCCTGTAAGTTGTCGCATCTTCCCTCCAACCCAGGTAGAAGTTAATCCTTGTCGTATGTTCAATTTGCGTTTACATAAGGCCTAAACTCCAGCTCTTTTATTGGGTACCGATTATTCTACTCCTTAACTTCCCTTTTTAAAAAGGCATATCAAAACGCCTTCAAAATACAAAGGCAAAAAAAAGGCCGTGAAAAGAATTCTTCTACTGCCTAAATTATAAAAGAACGGAGTTAAATTTCTTTACCCACAGCCTTCGCTGATTATAGTAACTATTCTTTACTGATCAGTTCGAGGCAGTGGGTAAACCTGAAGCCGATATAATCAATTAGAATTGTAGCGACTGCTTAAATGAGAAATAAAAAGCTGATCTATTAGCGTCCTTTTAAATCTTTCTAATAATTATTTTACACCACTTTAATTTTTTTGCAATAAAGATTTCCTTTAAACTTTATCACCAATCTGGACTGCGCCCCGGAGATTAGACAATTCCGGTTAGGGCAGTCGGAAAAGGTTTTTGGTTGTTGAGAAAGAGTTATTCAAATTCCACCGGCGGTCGGTATCGGAGAGAGGAATGCAGACGTTGGTGATTGTACACTTCTTGGGTGAACAAGGGAAGCCGAATCTGGACCTCTTCCAGGGCCCGGTATTCCCAGAGATATACTTCTTCAACCTTAAGAGTTTTAAAAAACTTTCGGTGGTGGCATTGTCGTATGGATTTCCCTTACGAGAGATACTGATGCGGAAGCCGTATTTGAGGAGCATTTTTAAAAAAAAGCTTGACAATGGTGTTATTAATATGATTAAAGTAACACTAAGTCCTGGTTTTGATCTATCAAAAATAAAAAACTGAAAGAACTTTGCAAAGTGAGAAAGGCCCATGCGATTTATTGTTTTTTGAGCATTATTGTAATTTTTACAACCCCGGTTTTAACTTTAGCATACGACATAAATGACAAATTAAACACGGATACCACCCTTACTGGTGTTTATCAATATGGTGATATCGACCATGGAGAACCACATCATCCAGGCCGGGGCTCAGGAATTCTTGATGTTAGGATGAATTTTCATCCTACTAAAACTGATGAGTTTCAGCTAACCGCCAGTTATACTGACCAGGATGGGTTGAATGCAGTTTCTCCTTTTTCCTTAGCGCCTTATGATGATGACCTTAAGAGTGATCTGAGACATATTAACGGTCGGGATAGAAGTTATCTTCTGGAAGCCTGGTATAAGCACAAATTTATACTTTCTCAGGATTCATCGCTCGCCATAACCGGAGGCATTATAGACTCCTCCTGTTACATTGACGACAATGCCTTTGCCAATTGTGAAACTACTCAGTTTATGAACGAAATTTTTGTTAGTCAAAAAAACGTCAATTTGCCTTCCTATGATATTGGAGGCGCAGCCGAGCTTGAAATTTCAAAATTCACCATAAGGGCGGTCGAAATGGCCACCAAAAATGAAGAAGGTAGACATTACAACTACCATGCTTGCCAACTGGGTTATAAAGCAGATACTGGACTGGGTGAAGGAAACTACCGGATTTATGGATTCTTAACCAGCGATAAATTTCAGAACGATAATGAAAGCGGCCATGAGCGCCTTAAAGGTTGGGGGGTTTCTTGTGATCAAAAGCTGGGTGAAATACTTGGAGTTTTTACAAGGTTGGGATGGCAGGATGATGAAGCAGCAGTAGATCATGAAAAAATTTACTCTTTGGGCTTAAACGTTAATGGAAAGTTGTGGTGCCGGGAAAAAGATGAAATAGGCGTGGGTTATGCATATCTCGAAGGCGCAGATGAAGCGGATATAAACCATACCAATGCGGCTGAAGCCTACGTAAAATTTCAGGTTTGTGATTTTAGCGACCTAACCTTTGATGTTCAATATATTCAAGATCGAATTAAGGAAGACAAAGATCCGGAAGGTTTTATTTACGGAATCAGGTTAAACACCTATTTTTAGAAGAAAGGAGAACTAACGATGCATATGGCTGATGCTTTAATCTCTCCTTTGGTGGGCGCTACTATGTGGGCGACAACTGCGGGGCTTATCGGTTATAGCGCCAAAAAATTGAAAGATGAAGCGGATGACCGAAAGATTCCGCTTATGGGAGTTTTGGGCGCTTTTATCTTTGCGGCGCAAATGATCAATTTCACTATCCCGGCAACCGGTTCCAGCGGACACCTGGGCGGCGGCATGATTCTGGCCATCCTGCTGGGACCTTATGCCGCTTTCCTGGTCATGGCCTCGGTGCTGACGGTGCAGGCATTTTTTTTCGCTGATGGCGGACTGTTGGCCTTAGGGTGTAATATTTTTAATCTCGGGTTTTTCCCTTGTTTTCTTGCCTATCCGTTCATTTATAAAAAAATTGCCGGAGAAAATCCTACTCAAGCCAAAATCGCGACGGGCGGCATTATTGCTGCGATTGTTGGTCTCCAGCTGGGGGCTTTTGCTGTGGTTCTTGAAACCGTGTTTTCGGGAATATCAGAACTTCCCTTTCAAACATTTGTCCTCCTGATGCAACCGATTCACATGGGCATCGGTATCGTGGAAGGATTAATTAGTGCTGCGGTGGTTTCTTTTGTGTGGAAAGCGCGTCCGGAGATTTTAAATTCCGCGCAAGGCGTTGCCTCAATCGTTAAAGTCGACATGAAAAAACTGCTTTTGGGTGTTCTGATAGTAACTCTCATTACCGGAGGCGCCTTAAGCTGGTTTGCGTCGAGCAATCCGGATGGTTTGGAATGGTCCATGTTTAGGACCTCAGGCAAGGAAGAGTTGGAGACGTCCGAAAAAGTGCATGCTTCATTGGCTAATGTTCAGGGAAAAACAGCCTTCTTGCCGGATTATGGTTTTAAAAAAAGCGAACCCAAACCTGAAGCCAGCGAAAGTCCTACATGGCCGGCGGTTGATCCGGGGACGTCGGTGTCCGGATTGATCGGAGGCTTTTTAACCCTTGTGCTGGCTGTACTGATCGGGATAGTTCTTAAACGCCGCAAGATTAAATCGTTACCAGAAAGATAAAAAGTAATACAGGAATATTTGGTGACCAGGGCCGGCGCGTATTCAGCTAACCAAATTTTTTTATAACCACCATGAATAACATCGGAAAAAACTCATTTGATATTGGCCGAATGGACGCTCTGGCGGCAGGGGACAGCCTGCTCCATCGTCTGGACCCGCGCGCCAAATTGATTACCACCTTAGTGTTTATCGTGGCGGTGGTTTCGTTTGACAAATACGCCCTCTCCGCGATACTTCCTTTCTTCCTTTATCCTATCGCGTTAATATCCCTCGGCGGGCTTCCGTATAATTACCTCCTGAAAAAAGTGTTAATCGTTTCACCGTTTGCCATCTTGATCGGTGTTTTCAATCCTCTGCTTGACCGGGAAATACTTTTTCACATCGGCTCGGTAGGGATTTCGGGTGGATTCGTCTCTTTTTTATCCATCCTCCTGCGCTTTGTATTGACGGTGACTGCCGCTCTCATTTTAATATCGTTGACCGGTTTTAATGCGGTTTGTGAGTCAATGAGAAAATTCGGTGTTCCAAAACCATTCATCGTTCAGCTTTTATTTTTTTATCGATATTTGTTTGTTATGACCGACGAAGCAGACCGGATGGTGCGTGCCCGGTCCCTTCGGACGTTTAATTCCGGGACAATGAGTTTTAGAATTTTCATCTCCCTTATCGGTCATCTGTTGCTGCGCACGCTTGATCGGGCCGAACGAATTTATCGGGCCATGTGTTGCCGCGGATTTGACGGCCATTTTTATTTAATCAGATCAATGAAAATCAGAGTCCCGGAAATAATTTTTATGTCGGGGTGGGTGTCTTTATTTGTGTTGTTTAGATGTACCAATGTGCCTTTGCATCTGGGCACACTCATTACAGGAATAGTGCCATGACTCATCATATTGTCGAAGCGATTGATCTGCATTATACGTATCCGGACGGCACGGTGGGACTAAACGGGGTTTCGTTTCGTGTCTCACACGGGGAATCGGTGGCCCTGGTCGGAGAAAATGGCGCGGGCAAATCAACTCTTTTGCTTCATTTAAACGGCTGCTTGACAGCCGCGCAAGGGACTTTACGGATTGGCGACTATCCATTGAATTCCAAAAATCTGAATGAGGTGCGCCGCAGCTTGGGTATGGTCTTTCAGAATCCTGATGATCAGTTATTCATGCCGACGGTTTTTGATGATGTCGCTTTTGGACCGTTGAATTTCGGAATGACCAAAGATGAGGCAAAACAAACGGTTCTTCGGGCTCTTGAGACAGCCGGCGTGGGACACCTGGCAAAGCGCCCTCCGTATAAGCTCTCACAAGGTGAAAAACGTTCTGTTTCCATTGCTACCGTTCTGGCTATGTCTCCGGATATTCTGGTCTTGGATGAACCGACCTCAAGCCTTGATCCCCGCTCACGGAGACGGCTGATCGAACTGCTCAAAACCTTCGAGCATACAAAAATCATCGCCACCCACGACCTAGATATGGCCCTGGAGCTGTGCGAGCGGACTATTGTCCTTCACGGCGGCTGTGTCACCGCTGATGCCTCAACGCAAGAAATCCTTCAGGACGAAGCTTTTCTTCACGCCAACAGCCTTGAAAAGCCGTTATGCATGCAGAAAATTTCGTTGTGGGATCCGAATAAAATTCCCCATCATACCCACCACCATTCAGATTACACTCACAAAAAATAAACCCCGTGAGAAAAAATTTCACAGGGGTCATTGGACCCATCTCTCATCGTCGCCGCTGGTTGGCGAAAAAAAAAGTTATCATTGCCGGGGCGCGGGCGCTCTCCGATCATTTCTTCTTTCTTCTTCAGCAAAATCTTCTCCTGCCATCTTATTTTCGATCATGCACTGGAGCATGCTCAGTTCATCCTTATCAAACCACGTCGCTCCGCAAGCACAGCGGTCTATTGCAACAAGATAGACATAGCTGTAAAATGTCCGCTGCATACTCCTTTTGCATTTAGGACACTGCAACGAGACCGCTTTGGTTTTATTGTTTTTGCTGCGGCGCATGATATAGGCCCGCTGATTTTCCTTGAGGGTCGCGCACGCCTGGGCCTTGATTTTTTCGGACCAGGTGTTTTCCCGCCGGATAATAATCCGCGGAAGCTTATCCCAGTCAACCAACGTGCCCCCACAAAAGTTACATGGATATATCCGGATCTGTTCGTAGTGTTGCTGGATGAGCGGCTGCCGACACACCGGGCAGGGATACTCCGATATTTTCCCTTCCAGCGGTGCAATACGGGTTTTAAGTGTTTCGCGTAACGCAGGTATCTGAGATGCCTTGGTCGTCGTTTCACTCCCGTCGCTTACCCAGGTCAGGGGAGAAAACCATGGCAATGCGGCAAGCTCGGCCACTGCGTAAGGGCCTTGCCAGGCATACAGAGCGTCTAAGGCGTAGTATTTCTTTTCTGTTTCTTCAGGCAAAGATTTTGTCGCGGTTTGTTTCCTTCTTGCCTCAAGTTCAGCCACACCCGCGTGTGCCATATTCAGAAGTATTTCAGTTCGTTTTTCGATGGGTGGATGGCTGGAGAAAAGGTCGGCAAAAAAACCTTCTGATTCGTCCAGTTCATCGAGACGGGGATTTACGATACATAACCCTTCAAGGTCACTGCTGATCAAACCTGTGCCTCGCCAGTTTTTGGAAAGCAGATAGAGTACCTCCGCAAGTGCAAGAGGATTGCGGGTCATCCGGACCGCGCCGGCGTCAGCCCGATATTCACGCTCCCGTGAAATTAACATGTTTAAAAGATATCCAAGTTTAAAAAGAATAAAAGACAAGAGATAGAGTCGCCCCCAGTAAATCATAATTTTTTCCATGAAAGGCATGGAAAACCCGAAGAGGCTTACCGCAAGGGTACTTTCACGGCAATCACCGGAGAGAATGTGATAGGCTTCGTGGGCAATAACCGCCTCGGTCTGATCCCGCGAAAGTCTTGACACTAATCCTTCAGTAATTGCGATGAGCGCGTTTCCCTTGAAGTCATTAGCCGCAAGAGCATTCATCGCCGGACTAGGAATAACAGCGCACGTCATTTTTCGCTTATTGCCGGTAGCCACATGGATTTCGGCCATAATGTTCTTCAGACGTTTGTGCAGGTCATCTTCAGGGTCAAGGTCGGTTGCGCCCAGTTTTTCTTTTATCGTTTCGGTGACATCATAGGACAAGAGAAAAAAGTGAACAAATGCGAACATCGCAGCAAAAATAAAAATATAAATAGCATTGAAGGCCCCCTGGATTACGCCTTTTGCAAAGATGTTGCCGAAAACCATCCGCGCGATCACCAGGGCGCTGAAAAAATACATGAGCAGAAGGATGACAAAAAACAGGCCGATCTTCCAGCTCTTTTGGCGTTCTATATCAATAAAAGTAAATGGCATGGATTAACCGGTTAACTTTTTGGTCTGATGCTGGTGTCCGCCTGAGGAACTTTGCGCGCCTCCTCCTCCGCCTCGAAATAGACCTCTTTGTTAAAAACGCCGAAAAACGCGACAAAAATATTATTCGGAAAAACTTCCTGCTTGATCCGGTACTGCGCGACCAGATCGTTATATAACTGCCGGGCAAATCCTATGCGGTTTTCGGTTGAGGTAAGCTCTTCCTGCAGCTGCATGATATTTTGATTGGACTTAAGCTGCGGATAATTTTCCATGACCGCAAAAAGTTTTCCCAAAGCCTGGGTAAGCATGTTTTCGGCGTTCACTTTATCCTGCATGCTGCCGGCTGAAACCGCCTTTGCCCGTGCGTTTATAACTTTCTCGAGGGTGTCTTGCTCAAATTCCATGGTGCCCTTGACCACAGAAACCAAATTGGGAATAAGATCATGTCTTCTCTTTAACTGGACATCGATTTGTTTCCAGGAATTCTGCACCTCGTTCCGAAGGGATACCAGCCGGTTAAAGGTTACTATTCCCCACACGACAATCAGGACGATACCTGCCAGAACAATTAATCCGACCATTGTCTCCTCCTTTTTTTAAAAAAAATTAACCGTTATATTTTATTCGCCTGCGCCATGAGCGCTTTCCATGGCAGCAGCTAACTTTTTTAGTTCTTCTATTTTTGGACGGAAGTAAAACAACGCCGCAGCCGAAATGGCCATAAAGGTATAAAGGGTCGGGAAGTCAGCACTGAAAAAGAAAAAAACATAACCATAAAGCCCGATGCTTACTGAAATAGCGAGAGAAACAATAACTGTCGTGAAATATCCTGTCACGAAGGGAGGTTGCTGACGGACTGGGGTGGGGTTTATTGACGCTTGACGTGAATGATCGGTTTTAACTCTCAACACTAATTTTTTCAAAAAATTTGCGAGCAATAAAGAACCAACAGTTAGGCCATAAAAGATGTTTTTAACCATTACGAGGGGAACTGCTTGTGAGGACCGGGTTTTTAAATTCTCAGCCAGATGATAACAAACGACGATATGCATTGCCAAAAAAACGAGCATGGAAGCCCAAACAATCCACAGCTTCCGCATCACTTTTTTAATTGCTTCCTCTTCTTTTTGTTCCATTGGTTTCCTCCTCGTGATCAAACCCCATGAAACTTCTCTTATCGCAATGGGTCAAGATAATAGTTTAACTTCTAAAAAATTACAATATATTTTTAATCAGTAATCCCTGACACAGCGGGGTGAAAAGGCGCGGTCAAATATGCCATTAATCTTATGGTGCGCTTTTTGGCAAAAAGAAAATCGAGTTTGCTATAATCAGGTCCTCTAAATGAAAAACAATCAAAAACCTTTTAAAGAAAACACCAAGAAAATGTTTAAAACTTACAACCCCTGCAGAGGTCTTTTCCTCTTGCCTTGCACGTGCTGGTGGAATATAATAATTTCAAGGTCAAGGAAATTTTAATTATACTGGAATATTATAGTAGAGGTAGGGTATGCTAAAAGTCCTTTTTGTTTCGTCAGAAGCAGTCCCTTTTGCAAAAACAGGCGGATTGGCGGATGTGAGCGGCACTCTGCCAAGAGCTCTCAAAGAGATCGGGGTTGACGCGCGGCTAGTGCTGCCTTTTTACCGGATGGCGAGGGAACAGAAATTCAACTATAAACTTCTCGCTGAAGACCTGGAAGTAACGCTGGGCAAACAAACAGTGAAAGGGGATATCAGAACATTGTTAACCGAAGAAAACGATTGTTTGTTCTATCTGGTAGAAAAGGAGGAATTTTACGATCGGAGTAATTTATACGGCACCCCAAAAGGAGATTATTTTGACAATGCCGCGCGGTTCATTTTCTTTTCCAAAATGGTTTTTGCGCTATGCGAGAAACTTAACTTTTTTCCTGATATCATCCACTGTAATGACTGGCAAAGCGGTTTAATTCCCTGTTACTTGAAAACCGTGTATAGAAAAGATCCCCGGTTCGCGAAAACCGCTTCGATTTTTTCTATTCATAATGTGGCTTATCAGGGCCTCTTTTCCCGAGAGGCTTTTGACTTAACCGGCCTTCCTCCGGAACTTTTTTCCATTGCCGGAGTGGAGTTCTGGGGGAAGATCAGTTTTATGAAAGCCGGCATAGTTTTCGCGGATATTGTTAATACCGTGAGCGAAACTTACAGCCGGGAAATTCAGACCGAGGAATTCGGCTACGGACTGGAGGGGATTCTGCGCACGCGTAAAAAAGACCTTTACGGAGTATTAAATGGCGCTGACTATGAAGAATGGAATCCCGCCACCGATGCGTTTATCGCTTCACCGTATTCACTTGAGGACCTGACCGGAAAACCGAAATGCAAGCAGGATTTGTTAAAGGCTTTCAGTCTGTCCGAAGAGCTTCTCTCTGTTCCTTTACTCGGTGTGATCTCCCGCCTGGCCGACCAGAAAGGCTTTGATCTTCTGGCCCAGATTATGGACAAACTGATGACAATGGACCTCGGTTTTGTGCTTTTAGGAACTGGTGATGAAAAATATAATGAACTTTTTACCCTGATCGGGGGAAAATATCCTAAAAAGACCGGAATAAAAATCGCTTACGATAATACCTTGGCCCATAAGATCGAAGCGGGGTGCGATATGTTCTTAATGCCCTCACGTTATGAGCCCTGCGGACTTAACCAGATTTATAGTTTGAAATACGGCACGATCCCTATTGTAAGGGCTACTGGCGGGCTCGATGATACTATTCAAGAATTTAATCCATCATCGGGGAAAGGAACCGGATTTAAATTTAAACAATATGATGCCAACAAGCTGCTAAAGACAATCAAAAAGGCTTTAACTCTTTATAATGACAAAGGGAAGTGGGAAAAACTCATCAAGAACGCCATGGATGCTGATTTTTCTTGGAAAATATCTGCGAAAAAATATGTGGAACTTTACCGGAAGGCATTGGCAAAGTTAGGAAACCCAGGTGATTAAGCTTTTATTCCTTGGTTTGTTTTTTGAGAATCTCCCAGGTTTTTAATAATTTTTCGTTAGTTTTTTGAATCACATCGCTTGCTTCCTTAAGGGCAGCGAAAACTTCGGTGAACCCTTCGGTTTTTGCCTGGAGGGCCCATTTGTCATATTCGGCCGCATGTTCTCGATTGTGTTCCATCCAATGCGTTAAAAGCACATTGAGCTTTTTTATGGTCTCATTCTCCATAATGATTCCCTCCTTTTGATGATCAACATAATTATTTTACTATATCAGAAAACACCTTAAAACAAAAAAATATTAACCACCATTCCTTTACCCATATTATAGGATTGCTTGATATAAGAAAAAATAGACTAATGATCCAAGAAAATCGTGGAGGCAAGCAGCAGGTGGATTTTGTGGAAACTATTCCCGGGCAATTTTGTACGAGATGTTTTTGTTAAAATGAATCTTTTTATGAGGTTTGTTTTTTTGAAATCGAGTTTTTAATCGCGGTTTGGTGTAAAACCTGAAAGTTCTTAAAGGGAACTTTATCATCTTTCCTTTTCAGTTTGGCCGCTCCAGTGGGACAATGAAGAAGGCATACTCCACAACCAATACACACGCTCTCATCAACCACTGGCAGATCATTTCCCATCGTAATGATTTCGAGCGGGCAATCTTGAGCGCATTGGCCACAGCTAATGCACTCATTTTCATCAGTTGTTCTTAAGTAGTACGTAGCCATGATATAGTCGCGAGGAACCAGCCGTTTTTTGATCGGCATAACGTTCCAGCAACAGCATGAGCAACAGTTACAGTTATGCTGGATTTCATCCTGGCAATTATCCACGAAATGTATCAGTCCTTCCTCTTCAGCTTTGCGGATAAGATCGAGGGCATCAGATTGCGAAATTTCCCGGCCTAACCCCTTTTCCAAAACAAATTCCGCCATCTTGTTAAATTTTATACATATCTCTAAACTGTGAGTGCATTTCGAGTCTTTAAGAATCCGTGCTGTTTGTCGGCAGGGGCAATGGACGACGGCGATCTTGCGTGCCTTCTTTACTACCTCAGTCATCATATCAAAAGGAAGAACAGCCTGCAGGGCATGCTCCACTGCTTTGTTTACCGGAACATAGCGATAAAATCGGGTCTTATCTGCTCCTCTGACTTCTTTTGCCCCTTTAGCGAGATATTTTTCCAAAGGCCGGACCACTTCCTTTACCTGATCAGTAATTTTTCCCTTCCAAAAAAATATTTGGGGAATTCCAAAGCCGATCTGGATAAAAGCAAACCCAATCTTATCGGAGGGAGTTTTTCCTTTATAGAGGAAACCCTTTTGAGCAAGTTTTTCTAAAATTTCTTCAACTTCTTTTATCGGCTTTTTAAGTCGGCCAGCAATCGCCTCAACGTCCTCAACATCAAGTGGCGGTAGCCGGGTAGGGAGCCCGAGAGCTATTTCGGCCTCTTTAGGGGTAATGGTTTTTTTTAAGACTTCTAAAAAATCATCAATCTGAGGATAACCAATCCCTACCTCGCCCAGGTGCTTCATGAGGGTGCGGTAAATATCATCTTCCATGTATTATCCTCCGGCGGCAAACTTAATCATTGAGTTAATTAAAACCCCGTCTCCGTGTCGGAGGGGTATTCCCAAACTATGCTCTTCTTTAATCGGCCAATGATGCAGCCAGACCATCTACTCTTGCTTCAGCGATCCATCTTCCTTGACTAAAACCTAAAAAGAGAATTGCCATATGACATGTTAAGTTGTCTGAGAAATTGGGCTCAAGTTTTTTCAGTAAAGAGCTACGTTTTTTGGCTCAATCCCAACTTCTCTCGTGCAGCCATCATAGCAGTAAAATTAATTTCTTTTTCCTCACTCGTTGAGCTTTTCTGTTCATCAATGAGAAAGGCAACATTCTTTTTTGTATCCATAAAGTATTTTACCTGTTACCTTTGAAACATATAGTGATGAATCTTTCTCCCAAATAAAGCTTCAATTTATTATACATTGATTTCATCAAAAGATAAAAAGTAGAAATGTTTTTACTCCTTACTGTTCACCCAATGCCTGTTTAATTTTTTCAATCAACACTTCCGTTTTAAAAGGTTTTTCAATATAACCTTCTGGAGCCGGAATATTCCTCTCATAGATAAATTTTTTAAAATCGGCAAACTGGTGAGCTTCCGAAGCGATACCAGTTACCATTATGATCGGAATACCCTTTAACCCTTCATCCTTTCTGAGCTCCCGGTATAATTTTATCCCGGTCTTTTCCGGCATTAAAAGGTCAAGGGTGATTATATCGGGTTTCTCTGCCCTGGCTTTTGCCATACCTTCAATTCCATCTTTAGCAGTAACATAAAGATATCCGTTATTTTTCAGGATACTGGTAATGTAGGTCAATACGTCAGGCTCATCATCTATTACTAAAACCTTTTTCTGTGCCATTGTTGTCCTCCTTAAAAAAATTTAAAATCGGTTATTTTTCCCTTTTCACCTAAACCCCTACCAAAAAAACCCACTTGATGTCAATGGGTGAAAAAGAAAAGTGACCTACAAATTAATAGAAATATAGTTGTTGCACGTTATATTTGAGTGTTGCAGTTAATGAAGATATAATATAATAATTGGTGCATTTTTTAGCGAATTAAAACCTTTTGGTTTTGGGTTTCACAATTAAAAAATATTTAAATATTAGACTATTAAAATCAAAATTTCAGAATATGGCCCGCGTTGCATGATGATTCATAAATGCAACACTAAAATTATCTTGCAACGGTTTTTAGATAAAAAATACTCTTTTTTCAGTTAAAAATATAATTATTTAAGCTAATTATAAAAAAATGATTAACAAGTGATACATTTTTTAGAAGTAATACCCATCCCTAAAGCGCGGTTGGTTTTTAAAAGTCAACATATTGAAAGTTAATTAATTAATCAAGATTTAACGAAAAGAAAACGCGCTCAGTGTCGTGGCATTGTTTTTGCTTACTTAAGAAAGAAAGATTGAATGGCCCTCGGAGGGACCTTTATACAGAGTTGTTGATTAAAAATATATCGTTGGGAGGAAGCATGAGTGAATTCTTAAAAATTTTAGAGAATGAAGTGCAGCTTGTAGCCTTAGCATTTATGAGCGCGGTTTACGTTCTTCGGCTGCTCTGGATGTTTCGATTCAAAGCCCCTCAGGATTTTAGTTATGGAGTAGGCAGCAGCAAGGTTGGGGTAGCCTATTCCATGATGAATGTTGCTATGCCCTGGGCCATGGAAAGCGTGCGGAGAAACTGGAGCTTTTATTTTCAGTTTGTTATTTTCCACCTCGGAGTAGTGGCGGCAATCAGCGCGACATTTATTATCCCCTACTGGCCACAGCTTTTTGACGTCAAGGTGGTTGTTTGGATATTCCAGATTACGTTAGCGGCGGCATTTTTCGTAGGAATCCTGAGGCTTATCCGGCGTATTTCCAAACCCGCCCTCAGGCTCATCAGCACACCCGATGACTACTTTTCTCTGATTTTGATGACCTCTTTTTTTGCTTCCGGCGTGTTCGCTGTGCCCAACAAGCATACCGCCGGCGAATGGCCGCTGATAATATTCTTTGCCATGACCACATTTTTCCTGATTTACGTGCCCTTTTCGAAAATTTCCCACTACCTTTACTATCCTTTTACCCGTTATTTCTTAGGCAAACTCATGGGGCACCGCGGGGTGTTTCCGCGCAAACGCGGAGGAGAAAAACCGGCTGGGTTAGATAATGAGAAGGCATTAACCAAATAGAAAGGAGAACAACATTGATCGAGAAAAGCATAAACATAGAAGATGTCCTGAGTTTACCTTTGGATCCAAAGGAGCAGAAAAAGGCGGTAGAGGAAAAGGTTCCTTGCGTGGCCGAAGGGCGTCTTAAAGTCTATGATCCCAACACCAATAATGTGAAAAAGTTTCTGGAACTTTTACAGAGCAGGCTCAACCGTTCAGTGGTCGGGTCAATGACTGCCTGTGTTCACTGCGGTATGTGTTCAGAAGTCTGCCATTACGTGCTTGCCCGCCCCCACGATCCCACTATGGTTCCAGCTTATAAAGGTGATCAAATCCGACGCATTTTTAAAAAACATTTTGACTGGACAGGCCGCATCATCCCCTGGTGGGTGCATGCCGGTTCACCCAAAAATGATGAGGACATGAATCGGCTCAAGAATATTGTTTTCGGGACCTGTACGGGTTGCCGTCGCTGCACCCTAAACTGTCCGATGGGGGTTGATACGGCAATTTTAGTCCGCCTTACGCGTGGTCTTTTGACCGAGTTGGGCATTGTACCTGAAGGCGTGTTTGTGGTAAGCAAAGATCAATGGGAAACCGGCAACCAGATGGGGGTGACGGAAGACGAATATTTGGAAACACTTGAGTGGATGAGTGAAGAGGTTGGTGAAGAAATAGGTGACCCCACCTTCAAGATCCATGTTGATAAGGAAGACTGCGATTTCATGTACACGATTAACCCCCGGGAGGTCAAATACGACCCCCGTTCCATCGGCCATGCCGCAAAAATATTTTATGCGGCTGGAGAAAGCTGGACGATGCCCCGGTGGGGGTGGGATATGACCAACTTCGGCCTTTTTTCTGGAGATGACAAGTTAGGTGCTTTTGTGGCCAAGAACCTTTACGAGGCAGCTAAGAAACTCCGAGCCAAACGGATTGTTATTTCGGAATGTGGCCACGGTTATCGTTCTACCCGGTGGGAAGGCTATAACTGGGCTAAATATTCCCAAGATATTTCCTCAGAATCGGTTTTAGTTACCTTAATCCGGTATATCAGTCAAGGTCGAATAAAAGTTGACCCTTCGAAGAATTCTTTACCGGTCACCTTTCATGATTCCTGTAATATCGCCCGATCTGGAGACCTCACCGAAGAGCCTCGCTGGATATTAAAACGAGTCTGCACTGACTTTCGGGAGATGTTTCCTAACCGAGCTGATAACTTCTGCTGTACCGGCGGTGGGGGAGCTCTTTCCATGGTAGAATATAAACCCCTCCGGATGGAAGTGGCCAAGATTAAAGCCCAGCAGTTAATAGATACCGGGGCCAAGCAGGTCTGTACTATTTGCCATAATTGTGTTGACGGCCTGGGGGATTTGATCAGGCACTATAAACTTGACATGCAAGTTGTCCAGGTATTAGACTTAGTGGCAAACGCATTGGTGGTGCCCGAAAAAAAAGAGGAAAAGTAACCTAAATAACAAAAGAGGGAAAAACATGAAAGCCATCGGACTTTGTTCACATTATTCACGCCAGGGTGACTGGGCATTCCATTACGCTTTGACCTTGGCCAGAATGCACGATGTTCAGCTCAATATCTTTCACTGGTTGGATTCACCTTTTCGCTTTCGTCGGGATTATGTATATGTTGATGATAAAAAAGAAACATTGGTAAGAGTCACTGATGAACTGATAGCTAAAAAAGAGCTGGAGTTGCGTGAATACTATGACTTTTGGTTAGGGGACTTTGTTAAAGTCGGTTTTAGGCTTTGCGAAGGCAATGAGGGCGCTGAGCTTCACCGCTGCCTCCACCGCAAAGAATATGATGTCTTAGTGGTTGGTTATCCTGAACACGGCACCGACTTCGGGGGAGAACCAATTGAAAAATTTGCTTCAAATTTTAGGACCCCTGTCATTATGGTAGGTCCTGATAAACCCAACTCTTATCACCTAAATAAACGGGCAGTTGAAATACTTGATCAGTTGGGAATCAGGCAAGGAGACTGGACCCTAATAAAACCCTAAACGACGAATGTCGGGGTGTCCGAAAGTGCATCTATGCAAAAGGCGATTGTTCAGCTTGTAGGCGACCTTGAGGCAAAAGATCCTCATATTCGCTTTGCCGCTGCCCGAACTCTCGGCGAGTTAGGAGAGAACAATGCCCTTGCGTATAACGCGCTCATTAAAACCCTGAAGGATACTGTTTGGTTTGTGAGGCTGGCAGCTTTACAGAGTTTAAAAGAGCTTAAACTGGATATTCCCGCAATCTTACGATACATTGTTCCTATGCTTCAAGATACCCATGAAGATGTGAGAGAATATGCGGTCTTAACAATTAATGATCAAGGACCGGAAGCTGCGGTAGCAGTACCTTTCCTTATAGAAGCACTCTCCGATTCAGTCTGGTATGTTCGAGAAAGAGTGGCCTGGGTGCTGGGACAAATTGGCACCAGCGCCCGAGAGGCACGTTCAAGTTTAATGAGGTGTCTTACTGATAATGAGGTTGAGGTGCGTCTTGCATCCCTTGAGGCTTTAGGTTCAATTTGTTGTAAACACGATACCGAAGTGCTCACCACCCTGAATGCAATTGTCAATAATGACGATCAGCCCTCCCCAGTGAAAGAAAAGGTTAAAACCGTCTTAATGAGAATAAAAAAGGCGGATAAATCCCAAACTCATTTTCCCTCATCAAGAAGTAAGAGCTAAAAAAATGACAAAAAAAATATTGATAATAGATGATGAAGAAGATGTGCGAACCTACTTAAATTCTCTGCTTACCAATAGCGGTTACCACACCAAGGTTGCCGATGATGGTGAAGATGGGTTTCGCAAACTTACTGAATTTTTTCCTGATTTAATTATCCTTGATATTATCATGCCTAATCAATCGGGTGTGGGTTTTTATCGGAAACTCAAAAAAAGTGAAGTGCATAAAGATATTCCGGTAATCATTCTTTCCGCGGTTACGCAATATAAAGACTTCTTCGCCCATGACCATCAGAGTGTCCCTCGTCCCCAAGAGTTTCTTGAGAAACCTTTTTCCCCCCAGGAGCTTTTGAACAAGATTGCTACTTATATAAAATAACCTTTCTGTTCTAAGGGGCAACACGTGTCTCCAAACCAACTCGACGTCAGCAAAGAGGATCCTACCAGAAACGATTACCCCCAGCTTTTTCAACGCGTTCCTTGCTATATCTCCGTCCAAAATCACGAGTTACGGATCGTCCAAACCAACCAGCTTTTTCAACAAGACTTCGGCAATCGGGTAGGTGAACTCTGTCATGAGGTTTATAAAGGAAAATCCAGTCCCTGTCCGGAATGTCCGGTGGTTAAAACATTTGCTGATGGGCAGGTCCATTCCAGTGAAGAGAGGGTCATAACCCGTGAAGGCCAGGAAGCCTTTGTCATTGTTTACACGAGTCCTCTTTACAATGATCAAGGACAGATTGTGGCGGTGATGGAAATGTCCACCAATATAACCAATATTAAACGGCTGCAGACCGACTTAAGCTTAATGGGACAAACGGTTGCTACCATGGCTCATTCTATAAAAAATATTTTAACCGGCCTGGATGGGGGAATCTATGTGGTTAACTCAGGTTTGCAACAAGGAGACCAAGCGGAGACTCTAAAAGGTTGGGAAATCGTTCAGCGGAATGTCGCCCGAATTTCCAATCTGGTCAAAGATATCCTTTATTGCGCTAAAAAAAGAGAACATGTCCTCAGCATTATTGAACCAAACCAAGTCGTCTGTGAGGTTTTTGAATTATTCCGGGGCACAGCGGCCCTTGAACACATTAAACTGGTTCTGGATTTAGAACCAAAACTTGGGCCAATCCTGTTTAATGCCGAAGACCTGCACACGATTTTGAGCAACTTAGTGCAAAATGCGATAGAAGCCTGTAAGTTTGATGTGAACCGGCGTGAGCATCGGATAATTATTCGCTCCCTCTTCAAAGGACCATTAGTGGTATTTGAGGTTGAAGACAATGGCCCGGGACTTCCCGAGGAATGGGAAAACTATTTTTTTACCGGGATGTTATCCACAAAAGGTCGTTACGGGACAGGATTGGGGCTTTTGGTGACCAGAAAAATCGTCAACGAACTTGGCGGTCAGATAACCTTTAGTTCACTAACACCCGGAGAAGGTTCGGTTTTTCGCGTAACGTTTCCTCTCAAGTCAACCTCTCCTACTCAGCCTTCTCCTGATACTGAAGCCAATGCCGCCCCTATATCATAGATTTTCCTTTACCTTCATGAATTCAATTCTATTCGGCGGAGTTTCCGCCATAAGGTGGTGCGGTGCATACCAAGCTCATCTGCAGCGGTTGATCGATTTCCCTTGTGTTTTGCCAATACTTTAAGAATCGTCTCTTTTTCCATCTGGTTGAAGAGCCGCTCCACTGATCCCATGGGATTTTCCTGGTTTTGAGGTGTTCGAGAAAGATAAGAAGGAAGATGGTTTCTGCGAATGGTGTTTCCTCGACACATCACAAATGCATGCTCGATAATATTTTCTAACTCGCGAACATTTCCCGGAAACTTATAGTTTTTAAGAACCTCCAGATAATTAGTAGATACCCCTTCAATGTTTCGGAAAGTTTTTTTGTTAAACTGGTTAATGAAATGTTTAATCAAAATAGGAATATCTTCCGGACGCTCTCGTAAAGGAGGGATTTCAAGCTTTACAACGTTGAGCCGGTAGTAAAGATCGCGGCGGAACGTTCCAACGGTTACCATTTGCTCTAAATCGCGGTTTGATGCCGAAATTATCCGCACATCAACTTTCACCACATTAGTACCACCCAAAGGAGTAAATGATTTTTCTTCCACCACCCGAAGCAGTTTTGCCTGAAGTGAAAGCGGAATATCTCCCACCTCGTCAAGAAAGAGCGTCCCCTGATGGGCAAGTTGAAAACGCCCAGGTTTATTTTGTTTTGCATCGGTGAAAGCCCCTTTTATATATCCAAAAAGTTCTGATTCTAAAAGATTTTCAGGCAAAGCAGCACAGTTTACGATTATAAAAGGATTGTTTTTTCGATAGCTCAAGTTATGAATCGCAGCCGCAAACAGTTCCTTGCCAGTGCCACTTTCTCCTTGCAGAAGCACGGAAGCATCAGAACGGCTTAGGTCAGGCAAAATTTCAAAAATTTCTAACGATCTCTTATTGTTTGCATAAATTCCTTGGAATGAATAAATCTGGTGATCCCCTTCCAACTCATTATTATATTTGGAGGGAAGATCTCGGACAGTTATTATCCCGCCGGAAAAATGATTTTGGCGATCCCGCAAGATTGAAAAACGAACTTCCACCGGAACTGCAGCGCGATCAGGACTTTTAATAAAGGAGCGGTAATCAACAATTGACTCCCCTTGCTCGACCATTTTTTGTACTGGGCAGCCCTCAGTGCAGTTTGAGAGGGCAAGTATTTCATAACATGGCTTTCCCACCGCTTCTTTGCGGGGTATACCGGTAAGGGAAACCGCTTTGGAATTAAAATAGGTAATGCGGAAAGTATCGTCTATAATTAAAATTCCTTCTCCGATATTTTCCAGGACTTTAACCTCGGAAATGTTTAAGATTCGTGACTGATCCTTTAAAGACAGTTTCATTTTTCCTGTTCCTTACAATTTTATCTTACAGAAAAAATAACAGCAGAGAAAGTATAATAGGATAAACCTACTATACTATAACTTAAGGCGGGAAACCAGAATCAGTTTTATGAATCTAATTGACTCTTGAAAAACGGTAAAAGGGGCTTAATGTCTTGCTTCTGGGCTTAAAAAAGTGTCGTGCCGAACCTGTTTCGGCATCAATTCATGGGAGGCTTGTTTCATTACCTGCCTGCAGCAGGCAGGTAATGAAATCAACCTATTGCGAGATCCAGAAACAAGTTCGGGATCTCAAAGTCTGCTGAATAAAATAAGCGACCTGAACCGAAGGGATCATTAAATCACCAACCGGAAGAAAAAAAAGACGTTTTTGATTATCAACGTCAATTAAAATTCCGGCCATTCGATGTATGGCTCTTTAACATCTACCATGGCATTGACAATAAATTCGACTAATCCTGTATAAGCAATCCCGGTTTTTTCCCAGGCATTGTAATACGCCAACAGATCTCGAATTGCTCCTTTACAATTAGAACAGGGGGCGCACACCATTTTTTTGATGCTCGGGTCAATAACATCCTGAAAAGCATCAAGAATTTGTTTAAACTTCATCCGGGCAGACACACCCGATCTCCAGTCCGGGAAATTGAGAGAAGGCATGATGGCAAAACCGCTTCCGCCGCCGCAACAGTAATTTTCCACTCCATGAGGTTCCATTTCTCGAAACCGGGGGGCAATCTTTCTTAATATTCTTCTCTGTGGCTCAACAATCCCCATAAGCCTTACCATATTACAAGGGTCATGAAGGGTCACCGGAAAATTATTTTTACGGGGATCGAGCTTGATTTTTTCGTTGACAACAATGTCTTCCAAAATTGGAATACAGCTTTCCCGGGGAATATTGAGGTCGCCAATGAGAATCCGGTCGGCGATCACGGAAATAGCTTTGTGAGCATGTCCACATTCTCCCACCACAATCTTTTTGACCCCTAAATCCTTAGCAATCTGTGCGTGTTTTAAGGCAACCCGAGCAAGCTGGAAATCGTCATACCACAGCCCGTAATTGACCGCATCGTACCCTACAATTTCACTCGATAAGGTATAGTCAACGCCGGCAGCGTCGAAAATGATCGCGAAAGCCGAGGGATTTTCCGGCCAGGAGAGGTACTCGCCGGCATTGTGGATGAGAAGAATTTCCGCTCCTTTTTTATCAATCGGCATGGTTATTCTTCGGCCGATTTTCTCCTCAATGTCATCCTCCAAGAACTCAAGAGTGTCCGCAAATGCCTGCTTGATCATGCCGGTGGAGGAGCCTTTTTGCAGGTGTTGAACCGAACCTTTAGCGTGGATCTCTTCCGGGGCTATCCCCAGCTCCTGACTAAAGAGCTTTCTCAACTCATGTGTGATAAGGCCGTTGTCCACTCCGATGGGGCAGGTTTGAGCGCATCTTCGACAAAGTGTACACCGATAGGCAAGCTCAGCCAGTCGTGCTACCATCTTCCAGTTGAGTTCAATTTCATTGCCGGTCATTTTGAGATAAAGGCTGCCTTTTTTTCGAATGTACTTATCGACAATGCTACGGAGAGCCTCCGAGCGAAACGTGGGCCGATAAACCTCGTTTTTCCCGCTCGACACGTAGATGGGACACGCATCACTACAGGTCTGGCACTTTGCGCAGTATTCCAAAGAAAGCATAAGCGGCATAAAAAAAGTCCAATTGTTTTCCTTGCTGAGGAGCTTACGTAACCCGTCTAAAAATTTGTTAACTAATCGTTCTTCTTCTTCTCGGCTCTTTGGCCGGATAATTTTGATGGCCATGAAGCCATCAAGGTCACATTCAAATTTCTCCCGCACCTCGTCGCTTAAAGATTTTAGAGGAGGTTGAGCTTCTGGAGTATCATACGGATTTGGAAGCTTCATAAACTCTTCCTGTTTAAGTTCCACCAATTGTCCGGACGCGGTACTCATATCTTTTAACGTGAGTTTATTTTTCTTCATTTATTCTACTCCCTTTGAAGCTGTCTCACTCCATTTCTTGCCGGTTTGAATATGCGGAGCTGACCAGTTTTGTGTGTAGGTTAATGCTTTTGCAATCTTGCCTTCCATATCGCTGCCACGAAAATTTGGTTCGTCTTCAAACCGCACTTTATCCCACATGAAATATTTCATGAAAAAGTGGGTCATATGCGTGAAGGGCAGATAAATAAGAAAGAGAGAAAAAAGCGCAATGTGCCAGGCGATGGTTTTACTTGTTGTTGTTGCCGCGCTGAAAGTGATCAGTCGGCGAATATACTCTTGAACAATTGAAAAACGAGGATCAGCAGACACCCAGGCAATGATGCCGCTTCCCAACACAGCAAAAATAAAAAGAATATTGAAGTAGTCAACCGGGGCGGTATAACCATGCAAATCGGAACTGGTTGCGCGAATTATGAGCAACCCAACACATCCTATTATCCCTAAGATCATCCCTGTTACTCCCACAACAACCGCCACAGCCAGTAACGTTTCAGCCAAGCCGCTTGCCACCCAAAAAATTTTAAGCAACGCCCCCCCCACGAGAAGCGCTAGCCACCCAATCACTAGGTAGAGACCAAAATGAAAGGGAAAAGAAGCGTACCACATCTTCCGGTTATGATGATAAAGTGCCCGGATAAAAAGTATCTCCTGGGCCATAAAGATAATCTGATTAAGATAGTGCTTCTTCCGGGGCTTTTTCCACCAGTCAACTTCTTCAAAATAGGAGCCATCCTTTTTTTCATGGGGAATAGGATAAAGCTCCCACCGGAGATGGATTGGCATTCTAAGGTATTTTATTACTTTTGCGAAAATTCCTACAACGAGGACCAGCACGGAGATATATGACAGATATGGAAGCCACGTCATGATGCTTTCTCCTATTTAACAAATTATTTATTTTTACTTACCTTGGCCAAGAAGGTTGCTTCCCCCCCCAACCCAAACTTTTCAGCAACACAACAAATTAGCCGGCTTAACTGGCTAAAATTCCAGAGAAAATTTAATTCTCCCTACCAAGCCCCATGGGTTTTTCCCTGAAAGATGGTTCCATTGATAAACCAGCACAGATTTCCCGGGGTAAATTCCCAGACAGTCATTCGAATTTTCTAAAAATTAAAAAATTTATTGAAAAAACACCTTGATAAGATTATATGTTAGCTTTTTTTAACAAATTTCTTACCCAAAAAAATGGCTCTTTCTAAAATCTTCCTAAGAAATTTATTTAGAACATGCCATTAACTAAAACTTAAAGATAAAAATCATTTAATTAACTAATTTTTGTCAGTAAAAAATAAATTTATCTTTTATACACTTTTTTTTATATAGAAGCTTAGAGGGAAAATATTTTCTCTGGGTTTTGGTAATTGGAATTTTTTAGGAAAATTGCTTTGCACGGTAATCTTCTCATGAACGAAATTTTACTTTCTGATTCTAATCCATCAAAAAGAGAAGCAACAAAAAAATACGTCCTCCTTATTGCAACGCTGGCTTCTTTTCTCGCTCCTTTCATGGGTTCTTCGGTAAATATTGCGCTTCCCGCTATCGGTAAAGAATTTTCCATGAATTCAGTCTTATTAAGCTGGATTACCACTGCTTATCTCTTAGCAGTAGCGATACTTTTGGTGCCTTTTGGACGGATTGCGGACATTTATGGAAGAAAGAAAATTTTTACTTTGGGCATGCTTATTTTTTTAGTTTCCTCACTTTTAACGGCCTCATCTCAGTCGGCACAGGTGCTTATTGCCTTTCGGCTGTTACATGGAATCGGAAGTGCCATGATTTTTAGTACCGGCGTAGCGATTCTTACCTCAGTATACCCTTCCGGTGAACGCGGGCGGGTGTTGGGTATTAATGTTGCTTCGGTTTATTTTGGGCTTTCCGTTGGTCCCTTTTTTGGGGGGTTGCTCACGGAATATTTTGGTTGGAGGAGTATTTTTCTTGCCGTCGTACCCCTCGCAGTAATAATAATTTATCTGCTCTTTACCAAAATGGATAGTGATTGGTCGGAAGCTAAAGGGGAAAAGTTCGATCTTGTCGGCGCTGTTATCTATTCTTTTTCTCTTGTTGCAATCATGTACGGATTTTCCCTTTTGCCTTCGGTCCTGGGCCTCGGGGTGGTCTTAGGGGGAATTATTGGCATTATGGCCTTCTTGCAATGGGAGATAAAGGTTGATGATCCAGTATTAGCGATTGGGATGTTGAGAAAAAATACCGTCCTTACATTTTCAAGTTTAGCCGCCTTCATTAATTATAGCGCTACGTTTGCCACCGGTTTTATCTTAAGTCTTTACCTGCAGTATATAAAAGGGTTAAATCCTCATCATGCCGGTCTCGTTTTAATCTCCCAACCCTTGGTGATGGCGTTGTTTTCTCCTTTTGCGGGTCGGCTTTCCGATCGCTTGGAGCCGCGCATCGTTGCCTCAAGCGGAATGGGGTTAATCACAGCAGGCCTTCTCCTTTTTATGTTTTTAGATGAAAAGACGACCTTAGGATTTATCATTATTACGTTAGTTCTAAGTGGGTTAGGCTTTGCTTTTTTTTCCTCTCCCAATACCAATTCCGTGATGGGTTCGGTGGAAAAAAAGTTTTTCGGAGTAGCATCAGGGATACTCGCAACCATGCGGTCAACCGGAATGATGTTCAGCATGGGAATAACTATGGTGATCTTTGCTCTCTTAATTGGAAAAGTGGAGATTACTCCCCCACACTATCCGCAGTTTTTAAAAAGTGTGAAAGTAATCTTTACGGTCTTTACGATCCTTTCTTTTGGCGGGATATTTGCTTCCCTGGCCCGGGGAAAAGGGGGAGAAGGTTAAATTCCCCTCATTTTTTTATCGATTAATAATCCGATAACCGACCGATAACAAAAACTATATCCAAAAAAGTTAATAAAACGCAACCTAAAAGCCTGTCTGCTTCATTTCCTCAGGCATCTGAACTCCCACTTCTTCCCCCTTCGCACAAACCTTTCCCTCCGCCGTCACGGTGGCTTCCAATACCACCTTCCGTCCCTTAATTTTTTTCACCTTTCCTCTAACCTCCAGAGGAACCCCCAAGGGGGTTGGCTTTAGATGCTTTCTGATCCATACAACCTCCATCAAAAAAACAACCAAACATAAATTAGTCTCCAAAGGGGCAAAAACGATTCAACCCTAACAGGTATGCCGGTCCAGCCACCGTTACTCCATAAAAAATTACCGGCTTTTTTCCGATAAATTCCTGCATGGTGTTATTCACCGCAGTGCTCCCAGTTACCACCATCAAGTTGCACCACTCAATATTCTGCACCGCCTCCTGAGGAGACTGAATTAGTACCCCAAACTTTTTGGTTCCTATGTTCGCAACATCCAGATCAGTGATCCGTAAGGAGAACTCCTGCGCTAAAGCCTCGGCCATCCGGGGTTGAAAACCAACCAGAAGAACTTTCGGGTTTCCAAACACAGAGCGGATTTTTTCTACTAAAATTTTACTGCATTCCTGAGGAACACGGTCCTTGCAATGAACGGTGCTCTCTACCACCCCCAAATGACGCAATATTGCATTCAAGGTAGCCACGAATATCGCCCGCCGGAAATTGTTTTTCATTTCCATTCCGATAATCTCATTGATGGTACCCCGGTAGTTTCCGAACATATCAGTAAACGCATGGCCCCGGGCTCCCCGAAACTTAGCTTCCACTATTCGCTCCCTGCCTTTTAAAATGGGATAGTCATCTTCTTCGGGATTGCCGATAGCCTCTTCCGGAGAAAGTGTATTGGCAGTCACCGTGATTTCTTCCGCGCTCCAGTTGTGTTTATCCACGATAGCTTTAAATTTCACTTTTAAGGTTTCATACATTTCTTAGTCTCCTTGGGAGACTTCAATCATCTCCACCCCCGGCCTTTTCCTTTACCTTCGCCAAGATAGTATCTTTATGGAGGAAGTGTGAGACATCAACTGATCCTTTCAAAATTCTTTCCGTAGCGATGGGCGAGATCAATGTAAAGTTGCTTCCCATACAGCCAGAAATCTTTCTGGCCCTGGTGAACCTCTCCGACAATTTTTGCCGGAACTCCCATCATGATTTTTTCCGAAGAAATTTTCGTACCCGCCGGCACAACGCACCCTTCACCCACGATAGCCCACTCCCCAATCTCCACATCAAAACTCAAGACGGCTCCCATGCCGATGACGGCAAAGTCATTAATTCGTTTGCAATGCACAATCGCACCGTGCCCAATGGTTACCTTTCTTCCAATAAGGCTCACGCAGTTGGGCTGGATGTGGATGACAGCGTTTTCTTCAACCGCTGTCCCTTCTCCTACGCGGATGCTGCCATAATCACCGCGAAGGATTGCACCATGACCGATATAGCAGTCACTTTCTATCACCACATCACCAATCACCTGCGCCGAATCACTGACATAAGAGTCCTTTTTCACCACAGGTATTCGATCGCCAAATCTATACAACCCCATACACTTAAGTCCCAAAAATTGTCGGTGGCATATAGGAGTGCGTGCCTTCAATCACCTCCACGCCCGCCTTCTCCTTTACTTTTGCCAAGATGGAGTCTTTGTAAGGACAGTTTTTGGTCAGACAGGTTCCAATATGGATCACATCAATAGTTTCACCCAGAGGGGCCATCCAAGTTTTAAGGTTAGCAAGGCGGTTAACCGGGGCCATGCCCGGACATCCCCCACAGTGGAGTATTGCTCTTAGCCTAAAATCGGGGTTATCTTTGTAACGCTTAAACTCGCCTTCTCTTTTATCAAATGCCGTAAGGCAGCGGTGGCAGCCAAAGCAGCTTTCATCTTTGATATTTTTGCATGCTAAAATTGCTACCTTCATTTTTCTTTTTCCTTCCTTTATTTAAAAAAAATATTTTGGACCGATCCTTTTAACCTATCACTTTCACAACCCGTTTAATCGTTATAATAAACAAGTAATGTTTACCTCATTAGAAAAGCTCCGTGCGGAGAAGCAGGGAGTAAAATTAAAAATTCTTACGCTTTTTCACACCGAGTAAATTCATAACCACCTCCCTTGCTTTGTTTTTAGCTTCAGTATTTCCTCCTCAACCTCCCTGTCTACCCGGCACAGGCAGACTTTTAGGAAAAGGAGTTTTACTTTTCAAACAATGGTTCGTCAAAATCTAATACTTTTAATGGGCTTTTTTGGGTAAAAAGTTTTATTATTTTTCCTATAGTGTACGCATTGCCCCGAAGCATCAGTTTGCAGTCCTTGAACTTACAACCTTCAAGGTCAGTTTCCCCTTTTTCTAAAACAATAATACAGTTTTCAAACTCACAGTTGCTATAAGACGTTCCGTCTACTTCAATCTTCTGATGAGAAAATTTTGAGTTTTTGTATCGAACCGAATAATCTCCCATGCAATTACAGCTCGCAGTTTTAGGTCAGACAATTGATTATCATTAACCCTTTAATATTCCTTTCCCTCTTCCTGCTATCGCCTTTAAAGCATCAGCATTCGGCCTTCCTCGAAAATCTCCCAGCCGACCACTGCGATTAAAGTCTTTAAACTTTTTCGGCAAATACTCGCCTACCATATACCATTCATCCAGAATCCCAAAACCAAGGTGATCTAAAAGCTGAGCCAGGTATTTTAGCGCCAGAATCGCTTCCTTAACTCCGGTACGCGTTCCCCCGTAGTTACAATAAACTACCGCATTTTTCCCGGGCATTCGCGGAGAAGCAGTCTTACTCCCGAGCTGTCAAGATTTCAGCCGGATATTTAGTTTTTTAATGTGATTTTTAAAAAACCTCATTCCTCCCCCTTCGCTTATGATTTGGAGAATGCCAGGAGGATCAGTTATAATGACCCCGGAGAGCAAGGTTACTCCTAAAGGTTCGAAAATCTCCTTAAGAAGAAGGGTGGAGGGTCCCAGAAGCACAACTTCCCGACACTTATGTGAGACATTAAGAAGTGATTCCAGTGTTCCATTAATAAGTGAGGTCGAGGTGATAAGGGCGATATCACAGGCAGGTAATTCCTTGTACGCCAGTTCTGCGGGGAACAACCCATTCATTTTTGTGGGGGTTTGTTCAAAAATAACTAATTCTCTCGCTAATTGTTTTAAGGTTGGAACCAAAGGACCAAAAAAACCAACCATCCCAACTCGATCTTCTTTTTTGATGTGGAGTATATCTAAAACATCCCCCTCGTTACCCCAATCCATTTGGTAATTAACGAGAGCATTGGCGGTAGCAATCCCTACTGCGGACTCTACTGCTACTGGTGAACCAATATAATCCAAAAACGTATGGGAGGATTTTCCAGCCAGAGGCCGATTCCCCATAAACATCGAGCACCCCTCAAAAAGCCCTTGTTTGAAGGTGTATGCTACTCCAGCATTACCATTGTCCAAAAGAACCCCGGTATAGCCCAAACCAATCCTTACTTCCTTAACCGGAAATTCCCGGAAATGTTCTTTTAAAAATTTTCGGATGTTATCAGTAAGCATCATTAGCACCCATTGGTGTTGCGATAAGTTACTAATCAGAAGAACTTAATCAGGCAGTGAAATGCAAATTTTCACGCTTTTCAACCGGCCCGTAATAATATTGATTATTATAGATTCGGTGATGGATTTTTTCTTCATTTTTTAAAAGCACCAACGACTCTTGGTCGAACAGATCATCATCCATAGAAACCATTTCCGTAAACGCCATAATATGGAATATTTCCTCTGGTAAAATATTCCTCGCTGTCAAAGCAATAAGGTTGACCCAACACTGCTAAGCACAAATTGGCGAGGCATATTTTTTGCTATTTCCATCGTTGCCTTAAAACCAGTGCAATGCATGGGCGAAATGACAAAAGGATTGACTCTTTTTATTTCTTCTAAGGTGGGATGGATAACTGCTTCAAATTTCGTTCCGCTCAAGTGAAAGCCACCGATCACTGCGTATACCGGATCAATACCGGTGACTTTTTGAGCATAGCGAACAGTATTTATAATACCAGAATGGGCACACCCGGTAATAATAACCAGGCCTTTATCTTTGAGGTGAACGATAAGTCCCTGATCATCCATTATGAGATCCCGTTCAATTTTCCCTCTCCTGTCAACATAAGCATTGAGAATTCCTTTTTCAAAATTGGTGGTTCTTTCAATCTCTCCGGTTACTAGCACCAATTCTTCCGCCAAAAGATACGGCTCAGTGTTTTTTATGATTTTAACTACATTCTTTTGAAAAGTAGATTCATTGAGCGTGGGAAATGTTATCTTTTCTCCATCAGGTAAAATAAGGAAGCGATTTTGTAAAAAAACATCAGGATGTACGATTACCGGGATAGGCTCGGATATCAGTTTTAAAATGCCTCTCAACGAACCATAGTGGTCCATGTGGCCGTGGCTTAATACAACTGCTTCAATCTCGTCAATGTTTATCCCAAGTTCTTTCAGGTTATGGAAAACGCCAGTCGCTGACCAACCGGCATCTAAAAGAAGAGTATGGGTGTTTCCATTTTTGAATACCCTGACTAATAAGGATAAGCCGTGTTCTGCTAAAAGGGGAGGAGCTACCTTTCCATTTTTGTAATGGGGACATCTCCTTACTTTTTGGCTTGAGGGGATGAGGCAATCAGTATAATTGTCTATCACCGTAACAACTTCTATTTTCTCACTCTCTCTCAGAGTAACCATTGTCTTAACTCTTTCGAGTAAACCCCGTTAGAAAGATTTCATGCGGGGCATTTACCCGGTGCCTCTTCACCCCCTTAGATACTTGATATCCAACAGGGCAAACAGGAGATTTCTAACGGGGTAAACATTCCCCAGGAATAGTTCCTGAAAACTTTCAGCGAGAAGATTTATCCAATTTCCACTTACATGATTTTTTTGCTGAAGACCTTCAGCAAAAAAGCTTTCCAAAGTCAAGTTCCAACAAAAGCAGTTCCAATAAGGGATAGACCGATTATACCAAAAATCAACCGTTTCCATCCCTCAATCCAGAACATAAGCGCTAACAAGATAATACCTAATACCACCCTCGCTACTCCTTCTTTTTTGTCTACGTTTTTTGCAAACATTATGACCCCCTTTTTTTTAAAGACCTCATTCAGGGCTTTTTCAAAAACGATCGTCAGAACGTTTATTTTGTACTTTCCCTTTTGCTTTTTCTACCCAGCCGATCCGCTCCACCGGATGCACATCAAACTCAGGGATGTAAGGCTTAATATCTAACAAAAAGCAGTCCTTACCCCGTTAGAAACTCTGTTAGATCTCAAGTAGCTAACGGGATTTGCTCATTGCCAAATTTTGCCTACCATTTCAAAGGGCCAGGCTAATACTCCTCCTTCCATAAATTTTACCTTTTTAAACCCATGCGCTTCTAACATTCGCTGCGCCTCATAACCCCGAAGACTAATCTGACAAAACGTTATCACCTCCTTATCCTTCGGGAGATTTTTCAATTCCTCCTGAAGCTTTCCAAGAGGAATAAGCTTAACCTTCGGATGGTCAATGCGAAGTTCTTCGTATTCCTTGGGACTACGGACATCCAGAAAAATAAAATCACCTCCTTGCTCAAGTTTTTCTCTTACTTCCAGAGGTGATAAGCTTCTTGCAATCCCATTCAGTTTATTTTCCAAAACATTAGCCGCAGTGATGATATTATCCATAGCCGGAGAAAAAGGCGGTGCATAGGCTAAATCAAAGGTAGCTATTTCTTTAACCGGAGCCTTTAAACTAAGCGCGGAAACAACGATTTCTATTCTTTTTGCCACATCTCCTTGACCCATTATTTGCGCTCCCAAAAGCTTGCCCTTCTTTCGGTCGGCAATGAGCTTAATAATGATGTTGCCCCATCCGGGAAAATAATGGGGCCGGTCCGGACCCGGACAGATCACGGTTTCCACCTCAAACCCTTGTGCCCTGGCCTCGCGCTCCGTAAGTCCGGTTTTGGCCGCATTAAAATCAATTACTTTGCAAATCGCAGTCCCCAAGACCCCCGGAAAGAAGGATGTCCCGCCGGTTATATGGTCAGCAATGATCCGACCATGTTTATTGGCAGTAGAGCCTAAGGGCGCGTAAATTTTTTTTCCACTCAAGCGGTGGGTGTTTTCAACACAGTCACCGCCAGCGTAAATATCGGGATCGTTGGTTTGCAGGTAGTCGTTGACCTGAAGAGCGCCGGTTTCACCCAGGGCAAGACCGGCTTTTTTGGCTAAATCTACGTTAGGCTTTACCCCGACAGCTAAAAAAACCATATCCGCTGCTAATTCCCGCTTATCAGTAATAACCCTTGTTACTGCTCCGTTTTCATCCCCTTCAAACCGAATAACTTTCTCCGAGGTAAAAATGTGAACACCTTTACCTTCTAAGTACCGGCTTAGAATGAGTCCCATATCCCTATCGAAAACAGTGGGCAAAATCCAGTCCAGCATCTCTATAAGTGAGGTCTCAATTCCCCAATCATACAGCGCCTCGGCCATCTCCATACCGATAAGTCCGGAGCCAACAATTACTGTTTGGTTAGCTTTCCCCTTCGCAAGGTATTGCTTGATGGCCAAACCATCTTCAATGGTTCGGAGTTGAAAAATATTCCGAAGATTAACTCCTTTCAGAGGAGGGGCAACCGGAATTCCACCCAGGGCAAGAATGAGTTTATCGTAAGAAAAATCTTTTTTCTCTCCGGTTTCGATATGAACTGTTTTTACCACTTTGTTGTTCCGGTCAATTTTTTCGGCCCTGGTTTTTGTATAAACTGCCACGCGTTTCACGTTTTTAAAAAAGTTTTCGTCGCGCGGAATCCCGATCGGAGTGCTGAACAACTCCTTCTGGTCATGCACCACATCCGAGATAAAATACGGCAAGCCACAGGCTCCATAAGAAGCTATCGCTCCCTGTTCAATGATAGTAACTTCGGCATCCGGATTTCGTCGCTTAATCCTCGCGGCGGCTTTGGTTCCGGTTGCTACCCCACCAATGATCAACACCTTTTGGGTCATGCTTTTTTCTCCTTTCAAAAGTTTTTTAATAATTTTCCTTTCCTTCCATTACCAACTCCCTGGTGTTTTCTCTGACAACGCTGGAACCCAGGACGGGAACAAAAGGGTTTAAAAGAAGAACAAATTGTTCCATGCAAAAAACGTTGAAGAACCTCGATGGCCTCTCCCGCAACCGGCGCAATCACCTGGACGTTTTTATTCCCTAAGGAGCGGGTGAGGAACTCTTGAACCCCTCCGCAAATTAAAGTATTAACCCCCAACTCTTGAAGCAAGTTACTCCGCTGGGAGAGAGTATATTTTTTAAGGTCGATTTCTTTTTTTTCTACTACCTGGTTCTTTTCCACCGTTGCCACCATCAAGGTTGGTGCAAAATCAAAACGGGGCGATACCCGGGTATGGAATAAAGGAATAGCGATTTTCATAGTTGTCTCCCTTGTTGTTAACGTGCTGCATATTGGATGCCAACTTAAAAAGCTATTGATATTAAGTGGGTTATAAAATTAAAAGTTTATGCGGCATTGTATTTTTGCAATATCTTGCAAAGATATCATTGCAAATTTGCTATGCTTATGCTAATTATATGAGTTACGGTTACAGGGGATGGAAAACAAGGAGAATCCGGTGAAAAAAAATAGCCCTCATATCCAAATGGAGGTTATCCTCGACAGCATTGCTGAGGGGGTTTTTACCATTGATCAGGAAAAAAATATCACCAGCTTTAATCGCGCTGCCGAAAAAATCACGGGTATCGGACAAGAACAGGCAATTGGACAAAAATGCTTTGATGTTTTTTACTCCAACATCTGTCAGAGCTCTTGCGCTTTGGCAAAAACCATGCGCACCGGAAAAGAGGTTGTGGACCTCAAAGTCAACATCCTTAACATTGAAGGAAAAGAGGTTCCGGTGAGTATCAGCACCGCGGTCTTGCGGGATAGTAACGGTAAGGTAATCGGAGGAGTTGAAACCTTTCGTGACCTTTCGGCGATTGAAAAACTAAAAAAGGAAATCACCAAAAAGTATTCTTTTGAAGACATCGTCAGCAAACACCATAAAATGCAAGAGCTTTTCGATGTACTGCCGGATATTGCGGAAAGCGAAAGCACTGTCTTAATTCAGGGTCCCAGTGGATCAGGAAAGGAGCTTTTTGCCCGGGCGGTTCACAATTTAAGCCCTCGCAAGAAGGGACCTTATGTGGTGGTAAACTGTGGAGCACTGCCGGATACCCTTCTGGAATCAGAGCTTTTTGGTTATGTTAAGGGTGCATTTACTGGTGCAAATAAGAATAAACCAGGGCGGTTTGCCCTCGCCGAGGGAGGAACCCTTTTTCTTGATGAGATTGGAGATCTCTCTATAAGTCTCCAGGTCAAACTTTTAAGGTTTCTTCAGAACAAGGAGTATGAACCCCTGGGGGGAACCTGTCCGCTTAAAGCCAATGTCCGTATTATTGCGGCAACCAATAAAAACCTGACTGAGCTTCTGGCGCGAGGTAGTTTTCGAGAAGATCTCTATTATCGAATCAATGTAATTAAAATCGAGCTTCCCCCTCTTTCCGCCCGGCGGGAGGATATCCCGTACCTTATTGAATACTTTATTCGTCAGTTTAATATCAAAATGGGGAAAGGGATTACCAAGGTTTCGGGTAACGTTCTTGACCTCTTGATGGACTATGATTTTCCGGGGAATATCAGGGAGTTAGAAAATATTATTGAACATGCTTTTGTTCTCTCTCGTGGAACCGAGATTGCTGCTGCGCATCTGCCGCGGGATTTATTGCGCCGAGTTTCTCCGACCCATGAAAAAGAATCACTGGGGATGAGGAGGTTGGACCATGCTGAGGCTCAGGTCATTCGCAATGTCCTTACCAAGCATAAAGGCCATCGCAACAAAGCGGCTAAGGAGCTGGGAATGCATGTTGTCACCTTGTGGCGCAAGATGAAAAAACTGGGCATTAAAGACTAAGACCCTTGTAAGACAACTCAATTTCCCTTTGACGCTAAAATTTTCCCGGTTGTTCATCAACCTAAGTGAGTTTAAGTCAGTTCAGTCTTGGTCACTGCTTCAGCCTTAATGCGATCAAGGAGTTGGGAAAGCACGGGTTTGACGTTTTCCCGAATATCTCCAGCCACCACAATAAAAAGTAGGTCATCTCCGGGGTTCAGCCTTCCTGAACGACACTCGATAAGGACTTTGTAAATGCCGGCCTTCCGGGAATACTCCTTACGTAACATTTCAATTTTTTGCTCATCCGCTGCCACATCAATATGTTTAACCGGCTTATGATCCTTGCGTGCCCAACCCCTTACCACACCATTGTGAACCAAAACCATACCTACGTTTTCTGAAAATCCCGGTTCCTTTTTCATCTCCGCAATGACTTTAGTAATATCCATAGCACCCTCAGTGAGCAGCTAAAGGCTTCTGATTCCGCCAATAACTTTCCCTTGCCAAATTTTGCCGTTTTGCTAAAGTTAATAAATAAATTGGTAAATAAGCAATACCTTTTATTATTATATTACTTTTCTTATTTTCTTTCTACCTAAAAAAATGGAACATTTGATCTTGAATGAAAAAGATCTGCAGCAGATAAAAGCTCTGGGGATCACGGAGAAAAAAGTTCACTCCCAAATCGCTTTTTTTAAACACGGGGTTGTTTTTCAAAAACTCATTCGTCCATGTAGTCTCGGTGACGGTATAATCAGCATTTCGGAAAAAGAAATCCCGCAATTGCTCAGTAAACACCAGGAAGGTGCTTATCAAGGAAGACTCCTTAAATTTGTGCCTGCCTCCGGAGCCGCAAGCCGCATGTTTGACGTGCTGATGAAGGCCTTAAAAAGTGGTTCGCGCCTGCATCGTGAGGAAATTGCCAGAAAGGCTGAAGCCGGCGATCAAGAAGCTAAGCAAGTTCTTTCGTTTGTAAATGGCATCACACGGTTTGCTTTTTATGATGACCTGAAAAGTGTGCTGGCCCGAACAGAATTAACAATGGATGATGTATTGGCCCGGGGTGAGTACACCTACCTCATCGAGGCCCTGGTGACTGATCGCGGTCTTAACTATGCCAACCTTCCGAAAGGGTTGCTCAAGTTTCACGCTTATCCTGAGGGCTGCCGGACGGCTTTAGAGGAACACCTGGTAGAGGCAATCTCGTATGTGCAAGACCAGGCAGGGATTTGCCGGCTCCATTTTACGGTTTCTCCGGAACATTACAAGCGATTCATGCACCATTTCGAAGCAGTGAGGGAGCACTATGAGACAAATTACGGTGTCCGTTTTCACGTAGATTTTTCATTCCAAAAACCTTCCACTAATACGATCGCCGTAGATATGAACAATGAGCCATTTCGGGAAAAAGATGGAAAACTCGTTTTTCGGCCCGGAGGACATGGCGCGCTGATTGAAAATTTAAATGATATCCGTGGAGATATAATTTACATAAAAAATATCGACAACATTTTTCCCGATCCTCTTAAAGGAGAAACATTTCTCTGGAAAAAGATTTTAGGGGGGCTTCTAATACAAATTCAAGAAAAAATTTTTACATATTTAGAAAAGGTTGAACGTCAGAAAGAAAATAAGATAATTGAAGAAGCCCTGGAGTTTGCCGAAAAAGAGCTTTTTATCCTTCCTCCCCAGGGGAAACAACTTAAGTCCTTGGACGAGAAACGGGAGTTTCTTTTAAAAAAACTGAATCGTCCTATCCGGATCGGAGGAATGGTAAAAAACCAGGGTGAACCAGGAGGGGGACCGTTCTGGGTGCAAGGGAAAAAAGAATCTTTATCTCTCCAAACGGTGGAACACGCCCAAGTTGATATAAAATCAGCCGAACAGCAGAAAATATGGAATACGGCAACGCATTTCAGCCCGGTAGATTTTGTCTGCGGGGTCCGTGATTATAAGGGAAATCCCTTTAACCTTAAGCATTACGTTAATCAGGATGCAGTTTTTATTTCCCAAAAGTCAAAAGATGGCCGCGCCTTAAAAGCACTGGAGCTTCCCGGCCTCTGGAACGGGGGCATGGCTGACTGGATTAGTCTTTTTGTGGAAGTTCCGCTGATTACTTTTAATCCGGTTAAAACCATTACTGACCTGCTTCGCAAAGAGCATCAACCTTAAATATTATTACGCTCCCGGCAAATATCCCAAGATTGACACAAAACTCTTTTTAGGGTATTAAAACACTCAAATCCCTCCATGCAAGGTTTGAAAATAATGATCAGCACAATAATAAATCAGAAGATTGATTTTGCCGGTGCGGAGAAGCTTTTAACTACCTGATTGCTTAAACAGGGATTGAGTTGTATTACCAACAATGGTGCGCAATTAAGAGGTGACTGATGAACCGTGCGATTATTACCGGTATAACCGGCCAAGATGGCTCGTATCTCGCCGAACTGCTTCTTAAAAAGGGATATGAAGTTCATGGTCTCATCCGGCGAGCCAGCACGTTTAATACCGAACGCATTGAACATATTTACCAAGACCCTCATGACCCTCAAGCTCGTATTTTCCTTCATTACGGAGATTTATCCGATGCCGGCCAGCTCACCAATCTCATCTATAATATCCAGCCTGATGAGGTCTATCACCTGGCGGCCCAGAGTCATGTGCGGGTTAGCTTCGATATTCCTGAATACACCGGGGATGTGGTGGGATTAGGCACCACCCGTATTTTGGAGGCATTACGCCGCAGTGGTTTAAAATCACGTTTTTACCAGGCGTCGTCTTCGGAGATGTACGGCAATTCCCCACCCCCGCAGAATGAAAAAACTCCCTTTACACCCCGAAGCCCATATGCTGCGGCAAAAGTGTACGCTTTTCACATGGTAAAAAACTACCGCGAAGGATACGGGCTTTTTGCCGCCAATGGGATTCTTTTTAACCACGAATCCCCCCGCCGGGGGGAAACCTTCGTAACCCGGAAGATCACCCGGGCAGTTGCCCGCATCCGGTATGGATTTAATGAAAATCTTTATCTGGGTAATTTAGAAGCTCGGAGAGATTGGGGATACGCTCCTGATTATGTCGAGGCCATGTGGAAAATCTTGCAGCGGGAAAACCCGGAGGATTTTGTGATCGCTACCGGTGAAAATCATTCGGTGCGTGAATTTTGTGAACAAGCTTTTCAAGAAGCCGGGATAGAAATCGCCTGGCGCGGTCATGGTATTGAAGAAGTGGGGATACTCGGCGGTTTTAAAGGACCATTTTCACCATCATCTTCCGGCGTTGTTTTGCCGGCTGAAGGCTCAACCATTGTGCGCATAGATCCCCGGTACTTTCGTCCTACCGAAGTGGATAATCTACTGGGGGATGCCACCAAAGCCAAAAAAATTCTGGGTTGGGAACCTAAAACAACGTTTAAAGAATTAGTGAAGATTATGGTGCGCGAAGATATCCAGGCTCTCATTAACCTTCAGCGGTGCCAGGATGTTATCCACACTATCATTAAGAGAGAAAATGGTACGTAAAAACAATATGCTTCTCACAGAAATTACTTTTTTTATTTTCTGAGGCCCGATGAAAAAAACATCCCGCATTTACATTGCCGGCCACAAAGGGCTGGTTGGTTCCGCTCTACTCCGAAAACTTCAGGCTGAAGGGTATACCAATCTCATCACCCGTACTCACGAAGCATTGAATCTGGAACGCCAGGGAGATGTTGAAACTTTTTTTAAGGTCGAAGCTCCTGAATATGTGTTTCTGGCTGCCGCTAAAGTTGGAGGGATTTTGGCCAACAGCGCCTTCCCCGCTGAGTTCATCTATAAAAATTTAACAATTCAGGCGCATGTCATTCATTCTTCATACCTCTATGGAGTCAAAAAACTCCTTTTTCTCGGAAGCTCCTGTATTTATCCTAAACAATGTCCTCAACCAATAAAAGAAGACTACCTTCTCTCCGGCTTTCTGGAGCCTACCAACGAACCGTATGCCATTGCCAAAATTGCCGGCATTAAAATGTGTCAATCATACAATCGCCAATACGGCACCAATTTTATCAGTGTGATGCCGACGAACCTTTTCGGTCCCCAGGATAACTTTGATTTGGAAACTTCTCATGTCTTACCCGCGTTCATACGAAAGTTTCATCTCGCCAAATTAGCGGCCGCAAACCGTATCGAGGCTTTAAAACAAGACGAATTATCTTTCGGCACTATCCCCGTGGACATTAAAACGTCTCTCGGTTTAACCCGTAAAACCAGTATGCAAGGAACTCCGGCAAAACCAACTGTCGTGCTCTGGGGTTCGGGTACACCGCGACGCGAGTTCCTCCATGTGGATGATCTTGCTGATGCTTGTCTTTTTCTTATGAACAATTATGATGAAAGGGAGATTATCAATATTGGTATTGGTAAAGATTTTACTATTCGCGAGCTCGCTGAGACGACCGCAAGGATTGTGGGATTCCAGGGAGAAGTCTTATGGGACGCCTCCAAGCCTGATGGCACACTGCAGAAACTTCTTGATGTTTCACGACTTAACCGCCTTGGTTGGAAGGCAAAAATCAGCTTAGAACAGGGTATCGCCACCACCTACCGGTGGTACACTGAAGCCCTTTAAGCACTTACCGCCTGATGCTATTAAAACCGAAGTTTTCCATTCTGTCTTTAGAATCTAAGGCATTAGCTAATTCTCCCTTGACACTGAAAACCAATTCCACTAATAAGTGGGTAAGTATTATTTCGTTTAATGAAAATCGTAAGGAGGACATGTGCTCTTAAACACAGGACTTGTTCTGGTATCTTATCTTATAGGTTCAATCCCTACGGGTTTACTTTTAGGCCGGGCTTTTGCCAAAATCGACATTCGGGAGCATGGAAGCCATAACATCGGCGCCACTAATGTTTACCGGAGCGCCGGGAAAATGCTGGGGATATTAACGCTCTTGGGAGACACTTTGAAAGGCTTTTTGCCGGTTTATCTGGTGTACACAACAACCGGATCAGAAACCTGGGCTTCTCTTTCTGCTTTAGCAACTTTTTTGGGGCATCTCTATCCCGTTTACCTTAAATTTTCCGGAGGAAAAGGAGTGGCAACCGGGCTTGGAGTCTTTTTGTTTTTGGCTCCTCAGACGCTTATTTTCTGCCTTGGGATTTTTTGTATTGTTCTTGCATTATTTCGTTACGTTTCCCTCAGTTCTATATCAGCTGCTCTTGCGTTGCCGCTGCTCATGATTTTTTCACCGCACCCGTACCCTTGGCTTTATAGCGCAACTGCCGCTTTTTTAGCCATTATGATTATTTTTCGGCACCAAGAAAATATCAAAAGACTTATTAAAGGCGAAGAACACAAAATCGGGGGGAAAGTTTTGAAACATTGATGAAAATCAGTTGGGGTCCACGAAGGAACCATTAGAAAAAGACTTTAAAAAAAGAGGATGCCTTATTTCTTTAGGCCTAACTCATTTCAATTCCAAATTACGTTCTATACACAATGTTATAAAAAATTGTGCCTGGCTATCATTGCCAAGAGAATACCCTGCCCATGGTTCGACAGGCTCACCATGACCGTTAAAAAGCAATTGGTTAGCCGTCGCACTGAGCGTGTCGAAGGGTGTTGTAACGTATGCGCAAATAATTAGTTCGTAATGTATAAGATGTCCAAACCACGGTAGGACAGGCGATACGCCTGTCCTACGCTGTTTTGTCCTAAAAATCGCGCAATTTAGGCTAAAGTTTCTTAAGAAGTGATTGGTGATGGCGAATTGATTTTGGGGCTCGTTTAGAAGGGCCTTTTTTCTTGGTACTCTTTACCGGTGGGAGAGTATCTTTTGTTTCATCCACGATACCTTTGTCCTCTGAATACTGCGCAAACTCCATCTTCTCCAGAAATTCCGGTGATGAAACAATAGTGCATCCGTTCAACGCGCAGGAATGGCCCAAGTCACGATCAGAGGTAACTACGGTTATTTCGCTTTTTTTCTGAGCTGCGAGCCGTTTAATGACCTCATCTGCTTTTTCTCCGCGTCGGGAAAAAATGATTTCAATTCCGCCTTCCTTACCGCGACGCTCAAAAATATCTCCTTCCGCCCAGCCGTCAAACACTACCGTAATCGAGTGATGCTTAATACGCTGATAGGCAATAAGGCGGCGCAAAAGCATTGCCCGGCCTTTTTCTAAATCTTGTTTTTCATAGTGTAGTAATTCCGGAGACTGGCGGATAAGATTATAACCATCAATAATGAGGTGAAAGGACATTATTCCCTCGTTTGTTGATGAGCGTTTTTTAAGTAAAAGTAAAAAGAAAAGGCAATAAAGAACGTTATGAGGCAGATTAACTGCGGGGTTGAAAACGGGCCCCAGAAGTGTCCTCGAGGGTCTCCCCGTAAGAATTCAACCCAAAACCGGAAGGAAGAGTCGAGGAGGAGATAAAGACAGGAAAGTTGACCGGAAAATTTTGTGTGCTTTCGTAAAAAAAGCAGTATGAGAAAAATAAAAAATAATCCCGCGGCTGAGTAAAGTTGCGTAGGATGGAGGGGAATACCGGCAAGGGCAAGGGTTTTCGGATCAGTAAAGGTTACTGCCCAAGGAAGGCTGGTGGGCCTTCCATAACAGCAGCCCGCGAAAAAACACCCGATCCTTCCGAAAGCTTGCCCGAGCGCCATGTAGGGAGCAAGCACGTCGAATGTCTGCCAAAAAGAAAGTTTCTTTTTTTTAACTAAAGCCCATGCAATAGGAATGGCAAAGATTAAACCACCCTGAAAGACGAGTCCCCCTTCCCAGATTTTCACGATACCCAAAAGGTTCTCTTTGTAAAAAGAAAAGTTTTGGGCAACATAAAAAATCCGGGAACCGATAATCCCTGCCAAAACCGTATAAAAAACCAGGTCAAGAAACGCTTGAGGATCAAACCCGTTTCTTTTAGCTTCCTTTAGAGCCAGGCTTAAACCCAAGAGTAATCCCAGGGCAACAAAAAGTCCGTAGGTATAAATCGTTAAAGGACCAACCTGACATAAAACCGGGTGCATACTCTACTCACCATTTTTTTAGAAAAATTAAAACCCCTAAAAGCGCTGAACCAATAGTAATTGCGGAATCAGCAACATTGAAGGCAGGCCAATGGAGGGAATAATAATGGACATCAATAAAATCAATGACCCCACCTAAACGGACCCGATCAATGAGATTCCCGATGGCTCCTCCGATGATGAGCGCTATGCCTAAAGCTGGTCCATCTTGATTGGGCTTAAGTCTCCAGTAAAAAAAACCCACAACCCCGATACTAAGTAACGTAAAGAGGATAAAAAATGTTTTAAAATAAAAACCATTAAACTCCGCAAGAATTCCAAAAGCCCCGCCCGTGTTTTTAATATGAGTGATATGGAAAAAGTTTGGGATTATCTGGATAGACTGATAAAAGGAGACATTATGTTCTATCCAAGCTTTGGATATCTGATCCAAGAGTATAACCGTAAAAGAAACGGCAAGTAAAAAAAATAATTTGGATTTCACCTTATTTCCCCGACAATGTTTTTGAGATAGATTAATGAGTAAGTGAGTTAATAAGTAAATAAGTGAATGGATAACAGTGTAAAAGGGTTGACCGATAATATTTCGGCGTGTTCGGGGAACACGCCCTACGGAAAAACGATTAAACTGTAGGGTGCGCTCCCCGAGCGCACCGAATAGGAAGTCCCGCAGGTTTTATCCCGCCAAAACCGTTAAACACCGTTCACAGATCGTGGGATGATGAGGATTTTCCCCCACCGAATGATGGTAATTCCAACACCGTTCGCATTTTTCGCCTGAGGCATTTCTTACTTTTACTTCAAGTTCTTTATCCTCCTGCACCACGTCCGCTTCTTCCAAACTGACTTGGGAGACAATAAACAATGTGGGGAGAAAAACCTCATAATCTCGAAGAAGCTCAAAGTGTTTGCCCCGGCCGGAGATTACAACTTCGGCTTCAAGAGAACTACCGATATCTCTCTTCCGCCGTGCGGCTTCTAAAACCTGGTTTACCTCTCCCCTGATGTTTAAAAGTTGTTCCCACCGGTCAGCTAATTCCACATCAATATACTTAGGGTTAACCGAAGGGAACCGTGAAAGGTGAACGCTCTTCTCCTGCCCGCCTTTTTTTGGCGGAAGAAAACCCCAGATCTCCTCGGTCGTAAAGGGAAGCACCGGAGCAAAAAGTTTGGTAAGGGCGATAAGGATTTCATATAGAACGGTCTGGGCTGAACGTCGCAACCGGGAATCGGTTTTTTCACAGTAAAGACGATCCTTAAGCACATCTAAGTAAAACGCGCTCAAATCTAGGACACAAAAATTATGAATCGTGTAGAAGACTTTATGAAATTCAAAGGATTCATAGGCATCAATGACCCTACTCAAGATGTGTTGCAATTTATGAAGCGCCCACCGGTCAATCTCCTCCAGTTCGTTGTAAGAAACGCTATCCCTATCCGGATTAAAGCCATCCAGATTTCCCAATAAAAATCTGCACGTGTTACGAAATCTCCGGTACGCTTCGGATAAGCGTTGAATTATTTCAGGAGAGATTCGTATATCTTCGCGATAATCTTCGGCTGCTACCCAGAGGCGCAGGACTTCCGCGCCAAATTTATTTATCACATCATTGGGGTGAATAACATTGCCGAGGGTTTTGGACATCTTTTTCCCTTCACCATCAACCACAAAGCCATGAGTAAGCACCGTCTTGTAAGGCGCCTTAGCGCGCGTCATTACTCCCGTTAACAGCGCGCTATGGAACCATCCTCGATGCTGATCGCTTCCTTCTAAGTAAAGGTCAACGGGAATCGCGACCCCCTCTCGTCCTTCCATCACCGCTGCCCAGCTTACCCCGGAATCAAACCACACATCCAAAATATCCGTCTCTTTTTCGAAAGTGCTACCACCACACATAGGACATGTTATCCCCGGGGGTATCAATTCTTCAGCGCTCCGGGCAAACCAGGCATCCGCTCCTTCGCACGCGAAACGGTCGGCAATCTTATCGATAATATCCTTTTTGGCCAAAGGGTGACGGCAGGAGGTGCAATAAAAAACAGCAATCGGGATCCCCCAAGATCTCTGGCGGGAGATGCACCAATCCGGACGGTTTTCAACCATGCCGTAAATGCGATCTTCTCCCCAGTAAGGAATCCATGTTACCCTTTTTACCTCATCGAGAGCCTTATCGCGGAACCCGTTTTTATCCATGGCAACGAACCACTGTTCCGTGGCTCTGAAAATAATGGGCTCTTTACATCTCCAGCAATGGGGATAGGAATGAACAATTTCTTCTTCCTTAAGAAGCGCACCGGTTTCCTTCAGTTTTTGAACCACTGCCTTATTAGCCCTAAAAACATTCTGGCCGTTAAAAAACTCCACGTCCTCGGTAAACTTCCCTTCGTTATCAACCGGAGAGTAAATGTCTAAACCATACGTTAGACCAACATCATAGTCTTCCTGTCCATGTCCTGGAGCAGTATGAACACAGCCGGTGCCGGTGTCCAGGGTAACGTGACCACCCAAGATCAAAACCGAATCCCGCTCAATAAAAGGATGACGGCACCTCAGCTTTTCGAGCGTGGTTCCCGGAAAGGTAGTAAGGACCTCATAATCGTTAACGCCTAATGTTTCCATCGTGCGTTTAAATAAACCCTCCGCCATAATAAAAACCTCACCTTTTGTCTTCACTGCCACATAGACAAGGTCAGGATGTACACAAATGGCCAGGTTTCCCGGTATGGTCCAGGGAGTCGTGGTCCAAATAATAACGGAAATATTTTTTTCTTTTTTTAATACGGGCAAAACCTCACTGATATCTGAAGTCAGAGAAAACTTTACGTAAATAGAGGGGGAGGTGTGGTCTTTATATTCGACCTCAGCTTCAGCAAGGGCAGTTCTACAGGTAAAACACCATTGAATCGGTTTTTTCCGGCGATAGATGCTGTCTTTTTCAACAAATTTTCCAAACTCGCGCACAATGCTGGCTTGATAATCAAAAGACATGGTTAGATAAGGATTTTCCCAATCCCCAAAAACTCCTAAGCGCTTGAACTCGTCGCGCTGGATCTGAACAAATTTCTCCGCATATTCCCGGCAACGTTTGCGAATCTCTAGAGGGAAAAGCCCCTTTTTTTTCGCTCCCAAGGTTTTATCCACTTCATGTTCAATCGGCAATCCATGACAATCCCAACCCGGAATATAGTTAATCTCATAGCCGGCCATGAATTTAGCTTTATTAATGATATCTTTTATGATTTTATTTAAGGCATGACCCATATGGATATGCCCGTTCGCATAGGGCGGACCATCATGGAGAATATACTTGCCCTGCTCACCTCGTGTTTGTTCAATAAGCTTATAAATACCCATCTTTTCCCATTTTATTAAAATTTCCGGCTCTTTTTGGGCAAGATTGGCTTTTTGAGAAAATCCTGTTTTTGGCAGTTGGATTGTAGCCTTATAGTCCATAACTCAAATGTTCACCATTAAAGAACTCTTTTATTATTAACCATATTAAAGGGAAAATAGACTTAGAAGGTTAGCACAGAAAGACTTATTGTCAAGAAAAATCACTACATTGGCGGGAAATCTTGACAAAAAGAAAATCGGTTTTATTTTTATCAAAAGAAAATGATAAACTCTTATTTAAAAAGGAGGTGAATAGTTATGGCGCTGATTCCTTGGAGAAGTTTAAGAGAATGGGATCCCCTTGAAGAATGGGGGGGTGTTCAGGACCGACTTAACCGTCTTTTTGAAGAAACTTTCGGACGGTATCCCGTAGGTAAAAGAGAAACTTTAGAACGGACCTGGTCTCCGGTCGTAGATATTTATGAAGAAAAAGATAGTATTATTGTGAAAGCAGAACTCCCGGGCATTAAAAAGGACGAGGTGTCTATTGAGATTAAAGACAATGTGTTGACGCTCTCGGGAGAACGAAAACACGAGCAAGAGACAAAGAAGGAGAACTATCATAGGATTGAGCGGTTCTATGGAAAATTCAGTCGTTCTTTTACCTTGCCCGAAACCGTCCAGGTTGAAAAAGTAAAAGCAAATTATAAAGACGGTGTTCTGGAAATTACCATGCCCAAGGCTGAAGAAGCAAAGCCGAAGGCAATTCCCATAAAAATTGAATAACCTTATAAAAAAACAAAGGGGGGTCTTTATGCCCTCCTTTGTTTTTTTATCCTTAGAAAAAAGTCGTCATCAAATTCCTTGCCCATATAAACAGGTACTTGGAAAACCCTCACAATTTTCCGGCTCCAGACAGCAAAATCAGTTCTCAAAAGCCTTGCTTCAGCTTTCATAGAGGAAAAAGGGGCAGAGATTTATTGGACACAATTTATAATAATATGATATTAAGGAAAAATTAAATGGAACACCCCCTTTCTCGAGGCTGTGTCACAAGGCAATTCATGGTTCGACAAGCTCACCATGACCGTTAAAAATGAATGGGTTAGCCGTCACCCTGAGCGTGTCGAAGGGTGAATGGCTAATTGCGACACAGTCTCCTCGGACGGAGGGAAAAACATCTTTTGCTTCGGGAATTAATTTAATTCAAAAAACGAGGATACCGTGGATCTATATCCGGTAATAATGGCAGGAGGGTCAGGAACCAGATTTTGGCCGGCAAGCCGGGCTCATTATCCGAAGCAGTTTTTAAACATCATTGGTTCCGGGACCATGGTGGAAGAAACCCTCAACCGGGTAAAACCGCTCGCAAAAGAAGAGCAAACCATTATTGTCAGCAATAAAGAGCACCACCAAATCCTCCACACCCTTCTGGGAGAAAATCGCTACGTCATCCTGGAAGAACCACTGGGCCGGAGCACTGCTCCCTGCATCGGACTTGCGGCGCTGTATTTAAAAAAACAAGGCATTCTTGACAAACCGATGGTAGTCCTGCCCGCCGATCACTTTATTGCTGAAGAAGAAACCTTCCGAAAAATTCTATCTATCGGCTGTATGTTAGCTCAGGATGGCGACATTATTACTGTTGGTATCGTGCCAACCCGGCCTGAGACCGGCTATGGGTATCTGGAGCGCGGCGAAGTAAAAAGGAAAATTGGAGGAGTTACTGTCTATGACATCAAACGGTTTGTTGAGAAGCCGGATCAAAAAACCGCTTTAAGATATTTGAATTCCGGTAAATATTTTTGGAACGGCGGTATCTTTATATTTACACCGAAAACAATCCTCGAGGAAATAAAACTGCATCTTCCTTCTCTATATGCAGGACTTCAAACAATTGAGGAGGCCATGGATACAAGCAAGTACCAGGAAGTTTTATTGTCGGTTTATCAATACCTTCCTTCCCTTTCCATTGATTACGGCCTGATGGAAAAAACGAAACGGACCGTGCTTTCTCTCCCGGGAGATTTTGGATGGAGCGACGTAGGAAGTTGGGACTCAGTTTATGATTTAAGAAAAGAGAAAAGAGATAAAGAAAAAAATTTAACCCAAGGTGATGTCATCCTTATCGATAGTAAATCTTCCTTGGTATTCAGTCAGTCAGACAAGGTGGTTGTGGGATTAGGTATAAAAGATTTACTGATCGTTGATACTCCGGATGTTGTCTTAGTCGGGAACTTAAAAAAATCTCAGGACATAAGGAAAATCATCGAAGAACTGAAGAAACGTAAACAACATCGTCTCCTTTAAGTGACCGTGTCGCAAACACATCATGGTTCGACACGCTCACCATGACATGTTTGCGGTGCCTTAAAAACAATTATAGTGAACGCCAAAAATAAGTTGACATTCCCGGAGTGTCATTGCGAACGAAGTGAAGCAATCTCACGAGATTGCCACCCCGCTTCGCTCATCCCAATGACTCTACTTTAGCAGGACGTTCACTAATTGCTGGCTGTCAACCTGAGCTAAGCCTGCCATGAGTTAATCGAATTGTCGAAGGGTGAATGACTAATAAGGACACAGTTTCTCAACACTGAGGAAGGGTTATGGTTAATCCGTATATTTTTCGGGAATATGATATCCGAGGGGTGGCTGACCAAGATTTTACTGACGCAATCACCTACACCCTCGGCAAAACGTTTGGAACCAATTTTCGTAGGAACAATATCCAAAGAGTAGTCGTCGGGAGAGATTGTCGGCTGAGTTCTCCTCGACTGCGCCAAGCGCTTTCAGAAGGCCTTCTTGACACCGGTTGTCATGTGATTGACCTCGGCATTATCCCCACCCCGCTCCTCTATTTTGCTCTTTTTAACTTAGAGGTTGACGGAGGAGTTATGATCACCGGAAGTCATAATCCTCCTGATAATAATGGATTCAAAGTCTGCGTAGGTAAAGGAACTATCTTTGGAGAAGAAATTCAGAACTTACGAAAGCTGTTCGAGAAGGGCGATTTCGAATCCGGAAAAGGAACCTTAGAATCACAGGACATTCGTGAACGGTATTTAAAGACCGTGAGCGCTTTTCTTAAAATGGGAAAACAAAAACGGAAAGTGATTATTGATTCCGGGAACGGAACTGCCGGGATAGCAGCCGGCCCGCTTTTCCGGAGCTTAGGAGTCGAGGTAAGTGAACTTTTTAGCGAGATGGATGGAACTTTTCCTAATCACCACCCGGACCCCACTGTTCCGGCAAATCTAACGTCTTTAATTTCTAAAGTAAAAGAGCAGAAAGCAGACTTGGGGATAGGTTTTGATGGGGATGCCGATCGGATCGGCGTGGTTGATGAACAAGGGAAAATCATCTGGGGTGACCAGTTGATGATCCTTTTTTCCCGCGCAATCCTCGCTGAAATTCCGGGAGCAACTTTCGTTGCTGAGGTAAAATGCTCTCAGACCTTATTTGATGATATCAAAAAACACGGGGGGAAGGTCATCATGTGGAAAGTGGGCCATTCGCTTATGAAAGCAAAACTTAAAGAAGAAAAAGCCCAACTGGCAGGAGAAATGAGCGGCCATATCTTTTTTGCGCATCGGTATTACGGATATGATGATGCTCTTTACGCGGGAGCGCGGCTTTTAGAAATCCTTTCCAGAACCGAAAAAAAGTTATCCGAGCTGCTCGCGGATGTCCCGATAACAATCGTCACCCCGGAGATACGGACTGAATGCAGTGATGAGATAAAGTTTTTGGTGATACAAAAATTAGTGGAAAAATTTAAAAAAAACTATCCCGTCATTGAGGTTGATGGGGCGAGAATTTTATTTGACTCCGGATGGGGTTTAGTAAGAGCATCCAATACCCAACCAATGCTTGTGCTTCGGTTTGAAGCTACGGATGAAAAGAATTTGGAAAACATTAAAACAATCGTTGAAAAAAAGGTAGCTGAGAGTATAAGGGAAGTAAAACCAGTTAGAAGAAAAAGGATAATGGACTAATAACGAAATTAAAACGTAATACTTAGCAAACTGATGCCGGCAATTCTTTAAAAGGAGGTTTTCTCATGAGTAGCCAAAACATTAATAAAGGGGTAACGATAACGTTTCTTGGCCATGCCTGCTTTAAATTGATATCACCTCAGGGAACCACTATTCTGATAGATCCGTGGGTAAAAGATAATCCGCAGGCTCCCAGGGGGGCAGAGAATGTAGGCAAACTACATTACATTCTGGTTTCGCATGGACACGGTGATCATCTTGGGGATACGACCGAAATAGCCAAAAAAACCGGCGCTATGGTTATCTCCATGCCTGAAATTGCTCACTATCTCATTCAGAAAGGTTTGAATCCTGAAAAAAGCGTGGGGATGAATAAAGGAGGATCACTGATAGCTGCGGATATCCGCATCACCATGGTACACGCTTTCCACAGCTCCTCCATGGTTGAAGAAAACCGGATTATTTATGGAGGAGAAGCAGCGGGTTTTATCGTTCGGTTTGATAATGGTTTCACGGTTTACCACGCTGGAGACACGGGGGTCTTTGGGGATATGAAGATCATTAGCGATCTCTATAAGCCTGCACTTGCCTTGCTCCCTATCGGGAGCCATTATGTAATGGGACCAGAAGAAGCGGTTTACGCTTGTGGACTTTTAAAACCTCAGTATGTGATTCCCATGCACTATGGAACCTTTCCGGTTCTTTCAGGAACTCCGGAAAAATTTTTAGAATTGATGGAAAAAGTTCCCGAGGTAAAGGTTCTGGTTATGACTCCAGGCGAGACTATTGATTAACTATACGGAATTTTGCCCTTTATTACGCCCTCAATCCTTCTCTTGTCTTCCGGAGAAAGGTTTAAGAACTTGACTCCCATGCCGGAAGGAAATTTCCCCAATGGGGTGCTAATTTCTTGCTTGCGAATCCACACCACCTCACAATTAACTTCCAGATCCTTTTCTCCGTTTGGAAGATTAATTTTAACATGCAACCGTGTCCCCGAATCCATGGGGTGCTCAGTCGGAATAAAAACTCCACCCACGCCGATATTGCCAAGAAAAGTGTGAATCAAGGCATTGCCCGAGTTATATACCACCTTAAACTTTTTTGGGATTCGATCATCGACTCCTCGTCGGTCTTCGTCTGCATCAAAGAGCGCTTGGTTAACAACAGACCTTAAAATTCTAATCGTCTGCGAACCAAAGTTTACACCACAATAAGGGCATTGCCCGGCATCAGAAGGTATTGGTTTGGTGCAATAAGGACACCCGGCAACTGTTTTTCTCTTTTTTTCTTTATCTCCCATTTTTATTTATCCTTTTTCTTTGTTTCCCCCGGTTACATAATTAGTTAACTTATTTTAATCAAAAACAATTTTACACGTTTTCTAACCTCAGTCAAGCAAGAATTTTTTTGGGGTTTCTCTCGAGTTTTATTCTTAATCCTTACAACATAATAAAACTAATCACTCTTTTTTGATGGGGATCATCCTTCACCCTAATACTGCATTTGTGGTAAACCTCGTTAGAAAGCCTGCACACGAGGAATCTACCCCGTGTGCAACAGTATAAGAATCTTTAGTTTCCCCCGTGCTTCTTAATCGGTTAGATATTTGGTATCTCCCTGGGCAAGCGGGGCCTTTCTAACGGGGTAAACTTTCTCTACAGTTAGTACCTCCGGACTATAATATTAAGGAGGATTTGTTATTAAAATAGGGTAATTTCTTATTGCTTTACTTTAGCCAATTGGGTATAGTGAAGGCAACATTGACTTATTGTAAAGGAGAATTTAGTGAAGATATTATTGATTAATCCAAAGGTTCCGGAGAGTTTCTGGAGCTTTAAATGGGCAGTTGATAAAATTTTATCATCTGATAAAAGAGTTATCAACCCTCCTTTGGGATTAGCAACTGTGGCAGCCCTGTGTCCAAAAGATTGGGAGGTGGAAATTATTGATGAAAACATCGAGTCCATCCCCTTAGAACCTCAGGCTGACATCATTGGCGTTTGCGGGATGGGAGTGCAATTTAAGCGGCAAAAAGAGTTGCTCACGTTTTATAAAAAGAAAGGCTTTTTTGTTGTTGCCGGCGGAAGCTATGCCTCTTTGTGCCCAGAGGTCTATGAATCTTTTACCGATACTGTCGTGGCGGGTGAAGCTGAGTATATCTGGGGGAAGTTTTGTATTGACTTTGAACTGGGCAAGCCACAGAAATTATACAAAGAAACAGGAACTGTTGACCTGAAAGATTCTCCGGTACCCCGTTTTGACCTCTTGAAGTTGGAAAGCTACCAAAGAGTAAGTCTGCAGTTTTCCCGGGGGTGTCCGTATCGCTGCGAATTTTGTGACATTATTGTGATGTTTGGTCGCAAACCCCGCACTAAATCTCTTGAACAGATAGGCAGCGAGTTGGACGTTCTCAGAAAACTCCATGCGGACAATGTTTTTTTTGTTGATGATAACTTGATCGGAAAAAAGCGGGTCGCAAAAGAGCTGCTTAGGTTCCTTAGCGACTACCAGCTCAAGTACAAATATAAGTTTCAGTTTGGGACCGAAGCTTCTTTAGATATGGCTGATGATGAAGAGCTTCTTGAGCTTTTGCATCAGGCGAATTTCGAATGGGTTTTCATCGGGATCGAATCCCCGGATGCAGAAAGCCTTAAAGAAACAAAAAAACTTCAAAATACCCGCCAAGATATATTATCCTCAGTAAGAAAAATTTATTCCCATGGCATTGAAATTCTTGCCGGATTTATTATCGGTTTTGATAATGACACCATGAAGACCTTTGATAAGCAGTTCCGCTTTATTATGGACTCCGGCATCCAAACAGCGATGATCGGGCTTTTAACCGCTTTGCCGAAAACTCCGCTTTATGAACGATTGGGAAAAGAAGGAAGGCTTATTGCTGATGCGGATAGTGCTGACAATACGGTACTCGGAACAAATTTTTTGCCCAAACAGATGGGATATGAGGAAATGGTAAAAGGGTATCGTAGCCTTTACAATCAACTGTTAAAGGATCGAAACATTGCTTTCCGAATAAAAAATAAAATTCGTTATCTCCGCAACCCCGTTCACAAGATTCAGCAATATCCGTTGAGAGAAGTTTTGCCGATAATAAAAAATTTCTTTTTCCGGGGAATAAAACCAGGAGGTTTTTCACGCGTCTTCTATTTTTGCCGATCACTGCCTGTTTTCCGGCCGAAACTGATTCCGATTGTGATCCATGACTGGGTTGTTGGATTAGCGATGCGAGACTACGTTGAACGCCAATTCGTTCAGGAGTTTGAAAAAGTAAATATTTTAGCCAAGAGCTACCTGGGGCTAATCAAAAAAACTTTTCAGGGTTATCTCGATCATGGCGCATTGGAGGTCAACTTGAGTCAGATGAAAAATGCTGCTTCTAACCTTTCTATTTCTATGAAGGGATGGTTAGACAAAGATTTCTTTACGCGGATTGACAAACATTTACAAAAAGTTCTCAAACATACAACCTCATCCATTACTTTCCGTATCGAAGAGTTTCATGAAGCTCAGCAAAAGCATTTTAATAGGCTTCTGAAAAAACTTTCTCGGCATGGGGATAGAATTCATATTATCCTTAACGAAAAAGTAAGGAATATGGTTGAGGTGGATTCCTCAATTTTTAACCTTGTTCTCGAATTTTAAAAAGTTTTATTTTATCTGCGAATCAAAATTCCCTGATACCAAGTTGCATTCAAAAGCAGATCGAGTCAGGGACGAGGAATCGACGCAGGCGTATGTTTTAGTACGTCGAGGAGTATGGCGATGAGACAACAAAGATACGCAAATTAAGGCGACTTGGTATCAAAGCAGGAGAAGGCATGGATAAGCGTAAAGGCAGAGCCTGGAAGTTCGGCGATGGAATCAGCACTGATCATATCGCTCCAGGGAGATTTTTTCACCTGCGGAGCAATCTCCCGGATTTAGCCAAACATGTGCTCGAAGATGCACGGCCGGAATTTCCCTCAAATGTTAAGCCCGGGGATTTTGTGGTGGGAGGCAAGAATTTCGGCCAAGGATCGAGTCGTGAACATGCCCCCACCATCATTAAACTTGCAGGTGTAAGTGCCGTAGTTGCAAAAAGTGTTGCCCGTATTTTTTTTCGCAACTGTATTAATGTGGGACTTCCCGCGGTTATCCTGGATACTGATAAAATTGAAGACGGAGATGAACTCGAATTGGATTTAACTGCCGGAACTCTCCAGAATTTGACAAAAAATGAAACCCATACCTTCCCCCCCCTTCCTCAGGCCATGGCCAATATTCTCTCTGATGGTGGTTTGGTCGAGCACATCCAAAAACACGGCGACCTGAAACTCGATTAATTTACTCTGCATTTATTGACGGCTTTGTAAAAAGTCCCGCCTTGCGGCGGGGGATAAAGAACTGAAGCGCGCCATCTGCGGCGTTGCGCTGCATCCTCAGTCATTGCGGCGTACAGGTAAGTACGCCTCATTCCGTCGGATTTGCGCGCCTTGCATCTGAAGCATTTTACTGTGCCGTCTGATTTTCAACTTTTTACGACTTCATCATTTATTGGGCTGTTGAAAAAGGGTACGAAATGCCGGATATACCCTTGTTCCCGCGTCGCCTTTCTGTAATTTTATCCTGAAAGCCAAAAAAAACCATTAATCCCCGCCTATCCTAACTATTTAAAAAATTTGGAGATCAGTAGGTGCGAAAAAATTTTCGCCCCCACGTAAGTTAGTCTTCCCACTATTTTCCTACGAAATTTTTTATCCCGTTAGAAATGCTTTGTGCATAATCGTTCTAACGGGGTTTGCCCCTCATAGGGGAAAAATCCCTACCCCCCTGGGAATTTTTTCTAGGTAGAATCAACTTCAAAGTGCACCATTTGAGAAAAGCATGCGACATGACAGGAATTCTGGTATGTTGAGAAGAACGACCAACTCGCAACCAGAAAGAGCCTGCCATGTCATATATACATTTAACAGAAAACGAACGATATGTCATCAGCCATTTAAATGTGGCTGGATTTAGTAAACGAGAAATTGCCCGCCGGATAAACCGAGATCACAGCACGGTCAGTCGTGAACTTAAACGCAACGGGCCGGAATATGATTGCACTGTTTATTGGTATGACTGGACGCATCCGGTAGCTCTAAAACGACGGCATCAGGCCAGGCATTATCGTCGGGAGGGCAACGAGCGCCTTGTTGATTATGTAAAAACAAAACTGAATCTGCAATGGTCTCCAGAGGAGATAAGCGATTATATGCGGATTAATTATCCTGATGATGAGACGATGCGAGTGTGCCATGAGACAATTTATCGCTGGATTTATAAGGATGCGAAGGTTAATGGCAAGCTTTATCTAAACCTGCGGCGGGGGAGGAAAAGGCGACGGCGCCAGAAACGGTATGGTTTGGGAAGGCGGTTTCTTGCCGGGCGCAAGAGAATTGCTCAACGACCTGAAATCGTGGAAGGGAGAAAACGATTTGGAGACTGGGAGGGCGATACGATCGAAGGCAAAAAAAGCAGTGGCTATATCGCGACGTTAGTCGAACGCAAGAGCCGCTACCTTTTGGCTGGCAAGCTGGAAAATAAGAAAGCTACGACATTGACAGATAAAAGCACTCAAATTTTCAGGCGCATTCCTGGAATAATGCGGCAAACTTTAACGGTAGATAATGGAACAGAGTTTGCCCAATTTAAAGAACTTGAGGAAAAAACCAAACTCAGTATTTACTTTGCCGATCCTTATGCTGCATGGCAGCGAGGAGCCAATGAAAACACCAACGGATTACTGCGGCAGTATTTTCCGAAAGGAACTTACATGAGAAAAATTACCGAACGTGATATTTCTCGTGCTGTTAAAAGGCTTAATAATCGGCCAAGAAAATCTCTCAACTACCGGACACCCTATGAAGTGTTCTGGAATGCAGCTCGTGGTGCACTTGCAATTTGAATTCACCGAGGGGACGGGAGTTGGAAGGGACGTCCATAAAAATATAACATTCTCTTGACAAGGCTATAATTTGCTGATAACATTGATCCATGCCAAGAAAAGCACGCATAGACGCCCCCGGAGCTGTTCACCATATCATCATTCGGGGAATTGAGCGCAAAGAAATCTTTAAAGATGACTTTGACCGAAACAGTTTTTTAGACCGCCTGGGCAGAATACTTACCGAAACCGCAACCTCCTGTTACGCCTGGGCGCTGATTCCCAACCATGCCCACCTTCTATTGAGAAGCGGGAAAGTTCCGCTGGCAACTGTTATGAGAAGACTCCTTACCGGTTATGCCCAGTACTATAACCGACGTTACCGCCGACACGGCCAGCTTTTTCAAAACCGCTATAAATCCATTCTTTGCCAGGAAGATCCCTATCTTTTAGAACTGGTTCGTTATATTCATCTTAACCCCTTGCGGGCAAAAATAATTTCAGATATGAACCAATTAAACGCCTATACCTATTGCGGTCACAGTGTAATACTTGGAAAGGAAAACAGAGCCTGGCAGGATAGCGGGTATATTCTCGGGCACTTTGGGAAACAGAGAAAAGCCACTCAAAACCGGTATCAGGAATATGTTAAAGAGGGAATTGAAAAAGGAAAGAGGCCGGAATTAGTCGGCGGAGGATTGATCCGGAGTCTGGGGGGTTGGAAAGAGATAGAGAATCTCCGAAAAGGAAGCAGGCGGCAAAAAGGAGACGAGCGGATATTGGGGGAAACTGAATTTGTCCTGGGGGCATTAAAGGTGGCCGAAGAGGAAGCTGACCGGAGGTATAAACTTCGAGCGAAGGGATATGATATAGAGGCAATAGCGAAAAAAGTGGCAGAAGAATTTGGCATTAAGCCGGAAGAAATGATTGGATCAGGAAAAAGGCCAGCAGATGCAAAGGCGAGGAGTTTATTTTGTTTCTTAGCGGTTAACGGCTTGGGGATAAGCGCTACCGAAGTAGCCAGACACCTCAAAATAACGCAGCCGGCGGTAAGCCTATCAGCAAGGAGAGGTGAGAAGATCGCCGGAGAGAGAAAGATTGAGGTGCTGAAATAGAATGTTATAATTTTATGGACGTCCCCTTCTTACCCCCCTTCTTACCCCCTTCTTACCCGTCCCCTTCTTACGCCTTCTTACGTCGCCCTTCTTATCCCCTAACCGGAATTGTCTAATCTCCGGGGCGCAGTCCACACCAAATACAACCCTGTTCTTTGTCTTGACAATGGGGAGAACATCATAAATTTGTGATTAAAAAGGAGCCAATTAAATATGACAATACAGGATATTATCACCAAATACAGGTACCGGATTGCCCTCTTACTTTTATTCGTGCTCATAGAAAACATAGCATGGGTCATTGAACCAACCTTCTTCGGAAAGCTTCTGGATGCTTTAATCGGACATTTTTATGATCACGAAAAAGTCGACTATCTCATCCCGCTCATGGTATGGGTTTTTGTTTATCTGCTGAATGTGTTAGGAGGCAGCCTTCACAGGCTATTCAGTGGTGGAACTTATTCAAAAATGTATGCGGATGTTGCAACAAAAGTTATTGGCGAGTCAAAATCAAGGGGTGACCAGTACTCGAAGATGCTGGTAAGAGCCGAACTTGTAAAAGAGTATATTACTTTCTTTAAAGACCGTTTGCCCGAAGCTCTTTGGCAGCTTTCTGCCTCAGCCGGAGCAATTATTGCTCTTTTCTTTTATGACTATCGGATAGCGCTTGTTTGCCTTGCGGTTGTTTTCCCGGTTGCATATATAAATAATCTGAACAGGAAAAATGTAACAAAGTTACAGAAAAATCTTCATGATAACCAGGAAGAACTGTATAAGCTGATTGAAAACAGGGATACTACTAAAATTCAACAATTTTTCCTAAATATGATTCCACCCAGGACAAGTATAGCCACATGGAATGCATTCAGTTATAGTACGGTCAAAGTGTTGCTTGTCATAATTTTTATCGTTGTTCTTTTTATATGTGTTGATCTGGACAAGTTCACCACAGGGAAAATCTATGCAATAGTCGCCTATCTGTGGACATTCATAGGTCAGACTGACAATTTACCGGACCTTATGGAAAGCCTAGGGTCAATTAGGGACCTAAACACCAGGTTTGACCAGAATCATGTGGGAATTGTAAATCCCGCAAATTGAATTCAATTTATTCTTTACTTGAAAGGGAGACCAGGGGATCTGATGCCTGGGGGGAAGAGAGGGTACGTTGACCAATTTTTACACTTAAAAATTTAAAATGGATTCGAAAATTAGGATGGCGAGAGAAGGATGCAGAGTGAGCAAGGAAAGTGATAAAATTGGTCAACGTCCCTAAACCTCCTAAACCTCTAAACCTACTCTAAACCCTATCATAACCTGGGGATAACCCGCAGATCATAATTACGATAAAAAACAATATACCTATGAACTCAATGAGGTGATTTTTTTCTTGCTTATATAAAACCTGGATGTTCCCATCTCCATCACCACACATTGCTTTCCACCGATGTTGAGCGAGGACGAAATTTATTTAGTGTGACCGGGAAGAGTTATCGTGGAACAGGTCCCGGAAGAACAAGACCGGTTTTCTACGGGAGTTTGTTTCTTGCCTGAATTACCACCTGAGGTTGTCGCAATCTTGCTCATCGCTCGTTCCAGGTTATCGGAATCGCAGCTGGGACATTTTATTTCAAGCAGATCGCCTTTTTTTACGGCTAATAATTCAAAAATGTTTTTGCATTCTAGGCAAATAAATTCATAAATAGGCATCTGTTGCCCTCCGTTTATTTTGTTTTTTTAACTCTGGTTAAATCCCACTCTTCGGTAAAAGGATTCCTGCTCAAACCACAGCTCCGGTTTCCTTCCTGCCAATTCTTCCAGTATCTTATTTTGGCCTTCGCTTCCTGGTCAGTGAGACCAAGAAGTCGCTTGACATCACTTTTGGTAATGCACCCCATGAAGTATGCAAAATGAGTAAGATCTTCCATCATTGCTTCAATGATTTCCTCATCTTTATCCACAAGACCCTTTTTAAAAAGAATGTTTTTTAACTCTTCAATCCTTTTTTTACCATCATCAAGGATGCGCACTTTCAAATTCCTAAAAATAAATATTGTCTTCCGTGGTCAGGGTGGTATCTTTTTATTTATAATATTACAAATCGATGAATTCTCCAAACGCCAAAAACAAAGCTTCTGGAAAAACCAACAAAATTAGATTCTTGATTGACAGAGGCGCTCTTTTCTGATATCAAAGATAAAATATTTTAAAATACTTTCTTTACTCATGAGCAAAAAACTTAAACTCCTTTATAATAAAAAAACAATTCTTAAGCGGGTAAAGGATCTCGCGCAACAGATCTCCCAAGACTACCCATCAGGAGAAATCGTTTTAATAGGAGTTTTAAAAGGAGGGTTTATATTTCTTGCTGACTTGGTCCGGGCTTTAAAAACTTCCGCGCATATAGACTTTGTCCGCCTTGCCAGCTACGGAGCTTCAACTCATTCATCGGGAAAAGTAAAGATTATTAAAGATTTAGAAACATCCATAACCGGTAAAGATGTAATTATCGTGGAAGATATTATTGACACTGGTTTGACCCTGGAGTTTCTTAAACAAGAACTTACCAAGCGAAGGCCTCGGTCATTAAAAATCTGCGCTCTCCTCGATAAAAAAGCCCGGCGCAAGGTTGAGATCGGGGTAGATTATGTCGGCATTACCATGGAGAAGGATTGTTTTGTGGTGGGTTATGGGCTTGACTTTTCTGAACAGTACCGCAACTTGCCGGAAATCTTTTTTTTTGACCCTTGATTTTTTTCATCCTAATTTTTTTTAGATATCTATGGAAGTCAAAAGAATTAAATGGGCCATCATCTTCCTCCTTTCCGTATTTATCATCGGAATCGGAGGTTATATGGTCATTGAAGGGTGGAATTTTTTTGATTCCCTTTATATGGTGGTTATTACTCTCGCTACGGTTGGATTTGGAGAAACCCATCCTTTAACATTTAATGGACGCATCTTCACGATAGTGCTTATAGTAGTTTGGGCAGGAATCGGCTTTTATGCCTTAAGCAGTATTATTCAACCTATAATTGAAGGGGAGATCCGAAAAGTACTGGGGAGGAAAAAATTGGAAAAAGAAATTAAAAATCTAAAAGATCATTATATTGTTTGTGGGTTTGGGAGGATGGGCAGTTATATCAGCCGGGAGCTAAGAAATGCATCAGTTCCTTATATTGTCATTGAAAAAGATGAGAACCTCCGTGAGAAGCTGGAACGAGAAAACTACCTTTATCTTTATGGGAATGCTTCTGAAGATGAGGTGTTGATTGAGGCAGGGGTAAAAAAGGCGCGCGGGTTGGTGGCGGTGGTGGCTTCCGATGCTGACAATGTTTATATAACACTGACCGCTCGTCAGCTGAACCCTAATCTCTTCATTCTCGCTCGGAGCACTAACGAGAGTTCCGAAAGGAAGTTGCAGCAGGCAGGCGCTAATAAAGTCATTTCTCCTTATCAAATGGGGGCGGTGCGCATGGTCCAGGCTATCCTGCGCCCGGCAGTAGTTGATTTTATTGAGATTGCTTTCCACGGCAAAAGCATGGAATTGCAGTGTGAAGAGTTTCTGGTTAAACCGCATTCCGGTCTTGTGGGAAGCAGTTTGCAAGAAGCTGAAATTCGCAAGAATTTAGGGGTGATAATTGTGGCGATAAAAGAAACTTCCGGCAAGATGGTGTTTAATCCTTCGCGAGATGTGCGAATTAATGCGGGGGATACCTTGATTACTTTGGGGGAGAAAAAGGACCTTGTTCGGTTAGAAAAAATCCTCCAAACCTAAAAACACCCCATGCCAAGTTGCATTCAAAAGCAGATCGAGGCGACGACGAGGAATCGACGCAGGCGTACGTTTTAGTACGTCGAGGAGTATGACGAGGAGACAACAAAGATATGCAAATGAAGGCGGCTTGGTATCATTCATTTCCCTGGGGTTTAGCTAAAAGACCCCGAATAAAAATTTCGCTTATCGCTTTCGCACAATCAATGGGGTTGTATTTCTTGATGGGAGAGAGAATCCAATAGCGAGCCATTTCATCTAACGCCCCATAAAAAGCTCGCTTCACAATACCGGGAGCAACATCATTCCGGAAAACCCCTTTTTCCTGACCCTCGCGAATTATTTCCCGCACAAAATTAATATACTCAACAAAGCCCTTATTAACATATTCCCGCATGAATTTTGCGCTTTGCCTCAACTCTACCTGGATAACTTCGGCTAATTCCCGATTTTTTAGAATTCTATTAAGGTGACCCAAGGCAAAAATTCGCAATTTTTCAACGAGATCATCTGTTTTATTCATCTCCTCACGCATTGATTGGCAAATTTTCCCAATCTCTTCTTCAAAAAGGGAAATGAGCAGGTCATCTTTATTTTTAAAATAAAGGTAAATTGTGCCATCAGCTACATTTGCCTCTTTGGCAATCTCGGAAATTCGGGTGTTATAAAAACCCTTTTCTGCAAAAACCTTGAGCGCAGCCTTCAAAATACGTTCGTGTTTATCTATGCCGCGGGGTAATTTTTCTTTCTCTTCTTGATTGAAATTTTCTTGTTCCCTCATTGGCTTTGATCCTATCTAACAATAAAATGATAATGAATGAATATTCATTCAAATATTTATATTATTTGCTTGTATTCTGTCAAGCATTTAAAACTTTTTTCCTGGTAATGCACAAGCGCTGATGGAACACTAACCAAGTTGGAATGAAAAAGGTAAATAATTTAAAGATGGTGAAAGAAGCGGGGGGACTCAAAATAAAATTTAAGGGGATTTTAAAAAATCTTGAGGGGTATTATACAAAAAAGGAAACCTAGTTAATTTAGTTAAATGTTTTGTCCCAAATTTTCTAAGAGATGGATGAGATGGGTCAGGGCTTGGTTGATCGGTAGATCCAAACCAAACTTTTTTCCCTCTCGCAAAATTGCTCCGCAAATAAAGTCGATTTCCGTTTTTTTCTTATTCCGGATGTCTTGAAGCATAGACGAAATATTTTGGGCAGTAGCTTGACAAACGGTTTCAACTTTTTGGAGGTGGTTAGGATAGATAAGGCAAATGCCTTTTCGATCTGCAACTACTTTTGCCTCATTTACCGCACGATGCATAATTGCCCGGGTTTCCTCGTAATCAAGCAATTCCCCATTCCGCAATCCCGTGATACCTGTTAACGGATTGATCCCAACATTGATGAGAAGCTTACTCCAAAGCAAACCGATAACGTCTTGAGTGAGTTGTACTTTAATCCCCGCTGACTCAAGGAAGGTTTTTACCTTTTCTAATCGTGGAGTTTTGTTACCATCAAGTTCTCCAATCACCGTCTCTCCGGTTCCAGCATGACGAATATGGCCTAAGCCAAGGACGGTGGCTCCATGGGCCGTTGTCCCGGCAATTGTTCGTTTTTGGTCCACAACCTTCACAATTTCTTCTACATTTCCGATTCCATTTTGCAGGGTAAGCACAACTGATTCCTGACCGACTAAAGGCTTTGCGCTCAAAATCGCTTGGTAAGTATCAAAAGCTTTTACAAAAATTAAAATGAGATCAGCCCGAGTTATCTCTTTTGCTTCAGAAGTAATCGGAGGGAAAATGTGATGTTCTCCGCTTATTCCTTCAACGTGGATACCGTTTTCTTTAATATGTTTAACTAAAACAGGGTGCTTTTCTAAAAAACAGACCTCTTTTCCTGCCTTATGAAGGAGGAATCCAAAGAGGCAACCCATGGCACCGGCACCAACAATCACTACTCGCATACTTTCCTCGATGGTTCTAAGATACAGAGAGATGTTAAAACTCATTCACCTTGATTTAATCAAATTGCATGCCTCTCTCTCAATAAGTCTTCCGACTTTTTGGGTCAAAAAAAGACCGATCTTAACTTCGACTATTTCTTGAAGCACCCACTGACATCAGAGATGCAAAACCACTCCCGAATAAAATCATGATCATCGACCACGTGAAAACTCGAAATTTATATTGCATGAACAGGGCATCCAGCCTTGGCAATCAGCTCGTCCACCGGTGAGCCGAAAAATTTTCTCACCCATTCGGGTCGTCGTGATCGGGTAGTCACAATCACCGATGGGTGCGCTTGCTTAACCACGTCAAGGCAAACAACGGCAAACCGGCCCAACTGTAGAACTGTTTTTACCTGTATTCCCTTTTTTTTCGCTTCCTCGGCAATTTTATCTACCTCTTCCCGGGCGTCTTTTTCAGCTTTTTCCAGCAGCTCGGCCTCAGTTTTTTCTTTCAAACCGATTAAGAATTCCTCTTCAGCGTCTACAATGTAGCGGGCCACATTGATGTCTATGACATAAACGATCATCAAATTTTTAATTTCTCGACATTTTTCCATTGCAATAGCAACAGCTTTTTCAGATCTTCTGAATGTCGAGAGAGCCAACATCACACACCCCTCCATGCTCTTATTTACCTCGTCAAGTATTTGGGCCATTACGTCTTCCTCCTTCTAAAAATTTGGGAAAAAAGGATTAGCTTCGCCAACAATAAACCCTCCCTTGCCCGGGTAGGGCAAGTGCCAAAACGATTAGCGGTCTTGTTCTGCTGATCACGCCGCTCTTCACGTTCCAATTTTACCCTCTTTTTCTCCAATTCGTAGTACTTTTCTCAGGTGGCTCTCCTTTGCTTGTTTGATGTTCTCCAAGGAATATTTAACTATCTTAAGGAGCACCACCTTTAAACTATAACTATTTTTAGCATACTCTTGGACAAGAATAAAAGCAACGGCGAACCCCAGAATGCTATTCAAAAACGAACTATTTGCCTTTTAAATTGGCTCAGGATACCCATGTCAATTGGTGCTTTCTTAGCAAGCAGGTTTTCGCATGCTTCGATCTGGGGATAAGGAGAGACGAGGCGAAAATTTTCACCAATCTTCCTAGAGGGCTAAAAGGAAAGTCCGACTTGTAATTTGTTTAATGATTGAGCTGACAGTCCCATAAACAAAACTCCTTCCGGGTATAAACCAGAAGCTATCGGTCTTTGAAGAGCGGTAAAGGTGAACTGCATCACCAATAGTCTGTTTTTTAAAAATTATTCTGCGTTAAAATCTATTTTAGAAGCAGTTATGATGATAAAAGTCAAAATGTTAATTTTTCTTTTATCCGTTTTACCTCCTCATAAACTTCCGGGCAATGCTCCCAAAGAAGCAAGTTCTTTTGGTCTGCCTCGATAACCCGCTCATCATAAGGAAGAAATCCGAGAACCTCGAAATCGGGTAAAAGTTTTTGGATAAACTCTTTTTCTTCTTCGTTTCTCACGCGGTTTCCCACCGCAAAGACCTTGGAAATGCCGATCTCTTCAGACAATTCCCGGATGCGATACGCGGTCTCCATGCTCCGTCTTCCCGGTTCAACCACCGTAATAAAAGCATTGACTGAGGCAGCCGTTGCCCTTCCCAAATGCTCTATCCCTGCTTCCATATCCATGACCACCACATCCTTTCGGTACAGAATGAGATGTTGAATCAGTGTCTTAAGCAAAACACTTTCCGGGCAGACACACCCACCTCCTCCTTTTTTTACTCCTCCCATCACCATGAGCCGAATTCCATAATGTTCAACCCAAAGTTTTTCCGGGAGGTCGGATACGGTAGGGTTAATTTTAAACATAGCCCCATACGAGCCGGGTTTGGCGCCGGTCCTTTCTTCGATCAGCTCATCCATTTTGGAGATCGGGGTAATGTCCTCAGGCGTGGGAAACCGAAGCGTAGAGGCAAGGTTAGCATCAGGATCAGCATCAACCGCTAAAACCTGATACCCAGCATCAACGTACGACCTGCACAAGAGAGCAGAAAATGTGGTTTTTCCAACCCCGCCTTTACCGGTAATTGCTATTTTCAGGTTTGCGCTTCCTTTAACAATATAATTTATAATAACTATTTTATTTGGTAAGCAACTTCATTTTCTTTGATTTATAATTGAAACAAGATACTTCTTAACTACCCATGCTCTTAGACCGCCGTCAATCAAGTAATAAATTTAAAAGAAAAAAGGAAAGCGAATCGGTTTTATGAAATTTGGGAATTTTTCAGGATTCGCTTTAAACAAAAAAAATGGCCTCAATTCTCCGGGTAAAAAGTGCTTCTACCGAAAAATATAGGCCATTCCCAAAAAAAATTCAAATAAAATACAGATATTTCTGACTGATAAATACAACTTTTGAAGCTGATATTTATCAGCTTAAATATTTTGCAATTTCCCGGGCGGCTTTTCTGCCCGCGCCCATCGCAAGAATAACCGTGGCTCCTCCGGTTACAATATCACCACCCGCATAAACACCCTGTAGGCTGGTTGCGGCGTTTTCCTCGTCAGCAACAATATATCCCCACTTGTTCAAAGCAAGACCGGGGGTTGATTGAGGAAGAAGCGGATTGGCGTTTGTTCCCAGAGACATGATCAGCGTATCAATGTCAATGATAAACTCTGAGCCTTTTACCGCAATCGGTCTTCGTCTCCCCGATGCGTCAGGTTCCCCCAACTCCATTCTCAGACACTCCATTCCCTTAACATTGCCCTTTTCATCGCCAACGATTCTGATCGGATTAGTGAGAAACTTGAAAATTAATCCTTCCTCCTCGGCATGGTGCACCTCTTCGGCCCTAGCAGGCATCTCCTCACGGGAACGGCGATAGACTAAATATACAGCATCAGCGCCTAATCGAAGAGCGGTCCGGGCAGAATCCATGGCCACATTCCCTCCACCTACCACGGCAACATTTCTGCTTCTTTTTATCGGAGTGTCGTATTCGGGGAAGAGATAGGCTTTCATAAGATTAGAACGAGTTAAAAACTCATTGGCGGAGTAAACGCCGTTCAGGTTTTCGCCCGGAATGTCCATAAACATCGGTCCACCAGCGCCGATCCCGATAAACACTGCATCATACCCATTGTTGAAGAGTTCCGGAATAGTATAAAGGTTTCCAATGACAGCATTGGTAACAAGCTCAGCGCCCAGGCTCTTCACATAATCAACTTCCGCCTGAACAATGGCTTTTGGCAACCGGAACTCAGGGATTCCGTAAACCAGAACGCCCCCAGCCTTATGCAAGGCTTCAAAAATAGTTACGCCAAAACCAAGCTTAGCTAAATCAGCAGCAACCGTAAGACCAGCCGGACCCGAACCTACTACCGCTACTTTCTTGCCCCGGGGCGCTGGGCGAGAAGGCGTTTGAACCATTTTATTTTCTCTCTCCCAGTCAGCGATGAACCGTTCCAAGCGACCAATGGCCACCGGTTCATTTTTCTTCCCCAAAGTGCACTTACTTTCGCATTGAACTTCCTGAGGGCACACCCGGCCACAGACAGCGGGAAGAGCATTTTTTTCCTTCATTTTCCGGGCGGCTTCAACAAATTTTCGCTCCGCAATAAGTGCAATAAAGTCTGGAATGTCTATTTCAACCGGACACCCTTCTATGCACGGCCGATTTTTGCATTGAATGCACCGAGTTGCTTCTTCTACTGCCTGATCTTCCGAATATCCGAGGGGAACTTCCTTAAAATTTTTAACACGCTCCAGCGGTGGTTGTTCCGGCATTTTGGTTTTGTTGGGTACAATTTTCCTTTTCGGTTTTTTTTCTTTGTCTTCCATGGGGATCTCCTCTTAAAATCATAACGTCGTTAACGCGATTTTTTCTTCTTCTTTGTATTGATTAAGCCGGCTCATAAGCAGATCGAAGTCAACTTTATGACCATCAAATTCCGGACCATGAACACAGGCAAACTTGGTCTCATTTCCCACATTCACCCGACACACGCCACACATCCCGGTAGCATCGATCATGATGGAGTTAAGGCTCACGATAGTAGGAATGCCGAAGGGCTGGGTTGTTTTCACAACGAATTTCATCATGATGGTAGGACCAATGGCAATGACCCGATCAATCTTCTCTTCCGCGAGGATTTGCTTTAAAACATCGGTAACCAACCCATGATGCCCTTTACTGCCGTCGTCAGTGGTGATTATCAGACGATGGCAGAAGTCTTTCATCTCCTCTTCGAAAATAAGCAGATCCTTATTTCTCGCCCCAACAATGCCAATTATTTGGTTTCCAGCCTGAAAGAGACCTCGGGTCACGGGATAAATTACTGCTGTGCCCACCCCTCCTCCGACACAGACAACTTTGCCAAAGTTCTCTATTTCGGTGGGCTTCCCCAATGGTCCCACCAAATCTTCAATCACATCTCCTCCCTTTAAACGGCCGAGCATCATGGTCGTTTTTCCAACTTCCTGAAATACAATAGTGACTGTTCCTTTTTGCGGATCAAAGTCATTGATGGTAAGAGGGATTCGTTCCCCTTTTTCACCAATTTTGACGATCACAAACATTCCCGGTTTTGCCTTTTTAGAGATATCCGGCGCTTCAATTTTAAAAAGCTTGATATCCTGACCCAAAACTTTTTTTTCTACGATCTTGAACATTTATAGCTCTCCTTTCTTTTTTATCTGGGGGAAAATAAAGAATTAGCTATGATACACTACCCTTTTTTGTCAGTCAAATGGAAGTGGAGAGATAAATAATCTATAACTCAAAAAGTAAGTGTTAATTTTTTTAACTGTTTTACGTGAGGTAAAATAGATCAAAAAGCAAAGCCTATGCCAAGGAACTTAAATTTGCTTAACATATTAAAAAACAAGAATATTTTGTTTTTAGCAAAAGGTTAAATAAAAACCATCATCTTAAAAAACCTGTCAAATTTTTTTCATGTTGTTAAACAAGTTGCAAAATTTTCCAACCAAAAATGCATATTATCATACAAAAGATTAAACTAATAAACTGATTCTGCTGTGTTGACCGATCATAAGTCAGGTCTCCGGGGGGCGTTAAAAAGAACACTGGTTAAACTTTAAAATCTGATCAATCTTTTTAAATTTTCCGAAAGCACTAACTCTTTTTCATTAGTTCTCAATTTTAATGAGAGAATTTTTTCTAATTCATTCTTCATCGTACCAAACGGGATATCAGAACCAAAAATAATCCGCTCGGGACCAATTTTTTCGATAAACCTTTTTACCACTCCGGAACCAGCCAAGGAAGTGTCAAAATAAACATTCGGATATTTTGCGAAGGCTTTGAGAAAGTCTAACGGACTTCCTCCTAACATTCCCATATGGGGGATAATAAGCTTAAGGCTTTTGGTGCGTTTAACAAATATCTCCGTAAAGGCTAAATCCTCCTCAAAAATAATTGGGAGGTCAATGCGCTCGGAGGCCTGAATAAATTCATTCACCCCCGGATCTTCCAAAACCTCATAATTTGATGAGCAGTCTTGGATTCCTCTCACCCAATGCCATTTACCTCCGTAAAAACCCTTCTCGTGAGGGATAGGCCTAAGATCTTCGGGTATATAATAATAAGGAATAAATTCTTCAATCCTTTGGGTCTCTAAAAGAAGGTTTTCATTTATACCCTCATCAGCAATAGCGGTAGAAGGAAAGGGGAAAATAACGATTTTTGCGACTCCATTTTGTTTTGCCTGCCGCAAAAGTTCCTCAGTCGTAATGTTCATTCCCATAAGGGTTATTGAAGGGCCCCAGTGGGTATGCGAATCAATTATTTCCATAACTATCCTCGAATTAACAGTTACAAAGCTTAAGGATAAAAAGTATAGAGAAATGATTTAACGTTGCTTTTGAAAGAGAAGAAAATTTACATTCTTGGAGAAGGTTTTTTATGCGTTAAAAATTCGACTAAAAAGCCAAGACCCAGACCGATGCCTACCCCCAAGATATTAGCGATTTCATCCCCCAAAGAAAGAGTCCGTCCGGGAACAAAATGCTGCAACAGTTCCAGTATAGCTCCATATAGCGAGCCGAACCCTAAGGGAAGAAAAAAATTTAAAAAAAAACCAGAGAAAATTTTCAGAAAGCTTAAAAGGAATCCTAAGGGAATATAGAGCAAAACATGGATCACCTTGTCCAAGTTCGGAATTTCTATTTTAAGCGGAGGAATCGCGGACAATGATCCACCAGCGATAAATCCTAAGTAAAGAAGGATAAGAACAAAAACAGTTTTATTTCTTCTATCCATAGTACTCTTAGAATTCAGATGACAAAAAGAGAGAAACAAAACTGGTTGGACTCTCTCTTTCCGGAAATTTAGCTTGGTTGATACTTCTGAATTTTTATAGAGGACTCGTTGAGGATCCGTTCGGCTAAATAATCAGAATAACCATCCTCATAAATAATTTTGGTGATACCTGCGCTGATAATCATCTTCATGCAGATACTGCAGGGCATGTTTGTGCAGTAAAGAACCGAGCCATTGATGCTTACCCCATGGTAGGCAGCCTGGATAATAATATTTTGTTCAGCGTGAAGTCCCCGACACAGTTCGTGTCTTTCACCCGAAGGAATCTGTTCCTGTTCTCGCAAACACCCGGTATCTAAGCAATGGGAAAGCCCGGAAGGTGCCCCATTGTAACCGGTTGCGAGAATCCGTTTGTTTTTAACTAAAAGAGCGCCAACCTGGCGGCGTTTGCAAGTTGAACGCCTCGCCACGAGCTTCGTAATTTCCATAAAATATTCATCCCAAGTTGGTCGCGGCATTGTTTTAATCCAAGAAATCGTTACTTAGTCTTAAGCCGGTTTATTGGCAATGTTTCCCCAGGCGTGACTCTATCTCAGAGATTTTTTGAATACGGCGGAGATGCCTTCCTCCGTCAAATCTTGTTTCTAACCAAACCAGCAAAATTTTTCGGGCTAATTCCTCATTCATAACATCTGCTCCCAGTACCAACATGTTGCTATCATTATGCTTACGGCTCATTTCAGCTGTAAAAACATCGTGACAGAGAGCTGCGCGAACTCCGGTGAATTTATTGGCCACAATACACATTCCGATTCCGGACCCGCAAATAAGAATTCCTCGGTCATAGTCACCGCGAGAAACTTTTTCCGCAGCAAGCATGGCAAAGTCCGGATAGTCCACCGAATCAGCAGAAAAAGTTCCCACATCAAGGAATTCGATCTTCTTCTCCTCAAGAAACTTTTTAAGCGAGTCTTTCAGCTGGTATCCTCGATGGTCACTGGCTAAGATAACTTTCATAACAATAAATCGGTCTTATTCAAATTTTTTAAAAACCAGGCAAGCATTCGTCCCTCCAAAACCAAAAGAATTGGAGAGCGCATAGGCAATGTTCCCTTCTCGAGCGTGATTCGGCACATAGTCCAAGTCGCATTCGGGGTCACGAATTTCATAATTGATGGTGGGAGGGATAATGCCCGTTTTTATTGCCAGGGCGGCAAATATTGCTTCCATGCCTCCTGCAGCGCCAAGAGGATGGCCCGTCATGGATTTGGTGGAACTGACCATAAGACGTTTACTATGCTCGGTAAAAACCTTTTTTATGGCAATGGTCTCGCATAGGTCATTAAAAGGGGTTGAGGTCCCATGCGCATTGATATAATCAATCTTCTCGGGAGCAATCTTAGCGTCCTCTAAAGCTACTTTAATACACTGCATTGCTCCTTCACCGCCCGGAGAAGGAGCGGTGATATGGTAAGCATCCCCATTAAGGCCATAACCTAATATTTCACAGTAGATATTTGCCCCGCGTTTTTTTGCCAACTCCAACTCTTCCAGAATGATAATTCCTGCACCCTCAGCTATGACAAATCCATCCCGATTTTTATCAAAGGGACGGCTCGCTTTTTTTGGGTCATTGTTGTGAGCAGAAAGCGCCTTCATGTTACAAAAACCACTGAGCGCTAAGGGGGTGATGGTAGCTTCAGTGCCGCCGGTAATCATTGCATCAGCGCACCCCTGTTGAATCACCTTAAACGCCTCTCCGATCGCATGAGTTCCGGAAGCGCAAGCGGTCACCACACAGGTGTTCGGCCCTTTAGCGCCGCAAAAGATAGCGATCTGGCCGGGGGCCATATTGGGAATCATCATCGGAATCAAAAAAGGCGATACCTTATTCTGGCCTTTTTCAAGAAGGGTTTTATGGTTTTTTTCCAACGTGTTCAGACCCCCAAGGCCGGTCCCAATGATAACCCCGGTTCTCTCAGCATTGCCGTTGCCTACAAAAAAATTCGCATCTCCAAGAGCCATTTTTGTGGCGGCCACAGCATATTGCACAAAAAGATCAGTCCGTTTGATCTCCTTTTGCTCGAGAAACTCTTCGGGTTTAAACCCCTTTACTTCTCCGGCGATTCGAGAACGGTAACCGGTAGCATCGAATTTGGTGATATGGTCGATGCCCGACTTTCCTTCGCAGATTGCTTTCCAGGTATTTTGTTTACCGATTCCTACCGGGGTTAAAGGACCAACGCCGGTTATGACAACTCTTCGCATGTGTGAACTGACCCCCAAAAGAATAATTAAAGGCGTTCATTGATATAATTGATCGCGTCCTGGACCGTCGTTATTTTTTCAGCGTCCTCATCCGGGATCTCTTGACCAAATTCTTCTTCCAGGGCCATCACCAACTCCACCAGATCCAGGGAGTCCGCACCCAAATCATCAACAAACGATGCTTCGGGTTTTAATTCCTCTTCACTTACCCCGAGCTGTTCCATAACGATTGCCTTTACCTTTTTTTCAATGTCACTTGCCATCCTGCACCTCCTTCAATTAATTTCTTTACATATATAATCCACCATTTACATTTATCACCTGGCCGGTAATATAATTAGAAGCATCACTTGCCAAAAAGAGAACCGCCTCAGCTATTTCTTCCGGGGTCCCCATCCGGCCCAACGGTATATTGCTGATAAATTCTTCCCTGACCTTTTCAGGAAGGGTACGCGTCATATCGGTTTCAATGAATCCCGGGGCTACGGCGTTAACCATTATTCTCCGGGAGGCAAATTCCCGAGCCAAGGTTTTGGTAAAACCGATAATCCCAGCTTTAGAGGCTGCATAATTTGCCTGGCCAATGTTTCCCATTTGTCCGACCACCGAAGCAACACTAATTATCTTGCCACCTCTTTGTTTTCCCAGGTAACGAATAACGCCTTTTGAACAATTAAAAACACTTTTAAGGTTAATTGCGATAACCTCATCCCATTCCTCTTCTTTCATCCTCAAAAAAAGTCCGTCTCGGGTGATCCCGGCATTATTGACTAAAATATCAATCCTCCCAAACGCATCAAAAACCGTTTTCCCGAGTTTTTCCGCTTCCGAAAAATTGGAAACATCGACCTTAACCGCTAAGGACTTGCGTCCTAACAATGAAATTTCCTGAACAGTCTCCTCAGCCTGCTGGTCGTTTTTATCCGCAATAACGATGTCCGCGCCGTTTTGAGCCAGAAGTAATCCGATGGCCCGCCCGATCCCCTGTGCTCCGCCGGTTATAATCGCCACCCTATCGTGAAGTTTTAATGGATCTCCTTCCATATCTTCTCCAATTTTTTGAGGCTTTCGGTATTCTCCACATTAAATAGTGTCGCTGTTTTATCTATCTTTTTCACCAAACCGCTTAACACTTTTCCCGGCCCGATTTCCACATACGTAGTAACGCCTCTTTCCCTCATTGCCGTAATCGAATCTTCCCAGAGAACCGGATGCGTTACCTGCTTAATCAGAATTTCCTTCACCAGGCTGGCTTCCTGGTTTGGCATAGCTTCAACATTGGTAACCACAGGGTAACCAAGCGGGGTTATCACTACATCGTTCAAATAATTTTTTAACTTTTGCGCGGCTGGTTCCATGAGTGCGCTGTGAAAAGGAGCGCTCACCGATAACACCACTGTTTTAGAACCTTTTTCTTTGGCTAAAACAATAGCCCGCCCAAGAGCTTTGGTCGCACCTGAGATCACGATCTGTCCGGGACAATTAAAGTTAGCAGGGGTCATAACCTCCCCTTGGGCTGCTTCTTGACAGACCTCTTCAACCTGTGCTCGGCTTAAACCCAAAACAGCAGCCATGCCGCCCTCTCCTTCCGGAACCGCCTCCTGCATAAACTGGCCGCGTTTCTGAACCGCCTTAACGCCATCGGAAAAACTAAAAGCTTTTGTCCCAACTAACGCCGAATATTCTCCCAGGCTATGTCCGGCCATATAATCCGGGGTTATCCCTAAGTTTTTTTCTATCACTCGGAGGCAGGCCGTGCTTACTGTCAGTACCGCGGGCTGAGTATTGACCGTCAGGTTTAGTTCTTTTTCCGAGCCGTCAAAACAAAGGGAAGAAAGCTTAAACCTGAGCGCCTCGTCTGCCTCAGCAAACACCTCTCGGGCTTCTTTGAAATTATCACACAGGTTTTTTCCCATCCCCACAGTTTGAGTGCCTTGCCCTGGAAAAATAAAAGCGATTTTGCCCATCTCAGTCTCCCTGCTTATTTTCCCTTTCGAGCGTATTCTTTATTTAAATAGAGGCCGATGACATTCCTCTGAATTTGATTAGTACCTTCATAAATCTGGAGGATCTTGGCATCCCGCATCATCTTTTCCACCGGGTATTCCCTCATGTATCCTGAGCCTCCAAACACCTGGATGGCATCAATCGTTACCTTCATCGCCACATCACTGGCAAAGACCTTGGCAAAAGAGGACTCCTTAGAGATCTCTTTAGGAGCGGAATCAATGTAGCGCGCCACAGAATAAACTAAGGCGCGAGCAGCCTCGATTTGGATCGCCATATCAGCTAACAGATGCTGGACCGCTTGAAAAGAAACGATTGGTTTACCAAACTGAACCCGTTCACGGGAAAACCTTATCGCTTCTTCCATAGCTCCTTGAGCTAACCCAACGGCCTGAGAACCAATGCCCGGTCGAGATTTATCCAGGTTTCTCATCGTAATTAGAAATCCCAACCCTTCTTTTCCCAGAAGGTTTTCTTTGGGCACTACACAATCCTCAAAAAAGAGAGAGCAGGTGGCTGACGCTCTGATCCCCAGTTTCTTCTCCTTTTTTCCAAAGGTAAACCCTTTCATCCCCTTTTCGAGGATAAAGGCACTAGCCCCCCTGGGACCTTTTGATTTATCAGTCAAGGCGATGACTACATACGTATCTGCCTCTTCTCCATTGGTAATCCATTGTTTGGTGCCGTTGAGGATATAGTGATCCCCTGTTTTTTTTGCAGTCGTTTGAATCCCTCCGGCATCACTGCCCGCATTAGGCTCGGTGAGCCCAAAGGCGGCAAGCTTTTTCCCGGAAGCAATATCCGGAAGGTATTTTTGCTTTTGTTCCTCATTTCCAAACATAATAATCGGGTAGGAGCCCAAACCATTACAGGCATAACTCACGGCTACTGCTGAGCAGATCCGGCTCAATTGTTCGATCACCAGACACAAATCAAATACTCCTCCTCCAAAACCACCATATTCTTTGGGAACGTAGACGCCGGATAATCCTGTTTCTCCCAAAGTATTTAAAATTTCGCTAGGGAACTTTTCTTGCTCATCCAGTTCTGCTCGCACGGGTAGAACTTTCTCTTCGGCAATTCTTCGGGTCAGCTCCTGAATTTCTTTCTGCTCTTCGGTTAAGAAATAATCCATTGCTCACTCATCCCTCTATAGGTTGGTTGCTCAAGAAATTAAGATTCTTCTACTTTTAACACTTCACGATCTTTATAGAAACCGCAATGGGGACATGCATGGTGAGGTGGTTTTTTTTCTCCACAATGGGAACACGTAATTAAGGAGGGGGCGCTTAACCGGTCATGGGATCGCCGTTTTTTTCTTCGTGCGTTAGAATGTCTTTTCGGTGGTAAGGGCATAAAATCCTCCGTTAAATATTTATTATTTTTTAAAAAAATTTTTCAAACCCGAAAGTCTGGGGTCAACAAATTCTTTATCTGAACACTGGCAGGTTTCCTGGTTTTTGTTTATCCCACAATGAGGGCACAGGCCTTTACAGTTCTCACGGCAAAGCGGGTAAAAAGGCATAGCGAAAATTATCTGATGTTGAATAATCGCCTCAAGATCAATAACCTCTCCGTCATAGAACTCCTTATCCAAATCTTCCTTTTGAAGTTCCATCTCAGCCGGAAGGTTTTGAAATTGAGCGGGAGATAAAGAAATATCAAAATCCGGGTTAAGCGAAAGAATAAAACGCTCTAAACACCGGCTACAAGATAGCTCAACTTTTAAACTTATCCTCCCGCTTACGAAAACCAAGGAATCTGACCGTGAAAGGTGAATAGCATAAGAGAGGGGAGCAATAAATTTAGACTCCGACGATTTCTTATCCGGGAAAAGGCCTTTTAGCCAATGGACATCCCGTTCTCCCTCGACCAAAATTCCTTCTTTAGTTATGTCTTCGACTCGATAATTCAAGCTTAAACCTTTTTTGTTTAGGTTTAAATTTATAAATGAATGAACTCATTGTCAAGAAAAAAAAGAAAATTTTTATCTTTTTGTTTTATCTTGTTAGAATTACACCAAAAAATTTATTTTTTTTAAAACAGGTTGACAGTTTAAAAGGGGTTCTGGTATGGTGTAAAGCTTCTTTGGTCCCTCTTAAAAAACACATAATTTTTGAACTTTTTTTCTGTCCTTTGTCTTAATAACCCAAAGACATTTAGCATTGAAAATAATTTAAGACTTAAAAATTTTTTGGTCAGATTATGGAATTTCCGGAAATAAAATTGAGAAATAAAGTGTTAAAGATAATTTTACGCAGCATATTTTTTTGCTTTTTTGGGTTTTTTATGGGTTGTGCTGTCATTTCTCAACAGCCGGTTTCATCCTATAACCCCAACTTCTCCCCAGGAGCATCAGAAACCCTTGAAAGTACCGGGCCTACTCCAACAATGACCTTGCACCCAATAGAACAGTTAACAAATCCCATTGGTTTTCAGCACGTTAATATCCAAAAAATAAACAACCCAATGGAAAATAGTTACTATGTAGGCATCCTCCGTAGCATTGGTAATTACAATGGGGACTACCTGACTGAGTTATACGTTTTTAACTATAACCCGATAAAAAATTTTTCCCCTTCCCTTAATCCCCCAAATAATAATAAAAGCGCTACCCCAATTTTTACAACCTGGAATTTTATTCATATTAAGCAATTAATTCGCCCACAAGGTTTTAAATACCAAAATTTTCTTACCCACGAATATTCGTTAGACGGCTATCGATACGCTTGTATTCTGAGAAATCTCTATAATAAAGGAGTGATTCAGGGTGATTTTCCTCTTATTTATAACTCCCCGGTTGCAACTTTTATCCAGTATTTTCAAAGCAAAGATAATTTTATGAAAGCAGCCTTAGGCCGGGCAGAAACGTACCGTCCTTTGATGACCTCCATTTTTAGAAAAAATGAAATTCCTGAAGATTTAGTCTACCTTTCTTTAATCGAAAGCGGTTTTAACCCTCATGCGTATTCCCCTGCGGGCGCTTGTGGACCATGGCAACTGATGAAGGGTACCGCGCTGCACTATGGTCTCCGGGTAGACAAATGGGTAGACGAAAGAAGAGACCCGGAAAAATCAACTCAGGCAGCAGTAAAATATTTAAAAAACTTATACGCGATGTTTGGAGATTGGTATTTGGCTTTAACCGCCTATAATGCTGGAGAAGGGAAAGTTGCTGAAGCCATCCAAAGATATAACAGCACTGATCTGTGGTATATTCGTGAAAAAACATATCTTAAACAGGAGAGCTGCGATTTTGTCCCCAAACTTTTAGCTGCCATCACGATTGGGAAAAAGCCCGGGTATTATGGCTTTGCTGAATGCGACTCTACTGCGCCGACTCCTCCCTTAACCAAAGTTCATATCCCTTTTTCGGCTGATTTAAAAATGCTTGCTGTTATGGCTGGAATTTCTCTTCCCGAACTGAAACGGTACAATCCCGAACTCTGTTCCACCCGAACTCCACCGGATAAAAAAGGGTATTGGATTAAAATACCGGAATCGAAAGAAGAAATTTTTGCCAAAAATTTCTTCCAGAACAAAGACAAACTCAGAAAAAGCTCGGCGGTCACGGAAACAGTAAGCAAGAAAAGCCGCGTTAAATCCTCTCACAAAATAAAGACAAACGTAAAAAAAGCGCAGTCGCAAGAGAAACGGCAAGCGGGAAAAACCGCGCCAAAATCGAAAAAACATTAACTCCGATCGCCAAAAAATCCGAACAAATGAAAGATAAAACTCATGTAGTATTTCTTATCCCGCAAGGTGCAGCCCGAAACTTTCATTCGACATGAATTTTTGTCCCTTCCGTCAGCGCTCCTCCCAGACCGATCTCATTTCCCATATCGTCATAGACCTTCTTTCCCTGTTTAATCAGATCAATCAACTCGGCAGCGATGAGCGCATGCTTTACCGTCATTCCCGGCATCAAATCAACTTCCCGATCATTCACATATACTTTCATATTAAATCCTTTATGGCACGCTTACCATGCCATGCAGAATCCATCCATTGATAGCATTGACATGGTGTTACCAGGTCTGTCCGCATGTCTCGAAAAATGGTATCCGATTCAGGGTCATTATCGCTCCACTTCCTTAATCCGTCCTTCAACCCTTGGAGAAACCTTTTTCTGAGCCTTAATGAAGTCGATGACCACATCCCGCAACCATCTTCCGGAGTCGCTGTATACAAGCTTATCATTTTTCATGGCTCCGCCGATAACCGCATAATCCTTTGACGACTTCACCGCATCACCAAATGCCTTATAACCATCACCGCCGGCTGCCAGAAAATCATTTGTCGCAACCGTATACTCTCTGTCAGCCACAAGCGGGCCTCCACAAACAAAAACCTCTTTCACCCTCGAACCCTTTGGGGCAAATCGGTCATAGGTAAATACCAGGCCGGAGACCTGGGGAAATTTGCCCTCTCTTTCTTCGATACCCGAGACCCCATGCTCAAGAGTGTCACGAATCTGTTGCCCGGTAAGTTTAATGGCCACGATATAATTATCAAAAGGGAGAACCGCAAAGACATCACTCACCCTGATCGGACCCTGCTTTATACTGGTACGAATAGTGCCCCCGTTAATGATTGCCGCATCAGCCCCCGATGTCTGACGCATAACATCGGCGATAAGGTTTCCAAGATTTGTCTCCTGCGATCTTACATTTGCTCCGTCAAGGTCGGCCAGCGATTCACCTATTGTATCATTCATGACTGAATCAACACTCTGCTGATATTTCGCAACAATCGCTCCTATTGCTTTGTTTTCGTTTCCGGTTGGTTTTATAGGCTCCAGTCGACCACTGGCGCGAACAATGTTGCCATTTTCCACGGTGAGATCCAGAACACCAAGGACTTTGCCGTGCTCAAAAGCCTGCGCTATGTATGTCTTGCCAACAAGCACGGGCTTATCAACCTTCGTATGCGAGTGACCGCCGATGATGACTTCAATGCCGTCAACTTTCTTTGCCAGATTGGTGTCTGCGCTGAATCCTATGTGAGAAAGAACGATAATGATATTACTTTTTCCCCTGAGCTCCCGCACATATTTCTCAACCGTATCCTCAGGCGAGAGGAATTGCAAACCCGCAACATTTTTAGGAAGTGTTGTAATCGGCGTATCACCGGTCACAACTCCTATAACTGCTATAGAAAGCCCGCCAATATCTTTTATAATATATGGCTTAAGAGTGCTTAGTCCTACAACATTTGCCCCGAGGACAGGAAATCTTGCTTCCCCTATTCTCTCCTTGAGGACTGTCTGTCCGAAATCGAACTCGTGGTTTCCCACCACCATGGCGTCAAAATTCATTGCATTCATGGCCTCAATGGATGACTGGCCTTTAAAAAAATTCGCCCAATTATTGCCCTGGATCATATCCCCGGCAGCGAGAAACAATGTTGGTTTTTCAGCACGAAGATCTTCTGCCCGTTGAGCGAGGTAGGCAAGACCTCCCTGGGCCTCATCAGACCCGTATGGCTTATAGGCGGCTGCAAACCCATGAAAGTCATTCATGTAAAGGATTCTGATCTCGCGTTGAGTCGTACCCGAAAGGAATGTGGCGGCAAACAGCAGAAGCAAGCAAACTTTAAGAAATGGTTTGATTCTCTTTGCCGGTTGGATAAGACATTTTTTATTCATGCCTTAACTTTAGGAAGTCCGTCCTTGTATGTCAAGAAAAACCGGGGAACAATATGAGCATAGAGCAGAAACAAAATATGTATTCATGAAAAGCCGTATTCCGAAATCTCATCAGCACGTCTGATCTCCTCGGGATCGATACGTTCTTCTCCATCTTTTGTGAGCCAACCACCCTTTATCTCTAAAACGGTTTCAACAGGAGCCAGAACACCCCTTATCGCCTTGTATCTTTGGTCATTAAAACCATTTCCGTTCCAAGCGGTCTTTGCATGATTCACCCATCGATCCACAATGAGATCGACAGTAAGTTTCTCGCCGAAAAGGTTATCCTCGTTCGTTTCTTGTACCCAAATTTTCGCTTGAGTCAATAAGAGTGACTTTTTGACTTCTTCAAGTGTCATATTTTGATCAGGGTAAGTTTTCGCGTAATCAAGCAATTTCGGTAATAGCGACGGTATCAGACTAGTGTTTTCGGAGATCCCTAGAGTTGGGGCAATGTAATATTGGGCTCGGTAGCCAGCCGGACTGTTAAAGAAGGCGTCGCAAGTCTCGCAGGAAACTACAATTTTTAGTTCCGCGCGTCGGCATTCTTGCAGTATCGATTTATTTCCCGGCTCGACCCTGTACCCAGCAACTACCATCTCTTTCAGAATTGCAAAAATCACTTCATCGAAATCACGAATAAGCATCAACCGATCACTGCGCTCAGAAGTGACACGGCCACCAAATTTCCAATTATCAGTCTTGCCCATAATATTCAATGAATGGCAATTATTATAACGTCCTTATAAATCTTAAAATACAAACTGTTACCTTCTATATAAAGTTATTTCAAAACCTATCAAACGGACTCCAGATTTATCAACCCTTTCTAAAAGAAAAAAAGGCCATTTACCTTTTCATCCGGCAATCTGGCCTTGTTTTGCAAAATCATTGACCCCCAAGATCTTAAATAAATTACACTTTTAATAATGCTTGCCAACTCAAGGAGTGTTATTAATCAAAGCATAAATTTGACGACATAAAACCCCCTCACCTCAACCTCTCCCCGCCGGGGAGAGGAAATGAATTTTAAAAATCCTTTCACCAAGGTAAGTAAAAAGTCGAAGTGTGAAATTAACTCCTCAAAACTATAATTTTACAAACCCCTCTAAATCCCCTTTACTAAAGAGGAGATTTTTTTTATATCACAAAAATAAAAAAGAAAGAATCTTAGGTTGTTAGAAAAAAGACCGGTCGAATTAAGCATTAAATTCGACCGGTCTTTTTATTCTATCTTTTATAACGCCCCATTAATTGCCCTTGAGCCAAAACGTGTCCTTCCATCGCCTTCAGCAATTGCGTCTTGGTCATTCCTGGTCCGCTGTCCAACACCTTATCAAGCGCGTAGAGTTTGAAATAATAACGGTGAATTCCCCCTGGCGGACACGGCCCTCCGTAGCCGATCTCACGGAAATCATTGGTCCCCTGCTGCGCACCATTTTCGATATTCTTGTGTGGAGGTATATTTTCTGGAAGTTCTTTTATTGCGGGAGGTATATTGTAGATAACCCAGTGAACCCACGTCCCCATCGGGGCGTCAGGATCATCGCTTATCAGGGCAAGGCTTTTGGCATTCGCGGACACTCCCTCCCATGTCAACGGCGGGGAAATATCGGCGCCGTCGCAGGTATACTTTGGAGGAATCATGTCTCCTTCATGAAAAGCACTGCTCTTTATTTTTAATTCCATAGCTTCCCCTCCTATTACAGTGAGGTTAACATAGAAAACTAAAAAAAAACCAACCAAAGGTGCAATAAGCATCCTTCTTTTCATGGCCTTACTCCCGCACAAAACATTTTAAACTTCCTCCCCCCTTTTTTATAAATTATAATATGTTAATGAGTTAGAAACAAGGAAAATAAATAAGCTTTATGAAGTCGTAAAAAGTCGAAAATCAGACGGCACAGTAAAAAGCTTCAGATGTAAGGCGCGCAAATCCGACGGAATGAGGCGTACTTACCTGTACGCCGCAATGACAGAGGATGCAGCGCAACGCCGCAGATGGCGCGCTTCAGTTCTTTATCCCCCGCCGCAAGGCGGGACTTTTTACGAAGCCGGCAAGCTTTTTTCTTTTCTTTCGAAATAACAATTGTTATAAATAAATTCCTGAGTGAATAATTACCCAAGAACCCCGCGAATATTTTTGTTTTTTATAGGTTAACTATGAAAATAATCTTGTTGGGAACCGGAGGAACTATTCCCACCCTTCGTCGCAGTCTTCCTGCTTTAGCATTGCAACGGGATGGTGATATCTTACTTTTTGACTGCGGAGAGGGCGCTCAGTTACAGATTGTTCGGGCTTCTCTAAGTCCCGGCAAACTTTTTGCCATTTTTCTGAGCCACTTGCATGGCGACCACGTCACTGGCCTTCCCGGTCTCCTCATGACCATCATGCACCAATCGCGGGAAAAACCCCTTCGCATCTTTGGCCCTCCGGGCACGAGAGAGTATATCAACCTGATCCGAAAATGTTTAGGGTTCAATCCCCCTTATGCTCTTGACATCCGTGAAATCACTGAAGGAAAATTTTTTTCCGGCTCCGGCTTTGGGATGGAGGCGGTTGTCGTTGACCACAAACCTCATACCCTTGCCTTTTCTTTAGCGGAAGAACCACGACCCGGAAGGTTTTTCCCGGAAAAAGCAACGGCCTTAGACATTCCTGAAGGCCCTTTGTTTGGCAAGCTTCAGCGGGGCGAAACCATTACCTTAGCGAATGGACGCACTATCACCCCTTCCATGGTTATGAGTCCTCCCCGGAAAGGCCGAAAGTTTGTTTACGCAACCGACACCCGGCCCTGTCCCCAAGTGATTAAACTTGCCTATGAAGCGGACCTTTTAGTGCATGAAGGTATGTTTGCTCATGACCTGGAGGAGGAAGCGAACCTAAAAGGCCATTCTACCTGCGCTCAGGCAGCCCATATAGCGAGCGAAGCCAAGGTCAAAAATTTAGTTATTACCCATATCAGTACTCGTTACCAGCGGACGGATGAGCTGCTTTACGAAGCTCGAAGTGTTTTTCCCAGGACCGTTATTGGACAGGATTTGATGGAGATTGAAATACCCGTGCATAAGGAATAAAAATTTGCCTTATACTAAGTTGCATTCAAAAGCAGCTCGAGGCGACGACGAGGAATCGACGTTGAGGACAATGACGAGGGTTTAATAAAGATATGCAAATAAAGGCGACTTGGTATTAGATGAGCAGCGGATAATGAGCCCCGCGACCATACCCTTCTCTTTGGGCGAGAATATCCAGGTGAAGGGTAGCGAGGTTTTCTACCTCTAAGGGGACGGGGGAGCCAATGCACTCAATGTCCACTGCTTTGAGATATTTTTGGCAGGCTTGGCAGACTTCAAGTCGGTATTGTTTTTCATTCTTAACATAAAGATACGTGACTCCCTTTTCCTCTTCGTTTCCACAAAACGGACACATAAGAAAAGGAAACGGCCACTCGGTGCCACAGTAAACACAAAAAAGATGCCGTGACCATTTTCCCTCAGTGATCGCCGCGATGGAAGGTGTTTCTCCACAAATCGGGCAATACCCCTTTTCCCAGAGGGTAACATCAATCACTGCTTGTAACTTTTCAGCTAAATATTCATAAAAAGGCTTCAGGGACTCATTCAAAAGAAAAAAGAGAAGCGTAGGGTCACCCAGTTCTTCTTTCCCCCCCCTTGGTGAGGGAATTTTCCCCTCCCACATCGCTTTGATGGTGTTTCCAACATCCAGGTTGCCTTTTTTAATAAAGGCGTGTAACTTTCCTGCGGTATCGGGATTTTTTTCAAGGCTTATCTGAAGGAGCGTGCGAAAAAATCTTTCTAACGTCCCACTATCCAACTCAATAGCGCCTTTATCCAGCACTGGAAAGCCAGCTTTGAACCTTGTTTGCACTCCCGGTTCATCAAAAACTATGGGGAGACTTTTAAGCGACTGATAAAACTCCTCTTTAGCGATAAAAATTTTTTCATAAAAATCGAGCAAGTTTCTGTATGCGGGTTTTGCGCGTTTAATTTGTTCCATACGGGCCAATTTCGTTATCAGGTCACCGGCCATTCCTATTTGCTCCAATCCTTTAAAAGCTGTACCAGGAGCCGCACCCCAAAGCCGCTTGCGCCCTTTGGTATATAGGGTTTACCTTTTTCATACCAGGTCGGCCCGGCGATATCCATATGGACCCATGGGGTATCGTTCACAAATTTTTTCAGAAACATTCCTCCGGTAATAGTTCCGGCCGCCCGGGTGCCCACATTCTTAAAATCCGCAATATCACTTTTGAGGTAATCAAAGTATTCTTCCCAAAGAGGAAGTTCCCATACTTTTTCGCCGGTCTTTTCGCCGGCTGATTTAACGGAGTTCAACAAGGAATCATCGTTTCCCATAATCCCGGCAACATAATCTCCTAAAGCGGTTATGCACGCCCCGGTCAGCGTGGCTAAGTCAATAATAGCTTTCGGTTTATACCTTTTGGCATACGTCAAGGCGTCAGCCAGGATTAATCGGCCTTCCGCGTCCGTGCTGATTACCTCAATGGTCTGACCCGACAGAGAGGTGAGAACATCTCCGGGTTTATACGCTTTTCCTCCCGGCAGATTTTCCGTGGCCGGAATAATCCCCACTACATTTAAAGGAAGTTTCATTTGGGCTGCTGCCTGCATGGTTCCCATCACCACCGCCCCTCCCGCCATGTCGTCCTTCATTTGTTCCATTTTGTCAGGAGGCTTAAGAGAAATGCCGCCGCTATCAAAGGTAATCCCTTTTCCGATGATGACCAGAGGAGGTCCAAATTTTCGGCTGGCAATGTATTCTAAAATAATAATCTTCGCTGGTTCCCGGCTCCCCTGAGCAACCGCCAGAAAGGCGCCCATTCCCATCTTCTGGGCCTGTTTTTCGGTAATGATCTGGCACTGTAAGTTGTTGTTCATGGCAATCGTCTGCGCCCGAAGAGCTAACATAGCGGGCGTCTTTTTATTGGCCGGTAAGGACACCAAATCACGAGCAATAAATACGGCTTCCCTGAGAATACTCACCTGACGCAAGACCATCTCTATTATCTTGGTCCGGTCTTTTTTTTGCGAGACAATCACGCACTCATCAACTTCTTTTATTTTTTCCCTTCCCGTGGTTATCAGGTCCCGGAACTGATAAACCCCCAAACCTCCTCCGGTTAGAAATGCTTCCAGCAGGTTAGACACTGAAAATTCTTTGGCGTCAAGAAGATCTTCGGAGAGATGGATGGTCTTTATTCCTAAATCCCGCACATGCTGAAAAGCTTTACCCCCGGCTCCGCGCATGACATCAAGGTCAAACTCTTCCTTCTTTCCCAATCCCACCAAAACTATTCTCTTGGCAGATAGTGTTCCTTGAGAATAAAGCATGAAAGTTTTATATCGTTCCCCAAGAAAATCTCCGCTCAAGAGAAGGTTTTTAATCAGTCCTCTCGTGGCTTTGTCTATAACATCAAGCGATCCTCGCAATGTCTTCGTATCTTTAAAGACAGGCAGAACCAGCGCTTCAGCCTTTTCAGAGATTATACTGCCGACTGTCGATTTGAATTTAATCGCCAAAGTTTTTTCCTTTCTATAAAGCCCTCAAAAATTCCGGTCGTAGGTGCTCAGGATTTTTTAAAGCATTATCGATCTCTTTTAAAAGCCTATCTTTATCGTGATTGAGCGTCGCCTTGATGGGAAGATAATTAGAAGCATGGTTGGTGCGAAACACGCAATTATCCAAGTTAAAGTTCTCGATCATAAGACGAAGCTCCTTGAGCATTTCCAATTTGTCCATCCACTCCCACTCCTTCCCCATACAGCGGAAAAAGTACTGGTTATCATCCTCAATCATAAGTGTTAAGGCGGAAAGATACTGAGGATTGATCGCTGAACAGACTCGTGCGGTTTCAATCGCATGAGTTACACTTGCCTTTTTCCCGCCGAGGCCAAGAATAACGATTGCTGAAAACACAAAGCCGGCATCAATAGCTTTTCTGGCGCTAACAATCAGTTCTTGGGCTGTTGCTCCCTTTTTTACTTTGAGGAGAAGTTCATCATCGCCGGTTTCAATGCCAAAGTATAACATCTGGAGACCGGCCTTGCGGATCCTTTGAAGGTCTTCAGGGGATTTTTCCAGAAGATTAGCCGGACCAGCATAAGCGCTCACCCGCTCCAGATGAGGAAACTTTTCGTAAAGGAAACTCAAAATCTGAAGCATGTAGTCCGTATCAATCACCAGAGCGTCACCGTCCGCAAGAAAAATCTTGTCAATCCTGCGATAAGAAAGGGCTGCTTCAAGAATATCCGACTTAAGGTCTTCCCAAGAGCGGATGCAGAATTTTTTTGTCCTATATGCGATACAAAAAGCACAACGGTTGTGAGAACACCCTAAAGTTACCTGAAAAATAAGCGAGTAAGCTTCACTCGGTGGACGATATAGGGGCATATCATAGTACATGGTTACATCCTTTCTGTAAGTTCATTTCTTTTTCTTTTTAAAACAGTTATTAAATCATTATAGCTCAGGCAATTTAAAATATCAGTTTTCCCCAGCCATCCTCGCCGCGCCACTGAAAGCCCAAGTTCAAGGTATTCCATCTGATCAAGGCTGTGGGCATCGGTTCCAATGGTCAGTTTTACCCCCTTATCTTTAGCTGCCCGAGAATAAATATCGTTAAGGTCAAGTCTCTGTGGATAAGCGTTAATTTCAAGGGCGGTATTGGTTCGCGCTGCTTCATCAAGTACCATGTCCAGATTGAAAGCGTAAGCATCCCGCTCTCCGATAAGGCGTCCGGTGGGATGCGCAATACAGTGCACCCGGTGATTGTGCATGGCTTTTATGATTCGGCTGGTTAAGGTTTTTTCGTCCTGTTTAAAGCCACTATGGATAGCCGCAATAACAACATCAAGCTTTCCGAGTAACTCATCAGGATAATCTAAGCCCCCATCATTGCTAATATCAACCTCGGTTCCACAAACAAGTTTAACTTTTTTATTTTTCCGGTTGAATTTTTTAATCTCTGCAATCTTTTCCTCCAGCTTAGCGATGGATAAGCCGCCGGCAATCTTAAGTGACTGGGAATGGTCACAAATCGCTACCCATTCAAGTCCCATGGCCTCGGCCTTTCTGGCAATCTCCTCCAAAGTTGCCGCTCCATCACTATAGAGAGAATGGACATGGAAGTCTCCCCTGATATCCCTGCGTTCCACTAAATGCGGAAGTTTCCCTTCCAGCGCTGCTTCAATTTCACCCCGGTCTTCCCTAAGCTCCGGAGGGATAAAAGGCAACCCAGCCGAAGCGTAAATCTCCTGTTCATCCTTCCCGCCGATTTTTTTCTCGCCCCGAAATATTCCGTATTCATTTATTTTCAGGCCCTTCGTGACTGCCAGTTCCCGAAGCCGGATATTATGGGCTTTGGAGCCGGTAAAATAGCATAGCGCGGCCCCAAAACAATCCGGTTCAACCACGCGGAGATCTACCTGAATACCTCCCCGTGCCCGAATGCTTGATTTTGTTCTTCCCTTGGCCTGGACTGTTTCCACAAAAGGAAGGTGAGCAAAAAAGTCCATTACCTTTTCCGGTTGAGGAGAAATGATCAGTATGTCGATGTCCTTAATGGTTTCGCGGTAACGGCGGACACTTCCTGCCACACACATCTTTTTTACTTCTTTTAATTTTTTAAGTTCGCCCGTTATTTCCCGGGAAAGAGCAAGCATCGTACTCAGCATCATTCGCGCTAACTTCTGACGGTAAAGCGCGATCCCTTTCAGAATATTTTCTTCGGTCTTGGCCTTTATTCCCGGCAGTCCTTGCAGCCTGTGCGCTTGAGCGAGTTTTTCCAACTGGTCGATGTTTTCAACGCGGAGTTCATCAAAAAGGGCCTTAGCTGTTCTGGGGCCAAGTCCCGGAATGGTGATGATCTCCATCAACCCTTCCGGTATCTCTTTTTTCAATTCCTCATATTTCTGGAGAGTTCCGGTCGTAATGATTTCAGTAATTTTTTGTGATAGGTCCTTCCCGATTCCGGGAAGGGTATCAAGTTCATTTCGCTCCGCAATCAAAACAATATCTTCAGCTAAGTTTTCAATATTCTGAGCAGCCTTTTGATAAGCACGGATACGAAAAGGGTTCTCCCCTTTAATCTCCAGCATATCCGCAATTCTTTTAAAAAAGTTGGCCACTTCCTGGTTTTTCATGGTTGCCTGCCTCAACTATAGGTAAACCCACTTAGAAGGCTTTCACACGGAGCATTCATCCCGTTAGAAAATTTTCACCCCGTTTGAAAAAAGGGTGCAAATCTTTAGTTTTATCCCTCTTGCCCGGTTAGAAATCAAATGTCTAAGGGGGCAACTTTCAAAAATTTAACATAATCAGGGATTAAATTCAAGTTCGACGTGCCCTTAAAAATAATCGTTATTGCTCTGGTTTTCTCCTTGACACCTAAGAATATTTTTCTTAAACTGACCTTACTCAAACCTTAAGGGTGTTCAAAAAATACAACCCCACTGGCGCACTGTCCGCGTTCATGCCTGTCCTGTTTGGACAGCAGACAGACAACCCGCACAGGCAGACCCTTGACAAAGGGAAAAAGGCACTTTACTTCCCTTTTTAAGGGGGGATTGAGGGGGTTGATAGACCTAAAGGAATCTCACATGCGCGTCGCCATGTATTACCGTAATCATGATATCCGACTCGAGGAAATGCCGGCTCCCTTGATCGGACCCGGTGAAATGCTGGTAAAAATTTATTCAAGTGGTATTTGCGGAAGCGATGTGATGGAATGGTACCGGATCAATAAAGCGCCGTTGGTGCTGGGCCATGAAATTGCGGGAGAAGTGGTTGACGTCGGCGAGGGAGTAAAGTCCTTTGTTAAAGGTGATCGCGTCGCCGCGACTCATCATGTTCCCTGCTTTTCTTGTCATTGCTGCTTGAGCGGTCATGAAACGGTCTGCGACACATTGCTTTCCGGCACGCATTTTGATCCCGGCGGTTTTTGTGAATATGTCCGCCTTCCGGCGATTAATGTTGACCGGGGAACGTGGAAAATACCCGATACCATGACCTATGATGAAGCAACCTTTGTTGAACCGCTAGCCTGTATTCTCCGCGGTTTGCGCGCGGCTAACTTTGAACCCGGGAAGAATCTCTTAGTGCTGGGAAGCGGCATTTCGGGATTGCTTTTTATCAGCCTTGCCCGAGCCTTGGGCGCAACTCACATCATGGCCACCGATATGAGCAGTTATCGGCTTAAGGCCGGCAAACAGTTTGGCGCTGACGATACCATAGACGGACGCCAAAATGTATCCCTGCTTTTTCGCGAGTGCAACCAGGGACGTGGAGCGGATGTAGTCATTGTGACCGCTGGTGTTGTGGGCGCTTTCGGACAAGCGCTGCGGGCGGTCGAACGAGGCGGCACTATCCTTTTCTTCGCTCCTACCAGAGAAAATGTCTCCATACCGCTTTCCATCAACGATGTCTTTTGGCGCACTGACATTACTTTGACCACAACGTATGCCGGCAGCCCTGCTGATTGCGTGACTGCTCTTCAAATTATTCGCGCCAGGCGCGTGCCCGTTCACGACATGATTACCCATCGTTTCGGTCTTCAGGAAACCGTTAAGGGGTTCGCGTTAGTAGAAAAAGGGGATGAGTCAATTAAGATCATTATTCGGCCCCAGGAATAAGAAGAAGAAACTCACCCTTGCCATCCCTCTCAAGAACGAGGGGAGAACATTATTTACACCAGGGGTGTTCGACCATTCGACCTTTTGACCCTGCGACTTTTTACTTCCCTTGGAGAAAGGATTGAGGTGAGGGGAGATTAGGTGTCATAATATTTATGCCCTGATTAATAAAACCGTGCAGGACCGAATAGCAAACCCCAAAATTTATCAAGGAGGAAAACAATGCCGGAAGTAGATCAAGAAGGAAAAGATTATGGTCTCGATATTCCCGTAAAGACTGAGGGATTTTTTTTAAAAGGCTCACACGCCCTCGATTGGGGGATCAAAAACCGCCTCGCCCGCATATTTAACCCTGATACCGGTCGCACCGTGATGCTGGCAATTGACCATGGATATTTTCAAGGACCGACAACGGGGCTTGAGCGAATTGATTTAAACATCGTCCCCCTCGCTCCCTATGCCGACACCATTATGCTCACCAGGGGTATCTTGCGCACAACGATACCGCCAACCTATCGAGGGGGAATCGTTCTTCGGGCCACCGGCGGGCCGAGTATTTTGAAGGAACTTTCCAATGAACAAATTGCGGTGGACATGGAAGATGCGGTCCGGCTCAATGTATCGGCTTTAGCGGTGCAGGTATTTATCGGAGGAGAATTCGAAACCCAATCCGTCCATAACATGACCCGTTTAGTGGATAGGGGAAATCGCTATGGAATCCCTATTCTCGCAGTTACTGCCGTGGGCAAGGATATGGCCCGGGACGCTCGATACTTCCGCCTCGCGTGTCGGATCTGCGCTGAGCTGGGCGCCCATTACATTAAGACCTACTATATCCCCGATGGTTTTGACACAGTTGCCGCTTCGTGCCCGGTTCCGTTGGTAATGGCGGGAGGGAAAAAGCTCCCTGAGCTGGAAGCTCTTCAGATGTCCTATAATGCCGTCCAGGAAGGCGCTGCGGGGGTGGATATGGGCAGAAATATTTTCCAATCAGATGCCCCGGAGGCTATGATTCAAGCGGTTCGTGGAGTTGTTCATAAGAACCTAAAACCGCAAGAAGCCTATGAGCTTTTTCTCGAAATAAAGAATAAACTCATCCTGAAAAAGTGTGGGTAATTCTGCTTAAGAATATTCGTCATTCTCCTGCTTGGCCGGGGAATCCATAGCTATAGGGGAAAAAGTTTTTACCTCTAAGTATTGTCAAGCAAGCGGAATGGCACTTTATATATAGGAGTGACTTCAGATTTAATAAAGCGAGTTTGGGAGCATAAGAATAAATTAGTCCAAAGATTTACCGAAAAATATGGGGTGACAAACCGGTATATTATGAGGAATTTCAAGACGCAGAATATGCAATCAGAACAGAGAAAAGACTGAAAAAATATAATCGCAAATGAAAAATCGCTTTTATTGAAAAGGTAATTCCGAATTGGAAAGATTTGAATGAGAATTTAGTAACTGGATTCCCCCGATTAAATAGGGGAATGAAATTGTTTGGTTAAGCAATTAAATTTGCTGATTATCAATTATCCAGAATTTCTCGTACCTTATACAAAAGTTCTTCCGGGGAAACCGGTTTGCCGATAAAATGCAACCCCTGAAGAATTGCTTGCTCGTCAATAATCTCAGCGGAATAGCCGCTGATAAAAATTGCTTTTATCTCCGGCTTGATTTTTCTTATCCCATCGAAAGCCTCTTTCCCGTTCTTTTTAGGCATGATGACATCCAGAAGCAAGAGATGGATATCATCCTTGTGTTTTAGAAATTGTTCGATCGCATCTTCTCCATCGCGCGCTTCGATGACTTTGTACCCGAATTCTTCCAGGATCCTTTTCACCAGGCTCGCAACTGCCGGATCATCGTCTGCGACCAGTATTGTCTCAGTGCCCCTTTTAAGCGGGCGCGAAGCTTTTTCTTTTTGTTTTTCAAATGTAGAATCAATCAAGGGAAGATAGATGTTAAAGGTTGTTCCTTTGCCAACCTCACTTGCAACGTCAATATACCCGTCATGTTTTTTCACAATGCCATAGATCATGGAAAGACCAAGACCGGTTCCTTTCCCCACCTCTTTCGTGGTAAAAAAGGGGTCGAAAATTTTTTCCTGAGTCTTCTCATCTATCCCAATGCCGGTATCGCTAACCGAGATAAGGGCATAGCCACCTAATTTTTTTGGTTGTGACGGGTCTACAATATGGGGAGGCAACTGTGCTGCCCCGGTAGAAATAGTTAACACACCACCTTTGGGCATGGCATCCCTGGCATTGGTAACGAGATTCATGAAGATCTGATCTAACTGCCCTTGGTCAGCCATGACGACCAAATCATTTTTCCCCAGTTCGACCTTAAACTCGATGTCTTCTTTAATCAGTCTCCCGAGAAGCTTTTTTAAGTTGCTGATACTTTCGTTAAGATTTAACGGTGCGGGAGCGCTCAACTGTTTTCTGCTGAACACAAGAAGGTTCTTGGTCAGGCTTGCTGCCTTTTGCGCTGATTCGAGTATCTGTTCGACATGAGAACTGATCGGGCTCTCTTTTGGGATTTTCATTTGGATCAGTCCCCCAAAACCCATTATCGCCGTGAGGATATTATTAAAGTCATGGGCTATGCCGCCGGCCAGAGTTCCGATTGCTTCCATTTTTTGGGAATGCCGGAGCTGTTCCTGGAGTTGTTCTTTTTCTGCTTCCCTTTTTTTTAAGGCGTCAAGCATAGTGTTAAATGCGTCAGCGAGTTTGCCGATTTCATCCCCGGTCTCAACCACCACCTCACTGACCACGCCTCCGATACCGAGGGTGTACACCCCTGTTGTCAGTCGTTTAAGGGGGGTTGTTATCTGCCTGGTCATGATAAATATAAGTAAAGAACCGATGCCCCAAAAAACAAAACCCATTAAAACACTTTTCAATAACAGGCCATCGAGCCGTTTTTTGAGGCCGCTTTTATCAATGGTTATTTTTGCCGCACCAATGATAAGCTCCCTTTTTTTCAAATTGCGCTCCCCCAGAACCAGATCCTCTTCAGAAGAATATCCGGGGGTAGTGATGACCGGCGACCATAATTCCATGGAGTCCTTGCCTTTAAGCAAAACCAGAGGCTGATCCTGCCTGAAGTTTGCGATTACGTTACCCGGAACTTTTTCATCTTCGCGTGCTGATGTCTGCTGATCCGTGACTTTATATTTCTTTAGCCTTTTTAATAAATTTTTCTGCAGATTAAATACAGAAATTTCTAAGACGTTTTCCTGTTGAAAAATTCCCTCAACCGCAACTTGGAGCAGGTCTTGATTTTCCGAAATAACGCCGAGCCTCACACTATAGGCAAGAACCCCCACAAGTAATTCTGAGTTTCTTATCAAGGTATTGGTGAGGGCTTTACTTTGCTGATAGTAAAAAAAGACCGTGAAAGAAGAGAAAATGATGAATAAAAAAACTGTAAAGGTAACGAATACCTTAACGCTGAATTTTTCACTCAGGAGCTTAAGAAAATTTAAATTCATCTTGTGTCTTTAGTTTAGAAGCTTAGCTTTTGCTAAGACCTTCTCATCAATGGTGATTCCCAACTTTTTCGCTATCTTCCGGTTAATGGCTATTACTTCCTTGCGGGCATCAATCCGTTGAATATCCCTCTTGCCCCCATTGGAAAGGATTGCTTTAGCCATCTCACCGGCCTGCTTGCCTATATCAAGCGGGTCTACGCTGATTGACATTACTGCACCGAGCTCAACATATTTTTCTGAAAAGGCGATGATCGGTTTCTGATTTTCGAGAAAGAAAAGAAGCAGGAACTCAATGGTCTCAGGAGAATACACGGTGATATCCGGGATCATCCAGAAGGCATCTATCTTTTTCTGAATATTTTTTAATGCGGAAGGCAACTCTTTTGTGTTCTGAACCTTTTCGGTTAACAAAGAGATACCCATGTTATTAGCCGCAGTCACCGCCCCTTTTATAAAATTGCCGGTTCTATCCGGATTGTATAAGGTCCCGACCCTTTTTGCCGCCGGTAAAACCTCCAGGAGGGTAGTGATCTGTTTTTCGGGAGAGAGCGTCATGCTGATACCGCTTATATTCTTTTCTCCGAAAGTAATTGCCTGAGGATTGAGAACCATCATATAAACAATCGGAATATCTTCGATCTCTTTTATTTTGGTAAGCGCATCCATCCCTATGGCAAGAATAAGTTCCGGTTTGTCGGCTTGAATTATCTGGAAAGGATTGATTTTATCCTGGTTGGAAAGCACTACTTGCATAATCTCAGCATCACAGGCGCTTTTAAAACCGGCAAGCGCTTCCTCATAGGGTGCAACTCTGAGGCTTTGAATAACGAGAATCCGCTGGCCAGCTTCAGCCGAACCGTAGCAAGATACGAATATTAAGAAGAAAGTAAAAATTTTTGTAATCATGAATTTAAAAATAACAAACTCATGAGCTTTTTGCCAGACTATCAAATCTTGAAAATTTTTGCCTTCCCTCTTCCCATTCTGTTTCCTGCCTATCGGGCGCAACACGTTGCGCCCCTATGTCTTCTGTCTTCTGACTGCTAATTTCTGTCTTTTCCCCTGCCATAATCCCTATTGTATTAGCTTTTCAATCGCCTGATAATTCGGCAATGCCCTTTTTTAAAATAATTTTTTTATAAAAAAATACAAAAAAAACTTGCATTTTAAAAATAATGATGATAGAAATAGTTTTAAAATCTATCATGTTAAAAACAAAAATTCAAAAGAAGATTAAAAAAAGTTCATAACTCATAAATAGAATTGAATATATTTTATCATAGAATATAATAAAAAATAAACATTTATTCTTCCTGTTATTTTCTATAATGAATTTTAGGGACCAACGCATCCTAATCGTTTGTTTTTTTGTGTTCTTTTTAAACCTCCCTCTCTTCCTTTTTTGCCCTTCCTCCTTGGCCCAGTCCGAGGAGGAGATGCAAGTTCTCCAGATGTTTTATAAGGAAAAAGACCTGGTAGTATCCGCTACCCGAAACGCCAAACCGATCTCCCAGGTTGCCGAAAATATCACGGTTATTACCGCCCAAGAAATCGAAAATATGAACGCTCATACGGTGGCTGATGTCCTGAACCGGATCCCGGGCCTCTTTATTAATTTTAATCAGGATTTTGGCGCAACCTCATTATTGCTCAGCCAAGGCTCGGAGGAACGGCATGTCCTCGTTGTGGTAGACGGCATCCGTTGGAATTTTCTCTCTGACGGACATGCGGAAACTAATACAATTCCCGTGGGGATCATTGAGCGGATCGAAGTTATCAAAGGCCCTGCCTCTTCATCCTGGGGGTCATCCCTGGGGGGGGTGGTAAACATTATAACCAAGGACGCGGGAAAAACCACCCGGCCTTCAGGCTCTTTGAGCGCTTCGTATGGCGAGAGAGACACCCAAGATTATCGAGCTCAGGTCGCGGGCTTAGCCGGTCCAATGGGGTATTATCTTTATGCGGGGCACCAGGAATCTGATGGTTTGCGAGATGGCCGGGAGTTTGTTGAAGACTACAACCTTTACTCCAAGTTTCACCTCCCGGTTTCCAGCAAGGTAAATACTGACTTTACCCTCGGGTACAGTGAGCCGGAGGTGAAGATTGGCGATTTTCCGAGTGGAGATATCACCCAAAAAGGAGCAAGCCGGACTTTTTTCGCAACTGCGTCCCTCGATGCTTCCCTCACCAAAGAATTAAGTTTTGCCATGTCCTTTCACGAATTCAAGCAGAGACTTTCACTGACGAGCGATTCCCTTGGTCTGTTCGGACTTCCTTGGGATCCCCCTGGATCCCTAATGCAGGACAGCATTTATGATGAGGAGAACACCGGAGGGGACGCAAAATTTACCTGGACTCATGGGATGCACACCGCGGTTTTTGGCGGAGAATTTGACCGCGGCACGCTCGACCAGACACTCAAAGCCGGGAATTTACTCCAACTAATATATGGCTTGCCGGCAATGGCGACTACCAGCCCGGGCATTAACCGATGGGCACTGTATGCCAATGACACCATTGTCATTGACAGGTGGTCCATCACCCCGGGGATCAGGTATGACCGTAACAATATTACCGGCTCTTTTGTCAGTCCGAGCCTTGGCGTAACCTATCGAATTTGGCGGGATTCAATCTTACGGGCTTCAGTGGCACGAGGTTTTACCATTCCTCCGCTCTCAATGCTTTCAGGGGGAACATTATTTGCAAAGCCCAATTCAAGCCTAAACCCGGAAAAAATCATGTCCTACCAATTTGGCGGGGAAACCGCGGCGCTCAAGTACTTCTGGTTAAAGGCGACCTTTTTCCGGCATGAGATTAAAGATACCTTAACGGCTCAGTATGAACCATTTCCATCACCATATTTTACCCTTGTTAATGGTAAAAAGGTTAGGAGGCAGGGCGGAGAAATGGAACTGCAAACCGTCTCGTTTTATAATTTTTATTTTGTCGGCGGTTTCTCTTACGTCCATTTCTCTCCTCCCACTGAAGCTAGTGGCACCAAAAACTCCTATTCCTACTCCCTTGGCTTCCGATATGATGACAATAAATCAATCCGGGCGGAGCTTTTTGGCCACTATGTGTGGTGGAACCTTGATTCCAGGAGCATGGCAAAATATGATAATTTTCTCTGGGACCTGAACCTCGCCAAGAAAATTTTTGTCCAGGAAAAGACCACACCCGAGCTTTTTTTTACGGCCCACAACCTGTTTAACGGCGCTAATTATACCCGACCGGAATTTAAAAACCCCCAAAGGTGGGTAGAGGCCGGAATAAGAATTAAATTTAAATAAACAAGGTTCCTTTTATTTTTACCTTGATCAAATACTGATCCCGTAAAGCTGGTTTAAAGGTTGCCTCTTTTTTGGGATAAATTCCTATTGTTTGGGAATTTCTCCTATAAAAATGAGGTGATTCACCTATAGACAGAACTCAGAAAATATTATTTACTATAAAACAAATAAGTAATTGTAAACGAGTTAAAAAGACCTTTCATAATCCCCGGCTGGAACTCCCCCTAACCCCCTCTTTTCGAAAGAGGGGGTTAGGTGTAAATACCCTCTTCTGAAGGAGGGTGTCACTCTTAGAGAAAGACCGTGCTGTAATTTAAAGACGATGTGGTGAAGGCAGTTGTAGCCGGAGGTTTTAGCTTGCGTATTTAACCCTGAGACATTCCAATAGGATGATTAACCAGAATGATGGTTAATTGTTTTCCGCGAAATCGTTTTCACCCGAAATGGCCGGGGCAAGGTCGAAATCCCCCAAGATTTTTTCCTACAACTGAATACGCTTAGCCTTTTCCTCCACGCAGTGCTCTAATAATTAGAACATAAATTAATTGATGACATAATGTCCCCTCACCTCAATCCTCTCCCCAAAGGGAGAGGAAGGGGAAGTAAAAAGTCGCAGGGTCAAAAGGTCGAATGGTAGAATCAATTCCTGCCCGAGAGAGAAAATAACTAAAGTTTCCCTCTCCCTTGAGGGAGAGGGCAGGGTGAGGGTGAAGGATTACAATCATATTTAATGCTCCCATTAATAATGCAGTGGAGGAGGTTAAGAGAATGTTATAAATGTGACAAAGCCATACCCGTCGTGAGGCGGGGCCGGAAAGCCACGGATCTTAAAAATTTAAGATAGCCGGGTTGCCAACAAAGGTAACCGGCTATTTTTTTTACTCCAACCTCCTCTCCCCGGCGGGGATAGGATTGAGGTGAGGTGACAAGAAGGGATCTCAGAGTAACCATTCATAAGCTTAGTAACCAGTCAGAATGTTTCTGACAGGTAAATTTTTTAATCTTTATTAAAAAGGAGGATTACCATGAAAGAAGAAAAAATCATTATCATTGACGAAGGTATTGATGAGCTTACCCCTGAGGGATGGGGGGGATGTTGCTGGGGACCGCTGTTTGCATTTAGAGGCTAATGAAGTGAAGAAGAAGAAGGGGAGGGTATGAGGATTATTAAAAAGTAAGGGAGTCAGTAGACAGAAGGCAGAAGATGAAGGGGCACGGCGTGCCTTGCCCAGAAGACGTAGTGGCGCAACCGTGTTGCACCCGAATATGTAGGGGCAAGGCTTGCCTCGCCCGATAGACTGTAATTCTCATTCCGGGCTTGACCCGGGATCCAGTGTTTTCGGTCTGGATTCCCGCTGGAGTTTATCCTCGCGAAGGCGGGGACGGGAATGACGGTCCTGGAGTTTATGTAAAGAAGTGGTAGATTCACTACATTAGATACAAACATCTAACAGGGTGAACAGGAGGCGCAATGCAGGTTTCTCATTTCCTTAAAGTATATCCTTACAAGGAAAAACCGGGCTATCTTTTGCTTTTTTCCACCAAAAGAAGCTCCGTTATTGTCATTAAAGAAGAGACCTTTCAGGCGATAGAACAAGGCGCCCTTTCGCCTGAGGATGAGGCTTTGTTAACAAAGCACGGAGTGATAGTACCTGACCAGGAGAAGGAAAAGCGGGATATTCGCAGCCTGGTGGACAGGAAGAACGCAATGAATCCGGTCTTGAACAGTATGGTGGTTCTCAATCTCGACTGCAACTTTGCCTGCCTATACTGTTATGAAGGAGACATGAAGGGGAATCTCTATATGTCGGATGAGACTGCTGCCTCCCTGATAGATTTAATCAAAAAAGATTTCATCGGAGAAAAGAAAAAACTGCTCATAGACTTTTACGGAGGGGAGCCTCTCCTGAGCTTAGGATTAATCAAATCAATTTCCCTTGAGCTGAAGGGGTTTGCCCAGGAAAAAGGAGGATCCTTTAACTTCACTCTGGTCAGCAACGGCGCGCTCTTCAAAAGGCAAGTGGCAGAAGAGCTGGTTCCTTTAGGGCTGGAAAGGATTAAGATTACCCTCGATGGACCGGCTGAGGTTCATAACCGATACCGGCCTTTTAAGTCAGGAGCCGGCAGTTTTGATACTCTCATAAAAAATATCAAGGAAACCTGTGACCTGGTAAAAATCAGCATCGGAGGAAATTTTGAAAGAAACAACTGTGGGCAATTCGTTTCCCTTCTTGATTTTTTGATTAAGGAAGGGATTAAACCGGATAAGATTGGCGGCATTAAGTTTGACCCGGTTTCCAAACGGCCGGAGGGAGATGTGTCGCCTGCTGACTATAACGACGGCTGTATGTCCATGGACGAGCCCTGGCTTATTAAGGCCTCGGAATTTTTGCGGGAAGAGATACTCAAACGAAGTTATAATACCCCCAAAATTACGCCCATTTTTTGTATGGTTGACAACAATAGTTCTTTTGTGGTCAATTTTGACGGGGTCATTTATAAGTGTCCGGCTTTTATCGGCAAGGAGGGGTTTGCGGTAGGAAATGTTCGAAGCGGCATTGACGATTATACCCGCTCTTATAAGCTTGGCCTTTGGAAAGACCATCAGGAGTGCGCTGAATGTGTTTACCTGCCGCTATGCTTTGGTGGCTGCCGGTATACGACATTTATCCAAAAAGGTAATTTAGATGCTTTAGAATGCCGCAAGAATTATCTTGATGCCACCCTCGAGACTTTCATTAAACAGGAGGTAAAATATAGGTAGAAGTCAGAAGACAGAATTCAGGAGTCATAAGACTGGAGACAAAATGGGAAGACTGAAAGCAAAAACTTTTCAAGATTTGGTAGGCTGGCAGAAAGCTCATGAGTTTATAATTTCTATTTATCAAGCTACTTAGTATTTTCCTAACAATGAGATATATGGTTTGACTACTCAGTTTCGACGGGCTGCAGTTTCAATCCCGGCCAACATAGCAGAAGGCTTTAGAAAAACTGGCAAGGCAGACAAATTTCGATTTATGAACATTGCTCAGGGTTCATTGGAGTAATGTCGTTACTACTTGATTCTTACCCGAGATCCTGGATATAGTGAGACAAGTAATTTGATATCTCAGGTGGAATCCCGCTGAAAGGGAGACTGACTCCTGACTTCTGACTCCTGATTTCTGAGTTAAAAGTTTTATGAAATTTATTGCTGATTTTCACATTCATTCCCATCTTTCCCGGGCTACCAGCCGGGAGATGAATCTCGATAATATCTATAAGTGGGCTCAACTCAAGGGAGTAACCGTAGTAGGGACCGGAGATTTTACCAATCCAAAATGGTTTAAAGAACTCAGCGAAAAGCTTGAGCCGGCTGAACCGGGCCTATTTGTTTTAAAGCCCCAATATCGTCAAAAAATTGACGAGGAGATTCCAGAATCCTGCCGGGCATTGGTTAGATTTATTCTGTCGGTAGAAATCAGCAGCATTTACAAAAAACATGAAAAGACCCGTAAAGTCCATAACCTCATCTTCTTCCCTGACCTTCGTTCTGTCTCCCGTTTAAATGCCATGCTCACAAAAGTAGGCAACCTCGCATCGGATGGAAGACCCATCCTGGGGCTGGACAGCAAAGAATTATTGAGAATGGCGCTTGATGCCTCTCACGAGACATATTTTGTTCCCGCGCACGTCTGGACTCCCCACTTCTCGGTCTTGGGCGCAAACAGCGGCTTTGACTCTCTTGAAGAATGCTTTGAAGAGTTAACCCCGTTGGTCCACACGGTTGAAACCGGCCTCTCCTCTGATCCTCCCATGAACTGGCGGCTTTCTGCTCTGGATAAAATAACCCTCATCTCCAACTCCGATGCCCATTCTCCTGATCGCATCGGCCGGGAAGCAAATATATTTTCCACCGAACTTTCTTATTTTTCTATTCTCGATGCGCTCAATAATCCAGAGAAAGGCGAGTTTTTAGGAACCATCGAATTCTTCCCGGAAGAAGGAAAGTACCACTTTGACGGTCACCGCGCTTGTGGAGAACGGCTCTCGCCGGCGGAAACCATCAAACAGGGAGGGATGTGTCCAAAGTGTGGTAAAAAAGTTACGGTGGGAGTTATGCACCGGGTAACCGAATTGGCGGATCGTCCTTCAGGCTTTATGCCGGATGGAAAACCGACTTTTAAAAGCCTTATCGGACTCACGGGGGTGATCAGTGAAATTAAGGAATCAGGAGTCAGGAGTCAGAAAGTCCAGCAAGATTATTTTCGACTTCTTCGACTTTTGGGAAATGAGCTTTACATCCTCAGGAAATGTCCCTTGGCCTCCCTAAAAAATTCCGGCCTCAACTTACTCCCCGAAGCCATAGACAAAGTGCGGAAAGGCAAGGTGAACATTCTTTCGGGCTACGACGGAGAATACGGGAAGGTCAAAATTTTTAATGAAAAAGAGAAAAACGCAAAGCAGTTGAGCCTTTTTTAAGATGTCCCTTGATTTAAGTCTCTTGAACCCTTTGCAGCGTGAGGCGGTCACAGCTCCAGATGGTCCTTCATTGATCATCGCCGGTCCTGGAACCGGTAAAACCCTGACGCTTGCTTATCGTATCGCTTATCTCATCTCCGAATTGGGAATCAATCCGGAAAAAATTTTGGCGGTAACCTTTACCGCCAAAGCCGCCCAAGAGATGAAGGATAAACTCTTTAAAATTCTGCCTGCTGATTCATCGTGTACCCAGTACCTCACGCACCTTACGGTCAGTACTTTACACGCGCTCGGTCTGTCTTTCTTACGACAGCACGAAGAGAAGGTCGGCTTGTTGCCGGATTTTCAAATCCTCTCCGAATCAGAACAAGTGCAGCTGGTAAAAGAAATTCTCTCTCAGCGTATGCCTCAAGAATCACTTAACCGGGCTTTAAAATGGGTGCGAAAAATTTCCGAACAGAAAAATCTCATTGGCGGCGATGCACCCATGGGTCTCGATCTTCAATTAGATCATGCTCAGAAGATATTGTCTGCCTACGAAAAAAAGTTGTTGGAACGTAATGTGATAGACCTTGATGATTTAATCCTCAAGCCGCTTATATTGTTGCAGGAGTTTCCTGAGATAAGAGAAGACTACCAAAACCGGTTTAAGTATATTCTCGTAGACGAATACCAGGATCTCAATAACCCCCAGTACTTGCTTCTCGAAAAACTCTGCGGTCCGAAAACCAGCGCATGGATTATCGGTGACGCCGATCAGGCTATTTATGCTTTTCGGGGATCTCAGGTAAAGAGTTTTTTGAGGTTCCAACAGGAAAATCCCCAAACTCGACGCATTCATTTAGAAAGAAACTATCGTTCTACTGAACCGATCCTTGCCGGCGCTTTATCAGTGATAAAAAACAACACCAATCGTATCCCTCACAATCTTTTTTCTTCAAATCCGGACGGTCCACCCATCTATGTTTTTCACGCCTCCGACCACCAGGCTGAAGCCCGGTTTATAGTTAAAGAGATCGAAAAACTGGTCGGAGGAACCCGGATGGAATCTCACTGTGAAGGACCAGGAATGTTCGGATTCAGCGATATCGCTATTCTCTATCGCCTTCATCATCTTTCCTTTCCTTTTTCCGAAGCGCTTCAGGAATCAGGTATCCCCTATCAGATTGTGGGGGGTCATTCCAATAATGTCGATTCAATCTCCGGGTATTTAGTCTCCATTCTGAAAATGGTGCTTAACCCTCATGATGACCTTTCTTTTCGGGCTATCGCGCCTCACCTAGATAAACAGCCCGATTTTCGCACTGTGTTCCTTTCGCTCATTGACCGGTATCAGAGGGAAAGCAGCTTCGTAAGCCTGGGGACGTTGATTAAAAATATTGTTAGGGAAATGAAGATAAAAGAAAAAGAGAGGTTCGAATGGCTCACCCTCGTTGACCCATTCCAGAATGGCAGGGCTGATCAGCAGCTTCCTCATTTCCTGGAATACATTTCGCTCTTGAAAGAAGGAGAGACCTATAACCCCAGAGCGGAAGCAGTCACCCTTATGACTGTTCACGCGGCCAAAGGTTTGGAATTCCCGACGGTATTCATAGTGGGGCTGGAATCTGGGGTTTTCCCCTGCACCGAATTTGGAGAAGAACCATCTGAGAGAGAAGAGGAAAGACGGCTCTTTTACGTGGGCATGACCAGAGCTAAACAAAGGCTCTACCTTTCCTGTGCCAAAGAAAGGTTTCTTTTTGGTGAAAACCGCAAGCAACCGCCTTCACCCTTTATCTCGGAAATTCCCCGCGAAACGATCGAAAACATATCCGTTCGCAGAAAGCCATCAAAACCAAAAGTCAAACAACGCACCTTGTTTTCGTAAAAACTATTGTGGGCGACATAAATAAGTTTGACCCCGTTAGAAATGCCCAATGCGGAAGCATAGTGTAACCTTAAAATTTATTACACCTTTCCATATGGGGTAAATACTATCGTTTTCTTCTTGATTTGGCATTATCGTTATAATTAGCCATTTGATTCTAAATCATTTATTATCAACAATACGGCAACTCAAGCGCAAAATGATATACCTCGGGTAAAATCTTTCAAACGGGGCTGCATAGAAGATGTGTTCTTATTTTGCACAGTTTCCTTAACGCGTCATTTCGCGAAAGCGGGAATCTGGAAGGGTGACTCATGAAGCGAGTGCGGGGCTTTCCGGGATATTATAAGACGGGTTGAAGAAGGTGAACAGAGCTGAAAGTTAAGCCCAATCTAAATCAACCATATAGGGATAATGATCAGAAGGATAAGAGCCTTCACTATTGTCCCGGATTATCTGCGCATCAATCACCCGAAAATGCTTGCTTACCAAGATCCAATCCATGCGGGTTTTTTTGGGCATCCCGGTGAAACCGTGGTGGGTCATGCTTTTCTCATCTTCCTCGCGACCCAATATTTTCCAAGAGTCACGAAGTTCGGATTCTGTACCGGTTAAAAGCTGGTGTACGCGAGATCCGGGCCTATCATTAAAATCCCCCATCAGAATTGTTGGGCCAATGTGGTTTTGGATAAATGTATTGATAATTTTAGCCTGCTGCCAGCGCGCTTCATTGCCTTTATGGTCAAGGTGAGTAACCGCAGCCAAAAAATGTCTTTTACTTCCCCGCTCTAAACATAATCCGTAACTCATCATTCTGGGAAAGGCGCTGTCCCAATTTTTGCTGAGATGAATTGCCGGGGTTTTTGACAGCCAAAATTCACCACCCTGAACAATCGTAACTTCACTCTCCCGGTAAAAGAGCGTCGGGTATTGAGAAGTATCATCAATCACTCGATTCGGCATGTAACTATTGTAGCTGGATAAGTATTTTTTAAGGTAGAGGAGTTGCTGCCACTTTCCCTCTTGGGTGCCCACCAGGGAAGGAGCATGACGTTGAATGATTTCGGCAACCAACTCACGACGGTATTGCCATCCGTTATTTTTGTCGTGCTCGTTTTCAAAACGAATATTAAAGGTCATTATCCGCACCACGAATCTCCTTTTTTGTTTATAAACTTGAGAACTTAACCGGCTGATTCCCTTTTGGTTAGAAAATATTTTAATTTTTTGTTACATTATTATATTATCAAGCTGCATAATAAGGCACAATACAATTAATTTTTTGGAGCGAAAGGAGGTTTTTTTCATGGCAACCAAAGAAAATCTTAAGGAAGCTTTTGCAGGAGAAAGTCAGGCCAATCGAAAATATCTGGCATTTGCCAAGAAGGCGGAGGCTGATGGGTATCCCCAGGTTGCAAAATTGTTTCGGGCAGCGGCTGAGGCTGAGACCGTTCATGCCCACAGTCATTTACGCGTACTGGGGGGCATAAAAACCACCAAAGAAAACTTAGCCGCCGCAATTGAAGGCGAAGGATTTGAATTTAAAGAAATGTATCCTAAATTTATTTCTGAAGCAGAAAAGGAAGGCGATAAACAAGCGTTAACGACTTTCAAGTATGCTAATGCAGTGGAGGAAATTCATCACCAACTTTATGCCGAGGCCCTCGCAAAACTTAATACCGGCAATGATCTCCCCGCCGGTGATATTCATATTTGCGGTGTCTGCGGTTATACTGTTTGGGGTGAGGTACCCGAAAACTGCCCCGTGTGTGGGTCAGCGAAAAAAGTTTTTCGCCGTATAGATTAACATCGTCCGGTATTATTTTTTCGAAGAAATGACTATCCATAAAGTTGCTTTTTTCCGATTTTACCCTTTTAAGGTCGGACAAAAAATTCACATTTATGATGGACCGCGTAAGGGAGACTGGGAAGTTATCGGAGTTACTGATCGCAAGATAAAATTTCGTTGCCCTATCTCCTTGCGCGAGTTCGAGTGGGATAAGTTTTGCTATTTTGTGGAGGAACGCGACAACGCCGAGTGGCCTGAAAAGGATTAAGCAAAAAGAAAACCGCTTATGAAACTCTGGCAAAAACTTTTTGGGAAAAAAGTAGATTCCGCGATTGATTGGGAAGACCAAGGGGAAAACGTGGTCTTTAAAAAAAAATACCAATCCTTTAAAGACTTGCTTGCCAGTAATGCCCTTTTGCGAGGACTCATTAGTGACGTGAAGGAAAAGGCGACAAGCAATTCCCCCTTCGAACCGGAGTATGTTAACCGAACTATCGCGAGCCTGGTGCATGAAGTTAAAAATAGCATCTGCAACCTTAATTTCATCTCCAACAATAAATATGAGGCCCTTCATGAAACCTTTAAGGCTATCACTGCTAAAATAGAAAGCTTCATTCACGATTCATCCGCAGAGCACCAACAGCTCCCGACCTTGAAAAACATTATGCCTCTGATTATCTATCCGCATTCAGTGAATCAAGAAGCCCCAAAAAAAACCGTTGATTCTTGTGAAACCCTGTACGATATTATCTCCTTTTGTCAGGCAATGGCCCGGCAAGAGATGTTTAAGCTTACTGAGATACCTTTTAAAGAACTTAATAACACGCGAAAATTAGTTGCCGGGATTCCGCTTCAATTCCATCTCATTGACTTAGGGGGCGGCATAGAGGGCAATCCCAAATATCTTTACCCGGAACACATCTCGTCTTTCCCTTTGCGTGCCTTTTTACAAGGTTTGATAAAGATGAAATGGCCCGAGCCGCCGCCGGTTGATGTGGGTGGTTTTTTTGGAATGATGGGGCACACGTTAACCATCTCAGAGGCAGAAATTTTACAGACCGGTGAAAACAGCTTTGCCTTTATTTCCGATGAATATATGAATTCTTCCATCAGGCTTGGATATCACTTTTCAAGTGTAGAGGCCTATGCGGGGAATAACCCTGATGATAACCACATAAGAATTTTTTTTAAAGGTGGGGGGGCGGTAATAGAAAGGCGAATGCGGAGAGTCAGGTTAATAACTGAAATACTAAAAAGTATCGGGTTCGAAATGATCAAAATAAATGAAGATGTCATCGATGCCACAATTTTTCAGCAAGATAAGCCCGCCATAGAAAAAAAATTAGAGGTATTGGGGAAACTTACTGCTTATACCAAACAACAAGATATGGCTATGTATAATGATGCAATTGCCGACTTTTATATTAAGGAATTTTTAAACCAGCATCTGCCCGCTGATGACGTTTAGGAGGTTTTGATTTTTTCTGAACATGGCTAAAGAATTTTTTTTAGTACAGTGTTTTTTTAGTTAAGTTAATCTTTCATTCAAGCATTTAGGAGGAGAAGAATTTCCATGCAACAAAAAAAAAATATCAAAGAATTGGTTACGCCCTTGGGAAATTATCCTCATCTTCCTTATTGGGCCACCTTAAAAGAAGCCCTTATTCAACTGGGAAGCGCTTTAGAAGATGGCATTAACACTGTTTTAGTGTTTAATGAGGCCTATAAATTAATCGGTATCCTTACTCCAAGCGACATCTTAAGGGGAATTGAGCCAACCTTTGGCCACCGCTTTAAGGAACGAGTTGAATTTTGGTCAGACCTTCTTTCCTCTGCTACTAACGAACGGATGATGGAAACCGTAAAGACCCTTATGGGTCCGGCCAGAACTGCAATAGATGCAGAAGATAGTCTTTTTAAGGCCTTACATATTATGGTTTCCGAAAACCAACCACTTTTAGCCATTCAAGAGCAGGGAAGGATTATCGGCGTTTTAAAATTAGATGATGTTTTCCGGGAAATAGTGGGCCTACTTCTCAACAAAAAATAAAAAAATTTTTTTCTATCGGAATCTCCTTAACAATGCATTTGATAATACCCACAAGGTGCAACAGATTGATAAAGGAAATTTCACCCCTTTCGATCAAACCGCCAATATCGGGACGAGTTTACCAATTTTGTTTTGGCGCTGAATCGAATAATCCATGATCTTCAAGATCGGCAGAAGGTTTTAATTCAATCCCGTAAGCTTCAGGCAGTTGGCACCCTCACCGCAGGTGTCACTCACGAACTAAACAATCCGATCAATACCATCATGTTGACTGCAAACATGCTCTTATATAAAGACCTTTACGATAAAGCAAGATTAAGAAATGGCAAAAAACCTCGTTGGCCAAGTAGAGCATTAGAAACACATCATGATCATTTACCGACTGCGCAAATTCCTGCCGACATATTTTTAAGTTATTATTCTTCCGTTCTCTTGTCTTTTCAAAGGATCAGGTAACCATCCCCTTGACAAAATCTCATCTTTTTAATAAGAATAAAAACATAATAAAAATTTTTCCATCCGAACTTCAAATGGTTTGGTTGCTAAACGATAAACATGATTTCGTTATTCAATATTTTTAAGCCGCGCAAAAGATCAAAACCCATTGACCGGGAAATTTTTCGTCAACGGTTTGAAAATTATCAAGAAATTTTAAAAGCCAACCGAGATGCCCTCGAACTCATGGCCGATACCCAACAGAAACTAAGCGGTAATTACCTTTTTGACCGGAATTACCTTTTCACTACCACTTCTCTTCTGGAAAGCAGCGTTCAGAAAATTGTTGAACAACTCAATCTTCTCGCCGATCAGCCCTACAAAGGGTTAAACGAAGCTCTGAAAAAAATCATGGCATTAATCAAAAAAGAGCTGCAAAAACCTCAGGTGATCCAACCGTACCCTTTTACGATTCCTTTCCGCGAAATAAAAAGGAATACTGTTGCGGCAGTTGGTGAAAAATGTGCTAACTTGGGAGAAATTCAAAATGTCGTTGGTCTTCCTGTACCTCCGGGTTTTGCCATCAGCACGTATGCGTTCCAGACATTTATGCAAAAAAATAGCCTTCAAGAACGTATTAACGAAATGCTCGAGAAACTGGATGTTAAAACCATGCATGACCTCGAAGAGGCAAGTAACCACATCCAGACCCTCATTAAAGAAACACCGCTTCCCGAAGAAATTGCAAAGTCAATTGCGGAAGCATATGAAGGATTAGTGTCGCAACAAGGAGCACGGCTTCCCGTAGCAGTGCGAAGCAGCGGAGCCAAAGAGGACAGTCCCTTAGCGAGTTTTGCCGGTCAATATAAATCCTTTCTTAATGTCCCTGGCGACATGATCGAAAAATGTTATAAGTTAGTCCTTACCAGTCAATTTTCCCCCCATTCTATCTACTATTTTAAAAGCCGGGGCTTTGATTATAGCGAAATCCCTATGGCGGTTGGGGTGATGGCCATGGTCTCGGTTGAAAGCGCAGGGATTGTCTATACCCGGCACCCCGAGTTTCCTCAGGAGGACTTCCTTATTATTAATGCGGTATTCGGTTTAGGAATAAGTGCCGTGGGTGGAGAAACAACCCCCGACCTCTATCGGGTGTCTCGAAAAGACCCTAAAAATATCCTCTCCCAAGAACGCGGAAAGCAGGAAAACATGGTGATAAGTGCCTCAGCTGGTACCGTTGCACATGTTATCGTACCCCCTGAGAAAAAAACCCAGCAGGTTCTCACTGCTTCTCAAATCACTGAACTTTCAACCTTGTCACTGGAACTGGAAAAAAAGTTTGGCTGTCCCCAGGATATTGAATGGGCAATCGACCAAGCAAGAAATATCTTTATTCTGCAGGCACGACCATTAAAATTGCGTCAGCATGATCATTCTCCCAAGACATCAATACCGACAATGGTCAAAACAAATTCACCGGTACTTGCTGAGAGTGGCACCATTGCCAGCATGGGCATCGGCAGCGGCCCCGTTTATCTCGTGAAATCATTCGAGGACCTGCAGCACTTCCCCACAGGCGCTGTTTTAGTCTCCCACCATGCACCGCCTGATTATACACTGGTGGTTGATCGTGCCAGCGCCATTGTTACCGAGGTTGGAAGTGCGGCAAGCCACATCGCTACGGTGGCGCGCGAATTTATGGTGCCAGCGCTTTTCAATGTTTCAGGGATCACCGAGGTCGTGACCCCCGGGGAAACAATTACCGTGGATGCAATAAATGGCTTTATTTACCAAGGCATCGCCCAAGAACTGCTTGACTCTTATCAAGAAACAAGTTCACCATTTAAAGATACGGCCATCTACCAGTTGCTCAAGAAGATCAACCAGTATGTTACCCCTTTGAACCTGACTGATCCGAGAGCACAAGACTTCAAACCTGAATGTTGCAAGACTCTTCATGATATTACCCGGTTTTCTCATGAGATGGCCATGCAAGAGATGTTTACCTTAGGGGAAAGAAGCTCTTTCCCTGAGGGAACAACGAAAAAACTAAATATTCCCCAACCACTGGATGTTTATTTAATCGATCTCGGCAAGGGTTTAAATGAGGCTAAATCCCTTTCCTCCGGGGTTACGCCGGATGATGTTAAAAGCCGTCCGTTTTTAGCACTTTGGAAAGGGATGAGCCAAGTAACCTGGGCAGGTCCACGTCCCGTGAGCCTCCGAGGATTTATGTCGGTAGTAGCCCGTTCTGCTTCTGACCCCACGGTGATGGAAAAACTTACCTATAAAAACTATGTGATCATCACTGATACCTATATGAACTTTAGCACCCGCCTGGGATACCATTTTTCCAGCATTGATGCTTTTATCGGAGAAAATACTCAAGATAATTATGTCCAGTTTATTTTTAATGGAGGTGGCGCCGATCTCACCCGCCGAATGCGGCGTACCCGGCTCATCAGCATGATCCTCAACCACCATGGTCTTAATACCATTTTAAAAGAAGATAATCTCTATGCCCGCGGTGAAAATCTTGAAGCAGCAACAATTGAGAAAATGCTCACCGTCTTAGGAATCGTGGTAGTTACCACGCGACAGATGGACATGGCGATGTACAATGATAAGATCGTAGACTGGTATTTCCAAGAATTCATAAAAGGAAATTATTTTTTTGGCGCTACCAGCCAAAAGTAGCTATGTCCTTCTTCAGTTTTTGATACCTATCCTTTTTATCGTACCACAATTAAACCTCGGTAGAAGGCTTTTACCTCTGCATTTACACGGTGTGAAAAAGTATAAGAATTTTTAATCTTACCCCGTACTTGCGCATGGGGCTTTTCCTAACGGGGTAAAGTGATAAAAATCAGTAGTCCAAATGATTTTTTTCTTTTCTTTTACTGGTCTCTTCTCTTCTTTTTTAATAAAAAAATTAATAGACTGCAAAACTAAATAGAGGTTACCTATCTCAAACCCGATAGGACTAACATGATGTCGAGCAAAAATAACAACAAAGCCGAATTAACCTCAGCTTTAGGTAAAACCCCCTATAGATTACGCCTGCGATTATTAGGCAGTATCATTATTTTTCTCCTCATATCAGGACTCTTCTTAGGGTTGCTTACTGCTCGGATACTACGCTCCATTATCAGCGAAGATTTCAACCAGCAACAACTGATTTTAGCTCGCCATATTGCTCGGATGGTTGACCAGAATATTCAATTTCTCAAAGGAGAACTCTTTTCCTTAAGTCTTTCACCTTCCATTGCTGCATTCCGCAAAGAGGGGGAAAAGCGTATGGAAAACCGGATGGAAGATCGCATGGATATCGCTCTGAAAACGGTTAGAAATTCTCACGTCGTGGCCATTGCCTTATTTGACTCATCGGGCCAACTCATAAAAATAGTGGGCGAAAGGGAAGCATATCTTATCAGCCCGTCTTTTAATTTTAAAACCCTTCCCTTCTTTCAATGGTGCTTACTTCCCGAACACCGCAACCATGTTTTTATCCGGCAATTCGAACCCCATAAAAATCCTGCTGACAATCATCTCTATATGATTATGGCAACGCCGGTTTACCAATACTCGGATAGATCAGCGCGAGATTCTTCTCACTCAAGACCTATCGGGTTAGTCGCTTTCCTTATTGATTCTACTCAATTTCTGGAAACGTTCACCAAAGAGGTCGAAAGTGGGAAAACCGGCTATGCTTGGGTTATCGACAATAACGGCGATTTTGTTATCCACGTTGAAAAAAATTTTATAGGCGAGAATGCGTTTTTAGTTCGTAAAGCTCGAGACCCCAGCATAAATTTTGTTCTTATCAATACTATCCAGAAAGAAGCAATGCTTAAAGGTAAAGAAGGAACCGGATGGTACTACAGTGGTTGGCACCGGGGAATAATCGGAAAAGTTAAAAAATTGGTTGCCTTTACCCCCATTCACCTCTCCGAAGAAGACCCTACTTATTTATGGTCCGTGGCGGTAGCTGCCCCCACGTCCGAGGTGGAAAATGTTGTCCATACCGTCTACCTCCCCCAGTTTATTGGAAGCGGCGTACTGGTCATGGTCATAATTTTAGTAGGCTTTTACGTAATCAATTTTGGAAGAACCTTAAACCGTACTTTAGAAGAAAAAGTTCGAATAAAAACCGAAGAGCTCAGGCAGTCCAATGAGGAGTTGGCCCAGTCGGAAAAACGTTATCGTGCCTTGGTGGAGAAGTCTCGCGATTTGATCTTTACCGTTGATTACTTCGGTCGATTCACTTCGTTAAATCACTACGGAACCGAACTTTTCGGAAAACCAAAAGAAGAGTATATCGGGCAAGGATTAGATAAAGCGTTTTCCCCTGAAGGGGCGGCGAAACTTTTTAAGCTTGTCCACGAAGTAATTGACTGTGGTAAGGATATTCAGCTTGAGCATGACATTATTATCGGAGGCAAACTGTTTTGGTTTTTGTCTCACCTTATTCCCCTTACTCAGGAAGGAGAAAAGGGTTCACTAGTTTTAGTTTTTTCCCGGGATGTGACCAGCCGACACCAAATTCGTGAAGAAGAAATTGTGCGCACGGAAAAGCTCGCCGCCATTGGTACCCTGGCAGCAGGGGTAGCTCATGAAATCAACAACCCCATTTGTATCATTTTAGGTTTTGCTGAATATCTATTAAATAAGACCGACCCGCTCAGCAAAGAATTCGAAATTCTGGAGACCATCAAGCGCCAGGCTTCTAACTGCCAGAAAATTGTCGAAAACCTGTTGACATTTGCCCGAGTCCCAGCCAAAGTCACAAATTTAATGAACGTAAATGATGACTTAAAAAAAGTAATCGAAGTTTCGCAAAACACTCTCCTCACCAAAAAAATTGACCTGGTGTTAAACGTGGCAACGGATTTACCCCATGTTATGGCCGATAGCTCCCAAATCCAGCAAGTTTTTCTCAACTTCATAACCAATGGGGTTGACGCGATGAAAAACGGAGGTCAGCTCACTATAACGACCCGTCTTAATCAACAAAAAGACCACATTGAGATTGAATTTCGCGATACCGGAGTTGGGATAATGAAAAAAAATTTAACTAAAATATTTGACCCTTTCTTTACTACGAAAGATGTTGGAGAAGGAACCGGGCTTGGTCTTGCTGTGAGTTATGGGATTATTAAAAAATTTGGGGGGGAAATTCAAGTAGAGTCAGTAAGCGCAGAGGAAAATCCCACCTTAACAAGTGGCACTGTTTTTACCGTTAAGCTTCCGATAAAACGGGGGAAGACCTGAACATTCAACAAAGGAGGATGTAAATGAGTGCGCGAATTTTAGCCATTGATGATGAAGTTGATATGTTATCCCTCATCCGGCTTATCCTCACGGAAAAGACGGACTATGAGATCACCACAACCAATAACCCGCTTGAGGTTTCGAATCTGATTAAAGAAAAAAAATTTGACGTAATTGTCACTGATCTTAAGATGCCGATCATGGATGGTATGGATGTGGTGGATGCCATTCGTAAGCAAGATGCGTTGGTTCCGATTATCATTATAACTGCCTATGGATCAGTCGAATCAGCCGAAGAAGCGGTAAGAAAAGGAGCCTTTGATTATATCACCAAACCGTTTCGACAAGAACAGCTCTTGATTTCCCTCAAAAGAGCTTTAGAGTGGTACGCGTTAAAAAAAGAGTACTTAGAGTTAAGGGAAAAATTCCTAAAGAGCCAGGAAGCCGAACAACTATAAAACAAAGGAGACCCTTTTATGGATATTTTTCTTCCTATTGCCGGCATGAGTTTTAACTTCCTGGTTATTGTTGGTGTTGGAGGATTGGTTGGATTTTTGTCCGGGCTTTTTGGCGTTGGTGGCGGTTTCCTTTTAACGCCATTGCTGATCATGATTGGGGTTCCACCCTCGGTAGCAGCCGCCAGTGATTCCAATCAAATTTGTGCAGCAGCGACCTCCGGTGCTTTTAGTCACTGGAGGTTGGGAAACGTGGACCTAAAAATGGGCGTGGTTATTCTCATCGGCGGTATTGCCGGTGGAACCGTCGGGGTCCAGGTAGTAAAGTATCTCCGGGAGATGGGGAACTTCGACTTTGTTATCCGGGCAGTATATGTCTTGATCCTAGGGGGAGTGGGAAGCGCTATGTTTGTTGAGAGCCTTAATGCCCTGAGAAAATCTAAAGCTTCTTCAGTACAAGAGGGCGAGATTGGTCCCAATAAACTTTCGTTGTTCTTTGCCCGCTTACCCTTTAAGATGCATTTTAAGCGATCCGGGCTGGAGACTTCCGCGATTTTTCCTTTTAGCGCTGGTTTCTTAGTGGGTTTTCTGGCTGCCCTCATGGGTGTTGGCGGGGGGTTTATTATGGTGCCTACCATGATCTATATTATCGGCATGCCCACCATCGTCGCGGTGGGAACCGATCTTTTTCAGATCGTTATTACTACCGCAAATGTTACTTTACAGCAGGCAATTACGAACCATACGGTTGATTTAGTGCTGGTAGTATTTCTTTTTACGGGATCGGTTATCGGCGCCCAGTTTGGTGTTCGTGCAAGTCGCTTCCTTCGGGGAGAACAGATCCGCATTCTTCTTTCCATCATCGTCCTGTTGGTAATGGTGAAGATGCTATTTGATCTCTTAGTGACCCCAGATAACGTCATTGGACTTGCCAAAGCTGCAGGAGGGCATTAATCATGAAAGAAACCTTTATTAAAACTTTGGTGTTCGTGGTCGTCTCGCTCATTTTTTTTGTTCCGCCGGTAAAAGGAGAAACGTGCTTTACCTTGTTGCCGGAAAAAAAGGTTGCTATGGGAATAGGCTTTGGAGGTGACACCATAAGATTTAAGGGTACCCTTCCCCAACCTGAGGCCACAATAATTATGCAGGTAAAGTCAGAAAACAATCCTTCCTTAAAGCTGGTACGCAAGGGGAGGGTAGTTTTTTTCTGGATGAGCGTCAAACAATTTGAAGTTTCTCATGTTCCTTTTCTTTATAAGGTTCTTTCATCGGGGAATCTCCCTGACGTTTTAAATGAAAACTTAAAAAAAGAACTTAAGATTGGTTACGATGCTCTAAAACAAAACCTGAGGATCAAACTTTTAAGCGGGAAACCCGGTGACGATGATCGAAACGTGGTTTTTGAGGGTTTTTTGAAAATGAAGGAAAAGGCCGGGCTTTATGGGGTGAGGGAAAACGTCATTGAGATCAACAAGGAGAATAGCTCTTTTATGTTTGATCTCCATTTCTCCGACCGCGCAGTGGAAGGGAATTATGCCATAACCTGCTGGGCAATAAGGGACGGAGTGATCTTAGGGGAAACTCAACAAACGATTACCATTGAAAAGGTTGGTCTATCTCGCTGGTTTACTTACATGGCACAGCACCATAGCGCCGTTTACGGAATCATTGCCGTGGTCATTGCAATTGTGGTAGGGTTGCTTGCCGGTTTTATTTTTAAGGGGAAAGGCGGCCATTAATCTTCCTTTTTGGCTCCTTTTTTCGTCATGGTGAGTCCCATCCCCTCAACTAAAAACATGAGGGCAAATCCCCACCAAACACTATAGAGCACATAGAATACGAGCAGCCCGGTCATGGTGCCGGCTCGCTCGGAAACCTTCACCGGCTCGATCCGGTAAAAATTGTAGGCAGCTTCGACCACCTTTTTGTTCACATCTGATAATATTTTCGCATTATCAAAAGCCTTGTTTTTCTTATATTCCTTGCTCATTTTATCAAAAGCCTGCCACCAGTCTTTCATCACCTGCTTTTCATCGTAGCCGTAAGCATTTTTCAGTTTTTCACCGTCGTTGTAATACATAAAATTAGAATCCCTTATTCCCGTGGCCATGATCTTGCCCAAGCTCCCTTCTATCTTTAAAGTGCCTTCCTGTTGTTCCGTCCTAGCTTCGGATAACGTAAGCAGGCGGGCAGTTCTTTGGGCATCTTCCGGGTTTTCATATTTGATGGTGACTGAAGTTTGTTTGTCCATAAATTTTTCGATGCTCTTGGTTGCCTCGGGGATGAAATAGGAAGACCCCTTAGAAAGTTTGTTAAAAATATCATCGGCATACTGGAGGCCGTTTTTCCCGCCGAATACCGGGGACATGATCACCAGAAACAATAATAAAAAACTGACCGCTAATATCACGCCAAGTGAAAAATGTTTTTTATCCTGTATTAGCATGGTTATTCCTCCCTGAAGGTCTTTATGTTTCTGATAAAAGTGCCTAATACCCATAGGACAAAAGTCACTATTATTATCCAAAAAATATAAAAGCCGGCTTTTTCAATCCCCAGGCACAGGGTTTTCGGAAGATTGATTATCCCGAGTTCGCTAAACTGTTTGGGGAGCGCAGTTATTCGATTTATAAAACCGGCCAGGATGGTGGTAACCCAGAAACCCCGTATGGTAATGCCTTTTACCACCTTGGTAGTAAGCGCGCCAATCTGGATTCCCAGAAGAGAACCAAGCAGCATCCCCATTGCCAGGGTATAAAAGACAAAGCCATAAATGGCATATTGGGCGATGCCGGAATATCCGGCAGTAAAAACGATTTGAAAGATATCGGTTCCCACCGTGGTAAAAGTAGAAATACCAAACACATAGACAAACATCGGGAAGGTGATAAAGCCTCCGCCAACCCCCATCAACGTAGAGGCAAGACCAACCACAAAGCCACCGGCAGCAAGAATTACCCCCGAAATTTTTTTGCCTCCGGGAACTATATCTTCATCAAACTTGACTGCGGGGGGGATATTTAAAGACTGTAATCTAAAAGCAAGCTTAACTTCCGCCGGCGTTGGAGGCCGTGCTTCTAAAGGAATTCTGAACTGTCTGCGTTTTTTGAGGAAATCGGATACCCCATACCAGCCAAGCAGTCCAAGGATCAGAGCATAGATAATGCTTAAGAATGCATCACTTAAAATCGGGTCTTTGGCATAAATGGCCTTTTGAATTATACCGCCGAGGGTAGCGCCTCCGATTGAACCAACCAAAAAAGCCATTGCTATTTTAACGTTGACATTACCGAGCTTTCCGTGCAGCACCGATCCCATGATCGCCTTGGCAAAAATGTGAAAAAGGTCGGTTCCAACGGCAAGGATCCCTTTAACCCCCACTGCCATGAGCGCCGGAGTAATGATAAAACCTCCGCCCGCGCCGATACAGCCGGTGATCAAACCAGCGCAAAACCCGATAGCGATTGATACTAAAAAAACATTGGTGGCATAAAAGGCTGGAGCATACGCAGTCTTGCCTCCCAAGATGTCAGAGGCATTGGCCGCGATTGCGGCGAGGATGATCCAGGTCGCGGCAACCCCCCCCAGGATCAAGAAGCGTTTTTTTCTGTGGAGGATGTTCATCGAGACCTCATAGTCCCACTTAGCATGGGCTATTGAGGCGGCCTCCATATATTCAAAGGTCTTTTTAAAAAAATTCATATAGATTAATCCTCCTGACTAATTAAATCCTCTACCATTTTGTTTTTTTATCTTATACGGCATAAGCCATGGGTATTTCTCTGATTATTATCAGATAGATAGTTGATAAAAATCATTTGTTCTGCAATCGTTTTCGCTTATGTTAAAAAACAGCGCGCAAGATAATTATTATTTTGTAGTCTCACATATTAGCTTTCCTTTTTCGCAATTATTTTATTTCCTTTTTTACACCATGTTAAGGAGGCTTAGGTTTTCTTTTTGTATGATTATTTTCTGACATAACGACAGCCCTTTAATCAAAAAACTGGTTTTTTCATAAAAAGGTTATAGATTAAAAATCCATGAGCAAGGCAAGCGGTTCTAAATTAGATTTAAGGCAGCGAACGTGTTTGCCGGCATTGATACTACGTATTAAAAGAGGAGGTAAATCATGCCTATTGTGACTATTTCCCGAGGCACCTTTAGCGGCGGAGAGACATTAGCCCAATGTCTGACAAAAAAAACAGGATTTCCAGCCGTAGGTGTAGAAGTCATTAAGGAAGCGGCTACTCTTTACGGGATATCGGAATCGGAAATTTCTCAACAGCTTAAACAAGGGCCAAAAGTCTGGGAACGTCTTTTGGGCGAAAAGCGACGTCTATATTTAATCGCTCTTCAATCAGCTATGGCTGAGCGCGCTGCTAAAGGAGATTTTATTTACTATGGACTTGCCGGCCATTTTCTCCTCCAGGGTGTACCTAATGTTTTTAAAGTCCGCCTGGTTGCCCCATTAAGTCAACGAATAAAAAACGAGATGGCGAAAAAAAATATAAGTGAGGAAGCTGCAAAAGAGTATATTGAAAAAGTAGATGAGAGGCGTAAACAGTGGACCAAATTTTTCTACCATGTTGATTTGACCGATCCCTTCCTCTATGATATGGTTATCAACCTTGAAAATCTGAGTATAGATACCGCCTGTGGCATGATCATGTATGCCCTCGATCAACCAGAATTTAAGGATACCGGGGCAAAACATAAAGCCATTGAAAATTTTGCCCTTGCTTGTCAGATTAAAGCTAAAATAGCCCTTAATGAACGTACTAGGGGGATTGAACTTGACGTTGAGGTTAAAGACGGCAATGTCCACATTCAGGGTAAATTGTATACTACCGTCGGCATGTTTGCCACCGGCCTGAGACAAACTGAGGCTGAAATTAGAACCATCGCCAAAAGCGTCTCCGGCGTAAAAGATATCAAGGTAGACCTCCAGGAACTCCCGGTGGCAGTAGAATAATGCGGTCTCAAAAACCTTAAAAACCGACTAACCATACCAAGTTGCATTCAAAAGCAGATCGAGGCGGCGACGAGGAGACAACAAAGATATGCAAATGAAGGCGACTTGGAATCAAAATCAAAAAATGAACCCGCCGGAGAAACCCCCCGACGATTCCTTGCCCATGGATAAGGCGGCGATCCAGGTGCTCTATGACCGGTTGCGAAAAAAAACCCTCATTCTTCGCCTGGTGATCTATATTTTGCCGTTGGTTTTGCTTTCGGTTTATTTTCATTTTCAGTTTACCATCACGCTCACTGAAAGCAGCAAGTCGCACCTCAAATCCATTGCTGAAAGCCAGCGTAACACCATTGACCTGTTTTTGCAGGAACGAGTGGTAAACCTTAAAAATCTGCTTGAGAGTCCGAAATTTTTTATCCCTGCCTCGGATGAAACCATGCAAAAAAGTCTGGAAAAACTTAAACAAGACAGCCCCACCTTTGTCGATGTGGGCTTATTTGATGAAAAGGGAATCCATCTGGCTTATGCAGGTCCTTTTTCTTTTCTCAAAAATAAGGACTACAGCAAGGAACCATGGTTTATTTCTCTGATGCAGGGAAGTAAGAAATACATCATCAGTGACATATATTTAGGGTTTCGGAGAAAACCTCACTTTACCCTTGCGGTAACCCAGGAAGTAAATGGGGGGAAATGGGTATTAAGGGCAACCGTTGATCCTATTAGGTTCGCAGATTTTATCCATACCCTGGAGAATACCGGAGACGTTTTCACCTTTATTGTTAATACCGTGGGAAAATACCAGAGTGTGCCAAGTTCTCTGGGAACAATCCTCGGATCCTCTCCCTACCTTCCAAAAAATGAGCCGACATTAGGCGCACAAGAACTCTCCCATAATAATGTCACCTATCTTTCTGCCTATTCCTGGCTTCACGAAGTAAATTGGTGTCTCGTTGTGTTGCAACCATTAAAAATAGCTTACGCCACCATGTATCGTACTCGCTTTATTATCATCGCCCTTTTTTTGGTTTTTTTCATTGTCATCGTTGCCGTTATATCATTTACCACCACACGCTTTATCGGGCTCTTAGAAAAAAACGATATCGCAAAATACGACCTTCAACGCCAGCTTTTTCATGCGGCCAAGCTCGCATCAGTAGGCGAGCTTGCGGCCGGAATCGCTCATGAGATCAATAATCCTTTAGCTATTATCGGGGAAGAAGCTGGACTATTGAAAGACATGCTCGATCCTCAGCTCTACACCAAGGAGATAACCCCCGAAGAATACAATAAACACCTGGATATTATTCTCAATGCAGTCTTCCGGTGCCGGGATATTACCGGAAAACTCTTGGGCTTCGTCCGCAAGGATGAAGTAAAATTACAGTCGGAAGATATCAATAAAATTTTACAGGAAGTGATCCGGATGATGCAGAACGAATTCATGATATCCAATATTAAGGTTAAAACTGATTTTGATGAAAATTTGCCGGAGGTTTATACGAACCGCAACCAGCTCCAGCAAGTTTTTATTAACATAATTAATAATGCCATTGCCGCTACTGCCTCCCCGGGGAAAATTTTTTTTCGAACCATGATGAAAGGGGAATTTATCGGGGTAGCAGTCACGGATACTGGTTGCGGGATGACCCCTGAACAGATGGAAAAAATATTTTTCCCCTTTTATACTACTAAGCAGGTTGGCAAGGGAACCGGCTTGGGATTGTCGGTAAGCTACGGAATCATTAAAGGCATGGGCGGGAGAATCGAAGTTAGGAGTGAGGTTGGACGAGGTTCAACCTTTGAAATCCTTCTTCCTTTTAAAAGAAAATCATAAATATAAAGAGGAGTTTCATGGGAGAAAAAATTAGCCTATTACTGGTTGATGATGAAAGACAATTCCTTGAAACAATCTGCAAACGTCTCGAACTGAGAAATTTTGAGGTTACTCCCGTGAGCAGTGGAGAAGAAGCTATCGAAGCCGCGCGAAAAAATGAATTCGAGATCGCTTTGGTTGACTTAAAAATGCCTGGCATGGGTGGAGAACAAGTATTAGAAGTCTTGAAGAAGGAGCATAAATTTTTAGAGGTAATTATTTTGACTGGTCATGGGTCCATTGATTCTGCCGTCCGCACCACTAAGTTAGGTGCCTACTACTATCTTCAAAAACCTTGTGAATTGGAGATGCTTCTTCAGGTGCTTGAAGAGGCTTATCAGAAAAGAATCCAGAATAAATACGGGTATAAAGATGAAGAAATGAGAAAAATACTTTCCCAAATGGCAACCGATTCTTCGCTAAAAACCTTACAAAATCTAAAAAAATTTGACACACTTCGCCGGACAAAACAGAACCCTTCAAACTTTTTTAATGAGAAAAATTGTTATTAAGTTGATAAAAATTATCATCAAAAATGATATTTATCATTTTTTGCCAATTAAAGGTATGTCATATAGATGTGTAATCATCCTTTATCGCGCCAGTTATGGAAGAGATCGTTATCTGGCATATTCATTGCAGTTAGATTCGCCAACAATGGAAGAGATAGGTAGTTAATTATTTTTTGCAATCAAGGTATTGAAGGATGTGATGATGTCTACGCTGTCACGAATACTTGTTGTTGACGATGAAGAGGCATTTCGGACTGCCTTGACCGCAAGACTCAAAGTAAGAGGCTTTGATACTACTGCCGTGGGAACCGGCAGAGAAGCGCTCGACGAGATAAAAAAAACATCCTATGATGTGATCCTCCTGGACATCAAAATGCCGGAAATGAACGGCATTGAGGCTTTGGCTGAGATAAAAAAAATCAATCCGTTGCTTGATGTTATTATCCTTACCGGACATGCTTCCGTTGATGCAGCAGTAGAAATAACAAAACTGGGTGGATATGATTATGTTTTAAAACCTTGTCCGCTTGATGAGCTCCTGGGAAAAATCGAGGAAGCCCATGAAAAAAAGATGGCTCGAGAAAAAAGGAATTTAAAAGCCTAACTCCAAAGTAAGATAAATCACCCTTCACAACAAAAAGGGAGGCTGTAAAAATGAAAAAACTCTTAGGAAAAATGATAAATTTAGTGATTCTGGCCTTCTTCCTTGCGCCTCACATTGCTTCGGCAGCCGGTGGAGGGAAAGAAGCTCCTATCGTTATCGTTGCTGATACCCGCCATATTACCGGTTTAATGGCTTGGTGGGCCAACCTTTATAATGAAAGTCATCTTTATTTTGCGCTGCTGACCATACTTATTATCCCCATCATCGGCGTCATTTTTGGATTAATTGCCGATGTGGTTATGAAAAAAATTGGCATTGACCTTTCGTCAAGGGAACTGGCAGAGCATTAATTTGCACTAATATTGTTAATAGTGGATGAGGAGGTAGTTTATGGAATGGTTATATATTCTTATGCCGATCTCGGGGGTCACGATATTTTGGCCCGGCTTAATTGTTCTCGGTATCGGCGTTGGTATTATCGGCGGCTTTTTCGGTATGGGGGGCGCCTGGATGGTAACGCCCGGGCTTAATATTCTCGGCTTCCCTATGGCTTTTGCTATCGGAACTGATATCGCTCATATGGCGGGAAAGTCCCTCATCTCCACCATGCGGCACGGGAGATTTGGGAATGTTGACTACAAGCTTGGCTTTATCATGCTGGTTGGCACCATCGTGGGGTTTGAAGCCGGCGCTCAGATGATCATGTGGTTTGAACGCCTGGGAAGGGTTGAAATCATCGTACGCTATCTCTATTTGGTGCTTTTGGCGTTTATTGCCTGGATGGTTTTCAGCGACGTGTATATAAAAAGAAAAAAAGAGAAAGAGGCGAAAGCAGCAGGGAGAGAAATAGATAAGCTTGCCACCGGCATTGAATGGCATAAAACCTTTCAAAAGATCAAAATCCCTCCCATGATCCATTTAAAAACTGCCGGGATATATTGTTCAGCCTGGCTGCCGATCATGGTGAGTTTCCTTACCGGGTGGTTGGCGGGGATACTCGGTATCGGCGGCGGACTCATCCGTATGCCGGCTCTTATTTATATTATCGGCTGCCCAACCTATATCGCCGTGGGGACCGACCTTTTTGAAGTCATGATCTCCGGTCTCTATGGAGCAGCTACTTATACCTTCAAAGGCCGCACCGAACTTTTGGCGGCTCTCGTCATGCTGGTGGGAGCAGCGATAGGCGCACAGATCGGTACGGTGGCTACGAAATATATCAAAGGCTATGGTATCCGTGTCGCTTTCGGTTGCGCGGTCATCGGCTGTGCGGTCTCTATTGTCCTTAAGCTCCTTCCGACCTATTTCCCCACCATAAAAGGATTGTGCGATGCCACCGCCACCGTCACGGTTTTGGGGGTGGTGAGTGTTTTGTCCCTCTACATTTTTCTCAAAATGCTCGCCGGCGCAAGAAAGGAGATCGCTGCCAAAAAAGCCGCTGCACTATAACGCTTGGTCGGCAAATTTGATAATGAACTACCCCGCCGCAAGCAGCGGGGTATCAAAGAATTTAAATTCTGTCATTCCGCACTTGATGCGGAATCCAGAAACTAAGGTAAAGCGACTAAGCACTTTTTTTATTAGTCGTCCCTGATACCCACCCTCTGGATTCCCGTTTTCACGGGAATGACATCCACAGCTATTAACACCGCGTCTCACCCCGTGGCAAACGGACGGGGTATTAAAAAAAATAAATGAAACTTCTCAGGGGGAGAAACACATGATGAAAAAAGTTTGTTGGTTTATGCCATTAGGACTCATTTTATTTCTAACAGTGATTATTGGCTGTAAGGAGTTTGGAAAAGTAGACCAGGGAAGAGTAGTAGCCTATGATAAAGAAAAAGGGCTTTGTACCCTTATCCGGGATACAAGCCCTGACCCCAAGAATCCTGACTATAGCCACTTACCCCCGGTAATTTATGAGATCCCCAAGAAACCGGCTGAAATGGGTCCGGAACCTAAGCCTGGACTTCGGATGAAGCTTGACACTCAGAACCGGCAAATAACTATTTTTGACCCAAGTGCGCAAAATTTTAACATTATCACTTACACCCTCATCGATCAAAAGGAAAATGTGGAAAAAGAAAATTCGCTGGTTTTTGACAAAGAGAAAAAGCAACCCAAAAAATTTCCTGTCGTAGACCGAGACAAAAAAACTATTACGATCTACTCTAAGAGACAAAAAATTCTGGTTACCCTTAGCCTTCCCGAGGAGTACTTTAAACGTCCGGATTATACCTGGGACGCGGGGGATGAAGTTCGGATCTACTATAAGCAGGAAGGCAAGGCTCTGCGGTTTATGAACATCAGCCAGACGGATATCTTTAAAAAGTAATGGGGTCAGGAGACAGAAGATAGAGTCAGGGAAAATATAATGACCCTCCCCGCAGCAAGCTGCGGGGTATCCCAAAAATTATACAAAGTACATCGTCATTCCCCGACTTGATCGGGGAATCCAGAAACAAAGAAACTGGATTCGGAGCCTGTCCCGTACTTGATACGGGAGTCAAGCCAGAGAATGACACAATGAGACCCTGTAGAAAGCTACAGGGTCTCATCAAGTTAAAATTCCAGATCGTATTTCCCCTCTAAAAATTTTTTTGCGATGGTTTCCACGCTGGCTTCACTATCCATCAGCATATCCATCTGTCGGGTAAACTGAAGCAACCGACCAAGCAAGTCTAATTTTTCTTCAATCACCGAAGATTCATATTTTTTGAGTCGGGCATCAACCCGATCCGCTATTACTTCAACAGAAAAATCAAGCGCCTTCAGAATAAAGGCGATCATACGGGCGCGCCGATTCCTCCGCACATCATCAGCCGCTCCACCTTTAAAAGAAAAAGTGATGTAATTTTTGTTGATGCTCTTACCACAATAGGCGTCTAAAATACCATAATGGTATCCGACTCGAGAGCTGAAATTGAGATATTTATCGGAGATAATTGCATAGGTCCGTTCACCGAATCTTTCGGCAGCCTGCGGGTTAGAAAACATCTGCTCACTCATGACCGAAAAGAAGCCTTTTAATTCAATCGGCCGTGGTCCTTGAAAACGTAAATCTTCATGTAGCATTCCTTGAAGGAGCGCCCGAAAAGGAACCGAAACAATTTTATCGACAGTTACTTTTTTGGTATTTTCGCTTAGCCCAGTCAACCCTTCGCCTAAATCGATAATATAGAAGTCCAGCGGAAGCGGAGCATCTAACTTCAGGGCGCCTCCTTTCACATCCGAAACCAAGTCACTGATTTGAAACATCTCAGCATAAGAAAATTCATGAACGAGCCTCATGATGTCATGAAGAGATTTACAATGCTCGGGAGAAAACTCCGGAGCTTTAGGATCAAAAAGACGTAAGGGAACAATAAAGTCCCCTACTCGTTTTAAGGCCTGATAGACCGGCGCATCCTTGAAAAAAGGTTCTTTGTTTATCTGGAGGTTTAAAAGTTCGGGAACTTTCCCCTGATATACCCGTCCTGAGTAAGCATCAACGGTTATTTCTAATCCTGATGTAATAGTACGGGTGGCATTTTTAGCGTCTAATATTGTCGGTATCCCAAATTCCCGGACTAGGGAAGCCATATGCCCGGTTACGCTCCCGGTGTCGGTGACAATGGCTTTTGCTTTCGGCATTACTATTACAAAGTCGGGGGAAGAATGTTTGGCAACTAAAATACCGCCCTCCGGGAAATTGCTGAGGTTTTCATCTGAGTGGAGCACAAAGGCCTTTCCAAATCCCACTCCGGGAAAGGCAACTGCCCCGTTCTCCACTAAAAGCGAGTATTCGGTTTGCTGGGGGATGTTTTTTATCATTTTTTGCTGGTCTCCCGGTGACAGACGGAGTGGCCGGGTTTGAAGAAGAAAAATATTCTCCTTTTTGTCGAGTGCCCACTCTATATCTTGAGGAGCGCCATAATGTTTCTCTATCCTGCCAGCATATTCAGCCAACATCTTAATTTGTTCGGGTGATAAACAGGGATGGCCTTGTTTTTCACCCGAGACAAGCACTTCTTTAAGCCCACCATCGGGATTGCTGACCAACTGGCGTGGTTTGATGGCAACCGTGGTTTGAAGGATGGTATGAGCATTGTCCTTGGCGACAGTATAAGTGTCAGGGGTAATTACCCCTTCAACCGCATAAGGGCCTAATCCCCACAGTGCGGTAATGATAAAATGATTTTCTAAAGGGTTAAAGGGGTGCCGGGAATAAACGACACCGCTCGCTACCGATTCTACCATCTGAAGACAAGCAACACCCATTGCAATATCCTGGAACCGAACTCCTTTGCTAAAGCGATATGAGATGGCACGTGGGGCAAAAAGACCGGCTACAATATCTTTATAGGTTTGAATAATTTTGTCCCGGGACACATTGAGAACAGATACATATTGGCCGGCAAAGGAAAGTTCGCTATCTTCTCCAACCGCACTACTCCTTAAAGCAACCCGAGAGACAAGATCATCATGCCTCTCTCTTGGGAAGGTTCCCATCATATGGTCATAAGCCGCCAGTATAGCCTCACCTAATGCCGGGGGAACAGGCGCTGAGATAATTAAATCCTGAATTTCTTTACTGAGGATGTTGATGGTTTCTGGAGCCGCTCCGCCAAACTCAATCTTTTTTTTATTAATCTCATCAATAAGATTATTCTCTTGGAGAAAAAGGTCAAAGGCCCTGGTAGTAATTGCGAATCCCGGTGATATAGGGAGATGAAGCCGATTGAGCATCTCCCCCAGATTGGCGCTCTTAGCTCCAACCCAGTCTACCATTTCGCGATTAACCTCGGAAAAGGGAAGGGTCAATGCGACTATGGGACTTTCCTTTCTTTTTTCGATCTCTTCTTTGATGCTGGAATGTAACCCTTCAAGGACAGTTACCAGGAGAAAGTATTTATTGTTTGCAAGAGCATTAAGACTTTTTACCATTCGGAGAGTATAAAAGACTGCCTGAACTGCCTGGGAACGAACATAGGACATGCCAAAAATTGTATGTCCCTGGAGCTTTTCTTCTATGTCGGCAATAATTTTTGCGAGTTCCGCATTCGCGTTGAGTAGCTCACGAAAGTGTTCATATTTAATCCGGAAGATTTCTGAGAAAGTATCTCTCGAAGACTTAGACTTGTGAAATTTCAACTTTTGAAAAATTTTTTCTAACATGACCTGCTTGTTATTTCGTCCCTTTTTTCCAGACTTTTTGAACTGGATTTTGAGGTGATTTTATTGGGATTCATACCCGAGTTGCTTTGATTTCTTTTCCCTTGTTCCAAATTTTTGCGAACTTCTTTTTCAGCGTTTCTTTATTAGGATGGAAGCAGTGTTCTATGGCCATGATATTGAGTTTCTTAAGGTCATCCTCATTAAACCCCATCTTAGTCACCGCATTCACATATTCATCAGTTAACGTAATATTGGAGACCATGGGGTCATCTGTGTTTAAGCTCACTGAGAGCCCCCGCTCATAAAACATCTTTAAAGGATGCGCCTTCAACGATCTCACTACCCCGGTATGAATGTTGCTCGTTGGACACATCTCAAGCAAGGTCTGGGTTTTTTTGAGAATCGTCATTGCTTGTTCGCTCTTCGCCGCCTGAACCCCGTGACCAATCCGATCGCATCCAAATTTTTCCACCGCTTCTATAATATTTTCAGGCCCGCCCGCTTCTCCCGCATGAAGGGTAAGCCCCATGCCGGCGTCTTGAGCCCTTCGAAAAAGGGGCGCCATAGGCTTGGCAGGATAATTAATTTCATCTCCGGCTAAATCCAGCCCGAAAAAATATTTTCCTGCAAGTTTGACCGCAATGTTTACCGTATGTTCAGCTAATTCAATTCCATAATTGCGGCTTATCGTTAATACCGGGATTACTTCGATGTCATAATTCCCCATCGCCCTTTCAAATGCTCCCTGGACCCATCTGATGACCTCTTCTTCCGGGAAACGCTGGACGCTGGCAAAGTGGGTTGGGCTGTAACGAAGTTCCAAATATTTAACATTGTCGCGCGCCGCATCTTCAACCGCTTCATAAGCTACCCGCTCAATGGAATTCCGATTAGGATAAAACCCCCTCGCCACTTTAAATTTATTTAAAAAATTAATAAAGTCAGGTGGTTCATCATTGACTTGGACTAACCGGCGGAATGCTTCCAGGTCATACGTTGGGAGTTTTACTTTTTCTTTTCGAGCAATATCCAAAAAACTCTCCACCCGTATGCTTCCTTCGAGATGACGGTGAAGGTCAACCTTTGGAAATTCTTTCATTTTTTTATGTAAATCTTTAATAACCATGCAAAAAACCTTTTAGGGGAGATGGCCCTCCAAAAAAAAGTAGAAAATCAGACGGCACAGTAAAAAGCTGCAGATGCAAAGCGGGACTTTTTACGAAGCCGTCAATCATGGTAATCGGTTTTTACTACAAATCCTGTTTGATTTCAATCCTTTTTTAAAAATTAGATTCTCCTTCAGGAATATAAAGCGAATAATGAAAGAAAAATGATCATTGACTTTTGAATTTAGTTTTGTTAGGGAAACCTTTTTACTTTCTTACTTGACTTTCGTAAACAAAAAATTATGTTGTTATAAACAATTATTCATAAATAAGGAGTAGACCATGAAAGAAGAAGTCAAAAAAGCTTTAGATCAGATTAGACCTTCGCTTCAAGCTGATGGTGGGGACGCGGAATTGGTGGACGTAAGCGATCAGGGAGTTGTAAAAGTAAAACTAACCGGTGCCTGCGGTAGCTGTCCAATGTCACAAATGACTCTTAAGCAAGGTATTGAAAGAATATTGAAAGAAAAAGTGTCCCAAACTATCCGGGTGGAGTCAGTTTAGACAGCACACTGCCTTCGATAAGAAAAAGGAAGGGTGTTTATGAAGCGGGGACTCTATATCGATCAGGAAAAATGCATTGGGTGTGGGCTATGTGCGGAAATCGCACCCAGGGTATTTACTTTGAATGATGAAGGGGTATATGAGATAATTGACCCCACGGGTGATGAAGAAAGCAAAATTCAGGAAGCGATAAACGAATGCCCAGTCGAATGCCTCGAGTGGGAAGAAAAATAAATTTTTTCCGAGAATCCTATGATTTAAGACTTTTCAGATAAAATTTTTAAAGCAAAATTATTCTTGCCCTTTATTGAGGATTTTTTACCCTTTTATAATTCTTGGAAGCATCATGTGGTGGTGAGGACAAATAGAGAGCGGATTCTGGTAGACACAATCGGTAAAAGCCACCATATACTTACGGATATCCGCAAAAGAAACTACCTCATCAACAAATCCGGTCTTGGCACAGTAAGCTGGTCGGGACTTTTTATAATACTCTACCGCCAAAGCGTTCATTTTATCAATTATCGGCTCTAAGGGATTGCCGGACTCTTTTTCTTTAACCAGTCTTCTGGCAAACGAAGCCACGGATGCCGTCTCGCCATGCATGACGTAAATTTCGGTTGTAGGGGTTCCGAGGGTAAAGGCGTTATGGTTATTCGCGGTGGGGCCCCCCATGATGTAATGAGCAGCTGCGGTCCCCTTCCTTAAAACCACCAGCATCTGCGGCACATCAGTCTGTTCGATCGAATAGATCAGCGATTGCCCTAAACCCAAAAGCTCAGCTTTCTCGGCAATGTCTCCCACATCAATCCCGGAAGTGTCTTGAAACCAGATAATCGGAACCCGGTCTCTTCCGCAAAGGGTTACAAATTCATTCATCTTAATCAAACCCTGCCGATAGATTTTGCCGCCGATCCCCGGATAAGGGGCATATTCAGGATACCCTTTGGGCAAAAGTCCCTGACGATTTCCAATGATCCCAACTAAAAAACCATCAATCTTTGCTAACCCGGTGTAAACTTCGAACCCATAGTCAGGCCTAAATTCCATATGTTCGCTGTTATCCGTGAGCCGGGCAAGAATCTCTTCAAAACTGTAGGCCATCTTCTGGTTAAAGGGAACAAAGTATTCAATTTCGCCGGGAGACAAACGGGGTTCTTTTGGCTCTGCCACCCGGAAAAATTTAGGGTCATAGACAGGCATCCCTTTCATAAGGTCTTTCAGACCATCTAAAACTCCTTCTTCCGTATCATACACTGCTTTAAAGAAACCAGTAGAATTGTAATGAATCTCTACCCGCCCCGGAGGAACTTCCTTGAAATTTTTCGTAGCGTTAATGATTTGTTCCGCACCTTCCAAATCAAAATATCCCTTGGGACTCATTCCACTTACGATTCCCGCGCCGCCCACTGCAATATTGCAGTTCTTATGAGCTAAAAGGTAGGTAGGGCTTATTCCCTGATAACCTCCTCCCGCTGGGTTCGTTCCCCAGATACCCGCGAGGACCGGGATACCCAGTTTTTCGAGTTCCGCATGTCGAAAGAAGGTAGTTCCATTTCCTCTCCTGTTGGCGTAGACTTTTTCCTGTTCGGGGAGTTTCACGCCACTGCAGTTTACCAGCCAAACCAAAGGAACATGAAGTCTTTTAGATAAATCGGTAACTCGTAGGATATTCTCCGCCTGACCGGCAATCCAGGCTCCGGCCATGACCTTATTATCAAACCCGATAATAACCGCCCATTTGCCTCCTATCCTTCCTAATCCATCAACAACACCGGTGGTTCCCGATTCCTCTTCCATTGGATCATACAGGGTATGGAGCGGACACCACGTTCCGGGATCAAGGATATACTCGAGCCTTTGATACACGGTCCATTCACCCCGTTTATTAATGATCTCGACAGGAAGACCGGCACTTTTTACCTTTGCTACTGCTTCCGCCAGTTCCTTTTCAACCTGTTTTATCTGGTTAACACTTTCTTCCATCCTTTTTTTATGGACATCAGATAGTGGCTTCCCGAGGTCGGTCATTTTTTCAAAATATGGTCGCATTAATCATACCTCATTAAATTAACGTCCCAACGTTTTATTAAAATTAGGCTAAAAACAATAAAGCATCAATTAGCTGCAAAGAAAAAGCACCTGCATCGACTTTAATTTTAGACTATTATTTTGCCTCATTCCAAAAGAAAGGAGAGGCAACTGTTTGCAGGTTCTACGATCTTTACCCAACTCATGGATGTTTTTCCATGGAGACGATTTCAAACATGCGTTACCGGATACCAGGGCGATTACAAACTCAAAAAATTCACCTGCGCCGATTCACGTTCAGCAAAACTATAAACAGTTGTCCATATTTGATTAACGTTGGGACACTGCTGCTTCTTATATTATTAATTGGATAATAAGATGAATGAGGAGCATTCACTTTATCATTTCATTTTACCTTGTCAAGTCTATTAAAAATAAGGCTAAAAATATCTTTTGTCTGTCTTTTTCTTACTATCCGTTTATTCTTCCCGGGCAAAGAAAGCAACTGATATGCCAAGGGGTTTTTTAAGCGATAGCTGACAAGTTACTTAATTTTAACCAGTAATTAAAATCAAACGATAGAAGAAAAAACTCTTTTATTAAAATTTTCTGCCAGGTTTCTTTACATTCTGTAAACCCCGTTAGAAGATTTTTAAACGGGGTAAAAGATAAAGTTCTTTCCTTGACACTTCTTTTTGTGAACCCTATACTTCCAACCAGTTCAAGGCGGACTCGGCCTATTTGTCTAATCGTTTCCTATTATAAATGGAGAAAACAGGAAATACAAGGTGAACCCATGACGCAAGAAATAAAAGAAAAAACCAAAAAGACCGCTGACCTTTATTTTAAGGGTTGGAAAGGTGAAAGGCCATACGAGCTTTGGCAGGCTTTTGATCCGGATTTGGCCCGGGAATTCTCTCTTTTTATCACGGGGCAATTGTACGCTCACGAGAAGATCCCGCACAAAATTCGACAACTAACTACTATTTCCGCCCTCACTGTGCTTGAACGGATTGATGAACTAAAGTTACATATTTACGCGGGGTTGAATGTTGGATGTTCTCCTGAAGAAATTGCGGAAGTAATGTTTCAGATGGCAACCTATGCGGGAATGCCGGTGGTGAACTCTGCCCTTAAAGCCTTCCGGGAGGTTCTCAAAGAGAGAGACCAGTGGCCCGTACAAAAAGAACGCTAAGAAATCGCTCAATGCCCTTGGCCGGGGTCAGCCATTTTTCTGCGAAAATTTTTAAAAAAGCCTTAAAGTTGTGGTTAACGTTTTGGACGTGAAGCTTTTTTTATTGCCCAAGGACAAACCATCTTCTGCGGAAAATACAGGTAGAAACAAAAAATAAATGGCGGAGAGAGAGGGATTCGAACCCTCGGTACACCTTTCGGCATACACTCGCTTAGCAGGCGAGCGCCTTCGACCTACTCGGCCATCTCTCCGCTGATTGCATTTTCAGTTCTTTAGCAACAATATAGTTTTTTTAGATAATTGACAAGGAAAGCGCCTTTTTTTGCCGAATTCCTTACCATCCCCAGGGGAAAAAGGAACTATTTCATTTTTATATGTTCTGTGTCAAGTAGGAAAAGATTTCAAAACCACGAACATAAGAAAACGGAGGGAGTAGGATTCGAACCCACGTCCCATTTCTGAGAAGCGGTTTTCAAGACCGCCGCCTTAAGCCACTCGGCCATCCCTCCGATTATTATTATATAATAATGTTTTTTCATAAAACGTGCAACAAAAAAGGGGCTTCAAACTCGCCAATTAGACTTTAATAAACCCCGTTAAAAGGCTTTCACCCGGGGAATTTACCCCGTCCAGTATGAAAAAAAGTGTAAGAATCTTTAATGGTACCCCGCTTGCCCGGTAAGATATTTAATATCTAACGGGACTTTCATTCAAGCACACCTCTTTTTTTTAATATTCGTAGGGTGCCGAACGCAAGAAAAACCAAGAAAGCTACGACCACTGTTGTTCCTGCCGCAGGCAGATCCCAATAAAACGCCGCAAAAAGACCTGCGATCACTGAACCAATAGAGACCACCGATGAGATTATGACTGCCTGGCGAAACGTTTTTGCTATCTGCAAGCCGGCAGCCGAGGGAATAACCAGTAGGGCGGCTACTAATAGAATGCCCACTACTTTCATGCCAATGACAACAGTTATCGAAGTCAACACCGCTAACACTGCATCCAAAAAACCTATTCGGATTCCCGAGGTCCGCGCTGCTTCCGCATCAAAGGTCTGATAAAGCAATTCTTGATAAAAAAAAGAAATAACCATAATAACGGTTACAGCTAAAAAAACCGCTATCACCACCTCAAACCTTTCTATCGCCAGAATATTGCCAAAGAGATAGCTAAAAAGGTCTACGTTGAATTTCCCGGACAAAGTCACCAAAATAATTCCTATGGCCATTCCGGTGCTGCTGAATATTCCAATCGCTGTATCTTCATAGAGGCCCGCCTTTTCTCGTAATTTCTGGATAATCACTGAACAAAACACCGCCACCACCAAAGCCATCAGCAAAGGCTTGATTCCCAAAAAAAGCCCCAAGGCAACGCCTCCAAACGTCACATGGGATAAACCATGGCCAAGCATTGCATCCCTTTTAAGCACCAGAAAAACCCCAAGAATGGCACAGGCTATGGAGATAAAAACCCCGGCAACCAAGGCCCGCTGCATAAAGCCATAGGTGAGAATATCTTCCATTTAATCAATCCTTAATGCCGATGGCAGACTAAGTGATGCTCACCCCGGAGCAACTCCTGAACCAACTCTGAGTTGCAAAAATCATCATGCATTCCATGGAAAACCAATCGTTGATTCAAACAGGCGATCTTGTTTACGTGCTTATTAAGGATACCCAAGTCGTGGGTGATAAGTACGATGGTGATCTGATGGGCTTGATTTAACGTTCCCAGCATCGAGTAAAACCTTTCTTGCGTTTCAGCATCAACACCGGTCGTAGGCTCGTCCAGAAAAAGAAGAGACGGCTGGTTAACAATCGCCCGGGCAATAAAAACCCTCTGTTGCTGCCCTCCCGATAGTTCACCAATTCGGCGACTTTTAAAATCTTTTAAATCCACCTGTTCGAGAGCTTGATCAATGATTTTTTCATCTCTTCTCAGTAAAAAACGAGGGAAGCTTTTTTTCGACAAAAGCCCCATACCCACTACTTCCCGGACTGAAACCGGAAAAAAGGGGTCGATGTTAGTAGCTTTCTGAGGAACATAACCAATCTTATCCCACTGTTCAAAATTTTTAAGGTCCTCTCCCAGAAGCACAATGCTCCCATTTCCGGGCTCGTATATTCTTAAAATTATTTTCACCAAAGTGCTTTTCCCTGATCCATTAGGACCAATGACGGCTAAAAAATCACCCTGGGTTATGGAGAGGTTAATATCTTCCAGTACCTTGGTTGAGCCAAAACTAAAGGAAATATTCTTTACCGAAACCAGAGGCTCATTATTTGCAGCTAAGTCCATATCTTAAATTCTCCAGGTTTTGCTCCATCAGGGCTAAAAAAGTAACCTTCGTCTCGATCTGTTTTTGGGTCAGGTTTTCACCGGTGCTGAGAACTAAGGTTTTTGCTCCTGTTTCTTGAGCAATCGTTTTCGCAAGTTTATCGCTCACCAGTTCCTCATAGTAAATCGCTTGGGCGTGATATTTTTTAGCGCACGCGATTACTTCAGCCATCTTTTTCGGCGTTGGCTCAGCATTGGGACTTATTCCGTAAAGCGAAATCTGCCTGAGACCATACTGTTGAGCCAAGTAAGCAAAGGCGGCATGACTTCCCAGAACAACTTCTTTAGAATCACACTTCCCCAACCCCTTTAGATATCTCAGATCAATGTCCCGAAGTTTTGCTTTGTATGCTTCCGCATTCCTTTGGTAACGCAAAATTACTTCCGGGTCCTTTTTGCTTAAAGCTTCGGTAATTTTATCAACAATCTTCTGGTCAAAATCAAAGTTAAGCCAGATATGGGGATCAAACCTCCCATGCATAGATTCCTGGCTATGGTGATGTTCTCCACCTATTGCTTCGGCTTGATCAGCCCTCAGGAGTGGCAATCCCTGGCTCGCTTCAATAATAACTAATTTCGGATTTTCTATTGTCTTTAAAATCCCGGAAACCCAGGGCTCCATCTCTGCCCCCGTGTAAATAAAAATGTCCGCCCGGGAAAGCCTCACAATATCACTCGGCTTTGGCTCCCAGGTATGAGCTTCAGCCCCTGGAGGAAGAAGCTGAGTAACTTCTACCTGTTCGCCCCCGACTGCTTGAGCGAATTCTTTTAAAGGGAAAATGGTGGTGATCACCGAAACATTTTCAGCGCGCAGGGTAAAAGGGAAAATCAAAATTAAAAGCTGCAGCCAGGATATACAGACAGCTATGAACCACTTACTCATATATGTTTTTTCCATCTTTCCTTTCCTCTGCATAAGCATAATCCACCAGTTTTTCCCTGCCAATAGTCTTAGTTTATTGAAAGAAGATAATTCTTAAATTCATGTTTCTTATTCCCTCCCGCGACTTTTATATAATGTATATCAAAAACTCCATCTAAGTCAAGCACTTAAATATTGACATCTCTTTTATTATTCGATATATTTTTTCAACACAATACCATAAAAGTAAATGTTGGGCACAGAAAGAAATTTAATTTTTCCGGGAGTCTAATCGTTGGATAAGAAAGGGAACTTCCGATATGAAAAGAACCGCCACTCTATTCATCCTCATTCTGGCTTTGATGCATCAAGTAAGTAAAGCCGCTGACAATTCAGAGTTCCCCAAATGGGTTCATGAATTACGTTCAGTTGCTGTCAAGACATTCCAGACAGAAGTCAATGTGTCTCATGTGAAATTGCCTGATAACTTGGAAGAAGGAAAATATTTTACATTCTGCCTAAAGGGAAACGGTAGACTAGGAAAAACTTCAGATCCTTTTGAGACAATGGAAAGAATGTTCTCCGCAAGTAGCTGGAGATATGTTGCAAGGTATCAGGCTGATGGTCACGGTAGTTCGTCGTTTGCCTACGAAAAAGGGAACCGTTTATGCAATATCTACGTCAATATTGACTCCAGTTGTGATGACGAAGAAACGGGCCATGTTCCAAGTGAATTCTGGTTTGAAATATACTGCCGAGATTAATAGCGCCAAAAAGGAGAGAAACAGCAAACCGCCTGAGCACAATCGGAGACGGGCCAGTCGTTAACAGAAGAAAACAGCGAGAGAAAAGGCATTGCCCAAGGCGTTGGAGCCGACTTGCAAGCTCGCGGCTCAACTCATCGTTCGGCGAAAGAACTGTATCAATATGCATGAATTCATGATAATTATTAATTATGATTAAAAAAGTTGTTCGCAAAAGCGATCTTCATAGTCTTCAATCTGCAAAGGATGATCTTTTGTACTGGTTGAGCCGTCCTGCGGAAGAACGCGTCGCAACTGTCGATTATCTGAGAAAACAATATTATGGAAGCACAGCAAGACTTCAAAGAGTTGTTCGAGTTATTCAACGGGCAATCGGCCGCAAAAAAGATCTCGCAGACCTTGAATCTCTTGGCGAAGAATAATCTAAAAAAAAGCCGCGCCGCTTAGCTCCGCGTTGTGGAATTGTTTGAAGGAAAATCGTAAACCCAGCTAAAGATTTTTTTGTAAAAACTCCCGGATAATCTTTGAGGCTTCTTCCTTTTTTCCCTTTTTGAGCAGGGATAATATGTTGCTCTCGATCATTTTTTCGATCAAATCTCTTTTTTTCTGAAAACTTAATGAAGTATTGCGGTAGATTGCGCCTCGCGCCTTGGCGAGTAACTTTACATACTCCGCGAATAGTGCTCCGTAAGAAAGCTCGATATCCCTTCTGATCTTTTTTGCTAAAGCCGGTATCTTACCTCCCGTGGATACCGCAAGCAAAAGACTTCCCCGCCGAAAAAATGAAGGAACAAAAAAATCACATTCCTTAGGGTCGTCAACACAGTTTACCAGGATGCCTTTTTTGCGGGCTGAGCGAGAAACCTGCTTGTTAACCTCATCTGAATTCGTGGCCGCGAAGATCAAAAGTTTGCCCTTTAAATCATCATGAACAAAATTTCTGAGCTTTAAAACTATCTTTTTTTTTGCGGCTAATGATTTGATTTTTTTGGTTGCTTTCGGTGCAATCACGGTAATTTTGGCCCCGGTGTCGAGAAGACTCAAGACCTTCCGCTCGGCGACTCCACCCCCCCCAATCACCGCGACCGCTCTATTATTAAGAAGCAGGTTTAAAGGATAAGGTTCAATCATAATAATGTTTTTTATATGCTAACGGTTAATAGATCAACCAAAATAATCAAATGAAGAGTATCAAACAAAATTATAGGCTGTTCCCCATAAAATGTCTTATGTTTTTCTCACACCACGCAAGAAGTCTTGCCAAAAACAAAATAAAAGAATATTTTTCTCTTGTTTGCCATCACAAGGAGCTGCGTATGGAGTTCAAAAACCCGTCCTGAGCGATGGAGTCGGAAAAATAACTCATTAAGAAAGATTTATGCCTTTAAAATCTTTCTAAAAAAGGAGATGACCATGAAAAAAGCCGGTATGGCAATTTTACCCCTAATCGTGATTATGCTTTTATTTCTATTAGTCCACCTCCCCAAAGTGGCGGCCGATCAATTACTCTATGTGGGAAATAAAAAATGCATCGCTTGTCATCGGGCTGAATTTCAATCCTGGCAAAAAGATTCTCATTCCCGTGCGTTGGATAATTTAAAGCCGGGTAACAAGGGCGATGCTAAGATCAGAGCGAAACTTGACCCCAAAAAGGATTATACTACTGATGCCTCGTGTCTTGTCTGCCATAGTGTCGGATCCGGTAAACCGGCTGCGCCTGGCGCTGATTTAACGAATGTTGGTTGCGAATCGTGCCATGGCCCGGGAAGCAAATATAGAAGCCCCGCCATCATGAGTAAGAAAAAATACCAAGAAAACCGAGCAGGTCAGCATAAAATGGCTCTGGAGGCCGGGTTAACCGAGCCTACTGAGCGGGTTTGCATTACCTGTCATAATGCCGACAATCCGTTTAACAAAGGATTCGATTATAAAAAAATGATTGAGATGGTAAAACATAAGCCATAATAAAACCCCTCTTACTCCCCTTTATCAAAGGGGAGGATGCCTTTTCCCTCACCCGTGAGAAAAGGAGGATTGCGGGGATTTTTTAAAGTTAATTTTTTTTACCTGCTTGTTTTTCGAGAAGGGATTTTAAGTAGTTACCGGTATAAGAATTTTGGTTTTGAATGACCTCTTCCGGAGTCCCACAGGCCACCAAATAGCCCCCCTTATCTCCCCCTTCCGGCCCCAAGTCAATAACATAGTCCGCGGTTTTGATGACCTCCAAATTATGCTCAATGATGATAATCGTATTTCCCCGGTCCGTGAGGCGATTAAGGACCTCTAACAGATTCTGAACATCCGCAAAGTGAAGGCCGGTGGTCGGCTCATCAAGCAGATAAAGAGTTCGGCCGGTGCTCCGTTTGCTCAATTCACGCGAAAGTTTAATTCGCTGGGCTTCACCACCCGAAAGTGTCGGCGCCGACTGCCCGAGCGTGATATATCCCAGCCCCACCTCAGTGAGGGTTTGGAGCTTTTCCCTTATCCGGGGGATAGGGGAAAAAAAATCTAACGCCTGTGATACGGTCATATCCAGAACCTCAGCGATGCTTTTCCCTTTATACACTACTTCCAGAGTGTCCCGGTTATACCGTTTTCCTTTGCATTCATCGCAGGTCACATACACATCAGGAAGAAAGTGCATCTCGATCTTTATCAGTCCATCGCCGCAACACGCTTCGCACCGGCCTCCTTTGACATTAAAGCTGAAACGGCCCGCCTTATAACCGCGGACCTTGGCCTCGGGAGTAACGGCAAAAAGTTCCCGGATAAAGGTAAAAGCGCCGGTATAGGTCGCGGGATTGGATCGCGGCGTCCGGCCAATAGGGCTCTGGTCAATGTCAATAACCTTATCAATATATTCCAGTCCTTCAAGCGCGAGGAATTTTCCCGGCCGTCCTTTACTCTGGCAGAATTTTTGCGCCAACGCGCGGTAGAGTGTGTCAATGATAAGAGTGCTTTTCCCTGAACCGGAGACTCCGGTAACACAGATCAAAATCCCGACCGGAAATCGCACCTCTAAATCTTTTAGATTGTTTTCACGCGCTCCCTTGATGGTAAAAAAACGGTTATCAGGGCAACGCCTTTTTTGGGGAACCGTTATCAAACGGCTTCCTGAGAGGTATTGACCGGTGAGAGAATTCTCGCACCCCATTAATTGTTGGGGCGTGCCGCTAAAGACTACCTCGCCGCCATTGACTCCCGCGCCCGGGCCCATATCAATCACCTGGTCGGCCGCTACAATCGTGTTTTCATCGTGCTCCACCACTAAAACAGTATTACCGAGGTCCCGCAGTCTTTTAAGATTATTAATCAGCTTATTGTTATCCCGTTGATGAAGGCCGATGCTCGGCTCATCAAGAATGTACAACACTCCCATGAGCCCGGAGCCGATCTGCGTGGCCAAACGAATCCGCTGTCCTTCGCCTCCGGAAAGAGTTGCTGAGGACCGATGCAATGTGAGATAATCAAGCCCCATATCCGTCATGAACTTAAGCCGGGCCAATATTTCTTTGAGAATGGGGTGGGCAATCGCCTTTTCCCGGGAATCAAGTTTCAAACTTTCAAAAAAATAAAGCGCCTGGGTGATCGACAGAGAACTGACCTCATAAATCGATTTTCCGCTCAGCTTCACAAATAGGCTTTCGGGCTTAAGCCTGCTTCCCTGGCAAACCGGACACGGATGGATATTCATATACCGTTCGATTTCTTCCCGGATCAAGTCGGAGTTGGTTTCCTTAAAGCGGCGATCAAGGTTGGGGATTATCCCTTCAAACGGGCGAAAGAAAAAATGACGCCGGTCTTCATCATCATAGTAAAACTTAATCTTTTCCTCCCCTGAACCGTAAAGAAGAACGTGTTTTATTTGGTCGGGGAGTTTTTTAAAAGGGGTGTAGATGTCAAACTGGTAATGTTCGCTTAACGCATCCAAAATCTGATGAAAGTAAACTGAATTTCTTTTTGCCCAGGGATCAAGCGCGCCTTCACGGATAGAAAGTTCCGGATTGGGAGCAATAAGCTCCGGGTCAAGGAAAAGCTTGTTTCCTAACCCGCCGCACTCCGGACACGCGCCATACGGACTGTTGAAGGAAAACATCCGGGGCGTGATCTCTGAATAACTTACCCCGCAGTCAATGCAGGCAAATTTTTCGCTAAAAATTTTTCCTTCTCCGTCCTGATCTTCAATTTTTACAATCCCACCGCTTAACGTGAGTGCTGTCTCTAAGGAATCCGAAAGCCGCTTCTCAATTTTTTCCTTGACGCTCAGCCGATCCACCACCACCTCAATCTGGTGTTTTTTGTTTTTATCCAAAACGATCTCTTCATCCAACTCCCTTGGCGCTCCATCGATCCGGGCGCGTACAAACCCTTTCTTGCGAAGCTGTTCCAAATCTTTCCGGAACTCGCCTTTTTTACCCCGAATAATCGGCGCCAGAATGATGATTTTGCTTTGAGGAGGAAACTCCATTATCTGATCCACTATTTGGGGTATGGTTTGGGAACTTATCTCCTGACCGCATTGATAACAATGCGGCCGTCCGACCCGGGCAAAAAGAAGGCGGAGATAGTCATAAATCTCGGTAACCGTTCCCACGGTGGAGCGCGGATTTCGGCTGATTCCTTTTTGTTCAATGGAGATTGCCGGCGAAAGACCTTCAATCGCATCCACGTCCGGTTTATCCATTTGCTCTAAAAACTGCCGGGCGTAGGCAGACAGAGACTCAACGTAGCGGCGCTGCCCTTCCGCGTAAATGGTATCAAACGCCAGCGATGACTTCCCTGACCCGCTCAAGCCGGTGATCACCACCAGCTTGTCCCGCGGGATTTCCAGATCAATATTTTTCAGGTTGTGCTGTCGCGCTCCTTTGATAACGATCGCATTACTCATGTACGTTGATTACCTTGACTGATAATAGCTTCCGGATGAGTTTTAAGTTTTATTATTCTCCCCGCATTGTGTCACCTTTGCCTCTTCTTTTCAAGGCTTTGCGAAAAAAAATAAAACTCCGGCTTGATTTACCTGCTTGAAAATGCTATAAAAATCACCCAGCAGGCACGCCTGCAACGGAAAGGCAAACAGGATTTTCAAGATATGAGCGCCACTTTTAATCAATACGAAGAAATTCCCCGGCACTTCATCGTGGATGATGAACTTTGGGGGGCTTTACAAAAAGCCGATCCGGAAACTATCAGCCGGAACTGCGGCGTTTCCTTTGACCCAAAACAAGGGCATTACCTTATTCCGGTGCTCGATGAAGTTTATGGTGTTTGTCCAAAAGATAAAAAGATAACAAAACTCACGGAAGGTGATGCTTCGCCAGAAAAATTCCGGGTTGAACTCACCCTCTTTCTCCTCCACTACCTCTTGGGAACCAAAAACATATCACTTAAGGGGAAACCGGTTTCAGAAAAAGAGCTCAAGGGCGGTGAGATGTTTTTCCGCGGCCCTCACGCTCTATCAACGCAAGGAATAAGCAAAAAGTTCGGAAATAACCCGGACGGATTTCTGGCGGCGGGATTAAAGCTCAAGGGGGAAAAGATTTTTTTGGGTGATGCGGCGATTGAGTTAAAGGCAGCGCCTAAAATCCCAATTACTTATGTGCTCTGGATAGAAGACGAAGAATTCCCGGCCTCAGTAAAAATTCTTTTTGATCCCACCATTCAGGAATTCCTCCCCCTCGATATCATCTATGGTCTTACCATCTTCACCTCCCACCGGCTGATAGAAAGCTCATAAGCTCCCTTTATCTTTTGAAGAACAAGCTTGGCCGCCTTATCAAACGTGGACTTATTGTTGACAAACGCCTGCTCGTCGCCCGCCCGGCTTTTGGCTCTTAGTTCTTAGTTCGTTATTTCTGGCTTTTTATTTTTCCCCTACCCCTTAAAACGTAACACTTTAAACTTATTTATTCTTCTTGACTTTTCCCCCCAAACCGGCTAAAAAACAAAAAGAATTATTGACCGGTAAAAAGGAATTTTTTTGAAATGGCTGAGAGGAAAGTAAGCCGAATAGAAATTAATCAAGGCCGCATTGGCGGATTATAAAGAACAAGAAGGAGGAACGATATGGCAAAATGTCAGGATACGAAGAAAGCTGCAAAAAAACAACCGACGAAAACCTTAAAAGAAAAACGGCAGGCGAAAAAATCAAAAAAAACAGGCAAATAAAAGATTTGTTTTTTCAGGGGCGAACCGTGTTCGCCCCTCCCGCCAATTGAACCGAATTAAAAAATATAATTAAAATAGCTTTGAGGGGAAAAATCAAAAAACGAATGAACAGAGAACAAGGCCGGATTACCAGGGTGATAGGCATTTTTTACTTTGATGGCTTAGCCACGGAGGAAGCCGGTCGGTAACCTCCTTCAAACGCCGATGTTTGAAAGGGTAAGACAAAGGGAATTGACAATTCCCACCAGTTTAGGATGGGAACTCTCAAACCCTTCCACAGAGGAAGAGAGACCCTTTAAAGAAAGTTTTAAAAGTTGTGGATTCTTCTCCCTGCGTATCGCCTCGTGAAGCGAAACTTCGGCAAAGCCGGTAATACTCTGAGTGTGTTCAGGGTGAGTCTTGGATAATTCGGAGACCTCGGTTTCCAAGGTGGAAAGGAGATTCAATAATTCTCCCTTTTTCTCGCCTGTTAAGGAAGGCGCCTCTTTGATCTTTGCTTCAATTTTGGCAATTGTCTCCTGGATCATAGTCTTATCCTTTCCGGCCAAGCCTTCTAGCCAAATGGAAAATTTTTTTTTTGCTTACAATAATAGTAAAAACCTTTATAGGCGAAAAATCAAATGGATACCCATCTAATGACTTCAGCGATAATTTTGATTTGTTAAAATCCCCCTTTTGTCGGGTGCTTTTTTTTTTTAGTATTTTTCCATTAAAATCTTAAATCTTTATTCCTCGCCCCTCGCTCCTCGTCCTCGTGCCTCGAACCTCGTTCCTCGCACCTTTTCATGTTTTTTATCCTTTAACCCTTAACCCTTAATTTTTTTATCCTCGTTCCTCGTTCCTCGAACCTCGTTCCTTGTTTAAATTCCTTGACTTTTTCCCTCCACCCGGCTAAAAACAAAAAGAATTATTGACCAAAAAAAGGAAATTCTGATCAAGATGGGTTCGAGGGGTAAAAAACAACGAATGAGCATAAAACAGGGCCTGATTGCCTGCTATAAAGGCAATGGGTCTTTTTTTTATTTCAATAAAAAAATTGTAATTTTTTTTAAAATTATAATATAATTATGAAAGCCATACGTTTTGAATGGGATGCGCAGAAAAACAAGATCGGTAGAATCAACTTCAAAGTGCACCATTTGAGAAAAGCATGCGACATGACAGGAATTCTGGTATGTTGAGAAGAACGACCAACTCGCAACCAGAAAGAGCCTGCCATGTCATATATACATTTAACAGAAAACGAACGATATGTCATCAGCCATTTAAATGTGGCTGGATTTAGTAAACGAGAAATTGCCCGCCGGATAAACCGAGATCACAGCACGGTCAGTCGTGAACTTAAACGCAACGGGCCGGAATATGATTGCACTGTTTATTGGTATGACTGGACGCATCCGGTAGCTCTAAAACGACGGCATCAGGCCAGGCATTATCGTCGGGAGGGCAACGAGCGCCTTGTTGATTATGTAAAAACAAAACTGAATCTGCAATGGTCTCCAGAGGAGATAAGCGATTATATGCGGATTAATTATCCTGATGATGAGACGATGCGAGTGTGCCATGAGACAATTTATCGCTGGATTTATAAGGATGCGAAGGTTAATGGCAAGCTTTATCTAAACCTGCGGCGGGGGAGGAAAAGGCGACGGCGCCAGAAACGGTATGGTTTGGGAAGGCGGTTTCTTGCCGGGCGCAAGAGAATTGCTCAACGACCTGAAATCGTGGAAGGGAGAAAACGATTTGGAGACTGGGAGGGCGATACGATCGAAGGCAAAAAAAGCAGTGGCTATATCGCGACGTTAGTCGAACGCAAGAGCCGCTACCTTTTGGCTGGCAAGCTGGAAAATAAGAAAGCTACGACATTGACAGATAAAAGCACTCAAATTTTCAGGCGCATTCCTGGAATAATGCGGCAAACTTTAACGGTAGATAATGGAACAGAGTTTGCCCAATTTAAAGAACTTGAGGAAAAAACCAAACTCAGTATTTACTTTGCCGATCCTTATGCTGCATGGCAGCGAGGAGCCAATGAAAACACCAACGGATTACTGCGGCAGTATTTTCCGAAAGGAACTTACATGAGAAAAATTACCGAACGTGATATTTCTCGTGCTGTTAAAAGGCTTAATAATCGGCCAAGAAAATCTCTCAACTACCGGACACCCTATGAAGTGTTCTGGAATGCAGCTCGTGGTGCACTTGCAATTTGAATTCACCATCAACCAGAAGAAACATGGGGGACGTCCATAACATTATAACATTCTTAGCAGTGAGGTTTTGCGGATCACTATAAAGGATGAGAGCGCTGGAATATGATGAAAGTTCTTCCATTTGTGCCTCGTGATTACCGATACCGAGAGGTGCCTGATTGGGCGCAGGACTCGAAGATGGAGGGTCAAATCTTTCCTCTTGACAAATGAACAAAAAAAGGGCGCGTTGCAACGCGCCCCCACGTATTCACTGATTTACTTAATCCCTTTTCACTTAACCCTTAATGTCCGTGTCACCCCTCACCTTTATCCTCTCCCCAGCGGGGAGAGGAGATAAAAGAATAATGCCCGGCCTTGGATTATGAAAATTCGACTTGACATATCGAAATTTCATGATATGCTCTTGTCATGCAGATACAAAGAACCGCAGAGATTGCGCTATTAAACCGCCTCCTCAGAAATAACCCGATTGTTGCGATCTTGGGGCCGCGACAATGCGGTAAAACCACCCTTGCCCGTCAGTTTTCTTCGCAATGGCCGAAACAGGTCACTGTTTTTGACCTTGAAAGTCCCCGCGACACCCAGCGGCTGCAGGAACCTTTGCTGGCCTTGGGAAACGTTGATGGTCTCGTTATCATCGACGAAATCCAACGATCACCCGATCTTTTTCCGGTGCTCCGTGTTCTGGCCGACCGCCAGAAAAAGGTAAAATATCTGATTCTGGGAAGCGCCTCCCGGGACTTAATCAGGCAGTCTTCCGAATCGCTTGCCGGCCGGATCAGTTACGCGGAAATCGGCGGGTTTTCCCTTTCGTTACTGGGCCCCGAAAAAGCGGAAAAACTATGGATCCGGGGAACCTTCCCCAGATCCTTTCTCTCCTCAAGCGAAGCGGCTTCCTATCAATGGCGCCAGGACTTTATTGCAACTTTTTTAGAACGGGATATTCCGCAATTGGGAATTAATATACCTGCCAGATCATTAGGCCGTTTTTGGAGAATGCTTGCGCATTATCACGGCCAAATATTCAATGCCTCAGAAATAGGCAAAAGTCTGGGTATATCTGACCACACTGCGCAAAGGTATCTTGATCTGCTTTCCGGAACCTTCATGGTCCGTCAGTTGCGTCCCTGGTTTTATAATACCAAAAAAAGAATCATCAAAAGGCCAAAGATTTATTTTCGCGACTCCGGTATCTTGCACGCCCTGTTTACTTTGGAGGGGAAAAAAGATATCCTTTTGCATCCTAAACTTGGCGCCTCCTGGGAAGGCTTTGCGTTAGAAGAGGCGATTAAAACCGCCCGCTTAACAGAAGACGAAGCTTTTTTCTGGGGGGTGCACGCTGCTGCTGAGATTGATCTGGTGTTCCAAAAAAAAGGCGGCCTTTACGGCGTCGGAGTAAAATACGCGCAGGCCCCAACCGTTACCAGATCAATGAATGCGGTATTACAAGACTTATCAATAAAGCATCTATGGATTCTTTACCCCGGCAAGGAGTCTTATCCTTTGGGTCGCAATGTGACGGTTATTCCATTGTCAGATTTAAACAGGATAAGTAGTGATTAGAGAAGATAGAGGGTCCAATCTTTCCCCTTGACAAATTAAGTAATACAGACCGTAAAATTCAAAGAAAAAAAGGGCACGTTGCAACGTGCCCCTACGTATTCACTGATTTACTTAATCCCTTTTCACTTAACCCATAATCCTTAATGTCCGTGAAACCCCTCTCAAGATGAGAATATTTTAAATTTCAGTTTTAAATCGCTTCAATCGTTGAGGTCGGTTTGGTGGTGATGTTGTAGGTGACGCTTACCACTTCCGGAATTGTTTTGGTGATTTTGGCGGCGATGCCTTCCAGGACATCAAAAGGAAGCCGGGTCGGCGTGGCGGTTCGCGCGTCCAGGCTGTCCCAGCAGCGGATTTCAATCTGATTGCCGAATACCCTTTTATTGTTGCGCATGCCGGTAACGCGGTCTTCATGCAAAATAGCCAGATACTGAAACGCCTTGACATCTTTGAGGGCCGCTTCGGTAATGGCGGTCGCTTTCTTAACCAGAGCGATCTTGGCGGGCGTGACTTCGCCGATTACGCGGGCGGCCAGCGCCGGTCCGGGAAATGGTATCCGGCCGAACATACTCTCCGGCAAACCCAAGGCATGACCGACTTTGCGCACGCCGTCCTTGCGCAGTTCAATGAGCGGCTCCAGAATTTTATAGCCAAAGGCTTTTTGCGGATCAATGCCGAACTGTTCAAACACATTGTGCTGCCTTTTGATTCCCGCGACGGTTTCATCCACATCGGTCAGAATAGTTCCCTGCAGGAGATATTTAGCCTTGCTTTTAACCACCAGTTTGCCGAATATCTTTTTATAGAATGTCTGGGTAATGGCTTCTCTTTTTTCTTCCGGGTCGGTGAGGCCTTTGAGCGCGGAGAAAAAAGCTTTGGACGCGTCCACTACTTCCACCGGAATGCCGATCTTTTTAAAAGCCGCCGCCACTTGCTTAGGCTCGTTTTCCCGCATGATGCCGTTGTCAATGAAATATGTTTTCAGCCTTTTGCCCAGCGCCAGGTGCCCCAGCGAGGTAACCACCGATGAATCAACGCCTCCCGAGAGCGCGTTGATGGCAAGCCCGTCACCAACGGCTTCACGGATATCGTGCACCTTATCTTCCATAAATTTTCTCACATTCATTGTGCCGGCTTTAATTTCTTTCATTTTCCTCATGTCGTCTCCTCCAAGGTTAAATAAAATTATTTTTTGAATTATAGCGAATTTAAAAAAAAATGGAAGAAAAAACCACAGTGGTAGGGGATAATAAGTTTTACGGGCTATGTTTTTAGTTGTAAGTTGTAAGGGGGTTAATACTTAATGTCGGTGTCACCCCTCACCTTTATCCTCTCACCAGTGGGGAGAGGAAATTCTTTCAAAAGGGGAATTAGCCAGATATGGAGCTCACCGGGAAACAAGTCTAAAAATTTCTTGAAGCGCTCGGCAGTCACTACATCCTGGCAAACCTTCCGGACTTTTTTCCAAAGTATAAATATCTCTTGTTCTTGCAAGCAGAGGAGAAAGCATCATGAGGTCAAGCTTTACTTCCAGTATGTGGGCGCTAAATCCCATCGAGAAACCATAGTCACGGTGATTTTCATCCTGGGCAGCGGAAAGACTGTCGGTTATGGGTTCCATGTAAATTAAGGCCAGGCCGGAAACCGGCTTGAGGTTAAGGCTTTCTCCGATCAGCGTATAGGCGTTTAACTGCACCTCATACATCGGGTAAAGCTGGTCCTGGGTACCGGTGTAGCGTGCGGTTTTATAGTCAACGATAAGGTGGGAGCCATCACCCCGGATAAAAATCCCGTCAGGACTGCCGGTTAAGAGAACACCGGTTGATGGGTCGTTAAGATAAAATTTTGAGTGATGAGGCGGCTCGCGGTAGCCGATTATGTCTCCCAGCCCGCTCATCCAAACCGGGGGTTTATGATATTTGTCAAACCACGTGTGAACGATACGTTTGTTGTAAGAATCGATCGAGCTGAAGATACCGGGAAAAATTTGAAAGGGGAGTTGATTCCTAAGCCGGAGCTTGAGCCAAAAACATCGCGGACAGAAGTCCGGCAGCACAAGCTGCCCGAGATCTTTAGCTGCTATTCGAATCTGCTTTTCCAAATTTTAATCCCCTTTCCGGTTCAGTATTAAAATATTAAGAAAGCTTTTTCTGATGAAAAACTAAATACGCCGCGCCCAGCAATCCGGCATCATCGCCGCAGACTGCCGGCACTATTTTTACCCGCGTCCCTGGAATCTTAAGCGCCCGCTGGTGTACTTCTTCTTGGGTAAACGAAAAAAACATATCCCAGGATTTACTTACTTTTCCGCCAAGAACAACCATCTCCGGATTAAAAATGTTGACCAGGCCGGCAATACCAATACCGAGGTATCGGCCCATGTCCTGAAAAATTTTTCGGCATATCTGATCTCCGGCTTGGGCTGACTGATAGACCAGCTCAGCGGTAATGGTTTCCGGATTGTGGCGACACCGTTGATGTAACTCGCTTTCCGGATGCGTGAAAAGCGCTTCGATCGCTTCTCGTTTGATCGCGGTTGCCGACGCCAAAGCTTCTAAACAGCCGCGATTGCCGCAGTTACACGGCGGGCCTTGCGGATCAACGGTGACATGACCAACCTCACCCGCCATACCATCAGTGCCATGTACCAGGTTGCCCCGGATGATGATGCCGCCGCCGATACCCGTGCCGAGCGTGAGGCAGATTAAGTCGTTGACACCCACACCAGCTCCCTTCCACTTTTCACCCATGGCCGCGAGATTAGCGTCATTGTCCACCAGAATAGCAAGGTGTTTAAGAAAAGATGCTTGCAGTTTATCTCTGAGGGGGTAGCCGTCAAATTCCACTAAGTTTGGGGACTGGGTGACAATACCCTTTTCAATATCAATCGCTCCCGCGATGCCCACCCCCACCCCTTTTATCCGGTTTTCGGGGAAAGCCTGGTAAACTTCTCCCAGAGCGTAAAAGAGGCTTCGCAAAACCGATGCCTCGCCTTCATGCGCGTGCGTCGGCCTTTGAAGCCGTTTCTCAATCGTGCCCTGTTCATCAATGGCAGCAACGCGGATATTGGTTCCCCCAAGATCAGCCGCTAAAACAACGCGCTTCATATCAACTGCCCGACATAATAGAAAAAATAACCATGATGTCTCACACTTCCCCTTGGAAGCATGGTAAAAAATGAAAAAATTGACTCACCAAGACTATGTAGTATACTTTAGACATGAGATTCATCAATTTTTCTAAAAAGCCGAATTTAAATCACCCCATCCTTATTGCCGGATTTGAGGGATGGCCCAATGCGGGCTGTATTTCATCTGATGTATTAACTTTTTTAAAAAAGGGGCTGGGAGTAAAAAAGTTTGCTGAGGTAAATCCAGATCTTTTTCATAAATATTCCAATAACCGTCCGTATGCCAAAATTGATGGCGGTGAAGTAAAGTACCTTCTTTTCTCTCCGTATGAATTCTTTTATAAAAAGAGCGCCGGTTTCCCGGATCTGATTCTTTTCCTCGGTAAAGAACCACAGCTTCGATGGAAACAGTTTACCCGATCTTTCCTCAAATTAGCAACCGATTTTGAGGTTGCAATGCTTATTACCATAGGAGGAACGTACGATTATGTCACCCACAAACAAAACCCCTGGATATCAGGAGTGTTTACCGATAATGTTCTGAAAGACAAAGTGGTTGCTTCAGGAATAAAAAACGGGCAATATGAAGGGCCGGTAAGCATCCATACATTTCTTCTCAAGGAAGCGGAGGAAATCGGAATCAAGGGAATAAATATCTGGGGCCATGTCCCGCAATATCTTACCAACAATAACTTCCCCATTACCTGCCAGATCCTTGAGTGTTTAAAAAAAATAGTTGGTTTTGACTTGGACCTGAGCGAAATAAAGCTCAATGCTGAAGAGTTATTAAAACAAATAGACCTGATTATCCAAAAAAATCCGGAGCTATCAAAATATATCGAAAGAATCGAAAAAGGCTGCCACCTTAAAAAAGAATCATCCTTTCATGACAAGGTAATCCAAATTAACGATTTTCTCAAAAAAGACCCGCAGTAAACCCAGTTAGAAGGCTTTTCTCTCCTCAAAGATCATCGCTATTTTCATCCCAGGAAGAAAAAGCCTTGGGAAATTCAAAGATATTATGAAGAATTTCAAGAGCTTTTTTAAACTGACCGGAAGGAAACAGCCAGGAGAGGGATGAGGAAGAAGCGCTTATAGCTAAGGGAATAATGCCTGAACCGGCAAACGCCGAGAGCGTCAGCCCAAAAATTCCCGGCATTTCGCCGAAATGGGGGCCATAAAGCATGGCCATGCTCACCTGGGAAATCAAAGCAAGTTCTCTGCGGTTTTCTATTCCTCGCAGGGCATCAATCAGCTCTCCCATTGTTTCTTCCGAAAGAAGGTCCACCCCCAGATAAAGAGTCTTTTCTCCTTTTAAGGACATTTCCGAAGCCAGAAAACGAAGCGAGAAGTTGCGTTGTTTAAAAATCTCGAAAATTTCCCCAAACTGAGAATCAGCGCCCCCAGGAAATTCTATTCTGACCAGGGTCAAAAATTGATGGTTGATGATTCGGTAAGCGCGGATTTTTTCGTTGTTCATGAATTTTTATTACTGATATTAAAGGTTGTTTCCAGGGATTCGACGGCAATCGAGCAATACACTTGAGGTACAAGGCAGGATATCGAAGATAACGAGGTGCTTAAAGCAAGCACAGGGACTGCGTTGTCCTCCAGTGTTTTTATAAACTGAAAAGCAACCTCAGCATTATCCCGGAAAGGGAAGACCGAGATAATCCTTACTGATTTTATCATGGAAAAAGAGAGGGTTGGATAATGCTCCCGGATAAAAGTAGTAACATAATCAGTTTCCTTCGGGTTAAAACATAACGTAATATTCATTACATCTTCTTTATTTTTTATCTCCACGCCTAAACAGATATTAATCCCTCGCTCTCCAAATACGCCCAGAAGGTTTTGTAAAGCGAAATGGTCATTTCCGGACATGCTCATCTTTATTGCGTCCAACACTGGTGATGCCTTCACCCTGACTATCAACCCGTCTCCTTTAAGGTGCAAAAATATAATTTTTTTATCAAGGCCAAACCGTTGGTTTTTATAACCGAGTAACTATCGGATTTATAAGATTTTACCACAAATTTTTGCTTTTTTCCGGAAAAAACTTGACATTTTAATATCAATATGTTTTTTTTACCTCCGAATGAATGTTCATTCAGAAAAAAAATTTTAATGTCTTTGAATATCCGCCGTTCCGGCAGATAAAATAGTCTAAAAAATAATATAAAAGGAGATTTTTAACTATGAGACTTGCGGGTAAATCAGCAATCGTAACTGGGTCTGGACGCGGAATAGGACGGGCCATCGCCATAAAATATGCCCAAGAGGGTGCCGATGTGGTGGTAAACTACACCAAGAATCCGAACACCGCCAATGATACTGCCAAGGAAATCGAAAAGCTGGGCCGGAAGGTCGTGGTGGTGAAGGCGGATGTGGCTAAAAAAGAAGACTGTGACAACCTGGTAAAAGCAGCCGTGGAAAAGTTTGGCAAAGTGGACATTCTGATAAATAATGCCGGCGTATCAAAGGCTGCTATGCTTTGGAAAATGACGGAAGAACAGTGGGATGAGGTTGTGGACATTCACCTTAAAGGCGCTTTTCTTTGCACGCAGGCGGTGGCTAATCATATGCGGGACCGAAAGTATGGTAAAATCATTAATGTTATTTCCACTGCCGGCGTATACGGCACTGCGGGCCAAATCAATTATGCTTCTGCAAAAGCCGGGTTGATAGGGTTCACTAAATCTGCCTCTCGAGAGCTTGGGCGGGCGGGAATCACCGTGAATGCGGTGGAGATCGGAGTTATTGAGACGGAAATGACTGAAACAATCCGCACCGATCCGAAGTTAAAGGATGTGTATATGGGTAGAATACAGCTTGGCCGGTTTGGGACAGTAGAGGATGTTGCCCCCATTTTCGTATTTCTGGGTTCGGATGAAGCAAATTGGATTACCGCCCAGGTTATCGGAGTTGATGGCGGGTACGTTGGTTGATAAACAAATAGCAGTTATAGATCAATAAGAAGGAGGGCAAAATGGCACGAGTTGCAATTATTGGCGTAGGCCAAAGTAAATTTGTCCGCGGCTACCCGGGAAGTATCCGGGAGTTAGCTTTTGAAGCTTTTCGGGAGGCGGTACAGGATGCAAAAATGACGAGTAAAGATATCGATGCTTCAATAATTTGTTCTGCCCCGGAATACGATAAGCAGAGATCCCCGGCTGGGGTAATTGCTGAATATCTAGGTCTTACTCCTCAGCCGACCTTTTATCTCGAAACCGTTTGTTCATCCAGCAGCACCGGGTTAAAAGTTGCCTATTCTATGGTTAAAGCGGGTCTGCATGATGCTATCTGTGTTCTTGGGTTTCAAAAAATGTCGGAAATTACTTCCGCCGAATCTCAGGAAAGAATGGGACGAGGTGCGGATATCCAGTGGGAATCTCCCTTTGGCACCATGATGCCAGCCTATTATGCCCTTCATGCCCGCGCCCACATGGCAAAATACGGCACTACTGAAGAAGACCTCGCTTTAATCCGGGTTAAAGCCGCGACCTATGGCCAGATCAATGACCGGGCGGTTTATCAGAAACCGGTTACCCTCGAAATGTTCAAAAACCCCCAAGATAATATGGCGGGGCCGGTCGCATCTCCCCTACGGGTTGGGGACTGCTGTGCCAATGCTGACGGCAGTTCCTGTATTATCGTGGCCAGCGAAGAAAAAGCTAAAGTCTTCTCTGAAAAACCCGTATGGATATTAGGTGTCGGCGCGGCATCAACCGCGGTTAATATGGCCGGGCGTGATCTTTTTAGCGGGCTTACCGTGGCCGTAGAAGCAAGCAAGACAGCATATAAGATGGCAGGAATAAGCTCCAGGGATGTGGACGTAGCTGAAGTCCATGACTGTTTTACCATCGCCGAAATGATGGCGTATGAAAATCTGGGATTTGCCAAACCCGGCGAAGGCAAAGACCTTATCAGAGCCAAAGAGACTTACAAAGAAGGAAGCATCCCGGTTAATGTTGATGGGGGGCTTCTTTCCAAGGGACACCCGATTGGCGCGACCGGAGGTTCTCAATTAAGGACTATCGTTCTCCAGCTTCGTGGAGAGGCCGGACAAATGCAGGTAAGCAATCCTGAAATTGGTTTGGTTCATAATATCGGCGGAGTGGGGCTTTATGGCAACGTTACTATCTTAGGGAGGGACTAAAATGGCAAAGCAAGAAATTGACGATCGGTTTAAAAAATTTGGAACCGTTAGTTTTACTTCCATTTCTAAGGTTAATGACTTTATCGGTTATCTCGAAAAAGGCCAGGTAATGGGCACCAAATGCAAGAAATGCGGGATGACGTTTTTCCCTCCCCGGGCTGATTGCAGTGGCTGTCTCTCCAGTGATATGGACTGGATGGAAGTTACCGGCGAAGGGACTCTTTTAACGTTTAGCAAGTTACAGTACGGTCCGGTGGGGTTTGAAGGAGAGCTACCCTACACGATTGCGCTTGCCCAATTCAAAGATGTCAAAGTATTCGGCCGAATGAGCAAAGAACTCTCTGATGCCGATGTTGTTGTGGGAATGAAAGTTAAGGCGTTGCCGGTGCAGCTCGCCAACGGAAAAATTTCGTACGAATTTCAAAAAGCGTAATCAGCCGAACCAGCAAGCGAGGTTAAAAGCTACCGCGCTTTATCAAGTATTGAAACAAAAGAAGACGAAGATAATGTGCCTTTTCGTCTTCTTTTGTTTCCGCCAAAAGAGAAAAAGTTTGCAATCAAAAGATTATTTTGGTATTTTAAAATGTAAACTCTTTTTAAGGAGTTATTAATCCGAGCATAAATATGATCAAATAATGCCCCTTCACCTTAATCTCTTTAAGGAGATGAAATCATGTTACCCAACATCGGAATGTCAGAGCTTCTCGTAATTCTAGTTATTGTCCTGGTAATCTTTGGGGCGGGAAAGCTTCCGGAAATAGGCGCTGGTTTAGGCAGGGGTATTCGAAATTTCAAAAAAGCAGCCACCGGTGAATTGGACGAAAACGAAAAGTCAAAGGAAAAGGAACTGTCTAAGGATAACCCTTCAAAGTGACAGCCAATGGAGATTTGCCTTTAGTTGAATAAAAGAGAAGCTTTCAACTCAAATCTTCCCCTTAACCCCAATCAAATTTCTACAGCTGGGCCTCACCGTATTTTTGTCAGTCCTGAAAATATAAGCCAGGATCGGATTATCCTTCGAGGTGAACCGGTTAAAAAAGTTCGGCTGGTTTTACGACTTAAGCCTAAAGATTCCCTGAGCGTTTTCGACGGCGCAGGTTACGAATATCTCACCCAGATTGTTTCTATTTCACCTCAAACAGGTGAGCTTAAAATAGTGGAAAAAACTTATCACCCAGATAAATCGCCCCTGGAAATTCATCTGGGGCAAGCAGTGCCTAAATCACAAAAAATGGATTTTATTATTCAAAAAGCAGTAGAGCTTGGGGTAGGTGAAATTCACCCTTTCTTTTCCTCCCGCACCATACCTCGTTTAACCAGCCTCCAGGCAATGAAAAAGGTTGAACGGTGGCGAAAGATTTGTCAGGGAGCTTCTCAACAGTCCGGCCGTGTCCATATCCCCACGGTAAATCCTTTGGTTGATTTTATCGAGCTGCTAACTTTACCATCACCAGGGAGTCTTAAGGTCATACTGCAAAAAAACCCTTCCCACGACCCACTCAAAAATTTTCTTAGGACCAACCGGAATAAACGCGGTATCTTTTTTTTGGTGGGACCGGAAGGAGGATTCGCGCCTGAAGAAATAACCCGTGCCCTAAATCACGGTTTTAAACCCATAAGCTTAGGTGAGCGTATCCTGAGAACCGAAACCGTGGCCCTCACCTTTCTCAGCATCCTCCAGTATGAGCTGGGGGATATGACATAACCCTGGGAAAACACAAAAAACTGAAGTGTCCTTAAACAGGAACCATCATGGAAGGAAGCATAGGTAGCGAAATCCCTCTGGATAAAGACTTTGCTTTAGTAAAAAAGGTTTTAGGGGGGTTAAGTCATTAGATAACGTTTTCTCAGGCTTTTTTTATTGATGATCATAGGTAACGCTCATCACGCTTAGAGATACTATGATGGAAAAACATTTTGAAAATTTAATTAATTTTACTCTCAAGCAAGAAGCTCTTACGGGAAAAGCACGAATGCTTTTTCTCACCGCCGATAAATGGAAAAAATTTGCCCAAGAAAAAAATGATCTGGCCGTTCAGTATGAATTATTAACAAAAAAATCTTCCGCGACTTCAGCCGATGAAAAAGAAGGGAAAAAGCGAGTTGATTACTCTACCTCTTTGACTATCTCCATTAAAGAACCCAAGAAGCGTTTTACCGACCCGGCAGCAAAAGAAAAGTTTCCCCATATGTCTCAGCTCTGCCTTATGAATTGCGGCGTAGACATTTTGATTCTTATAAATCCCCATGAGTTTCCCAAAATGTCTTTAGAAAAACAAAATGAAACAATTGTCCGGGAGCTTCTTAACTATGCAGGACACCGGACCGGAAAGTTCTTATCTGCTCAACAGCTCGCAGAAAAAGCGAAAAAAATTGTTGAGGAATTTTTAAAAAAGGTAGAGTAAGGAAAGGAAGTGGAAAAACAACAACCCCAAACGCCTTCACATATTTACCTCGTTCCCACTGTTTTCTTACAAAAGCAGGTTTTTTTACGATTCTCCGTTGTTGCGGGGGGATAACGCGACCCCTATCGTTTTTTATATTTCCTTTTCAGCCGATTCATTTCCGGTCGTTTATGGGTGGGAGGGTTTCTGTTTCAACGATGATAAAGATCGCGATAGCTCTGCATACCGGCAATACTTCTTGCGGTTATCAGGGCGTGCACAATCGCCCGGGAAAGCGTATCCGCGGCAGCCGATCCGATGGCATTAAGCTTTGCTGCCTGATCACCCCACCGGCCTCGCGTTTCCATGTCGGCGATTCCTTTCTTTCCCGTGCTCAAGGCGAAAATAGTATCCCCGTCAAACATGGTATGCGCCGGCCGGATCGCTCGTGCCAGTCCGTCATGAGCCATTTGCGCAACTTTGGTTGCTTGCGCTTTGGTCAGCTCAATATTCGTTGCTACCACTGCAATGGTTGTTTTGTTTATGGCATGAGGGCCCCGAGTTCTCCTCTTCTTTTTTGAAGTCTCGGGGGTTAAGGAGAAGGTTGCTTTTAGGACGCCGAATTCATTGTCCGTTTCCAAAAACGCGGCATAAAATTCACCGGTTTCGGGGTTAACTATGCTGCCCCCGGAATTCACCGCCACCAGAGCGCCGACAATTATCCCATTACCGAGGTTAGTGCTTGCAGTTCCTATCCCGCCCTTTACCTCGTTTCCTATAAGCGTACCCGTAAGCGCGCCCGTACCGGCTCCAACATTACCTTGTTCAACCGGCCCGGTACTCGTCTGAACGCAGGCGGTAAAACCGAAGGAAGCATCCGGCCTCTTCGTAATACCAGCTTCCCCTCTTCCTAAATCGAAGAGCGCAGCGGCCGGCACAATCGGCACGACAGTGCCATTTTCGACACGAAAGCCGATCCCTTGTTTCTCCAGGTAATGCATTACTCCGTCAGCCGCGGCAAGCCCATAAGCGCTTCCCCCGGTCAGAACCACGGCGTAGACTTTTTCGATCAGGTTGACCGGATTGAGGAGGTCGGTCTCTCTCGTTCCGGGCCCTGATCCGCGAACATCAACCCCGGCCACTGCCCCGTCCCGCGCCAGGATCACGGTTGTCCCGGTTAAGTGCTCAAGGTCAGTACAATGGCCGACCTCTATACCCGCAACGTCCGTAATGGCATTATACAATTTGCGTTCCCTGACGCGGTGATCTTTCGGCCCGGTTTTCCGCACTGTCTGCTTAGGTTTGCTCATGCCAGTAACCTTTTGAGATTGTGTTGTAATGCTAATTTTAGTAGTATTAACTCGGCAAATAAATATTTAAATCTTTAATTGCCGAAGTAATAATTCTTCTTGTGAACTTGATTTGCCAAAATTCTTATTTTCTCTTCAAATAAAATTTGCGTTTCCTGCATGTGGTATCCTTTTGTTTCTATGCTTTAAATCGCCTTTTTGCGGTCAAGCCCGATAACAGGTTGTTTTGGATTGAGATTAATTTCTTACCATGCTTTTACCCACTTGATCACATTCAGGACTGATTCAGGCAAGTCAATGGGTTTTTTCTGAAATGGCACGATAACATACCGACTGGGTTTTTTATTGCTTCGATGTATCCGGCATTTCATCTGTTCCCCCCCCTTTTTTGTTAAAAGGAATTATAATTTACCTTATCCGATAGAACAGGTTTGGGGGGAGAGGTCGCCGCCGGTTACTATTTCAGTTTTTCAATAAGTGTCATCTTTCCAAGCCCCAATGACCAGTCTTCTTCGTCTGTCATCACCACATTGATGAACACGTTGGCAGGGCTCAGGCCAATGCTGTCCTTAAGCAATTCAGGTAAGCGCTTGTAGAACGCGCGCTTCATGTCTATGGTTCTCGGGGAGGTTGTTATCTGGATCACAGTCACATCATCGGATCGCTGAACACCTTCGCCTTCCAGATACGAAAAGTGATCAATCTTGAAGTTCTCTGCTTTTTTCTCGTGGAACATTTGGAACCGATCTTTTTCAGGGATTCCCCAGGTTTCCATGAGAGCTTGATGAATAGAATCGCCCAAAGCCTTAAGATAGGTTTGGGGCTTTCCTTCGAGTAAATAAATATGAACAATGGGCATCTTGCACCTCCTTAGTGTATTGCTGTTGCCGCTCGCTTGAAAACACGTCCTCAGATCAAGCTTGGTGGTGTTACCGGTGGCGTTTGCCCCCATCTTGGTAAGCGGAGTTAAAACGATGTTACCGAACCTCAACTTTCCAAGAAGAAATAATTTTATCTCACTTATTTCACCTTTGCAAACTAAGGCAAATGGTTGCGTATAGGTTGCATTTTACGGCAAAATATTGACAACCTCGCCAACTTAACTATTTGAAACTATTGACTTGGATTTCACAAAATACATCGAGAAGATTACCCGCCGAAATAAATCAGCCCTTTTCCCGAAGCCGCACGCCAAAAAAACCGTCCATGAAATCCCGGTGGGGAAACGTCTGGAGATAACCCTGCGAGGTGATAAGAGAATTACATTGGGGAGGTAAATCGGCAAGCGGGTTCTCAACCATGAAATCATTTCCTGGGCGCGAGAGAAATTGTTCGATCATGATTTCGTTTTCTTCAGGATTCAGGGTGCAGGTGCTGTAAACCATTATCCCTCCTAGTTTAACATACTGGGAAGCAATTTGGATAATTTTCCATTGGGTGTTTTTCAGTTTTGCGATGGTTGTCAACGATTTTCTCCATTTTCCATCCGGATGGCGTCTTAAGATTCCCAGGCCGGAGCAGGGTAGGTCCAGGAGGACCTTATCAAAGCGCCTCGTTTCTTTCAAGGGAAGCGGCCGAGTAGCATCTGCTAAAAACGGATCAATAATACCTATTCCGAGGCGGCATTGGTTTTCTTTGAGAAGACGAGTGTTATCTTGTCGGATATCTATTGCGATTATATGCCCCTCATTATGCATTAATTGAGCCAGGTGAGTAGTTTTTCCTCCGGGCGCGGCACAGAGGTCTAAAAGATATTCCTCTGGTTTTGGATTAACTAAATAGGAAATTAATTGGGCAGCCTCATCCTGCACCAGAAACCATCCTTTTTGGAAAGAGGAAAGGCGGGTAATATCAGCCGGGTGATGAACGAGTATGCCCTCGAGAGAATAGGCGGTTGGTTCACACGACAAGCCTTCTTTATGAAGGCTCTCAATCAGCTTTTCTCTGGTTGTTTTTAAGGTATTGGTGCGAATAATGAGAGGCGGAGAAGTATTATTAGCTTTACAAAGGGAGAGGGTTGTTTCCACCCCATAGTGTTTTACCCATTTTTCTACTAACCATAAGGGATGCGAATAGCGGATCGCAATCGCTTTGAGCGGATCATCGTGAAAAGAAGGGTAGGGGAGTGCATCGCGGTTGCGCTCAACGGTTCGGAGAACTCCATTGACCAGTTTCGCGATTTTCTCGTTGAATATTTCTTTTGCTGCTTCGACGGTTTCCGAAACCGATATAGGAACCGGAATGTTGGTTAAGTAAAGCACTTGATAGATTCCGAGCCGGAGGAGGTTATGTAGAAGCCGGCTGGTCGGTCGGTGGGGTTGCGCGGAAAAAGTACTTATCACCCAGTCAAGGCTATCACGCCATCTCAGGACACCATAGACCAGCTCAGTAATAAAAGCTTTTTCTCGTGAGGTTAATTCGGGTTGGTTTTTAAAACCTTTACCCAGAAATTGATCAGCGTGGACTCCTCCTTTATCAACAGCGTTGAGTATCGAGAGAGCAATCCGCCGGGGGGTGGTACTCATGGCGTAAGGTTTAATAAATTCTTTTCAAGTCCCTCCAGCTTTTGGTAGGATGATTGAAGCTGGTTTTCTTTTTCCGCAAGCCATACTTTAACGTCCTGTATCTGGGAGCTAAGGGTATCAATGGCGCGCAACAAGACTTCAGGAGCAGGCCCCCCAATCGCTTTTCGACGACGAACTACTGTTTCCGGTTCCTGCTGTCCCTTTACAAAATCCGGAGAAATATTCACAGTAACATCCAGTTCTTTCAGGGCTCTCATTAATCCTTCCCACGATACAGTTTCAACGTTCTGCGATTCGGAATATTTTACCGCTCTTTCAATGACCATTTTTGCTTGCCGTAAAGGAATAGAAAAATCCTGGGCCAGGGCTTCCATCAAATCCGTGGCAGTAATAAAGCCCAGGAGACAAAGTTCCCTTGCCCTCTCTTGGTTGATTTTAAGGGTGTTAAGCACTGAAGCCATGATTGTAGGCGCTTCTGCACATTCATAGATTAAATCCATAATAATATATTTTGTCCATTGAGAATCCCGGTTGTATCCTACGAAGAATCCTCGGCTCAACGAGAGGAGGCTACTGAGCAGTCCCTGTGCGACCGCAGCTTTGGCCTTACTTACTTCTAAAGCGCTCGGGTTTCGTTTCTGCGGCATGATGGAACTCCCTCCGCAGTATCGATCGCTTAAAGTAACAAAGCCGAATTCTGTGGTAGTAAATAAAATGAGCGTCTGAGCCAGACTGCTTAAATGATTCATAACCGTTGAGATCGCATACGCCAACTCAGTTTCGGCTTCCCATCGGTTGGTTATGAGGTCAAGGGAGCTTAATGATGGTCGGTCAAATCCTAACAACCGGGAAGTGAGTTCCCGATCGATTGGAAAACTGGTTCCATAGGAAGCAGCGCCTCCCAGGGGATTAGCATTAAAAAGAGTATGCCAGTGTTTAAGCCGCACGAGGTCCCGGAAAAATGATTCTCCGTAAGCGAAGATAAGATGACCAAAGGTGGTTACCATGGCATGCTGGTGGTGGGTATATCCCGGGATGATGGTTTCGGCGTGAGTCCTTGACAAGTTTATGATAGTATCTTCGAGAAGAAGGATCCGTTTCAGAAAATCGAGGTTTTTTTCACGCAAGAATAGAGTCATATCCAGCGTAACCTGATCATTGCGGCTTCGAGCAGTATGAAGCTTACCCCCTACGGCAATTCCATATTTTTCGATCAGAAAGCTTTCAATGTTGGTGTGGACATCTTCTTTTGATGGGTCTAAAGGAAACTTGTCCTGTTCATATAAGCTTTTAATTTCCTTAAGACCCGCAACGATTAAGTGAGCGTCGCTTTGAGAAATAATCCCCTGTTTCCAGAGCATGATCGTATGAACCCGATTGCCCCAGATATCAAAGGGGAGAAGCAATTCATCGCAGGGAGGTAATCCTTGAATGTCTCGGCCGGAAATAAATTTAATAAATTCTTTATCGGGCGCTTCTTGCAGCCTTGATCCCCAGAGTCGTTCAACCTTCATGGATTTCCCCCTAAAGAATGTTTAGTGAATAAGGGAAAAACAACTCCTCAGGTTCGAATTTACGGTTTCGGGTGTCCCTGACACATCTCAACGCGAAACTTTTTTAAGACGGGATGATCCCCCGTTTACCCAGAATTTCAAAAGGAAGCCCTTTTATGTGAGCGGCATCAGCACACATTTTCTGATTAAAACTCCTGCTTTCGATTGACCTTACTTCCGGCGCAAAAAGACTGGTGGCTGATTCGCGGCTGAGGATATCGATATTCCCTTTGTATAGTTTCACCTGATATTTTCCACTTACTACCTTTTGGGTAGTCTTCAAAAAAGCATCCAGCGCAGCTCGTAAAGGATGATACGCCATGCCATGATAAATAAGATAGGCCCATTTCTGTTCCACCATTTTTTTAAACTGGATCTCATCCTTAGTTAAGCAGAACTGTTCTAAGTCACGATGAAGCTTCAAAATAATCGTAGCGGCCGGGGCTTCGTAAATTTCTCGGCTCTTAAGATCCATAATGCCGTCCTCAAACATATCTATTTTCCCGATCGCATTCCGGCCTCCGATTTTATTAAGATCAAAGATTATCTGAGCCAGGTTTTTCTTTTTCCCATTCATCGCAACCGGTACCCCTTCTTTAAACTCAAGTGAAATTATCTCCGGTTTCTCCGACGCTTTTTCCGGGGGACAATACCACATCCACAGATCATCCGCCAGCGCTTGGTTAAGGCCAATCGCTCCGCTGGCAATTGATCGGCACCACATGGTTTTATCATCCCCTCCCCGAATCGTCTCAGTAACGGGAACACCCCAGTGGCGGCAAAGCTCTTCCTCTTCCACGCGGGTAAGATCAAAATCACGCACCGGCACTAAGATGGTGAGGGTAGGTGCAAACGTCTTGAAAACATTATGCATTCGATATTGGTCATTTCCTTTGCCCGTTGACCCTTCGGCAATGGCGTCACATCCCATTTCTACTGCCATCTCCGCCACCTTCTTGGCGATAATCTGCCTGGTCATGGAGGTTGAAACCGGATAACCTAAATAGTCGGAGTTGGCATGGATGGCGCGGGTAAGCCACGTGTGCGTAAATTCTTTTTTCATATTCACCATAATCGGCTCGATACCAAGAACTTTGGCTTTCTTATTGCCTTCTATGATTTCTTCCTCTCCCTGTCCAATATCGAGGGTTATGGGAACAATTTCTTTGGCTTTATATACCAACCGGAGCAAAGCTACCGCCAGAGAAGAATCCAAACCCCCGGAATACGCCAAGGCTACTTTTTTAACTTTCGGCACCGTGGTTGAACTAATTTTATCGATTATCGTTTTGATGCTCATTGCGACTCTCCATATTTCCCAAAGGTTAAAATTTATAATGAGTTAAAGAAAGCATTGCTTTTAGCAAAAAAAAAATAATTTTGCAAGAAAAAATATAATAAACCCTTAAGCCAAATTAAAGCTAAAGAGAATTCCTCTCTGGTGGAAACCCCCACTTTTGCGCGATCATGTGGTCAAGGGTTTCCCATAAACGCTCGTGAAGTTGGAGAAGGCACTGAGGATCGAGCAAAAGTTCTTTTTTTTCTTTGGGGCTTAAGGTCTTAGGCCCCTGGGTGAGCGCTTTTTCCAGGAATTCTTGGCGACGCTTTATTATGGAAGGCATGAGTTTTCTTTTTCCCTCGAGCAATGATCGGTGTAAAGCGTTTACTTTAGGATCCACTACCGCCCTGGTAAAACCTTCCTTGAGGGGAATTGGAATGGGTGCAAAAAAAGTTTTTTGGTTTTGAATCGTCGTTTGCAGAAGTTGGAGTTCCCGAGGAGGATTAATTTCCTCTGGTATGAGAAAGAGCCCCAGGTTTTGAAAAAATTTTCCCAAACGGGTGCTGCTGGACAATACCGAAAGCGGAATCGAGAGAATAAGCGGAACAATAATAGGTGTATTCCACCAGAAAAAAGACCGATTCATAAAAAAAAGGACTGTTCCCCAGATACATCCTAAAGCCATTCCTAGTCCATGAAAGCGGATCGCCTCGCGCCAGGATGTCTCGTGTTCACTTCGTTGCTGGGATGTCCAGCCGACTTGACGCCCCATCAGGGTTATAAAAACGAATTTGCTGTGGAAAAGCATCCTGATCGGCGCAAACAGAAAAGAAAAAACTATTTCTGCCATAACACTCAAGAACAGTTTTATTACTCCCCCGAATTCTCGGGATCGTTTTTGTCGGAAAATTATTAAAAGCAAGCTTAAAAATTTCGGCAAAAATAAAATTATTCCGGTTGACGCTAAGAGGGTTAAGGCCCACTGCGGATGCCAAACCGGCCATGTGGGGAAAAGACTACGCATGACGGGGAAATAGTCGGGCACTCGAACAACTTCCAAAATGGCTTCGGCAGTGCTTAAGCTCAAAAACAAAAACCAAAGAAGCGCGGATACATAAGCCATGGCGCCGTGAAGGAAAAGGACTCGGTGGGCGGGGAACAAGCCTTTGGAGAAAAGCAGACGCATATGCTGAATATTCCCCTGACACCAGCGACGGTCGCGTTTTAATTCTTCCAGTAAGGTAGGGGGCATTTCTTCATAACTGCCTTCAAGGTCATAGGCTAACCATACCTCCCATCCAGCCCGGCGCATCAATGCTGCTTCTACAAAATCATGACTGAGAATATTTCCTCCGAGAGGGGGTTTGCCGGAAAGACGAGGAAGAGAGCAATGTTTCATGAAAGGAGCAACCCGAATAATGGCATTGTGTCCCCAGAAGTGAGAGTCTCCCAGCTGGATAAAATTCAAACCTGCTCCAAAGATCGGCCCGTAAACATGATTAGAAAATTGCTGAACCCGAGCAAGGACGCTTTCTCGGTTAAACCCGAGCGGGGCGGTCTGGAGGATACCAACGCTTTGATTTTGTTCCATCACCTGAACCATTCGGATCAAGGTGGAGCCGGTCATCAAGCTATCCGCATCAAACACAATCATATAATGATAGTTTTTGCCCCAACGCCGGCAAAAATCGGCAATATTGCCGCTTTTATATTTGATGTTAACCCTTCGGTGCCGGTAAAAAATCCGGTTAGCCGCTCCCAGCGTTTGATTTACTTCAGCCCAGGCAGCTTCTTCTTCAACCCAGGAATCAGGATCGGTCGAATCGCTGAGGATAAAGAAATCAAAATGTTGGAGTTTCCCGGTTGCTTCAAGGGACTGATAGGTAATCTTCAGACGGGTAAATACCCGTTCAACGTCTTCATTACAAATTGGGATCAGGATAGCCGTGCGGCCGGAGAGTTCCCCCCGGCGATGGTTCTCTAAGCAGGTAGAGGTAATGGCAAAACGATCATACTTACGCATCAAAGTCGCAAAACCTGCTGTTGCCATCCAGAACCCTATTGATATCCAGGCAAACAAGGCCCCAAAAACCAGGACCATAGCAACCTCCAGCCCGGTAGAGCCTTTATGGGGCAGAATATTAGACATAAACAAACAGGCAACGACAGTGGTAGTAAGGATAATGATTATCAAGATGATGCGTCGTATTCGTGAAGTCTTTTTCCAGGCAGCATTGGTAAATGGGTGATTCATTAGTCTTCTCTATTAGATTATTTGATTATCTCCAAAGGGTGAGATAAACGAAAAAAATTAGAAGAAAAATAAAAAAAATAAAAAAAATTAACGGCCGGGAAACAATGGCAGCAGCTCTTTTTAAGGAGCGTACAAGAAAAGTGCGCCAGGGAATTAAATCCATCGCATCCGGTGACATAAAGCCCCGGTTAAGTGGCGGCATGGAGCTAATCCCGCTCAGATTTTCATAAAGGGAAACACTTTTTAGGCTGAAGGATTCTTTCCTTAAGAGGGGAAGTTGTTCAACTAAAAGCTCGCGGAGAGCCCGCATGGCTTCAGTGATGAAGGGGCTTCCGGCGGTATCTTTTTGGTTGTTGCCGGCAATCTGTAGTGCTTCGCGAGCGAGTTCCCGGGCTTTTTCTTCCGGAACATTGAGCGTTTGAAGATAAAGAAAAACTCGGTGAAAAGCCTCTTGCCGGTACGGGGGAACTAAGTCGGGTTTCCGCTCGCACTGATCGGTGGGGTTGTCGGTACCAAAACTATCGAGGAGAGACATTTTGTGACCTGCTGCTATTGGTTGTTTTATGCCTAATAGGCATAACTCCACGTTTCGGTAAGGACTTCATCACCATCTTTTAAGAAGGCTCGAAGCTCAAGCGCGGGTTTCTTCCCCGTGAGGATTCGTTCCATCAAGCCTTCTTCTTCGAAACGGACCTGAAACACTAACCGCCATCCCTTGGTAATTTCGTTTTTTATTAGCTGGTGTTCCACCAGCATCGCTCTCGGATCTACGGTAATCACCGCATCGAGTTTCTTCTTTGGAAAAAGCGACTCCAGCTTTCCCCCTGCAAAATCAATAATAAATTTCTTCGTAAGATCATCTTTCCCTCGTGCGGTTCGGGTTGCAATGACTCGACCATCCGGCGGACGGGTACCTCCGGAGAAATGCCAATTTATCGTATAAGCAAAAGAAAGCTTCCGGCCTGGTTCTGTTTGAACCGAGGGAACCCAAGAAGCAATAATATTGTTATTCCATTCATTGTCCATCGGGATTTGGATGAGTTCGATATGGCCGTCACCCCATGAACCGATTGGGGTGACCCAGACGCTGGGCCGCTTTTCATAGTGTGCTTCAAGGTCTTGATAGTGGTCAAAGTCAAGATCGCGTTGTATCAGCCCAAAGCCAATTGGGTTGGTATCCATAAAGGAATTTATAAGAAGGGTTTGGGGGTTTTTTAAAGGGCGCCAGAGCCATTCACCGGAGCGTAAAGCGATCATCAATCCATCGGAATCATGAACTTCAGGACGAAAATCATCAGCCGGCCTCATGCTGGTGTTTTCTCCGTAAAAAAACATGCTGGTTAACGGGGCGATGCCGAGCTTTTCTACTTTTTGTCGCATAAACAGGGTGTTTTTTACTTGGATAGAGGTCTCTTTCCCAGGAACGATAATAAAAGTATATGCCCCGGTTAAGCTTGGACTGTCAAGCAATGCAAAGACCGTCATTTGCTTAGCGCCAGAAGACGGTTTTACGAGCCAGAATTCTTTAAAGTAAGGGAATTCCTCTCCGTTAGGCAGAGCAGTGTTGATCGCAAGACCTCGGGCGGACAGACCATAATTCTGGTTTTGAGCAACGGCGCGAAAATAGCTGGCACCAAGGAATACTACAACTTCATCATAATAGGTTTTAGTATTGATCGGGTAATGTAAACGAAACCCCGCAAACCCCAGGTGAGGAGGAACCTTATCTTGAAAATCGTTTTTACCATAGTCAAACAAAGCGGGAGAAAACGGAACCCGCTTTACTTCTGAATGTTCAACAAGATTAATGGCAACAAGCCGGTTGTAATAAAAACCAGGATGAAAGAACTGAGCGGTAAAGGGAAGTTTCTCATTTACCCAAAGAGCTTTTTCCGGTTTAAACCGGATGTCTCGCCAGGCGCTGTAATTGATTTTTAAGAGAAACTCCGGGACTTCTTCCTTAGAGAGTTGAAATGACTGGCGGGCAAGATCACGAGCTTTGGCAACGACATTTTCAAAGTTAAAGGTTTTTTTTGCTTTGGGGGCAGTGGCAGATAATGTTGAACCCGGAAAAATTAAAAACCAACCCAGGATAAAAGCCATTGCTAAGTAAAAGCAAAAAATATGAAAATTAACGCTTTTCGATAGAAAATTTTTATAACATTGGAAAACACAATCCATCTTTTTTTTCACCAACTCAATTCTCCTTCGCAAAAAACAAAAAAGTCAGTTTTTGAAAGTTTTATGGTTTGCATGCAGTTTTGTTTTGCTTTATTGCCTTAACTTTAAATAAATCATAATCTCATGGTATTGGAATAAAATCAAGCAAGGCCATTCGTAATTTTTCCATTATTTTGAAAATACAATATTTTTTTAGTTGCATCACAATATTATTATCCACCACCCGTATCTTGTTTTTTATTTTCCCGGGCAATCGAGCTCCCCATTAGAAATTGTCATGAGTACTCGGAGACTTCAGGATTTTTTATTTTTTAGAGGGAGGTAGTTGGTCAATGAGTATTTTTTGGAGAAAGTTTGGCTGCAATGAGGATACAAAGCCATACAGTCGCCTCCCTTTTTTACCCACCATATGAATCAGGTGAGAAATGTAAGGATAGTAACCGGAACGTAGCAGGCGAAATACTTCTTTGAAGGCGTGGAAAGATAACCTGTCGGTAAGGGTTAGGCACACTGCTATAAACAAAAGAACCCAGAATTCCTTCCCATTAAATTTTCTGAAAAATTAAATACCCCGTAAGAAAATGTAACGGTAACCAGCCCACCATTTTGCTGAAATAAGGGATGATGGTATCCCCTAAAAGGGAGTGGAACCCATTGAGGAAAAGGAAAAGCTTGATATCGAGGTTATTCAGAAGTTCAAGCACCAATGTTTTTTTAGAAATTTTAGAATATCCTCTTCGCCTACGAATGACCAAGAGAAAAAAACTGTAGGGCAAGGGAACTAAGCTTATTCTCGCTTATGTTTGTTCGGGCATATTTTCAATGATAACCATCTTCATACGTGCTGTCTTCCTTCCTATTTTTTCACGGGTGTGGTGTGCTGACTTTGACCGGTGACAAGGATCTTGTTAGTGACGACGATCTACTGCATAATCAGCAATTGCTATCAGCGCTTCTTTTTCATGAGAAGGGAGAAAGCTTTTTAATTCTTTTTTTGCTTTGAGTGCGTACTGCTTTGCTTTTTGTGCCGTATATTCTAATCCCTGATAGTGCCTTATTAAATGTAAAATATTCGTAAGGAGCTTTTTGGTTAGTTTCTCTTTTTTTAAGGCCGAAACAATAAACTCCCGATCTTCTGGAGCGCTTTTCTGCAAGGTGTGAATAAGCGGGAGGGTAATTTTCCCTTCTTCGAGATCTTTCCCGATTGTTTTCCCAAACTCTTCTTCGGTTGAGACATAATCCAGAGTGTCGTCCATAAGCTGATAGGCAATACCAAGGTTGTTGCCAAAGTTTTTCATAGCCTTTTCTTTATTTTGATCCACATTTCCTAAAATAGCACCGACATGGCAGGCGGCTTTTATCAAACTTGCGGTTTTATAGGTAATAGTAGTTAGATAGTTTGATTCATCACAAGCAAGATCGCCTTCTTGGACCAGATCTAATACTTCTCCCTGCGCTAATTTGGTGGTCGCGCCCGTCAACACCTTAAGTACCCGCCAATTCCGGGTTTGGGCGATCAGGGAAAATGACTGAGCAAAAAACAAATCTCCGATGAGGATACTTGCCTGGTTGCCCCATAGCGCATTCGCCGACATATTTCCTCTCCGGATATTCGCGTTATCGACCACATCGTCATGGAGAAGCGTGGCAGTGTGAATAAATTCCAAAATACAGGCGAGTTGGATGTGATTCTTGCCTTTGTATCCGCATAACCGGGCGGACAGGATAAGGAGCAAAGGACGAAAACGTTTGCCTCCGCTATTAAGAATATACCTCCCCATGGTTGGAACCAGATCTATTTCCGATTGGATGTTTTTATCCAGTTCTCGTTCTACTGCTTGAAGATCCTGGGCAATCATATTATAAACAGATTCAATGTTCATTTCTTATCCTTTATACTGCGCGGGCGATAACAAAGCCATCTACTCGGGAAGCCCCGGATTTTTTTAAAACCCGGGCGCATTCATTCATCGTTGCTCCCGTTGTGTAAACATCATCAAGAAGGAGAATGGTTTTTCCTTCAACCGATTGTGACTCTTTAACCTTAAAAGCGTTTCGCATATTAATCTTTCTTGCTTTTACGGGTAGGGTAACCTGAGGATGAGTATAAACTATCCTTTGCAGCATCTTGGATTGCAAGGACATTTGGTATTTTTTCTTAAGGATATTTCCTAAAATTACTGCCTGGTTAAATCCTCTTTGCCGAAGACGATTTCTGTGGAGCGGCACTGGTATCAGGAGATCGTAGGAGGCAAAAATAATCTCATGGTTTTGCATATTATCAAGTAAGAAGTTAAAAAGATTTACCATGGAAAATTTCTGTTTATATTTAAAATTATGAATGATTGTCTCCAGAGCGCCTTCATATCTGCCGAGCGCGCGGACGAGATTGAAGGAAGGTTCCTGAGTTAAACAATTTCCACAGACATGACTACGAGTCGTTTCAGTCAAAAATGGCTTACCACAACGCGCACAAACGGGGTGGGAAATGAAGGAAATTGAACTGAAGCAATCTTTACATATAAGGGACCCTGCTTGGTATAAGTTCTTAGAGCCACAGAGTGAACAAACCGGAGGAAACAGGAAGTCGAGCGCTGAGGATATTACTTTAGCTGCCCCACCGGTCCAAAAGCGTGGTAATTGGTTTCTCGTCATCCACGTCAAGCCGGGGGGCATCAACCCAAAGGCGTTCAAGGTCATATAACTCCCTAAACGGTTTTTGAAAGATATGAATGATAACATCGCCATAATCCATGAGTATCCAGCTGCCTTCTTGATAACCTTCAATGCCGAGAGGGGCAAAGCCTATTTTTTTCAATTTTTCTTCAATATTTCTGGCGATCCCTTGAACCTGTCGGCTTGAATCACCATGACAAACAAGAAAATAATCAGCAAATGATGAGATCTCTGCAATTTTTAAAACGACCATTTTTTTTGCTTTTTTATCAAGGGCGCTTTGAACGCAGAGAGAAAATTTTTCTTTGGAATCTTTTGCGGGTTTCGTTTTTGGAATAGTTCCCTCCTTGAGTTTGTTTAGTTTTTTAATTTCACACGACTTGTTTTTATACAAAAAAAGCTAATCATCATAAAGGCCATGTTTTTTTATGTAATTCTCAATTACCGGAGGCACTAAATAACGTATTGACCGCTTTCCCTTTAATCGGCTTCGAATTGCCCGGGATGAAAAATCCAACAATGTTATTTCTTGAAAAAAGAGCTTATGGCCTGTTGAATGCGTATAATAATTTCCTTCCGGATTATAAGCAAAATTTTTATTCCCGTCAATGGAGAACAGGTCAGCGCTCGCTTTTTTGTGATACCCCGGCCGCGACATAATAATAAAATTGGTCAGAGAAAACAATTGGGAAAAGTCTTTCCAGGTGTTGATTTCGAGAAAAGCATCCATGCCCATTAAGAAAAAAAGAGAAGTATTTAAACCCAATTTTTTTTGGAAATGCTCGATGGTTATGATTGAATAAGATTTCGAATCTCTTTGAATCTCAAAGTTAGAGACTTCAAACCGAGGATTGTCTTGGATAGCTAGTTTAACCATGTTTAAACGATGATCCGGGGCAATAATTGCTTTTTCCGTTTTATGTGGTGGAATTCGAGCGGGAATGAAAATGATTTTATCCAGATGAAAAAATTCGTGGATTTCTTCAGCCGCTCGAAGATGGCCGACGTGAATGGGATTGAAGGTCCCGCCAAAAAGGCCGATCCGTTCCTTTTCGGTTTGTAATTCTTCGGTTTTATTCATATAGCTTCCTTTGACTTTCACAATCATTATTTAATTTTTTTGCGTGTTAATATGACTAAATTTTGTTTACGTTTCCGGGAGAGTAATAAGAACAACTTATTCTTCAGTAATACAATAAATTCAAACTTACCCCGTTAGAAAAGACCTGCTTGCCATCTTAGCGATCAAATTTCTAATGGATTTTACTCTCGTATCTGCCCTTCTCCCAAGACAATAAATTTAGTGGTTGTAAGTTCTTTAACCCCCATGGGCCCAAAGGCATGGAGCTTGGTGGTGCTGATTCCCACTTCCGCGCCCAACCCAAGCTGAAATCCATCGCTAAAACGCGTGGAGGCGTTGACCAATACCGTTGAAGAATTCACTTCTTTGAGGAATTTCTGTGAATTTTCATAAGATTGGGTAATGATTGTTTCCGTATGGAGAGAGCCATAGGTTTCAATATGCTCCATCGCCTCGTCAATATTTTTTACTATTTTAACTGCTAAGACGAGAGCTAAGTATTCAGCATACCAGTCGTCTTCTGTGGCTTGGTTTAAGTCCGGCAAAAGCTTTATGGTTTGAGAACATCCTCGAATTTCCACGCCCGCTTTTTGGAGTCGTGTTATAAGCGGGGGAAGAACCTGGGGGGCAATGTCTTGATGAACCAAAAGGGTTTCAACCGCATTACATACTCCAGGCCTCTGACATTTCGCATTAAGAACGATTTTTTCAGTCATCTCATAATCAGCCGTGCGATCAATAAAAATATGACAGGTGCCTTTATAGTGCTTTATGACGGGGATCTTAGATTTTTCGACTACTGCCCGGATAAGTTCTTCTCCTCCCCGGGGAATAATCACATCAATCAAATCTTCTAATTGTAAAAGCGCGTACACTGCTTCCCGGTCAGTGATCGGGAAAAATGAAATAGCTTCGCGCGGTATACCTTCCTTCTCGGCTTCTAGTTGGAGGATATCAGCTATGAAAAGGTTGGAGTGAAAGGCTTCTGACCCTCCTCGTAAGATAACGGCATTGCCTGATTTTAGACACAGTCCGGCTGCGTCCGCCGTAACATTTGGCCGGGCTTCGTAAATTATTCCGATTACCCCAAGCGGGATCCGCATCCTCCCTACCAAAAGATTATTTGGCCTTCGCCACATTCCCGTCACTTCTCCTACCGGGTCAGGAAGGCTTGCCACCTCTCTTAAACCGGAAGCCATCTCGGTTATGGTTTTATCGGTGATCGTAAGCCGGTCAATGAGCGCGCTGCTCAAAGCGCTCTTTTGCGCCAGGGTTACATCTTTAGTGTTTTCTTCTTTTAACCGGGCAGCATTGGCGATCAGCGCTTCTGCCATTCGACCTAAGGCTTTATTTTTTTTCTCAGTGGGAAGCCGACTGAGGATTCGGGAAGCCTTTTTTGCGCCCTGAGCAATACCGAGAACGTGTTCTTGAATAGAAGTCATATCAATTTTCCCTTATAAAACGACCAGGTCATCGCGGTTGATGACCTCATCATAATATTTATATCCCAATATTTTTTCAATCTCCTTGGTTGGCGCTCCCTTAATTCTTTTGATCTCTAAAGAATCATAATTTACCAGTCCGCGGGCAATCTCTTGCTGGTATTGATTCAGGATGCTTACTGAATCGCCAAACTTAAACTCGCCTTCTGCCTTAGTGATCCCGACGGCCAAAAGGCTTTTCCCCTTTTTGAGGATTGCTTCCTCTGCTCCGTGATCGATAAAGAGTTTTCCCCGGGGCTTAAGTGTAAAGGCGATCCAGTGCTTGCGACTTTTAAGCTTTGATGTTTGAGGAAGAAAAAGGGTGCCCACGTCTTTCCCTTGAAAAATAGCCTCCAGAATACCATGACGCCGGCCATTTGCCATAACAACAGGAATTCCGTAGGTGGTGGCATTTTTTGCAGCCGCAATTTTTGTTTCCATTCCGCCCACTCCGTGAGTGCTTTTTCGCGTACTTGCTAATGATTCAAGCTTTTTGTCAATTTTTTTTACCACGGAAATCAATCGGGCATTTTTATTTGTTTGGGGGTCAGCTTCAAAAAGCCCATCTTGATCAGTGAGAATGACCAGGAGATCAGCTCCAACTAAGTTGGTAGTAATGGTGGCTAAATTATCATTATCTCCCAGCTTAATTTCATCGACGACGACCGAGTCATTTTCATTAATAATCGGGATGATTCCTAATTCCAGTAAAGCGAAAAGCGTGTTCCGGGCATTTAAAAACAAGGGGCGTTCTTTGAGGATTAAGTTGGTAAGGAGAACTTGGCCGATTTTTAAATTCTTTTCTTTAAAAAATCGCTCATAATTTTCCATGAGACCGGACTGTCCTACCGCAGCCGCCGCTTGCTTAAGGGGAATGCTTTGGGGACGTTGCTTAAGGCCTATCTTTTGCGTGCCAATTGCGATAGCGCCGGAGGAGACGACAACCGGTTCAATCCCAATCTTTTTAATCCAAGCAATTTGATCCACGATACTGGCAAACGCATTAAAATTGATGTTGGTCGCGGAATCAGTCAAAACGCTGCTCCCGATTTTTATGACTACTCGACGAACTTTTTTAATGACTTCCGCGCGCAGATGGTTAATGGTCATGGCTTTTGTTTTAACATGTCGTTTATCAGGGTTAATAATTTTTTTATTCCTTCTCCCGTGAGTGCCGAAAAAGAAACAAAAGGGAAGGGAAGTTTTTTGTAAAAAGACTTAATGTTGTCAGGAAGCACTGGGGGGTAGAGTAGATCCAACTTATTCAAGGCAATAATTCGCGGTTTTTTCAAAAGGATAGGATTATAGTTTTCTATCTCAGTAAGAATAATGTTGTAATCTCTTCCTGGATTACCTTCATCAAGATAACTCACATCAAGCAAGAATACTAAAAGGCCTGTTCTTTCAATGTGTTTGAGAAACTTAAGCCCAAGCCCCGATCCTTGGTGCGCCCCCTTAATGAGTCCCGGAATATCTGCTGCCACAAAATTTTCAAAATTTTCACTCTGTACCACCCCCAGGTTAGGGGTTAAGGTGGTAAAAGGATAATCAGCAATTTTCGGATGGGCTGAAGATATTTTAGAAATGAGGGTTGATTTTCCTGCATTGGGTAGGCCAATAATTCCAACATCAGCTAAAAGTTTAAGTTCTAGCTTAAGCCATGCACTTTCGCCTTTTTGCCCTTCTTGAGCTCTTCTGGGGGCCTGGTTGGTAGAGGATTTAAAAGAGGCATTGCCTCGTCCGCCTCTCCCCCCTCGGGCAACGATAAAGCGTTCCCCCTCTGAAACTAAATCTATGAGAATGTTGTTTGTTTGACTATCTCGAACGACTGTTCCTAAGGGAACAAAAATCTCACGGTTTTCACCATGTTTGCCATGCTGCAACTTGCCTTTTCCGTGCTGTCCCCGTTTAGCCCGGTAATGCTGCTGAAGCGCGAGATCCAACAGCGTTGGATGTTTGTTGGAAGCAACTAATATTACATCTCCTCCTTTTCCCCCATTGCCGCCATCAGGCCCCCCTCGAGGAACAAATTTTTCACGGCGAAAGCTTACACAACCTCGACCTCCATCGCCGGACTGTACCCAGATTTTGGCTTCATCTACGAACCGCATTTATTTGCGTGATAGGTTAATTAGCGTAAACGCTTACTTTTATTCGGTCTCGGCCAAGTCTTTCAAACTTTACTTTTCCATCGATTTTGGCAAAAAGGGTGAAGTCTTTTCCCAATCCTACATTATTGCCGGGATGAAATTTCGTACCCACCTGGCGGGCCAGAATATTTCCAGCCAGTACCAATTGTCCGCCAAAACGTTTAACTCCAAACCGCTGGCCTTGACTATCTCGACCATTACGGGAACTGCCCTGTCCTTTTTTATGCGCCATCTTAATTTCTCCTTTGATTCTGTTATCTTATCTATTAGGTTGCGCTTTTTATTTGTTCTCTACCATTTAGATAATTCATTATTTAATTTATTTAAACTTAAATTTAAACGACCTTAAGTATTTTGACCGGTAACTTTTAATGTAATATAAAAATAATGTCAAGAGTATAGAAAAAAATGAAAAAAAGGAGTAAAATAAATTTTTTTTCTTTTGCATGGAGGAAAAAAGATATTTTTCAGAAGAACAAAAAGAATAAATTAATTATCGTAAAGTTTACTATGCCGAAGAGGGGACTTGAACCCCTACGAGGCTGCCCTCACTAGACCCTGAACCTAGCGCGTCTGCCAATTCCGCCACTTCGGCAGGTTCTTTTTTAAAAAAATAGTTTATAATAGTAAACTTTGATAGTCAAGCGGTATCTACGCGTAAGTTTTTGAACTCTTAAAAGATATGAAAGTCTTTGAAGGTTATAAATTTCTAAACCAAAAATTTTTCAACCCCGTTGTGACCTTGGGCAATTTTGATGGAGTTCACTTGGGGCATCAAGAGATTTTTTCGCGCGTACGTGAAAGGGCAAAAGCGATACAAGGGACTTCTTTGGTCTATACTTTTCATCCCCACCCTCTTTCTGTGCTGACACCGGGAAGCAAATTTTTAAATATTACTACCTTAGAGGAAAAATTAAAGCTGATTGAGAAGGCTGGTATTGAGGTAGTAATTTGTGAGCCTTTTACTTTAGAATTTTCTCGGCTTTCCGCGGAAGAATTCGTTAAAAATATTCTCTGTAGCAAAATCGGAACAAAAGAAATCTTTGTGGGGGAGGATTACAACTTCGGAAGTAAGCGTCAGGGGAATATTCATTTTCTAATAACTATGGGTAAAAGCCTCAATTTTCGGGTAAAGATTATTGAATCTCAGATTAAGGACAACATTATAGTAAAAAGCAGTAAAATTCGGGAATTTATCCGACAGGGAGACATATCAACTGCCAATCGGCTTCTGGGAAGACATTTTAGTTTTAGCGGTGAGGTAATAAAGGGGAAAGGGAGGGGAGCCAATTTGGGTTTCCCGACTGCTAATATTAAACCTGATAAAATCCTTCATCCTGGGACAGGGGTTTATGCGGTATGGGTAACCCTCCGCGATCAGCGATTTCCTGGGGCTATGAACATTGGATACAATCCTACTTTTAAATATCGGGAACTCTCTTTGGAAGTGTATATCCTCGATTTTAATGAATCAATATACGGGGAGAAACTCGATATCAATTTTGTCGCGCGCATCAGAAAAGAAGAGAAATTTCGTTCGCCGCAGGAACTTATCCACCAGATGCATCAAGATGTCATCGAGGCGAGAAAAATTTTGGGGAGCAATCGTATTTGATGGACCATAAAAAGTTCGAAATCCGTCACTCCGTCCCTGGTTTTCACCGGAATAAACTCCAGCCGGAGTCCAGAACCAATTGGAGTAACCGGATTCCTGCTTTCGCATAAAGAATGACCCACTGAAGAAAACTTGCCTTTTTAGGACTTCGTCATACTAATCCCAAGTTGCATTCAAAAACAGATCGAGGCGGCGACGAGGAATCGACGCAGGGGAGAGTATGTCAAGGAGACAACCAAGATATGCAAATGAAGGCGACTTGGGATTAGTATTTTGACTACGGCGTGAGCTTTTCATAACAATCAACGCCGGTTTTAAGGTTTTTACCAAATAATTCAATAAAGTTAGTCTTTCGAAACAAGCCATTTTTAATCGAGGTGACGAAGATCTTCGTGAGAAAAGCCGGTTGACCGTTAATTCTGGCCTCCCCCCGATACACACCCTCTACTTCATAGACCTTAATTGGCCGCGAAGGCGCAGCCACGATCTGCAGGATCGCGGAGTTGCTCCCGGCATCGTATTTCGTCCTGATACCGTAAGACCATTTTTTTTGGATATAACTTAGCTCCGTTTTTCGTCCATCTTCAGCAAGCCGAATCCAGTAGACGATGACCGGTTCCTTCTGATAAAGCTTACCGTCAGGGGTCACCTGAACGTCGTACTGAACGATATTGGCGTTCTTGCTCCGCTCAATCTTAAAAAGATGCCTGGTCTCCAGATCCTGGTATAAGTGCTGACTACCATGGACTATCGCGGCAAAAGCAAGTATCACAAAAAGAATGGTGATTGAAAGAGAGGTGCTCGATCGAATCACTTTTGCCATCCGGGGTTTTCGTTGCTCCTAAAGTTACTTCCTGGTAGGTAAAACGGTCATCAATTATGCCAAAAAGAAATTGCGGTCACCCATGTATCTCCGCTCATTTGGGAACGGAAGTGAGAAAGACTCCGTGATCATTCATTTCTTCAAGGCGGCAGCTCCAAACAAGTTTTCCGTCATGGACGGTAATATCGGGGCAGCTGTCACACATATCCTGTCGTCCGTCCATTTCAAAATTTACCGGTTGAATAATCATAAAGCTTTGCAGATAGGCGGGTCGAAAGAGATTCAACGGATTGGAAAACATCCTCCCCAGGATACTGACAAAGATACTTCTCATTTTTTTGTCAACCATGCCCCCTAAAAAAGAGGCAAGTTTTCCCCGGGCAATGGATTTGGGTTTAGCATAGGCGAGGTAGGTCCCGGTGAAAAGATGGGTGAATGTCTGCACCAGTTCCATGAAATTCGGAGACACATATCCCATAGTCTCACCGTTAAGCACAATTCGGCTCGCCAGAAGCCATTTCAATGAATCCGGTTTTGCGGTGCCGTTCAAGTAAGCGGCCGGTTCATAGATAGAGTCGGCTTCACGTATCTTTTCAACAGCATCTCCAGCCATAAGGGTTCTTGAGCCTCCCCAGGCGGTTTCTTTGTAGGTTGCTCCAATATCAATTTTTTTTCCGTTTGCATAGAAATTAAAATCACCGGTTAAGGTCGGTGAACGATACAAAATAAACACCATCGTATGAACGATATCTGCATGTTTCTGAGCCCAGTTCACCATGCTCGGGATCTCATGGACGGTTTTTTCCGACACTGTTGAATTAAAAGAACAGGCAATTCCGCCCACTCTGGCCAGCATTTCAGCGTAGTGTAACCGTGTTTCATTGAGCTCATCCTCGGTTGTTGCGTGAGCATTCGGTCGTTTCTGACTCGTATCGATGTGAAAGGTAAATCCAAAAACCCCGGCCTTTTTTAAATCCCCAAGGAGAGTTTCGTTAAGCGCCACCCCATTGGTATTGACAATCGGTTTCCAACCCATCTCCTTTACCATCTTCACCAGCTCCAGGATTTGCGGGTAAACCAGAGGGTCACCACCCGCGATGCTCATACAATCGCTTTTTCTCAATCGTCTGAACACTTCAAGGTCAGCCCGTACTTCTTCGATGGTCTTATGTCCCGGACCGTTTAAATCCCGGTAACAACCTTCACAGCGAAGATTACATTTGGTGGTAGGTTCCAGCCAGGAAATGCCATTGTCCGCATAATTCCAGGGAAGCCGATAATATTTAAGATGTTCAAGCGTAGCTGCCAACGTTGTTCTCCTATAGATAGATTAGTAATGACTAAACGCTCATAGGCTTTTCATTCACCGCCATGGAACGGATGGAAAAAATATGTTGGGAGTGCTGTTCGACTCGGATGTTGTTGAACCGGTTCACCAACCGACCAAATCTGGCTATTCGATCTCGGATCTCTTCAACGGATATGGCCGGAAAGCGATGGTCATGGAAAGCAATATTATTGCGGTGGCCTGGCCGGCGCATATTTCTGCGTTTTTTCCGGGTTCGCATCGTGTTGTTGAGCCAGCCTCGAATATAATCACTGATACGTGCAGCGGGAGGCTGTTGTCGGTCGTACCCAGCTGCTTCCAGTACCGTTACCATCCGATCTGCGGCCAAAGGACCGTCGAGTGCCGCTATGTGTTGATCTAAAATTTTACGACGCACGGAGTTGTCCAATGCGCCAAGTTCACCCGCGACCATGGCTCGTGTAGTCAGGCAAAGCTCATCAACGGAAAATGCCCGATGGCAGAGAGAGTTTGGCATATCATCGTCAAATTTCTCAGAGGTAACCGGTTGATAGGCAATGGCCGGAGTGCCGAGCACCGCCGATTCCACCAGGGACGTGCACCCATTGGCCACTACGACCTTAGCTGACATCAGCCAGGGGGTGATGCTGCCTTCATTGACCACCCGCATATTGGGGCAATGCTCAGCAATTGCGTGCCAGACCGCCTGGTTCTCAGAAGGATGGGGGCGAAGAACCACCGTGCGATCAGCCACCGCCGCGCACAACGCGGGCAGCGTTTTCTGGAAGCAATTGAAGAGAGCCAGCTTATGCCGTCCTTTTCCTGCATCGTAAGGGAAAGCGGCGCCGGGCGTTTCTGATTCCGCTGCCTTCTTAAGATAACCAAGCTCCGAATAAAAGTGGTTGACCAAGCCGAAGTTCGTATTGACCAACACAAAGTCTCCGTATCGCTTGTTCAGTACATCCACTTGCGGTCGGTAGTATTCCCGAAGCTCCGGCCGGATGAGATCGATCCGTGGATTGCCGGTGAGGTGAATCGGCGCACCATGGTAGCCTGGATAATCACGAAAAGCGCGGGCATTGTCAGGGCCCCACGCCAAGAGATGAGATGTTTGCGCCATGGTGACCGGAGACAATCGTTGCCGGTAATACTCAGGATCAGGCCAACGCTGGAGCCCTTCTTCATCCCAGGCAACTATTTCATGTCCAAGCTGGCGCAAAATCTTGAACATGCGAATGCTCAGCGTGCGCAGGCTTTTCGCCAGATACACTCCCCGCGGAAACGAGGCGACCTGGTAATGGATAAAAGCCCGGGAACCCATTATTACCGTGAAACCGCGCTCGGCGGCAACGCAGGACAATAATATCTTGGCATCCATTTCCCGAACCTGGGTTTCCACCGGGATAATAAGAGTCGAAGCTGATTTTTTCATAAAGGCGCTTTTTTTACTAACCGTGTGAAAATTAATACAAAGGTGTTTAGTTTTTTGAAATGAGGCCCCCTCACCCTATCCTTCTCCCCAACGGGGAGAGGGATAGGGGAGAAAACATCGGGTGTAATAAGGTAACCCCATTAACATAAAAATCTTACCATTTTAAGGTATTATAAGTTTTTAGTCCATGTTTTATTTTTTGCTTACCCGGCCTCCTCTCATTTCCCATGGCCTGGTTGATGAGGGGTTGCTTCCGCAATAAAAAAGTATAGGGGATTTGGGCTGGTCTGTCAAATTTTTATCGACAACAGGTCATTACAAGTTTAATATATGACACTATATTATACTTATTTCTGTAAGTTACCAGCATAAAAATGGAATTAAATGGCCCGGGTTTTTTCTCCGGGAATTTGGCCGTCCGGACATGCGATAACCCCTCCTCCCCGGCAAAAGCCTCACCCGAAGGTCCGGGCATACTTTTGGAGATAAGCTATTGATGAAAAAAATGGGTTTAAAGGAAAAAACAGAAAAATTAGCCGCACGGATACTTACTTATTTTTTAATGGGTATCGTTAAGTTGGTCCCCGAAACAATGCTTTATCGTTTTTCTCAAATTTTGGGCAACGCATATTATCTTTTGGCCGGCGAACGACGCCACCGAGCGATAAGAAATCTGACCCACGTCTACCAAGGGAAGAAATCTCCGGAAGAAATCACCCGTCTGGCAAAGCAAGTCTTTTATGGAATCGCTGAAGCTACCGTGGATACTGCCACCCGCCTTCTCAAAGAACGAGACCCGCAAAAAAGGTTGTTACAGGAAATTTCGGTTGAGGGCGCCCACTACCTGGATGAAGCGCTGAAAACTAAGAAAGGCGTTATTTGTATCAGCGCTCATTTTGGGAATTTTCTTTTCCTGGCGCACAGGCTATCCCTCATGGGTTATCCCTGCAACATCATTATCAAAGATTCCGATAATGCTGTCGCGGCGGAAATCTGGCACATTTGCATGAGAAAAGCCGGCATACAATGGATTCCCGCCCGGCCCACCATCAAGGCGGTCTCGGATTCTCTGAAATGGTTAAAAAAAGGGGGAATTCTGTTTCTTTTTGCCGATCAGAAAAAACGTGACGGCGGCGTGTCCGTAGAATTTTTCAATCACCCGGCGGCCACGGTTGAAGGCCCGGCGCTATTGCACCTGAGGACCGGCGCTGAGATGCTCTGCGCCTTTATGATAAGGATGGACAGGAAAAAGCATAAGATTATTATTACTCCCCCGATTAAAGTTAAAAAATCCGGCAATCGCGAAGAGGATGTGTATCACCTATCACAAGCTTTTACAGAAATAATTGAAGCATTCGTGAAACAATATCCTGAACAGTGGTGGTGGCCGTGGAGAAGGCGCATGAAAAGGAACAAAAAAACGGAAATGGAGTAATAACCGCCCTCAGATACAAATTCGAAAGATATACCGGGAATGCTGCTTCACTTTATTAATCCATTTAATGGCTGCCTTCGTGCCAAATCTTTTATCATCACCCTTTTTATAGACTTTACAAAGTAATGCCCGTAACTGATAGGTGCCCAGTGCCGGATCGTAGGGGGGTGCATTGCTGGTCAACAGGTTGGCGTTTGATTTCCACACACCATATTCAGGACCTTCCTCTTCGGGGAACCACCAACCAAACTGAACATTTACCACCTTTGGATGGATCGGTGTGAGTTTTGCCTTCTGTTGTATTCTCCCGCGGGGCGTTTCGATCCACACCCAGTCGCCTTCTTCAATGTTCAATTCCGCCGCGGTCTCGGGGTTGATTTCTACGATCGGGTCCGGTTGTCCCCCGCGCAATGTGGGTATCTGACGATATTCGGAGCAAAAAAAATGCTGTATTCTTCCTCCGGTGGTGAGAATGAGGGGGTATTTTTTTGCTATTTTGGGGGTGCTGATCGGGCTTTCAGGCGGTTCCTGATAGGACGGTAGGGGATCGTAGCCGTGTCTTTCCAAGTAAGTCGAGTACAGTTCTACTTTCCCGGAGAGAGTAGCAAATTTTCTTTTTTCAAATTTCCGATATTCCATCTGGGCCGAAATATAACCTTTAGTCTTAAGCTCATCAAACCGGGTTCCCAATGGTCTTAATTGATTATTAAATATTTTTTCGAGGGGTTCGGTTCCTGATTCCAGGTTCAGCCTTCGGGCTAACTCTATGAATACCTCCTCGTCCTGTCTACATTCCCACATCTCGACCACCTTTTGTTGAACTTGAGCAACGTTATTTGCTACAAAAGGCAATCCAACGAGTTGGTCTACTTCGAGCCATGTTGCAGCGGGAAGGATGATGTCGGCTAACTCTGCCGTGGGGGTCATGTAAATATCCATAACAGAAAAAAAATCCAGCTTCATAAGGGAATCGTAAACCTCTTTGCTATTCGCGTACGTCACCAGGGCGTTGTTTCCGAACACCAGAAAGGCCTTAACTGGGTAGGGATCTCCCGTGCGCATCGCCCTAAATAAAGTCGGAACATGAGCGGAAGGAAAGAATGAGTCGCTTCCGCATAACACCTTGAATTTATCAGCTCCCATTCGCTTATCTTTTTTTGCATCAGGCAGCCTTCCCTGAAGAAGAACAGGAAGAGTCTGAATAAGATGCATCCCCAAAATCCATCCCCCCGGAACGTCAATGTTGCCGGTGATGGCAGGAATGAGGGCTACCGCCCGAACCGTCTGCAGACAGTTGGGAGTATGCTCAAGAGCGACACCCCACTCAAGGGTCGCGGGTTTTGTTTTTGCAAACATTCTCGCGGCGGCTTTTATCTGCTCAGAAGGCACCCAAGTAATTTTTTCCGCCCACTCAGGCGGATACTCTAAAACGCGTTTCGATAATCGGTCAAAGCCGACAGTCCATTGTTCAACGAATTCCTGGTCGTAGAGATCCTCATTGATGATTACATTCATCATGCTTAACGCAAGAGCATCATCAGTTCCCGGACGTATGCGAAGCCAGAATTCTGCCTCTTTTGCCAAGTCAGTTTGACGTGGATCAATAACAATAAGCTTGGTTCCTTTCTTTATACATTCCTTTATCGTGAATTGAAGTTCCCCATCAGGCCCTGAGACTGCGGGGTTATGCCCCCAGACCAGCACGCAGGCCGGATTCACCTCTCCATAATAGTCACAAACGGGCAGATCTCCATACGTCATGATTCCTGCAAGTATTCTTGGAATAAAGCACTGGGCGGTTCCCGGCTCACACCAGTTTGGGGTGCCAAGGGCATTAGCAAACCTAATCGTGTGAAAGAAGTGATGCCTTCCGGTACCCTGCCCGATCGCGATCGATTCAGACCCGTAATTTTCTCTAACTTCCTGAATTTTTTTGACGATAGTATTTAAAGCCTCATCCCAGGTAATGCGTTCCCATTTGCCTTTTCCTCGTTTTCCGGTTCTTTTTAACGGATATTTCAAACGGTTAGGATTATAAAGGTGTTCAATACTCGCCAACCCCTTAGGACATAATTTCCCTTTGTTGAGCGGAGATTCGGGATCGCCTGTCACCTTAACGACTTTACCCTGGTCAACGTGAACAAGCACCCCACAGCCCCCGTGACACATCCGGCAGGTGCTTTTGTAAATTTTAATACCTTCAGTCATGGATTATTCTTTTATGAGTGGCTTATATATAACGTTGCCGGGTTTGGATGATTCACCATTGTCATTTTTCAATTTTTTGAATACCTGCTTGCCAACCAGGTGCGCATTCATTTTTTTGTTTTTTTGGATATTGAAATTTTCTCTATCGAACGGCTTTCAAAGCCGGTCGGCCTCAAACTTAACCAAGACCTTGCAGTTTTCTTCAAAAACCTTTCCCGGCGATTTCAAAAGATTACAGATTTCCTCCGGGCCATTGATGATGAGCGTTACCGCATCATCAATGGATAAGCGCCCATTGCGGCACAAACTCAAAACCTTCGCAAATGCGCCGCCGAGATGTCCTCTCGACCCTATTAAAGAGACCGCATTGGTGATCATGTGGTCTACTGCCTCCAATAACAAAGGCTCACCGCTCCTGCCGAGGATGGCGACGCGTCCGTTGGCATTTAATCGGCGGAATACCCTGTTGATGTTGCCCATGTTTCCTGATGCCTCTATCACAACGTCAATAGAGGACGGACCATGGTTAAAAAATTCGTCAAGTTCGTAGATCTCATCGCCCCATTTTTCTGCTAACTTGCGTCGTAATGGAAGCGGCTCGACTATGTGCACCCGGTAAGCTCCGAAAACAACTTTGCTCAGCATGGCGGCAAACAAACCAATCGGGCCGGCGCCGAAAATAACAACCACATCTCCGGCCCCCAGATGCGTGTTCTGGCAGGCCACATAAGCGACACCGGCCGGTTCCACGCAGGCTGCTGCCCGCAGGCCTTTTTCGCTTTCTGCCATTTCGGTCACGTCGTGGGTAAGCATGGAGGGGACGTCAACGATATCGCCGAAGAGTCCGTCTTTTTCCAGTCCCAGCAGCAAAGCATGGCGGCATTGATTAAAGTCTCCTCTCCGGCACTCCTCGCAGTAATGGCAAACTATAATCGACTCAAATGTGACGCAAGCGCCGGGTTGAACGTGATGGACATGAGAGCCGACCTCAAGAACTTTTCCGATTCCCTCATGGCCAATGACCCGGCCTCCAGCGGGGATTTGAGCCGGAGAAGAACACCGGATATAGCCCGTATCCGGATTCGTGGTCACGAGATGTACGTCCGTACCGCACACGCCCGCGTAAACCATTTTTACCCGAACTTCGTCCGGACGGAGTGCCGGTAAGATTCGGTTCTCCACCGATATCCGGGGGTTTTTGTATCTCTGGTGAGTCCCCGGCTTGGCAATGCCCTTTATGGGATCATTATCCGCGTGAACTACCACCATCCTGGATTCCATAGCACAAACACTCAATAGTTAGAAGCGACAGTTAACGCTGCTGTCTTTTCACATGACAGGCTGATATCGTACCCTGCATTGTTTGATATTTTATTCATATATATATCAGAAATTAATAAATTCCCGTATCTTATTGGCGAGATAAGGGCCATAAGTTTCGCCCCAGGGGTTATGACGCCCACGGAATATATTTATAAAAACAGTGTCCTTGGTAATCCGCCGCCACGCATACCCGCTAAATCTTAGTGCAATATATAACAGGGGCACATTCAACGAAAGAGGTTTATAGTCAAGTAACGCATTGTTGTAATGCTGTTTTAAATTTTGGAGTTCTTTCCATTCATGGCTAAGCTTTTGAAGGTGGGGCTTTTTTTTCGATGATCGCTTTGGAGACGCTTTTTTCCGAAAGAAAAATAGTGCACGACGCCACCAGCGGTCCGTGCGCGCGAGCTTGATAGAGACCCAGAGCAAGTGCTTACGCCGCTGGTTTTTTTGAATAACCATGAGACGCATAAAAAAGTCCGCAGCCATAAAAATGAACTGCGCGGACCTCCTGACTGACATTATGCCCGGATCCACCATCACCACAGCTTTTACTTCTTCACCCATTGAAACCAGGATCCTTGCCGCTTCAAACGCCACCAAGGCGCCGTTACACTGTCCAACCAGAACATAGGGGCCCTTTGGCTGCGCTTCGAGGATTTTCTGTAATCTTTCTTTTGCCATGTCTTCTATCGAGTTGGGCAACTTCCCTTCATGAGGAAAATGGGGGGACATCGCATGGATACGATAATCAGTGCCAAGCATTTTGGAGAAAACTTTAACCGTAACCCCGCCACGAGTGAAACGGCCATGAAAGAAATGAATTATTTTCCCCTGTTCAGGACCTACAAGGACGGACACTTGAGGTTGAGCTTTATCGGTTTTTATAACTCTCTCCAACAACTGCCGAACAGTACCGGTTTCAAAAATTATTGAGGGTGGGAATGTTTTGCCTGTCAGCTGCTCGATCTCAAGCAATAATTTTATTGCGAGCAAGGAATCACCCCCACACTCAAAAAAGTCGTCGTCAATAGTCAAATTATCATCCTTGAGCTCACGTCGCCACATTCCAAGAAGTTCTTTTTCCAAGGCAACATCACTCAAATTTGCTTGTTCATTGCTGGTCATGAATATTCCTCACTGAGTTTCTTGCGCAGCGCCTTTCCCCCCAGTCCTTTGGGGATGCTTTCCCTAATATGGACTCGTCTGGGCACTTTGTTCCATGAAAGGTGTGCACCCATAAATCGACGAAATCCCCCAGCATCCACTGTTGCGTTCGGGCGCAACACCACCGCAGCTCCAACATCCTCACCCAACCGCGGGTGTGCAACCGCAAAAGCCACAGCCTCCAAAACATCCGGGTGTTTTAGTAGGACCGCTTCAATCTCGAATGGTGAAATTTTTTCGCCTCCGCGGTTGATGAGCTCCTTGATTCTGCCGTGAATCATTAAAAAGCCATCTTCATCAAAACTACCAATGTCTCCGGTCCGAAAACAGCCCTGTGAGAAAGCTGCTTTATTCAACTCCGGGCCGTTTAGATACCCGGTCATTACATTTGGACCACGAACTAAAATTTCGCCTTTTTCGCCTTGAGGCAAATTTTCACCATTCGGCCCGACTATAATCACTGTATCCGCGGGCGGAATCCCGACGGTGCCCGATTTATATAGTCCCGGCTGAGGCAAATTTGCGGAAACCTGACTGGCTTCCGTCATACCATACTCTGCAAGAACAGGAACCCCCAACGCTTCTTGCAAACTTGATCGCACATTTTCCGGCAGGGGTGCTCCACCGGAAACGGCAAATCGAAGGTGATGCTTCAAGCCTGATGTGGTTAAGCCTAATTTTTCAGAAATCACCAATTGCATTGTCGGCGAGGCTGAAAACCATGTTGGTTTTAGCTCCTCAAACCATTCCGTTAAATTTACCTCGGTTAGACTCACTGGAAACGCCACGCTGCCGCCCGAAAGAAGCGGCGCAAGTATGGTGAAGGTCAGGCCATGACTGAAGTAGGGTGGCGCAATACTCAAGCATCGGTCATTTTTATCGAGATTGAACCAGTTGCGAGTGCGTTCCGCGGAAAACAACAAACCGGAATGACGACCGGGGGCTAATTTTGGCTCTGCGGTAGTTCCGGAGGTTTGCAAAATGACCGCCACACTTTCCAAGGCAGAATCACCAATCTGATTTTTAGTTGAAATTTTTGGGGCATACACTGAGAATGCAAGTTCGCGCTTATCTTTCGGCATTAGTTCGATAATGGCAATCCCGTGCTTTTCAGCTACAGTTCTGGTTAAAGTTGTTTCACCGGCAAGCACACACACTGCATCCACGTCCAAAAGTTTCAGTCGCATTTCAATTTCTGCCGCTGCCAGGTTCTGGTCTAAGGGAATAGCCGCGGCTGAACATGCAACCGCTACGATTGCCAATGCGGCCGGCGGGGCATCCTTCACGGCAATAGCAATTCGGGCAGAATTTCTCAATCCTGATTGGCTCAGCGCACCGGCAACGTGCTCGATCTGCCAAACAAGTTGTGAATAGGAGAATGAATTATATTTTGAAGACACTATAGCCGGAGCCGCTGGATCTGTATCAGCAATGCGCTTAATTACTTCTCCAAGCCCGGGGCTTTGAGGTTGACGGTTTGTCAAATTTTTCATCTATTACCCTAAGTTTATTTCAAGAGATTTTTTGGTGTTGCCGGCAATTTATGAAACGTGTCAGCACCTATCGCAGTTGTTTCCAGCAAACGGCCAAGTTCATCAATATTCGGGGTTTGCTCACTTGGGATATTCGTGGATTTGTTTTATCACCATAAGATGATTGCCCTTATTGAAAAGCCCATCAATGATTATAGAGTTTTTATTAAACTACAAATCCAGATTGTTTTTTTGGGGGAATAATTTTTTCTGTATTTTGCCCATTCGCCAAAATTCCTTCATTTTATGGATTCCATTACCTTAGTGATGGGCAATCCGGCCTTGTTTTATACTCATTCAATTCATTTTCCTCACGATCATGCCCAAAATATCCCTTTGCTAAATTCAATAGTTATATTTGTTATTAACTTTTGAGTGGGAAAAAGTCAACAAAATTGAAATATGCTGGAAAATAAAAACACCTTTATAGGCGGAGTTTAAAAAAATAAAACGTTAATTTGGGGGATATAAAACCTGCATCACGGTTATTAAAACTGTAACAAAACTTTAACTATTTCTGTAATCCCTTTCCGGGTAGTCCTTTTGCTGCAGGACGAGTTCGGCGATTTTGAAATCAAACTCGGTATCAATGTTCACCATAAATTCATCGATTACCACGAAAGATGTCCGTTCACCCTTAATGTTTTTCTTATTGAGAATGCAATCTCTGGTCATGACATAGGCCACGCCGTTTTTATGGTATACGGGAAAAAGCTGCTGCCTGGCAATTATGTTCGCGCCGGCCGGGTCATAGAAATCCAAAATATCCTTTTGAATTACGAGCTGTTTTAAGGGATGTGCCTTGGAGTCGGTCTCGCTCACTGTCCATACGGCATCGTATCCGCCCGTGATGAGCTTTTCCAATGCTGCAGTGACATGGTGCGGTTTGCGGAAGGGAGACGTTGGTTGCAGCATTAACACAATGTCGTATCTGCGGTTATCAATCTTCTCGCATTCAGTCAAGGCATGGTGCAGCACAGACCAATCGTCTACCATGTCTCCGGACAAGCGCTCCGGCCGCATGAAGGGAACGTCCAAACCTGATCCTCGGGCAATCGCTGCTATCTCAGGATGGTCGGTTGACACGACCGCCCTGTCCACATAGGGAAGCTCTTTCACCACCTGTCCCACCAGGGCGACAAGGGGCACGCCGCTTATGGTTCTGATATTTTTAAGTTTCACTCCCTTGCTGCCGCCGCGCGCCGGCACCACTACCAAGATACTTTTTTCTTTGAGCATTAGTTACTCACCTTTCCTACCCGAAGAAGAGTATCGTTTTTTGTATAGGTCACCAGTATCTGATCAATCTGCTCGAGATTAAACCCTTCCGTCACATGAACGAACGGACACGCATTTTTCACTGCTGATTCCCTATCTGATTCACCATCGCCCACCACAAGCACCTCATCGCTTCTCAGCTTTTCTAACGCCATGATGCGCAGGAGAGTCTCGGTTTTTTTATGCGGATAGCCAAATACCCCACAAAAATAGCCATCCCATTTTCTGAATCGAATGATCTCTTTCAGACTGGATTCAGGGGTAGTTGAACTCACATAAAGGCGATAGATCGCCGCTAATTTCTTGAGTGTTTTTTCTGCTCCAATTTTTTCGGGACACGTCTTTGCGCCTGCTACAACAATGTCGTTGTATTGTTCGGCCAGCTTGCTGACCCTACTCTTCATGTAAGTATGATCCTTGATCCCAAGCCGCCGAACAATCTTTTCCAGGATTACGTAGCGGGTTTGCTCAAAATTCTCGGAAAGGACCTCGCGAATAATTTGTGCCTGGTGTCCCTGGTCAGTAAAAAGCTCGAAATAAGCTTCATATTTCAGACGGTTGGAATCGATAAGCGTTCCGTCAAAGTCAAAGACAATCGATCGTATTCCCATGTGTCATGCCTCTAATTTTCGCAAAACAAAACCGTAGACGTGGCTATAGTGGTGAAAAAGCGCACGCTCTCCAATTAACGATCTATCGTGAGGTTACTACCTTATAGTAATTTTTCTTTTATATTAACTTTTTTATAACGTTAAATGGTGAATACGGCTAATTACAATGTTTGTTGCCCTACAGGACTTCTTTATCAAGGAATTCCAAGATTTTAGAGCCCACGAAATCCGAATTCAGTTGGCGAGAAAAATCACTAAATCCATTGTTCCCGATTGTTATTGCATCAATAGGTTTATTGGTGAGCCTGAGAATAGCACCCGCAAAATCCTTGCCTTTTTTACTAACCAAGGCATTATGTTCGTGTTTCAGTTCCGGCATCCCTACCGCATTTGCCTCATGTGCAATGACAGCAACGCCATGTCGAAAGGCCTCCAATATTCTCGTTCTGAACCCGATCGTTATCGGCGTAGGAACCAATAATGCGGTGGCCTTCAGCATTTCAATAACCAAATCTTCCACATATCCTCTATAGATAAGATGTCGCATCTTGTTTACAAATGGTGCTCTAAGCGTGTGCCGCCCTATAAGATGAATTTCAATTTCACCATTTATTAGGTTTGGTTCGATTAACGGATAAACATGTCGTGCAAACCACCCTAAACCGCTCGTTGTTGAGACACTGCCCAGACCACCCAACAAAATAAAACGTGCCGGCTTCGAGACTTCTTTGTGCGGATTTTCCTTAAAAAGGGGTGGAACTGGGTTAGGAACATACAAAGTTTTCTTTCCATGCGTTCGACGATGCCAATCAGCGTGATGTGCAGCGTGGTTTATTATAAAGTCAGCCTTAGGATAAATATTAATTACCTTTCTATATCTATTCCAGGTTTTAATGAGATCTTTTATTATTCCTTTACACGCACCTCCGTAAATAAATGTATTATAAATTCGGTAAAGGCTTGGGAGGAATTCTAAATCAACCCATACTATTCCGACTTTCCCTCGATATCTTGTATTGCGAACAAACTCCAAAGATTCCATCCCTAAAGCAAGAACAACATCTGGTCTAAATTCATCCAAGGGACCCTGCAATTTGCGTACGCTTTCCTCCTTAGAAAATTTCGGGTTTGGCTGTCTTAACCATACTTGATTCACCCCAATTTCAGAAGCAATCTCCGAACCATCATATTTATCAAACTCATTGCTACCAGGACTGGCTGAGTAAAATCCAACGTCAACATTCTGATTTTTCAATCCTTTTATTAGCCCCCAACGAACCAGCGAACTTCCGGAATATGATGGTCCTGGCAATATTTTATCAGTGTCCACAATCAGTATTTTCATAGCCAACTTAGGTCAAAGAGATTTGATAATCTGATAAGGCATTGTTTTTTCGTGGAGAAAGTGTAGGACAAGCAGTTTTGTATGTCAATATGAAACTGGCCCCAAAATGTGGGAGGCTGAGGCTATGATTGCGGGATAGATATGTCGAGACGATTCTTGCCATGAGAAATTTGAGCAATCGGCGCTTTTTTTAAGCGTTTTTCCTTTCACGAAGGCCATTTTGAGCGTAATCCATGTCAGAGATCATGACTTGTGGCCGGTCACGGATGAGATAACGCGCAAGACCGGGGATCGCACCCAAAACCCAAGAAGATTTAGGCGTCAAGACCAGTTTGGCAAAAGCTTATAGCATCCCCATGGACCCGAGTCAAGGAACCAAGCACTTGGAGGGACAAAGGACTGCAAGATAAACAGGTGCTTGCATACACCGAACAAGGGATAACAGGAAGAAAGAATAAGCAAGAAATTGGTAAGTTAGCTTCTCTTATTGTCCCTTGTTTTATCTTGTTTTGGCTTGTTATGGTAGCAAAATGGTAGCAGGATAATTTATGGCAAGGGCCTCAATTTGAGGCCCTTTTTTATTGCAGTAAAACTAAACAGCGCCCCAAATAACTTTTAGAATATAAGGGAAATTTCAGTATGGGTTCTATTGTTGGTTTCCTATGAATTAACCCCCAATAAAACCAAAGGAAATTGACCGTCCAAATTAGAACAATTAGTTAAAAAAAACATTTAGTTATGGAAAGCGTTAACCATTGTTGAAAACCTTTTAACCGAATATATCTATTTGTAAATTCAACAAGTTTTTCCTAGAAATTAACCATAACAACTATTTTCAATTAGACCGTGTAAAGGATGCCCAGCTATTACCCTATTGTTTTATGTCAGCAGTGTAGCGCCGGGCGAGATTATCAGAAAGGATCTTTGTGCAGTCCTGAACACCAACTCGACTTCCGGCAAGGGAGCCATCGTTTGCCTTTATCGCGTTCATGGCATCCTCGATCGCCGACTGTGCCGAGAAAAGGCACGGCGTACTATAAATCACCAAAGAGACACCAGCCTCACGTAGTTCACTTAGTCTGTAAGACGGTGATTTTCCGCCGGCGATCTGATTGAAACCGAATGGTCGGTTTACAAGCCCCCTCAGTGTGCGGATGGTGTCGAGGCACTTCAGGCCGTCGATTAGCACAGCGTCTGCGCCAGCTTCTGCAAATGCCTGCATGCGAAGCACGATGTCTGCTGGGTCAGAGCTGTCAGTCCGCGCCACGACAAACAGATCGCGCCTGGTGGCAAGTACTCTTCGGAGCTTTTCGAGATACTCCTCGAGTTCCATGATGTGTTTTCCATCAAAATGGCCGCACCGGCGTGGACGTTTCTGATCCTCGAGGACAACACCCGATGCGCCCGATGCTTCAAGCAAGGAAACCACATGACAGGCCACTTCGGTATCACAATAACCGTCGTCGATGTCAACCAAGATATGATGCGTAGGCAACACGGTTCGGATGCGTTGCAGCAAAGCGACAATGTCCGGCCACGCAATGAAACCTATATCAGGCAGACCATAGTAACTGGCTGCAAAGCCGAAGCCACTAACGAACAGAGTGTCAAAGTGACGGCCGGCAAGCGATGCCGAGAAGACATCGTAGATCCCAATAAACGGGAGGATATCCCGGTTTTTCATGGTTTCTCGCAACCGGTTGCCGGGCGATGGGATCGTTGTGCCTGATGGACTCAAAGACATGTGCACCTCATTGTTAAATGATAGATTTGGGTGACAAAACAGCAGTGACTAATTCACTTCGGGTTTCTGCCGTTCGATTAGGTCGAGGATGTTTCCAATAGTGCTGAACTCATCCCGATCGATACCAAGGACCGAGAAATCAATACCATAGGTTTGTTCGAGATAGAGCACAATCTCCAGAATTGCCAAAGAATCAATTAAACCCGAGGCAATCAATTCATCGGTGTCACCTAAACGGTCCACTGGAAGACCTGCTTTCTGAATGTCTCGCAGAAAACGGACCAGTCCCTGTCGCCGTTGTTCCCGCTTTTCGCTCATGAGATGACCCCCTTTCCCAAAATACCCGGCAGGTCAAGTGGTGGTTGGTTCTGATAAGCGGCCTTAACCGCGTCTCGGTTAAGCTTGCCGCGCGAAGTCCGGGGAATCGAATCGATCACCCACCAGCGCACCGGCATCTTCGGTTCGGCTAGGTGGACTTTCATCCACTGATGCAGGGCGCGAATAACTTCATCGCTCTGATTTGCAAGGACAACCGCCATACCTACGTTCTGCCCGTACAGGGGGTCGTCGAGCGCAAAGGTACAGACATCGGTAGCGTGTTCGAAACGCTCCACCACGGCATCAATGTCGGATGGAAAGACTTTCATCCCGCCCTTATTGATTTCATCGCGCTCCCTCCCCAACAGTACAAGCCGGCCGTGATCATCAATAAAACCAATGTCACCAGTCAAAAACCAGCCGGCAACAACAGCCTGTTGTGTAAGATCATCACGCTGGAAATAGCCCTTCATAAGGGCTGGCGTATTTAACCATACAAAACCAGATTCACCAGCTGGACAGCTGAGCTCCGGATTAAAAAGTTGTGCGGTGTCATTGGTGTGCACTATTTGGATAATGGCTCCCCAGCCTTGCCCAATCAGGCCATCTTGGGCGGGAACATCCGCGTCTACGAGCCCGGCAACCCAACTTCCGGTCTCCGTGATTCCATAGGCGTTGCAAATGTTTCTCGTACCCGTCCATCGGCGAATTTCCTCCCACATGTGGGCGGACAGAGGTGCTGAGCCGCAATGCACCCGTTGGAGCGTACCTCGTTGAGGAGGACGGGATAGTTTCAGGGCGAGTCGCCAAATGGCAGGTACCGACGACACAAACGTGATTCCGTTTTCGTCAATCAGTGTTCCTAAGCGCATGACAATCTCAGGCTTGAATGGTTGTGTGATGTAAAGATCCTGGCCCGCAAGCCATGGGAAAAGACTGTTGCATATCAAGCCATGGCCAAAGTGGGTCGGTAACATGCACAGGGTCTTCTTAAAAGCAACCACTCCAAGGTGATCGCGCAACGACATCCAGCGAGCGCGGAGTGAACGATGGGTATGGAGCACACCTTTGGGATTGCCTGTGGAACCGGAAGTAAAAAGCATGAGTGCGTCGCTTTCAAGACAGAACAAGCTGTCAACGGATTCATCTGTGCCAGTTTCGGTGGTTTGGATGATCCTGGCTCCGGAGGCTGTAAGGACCCGGATAATATTTGCTGAAGTTTCCTCATCCACGACAGCGAGTCGGGGGGTGGCGACGCGAGCCAGGTTTTCAACTTCAAATGCGGTAAGCCGGCTGTCGATTGGAATCGCACAGCCGCCCAACCGCCAGATGGCAAGAAGCTCGGCGAAGAACTCCAGACGGTTGCCGAAAGGAAGAAAGACACGATCACCCCGAGCGAGACCGTTTTTTTTGAATCGGGCGATACGCCGAGTTACCTGGGAGCTGATTTCCGCTTGATCCCAACGCCGTCCGCTGATCGGTTCAAAAAGATTTCCAACGTTTAATTTAAGCAACATGGATATTGCCTCCACAAGAGTTTTAAATAATACCTATGAGTCGAAGAAAAAATTTCGTCACCTGAACGAACGGAATGCCTCCTTTTTGGTTCCAAATATTGATTATTGCGAAGAAGGTCCACACGCCAAAAATAGACAGACCTCGTTGCATCAAGCCACGTCGCGGCCGTGGCTTTCTCCCCCGCCGGTGCTCACGTAGCATCGAAATAAAGATACCTAAACTCAGCAGAAAACAGTAAAACAATCGTGCGTGCAGGGTAAGCCAAATGGCGTTAAAATCAGCCTGGATGAGTTGGTACTTCAGCCTGATCAGGTGATAGTACATGTTACCGAAGAAAGCCGCCATGAAAACCGCGGAAAAGAGCCGGAGCACGAAGTGTTTGCGAAACCAACTTACAAAGGTCGGGAAGAAAAAAAAGTCTGCCATAATTTCCTTGAAGTAGTAGTAATAGCGGTTCCAGAATTCGACTATTGTTTCTGCCAGCAAGGGCTTATAAGTATTCCGGAATACATAGAAACCGGAAAGTCTTAGAATTCCTATGATCTGATGACCTCTCACTGCAAGATTGAGCACGTTATATATAAGTTCACAGTAAAGGCTCACCCACGCCGTTCCGATTGAAGCTATCTCGGGTTGTTTGAGTAATTGGCCAAGGCGAGGCACTGCAAGCGTAAATCCCCCCAAGACCTGATTTGCCGGATTGTTTATACCGAACACCAGTCCATCCATAATTAATCTGACCCCTTGCCAGAGGACAGCCAGGATGAGCAGTTTGATTCCCGCGAGCTGGGAGCGGGCAAGTGCTTCCTCGTCCTTGGCTTCATGGCGTGAAAGGAAATCCAGACCCTTTCCGTAGGGGGTATTTGTTCCGCCATAAACAGGGGCGAGATACATCAGATGTTCCCAGAACCGTGTGCCTGCCACTTTGTTATGTTTGGCTGAGATCAGCATGTACCCCAGACGCCAGAGGAGAAAAGGGAGATTGATGGCGAGGACCACCAGGACAACGCGCCAAATTCCACCTTCAGGCGAAGTGTTCCAGAGAACGACCAGAATGATCCAAAAAAACGCGTGAAGACACAACTGGGGATTGCGGCGGATAAATGATGGCATGGATGTGAATTTTAACGCCAACCAGTAGCAAAACCACAGGAAGGCAAAAATGATGATGGTCACAACGATTGCGGTGATTAGATCGGGGGGGACCTCTGACCAGACATGGGCTTTCGTCATTTGTTTCAGAGGACGTTTCAAGGCGATCCAGAGCGCTCCCGCAATCAGGATGGTTCGCCGTCTCGCGGGTGTCAACCACTTGAGCGCCGGGCCTGCCAAAGCCAGCCAGCCTGAAATGACCTTGGAATTCTCGTGGAATTGTAACAGACGGATCATTATATTGCGACTCTCCTTGTCTTTCGGCCTGGTATGAATTTAATCCGCAAAATTTTACCCAGTAATCTTCCGGTGATTTTATAAAAAATTATGTGCTTGTAAAGAAAATATTTTGCTACATTCAACCAGCAAGTGCAACGCAAGAGGAAAAGACCTCTGGTGGGGTTTTAAAGTTTAAACATTTTCTTGGTCTGTTATTTAAAAGGTTTTCGATTGTTTTTAGTTGAGAGGGCTTAATTATAGCAAAGTCGGTTTTTTTTGGCAAAAAGCGCCGGATAAGGCCGATGGGATATTCGACCGAGCCTTTTTTCCAGCTGTGGTAGGGATTACAGAAGTATGACTGTGTACCGAGCGCTTCGTTGATTTTTTGATGTTCAATATTCTCTGAGCCGTTGTCATAGGTAATAGAGGGGCAGTCGAGAGGGAGTCTACCGGCTATTTGCTCAGGAGACCAACCGAGTTTTAGTTTTTGTATTACGTATTTTTCAATCATGGTGTCTTTAAGCCGTTTTCTTTTACCGGATTGATGTTTTTGTTCTTTGGCCCGCACATCTGCTTTATGGGGTAGATAAACTTTATAAATTGGTGACTTATTGCTATTATTCATTCCCTTCTTTTCACATTTTCCCTTGACCCCCCCCAGAAATGCAGGGGTTTTTTATTTTTTCCTCTTCTTTTTTCTCCTCCCCCCTCCTCAGGGACACTTTGCTTTTTTATTGACTTTTATAAAAGATTTTTGTAAACATCTGCTTACAAAAGGCATGGCGGTAGTACGAGCGCACCAATTAAGAATGTCTGCATCCAAAGCACGAAGGATTTGTGATGCTGAATGTCTTCGCTGCAAAAATCTTATTTTTAACAAAAAAAATCGAATAACTATATATACCGATAATGTCTCAAAAGCAATCAAATTACCGCAACCCTTGGTCAAAGGCGGTCTGTTTCGTCGGCCTTTTTAGTCCGGTTATCATTTTTTATTTCCTCTGCCTGTGCACTTTTTCGGTTTTTAGGGCAGTGCTTTGCTTTACCTTCTTTCCACAGATCGGGGATATCCCAAACTACGCTCTTTTGTTCCCTATCGGCATGTGGATGGATACCATTGTTCTTTGTTTCAGCATAGTCCTGCCAGCCTTCTTGCTGATCCTTCTTCCCGGCAAGATTACGAGAAGCCTTCGCTGGATATTCTCTTCTTATTTTGCCCTTTTTTTTACTCTCTTTGTGTTTCTGGAAATCGCCACTTTCCCTTTTATGGCTGAGTTTTTTACCCGTCTTGACGGTCTCATCTTGGAATATATCGTCCAGGGGAGCGAAGTGTTTACTATGGTGCTTCGGGGCTACACACTCATAGTGATCGGGGGCATCGCGTTCACCTTGATAATCGGGTGGCTTATTTTTCGGTTTTTTCAAAAACTGTTCGAGAGCTATGGGAATTATTCTGTTCTGCAAAGGGCGCTCAGTTTGTTGCTCATTATACCTTTGCTCACCATTGTCATCCCCTTAAGTTCTGGAAATCTGGCGGCCAGCCCTAGTGACGGGGCTTTTTCATCGAGTCACCTTGCCAACCAGCTTGCCCTCAATTCCACGTTCACTTTGGTTTATGCTTTTTTTAGTCGCTACAAAATGGAAAAAGATCCTGGAAAATTTTATGGAAGAATGGATCCCCGCGAGATGCTCTCCCGGGTACGAAAAAGCAGCGGTATCGCCGAGAAAGACTTTACTGATCCCTCGATACCGCTTCTGCACCACCAGCAATCCAGCTACCCGAGGCTACGTCCGCTTAACTTGGTCATCATCATTGAAGAGAGCCTTGGGGCCGAGTATGTGGGTTGTCTCGGCGGGATACCGCTTACGCCAAACCTTGATGAGCTGAGCAAAGAAGGGGTTCTTTTTATGAACCTTTACAGCACCGGGACCCGGACCATTCGGGCCATTGAAGCGATTATTTCTGGCTTCCTGCCAACCTTGGGAGAAAGCGTGGTAAGACTCGGTTTGGCGCAGAAAGACTTCTTCACTATAGCAGACTTGCTCCTTCGCAATGGTTACCACACTGAGTTTGTCTATGGTGGGGAAAGCCGCTTCGACAACATGCGCGGGTTTTTCCTTGGTAATGGTTTTCAAAAGGTCTATGAACAAGACAATTATGATAACCCTGTTTTTAAAGGCACGTTGGGAGTATCTGACGAGGATTTATTTTCGAAAGCCAATACTATTTTTCGGGCTCACGGCGATAGGCCTTTTTTTGGACTTATCCTAACCACTTCCAATCATATCCCATTTGAATTCCCTGATGGCCGAATCGCACTTTATGAGTCTCCCAAAAATACTCGTTATAACGCCGTGAAGTACGCTGACTACGCGCTCGGCAACTTTTTCAAATTCGCGAAAAAAGAAGCCTACTATAAAAATACCTTGTTTCTTGTCATCGCTGACCACTCCACGAGGCTTAAGGGCATGGAGTTGATCCCCATTAAAAAGTTCCATATCCCCGGCCTCATTATCGGGCCGGGCATTAGGTCGGAAAAATATTACAAGTTAGCAAGCCAGATTGATATGCCCCCCACGCTCCTTGATCTTATGGGCCTGAGCACCAAACATCCTCTTATCGGGCGGCCACTTCTCACCCTTCCTGGAAATGTACCCGGCAGGGCAGTCATGCAGTATAGTTCGACCAATGCTTTTATGGTAGAAAAACAGCTGATTGTCCAGCGACCTGGTTTGCCGCCGATAGAATACACCCATAAAAATGGTAAAGTGGAAGGGACAAAATCAAAATTCAACCCCGATCTTTATCGAGACGCGCTCGCGCACTCGCTGCTGCCGTGGTATCTTTATAAAAATCGTCTCCACCATATTCCCAAAGAGAATTCTTACGGTAGCATTACATATCCCTCCCTACCTTGATTAATGGTAATATTTTAATAAATAGATAATCAGATACTTCAAACTATAATTGACGAAATACCCAAAACAATAGCTGAGAAAGCATTAGAAAAAATCAGCGAGCAAAGAAATGACGCATATTCTTTGATGACTATAGATGAACTGACTACCTATCTGCATACCCCCAAAAGCTGGATCTATGACCGAACACGAGATAAGCCTATCCCTCATATTAAGATTGTTGGGAAATATGTCCGTTTTCATTGCCTGATGTTTTTAACTGGCTAAAGGCGAATCATGACTAAAAGAGTGTATATCCTTAGCCAGGCAGAGATTTCATCCAGTTAATACCCCTTTTTACGTCCCCTAACCAGGTCAACGCAATGCCCTTTGTCCGACAGAACACGGACCATATTGACCATAAAACGGGCATCGCCGCTGCCGCTAAATGAACGAATAAAGAGTGCAATGTGCATGGCTTGATTTTTATCCATCTTTTCACTAATCTCCGGCTATGTTTACCGGAATGGTTTACCAGTCAGGCCCGGCAATAAGCATAGATGCCAGGCCAAACCACTGTTTTATTTTCTTTGTCCCCGGTGGTCTTCCGGCCTGAAAATTCTCAAAGCCTGCAATTGTGTCGAGCGCTGCACACAGGAACTGACGTCTCGGGGGCATAGCTATTGGGTCCTCCGTCCTGCTCCGGATCTCCGGCTCCAGGCAATACAATAGGGAAGGATGTTGGAAAACGAGCTTAATCAATTCCCTAGCCATAGGTAACTCTCGAGATACTTCCCAGTCCAAAAGAGCGAAATTGCCATTCTCAGAAACGACAAAATTATTTTTCGCCAGATCACCGTGACCAATGCACAGGGGTATTGTTTCATCCCTCAGGGACAGACATTCCTCAGTGGCTTTAAGAAATCGTGGCAAAGGTGCCCATTTTTTTTTCCACTTAAGTTCGGAAATCAGGCCGGCAATTTTACTGCTTATCCAATCCGTGTTGTAAACGTCGGCTGCTCGGCGATGGCGAATAGAACCATGGTCATAAAACCGAAACAATAAGGGCAATACTTGATCCGGAAACACTTTCCAATCATTTGTTTCGCCTAAACGACGGCCACAGGCAAGTTCTTCAAATATGAACGGCGGCTTAGCAGCGGTGTCTTGCTCAATGACCTGAGGTTGTAGAAACCCGGAGATCTGGGCGAATCGATTTCGGGCAGTCATTGATTCATCAAGCTTTTCCGTTGACCGCTGCTGCCTGGCGACCCAAAGGGTCATCTTCTGCTGAAAATAAAAAGAGCGCATGTTGGATTTAAAAATTACAGCGCTGGCGGATAGATCCGCACGTATGCGGGTACCAAAAACTAGATAATAGAGCGCCTTTATTGCGTTGCGAACTGGAAAACTCGGAATAAAATTGGGGACCCCACATATTTTTTGAGGAGAGCGGTGTCGAAGATAATCCCATAATATCTTTTCACGGATAAGCCAATTGCCGATTATTCTGAAAGCGGTGCCTTGAGTATTGTTACGGCTGACAGCATCAAGACGAGCCTCGATAGCCGCAAGTGTAGCGAGGTTTTCGGCAACATCATGCGCGACAATTCGTCCGTGGGCTCGCTTTGAAATATTCCATTTCATAATCGACGGAGAAGATATTCTGTGGTAATAACCTCTCTTTTATTTAAAGGTATTTGGCATTTAAAGAAATTGCGGCATAAACAGCTCAAATGGTTTTCTTTTCGATTACCTTCCAAACAGTGATGACGGTTTTTCTCGCTTCCCTGGCGAGCCTTGCTATCCGCTCATCCTCGTAGAACGAGTCATTATCAAAGTGGGTGGTGCTCACTTCCTCAAAAATTGCCCCGTCAAGGGTATGAAATTTGTGCCATTCACCCGGCCTCACCAGAATGGTATCCCCTACCTGTGGCTTGATCCTCTTTCCGTCCAGTTCTACCTCCAAATCCCCGTACAACAACTGGAAGGTTTCCTCTTTGCGCTTGTGAAAATGATACGGATGCTTCTGCCGTGGAAGCTGGATGACCAACTTCTTGCAGTACTTCCGGTTGATGCAGTTCATGATGACCGCCCCAAACTCTCTGAATCGCTCAAGACCATAATGGTGGGACAACTCAACGGAAGTCTCTTTGCCGATATGTATCCTCGCATTGTTCAGCATGCCCTTCACCTGAAGTAAAATATGGTAAATGATCTCTTCCGCCGGCAATGGGAGGTTTGCCACCGCCTCATTGACGGGCTCGTTTGGTGCATAGTCCCGGTCGGCTGCGATCCCGTCAAACCAGTCACCACTTGGGAGTTGCCGGTCATGCAGGGGCATCGCAAAATATACTTTGTCCCTGTTCAGTTTATCGCCTTTCTTGATCTGCGCTCTTACGAATACCCCTCGCATGAGTGAACGTAAAGAGGCGATCTCATCAGGGGAGGCAGGAATGCGATGTTCTCCACCACAGGCTGCCACGGCCTGCTTGTACGCATCAATCCATCGGGCTATTTGCTCAGGTCTGGAGGAATAACTGTTCAATTGATGTTTTTCTGTTTCCATGCCTACGTGCCTTTCAAACAGCGTCGCCCCTTTTGCATATGCGATTTGGATGGAGGAATAGTTATCCGGCTCTTCATGAGTGGAGAACCCGATGGGCACATGAGGGAACCTTTCTTTCAGCACATTGATCTGATTCAATCCCAATTTGTCGTTGGGGGTGGGATAGATGGCCACACAGTGCATCAAAGCGAACTGCATGTTTTTTGATTCAAGAAAACTCACCAGTCGGTCGATCTTGTCCAAACTCAACCCTGCAGTTGAGACAATTACCGGTTTGTTCACCTGGGTGATCCGTTCGAGGAGTGGCCGGTCAGTGGCTGAGCAACTGGCTACTTTGATGATCTCGATATCCAAATTCAGAATGAGGTCCACTGATTCTTCATCGAAGGGAGTGGCCATGGTGTGCATGCCGTTTTTGATGACCGCTTTGGTGAGCGTCGCATACTGCTGCTTGGTCAAGGCCGTTTCCATGAATCTTGGAATATGTTTTACGTCTTTTCTTTGCTTGTAATCAGGGTGAATAAAGGTGTCCAATTGCCTGAATTGGAACTTGAGCGCGCCACGAACGGCGGCCTGTCTGTTCACCTCACCCACGGCATTAATAATATTGAGCGCATGCTCCAGGTCGCCCTGGTGGTTGTTGGCCAGGTCATACGTAAAAACCCCGTTGAAATCAAAACGATTCATGGAAATTTACCTCGTCTTGTTAGAGTAATTCGACGGCTTCGGGTGTATATCCCCGATCAAAGTTTATTCTCATCGCCCTCTTGTTCCGGCAAGACAAATGCGCGGCCGCAATTACCAGCATGGTCTCCAGCCCTCGTTCAATCGATATGGGCGAGCCCGCTCGATCTCCTCCGTTAAGTATTTGCTCCACGTGATCAATCTCCCCCTTAAAGTCGTCAGGACGTGTTTTTTTAATCAGTTCTTGTCGCACTTCACCCTTCCCGTCCCAATAGCGAAGGGCATCATGGCCGCTTTTATAATTCACAAACCATTCAAGAAAGCCTTTCGTCCCTTGTATTCGCGCTGCCTTCTGCGCTGGCTCGGTGACCACATCCTGGACGATGTCTCCCACCAGACCGAACTCAGTCTTGACATTAATAAGACAAATTCGGTCATATTTTACCACGCCATCATCCACCATGTCCATAGTGGCTGATACTTCAACGATCCGTCCCGCACCAACAAGACGGGCAAAATGCTGCCAGATGTTTATGGCGTGAGAGTGCTCCCCGCTGGCGCCGCCCCCCCGTTCAAAAAATCCCAGGTACGTGTCCCTGGGGCCGCTGAGCCATGGATGGGCGCCAAATATTCCGCCCCAGTGCTCTCGAAACCGCGCGCTGATGGTGATCGGATCACCAATCGTATTATTTGCAAAAATCCGGGCCGAACGCCTGGAATTTTCGGTCAGGGTGTGATTATAGCCGACGGCAACAAACGATCCGGTGGCTTTCTGAAGATCCACGATCTTTTGAACACCCTCGAGAGAAGGGTTACACAGGGGTTTTTCAATAAGCAATACTTCGGGCGAGCTGTTTTCTAACACCTGGATGGCCAGACTCACGTGGGTATCGGGGGGGGTGCCGATGATGACAACGTCAAAATGTTCATTGGGGAGCGCGTCCATCCCTCTTAGCTGTATGCCCGGATCCCATTTCCCATATCGGGAGGGATAAATATCCTCGCGTGTTCGTTGGAGAGCCTTAGGATCAAGATCGGTCATGAGAACATCCCACCCCTTGTTGCGGCAGGCATGAGCCAGGTGATTGCCGATAGAACCAGCGCCATAGATGATTACCTTGTGCACGAACGTTTCTCCTTTTCTTTGATACCGATACGAGGTAGGGCTAAACCGGCGATTTAATCTCGCTGTGTCGCCAAGGCCTCCCAGCGTTCGGCGAATGTGTCAAACAGTTGAACATCGGAGGAAATAGAGCTAATTTCATGATTGAACCGACACGAGCGGTCTGTCCAGTTAAAGCTGCCGAACATAACCCACCGCTCACTGCTTTTCTCCACCAGCGCGAACTTGTTGTGCATCGGGAGACCTTCCGGATGGGTGACCCGCCGAAACGAGATTCCCGCCTGAGCCAGTATCTCCTCAACTTCCACCGGAACCCGTCTCAGGGTCGGTTCAGCCAGGATTTCCACGGCTGCACCCCGGTAAGCAAGTCCCGTTATGGCTTTGACGACGAATTTTCCATTAATGTGCGAAGCGGCAATGCGTATCCGCGCTTTCGTTCCGAGCCGGGAGAGAAACTTTAACACCGGATTTGGCAGCACCCGCGGCCCAAAATGGATTACCGTGTCTTTTGCCCTCACTGCCTGGTTTGCGTTTTTCGAAAAACGGTACAACCGGATAAATTGCGCTCGGTGGATCAACCGGGCGTGCTCGACCAGCCGCCCAAACAGCAAGGGGTCGGTAAGCCCGACCAGAAAATTGTGGCCCCGGTCTTGATCGCCGATTTCACCGATGATAGCAGGATCGTCCGCAATGCCATCTCCGGAGGGATTAAAGGAGCCGATAAAAGCCGTTGGCCTCGGGTGTGAAAAGCAATAGAGCTTTTCGTGCAGCCGCGGTTTCTTCTCTTTCCCAAAGGGAATTAATTTGTTAGGTGGGGACAGGCTGCGAAACCCCGAACCCAGACCACTCCGCCCCGATAACATCGCCGTCACGGTCTCATTGGCTTGTGATGTTCGCGGGTATTTTTCAATTGTCACCGTGACTTTAACGCCGCGGCGGTGTGCTCTAAGCAAATCCTCGGCCAGCCGTCGATCGCGAAAATAATAGGTCACCCAATCAATAGCTCCGCCGGAAGGAACCGCGGCGATCCTTTCTGCCAGCAAGTTGCGCAACCGGAATGCCGGCATATCAGGGCCCGCAAAATGGACCTCGTAAAAACGGCTCTCTGAGTTATTTTTCATTTGGCAAGGGAATTCCCGCTGTTAGTTCTCCAACGTTCAACCAACATATTAAAATCCTAAGTGTTTTTTCTCTATTCCTATTCTCTGGTTTTCACGTTTTCCAAAAAATTAGCATAAGCATCCGCCGCTTCCCTCGGCTTTTCAAAAATCAATCCGTGGCCGCAATTTTTAATAATTGCGGTTTCAGCCTGCGGCAAATAGTGGCAGTAAACATTCACGCCAGATATATGCAGAATGCGGTCTTTATCCCCCCAGATAAGGAAGACCGGGGTCCGAATCTGAGGCAGGAACTCAGTCGCTTCTTTCCAATCTTTACCAATGTCGTGCCACACTTTTTTTTCGAACTCATGCCGTTCGATACATTGCCGCCGAATGACCGGACGCATCGGCCAGGGCGCAAAAGGTTTTTTGTAAAAAACAAGGTCCATCATACGGTCGAAGCTTTTTTCCGAGTTGATCTGGATCGGATTCTCACCTTTTCCCAATGCCTGTTGAAAATCAGTGGGCGTGGGCGACATAACACCCGCGGAAGCGAATAAACCTAAAGTAATCAGCTTCTGCGGGTGATTGACGGCATAACGCATAGCCACATACCCGCCAAAGGAATGGCCCGCCAGGTGAAAACGTTGCAGACCTAAATATTCAACCGTTCTTGAAAAAACGTCCGTCAAATGTTGCGCGTCATAGGACACATCCATATTCCGGCTGTTGTCTCCATGACCCGGCATATCAATGGCGAGTATCCGGAATTTTTTGGGCAGATAACGAACAAAACGAATCCAGGTATCTTTATTGGCCCCGAATCCGTGCAGCAGGACAATAGTTTGGCCTTCCCCCGGTCGCTCTAAATAGGCAATGTTTTGCCCATCCACGTGAATGGTTCGAGAAACCAAATCGGACCTTTGCCGCTCGAAGCACAGGCCCCAATCAAAAAGCTTCTGCTCAAACCTTGCACAGCCGCCAAACAAAGAAATTATTAAAATAATAACAACGGCAGCCTTTAACCTTTTTGGAATCATTGTCCAACTCTACCAAACAAAAAAAATCTAAAAAAATCAAAAGCCCCAATCTCCACTTAAGCATTCTACACCTGAGTATTTTATTGTATACAGAGAAATAAGGTTTACTTACCCGACACCTACAAACGTTTCTCAAACTTCGGTATTACTTTCTTTAATTAAGATACTCCCTTACGTTGCCTGCGTCAAATCCGTAAGCTCTGCGCCGAACCACTATGCTTTCGAATCAGCCCCGATGTCGGTTGGGTTTACGGTTAAAACCGCCCTTTCATCCTTGATGTGGTAAGCCCGGTCAGCGGCATTTATCAGGGCAGGTTGATGAGAAATAGCGAGAATCGTAAGTTTTCCCCGGAGTCCTCGCAAGGTGTCGCAGATGCGCTTTTCGGTTTCGGGATCCAGGCCGCTGGTCGCTTCATCCAGAATCAGCAACGACGGCTTATGGACAAGCGCCCGGGCGATGGCGATCCGCTGCCGCTGACCGCCTGAGAGTTTGCCTCCGCGCTCGCCAACAGTGGTGTGCATCCCTTGCGGCATGGTTGCCACGAAATCCCAAATGCCCGCCGCAATCAGGGCGTTTTCAACGTCTTTTTCGCTTAAGTCAGAAGCGCCGAGCGTCACGTTTTTCATCACGGTATCGTGCAAAAGCAGGGTCTCCTGCGGTACATAACCGATCATCCGCCGCCAGCTTTTAATGTCTATCGTGGAAAGGGGCTGACCATCAATCAATATCTGCCCCTTCTGAGGCCGAAGCAGCCCGATCAGAAGGTCAGCCACCGTGGTTTTTCCGGTTCCTGATGACCCGGTAATAGCGGTAAAAAACCCGGCAGGCAATTCCAGGGACGCTTCCTGCAATACCCAATGCTTCCCATATTTGAAACTGACGTGATCCATGCAAACGCTTCGCTCAAGCGATGCTTTGGCAGTTCCTAAAACCTCTTCCTGCTCATGCTCGCAATTCTTGATCTTTTCCTGCAATGACCAATAGGCGCTTTCAAAAGTGACCATTTTCTGATACTCCTGCTGCACCTTGTTCAGCTTGGTCACCATGTTGGCGATTACAAATACCAAACCCATTATGGAAGCCAGCGGTAAGGCCAAAAATTCAAGCGCCACAAAAATTCCAAATCCCAGTAAACCGGTAACCATCGGCTCCTGAAAAGATTTCAGGGCCTCCTTGCTGAACACATCTTTTTTCATAGCCTTGTTCAGGAGCTTGGTTTCGGTAACCAGCACAGCATCGGCCAGCTCCTCACGCGCCATGGCCTTGAGCGGTTTTATTGATTGGAGGCTGTCGGTCAGACGTGCGAGCGAGGACTGAAGCAGTGATGTTTGACGGCGGCCGGCGCGCCGAGACATTCGCACGAAATGGCTTAATCCAAAAAGAATAATCGCCCCGGCGGCCATGGAGGCGAGCATCGCTTTCCAGGAGAGGCAAAGGCCGATTATCAGATAGATTATGGCTTGTATGCAAAGCGCCGCCATTTTAGCGCCCGACTCATACCCATGAGACGCGCGCGAAGCTTCGGTAGCGAATGAATTGGCAAGAGCGCCTACCGGTTGGCCAAGATAGTATTCCCAGCGGGTGGTAAGGAGCGCGCGAAGCAACGCAAGACGCAGGTCGGTGGCGACATGGGCAACCGTATAGCCGACCCGCTTGTTGGCCAACAGCATGAATACGCTTTTCACCGCAAAACCGGCGACCAACACCGCCAGCAGCATGCCGATCGTAGGGCTCAGGCCTAACGCGGCAAGAGCATTTGTCAAATAATGCGCCAGTGGAAAAGAACCTCCCTTCGATAGCGAGCCCTTCAAAATCCCATTGCCGCCAATACGGCTAATCAACGTAAGAATTCCGGTAAGGCCGAAACCTTCCGCCGCACCGGCCAGCAGCAAAGCAAACAGCGTAATCACGCTATGGCGGGGGTACTTTCGGACGAAGGTTATCAGTAGGCGCATATGTATGAGTACCTCGTAATTTCGGGAGGGCGCAAGTGGCGAAGCCCGGCGTGGCAATCCTTTTCAGCTCATCAGGTGAGGCCCAGAAACATCCCGGAGAGAAGCAAATGCTTCACAGATTTGTTCCACCTGTTCAGGAGTGTGACCGGCGCTCACGCTGCAACGCAACAAAGGATTTCCGTCGGTCGTGGCGGGTGGCAATACCATGTTTACATATACCCCATGCTCCAAAAGCCTGTTCCAGAATGCCACGGCCTTTACTATGTCTTTCAGACGCACGGGAATAATGGGGCTTGGCGCCGGACCAAGAACAAAATCCATGTCCTTCAGGCGCTGATATAACGTCCGGGCGTTTTCCCAAAGCCGGCTGCGCAACTCAGGACGTGCGCGTATAATTTTCAGAGCTTCGCGGGTCGACGCGATGATTGAGGGAGAAGGAGATGCGGTAAATATGTATGGTCGGCTCGCGAAACGGAGCAGTTCCAGCTGGGAATGATTACTGACACAATAGCCTCCGATGGTGCCTAAACTCTTGCTGAAGGTTCCGACGATGAAATCAACGTCATCCTCAACGCCGGCTTCCTCCGCGAGACCACGGCCCTGTTTGCCGAGAACCCCCAGGGAATGTGCTTCATCCACCAAAATGCAGGCGCCGTAGTTCTTCTTTACCGCAGCGATATCGGCCAGGATCGCACGATCGCCCAGCATGCTGTATATGCCTTCCACCACGATCAGGGTGTTTTCTGTCTGCTTGCCCAGCCGTCGCAAACGCTTCTCAAGATCACCGATGTTGTTGTGTTTAAAAATCATGAATTGGGCTCCGGCCAAACGGCACCCATCATAGATGCTCGCATGACAGTCAGAATCTATAAGAATAATATCCCCGGGTCCTGCCAAAGCCGTTATCATCCCCAGGATGGCCACATATCCGGTTGAAAATACAATGGCTCCTTTACGGCCGAAAAATTCCGCCAATTCGCGTTCCAGAGCGATATGGGCAGCGTAATTCCCATTGGCCATTCGTGACCCGGTGGTGCCGGTGCCTTCCTGCTGAAGAGCCTCACATGCCGCCCGGATACATTCCTGATCAAAGGTAAGGCCCAAATAGTTGTTCGTGCCGGCAAGAACTGTGCGGCGGCCGTTTATCACCGCTTCAAAAGGAGCAGTAAAACGTTCTATGACAACGTTGACAGAGTCCACCCCACAATTTTGTAGGTCTTGGAGTGCCGAGCTAATTGGATGTAATTTGTCAAAGATAGCCACTATGACCTTTCTGAGAGTAATAGTTGCAGTTGTTCCGCAAAATCCTTTATGGTGCGCACGCGAGGCAGAACGTTGAGGGGAATAGAAATATCGAGGCTGTCTTCAACCGTGACGAGTAGCTCCATTACTTTCAGGGAATCAAGCCCGAGATCTCCGGCCAGATCAGTCTCTTCATTCAGGTCAATGCCATCCTTGTTGAAGGGCCGTATTATATCACAAATCTTCACCACCAATTCTCGATAATCCTGCATATATCTTACCTCATTCTACCGTCATTTCTGCCGGCAAAGGGACTAATGGGATCTGCTGTCCGGTTTTAGTATGCGCCGCAACCCCGCTTCCAGACGAACGAGGGGAATCCACCCGGTCTCACGAGTGAACAAGGTATTATCACCTACCCAGTTTGAGTGCCGTAACTCGCGCACCTTGCCCGGCGTAAGCATCGGAGCGTATCCGGCTGCTTGTGCCGCCACGAAATTGATCGAGGCCAAAATCGACAAAAATGGGGCTGAAATCCTCACCGGACGCACACGCCCTTCCCTCACCCGGGCCATGGTCTTAATGAGATCGTCCCAGCTATAGCCGTCGGGCTGCCCGTCATGCACTTCAAACACTCGTTGCCGCGTGTTCCCGCATTTCAGCCATTGCGCCACTGCCTCGGCAAGATCGTCTACATACAGCATCGAAAACCGGGCATCGGTCGGCCCCAGCACCAAGCCGACTCCCCGGTACATCAATCGAAAAAGAGAAAGCAACTCTTTGTCTCCCGGCCCATAGACAACTGATGGCCGCAGCGCCGCCCACGGCATTTCACCCGCTCCGGCGGCAAGTTCCTCTTCTCCCTGTCGCTTGCTTGCTGCATAGGGCGAAAGGTGCGGCTCACGGGCGGCAAGTGAAGAGATGAGCAAAAAACGAGGCTTCGGCAGCTGCTCGGTGGCTGCTTGCACCAGCCGCGACACCCCATGTTTGTTTACGCGTATAAAGTCCTCAGAATCCGCGCCCCGCACCGCTCCGGCACAATGCACCACCGCATCTGCCCCCAGCACCAGACGGCGCAAGCTTTCCGGGTCACTAAGAGCACCTTCTATCCAATGGAGGCCAAGACCGTCGAGATGGTCTCGTCTTGACGTGGGACGGACCAGCGCTCTTATCTGCCAGTCTGCGGCTTTCAGCCGACGCGCTATGGCGGCGCCAATAAACCCTGTTGCTCCCGTGAGGGCTACGATGCGAGACATTTTGCCTGTCCGGTTATGACCGATCTGAACATCTCATAAACGATCACCCCAAAGCCCAAATCCCGGACTAACCCGTACGGACGAACGGTTAATCCGAACGCAGTTGTATATTCGTCTTTCCCTTTCGTCAAGGTGTGCTTTTTGCGGCTCCTTCGGGGTAATTGCGGGGCTTTCACAGGAGAGCCTGTTTAACTCGCCTGTTTATATATGTCCATGTTCGATTGCGTCAGCAGCTCTTTGCCGAATTGTTCGAGGAATCTTTGACGGGCTTGAGACCGGGACAGTTTACCTGATGTCGTGCGTGGTAAAGTATTACGAGGGACAAGACAGATCAAACAGTCCAGCCCGAGCTCTTCAAGAAATATGGTCCGCAAACGTTCTATGAGCGCAGTACGTTTTGCAGCGTCTGACTCGCGGCACTCGATCATGATTACCGCCTTTTCTCCCCCATCCGGACCCGGCACCGAGAAGGCAGCCGCATCCCCCGATCTTACTTCCGGCTGCGCCTGCGCCAGGTATTCCAGATCCTGCGGCCAAATATTGCGGCCGTTGATGATAATGAGGTCCTTTTTTCGGCCCGTAATCACGATTTCGCCGGAGATCCGGTATGCCAAATCTCCGGTGTTAAGCCAACCCTCAGAAGACAACACCGCATTGGTATTTTCGGGATCGGCGAAATAGCCGCTCATAACACTGGGTCCCCGCACAAAGAGGGTTCCGCAATGTCTATCCGGCAAATCCCGTCCTTGTGAATCCCGCACGGAAATTTCATACTGCGGCAACGGTATGCCGCACTTAACAAACTGCTTCACCCGGGCACTATCCTTCTTGTGTGCCGGATCAATGGGAGCGGCTTTTTTGTCTCGGGCAAGGCTGTTCCCATCAATGTAGTCCAACTCCAGCGCACGGTCAAGCGGCGCAAAGCTCACGGCAAGAGAGCATTCGGCCATCCCGTAACAAGCGAGAAATGCCTCCTCTTTAAACCCGCACGAAGAGAAGACCCCGGCAAAATCCTCCAGCGGTCCGGGACGAATCATTTCCGCCCCAACGCCGGCAACACGCCAGTTGCTGAGATCAAACCCGGCAATATCCTCTGGCCTTATTCGGCGGGCGCACAGCTCGTAACCAAACGGGGGGCTGAAAGAAATAGTCGCTTTGTTCTGGCTCATCAACGCTATCCATTGTCTGGGGCGCATAGCGAAATCAAAAGTGCTGGAATAATCAACGGATCTCTGAGATGCTACCGGAACCAGCACCAGCCCCACGAGCCCCATATCGTGATAAAAAGGAAGCCATGACACGCAGCGATCTTCCGGCCGTACCTTAACCCCGTGAATGCTGATGTCCGCTAGATTGCTCATTAAGGTGGCCTGGGTAATCATTACCCCCCGGGGGAAGCGGGTGCTTCCTGAAGTGTATTGCAGGTATGCCAGTTCGTCACTTTCAAGAGGCCGCAGGGTGGTCGACGCTTCAGGGAGTTCTGCGAAGGCTTCGGGAGTACCCACGAAACGAAGATTCAGTCCTTCTGCCGCCTTATTGAGAAACTCGAAATAGCCTTTGTGAGCAACAGCTATTTCCGCATCGCAGTTGATGAGCAGCCGCCGCAACTGTTCCACATAGGCTTTATGACTACCCATATGGAAAAAAGCCGGCAGAGGAACCGGAACCAGTCCTGCGTACTGGCAGGCGAAGAAAAAAATCATGAAAGCCGGCTCGGTATCAGCCACCAGGCCAACCCGACTTCCCCGCTCCACACCTAAGCCGCAAAGACGACGCGCAAGAATTATCGCTTTTTCCCGTAATTTCGCATAGGGGAGAACAGACACTATCTTCCCCCCGCGATAGAAGTTGAATCCTGTTTTACCTTGTGCCGCGTAATCCACTGCTTCTGCCAGGCTCGAGAAATCTGCCAGTCGCAACTGCAAATCGTTTTGGGTCGGCGTAGCCTCCATAAGAATAGACTCCTTGATGTTCAAAATGACTACATTTTTTTAGAAACTTTATTCCTAATTTATACGTGGAACTTTATAAATTCCTTAGTATATCCTCTCAAAAATTTTTCCGACGTGATGCTAATGGGGTTTTTTTAAGATGAAAGTGATGTTTTAAACAAATTATACTATAAAATCAAATAGAAAATAACCTAATATTTTATAGTATTTTTATAATATCCATTAAATATTATTACACATTAATAATATTTAATTTTTTTTCTTAACACAAAATTTTTACTTATTCAATCAAAAAATAAGTCTGTCATTAAAAAATTTGGTTTTTCTCCCGATTAGTTGTAAAAAGCCAGAAAAATTTTCAGTGAAAAGTAGCGAAAACCTTCGAACGTTGATGGTATTCGAGACCTAAACTGAGCGATTCTTGTTTAAGGTTCCAAAACCACAGTAGGACAGGTCAGAAGAGCTTGTTGCCCAAATGTCAATTAAGACTATTATGTTATGCTGAACTTGTTTCAGCATCTAATAAAATCAACATGTTCCGAGAACCTAAAACTAGTTCCGGGTGACCAAAAAATATTTTTTGCAAAGGTTTCGTTTCCTAAGAGCAAAAGGCCTTTCAATAGAGTTATTTCAGGGGGTCGAGGAGGTAACCATACCCCATGTTCATTCTTCTGTCCAACATATTGTTTTTTTTAAAAAAACTTAATTTTGAAAAAAGTTATTTTATATTATAAATAAATTATAATCAATAAAAAATTTGGACAAGAGTGATTTAATGTTATAAATAAATTATAATCAATAATAAATATCAACTAACTTAGCGATTTTATTAACAAAACATCGTAGAAAAGGCATCTCGCCGGTTATCAAAGGTGAAATATTCTGACCTGTGCTACCATGATTTGGGTATATTAGCGAAGAAAAATCGCTCAGTTTAGGTATCACTTAATTAGTTTAGTGTATAAATGCCTTTTGGTATCGGGTTCAAAGTTTCGGCTTGCTTAAGCCTTTACCTAAAGGCGAGGCGTTTTTCCATTCTCCGAGTGAAACAATTATTTTAGGGAGGCTGTTTATTAAAACTATTATTTTAAGTGCCGGCCAGGGAAAACGATTGTTGCCGCTTACGGCTGAAACTCCGAAATGTCTCTTGCCCATTCAGGGGAAAAAATTGATTGAGTGGCAGATCGATACACTGCTTGTCACCGGGATAGACCGAGTAAGCGTAGTTGTCGGTTATGGCGCTGATCAGGTTGAGCGGCTTTTGACCCAGCGCTATGGCGTGGGTCGCATTACTCTTATCCAAAACCCTAAGTTTGCCGAAACGGACAACCTCGTCAGTTGCTGGATGGCTCGGGACGAGATGAATGAAGATTTTTTCCTGCTTAACGGGGACACGTTGTTCGAAGCCGGGGTGGTACGGCGGGTGCTGAGTAGAGCCGTACACCCGGTGACCGTAGTGATCACGTACAAGTCCCACTACGACGCCGATGACATGAAAGTGACCCTGGAAGGACAAAGACTCATCAACATCGGCAAAGATCTCGATCCCGAAAAGACGGACGGCGAGTCAGTGGGGATGATCCTTTTTCGGGGGGAAGGCCCGGCTCTTTTCCGCCAAGGGCTTGAAAAAGCCATGGGCGATCCTTCGTCTTCCCGGAAATGGTACTTGTCCGTAATTCGAGATTTGTGTCCCACCATGAAGGTTTGGACATGTTCAATTGAAGGTCTGCGGAGCTGTGAGGTCGATTTTCCTGCGGATTTGAAGAGTGCGGCACACATGGTGAGCGCGTGCACGGAAGAATCCGTCGCAGAGTGCAGGTAACGGGGACAGCCGCATCGCCCTCTGCCCGTGGCGGGATGCGGATCGTGCGGAGAAATTTCCGTCGGTGTGTCATGAGGTTGCCCCGCGCAGCGAGAGGATGATTCGTTACCCTCGACCAGCGAGGACTTCTTCCGCCAAACGCCAATCACTGACCGTGTCCACATCGACGGCCGCTTCGGGAAAAGGCATGATAACCACTCCTGCCTTGACATTCATGCGGGCTGACAACCTCCTCAAGCCTTCCTCCAGGGACAGCGTTCCCAGCAAATATCGGACCACAACCGGCCAACCGATTACCCGCATCATTCGCCAGGGTTTCTTGCGGTTGCGTTCGCATTTTTGCCAAAACTCTGCGGCCCTGCGTGCCCGTGGAGTCAAAAAGGCGAAGAGGTTACATGAACAAAAAGCACCGTCACGCAACCTGGTAGCGGTTCTTCTGGTCCGGGGAAATGCGCGTATGACCTGCTCATGGGGGGCAAGACCGGCGACAACGTCACAACCGGTGGCACGGGCCTTGCCGCAAAAGAAGTCGACTACCTCGGCGGTCAAAAACGCGTGATCAGCGGTGGTGACGAGCACGGGAACGTCCGGGGGGAGCCCCTCCAACACGTGGTACGTGCTTGCACTGGGGGTTGCCTGAGGGGGAATCCATCTGATCTTACCTGCATTAATTCTGGAGAGCAGTTCAGGCTCCTGGGCAAGCAAGGCCTCGGAAGGACCGCATACCGCCAGGGAGTCTACTTCCCGGGTCCCGGCAAGCGTGTCGAGCACGCGCAGCACCATAGGCCTTCCTCCCAAGTGAACAAAAGATTTACAGGAAACACCCGCTGTCCGGGCCAGGGGATCATTGGGACCGCGGTCCGCTGCCAGCACCACGGCGGTGAAGGTTTTTTTCGTTCTATTCATGATGAACTCGTAAAATGTCGAATTTGGATGGCGAAGTAAAAAGCTCCGGATGCAAGGCGCGCAAATCCGAAGGAATGAGGCGTACTTACCGGTACGCCGCAATGACTGAGGATGCGGTGCAACGCAGCAGATGGGCTTTTTACGATGCCGTCATTCATAAAGTTCTTTTCCATATATTCGGTAGCGTTTGTATACTTTGCCACCGATGGATTCGATAATGTTCCGTATCCTCATATTGTCTTCAAGTATCCAGGACATCTCAACTTCCCGCATACCGCGCCTGAGGGCGGGGACGCGTGCCGCATCTATAAGCATGAAGGCGAGCGCAGACCCGAGCATGCTCTCCTGATAGCGCCGGCACACTCCCATAAGGGGGACCCGCCCAGAAGTCGGGTATCTCACCTTGAGACGCCAGAGCAATTTCATCCAGCCGAAGGGGAGAAGCCGCCCGTTGAGGTCCCGGATAACTTCATTGATGTTTGGGAGCACCACGATCATCCCAGCGGGGTCTCCGTTTACTTCTGCGATCTGCACGAATTCCTTATCCACCAGGTGTTTAATATCCTGCCCCATATGTTGGAATTCCGCCTTGGTGAACGGGATAAAACCCCAGTTTTGGGACCATGCGTCATTGAAAATACCCTGCAGAGTCTCCAATTCTTCGGTGAAACGGGACATGCACAACGGTCGGAGAAGCACGTCTTGGGGCGCTTTTGCTGCAATTTTTCGTACCAAGGGAGGCCAATTACATTCAATATTGACAAGGTATGCAAGCAGTTCCTTTTCCTTGCGATAGCCTTGCTCCTCGATCCGTTGACCATAATAACGGTGCGCATGGCCCATCATGATTGAGGGGGGGGTGTCGAACCCTTCTACCAGCAACCCACCTTCCTGGTTTAGGGAAAGATTGAGTGGGCCGATAATGCGGCGCATCCCCTTGCCGCGGAGCCACTGCTCAGCGGTATCGGTGAGGGCCCGGAACGTCGTGGCGTCGTTTTCAGCCTCTATCATTCCGAAAAAACCGGTGGCGTCTCGATGGTGCTGAATATGAAGTTCGTCAACTTGGGCGCTGATACGGCCCACGGGCCGCAATCCACGGTACGCTAGCCAGGAACAGTATTGGGCGTGCGCGAAAAAAGGATTGCGGGGGGAAAGGTGCCGGCGCCGCTCAATGAGAAGCGGCGGGACCCACATCGGGTCATCGCCATATAGAGACCAAGGAAGGCGGATGAATTGACGAAAACCACTCCGTCCCTCAACTCGTGCGATCCGGAGGGTATGATCGGTCCGGGCGTTTTGTGCGGCCGGAGGTTGGATAAGTTGCTTCACGGCAAAAACCGGTCTCCCTCAAGCGCGGCAGTCAGGAAGCCGTAGCACTCTGCAAAAGGCGCGAGTTCTCTTTCGGGTTGACAACCACACCAGGGGTGAATACAAGAATCATTGCAGGTGATATGAGAAGTATTTTTCAATTGAGCATCCATAGCGTTTGTTCAGGATTGTGATCCCCACCTTTTCCTACGTTTCCACGAGGGTGGTCAGGTTGCGGCGGGTGTACTTTTTCCCATAATTTTACAAATAATCCGAAGATCTACAAGGAAAATCTTTACCCCATTTCTAATTATGACCCAGTCTTTCTCGCGTCCTGACACATCCAGTAATTTCAAGTACTTAAAAAATTCAAGATTGGCTTAAAGGGATTGATTTGTCCAACATTTGGTTTTTTTTGGGTAAATCTGTCCGTAATAATATTTGGTAATTATAAAACCTTTGCCATCATGATATAGTGGTGGAATGAAGGTAGAATGGTTTGAAGTTCTTGTAAAGAGTGAAAAATCTGCTAAGCGATTTTTTGTAAAGCGGTGTCGAAAAAACGGTCATATTCTCTGCCAACCCGGTAAACCGCAGGCGCGAAAAAAATACAGCGCACGCCCCTCTATTGACACGATGTTTGCAGTTATGCATAATAAATTTTTTTATTAATGCGCTTAGTTACATATCGTTGCGAAAACCAGTTTCATTTCATTAACCATCAATCGGATAACGACCTTGATCTTAAATCGTTACCTCATAGCCGAAATAATCAAGCCGCTGATAAGCATGGTTGCGGTTTTGGTGATAATCTTCGCAGCACACAGCACAAATCGCTACCTTGCAGATGCAACCTTCGGCCTTATGTCCATAAAGACAATCATATTCATTATTCTGCTCAAGGTATTGATCGCCCTGGAGGTAGTTCTTCCCACCAGCCTTTACCTTTCGGTCATAGTCGGTATAGGGCGACTCTATAATGATAATGAAATGACGGCGCTCTTTGCTTCCGGCGTGTCTCTTTGTCGGGTGCTGGCAGTCGTTTTTGTTTTGTCCTTACCGGTAGCGCTCCTGGGGGGGAGCTTATCGCTCGCCGTGCGGCCATGGGCCTACGAACAATTTTTCTGGTTGAAAGCCAAAGCAAAGGCCGAGTTTGACGTCACCAGATTGAAAGCAGGCAGGTTTTATAAAATCGGCGAAGGGGATCGGTTCATCTTTATTGAGAAAATTGACCAAACAAGGCAGAGAGCGGAGGGGGTCTTCATGGAAAAAGATCCGAAAGAGGGAAATGATCTGCTGGAAGTCGTCTACGCAAAGGAGGCCTATCAGCGTCTTGACCCGGCCACCGGCAGACAAGTCATCTTCTTTCTGAACGCCTGTCGTTATGAATTGCCTCGCACCGGAGAAGGAAAAGGGCGCGTTATGGAATCGGCGCAGTACACGGTTTCTTTATGGCCCAAAGAAATTACCCCCTTGGAATACAAAACAAAGGCCGCCTCAACTTTTTACCTAGCGCGTTCTAAAAACCCTTCAGACATCGCTGAGCTACAGTGGCGGATGTTATCTCCGCTTTCCACGCTCCTTCTGGCGCTCCTCGGTGTGCCTCTGAGCCGGATAGAAACACGCAAGGGCAAACATGCCAATCTTCCCATTGGTATAATCATTTACGGATTTTATTACAGCATCGTCACCGTGGCCAAACTCGGGGTGCAACAAAGCCAGATTCCCCCATGGTTGGGTATTTGGTGGGTACAAGGATTGCTGGCCGTGGTCCTGCTCATCCTTCTGCTTAATCCGTCTCAGCAGTGCTGGTCTCACCCACGATGTCGGTAATCATATTGTTGTTACCACCGTTTATGAAAAATTTTTCTATTGTCTTATATTGCGTGCTTGGTGATGAAAATAATTGATCTCTATATCGGCAAAAGTTTCACTCGATGTTTTCTGCTGGTACTGTCCATCTTGGGATTTCTGTTCAGTTTTTTTGAGTTTATCCTTGAACTGGATGATGTGGGAAAAGGACACTATCAGCTTACGGATGCCGTATCTTATGTGCTTCTCACACTGCCGGGCCGACTACTGGACCTGATACCGCAAAGCTGCCTCCTGGGGGGAGTCATAGCCCTTGGACTGCTGGCGGACAAAAATGAACTCGTCGCCATGCAAGCCGGCGGCATATCGGTGCGTCGAATCTGCTGGGCAGTCCTTGCGGCCGCCACGCTTCCCATGCTGGCATCGGGAATCCTGGCAGAGTTTATTGTGCCGCCCATGGAGCAGCAGGCACGGACAGGGCGTTTGATTGCGCTCAGCAACGCTGCTGATATCACGTTTACCACCAACGGTTTTTGGGCGCGCAACGGATCCGTCTTTATCCACGTCAGCAAAATCCACGCCGGCGTACTTCCGGAAAACGTTGACATTTTCGAATGGGACCAAGAGAGGCGTCTCCGCGTATTCACCCACGCTCGAAAAGCTGTTGTTACCAAAAACAACCAATGGGTGCTCACCGATGTCGAGCAGAAGGTCATTACTCCCCAGGGGGTGACCACCAAGCGCCTCCCCAGTCTCACCCGTGAATCGGTACTCAGTGCAGAGCAGATGACAATTCAGGAAGTTCCGCCGGCAATTCAATCGCCCTCTGACCTTTACCAGTATATTCAGTTACTGCGGGAGACCGGGCAAAATTCCGATCAATACGAGTTATTATTCTGGCAAAAGGTAAGCACCCCTCTGTCCACGGCTGCCCTGGTTTTGCTCTCCCTTACCTTCGTCTTTGGATCAACCCGCAAGCATACTGCTGGATTCAGGATAATGATCGGGGGAATCGTCGGTATTGGGGTGTATTTTCTCAATCAGATTCTTGGGAACCTCGGACTGATTTTTGGTTTAAACCTGGCGCTCGTCGCACTGGCACCGGTTGCGGTAATCTTCTGTCTCGCTCTTGGGTTCCTGTCCCACGCCCATAGCCCGGCATGAGCGATGACCAATCGAACTTCTCCCGGTTTTTCTTCTCGAAGCGGCGTCACAGGGTATGAACTATCCTCGGCATATCATACCAAGGCGCCTTCATTTGCAGATCTTTGTTGCTTTCTTGTCATATTCCTCGAGGCACTGAAACGTTCGCCTGCGTCGATTCAGCGTCGTGGCCTTGATCTGCTTTTGAATGCGGCTTGGTATCAGCCGGTCGGTTGAGGCAACGGCACCTGCTGTTCGTCTTCATCGATGAATCGTTGTTTTGTTGGCGAGTAAACTCTCACTGTAAGCAGCATCTCCAGTCCACTCTCAGTTCGTATCAGACGAAAGACATGGTATCGAGCCCGTCGATGTGCTGTGCGGCCGAGGGATGACGCTGACGGGACACCGATTGAAAAAACTCTGCCCCCAGGCGTCTCAAGATGTCCTAAATAAGTGCGATGGGTATGACCATGCAAAATGAGTTCAGCGCCATGGCGCGCCAGAAGCGCTTGGAATGCTGCCTGGTCCGTAAGTCGTTTCCGCCAGGAAACCGCCCCAGGAACCGGTGGGTGGTGGATCAGCACCACTCTCAAAAGGTGTCTACGCCGTGTCTCGTCAAGAATATTTTCAAGCTTCTTCATCTGCACTTTGCCGATGCTGCCGGTAGCGAGAAACGGTATAGTGGGGCAGGCAGTGGAAACACCAATAAGGGCAATGGGGCCGCGGACTCGTAAGGTGGGAAAAACAATATTGCGTGCCTTTGCTGCTTCCGGGAAACAATGGTCTGCATCGGAGGCCAGGTAATCTGACCAGAGGCGAAACGTGCGCTCCCACGCTGTGGCAACATAGGTGTCATGATTGCCAGGTATTACCATTACCTTTGAGGGCGGCCCCAGGGACTGAAGCATTTCTTGCGCCTGACGAAACTCGCTCGGCAGGCCCATGTGTGTCAAATCCCCGGTGAGAACGATATGATCGGGTTTGAGGGATTGCATGTCTTTTAGCAAAGCGGCGAGAACTTCACCACAATGCTCAGCTTGCCGGTGCAGGCGCCAGGAAAAATAGGCATAAACTCTTTTATTCAGCAGCTCCCGTAACCGCACATTGGTTATTGAAAACAAGTGGGGATCGGAAAGATGAATAAGCCTAAACACCTCCTCGTAGTTAGACGGAAGCTTTTTTTCCACCTTAAACCTGTTCACTAAAATAACTAATTAATATTAAAATGAACGACATAAATAACTTGAACTTGAAAATGCTCTCCCATTCCGCCCCAGTTCCCTCAACGTCATTCGCGTCCCCGCCTTCGCGAGGATAAACTCCAGCGGGAATCCAGAAGGGTAGCTCATGAAACGATGGAACTGAATTACTTCTTACCTGCCTCTGGATTCCGGGTCAAGCCCCTAATGACAATAGCGAGGGCTACGGCATGGCAAAAGAAGAATGCCTCTTTATTTATGTTGCTCACTATAATTGGTGCATAAAATATTTTCCGGTACCATCATTCAGAGTATATCTAAAAAAGAGATTTTTTTGGATCGGAAAGCCTTATAACATTCCAGAATACCTTTGATTTTAACCTCCACGGGTTTTTAACCGATAGGACTTTACAAGTTTTATATTTTTATTATATAATATTATCTTTGATTAATTCCAGACTTTTTTTGCGCCGGCCCGTGGCCAAGGAGGGTTTTAACAGCAATTTTTTATGAAAGGTTCATTGATGCCGACCTACGCCTATATTTTTTGTGATAGCCCGATCACACTTTGGGGATTGTCCTCCCGCCAGCGCTTGGAGCGAGCGCTCAGGCACGCGGGCGAAGTCGATTTTTTAGAAAATCTTGAATCCATTCCACCGCAAAGTTCAGTATTATTAATCCGCGGTGATTACCTTTATGACGATCGGGTGATCAACAGTCTGATTGAGATGACCGACGTGGTGCTCCAGGCCGGTCCGGACGGGGCACGAGTACCGGTCGCTGCCCAGGTGCGATCGAGCTGCGCATTGCAAGCGCGGGAACTCCTGAGCAGCCGATCCCCTGAGACATCCTTGCCCGGCATTAGAACCGAAATCCCGGAGACCCTCTCTTCGTCCTATCATAGGCGCCTCAAAAAGTCAGATCCGCCTTTTGTTCTACCCATTACCGAAATAAACCGTGGTGAGCTGGAACAACGCCTTTTTGCCGGGTCCTACAAGGGGGTGACCGACCTGGTGACCAAATGGGTATGGCCGCGTCCGGCTCAGTGGTGCACAAAAGTGTGCGCGAATCTCGGCATGAGCCCTAACCAGGTTACTTTGATAGGCTTCGTGCTGGTCATCCTGGCTGCAGTGTTGTTTGCCCGCGGCCAGTTCGGTTGGGGATTGCTGGCCGGGTGGGTGATGACCTTCCTGGACACGGTTGACGGAAAATTGGCCCGCGTAACCATAACGTCTACTCGGTTCGGGCATCTTTTTGATCATCTGATTGACCTCCTGCACCCGCCAGTTTGGTACGTAGCCTGGGGACTTGGTCTGGGCGCTTCCCAGGTGGGATCGCCGGATATATCTTTGGATACGGTATTATGGGTGATCATCGCAGGCTATATCGTGGGGCGTCTGGTAGAACTTGTTTTCAAGAATTTTTTGGGAACTTTTGTAATATTCATCTGGCGTCCGGTGGACTCGTATTTCCGGCTCATTACCGCGAGACGCAACCCCAACCTCATCCTGCTGACGACCGGCGCCCTTACCGGGCACAGTGATCTGGGTTTATTGGCAGTAGCCATCTGGACCGCGGTAACCAGTCTTTTTCTGATGATTCGACTGGGCATGGCCGCTTTTACCCGGATAACCTCCGGCCCGTTGCGCACCTGGATGTTGGAAATTGACCAGGCTGCCTATGATAAATCATTGGCAGCGAAGCTGTTCACCCAACGACCGGCAAAGTAATAACCGGACACCGATGAGTGACGATCCCAAAATTTTTCAAACCGATCAATTGCCTGAGTCCTCCATTTTGAAGCCCGGCAAAACGCTCAGCCTCGGTTTGATCAGTAATCCCCTGAGCGGTGGCAACCGGAAAGGCCTACCTATCATCCGTAAAATCCTGGCTAGGCGACCCCAAGTATTCCATCGTGAGGCGATCACACCTTCAGAAGTAGGATCAGCTCTGGCTGAATTCGCTCGGAGCAAAGTGGACGTTGTGGCGGTAAACGGAGGTGACGGCACCATCCACGCTGTTCTCACGGAGTTTTTCGGACAGCCATCACCTGGGCCACTGCCCTTGCTCGCGCTCTTGCGATCAGGCACGGCGAGCATGATTGCCAGGGATGTTGGGTTATCCGGTTCTGCGCGAAAAGCGCTGAGCAGGCTTTTGACCTGGATCAGCACCGGCTACGGTAGCGCGGCTGTTGTACAACGGCCTTTATTGAAAGTGGAAGGAACACCCGATCAGAAACCTCTCTACGGGATGTTTTTGGGAGCAGCCGGCATCTGCCAGGGAATTCGGTTCTGCCTTGATCGGGTGCACAGCAAGGGCGTGAGCGGCGAACTGGCCGCAGGTGTGACGTTAGGCCGATTTCTGTTAGCCGCAGCGCGCATGGACAAAAAGTTGCTTTCCCCGACCCGGGCCACTGTTAGCTTGAACGGTGAGCCTTCGGAGGAACGTGAGTTCCTCTTAATTCTCATCAGCACCCTTGAACGCCTGTTCCTTGGGATACGACCTTACTGGAGTGGGGAAACCGGAGTATTTTACTACACCGCACTCGGCAACCAGCCACGGTATTTGCTGCGGACGTTACCGGCCTTGCTGCGCGGTCAAAAAGGTCGTTTCTGCTCACCGGAGAATGGATACTTCAGTCGAAAAACTCGGGAAGTACGGCTCACACTTACCGGCGGCTTCACCCTCGACGGGGAGCTTTATGACCTGGGTAATCAGGCAACCGAACTCATCATAACGGAAGGTGGAAAGGCCTCCTTTTTAAAATTATGATTATCAGCCCGCCAGCAGAACTTATTACCATCATCCGCCAAAAAACCTTGCGTAAGTCCCCGCCCGCTATAAAAGCGCTCACCGAAGAGATCCTTGGGCGCCACCGCGACGCCACCCAGGCCATTCTTTTGTATGGATCCTGTTTCCGCACCGGTGACGACAGCAACGGAATCGTCGATTTATACCTTGTGGTAGACAGGTATCGCCACGCCTACCACAGACACTCCTACGCTTTTTTGAATAGGCTTTTGCCACCCAATGTATTCTATTTTGAGATCCCTTTCGAAGAAGGCGTGAGACGCTGTAAATATACCGTCTTTAGTTTCAGGGACTTTCAGCAAGGGGCCTCACGCTGGTTTCGCTCTTATCTGTGGAGTCGGCTGGCTCAGCCGATGGGTCTTGTCTACGCGCGTAACAACCATGTGGCAGAGCAGATATACACCACAATGGCCCAAGCCCTGCTTACCTTTATCACTCGGGTGCTGCCCCTCATGCCACGACAGCAATTTACCAGCCGAGAATTGTGGTGCACGGGACTTTTGCTCAGCTATGGGACTGAACTGAGAGCAGAACGACGTGATAAGCTTACCGATCTGTTTGACTCTGCTCCACGTCATTACGAAGAACTAACTCGGGCTGCCATGAATTCAGTTTCTTATTCTGTGGAGGCTATAAGCGGCAATCAAGTATATCGCTATCGGGCGGGTATTCCGGCTCCGACGCGCGTTTTTAGCCGGCTTATGTGGGGTTTGCGCCGTATCCAGGGTAAGATACTCTCACTGCTTCAGCTTGTTAAAAGCTTATATACCTTCCAGGGTGGCTTGGATTATGTTCTTTGGAAGATAGAACGGCATTCGGGTGTTAGGATTCAAATGGATCATCGTTTGAGGCGGGTTCCGGTGGTGGGAGTGGTGGTACTTTTCTGGCGGCTTTACCGGCGTGGCGCTTTCCGTTAGGGAAATGGCCGGAGGACGGCGGACCCGGGTAACATCCTGTTATCCATGCCTGCCAAAATTTAATGTTTAATGGAAGGGACGCGATGCTTTCTTTAACAGACCGAATAGGAACGTCGGTATGAGAATTTTGTTGGTGGAAGACGATAAAAATGTGGCCCGTTTTATTGAAAAAGGGTTAAAAGAAAACTCTTTTAGTTTGGACATTGCGGAAAATGGCGAAGATGGTCTTCATTTGGCAACCCAAGAAAATTATGACCTCATTATCCTGGACATTATGCTCCCGGTTTTGAGCGGGGATAAAATTCTTCTTCATTTAAGAGAAAGGGGAAATACTACCCCAGTCATATTTCTTACCGCCAAAGACTCCGAAGGAAGCATAGTGAATGGATTAAATTTAGGAGCTGACGATTATATTGTTAAGCCGTTTTCTTTTCATGAGCTGTTGGCGCGCATAAGGGCTATACTTCGTCGGGGTAAAGAGGTTGTATCTCCCCTTTTGCAGTATGCTGATTTAACGTTGAATCAAATCAGCCGAGAGGTGAGGCGGGGGGATGCTCTTATTGACCTTACCCCAAAAGAATACGCTCTACTCGAATATTTTATGAGAAATCCCGGCCAGGTTCTGACCCGCACCATGCTTTCCGAGCACATCTGGAATTATAATTTTGACACCATGACCAATATTATTGATGTCCACATCAATCATCTCCGGGCTAAAATTGATAAAGACTTCTCCCCAAAACTAATTCATACGGTTAAAGGTGTCGGATATGTCTTCAAAGGGAAAAATTAAATTTTACAAACGACTCGATGTGAGGATGGCCTTATGGTACACGGTAACGTTTTTGACCATGATAATCCTTATCTTTGGATTTTTAGACTATCGCTTCCGCCGTAATCTTCTTAAAGGGATTGACCGGATGCTGGTGGATGAGACCAAGGAAATTATTAATGTGATACTTGAAAATCCTGAAACTTTAAACGATGAATTAAGAGAATATGAGAAAGTTGCCTCCAACCGCAAATATTTCCCCATCGCTTTTCGATTGCTCGATCAAAATGAAAGGGATTTTTTTTCCTCTTTAACGTTACCGGGACTTGTTTTTCCCAAAGTTTTCCCTGATCACAATAGGTATCGAAAACCTGTTCATACAACATTGAGTGTTCTTCAGGGGGAAAGTCCTTTCCGCATCTGCACTCATTTCTATCGGGAAAACGGAGAATTAAAATATATTGTTCAGATAGCAACCTATCTTCTGCCCATGGAGAGAACCATTGAAAACTTTCGAGAACACCTTCTGACGGCGTTTTTTCTGGCCTTTATCTTCGGATCCATCGGAGGGTGGTTTTTATCCCGGAAATCTTTGCGCCCGATTGATAAAATTACGGAAACAACCAAACGAATAACAGCCAGCAATCTGAGCGAAAGGCTGGCCTTGCAGGGAAGTAACGATGATCTGGACAGACTGGCCATGACCATCAATCAGATGATGGAACGTCTGGAAGAATCCTTTCAAAAACTCACCCGGTTTACTGCTGATGCCGCTCATGAGTTGCGCACTCCGCTTGCCGCTCTAAAAGGTGAGACTGAAGTTTTTCTTTCCCGAAAACGGTCTTCAGAAGAGTATCAAGAGGCCCTGGCCAATAATCTCGAACGGCTTGATTTTTTGACCAAGCTCGTTAATGATCTCCTCATTCTCTCCCAGGCAGACGAAGGCAAGGCAAGCCTCAAGATTGAAAATCTAAATTTTTCCGAACTGCTTAAAGAACTCTATGAGGCCTTCAATGTTGTGGCAATGCAGAAAAAAATCAGTTTTACCTTTTCGGCTTTGGAGGAGGTACTGATAAATGGCGACCGCATAAAGCTGAAACAGCTTTTCAGCAACCTCATTGATAATGCCATAAAATATACCCCTGATGGGGGGAATATTGGTCTTACAGTACAACCGGGAAAATGCCAGGCAACAGTTGTCATAAAAGACACAGGCATAGGAATACCTACCAATGATTTACACCATATATTCGACCGATTTTACCGGGTGGACACATCCCGCTCCCGTCTATCAGGCGGAGTAGGTCTTGGATTGAGTATCTGTCAATGGATTGTGAAAGCCCACCAGGGAACCATTGACGTAAAAAGTACGCCTCAGCAAGGCACCACCTTTACCGTTATTCTTCCCGCCACACTCTCTTGAATATCGTTTTCTTCTTAATAAAAATTAATCCTAAATTAACGCTGTGTTAATGTTCTTCCAATTATAATTTAAAATTAGATTCTAAAAATAGGAGGAATACATTGATGACTCTGCGAGAAAATATGGAGAGTTCTGGAACCTGGCTTTTTCGCTGGAGAAGCTTTCTCCCTTTATTTCTGATCGCACCAATTCTTCTGGCTTTTAAAGTTTACCAGTATCCTTATCAAAGTCATCGGCTGGATTATATCTGGGAAATTGGGTGTGTTAGTATATCGCTTTTTGGCTTGGCAATTCGTTTTTTTACTGTTGGCTCAGTGCCCAAGGGAACATCGGGAAGAAATACTAAACGGGTGAAAGGAGATTTTTTAAATACTACCGGAATATATTCTATCGTCAAACACCCATTATATCTGGGGAATTTTGTTATAGGCCTTGGAGTATCGCTTTTTTTTCGATTGTGGTGGGTCACCTCGCTGTTTGTGCTTGTCTTCTGGACTTATTATGAGCGTATTATTTTTGCTGAGGAGAACTTTTTGCAAAAAACATTTAGTGAAAAATATCTGAAATGGGCCCACGAAACGCCAACCTTTTTACCTAAGCTAAAAAATTGGAAACCACCAAAGTTAGCATTTTCTTTTCGAACTGCTCTTCGAAAGGAATACGATACGTTTATGGCGATAATTGCATCTTTTACTTTTTTAGAAATCCTGGGAGATTCAGTTGTCAATGGTAGATTAGTTCTGGATCAATTGTGGTTAATCCTGTTTTTGCTTAGCGGATTGATGAACGCCACTTTGAGGATGATCGACAAAAAAACCAAAATACTCAGAATTGATGGCAGATAACTATCTTCTCCGGGTGGACAAATACCGCTCCCGGCTATCGGGAGGAATCGGCCTTGGCTTAAGTATTTGTCACTGGATAATAACGGCTCATCACGAAAAACAATTGGTTAGTTTTTGTTTTATTAAATGTAAAGTTTATGATATTTCTAATAATTATTTCAAGCATATTAGATAAGGGAGGTAAAAAAAGGAACAAGATAATGTTTAGGGGTAACCATAAAGATTAGAACTGAGCACAATCCTTTATGAAGGCTATTCGATAATACCCCCTTTAATCAATGTCAATCTTTTTATGAAAGTTTTTTGATTGACTACTTTTTTTAGATTTCTACCGTGCTGCGCTCAATCGCAGGCTTTGCGATGTTCCCGGAAGGAACCAGAAGACACACCTTTCTGGTCAAAATACGCGGACCTGTTGGTCGGCGTCGTTTGTATCGTATCGGTGTTCTGTTTTCTTGGGTCGCGCGATATTACGGATCTGCGTGAGCGGCGGATCTCAGGCACGGCGGCGGATGTGACCGACCATGGCCATTGGCTGTTGCCGCAATTAGAAGGTAAACCGCGGATTTTGAAACCCCCGTTTGCGGATTGGATCGCGGTGGGAAGCATGCGGCTGCTGGGACGAAATGAGTTCGGCTTCCGACTGCCGTTCGCGCTTGCCGGTTTGGGCATTATCTTTGTGGCCTGGGCGACAGCGCGCCGGCTTTTTGACGCTGAAACCGGACGGATTGCCGCTTTGATTTTGGCCGTCACACCGTATTTTATTTCCCAATGTCATTCGCCGAGCCAAGATTTATTGCTGAGCTTTTTTACCGGCCTTGCTCTGCTGCTATGGTTGGTCTGGAAAAAGGAGGGCCGACCGTGGTCAGTTTCGTGGTGGGGTTTTTATGTCAGCCTTTCGTTAGCCTGCTTGTTCAAAGGGCCATTGGCGCTGGTTATTGTGAGCATACCTATTGTGCTGGAACTATGGGTGTCGCATCAATGGCAGTTGGGAGTGCGGATGCGACCGGGGTGGGGAGTGCTCATGGTGATAGGGTTCGCATTTGCCTGGCCGATAATGCTTTGGTTATGGAACAAAGACTTTCTGCTACAGTTGATTGCTGACGTAAAACTGTCTGTGATTCCGAGCCAGGAGCATCATGGTTGGGGTTATTTCCAACATTTGGGCAATTGGCCGTGGTTCACCTACCCCTGGAGTATTTTAGGCGTCGGGGCCCTTTTTTTGCCGGTATGGGGAAGAAAATTGCAAAGTTGGTCACGACTGCGGTTTTGTTCCTTGTGGCTGACCGGAACCTTCGTTTTTTTTGCAGCTTGCGCCAAACAGCCGATTCATCATCTCTTGCCGGTGATTCCTGCCGTGGGGGTGATTGAGGCGGTGCTGCTGCGGCAATTTCTGAAAACAATTGAGAGCAGGAAGATAGATCGTTTTGGCTGGGTTGTGGCCGGGTTGCTTTCTTTGGGCTGTGTGCTTTTCTCTTTCGGGGTTGGTTTCTCTATGTATTCCCGTGAAGTAGCGAGTCTCACGCACACTCTTGCCGTGGGCGGCTGCCTTGCCATTCCAGCATTGATAGGTTCCGGTTTTCTTTTTTCGCGCCCTCAAAGGGCTTTTAAACTTTTCGTTTTAACCGGAGTGCTGTGTATAATCTGGATTTCCGGCTGGCTCGAACCACCGCTGAGCGCTCGAAGAAGCATTGTCAGCTTTGCCCAGGGCATTAACCGCCTTGTGCCCGAAAATGAACCGGTTTATTTCACTTTCCTCAAAGACGCTCTTCCTTTCTACGCGCGGCGCGAGTTTGTAAAGTTGGATTTTAATCCACAGTCCCGGACGGTTGTGTCCGCACTGGCTTCCAGAAAACAGGGTTACTGTCTTGTCACTCAAGACATCTATGAAAGGCTAGCGGCTTTAGGAAAAGATCACTTCAGACTGGAGGTGGTTCTAAGACATCAGGACTCGGAGAAAAATGATGCCCCACCTCTGCTTTTGGTGCATTTCGTTACCAGGCAGTAAGATGCCGGGTTGAAGTCATGACTTCGATAAAAAAGAAAGATAGCGGTGACATTTCTACCCCGTAAAGGTACTCCAGGGGTTTTTTCTTGAATTCGTAACCAACATCATTTCACCACAGGCAACATTTCCCAGTAGATATCTCTTAAGAAAAATTAATTTTTATTTAATGCAAGGTTAATCTTCATTGAGTTATTAATAATACTTTTAAGAGTCTTTGAAACAAATTAGCTATAGTTGTTTAAAAAAAATCGATGGTTATAATGAATAGTTGGTTCTCAAAACTGATCGGTAGCCTTGTTGAAAAGTTAACTATCTTGACTAATCGGCAGGCATTTTTGGTGGCGTTTGCCGCAAGCCTCCTTATTTCTTTCAGCGGAGTCTTTGATCATGCGCTCTGGACGCCTGATGAACCCCGCGACGCTGAGATTGGGCGGGAGATGTTAGTAAGCGGCGACTTGATCGTTCCCACCCTGGCAGGAAAACCATTCCTGGAAAAGCCTCCGCTTTACTGGTGGGCCATGGCCGGAATGTATCGCCTCTTTGGAGTTTCCGATGGGGTGGCGCGCAGCACAAGTGCCTTGGCCGCAGTTTTGACATTACTTTTGGTGTTTGATGTAGCCAGGCGGGTCGCGAACCCGTTTGCCGGCCTTATGGCAACACTTGTGACCGCCACTATGTCTGATTTTTATCGCCACTTCCATAGGGCGGTGGTTGATCCCTGGCTTGCTCTTTTTGTCATGCTTGGTTATTGGGGATTCGTGGTTGCCGTCTTCGGCAAAAAAGATTTAGGTGATAAAAAACCGGACGAACCTTCCGCGCTGGGGATTTTTGTAGTCTACCTTGCCGGCGGCCTTGCTTTCCTTGTCAAAGGTCCGGTTGGTCCGGGTTTGGTTGCGGTGCCGTTGATTGGGGCTATTCTGGTAACACGGAGATGGAATTTTTTTCGTTCGTGGGTGCATATTCCCGGGATTTTTGTTTGTCTGGCTTTGTGTCTTTGGTGGCCGTTCATGCTTTATGTTCGGGGAGGCAAGGAACTTTTTTTGAAAGGCTTTTTCATCCCCAATGTTGTGAATCGTATTTTCCCTTCGGCTGCACAGCATTACGGGGGGGGGCATGAGAATCCTTTCTGGCGCTACCTGAAATTTCCGATCAAAATTATCCCGTGGGTGATTACGCTTCCCGCGGTTGGGCACTGGCTCTGGCGCAAGCGCTGGCCGTCGGAATGGAATGGCACGGCATTGGTTTGCCTGGCTTCAATATTTCCGATCGGCGTTATTTTCCTGAGTATTCCAGGAACCAAGCGCATGCTTTACCTTTTGCCGCTCTTTGCCCCGCTTGGCATCGTGATTGGCGCCTGGGTTGCGGCAACCTCTAAAAGTGAAAACTCGCAAAAAATTGATCACTCTACGCACGCCATTATGCTTATTATTTTAGCTTTGTCTGTTTTAGCCACTTCGGTGGCCATGCCGGTCGCCTATTTCGGGGGCCAGCCCTTTTTTGCACGGTTTTTTCATACTGTTTTGCAGGCCAAACCTTCTGCATCACTGTTTTTCATACTCTGGGGGTTACTCTTGCTCATGGGTATAGGATTAACTACTTATGGCATGCGTCTCTGGGAAAAAGGCTCACCACGAGTAATTTTGGTCTGCGCGTGGCTTGCTTTTATCTTTTTTTTGTGTGGCGGTTCACAGTATTACCGAATGAGAGATGGGATCAAAAATCGTCATTCTCTTACAAAAGACCTCCAGACCATGAGCGGTATTTCTCCGGAATTTATGGGGTATTGCCTGAATGAGACGACGATGGGGGTTATTTCGTTTGACACCGGTTTTATGCCAGAAAATATAACAACCCCTGAAGAACTCAACCTTTATCTATCGACAACCCATCAGGGAAAGCTTCTCATGTTCGAAAAAGATTTCCCCAAACTTCCCGATGAAGTTCGCTCGCGGATTCACTTGCTTCGATGCTGGCATTTTGCCAAGCACCGTTCATATTGTCTTTATATCTGGGGAGCCCTTTATGCGAAGAAAAATAAGCATTGCTTCTGGCGAGCGTCCTGTGATAAAAAAATAATGTTGTCAGGAAGTGTTAAGTAAAAAAAGTTTCGAAAGAAAAATAATAACGAAAAAAAGCGATGAGAAAAGAATTTTTACCATTTTCGCATCCTTCCATTAAGGAGGAAGATATCGCCGCGGTTGTCGAGGTACTGCGGTCGGGGTGGATTACCACCGGGCAGAAATGTGCCGAATTTGAGGACAATTTCTGCAGATACACTGGTTGTTCGGGGGCGGTGGCGCTCGCTTCCGGGACTGCGGGAATGCATCTTTTGTTGCACGCTTTAGGTATCGGCCCGGGAGATGAAGTTATTACGCCGTCAATGACCTGGGTTTCTACGGTGAATATTATTGTCCTCGCGGGCGCGACCCCAGTGTTTGCGGATATTGAACGGGACACATTGATGGTGTCAGGCGATTCGATCAGGGAGTGTCTGAGAGAAAGAACACGGTTAATTGTTCCGGTTCATTTTGCCGGGGCTCCTGCGGATATAGATTCTATACGCCAGTTGGCTGAGCGGAATAATATTTTTATTGCTGATGATGCCGCCCACGCGCTGGGGACTGAGTATAAAGGTAATCGTATCGGCCGGACCGGAACTGCGATTTTTTCCTTTCATCCCATAAAAAATATTACCACGGGTGAAGGAGGTATGCTTTGTTCGGACAACCATGGACTTCTGGAGCATGTCCGGCAATTGAAATTCCACGGGCTGGGCGTGGATGCGTACGATCGTTTTACCCAGGGCCGTTCTCCCCAGGCCCAGGTTGTTACTCCCGGATATAAGTATAACCTAACCGATATGGCTGCTGCCTTGGGCTTGAGCCAACTGAGACGTCTCGATGCATTCATTAAAAAACGAACTGCATTAGCTCTGCGATATCGTGAACGGCTGGTCGAAGTTGATGAAATCATGCCCCTTGCCGACCCCTTGTATCCGATGAAGCATGCCTGGCATCTTTTTATTATTCGCTTAGATATTGATAAGGTCGGCCTGAGCCGGGATGCGTTCATGGAAGAATTAAAGAAAAGAAATATCGGCACCGGACTTCATTTTCGGGCGGTGCACCTCCAGAAATATTATCAGGAGTCAATGGGCACACGCCGGAGCATGTTGCCGAACACCGAATGGAACTCCGACCGGATTTGCTCGCTCCCCCTTTTTCCGGATATGACCATTGAAGACGTGGATGCGGTGGTGGATACCATAAAAGAGGTGTTAAAGCGATGAGTACAACCCCTTTGTTATCGGTTGTTATTCCTGCTTTTAACGAGGAGGCAAACCTTAAGGAGCTTATCGGTCGTTGTCTGGCGACCGGCGACCGTATGGGAAAGACCTTCGAGATCATTTTAGTGGATGACGGCAGTTCTGACCGCTCTGCTCAGCTTATTACCGAAGCTGCCGAACAGAATCCGGGCAAAATCATCGGGGTCCTGCTAAACCGGAATTATGGACAGCACCCTGCGGTTATGGCAGGTTTTGCCGAATCACGGGGTGAAATCGTTGTTACTCTCGATGCTGATCTCCAGAATCCTCCAGAGGAAATACCAAAGTTGGTTAAAAAAATGGAAGCCGGATTTGATGTCGTCGGCAGCATTCGATTGTCCCGGCGGGATACCTTGTTCAGAAAAATGAGTTCTTTATTAATCAACAAGGCGGTACAGCAGTCAACCGGGGTGTTGATGCATGATTATGGCTGCATGCTCCGGGCATATCGCCGGCCCATTGTAGAGGCCTTGCTTCAATGTCAGGAGCGGACCACTTTTATCCCGGTGCTTGCCAACAGTTTTGCTCGATTTACCACCGAAATAGAAGTGCACCACGAAAAGCGTTCTCAAGGTAATTCGAAATATAGCTTTTGGAAACTTATCAATCTCATGTTTGATCTGTTGACCAGCATGACGACCTTTCCCCTAAGACTTTTGACTCTCATTGGGGCCACTATAGCCGTGGGTGGATTCGGACTGGGTCTCCTTATCTTGGCGATGCGAATAATTTATGGGATTGAATGGGCCGCAGAAGGTGTCTTCACCTTGTTTGCTCTTCTTTTTATTTTCATCGGGGCTCAATTTATCGGCATGGGTTTACTGGGCGAATATATCGGGCGGATTTATCGGGATGTGAGGGCTCGCCCCCGATATTTTGTTCAAAAAGTCGTTGGCCGTGCCAAAGAGCAAAACGTTTGAAAAATTGTTACGGAATAAATTATTTTCTTCCCGGCCATTCCATGCTGTTACTAAGCGCTTAAATTAAGCACCGGAAAATAAAAAATAATAATCAAGCAGTTTACAAAAAAATAACTACTTATTGGTCGGCGGGAATGAGATGAAATCAAAAATGAAAGCGGTCGTTTTAGCCTACCATAATATCGGTTGTATCGGCATTGATGCTCTGATACGAAACGGGTTCGAGATTGCCGCGGTTTTTACCCATAAGGATGATCCTCAGGAAACCGTTTGGTTTAGTTCGGTTACCGAATGCGCCGCGAGCCATAATCTTCTGGTGTACGCGCCCGATGATATCAACCACCTCCTCTGGGTAAAAAAGGTTCAAGAGTTCGCGCCGGACATTATTTTTTCTTTTTATTACCGACATCTTGTTCGTTCTCCCATCCTCGCCATCCCACCCGCTGGATGCCTCAACCTTCACGGATCGCTTCTCCCCAAATACCGGGGACGTTGTCCGATAAACTGGGTGTTGATCAACGGCGAGAAAGAAACCGGGGTTACCCTTCATTATATGACGCCCCGGGCTGACGATGGAGACATTGTCGGTCAGAAGAGAATCCCAATTTCTGATTATGATACTGCGCGGTCGCTTTACGAAAAAACGGTTGCGGCTTCGCACCAGTTGCTTGATGAAATTCTTCCCCAGATAAAAAAAGGAACAATAACCCGTCATCCTCAGGACCATGCTCAGGCAACGTATTATGGCGGACGCAGGCCCAAGGATGGTGAAATACACTGGTCGGCGACGGCTTCCCAAGTGAGAAATCTGGCGCGGGCGGTGACCATTCCTTATCCGGGAGCATTCAGCTATATCGGTGACCGCAAATGTTTTTTTTGGATGGTTACCGAAATTCCTGATAAGGGTGAAAAAAGGGATCCCGGTACTATTATTTCTTGTGATCCTTTGGTGATTCAGTGCGGAAAAGGCGCCATTCGGGTTGATTTCGGCCAGGCTGAAAATGGTATTTACATGGGCGGAACCCAGCTTGCCCGCGAACTCAATCTGGTTGAGGGGATGACCTTTGGACTTTCTACCAGCCAGCACATTGAGATGGTAAAAAAGAAAAAAATTCTCGTTTTAGGGATTGATGGCTTTATCGGTAACGCTTTAACTGAAAAGCTTCTGGATAACGGGAACTATGAAGTACACGGGCTGGACCTTCAATCCAAGTCTATTCAACGCTTTTTGGGTAAACCAGGATTTTATTTTCATGAAGGGGATATTGCCATTCATCGCGAATGGATCGAGTACCATATAAAAAAATGCGATATAGTAATCCCGCTCGTGGCCATCGCCACACCCATAGAATATACACGCAGACCACTTCAGGTATTTGAGCTCGACTTTGAAGAAAATCTGAGAGTTGTCCGATACTGCGTGAAATATAAAAAACGGCTTATTTTTCCTTCAACGTCTGAAGTTTATGGAATGTGCGATGAAGGCGAGTTTAATGAGGATAGTTCGAAGCTTGTATTGGGGCCGATCCGCATGCAGCGTTGGATCTATTCTTGCAGCAAGCAATTGCTTGACCGGGTTATCTGGGCATATGGTCAGCAGGAAGGGCTCCATTTTACCCTCTTTCGTCCTTTTAATTGGATCGGGCCGCGTCTCGATAGCTTGAAATCGGCACGGATCGGGAGTTCTCGCGCTATTACCCAACTCATCCTTAACCTGGTGGAGGGAACGCCAATTAAACTCATTGACGGGGGAAATCAGAAACGTTGTTTTACCGATATTTCCGACGGGATTGAATGCTTGTTTCGCGTTATCGAAAATAAAAACCATTGTTGTGACGGGCAGATCATCAATATCGGCAACCCGAATAATGAGGCGAGCATCAAACTACTGGGCGAGATGTTGGTGAAAAAATTTGAAGAACACCCCCTCCGGTCAAATTTCCCGCCATTTGCCGGTTTTCAGGAAGTGGAAAGCTCAACGTATTATGGAAGCGGGTATCAGGATTTGCAACACCGAAGGCCAAGCATTCGGAAAGCGAAGCAGCTCTTGCAGTGGAAACCTTCGATAGAGCTTGAGCAATCGGTAGAGCAAACCCTCGATTTTTTCTTACGGGAAGCTATCGGCGCCGGTGGATACGATGAAGACAACCGGTGATTGCGTATGAGCCGCTATAATCACGGTGTCATGAGTATAGGCCTGCGGATTGACGTTGATACCTTCAGGGGCACCCGTTTCGGCGTGCCCAGTCTGGGTAAACTTTTAGCGGAGTTTGGTATCACCGCCTCATTCTTTTTTTCGGTGGGGCCGGATAATATGGGGCGTCATCTTTGGCGATTGTTCCGTCCCGCATTTTTAAAAAAGATGCTGCGTTCCAAGGCACCGAAACTGTATGGGTGGGATATCCTTCTCAAGGGTGTGTTTTGGCCGGGACCCGTGATCGGGGAAAAACTGGGGCCTCTTATTCGAGCGACAGCGGAGGCAGGTCATGAAATTGGATTTCATTCCTGGGATCACTACGCATGGCAGAGGCATATTCATAACATGAGCAGTGATGTCATCCAGGATACGTTTAAAAAAGGCATCGCACTGCTTACCACGATTTTGGACCGGCCACCCTCATGTTCTGCGGTTCCGGGATGGAAGTGTAATGATCAGGTCCTCAAAGAAGAAGCCACATTTCCTTTCACCTATAACAGTGACTGCAGGGGGAAAAGCATATTTTTCCCTATTGTGAATGAAATAACACTTTCTCAGCCCCAAATTCCCGTTACCTTACCAACGTATGATGAAGTTATTGGACAGAAAGGAATTTCAAACCACAATTATAATGAGTATATCCTCTCTTTGTTGAAGCCCGACCGGCTTAATGTGTTGGCCATTCACGCGGAAGTAGAAGGAATGACCTGTTTTAAGATGTTTGAGCAGTTTCTGAAACAGGCCCAATCCCGTGGGGGAACGTTTAGCCCCTTGGGAGGTTTGCTTACTGATACTTCGCAGTTTGAATGTTCTCCCATGGTTCCCAAAACAATTCCTGGCCGTGAGGGATGGGTTTCTTGCCAGGCAACAACCCTATCTTAATATGCGAGGATATCCTGTGAATCGCTATCTTCCCTTGGTCTTATGTGGAGTTCTTTTGAATGCCTCTGCCCAACTTTTTCTCAAGCAGGGAATGCGTGCCATTGGACCGTTTTCTTTTGTCGCGAAAAACTTTATATCAGTTGGTCTGAAGGTGGCTCTTAATCCGCATATTCTCCTGGGCATGACATGCTATGCTCTTAGTATCATTGTGTGGCTTATGGTTTTGTCTCGGGTGGATGTGAGTTACGCTTATCCGCTGTTAAGCGTAGGGTATATCGTGACTGCATTAGCAGGACAAATTCTCTTTGGAGAGGTTCTTGGTTTCGCACGGTGGATGGGCATTTTGGTCATTTGTTTTGGAGTTTTTTTGATCACTCGAAGTGGGTAATGGACTTAACCAATGAAAAAATCAGCTCTGGCGGTAATCGGATTTTTTGTTTTGGTTTACATTGTGCCGCTCGGCATGCGACCGCTTACCCTCCCCGACGAGACCCGGTATGCTGAGATTCCCCGGGAGATGCTCGTTTCGGGAGATTGGGTTGTGCCTTATCTCGACGGACTCCGGTATTTTGAAAAACCGGTGATGGGATATTGGTTTAATGCGGCCGCGATGTTTCTTTTTGGCCAAAACTCCTTTGCGGTCCGCCTGCCGTCCGCACTCGCAACGGGCGGGTCTGCGCTGCTGCTTTTTTTGTTCGTCCGAAAGTTCGGAGGGGGATTTTCAGCGGGCATCAGCACTGCTGCTGTTTTTCTTACCACTATGGAAGTCTTCGGGGTTGGATGTTTCAATGTTTTAGACGGCCTATTTTCTATGTTTTTGACCGGCGCGATGGTTTTTTTCTTTTTTGCCCATAAAGAGAAGCAGCCCGGTAAAAAGATTGGCTTTCTGTCAGTTTTCGGAGTCTTCTGCGGTCTCGCATTTCTTACCAAGGGATTCCTTGCTTTTGCGATACCCGTAATCACGATTGTGCCGTTTATGATCTGGGAACGCCGGTGGCAGGAACTTTTCAGGATTTGCTGGGTACCCCTTTTGGCTGCTTTTCTTATTGCTTTGCCATGGAGCGTGATAATCCATCAACGGGAACCAAATTTCTGGCACTATTTTTTTTGGGTACAACACATCAAACGGTTTATGTCCGATCACGCTCAGCATTCTCAACCTTTTTACTATTTTATTCCCCTGTTGTTTCTGGGAGGGCTGCCCTGGACGGTGTTCGTTCCAGCCGCTTTTTCAGGCCTCAGGGAGACAGCTCTCAAGGATTCTTTTCTCCGGTTTGCCTTCTGCTGGTTACTCTTTCCTTTTTTGTTCCTCTCCGCCTCACGGGGCAAACTCGGCACTTACATTCTCCCCTGTTTCCAGCCTCTGGTAATTCTTATTACTGCGGGTCTTCTCCTTTACCTCAAAAAAGAAACAAAATGGGTAACGATTGGCGCGTATTTTTTGGCTGGGGTAACCGGTTCATGTGCAGTGGGTTTAATTCTCAACCAGGTATTACCGGTTCCGTTGGGATGGAAACTTTTTGAGCCAGGTGAAATCTGGAAACTGGTGTTTGTATTCTTGGGAGCAGTGACCTGGACAGTGTTTTTGGTGTCTGCCGCGGAAACCTCGGGGGTTAAGCAAAAACTTATCTGGTTTTGTTTTGGACCATTGTTGCTTATGTTGAGCTCGGAAGCTGCCATGCCGGAGAGATTTAAATATGGTCTTGTCCCGGGTGAGTTTTTACTGCGTCATGCAAACCGGATAAGCCCGGACACGACCTTGGTTTCCGATAACTACCTCGTGTCTCAGGTTTGCTGGTTTTACAAGCGAAGCGACGTATGCCTGCTCGATACACCCGGTGAACTCGAATACGGAATATCACGCGCACCCGAGAAGAACCGTTTATTTACTCTTGATCAGTTTCGGGAGCTGGTTGCGAAACCTTCCCGACGGATAACGCTTATTATCCTTGAAAAACGCTTTAGGCACATGGACCAGCTTCCCCAACCAGCGTTTATGGACAGGGACCGTGGTTTCGTGTTCGCCCAATTCTATGAGGATCCTTAAAAATTAATAAAGGAGTGCTGAGGCGAGGAAGTAGCTGCCTATTTTACCTTAGATTTTCAAAAACTAATTTAAGGGTTGCAAAAAGATGGTTTTAAATTTATTATTTTCTGTTTTTTATTGCCATTAGGTTTTGGACCGCATTAATTTTCTGAGGAAGTGACCTCAAACATCGTTAGGGAGGTTTTGAATGAATACCTGGCTCATTATCGGATTTATCGGACAAGCTTTGTTTTCCATGAGGTTCATAATTCAGTGGATCGCCTCGGAACAGAAAGGAGAAAGTGTTATTCCTACACTGTTCTGGTATTTTAGCCTGGCCGGAGGACTTACCTTGCTTGCGTATGCCATCTATAAGCAAGACCCGGTTTTTATTCTCGGACAAAGCGCGGGGTCGTTTATTTATATTCGGAATATAGTTCTCATTTTTCGCAAGAAGGGAGACCAACTCAAAGGAACAAAAGTTTAGGCGCACGAACCCATTGAAAAAGGCTATATAGAGACGACTTCATCCATAGCAAAAAAAATCAAATTTTTCGTTGTGGACGGTGCGCGGGGGTTGCATATTTTTTTGGAGAGGAGATCACATTAAATTTTGACGGGGAATTATTCTGCAAAAAAATATTTTGTAACCGAGTCTCAGTTATCAGGTTGTCAAAAGGTAGCATATAACTTCCCCACCCTAAAAACGTAATTTTTCGACATGGGCCAAATAAAACCAAAACCTCATTCGTTATTTTTTTCTTCTCACAACAACTTTGATCTGGGAAAAATTTGTCTTCCTCTCTTGGTTCTCATCTCTTGCGTTACCATATTTTTCCAGCTGGGCGCCCGAAGTTTAGAGAATCAGTGCTATATCCGGTATGCTGAGGTTGCGCGTGAGATGATCCGCTCCGGGGATTGGATTATTCCCCGTTTAGAAGGCGAACTTTTTCTCCATAAGCCGCCAATGATAATCTGGCTTATTGCCATCCCTTCCGCATTGCTGGGGAAGGTCACACCTTTTTCGGCACGGCTTCCTTCCGCGTTAAGCGCGGTGGCGATAATCGGACTTACCTATTTTTTAGGAAAAAGGATGTTTCGGGATTTTCGGGTAGGAGCAATTGCGGCCCTTATCCTCTTAAGCTCCAAAGAATTCTTCTGGCAGGCGAGGACTGCACGGGCCGATATGGTTATTGCTCTATTGATCCTTTTTTCCCTTCTTTGTTTTTATTTAGCGTACGATTCTTCCGGAAAAAAACGATTTTTGCTTCTTACCCTGTTTTTCGTAGGTATGGCTTTGGGAACCTTGACGAAAGGGCCAATAGTCATAGTATTTTATTTGGGGATAGTGGCCGCTTTTCTATTTTTCAAAAATAAACTCAAGATGTTCTTCGAACCGGGATTCTTGTGGGGATTGGTCTTTTTTACGCTTATTATCTTGTCCTGGGTTTTACCATATTTAATACGGATTCCGTTTTCTACCGTGGCTGAAAAATTCAGTTTATCCGAAATCCTGTCCCGGCCAGAACCTTTTTATTATTATTTAGTCGAATTCTGGCCTCGGTTTGCGCCCTGGTCGCTTTTTCTTCCTGCGGCAGTTGTTTTCTTTTTCCGACAAAACCCTGATCAGCGGGACGAAAAACGGTTTCTCCTTTCCTGGATCGTGATCATCATAGCTTTTATTTCACCGATACAAAATAAAACCTATCGTTACTTGCTTCCGATTTTTCCTGCTTACAGCATTATTCTGGGAGCTGCTTTCAAAGAGGGGTTTTTGTCGGCGGCGCCTATACAAGATTGGATTGGTCGATTCTGGAAGTACCCGTTACGGTTTTACTTGTTTATTTTTCTCATAACTTTTTTGCCTGCTCCTTTTTTAGCGTGGTGGTTTACTCGTTCTGCCGCTGTTACGTTAGTAAGCATGGGTATTTTTCTGGGAGGGAGTATATTGATAGGGTATGCCATCTTTAGGGGTAAGGCCTTAGCAAAAGTAGTAGTGATAGGTTTGTGCTCACTCCTGATCTATGAGACCTACTATTATTTCATTTCTTTTGAGGATAAAAAGCACTCGCCGTTTATGCAGGTTGCGGAAAGCATTAAAGTACGGACCGACTCCGAAGCGCTTTGTTTTTTCGATTTTTCCGGAGAAAAGGCGATTTTAATCGATTTTTATTTGGATACAGTGGTTCCAAAGTTTTCCGGCGCATCGGATGTTGTAAACTTTCTGACTAAAAACAATGAACCCAAAGCCTGCCTGACATCGCAGCAAGGATTTACTCAAATTTCACAAGACCTCTCTCCAAAAAGTCTTGAAGTCTATCCCATAACATATTATAAAAAAGCAACGTATTATTTGATAATTTCTAAAAGAGAATAATACGTTACCTTTTGATTTCAAATTAAAATATTCGCGTATCCCCCAAGTACCGCGCGAGATGAAAACTTTCTCTACCATAAAATTTATTGTTGTGTAACCTTTCTTAAACATCAAACGATAACTTTTAAAAGTCCCGATGGAGCATATCAACTGGCAAATTAATAAGCAGCTTTTCCCTGACCTCAACCCGCAGGACATGGAGTATTTGGTCTCGGAATTTATGAGGGGAAAAGGCGACGTTAAAAAGGATAAGCCTCGTAGAACGGTGAAGAAAATGGAGCTTAAGGGGAAGGGATCTTTTTTTGTCAAACATATTAAAATTAAAGGTTGGGACACCACCGTGAAATATTTTTTCCTTCCCAGAAAAATTTTAACTGAATGGCGAATCATGAATCAGTTAATTGGGCTGGATATCTCTATACCCTATCCGGTGGCTTTGGGAATCAACCGAAAGTTTTGGTTTTTAAAGGAAGCATTTCTCATAACTCAGTCTTTGGGAGAAATGATAGATTTGCATAGATTTTATAAGGAGAATATAAAAAACAACCTTGAAAAAGAAACCTTTATAAAAGCATTAACCACTTACGTGCGATTCCTTCACCATAAAGGTGTCCTTCATCATGATATCCACCTTGAGAACATTATCGTCCCACGAGAAAGGGTACACCCACTTTTCTTTTTTCTGGTTGACTTATATAAAACGCGGATTAAAAGTAAACCGAGCGAAAAAGAAAAGATGCTTAACCTTGCTCTTCTCATTTTTTACATTTCTGAAGCAAATCTTTTTGGACCGAATGATCAAGAAAAGTTAATCCGATTTTATTACTCTGAAGACGATTTTTCTGAGAGAAAACTCAACTCCATAACCCAAAAAATTTTTTTCCGGATAAAGAAACTAAAGGAACAAAGATTTCGCAGCTGGGGGAAAAAAAGCTTTCGGGCGGGTAAGTTTTTTAACATTATTAAAGGGAAGAGAAGGTTTCTCATCTATCGCTGGGAATTTGAACCTCACTTAATTCCTGATATTCTTAAGGGGCATGAGGAGACTACTGCTCCCATCCGGGGAATTATTCATCCCCGTGGTGATCAACTCCCCCCTGCGGTTCTTAAAACCTCACGCAAAGCTATTGTCACACGAATTAATATAAAGGGTCAGGCCTTTCTCGTGAAAGAAGGCAGAAACGATACTTTAAGACCTTCGCTTCGGTTTTGGTTAGCGCGGTTAAGAAATCGGCGTTCCTGGGCTAATAGTAATAAATTATTTCTAAAAGGCATTCACACTCCCCGTGGCTTAGCCCTTCTTGAAGAAAAGAGATTGGGTGTTGGGGTGAGAAGCTTTTTAATTATGGAATATGTGGAAGGTGCGATCCCTCTTCGTTACTATATCCAAATTTTTAAAACCTTCTCCGATCCCGAAGCTTTTCAAAAGAAAAGAGCTTTCATTTGTTTTATGGCGGGTTTTATTCGGACCCTTCATCAGAAGGGAATTTACCATGGTGATTTAAAGTCGGACAATTTTTTGATTAAAGAAAAAGGAGAAAAAGAATGGGAATGCTTGATCGTTGATACTGATCGGGTATATTTTGGTAAAAGGGTTTCGCTTTCTCACATCATTAAGAACTTCGCTCAACTCAATGCTACCATTGCGCAATGCATATCTTCTTCCGACCGAATTAAATTTTTTAAAGAGTACAGCGAAGGAAATAAATGGACTCGCACGCAGAGAAAAACAATCTATCGTCGAATTTTAAAAATGTGTCAATCCAGAAACACAGAACAATACGGTGTGAGCTTTAAGAAAAAATGCTCCCTTTCTATCGGAAACCGTTCTCTTAAAGTTCTCCACATCAATACGGAATTAACCTGGCGTGGAGGAGAGCAACAGGCCCTTTATCTCATGGAGGGTTTAAATCAGCGAGGACAGGTTTCGCATTTAATCTGTCAGCCCCGTAGTGCGATTTATGAACGTGCCCACAAAAAAAATATTGTTATCTTTCCTGTTCTGATGAAAGGTGAATTTGATCTAAGAGCTGCTTTTAAAATTGCCCGAATATTAAAAAAAGAAAAATACGACATTGTCCACTCCCACACATCCCATGCCCATTCTCTTATTATGTGGGCCTCATTATTCTTAAGAAAAAAACCGGTTCGTATTGTTTCCCGCCGGGTTGATTTCAGTATCTTCCGGCATAATTTTCTGGGGATGAATCGTTATAAATACATCAAAGGGGCAGATCACATTATTGCTGTGGCCCATAAGGTCAAGGATGTCCTTGTCCAGGACGGCATACCTGCTGAAAAAATTTCGGTTGTCCATAGTGGAGCTGATATGGATCGCTTTCAAGGTATAAACGGTGACTATATTTTTCAGGAGTTTTCGTTAGCTCCTAATGCTCCAATCCTGGGGAATATAGGTTATTTGGTAGGACATAAAGGTCAAAAATACCTTATTCAGGCTATGGCAAAAATCGTTCAGAAATTTCCGGGAGCGCATCTTTTGATTGTCGGCAAAGGAGAATTAGAAAAAGAATTGAAAGACCTTACTGCCCGGTTGGGTCTTAATAACCATATAACCTTTACCGGGTTTCGATCAGATGTTGGTGTGTTTATGAATATATTTGATGTGCTCGTAGTATCAAGCACGGGAGAAGGTCTTACCGCTACTATTGTTGACGCGCTTGCTTTAGAAATTCCTGTGGTTACCACTGATGCCGGAGGGGTACCAGAAATCATTACTCATGGAGAGACGGGAATCATTGTCCCGCAAGCTGATCCGGATGCTTTGGCTCGTGGGATTATTTGGACATTGAATAACTATGATCAAGCGAAAGAAATGGCCAAACGAGGCAAGAGGGAGGGGATGAAAAAATTCAGCGCAAATTCTATGGTGGAGGGAAATCTTCAGGTTTACCAAAAGGTGATTGCTGAAAGGAGGAACTTCCATGTCTGATGAGATAAAGCGTATGCTTTTTTTCAGCAAAACCCGAAAACGGACCCAAACCCCCTCATTTTTTATAAAAGCTTTTCGTAATCAGGGAATTCAGGTTAAAACGATCAATTATCGAAAACTGGAGCGGCGGTGGGGAAAATGGCTCACTGAGAAATATATCTTTTCCACCTTTAATCGCTTCCAACCCCATTTGATTTTTATTAATGCCACTGATATCCCTTTTAAGATGTTGTCCCAGATATCCGGTAAAACTAAAGTTGCTATTTACCTTCCAGACTTGATTGCCCTGTCTGATAGCTGCCCCTTTTCAGGATTGGTTCCTCCCTATAAGGAAGAGATGATTGAGCGGGGTAAATTAGCCGACTATTTTTTTATTACTAACCAGGGACAGATTCCTTTTTTGAAGGAGCGAGGGATAAAAAACCCTATTTTTATTACTCAGGGATGCGACCGGGAAGCCCACCGAATTAGTAAAAGTAAAAGTAAGAAATGGGAGAGCGATGTGGCTTTTATCGGCGCAGCTAAGGATCCGGAAAGGATTAATTTTATAAGGGAGGTTGCTAAGCATTTTAACCTCAAAGTTTGGGGGGGAGAGTGGAAAACGCACGGGCTAAAATGTCATAAGCGCAACATCTATCCGCACGAATTTGCAAAGATTTGTTCGGGTGCGAAAATAATTTTAGGCATCGATGTATCGAATCAGGTAGAAGGATACTTCTCCAATCGAACCTGGATAACTTTGGGATGCGGGGGGTTTCTCCTTACACGGTATGTTCCTGGTTTGGGAAAAATTTTTGTTAATAAAAAGCATTTGGTCTGGTATCATAATATTGAGGAGTGCTTTTCTTTCATTGCGGAATATCTCAGCAAGGATGAGGAAAGAAAAAGGATCAGCAAAGAAGGATATCAGTATGTTCATGAACACCATACGTATGATCAAGTGGTGAAAAGGATACTTCACCACATTGAGTAGAACAATATGAGTAGGATATCTTTAATGAATCACAGGGATTGTTTCTATCCTTTTTTTCGTATGGTAATGTGCAATAGAGGAAGATTTTTTTTTGACAAATAATGGTTTTTTGTTACAATAGAAAAAATTTGGTTCCTTTGGTTAAAAGGACAATAAGAGGTTCTTTTGCAGTAAAAAGGAAACCATGGAAGCCGGAAGCATAATAATTCTTAATCTTCAGGACCCGAGGGAAAAGATCATCGGAAAACTCCTTGCCATTTCACCTTCCGGGATTACCATAAAAGGAGTGGATGTAAACTCGTTCAATGATTGGATGAAGCAGTTCACCCACAAGCAAACGGCAGCCATCATTTTCCCTACCACCGTGTTTTTCCCCCTGCATCGAGTTGTGAGCTGTTACCTTGACGAAAATATGGGAGATGTGCCTTCTTTCAGCTCTCAATTTAAAGTAAAAACCAAAAGGGAGATTACAAAGGTGCTTTAGATTTTACGGTCAATATGTTGCCGGGGGTGATGATAAGGACAGAAAGATTCGGGCAGTTTTTTTAGATAGTCGATCCCCAGATTGCCAATACCGAGGTATCTGGAGCACGCGCAGTTGAATAATGTTTTTTTGTAAATAAAGCCGGTTCATTCCGCAATTTAAACGTAAAAAAAGACAAACTCTTTCTATTAACAAAAAAGAGTTTGTCCCTTGAGAGCCTTTAAATAAACTCCCCACTTACGTGAGGTCCTTAAAACTCCTGGACATCAATTTAAACTTCGGGAGCTTCTCCTTTTGCCGGCGAAACTTTTTCTTTAATTTTGTCTACGGAGTCCCGGACTTTTCCGGAGATATCAGAGTACTTTTCTTTACCTGTTTCAGCCAACTTTTCTGCTTTGTCGCGCATAGTTTCAACTGCGTCCCTGAGCTTTTCCCGTGCTTCTTCTGCTCGCTCTTTTATTTTTTCTCTCGTCTCAACTCCGGGACGGGGAGCAAAAAGCAGCCCAAGAGTTGCACCGATAAGACCTCCAGCGACAAAGGCTAAGGTGATAGCAGCAAAACCACATTCACACCGATCAGAATTCATATAATCACCCCCTTTCTCTCAGTGATAAATTTCTTCTACTCTTGTCATAAACAACATTATTTTCATCAAGAACCCTTTTGTTTCCTTTTCCCACGTATCTTTCCCCACGCTTCTTTCAGTGCCCAAAGGATCAGAACCCGGAAAACTCGGCTACCCACTTCGGAAAAAGCAAACTGTGCAGTTGCGGAAGGGATATGTCTGGCTTTCTCCACTATTAAAGGCTGAATCTTTTCTTCCCAATTTTCCAGAACTCTTTCGCCACGGTTTAGCAACCCCTTGAAATCAACATTGATAACTTTGTTCAAACTGGAAGCAGTTATTTCGAGCTGCTGAGCGGTTTTTTTTAGTTGTGTTATGAGGGGAAGCAGCGAGACCAGAATAAAGATAAATATCCCTCCCAAGAGCACTACTATTAAAATTAATAATACAAGTTCCCAAATATGTGATGTAATCATACGGTAACCTCATGGGCTTAATATGAATCACGCAGCTTTCTTTTCTTTCCCTTTAAAAATATCCCAACTTTTTAGAATCTCGATCGCTCGGTTAAGCTGGAGATCATCTGCTTTTTCCCCTTGATTTTTTTCCGGTACCTCCTTAGAAATATCCTTAGAATTCTCTTCTATTTTACCATTTCGGTGGAAATTTTCCAAATCCTTTTCTCGCATGATCCGGACTTTTGGCGAAGAAGCCTCCACGGGTTCAGTTTTGTCTTCTACAATCACATCAGGTTCAATTCCTTTAGTGTGAATTGAGCGGCCCTTGGGGGTGAAATACTTGGCGGTGGTGAGCCGCAGGCCCGCTTCATTGTCCAGCGGAATCACGGTCTGGACCGAGCCTTTACCAAAGGTCCTGGTTCCGAGCAAAACAGCCAGCCCATAATCTTGTAAAGCGCCGGCCACGATTTCTGATCCACTTGCGCTTCCGGCATTGACGAGGACGATCATTGGGTGATGATGTTTGGGACCATTGTTTTTTGCTTTAAACTCCATTTTTTGTCCCTCAGAGCGGCCTTGAGTATAAACAATGAGTCCCGAATCAATAAACTCGTCACTTACCTCCACTGCTGAGTCGAGCAACCCTCCCGGATTATTGCGCAAATCCAGGATAAGCCCTTGAAGTGAAGGCGCTTTAGACTCAAGTTCAGCCAAGGCTTTCTGAAAGTCTCTCGTTGTTTGCTCCTGGAACTGAGTTATCCGGATATAGCCAATTCTTTCGTCTACTATTTTAGACTTGACACTCTTGATTTGAATAGTCGCTCGGGTAAGCGTGAAATCTTTTGGTTGCGTAAATCCTTCCCGCATAATCGTAAGAGTCACTTTCGTTCCTTCTTTACCTCTCAGCTTTTTTACTGCATCGAACATGGTCATATTTTTGGTAAACTCATCCCCTATCTTTACAATCTGGTCTCCAGCTTTGATTCCTGCTTGATAAGCGGGGGTGTCTTCAATCGGAGAGACAACGGTAAGAATGTCGTCTTTGATGGTAATTTCTATCCCTAATCCACCAAACTTGCCTTGAGTTTCAACCTGCATCTCTTTATAAACATCAGGGGGCATATAGGAGGAATGGGGATCTAACGTGCCTAACATGCCGTTTATTGCCCCTTCAACCAGCTGGTCAACCTTAGGCTCCTCCACGTAGTCCTTCTGAATAATATAGAGCACATCGCTGAAGAGCTTCAGGTTTTCATAATTTTTGTCCGTAACCGCCGAGACGATGCTCTCTCCATGTCCACCGATCATATAGCCGATAATCAAACAACCAATAATCATAAGCCACGACGATCTAAGTTGTCGCAATTTCACTTTTTCCTCTCCTTATTCTAATCCGTTTATTTTTTTAACCACTCCAGCGGATCCAAGGGCTGGCCGTGGTGCCTAATTTCAAAGTAAAGGTTGGAGCCCTTAAGAGATCCGGTATCACCCACCAGGGCGATTGTCTCTCCGGTTTTAACCGGGGTTCCCACCGGTTTTAACAGTTCGGAAACATGACCGGAAAGGGTATAAAGTCCGGCACTATGATCAATGATAATAATATTTCCGTACCCTTTAAACCACCCGGAATAAATAACAGTGCCATTTAAGACTGCCTTTATCGGGCTCCCGAGTTGGGCAGTTATTTCAATTCCCTTGTTGAAAGAGACGGTGGCAAATTCCTGATCCTCATGCTCGCCAAAAAAAGTAATGACCTTGCCCTCCACCGGGAAATCGAGCTTTCCTCGTAAGGAAAAAGGGTATCCTGAGGGAAATATTGCAGAAGGAAGAGAGGTTATAGCTTTTTGCTTATCCAACTTATCGATCAACCCCTGGAGTCGTTGAGAAGCCAGCTTAAGTTCTTCGAGTGCCTTGAGCTGGAGTTGTTTTTCCGACCTGACCCTGGCCAATAAATTAGTTTTTTCTTCTTGATGGGTAAGAATTTTCTTTTGAACCGAACGGGTTTGTTTGGTTAACCCTTCCAATTCCTTTTCTTTTTCCTTAAGCCTTTGCTGGTCTAGTTGGAGCAGATCGAGCTTCTGGGAATAATCATTAATCGTGGCCACATTATAGTCGATCAATCGGGTCAGGTAATCGTACCTTCGCATCAACGTAGTAAAAGAATCAGAAGAAAAAATTGCCTTCGCGAAACTCAAGCGTCCCAGCCGGTAAAGAATTTTTATCCGGTCAGCCAGAAATTTTTCTTCTTCAGCTGCTTCGGCCTTACGTTTTTCAATCTGCTGAATTAAAACCGTAATTTCATTCTCCTGGGTTTTTAAGTTGACCTCATAATGTTTAAGTTCCTGTTGTTTTTGGGCAAGCGTTTCTTCAATGGTGTCCAAGTCAGAAATGACTTTTTTTTCCGTTTTTTCAGCTTTTTTGATTATGGCCTGTTTATCTTCAATTTTTTTTTGAATCTCTTTTAATTCTTTTTTTTCCTTAGGTGCTTTTTTCTCTTCAGCTTGTAAGTTTCCAAAAAAAGCAAAAAACCAAAAAAAAACTAACGCTAAAAAGAACAAGAGCTTTTTATTCATACTTTAAATATCTGCCCAAAGAGAAAAAACTCCCCAATAAGCCTGTTATCATCCCCACCGCAGTAATAAGAAGAAGGTGATGAAACGGAAGAAAAAATATTTTAAAAAATTTTAACGAGAAATACGATGATTGGCCGATCCAGTTGCTGAAGAGCTGATAGGAAAAGAACAAGACCATGAGCGCGAAAAAAGCGCCCAAGAGCCCTTGGAGAATTCCCTCAATAAAGAAAGGGACTCTTATAAAAAAATTGGTTGCGCCCACGAGTTTCATAATCTCGATCTCATCTTTTCTGGCAAAAAGAGTGAGTTTTATGGTGTTGGAAATAATAAAGATTGTGGCCAGCAAAATAACAACTCCCACTGCTAAGGCTGCAGATCGCATGAATTTAAGAAAATTTGCATACCCCTCAATCCAGGTTTGGCCATACTCCACGTCTTCAACCCCGGGTATATTTTTAATCTGGCGGGCAAAGATTTTTACTTTTTCTGAACCGCGATACTCATCCTGAAGTTGAATATCCAGAGAAGCAGGAAGAGGATTGTCTTTCAAATTTTCTAAAGCCTTTCTTTGTCCGGGAAAGCTATCTTTAAAAAAGCTGAGCGCTTCTTCTTTAGTGATAAGGGACAATTTTTTCACTTGTGGAAATGAGTTTATTTTTTTTTGGATTAAAGAAATATCTTCAGGCGTATTGCCGTCCGCTAAGTAAACGGAAACCTGGATTTGGTCCCTCAATTTATTCAGGTAAGTTTGGAGGTTTAAAAATACCATAAAAAATGTGCTGAGCACTAATAAAGAAAGGCTGATGATGCCGACAGTAATAAGGTTGATAAGAAAAAAGTGCCTTAAGTTTTGAAAAGCTTTGTTAATAAAATAATAAAATCGCTTCACGATTAGTGCCCTAATTTATTGAACCATTCCGGGTGGCCGTTTCTTCTGCGCCTTTTCGACCGGTGACAAAGACTCCTTTGATTTTACCGTGCTCCAAAGCCACCACTTTAGTGGGGTTAAAGTTTAAAAGGTTTTTATCATGGGTGGCGATGACGATGGTTGTTCCCCAGGCATTGATTATTTTAAAAAGTTTCATGATTTCTTTGGTGAGTTCGGCGTCTAAATTACCGGTGGGTTCATCGGCCAAAAGGAGTGCGGGCTCATTAACAATCGCCCGGGCAATTGCAACCCGCTGTTGTTCACCACCCGAGAGAACTAAGGGCACGGTGTTGATCCGGCTTGAAAGGCCGACATGTTTTAAGACCTTCAGGACTCTGCGTTTGATTTCCGTTTTTTTAATACCGACCACTTCCAACGCCAAACCAACATTATCAAACACCGTCCGGTGATTTAAAAGCTTAAAGTCCTGAAAAACAAATCCCATCTTCCGTCGCAACAAAGGAAGAGTTGATTTTTTGAACCTCCCGAAATTCATTCCGTTAACGATTATCTGTCCCTTGGACGGGTGTTCCGCCCCAAAAATCAGTTTTAGGAGAGTAGTCTTTCCAGCCCCACTTGGACCAAAAATAAAGACAAATTCTCCCTTCTCAATATTCAGGCTGATATCAGATAGAGCCGGATATTTAGGAGAATAGTTTTTATAAACATGTAACATCTGAATCATGCTGCTTATCTCGGGTAAAAAGAGTCAACCCAAATTGCTTTTGATCCTTCTGCTGTTGTGATGTATGAACTCCAATCACTTCACTGCTCAGACCACGGGTATCGTTTTCTGACTTCTATGTTCCATTATTTGTTGAGCGGCTTTCACAATATTACCCGGCGTTAATCCCAAATATTCGAGCAGATCAGGAGCGCTCCCCGATACTCCAAATTTATCCTGAACCCCGACTCTCACAATATAGGTAGGGCTTTTTTCCGAAAGCACCTCGGCAACCGCACTGCCCAGACCGCCAATAACGGAGTGTTCTTCGGCGGTTACAATGCCACCGGTGTTTAAGGAGCAGTCAACCAACAGTTCTTCATCGATAGGTTTGATGGTGGAGAGGCTCACTACCCGCGCGGCAATGCCTTCCTTCGCCAAAGTTTCAGCAGCCTCCAGACATTGCGAAACCATAAGACCACACCCGATAAGGGATAGGTCCTTGCCTTCTCTGAGGATTTTTCCTTTACCGAGTTCAAATTTGTAGTCATCGCCTAAAATGAGAGGAAACTTAACCCGGGAGGAACGGATATAAAAAGGCCCGGGTATTTTTACTACGGTCTTGATAACTTCTTGCATCTCTTTCCCATCCATGGGAACAATAACGCGCATCCCCGGCAGTACTCTCATTATTGCTATGTCTTCCGACGACTGATGTGATCCCCCATCCTCCCCAACAGTAACACCACCGTGACTGGCTACAATTTTTACGTTAAGCTGGTTGTAAACGATACTGTATCTGACTTGTTCCCACGCTCGACCACTGGCAAAAATAGCAAACGTGCTTGCGAATACCGTTTTCCCGCTTGCCGCTAATCCGGCTGCTGTACCCATCAGGTTTTGTTCCGCTACACCCATGTTGAAAAAGCGGTCGGGAAATTTTTTGGCAAACAGGCTGGTTTTGGTGGAACCGGATAAGTCAGCATCTAAGACAACAATTTCCGGATAGAGTTCACCCAACGCAGCTAAGGTTTCTCCGTAAGCTTCTCGTATTCCGGTTAACTTCAAGACCTTACCCCTTTCTCACTGAGCCGGTGTCGCAATTCATTTTTGTGTCATTTCGAAGCGAAGCGAGTGCGCGTCAATTCATTATCCCTTGCGAAGCGAGTGCGCGACAGTTCATAATCCCTCGCGAAGCGAGAAATTCTGGTTTCAATACATTCAGCACGTTAAGATTTCTCACCTGCGTTCGGAATGGCATTTTTTTTTAATTACAACACACTTTCACTATGTTATTCCTAACTCGACTAACGCTTTCGCCAATTCCTCGTCCGTGGGAGGAATACCATGATATTCGACTTTGCCTTCAAAAAAAGACACTCCTTTACCTTTTATTGTTCTCGCAACTATCAAGGAAGGTTTGTTCTTTACGGTCTCGGCTTTATCCAACGCAGCGATAATCTCCCGGAAATCATGTCCATTGACGCGAAATACTTCCCACCCGAAGCAGGACCATTTATCGGCAATTGGTTCTATTTTCATAATTTCGTTTACCGGGCCATCAATCTGGAGTCCATTATGATCAATAATCCCGCATACATTATCTAACTTATAGTGAGCCGCCGCCATAGCAGCTTCCCAAATTTGACCTTCCTGGTTTTCTCCGTCTCCCATAAGCACATAGACGCGCGAAGGACGCTTATCAAGCTTTAACGCCAATGCCATTCCATTGGCCATGGAAAGACCCTGGCCGAGGGAGCCGGTCGAAATATCAATCCCCGGAGTCACCTTCATGTCCGGATGACCTTGGAGAATGCTCCCTAATTTTCTCAGGTTCCTAAGCTCAGAAAGATCAAAGTAACCACTTCGAGCCAAGACAGTATAAAGGGCTGGCGCGCCATGTCCTTTAGAAAGGACAAAGCGGTCCCGATCAAGCCACTTAGGATCTTTAGGGTTGTGCCGCATTTTGTGAAAATATAATGAAAGTATAATCTCAACGGTAGAGAGGGAGCCACCGGTATGGCCGGAGGAAGCGTTGTTGAGCATTTTTAAAATATCAACCCGAATAGTCTTGGCAAGAGACTCTAATTTTTCGATTTGTACAGTATCTAACATGAGGATGATTTCCTTTGGAAAGGTATAAATAGCTATTAAGCTAAAAATATCAGGTAAATATTAGTATTTTAACACGTTTCAGTATGATTGTCTAACAATATTTCGGGTGTTTTGTAATCCATTTATCCCCTCGCTCAAGTCCATCAATTGATTGATTTGACCTTAAGGAAAACTATTTGTTTGGCAGGGGGGATTAAAAATTTTATGGGTAGGAATAGGATGTTACCGTACAAACATCAAGAGCATGAAAAGCTAAAACATAAAAACCCACCAGAATTATTGCGACCGCAAAAAATGTTTTTTTGTTAAGTTTTTTTTCAGGAGATATGAGGTAACCGTCTTTATCCCAATTTCGTTTAAAGCGGAACAAGGAGATAAAATTATAGAAAACAAAAGCTTCTACAGCAAAGGGAGGAAACCCGAGAAATCCTGCCAAGGGCATTTCAAAGATTTTGAGTTGGGCAAAAAATGGGATTGAGTAAACCCATTTGGTGGTCGCCCAAAAGTTCCAAAATTCCCAGAGAAAACCGCAGATTAAACCCGCAGAAAGCAAGAGCACCAATCTGCGAAAATTTCCTTTCTCCCAGTCTCGAATCAAAGAAGGACTTCCGTAGAGATAGTTTATGGGGTCCAAGAGAAAAAAGACCCCAAGCCAGATAAGCGGGAAACAATATCGGGGAAAAATAAGCGAAGCAAGCAGAAACAGGACTCCAAAAAGAGAAAAGACAGTAAGCCAGGATTTGGGAAAAATTAGGAGGCGGGTTTTAACTTTTGAATAAAAATTAAGGCAATCAAGAAACTCATACGTTTCAAACAATCCGGGTAACACAGTGGCAAAAGATATGAAATAGCCAACCCAGCGAAGCCAAAGGTTTCCGATTACATTTACATAGTGCCAGTTTTGCATACGAAGGTTGATCATTTCAAAAAAAAGCCAGAAGGCAACTGACCAAGGGATCATGACCAAAAATTCTCGCCTTCGGTTTAACATGAGGGAGTTTCTTTGGATGCGAAAGATGATACCATCAACAATGAGGATATAAGACCACCATGCAAAAGGATAAAACCAGGACGCAAACGGTTCTACTCCCTGCAGCATGAAAATTTCCGCCAAGGCAAGTAGAATAACCCCACCTGCAATCCGGGTATAAGCCTTAGTCATTGCGCAGGCGATGGGTTGGTTTAGAAAAAAATAGAAATGTGAAGTTAAGCATATTGTACCTCATGTCGGGACTCATCAAAGGGATTTTTTCATTGACGAAAAAATGTTAGCCTAGAAACCGCTCTGCGACCGTTTTAAATCCCTCCATTGACCTGGTGATTGTTTCATCGGCGACACAATAAGAAATCCGAAAGTAGCCGGGAGTACCAAACCCAGAGCCGGGGACGGTGAGGATCCGTTCCTTTTGGAGCACCCGGACAAACTGGACATCATCGGGGATGAGACTTTTGGGGAAAAGATAAAATGCTCCTTCCGGCTTATAAAATTGATAGCCATAGGCTGCTAATCCTTGGCAGAGGAAATCTCGTTTCCTTTTATACTCAGTTGGATCACAGGCTAATGAAGTAACCTTCGCGATTACTCGCTGCATAAGCGCGGGGGCATTTACAAAACCTAATATACGGAGGCAGAGAATAAAACCATCGATGAGTTCTTTGACATCGTCAATCGCAGGGTGAGCGGCGATATAGCCAATCCGCTCGCCAGCTAAGGAAAGCGCTTTGGAATAGGAGGTGGCAATGAAACTGTAGGGATAAAGGGGGAGAACCGCCGGAACCCGCACGCCATCATAAATGATCTTTTTGTAAGGCTCATCAGAAATCAAATAGATGGGTTTTCCGAATGTTTTGCTCTTTTGGGTAAGAAGCTGGGCTAATGCCTTTAAGTTGTTTTCAGAATAGACTTTTCCGGTGGGATTATTCGGAGAGTTGATAACCACTGCTCTGGTTTGAGGATTTAAAAACGTTTCGAGCCTTGCCACATCAATCGAAAAGTCCTCCTTGGTAGGAACCAGTACCGGTTTCCCGCCGGCGTTGTCCACATAAAAATAATATTCCGCAAAGTAAGGGGTAAAAAGAATTACTTCTTCCCGGGGATTGAGTATGGATTTAAAAATTACGTTGATGGCGCCAGCGGCTCCGCAGGTCATCACTATGTTGTCCCAGGGCACCGCGGTCATCTGCTCGTGAGAAACATAATCAGCAATGGCCATCCTGGTTTCAGGGTAGCCCGCGTTTGGCATATACACATGCCGGCCGGGTGTTTTATCCTGAGCCACGTGCATGAGTGTTTCGGAGAACTCCAAGGGAGGTTCAAGGATGGGGTTTCCGAGGCTAAAATCAAAAACATTTTTCTCCCCGTATTGGATTTTCATCTGCCGGCCTTCCTCAAACATCCGTCTGATCCAGGAGGCTCGGTCAATAAAATCACGGATTTTATCAGCAATGGGCATAGTATTACTCCAAAAAATGATTTATAAGATATTTTTTTATCACAGGAAGGGAAGGTTGGCAACTGGTGAATATTTTATGTCAAAAAAGGCTTGGTTAAAGAAATTTTTGAATTTACTTTATTTTTCAAGTTTTCCCTGATAAAATGGTTACCTGAGGAAGGATAGATATGGTAAAACTGACAATCTTCAACGTTCTTTTTGCCGAAGGGGATATCAATCTGGTGGTTGATACCAATGTGGAGGGGGTAAAGGTTCCTCCCTATCTTAACGGGAAGCTCACTAACTTTATCCTTGGAAATGTCTCTTCGCCCCGTCTGATTGTCGATGAAAGCGGAGTGAGCGCTCCATTGCGATTTGGAGAAACCAGATTTACCTGCTATTTCCCTTGGATTGCGGTCCGGGCAATGATCTCCCGCAAAGCAGTGGTAAATTTTCCGAACGACGGTGAAAAAGAGGGCAAGGATAAACCCAAAGATGACCCGCCCAAGCTAAAGCGCATAAAATGAAGCCCCGACCAAACGGTGGAGCTTACTTTTATTTATCGTCTTTGATGGTGCCATTCGAACTTCCTTATACCCAGTCGCCTTTATTTGCATATCTTTATTAACCCCTCGTCATTCTCCTCAACGTCGATTCCTCGTCGTCGCCTCGAGCTGCTTTTGAATGCAACTTGTTATTAAAAAAGAGTTCGAGACTCACCCGAGAGGTTTTTATTCAGGGTTGATTGGTGTTGTTTGGTATGAAAACGCTTAGTTCTGCTCGTAGGCTTCAGGGTCGATATAATCCCCACACGTTTCCTTTGCTTTGAGTAACCGTTGCCGTTGTTCTTCCAATACTTCAAGGAGTATTTTGGGGGTATCAGTAACAATGGTTTCGTAGATTTTTTTTATCCGGTCTATCTTTGCCAAGTTTTCCGGTACGCGGGTCATAAATTGTTTTTTGTAGGCCGCAACCGTATAGTCCATATTAAGGATTTGTTTAAACAAAGGCTTCAGGTCTTCATATTTTGGTATCAGACCGGTGGGGGTTTTAATAGCATCAACATCATGATGAGCTCGGAGCTCCATCCATTTATACCACACCTTTTTATCATTCTTCTCATTGAGAAACTTCCCGGTCTCCCGGTCTCTTAAAAAATAATTGACCGAAAAGATTTTAGGAGCTTTTTTCAATCCCTTGCCGAAGTCAAGGTTTTTCTGGATATACGCTCCAACGGGGAGGGATAAAAAGTCTAGGTTGGACATGGGATTAAATTCTCTGACCCCTTCCTGCCCCAGAGTCGCCGCCGTTGTCTCGGATTCAAGCGCGGCGCCCTTGGTGATAATACCGTGGGTCCAATCAAACGATTCTTCTACCGGAACACAGGTATCCGAGTCCCTTCCCCCATAAACAATGCCGCCGACTTCAACGCCGCTTGGATCATGAAGCGCGGGATCCAGGTTGTCAAACAGGTCCAGAGAAATGGTAAAACGGGCGTTGGGATGAGAGCACGGTACAGCCTTCCCTTTTGCATCTTTTTTATCGGGGGTCCACTCGCCGGAGAAGTTTTCTCCTTTTGGCGGAAGATTTCCGTCACGGCCGATCCAGTGAGCGCTCTTTTCGGGAGTAATCAGAACATTGGAAAAAATGATTTCTCCGGGATTGTGCAGCGCTTTCCACTGCAACGGGTCATCTTTTGAATTGATTCCCTGGATGATGCCGAACATTCCTTTTTCAACGTTGACTGCCCGTGCCACACCATTTTTGTTCCTCAAATAGGCAATATCATCGCCCACGATGGTTTCGCCGTCCAGCATGGCGGTAGAGGTCTTGCCGCACAGAGAGGGAAAAGCACCGGTAAAATAGGTTACCCGGTTCGGTCCATGAATTCCCATGACGAGCATATGTTCGGTCAACCAGCCTTCTTTGGATGCCTGATTAATGGCCAGGCGCATGGCGAGCTTTTTTAAACCAATAGTGTTGCCGCCGTACTGGGTATTGGTGCTGAATACAATCTCACCATCGAGATCGATATATATTCTTCTTTTATCAAGGTGTTTTGAGACCTTTCGTGCATCCACTTCTCCCTGGGAATGGACAAACTTATAAAAATGAGCGGAAGCGCCCTGCCGCACGAACTCTTCATACCCGTCGCGGTAAAGCAGACGCTCGCTATGGGCAACATAACTGGAATCAGTAAGCTGGACACACGGGATGGAAAATTCGGAATTTGTCGGCCCCAAACAGAAAAAGGAGATAAATAACTCTTTACCTTTCATCATATCTTTAAGGATCTCATGGATTTCCTGTAAACCATGGTCGCGGTCGCGGGTGCTGATTGCTTCACCGAGCACGACCTCTTTAGGGACAAGGATATTGGTGTGTTCCTTGTCTCTTCCTTGATCGCCGGCAGCGTCAAAATGAGCCGTATGGCCGGAAATAGCCAATGCCTTTTCTTCGCCGGCTTTTAGCGTAGTTTCGCGGATATAGGCAACATCTTCAGGGGAATCGTTTGAAACGAAGACGGTTGCCGGGTTGCAGAGTTCAATATATTTCCCGATAAAATCGAACAGAGCGGGATTATTAATCTTGCTTAATTTCTGGTAGCTTTCTTCTCCTATTCTGGCTCTGAGTTTGTTTTCCATAGTGTTCTCCTTAGCATTAAGAATAATTGGAATAAATGTAATTAAACAGTCTCGGGGGCGGCTTTTTAACCAGAAAGCTAAGTGGGAATTATATGCGTGCTGGGTAGATAGATACACTACTGCAGTTAACCCCCATATAAAAGGCCAATTTTTCTAACCCATTATGGCAGCATGATCCTTTATCCTAAACAATGTTAAAAGTCAAGTGAAAAATAAATGCACAGGAGCATGTTTTGTCTTTATTTCACATTCCGGTCCGAATCCGGACAATCAGGAAACTATATAAAATCCGGTAGGTTGCAAATTAAAAACCGGCTTCTTTTTTTTCTTACTTGACCCGTCAGTCCATTTTATTTATATTCTTTTTTTCACGTTGACTATGGAAAAGCTCATAATTTTTACAAGGAGGTTGTTATGAAGGTTATACTGTTGGGTGCCCCGGGAGCAGGAAAAGGCACTGTTGCGAAACTTCTTACTGATTACGACGGATCGGTGCAGATTTCAACCGGTGATATACTCCGCGTGGCCGTGAAAGCGGGAACCCCGGTCGGCAAACAAGCCAAAGCCTATATGGATGCCGGCGGGCTTGTCCCGGACTCAATCATCATGCAAATTATGGAAGCGCGGCTCCAGGAGCCTGACTGTGCCAAAGGTTTCATTCTGGACGGCTTCCCCCGCACCATTCCTCAGTCCGAGGAACTTAAAGCACTCCTGGGAAAACTGGCCATTAAACTTGACATGGTAGCTAATCTGGTTGTTCCGAGGGAGGTTATTCTGGACCGGCTTACCACCCGCCGGACCTGTTCCAATAGTTCCTGCCAGGAGATTTACAACGTCAAGACCAATCCCCCCAATGCGGACGGAACCTGCAAAAAATGCGGAAAGCCCACGATTCAGCGGGATGATGAGACCGAGGAAGCGATTCTGAACCGACTGGAAGTCTACACAGAGAAGACCGCCCCTCTTATCGATTTTTATCGCAAGGAAGGGATGGTTAAAGACGTTACCTCTTTGGATCTGAAGGAAATCGTAGAAGATATTACGAAGGCTTTAGAAAAATAAAAGAAAGAGCGGCTTGTTATGCCCTGATACCCGCTGGATACGCTTGCATTATCTGTGGATAACTCACCTACCCATCAGCTGAACCGGTGGGTAGGTGAATTTGCTTACAAAACTGGTTATGCCGGTCTGAGTTTTCGGTGCTGTAAATATTCAAAAGGTGGAATTGGCCAGGCTGCTTTATCGAACGAAACAATCAATGCCCTATAATTTTATTTTATATTTTTAAATGAGGATAACATGTCAATTGAACAGACTTTATTGCTGATTAAACCTGACGGTCTGCTAAAGTCACTTACGGGCAATATACTTACCGGATTATCAAGAACAAAGCTTATTATAGTAGGAGCAAAGGTCGTACGCGTAAGCAAAGAACTTGCTGAAAAGCATTATGAACATCTGAAGGACAAACCGTTTTTTAACGAACTTATTCGGTACCTTATGGGGGAGCTGCACCAGACAAACAGAGTGGTTGCTTTTGTTTATCAGGGCGAGAATGCGATAAAAAAGATCCGCGATATTGTGGGAGATACAAACCCAGAAAACGCAAATCCGGTTTCAATTCGCGGTGCCTACGGAAGAATTACTACTGCAGGCGTTTTTGAAAATGTTGTCCATGCATCTTCCAGCATGGAAAATGCCGAGCACGAAATAAAACTTTGGTTTCAACCGAACGAGCTTGTAGAAGACTTATATCCCACAAAAGAAGTTACCATCACCCAAAAAAAAGAAATAGTCTGGGCGTAATCGCTATACAGTTCTATCTTTATGTTTTTAATAATCAAATGAGGATAAGGAAAGTTTTTTAAAAAAAACGCATATCCATGCAACACCCCTCATTGTAAAGGATCACGTTTTCGGGATTTCCGTCCTCCCCAAAAACACATTACTATTATCATCCCCCCCACAATCTCAAACATACACCTTCGTACCTTTTTGATTAACGGTTAACTCAAGAGACGGTGTTACAATTCAAAAACCGGGGGGAGCCGCAGCCTTTAGGCTGCGTAACATATCGAAATTACATATCCGAAAAGCGTAAGCAAAACTTGCGGTTACCGAAACATGTATTACGAGACTGTCTCTCAAGAGGGGGTTGAGGATAGGGTCCTCTTTACCAGAGAGGTGTGAAGCCTTAGGGGTGAAAAATTTTTCGTTCCTCCCATCAAAAAAGAGAATCAATCGATTCCAGAATTTCTGCTCCCGCTCGGCGTAACTCCTCTATCGCTTTTTCCGCTGTTTCCAGCCCGATCCCGCGGCTTAAGCCTTTAATCATCACCACCTGATAACCAAGCTTTAAAGCATCCAGCGCGGTGGCACGCACACAGTAGTCGGTGGCAATGCCGTAGATAATAACGCGCTCGATTTGCTTTGCCTGGAGGATGTGGTGTAGGAGGGTCTGGTTGCCTCCATCATCATGAAAACCGGAATAGCTCTCAAACTCAACCTCCGTGCCTTTGCGCACAATGGCATCGAACAATTTTCCGTCAAGTAATATTTTTGCTCCTTCAGAACCCTGAACACAATGAGGAGGCCAAAGAACCTGCTCTTTCCCATTGCGGGAAATGACTTCAAAAGCTTTTTTGCCCGGATGGGTGGTGTAAAAAGAAATATGGTTCTTGGGATGCCAGTCCTGGGTGGCAAAAAGGGCGAACCCTTTTTCTTTGAAGGTCTTGGTGGCTGTCAGCACTTTATCAATAAAGCACTGATCAGTTTCTTTGACTGCCAGGAAACCATGTTTAAGCTCCGTAAAGTCTCCTTGGATATCAGTCACAATAACACCGGTTTTCATTGTACTCCTTTATAAATAGTGTTATTCTTAAAGCGTTCGTTGGCCTCATGGAAAAAAATTGCCCAACACTATGCAATAAAAATTGTATCTGATAACATCAGAAAAATAAAGGGACATCCCTGGGCTTGACAGTTTTTCTTTTCTAACATATCAATATTCAAATAAAAACTTATTCTCCAGAAAAATATTTTTAGATAAGAGCGTGGTAATGTCCGGTTCTAACAAAAGAAGATCAAAAAAAGCCGGCCTTTCTCCAGGGACGCTGATTCATATTGGAGAGAAAAAAAAAGAAAAGGTTACGATAAAGGTTATTGACTATGATGAGGCCAGGTTTGAGGAAAGGGAAGTAAAAGACATCGAGGAGTGTTTTTCCTTTAAAAGTGGTCCGACGATAACCTGGATAAATATTGATGGCCTTCATGAGGTAGAGATTATTGAAAAAATCGGGAAACAATTTAGTCTTCATCCTCTCCTGCAGGAAGATATTTTAAACACTGACCAGCGGCCAAAAGTGGAGGACCACGGGACCCATATTTTTATAGTTTTAAAAACGCTCAGTTATGACGACAACAAAAAGGAGATACGAATAGAGCAAGTTAGTATAGTTCTCGGAGCAACCTTTGTCATCTCCTTCTATGAGGGTGAGGGGGATATCTTTAATCTTATCCAGAAGCGGATAAGAAATACCATCGGACGACATCGGAAGATGGGAGCAGATTACCTCGCTTACACGTTAATTGATGCTATTGTTGATCACTATTTTTTTGTTTTGGAGCTTTTGGGAGAACGGATTGAGTTTCTTGAAGAAGCGTTGGTTGCCAATCCCAAACCAACAACTCTCCAGGAAATCCACAAATTAAAAAGGGAGTTGATTTTTTTGCGCAAGTCAGTATGGCCTTTACGAGAAGTGGTAAGTATTCTGGAAAGGGGAGAATCACCCCTGATTCAATCCGCAATGATGGTTTTTTTACGCGATGTTTATGATCACACCATTCAGATTATTGATTCAATTGAGACCTTCCGAGACATCGTTTCCGGAATGCTCGACATTTATCTTTCCAGTTTGAGCAATAAGATGAATGAAGTGATGAAGGTATTAACCGTTATTGCCACCATATTTATTCCCTTAACGTTTATTGTCGGCGTTTATGGGATGAATTTTAAGTATATGCCCGAGCTGGAAAAACCGTGGGGATATTTCATGGTGTGGGGGGTAATCATCCTTGTTGCGCTTGGAATGCTAACCTATTTTCGGAAGAAAAAATGGCTCTAAAAGTAAAAGAAAAAATTTACAAAGAAGTATCATACGATTTCAGAATATTTTCTGATGATGACCGCTACCTCTTTAATGAGGGCAGCCATTTTCGGCTTTATGAGAAAATGGGAGCGCATCCTTTCAATAAAGATGGCAGAGAAGGAACCTGTTTTTCAGTGTGGGCGCCGGATGCGGAGCAGGTCTCTGTCATGGGAGATTTTAATGACTGGAACAAATCAACCCATCCCCTCGCGCCCTATGGTCAGTCGGGGATCTGGGAAGGATTTATTCCCGGAATCGGAAAAGGTGAGACCTACAAATATCATATCATCTCCAGGTATCATGGCTATCAGGCGGACAAGGCTGATCCGTTTGCTCTCTACCATGAAGTTTCTCCTAAAACGGGTTCTATTGTCTGGGATTTAGACTATACGTGGGAGGACCACGAGTGGATGGAAAAAAGACAAGGCCATAATGCGCCTGATGTCCCCATGGCCATTTATGAGGTGCATCTTGGGTCCTGGATGCGCGTGCCCGAAGAAGAAAATCGTCCTCTTACCTACCGGGAAATCGCCCCGCTGCTTGCGGAATACGTAAATCAGATGGGTTTTACCCATGTGGAGTTTCTCCCGGTGATGGAACATCCATTTTATGGCTCCTGGGGCTACCAAACCACGGGATATTTTGCTCCCACGAGCCGCTATGGCACTCCCCAGGACCTCATGTATCTGATTGACTGCTTACACCAAAAAGGTATCGGGGTGATCATGGACTGGGTGCCCTCACATTTTCCCACTGATGAGCATGGTCTCGGTTACTTTGATGGGACGCACCTTTATGAACATGCAGACGCCCGTAAAGGGTTTCACCCGGACTGGGAAAGCTTCATTTTTAACTACGGACGCAATGAGGTGCGAAGTTTTCTTTTAAGCAGCGCCCTCTTCTGGTTAGAGAAATATCATGCGGATGGTCTTCGCGTGGACGCGGTAGCGTCCATGCTCTACCTGGATTACTCCCGAAACAAAGGGGAATGGATTCCCAACCAGTACGGGGGAAGGGAAAATCTCGAGGCAATTTGGTTTTTACGGCGTTTTAATGAAGTGGTGTATAAGGATTTTCCTCAGGTGCAGACGATGGCGGAGGAATCAACCGACTGGCCCATGGTTTCGCGTCCAACCTATGTGGGAGGACTTGGTTTTGGCATGAAGTGGGATATGGGCTGGATGCATGACATGTTAGTGTATATGACCAAGGAGCCGATCCATCGAAAGTATCATCACAACCAGCTCACCTTCCGGATGCTCTATGCTTTTCATGAAAATTTTATTCTTCCCCTTTCCCATGATGAAGTGGTGCACGGTAAGGGCTCGCTTTTAAATAAGATGCCGGGTGATGCTTGGCAAAAGTTTGCTAATCTCAGGCTCCTTTTTGGATATATGTACGCTCAGCCCGGGAAAAAACTCCTTTTCATGGGTGGGGAGTTTGGGCAGTGGAACGAGTGGTATCACGAGGCAAGCCTTGATTGGCACCTTTTACAGTATGGGCCTCACAGTGGGTTAAGTCTGTGGGTTAAAGACTTAAACCACTTTTACCGGAGTGAATCAGCTCTTTATGAGTTTGATTTTGATCCTGCCGGGTTTACCTGGATTGACTGTCAAGACAGTGAAAGCAGCACGGTGAGCCTGTTGCGTCAAGGCCGTTCTTCTGATGACATCATAATGGTTCTCTGCAATTTTACTCCGGTTCCCCGTTTTAACTATCAGGTGGGAGCGCCCCGGGGAGGCTTTTGGCAAGAAGCGCTTAATAGTGATGCGCTTGAATATGGCGGAAGCGGACAGGGAAACAGCGGCGGTGTAGAGGCTGTACCCCTCTCGGTTCACGGACAGCCCTATTCACTCACCCTTACGCTACCTCCTCTCGGTATTGTATTCTTTCGGAATAAAAGTCAGCTTTGATGAGCAAAATTGAACCCGGAGCGTTGACGGGCACGTGTGCGTAAACGCAAATGTTTGAGTCTTTTTTGAGAATTCTTGCCGATAAAGGTTAGCATTCATGGAACGATATATTTGCATCCATGGGCATTTCTATCAGCCGCCCCGTGAGAATCCTTGGTTAGAGACAGTTGAGGTTCAGGATTCGGCCCATCCTTATCATGACTGGAACCAAAGAGTGACGGCTGAGTGTTACGCACCGAATGCCCGGTCTCGAATCTTAGATGAAAAGAATCGAATTGTTCAAATCGCCAATAACTATTCCAAAATCAGCTTTAATTTTGGTCCTACTCTGATTTCCTGGATAGAAAAAAATGCTCCCGATTTGTACCAGGCTCTCTTAGAGGCAGATAAAGAAAGTCAGAAAAATTATTCCGGTCACGGCTCTGCCTTAGCCCAGGCTTATAACCACATGATTCTTCCACTTGCCAACCGACGGGATAAGTATACTCAGATCATCTGGGGCATTCGGGACTTCGAGTATCGTTTTGACCGACAGCCGGAAGGAATGTGGCTTCCGGAGACCGCTGTTGATCTGGAAACACTCGACATCTTATCCCAACAAGGTATCCGCTTTACCATCCTTGCCACTCATCAGGCCCGACGCATACGACCTATCGGGTCAACCAAATGGCAGGATGTGGGGGGAAGTAAAATTGATCCCACAATGGTCTATAAGCTTCGCTTGCCTTCCGGTCGAGATATTTCTCTTTTCTTTTACGATGGACCAATATCCCGGGCGGTTGCTTTTGAACACCTTCTTGGTAAAGGAGAATCATTTATTCAGAGGCTCATGAACGGTTTTTCCGAATCGCGAACCTGGCCACAAATCGTTCACATCGCCACCGACGGGGAGACCTATGGTCACCACCACCGTTTCGGTGACATGGCGTTAGCGTATGCTTTAAACTTTATTGAGACGAAAAAGATCGCCCGCCTTACCAACTATGGAGAGTATTTGGAGAAGTACCCGCCTTTTTTTGAGGTGGAAATTTATGAAAACACCTCTTGGAGCTGTACTCATGGAATAGAACGCTGGCGAAGCAACTGCGGGTGTAACACCGGCGTACATGCCGGATGGAGCCAGGCATGGAGGACACCTTTGCGTGATAGCCTTGACTGGCTTCGGGATGCTATGGAAACCGCTTTTGAAAAAAAAGCGGTCGCACTCTTAAAAGATCCCTGGAAAGCTCGCAATGACTACATTCAAATACTACTTGACCGATCGCCGAAAAACATCGAAAGTTTCTTAACCCGGCACGCGCTTCATCTTCTGGATAATTCTGAAATGATTACCGTGCGTAAGCTCCTGGAACTTCAGCACCACGCTATGCTGATGTACACAAGCTGCGGCTGGTTTTTTGATGAACTCACCGGAATCGAAACTCTCCAAAACCTTCACTATGCGGCACGGGTGCTTCAACTCGCAAAAGAACTTTTTGGTTATAACTTGGAACCCCGTTTTCTCCCCTTATTATCTCAGGCCACCAGCAATCTTCCCGAGTGGGGAGATGGTCGGCTCATCTATGAAAAAATTATAAAACCTTCGGTGGTCAATCTGGAGAAAGTCGGCGCTCATTACGCCATCAGCTCCCTTTTTAACGATTACCCGGAAAAGGTAACCATTTATTGTTTTACTGCTGAAAAAGAGGATTACCAAACCTCGGAAGCGGGGAAAGCAAAGCTCGTGATAGGCAACGTGTGGATTACGTCTGAGATAAGCAGCGAAAAAACCCGCCTGACCTTTGGAGTTATTCACTTTGGGGATCACAATTTAAGCTGTGGGGTGCGAGAATACCAGGAAGAGGGCATCTATCAGGCTTTGGTACAAGAGGCATTCGATGCTTTTAAGCGCGGGAATTTACCGGAGGTGGTTCGGGTATTAGATAAATATTTAGGGATTTCAATCTATTCCTTGAGGTCTCTTTTTCGGGATGAACAGCGGGCAATTCTGGACTCAATTTTGGGGTCAACGTTAGCTGATGCTGAGTCATATTATCATGAACTCTATGAAGACCATGTGCCTTTAATGCGTTTTCTTAAAGATGCCGGCATCCCCGCTCCCAAGGCCCTTTATGCTGCGGCAGAGCTGGTCTTAAATGCCGGTCTTCGTCAGGCTCTCGAGAATGAAGACCTGAATCCGAAATCTATCAAGGATCTCCTTGAGGAAGCGAAGATAGAAGGGGTAACGCTTTATGCAGAAACCCTGGAATATTCGTTGAGGAAAAACTTCGACGAGATGGCCGAACAGCTTTCTAAAAACCCCCTTGAGGTTTCTTTCCTTAAAAAACTGGATACTGGCTTGGACCTGTTGCCTTTGTTGCCCTTTACCGTAGATCTGTGGAAGATTCAAAATCTTTTTTATGATTTACTTCAGAATCTTTATCCCACAGTGCGCGAAAAAGCACAGCATGATAAGAGCGTTCAAGAATGGGTAATTATTTTTAGGTCCTTGTGCGACAAGCTCACGCTTTTGGTACAGTGAGTGAGTGAAAATGGTATGAGGAAAAAATCATCGTGAAGCGACGCGGAAGTGGAATTCTTCTTCACCTAACATCTCTTCCTTCTCCCTTTGGGATTGGCGACCTGGGGCCCGAAGCGTATGGTTTTGTCGACTTTCTGGTTGAAGCAAAACAAAGTTTCTGGCAGATCCTTCCCCTCAATCCCACTGAGCCAATATACTATAATTCTCCTTATCACAGCACCTCAGCTTTTGCGGGTAATCCTTTATTGATAAGCCCTTCGCTTTTAGTCAAGGAAGAATTGCTCGATAAGATTGAATTTGAGCCTTTGCCGGATTTTCCGATAAATACGGTGGACTACCAAAGGGTGATTGATTTTAAGGGAATCCTTTTTCAAAAAGCCTATGAACGGTTTAAAGCCAAACGTGATGATGACTACGAACGATTTTGTGCGCAGGAGAGTCGGTGGCTCAATGACTTTTCTCTTTTCGCAGCGCTCAAATTACATTTTGAGGGAAGGGCATGGAGTGAGTGGCCGCAAGACCTGCGGGATAGAAACCCTGCGGCTCTTCAATTAGCTCAACAAGAACTTATCGATACCATTAATCGCGAAAAATTTCTCCAATACATTTTTTCCAAACAGTGGAGCGCTCTCAAAGAATATTGTTACCAAAAGAACGTTCAGGTTATTGGTGATATTCCCATTTATGTCCAACACGACAGCGTCGATGTGTGGAGCCATCCCGAATTTTTCAAACTTGACGAAAACAAACGGCCCTTGGTTGTTGCCGGTGTCCCTCCCGATTATTTTAGTAAGACGGGACAGCGCTGGGGTAATCCGATTTATAAATGGGACGTGCTTAAGCGGAATGGGTATGGCTGGTGGATTGAGAGAATTGCCTATAATTTAAAAAAATTTGATTTTATTCGCATCGATCACTTCCGGGGTTTTATAGGTTACTGGGAAATCCCGGTGGAAGAAAAAACCGCTGTCAATGGGCGATGGGAGGAAGCTCCGGCAATGGATTTTTTTACCCGGTTAACGAGAAAATTTGCGCGCCTGCCGATTATCGCTGAGGATCTCGGGATCATTACTCCGGATGTCAGGGAGGTTATGAATTACTTTGAGTTTCCGGGCATGAAAATTCTTCTTTTTGCCTTTGGAGACGATTTGCCCTTCAATCCTTACATTCCCCACAACCTCCCCAAAAACTGTGTTGCCTATACCGGCACTCATGATAACAATACGATTCGAGGTTGGTTTGACACGGAAGCGACACCTGAAGACAAAAAAAGGTTGTTCCAGTACTTAGGGCGTGAAGTTCCTATAAATGAGCTTAACTGGGAAATGATTCGTATTTTAATGATGTCATCCGCAAATACCATTATAACCCCCATGCAGGATATTTTGGGTTTAGACGAAGAAGCGCGGATGAATACACCCTCTACGCTGACCGGAAACTGGGAATGGAAACTCTTGCCGGATCACTTAAACCCTTCGCTGGCAAAAAGTCTCCGGGAAATGACGGAGATTTACGGGCGGGCCTGACGGCTTCGTAAAAAGTTCATCTGCTGCGTTCCGCTGCATCCCCTGCCCCGTTAAATGTTTGCTTCCGGAGGCAGAAAAGCCAAGGTAAGGGTTCGGGTTCTTAGTTGCCGATCTCCAATTTTTATTTAACGGGGTGAATCATTGCGGCGTACAGGTAAAGTACGCCTCATTCCGTCGGATTTGCCTCCGAGCGAAGCTCAAAGACAGGCGCGCCTTGCCTCCGAGCAACGATCGAAGACAGGCATCTGATGTAGGGACACGTTGCAACGTGTCCCTACCGCTGTGCCGTCTGATTTTTGACTTTTTACGGATTCATCAAGATCGAGATGAGTTCTTTCTATTGATATTTGAGAGCCAAGGAGTCAAGAATGGATATTAATGTTTATCTTAAAGAAATTTCTTCGTGGTTGCTTTCTCATGGGGTACGGATTCTTTTGATTATCGTTTTAGCTCTCATTGCCCTTAAGGCGGCGAAGATCTTGGCACGCCGTTTATTTTCAGTAGTTCAGCGACGCAAAGACGATATTGAATTTCAAAAACGGACTGAAACCCTGGGTTCCGTTATCCGGCATTTTTTCAACATTATTATCATTATTGTTGCGACTATTATGGTTATGGGGGAGGTGGGAATTGCCATCGGCCCGGTGCTAACCGCAGCGGGAGTTGTTGGGTTGTCGGTTGGGATTGGCGCTCAAGGTTTGGTCAAGGATTTTATCAGTGGTTTTTTTATTCTCTTTGAAGATCAAATTCGCGTGGGCGATGTGATTGAAATTGCGGGTAAAGACGGGGTGGTGGAAAAGATCAATTTACGAATGACCATACTCCGAGATATGTCGGGCAATGTCCATTACATTCCTAACGGGCAAATTAACCTCGTTACCAACAAGACCAAGGATTATTCTTATTTTCTATTGGAAATCGGCATTGCCTATCGTGAGGATGTTGATGAGGTCTTTGATGTAATCAAGGGAGTGGATGAAGCTCTTCGCTCTGATCCAGACTATCACGATGATATTTTCGAACCGATTGAGATTTTTGGTTTGGATAAATTCGGGGACTCATCGGTTATCATCAAGGCGCGCACTAAAACCAAGCCAGGTAAACAATGGCGTGTTGCTCGGGAATTTAACCGACGGCTTAAGATAAAATTTGATGAAAAAAACATCGAGATCCCTTTCCCCCATCTAACCTTATTCCTGGGAAAGGATAAACAGAGCGAGGCGCCTCCCTTGAATGTGGTCATACAAGCGAAGGACAAGCCATCAGGTTTATAAACGAAGGCTGGCGGCTTCGTAAAAAATCAAAATTCGTGGGTTTTTTTATGTTAACCCTTCCCCTCGACAAGCTCGGGGTGAACTAAGCTCAGGGTGACACCTTCGACTTTTACGGATTCATCAAGATTGCTTTTCCTCATTCCACCGGTAATACAGAGTTTATAAAAAAACTGGTCCTTCCTTTTTCAGGGAGGGCCAGTCAAAAAACATTTTTATATAAATACGTCCACTTGATAAAATTTATCAAGACACGGATTGATTTATCCATTATAAATTTTTAAAGCTTCTTCCACGCTTTTCCCGTCAATCGTAATAGCATAGATGGCATTGCACATTTTTATCGCTTCCGGAAGAGATTTCTGGTGGATGTTTCGCCCGGTTGCATTGCCGGCTGCCCCACTGACAACAATTTGATCATGGAGTTTGGAAAGGAAGGCCTTGACCTCATCACCCTCTCCACCTGCGCACACGACTTTTGTGCGTCCGGCAGCCAAAATTGCTTCTTTAAAAATTTCTTTTGATTCGCAGCTTTCTTTTTTGGGGTAGTTGACCTTAACAAAATCAGCGCCGAGACAAGCGGCTACTCCCGTAGCTCCGGCAATGAGATGTGGGTCCTTTTCATCTTTGATCGCCTTGCCGCGCGGATAAATCCATAAAACAACGATCAAACCGTGCTGGTGGGCTTCATAAATAATCTGCGCCGCTTGACGCAGCATTTCCGGTTCATATTCGCTTCCGAGATAGAGAGTATACCCGACCGCAAGGATATTAAGGCCGCTGTTTTCTTTAAATTCAACGACCTGTTCCACGCTCACCAATTCATTGCTAAAGGGATCAGATTGAGCGGTCTTGATCAGGTGGGTTTTGGAATTGAGCTTTACGAGATAAGGCACTTTGGGATAATCCATCCCATAACTGGCAATCAGTCCGAGCTGGGTCGCGAAAACACCTATCTTTGCTTTACTCGCGATTCGGAATAAATGTTCAGGCCTATTGTCATCAGGGTGGATCCCTTCACCATAAAAATCATCATTTAAATGTTCAACTTTTTGATCACCCGCAAAAAGCATGAGCCGTCCGCTTTCTCTGGTGATGGTTAAATAATTTTTAACATACTTGTCCCTTATGTTTTTGGGGACATCTAAAGGAACAACGACGTCTTTGGTTTTAATCTTCATTTTATATCCTCCTTTATTTATCAAAAAGGTTATTGGATTATAGTGTGGTTTTTCTACTCTTCCGCAGGGTGTTCTATCCCATGAGGCATACCGTGACCTCCCATGCCCGGCATCGGCATTTTTTGATAATCCGGAGGTATGAGGAAGTTTGTGTCTGGAATGGCGTCTTCCTTAATGTTTTGATATTCTGTGACTATCTCGCCTTGGGGGCCTTGACTTACCATCTTTATTGGAAAGTTTAACTTTTTTGAATACCACTGAGTCATGGTGCCTTGATTCTTATCATGAAAAATGACCTGATATCTATCACAAAGGTAGCCGTTGATTGTCTCTGTTCCCAATTGCTTAAAGGTGGCAACTTTTTCGAGGTCCTCTTTGTTTGAGGAGGGAGGAGAACCCGGGTTATTGGTGGCTTTCATTTCCATATACGTTTTTTCTTCGGTCATAATTATGATCGTCTTATTTTCTTCCGGAAGCATAATGTGCACCATTTTATTTCCCGTATTTCCCGGAGTGTTCATCTCCATTCGCATTTTTTTACCCTTAATAAACACCTTCCCGGTTTGGGTCTGGCCCTGCATCTTCTGAATCATGTCCGCTGAAAACTCAGCCGCCCAACTTGACAGCGCTGATAAGAAGACCAGCACAAGAAATAGAGCCAACGAGATTAATGGTTTCAGCTTTTTTTCTCTTACCATAATACCCTCCTTCGTTCTATTTAGTTTTTATCGCCTTTGAATTTTAAAAGTCAATCATTCCGTGTTTTGCCGAGTCTTTTGGCATAGGGCCGTTCCCTGAGGAGCACATAGGTTGCTCCGGCTCCTCCGTCACAAGGCCGCGCGCTGGTAAAGGCCAAAATCCATTTACGCCAAAAGCCCCGAGTAAGCCATTCTCGCACTTTCGTTTTGAGGACAGGCTCTTCCGGAGAAGAAAGGCCTCGGCCATGCACAATTAAAACTGATTTTTTGCCCGTTCGGATTGCCTCTTTTAAGAAAAAATCAAAAACTTCTTTTGCTTTTTCGACGTTGAATCCATGCAAATCGAGATGAGCATCGAGAGCAAAATCTCCACGGTGGAGTCGCTCGGCAATTTCCGGTTTAACATTATATCCAATTCCCTCCATATATTCCGGGGTTTGGGAGACCAAAAAACCCTCGCCTTTTTCAACCAGGTTTGTAAGCCGGCTGATGACCTCGGCAGTAGGATCATCACTAACCGTAACGGGCGCAGCGGGTTCCTTGATGATAAGTTTTTTCTCGTTATCGGCATCTCTCGCCAGCGGCGTAACATCCGCCATGGCTTCCTCAAAAAGTCCTTGCTCGCTTTCCGGATTTTGAAAATGCTCTACATTGTTTTTGGCTTTTGCCGGGGGAGTGGAGGTAAGCGAAACAGGGCATTTCTTCTTAATAACTTTTAAGCCGTTAAAAGAACGCAGGATGAGAGAAGGTTTATTTGATTTCATGGTGTTGGTTTAGAAATGGTAAAGGCATCGGCTACCTTCCAGGCACCGGTATCTTTTTCTAATTTGATCATTTCAAACCGAGCGTTTGTCTCCGACAAAGTAATTTTACAATAATGAAACGTTTCTCCTGGTTGATGATAAAAGTCTTTTGGTGAGCGCTTAATAGTATATTGTTCTGTTCCACCTCCACCGGATACAATGTAATAGGTGCCATTATGATAGTAACGTTCATAGTTATGTTGGTGACCGGAAAAAACAATGTCCGGTTTAATCGGCCCTTTTTCGAAAATTTGAGCTAAAGACTTTTCCGCCTCACGATTATGATATCCTTTGCTATAGGGGGGGTGATGACAGGCGACAAATACAAATCGCGATGCATTTTTTTTCAGCATATCCATCAACCATTTATACTGCTCACTTCCCGGTGAGTAATCAGTATTTGTATCCAGAATTAAAAAAAGGCTGCTATTGAAAGTAAAAGAATACCACCGTTTATTTTTTAGGAATTTAAACCGGTCAAAATAATACTGTAGCTGTTTTTCCGGGTTGGGTGGATACCATTCCTTTTGACTCCGGTATTCATGATTACCGAGGACAGGGAAAAAAGGAATGCTATTCTTGATAATGTTCCCGTCTGAAAAATCAAAGTTCTCCCACTGATGGGGATCACCACAATAAACCATATCCCCCAGATGGATAACGAACGAGGGTTTTTCCGTGATAATGTTAGAAATTAAGGCAGTTTTTTCGTAAAAAGCTAATTCCCGTGAATCACCATAGACTATGAACAAGTAGGGATAGTTTACTTCTTTGGCCTCAAAAATTGGTTCCTTATTCTGGTGAGGAGCAGGATAAAAATGGGTTTGTTCAGGAAGATTAATAAGGTGGGTTGCCCAAGGGATTTTTTGAAACCGATCGTACTTATATGTTATTCCTCCTGCCAAAAAAAACCCCACGACTATGATTATAAATCCTATAGCAAAGACTACCTTTTTAACAAACCTTTTCATATTATTCTTCCCCATTACAACACCTTATGAATTCACTTCATTAAAGCGCATCCTTGGTTTTAGGTGGTCGGCTTTCCCATTTTTAAATAATATCAAAAATCACCTCCACCATAAGAGGCTCAGTTCTATTAATTTTACCTTAAGCCTAAATTTTTGCCAGTTCTTTTTTGAAAAGAAATAAGCGAATGATTTTCTCGTATGCCGTAAGGAAAATTTACAAACTCTGCGTTACACGTAATAATTTTTGTCTGCTCATGTATCACCTTTTATAAAATGTTGGAATGAAGATGGGCCGAATTTGAATTTTTTAAATAAGTCGTTCTGCAATGATAAGCAAAGTCAGAATAAGACAAGATTTGCCGAGAAAGCAAAAAGATGATCTTTACAAAAAGAAGTTAAAAAACCTTTTGGTTATTTTTAGGCGTGCCTTCATAGCGCAAAATTATTATTGTCTTTAAAAAAATCTTCACAGCGTTTCCTGGTTAATCGGTAGCGAGAATTTCCAAAAAGATAAAATTTAATTTTTGGAAGTAGGGCCTTGCAGCCAATTTGCCGATACTTTTTGAAGTTTCTTGGCGCACTAAGGTCAATAACCTCCATGCGAAAAGTTAGTGTGCCATCCGCATGGTGAGGTTGGTTTTGAGGAACCAATTCTAAATCTATAAAAGAATCCTTAAAGGGAGAGGGGCCATATTCAGCAACAAGGGTTTTTACTCCGGGTTGAGGTATCCTTATCGAGGTGGCTTTGCGGTAAATCTCGTCCGCTTCTTGCCTCAGAGGTTCTTCAAACATTCCTTCTTCGTAAGCTGAAAAAAACCAATCAGGATCTTGAAAAATTACCTGGGGCAGCGATTTGCCGCTGTGTCTTCCAAAATTCACCATTGACCATGACATACGATACCGACTCCTCTTTAAAATTATTACACCCTCTTTTTGTGAAGGTGAGAAATAGCATTGCGAGTAATCCGCTTTGTTTACCATCTTATCCGCGAGGCACTTTTTTCACTTAAGGATAAAAGTTATACCAGATTCAACCAAAAAACAAGAGGATGAATTTTTATGATTAAGTAAAAAAATGATCATCAAGGATTTGAGAACCTGGCCAGCCGGTTGTGGTAATGCGGCGGTTATTTTTGACGGCTTCGTAAAAAGTCCCGCCTTGCGGCGGGGGATAAAGAACTGAAGCGCGCCATCTGCGGCGTTGCCCCCTGTGCGTTGCACGGGGACAGGCGCTGCATCCCCTGCCCCGTTAAATGTTTGCTTCCGGAGGAAGAAAAGCCAAGGTAAGGGTCCGGGTTCTTAGTTGCCGATCTCCAATTTTTATTTAACGGGGTGAATCATTGCGGCGTACAGGTAAGTACGCCTCATTCCGTCGGATTTGCGCGCCTTGCTTCTGCAGTTTTTTACTGTCCCGTCTGATTTTGACTTTTTACGGCTTCATCATTTTTTGCAAACCAGGCAAATTTTTTATTTTCGAATAAAATGAGTATATTATTAAAAGGGATGTGCTTTTCGAAAGCATGCGATGTTTTGCTAGTGATGGCGGTTATAAATTAAGGAGCATTTTCATGGTAAAGATTAAAATACTGACGGAACTATTGGCCTTGACTTTGTTTATTGTTTTGATTTTGTCCACTATCGTCAGCGCCCAGCAACCATTTGCAACCGCGACCTTTGCCGGCGGATGTTTTTGGTGCATGGAGAAACCATTTGAAAAATTAAGCGGCGTCATCGATGTGGTTTCCGGTTATACCGGCGGATTAGGTCAAAATCCGACGTATGAGGATTATGGGGAAAAAGGCCACCTGGAGGCAGTTCAGATTACCTATGATTCTTCTAAGATAACGTATTCTGATCTACTGGATGTATTCTGGCGACAAATCGATCCTACTGACGAGGGAGGACAGTTCGCCGACCGGGGCAAGCAATATCGCTCTGCGATTTTTTACCATAATGACGAGCAAAAAGGTCTGGCGGAAAAATCCAAAGAAGAACTCGGAAAATCCGGGAGGTTTGACAAACCTATTGTCACCGAAATCATAAAAGCCTCAGTTTTTTATAAAGCCGAGGCTTATCACCAGTGTTACTACCGAAAAAACCCAATGCCCTATGAATTCTACCGGGTTAATTCCGGCCGTGATGAGTATTTAAAAAAGAGATGGAATAATAATGAGAAACCACCAGACCCAACAGAGACCAATTCAGAATCCCAAAAATCCGGTAAGGAAGAGCTGAAAAAAAAGTTAACATCCCTGCAGTACGAAGTCACCCAGGGATGCGGTACTGAGCCGGCTTTTGACAATGCCTATTGGGATAATAAAAAGGAAGGGATTTATGTCGACATTGTCTCCGGTGAGCCGCTTTTCAGCTCTCTTGACAAATATGATTCCGGAACCGGTTGGCCCAGTTTTACTCGTCCGCTTGAGCCTAAAAACATTGTAACCAAAATTGATAAAAGTTTTTTTATGGCCCGGACCGAAGTGAGAAGCGCTCATGCTGATTCTCATCTTGGCCATGTTTTTGATGACGGGCCTGCGCCTACGGGCTTGCGTTACTGCATGAATTCCGCTGCCCTGCGTTTTATACCCAAGGAAGATTTGGAAAAAGAAGGGTATGGGGAATATCTAAAGCTTTTTACAAAAAAACCATAAAAACCGTAATCGGGTGGCATAATTCAGTAGGCCTCATAAAAGGGATTTCACTTGAGGCCTTTTTTATTGGAGGAGAGAATGAGAAGCTATTCTCCTTTAAAGGAATAACTTTTTTGTTGACAAAATTTTTTTGGGCTTATCCCTTACTCTGCTGAACACGGAACTTCAGTTCCAAGATAAAGAGTTTATACCAAGTCGCCTTCATTTGTATATCTTTGTTGGCTCCTCGTCATACTCCTCGACGTACTTAAATGTACGCCTGCGTCGATTCCTCGTCGCCGCCTCGATCTACTTTTGAATGCAACTTGGTCTTAGTTGTTTCTATGGGTTAACTAAGTGGCTAGGTTTATGTAGAGAAATTAAGCTCCGGAGTAATCAATTTAGGTCTGTTTTGGCCGGTTTCAGATTGTCTAATAGACAAAAAAACCATACAATTTTACAAAAAACTAAAACAGCCTAATAAATGAAAAGGGTCTCAATTTTGGACCTTTGTCGTTAAACTTTGCCCGCTTTACCATGCAACACAAGAAAAAAACACGGGAAGTCGCTGAAAAACTATTGTTCAACAACTTCCCGTTAGTTGTTCATAGAGAATTCGGGGTTCCTGTGTACTGTTACTTGCCTGTTTTTGTTTTCATTGACTTTACCCAATCCTCCAGTTCTTTAGCCGCGGTTTCACGTCCACCAATGCCAAAAGCTAAAGCCAGAGCAAGGGCGATTGCGCCAATGATCAGACCAAACGCCAGGCTAATAATCTCATTCGCCAGTCCCATTTGACGCAGCGCAATAGCGCCGGCCAGAACCATGATTGCAATCCGTGCGGTCATGGCCAGGACTGATGCCTGCGCTGGAGCAGTGGACAAAATTGCTTTGGAAACCAGTTTGGCCAGAAGGAGGCCAACACCAAAAATAACCAGCCCCAGGATTACCTGACCTGCCAGGACCGTAAAGCCTGCAAGCATATCCGCCATTTTGGCAAATCCGAGCCGGTTGACCGCCTCGATAAACGCAAACAACATAATGCCAATGAGCACGATATTGCCGATCACGATTGCCGGTGTCCATTTTTTGTCAGCCGGAATCTCATCACCGATGCCCAGCCGGGCCAGGACAGAATTAAACCCGGCTCCTTCGAGGATGCTGGCAACCAGGCCTGCTAACACACGGCCGATCATATAGGAGATAATAAGAATAAGCAGGGCAGCAAAAACGTTGGGGATCGCCATGAGGATCATTTCAAGCATCTTGCTGGCCGGCTGGGTAATCGCTTCCAAAGCAAGGGCATTCAGCGCTGCCACCAGGATGGGAATCAAGATCAGAATATAGACCAGCATCCCCAGAACGCTGGAAAGCTTTTTCTTTCCCATGGCTGAGGCCATGCCGACTTTCTCGCTTAACCGGTCAGTGCCGATGGCTTCAAAGAAATTGGTCACAATTCTCTGCACCATGCGGGCAAGAAGCCAGCCCAGCAAAACGATAACCACCGCGGTGAAGATGTTTGGTAAAAAAGCAAGAATTTTTTCTACCATCCCCTGGACCGGTTTAAGCAACCCTTCCACACCCAGCGTGCTCAGGATTGCCGGGAGAAAGAGCAGCAACACCAACCAGAAAATCCCGTTGGAAAGTGATTGGGCCAGAGGCTGTTTCCCAGCCTTGATCCCAGCCTTACCCTCGAGCTGTTCATCCATCTTCAAAGCACCCAACCCTTTTGCTACAACGATCTGAAAAGCCTTGGCAACGATAAAGGCCACGATCGCCAGCAAAAGGGCACCGAGCAGTTGTGGAGCGAAGGCAAGTAATTCGTTCAGGAGAGTGTTTATGGGCTGGGTGATAAGGGTTATGCCGAGGGCTTCAAACGTGGCCACAATGACAAAAAGCATAATCACATAGAACATAAGCTTGGCAATAAAACGGGCAGCGATCGGCTCTTCTTTCCCCCCTCCGCTTGTCCAGCGGGTGAGATGAGAGTCCAACTTGAAGTGAATTAAAACCTTTCGGATTGCTCCCGTAATAAGGATGGCGACGAGCCACCCGACAACCAGGATCACCAGGGCACCCAGAAGCCTGGGAATGTATGACCCGGTTAACTGAGTAAATTGATTCATGATGGTTTCCATAGCTTTTCCCTCCCTTGCATTGAGTCCAAAAAAAAATATCCCGGAACTAAGAGGCGCTAATTTCTTAAAGAGACCTGGTATCACCTCCTGTAATTCCGAAAAGCCTTTTTTATGCTACTTCTTTTCTCCACTCACCAGCCGGTAGATTAAACCAGCCAGGATCGCACCCGCGATCGGAGCAACCCAGAAAAGCCACAGCTGTTTTAATGCCCAACCCCCGACAAAAAGAGCCGGACCCGTGCTCCGCGCCGGGTTAACCGAGGTATTGGTAACCGGGATACCAATGAGATGAATGAGCGTCAACCCCAGGCCAATAGCTATGGGGGCAAATCCTTTGGGTGCACGATCATCAGTAGCTCCTAAGATAATGAAAAGAAACATAAAGGTAAGAACCATTTCAGCAATCAGGGCAGAGGAGAGGGGATAACCACCGGGAGAGTGTTCACCATAACCGTTTGAGGCAAATCCCGCGCTTAGATCAAAACCGGTTTTTCCGCTGGCAATAAGATAGAGGACACCGGCTGCGACAACGGCGCCCGCAACCTGGGCAATGATATAGGGAAGCAGATCACCTGCTGAAAACCGCTTTCCTGCCCAAAGGCCCACTGAGACCGCCGGGTTGAGATGACATCCGGAAATATGGCCGATAGCATACGCCATCGTCAATACGGTTAAACCGAAAGCCAGGGCAACGCCCAGAAAACCAATGCCTAAATCCGGGAAGGCGGCTGAGAGCACGGCGCTACCGCAGCCGCCAAAGACAAGCCAGAATGTCCCGATAAACTCCGCTGTTGAACGGTTTAGAATTGACATAATTTCCTCCTTTCTATTGTTAAAAAGGTTAATTGGTAAAAGCCAATTCTCAACATCTTCAGCAAAGCCATTTTCCCCGCCGCCCCGGTCATCTTCACAGTTTAAGCATCGTTGGCATAACTAAGTCTGGTTCAATCTAATTCTTTCCTCTCGGAATGTCTCTGACCTTACCTCATGGTTTGGGACAGTTTCAAGTTGACACATTCTTCCCTAGTATGATTTTTAATTAGGTATTTTTTAAAAAGGTCATAGGTGTTAACCCGGTTAAAGAGCTGTGGGGTCGTTGCTTATTGTACTGCTGTCGCCAGACCTCGATTTTCTCTTGGGCATCCTGAAGAGTTCCAAACCAGTGTTCGTTGAGCATTCATCACGGAGTTTATCATTAAAGCTTTAATCGGATAAGGGGGAGCGTTTTTTTATTTTCCAAAAACTTTCTTTAAAAGGTCGGTAACCCGCGCCGCCGGGTTGGTTCTGATTTTTTTCTCTTCCTGTCCGATCATATAAAAAAGACCGTCCATCGCCTTGCTGGTTACGTAATGGTCAAGGTCAAGGGACGGTGACTTCATAAACGGTAAGGCGGTGTATTTGTCCATCATTGCTTTATACGAGCGGGTAACTCCGACCTCATTCATGCTTGAAGAAATAATCGGCTTAAAGGCCGTATAAATGTTATCCGAGGTTTTTCTCTTGAAGTAATCGGTCGCGGAAGTATCCCCACCCGCGAGGATTCCTTTGGCGTCTTCCAATGTCATTTCCTTGATCGCGCCGACAAAAATAGACGCGGCTTGAGGAGCGGCTTTTTCCGCGGCCCGGTTCATGCTGAGAATAAAATCATCCACCTGCTTTTGGTAGCCCAACTTTCCCAGCACCCCGGCAACACTCTGTATTTTTTCGGGCATAAGAATCTTAATCATCGCGTTGCCAAAATATCCGTCCGTTCGCGAGACTGAGGTAACTGCGTTTTTAGTCCCGATAGAGAGGGCTTCTTTCAGGCCGGATGCGACGGTGCTATCATCCGAGCTTTTCTGCTGGGGAATCCCCGCGCCCTGCGTAACACTATCCAGTAAGCCGGCGTTACCGGATGCAGCAAAAAATAAAAGAAAACTCATAAGTATAAAAGATGTTTTTTTCATCGTCGCCTCCTTTTATACGGATGAAATATTTTAGACCATATCGAAAAAAATACCACTTTTTAAAAAGAAGTTCAAGGTACTTGGCATTTTATATAGAAAGTTAGAGCATTCTTGGAACTGGCTGTTTATCCCTTGAATTTATTTACACCCCGGGACGGCCTCGAACCGCCGACCAAATGGTTAACCGGCTGTTTTGATGGGAAATCATGGATGACAAGAAAGAAGAAGATGAATGAAATTAACAAAATAGCATTTTGGTATTTTATCCGGTTTAGATTTGTTATGATATTGAAATGGGAGCAAAAAATGGGTTGAAAAGGGACTACCTTCGAGGCCCTTTTTTATTGGATTAAAACTACTTCAACAAAAACCTTAATAATAAGTTTATGATTAAAATAATAAATTTTGTGACAATATTTATTGTAAACTAATAAAGAGATATTACGTCTTACCATATGAAAGCTAAGTTAAATTGAATGCCGACTTAAGGCAGGCTAAAAGATTAATGGAATAACCTTTAAAAACTTCAGGAAGGTTAACTGATGAATAAAAAAAGTGCTTTTCTAAGGATATCTCTGGTGTTTCTTAGTGCCATTATTTTGGCGCCGCCATTGGTTTTTGGATATGAGGCTATGACTGTTAGCCCTCAAGACAGATTTTCGGAAGAAGAACTGGATCAAATGCTTGCTCCAATCGCCCTTTACCCGGACTCGCTGCTTGCTCCGATGCTGATGGCAGCTACCTATCCGTTGGAAGTGGTGGAGGCTGCCCGCTGGGTCAGCCAACACCCTGATTTGAAAGATGAATTGTTAGATGAAGCGTTATTGGAGAAAGATTGGGATGTGAGCGTAAAGTCACTTGCCCATTTTCCGCAGATTTTAGCCATGATGGACGAAAATATTGAGTGGACCTCACGGTTGGGTGATGCTTTTCTTGTTCAAAAAGATGATGTTATGGATACGATTCAGGATTTGCGTGCCAAGGCTGAGGCGGCTGGAAACCTTCGTTCCACACAAGAACAGCTGGTGGCTGGGGAACCGGGAGCGATCACGATTGCGCCGGCATATCCGGGAGAAATGTATGTGCCGGTCTATGATCCCCTCTGGGTTTATGGACCATGGTGGTATCCCGCTTACCTTCCTTTTACGATCGGTTATGCTGGCATAAGTATTGTCAGCGGCGTGTTTGACTTTGCTTTCGGATTTACAACCGCAGGGCTTTTTGGTTGGTGTGATTGGGACTGGGGCCATCATGATATTTATGTCGATTATGGCCGCGCCGGGCGTTTTCATCATTTTTACCACGACGGGTCCTATGGCCGGCAACGGTGGGAACATAATTCTGGGCATCGACGAGGGGTTGCCTATTGGGATCGGAAAACAAGCCGTCGTTTCGGACAGCATCCCGAGAGGTCGGTTCAAGGAAGAAACGAATTTCGGGAAAATGGGGATCAACGGTTTTACCACAACCCGGATGCATCTTTTCAACGACCGGGAATCGCTCACAATAACTTTGAGTCCCGTCAGAGAGGACAAAATCAGCAATTGGGTTCTCAAAGAAATTTCGAGCGAGGAGAGTTTGGCACAAGTGAACGTGTCAGGCGTTCTCCCGAAAAGTCGATGCAAAGCAGAAATGAATTTCGAGGATATGGAGACCAGGGATTTCGCCGTCAGCCAACTGAATCTTTTCAACCACAAGGAGTTGCTCGCGATAACTTTGGCTCCCGGCAGAGAAGGTTTGATCAGCAGTTTGGCTCTCAACGAAGTTTTACGCCAAGAGAATTCGGAGCGCGCGAACGATTGCAGCAAAGAGATCGGACCAGCACTTTCAGGGGTTTTGGGGAGGGAACGAGAAATAGTTTCACCGGTAACCGTCAGTTCAGCCGTCGCGAAAGCCCGCGAGGGGGATTATCCCAGAGTAGTGGCGGTCGTGGGTTCTTAAGCAGCGGGGGTTCCCATGGCGGTAACAGTGGAGGGCGCGGTGGCGGCGGAAGCTCTCATGGCAATGCCGGTGGATTTTTTGGCGGCGGTAGTGGTTTCAATGGTGGCGGAGGACGAGGCAGGTAAGAACATTAATGAGCAGGTGACACATGAAAAAGGTACTAGTGCTTTTTCTTATAGTGGTTTTTATGAGTGCCTGTGCTGGTATGGATTATCGCTATCAGCAAAACATGGCACTAAATGCGACTGCCGGTGGGTTAGTGGGGGGAGCAGGCGGAGCGGCAATCGCGTCCCTTGCGCACGGTGATGTTGGCGCAGGCGCGGCAATAGGAGCAATATATGGCGCTTTTTTAGGCGCAATCACTACTCCCCCGCCGTCCTATCATGGCTGTCCGCCGCGCGATGACTATGCCTATCCACCCCCGGCTTATGAATATGATGATAGAGGGAGATATTAATTTTTTCGATGGAGTAAACTTACCTATCTATCAGCTTATAGTAATAGGTAGGTGAGTTTTTTTGAATTTCTGAAGAATGACGAATTCCCCGAACCCTCTTTACCAAAGAGGGAAGAAGTCCCAGATTCCTTTTGGCCATTTTGGGCGGTGTTGCGTAGGGGCGAAAAATTTTTCGCCCCTACTTATCTTCAATAACACCAAAGGACTTATTATTTTTTCAGACCAAAATCAACCCGGCTGTTTTTGATGTTTTCTTTTTTTTCCGGGGTAGGGCTCTTTGGTTCAATAATAAAAATCCTGTCGGCGGTCACCTGACCTGATTTTGTGATAAGTTCTTTGACGGTTAAGGCGCGTTGACTAGCGAGCGCGCGAAGATCATCATCAGTTATTTTGGTGTTGGTGAGCATCAATTTTTCCATTTCCGGAACCGGGAGCTTCTTTAACAGGCCCAAGAAGTCTCGTGGCTTAGGGAAGTTTGCTGCTTTATATGCCATGGTTAGGTACTTTTCATACTCCTTAGGTTCCACCGTGATGTTATCAACCGATGTTTCCTTGCCCTTTTTGCCGCTTTTCTGTAATTTCTGCGCTTTGACTTTCTGGTTGAGATAATAATTTTTTAAACCTTCCGGATCCTTCTCGGCATCAATATAACCGGTTATATCAACCTGAAGCGAGGGTTTGGCGGAGAGCGCTTTTACCAGATCGTCAATTTTTTTTAAATTCTCATCATTAACCTTCGCGATTCCATAATCAAACTCTATGTAGCTTAAATCTTGACCTCCTCCGAACATGCTTCCGAGCAATGCGAATGGAGCAGTTACCGCTTTCACAATGATGTTTTTGAGCACTTTCAGGATAATCTTCCAGACACTGAACTGGGGATCGTCGAGATTCCCCGAGACCGGGATATCCAGGTCGATTTTGCCATCCCGGTCTTTGAGCAGGGAAATCACCAGTTTCACCGGGAGCTGGACCGCGTCTTTGCTCTCAACTTTGTCGCCGAGAGTAAACTGGTCAAAAAAGATCTTGTTCTGCGACTCGAGCTTTTTCTGTACGATGAGGTATTTGACATCCAAGGAAAGCTTTCCTTTTTCAATCGTGTACCCTATATATTTCCCGGAGTAAGGAGTGAAGGGGCTTAGGTCCATCCCGTGAAACTTCGCGGTTAGGTCAACCAAAAAATTATTGCTGTCCGGGTTGATTTTTCCCACAATCTCCAGAGGGACATCAGAACCTATTTTCCCCCTCAGCTCCACGTCTGCGGTTTTATTTTTTCCAAGGAAAAGTCCGGAAATCCTTCCGCCGAGCTTTCTCAATTGGGTTGAATAACTCGGTTTAACCGTTGCGTCGGAAAAATCTATTCTCCCACCCTGGAGAGTGATTTTTTCTATGTTTATATCCTGCGTCTCTTTGCCGGTTGTTGACGAAGTCTGCTTTTGCGGCGCCGGTTGCGCTGAGGGTGACGCGGGTGCCGGTTTTTCCTCCACAACAACCTGTTGAACATTGAGGGTTCCGTCCCGGTTGACAGCCACCCGCGAATAGAAATCGGTCAAGGAGATTCCTTTGATGTTAACCGAGAGGGGATTTGTCCCGGCGGTTATTGAGTCGAAAAAGAGCGATTTCCAGTTCAAAAAATCCTTTCCGTTTTCCTTGTCCACGGAAGCAAAATTAGCCAACAGCGCAGTGCCCGTATAATTGATTTTCAGTCCGGCTTGACCCGCATCAAGCAAACCAAGGTTCCCGGCGGTGGAAAACTTTCCGTCGGTGACATGGATCTTGATCTTATCCGTAAAGTAAGGCTGGAATGTATCCAGGGCGACATCTTTGGTGTCTATTGCCAGTTCGGCATTGAGCGGATCAATACAAACCGACCCTTTAAAAGAGAGGGATCCTTGTTTTTCGAGCGCCATAGCAAGGGAAAGCATGGCCTTGCTTCCTTTTGCGGTGGAAAGGCTGTCGACTTGAAGCGTCAGGTCGTTTATGTTGAGGGTAACGGGTTCAGCGGGCATGTCGTCGTTAAAAGAAAGTTTGCCTTGCTGAATTCGGAACTGGTCAATAACCAGAAGCGGAAGCCCGCTGTCTTTAGGCGGTGGTGGACTGGCGGGTGCTTCTTTTTTGACCGGTCTTTCCGCCTGTGATCCGACCAGAGACTGTAAATTAATTTTTCCGTCCTTGCCCCGTTTCACTGCCACTTCCGGGGATTGAAGGATAACCTTGGCAATATGAAAATTTTTAGACAAAGGTTTAAGGGAGCCAAGGTCAATGCTGGCCGAGGATAGACGGATCAGAGGTTTGTTTTCCAGATCGTCGACACTGATATTCCGCAGGCCGATAATTCCGGTCAGGTCCAGAACCGGCCCCTTATCCTTATACCGGATAAAAGCGATTTTTGTGTTTGCATTCAAGGCGCCGGAGAGCAGTTTGCAGTTCAGCTTCATGGGAACGTAAGGCAGGTAGTGGACTAGATCAATATCCTTTATTACGATATCAAGATTGGTCTGAAGGGAATCGGCAAAAGGTTTTGTTTTACCCTGGAGTGAAAAGGGTTCTCCGTTGATGGCGGCGGAGATTTTTGGCTGGACGAAAATCTCGATATCGTATACTCGGTTCGAAACCGAGGGGAGGGTAATGTTCAGATTCCTGACAGTGTGGGTAGTATCTTTGGGACCATCAACAAAATCAATACTTCCGCCGGAAATCGAAATATTATTAAGCGAAAACCTTACGGGTTCTGTTTTTTTCTCCGGTTCGGGTTTTGGTTTCCCCAGGAGATCAGAAAAGTTATAGGACTCGTCTTTCTTCCGAACCACCTTGAAATAGGGTTTTATTATCCGAGCTTCTTCAAGAATGACTGCTCGTTTGGCAAGGGAGAGGCTTGAGAGATTTACAAAAATTTCTTCAAAGGATACGAAGTTTTCTGGGGTGCTCCGTTCTTTAACGAGAAAACCTTTGACATCAAGGGTGAGGGCGTACGGATTGATTTTTATCTTTTGGATGGTAACCGGACGGTGGAGATTTTCTGAAAGCTTTTTTACCAGGACCGATTTTAAAACCGGAGGGAGGATAAAAAACCCCAGCAGCGTAAATAGAACTAACAAACCACCACACCAAAGGATTATTTTTTTTATCCTTCGCATAATTCCCCCTTTTTTAAAAAAGATCGATATGTTTTTATTTATAGTAAACTTTTTTACCGGCCTTTGCAAGCGAAAGCTATGTTATCGGGAAAGTGAGTATCAAAGGTGGGATCATCTGCAAAATAATATGGTAACATATTGTAATTTCGTAAGCCGTAGCTCATTTCAATCGTAATCGATTTGAATTTTCTCCTCTGTCGGTTAAATCTTAATGAAACCTAAGCATACAATTTTCTTGACAATAGGGGGAAAATTATTTTATGATGTTTTCCATTCAAAACTGGAGGAGCAAGAAGGTCTACACGCCTATATCTTTACATTTTAGCTCTCTGCAAGCAAAAAAAATTGTGGTTTGTCATTGGGTTAGAAAATCCAAGATGTTGTTCAACCCCCAAAAAAGTTACGTTTTTTAGTTCACCTTCACAATGGCGAACTTGAATTGGTAAAAAAATTAATTTTTTGTAGTGCCCTTAAGGGTGTAACAATGTCACATTAACAAATGGAGGGATAAAATGATTATTACATCGCTCATGAAATTTCCAGTAAAAAAGGTATGGAATAAGGAATGGATAGATCATTTATTTTTGTTTATAGTTTTTCTATCTATATTCATGATATGTGAATCCGCCTCAGCTGCTCCTCCATTTATGGATTTTGAAGGCGTTGGAGGCGGAGGCATTGTTCCCGGGTCATATCTTGTAAATCCTCCTGAGGAAGGAAAACTAATAGGTATGCCGGCTGTTTCCCACTGGAGTTTAATTGGAGGGGGAAATAATGTTTATACTAATGGCTTTGCTTTTTCGTTTCTCAAGCGTTTTGAGCTTGGTTATGTCATCGAGATAGCTGACTTTCACCGTCTAAGACGCAATCTCAGGCATGATAGTAATGGAGACGTTAACGTGAAAAAGGGCACGATCTACATGAATAATATCCATTTCAAGACCCTGTTCATTGAGGAAATGAAATATTTCCCGGCTTTTGCCGTCACTGCTGAATTTAAATTCAATGATACTATTGCGGAGATGAATAAGAATATCGGCCATGCGCTGGATACCGTTGGATATGACGACAGTCACGGCATAGATATCGATTTTACCTTTTCAAAGACTATAAATGATCTTTTTCATTTGCCCTCCATAATCAATATGCCATGCATAATCAATGGTAACTTGCGGTTAACACGAGCACGCTATCTTGGATTTTTGGGCTTTTCATCAGACTATACTCTAAATAAAGAACTATCGGTGGAATTTCTACCCAATCCGAAATTTGCCTTTGGTTATGAATTCCGGCAACAAAACGACAAATTTGGAGCCCTGCCGCTTAAAGATTGCTCAATGAATGAAAATACTTTTTGGGATTTCAATATTGCCTTCTTCCCAAATGATGAATTCTCGCTTGCCCTAGCGTATACCAGGTTTGGAAATATAGTCAACAAAGACATTGATTTCTTTGTATGTAATCTAAAGTATGACTTCTGAACAACTTTCAGGATGAATTGCTATCCAGTTACCAAGACGCGATTTTCACCGGGCGGAGACAAGCTAATGGTTGTCAAGAATTCGGAAGAAGGATTAGAGGATCCAGAACACAAGATAAATACAAACGCAGTTCATGAGCGGAGCCGCAGTCAGTGAACTTCGAAGAAATTATAAGACCTTTGAAAAACCGTCAATAATGTCATTTCGACCGAAGGGAGAAATCTAGAACTAACTGAAGTGGTAAAGATTTATCGCCGCGAATACTCACCGCAATGACAATATTCAAAGCTCCTATCATGTTTATAAACCGGTTGATGGGATTCCGTTTTTATATGGGCGGCTACGGTCAGGATGCGGAAGTAGGATACTAAATGGAGGGTAAGGTAATATAATATGTTGCAGCAACTTGGGGCGTTTGATCCGGTCAGCAAAGAGGAACTCATCAGGAGAATCGACGGCATCAAGGCTATGATGGCGGAGCAGGGTATCGATTTTGCCGTCATCCTGCAGAATACCGATATGTTTTATTTCTCCGGCACCATCCAGAAGGGCATGCTCGTTATCGCTCTTGACTGCGAACCCCTCCTCTTTATACAAAAGAGCATTGCCAGGGCAAAGCTGGATACGTCCCTCGATATCATTCCCATAAGTAGCGACAGGGATGTAAAAAAAACGCTCAAAGAGAAAAAAATACTGAAAGGAACAGGCGGTATGGAACTGGACGTGGTTCCTTTCGCACTCGTCGAGCGGTTTAAGAGCATCGTCGGTTTTGACAAATTTGCAGACCTCTCTCCCATCATCAGGGAACTGAGGGCAGTTAAGAGTCCCTACGAACTGGTGCAGATGAGGAAATCGGGAGCAATCGTCTCCCGCGTCTTCGAGCGGGCAAGGGAGGCAGTCCGGGAAGGCGTCACCGAGATAGAAATTGATTCCATCCTTATTGCAGAGGGGAGGAGGCAAGGCCACCAGGGAATCCTAAGGATGCGCGGGTTCAACCAGGAGATGGCGGGTGCAATAACCGTCACCGCCGGCTACACGAGCGGCATTGCCTCTTATGCGGATATTTCCATCGCCGGCACCGGCGTCAACCCTGCCATTGCCCAGGGATCGTCTTTTCTCAAGGTAAAGCGCGGCATTCCGGTCATCGTGGATTACGGCGGCACCTATAACGGCTACATCACCGACGAGACGAGAGTGTTCGTGGTTGGTGAACTGAAAGAGCTGTTCAAAAAGCCTTATGAGATTGCGCGAGAGATCGTGGAAGACGCGTCGAACTTCGGCAAAGTCGGGGTCAACACGACGGAGCTTTTCAAGAGAGCCTACCAGTTGGTTAAGAAGTCAGGTATGGAAGAGCACTTCCTGGGGCACGGGGAAGGGCAGGTATCCTTTATCGGCCATGGTTTGGGGCTTGAAATTAACGAACTGCCGTTCATAACCCAACGACATAGTCAGATTCTCAAGGAAGGTATGGTCTTTGCCTTCGAGCCCAAGTTCGTTTTCCCGGGTGAGGGGGCCATAGGGATCGAGGTCGATTTCATTGTGAGAAAAAACTGTCTTGAGAGGATTACCGACATACCAATCGACATCGTCTGCGTCTGAATGCCGGTGCGCCTCATTCTTCATAATTTACATGCCTTGCCTATAGGGAGCGGTTAACGAATCGCTTAAATATTTAAAAAAATAATTTTCCCACCACGGGACAGAAAATGTATTTACCTTTAGTTTTAAGCTTTTTAATGATTTTAGGAATAACTATTTTCGCTTTACAAAATGGAAAGCCGCTGGAGGTTAAATTTTTGCTCTGGCATTTTGAGACTTCCCAAATAGCAGTAATTCTCGGTTCCGTCTTAATCGGCGCCGTTATTGTGTCAATTTTTTCTCTTCCCCTTTTAATAAAAAAACACTTTCGCGAAAAACGCCTGGCAAAACAACTCCGTGAAATTGAGCAAAAATCTCAGGAATTAAAAAATCAATCTCAACAAAAGCAAAGTTCAGCGTTCACCTCTCCCACGATTCAGCTCCTTTAAAAAATTTGAGAATTTGTTTTCATGCGGCATAATACGTATTTTTTTAACCACAACAAAAACGGATTCAGCGCTAAAGGCTACCCGATGGGGTTGCGGCCACCCCCGGTGGAACGAACAAACCAATAAATTCCTACTAAACTATGCCTGAGCTTCCCGAAATAGAAACCATAAAAAATGATCTTGCTCCAAAGGTAATTGGTAAGATAATAACCAATGTAAGTTTCCCCCTTGACTCAAACATAAGAATTCTCCGCAGGTTTCATTCCACACCGGATTTTATTAAGGAACTCAAAGGAACAAAGATTCAATTCCTTAGACGACGCGCTAAGTACTTGGTTTTTTACCTCATCCCTTCCAAAAGTTTGGTAATGCACCTGGGGATGTCCGGCCAGTTGCGGTTAAAAAAAACGGGGACCCCTTACGAACCCTATACTCGAGCGGTTTTTCATTTTAATAACGGCACAGAACTTCGTTTTATTGATCCTCGCAAATTTGGTGAGATATTCCTTAAACTTCCTTCTCTCCAATCTTCTCCCTTAACTTTAGACCGCTTGGGCCCGGAACCTTTGGAAAAGGACTTTTCCATAACGTGCCTTACCCGCATCCTTCAAAAGTCACGGCGGGTCATAAAAACACTTTTACTGGATCAAAAAAGCATCGCGGGAATAGGGAACATTTATAGCGACGAAATCCTTTTTAACGCGAAAATTCATCCTACTCGTCTTGCCAATACTTTAGATGAGGATGACATAAAACGTCTTCACCGCTCGATCAGGAAAATCTTAAAAGACGCTATTGACAATCGGGGCACTACCGCAGCTGATAAACGCTATCGGGATGGATTGGGTAAGGTGGGGAAATTTCAGAAAAAGCTTAAAGTCTATCAGCGACGAGGGAAACCTTGTTTCTCTTGCGGGACAACGATAAAAAGTATGCGCGTTGGGGGACGAAGCGCTTCTTTCTGTACTCACTGCCAAAAGTGAAATTTGACGGCTTCGTAAAAAGTTCATCTGCGGCGTTCCGCTGCATCCCTGCCCCGTTAAATATTCGCTTCGGGAGGCAGAAAGAATCCAACGTAAGGTTTCGGGTTCTGAGTTGCCGATCTCCGAAAATTCTTTATTTAACGGGGTGAATCATTTGCGGCGTACAGGTAAGTACGCCTCATTCCGTCGGATTTGCGCTCCTTGCATCTGAAGCTTTTTACTGTGCCGTCTGATTTTTGACTTTTTACGGATTCATCAAATTTGACGATTCATTTTTTTTCTGATAAAATAAAAACAATTTCCACTATAAAAGTGCAGAGGTTTTTATTCTGAATCCTTATGCCTTTTAAAAGAGTGTTTTGAAAAATGTCTAAAGTAATCAATATCCAAAATCATATTGAATTAGAAAAGCAGAAAAAACTGGAGGAAGATCAAAAGCTTCAGATTGAAACAGTGCAGAAGATAATCCTTTGTTCTTCTTGCCGGCTGAGGTGTTCCCGGTGTGGGGTCATGGTGACTGCCCCCACTTTTTGTACTTTTTGTTCTGATCTCCCTTTTAATTTATGCCCCACCTGCGCTGAGGAATATGAAGAGTATAAGCGTTCAATAACCGGTCTCGAAACGAAAAACATACCCTGGCACAACCAGGAATGGAAAGAGATGTGGCAGGCGTGGCTTGAATACCAAAAATCGTTAAAAAAATATCAACAGTCTCAGGCGATAAGGGAGTTATTTAAAAAAGATTAAAGGGGTTTCGCTTTTTCCAGGAGGGTCTTGACTTTTTAAAACCCAGCCTTATCTGAAATAATATTTTGTTGGAGGCCAAAGGGGGAAAGGAGGTGAACTTTATGCAAAGAAAAAGATTCATGTTACGTCGGGTAGCCCATTGTTCCTGTTGTTCTGAAGGGGGCTGCTGTATTCAGTCCTGAGCATGACACAAAACTGCTCCTTAAGAAGAAAAAAATCCCCGCTTCCTTGTGGGGATTTTTTTTGCCTTTTATTACTGTTATGGGTCAACGGTTGCACGGTATCGCCGTTTTAAATAACACCAAAGTCAGGTCCTGGCGAGGGAAATCAATCTCGTTTAATATTTTGTCGGTATCTACATCGCGTCGTCAAATTCACTCAAAAGTATTATTGTGCGGGTGGCTTCCATCTCCAGTATTTCAACAATGCCCGCAGTAATTTGGCGGTGATTTCAGCCTCTATGTCAAAGCGGCGGCACTCCAAACCAAGACTGAGGGCAATGTCACGCCGCATCATGAACGCATCCCAGGATCATCAAGCCACCGGTTGCATGCAGTTAATTAATTCACTTACCTTAACAGTTGCAATGCCGCATGCAATATCAGACATGCCATAGGGAATGACCAAGTCGCTATTATGGAAAATCGCGCCGCAGGTATAAACGACATTAGGGACATACCCCTCGCGCTCTTCCTTCTGCGGAGTAAGTAACGGCTCTTCCAGGCGGGCGATGATTCTGGCCGGGTTTTCAAGATCAAGCAGCATGGCGCCAATGCAATACTGACGCATGGGCCCGACACCGTGGGTGAGTACGATCCAGCCTTTATCGGTTTCCAGGGGGGAGCCGCAGTTGCCGATCTGAATGAATTCCCAGGGATATCTTGGCTCCTGGATGATTTCGGACTCCTGCCAGAAATGGATATTGTCTGAAAACATTATATGATTGTTTTCACCGTCCTGGCGCGAAAGCATAACGTAGTTGCCGTCGATTTTACGCGGGAAAAGAGCCATGCCCTTGTTTTGTACTACTTTGCCGTTGAGGGTCATTATCTTAAATTTGATAAAATCCTTTGTTTCAATCAGCTGCGGCAGGATTCTAAAGCCGTTATAAGCCGTATAGGTCGCATAATAGGTAACCTCACCGTTGTCATCAAAAAATTGCACGAACCGGGCGTCTTCAATGCCTCTGCTTTCATTTTCAGAAACCGGAAAGATAACCCGTTCGGATATTCTATGATCGGTTCGGAAACTCATCTCATAATTGGAATTGGCAAGCCAGTACATGGTTTCGAAGGTTTCGTTTTGACGCGCCTCAGGGAAAAGGGGGTGTGAGCTAAGCGCTTCATTTTTTTCTTTTAATTCATTATAGGTAAAATTTTCCGGCAACTGATTAAGAATATGAGTTGTTACCTCATTGCAGGCCGTCATTTCGTTAAGCTTCAGTTGGAAGAGATGCCGGTCGTAAACCGCGTCTAAATGGAGATCAGGCCTTTCGACATAATCGCTGGTCGGGCCGAAGATAAACGTATTGTGCCGGTCAAGGACGCCGCTGCGAAATACAATAGAGGAAACATGGCCTTCGCCGATTGCCCGCAGGCTCATGATAAAGCGCAAGCTGTCTTTCTTCAGATGGCTTTGATCAGGGTGTGGGACGATTGAAGGGTTAAAAAGGGCAGCCGATTCAATGGAGTACTCCATGGTAAAATAGGCACCGATAAGAGCCCTTTTGGTCTCGCTGAGCACGGTATCCCGAGGAACATAATCTTTTACCTCATTCAGGTGAAGCCCAAAAACGCGTCTAATGTCTTTGTGCCGCTCCGAAAAATCAAGCATTATTTGTGAAAGAAGATTTTCGGCCGTGGTGTCGGGCAAGTCCACTACGCGTTGAATGATTTTGGGTATGCGATGCGCGTCGAGGGGAATATGGGGGCGCGTTATAACGCGTGAGGTATCACCCAGGATTATTTTCTTTTTACGTTTAATTTTTGGATGCGATAGTATTTTTTCTGTCATCAGATAAAGTCCCTTTATAAATGAACTAATTTAAAATGTACCGTTGCCTTTTTTACAGCGCCGGCCTGGTATTTGTAAGACATAATTGTATAAGGTCATCAATCACTGCCGTGCCGACGCACATGACCGTATCCGCGCCGCCCCAGTATATTTTTACCGTACCGTCATCTTCAGGAACAGCTCCGCATGTAAAAACAACATTGGGCACATAGCCGCTCACCTCCCAGGGGGCTTCAGGCTGCAGTATCCACTGATCGGAAACGCCGACGATCTTTGCCGGATCATTAAGATCGAGCAGGGCCGCGCCAAGGCGATACACCGCACCAGCCATAGTCTTAAACACTCCATGATAAATATGCAGCCAGCCCTGGTCGGTTTTGAAGGGCGGTGCGCCGGGCCCGATTTTCATTTCATCCCAGTGATAAGGAACCGGCTTCATAATCACCCGTGAATCGCCCCAGTGAACCAGGTCGGGGGAATAAGAAATCCAGATAGACCAAGGTGAAATTTCGGAATGCGGCCGGTCAAGACGCGCATACCGGCCACCGAACTTTACGGGAAAAATGACGACGTTGCGATGGTCGGCCTGGGTTATAAGCGCAACGCGTTCAACTTTTCTGAAATCCTTGGTGCGCGCAAGGGCAATCCGAACGCCGTGACGGGAATACGCGCTGTAGGTGAGCAGGTAGTCGCCCTCTGCGGGACAGATCCTAAGGTCCTCGACTCCGAACTCTTCATATTCCGCAAAAAGGTTGTCCTTTGCCGGTGTGAGAAAGGGTTCGGGATGAACCGTGAAGGAAAAACCATCATCGCTGTCGGCTCTGCCGATGATGGATCGACCGTTGTGCCTGTGCGACCTGAAAAGCATAATGTAGCGGCCGTTGTGCTTGACGATGCCGGCATTGTGGACCGTGGATACAGGGTAAGGGACATCGTCTTTTGTGAGAATGGGATTTTTTTTATAACGTTTTACTATGTGATCTTGAGTAGTCATAATTACAGGTCACCAAATATTATTTTAAGCTGTTATTGCAGCCCGGTAGCTCGGCAGATGTTTCAGACTCTTCCGAAATCATCCTCAAAACGCTCAATATCATCCTCCCCGAAATAATCGCCGGTTTGGACTTCAATGAATCGCACATTTTTAGAACCCGGGTTGGCGATTCTGTGCAGGGCGCCTTTGGGGATGTCCACGGACTGCCCCGGTAGAAGTACAATCGTTTCACCGTCGAGAGTTATCTGCGCCCGGCCGTCAATGATATACCAGTGTTCTGACCGGCGCTGGTGCCGCTGCAGGCTCAGGCGCCGGTCCGGAAAAACGACTATTTCCTTGCTTTTGTAAGTATCCTCATCCGCCAGGATTTTATAATAGCCCCAGGGACGGCGCTCTTCGCGTTTCGTTTTTTCAAGAACCGTTTCATAGACCTGAATATATTCTTCAACCATGCGGTCAGTTGTGAAATGCTCTTCAACACGACGGCGACAACAGGCTCGATCAATATCTTTGATACGGTACACGGTGTTTATGGCCTCATCCACAGTGGAAACGAGAAAACCGGATTTGCCGTCTTCGATCAGTTCAGACATGCTTCCCCGGTCAAAGGCGATTACGGGAGTGCCGCAGGCCATAGACTCTACAACGGACAGGCCGAAAGGCTCATTGAAATTTATGGGGTGCAGAAGCGCGTATGCCTTTCCAAGCAGCTGGTTTCGCTGAACCGGCCCGACGCTGCCGACATAGACCGCATTATGGTCGTTCAGGTGCGGTTCGACGTACTGGTGATAGTAGGCTTCGTCCTGAATGATTCCGGCCATGATCAGCTTTTTATGGCAGTCCCTGGCGATTTCAAGGGCCTCGCTGGCCCCCTTGTCCGGGTGAATGCGCCCGAAAAAGAGGAGATAATCGCCCGGGTCGGGCTGAAAATCAAACTGTTTCAAATCTATTCCATGATGAATGGTTTTGATATACTCAAGATCCGGAGACCGGTCGGCATCGCTGATGGAAACATAAAATACCTGGTGGTTATATTTTTTGTAAACAGGCAAAATCTTGGGCGATGAAAAGCCATGAATAGTAGTCACGAACGGGGTGGTAATAAGGCCGCTATAAGTCAAGGGCAAAAAGTCAAAATGATTATGAATAATATCAAAATCATTCGCCTGCTCAAAGAGTTCCGAGATATGAAGGCACTCCCAGACTTTCGGCAGAATGGCGGGGTCTTCTTCATAGCCCCGGGCGCAGACGGCATGCAGCTTGCCGCTTGTTTCCGAATCACCGGTGGCAAAGAGGGTAACATCATAGCCGCGAGCGACCAGCCCTTCGGTCAAAAGAGAGACCACGCTTTCCCAGGGGCCGTAATGTCGCGGTGGCGTGCGCCAGGCAATCGGTGACAGCATCGCAATGCGCATAGACAGTCCTTTATATTAAGCGCTAGGCTGAAGCGTGTTCTCAGCCAAACGCAGTTCCAATAAGGTTTGAAGAAAGGCCAGCGTCGACTCCGCGCCTTGATTTTCATTAGGGCGGTCTGGATGGAGGCCGTCCCGGCAACCCCCCGTTGTCGGGTCGTAAAGAGGGAGGTTCAAGTCGTTGCGCCCGAGGAACCAGTCGAAGGCGCGGCGGGCCTCCTTGCGCCAGCGTTCGTCTCCGGTACTCCGAAAGGCTTCGAGACAGGCGGAAGCCATGGTTTGCGCCTCGACCGGCTGTTGATCGAACCGGGCCTGCTCACCGCCGCGCTGATAAAAGCCATTGGAGCCGATAGGGACAAAATGACCCCCGGCCGCGTTGGCCCGCTGCAGGTCGGCCAGCCATTGGAGCGACTCCAGTCCGGCTTCGGTCATGGCCTTATCCGGGATCCATTGGCCGCACATAAGCATGGCCTGCGGCAAAACGGCATTGCAATAAGTCAACCCGGTCTCATACCAACACCATCCATTCGAACAGCAGTTTTTATATAAGGTGAGTAATCGCCCGGCCAATTCATCCCGAACCTGGTTGGCCCTGCGGTCCCCTTCAAAACGCCTGAGATATTCATGGATACCTATGAGGGCGAAGGCCCAGGCCCGGGGGCTGGTGGTCTTGAGAATGGCAGGCAATGCCTGTTCGAAAACCCAACCGGCCATACTCTGGAGGGCCGACGTGTTAGAGCGGCCCAGGACGGTGCCCAAGGACCACAACGCGCGCCCATGGCTGTCATCGGAGCCGCTCTCTTCCAGCCAATTACGCTGATAATCCATAAAGTTACGAAATCGCCCGGTTTCAGTATTGAAGGCATACCCGATGAAAGCGAGATAACGAGAAGCCAGTTTAAATGCCTCGCCGCTGCCCAGTTCTTCAAGGTGAGTGCTCACGATCAGGGCGCGGGCGTTGTCGTCGATGCTGTAACCCTCCCGATAGTTGGGTATCGTGAAACTGGCATGTTGCAACATGCCGGTGTCGTCCGTCATGAGGTGTAAATGATCGAGTTTGAGAGGGGGGAGTTCACTAGGACGTTTATCAAGCGGTTTGACGGCGAAGCCCGACGGGGTGAAATGACGGCGTTCGTCCCGGGCGCGTTTAAAACTCTCCATGTAGCTTCGGGCCACGATAGGCCAGACCATCGCTCGCCCGAACAGATACGCCCGTTTGCGCATGGCGTGGCGTTTGGCCTCGTTGTCCAACAGGTCAATCACTTGCTCAGCCAATGCCGCTGGGTCGCGGAAGGGAACCAGCGCTCCCCGTTCTTCGGCCAGCATTTCTTCCGCATACCAGTAGGGTGTCGAAATCACGGCCTTGCCCGCCCCCAGGGTATAGGCCAGAGTACCCGAGGTGATCTGGACCTCGTTGAGATAAGGGGTGATGTAAATATCCGCCGCGCCGATAAACTCGACCAGTTCTTCCAAACTGACAAAGCGGTTATAAAAAATCACCTGACCTTCCACACCTTTCTCATGGGCCAGCCATTGCAGAGACAGCCGATAGGTTTCGCCTTCGTTCCGCACGACTTGAGGATGGGTGGCGCCGAGGATGATGTAGACCACGTTCGGATGGCGGGCCAAAATGGCGGGCAGAGCGGCAATAACCGTTTCGACCCCTTTGTTCGCTGAGAGCAAACCAAAACTGAGTAAGACGGTTTTGCCCTCGACGCCAAAAAGGTCTTTGTGAAAACTCGGGTCCATAAACGGCACATCAGGGATGCCGTGGGGGATAAAATCAATTTTCTCCGGCTGGATTCCATAAACTTTTTCTAAGAATTCCCTGCCGCGCTCACTCATGACCACCAACCGGTCGGACAGGGCTGCGACTTCTTCCAGCACCCGTTGCTGATCGGGGTCGGGATCATGCAGAATGGTGTGAAAAGTCGTAACGATCGGCATGCGCAGTTCACGTAGGAGAGCCAGGATGTGGCTGCCCGCCCGTCCGCCATAAATGCCGTATTCGTGTTGCAGGCAGACCAGGTCCACGCTGTTGATATTCAGGAAGTCGGCGGCGCGGCGGTAGGAGTCAACATCCTTTTCCGTCAGTTCAAAGCGCACGCGGGCCGGGTAGGCATAGCCGGCATCGAGGTCGTTGACGGGCAGGGCAATGCACGTTGTGCCGTCAAATTCGGCGGCTATGGCCTCACATAAGTCGGTGGTAAATGTGGCGATGCCGCACTGGCGCGGCAGGTAGTTGCCGATGAACCCAATGCGATTAATTGTTGAATTGGTTGAGCCGTGTTCCATGAAATCACTTTTTTTCTTTCTATGTTACCCCGTGGTCAATTAACGCAAAGAGACGGTTGCACTAATGACCGCCTCCGTCATGTCCGACAAAGAATGGGACCGAGTGTTCTCGATTTGGATGCTGGGTCGCCTAACGGTTTGGTTTTGGGCGGCTGTCTGAAATCTCGTTCATTGATAACCCGAATAACAGGAATATCCTCATCAGGTTGTTCTTTGCGAATTTCTATCATTATTTTTCCTTCTGCCGAACGAGAAGCGAAGCTGAATCAATACCATTAATTTTATCTCGATCGTTTTATTCTCATTAAAAGTTATTGTAGCATAAGGTTGGGCACGTTGTCCAATCCTATCACTTTTCCCTCCTCATTCCATAGTCCATGCTGGTTTATCCCGGCGCACTTGACGTGCTCCCACAGCTTTTTTGAGGCATTAGCGTCACCGGTTCATCGGGTGCAAGCGGAGAACGAACCTTCAACGCATTTCCCATCCCTAATTCCGGAGTGATTGGTTAGGAGGCGTGGCCGACAAAAACCCGAAATAACCAAACAATAACCCCAGACAAAAGGAAGTATATGGGAAGATTTTTAAACCCCATTCTGTGAGCATTCCTTCGGATAAGCTATGCATAAACCCCGGGCAGACGATTAAGAGGAGCCCTTTCAGCAGAGCGAGCCAGCCAAGAAAAGTGACCAGAACCGTCCAGTTCTTCGCCCAAATATTGTGGTAATGCACGATGAGCAATCCAATGATGATGGTCATGAAACCGGCCAGGTAGGTCAGTCCTGCGTTGTTGAACAGATCCTCTGAGACCTTGCGATAATAGTCGGCGCTGAAAAAAGCCCCCAGGCTCGCCGACAGGTATATTACGGCTGCCATTCTCGCGATGAGCTTGGATAGTTGCATTTCTTTCTCTCCTAATAATAATTATACCGTCTGTACTTTGAAAAGAAATTTTTCCACGAATAGTTTTGTCGCATCTTAACGACAGTCATTACAAACCTCCCCGCGCAAGCCTTCAAAGCCTTCCCGCGCAATAATTGGCACCATAATCAGCGCTGCCACGGGGTCGGCCCACCACCAACCGAAAAGTGCATTAAGCATAAGGCCGCCGAGCAAAATAGCCGAAAGATAGGCACAAAAATCGGTCTGGCGTGAGTCGGCCTTCATTGCGCGGCTCTCCAGATTTATCGCAGATAGGCGTTTTGCGCGAGCGAGGATAGGCATGATGATGAGCGAGGCGACCGATAGACCGATGCCGATAATGCTTGCGTTCGGCGGCTCATGAACGAGGAGGGACTGGGTAGCATCGAAAGCGATATATGCGGCAAGAATAAGAAAACTGATACCCACGAGTTTGATGGCGATCCGCTCACGACTCTCGTCATGAACGGGAGAGGATAAACGCCAAAGAAGTATTGAACCGGAAATACTCTCTATGAGCGAATCAACTCCAAAACCTACCAAAGCAATGCTTCCGGCAAACCAGCCGGCAACAACAGCAACACCAGCCTCCACTATGTTCCAACCGATGGTAAAATACTCAAGTTTTCGACCATGCCGCAGGTACTCCGAGCGCTCAGCAGAATCGCTATGAGCACACAAATCAGTGGCAGGCACGCATTTATCGGGTTTTTGATTTAGCATAACGATAGTTATATTGGTCCCTATAAAAACCAAAATGTATTATCTAATTTATAAAAAAATTCAGCATAAGGAGCCGTTGTTAAGAATTTTATGATTTTAGGGACATTCCCTTTTTTTAATATAAAGCTCCGCATAACCGGATGACAATGGAGCGCAGCGAAATTGCCAGTCCGAGTTAATGAGTTTGTTCGGTGTTCTCAATGTCTGTCTTTATTGCTTTCATTTGCGAACAAGACGTTTTCGATTAAAAAGTCGTTCAGCTATATTACCCCCAACAATTCGGCTTTCCAAAGTGAGTATTTCTCCTATATCGAGAGCTATCCCTAATTCCATTCGGCGTTTGCGGTACTCTGCAATATGATGCTGAAGTACCATTCCTGCTATCACTGGAGAACCGTCAGGCAAGAGTGTCAGAAGCGGGGCACCCGATAATCCCGGTGGTGGCACAAACGATAGTTCATATCCAAGAGGAACTCCCGGCAAGCTTGTCAAGCCTCGACGGGTAACAATATGCCCTTTGAAGGCCCTAAGGTGGTAAACTGGAGGTTCGAATCCAAAGGGATAACCCATAGTGAAAACATCAACAAGAAAATTGAGGGGTGTAAAGTTAAATGGCAATATCTCTGCAGACAGGTTATTACAATTCAGAAGAGCGAGGTCAATATCATCAAAAATTTCAAAATCCCTTACCGTCTGAGCATGGAAGTGGCCGGGTGTAAGCCGAGCCAAGGCTACTTCGCCATCTCCCTGAGCATCTTTGAAAACGTGGGCAGCAGTCAGAAACAAATCAAGAGCGATACCAAAAGCTGTACCATGAAATAAACCATAGCTTAGTTCAAAAGCATTTTTTTCTACATTTCCATGACCTTCAAGAACTGCGAGATTTAAAGCATATGCATTCATTTTAAAGGACACTATAATTATTCACCGAACGATTAGTTCACCGGCCCACTCGCCGAAGCCCTAGTGGGTCGGTGAAACGCCTGGTTGGGCAAACATTAAATTCAAAATTACGCAATTCGATTCAGCTTCCAAATTTCCTTTTTTATAAAAGGAACTATCCAATGCTCATCTCTGCAATGAAAAGCAAACCTGTTCGCATTGTGAACAATTCTTCTGTTCATTTCCTTTACAATTTGGGAAGAAGCCGTTATGAAATTACGAGGCAAATCTGCTCTCCATGTCGCCCATAAAACAATATGACTTGAAATTGGAAAGGAAATCTCTGATTCTTTTTTTCCAACACCCATCCACGTGAAATAGAAAACCGGATTATCGCATGTTAAAAATGCTGGATATTGATCAAATTCCCAGAATGTCCAAGTCATTGCCTTCATTGCCTCAACAATTCTTGGTGTTCGTTCTGGAGGAATATTTCCCAGCCAAATATCTTTAGGGGGATCTGTGGCATAAATTGCTAAAATATCGTCGATTTCCTTTTGTCGCTTTTCTATAAACTCCGTTTTTTCCGGCGCTTGCTCAACTATATAACTCAAATCAGTGCTCAATTTTTTTCCTATTTCATCGGCAAGGCGAGGTGCCATGTTTTTTAAATATTCTTTCGCACGAGGTACACGTTTCCACATTACTGCCATATACTCTGCAAAAGTATTTTTATCTTCTTCACTGATTAAATGCCGACTACGAATTTTATCAAGAACCTCATTTGCTGGACCTTCAATGTCATTTGCTAAATATTGTTCGGTTTCCTCCGAATAAAAATCTGTAATATTGGCTAAGCTTTTGATTTGAGTATTAAATTTATTTCCAGTACCTTTTTCATAAGCCCATAACATATTATCGGGCGTTTCTGTAAATCCTTTTAAATAATATTGTGGTAGATAATGATGACCCATATAAATTAATTCGCTTTAAATTACTGCCCAACTGCAAGGATCACCGGCGGCTTTAAGCCAACCGGTGAATCCTTTGGTTAGGTGCCAAGTGTTTATTTAATGTTTCGATTTCTGTGATGCGCAAGGTACTTCTTGCTGATTATATGTTGTGGATGCACGGATAATTTTCCGGGCATTCCCAATAGGATAAGAGAATCGCTGACTGAGAATGCGCCATAGTCGAATAGAACATGGTGGTTTGGGCAAAGGCATAGAATATTGTCGACTGTGTCTGATCCATTATGCGGTTGGCCAAGGGGAACGATATGAGCAGCTTCAGCATAGGGACCGGCAGATGTCTGCAATGCGATTCCGCAAACCTGGCAGCAATGTTTGTAGAGTTGCTTAATCAATTTTGTTTGCTTGGTGTCTCTTATGATTCTTGAAACTGTTGCGTCCTTTCTCTGGACCTCCCGAACATCAATAAAGGGAAGCAAAAGGTTTTCTTCTGGAGCCGGGCTATCAACCGTATGCAAAGAGCCAGGAGAAATATTACCACGCTCAATCACCTCTTGAAGAGTACCTGGACTTGCCTCGCTCGTTTCTGTTGGCCTCAACTCGGGCCTGTAATACCTGCGATTTACCTTCCGAAACAATTTCCATAAGAAGAAGCTGCCTTCTTGCCAAGCACCCACTGGGGTACCTTTCCAGGTAATGACCCCGGAATACAGATAGCCTGGACCCAAGAACTTGTAGGTTTCTCCAATTTGTTCAAATAGATGATGCTTGAAATGAATACCATCGTTCATAATGTTGTAACAATAGTCTGGTGGAAGGGTGCTGGTTCTGGGAGTGCCATGGCTTTCGAGAAGAGCGTCTTTCAATTCACCTGATGTGAAGGTCACCTTTCCATATATTCGTTTCTGTGCCTCACAGTAATCTAACAACTGTTCATAGATAGTCATACGCCCTCCTATAACGATTGAATTTGATGGAACTTAACAGTGATTATACGGATAAATATAAGTCCCCAAATTGGTTACCCAATCCATATAAGACACCTAAAAAGCATCTTAAAATTGAGCCATAATGGTTGATTATTACAGTTTATTTAAAATACCCACCGTTTTTGTAGGTGTGTTATACGGATCGGCATAACACCCCTGTTAAAATTTCAGATTGAACCGATTGTGCTACTCCCCAAAGCAGAAAAAGGCCCTTGCCATTTTATTTATGGCAATACGGCCTTTTTTATTTTGTGAAAAGCATTGCCCTCAATCCTCATTAATTAAAGTAAAAATATTTTAATTATCTTATCGGGGTGCCGTCTTTATAATAACAAAATTCGCCAAGTGGTCTATCAGCAGTGTATCGCCAGGGAGTTACAAATAGGGCATCGCCAACCTCTGGACCGGCCCCCATAAGAGTTGCTGGGATAGAAACGGCAACACAAAGCCCGGTAGACACGCAGGCCCCGACAAGGCAAACAGGCCTTAGAAGGCATAAATCTGCAAGCTTTTCACCCATTGTGGGACAGGGACGATCGCCTGTTTGGGCGAATGACCCGGCAGGGATAGACAAAAGACTAATTAACATTGCAATTATTATAATTTTTTTCATAGCTTTCCTCCAGTTTAACAATTAATTATAGAGTAAGTAAATCACCCGGCCTTTTTTGCGGTAGAGCGGGCGGTTTCCACGAAGGAAGCATCGCCTTGATTGACCCCACCCTCCCTTGGTACTCCCGCTTCTAAGTAAGCTGTCCTTTTTCCCAGGGAATTGATTTTACTTCGCAAATCCTGGTTTTATCCGATAGTGCCCTCAAACTTGCTTAGATTAAAAGATTTATATTCTGTTTAAATGAAATTGTCAATAGATTTCAAATAATTCCTTGACAAAATTGTCTGATGATACAATATAATATGAAGCATTGGAACATTAAATTTAGCTGATTATAAAAGATAAGCACCTGGTTCTGATAATCTCAACAAAGGACGCCACCATGGAGAAAGTTTTTATCTATAATGAGCTTCTTGGACTAAAAGGTACCTCCGGGGTTCTCCAGCAGACAAATGAAAAGGGCTATTATGATCTTGTCATTAAAATTAAAGAAAATCGTCATCGGATATTTTTACCCATATCACAGACGGTGATTATTTTCAGTGAACCGGTCATTGAGATGGACCAATCTTTAGAGCTTGAATAAATTAGGATTACGTAATTAATAATATTTTTTTGCCCCAAAAGCTTCTTTTCTCAGGCAGGAGGTTTTTTTTTGGGCAGCACTTTTACCGGTAATGTTGAAACGATCAATTATAGAGTTCATAGGTATTTTTCTTTTTGCGACAATTTTGGCTTTTGTGACCAACTTTTTTCGCTCTGATGGCCTCCCTCTTCTGAGACCCAAACTATTATCCCCTCTCTCTGAAAATAAGGACAGCAATACCATCTCCCTCCAGACGCTCAAGGGAAGATATGAACAGCCCGGGGTTGTCATTCTCGATGCCCGCTCGCCGGAAGAATTTGCCGAAGGTCACATTCCCGGGGCGAAGAACCTTCCTTATTATGAATTTTCTGAAAAAGCTTCGGTTGTCCTCAAAGACATCCCGTGTGACCGGGAAATTATCACGTATTGTGAGGGGCTGGAATGTTCCAATGCCGAAGACCTGGCCTTTTTACTTAAAGAAAACGGGTATGCTCTGGTGAAAGTATTTGAAGGAGGTTGGGAAGAGTGGAGGGAAAATGGGATGCCTATAAAAAGGGGAGAGGGATGATGGTTAAAAAATTTATCGCTCATCCGTATACTGCCTTAATCGGAAGAATACTCTTAGGAGCTATCTTTATTTACGCCGGTGTGAGTAAAATTTTGGAGCCGGATCAATTCGCCCAGGCAGTGATTAATTATCGCATCATGCCCCTCGTGAGTGTTAATCTTTTTGCCATTGTCCTGCCCTGGTTGGAACTGGTTTCGGGGATTTTTCTGCTCGTAGGGTTATTTTCCGGGGGGAGCATTGTCATGGTAACCGTGCTCATGGCGTTGTTTTTAGGAGCAATTGGATCAACCTGGTTGCGAGGTCTCGATATAACCTGCGGCTGCTTTTCTGCCGACGGAGCACATAAGATCACTCTTCTATATTTCATCAGAGATTTGCTTTTGTTTACCCTTTCTCTGCAGGTTCTTTTTTATGACCGAGGAATCTTAAGCCTGGACAGATTACTCAAGCGGGGAGGTTAATACTCCACATAATCTCGTTGTAAAATTTCCGATACTTCCCGAAGAAGATGCATAACCCGCTCCGACAAATCCGGGGTTAACGTTCCCGTCCCACAGCTTGGGGTAATCAGAGATTGGGAGATAATGCGCTTACGCTCGATGTTAAGCCGTTCTAATGCCGCTAGATAGCCCTTCCACCTCTCAATGAGTGAACCGGCAGTTTCTTTTTTAATATCCTCAGGATTGCCGGTGGGTATAAGTCCCCAGGCGAGGATCTTATCTCGTTGGATAAAATCCTTTACGTCTTGAGCGTATAAAATTAATTTATCAAAAAAACCGTAGGCGTCAAAATTAAGGATGTCGGGATTAGCTTTTATGAGTAAGCTCCAGTCAGTGTTTTCACAGCAGTGAATTCCCGCGAGCGCCCCTTCGCTGTGAATCTGTTCAATAACCTCCTGCAGGTCATTTTTTACATCGTCTTCAGAAATACCTAAAAAAGCGCTCGACCCATAGGCAGCAAGAGAGGGCTCATCAATAAAAATAATAACCGGGGCTCCTATGGCCCGAAGCTGATGAATCTGCCACTTGGCCTTTATCGCCAGGGTCTTGATCACTACGTCTCTCAGCCGGGAGTCATAATAGGCGCTCCTTCTATCTTGATCAGTAAGCGTGGTCGCTAACGTTAACGGACCGGCGATTTGTCCTTTAACCGCTAAAGGCTTGTACCCAACTCCCGCTAACGTCTTATACAAGACATGGAATCCTCGGCTATAAGCAGGGGAAATTCCCAGTTTGTGATCGAGCGGCATCTGCTCCATATCGAGAACTTTTAAATATTCTTCGTAGAATTCCAAAAGCTCAGTTTCGAACTCCGGTTGGGAGGTGTCAAAGAAGACGTTATCCTCCTTCATGCGTAATCCCGGCATTCCTTCATTATATTGTCGTACCATCCGTTCTTCCGGATAAAAAGGGAGCTGAGGCCAGGCCGGAATTGTGGGGACACACTCCATGATAATGCGGAGGGCGTCGTCCGCCTCCGCGTGAGGGAAACTTCCAATGACCGTGGCGTTACCTGGCGCTTGAAAATTCATGGTCACTCAACCGTTACGCTTTTTGCCAGGTTTCTGGGCTGATCAACATCCGTGCCTCGTAATACTGCCACATGATAGGCTAAAAGCTGCAAAGGTATCGTAAGCAGAACCGCTGTGAGATAAGGGTTATTGGAAGGAAGGAGGAGAAATTCATCAACCTTTTTTTTCAAACTCCTATCTTTATAAGAAGAAACTGCTATTACTTTTCCTTCTCGGGCTTTGATTTCCTCGATGTTTCCCAGCATCTTTTCATAGGTTCCGTTTTTGGTCAGTAAAACCACGCTTGGGGTGTGTTCGTCAATCAGGGCGATTGGTCCATGCTTCATCTCTCCCGCAGGATAACCTTCAGCATGAATGTAAGATATTTCTTTAAGTTTTAAAGCGCCTTCCAAGGCAATCGGATAATTTATTCCCCGACCAAGATAAAGAAAGTTGTTATATCCCATATACCTCCGGGCAACCTCTTTTATCTTTTTCTCTTGGGCCAAAATGTGCTCTGCCTGATGGGAAACTTTGAGCAGGTCTTCAATCAATTCCCGAAAAACCTTGGCAGAAAAAGAGCCTCGTGCCCGTCCCAGGTAAAGCGTAAAAAGATACAGGGTAATGATTTGAGTAGTAAATGCCTTGGTCGAAGCCACGCCGATCTCCGGGCCGGCCCGGGTGTACATAACGCCATCAGCCCCCCGCACCAGACTGGAATCCACCACATTACAAATCGCCAGCAGCTTCGTTCCTTTTCGCTTTCCCTCTTTTAAAGCCGCTAAGGTGTCTGCTGTCTCACCGGATTGGGAAATAAGAATCATGAGGGTTGTATCATCCACTAATGGATTGCGATAGCGAAATTCCGATCCGTGATCAACCTCCACCGGTATGCGAGTAAGGCCTTCGATAATAAACTTGCCTACCAGCCCGGCATGATACGATGTTCCACAGGCCACGATTGTAATCCGTTCAATCCGCTTAACGTTTTGCGGCGGAAGATTAATCTGTTCAAAGAAAATTTCATTGGTAGATTCCGCCACTCTTCCCCTGATGGTATCGGCAATTGCCTGGGGCTGTTCGAATATCTCCTTGAGCATAAAATGCTTATATCCTTGCTTCTCCGCCATAACCGGATCCCACGAAATTATTTTGGGTTCCCGCTGAATGTGCTTCCCCTTGAGGTTGAAAATCCTCGGTCCATGCTCTGAGAGCACCGCCATCTCTCCATCCTCTAAAAAGATCATCGTGCGGGTATAATTGAGGATAGCCGGAATATCGGAGGCAATAAAGTACTCGTCTTCCCCTAAGCCGACGATCATCGGACTTTCCCTTCGGGCCGCAATAAGCATATGAGGAAATTTTTCACAGATGATCCCGAGGCCATACGTGCCTTTCAATTTCTGAAGCGCCTGCCTGACAGCGTCTTCAAACTCTTTTCCCTCCGTGAAGTATTGGTTGATGAGATGGGCGATAACCTCGGTGTCGGTTTCGGACTGAAAGGTGTGTCCCTTCTTATTCAGCATCTCCTTCAGGGAAAGGTAATTTTCGATGATCCCATTGTGCACGATGGTCACCGAACCATCTCTATGAGGATGCGCGTTTTCTTCTGAGGGCCGGCCGTGGGTAGCCCAGCGCGTATGTCCGATCCCAACGTCGCCGTCAAATAAACTGTCTTTTACCTGCTTTTCCAGATTTTCGATTTTCCCTTCCGTGCGACTGATTGCGATCGTGCCCTGATGAAAAACAGCTATCCCGGCTGAGTCATAGCCCCGGTACTCAAGCCTCCGGAGACCGCTCAGGAGAACTTCCTGAACATTACGTTTTCCCATATAGCCGATGATGCCGCACATGGTTAAGGCTCCTTCTCTTCTTTTTTCCCTAAAAAAGGCTTCTTGGGTAAATTAACCTGTTTAGCGCGACTGATAGCAAGATTCCCTGGGGGCACATTTTTGGTTATGGTTGAACCCGCGCCAATAAGAGCCTCCTTACCAATCTTTACCGGAGCGACCAGTTCGGTATTGCTTCCGATGAATACCCCATCCTCGATAATGGTTTGGTGTTTGGAGACGCCATCGTAGTTGCAGGTAATCGTTCCGGCTCCTACATTTACCTCGCTTCCCACAGTTGTGTCGCCCAGATAGGTAAGGTGGGACGCTTTCGAACCTTTCCCGATAGTAGTTTTCTTTACCTCCACAAAGTTTCCGATCCGGACTCCTTCACCCACATCCGATCCTGGCCGGATATGCGCAAAAGGACCGATTGTCGCGCGATCCCGGATAATGCTTTCGTGGATAACGGATGCCAATCGCACGGTTACCTGGTTGCCGATCTTACTATCCTTGATTTGACAGCCGGGTTCGATTAGGCAATTCTCCCCGATGTCGGTATTCCCCATGAGAAAGGTGTTCGGACAGATAAGCGTGTCCTTCCCGATGGTCACACCAAAGTCGATATAGGTATCTTTAGGATTAATGACGGAAACGCCTTCGAGCATGAGTTTCTCAAGAATCTGCATCCTCATGACGTCACTTGCCTGAGCAAGCTCGATCCGGTTGTTGATACCCATTACTTCGGTTTCATCGGCAGCGCACACCGCACCCACGCTCTTTCCCCGATCCCGGGCGATCGCGATAGTGTCGGTGAGATAATATTCATTTTGGGCATTCTGCCGAGAAAGCGATTCGAGGGCCTCAAAAAGAAATTCTGCGTCAAAGCAATAGATGCCTGAATTAATCTCCGAGATCTCTTTTTCTTGAGAGGTAGCATCCTTGTCTTCTATGATTTTTTGGACGAGTCCCTTGTGGTCTCGAACGATACGCCCATACCCGGTCGGGTTCTTCATCGTTGTCGTTAAAACCGTTACTAAATTTTTTGCCTCCTGGTGGAGCGCAATCAATGTCGCCAGCGTAGAATCTTTAATTAAAGGAATATCACCGCAAAGGATGAGAACATCTCCCTTAAATCCGGTCAAAGCATCACGAGCGCTTGCTGCAGCATGACCGGTTCCCAATTGTTTCCACTGAGTAACAAAAATAATATCTTCATCAGAAAAAGTTCTTTTTACTTTTTCCCCTTGATAGCCAACCACCACGATAATTTTCTGCGACTTAACCTTCCGGGCCGCATTGAGGGGATAAAAAAGCAAGGGTTTCCCCGCTAAAGGATGAAGAATTTTCGCGGTAGCAGACTTCATCCGCTTTCCTTCGCCGGCTGCTAAAATGATAGCCACTGAATCCTTCATTGCACTCTCTTTCCCATGCTTAAACCTTGATTCCAAGTCGCCTTCATTTGCATATCTTTGTTGTCTCCTCGTCGCCGCCTCGATTTACTTTTGAATGCTACTTGGTATGATTCCCAAAATCCGGGCCGCATTGAAACCAAGGATCTTTTTTTTAGTCTCTTCCTTAAGAGGAAGATTGCGAATTGCTTCAATATTCTTTTTAATCCCCGGAATCCCCGGCCAATCAGACCCGAAAATTATTTTATCGGCTTCCTCCTCCAGATTAGGAAAATATTCCAGTGTTTTTTGTGGCGGTAATCCTGATATCTCCAGGTAAACATTCGGGTGGATTTTTGCCATAAAAAAAGCCCGATCATACCAAAAACCTCTCCCGCCGTGAGCCTGCACAATCACTAAGTCAGGAAAATCGACCGCCACATCATCAATATACAAAGGGTCGGCATATTTTATTCTGGTGCCTTTAAAGGTTGAACTTCCGGTGTGGATTAAAACCGGTATTTTGAGTGCCTGGGCTTTTTCGTAAATCGGGTAGAGAAAGGGATCATTCGGATAAAAGTATTGGTAGCTGGGAAGAAGTTTAAGTCCCCGAAACCCCATTTCCTGAACGTAGTAAGTTAGTTTTTCAGCCGGCCGGGAGATAACAAAAGGATTAATATTAGCAAAAGGTATTAGCGCAGGGATGCCCCCACAAAAATCAGCCACAAATTCATTAGAAACCCACCCAGTAGTAGCCGGACTTAGCTCTGCCAAAGCCACAGCATAGTCAACCCCTTCCGTTGCCAGGAACTGGCTGATCGTCTTTTTATCGAGAATTGCGTCAGAATCTATGCCATATTTGCTGCTCCAGGCCCTCGCCCACGGCAAATATTGTTCACTTTTCCCTACATGAAAATGAAAATCAATAATCAAACCAACCCCCTTCTTTCTTAGTCGGGATGTAGATTAACTTGACAAATATAACTGCCTATGGCAGCATGAAATCCATTTTATTAAAATTTTTATCAACCGGATATATGGTATGAGAAATATTATTCTTATTGTTCTTCTCGTTATTGCTTGTTGTTGTTCAAGCGCTTGCGGCCTTTTTAAAGGGAAAAAAGAACTGCCTCCCGCAGCCCCGGCTGAGGAGCTTTACTCCAAGGGCATGAATTTATATAAAAAAAATAATTATATTGATGCATTTGAAGCCTTTCAACAGTGTCGTACCCGCTATCCCGTCAGCGATTTGGGAGTTAAATCGGAATTAAAAATGGCTGACTGCCTCTATTATCAAAAACAATATGGGACCGCTGTTATTAAGTATCAAGAATTTTCCCGCCTGCATCCTAAGTATAAATTTATCGACTACGTCTATTACCAGATGGGCATGTCCTACTATAAACAAATCTGCTCAATTGATCGGGATCAAACTTTCACTCAGGAGGCAGTGAAACATTTCGAGACACTGGTGGCTTTATTTCCCTCTTCTCCTTACGTTTCTTCTGCCCGAAAAAAAATCGAGAAATGTAAAAAAAATCTGGCCGAGCAAATTCTTTATATAGCAAATTTTTATTTCCGAACCAAAGAATATAACTCTGCCCTCTATCGCTATGTAGAAGCATTACAAAATTACCGGGAGTACATTGTCTCCCCTGATCAGCTTATGTTTCAAATCGGAAAGCTTTACCTCCGCGCAAATCAACCGGAAAATGCCCGAGATCAATTTATCGCGCTTTTAAAAGAATACCCTGACAGTCCCCTTGCCCCCGAGACAGAAAGCCTGTTGGAAGACCCCGGTCGGGAAGAAAAATTTGAAGAGGTAAAAATATCAATTAAATAAATCTCCCTAAGACACTAAAGTTCCATTTTTTTGACCAGAAAAAATAAAAAGGACTAAACCTTCGCATCAGCGTGAGCGATGGCCTCAGGTGCTTTTGTTAAAGCCTCTTCGAGCTTCTCTTTAAACGGCCCCCCTGCTTGAGCTAAATCCGGCCTTCCCCCTCCCTTGCCTCCCACCAATGAGGCGATCGGCTTTATTAACTCCCCCGCGGAAAAACGAGAGGTGAGGTCTTTGGTAACCATAACCAAGAGTATCGCCTTATCCTCACTTTTTGCGCCCAAAACGATAATCCCGGAACCAATGCGATCCCGCACTTTATCAGCAAACTCCCGAAGAACCTTGGGATCAGGAGCTTCAACCTGGGCCACCAGCACCTTAATCCCGGCGATGGTTTTGACCTCGCTTAAAAGATCTCGAGATTGATTGCTGGCCATTTGACTTTTAAATTTTTCTAATTCCCGATGAAGATTCTTCTCCTCTTCTAAAAGTTTTTTGACCCTGCTTACTAATTCGCCTTTAGGGGTTTTTAAAAGAGTTTCCAGTTCTTCAACTTCTTCTTGCCAGGTACGAATATACTGCCACGCTCCCTCTCCGGTAACTGCTTCGATTCTGCGAACACCCGCCGCCACACCAGTTTCCGAAATGAGCTTAAAAAACCCTATGTCCCCGGAAAAAGCCGCATGCGTCCCCCCACAAAGCTCTCGGCTAAAACTTCCCACTTGCACCATTCTTACCGTTTCCCCGTATTTTTCGCCAAAAAGAGCGATCGCGCCTTTTTGCTGGGCTTCCTCAAGCGTAAGGGTTTCCACCTTTACGGGTGCGTTTTCCCGAATTCTTTGATTAACCAGTTCTTCCACCCGCTTAAGTTCCCGCTCTGAGAGAGGAGAAAAATGGGTAAAGTCAAAGCGGAACCGTTCAGGGGTAACCAGAGAACCTTCCTGATGGACATGATCGCCGAGAACCTCCCGGAGAACCGACTGAAGAATGTGCGTGGTAGTATGATTTGCCGCCACTGCTCTTCTTTCCCGCGCGTCAACAACAAGTTTAACCCTGGTTCCTTTTCTCGCTTTACCTTTGGTTACTTTAACCTGATGAAGGATAAGTTCCGGCAGCGGACGAAGCGTGTCCAGCACCTCCCCGGTCCACCCCTCACCTTCCATCCAGCCTTTGTCTCCCACCTGCCCTCCGCTTTCCCCGTAAAAGGGGGTATCTAAGGTTACGATGTGAGCCACCTCTCCTGAACCAACCTCATCCCGCAGAAAATCTTTGACCAGAATACATCCGATCGTGGAATCGCCTTCAAGGGATTCATAGCCGCGAAAAACCGTTTTCATGCCCTCATGAATAAGTTTTTGGTAAACTTCCTGGGTCGCTTCTTCACCTGAACCTTTCCAGGCTTCCCGGGCTTTTGCCCGTTGGGAATTCATGGCCTTTTGAAATCCTTCTTCATCGATCCCGAGTCCCATTTCCCGCACAATATCCGCAGTTAGGTCGAGGGGAAACCCATAGGTGTCATAAAGTTTAAAAATCACCTCTCCCGGCACAGACGCCTGGTTTTTTGTTTTTACATTTTCGATTTCTTCCTGTAAAAGTTTTAACCCGACCTCTAATGTTTCTGAGAACCGCTCTTCTTCGTTTTTGACTGCCTGGGCGATAAAATTTCGCGCGTCTGCTAATTCCGGGTAAGCATCCCGCATGATATCAACCACGACTCCGGTCGTTTGAAAAAGAAACGGCTTTGTTAACCCAAGTTTTTTCCCATGACGAACCGCCCGGCGGATTACCCGGCGAAGCACATACCCCCGGCCCTCATTAGACGGAATCACACCATCAGCGATGAGAAAGGCAACCGCTCGACCGTGGTCGGCAATAACCTGCATCGAAATATCATCCCGAAGTGCTTTTCCATAACCTTTCTCAGAGAGTTGTTCAATAAAGGCGATAATGTTTCTCAGAAGGTCAATATCGTAATTGCTCTTTACCCCCTGGACAACAGCGCTGACGCGCTCTAACCCCATACCGGTGTCTATACTCGGTTTGGGTAAAGGAGTCATAACCCCTTTCTCATCCTGGTTGAACTGCATGAAAACCAGATTCCACAGCTCAAGATAACGGTCGCAATCACACCCCACTTTACAATCAGGTTGGCCGCACCCAACCTCAGGGCCTTGATCAATAATAATCTCTGAGCATGGACCGCACGGTCCGGTGTCGCCCATAGCCCAAAAATTGTCTTCTTTCCCCATCCGGACAATCCGGCTTTGCGGTATTCCGGTTTTCCGAAGCCAGATCTTTTCAGCTTCGTCGTCTTCTTCATAAACCGTGACCCAAAGTCTTTCCAGAGGAAGTTCCAAGGTCGTCGTTAAAAATTCCCAGCTAAACTCTATTGCCCCTTCTTTGAAATAATCCCCAAAGGAGAAGTTTCCGAGCATTTCAAAAAACGTGTGGTGGCGGGCGGTATGTCCGACGTTTTCCAAGTCATTGTGTTTTCCGCTTGCGCGAAAGCATTTTTGCGATGAAGTTGCCCGGAGATAATCCCGTGTTTCTTGTCCTAAAAACACTCCTTTAAACTGCACCATTCCCGCATTGGTAAAAAGAAGCGTGGGGTCGTTTTTGGGAATAAGGGGTGAGCTTTTAACCACCTTATGGCTTTTATTCTCAAAATACTCCAAAAACAACCTACGAATCTCACTGCCTGATCTTTTTTTCATATCATCAACACATCCGAAATAGTTTCCCAGGAAAATCCCCTGCGCCTCAAAAACTGGATAATACGGTTTTTGTCTTTCGGGGTGGCCCGAAGCGCATTAAAATTGGAAAACCGCCTCTTCATAATCTGGAGGGCGGTTTTTTCTTCGGAATAATTTTGTTGTAAATGAGAAATCGTTGCTTTTGCCAATTCCGGAGATAACCCACGTTCCTTGAGAGTCGCCCCAATCCGGGCAAAGCCAAACTTTTTATTCTCTAATAAATGCACCGCCAATGCTTGGGCAAATTTTTGGTCATTGAGATAACCATAGTCAATAAGATAGACCACGACATTTTCTATTACCGAAGGGAGAAAACCTTTTTGAACGAGCTTCCCCGAAACTTCTTTACAACTCCGAGGCCGGAGGGCAAGTAATCTAAGGGCGATTCCTTTTGCCTTTTTCAGTTGTTCTCCCTCGTCCAGACCTCCATAAAAATTTTTTTTATTCCCACTCAAAGCCTGACTCGCTCTGGTCAATCTCCATCGCTTCTTCCCCTTTTTCCGCTCCTGCCGTAAAGTTATCCCAGGTCGTGTCGCTGGTAGAAGAAACACCGCTGACTTTCAGAGCAAAGTCATCAGGATTAGTTGCTTGATTAAGGGCTTCTGCATAGGTGATGAGGTTTTGACTTAGCAAGGCCATGAGAGACTGGTCAAAAGTCTGCATACCGTATTGAACGTGGCCTTCGGCAATCGCCTCCCCAATCTCCTTGGTTCGGTTTTTATCGGTAATATACTCCTTCACCCGGGCAGTGGCGACTAATACCTCAACCGCCGGAACCCGGCCAACGCCGTCTGATTTCTGCATTAACCGCTGCGAAATAATTCCCTTAAGAATCGACGCGAGTTCAAGGCGGATTTGTTCCTGCTGGAAAGGAGGGAACACTGCGATGATTCGGTTGATGGTTTCGGTGGCGTCAAGGGTGTGAAGCGTGCTCATAACCAAATGCCCGGTTTCCGCCGCCAAGATCGCTGTCTCGATGGTTTCCAAATCCCGCATTTCTCCCACCAGAATCACGTCCGGGTCCTGACGCAAAGCCACCCGGAGGGCGTTGTTGAACGAAGGGGTGTCTTCTCCTACCTCTCTCTGGTTAATGATACTTTTTTTATCCCGATGGAGAAACTCAATGGGATCTTCGATCGTAATAACATGGGCATTCCGGTAATTATTAATATGGTTTACCATCGATGCTAACGTCGTTGACTTGCCGCTTCCGGTAGTTCCGGTTACCAGGATCAGCCCCCTCCGTTCCATCGCTATTTTTTCAATCACTTTGGGAAGCAACAGCTCTTCAATATTGGGGATCTTATGGGGGATTGCTCTTAACGCCAGGGAAACCGAACCTCGCTGCATAAATATATTTACCCGAAACCGTCCTAATCCCGGTATCGCATAAGAAATGTCAACTTCATTAGCCTCCTGGAAACGTGCCTTCTGACGTTCACTCATAATTGCGTAGGCGATCTCTTTTGTCATTTCGGGAGAAAGGCGGCTGGCTTCTTTCATAGCCCGCAACAGTCCGTCAATCCGCAAAATCGGCGGGACCCCCACTTTAAGGTGAACATCCGATGCCCCTTTACTTAGTGCCGTTTTCAAGATCTCCTGAAATTGCATGATTACTCCTTCAAGGGTTTTTAATTACTCCTCTTCCCCTTCTTCCGGCTTGGTATCCACCACATTATCTAAGCCGAGTTTATTGCGAATCTCCTGAGTAATTTTCTCTTCCAGTTCGGGATTTCCTTGCAGGAACTTTCTGGCATTCTCCCGGCCTTGTCCAACCCGCTCTCCTTTATAGGAATACCAAGTGCCGCTTTTTTCGATAATTCCTTTATCCACTCCCATATCAACCACTTCACCCGCCCGTGAAATACCCTCGCCATAGATAATATCAAATTCTGCTTCCCGAAAAGGCGGGGCCAGCTTGTTCTTTACCACCTTTACCCGGGTGCGGCTCCCGATCACGTCTTCTCCGGCTTTTATGGCTCCCGTCCGGCGGATATCAAGCCGCACTGAAGAGTAAAATTTAAGAGCATTGCCACCGGTCGTGGTTTCCGGGTTCCCGAAAAACACTCCGATTTTCATCCGGATTTGGTTGGTAAAGATCATAATCGTCTTTGACTTGCTGATGGCGGATGTAAGCTTTCTTAGGGCCTGCGACATAAGCCGGGCCTGCAGCCCCATGTGAGAATCCCCCATGTCGCCTTCGAGTTCAGCCCGGGGCACTAAGGCTGCGACCGAATCAATGACCAGAACATCAATACCCCCGCTTCTTATTAAAACCTCGGAAATTTCTAAGGCCTGCTCGCCGGTATCCGGTTGGGAGATAAGCAAATCATCGGTTTTTACCCCCAAACTTCGGGCATACCCGACATCCAGAGCATTCTCAGCATCAACAAAAGCGGCAATGCCGTTTTGCTTGTGTGCCTCAGCAATCACCTCCAGAGCAAGCGTGGTCTTGCCTGATGACTCAGGCCCAAAAATCTCAACCACCCTCCCCCGGGGAAGCCCTCCTACTCCCAAAGCAACGTCCAATCCCAAAGAACCCGTTGAGATTACCGGGACCTTGATTACCGGAGCGTCACTGCCCAGCCGCATAATCGAACCTTTACCGAACTGGCGCTCTATCTGGGAAAGAGCCAGGTCAACCGCTTTGGTACGATCGAAATTAGTTGACATTAAATCCCTCCTCATATCAAAAAAACAAGTTTTAGGAAAATAATTCCTGCCCGCTGAAGACAAATTAAATTAAAATATGATAAAATACCTGCAAAACAAAGTCAATAAATAATGAAAAATTCGGAATTAGTTTAACATTAAATAATTTTTTCTAATTGTATCCCCTTGCTTCCAGCGAGTTTGTCATTCCGGCGGATACCCTGAAGGGCACTAGAGCCGAAATCCAGAAATCCGAAATAGATTCCCCCGTATCAAGTACGGGGCAAGCTCACTCAAGCACGGAATGACAAAATAGGTTCTTGATGCTCTGCTTCAAGCCACAAGGCGGTTTATTTTTTTAATTGCCACGGGAGGTAAGTCCGTGGGTATCTACACCGGCAAAAAAAGGGTTAGAAAATGCTTTTCCGGGTTCTGGCTGATTTCGTTATGGCGCTTCATTTCGTTTTTGTTTTATTCGCGGTTTTAGGTGGATTTTTGGCGTTAAAATGGAAGCGACTGGCCTGGATCCATGTCCCGGCTTTTTTATGGGCTGCCTTAATCGAATTCGCCGGATGGATTTGCCCGCTTACCTACCTTGAAACCTGGCTGTTAAAACAAAACGGAGCACATGCCTTTCAGGAGGGGTTTATCGAACACTATATTTTTCCTTTGATTTACCCTCAGGAACTAACCCGAAGTTTGCAGGTTACCTTGGGAGTCTTTGTATTGACTATCAATATCATCATCTATGGACTTTTAATCCTTAGGTTTTATCAAAGAAAAGGCTGAGGAAAATATCTTTGAATAAGATATTGACGAAAAGGGTAAAAAATGTTATTATAAATTAATTTTTTTGCGCCCATAGCTCAATTGGATAGAGTACCGGACTACGAATCCGTAGGTTGGGTGTTCGAGTCACCCTGGGCGCGTTAACAAAATTAAGGACTTAGCTAGATACAGCCAAGTCCTTTTTTGTTTCCCAACCAATTTTGTCCCCACATTGTCCCCACTTTTTTTGTGTAACAAACTGAAAAGTAGTCAGGCCAGTACTCATACCATTACCTCAACAAAGGGCTCTATTCTCACCGGCACTACTCTTCTTCAAGGGACTAGTTTCTACAAGGGTGTAGACCCCCCTAAGACCCCAGGCACACTTTTCGTTTGAGTTTGACTAGACCAATTTTACACAGGTTGGAAATTTATGAGGGGATTCGAAAATTGAAGCTATTCAGTTAACGAATGCTAAAAGCATATTGGATAGTGCTGGGGCACCGAAGATAAATAAAGTAGAGAGTGAAGTTGCCCAAGAGGTTCATATAGATAACCGCTTGATGAAACTACTTTTGGTAAGCAAGCTCGAAGCGGGGGCTTATTCCTGAAGAAAAACGGGCAGAAGTAGAGAAAGCAATAGAGAGGCTGGAAGCAGCGACTGAAAAGTCTACTGAAGGGGCAACCGAAAGAGGAGAAAAAAGATAAAAGGCCTTTAGTCCTGCAAAAATATATAAAATTAGCCAGAAATAGCTAAAAACGCCCATTCCGATTTGGCAAGTTTCCTCCCTCCTTTTGCTTTTAGGAGAATTCTTTTCTCCTGAAAATGGGAGGCCTTATAAGTGTTTGGCTTCTCTTTGATAGTATGTGAAATTCTACGCAGTGTCTATAGAAATCCTGCTGGTATGAATCGCGGTCACGCGTTATGAGAAAACAAATTATCTTCCCAGCTGATCGCCCATTATGCACCGTGAGATGGTTTGATCTGGCTTCTATGGGCCGAAATCAGCTGATCGGTTGTGTTTGATTGGTCGCTATTATAGAAAAGTGAATCACAAGTGTCGGAGTAAAGAGCCGATGGAGTCTGTCCGATTTGAGGTAGCGAGGGTTGGCTTCGCGAAAGTTCGTTGGAGACCCTAGTTACTTCATCTATAAGGTCTTCCGACCAACCGAGCTGCATTAGGAGATTTTTTTCAATCATAGTTTCTTCTCCAAAATGATGGAATGCCGAGCAAAACGATAATTTTCCGAGACTATTAGTTTAATAATTGGAGTTTTGTCAAAAACCCAAAAAAATAGAGCCCACAGCTTAGATATCGCCTTCTCCAAGTCCGGTGATGGGTGGTCAATCTGGAGCTTTATCTCATTCCATAATACATCTCTTGAGATGGAATGTCCATGGTTTTTCCATCGATCATGTGCAGCTAGAGCTGACGCGATTTCAAAAGCTCGAGTTTGCCTATATTGATCCGTGACGGGTATTTGGCTTGTTTCCCTAGTTTGCCAATTTTTGAATTTGTACTGAATAAGGAATTGGGTTGCCATTGTAATGGAATAGGTCGAGGCAGTAATTGCGTCACCCAATTCTTTCTTGTCGAGGCTGTCGATAATTCGTACAGCTGTCCATGGCACTGCCCCCTTGTTCTTTAAAGCTTCATCGCCTTGTTCTTGTAATTGGCTAATGAGAAGAAGCAAAGCCTGTGCTGGGACGAATCTTCCATCTTTTGTGGGCACTTGTGGATCGATAGGACCAAGGCAAGCAGTAGGATTCATCCAAATATGATCACCCGAAAGAGCAAATAGAGTGCCAGCACTCATACAGAATGATGGGACAAGGAAGTCTACTTCTTTAAATCGTGCCCGTAAGAAATTTACAAATCTGCTTACCTGATGAGCGGAGCCACCCATCGTTGCAAGAAAGACATCTACGCTTTCGGTATCTTTGGGAACTCCTTTTATCATTTCGGCAAATGGCAAATCATCCGCTGTTACAATGCCTGAATAGTCATCAGATCGGATCACATTCCCAATATAAGCCAAACAAGGTCGTAACCTAATGAATTGTACAGCTTTAAGGCCTTTAATAATTTCATCAATGAGATCAATCTCTGGCTTTGGAATTACGGAAACAATGCTTCCATACTCATTGCCTTCAATGATCGAATCATATAATGACTCAACCATGTTAATCTTAGGCACTACGGTAGATACAACCTGCTTTGGAGCAGGTATAAAATTTTTCAACCGCCTGTGTTTCGACATATATTGTCTCCAACACCCCCCAGCAATTTTTATACTGATCTAAAACCCAAGTAGTGAAGCGCCATGGTTTTATTTCATTAGCCTTGCATAAGGTTTCCGCAAATAATCCGAGGGCCAAATGTTTTTAAATATTAAATCGTAAAAGGCTAAAAAACAATCAAAATTTTATTTTTTTCGCTTGGACTGACTTTCAGGTTGTTAGTTGTTGCCGAAAAAGAGGGCGGGATGCCGAAAAATCGAATTTGCCGGGCCTATATGAGCCCTCCTCAATGCGCCAAAATTTTTTTTGGGTTTGTATTAAATGTGTAATCCTCGAACTTCTGTTTCAAGGGGGTTATTTCTTTCGTCTTGCACAACCACTAAAAGACAATTACCGAGTAGGGCAAGGTCAACCCAATCATTTTGTTGGGTCAAGTTACCATCACATCATTAAATGACGATGAGAATTCGTCTCCTTGAGCGTTGTTTTGATTTTTGATAGCCATCGAGTAAAGCCTTTCAATCTGCCCTTTGGCTTCGTCCATACTAAGGGATGCCCAGTAATTGTTATTCCACCATTTTTTGTCCCGTTTGATGTATTTTTCACCTGAGCCTGATAAAATGATCCTTCCGAGGGGAGTCTTTTTGACGCCTTCTCCACGTTTCCAAGAAATATCCTTTGCCTGCCACTGGTTTCCGCTCGTCTTGAGAATCACTACAAATGCACAGAAATCGTCGAGTTGATTATTTGATATTTCGGCAAGCACTTCAGCCGATATGGTGTTTTCGACTTTGTTAAGTGCTGTATCGATATCATCAGCACTTTCTTTCCTTATTGCATTTTCTGCTCTGATAGCAAGGTCATACCACGACTTGCCTTTGATTACGTTGATTCCGTGATTGTAGATAATAGTTCTTTTATCTGCAGAGACGAAAACTTTGTCCATATCGTCATAGTATATAATCTCCCCTGATGAGTTCATGACTTTTCTTCTTTTATCGGATCTGATTAGTACCCCATCCCTACAAATAGCTGCAATGATAAGAGTCATGGTTGTTACCCTCCTAAAATATCAGCCACAAATTTAACGGGCGGCTGAATAGAATTAATGGAATTATAGAATTTAACCCCCCTGGGGGATGCCGAAAAATCGAATTTACACACCATATGAGGCCCTCCACAACGTGCTAACAATTTTTTTGAGTGTATACTCCAACCAAAGTTTTTTCTCGTGACAACGGGAGGCCTTATAATTTTTAAGCTCCCAACTTGTGCCAGGGTTTTGGAAGCCACCGGTTCACCTGAGCGCGGTAATCGTCGTACTCCTTCCCGAATGTACGTTGAAGATGGGGCTCCTCATAGAAGACAATGAACAGATGGCAGCAAGCTCCCACCACCATGGCATAGAAGACCAAGGTCGTAGCTCTAAAAAGGATTGCCCAACCCAAGATCGCTGTGAGGACTCCCAAATACATCGGATTTCGGGTGTACCGATAGAGCCCGCGCATGATGAGTTTCTTGGGAGGATCAATTGGCGCTGGTGTGCCACGCCCAAACACAGCGAAATTCCACACGCACCACAAATAAATCGATGTGGCTATAGCGAAAAAAGCGCAGGCGGTCGCGAAGGCCAATCCTGACGCGGAAGAATGACCCCCGGCTATCTTTAGGGGGAGAAAGACTCCGACTGTGCCCGGAACGACCAACGTGAATAAGAGGTTTTTGAGAAAAAGGACCATTGCTCTGCTCTCTCAGCTACCTAACAATGCTTATATGGTTTCTATATAACACCCATATAATTGATTTTAGTCGGCATAAAACCCCGTTGTTAAGAATTTTATAATTTTAGGGACCTTCCCTTGTTAGGTTTCATTGTCATCCAAAAAAGAGCCAATCCCCTTGAGGAGATCGCGCAAGAAGGCCTTTCCTTGACCGTCAAGGCCAGCATTGGGACAGGCAATCTCAAGGACAGCCGTAAGCATATTCTTAAACCAGACTATGTCTCCCCCCATTGGCGGTATTGCATGTGCTTCCCGCAAATAATGTACCGCCCTTGTTAGTAAAGGGATTGTTACGCCGAGTTCTCTGCCGATCTCTTCTTCCTGAAGCGCGACTGCAAGAAATTTTTTCGATAGGTCTGTTATCTCGGATATATCAACGGGGCGCATCTCCCCTTTTGTTGAGCGCGCGAGATCAAAACATGCTTCCTCAAGATGTTTTACCGTGATGTCCATAATTCAAAATTGCGAATGCAAGATATGTTCATTCTTTTGTAGGCAATTTCTCAAGTATGGCAAGCAGATCTTCCTTGAGAAGTACCAGCTCGCATATTTTTCTTTCTTTCTCCTCTGGCGTGAGCGTCATGACGTTAACAACCAGATATGTGCCGTCAGAAAGGGCGGTGGCATTCTCAGGGAACTGCAACCAGCGAGAGGACACTTGGCACGATACGCGACCTTCGGCCAGATTCAGGCGCCGCCGTCTTTCTTTACAACCAGGAAATCGTGTGATTTTTACCATGTCGTTTTTAAGATATTAACAATGTTTATATTGATCCGCGTAAGGCTCAGTTGTTAAGATTATGGACTTCTATCTCTCACCCCCTCCTCTACTCGACCCCAAATCGTATTTTGAGACGCTCTACTGTATGGTTCCATTTTGGCGAACGAGGCCGGGCAACGGAGTTCTGGTTCCCGAAGAATCCTTTCTCGTGGATGGCCTGGTTTGGGTCGACAGTTTTCAGCCATTCGACCCGTACCAAGTAATCTGCCTTTTCAGGATCATCCTTCGCTCGCCTAAGCGATGCTGCTGCCGGTGATACTTCAATGATCGACACCTGTTTGCCGGCCTGATCGGTCACGGTAAACTCGTCGACCGGCTGCATCTCTTGCGTGACCTTACCAACTCCGACATAGCCTAACCCGGGCACATTCACCCAAATGCGTGCGCCGAGCTCGAGCATCGCAAGCGTCTTCGAGTACCACGAACCGCCTCCAGCGACGAGATAGCCCCTATTAAGTCCATCGCGCACAACTTCCGTGTCGTAACCGAAGGATACATAGTACTCCTCGTTCCACTCACCGGCGACGGTCTCTTCGTCCATGCCTGCACTCACTTCAGCAGGATCACGGAACCATGCCCTGCTCAAGTACTCGCGGTCGCCATCACGGAACACTCGGAAGAAAACTGCATTGATACGAACATCATATTCGTCAGCTAAGTAGCGAACTACACGCTCCGTGCTCGGATCCAAACTCGATGCTACCACCACAAGTTCATGAGAGGAATTCATTTCATCTGGCATTGCGATACCGAACTTCTTTTTGAACGACTCATCAATGGAAATCATAATTCTGTCCGGATGCCATCGTTTCTGGTATTCATCGAAGATCTGAGCTATCCGGTCATCCTTGAGATCCCGAACCCACGAACCATAGTCGAGCACTTGGGCTACTATATCGCGGTGGGTCCTATCACGTTTGAGCTCAATCACGACGAGGTTAGCGTCTCGGTCGATTGCGAGCAAGTCGATAAAAAAACCATGATCAGTGCGTACCTGTCGCCCTATAACATGCCAGTTCGGTGAAGCAATGCCAATATTGTTGTCTAGGATATCTTCCAAGCGCGACTCAATATCCAGCGGCCCAAAGTCCACTTGTTTCAGGCCACTATCAATTCGCCAGATACCGATTTCTAGCGGCATGTAAAGCCTCCTTTTATTAATAAAATGTTTCCACAAAAAAACATATTAGGGGCCTAACGACCAAGCTCACCGTGCGTTGCACAGCACGGGCAGCACACCATAATGCGAAATTATGTCGATGTTGAAAATGTGAATAATTCATTTTTCAGCTATAATGATTGAAATCAGCGGCGGCAGTATGCCGTCCGATAGAGCCATTTATTACAGGCATTAATCTCCTGTAAGTCTCTTGAATGCGGCCTCGAACAATGGCTTGAAGTCGACAACTTTAGTCTTTGTTGGATCAATGTAATAAACTGCCTCCTTCCATGGAGTCTCGTACTTGGTCATGCCCTTTTTAATTCGTTCTGCTTCTTTGTTTGGCAATTTAAAAAAGAATGCAAAGGTCTTTGACCCAATCCATTTAATGCCAAAGGCATTGAAAAAACCTGCTTTGAACCCGCAGTAGGATTTATTAAATTTGGTCTCGAGTGGCCACTTTTCGCTATGGACAAGTTTCTCCACCTCCCTGATATACCTTATAAAGTGTTCTGCGCTCTTGCTGTTATAGTGTCCTTTGTAGAACATCTCATCATAGTGCTGAAGGCCACTTACTGGTTTTGCTTTTGACACTTTTTCAACTTCTTCAAGTTTATTCACCAGCATAAACTGGCTATCACCCTCAACCCATCTTTTCAGTTCAATGAGATCCACGGTGTAGTTGATCTTATTGACAAGACCAAGGGTTGACCGAAGAATGGAAGGGGCAATAATAATAATCCTAACTTGGAGGTTATCCCAGCTTATTTCAAGATCATCTGGTCTTTCTTCTTTTTCCAGCCAAAGACTTTTGATTGAATCTGGGTTTCGTTCCGCCCAGAAGGCATATTGTAGTACTTGTGGAATTATTGAAGCATCAACTGTTGTATTCTTCAACTCAATTATGCAGATATTACCATCACTGTCTAGACCGAGAATATCAGGAATACCTGGCTTTGCACCTCCTCTAACCTGACGTTTCAGAAGAAAAATATCTTCTAGGACTTCAGATGACTCGAAGATTATTTTTTCAAATTCTTCTTCAGACTTAAAGGGAGTAGCTAACAATGCTGAGACACCTTTGGGGGTCTTCCAAAAAAGATTGGCCATTAAATACCTCCATTATAATAAAGTTCCTAACGCAACGGCTCACAAACCCCGTGGTCACGAACGGTCCTTGTGCAACCGCAGCGTTAGCTATTGCCCTACCCAAGATAGGGTTTGGCAAATTCGCGCGGCAGCAGACTTAACAAGAAATCATCTGTGTCAACCACTGATTGGCGGGTCTTGACTAGGCCCAATAAAGTGGATAAAGAGATAACTCGAAGACCCCGTAGCCCAAGCCGGTGACATTCACCGACCCATGTCCATTGAGAAACTCCGGAGTAGACCTTATCTGCAACTGCTTTATCGCGGGCGACAATCAGAAACCAAAACACGCCAGCGTCAGCCTCAGCCTTTCTTGTTGGAGCGTAGGTTTCAATGTACTCTTTGATGGCTCGTTCGTCTGCTGCTTTCAGGCCGTTGGGGCCACAGTCATATTTACAGTCCCAGACAACAAAATAGGGACTAGCGTTCAAGGTCTTTGCGTAATTGGCAAGGGATCGTTGTAACATACCAATGCCATCGGGAACGCGTTCCAAAGGCCGTTTGTGGCCCAATTGTTCAATCTTAAAGCCGAATTGGGAAAATGCCTGTGCAGTGCCATCTTCAAGGGAAATGAAGTCCGAAACAGATGTAGGAGGGACGCCCGAACTGTGGGGTGCAGTGCCAAAAACGGTGGTTTGGTTGACATGAGGGTATTTAAAACTCTGAGGAGGGAGGACATAGAGACTTCTCTTTGAAAAATATACGTCCTGTAATGGTACGCGCCATAAGTCACCTTTGGGCCCGTTGAACCAATCCTGATTTATATCCTGGATATTGGTCAGTTCAATCCTGACAGGATAGATTTCTCTACCCCGACCGAATGGCCATAGTGGACTCGTGTCAAAATAAACACCACGGGCGCTCCCGATGACAGCCCTAAAATGAGCCTTGGGGCCTGAAATGGCCAAGACTTCGGAACCTGCGATGAATCCAAGTTCTTGTAGGTGGGCTATCGCACAGTCCCATGTCAGTCCCTTTAGCGGGAGCCCCCAGATTCCCTTCGTCTTCCCTATGACCCAATTTGCCACCACCCCATTAAGTAAGAAGGGTGATTTACGGTTTGTATTCATATTGCCTCCTACAAAAAATCAGGATAGCTAACAATGTTTATATTGGTCCGTATAAGACCAGTTGTTAAGAATTTTATGATTTTATGGACATCCCCTTCTTCGAACAGGCTGCCTTTTCCTCTTCGCTTCAAGGGCAGTACGAGTTCATTTGCCTCTATCTTTTCTAAAACCCTCCATAATCCAATAAATAATGATGCATATTAATTTTGGAATAAAGTATGCGATGACCGCTCCAACTGCGACAACCAACCAAAGAATTGGTGTGAATTTATAAAAAAAATGACTGTCTATTGCTGCAAATACAATCCAACACATGACAGCTAACACTGAACTCGCCATTACAAGTCGTCTTATCCCTTCAGACCGTTTTGCCATAAGAACTCCTCAGTCATTTTAATGCAAGTTGTACTTTAATAATAACCGGCTCACCAAGGTCACCTGGAAGCTGCTATGCTAAGCAACGTATCCAGGGCTATGGTGAGATTGGCATTTGAAAGGTCCGGAATCTTATCACCCAGCAAATTTAAATCCCAGGAATAAATACCAAAAGCTGGTGCATCGTTGACACTGAAAACAAAGTAGAAATTAGACTGCGGTTCATGAGGATATCCGATGTTTATAAGTTCCTGCTTTGAAAATATTTGGGGACCGTTTGAATTTATTAACATCAGCCCATTTCGGCATTTCATGTCTTCTGAGCGCAATAAGAGATACCTAGCCCCAGCCATATTTGGGTTGAGCGATACAAGACCTTCTAAACCTCCTATGCCGAGTTCATAATGTCCTGATATTCTTATCCAATCAAGATGACGGGCATCCTTGTAAAAACCGATTAACACGTATGTGTCTTGTGGGGGAGAATGCCTTTCTTCTGGGGTCTGAATATATTCTGGCATCCATCCTTTTACAGGATAGGGCGAACTATTTTCATTAATTTTCCAGCGATGATAGCTCTCCTGCTCGCGTCGGGTCGCCCGATCGCATATGTGCTCGACAACCTGATTGATAAACTCTTCCAATTCATGGCTTCCGTCATCTCCTTTTGCCACGGGGCGCAACGGAAAGGCACCAAGTCCAGGAAGGATTTCATGGAATCCCCTCCACACTCTTTTGTGATATCCCGGATATATTACATAGGCTCCAGCCGTCCGTCGAATTGCATCACGGTATGCATGCATCTTCAGTAGGTCAGCCCTCTTGTAGGTTCCCTCCCTTTGAGCTTTCTTTTCCAAAGTCATTTGTTCGTCAATTTTTGCAACAAGCTCACTGTCGCTTTCGCCAAACAAATCCGCAAGATTATCTACCCTGTACTTGGCATCAAAATGAATATGAACGATTAGTTCCTGATTCTCGGCCTGAAGCTCAGTAAACGGTTCTGGCCATAATGTTAAGGTGTAGTCAGGTCTCATTCTTTCACTCCATGAGCCTGCTTTCGGATAATTGGTCATTCCATCAGACCCATGACGCGAGAACGTGCGGTTGTAACAAAAACGAACATTTAATCTTCTTCCGAATCTCTCACAAATGGCATTGATGACGGTATACTCGCCTGCCTTTAACCTCAATTCGAAACCATCTGGCGTCTCGGTAACCAGTTCTTGCGCGGGAGGAGTTTCGAGGTCAAATGTTTGACCCATAATATCAAGTAGTTTGAAGAAAACCCAATATTCATATAACATCGCTATGTCCCTGCGACCAGCCTTAAAAGCGTCTTCCCCTCCAGACCAACTGAGTCGGGCTGCAAGATCAAAATACAGCCAAGCCCGAAGTAGCTCCCTGTAGCCTCCTTTTTGCTGCAGAACTGGACTACCTAGAGAGAGTATTGACGGATCGGATATTTCCTTGAAGAAAGGGCGGTAGAGGATCGCTTCAAGATTTTCCTCAAGGGCTTCCACATCATGATATAAAGCAGACGTAGTTTTTTCACCTATCTGTTCCAGCCTATTTTTCATGCGGTTTAGAAAGGTCAGGAATGACCTAAGGGCGAATTTGACGAAGCGGTTTTCAGGAGTATCTATTGTTGTTTTCTTGCGATGAATAACAATAGATACGGGTGCTGTGTCAAGAATTTCAGTGAGGGGATGCTCTTTAGGAAGTTGCAATCTTTGAGAGCCTCTCGCAAGTTCCTTTGCGGTCCGCTTAGTCCCTCTAAATGATCGCGAAACAGGCACCTTTATTTCGCGGCACTCCAGGTGGGAGTGGGGTAGCACTGCTATCCGAGTTATGGAGTCCTGAAACTCCCTGGACCCTATTAATGAACGTAGAAACGCGAAACGTTGTGCAATGGTTTCTGCAGTTCGGCCCGGGTCTGGTGTGAGCATTCCTGTGGCTGGAGAACGTATTTGAAGTAAAAGCCCAAGGCTTTTTTCCATGATGAAATCCAACATGTTGCGAAAATCATTACGGTAAGACAGTTTCACTGATCTGATTTCAACCGGCAAACTAGATATGACATTCTTTTGGTTATCTAGAAGAAGCAGGTCAAGGCAACCAACAAATAGCCCGGGACGAAGTGTGCCAGAGAGCTTACCTCGTTTTATTCGGCTAGGAATGATAATACGGTCAGACTCATACGATGTTGTCACTAAATAGCCAGGAGAACTTAACTCAAATTCGTATTCGCAGGACTCTAAAAGCTGAATGTCGGCTTCTTCGCCCGCAACATATTTTAGGGACCGGTCTATTACTATAAGGCTATCCTGTCCACCGGCGGCTGGGACTTTAGGATAGATTGAGATTGTTATCGGTGGGTGGCCAGAACCTGGGAATTCAGCAGTATGTTCAAGCAGTGGCACGACTAGGCCTCGGCGTAACTCGTAAATCCGTTTTGGTCAAGGTTGCGACTCATTCGCTGGATTTTTTCCAAGCTGATCCGAAGATCATGCTTTGCGCAGACTTCCTGGAGACTTTCAAGCACAGGCCCCAATTTACGAATTGATCCATTTAACTTCGGCAAAAGTTTTTGCATAAGCTGTACATCAAAAGCATCTAGGTACCTGGCTTCCTTGCCGTATATCAGAGTGTAATAATAGATAAATCGACTCATCTCGAATACCGTGCGATAACCAAATTCTGCGCCGACCTTAGCCAGGACGTTGAATACCTCTGAAAGGTCTTTCCTGAGTTTTATGGAAACAGGTTCTTCAACATCTAAAGGGGTTTCGTCTTCCGAGAGGATTCGCATGGAATCCGATTCTGTATGACGAGCGATTTTTTCGATAGCAACATTTCCGAGCTTTGCTGCACTTACAAAAGATCTACCAAAAGCTGACCCTTTGCCTTTCAGTAATTCAAGAGACAACCCACCCGGGGAACTAAGAAATTTTTCCATTTGGTCTGTATCAACGCGAAATTCAATCACGTTGGCTCGATCCAATACCTTAGGTGAAAATAGGTATGTCGTCTCATCAATATTCACCGTTCCTATGATAAATAGATTTTCAGGTAAATGAAGCTTGCCGGGAACTTCATGATTCTCGCCCCATAAGTCCCTCTCAGATCCTTCGTGAAGATTAATGGGTTCCCCTGATTCCATTGCAGAGAGAAAATCGGCAAAGTATCGCTCAACATGGGAAAGATTCATCTCGTCAAGGATTAAGAAGAAAGGGAGGTTGGGATTGAAGCGGGCGCGTAATATCAAATCCAAAATACCATTAGAAGGCTTTACATAGCTTTTCTCTTTCAGTCTCAGCATATCGGGATAACCGAGAAGATTTTCGCTATTGTCCCAATCTGCTCCCACGGCAACAACTTCATATCCTTTCTCTCCCACGTTCTGATTGGCTGACTCAATGAGTGCAAATGCAGCCGCCTTAAGATGTGTTTCAAAAGAATTGAGTTGAGTTGAAAAAGAGGTCTTTTTACCCACCATCTCCCTTATTGTTCGGGCGGGTGTTTCGCGAGTGAAGTCGTTGTCTCTGATAACCTCCGCCCACTCTTTTATAAGAGATCGAGGCAATAACACTTTTGTTGCTTCTTCCTCATTTTCGGCATTAAGAAATTCAATAGAGATTGAGTCTGATGAGCTGACATGGTACGAAATGCGGTCGGATTTTATTTCACTGCCTGTCTTGAACGGATCGTTGTCAGTGCCCACTTTGCCGGTAATCCACATAGCAAAAGCCTGCGCCAGTTTTGTCTTTCCCGATCCGGACAATCCAGTCAGCAGAATAAGTCTTTTGGTGAGACAGCTTGCGAGAAATCTTGCAAGAATGTTTTTTGAGAACCTCAGGTTTGCGGACTCAAGGCCGTTGATCAAGTGGGTCAAGAGATTCGAAAGATCCGATTCAATTTTTGCTTCAGAGGAGCTGACTTGTGTCGTAAGATCACCAATATAATATCGTTCCCAATCAGTCTCATCTTTGGCCTGATAAAACCCGGGAGGATTCTTGATGGCTTCCTGTGTGATATTGAGCATATCGACATTAAGATGTCTGAAGCCTTCTGAATCCGCATTGCGCTCGATGATCAGACCGCCCCATCCTGCAAAGGAATACCAGTAGGCTACCCTTGCTGTCGGTTGATTTGTATGTACCGGATTACCTAGCATTTCCGCTAAAGTATTTTCATCTTGCTGCGAATAAGATGTACCGAACTTGCGAGCATTTTCTATTTTCTTGATAGCGATATCAAGATCAGCCATCCGCATCACACGCAAAATAACCCTATTCAATTCCTCATGATGGAGTTTGTTATCCAAAGAGATCATGGCCTGCCAAATACAGATACACGGGAGAACATCGCAGTCTGGGGGCAAGTCATCTCTCTGATCCTCGGTAGGATTTAACAATTGATATCTTGATAATATTTTCACAGCCATATTTCTTAGTTCGTGGAGGCCGGCGTCAAGATTGGCTCTCAATTCTGAAGGTAGTTGGCATAATCTCTGACCAAAGAGTGAAAGTCCTATCTTCTCATCTTTCCGATAAATGAGGCCTAGGTTTTGGTACAATTTTCTGTAAGATCGGTATCGTTGTGGCTCGACACTCAGGGCCGCTACCTCCTCCTGCTTCGGGTAGTCACTCCAACCTATGTTTTCCAGCCTACAAAATGCGCCAAGATGTCTTCGGAAGTCCTCTGGTTCAATAGCTATATCGAAATCAGGAAATTGTGTTGTATCGCGCCCCCCTGAGGGCCAGTGATCTAGCATAAATTCCCCCTATTCCAAAGCAGTTTTTATACTTTCCGCTAAAGCTAAAGCTAAAAGCGGTGGTACAGCGTTTCCGATTTGTTGGGCGACCTGAACCTTGGTTCCCGAAAAAACGAAATCATCAGGAAAAGATTGGAGACGGGCACCTTCTCTCAGTGTTATTGTCCGATCCAATATGGGATGGCCAAATCGTCCTCTGGAAAAACTATCAAATCTAGCTGTAATTGTAGGACTCGGTAAATCCCAAGCCAATCGTCCGTAAACATCCAGGTGTCGATGGCCAGCATTGTTATTATGGCAATTCAGCTGCAACTCTGGCGGTAGAGACTCGCGGCCTTCTCCTTCTTCTATGGATCTGATACGTGCCAAATTGATGGCAGAGAGCTTGTCCGCTTTGTGGTTGGGGATCTCAGTTTCCGTTTTGAGTATAAGATCTTCAATCGCTTGCCGAACAGTTGAAGGAAAAGTAATTCGATTTTTAATACCCTTCGGGAGGGAAAAGCGAGGAAACACGTTTTGCGTCAGTTCCCCCACAATGAAGACTCTTTTTCTAATCTGAGGAACTCCGAAATCAAAAGAATTTAGCTTGGCGATCGTTAGGAAGTATCCTGCCTTTCGGCATCGTTCGTTTAAATGATTCAAGAATTGTTTACCACGAGGGGATAACAATCCACCTACATTCTCCATCAAGAAGAAACGAGGCTGAATTTCGAGTACGAGACGAACAAACTCCAAAACCAAATTATTACGAGGATCCGAGTCGTTGCCTCTCCTTTGAACACTAAACCCCTGACAGGGGGGGCCACCCATCACAACATCAAAATTATCTAATGCCTTCCCCACAATTCCTTCAATCGAAGACTTTGAGATACTAGCAATATCTCTTTCTTCCGCATATCCCTCAAGGTTGTGCGAATAGGTTCTTATACAAGCGGGGTCAGAATCAAAGGCATATGTAGTTTCGAAACCCGCCATAGAGAACCCGAGAGAAAGTCCTCCCGCACCGCAGAAGCAATCGATTGTTTGAGGTTTTCCCATGCAAAAACCTAAGTTATATGACTGGTTCGTTTAAGCCCGGCAATAACTCCACTATAAGAGTCAAAAAGGGGTTCGCGAATAAGTTTCTCGCAACCGGCTTCCCCGCGATTTTTGCCGGCCAGCATTGAAAGGACATGAGCTGCGAGATGCAACGAAAATATGGGCGGAACGGCATTCCCGATCTGTTTGAATTTATCGTCGAAGGGCCCTTCGAAAATATAGCTTGGAGGGAAACCTTGAAGAAGGGCGGCCTCTCTTACCGAAAGCCCTCGGTCCTGTTCAGGATGAACAAACCTTCCGCAAGAGGGCGTTCTGCAACGAGCTGTGATCGTTACAGCAGGACGATCCCAGGATAGTCGGCCGTAAACGTCATAAAACCCTTTGACTCTGTCCAGGCATGGAGGCCCCATACCGGCAGGGCGTGAACCCCCGTTCTTCGGAATCCTCTTAATCAAATCGACGGTTTCTTTCCTATGTCTGGACGTGATATGCATCTGATCGCTTTTACAGAAACCGCCCGCTTCCAATGGGGGAAGCGCACCTATCGCATCCCGGACGGTTCTGAAAGCTCTCCGACTCAATTGTGGCTCGGGAAGGGTAGGAACAAAATGTTTCGATGCTATAATTACAGCACGAAATCTCTCCTGAGGAACTCCGTATTCGGCCATATTCAGAATATCAGCTGCAATGTGATATCCCCCTTTTTCAAGAGTAGATTGAAATGCCTGATAGTGGTGCCAGTGCTTCTTGCCTAAAAGATCGGGAACGTTCTCAGTAATAATAAGTTCCGCATCAAGTTTTACGGAGATTTCCGCAAATCTCGCCAAAAGCGAGTTCCTAGGATCAAGGCGCGGGTCCTTTTTTTTATGTGCTGAGAACCCTTGGCAGGGAGGTCCCCCCAGGATAATCAGAGGATTCCATTTCTTTAATTTATCGGTTTTCAAACAACTTTTAATCTGGTCAATAGTTGCCGACGAGAGATCCAAATTACTTGGGGCAAATCCGAAATTACGAATATAAGTTTTGTTTGCATGTTGATCGATATCAAAGGCACCGATTAGGTTGAAAAGATCCGCTTCCACCGCTATGGAATGAAATCCGTACGTTAGCCCCCCGACTCCCGAGAAGAAGTCAATAAAGTCAATGGACTTTCCTTTTAGGATTTTCTTGATTGAGTTCCAATTGGTATATGACAATATTTCCCTGACTAGCTTGGTGTTTATCTCCGCGCTGGATGCTTTGAGGACCTCTGCCGTTTCACTTACTCGGTGAGGCTTGCATTCGTTAACGGATTTCATGGTTACCTCTATTAAAGATATTTCTCAACTGCCCGGGCAGCCCGCTGGGGTGAATTTCGCATTGCCAGAGAAACTTAACTTTCCATCCCAGTTTTTCAAGCTCAGCTCGAACTCTTTTGTCACGTTCCTTATTCCGTGACAATTTTTTTGACCAGAAAAGAGAATTTTGAGCCGGTATCTTTGATTTTTTGCAACCTGGGTGCTGATGCCAAAAACATCCATGGACAAAGATAACTGTCCGATATTTGGACAAGATGATGTCGGGTTTCCCAGGAAGGCCTCCTCCTCCTAATCGAAATCGGTATCCCAGCCTGTGCAAAGCGGATCTAACAGCAATCTCGGGTTTTGTGTCCTGAGATTTAACCTTAGACATTATCTCGCTGCGTTTTTTCTTTGTGAAAATATCTATTGTCTACCCCTCCCCAGACTTTTTACCCTCTCCAGTAAGCGGTTTGTTGGGGGAATGTATGTCTTCAGGCCCAATTAGTAAATTTTTCTAACCCGAGTTTGAGACCCCAGGGTTGTCCAGGCCTTTGTTTTTTATTTTAAAATTATATTGCTTTTTGAGTTCCAAGGTCAATCGTTTTTTTTCTTTTCTACTCTTTAAGATAGCCTTCTTTCTTCCTGGATACAGGTCATTGGGAGACCATTATCATGGGATGCATGCTGGCTGGTTCTTTAGGTAGGAGAGGTTCGATTTTTGGGTCAATATAAAAGGGCCTCGAATTGAGACCCTTTGCAATAACCATTTTATAAATTTAATGAGGTAAGAATTAGTCTATGAGCGTGTCCAGATAAAACTTCAGAGAGCTGAATTTCTTCGCTTCCTCCAGTTCGTCGCCTGAATCGATGTCATAAATACCCACATATATTGGCTCTTCCAGCGATTCAGGAAGGCTTAACCCACCATCATCCGTGATAGCGACAAAGGCCTTTTTCCCTTTATAGGTTATGGGCTTTGTATACCACTCGCATCCACCTCCGCTCGACCCGGCTCCAAATCCGTGCTTCTCCATTATCTCGTCAATACTGGTTCCCTGGCTGTTCTTCTTCATGACCATTATCCTTTCTTAATCTTTAAACCCCATTTTCGTCTTAGTTGAATAACCGTTAGGCATTTTATGTAACGGAAGGAGTTATATGAGCCTCTCCTTAAAGGCCAGGCTATTGTTGAATAAGGAATTGACTTATGTCTTTAAATTTAAACAATTATATCAAAATAACAAAAAAAAGTCAATAAGATTTAAAACAATTTCAAGTAAGTTGCTTTAAAAGCAATGATAAAGAGCTGGTAAATTAACCTGAGGTTTTAGTCGCCTGCTAACTTTTGGATAAAGGGTCTTTATCCTCTTTTTCCATTTCCAACAAATAGGCTAAGATTCCCCTAATTTTGGTTGGCTTCCCTTCCATTAAAAGTTCGGCTTTTTTTAAAAAACTAAATGCCCTCGCAAGTTCGATTAGGGAGGCGCCATTCAACTTTTCGGGAGTAAGTGCCTCCAGACTCCTGCACTGAAGAGCGGTAAGCTGAAGGCCCAGCAAGCATCTATATTCTTTCAAGGGACCTTCCTTTACCCGCAATTCTCCCATCCGTTTTGCAAGGGTGACATGGGAAACTCCGAGTTCCTTGGCAATCTCAACCTGAGTCATGCCTCTGGATGCCAGCATCAGAATAGCTTGAAGGTCAATTTCTTTTCGTTTTCGTCCCATCGCACTCCTGTTTTAATAGCAATGTATGCTTTGATTTACTTTTCCATCTCCGGGAAAACAGTATTTTGCTGAAGGATTATTTTCATTTTTTCTGTCGTTTTCATAACTCCAAATTTCGGTGATATCGATGACATTGAGGACAAACGTCATAACCTATTGAAATTTTTATTAAATAATTGTCCTATGGTAAAAACATAGAAAAGGACATTGGTGACAAACTTCAAGCCCCTTTGTCCTCATTGTCCTCAATATCCTTATTATCATCGTTATCATTTATATCTGCATTAAATGCATTATCTTTATTATCTCCAATATAATAATACTTCCCCCTATCAAGCTTTCTAATAGAACCATCTTCTAAAAACTTCGGAAGTGTGTTTCGGATATACTGTTCGGTCAATTCTGTTAGTTGCGAAAGCTCTGGAACAGTAAGCGGCTTTTCAGGGGACGAATTATTTTTAAGTGCATTAAAAAGAATTTGTTGTTGATTGGTAGTTTTTAAATTTGATGGCGAGCCGAGGGATTGCCAAGAGAGGTTTTTTGGATCGAACTTTAACGGAACCTCATCTTGCTCAACATCCCGCCCTCTTATATGGAGTATTGCATCTACCCTGCTGGTCCCCTTTCTCGTCAGCACCAAGATAGTGTCCGCGGCCCCGGTTAATCCGGAAGTTCCAGATACAGTATCAATTGGATCTACTGACTCCATCTTCCTTAGATGGTGGATAAGAAGGATCGTGGTATGGTTTTGATCGGCTATAGCTTTAATTGATTTAATCTCTTGATAGTCTTCGTCATAAAGCACGCCGTTCTTCCTTTTTGCACCAGGCCGAAAACAGGCCAGGGTATCAATAATTACAAGGACTGGAGCTAACTCTTTGATAAGACGATCTAACGAGTTCAGACCCCCATGGTGTATGGTTTTGAATATCAAATTCTTTGGGGCCTGGACTCCCTTGGGCAATAACTTACGGATGCGTTTCTGCAATCTCCTTTCATTATCTTCTAACGCTAAATAGAGGACTGTCCCTTTCTCAGTTCTAAATTCTCCCAAAACTTTTTCTCCAAGGGCAACACAACTGGCCATTTGTAAAGCGAAAAGGGATTTTCCTATTTTGGGCTTCCCAGCAAGAATGGCTAATCCTTCAGCCAAAATCTTCTCAATTACAAATTTAGGTTCGGGTAAGTCCCTTTCAATGAGATCGGCTGCTGTGAAGCACTCTCCTTCAGTAACCATGTTACCCTCCTCTTTGGTGTATTCAATAGCCTTGTCAATAGTCATCTCCCCATAGGTTCGTCCGTCGGCACTATGCCTTTCGTCCCATTTCGGGCGCATTAGGGTGGAGGTCCTGAAAATGCGATCCATTTGGGCCTTATTACCTTTTGACAAGTGGACCAGAATTGTACAAAGGGCCATGTCTGCCCCACTGTGGTCACCTCCGTGGTCAGAGAGATCCCCTTCCATAAGCCGCTTAAATTTCTCCCCGTTTTTTGCAGCCATTGCCTTGGAGATCAACAGATCATCAACCAGGGCTGGCTCCTGAAGCAATTTTAGAGTGTTAAGGGATGAGTCCGGTGACAGCGGCAGGTTCGGATCAAAAAAGGGCTTGAGAAAACCCCATGACTCGGGTCGCATGTCTTTGATCACGCGATATTCATCAAGCACGTTTCCGGTGAAAGTGAAATAGCGATTTTTAAAATAAATCTCGACACCATAATTAGAGCATCGGCATCTGGGGAAGGGTGGCTTACCCTTTACAATGATGTGCACTCCGCGGCCACTTGGGGAAATCTCCGTATATGAACCTATTTCCCTGACGATAGCTTGGGCAAGCGGGGTTAGTTCTCCCGTTTCTGGGTTCTGGCAGTTGTCAATGTCAATGCCGCAGTAAGGATCAGAATCACTGAATACAAAGCCGATACCGGCCATTCCACGGCTCTTGGGAAGAGCAAGAAATTCTTGAGCATGTTTGAATGTACTCCAGTCACCTGGAGCATTTGTTGCAGCTGGCCGTCCGGAATTTGGGGAAATTGGACGCTTCTTTTGCTTTCCGTCGCTTCCCTCATACCTCCAGCATACCCATTGAGGAAGTTCTTTGAGCTCGCTTGGGACTTTTTCGCTTTCGTCCATTTCTCAACCCCTCATTTAATATTTTGTGTTCTTTTCGCGAGCCAATCACAAAGATCATGCACGTTATAAGCAACCTTCCTGCCGATGCGGATCCGCTTGGGGCCCTCCCCCTTGGAATCTAAATTTGCCAAAGTTCTCGGGTGGAGAATGCCTCCGGAAAATTCGCTTACCCTTTCACGGGAAACGAACTCAGAAGGCCATTTCGCAGCCATTGCTGTAAGGTTTGGGGTACTTTGATGTTGATGCATGGGAACCTCCATAAGTGAATTTATATTGATGTATAAACACTTAGGAGTCTGTCCCAGTTTGAAATAGTTGTAAAAGGATTATTAGGGGTGTCGCAATTTTTCCGAACTGAGGAGGTATTTCTTGTAGCCACCATTAATCAATTTTTTGGCAGCCTGTAGATTCTTGCGTACTGTGTCCCTACCATAATAATCAGGCTTAACATCGGGAACCTTGGGATAAATTTCCGTCGCGATTTCTGAAGGTTTTTTACCCTCTATACTAGCGTCATAAATCCTAAGGTATGTCGCCCAGTCATCCATGTGTGTTTTGATGGGTTTAAAAAGTTTTAGTGCTCCACATCCTTTTAGGGATTCCTGAGCCTTTAGGAGTAATTCATTTGCCTTCCCGATTTGTGGTTTAATTGGCAGTCTTAAATCAAAAATATATGCCGCTTTACTATCTGGAACTTCTATGGGCTCGATTTCTTCAAGTGCTTCAGGGTCAATCCCGAGTGCAAATAGATCATTCTTGCTTAAGTTAATCGACCCATTTATGTTTTTAAAGCTGAGATTAGGCATGTCTTCATCCGGATCGCAAAGCCAAGCTAAGCCGTACTTTTTTGCGCATTTGGGGTCATCTGGTGTTACACCACAAAAGGAAAGCTCAAATCTGTCTCGTTTTTGTAAGGGCTTTTTTCGCTCAAGAAAGTTAGCCAGTTCTCTTTTCCAGTCTTTGCGATAATTCTTGTTACGCCTCAAGAATTCCCAACAGAAAAATTCCACCTCAGTACAAAATACTCCCCCCCTATACTCGTAATCTTCCGGGTTTGTCCAATCGGGTTTTTTATTCTTCATTTGTTTTCATCTTCATAGTGGGTCGTAGTTTGTTTGACGTCCTATTTGCTAATGATCTATCCAGATCCTGAACAGCTTTTTGGAGTTTCCCATTGCTTAGATGTGAATACCTTTCCGTCATCGCAAGAGTACTATGTCCTAAGAGCTCCTTCACCGTGTAGAGGTCGGTCCCATTTTCTACAAGCCAGCTCGCAAAGGTATGCCTGAGGCTGTGGAAAGTTACAAGGTATCTTTTGTCTTCAATGCCTTCATTCAGGCCGAGGTCCTTTACAGCCTTGCTGCAAGCATTAGAAATTTCCTTGACTTTATTCCCCTTTCTGTCCGTGAAGACCAAATCCCCTGGGCCTCCACGCTTCAACGATCTAAGGGTGTGTTTGACTTCCTCTGTCATAAATGCTGGTCTATTCTTCCCTCCTTTTGTATCCTTTAGCATTAAGACACCGTGCTCTAAATCTACATCCGACCAGGTGAGATCAAAGATCTCTCCTGCTCTCAAGCCACAATGGAGCGACAGAAGGGCCATATCGTGCAACTGCTGGCTCCTCAATTCTAACTCCTTGAGGAGTCGACTCGCTTCCTCCTTGGTCAGAAAACGCAGGCGTCTATTGTCTACCTTTGGTTTTTTGATCTTGGATACCGGGTGATCGCCTTCATAGAGGCTAACTGCACGGGCAAAGTTAAATACCTGCCGAATAACGGCGAGGCAATAATGGATCGATCTGGGAGCACGCCCAACCTCTGCCATATTCTTCTTAATACGCTCTAGGTCCAGCGGAGAGATCTTCTTTAAGGGTTTTTCTCCTATGACCGGAAAAATCCATAAGCGATAAAATTGATCTTCTCTTGCCCATGACCTGGGAGATTTATTTGGCTTTGATTGAGGGAAGTAGGTTTCTTCAAAAAAATTTCCAAAGGTTAAGGCATCAATTTCTTCTTCTCTTTTCCTGGCCTGTTTTTGAGCCTTCTTTTCCTTCGCAGCTTCTCGCTTCTCCGATAGCCGAGTAGGACCCTCACCAGTGACAAAACCTTTTTTCAGTTCTGCTAAGACGATCGCTGCCTTATTTGCCGACCATCCCTCTGTATACCAACCAAGGCCTTCTTCTTTACGTTTTCCATCTTTCTGATACCGAATAGCAAAATATTTATCTTTACCAACCCCGTGTTTTCTGGTATTATGTTCCCGATACCTGACTCCCGGGAATTTTGTTGAGTGCCATTTTGTTACCATCTTTAACTACCTCATTATGAAAAACATTAGCGTATGCTGGAATTTGTCCCCATTCTGTCCCCACTTTTTCGGTGAAAACAAGTGGGTTTATATGAATTAATATGAATGAATAATACACCAAACTATCAGAATTTTCAAGTGATTTTTGAAGGTAAGTGAAATTATATGAAGGTGGATTAAAAGGACTACGAATCCGTAGGTTGGGTGTTCGAGTCACCCTGGGCGCGCTAATAATAACAACTAGTTACGTTACTTAACGTAAGTCTTAACTTCTATGTTTATACCCTATTTATACCCTATTAGTACGTTGTTTAGAGACTCTTAGGTCCTCATTCTGTGGTTATTGTCCATTTCCAAATTCGCTTCAAAGGCAAGTCTGCACGAATATTCTCCCCGAGTTTTCTATAGGTTCAACTCTATAGGTTCAACTTATTAAGTGAGTTTTAATGCTATGGAGTGATATAGAGAAATACCGCTGTTAGACACCACTATGGACACCTGATTTTAGGCCAGGGGGGATGCAGAAAAATCGGATTTGCTACCCACGTAAAGGCCTTTTAAAATGCGGCTTAAAAATTTGAGTGTGTGTACACCATTCAAAAGTTTGTGCATTCAAAGCAGCTTGCCGCACCAACAACGAAAAAACAGAGTGACACACCCTGCGATACACTATACAAATAATCGGCCATGTCTTTAGGCGACGGAATTTTGATGGGTTTGTTATATATCATTGTTTTAGTAAACGGGAGATATTCCTTGCCTCTTTGCCTTTGGTTTGGTAACCCGCTTGCATCTTTCAATTATTCTGATGGCGTGTTTTCAATGGTAACCGCAATGGATTTCGATTCATTATATCCTTTTTTGATTGCGGACCCATCTCCAATCCTCTTTCTGTGATTGGTGTTTGGTAATACCTCTTTGTGAGTCAACGATCCTTCCTAAACTACCCCGTGGGTAATGTCTTATTTGAGACAATTCGTAAGCAATATAAAGCTGGTATTTAAAACGATAAAGGTATAAATTAAATTAATTAACTAACCTGCCCCTACCTAAAAAATATTATTGGTGACAACTTTAGACGTGGGGTCCACGATGCTACCAAAGCTACAATCCGGTTGCTCAAACCTTTAGTCCTCAGCAAGGAGATTTTTCATTTGACATCCCTCAGGAAGAACATTATCGGGAACCTGCCCCATTTGTGGGCGCGTCTCCATGGTAACCGTCCAGCGCAAAGGCGCATTGATGAGGAACAACCGCTTCGATCGGACTTATTTAGCGCCGCACAGATGGAGGAGCACGGCAAGACCCTTGCAGGCACCCACACCGTGAGCACAGCCTCTGTCCCTGAACAACTGCTGTCACGCCTGGGTGAGAATGAAGGCGTCCTCCATGAAGTTCGGGACCTGCTTACTGAGGCCGTAAAAGGAAACCGGAGGATTACACCGGCAGGGGAATGGCTCCTCGACAACTTTTATCTCATCGAAGAACAGGTTCGCACAGCCAAGAGACATTTGCCCAAGGGTTACAGCAAGGGACTGCCCCGTTTGAAAAATGGTCCGTCATCCGGGCTTCCCCGTGTCTACGATATTGCGCTGGAGACGATTTCTCACGGCGACGGGAGGGTGGATCCAGAGAGTCTCACGAGCTTTGTCGCGGCCTATCAGACGGTTACCGTGCTGAAGCTGGGCGAATTATGGGCAATCCCGATCATGCTGCGCCTGGCGCTCATTGAAAATCTCCGGCGCGTTTCAACACGGATTGCTGCCGACCGGATCGACCGGAACAATGCCGATTATTGGGCGGACAAAATTACCGAGACTGCCGAAAAGAACCCAAAGGATTTAATCCTGGTCATTGCCGACATGGCGCGTTCAAAGCCTCCCCTGGTGAGCGCTTTTGTCGCGGAACTGACACGCCGCCTGCAGGGTCAGGGTCCCGCTCTCGCATTGCCGCTTACCTGGATTGAGCAGCAACTTGCAGAGTCAAGCCTGACGATTGAGCACTTAATCCAGTCGGAGAACCAGCAACAGGCGGCAGATCAGCTTTCCATCAGCAACAGTATCGGCAGCCTCCGTTTTCTGGGCGCTATGGACTGGCGCACGTTCGTCGAAAACATGAGCGTTGTGGAAGATACACTCGGTGAGGACCCGGCCGGGGTCTATAAAAAGATGGATTTTACGACCCGTGATCAGTACCGTCACGTGGTGGAGAAGATTGCGAAAAGCAGCCGATTATCCGAAAAAGAGGTGGCGCGAGAAGCAATACGCCTTGCCAGTGTTGGTGGGGGAAAGTGTGACAACGACGGTCGGGCGAACCATGTCGGCTTCTACCTTATCGACAAAGGGTTGGCTGAGCTCGAAGGGCTCGCCGGAATGCGCTTATCTTCCACTGAGGCGATCAAAAATATAATCCACCGATTTCCTTTACTCTTCTATATTGGCACGATGGGTCTGATCACGGCGATATTTACCGGATGTTTGCTTGGGAAAGCGTATTCCCATGGGGTGCACGGCGTTTTGCTGTGGGTTTTGGGGATACTCTCGCTTCTCGGTGTAAGCCAATTAGCCCTGGCACTGGCGAACTGGCTGACGACGCTCCTGGTGGCGCCCCGTCCGCTCCCGAGAATGGACTTCTCGAAAGGAATTCCCTCGGAATCTTCAACTTTGGTGGTGGTCCCCACAATGATCACCGGCGCTGAAAATGTCGAGCATCTGATGGATGCGCTGGAAGTCAGGTTCCTGGCAAACCGGGACGAAAACCTGCTTTTTGGGCTGCTCACTGATTTTCGGGACGCCAACGAGGAAAATCTGCCCGAGGATGAGCCCCTGCTAGCGCTGGCCCGTCAGAGAATAGAAGCGTTGAACGAGAAGTACCGAACTTCACCAGACGACACCTTCTTCCTTTTTCACCGTCCACGCCGCTTTAATTCCCAGGACAATATTTGGATGGGGTACGAACGTAAACGGGGAAAGCTTGGGGATCTGAATTCCTTTCTTCGTGGCGGCTCACGGGATTGCTTTTCGCTCATCGTCGGAAATTCGGAATTATTAGGTAAGGTGAAATATATCATTACCCTTGACACGGATACCCAACTCCCGCGCGATGCGGCACGGCAACTAGTGGGGGCAATGGCGCACCCGCTGAATCGTCCCCATTACGATGAAAACCAGCAACGGATCTCTGCCGGATACGGTATTCTTCAGCCAAGGGTGGCCGTGAGTCTGCCCGGCACCAACCGGTCACGGTATGCCCGCATGTGGGGAAGCGATGCCGGTATCGATCCCTATACCCGAGTAGTCTCTGATGTTTATCAGGACCTTTTCGAAGAAGGCTCCTTTATCGGTAAGGGCATCTATGAGGTTGATGCATTCGAGCGTGCCCTCAAGGGACGTTTCCCGGAGAATCGGATCTTGAGCCATGATCTTATCGAAGGCTGCTATGCACGGGCAGGGCTTTTGAGTGATGTCCAGTTATACGAGGAATACCCCTCTCACTATAGCGCCGACGTGAATCGCCGACACCGCTGGATTCGCGGTGATTGGCAGCTTTTCAGATGGCTGCTCCCGGGTGTACCCGCCCCTGATGCGCATTTTCAGAAGAATCCTCTCCCCCTGCTCTCCCGCTGGAAGATTTTCGACAACCTTAGGCGCAGCCTTTCGCCTTTAGCATTGACCCTCCTGCTCCTCCTCGGATGGACGGTTTTGCCCTCGCCCTGGTTCTGGACCTTATCGGTGATGGGGATCATCCTGATTCCTTCTTTGCTTACCTCCTTCATGGAACTCCTTCAGAAGCCGGGGGATGTCCTTCTTGGTCAGCACATTTTCGGCGCACTCCGCGCGAGCGGCCGGAGCCTTGGTCAGGTTGCTTTTACGCTTCTGTGTCTGCCCTACGAGGCATTTTTCAGTAGTGATGCTGTTGTGCGCACCATCTGGCGAATGGTGGTTGCGAACAAGCGGCTTCTCGAATGGAACCCCTCGGGCGATTCCGACCGCACTCGTCGGAAAGGTCAGGCCGGTTCCTGGCGAACCATGTGGATCTCCCCGGTCATTGCTCTTTCCGCGGCGATCTATCTTGCGGTTTTACGGCCGGGGGATTTGGCAATCGCCCTGCCGGTTCTGTTCCTCTGGTTTGTCTCACCCGTGGTAGCCTGGTGGATCAGCAAACCCCTCACGCGCCGGGGAAAAAAGCTTACCTCCGACCAGCTCATTTTTTTGAGAAAGATTTCGCGGAAGACCTGGGCTTTCTTTGAGACCTTCGTCGGTCCGGAGGATAATTGGCTTCCACCCGATAACTATCAGGGACATCCCATGGCCACAGTTGCTCATCGCACGTCGCCGACCAACATGGGGATTGCACTCCTTGCCAATTTATCCGCCTGGGACTTCGGGTATATTTCCGAAGCGCAGCTCATTGATCGCACCGCTCGTGCCTTCCGTTCCATGGAAGCCATGGAACGCTATAAAGGACACTTCTATAACTGGTACGACACCCAATCTTTGAAACCACTCTTGCCAATCTATATTTCGGCAGTTGATAGCGGGAATCTTGCGGCCCACCTGTTAACATTGCGGGCAGGGCTGCTCAAACTCCCTGATGAGAAGATTTTGGGACCCAAGGTTTTTGAGGGCTTGTGCGACACCCTGAGGATTCTCGGAGACACTGCCGGGGAAAACGCTTTTCCCTGGCTCACGCAAGCGCGGGAAGAGTTTTCTCTGTGTGTTTCACCGCCTGATATGCTCGCTGCGGTAAAGGAAAGCCTTGGTAAGCTAGCGACGTTAACTGAGGAAATAGTTCATGACTCGGGCTCCAACTCTGATTCTCAGGTTGCTTGGTGGTCGAGGTCCTTTGCCGCGCAATGCCGGGCCGCCCTCGAGGACCTGGAATTTCTTTGCCCCTGGACGATGCTCTCCCTCACGCCTGCGGAACTGAAGGACTTCCCCGCCCTCAACCAGATTCCGACGCTTCATACCTTGGCCCAGCTTGAAAAGGAGTTACTGCCTGCACTCATAAATCGAAACGGCGGTAAGCGGATTGATGAACTTAAAGGATTTATCAGTGCGGCCTGCAACCGGGCAAAGGCGAGAATAGAGGTCCTCGAAGATCTGGCGCGTCAATCCGATGAACTTGCCCGGATGGAGTACGACTTCCTCTACGACGAGGCTCGCCATCTGTTGGCGATCGGCTACAACGTCAGCGAAAACCGGCGGGACGCGAGTTACTATGATTTACTGGCTTCGGAAGCGCGACTCGCCACGTTTGTCGCCATTGCCCAGGGACAATTGCCGCAGGAGAGCTGGTTTGCCTTGGGTCGGCTGCTTACTACCGCCGCCGGGGAGCCGATTCTTCTTTCCTGGAGCGGTTCCATGTTCGAATATCTCATGCCGCTCCTTGTCATGCCGACCTATGAAAACACCCTGCTCGACGAGACTTATAAAGCGGCGGTGGCACGACAGATCGAGTATGGCAAAAACCGGGGGGTACCCTGGGGTGTTTCGGAATCCGGGTATAACCTGATCGACGTCCATCTCAATTACCAATATAGCGCCTTTGGCGTGCCCGGCTTGGGCCTCAAACGCGGACTTTCCGCGGATCTGGTCATTGCCCCGTACGCTTCAGCGCTGGCGCTCATGGTAGACCCGGAAGAAGCCTGTGAAAATCTTGAGGTGATCGCCGCCCAGGGCTTTGAGGGAAAGTATGGTTTTTATGAAGCCATTGACTACACTTCGACCCGCCTGCCCCGCGGGCAATCGAGCGCGGTGGTTCGGTCCTTCATGGCTCATCACCAGGGCATGAGCCTTCTTTCTCTGGCCTCTTTACTTCTTAATCGTCCCATGCAAAGGCGATTCGAGTCGGACCCTTCGTTTCAGGCAATTATGCTCCTGCTTCAGGAGCGGGTGCCAAAGGCCACGGCCTTTTATTCGCACACGACCGAACTTTCAGAAGTAAATACCGCTTTGACTGAAGTGAAAGAGATGCCCATACGTGTTTACACGAGCCCCGACACTCCCATGCCGGAAGTGCAGTTGCTATCGAACGGCAGATATCACGTCATGATCACGAACGCGGGCGGTGGGTACAGCCACTGGAAAGAAATGGCTGTGACCCGGTGGCACGAAGACAGCACCTGCGATAAGTGGGGCGCCTTCTGTTATATCCGTGATCTTAAAAGCGGTCTTTTCTGGTCAACGACGCACCAACCAACCCTCAAGGCCACCAGCCAGTACGAAGCAATATTCTCGGAAGGGCGAGCAGAGTTTCGTCGCCGGGATCAGGGTCTTGACACCCATACCGAGATTGCCGTTTCGCCTGAGGATGACATTGAGTTGCGCCGGATTACCATCACGAACCGAACGCGGAATCACAAAACAATCGAGGTAACGAGTTACGCGGAAGTCGTTCTTACCTCGTTCGCACAGGACGCGCTTCATCCGGCCTTCAGCAATCTTTTTGTCCAGACCGAGATCATCCGCCCGCAGAGCGCAATTCTCTGCACCCGACGTCCCCGCTCCCTCGATGAACAGCCACCCTGGATGTTTCATCTCATGGCGGTGCACGGGGCGGATAGTGGAGAAGTTTCGTTTGAGACTGACCGAATGCGGTTTATCGGCCGTGGAAACACCCTTGCTGATCCGGACGCAATGAGCGGTTCATCCGGTCTTTCGGGTAGCGAAGGCTCGGTGCTTGATCCGATTGTGGCGATTAGGCAGCGCATAACCCTTGATCCAGAAAAATCGGTTACTATCAATATCGTCACCGGTATCGGTGAAACCCATGATGCTGTCTTAAGTCTGATAGGGAAATACCAGGACCGGCATCTCGCCGATCGTGTTTTTGATCTGGCATGGACTCATAGCCAGGTGCTCCTCCGGCAGATCAATGCCACCGAAGCCGATGCGCAACTTTTTGGACGTCTTGCCGCCTCGGTTCTATACGCCAATTCTTCCCTGCGTTCCGATCCGGAAGCCCTGATGAAGAACCGTCGCGGGCAATCCGGCCTCTGGGGTTATTCTATTTCCGGTGATCTCCCCTTGGTGCTGTTGCAGATTGAAGATCCGTCGAACATCAATCTGGTGCGCCAACTCGTTCAGGCCCATGCCTATTGGCGTCTCAAAGGACTGGCAGTTGACCTGGTGATCTGGAACGAAGATCACGCCGGCTACCGGCAACTCCTTCATGAACAGATCATGGGGCTCATCGCTGCGGGCACGGAAGCCAATGTGACCGATCGACCGGGTGGCATTTTCGTACGACCTTCCGACCAGATATCAAAAGAAGACCGGATTCTCTTTCAGGCAGTTGCTCGTGTCATTATCACTGACCAGAGGGGAACGCTCACGGACCAGTTCAACCGGCGAAGCGTTGCAGAAAAAACTATACCGGGTCTTGTGCCAACTCGAACCGAACGAGGCGACGCTTTGGCAGTTGCGGCCCGGCCACGGCAGGACCTGATGTTTTTCAACGGCTTGGGAGGGTTCACTCCTGATGGCCGGGAGTACGTCATTTCAACTGCCCGCGGGCAGGTGACACCGGCCCCGTGGGTGAATGTGCTGGCGAACCCGGTTTTCGGAACCGTGGTTTCAGAGAACGGGCCGGCCTATACGTGGGGCGAGAATGCCCACGAGTTCCGCCTCACCCCCTGGTACAATGATCCAGTCAGCGATTCGAGCGGAGAAGCCTTTTACCTTCGTGATGACGAGCGAGGGCATTTCTGGTCCCCCATGCCTTTGCCCTGCCGCGGCACCACGCCGTACCTCACCCGGCACGGATTCGGCTACAGTGTCTTCGAGCATACCGAGCGTGGCATCAGCACCGAGGTCTGGGTTTATGTTGCCGTGGACGCACCGGTCAAGTTTACGGTGCTCAAGGTGCGTAACCAGTCGGGCCGGTCGCGGCGACTTTCGGTCACCGCATACGCGGAATGGGTGCTGGGCGATCTGAAATCAAAATCAGTCATGCACATCATGACCGAGATCAACCATTTCAGCGGCGCCCTCTTTGCCCGTAATCCTTACAACATTGAATTCGGCACCCGAACGGCATTTTTTAATGTGGACGATGGAACCCGGACCGTTAGCGGCGACCGGACGGAATTCCTGGGGCGTAACGGAACGGTCGCGAATCCCGCTGCGATGGCGGAGTCTCGGCTTTCCGGCAGGGTAGGGGCCGCCCTGGATCCCTGTGGAGCTCTTCGAGTGGCCTTTGAACTGGCGGACGGGGAAGAACGTGAAATTGTCTTCACTCTCGGCGCCGGACAAGACGCTGACGATGCCGGCACCCTGGCACACCGCTTTCGTGGGTCCGCTGCCGCGCGGGGGGCGCTTGAAGCGGTATGGCAGTATTGGAACCGCACCCTCGGCGCGGTGCAGGTTGAGACCCCGGACCCGTCCATCAACGTCCTGGCCAACGGGTGGCTCTTATATCAGACCCTGGCCTGCCGTTTTTGGGGACGGAGCGGCTACTACCAGTCCGGAGGGGCCTTCGGCTTTCGTGACCAGCTTCAAGACGTGATGGCGCTCATTCACGCCGAGCCACGGCTCGTGCGCGAGCATCTCCTCCTTTCGGCATCCCGTCAGTTCCCGGAAGGAGATGTTCAGCATTGGTGGCATCCGCCCTCAGGCCGGGGAGTGCGCACGCACTGTTCGGATGATTTTCTCTGGCTGCCCCTGGCGGCCTGTCGCTATGTTATGACCACGGGGGATACCGGGGTATTGGAGGAAACTGTCAGTTTCATTAAGGGACGCCCGGTCAATATTGATGAGGACTCCTATTACGATCTGCCCGGCAGGTCCGACGAAGAGGCTAGTCTCTACGATCACTGTGTAAGAGCTATCCTGTGTGGCCTCAGATTTGGCGAGCATGGCCTTCCCCTTATGGGATCCGGTGACTGGAACGACGGTATGAACATGGTTGGCAAAGACGGCAAAGGTGAAAGTGTCTGGGTCGCGTTTTTCCTTTATAAAGTACTGCTGAGTTTCATTGAAGTAGCACGCCTGCACGGTGATCTTCCCTTTGCCGAACGTTGTGAGAGAGAAGCAGGTAATCTGAGCCAGACTATCGAACAGAATGGCTGGGATGGTGAGTGGTACCTCCGTGCTTTCTTCGACGACGGCACGCCGCTCGGTTCATCACGCAATCCCGAATGCCGGATTGATTCCATTGCCCAAAGCTGGTCGGTCCTATCTGGAGCCGGTAGCCCCACGCGCTCGCGACGGGCAATGGAATCCGTAGATAAGCGCCTCGTTCGCCGGGATGACGCGCTGGTTCAGCTTCTGGACCCGCCGTTTGACAAATCGGATTTGAATCCCGGCTATATCAAAGGGTATGTCCCCGGGGTCCGGGAAAATGGCGGGCAGTACACTCATAGCGCCATCTGGGTTGCCATGGCCTTTGCCGCGCTCGGTGACAGCCAACGCGCCTGGGAAATCCTTGCCCTGATTAACCCGGTGAATCATGGCAAATCGGCCGAGGGGATTGGTACGTATAAAGTAGAGCCCTATGTCGTTGCTGCCGATGTCTATGCAGTCTCCCCCCACACCGGTCGGGGTGGATGGACCTGGTATACGGGATCGGCCGGATGGATGTACCGGCTTATCGTGGAATCAGTCCTGGGGCTTAAACTTGAAAAGGACAAGTTGCATGTCGAGCCGTGTCTTCCTGCTGAGTGGGAGAGCTTTACGGTGCACTACCGATACCGGGAAACCATTTACCACATAAACGTAAAGGTTCTGCCGGGGCCGGCAGGGGCGTGTGCCACTAACGTTTCGGTTGACGGGGTAATGCAAGAAGACCCCTGGATTAACCTGAAGGACGATCATGTTGAACATGCCGTAGAACTTGCCGTCTACCGGCATTAGGCCTCACGCCTACTTATCGAAAATAGCATCGGCCGGAATGTGTTGTTTCATAAGTTAATTGAATTAACAACGTCTCTAGCTGGGCAAGTAGTTGAATACTCCGGCTGGGAAAAGGCCGAACGAGTTTAGTGCGTCTTGGGGTTATTCGGTGATAAGGTGCATTTAACTCTTACGGTGGGAAAAGTCACGAAAGCCTTTCCTCGGGGACGTTTATCGTGTATTCTCGTGCCCTTCAACTGCCTCCAAGAAATCATTCCCGTGCTCCGTGGCCTTTCTGTAACCGGTAAGTTCCGGAGTTTAGCTGCAGCAACTTTTTTCAAGCTTGAAGCGGTTCATCAAATCTGTGGGGAATAGTGTGGGGAAGACCTTTGTTAAGAAAAAGAAAAGACCTACGATTATTTATCTAACGCCTTGATTTTATTGAGTAGGCGGAGCAGGTTTCGAACCTACGACCTCCGGCTTGTAAGGTCGTGGGAAAACGGATTTCTCCTTTATTTTCAACCACCAATATCCTTTAAAAGCCGTCTTTTTCCGTCAAAGTGCCTACAAAAGTACCTACAACTATTGTAACCCATCTACACCCTGAGAGGGTAAATGGGTTTTGTTTTTAGGTGGATTCGAGGCCTTTTTAATTGGATGGAAAAGCCGCTCCTCACCTCGCTAAGAAATGGATCTCGGATAATATTCTCCCAATGAGGTGCATCAGAAGAGAAAAAAGTCTATCTTAAAAAGCAGAAAAGAAAAAAGTTTGACCTTGGAACGCAGGAAGCAATACAATCTTAACATGAAAACCAAAGGTCCGGACCACCAGGGGTTCGCAAACCCAAATAGAAAAATTTGTTCAGTTGGGCCTGGAGATATACACAGAATGTCCTCTCAGCGAATCGTTCCTTCTATGAAACCTTTCAGGTGACGCCTGAAGAGACTAAAGAAAAATTTATCTTTGACGTAGGCAACCAAAAGTTTGATATTCCAGAATTTTTTCTTTGGCAAGGTAATGAATTTTTGATATATTAATAGGCAATGAATGCCATTGACTTAAGGCATAAAAAATATATTTAACCCTTGCAATATCAGTTAGTTATGCTATATTTGCCGTTAACCGGCAGCTATAGTATTTTACTCTTATAGGCATTACTTCAGATTAATAAACCCTGTTAGAAGTAGGGTACCGAAGGGAACTCCTGGTTAATAATGAAAAATTTCTAACGGGGTAAAGGTGTTGGGAGGTGACTATGGTAAAGGCAAAACATGATGGTGCTGTTCTTGAAAAAAGCCAGACGGGCATCAAGGGTCTCGATGAGATCACGAAGGGAGGGCTTCCGAAAGGCAGGCCGACCCTGATCTGCGGCAGCGCGGGTTGCGGCAAAACTCTTTTCGCCATGGAGTTTCTCATGCGGGGCGCTATGAATTACGGGGAACCCGGGGTCTTTATGACTTTCGAGGAGACGCCGGATGATCTCGCGAAGAACTTCATTTCCCTTGGTTTCGATCTCCATGGCATGATTTCGCGCGGTCTCATCGCCACGGACCACGTCTACCTCGAGCGAAGCGAAGTTGAGGAAACGGGTGAGTACGACTTGGAAGGATTGTTCATCCGCCTGGGGAGTGCCATTGATTCCATCAAGGCGAAACGGGTCGTCTTGGATACCATCGAAGCGCTTTTCTCCGGGCTGTCCAATGCCGCCATCATTCGGGCAGAGCTGCGCCGGCTTTTTCACTGGTTGAAAGACCGCGGGGTGACGGCCATCGTTACCGGAGAAAGCGGCGACAAGCTCCTGACCCGCTACGGGCTCGAAGAATACGTGGCGGATTGCGTGATCTTCCTCGATTTCCGCATCGAAGAGCAGATTTCCACCCGCCGCCTGCGGATTGTCAAGTACCGCGGTTCATCGCACGGCGCCGACGAGTATCCCTTCCTGATTGACGAGAGCGGTCTCTCGATCCTGCCCATCACTTCCCTGGGGCTCGACTACCCCGTTTCCTTGGAGCGCGTCTCCACGGGCATTCCCAAGTTGGATGCCATGCTGGATGGGAAAGGGTTCTACCGGGGCAGCACCATTCTCGTCTCCGGCACGGCGGGCAACGGCAAAACAAGTATGTCTGCTACCTTTGCCGACGCCGCCTGCAGGCGCGGCGAGCGCTGCCTCTATTTTGCCTTTGAGGAATCGCCCAGTCAGATCATCCGCAACATGGAATCCATCGGCCTGGATCTCAGCCGCTGGGTTAAGAAGGGGCTGCTCAAGTTTCATTCAGCCCGGCCTTCGCTTTACGGCCTGGAGATGCATCTGGTCACTTTCCACAAGGTGATCGATGTGTTCGGTCCCCAGGTTTTCGTTGTAGACCCGATCAGCAACCTGAGCGTAGCGGGAAAGATATCAGAGGTCAAATCCATCTTAACGCGCCTGATCGACCATTTGAAAATGAAAAAGATCACCACTTTTTTGACGGAACTAACCCATTTTGGAGGCAGCCTTGAACACACCAGCGAAGAGATATCTTCGCTGATCGATACATGGCTTCTTCTCCGGGATATTGAACTCAATGGGGAACGCAACCGGGGCCTCTACATTTTGAAGTCCCGTGGCATGGCCCACTCCAACCAGATTCAAGAGTTTCTGCTCACGAACCAGGGCATTGGCCTTATCGATATCTATACCGGTTCCGGTGAGGTATTAACCGGCAGTGCCCGGGTAGCCCAGGAAGCCAAGGAAAAGGCCTCCGAGCTGGCAGCCCGGCATGAGGTGGAGCACAGGCTTCGCGCGCAGGAGCGCAAGCGAAAGGCAGTGGAAGAAAAGATCGCAGCGCTCCGTGCCGAGTTCGATGCGGAATCTGAAGAGCTGCATTTGATAGCGGAAGAAGAGCAAAAAAGACAAGCTGCCCTGGCAGAAGACCGTTTAAAAATGGCGCATCTTCGCAAAGGGAAACCTTCAGCACCGCGAACAAAGCACTTGAAAAAGAAGAGGGAAAGGAGAATAAGATGAGTAAGGAGAGTAAGGTGACACCTGTCTCAACAGGAAAGGGAAAGAAAGCAAAGACCGGTTCGGCAGAAGAAATCTGGAATCTGAAGTTATATGTAGCCGGCCAGACCACAAAATCAATTACGGCTTTTGCTAATTTAAAGAAAATCTGCGAAGAGCACCTCGCCGGAAAATACCGCATTGAAGTGATCGACCTTTTAAAGAATCCCCAGCTTGCCAAAGGGGACCAGATTATTGCCATACCGACATTGGTAAGGAAGCTTCCTGAACCGCTTAAAAAGATTATCGGAGATCTGGTAAACACTGAGCGCGTGCTGGTAGGACTCGACATTCGTTCTGTCTCCGGATGATAAAATAAATTTTGGAGTAACAGACATGAAGATGAAAAAAGGGGAAACGAGCGCTGAGGAATTCGAAAAAGCGGCCGCGAGGCGAGACCGGACAAGGTATGTTTTTCGGCTGTATGTTACTGGGATGACCCCAAAGTCAACCCGGACAATCGCCAATGTCCGGAAACTCTGTGAAAAACACCTGGAAGGCTGCTACGAACTCGATGTGATAGACATCTACCAACAGCCCAAGCTGGCCAAGGGAGAGCAGATTATTGCCACCCCAACGCTCATCAAGAAACTCCCCCTGCCGCTGAGAAAGCTCATTGGCGACATGTCGGACACGGAAAGGTTTCTTGTCGGCATCGATCTGAAACCCAAGAATTCATGAGTGCGAATCAATGAACAAATCCTATAAAACACGTGAGCAGCTTTTGGATGAGTTGGAGGAACTCAGATCGCGGGTGAGGGAAGCTGAGGAAACTCTGCGCGCTATCGTAAGCGGCGAGGTGGATGGTCTGGTTGTTTCAACGGCGGAAGGAGATCGGGTCTTTACACTATCGGGCGCCGATCTTCCTTACCGGGTCATGGTCGAAACCATGAACGAAGGGGCCGTCACCCTGGCTTCCGACGGCACGATCCTTTTTTGTAACCAACGTTTTGCAGATATCGTCAAGGGGTCTCTGGAAAAAGTAATAGGATCGTCAATCTACCGATACATTTCATCAACAGACCTTCAATTATTTAAGGCATTGTTTGAGCGGGGTTTAAAGGGGAACAGTAAGGGGGAACTGACCTTACAGACCGGAGGTGACAATCCTGCATCGGTTTTACTTTCCATAAGCGCCCTTGAGCACACGGATATGCCCGGCGCGGTGTGCATGGTGGTTACCGACCTGACAGAGCAAAAACGCAATGAAGAGATCCTGGCAGAGGAAAAACTGACCACTCAAATCCTTCATCAAGCTTCGGAAATATTTGTTCTCTGCGACCCCCAAGGCCTCATCATCCGCGCAAGTCAGTCGACCGATAGACTCTTCGGCAGAAGCCCAATCTTTCAGCCATTTGACCAGGCATTTCACCTCATCTATCCTGACGGGACTCCCTTTGTCCTTCTATCTGCAATGACCGACAAGATCCTTCAAAGGGTTGAGGTCACTTTCAAGCATGGGAAAAACGAGTTTCTTGCCTTTCTATTGAGCGCAAACTTACTTATCACTCATAAAGGTGTCCTCGGCATTATTGTCGTAATAATTGACATCACTTTGCGAAAACGAGCAGAGCAGGCGCTCCAGAATGCGTATGATGAGATGGACCTGCGGGTGAAGGAACGGACTGAAGAGTTGTTCAGTGTAAACCAGCAGCTTTTGCTTGAAATAGAGGACCGCAAACAGGCGGCAAACTCACTTAGGGAAGCGCTCAGGATAATCGAACAATTAAAAGACCAATTGCATGAGGAGAATATCTATCTTAAGAAAGAAATTAATCTGATATACTCACATAAGGATATCGTGGGCAACAGTGAGGCGATCAGTACCGTTTTGAAGCAGGTAGAACAAGTGGGGCTGACCGACTCGACCGTTTTAATCCTGGGGGAGACAGGCACCGGAAAGGAACTGATCGCTCATGCGATCCATAACCTGAGCGACCGCAAGGACCGGATCATAATTAAGGTCAACTGTGCCGCCCTGCCACCGACCCTCATCGAAAGTGAACTGTTCGGCCACGAGAAGGGTGCTTTTACCGGCGCGCTGTCGAAGCAAATTGGCCGTTTTGAGCTTGCTGATGCTTCAACTATTTTACTGGATGAGATTGACTCCTTGCCGCCGGAACTCCAGGCCAAGCTGCTTCGGGTACTGGAGAGCGGTGAGTTCGAGCGCCTGGGCAGCCCCCGGACCGTGAAGGTCAATGTCAGAATTATTACGGCCTCGAACCGCGATCTTGCCAGGTTGGTCAGCGAAGGCGGGTTTCGGGAGGACCTATACTATCGTTTGAACATTTTTCAGATTACCATACCGCCTCTTCGTGAGCGTCGTGAGGACATATTGCCGCTCGTATGGTCTTTTGTTCAGGAGTTCGGCAAGAGGATGGGCAAGCGGATCGAATCAATACGGAAGATGGACATTGAAGCCCTGCAAGCCTATCCCTGGCCGGGCAACGTAAGGGAACTGAGGAATGTTACCGAGCGTGCGATGATCGTCACCATTGGGCCTGTCCTGCATTTTGATGTACCAAAGATTACGCGGTCAGCTGCAAACCAGTCCGGGACTCTGGAAGAGGTAGAAAAACGCCGCATTATCGAGGCCTTGAACACCACCAAAGGGCGGGTAAGCGGCAAGGACGGTGCAGCAGAGATTTTAGGCATCAATCCAAAGACGCTTGAATCGAGGATGCAGAGACTGGGCATCCAAAGAAATAAGAAAATGCCTGATATATCAGGAGAGTCCTGATATATCAGTAAACGGCACCCTTCACGCTATCATTCCTCCATTGTAGTCTTCGCTTAAATTTCAATATTTTCAACATCATAGAAACTCCTGTCCTGTCAACAACAATCCTGGCACACATCCTGCAGTTCAATCCATTAGCAAACACCAAAGCATGTTCCCTTTTGATGTGATAGATAAATCAAAAAAAGTTTAATATGCTTTGGGCCATATTTGTTATTTTCTTAATTTTGTGTCTGCTGAGGCTGGTTAGTGGCCACCCGATGGGTGAAATCACTAACATCCTGCTGGTCATTGCCATTATCGTGGTGGTGGTTCAACTTATTCAGGGACGAAAGATATTGTAACGATTTGGACTCTTCCCGAAGAAGGTGAGGTATTGGGAAAAGAGGTGGTCAGCAAGTTGGAAAAGATTTTGCCGAATCTTACGATACCTTCAGGAGAAAAGGTCTCGTAATCAAACAGTTCACCAACAAATTTACAGAGAGGAGTACCTGCTAATGAAAAAGAGAAATATCTTTATCTCCTATTTTTTACTTCTTATGTTGATCGCCACCTTTATGGCCTGTGCATCGACATCCAAACATGAAAGTTCCGGTCAATACATTGACGATTCGGTCATCACGTCCAAGGTAAAAACTCAGCTTGCCGCTGATGATTTTCTCAAGTCCTTCCAGATCAGTGTCGAAACTTACAAGGGCGTCGTCCAGCTGAGCGGCTTCGTTGGTTCTCAAACGGCCGTCGATAAAGCGGGTCAAATCGCACGGAACGTCGGAGGGGTCAAATCCGTAAAGAATAATCTCATCGTGAAATAGGCGCAGGGGGTCATCGACCGCTATCGGAGCCCCTATTTTCGCTTTTTCGCATTACTAATTATCAAAATAAACCCAAACAAGGAGATGTAAATTATGAAAAAGATAGTTCTTTCATTGTTGTTGATAGTTATTTTTGCTTTGCCTGCGTTTTCGCAGATTATGGATAAGCCCACACATGAAGGACATCATGGGCAGATGATGGGAATGTGCAATATGGACATGATGGGAAATATGATGGATATGTGCCTCGCAAATGCGGATAAGATAGGGCTTACCGATGAACAGATCAATAAAATTACGCCTATCCACCGGGAAATGCAAAAAAAACAGGCGCGATTCATAGCTGACCAGAAGATTTCGCAGATCGAACTTATGGAAATCATGGACGTGAAAGATTTCGACCTAGGGAAGGCAAACGCTGCTGTCAAAAAAATTGCAGACATAAAAACAGCTCATCATTTAGAGATGTTAAAATCCATGCAAGAAGTGCGGACTATCTTGACGGACGACCAGTTTAAGAAAATGAAGAATATGATGTCCATGGAGACAAGTAAAAAAGAACCGACAAAAAATGTGATGAAGAAACAACAATGACAGTTATGTGTTAGGCGTATTGGAGGGCATTCAGAAAGGAGTTAACATCACAAAGCCAAGGACTAAGGATGAGGTAGAGGGCAAGTTTCACGAAGTGAAGGGCAAGGTCAAGGAGAAGGCGGAAAAACTCACGAACAATCCTGGCTTGGAAGCCGAAGGCAGAGATGAAAAGAGAGCCGGGAAGGTCCAAAGGAAAATCAACTAGGTGGAGAAAGCCCTAGAGGTGCGGTAACGGACGCCGACCAACTATTGCGCGATGTGATTGACCACGCGCGGCTATCCGGTAAGTGACTTTGAACAGCGTGCGGCGGATATCTCCGTGGACCATCCCCTGGTCATGGAGAATTACCGAACCGCCCACGACATCGCGCTTCGCCAGACCCGGGGGCAAGCCAACACGGAAGACTTGCGCCTTGCGATGATTCAATACCGGACACTTTTTGAGGAACTGGTCGGCGAGCCCCAGAAATAGCCTGTGCGGCGGCTGCGTTTTTACGAATCTCACTTCTCACACAAGGAGGCGAGGAAAATGAAACTGACCAAGAACCTGGGAATGCTCTTACTGAGCATCTGGCTCATCCTGACTGGGCTAATCGCATTGACCAGCTTCAGCTTTCAGGGACTACCCTTGATCATGGGGATAATCGCCATTGCTGCTGGTGTTTTAATCCTGGTCGGTCGGTAAGGCCATAACCCGGTTTCATCATTGTACGTCTTCAAATGGTTTTGGATTTTATCTTATGGAATAAGATCTGAAAATAAAACCGGGAATTATAAAAATGAAAATCGTGCTTATTGAGCCCCGCGCTTGCGAGGCAAATGTCTACAGCAAACTACACATGCCCTTATTGGGCCCTGTGTATCTGGGGACTATTCTAAGAAATAGGGGGTATGAGGTTGAGATATATAACGAAAATATTCATGTGCCTGATTATGCGAGATTAAAGGCAGATCTCATTGGCATTTCTATCTTGACTCCAACAGCAAAACGCGGTTATGAGATAGCCAAAAGATTCCCTAAAGAAAAAGTGATCATAGGTGGAGTCCATGCAAGCCTCCTGCCTAATGAGGCACTGGAGTACGCAAGACAAGTTGTGGTGGGGGAGGCTGAAGAGACAATCGTCGACGTTGTTGAGGGCAGAAGACGAGAATCCGCTGTTCAAGGCAGGCCCGTCGAGGATCTTGATGCTTTGCCGCTTCCGGACTTTTCATTGATCAAGGGGTACCGGTTGCCTCCTCTCATTATGCCTATCTCCACGTCTCGAGGCTGCCCTTTCAACTGCAGTTTTTGCTCTGTCACCAAGATGTTCGGCCGGGAATACCGTTTCCGCAGCGCCGAGAGTATTATCAATGAAATGAAATCCCGGAATACAAAACAATTCTTTATTTGCGACGATAATTTTGCCGCTCATCCTAAACGCACAAAGGCTTTATTGGGCCTGATGGTAAAACACAAAATTAGGCACTGGGTTTGTCAAGTACGCGCCGACGTTGCCAAAGATAACGAACTGATATATCTCATGTCTCAGGCAGGATGCAGTGTCGTCTGCGTAGGCTTTGAGTCGGTTAATCCCAGTACCCTTGCGGCCTTTCAGAAGAGGCAGACGGTTGAAGAGATTGTGACCGCAATCCGTTCTTTTCACAAAAAGAAGATAAAAATCCACGGGATGTTTGTTTTGGGTGGAGAGGACGATAATAAAAATACCATATGGGAGACCTTCAAGTTTGCTGTTAAGCAGAAAATAGACACTATACAGATGTCAATCCTTACGCCTTTCCCGGGTACAAAAGTCTATGAAGACCTCGAAACGCAAAAGCGGATTTTTACCAAAGACTGGAGCCTTTATGACGCTCAGCATATAGTTTTTGTCCCAAAGTTATTATCAGCCCAAGAGCTGCAGCTTAATGTCATCAGGGCTTATGCTAAATTTTATTCTATTTACATGGCAATTTATTTGCTTCTTAAGCTTAGTTTCAGGAATGCCATAATGCGCTTCATGGGCTATGCTATTGTGAAGGAATGGATAAGGCTCAACTGCAACAAGCATTGGTTGTCAGGTTAAATCCAGATTTCAAAATTCACCCGACCACAAGGGGCGTTCATTTTTGAGTCTGTTTCATCTTCCGAGAATCTTTTAGTCAAGTCAACTAAGGAACAAAGAATGAATGGGATATTTTCGTAGACGTTCACCAGCTAACACTTATAAGGCCTCCTGATGTCAAGAAATAAAAGAAAACTTAAAAATTTCTTAGCTAACACTGAGCGCGTGCTGGTAGGACTCGACATTCGTTCTGTCTCCGGATGATAAAATAAATTTTGGAGTAACAGACATGAAGATGAAAAAAGGGGAAACGAGCGCTGAGGAATTCGAAAAAGCGGCCGCGAGGCGAGACCGGACAAGGTATGTTTTTCGGCTGTATGTTACTGGGATGACCCCAAAGTCAACCCGGACAATCGCCAATGTCCGGAAACTCTGTGAAAAACACCTGGAAGGCTGCTACGAACTCGATGTGATAGACATCTACCAACAGCCCAAGCTGGCCAAGGGAGAGCAGATTATTGCCACCCCAACGCTCATCAAGAAACTCCCCCTGCCGCTGAGAAAGCTCATTGGCGACATGTCGGACACGGAAAGGTTTCTTGTCGGCATCGATCTGAAACCCAAGAATTCATGAGTGCGAATCAATGAACAAATCCTATAAAACACGTGAGCAGCTTTTGGATGAGTTGNAGGAACTCANATCGCGGNNGAGGGAAGCTGAGGAAACNCTGNGCGCTATCNTAAGCGGCGAGGTGGATGGTCTGGTTGTNTCAACGGCGGAAGGAGATCGGGTCTTTACACTATCGGGCGCCGATCTTCCTTACCGGGTCATGGTCGAAACCATGAACGAAGGGGCCGTCACCCTGGCTTCCGACGGCACGATCCTTTTTTGTAACCAACGTTTTGCAGATATCGTCAAGGGGTCTCTGGAAAAAGTAATAGGATCGTCAATCTACCGATACATTTCATCAACAGACCTTCAATTATTTAAGGCATTGTTTGAGCGGGGTTTAAAGGGGAACAGTAAGGGGGAACTGACCTTACAGACCGGAGGTGACAATCCTGCATCGGTTTTACTTTCCATAAGCGCCCTTGAGCACACGGATATGCCCGGCGCGGTGTGCGCCGTAATGGTGGACATCACCGAGCGCAAGCAGACAGAGGAAAATTTGAAAGTCACTAATACCCTGTTGAGTCTCTTCACCCGGAAGCCCTCCCGAAAGGAATATCTTGACGCAGTGGTTAGTCTAATTCACTCTTGGAGTGGCTGCCGGTGTGTCGGCATCCGGATCCTGGATGACAAAGGTTACATCCCCTATGAATCATACCTCGGTTTTAGTCGGGAATTCTGGGAATCCGAGAGTCGGCTTTCAATCGAGCATGCCCAGTGTGTTTGCATGCGAGACATTACCGGAAACCCAGACCCGCAGGATGCTTCCATGATGACCCCTGGTGGTTCCTTTCATTGTGAGGATACTGGTGCTTTTGTTGCTCGGCTCTCTGCGAAGGAACAAGCGAGATTCAGAGGTGTTTGTATCCAAAATGGATTTTTATCCCTCAGCATTGTCCCCATTCGTTACGGTAAGAAAATACTTGGTTCAATTCAAGTGGCAGACAATGAGAAAAAAAGGGTGCCTTTACCATTGATAGAATTTCTTGAATCAATGAGTCCTCTTATCGGAGAAGCGATCAACCGATTCAATTTAGAGGATGAAATTCGGGAGTCAGAAAGTCACCTCCGGCTCCTCTCTTCTCAACTCCTTACGGTGCAGGAAGACGAAAGGAAACGGATATCCGCTGAACTCCATGACGATATTGCTGCAAAATTGGCTGGTATAAAATTTGTCCTCGAAAAAAAATTGATGCAGAGTGACAAAGCAAACGACGAGGCTAACCAATCATTAAAGGGCTTTATTTCTATGCTCCGGGATACAATCGCCTCGACCAGGAGAATTATGATTAATTTACGGCCGGCAATGATAGATGACATGGGGATCCTGGCAACCTTAAACTGGTATTCCCGGGAATTCGAGCAAATTTTCTCTCCTATCCAGGTAGAAAAACAAATCAACATCAAGGAAATCGAAATTCCTGATCATTTAAAGATCATTATTTTCCGGATTCTCCAGGAAGCGATGAATAACATTTCCAAACACAGCGGAGCAGACCATGTCTATCTTTCCTTGCAAAGAATAAATGACACCTTGGCGTTATCAATTGAGGATAATGGCCGGGGATTTGATGTGGAGAAGAAAACCCTCAAATCGGAAACATTTCAAGGATTTGGGATGGTCAATATGAAAGAACGTGCCAGACTCTCAGGAGGAGATTTTGCAATCCACTCTTTGAAAGAAAAGGGAACGTTTCTCAAAGTAACCTGGCCTTTAAAGCCAATAGCATTGGACTATCACTTACGAATTGAGCCTTCTTGATTATTGTTAGCTCCCCTGCTATCCCATCCAAAAATTTCCGTTCAAAATACTGTCTTTTTTTCGTGAAAATAAGCAATGCACCTTATTTTCTTTTTATGGGTAGAGATTTATTTTGGAGCTATCCTCAAATCTCCTCTTCCTTAAATGGACGGACAAGTTTTTCTCCGTCCATTTTCTTTAAAAAAGGGCAAGGTCTGGTACTTCTCAAAAATTTAATGAAAGGATCTCAATTCGGGGCCCTTTTTTATTGGTAAAAGTAAGACTATTGTAAAAAAGAATTCTTTTTTTAAAGGAATGTCAGTTGGAATTTTTCCGACCCGAGAGAAGTCCCATTTAGGCGTATAGGTTAAAAAGGAAAAAATTTGTAAACAAGTTGTTTTCTTTGTTTCAGTAATGTTAAAAAAAACGGCTAACCGATATTCCAATCACTTGTAGTAGCGTGAGCAAATAGAACAGCAAATAAGTTACGATTTAAAAAGCAGGTTCATAATTGACCCTCTCCCTTAATTAATCCAGGGTAAACCACCGGCTCTGCCGGTGGACTCCCAGGGTTTGACAATTCCGGGAATATATGAAAGCCCCTCATAACGTGAATCGCTCAAGCATCACGAAAGAGAGGCTTTCAATGAATAGCGTTCAAAGTTTAAGTCATAAGAAATGGGAATGCAAGTATCATGTAACATGGATTCCAAAATATCGCAAGAAACAGATTTATAAAGAATTACGGAAATATTTGGGTGAAGTACTGAGGTATCTGGCGCTAAGGAAAGAATGTAAAATAGTAGAGGGGCATCTTATGCCCGACCACGCGCATATGCTAATATCGATATCACCCAAGTATGCAGTGTCACAAATCATAGGGTTCATAAAGGGCAAAAGGGCGATACATATCGCAAGTGAACATTTTGGCAAAAGAAGAAACTTTACGGGACAACATTTCTGGGCCAGAGGATATCATGTTTCGACCGTAGGGAAAGACGAAGAAGCGATTCAGAACTATATCAGGTCACAAGAAAAAGAGGACAAAAGGATCGAACAGCTGAGTTTGTTCAAGTAGACGGTCAACGTCAAAAGGCCCTGCAAAGTTAACCGCTTTGAGCGGTTCACATTATCAAGCCACCGGCTATGCCGGTGGTCATGACTTATAAAAGAGAAACCTATGATATGATACTGTGGAAAACTTTTTGCGAATAAGAGTTTTCATGCATAAAAGTAAATTCTCGGTTAATACAGATAATTGCTTGCATAAGCAAATATTTGCTATTAAAATACGTTTCAATTCATTCACCAGGGAACGGATGAGGGATGGGTAGCGTTTAAAGGAGATATAGCAATGAGGAAAAAGATCCTATATCTTTTAATGGTGGCAATGTTTCTGTGGGGATTTGTGTGGCCTTATGTGAAAGGGTATGCCGTGTGCATGTCAGGAAGTTGCAGGTTAGAAAAAAATTCTCACAATGTTTCAAAAGCACAAGGAAATCCTTCTTCAGAAATAAAAACAAAATAATGGCAGAAAACGTTATTTTATTACCACCAGCTCCATAAACAAAATTAAGAGGTTAGAGATAACCTCTTTTTTTATTGCCTTCCAAATTGTAAAGTCAGATGCAGAACCGGCAGGGACTCTCGAAGAGGTAGAAAAACGCCGCATTATCGAGTCGTTGAACACCACCAGAGGGCGAGTGAGCGGCAAGCACGTTGCAGCAAAGATTTTAGGCATCAATCCAAAGACGCTTGAATCGAGGATGCAAAGACTGGGCATCCAAAGAAATAAGAAAACTCCTGATATATCAGGAGACTCCTGATATATCAGCAAACGGCGTCTTCAACAGTATCATTCCTCCATTAAAGTCTTCGCTGAAATTTCAATGTTTTCATTAGCATAGCAACTCCTGTCCTGTCAACAACAATCCCGGCACACATTCTGCTATTCAATCCATTAGCAAACACCAAAGCCTGTTCCCTTTTGATGTGATAGATGAATCAAAAAAAATTATTACCATTTATCGAAAGGAAAGAGAAATGAAAAAGAAAATCGCAGCAGCTGTAGTGCTTATTATGTGCATGTGTATGTGGTCCCTGTCAGGCTGCCATACCGTCAAAGGTGTCGGCCAGGACGTAGAGAGCCTCGGAGGGGCCATCGAAGACTCTTCAGGAAAATAGTCCGGTAAATAAAGGTAAAGAAGGAGACAAGATGAGAAGACCAGTTATGTCATTTTTAGCCATTATCCTGCTTGTCACCTGTTTTTCTGCCTGTTTTTGGGACCGCGGGTACGGTCCGCATGACCGCGGAGCGTATGGTGATCACGAATAACGCCATTAAGTGAATGATATACACAACATACAACACAACACAACGGGATCCGATGTCTGAATGTACGGAGGGCGAGTGGAGCCAAAAATACTTGCGACATTAAGAATGATCGTCCGGCCTGAAAGGCGGAGTGATTTCTTAGAAACAATGCGAAGTATGCTCGAACCCACGCGGGTGGAAAGAGGTTGCCTGAGTTATCGTCTCTATCAAGATGTGGAAGACAAAAATGCCTTCGTCCTGCTGGAGACATGGGCGACCCAGGAAAATCTTGAGAGCCACATCCGCAAAGAGAATCAACAGCGGCTGCTCTTGCTTATGGATTTACTGAGCGAACAACCTGAATTGCGTTTCAACACTGTGTCACACACGGCGGGAATGGATCTCATAGAAAATGTCCTTATGACAGATGGACTGAGATGAGAAAAAGGTTAAGGCACTCAAGGATACACTGTCAGGATCAAGGAAGGCAAAACGGGCAGGAAGGAGGCGAGAAAGGGAAAAGATTTTTGTAGCTATGTCAAGGTTGTAAAAACAAAAAAATTCATTCAGGAGGTTTAAAAATGCAAGCAATAACAACAAAAAGAGTGCTCATGGTCGTCACTGCCGTATTTTCCCTGAGTTTAATGGTTGGGTGTGCCTGTCCGTCGAAACAAAGAGCTGAGATTAGGCCTGAGCCGAAACCGGAACCAGTGGTGATAGCTGAGCCGCAGGTTGTAAAGAAGGTAATTCTCCTTGATCCCGTGTATTTTGATTTCGATAAGTGGACTCTTACACAAGAAGCGCAGACGATACTGGAAAGAAATATCCAGGTCCTAAAAGAAAATTCTGAAGTTGCAGTCCATATTCAAGGGAATACCTCTGCTATCGGTACTGATCAATACAACCAAATGTTGAGCGAAAGAAGAGCAATGGAGGTCGAAGAATTCCTCATTCAAGGAGGAATTGCACCAGACAGACTTTCTACAATCGGATATGGCGAGACAAGACTGGAAATGTCTGAACCGAACCCTGAGATCACGGAATCAGGGGCAGCAAAGAATAACAGGAGAGTTGATTTTAAAATCATCGTGGAATAGGAGCACGAGGTCAAGGGGTCAAAAAGGCGTTTTGAATTGATCCGGCCCTTTGACCGTAAAACAAAATTTTCCGGAATGAGCATGAGGAAAATTTTTATGAAAAAGATACCTTGTGCCCCCGGCTGCGGTTGCATGATACACCATAACCAAAACTCTGAAAGCCATGAGGTCTTCGGAGTGAAAGGGTTCATAAAACAACAGTAAGAACAATAAATGGAGAACGTGCCATGAAGGCAAAACAATTTATATCTCTAATGAGTGTCAACGCTGACTCTGCCGGCTTTCAGCCGCTTCCCCTGCCGCCGATCGTGGGAGCCGATCGCGCTCGTGGGCAGCATCGTGCTGCTGGTTGTGGGAATCAGAGAAGGAAAGGATAATAAAGTAAAAGACAAAACAATCATGTGTATAGGGGGTAACAAAGTGAAAAAGTTAATTTTGGGAATATTGCTTTTGGCGTTGGTAATTGTAGGTCATGGTCCAACGATGGCAAGGGCAGATGTAGATGCACACATTGGCATTGGTCTGCCGCTGCCCATCGTATTTGGCGGACCACCGAGGTTGGTAGTGCTGCCTGGGACGTATGTTTACGGCGTCCCTGACATAGAAGTTGACCTCTTTTTCCATAATGGTTGGTGGTGGCGTCCGTGGCAAGGACACTGGTATCGTTCACGGCACTACAACTCAGGTTGGGGCTACTATCAAGGGTTTCCATCTTTTTATAGAGGGATACCCACATACTGGAGGAATGACTACCGGAATCGTCGTTGGAGAGGGCATCGGTGGAACTACCAACAAATACATTACCGAGAAGTTGAACGAAACTGGAAGAACTGGGAAAAAAATAAGCATTGGGAGCAAAAAACATGGGGTGTCCAAGGTTGGCGAGACCAAAGGCGATCACAACAACCATCTCGAGGAGTGCAGCAACAAAGAACTCAAGAAAGAGGGAACGTTCAACAACAACACCGGGATGCAGGTCCGCAATCCCGAGATGCTCACCAACAGGACACACAACAACAACAGGGAAACCGTGAAAGGGGGAAAGTAGAACAACAAAATCGAGAGTCGGGTCAACAATTCCGCGGGGGTCAACAACAGCATTCAGAGCAACAACAGGGAAGTCATGAAGGAGGGGGAAGGAAGTAGTAAAAATGATAGAATGTAGGATGATAAAAGGTTCACCCGACTATATAAAGAGGCTCGTATCTATCAAAGGGGATCGCCTCGCCCCTTTCGGTGCCAAATGTGATCTGGTTAAATTGAGTGACACTGCCCAAAATGCAGCTGAAAAAAAATTAGTCAGCAAACTTGTCAGCGGCGCAAAGGGTGTGAAAAGCGTAAAAACCAGATGAGCTTCGAAGAGTCCAATAGACTCTGGCTCGTTGCCGACTGGCGAGAGGCGCGTAAGCCGGCAGTGTGCCTATAGCAAACTAAAAGGAGAATCATATGTTGTGGACGATTGCAGTAATACTGATAATTCTGTGGGCGCTGGGTCTGGTGAGCAGTTACACGATGGGAGGGTTTATTCACATCCTGCTGGTGATTGCCATTATCGTGGTGGTGTTCAACATTATTCAGGGGAGAAAACCTTTGGGATAAAGGAAAGTTTTTATCAAGCCAGGTTAAAAACCAGAAAGAAGGAGCAAAATGAAAACATACACGTTGACAGGCATCATCCTTATCGTGATCGGAATCATCGCTTTCGCGTATCAGGGCATCACTTACACGACCAGAGAGAAAATCGTCGATTTCGGCCCCATCCAGGTGACGTCTGATACGACGAAAACGCTTCCGCTTCCGCCGATTGTGGGAGGTATCGCGCTCGTGGGCGGCATTGTGGTGCTGGTCATAGGAAGTAAAAAGGGCTGATCAAAGGCAAAACTGTTCAAATGGCCCCGGGGACTATTGCAGCAAAGGGGATATTAAAAATGATGCGTTTACATTTTTGACAACTAAAATAAAGAAGTAGTGGCCAAAATCAATCCTTTTCATTTTTCAAATAAACATTTTTTTAAAACAAACAATTTTTACTTAAAGGAGAAACACTATGAAAGCATTTGCAAAAAGAAACTCGGATAAAACAATACGGTTATTTTTTATCGGTCTGTCGATAGCTATCTTCGGCATGTTTTCCTACAATGCGTTCGCGAAAACAACCGCTGAGATCGACGCGGACGCCAACCAGACGTTGAAGCGCTTCTATAAAGAGGTCAACGGCGCCAAAGAACTTACCTCTTCCGCGAAAGCGCTGCTGGTGATGTCCGGGGTTACCAAGGCAGGGTTCGTTGTCGGCGGGACTTACGGCCAGGGCGCACTTCAAATTGGGGGAAAGACAGTGGGGTACTATAATCTTATCGGCGGGTCCGCCGGTTTCACCTTTGGCGCGGAACAAATGGATATTATCATCGCCTTCATGACCGAGGAGGCGCTCAATCAGTTTAAGAATATTGATGGCTGGGAAGCAGGTGTGACCGCCAACGTGGTGGTTATTGACGTGGGCGGCGGAAAGCGGCTCGACACCACTTCATTAAAGGACGCGGTCGTAGCGTTTGTTTTTGATGCCAAGGGCCTCATTGTTGACGTTTCCCTGAAGGGAGCAAAGTTCACGAAGATCAAGGATTAAAGCTAAGACAAGGGGAGTTCGATGATACCAAAGATCATAATTGCGATCATACTAATCGCTCTCGGAATCACGGCGTTCGCTTTCCAGGGCATCACCTACACGACCAGAGAAAAAATCGTCGATCTCGGCCCCATCCAGGTGATGTCTGAGGCGCTTCTCCCGATCGTGGGTGCGATCGCGCTCGTGGCCGGCATTGTATTGCTGTTCATGTATTGCTGGTCATGTGAAGCAAAAAGGGCTGATCAAAGGCAAAACATTTCAACTACGAGGAGTTTGCTATGACGGACAAACGAAAAGCATACGAAGAGAAGCTCGATGCGCAGTTGAAGGAATGGAATGCGCAGATCGCTTTGCTCAAGGCCAGAGCGGACAATGCCAAGGCCGAGGCAAAGATTGAATACTACAAAACCATCGAAGGGTTGCAACACAAAGAAGATGAGGCCAGGGTAAAACTGCACGAACTGAAGACCGCCGGCGATGAAGCATGGGATGACCTGAAGACAGGCGCGGAAAAGGCCTGGGCTGAATTCAAGGCAGCTTTCCAAAGCGCGGCCTCAAAGTTTTGAGCAAAGACGCTGGACCCATTTGTCTAACGTTTGACGTCACTTATTTACATAAAAGAAATGGAAAATTAAATTAGTAGGAAAAACCAGGCAACATACCAAAAAGATTTCGGAGAGAGTCGAGGACGAGCAAATGCAAAGAGAGACTCTGTCTGAGATCGCAATCCTCGGAGAGAAGTGGGCCGAAGTGATGGCGAAAAATCAGGACGGTTATTTCGTCCATGAGTTACAGAGAGTTGCGGAATTAGCTGCGGGGGATAATCCCTCAGAATTTTCGCCACCAAGCGATCAAGGCGAATGGTGGCGTTATGAGGATGAAGGTGCAAGTCCTTTTTCACATCAAAGAAGAGAAGACGGAACGAGCGTGGCGGAGGCTTATCCATGTCGGTGATGAATTGGGCGATTTGCGTTAAAATTTGGTTCAGACATATGCGGGTGGGTGACCTGTCGGGGGCTCGGAGAATCCGTAGTCCCCGCAGACTGCGTTGGAAAAGGGGCGTCCTTTACCTGGTCATTGCCACAACATTCATTGCGGCCGCTCTCGTTGCAGTCGGATTCCATCACGTCTATTTTGACCGAACCAACCTGCCGGATATAGGACCAATCACCCGCTTTGCGTTCCCTACGATCGGCCACATTTACGATGCCAACGGCCAGTCGCTTATTGAGCTGGCAAGAGAGTACCGGCAGATCGTCACGTATGAGGACATCCCGCCCATTGTTCGTGATGCGATCCTCGCCGCCGAGGACAAGAACTTTTTTACACATAACGGAGTTGACTATTCCGGAATTCTCCGCGCGCTGGGCAAAGTCAGGATTGGAACTCTGGTGGCACGCCTTATAAGACTGGAACGGCGAGGCGAGGTGAATGGTCGGGTGATCTTCCCGCAAGGCGGATCAACGATCACGCAACAGCTTGTAAGAGTTCATTTTCTCCAAAACCTCACGGCTTTCCAAAATCTGACGGCTCAAGAAAACCGCAACCAGCTCTGCCAGGGCATACTCTTACCCCGCGCGCTTTCTTATCTGATCGGGGCGCGAAGCGCCAACATGTTCGTTCGGAAGCTGGAGGAGATCCGACTATCCCTGTGGTTCGAAAAAGAGATGCAGGCGCGGTTTGGTTCGAAACGCCGCGCTAAGGAAGAAATCCTGGCCCGATACGGAAGCTTCATTTACCTGGGTAAAGGTCATTACGGGTTTGCGACCGCGTCGCAATACTACTTTGGCCGGCCCCTCGCCACGCTCACCGCAGATGATGCTGACAAGGCAGCGCTGCTGGCAGGCATCGCAAAATCGCCTCGATACTACGCGCCTACTGGGAGCGATACCGGGAGAGTCTTGCGCCGCAGAAATCAAACTCTGGCGCTCATGGCAGCGAACGGCTTTATTTCGGTGGACCAAGAGAAGAGAGCAGCGCAGCTCCCGCTTCCGGTAGCCCCGCCGAACAAGAGAAAAATGCTCCAGGCAGGCACGTACTTTGACAGTGTCCTTGAGGAGCTCAAAGGCCTCGGTGCTGACCTCAGCATTAAAGACCTTCAGGAAGGACGGATCCAAGTTTACTCGACGGTGGACGCCCGGGTGCAGGAAATTGTGAACGAGGCACTGGAGCACGGCCTCGAGCTTTATGAGAAGCGACACCCGAGGGCCAAGGGGCTGGTGCAGGGCTCTGTGGTCGTCCTGAGAAACCGCGATGCAAGCGTCCTCGCCGAGACGGGTGGCCGTCAGTTCTACACAGACCGCTCCGCCTCATACAGCGACTTTAACCGCGTCACGAAGTCTCTGCGGCAACCTGGGTCCGCAATGAAACCCATTGTTTATCTCGCTGCTTTTCGGCAGGGAACATTTGATCTTAACACCATGGTTCCCGACGAGCCCATCAGCGTTCCCGATGAAGGGAAGCAGAGTACGAAATGTATCTCAAACTACGATGGACAATTCAAAGGCTTGATCCCCCTTCGAGAAGCGCTTGCGGAATCCAGAAACGCAGTCGCGATTTGGATCACAGAGCAAATCGGAATCGCCAACGTCCTGCGAACGTCGCAGATTTTAGGAGTCAAGACAACGTTGCAACCATACACTACGACCGCACTGGGCGCGTCCGAAGTGAATTTACTGGAGCTTGCCAATGCGTACCGCACCATAGCATCGGGCATCCTCGCCCAGCCGTATGTTATCCGGAAGATTGTCCGCGATTCGGGCCACGTGGCGGTTGATAACGAACACGGCGAGTCTCCAGTCTCTATCGATGGCTCCGCGCTCTCGCTCATTCAGGAAGGCCTGCGCGGTGTCGTTCGCCTGCCCACCGGCACGGCTCATGCACTTGACTCCAGCAGTTTCCCGATCGCCGTTATCGGAAAGACGGGAACGACCAATGAGTTCAGGGATGCGCTCTTCGTGGGCTCGACTTACGGTCCCACAGGAATCACTGTCGCCGTCCGGATAGGCTTTGACGACAACCATTCCCTCGGGCCCAAAGAAACCGGCAGCAGGGTTGCGCTTCCGGTATTCAAAGAAATCATGCTCAGAGTGTATCGTGAAAATCTTGTAGGTCCGGTGCCGAAGTTTCCGGCTCAAATGGAACAGAGCATTAACGCTTATTTGAGCGCCGACTCGCCGGATAGCGCCGACCTGCCGGAGTGGTGGGTGTCTGCAATCAGGGCATTCGATCCATGGCCAGGACGCTCGAGTCGTCTAAATGGTGATTGGCCACAGGGCTTTTTACTTTCGCGGATCGCAGATATCTCGGAAAACGCCATGTCTGTGCCACCCGGCGGGAATGGAGGAGATTTAATGGATGAATTGTTTCTTATGAAATAGCTTATTGAAATGGATGGGGGCATTCTGTTCTCAGAAAGGAGTCGACCATGCTTTGGACCATATTTGTGATTCTCTTAGTTTTGTGAAGTCTGGGAATGTTGAGTGGCTACACGATGGGTGGAGTCCTTCATATCCTGGTGGCCATCGCTATCGTCGTATTAGCTGTCCGACTTTTTCGGCAACGAAGAGGATAGTAGCGATTTGAACCATTTACGGAGATGACCTTACCCCATAGTTTGGGTCAGTTTCAAGTTGACACTTTCTTCCCTGGTAAGGTGTTTGTTTTGTTGTTCTTTAAAGAATTTATACGGTGTTAACCCATTTTTTTAAGGCATGGCTTTTTATTATTTATTTCAAAAAAAGGAGTAAGTTTATGAAAACTTGGTTCAAGATAGCATTCATTTCCGTCCTCGTTTTTGCGGGCGCCGCAACTGCGAGTGCAGGCGTGTCGTTCCAAATTGGAACGGATAATTTCTTCCTGTCGGTCGGGGATTACGACTATCTTCCCTATGCCTATCAGGGCGATCCCGGATATTCCCCTCCCCGGATTAACTTCTATGAAATGATGAGCCAGTATGGCCGCTGGGTGAGGGTAAAGCCCTTTGGTCGGGTTTGGCGGCCGTATGCCTCTTATGGCTGGCGTCCTTTCACCTACGGTCATTGGATTTACACGAAGTATGGTCCCTATTGGGAAGGGTATGAGCCCTGGGCCTGGGCCGGGTATCACTACGGCTCCTGGATCTTCGCCCGCCGCTATGGGTGGGTCTGGGTGCCGGGCTATGATTGGCATCCGGGCCGCGTGTCCTGGGCGCGCGGCTATGGCACGATCGGATGGATGCCGATGCCTCCCGATGGCTACGACTACCGTCAGGGATATTTGAGGTTCTCCGGAAGGAATAATCAATTCAGTTATTACGACGACGATTTCGGAAACGATTACGGATCCGGTTCCTACAGGTACGGCGGCCCTTACTACAATCCTCGGGCCCGGGATATGTACTACAACCCTTCCTACGCCTCCATCAATACCAATCTCTGGGTTTTTATTGACGGCGCACATTTCGGGACAGATAACTATGCCGACTACGATCTCGGCCCCGACTACACCCGGTACGCCTTTGACCAACGAACGGTGAGAATATCGAATCGGCCTATGGAAATGGGGGTCTTGGAGAGAATCACCCGGCAGCCGATTCAGCAGGTCCCGGTCGATGTGAGGGAGCTCCGGACGGACAAACAGAACATCCGTGTCGTCGTGCCTTCGGGAAGGGCTTCGGTCGAACGGATACGGCGGCAGAGTCCTGAGGTAGTCCGGCAGGTCATCGCCCCGGCATTCGCGGAAGAACAAAGGCAATTCAAAGGGCTCAATTCCAAAATCCAAGGTCCCGTTAGCAGGATATTCAAACAGGAAAACGTCCCGCCCCGTGTTGAAACTCATTCCAGTGATCAGGTAATCGATCAGGCGCGCGAGGTTCAAAAAAAACGCGAACAAAAAAGAATTCAAAATATGGAAACTGCAAAACAACGAACGGAACAGCTCAAGAAAGAAGGCAGGATTGGTGAACCAGGGAAAGATGCGGGTCGGATTCCAATGGATTCGGTTGATCAACATCCGACCATCGGCGGCGAACGTCCACAGCAGAACGCGAGGCCTGAGGGCCAGCGAGACCAGAAACAGAAACTAGAGCAACAGGAGCTGGAGCAACAGAAACAGATTCAGAGCGATCAGCAACAAAAACTGGAGCAGCAAAAACTAGAGCGACAAAAACTGGAGCAGCAGAAATTGGAGCGACAGAAACTAGAGCAACATGAGCTGGAGCGGCAGAAACAGTTTCAGCGAGATCAGCAGCAAAAACGAGAGCAACAGGAGCTGGAGCAACAGAAACAGATTCAGAGCGATCAGCGACAAAAACTGGAGCAGCAGAAACTGGAGCGACAGAAACGAGAGCAACAGGAGCTGGAGCAACAGAAACAGATTCAGAGCGATCAGCAACAAAAACTGGAGCAGCAAAAACTAGAGCAACAAAAACTGGAGCAGCAAAAACTAGAGCGACAAAAACTGGAGCAGCAGAAGATAGAGCAACAGAAACAGATTCAACGAGATCAGCAAAAAGAACGAGAGCAACAGGAGCTGGAGGAACGAAGACTGGAGCGACAGAAACAGATTCAGAGCGATCAGCAACCAGAACTAGAGCAATAGAAACAGATTCAGCGAGATCAGTTTCCGACGAGCGAGCGCCGCATCAACACCCAGACGGAAGAAGGCATCGTCACACTGTCCGGCAAAGTGGGCAGTACGGCCGATATGGAAAGGGTCATTCAACTCGTCTCCGCTGTTAACGGAGTGAAGAGCGTCAGAAACCAATTGTCGATCAAGGAGGTCAAGCCCCGATACCGATAAGAAAAAAATAGGAAAAATAGGGACAACAAAAACGTGAGTCAGGTTCACAATCCGGAGAAGACCAACGACACCACTCACGACAACAGGGAAACCATGAAAGAGGGGGAGAAGAACAATATGATAGAAAATAAGGATGGCTACTTTTATTAACATTTCAATCAGATGATTGCACATCATTAGGCAGATGGAAAAGAAACAGTAAATGGAGAGGGAAAAGTATCCCTTCTCCTCAATCCTCATTATGAAAGGAGAAATAATATGCCGTTACTTCAATTAATAATTGTTTTGGTTGTCGTTGGAGTGATTCTATGGGTGATTAATAGCTACATACCAATGCAATCTACCATAAAAAAAATTTTGAATGTGGTAGTAATTATTGTTGTGATTATATGGCTATTGAGTGTCTTCGGACTTATAGGAGACCTCTCAACGATTCGTATTGGGAAGTAAAGAGTCTAAAATAAAAATTGCAAAGGGCATTTATGTGCCCACCACTCGTCTGTCAAAAAATACTGACAGTCCCGAACGCGACCGCGGGGAGCAAGAAAAGAAGCAACAATCTTCCAAAGAAAAAGACCCGCAGGAGCTTAGTTCCCCAGGGCCGGGTCATTTTTACTTAGAAAGGAGAAACGATATGCTCGGAACTATTTTGATCGTCCTCTTGATTTTGATGCTGGTGGGTGCCATACCCACGTGGCCTCACAGCCGAAAGTGGGGTTACTACCCGAGCGGACTGCTGGGTGTAGTCCTGGTGATTCTGGTCATCCTGCTGCTTTTGGGTCGGCTTTAGGTGGCCATGCACGACTGATGTCACGCGCAGAAGATGGCAACAAGCGCTTTTGAAAGTATAGCGGCGAGCTTGAACCTCAAATATGCCCTATGGAACAGTGCAGAACCGGGAGCGAACACAAAGGTGTCTGCCTCGGAAAATAGGGAGGTGTATATTTTATGCCTTTAATTCAAATTGTGGTGATCCTGATAAAGGGGCTCAATCCTTAGTTGGACAGGGTTTTTAGTGGCAATATTAAACAGTTAGAAAGGAGTAACTACTATGAAAAAGAAAGGTATCTTGATTCGCTATGTTATCCTTCTTGTGCTGATTGCCACCTTTGTGGCCTGTGCATCGACACGCAAACATGAAAGTCCCGGTCAATACCTTGACGATACGGTCATCACGAGCAAGGTAAAAACTCAGCTTGCAAATGATGATTTTCTCAAGTCCTTCCAGATCAGTGTCGAAACTTATAAGGGCACCGTTCAGCTGAGTGGTTTCGTTGATTCTCAAACGGCCATCGATCGAGCGGGCCAAATTGCAAGGGCTGTCGGGGGAGTCAAATCCGTAAAGAATAATCTGATCGTGAAGTAGTCATCAGTTCTCCTCACTCAGACAGCACGTTTTGTTTCAGAATTAAACGCTTTAAAAAAAGGGGTGGAATAAATGAGTGCTAAAGTGATCGCCATAATCGTCCTTCTCATTCTTTTGCTGATATTTGCCATTCAGAACACTCAGCCTGTAATTCTTAATTTTCTTTTCTGGCAAATTTCCACCTCTTTAGTCCTATCAATTCTGGCGAGTTTCGTAATTGGCTTGCTGACCGGATGCTTACTGATGATGATTGGAAGGATGAAGGAAAAGAACCCATCGTCTTGATTATGTTTAGACAAGGGCCATACTATAACGCTTGTTGTTTTTCGCCTTATTCAGCCCATGGTCGTTCTGTTGAAAAGTTCGAAATTTTGCCCTATCAAGGAGATACTATATGCAAAAAAAGAATGCCTTACCCATAGTTATTTTTGCTATTATGCTTGTTTCATTTATTCGCCTCCCGGGATATTGCGAACCAGTCGATACCACATTTGAACAATTAAAGTTGGAACTGAAAAACAAAGGCGTATCTGATGAATTCATAACGATTACAGAAAATTCGGTAAAAAGATTGATATCATCCAGAGCATTACTCGCCGACATAAAAAGTGTTTTATTGGATTTATGGGGTGAAGGGAGAAATGGGAGGGCATTGAAAAACGCGGTAGCTTCTGTAGCCGAGCTCGTTGAAAGCGGAGACAATACGTTAGAGGCCGCAAAGATTACCTCTGGCGCGGCTCATAAGGCAGAGTCTGAAGGTTTAAACCAGTTTGCTGTTGGCATGAGAGTTAAAAAAGCAGTTCAAGATAGAAAGGCGTATCTTAAAACTTTGAAGAATTAATTTTTTTTGTCGCCCATGACAGTAAGGAGAAGCAATGTTTAATTCATCTCATTTTACTAAATATATGCGTCATGGCTCAGAAATCGTAAAAGGAACGATTGAAATAGGGAGATTTGTGGTTCCATACCGGATTTATGAGAATGAAGGGCCGCATATTATATGTCTTAATGGAGTACAGCAGTCTATGGCAATGTGGCTTACTTTTGTCTTGCGTTATGCTCCCTACTATCGGGTAGTGCTTTTTGATTTTCCTAACCAGGGCAAAGGGAAAATTGGTTCTGGGTCTATTTCTGTTTCACTGGATGAGCAGGTAAATATTTTACGCGAGGTAATAAAAGCTACCGGAACAAATAGGAACGTTTCAATATGTTCTGCTTCATGGGGAGGAATAATTGCGCTGGCATTTGCCTCGCGGTATCGTAATGAAGTAAAACAATTATGTTTAGCAAGCCTGGGAACAAAAGCCAACGATGCGATGGTAGAAACTATTAATAAGGGCTTACAGATAGACTCACAAAACCGGCAAAAAATAGCTGATGTATTAATAGAAAGCTTCGGCCAAAATCTTCCTGAAAGCATTAAAAATAAAATTGGCACCCAGTTTCATGCTATGAGCCCGGAAACCTTGCATGCGTTTTATGAACATGGATTATTGATGGTATCGACAAAAAAAATAGGTAATTTAATTAACCTTTCAAAAATTAAGGCAAAAACGTTTTTGATTTACGGAGAAAACGATACGATTATCGATTTGGAAGATGTTCGATTTCTTGCTTCCCAAGTTCTTCACTGCGAGGTTAGAATCGTAAAAGGCGCAGGACACTTTCTCCATATGGAACGGCAAGACGCCTTTGATATTTACGAAGACATTCTGCCGATACTCCCGCACGGTGTAAGATTTAAAAACGAGTTAGTTAATAGCAACTTGCTCTGCCGAAGTTAAGAAAAATCGATAATCGGAGGCGCAATATTTAAAACGCGCGGAAATTGTTTTGAGAGATAAACAAAAAGCGTTCGAAGAAATGCTCGACGCGCAGGATAAAAATTTGGCGGGGAGTCAAGAAAGCTGACAGTCACGAACGCGATGGCGGGGAACAAAGGAAAAAGCAAAAATCCCTCAAAGAAAACGACCCGCAGTCGCTGAGTTACCCGGAGCCGGGTTATTTTTACTAAGAAAGGAGAAACGATATGCTCGGAACTATCTTGATCGTCGTCTTAGTTTTGGTACTGTTGGGTGTAATACCCGTTTGGCCTCACAGCCGGCAGTGGGGTTACTACCCCAGCGGACTGCTGGGTTTGGTACTGGTGATTCTGATAATCCTGCTTCTTTTGGGTCGGCTTTAGGTGGCCAAGCACGACTTTTGTCACGCGGAGGAGTCGGCAACGAGGGTTTTAAAGTGCTGCGCTGACTTTCGCCTTAAATTGGCAATAATCAACAATACAACCGGGAGCGGACATAGGGTTGTCTGCCTCGGAAGACAAGGAGGTGTAGTATGTCTTTAATACTACTCGTGGTGAACCTGGTCGTGGTTGGTGTTATTCTCTGGCTTATCAACACCGTTTCATCCCGATGGCGGGCTCCATCAAGTCGATCTTGAATGCCGTCGTGGTCATTGCAATAATTTTGTGGCTCCTGAACGTTTTTGGACTCCTTAGTTCCCTCTCCAGGATTCACGTGGGGAGGTGACCATCCCGGTTCAGAGGAAAACGATTCGGATTGGGAGAAGAAAATGACAAAAAAGGCTCGTACCATGACTAAACATCCCGGCATGGGGGCCATTCCCGATGCAAAGGGTGTAACCTTCCGAGTATGGGCACCCCATGCTGAAAAGGTTTACGTCACCGGAACCTTCAATGACTGGAGCAAAACCCCTGCACCCCTCGTCAATGAGAAAAACGGATACTGGTCTACTGGCGTGTCGGAGGCAAAAGTGGGCGATGAGTACCGATATTTGATTCACGCTCCTGCTGATTGGAATCTCCCTCCTCTTTCTCGCATGGATCCTTATACCAGAAAAGTGACGAAGGCAGCAGGCAACGGAATTATCTATGATCCCCAAACCTTCGATTGGGGTGATGATACCTTTACTATTGCCTCGTGGAATGAGCTTATCATTTACGAGATGCACATCGGTACCTTTCACGTCAAAGAAGAGGGGCATCCGGGCACGATGGATAGTGCCATGGAAAAATTGCCCTATCTTCAGGAACTGGGTATCAATGCCGTGGAAGTGATGCCGGTCATGGAGTTTTCAGGCGACTTTTCGTGGGGCTACAATCCGTCTCATCCCTTTGCCGTTGAAAGTATTTACGGTGGGCCCGATGCCTTTAAGCGATTTGTAAAGGCGGCCCATTTGCATGGTATTGCTGTTATCGTAGATGTCGTTTACAACCACTTTGGTCCCTCCGATCTTGATTTGTGGCGGTTTGACGGTTGGTGCGAAAATGAGAAAGGGGGCATTTACTTCTACAATGATCACCGCTCGAAAACACCTTGGGGAGATACACGCCCCGATTATGGCCGGGATGAAGTGCGCCGCTATCTGTGCGATAACGCTCTGATGTGGCTTGAGGAATACCACGCCGATGGGCTGCGTTGGGATGCCATAACCTATATCAAGAACATTGAGGGCAATGAAGGAAATCCGGCTAATGACATCCCCGAAGGCTGGAGCCTGATGCAGTGGATTAATGAGGAAATCCAGAAACGTTTTCCGGGCAAGATCAGCATCGCTGAAGATTTGAAGAATAACGTATGGGTCAACAAAGATACAGGGGCGGGTGGCGGAGGCTTCAGTGCGCAGTGGGATAGTGAGTTTGTTCACCCTGTTCGCTATGCCGTCATCGCCAGTGATGATAATCTCCGCGATTTGGGGGCAGTCAGTAGAGCGATCGAGCATCGCTACGAGTTAGACGCCTTTGAACGGGTCATTTATACTGAGTCGCACGACGAGGTTGCTAATGGTCGAGCCCGGGTGCCGGAGGAGATCTGGCCAGGGAAAGTGGATAGCTGGTTTTCTAAGAAACGCTCCACCCTGGGCGCCGCGCTCGTTCTCACTGCGCCCGGCATTCCGATGCTTTTTAAAGGGCAGGAGTTGCTGGAAGATCGCTGGTTCCAGGATAAAGTCCAGATTGATTGGTCTCGAGCTGAGGACGAACACGGTATTCTCGGAATGTATCGGGATCTGATCACCCTACGGCGCAATCTATCGGGTGTGACGCGGGGGTTGTGCGGTCAAAATATCCAAATCTATCATTTTGACGATGGAGCCAAGCTCATCGCTTTCCATCGCTGGGACAAACTGGGACCAACCGATAGCGTCGTTGTGGTAGTGAATATGACCAATCAAAACCGCGATGGGTATCGCATCGGTTTTCCGAGGGCCGGATTGTGGAAAACGCGATTTAACAGTGATTCGTACAACTACGGCTTAAACTTTTATAATCATCCTACGCCTGACGTCCAAACTCATGAAGAAGGACTCGATGGACTGCCCTGCTCCGGCGAAATCAGCATCGGGCCATACACAGTAGTTATTTTCTCGCAGGATGAATAGGATTCTATTAGAAAAGCTCGTGTCGCTCCCTCCATTACCAAGATTGCAATAGGAAGGATGGCACGGCCAAAAACGCAATTAACAATGATATAGCAATCAAACTCGTTAACGACCTAAACGGCTTGGGAGCGTAAACGTCGAGTAGTCCAAATAGATTCCATTGGCGTGTGGGGAGAAGGTTAGATAATTTTACAGGAGGTGTGCAGGAGTTCCAGAAATATTTCTTGCCGAATCTAACAATTTATTCAGTAAAAAAGGTCGCGCAAACAATGAATACAATTACGACGAAAGACGGTACGCAGATTTATTACAAGAACTGGGGCACAGGACAGCCTGTGCTGTTCAGCCACGGCTGGCCCCTCAGCGCGGATAGCTGGGAGGCTCAGATGGTGTTCCTGGCCTCCAACGGCTACCGTTGCATTGCTCATAACCGCCGCGGGCATGGCCGATCTATCCAGCCCTGGAGTGGTAACGAGATGGATACTTATGCCGACGACCTCTCGGAGCTCATCGAGATGCTCGACCTGAAGGGCGCCGTTTTAATCGGCTTTTCAGCGGGCGGCGGCGAAGTTGCCCGCTATATCGGCCGCCACGGTACGAAACGGGTGGCCAAAGCCGCGCTGATTTCCGCCGTCCCGCCTCTGATGCTGAAAACGGCGGCCAATCCCGGAGGCTTGCCGATGGAGGTGTTCGACGAGATCCGCCTCGGCTCCATCGCTGACCGCTCGCAGCTGTATAAGGATCTTGCCAGCGGTCCATTCTTCGGCGCCAACAGGCCGGGTGCCAAGGTCTCGCAGGGCATAATTGACTCGTTCTGGCTCCAGGGGATGCAAGCCGGTCACAAGAACACCTTCAACTGCATCAAGGCTTTCTCCGAGACAGATTTCACCGAAGATCTTAAGAAGTTCGACGTGACGACACTGATCCTTCACGGCGACGACGACCAGATCGTGCCGATCGGCGCCGCTGCTCTTTGTTCTTCGAAACTGGTCAAAAATGCGACCCTAAAGATCTATGCAGGTGCACCCCACGGCCTCGCGTACACACACAAAGACAAGCTCAATGCCGACCTACTGGCATTCCTTAAAACTTGAGGCAATCTAACTAACGACGATGTTTAATATCGTCAACCAAAGGAGTTATTATGAAAGGTTTTATCCAAAACATCGAAGAGATCACCGTAAAGAATGAGAAATTTCGCCGGGTACTTTACACAGCTAAGAACTGTCAGCTTGTTGTCATGGCGTTGAAACCCAAGGAAGAGATCGGGATGGAAGTGCACACGCTCGATCAGTTCTTTCGCGTGGAGAAAGGGACGGGCGAGGTCGTTCTCGATTGGGTCCACACGTTGATCAGGGCGGGCTTCGCCATGATCGTCCCGGCTGGGATGAATCACAACATCATCAATACCGGCAGTATTCCACTGAAGCTCTATACGCTCTATGCGCCGCCGAATCATCAGGACGGCATTGTCCATTATACCCGCGCCGAAGCGGAGAATGACAAAGAACACTTTGACGGTAAAACGACTGAATAGTGAGTGGGCTGTTCGCCGTCCTCGAGAAGAACAGGGACTTGGCAGGATTCCGCTTAAGCACAAGCCAATAGGCTTTTACAACACAATATAGGAGATACTATGAAAAAGCCCCCAAACGTCAGTTGACAGTTAAGCCCGAAGGCGCAACAGTTGGTTAGGTAAAAAAACAAAGAACCAACCAACGAAAGGGGGCAAATATGATATACCTTGGAATGGACATAAGTAGCAAGAGTTTTATTGTCCACGGTATTAACGAAAAGAAACGGGTTTTGGTAACTGGGGAGATAGCGCCGACCGGTGCAGGACTAAAGGGTTTAATAAAAGGTTTGGGGGTTCAGAAAAAGCTGGTGATATTCGAGGCGGGCAATCAGTTAAAGTGGATAGCGAAGACGTTGCAAGAGATGGAAGGAGTAGAAATTCACGTGGTTCATCCCAACGAGATTAAGTGGATCAATCAAAGCAGCGGCAAGACGGACAATATAGATGCCTGCAAGCTGGCACACCTGGGACGGGGGGATATGTTGCCGCGGAAAGTTCATATTGTGGGGGGAAAGATACGGGAGTTGCGGGAGTTGATCAGTGCAAGGCAGCGGTTACAGGGTAAGCGGGTGGCTTTGATCAACAGTATCCGCGGTCAGATGAAACAAGAAGGACATAGTCTGCCGGAGAAATTTTTTCAGAGCAAGCACTGGCGGGAGAGGCTTAAAGGGATAAAGATAGGGGAGGTACAGAAACTGATTATCGAGAGCTTCATGGATAGTATTGATAGTTTACTGAGAGCAGAGGAGAAGCTGACGAAAGAGATTGGGGCGATAAGGGATAAGAGGATAGAGTTATTGGAGAGCATACCCAGCCTTGGCAGATTGTCATCGCGGGTGATCATTAGCGCTTTGGATGATGCCGGGCGGTTTGACAGCAAGAAATGTGTTGCGAAGTATGGGGCATTAACCCCGCGGATATATCAGAGTGGGGGAATTACGCATTTGGGGAGGATCAATCGGGATGGTCGTCAGGAAGTCAGGCGGGTATTGTTACAATGTGCTCATGTGATAGCGCGTATGAGCAGTTATGGATCCCGGCCGTTGCGGGAGTTTTTTGAGCGGATCATGAAGCGGCGGGGAAAGAAGATAGCAATTGTAGCGGTAGCAAGGAAACTTTTAACGATTGCGTACGGAGTATTAAAAAGCAAGAAGGCTTATGATCCATTGAGATTAATAGGCGTTAGCGCCTGAAGGGTTATTTGAAACAGAGAGGGATGATAAAGTTGACAGGCATTGATGGTCGAAGAGATAAGGTAAGCCCGCATATTCCTTGATTAATTGGGAAATCGTTTTGGAGATCGGGACGCCTTATTTGAACCAGAATGTTGAGCGATCGAGCTCGAATGGGAGGTTAACGTGATCATCATCCATGTCAAAAAGATAAACTTGCCTTCAGTTTTCTGTTGACTGAAGCTTTTTCATGGGAGGAAAAATAATGAACAATGACCAGATCAAAAGTGTATCTTCGCATGTCCTACCGCCCCTGCCCTACGCGGATAACGCGCTGAGCCCTGTAATCTCTGCAAATACAATTGGTTTCCACTATGGAAAGCATCACAAGGGATATGTCGATAACCTGAACAAATGGGTAGCAGGAACTGAGTTTGCGGACCTGCCATTGGAGAAAATCATTACCAAGACAGCCGGCAAAGCTGACAAGGCCCCGATCTTCAATAATGCAGCGCAAACATGGAACCACACGTTTTATTGGCGCAGTCTGAAACCGAAGGGTGGAGGCGAACTGCCCGCCGCACTGAAGCTGAAAATAACGGCATCCTTCGGCAGCGTGGATGCCTGCAGGAAGGAGTTGTCGACTGCGGCAATAGCCCAGTTCGGCAGCGGCTGGGTATGGCTTGTTCAAGACGGCGATAAGCTCAAGGTAGTAAAGACGGCCAATGCCGATCTCCCTTTGACAACAGGCATGAAACCGTTATTAACCATCGACGTATGGGAACACGCCTACTACCTGGATTACCAGAACCCACGCGCGGACTATGTCAACGCCGTGCTGGACAAACTGATTAATTGGGATTTCGCCGCAGAGAACCTTGTCTGATGGGAGCCGTTGCATTGATTTATTTTCAGTTCAAGTAGAATAATGTATTTTGCGTTGCCATAGAAAAACCATCGGGGGGGACCAGGGCATGCCCCTGGGGATAGAATCTCAATAAATCTGCAAAGGTTTGGATAGCTATGAAGGCCCCTGGAGTGGTAAAGTTTGATAAAAGATTTTAAGGATTCCCAAATACAGCGGCTGAGCTTTAAAAGGAGCTTTCAGTCATAAAGGAAATGTTCACCACTGAGATACAAAGACACAAAAAATTGCAAATCAACAATAAATTTCTCTGTGCCTCAGTGCCTCTGTAGTGAATTTTTCTTTTGAGACAGCCTCTTATTTTTATGGAGATAATTTTCAGAAGACATTACAGAAGACATTAAGTTAAAACATCATGAAAAATACATACAAGCATACAGAAAGAGGTTCTGAAAAATGAGTACGAACCTTGTTCAAGATATTGACATTATGTTGATTAAGGTATTTTTAAAACATTTATTTTAACCAAAAAATCATTACAAAAAATAGGGGTTAACTGTAAAAGTTAATTTTGATATGAATAAAAAAAATTTATCAGAGGGTGCAATAATTTTTTTTATTGCCGTGTCCTTTGCTCTTTTAACCAATTTATTTCGTTCTGATAGCCTTCCACTTGTCCAGCTTAAGCCCGCATCTATTTCTTTTTCAACAAAAAACAACCAAGAACCTACCGTTTCCTTTGAGGTTATGAAAGGAAAATTTAAAAAGTCGGGTATTATCCTCATTGATGTTCGTTCTCCGGAAGAATTTAAAAAAGAACATATTCCGTGGGCAATAAATATTCCCTACCATGAATTTTCGGAAAAATTACCAGAAGTTATGAAACAAATTTCCTTTAGCCAGGAGATCATTGTTTATTGTGGTGGGATCGAATGCTCTTATGCTAAAAACATTGCTTTTTTACTCAACGCAAAAGGATACAAAGATGTGAAAGTTTATAAAGGAGGATGGGGAGAGTGGACCCAAAAGAATATGCCGTTGGAAAAGGAGGGGGAAGGTGATTAAAAAAATCATCGTTCATCCTTATACAGCGCTACTTGGAAGAATAGTCTTAGGGATTATTTTTATTTACGCCAGCTTCTATAAAATTCTTCATCCGGGTATTTTTGCACTGGCAGCTATGGATTATAAACTTTTGCCGCTTTTTATGGTGAACCTTTTTGCTTTAATTCTTCCTTGGTTAGAATTATTTTCTGGAATATTTCTCCTTTTGGGATTCTTGACGGAAGGAAGTATCCTTATCATCAACCTATTAATCATAATGTTTTTGTTTGCCAAGGGATCTGCTTTAGTAAGAGGAATTGATATAAACTGTGGTTGCTTGCTCCCGTGGGTTGTACCGAAAATCAGTATCCGCTTATTGCTCCAGGATTTGGTCATTTTTTTTGTTGCCCTTCAGGTTTTTTTCTGCGATCGGAAAGTCCTGAGTCTCGATAAGCGTATCCGCAGAAGCATTCAATCTTCAAAGTAGTTTTTTGGTAAAGCTTCATATACCTTGTGAAAGAGTTTTAAAACTCGCTCAGATGAGTGAGGAGTTAAGGACATGATTCCACAGCGTGGACTTGGGGGACGGGGAAACAATTCATTTCTGGTGCTTATGAATTAAAATTTTTTCCCCACAAGAAATGATATAATAAAAAAGTAATTAAAATAAACAACCATCTCGCCAAGGAAGGTGAAGCAATGAGGTTATCTGGCTCTCAAGGAAGTGCCATCTTCTTTTATCTTATCGCAATAATTTTGTTATGGTGCGTATCTCTGGTGAAGATCTCATTAGCCTCAGATAAAAAAACACCTTTTCCGGTTTTTGAACTTCCGATCCCTCAAAATGATGCGGAAAAGAATTACCTGGGAATATCAGGTTCGGGAAAGTTTAAGATTAGGCAAATTAAAAGCCCGGTGATTATTATTGAAGTTTTCAGCACGGATTGCCGCCACTGCCAGAATGCTGCCCCAAAGGTTAACGAACTTTACCTGGCAATTCAAGCCCGCCCCGACCTGAAAGAAAAAATTAAGATAATTGGCATCGTGAACAATGGCACTAACGAAGTTGATTTATTTCGGGCGAGGTATAAAGTATCTTTTCCTCTTTTCCCCGACCAAGATAGCGCAATCAGCCAACAGCTTGGTATTAAGAAAACCCCTACGTTTATTGGCGTCAAAAACAATGATGACGGAACAACGGAAAAGTTTTATTTCAAATCCGGTAAGTTTTGGTTTTGGAATGTAAACAGGTTTTTGAAAAAAATAATTAAACTGTCAAAATTAGAATAGGGGGGTAATAATCAACGGCTGGGTGGCGGCACATTTTGCCTGTAATCACAAGTCGTATACCCAGTGTTATCCGGGGTAATGCCTGTAACGTCTCAGACAAATGCCACAGACATAGTGGAGCGACACGCAATCGTGGACTGAAACATTATGAAAGTGAGTTAATAAGACCTGTTATGAACCCACAAAATAAAGGGCACGAAGTATCGCAAGCTTTACCAACCAAAAGGGTTGTGCCTATAAAGGAAAAAGTTGGGATTCTTACGCTGGGAATTTTGGTCAAAACCTTTATATTTGGCTACTTTTTTGACTATCTGCTATATCCATTCGTAATTTGGAAAATGGGACTCATCAAAGGCGGTCTCATGATGACAGTTCTTTCTGGTTTTATTTACTATCTATTGTTAATTTTTTACGACTGGTCACGAAGAGATTGGCTCGGCATTGAGGCAATAAAGGGGCTGAAGGACTACAGCGGCAATAGTAAGATTCGCAGGTTCACTTCCTGGATTCTCCGCAAAAGCGACGCGGTTGTTTTGCTTTTTCTTTCAATGAGATACGATGCCTTTATTATCACCGCATACATGCGTCACGGAAGTCATCAATATAATGGCTTGGGCAGGCGGGATTGGAAGATATTTTTTTCGAGTCTTATAATTGGCAACATTTACTGGTCCCTTGTCGCATTCATGGGGGTGTCAGTTGTTGAGTATGTTTGGCAACACTTTTTCTAATGAACAGAACCGTAAAAGTTTTAAAATTTTTTAGACATACGAAGCTGGCAATTATGAGCATGAAAGGGCCCAAACAACCTTTTTCTTGGATTAATTCGAAGTTAGGAGTGAGGGAGACGAAAAAATTTTCCGTCCCGAAAGGAGGGAAGACAAGAACCTTAATAAACAGGTTTAACGCGGGTTTGATGCTCTTGTTTGTTTTTTGCATTCCGGTTTATGGCTCAGCCCTTGCTCAGGAAAATCAGCCTGCCATTATTAGAAAGGTTTCCCCATCCGTCGTTTCCATCATTACCTACACTCCAGACAATAAGCCGCTCGCCCAGGGAAGCGGCTTTTTTATCAATCAGCAAGGAGATGTTATCACCAACCGGCATGTGCTTGAAGGTGCGGGCCGGGCGGAAATAAAAACTGCTTCCGGGAACCTCTTTCCACTGGAGGCAATTCTTGCTGAGGACGAAGATGGAGACCTTATCAAGTTCTCAGTGAAGATTCCTGCCCAGGAAGTGATTCCCCTGTCACTTAGTAAATCCATTCCCGAGGTCGGGGAAAAGGTTATTGTCATCCGAAGTCCCCTCGGCCTTGAAAAGGCCGTCTCTGATTGCATTGTCTCTGCGGTTCGGGACATTCCTGCATTCGGAAAAATCTTTCAGATAACCGCTCCAATCTCTCCTGGTTCAAGCGGAAGCCCGGTAGTAAATATGAAAGGTGAGGTTCTTGGGGTTGCCACCTTCCAAAGAGTTACAGGCCATAACCTAAACTTTGCCCTGCCGGGTCAAAGAATAAATCAGTTGACACCATCCAAAGCCAGGACAGTTGCCGAATGGAATGCCAAACGACAAACAGAAGGCATACCTGAAGCAGAAGGGCTTTTTAAAAAAGGCCTATCGTATTATTTGGCTGAAGATTATGAAAAAGCGATTCCTTATTTTGAAAAGGCAGTGCAAAAAAATCCTTTTTCCGTAAAAGCATACTTTTGTCTGGGAACGGCTTATGACTATCTCGGTCGCTATCAGGACGCAGTAGAAGCTTATAAAGAAGCTATCCGTCTTAAACCGGATTTGGGCGAAGCCCACTGTAACCTGGCCCTGGCTTATGCCCACCTCGACCGCTATCAGGACGCAGTAGAAGCTTACAAACAGGCTATCCGCGTTCAACCGGAATCTGCCGAGGCGCACTATGCCCTGGGCGCAACCTACCTCATACTTGGAGACAAAGGCTCAGCCGTGGAGGAATATAAGATTTTGAAAGATTTGGATAAAGAAAAAGCAAATAAATTGTTTAACTTTATATATAAGTAAGGACATGGAAGAGGATACAAAAAATAATTTGCTTTTAGTAACTCATAGGTGCTATTATAAAACTTTTTTTCAGTAATAACTACTCGAAAGAATTATCATGGCTGGCATGGAAATCACTACTGTGGAAGGAAAATCGGAATTAAAGGACTTCATTGGCCTGCCATGGAGAATCTATGCTGGGCACCCCAACTGGGTTCCTCCCCTCAAGAAAGAGGTTCGCCGGTTGCTGGACCCCCGCAGTCACCCGTTCTGGGAATTTTCCGAGCGCATCCTCTTTCTGGCCCGACGCGGTTCGGAGACGGTGGGAAGGATTGCGGGCATTATAGATGATCATTATAACCAGTTCCACTTCGAAAAGATGGGCATTTGGGGATTCTTCGAATGCGCTGACGATCCGGAGGCCGCGGCGGCCCTCTTCTCTTCGGTGGAGACGTGGGTTCATCAGAAGGGCATGACCTTCTTGAGAGGCCCGCTCAGCCCGTCCACCAATTACGAGGTGGGCTTGCTTATTGAGGGCTTCGAGTATCCGCCTGCCCTGATGATGTCCTACACCCCGCCGTACTACCCCGGGCTGGTCGAATCGTGCGGTTTCAGCAAAGAAAAGGACCTGCTGGCTTTCCTGATAGACGGCGATTACCGCCTTCCTGAGTGGATGGACCGTCTGGCTGAACGAATAGTCAGGAAAAAGGGTATCCACATCAGGCGCTTTCGTCCAGAAGAGGAGGATGCCGAGTTTGCCCTGATCAGAAAAATTTACAATGACTCCTGGTCTGGTAACTGGGGTTTCGTTCCCCTGAGCGATAACGAGATGAAGGACATTCAAAAGAGCGTAATGGCATTCGCGGATCCGGATTTGGCTTTTTTCATCTATTTTGAAAATGAACCCGCAGCGGTCTGCGTGATCTTTCCCGACATTAACCCTTTGCTCAAGCGTTTCAACGGCCGGATCGGTCTCCTGGGTATGCTGAAGTTCCTGTTGTATCGACGGGAGATCAGGGGACTGAGGTGTTTGATGTTCGGGATCAAGGAGGAATACCGGGAGCTTGGAATCCCCATGCTTGCCTTTCACCACATCTATGAGATCGCGAGGAAACAAAAGAAATATCAGTATCTGGAAATGGGCTGGACCCTGGAGGACAACGAGTCGATCAACTCTCTGATAGAGGAAGCCGGCGCAAAAAGATACAAAAAATATCGAATATTCAGAAAGTCCTTATGAATAGCAAAGCAACCGAGCGAGTATATCGAGCACGTCTCCTCGTGGTGATGAGATGGCTGGCCGGGGTTGCGGTCAGATGCGCCCGCCGAACGCCCCGGCTCTATGCTCCGATGCAACCCGATGGCTGGAGTGTCCAGCCCATCTCGATCGTGTGCCGCTTTGCCCCCGATGCCGACCTGGATCTCGCCACCGGAACACCCGTGGGGGACGAGGGACATTACCTTTATATCCTGAACGAAGCTGCCAATTGGGACTACAGAACTACCAAGTCGCTTCTCTTCTCAATCTGGCAGCGTCCGTGGGGGCATAGCTGGCTCATCCTGGAAAGTCCCCGGGATCGTCTGGAATTCGGCCACACCGGGGACTTGGGGCACAGTAAACCGCGTTACCATGACGGCGTGTTTCAGAGAATTCGGGAGGGGCATCCCAATCCTATTGCCTACTTGTGGCAGACGATGTCCGATGGTCGATTCCAGACCGGCAAGCCCAATCGCCCCCCCTCGTTCGTCTGGCGAATGCCGATTACCCGGCGTCGGTATCAATTGATACATGAATACGTGATGCAGCGGAACTATGACCAGTTCGGCGTGAGAAGCAACAACTGCACCGATATGGTGATAGAAGCAGCGGCGCTCGCGGGCATCAACCTGATCCACCGCATTCGCCTCACCTTGCCGCCGGAAACGAAGGTTTGGGGTCGGACGGCGCGTGTCTGGACGGATCCCCAATACGGCATACTGGAGTATGGCACGCCCGACGTTCTGGAAACGGATCTACGCCAGCTTGCCCGGTTAGGAATCGGGAGTGATGCCACGGAGTGGTACCTGGCTTGGAAGCGGTGACGATCGCGCTGATACTTGAGCGTATCGGGTGGAATTGATCAAACTGGCAAATTGTCATAATAGGTGAACGAATGGTGTTGAAGCAAAGGTCTGACATAGTGGCTGAGCATCGGGTTTCTATCATCGGTTTCGTCTGGCGGCCTGAGGAGATCATCCCATCGGTGATTCACATGGCTCAGCGAACAGGGAGCAGAGCCATCTTTGATTTTTCCACTATGGGGGTGGAAGAGTTACATTCTTTCTTGCGAAAGGATGACCCTGCCGGCCTTGTCAGGGATATCAAGATTTCTATCCCTACCTTGATGGATCCATCTTTGGGGCAGTTATTGAAGGAAACAAGGGCCCACGACATCTGGGTAGAGTGCCACCCCCAGTTTCTTCAAAGCGATCCTTCCATTTTTCTCCACAGATTGAGGAAATTGTCGGAAGACTATTGTTGCTTTCCAATCATCGCAAATTTGGATCTCCTGGCAGCCTTTTTGAAGGATAGATCGGGAATTGGGCGGATCGTCCTGAAAGGATGCGAGGCCTCCGGATTCGTGAGCGGCGAGACGACTCTGGTGCTCTATTCAGTTGTCAAGGAAATGCTGCGCACCCCATCGAGGTCTCTGGACATCCTCATCTGGGGAGGCGTCTTCACCCCTGAGGCGGCAGCCGCATTCCTGTCCACAGGGGCGGCGGGGATCGTCTTCGAGAGCGTCCATTGGCTGACAGACCTGGTGGCCATTGATGATCTCCAGCGCCAGCGGCTCTCCAACCTTCGCCTGGATTCTACCGATCTGGTTGGCCTGGACCTGCAGGTTCCCTGTCGCCTTTTCAACAAGGGAAACTCTCGCGCCTTCAAGGAGATCAAGACGCTTGAGGACTCGCTGTGCGGAGCAGAGATCACGGAAGAAAGCCAGCGCTCCTTCGTAAGCCAGGTGCATGCCAGGGCCCTCCACCCTTTGGAGAGCCATTTCACGCAGGACGAGGTCATCCCTCTTGCTGTGGAGACCACCTTTGCCCGGTCATTCGTTGAGCGTTTCGGGTTCAAAACCGAGGAGGCCGTGACGGCCTTCATGGACGAGATTCGAAACTCATGCCATCTGGCGGAGGCGAAAAAGGATTGCTTTTTAAACAGCCCTGTAGCGAGAGAGATGGGAACTAAATATCCCTTTATCCAGGGGGCCATGTCCTGGATCACCGATGTCCCGGAGTTTGCCTCAAGAGTTGCCGATGCCGGTGGATTGCCCACCATCGCCCTTGGCCTGATGGACGCGGAGGCCCTTGACCGGAGGCTGGGGCGCCTGTCGGAGATCATGGGGGGGCGCCCATATGCAGTGAATGTCGTCTCTTTGGCCGAGAACCCGTTCAGGGAGACGCATCTGGCCTGGATAATGAAACACAGACCCTGTTTTGCCGTGATTGCAGGCGGCGATCTCTCCCCTGTAAGAGAATTGATAGAATGCGGCATAGGGGTCATGTATATCGCTCCTGATGAGGTCTTGTTGAGGCTCGCCCTTGAAGCGGGCGTCCGATACGTGGTCTGCGAAGGGTATGAGGCTGGCGGCCACGTAGGGCAACATAGCACGCTCACCCTTGCGCAAATGCTGTTGGATCTCAAGCGGCGCACGCCATCCCTGTTCCAAAAATGTCGCGTGATCCTTGCAGGGGGAATCTTCGATCGGGAGACCGCATTAATGGCCGCCATGCTCGGCGCGGACGCCATCCAGATGGGTACCGCCTACCTGGCCACCCAGGAGATCGTTGAAACGGGCGCCTTGACAACGCTCTATCAACAGCTGATCCTGAAATCGCCTCCGGGGGGAACAGTCGTTTCAGGCCAGCACACCGGGCTTCGGGTGCGATCCTTGAAAACGCCGGGAGTGGAAGCTATTTTATCCCTGGAAAGAGAGTTCGCAGCGGGTCACCAGGACGAGGCCTCTTTCCGGACGAAAATGGAGGAGATAGCCGCGGGGAGCCTCTTCACTGCGGCCCGAGGCATGGACAGGCCGGGCGGGATGGCTTTGGATGAGCGGGGCTGTCTGGGACGCGGGCAATTCATGAGTGGGGCCTGCGCCGGCCTCATCCGTGAGGTCCAGAAGCTTAAGTCCTTTCACTGCGAGCTGGCCGAAGGTCCTCTTTTGCTGCATCAGCCCACCCCCACACCCAAAGCGTCGCTATCCATGGAAACTCCATCCTCCGGGGTCGGCCGTGGACTGAAGCGAGTCGCCCCCCATAGAGACGATTACGAAAGGGTTGCTATCACTGGGATGAGCATACTAAATGCCCTGGGGAAGAGTCCGGAAGAAGTCTGGGCTGCAAGCCTGGACATGAAGAGCGGGATTACATTGGTTCCGCCTTCGCGGTGGGATCACGGGCTTTTTTATGATCCCCGGCCGCAGGTTCCGGACAAGACCTACTGCAAGGTGGGCGCCTTCTTAGACTTTCCTATCTCCCGCAATGAACTCGGGATCCCCCCTCATGATTTCCGGAGCATGACCGAGGCGACAAGAATCACCATGTGGCTGGCGGACAGGGCCATCCGGGCATCCGGTATCCTGGAGTCAGACATCCCACGCGAGCGAATCGCGGTCCTGATCTCCCAGAACTCGGGAGAGGCGGCGGGAACCCTCACCAATATGATCATCAGGGAATACGTCCACGATATCCTTGGCGCTATCAAAAGGGCCGTTCACCTCACCCCAGATTTGGAGAGCGCCATCGAACAGGAGGTAAAGTCCGGACGAATGGCCCCGGACGACACCACACTCCTGGGCAGGCTCAACTGTGCTGCGGCCGGCTTTATCTGCAACCGGTATGGGTTCATGGGGCCCAGCTATTCTGTCTCCGCAGCCTGCGCGACCTCACTGGTGGCACTTCACTGCGCCATCCAGATGATCCGGAGCGGCATCATCGATGCAGCCATCGTCGGAGGGGGCGAGGACAATCTCACCCATTTGCATTTTCTGGAATTCTCCGCCCTGGGCGCACTTTACGGGCTGTCCAGACAGGAAAGACCTACTCACGAGACCTCCCGCCCCTTCGATGCTGAAAGAGACGGGATGGTCCTCGGCGAAGGCGGGGGGATGATCGTCATCGAGAGGGAAAGCCTGGCCCGTGCAAGAGGAGCGCGTCTCCACGCGGTCATCACCGGCATGGGGGGGGGCAACAATCATCTGGGCATGGTGGAGTCGACCAGCGCCGCCCAGGAGATCGCCATCCGCGCCTCTTTCCGGGGGATACCCTATGGGCCCAATGCAGTAGACCTGGTGGAATGCCATGCCACGAGCACCCGGCAAGGGGACGTGGAGGAGGTCCGCGCCCTGAAGGCCGTCTTCAATTCCTCCAATCGCACCGTGATTACCTCATTCAAATCCCAGATCGGACACACACTGGGCGCCTCGGGCATTAACAGCCTCATTCGAGGAGTCATGGCCATGAAGGCGGGGGTTTTTCCTCCTACCCTTAATTATATGCATCCAGACCCGGAAATCGACCTGGAAGGATCGGGGCTTTTCATCAACCCAAAGCCGCTTGATTGGAAGGGCAGGGACAGCCAGCCAAGAAGGCTTCAGGTCAATGCTTTCGGGTTTGGAGGTTCCAACTACGTTGTGCAGGTGGAGCAGGCCATGGATGAAGTGGATACGATCCTGGTCTCACCGGGCAGAGAACCCGGTCTCGATAGAGAGAAGGAGGGTGGCTCTCCCATGCTTCAGGGCGTCTCTTCCTTCCGGACTAAGGTGAGCGGCCATAACTATCGGATGGCTGTTGTGGCGCAATCCGAAGAAGAGGCGCTCACGGTCATCGAGAGGTCGGTCTCCCTTGCCGAAGCCGAAATCCTCTCACCTAAGGTGTTGAGGGCTCTGGCGCAACAGGGAATTTTCATGAGCCCCGAGGATCTGCCGGCCCTGCCGCTCGCCTTAGTATTTCCCGGACAGGGTTCACAGTATGGAGGAATGGGGCGGGATCTCTACGAGTCCTTTCCCGTCATCAGGGAGTGGATGGATCGTGCTGCGGCTGTGGCGGACTTCGACCTTCTTCATTTAATGTTCCACGATCGCGAGGAGAACCTTCAGAAGACCCGGTGGCAGCAACCCGCCATGTTTGCCATGGAACACGCCATGGCTCGATACCTCACCAACCTGGGTATCCACCCGGTGGCCATGGCCGGCCATAGTTTAGGCGAGCTGACCGCCTTGTGCCTGGCCGGTGTCTATTCCCCGGAGGACGGGTTTGGAATCGTGAACAAGAGAGCCCTTTGCATGGACAAGGCTGCTGGCATGCACGTGGAACCCGGCATCATGGCGGCCGTGGACGTTCACCTGGATCTGCTGAGAGAGATGATCCAGGGACGGGAGGATGTCCACATCGGCAATATCAATTCACCGAACCAGGTTGTCCTGAGCGGCAGCACCGAAGCGGTCAAGGATCTGTGCAAAAGATTGAAGGAAATGGGATACCGGGCCACCCTCTTACGGGTCAGCATGGCCTTCCACTCCCCTATCATGAAGGTCATCCATGATGAGCTCGAGGCGTACGTTGCCTCCATTCCATTTCATTCCCCGCAGATTCCCGTCATCTCCAACACGACCATGGCACCGTATCCATCAGATCCCGTTGAGATCAGGCGAATCCTGATGTTCCACCTGGAAAATACCGTCCATTGGATGAATAATGTCCGGACCCTTTGGAATGACTACGGAGTCCGGCTCTTCGTGGAGGTGGGGCCCGACGAAACATTAAGCCATCTCATCGCCGACACGCTTCCTGAACCGGCGTGCATCCAGACGTGTCTTCCTTCCGCAGAGTGCCTGACCTACAAGACCGCCCTTGCTCAGCTCTTCGTCCAAGGTCATCTGAAGGTTGAAGGGGAACCGAGGTTTGTTTCCCTCTCTTCATTCAGAAAAACTCCCGAATCTCACCGAATCGCCCCAGCACCCGCATTACGGCCGTCGGAACTTGGGCCTGTAGGCTCCAACCCGGTGGAGAGGATCATTCAAAGGGAAATCAACCGATTCATGATAGAGACCTTCGGACCCGTCCTTAAGCCCAACATCCTGGAAGCTATCCGACAAGAGCTTAACCCAACATTCCAAGAAGGCGATCTATCATTCGTTATCAAATCCATGCTTGGGGATTCCGGGTATCCCGAAGGCCAGAAGCAGGTCTCTCCTGGGAACACGGTATCCCCGCCTCTCGATGCCACACCTTACATTCCGGGACAGGCCTCACCTGTCCCCGCTGAGGCGCCTGAGGACCAAGATCTGATGGAGAGGATTATTCGAATCATTATGGATGCTACCGGATTCGAAAGGGACGAGATTAAACCCGATATGGATCTCAGGAAGGATCTCTCCATCCGATCCAGCCGCCTCCCCATCATCATGGATGCTGCGGAACGCCAATTCGGGATCACGATCGAATTGGAGGATTTTATTGGCGTCCGTACCGTGAAGGATATCGCCCAGAGGATCTCCAAAATAATCGCCAGGCTGGGAGGTACAAGCCTAAAGCCAGCCGCCAAGGCTCCTGATTTCGACCCAGCGCGGGATGAAATCCTGAAGCCCCCAGAGGATGAGGCGAGTTTAAAGCGGCTCGTATTTAACCACGTCAAGGTAAAGTTGGCGGCCTCTATTCCCATGGAATTGACCCCAGGCGAGTCAGTCCTCCTTCTCTCACCGGACGGGGATGACGGAATTGCCAGAAGTGCAGGGGATATCCTCCGACTGGATTACGGGGTTGACACGGTTCCCATGCTATTTATGCCAGAGAACTTCGGTCCTGGCGAAAAGGGCCTTGACATTCGAACCGATGAAGGGGTCTCCAGGGCGGTAGATAGAATAGCGGGCCTGTCGCCCCTTGCTGGGATGGTCATCACCCTCTGCCAAGGCGGGTCGGGGAGGCTAAGGGGTATGGCGGATGTTTCGCGGCTTCTCAGGGGGATCTTCCTCCTACTGAAGACGTTTCTCCAATCACCGGCTAAAAAATTCGTGGTGCTGGTCCATTCCAAGGAGGATACTGAACCTTTCGGTCAGCTGCTGGCGGAAGGGGTGCTCGGACTGTTTCTGAGCGCAGCCCAGGAATACCCGTCGGTCCAGTTTCGGACCTTGGAAATCGACAAGGATGCAGACCTTCGCGTTGCGCTGCGCGGTGCTCTGGACAGAGGATGCACCGTGGTGGAGACCATTCATCGCGATGGAAGGGTCTTCACTTCGGAGGGGCAGTTAGCCCCGTCGGTCTTCGGGGATTCGTCAAGTCTGAATCTGAGACCAGGAGACGTTGTCGTCATGTCCGGGGGCGCAACCGGGATCAGCGTACATCTGGCCCGCTGCCTTGTGCCTTTCGGACCCCGCTTGGTTTTTCTGGGGAGGACCCCTCTAGAGCCCGCCAAGTCGCGCCCCGAAGATTCGGCTTCTGAGGCGTTCCCTTTCGACCACAGAACATCGGAGATTGCTCGGACCCTTGCGGATTTGCGTTCCTCAGGGATCGAAGCAACGTACCATACCTGCGATGTGACCGACCCCCAAGCGGTCCACGCGATTTTGGGTGAGGTGGCAAGTCGTTATGGCAAGATCGACGGGATTATTCACGGAGCGGGAGTCCTCAGGGACGGTCTCTTAAGCCAAATGACCCCGGATGATTTTTCTATGGTCACGGACGTCAAATTTCTCGGGGCTTGGAATCTATTCTCGGCTGCAGAGGGATCCGGCTTGAGGTTTTTCGTGGGCCTCTCCTCGGGGGCCGCGATTCTGGGGAATCCCGGCCAGGCCAACTACGCTGCCGCCAACCGAATGATGTCTGCGTTACTCAGAACCATCCACCGGAAAAACGGCTCCATCCGATTCAAGGCTTTAATGCTTCCCCCGGTCGAGGGGGAAGGCATGGCCGATGATCCGGAGATCCGGGAGCTGATGAAGCGGAAGGGCGCGGCGTACATCCATGTCAATGAGCTTGCAGGGCTTTTCTGTCGGGAGCTCTTTGTAGCCCCGGCCGACGACGATTGGGTGATGTTGACGAGGAGGTTGCCGGCAGTGAAGACAGCACTGCTCAATGATACAACCCGTCCTTCATTCAGTGGAAATCTGGATGGAGGCACCGTGTCCTTGAGCCCCGAGGACTTTCCCATGATAGAAAGGATCTCTTGCCTGGACATCCGCCGGGAAAAACTGGAGGCCATCAGATCCTTCTCCCTGGAGAAGGATCTTTGGATCGCGGATCACAGGCCTCTCAAGTTCGTCAAGCATCCTCTGGTCTCAGCCGCCATGGTTTTGGAGACATTCATGGAAGCCGCACGGATACTCTATCCCCACCTGCAGGTGCGAGGAGTTCGTCAGGTGCGGCTCATGGACATGATCCGATGTCCTGCGGGGGTTACACGGCCTTCTATGATCTCCTGCCGCCGATCCGCCACCAGCCTTCGGGAGGTAGTGTGCGAGGTATCTCTATCAACCCAAGAGATATCCCCCACCGGAAGATTGACCAACCGTTTCACCCCGCACTGCAAGGGCCAAGTGATCCTTGATGGCGGGGAAGGAAATTTCGGGGAGGGGCTCCCGGATTTTCCTGTTCGGCTGGACGAACTGCTGACGAGACCTATGGATCATAAAAAAGTGCTTAAATGGTACAAAGAACGCAGCGGCCTCGCAGACAGGTATCGCGTGATGGAGTTCCTTGACGGTGCAGGTCCAGGCGTGGTGCGGGGCCGAACCACCTACCGGGAGACAAGTGATTTCGCACATCTGCGGAACGCCCGGTACCAATACTCTCCCTACCTTTTAGAGGCCCTTTTGCAGTTGGTCGGCTTCTACATCGCGGCAACGAACCCATCGGAGCGGCGAGCGCTGATTCCCGTGGAGATCGGTGAGATGAGGTTTTTGCTAAAATGCCGGGTGGGGGAACAGATAACCCTGGAGGCCCGCATGCGGGCGCAAGACGAAGAAGGCTCCGCATGGGATGCCAGAGGGATTGACGATCAAGGCCACACCATCATGCAGGTTTATGATATGCGGATGCACTGGGTTTCGGACTGAGCCTTAAGGGCTCAGAAAGAGTGAAGTTTTTTTGGGAAAGATGGAGTTAAATGTGACAAGAGATAGCCAAGAAATAACTGTCCATGTTGCGAGGTTCGTTCACCAAAGGGGCCCCGTCTTCTGTGCATCCATGCCATGTGCCACCGAAACCTTCAATGGGTGCGGGACGAACGAGGCAGGAGACAAGTACCGCCTCGTCTCCTTCTTGTTGGATCGCCTGGTGGCGATGGAAGGGCCTCTTTGGAAATACTGTCATTCGACCAACGGAGCTGCTTTCCCCATTCAGGTGGTTCGTGACCCACTTGGCAGGCCCCATCTCCTGTTGGGAGAAGATCGAGGCCCGGCCATCTCCTTCAGCGAGGGTGGAGGAAAAGTCTGGGCCGCTCTCTCTGGAGATGAGTCTGATATCGGCATCGATGTAGCAGGGACCGATGAATTTAACCGAAAATACCCATTTCATCGTGTCTTCCATGTGCAAGAGCTCCAACACGCCTTAAGATTGGCGGACGGAAATTTGGAAAAGGCATCAGCCATGCTTTGGTCTATCAAGGAAGCCGTTGTCAAGGCACTGGGATGTGCATTCCATCTCGTGTATCCGCGGCAAATCTACATCTATCCATCGATAGGGGATGATGGCGGGTACACCTTTCCGGTAGGCTTATCAGGGAATGCCCTGGTGCGGTTTCCTATAGCTGCCGGCCGGTCCTTATGGGTACTTTCGCTTCCTCAGAAGAAGATGTGGCTTTCCATCGCCCTTTTGGATCGGAGACCGACATACCATGGATAACCTTACCTGTAATTGCGTGCCGCGGTTAGACGGAGTGTCGGCGGCAGAACTTGGACGGCTTTTCCCGGAGCCTTCTATCACCGCCTCTCTTCTTTCTCTGTTGCAAGAATCGGGTATTGACGGTTTTAACCTGCGCAGCATCGTGGTGTTAAAAGATGATGCTCCGATTCTCTTATTGCCGTTGTTTGAAACCCGTTTTGATTTGTCCACTTTTGTGGAGGGAGGGATCAAGAAATCGCTGAAAGTGGCAGGCCGTCTCATCCCCTCGGTTTTTCAACCCCGTGTTTTAAGCGTGGGGTTGCTGGAAGGGGAATGGAGTGAAATCGGGATTGATCTTCAAACCGAGGCGGGAACCCTCGAGGCGGCATACAAAATGGCCTTTGGCGTTTTGCAAAAGCTCGCGGCCGAACTTAAAAGCGACATCGTGGCGCTTTACAACTTTAATCATTACGGCAAACTTCCCGGGGAAGTATTCAAAAAATTCAACCGGGTGCAATATCGGGCTTGCGCCCGGCTGCCGATCAATTTTAACAGCCTGGAGGAATTCTTAGCCCGCCTTTCAAGGGCCGCGAGAAAAGACCTGCGTCGCAAAATGCGTGCCTCCCACGAAGTCAGAGTCATTCGAAGCCGCAATATTTCTCCTTTTCTGGACAGGATCTACAAACTTTATCTGGAAACAGTGGCGCGCAGCCCCATGGCGTTGGGCGCGCACAACCGTTTATTTTTTGAAAAAATCTGTGAGCGAGTCCCCGGCGCCGAATACACGCTCTATTTTGTGCAGGAAAAACTCGCCGCTTTCAACCTTCTCGTCGTAAAACAAGAAGCGATGGTGGATAAATATTTCTGCATGGATTACGAGCTCGGCCGCAAGTACAACCTTTATGTTTTGTCCTGGTTTGAAAATATCCGCACCTGCGTGGAGCGAAAAATCCCTCTCTATCACGCAGGCCAGGGCGCGGAGAAAACCAAAGCGCATCTGGGTGCGACGTTAATCCCGAGCTTTATTTTATTCAAACACCGCCAACCCGTGATTGATCGTTTTCTTATCGCATGGCCGGCGGTGAGCGAGAAGGTACTCAGCCTTCTCGGGTTCTGGCCCTCCGTCTCCTCTCGCGCCGCCCCGGGCGTACCGGTCCAGGGCCGACAGGAGCACATCATTGTTCGCCGCCTTGATCTGGCCAGTCAGGCGAATGAACTCAGACGGGGAGAGCGTCTTCAGCGCCCGAAGAAGGCCTGACGTAAAGACTTTCAATACTGGTGCCTATAGAGGCGAAATGGAGATTCATGACCAAAGAAACCGAATACGCAATTGAAGTCGACAAACTAACGAAGCGTTACGGAAATTTGCTGGCGGTAAACGATATATCGTTTACCGTCAGCAAAGGCGAAGTTTTTTCCCTGCTGGGCCCGAATGGCGCCGGCAAGACCACGACCGTCGAGATCATCGATACAATCCGTACGCCCACGTCGGGGAAAGTAAGCCTTCTGGGGATGGACGTCACGAAGAAAAAACACGACATCGTCCCCCGCATCGGCGTCCTCCCGCAGGGGTTCAGCTCGTTCGACAGGATAACGGTCAGGGAGACCATCCAGTATTACTCGCGGCTTTTCTGCTGCAGGAACACCGATATCGACGGGCTGATAGAGCTCGTGAACCTCAAGGACAAGACCAAAGAGCAGTACAAGAAACTCTCCGGTGGCTTGAAGCAGCGCCTCGGAATCGCGATTGCGCTCGTGAATGACCCCGAGGTCGTGTTCCTCGACGAGCCGACGACAGGACTCGATCCCCGCGCAAGGCACGAGGTGTGGGAAGTCCTGCTGGGCCTGAAAAAGAAGGGGAAAACGGTATTTCTCACCACGCACTACATGGAGGAAGCGGAACTTCTTGCAGACACGGTCGCCATCATCTCGAAGGGGAAGATAATCGCCATGGGCTCCCCCGGGGAACTCGTCGAAAGCAACGCGAATTACCTGGTCCTCAGGCTACAGTCCGTCGATGAAAAAGTCTTTGAAATCGCCCGGAAGATGGGCTTCGCGCCGGTCCTTGACAACCACAAAAACATCGCTGTCAGGTTGGAACACACGGACGACGTCCAGAAGATACTGAATGCCATCAAGGATGCCGGGGCTCTGTACCTCGGCCTGGATGTCCGGAAGCTTAACCTGGAAGAAGTCTTCTTAAAGCTCACCGGCGAAGCGCTCCGAGAGGACCCCCCCCAAATGGAGGAACAATGAATCCGCGCATCATCAGTGCAAATCTCGTCGTGAAGCTCCTGAGCTTCTACCGTGAGAAGAGCGCAATTTTGTTCACGATTGCGTTCCCGATAATTCTGATACTCGTGTTCGGCACGATATTCTTGAGTCAGGACAACGTTGGTTACCACCTTTGCTTGCAGGACCTCGACCAGACGAATTCGTCCGCACAGGCCGTCAAGACCCTCGAGCTCAACGGAAAATTCAAGATAACCAGGGTCGACCCTGCCGTCAACGCCAAGCAATACGTCATGGACAACAAGGTGAACCTTGTCCTCGTTATTCCCAAAGGCTATGAAAGGTCCCTCATGCAGAGAATGATGCTCAACGACTTCAACGCATCCGTCACCATCACTTATATATACGACCCCAGCTCTTCTTCGGTGACCACGAAGATGGAAATCCTGAACTCAGTGTTAGCCGGGATAAACCAGGGGATGTCCGGGAAGCCACCGTTCCTCAGATCGGTTGAGAGATCGATACTCACCAAGAAGTACCGATTCATCGAGTTCTTCGTCCCCGGTATCATCGCAATGGCGGTGATGACGTTGAGCCTGTTCGGCACGGTGAACTCGGACACGGAGCTGCGGCAGAAGGGTGTCATCAGGAAGCTATCCACCACGCCTATCACCCGTACCGACTGGATACTGTCGAACATCCTGTACCAATTTATACTCGCAATCATATCCACGATTGCGATGCTGCTGGTGAGTTACGCCGTGTTTAACGTCAGCCTGCATATAAACGCCTGGCTTCTTGCGTTCATTTTGCTTGACGTCTTCGCGTTTGTCGGAATCGGGATGATACTCACCCGCTTCGTCAAGGAGGCGCAGAGCGCCGCCGCCGCCGCAAACGCTATCAGTTTCCCGATGATGTTCCTCTCGGGGAGCTTCTTTCCCATCGAGCTGATGCCGGGTTTCCTGCAGACATTCGCCAAGACGCTCCCGCTGTATTACGTGAACGAGGGGCTACGGGCATCGATGATATTTGAAGACCACATGGCCGCGCTGCGATATTCCGCGATCATAGGGGTTTTCGCGGCCGTGGTCTTCATCCTGGGCATAATAGCCACCAAATGGGAAGAGGGCCATTGATAGCAATGTACCTCTTTAGCGCCATCACTCAAGTGCCTTATCCCCGTGCCACCACCGCCTTGGTTGCAGCAACCTTCGCTGTCCTCCTCGACCTCATTTTCAGGTTCCGCGATTACCGTGATCTATTGCATTCGCTCCCGGTCCTCGGCTACATGAAATTCTCGGGTATCCTCACACTGGTCTCCCTGCAGGTGGTCGCCCTTTTCTATCTCATTACCCTCCTCCCGGGATCTCTCCGCGCGGTCGTCATCCTTCTTTCTGCTTTTGTTGTTATCATCCAATTATCCTATTGGCGGACTTTATCCCAGTTCATGACTGGCACCGACCTGTTTCTTGCCGTGACCGTCAGCGGTGATCATCGAGTAGAAGCCATCTCAAGCTTCTTCAAGCCACTCGTCTTGTTGTATGCTCTCCCCTACGCACTCATTCTCTCCGTACTGATCCTCGTCCCCTCTCGCTCCGCCTTACGACTGACTCTCGCCCTCAGTTTTCTGCCGGCCCTCTACCTCCTCGTTTCCAATTACGCTCTCTTCCTTTATGTGCCTGAACGCAGTTTCCATCTGAATCCCCTGACCTCTTTCCTCCGTTCAACACTTCATTGGAAGTTTGAAAACCTCCGCGGATATCGTGGACCGCGAGACGACCTGCCTCCGTTTCACGTTTCCCAACGGCCACTCGACAGCATCATCTATGTGATCGATGAGTCGGTTCGTGGCAGCAATCTCAGTCTGAATGGCTACCCACGTGCCACCACACCGTTCCTTCAATCCCTCGAAACCCAGGGCCTCCTCAAGAATCTCGGCATTTGTGTCGCAGCCGGTTCTTTTTCCCACATCAGCAATGCCTATCTTATTACCGGTCACAACGCATTTCCCGACAATGACTTTCGAACCGACAAGAACCCGACCATCTTTGATTACGCAAAGAAAATGGGCTACGAGACGATCTATATTGACATCAATCGAGTCTACCTTTCTTCGCTCATGAACGTGGCCGGGGAGGGTTTCGTGAGATCCCTGGACCAATGGATGACCGACCAGTCGTTCGAGGAGCGCCACATCAATCTTGATATCACGAAGGATTTGGGTGTAGCCCGTGTTCTCAGTAGTCTTCTGAATGATAAAGGCGGCTATTTTATTCTCGTCAACAAGAAAGGTCTTCATTTCCACTATTGCAATAAATATCCGGACGATATGGACTCTACGATTTGGAAGCCGGTTATGAAATCATCGGAATCCATTGACCCCAGCCCTTTCGGCCGTGAGAAGCTCGTCAATACCTATGACAACGGGATTCGTTTTCAGGTGGATGAATTCTTCCGGGAGTTCGTTTCTGAAACGACGAATCAGAATTATGTCATTCTGTATACATCGGATCATGGCCAGACGTTGGCCGAGCATGGGCAAATGTATACCCATATGAAGCCGGACAAGGTGATCGTCGATGTGCCTGAGTTTCTCTTGGTCGGTGAGCGATATGGCCAGAAGAATCTTTTAGCTGGCATTCCCCCCAGCATCAGGGTTTCCCATCTTAACAATTTTTCGACCCTTCTCGACCTGATGGGGGTACCGATGTCTTTGCGAGTTAGTCCTTACGATAAATCGATTTTTTCTTTGACAGCCGAAGACAACAGAGTGCGTTATTATATGAGCGGCTCTCTTCACGGATTTGGCGATTACGTGGTGAAGATGATTTCTACACCACCGGATGAGGGTTGGGGCGTTTCGAGACCTGTCGGCAATGGCCCCAAGTTTGAATGATGATGACAAGCAGGTTAAGACATGAAGATAAAACTTATTGCACCCCATGAACACCGTGAAGACACGATACCCAGCCCTTTCAAATTACAGAGGGTAAATCTTCCTCTTCTGGCGGCGCTTACTCCGCCTGGGCACACGATTACAATTGTCGAGGAAGTTTTTGCTCCTGATGATATTGATCAAAATGTGGATTTAGTGGGCATCACCGTGTTGACCGAACTTGCGCCAAGAGCCTATCATATCGGTGACACCTATCGCCAGAAAGGCGTGAAGGTGGTGATGGGAGGAATACACCCCACGGTATTGCCTGACGAAGCCTTAGCGCATGCAGACGCCGTCGTCGTGGGAGAAGCGGAAGGTATCTGGCCACAGCTTGTATCGGATGCCGCCTCGGGACAGATGCAAAGAATATATCGGGCCGTTAAAATGACAGATCTCCATGGTCTGCCCAAACCACAGCGAGATCTCTTCTCCGGAACAAAAAATAGTTGTTATATTCCAATCCCGGTCGGTGTCGAGACATCCCGCGGATGTCCGTACGATTGCGAATTCTGTTGCATTGGCCAGACCTTGGGGTCTCAATATCGAGTCCGACCGGTTCAGGAGGTTATTGCCGAGATAGAGTCTGTTGATTCCCCTCACCTCTTCTTCGTCGATGATGCCCTTGGACTGAACCGGAATGCAGCTAAAAAACTCTTTACGGAAATGATGCCTCTAAGGCGGCAGTGGCTGGCGCAAGGCACAGTGTCATTAGCTGAGGATTTGGAACTACTGGGTTTAATGAAACGCGCGGGCTGCCTGGGGCTTTTGATTGGATTCGAATCGGTGCAAAAAGACACACAGAATGAAGTGCATAAAATAAAGAACCTGAGCATCGATTTTTATGAGGCTATGCATCGATTCCATGGCGAAGGTTTCGGTATACTGGGCTGCTTTGTTTTTGGCTTTGATTACGAAAACAAGGATGTGTTTGAACAGACCCTTGAGTTTATAATGAAGAGCCATATGGATTGTGCGCAGCTAAGGATTCTCACGCCTTATCCGGGAACACGTTTATACAAGCGTCTCTTAAGCGAAGGCAGGTTGTTCGTGAGTGACTGGTGGCTCCGTGGATATCCTCCGGATACACTCCTTTTTCAACCCACGGGCATGACTGCTGACGAGCTTATTAGCGGTTTCGCCCGCTTGAACAGACAAGCCTATTCTTTCCGCGCAATGACAAAACGATTTTTTGGCATGAGCCCATGGAAACGAACTCTGTTCGGTTGCCAGGTGTACGCCGGGCTCAATCTATCTACCCGTAAACGTTATTTCAAAGGCCTGAAGAATCCACAACCATTTGCAGGGACTTCCAACCCAATGGGAAAGCAATAGATATCACCAGTAAAAGAGCTTGCAAATGGAAACCACATATATCCACTCAAAAAAAATACCTCTACTCCTTACACTTTCCTTGGAGGGTTTTCTCATAATTGCGTTTTCTGTCTACCCAGTTAAACGCAAATATTGCGAGAACCCCAAGGAGCAACCCCCCAATAACATCGACCGCGTAATGAAACATGCAGTAGACGGTGGCAATAGACAGTAAGAGAAAAGTCAACCAGTAAAACGCTTTCATCCTTTCAAAATGTTTACACCCCCACCACGCTGTAAGCAACATAGCTGCAACGTGGGAACTTGGAAAAGCTGCGCCAGGATTTTCTCCCTTGGCGTAAATAAAATCCGCTATTGCCCGAAAAAAACCATCGTGATGAAAATATTCATTTCGCAAAGTGATCGGTCCCTCAACCGGCAGGAATATGTAAATAAAATAACACAAGTAGAACAGGGAGGAAAGCTGGAAAAAGAAGCTCTCGAACAGTTTTACCTCCTTGCGGTAGAGCAAAATGCCAGTCAGGGGAATTATCAGAAAATAATTAAGGTAAGAAAAATGAAAAAACTCGTCGAGGAAGGCATTGCCGTGTTTCCCGCTGAGGAATAAGCCGGGAAATTGGCCGAAGATTTGGACGTCCAGATTCATAAAAAAGCCATCAAGGAACTGGGGTATGACAACCCTGTTGATCAGTCCGGTCTGAAAGTAAACTGGAGTATAAAGTATTAATGGATACCACAGGCTCACAATGAAAACCGTCGAATTTCTCCTCCTCATAAAGCTTAATAAAAGGACTAAAAAGATAACAGAGAGGTTAAAAGCGAGATGGCAAGGGTATGGCGGGATCTTTACTCTGAAAATAATAATGAAAATAACAAGAATGAAGTTATAGAGTATAGTTATTTTGTCGGTTGCATTTAATTGGAATTTTACAAATCGTGAGAAATTTTTTTTTGAGGATGGGTGGACTTCAACAATTTTCAAAGGCACTCTTCTTTATAAAATCCCAAGTTCCAATGCAACTTTTTTAGTTTTGGTCAATGCAAAGTCGATATGTTCAAAGGTATGAGTCGCCATTAAGCTTATCCTTATGAGACAATCTCCCTCAGGTACTGCGGGGGTCACGACCGGATTCACAAAAATACCCTCATCTTGCAACTTAACGACAACATTAAAGGTGTTGAGCATATCACCTGTCTTCAGCGGAATAATGGGGGTTTCAGATTTTCCGGTGTTAAATCAAAGTTGCTCAAGCCCCTGTTTCATCTTTTCCGTATTTGCCCATAGACGCCCAATCCGTTCTGGCTCTTGCTTAATAATTCGCAGGGCTGCTCTCACCGCCGCAACATTAGCCGGTGGCATACTTGCACTAAAAATCAGGGGCCTCGAAAAATGTTTGAGGTATTCAATTGTGTCTGCGTCGGCAGCCACAAATCCCCCTATCGCAGCAAGGGATTTGCTGAAAGTCCCCATAATAATATGGACATTTTCAGTAAGGCCGAAGTAATCTGAAGTACCGGCGCCATTTTTGCCCAGCACACCGATGCCGTGCGAATCATCAACCATCAGCGCAGCCCCAAATTTCGTGGACAAGGCCGCGATTTCTGGAAGTTTCGCTATATCACCTTCCATACTGAAAATACCATCGACAACGATAAGTGTTCCTTTCCCGGGGGGTAGATTTCCAAGGCACCTTGCGAGATCGACCATATCATTGTGTTTAAAGTTGACTTTTTTGCCAAAGCTCAGTCTTGCTCCGTCGATAATACTGGCATGATCAAGGCTATCAGTAACAACATATTCTTCCCTGCTTACAAGGGATGATATTATTCCGAGGTTCGTCTGAAAACCGGTTGAGAAAACAAGGGCGCTTTCTTTTCCGACCAACTCCGCCAGCTCTTCTTCAAGTTTCCTGTGAATGTCAAGGTTGCCATTCAAGAACCTGGAACCAGCGCATCCAGTACCGTACCGTTCAACTGCTTCAATAGATGCTTTTTTTACCTCGGGGTGCATGGTAAGCCCGAGATAATTGTTCGAACCAAACATAACCACCTCTTTTCCGTTCAATGTAACAAGAGGTGCCTGAGGAGAAGAAATTTCCCTGAAAAACGGGTAAATACCCCTGGCCTTGAACTGTTTGGGGACTTCGTAAGAGGCAACCTTTTTCATTAAGGCGATTCTTTTGTGCATGTTAGTTAATCCACCTGTTTATGTTCTAAAACCAAATACAGAGATCCAACAATTTTACATCTTGCCTGCTGGAAATTTGTTTCCGAACTCATTCTACCTAATTGAATAACCTGCCTCAAAAGCCTTTATGTTAACCCCAAGGAATTTTTGAAGAACAGTTTCCTTAATTGTATCCAGCCATAATTCCTTCTCAATGCTGATTGACTTAGCCATTATACCAAGCAAAACCAGATTCACCGCCTTTATACTTCCGCTTTCCATGGCTATTTGCAGCGCATTGGCTGAAACCACATTGCCATAAGTCTCTTTTATTCTATCAATAATCCCGTCCGGATACTTAGCTTTTCCTATTATCACAGGCATTGGATTGATTTTTTGTTCATTTATTATAATTTTTCCGCCTTGTTTGAGATACTCAAGCCATCTCCAAGCTTCCAGTTGTTCAAATGCCAGTATTACATCGGCCTCACCTTTTTCAACCAATGGCGAACAAACTTTTTGTCCTATTTTCACATGGACAACAACACTTCCCCCTCTCTGGGACATACCGTGTACCTCTGAAACCTTAACGGCATAGTTCTTTTTTAAAGCTACATTGCCTATAATCCTGCTGGCCAGTAAAGTCCCTTGTCCGCCAACCCCTACAATCAATATATTCAACTTATGCATTATCCCTACCAGCTTTCTCTATGGCGTCATTGTTGCAGACTTTTGCACACAGTCCGCACCCTACACATATTTCCTCGTTTATTTCCAGGTATTCACCCATATCGGTAATTGCCGGGCAGCCGACAGACAGACAAAGTTTGTTGCAATTTTTGCATTTGTCAAAAATAATTCTTATGGGACCATCAAAGCTGACAGGCTTGAGCATTGCGCAGGGTCTCCGGGCAATAATAACCGAAGACGCATCAACGGAAGTTTCTTCTTTTACAACCTCTTCCAGTTTCTTTAAATCAAATGGATCAACAATCCTTACCCTGTCAATACCAACGGCATTCGCCAGTTTGACAAGGTCAACCTTCCTTGTCGGTTCATTTTTTATTGTATATCCTGTTGCCGGATTATGCTGGTGCCCGGTCATCCCGGTAGTGAAGTTATCGAGTATAATGATGGTTGAATTCCCTTTATTATAGGCTATGTCAATCAACCCGGTTATTCCAGAATGTATGAAGGTAGAATCTCCGACTATTCCTACGGTTTTCTTCCCGAATTTCCTTCCCCTGGCTTTTTCCATGCCATGGGCAACACTTACGCTCGACCCCATGCATATGCACGTATCGATGGATTCATTGGGCGGCAGCGCACCAAGCGTGTAACAACCTATATCCCCACTCACAGTCAGTTTCAACTTCTTTAATACATAGAAAACTCCCCGGTGCGGGCAGCCAGGGCACATAACGGGTGGTCTGACCGGAACTTCCCCATTGATTGATTTATTTGGGCCGGTTCTAATATTCAAAACCTTCTCTTTGATAATTGAAGCACTTAACTCTCCAAGAACAGGAAGTAATTCCTTTCCAATCGCATGAACTCCGAAACTCCTTATATAATCCTCCAGAAAAGGCTCTAGTTCTTCTACAATATATAATTTTCCTACTTCTTTGGCAAAATCCCTGATAAGTTTCTCTGGCAAAGGATAGACCATACCCAGCTTTAAATATGAAACGTCACCGAATGCTTCTCTTGCATACTGGTATGCTATGCCGCTTGTTACAACGCCAATGTCCTTACTACCCCATTCAACTTTATTTATTTCAATGCTGTTTGAATATTCTCTCAGTTGAACCATTCTTTTCTCGACTTCAACATGCCTCTTCCTTGCCATTGCAGGCAGCATAACGTATTTATTGAAATCCTTCTTATATTTCTTTAAATTATAATCGCATCTTCCACCTTTATCTACTATGCTCCGGGAATGCGATATTCTAGTGGACAACCTCACAAGTACAGGGGAATCATATTTTTCACTTATCTCAAAAGCCTTTATAATAAATTCTTTGCATTCCCTGCTATCAGAGGGTTCAAGCATGGGCACGTTTGACGCCCTGGCATAGAACCTGCTGTCCTGTTCATTCTGAGAACTGTGCATACCTGAGTCATCCCCCACAACAACAACAAGACCGCCGTTTATTCCTGTATATGAACTCGTAAAAAGCGGATCAGCGGCAACATTCAAGCCTACATGCTTCATTGAACAAATAGACCTTGCTCCTGCTATCGATGCACCAAGAGCAACCTCAAGGGCAACTTTTTCATTTGGAGACCATTCACAGTATATTTCATCATATTTTGCAATATTCTCAGTTATCTCGGTGCTGGGAGTGCCGGGATATGCAGTAGCAACTGTAACACCGGCTTCATATGCCCCCCGTGCAACCGCCTCATTACCAAGCATTAAAGTTTTCATTTAATCTCACCCGTTATTTCTTTTGACATCCAGATAAGTAGATGGAGGTGGTATCAAAAAAGACCAGATCAAGCCCGGTGAATAAATCACGACGAATCCGAAACATCCCCTCTTCTACTATGTTTTTGATACATCGAGGGGCAAAAGGGGTTTTATCCCTCTGGTCTTCAATCTCCTCTCCCAGAAAGGCCATCGCCCGATAAAGACGGTGCAGTAAAAGATCCTTTACCCAACTAATGACATACTCCCGGCGCCACTGGTCACAGAACCGGTTCGAACCAGAAGGAAACAGCCGGTGAAACACCGTTAAAAAGATGGCCCTCTCCACGTTAAACTCAAACTTCCGCTCGGAAACAAGCGAGCGGATGACCTTATCAATACCCAGTTCCTTCCAGAGTCGGTCAAAGATCAGGGCCGGACCGATTTTTTTTGTTTGAACATTTACCTCGCTTTTCCCCGAAAGAACCAGAAGCGCTTTCTCCGAAAACCGCGCTAAGGATCGTACCAGGACTTCTATCTCCCCTTTGGCGGTAAGCTGATCCATGCGGCCAAGGGTTGAAACGACTCGCTGAACAGTTTTCTTTCCTTCCCGGCGATTTTCTACAATGTGAAGGTATTGGTGCTTCCCTGACTTCTTAACTCGTGCAAACATTGGGCCTCGGCTCGTTAAAGGACACCCCGATTATAAAGAATATTTTCTTAACGGTAAAGAAAAAACAGTATAATATGTGACACCGCGTTTTGAGAATTTTCAAAAAGTAATCCAGTATTTTTAAGTGGTTTCACTCCATCCCCCTCATAACTGTTAAAGGCTGGTGGAAAAAACATATTTTATACCGGTGACTTCCGCGGGCACGGGCGTAAATCAAAACTGCTTTCTCAACTCCCCGAGTCGCTTCCTCATGTTGATGCCCTACTCATGGAAGGTACACTTATTGGCAACCGAAGTGACGAAATGCAGCCCAGTGAATCCGAGCTTGAAGATAAATTCGCAAAAATTATAGAGAAGACTCAGGGAATTGTTTTGGTGACAACTTCCAGTCAGAACATCGATCGTTTAGTAACTATTTTTAAAGCCGCCAAACGTTGTGACCGTATGTTCATCATTGATTTTTACACAGCAGAAATATTAGAGATACTAAAAGAATACGGTAGGTTGCCCAACGTTACCTGGCCAAGAATAAGGGTATGCTATCCACAACTTTTGGCTCATCAGTTTGAAAAACAAGGCTGGGATGATGTCCTCACCCATCACCGCAAAAACAGGATAAAATGGACACGTATCAATGAAAAAAGGGATAAGGTAGCAATGCTTGTTCGTCCCGGATTCATGCCGGAGCTCAAACGTTTTATTGATTTAAGCCGAGCAACATGGATCTATTCCATGTGGCCCGGATACTTTGAACGTAGTCAATCATTACGGAAATTGAAATCTTTTCTCCAGGAGCAAGGAGTACGTTACGAGTATCTGCATACCAGCGGTCATGCTCTCCTCAGTGATTTAAAGGAATTCGTGAATAAATTGTCGCCCAAAATGACAATTCCTATTCATAGCTTCCACCCTCTCCAGTTTCTTGATCATTTTGCAAATGTAAGGGTAGTAGCGGATGGCAAGGAATTTAACATATAAAAAAGGCACATAGCATATTGAGTAATGCTGCGATTCTATAATAATATTTTTCCAAAAAAAAACATTTTAGCCTAAAGTTAGTTAAAATGTAATGTTGGCAATACATATTAATTAAAGACAAGATCCCATTGCATCCTCCTGAATTTTATTGTATTCTGGTTTTATTAAAGAGATTGCGGAGGATAACCCATGGTCAAAAAAACTAACACTAAAGAGTTAATATTTCAGCGCATTTTAGAGAACCAAAAACAACTTGCATTCTATGGTGTTAAAAATATTGGATTGTTCGGTTCATTTGTTCGAGGTGACCAGACGCCCTTGAGTGACATTGATGTTCTGGTGGAATTCATGCCTGAAAAGCACACCTTCGACAATTTTATGGAAGTCGCATTTCTACTTGAAGAACTCCTAGGGCGCAAAGTCGAATTGATTACGTTAGAGGCTCTCAGTCCATACATCGGTCCACATATTCTCAGAGAGGTTGAACGTGTTCCTATCGCCGCATGAATGCATCCATCACATCCTGGACGAGATTGACTACATCTTAACCCAAATATCGGGTATGGATTATGGTTCCTTTGTCAGGAATCCGTCGCTAAAGAGGGCATTTGTTCGAAGCCTTGAGATTATCGGCGAAGCTTCAAAAAAACTACCAGAAGATGTCAAGAGGATGCAATCGGATATCGAGTGGCGTAAGCTCACTGGAATGCGCGATAGGCTTATCCATGATTATTTTGGAGTTGATTACACCATCGTCTGGGATGTTGCAACAACTAAGCTGCCTGATCTTCGTGCGAAACTCCAGACGCTCCTTGAGGCAACCGGAAAATGCCAACACGACAGTTGACCGGACGGGGGGAATAATTTTGGGATTTTTTGGAACCCTGCAGCCGCACCGCTCACTTCCAGGCTGCCTCTTGAGGAGGACGTGATATAAACCCGGAGCGAATAAAGAACAGCTGAAAAAGGAGATGTCAACTAACATCTCCTAATTTTTTTCAAAAGAACTATTAAACATTTAAGCTGCTTCCTTCTCTTCAACAAACTCCGGTTCTGACTCGGATTCAGTGGCAAGTTCAATTTCAGTTTCAGACTGAGCCTCGGGTTCAGCTTCCAAGAGATGAAGGGGCATAAGGATGTGAAGGGAACCATGCTCTTCGATCATTAAGGGCGATTCATCGTTTATCATCTGAAGCTTGACCTGATCTTCATCCAAGGCCTCCAGCATATCCAGTAGGAACTTTCCGTTAAGGCCGACAGTAAAAGAAGTCTCATAACTCTCTGACCGGTATTCAATCTCCATTTTTTCCGAGGCGTTTCCCAGGTTAGGAGTAAAGGACGAAAGAACGAGGGATCCGGGGTTAAATTCGAACTTCACCGCGCACTCTTTTCCGCTCATGAGCATGATCCTTTTTAGGGCCTGCATTAAGTCCTTTCTTGCCATTAGGGCGTATCGGGAAGGATCATCAGGGATCGCCTGGGAGTAATCGGGAAACTCCGCATCAATCAATCGGCTAAACAAAGTGAGGCCATGGGACCGGATGATAATCAAGTTGTTGGAACACCCGGCTTGAAAGGTGTTCCTCTCATCTCTGCTTTTGAGTTTCAAAATAAGGCTGATAAAATCCAGAGGAACGAGAACATCCATAAACCCCAGACTTTTCTTGATTATTGCCATCCGGTGACCGTCGGTGGCCACTACCTCTGCTCCCAGAAAGACGCCATTGAGGTTATGCCTTAGCTCATCCTTTGAAGCAGCGTATTTGACTTTACTTAGATACTGAAAGAATTGTTCTCCGACAGGGAAAAAATCCTGTTCCGGAACCGTTGGCGGGCAGGGAAATTCTTCCGGTTGCATGGTCATGAGCTTGAAATGAGATTTCTCGCATTTTACCATCAGGTGGCCTTTTTTTCGGTCTCGATCTTCACGTCATTTTCCGGAAGTTCCCTCACGATGGCCATAAACTTTATTGCGTCGCATAAGGCCTCACCCTCGCAGGCGATAGCTAAATCTTTAAGCGAAATCATGGTCCCAATGGAAAGATTGGTGGTAAAAAGTTCAAGGACTCCGCCCCGGGCTTTCAGTTTGACATTTTTAAGAACCGGCAAAGCGGTTTGTTTTCCCACTGAGTCCTTGGCAATTTCAAAACCTTCCAACAATACTTTTCTTTTTATCGCGATTTTCATTTCGTTCTCATTTCTTTTACTCATCCCAGGTTTTGAAGGTTTCCGGGGAGAGGGTAACGAGCTTCCCGCCGATCCGCTCAAGCTCAAGGCTTTTTTCCCAAGTTTCCTCTCTTTGGGCGGCTTGGGTTACGGCGTTAGCAATCCCGTATTTGTCCTCTTCCGGCTCCGCCCCAAAAGCAATGAGGATGTTTTCTTTCTGGGTTTCGCTCAGGCGGTAGTGCTCCACCACATTGTTAATCACTTTGGTTGCGTTTTTGACCTTGATTTCAGTGGTCTCCCGCAAGATCTCAATGATTTCTCCGAATCTTCCGAAAAGCTCTTTGATGGAACGCCGGATGGATAAATAAACCATCTCATCGCCTTCATCATTGCCATTGCCAAGATGGATCTGCCGGGTCAAAAACTCCTCAATCACCATCCCGTTGGTGCACCGGACCCGAAATACACGCGGTTCCACCCGCAAGGCCCGGTGCCCGGTTTCCGAATTGGTGAGCAGGAGCCCGCCGATGATCCGGTCGTCTTTATGCCGGACAAAGTCTCGAAGCTGAAGACTCTTTACTTTTAAATTCATCTCGGTTTCCGAAAGAAAACAATCCTCAAACTCAGCTTCATGGGCTTGCAGTTCATTCAAGGAGCAGTAGAGCATATCAAGGTGATTGAACGCCTGCTGGCGGAAGCCAAAGGAGGTGAGGAAGATGGAGCACCTTTCTAACAGCCAGATAAACCTTTATCTCCAGTGCAGTTTGAAATATAAATTTCAGTACATTGATCTAATCCCCAAACCTTTTAAGGGTTCAGGCTTGGCCTTGGGCGGGGCCATCCATTCCAGCATCTCCTGGTTTCACAAACAAAAGATGAACGGAAACGGAGTCACCCTGGATAAGCTTTTTCGGATCTTCCGGGCTGATTGGTACAGCCAGAAGGTGGATGCCGAGCTTCGCTTCAAAGAAGGCGAGGATGAAATGAAGGTCACGGTTATGGGCAAGGAAATGCTCGCTCGCTATTTTGAGGATCCCCTAAAAAATGTAAAAGCAACGGATGTTCACTTTAACATTCCTCTTATCAATCCTGCCAAAAAGGAGAGCCTGGGGATAAATCTGGAAGGATTCTTTGATGCGGTGGAAAAAGATGAGATTATCGCGGAATTTAAGACCTCCGGCCAGACCATGGATGCACGGGAGGTTCATGACCATCTCCAGCTTACGATTTATAGCTACGCCTACGAGATGCTTTACCAAAGGCCGCCAAAACTTCTCAAGCTCATTGAGTTTGTAAAGACCAAAAAGCCAAAAATGATCATGTTTGAGACCACGAGAACCAGGGCTGATTACCAGCGCTTCTTTCACCTTGCCAGTCAGGTGCTCCGCGGCATCCGGTCAGGGATTTTCTTCCCCCGGTCAAGCTTCCTCTGTAAGGATTGCGAGTATGAAGCTCCGTGCCGGAGGTGGGGAGAAAATGGAAGAGGTTAGATCCTTATCACCTAAGGAAGTAGGAGTAAAATGTACCCTGCTTCCTTTTTCTTTTCCTCTTAAGAGAACTTAACTAACCTAAAGGGATTAAATTGATGTCTCGTGCGTACCAGACCTTGCGCTGAACATCGATAATTGTTATAATCAATACCGTTCCAGTTCCGGTAGGTAGCAAGCTGATTTTGTAGTTTTGTAAAAAGTTCGAACGTCCTCCACTAGGGTCCACAAGTGTTGAAATGAAGGTAAAGATAGTTCATTTTTCTTTTCTGATAAGGCATTTTTCGTAAATTCGAGCCTGGTCATTCCACCATTAATCTTATTCAATCCTTCCTCCAGGATGAGGAAGGGTTTTCCGTTTGGATAAAGAGTTTTTTGTTCTTTAGAAAAAAGTTCGAGCCAAGTCCCAGAAGGATTGACCGCTTGTCCTCCAAAGACCCATTTTGAAAGCGTTCCTTAGCCTGGCTCGCAAACATAAACATTTCTTCGGTAAGCTGAATAGCCTTTTCTCCCTTTTGGCTTCCACTTTTTACGCTATCCTCAAGCCTGATTTTTTCTTCAAGAAGTTTTTTCTTTTCCGTAAGGTATTCCCCATCATCAATGAGTTCTCTCATTCTCATCTGGTTCAGGTTCTCAATTTTCTTTTGGCAGTCACCGAGGGCTTTTCTCAAAGATCTCTCAATATCATGGTGTTTCTCTTGCTCTTCCTTTTCTCCTTCTTTCAGGTAGTCGAGAGCAAACTTGAGCAATCTCTCCGGGACATGGATCTTAGTAAGGTAGGTTGAAATTTGGGTCTCTAAGTCATCAAGATTGATGTACGGTTGACGGCAGCGGTAATTTTTTTTCTTTTTTGTGCACCTATATTAGATGTAATGGGAGCCGTACTGGTTATCTTTTTCCTCGGCAGTGACCATGGATCCGCATTCACTACAGCGGATAAGTCCGGTAAAGGCAAACTGGTGTTTTCTTGGCCGTGGTCTTCCTTTCCTTCCGAGGATTTCCTGAGCTTTCCAGAATTCCTCCTCATTAATCATAGGTTCATGTTTTCCCTTAAACACGCCCTCTTTTCGTTTAATTAGCCCGTAGTAGAAAGGGGTGCCAAAGATCTTGTATAGACTATTTATACTTAAAGGTTGGCCCCCGGTTTTTTTATGGACCCTGGTTCGAAGCCCCCATTCGTTAGTGGCCATTTTTTGGATTCTTGATGGCGCTGTACCTTGCAGCAGGAGATCCCACATTCTCCTCACCAACGCGAATCTTTCCGGGTCCTTTATTATGGTTCTTTCTTTGGGCTCATTGAGATACCCCAAAGGCGGAATCCCGGGAATCCAGCCATTCTCTAGCTTGGTCCGGTTTCCCCGCTTGACATTATCACTCAAATCGTCCACGTACTTTTTGGCCATTCCGAATTCAAGCTGCATGAGGAACTTGTCGTTGCTGTTGTTTAAAAAGGTGTTATGAGGAGTGATGATTTCAGAAATCTTCCCGCGGTCCAAGGCCCAGATCAGGGCGGATCCGTCAATCGGGTTGCGTGCCAAACGATCCAGTTTCCAGCTGATAATCCCTTTTACCTGGCCTTTATAAACCTGTTTCATTGGGTTGTTAAAAACCGGTCTCCCCGGATATTTGGCGGACTGGGACTCAGTGAGGATTTCAGAAATATCCAGTTTTAGTCTTTTGGCCAGTTCTTTTAATTCTTTTTCTTGGGATTCAATGGAAAGAATCTGCCGCTCTTCCGACTCTGAAGACCTACGGCAGTAAATGAGATAGTGGGACATAAATTCATGTCCCCAGAGGAAGGATGAAATGTATCCTATGCTCCAGGGAGAATACTAAATAAGAGATTTTTCTATTCTACCATTTGCAGGGGTTTGGTCAAGCCGGAGGATTGGGAGCTCTTTGGTTCCAGCTTTTTTGCCGGGAACTGGATAATAACTCTTAAAAAGTTGGCCAATCGCAAAAACTTCTCCTGCGCTTGTTCCTTCGAAATCCTTTCGCCAAATTCTTCAAAATAGATCCTTTGGAATTTCTCAATTGTTTCATTGTTGAGTTTCATTTTCTTTTACCATTTAGGATAGAGGAAAGAACCATAACAAAAAGGAGGGATAATTTATCCAAACAGGTAACTACTCTAATATCCAGTTTTAAATATTTATTAAATGTTTCCCGAATCAAGCGCAAAAAAATTTAAAAGAGGATTTTTTTGCATGTAGTTTTATAGCCGATAGTCCAAAACAAACTTGAACCGTGTCCGTACTTCTCTTGCATTTCTCCGCCTATTTGCTAGGATGATTTGAAGAATAAAAAATAAATATTTTTAATAAAAACAAAAAAAGACTTATATGTAGTGGCCTTTTTTTATTGTGATCAGTCTTTAGTTAGGAGCCCTTCTGGCCACGGCCAGCTGCCCCGAGTATCCATTTTCCCATTATCACCAGTTCATTCTCATAAGTCTTACCATAAATTTTAAACTAGTAACTAACTTGCCTCTTTAGGCAAATTCTCCCTGCTTTTTCCCTGTCTCCTCTCTGCTATTCTTAAACTATAAATAGAGAAGGGATATGAGAAGAGGTTGGAACTCAATTAAAAATGATCTCTGGGGTGAATTCAAATTGCAAGTGCACCACGAGCTGCATTCCAGAACACTTCATAGGGTGTCCGGTAGTTGAGAGATTTTCTTGGCCGATTATTAAGCCTTTTAACAGCACGAGAAATATCACGTTCGGTAATTTTTCTCATGTAAGTTCCTTTCGGAAAATACTGCCGCAGTAATCCGTTGGTGTTTTCATTGGCTCCTCGCTGCCATGCAGCATAAGGATCGGCAAAGTAAATACTGAGTTTGGTTTTTTCCTCAAGTTCTTTAAATTGGGCAAACTCTGTTCCATTATCTACCGTTAAAGTTTGCCGCATTATTCCAGGAATGCGCCTGAAAATTTGAGTGCTTTTATCTGTCAATGTCGTAGCTTTCTTATTTTCCAGCTTGCCAGCCAAAAGGTAGCGGCTCTTGCGTTCGACTAACGTCGCGATATAGCCACTGCTTTTTTTGCCTTCGATCGTATCGCCCTCCCAGTCTCCAAATCGTTTTCTCCCTTCCACGATTTCAGGTCGTTGAGCAATTCTCTTGCGCCCGGCAAGAAACCGCCTTCCCAAACCATACCGTTTCTGGCGCCGTCGCCTTTTCCTCCCCCGCCGCAGGTTTAGATAAAGCTTGCCATTAACCTTCGCATCCTTATAAATCCAGCGATAAATTGTCTCATGGCACACTCGCATCGTCTCATCATCAGGATAATTAATCCGCATATAATCGCTTATCTCCTCTGGAGACCATTGCAGATTCAGTTTTGTTTTTACATAATCAACAAGGCGCTCGTTGCCCTCCCGACGATAATGCCTGGCCTGATGCCGTCGTTTTAGAGCTACCGGATGCGTCCAGTCATACCAATAAACAGTGCAATCATATTCCGGCCCGTTGCGTTTAAGTTCACGACTGACCGTGCTGTGATCTCGGTTTATCCGGCGGGCAATTTCTCGTTTACTAAATCCAGCCACATTTAAATGGCTGATGACATATCGTTCGTTTTCTGTTAAATGTATATATGACATGGCAGGCTCTTTCTGGTTGCGAGTTGGTCGTTCTTCTCAACATACCAGAATTCCTGTCATGTCGCATGCTTTTCTCAAATGGTGCACTTTGAAGTTGATTCTACCAGGACCTACCGGAAGAAACTGGGACACTCCCAAAAGAGCGCCGCCTATTTTATGGGTTGGAAAAAGACAAATAACCTCTCTCGTTATGAGCACGGAGTCAAACTTCCCGGATTGATTAATGCCTTAAAACTTGAAATTGTCTACCGCACACCGGTGGCTTTTTTATTTCGAGAACTTTATGGGCAATTAAAAAGAGAGATCAGAATGAGAGAAGAAAGCTTAAAAACTAAAAACGGGCATGAAGGAAAAATAAGAGCATGACGGGCTATGACCAATACTACAAATAGCTAAAAAGATTGGTGGACACCGGTCTGGAAAGGACTGGTGGTTGATCAGGAAGCCAAACATTACCGGAGGATGAAAAATGCCATCTGGCTTTTTCTCTACCTTTTGCTTCATGCAAGCAGGGAAGATGGACATCTGTTAAGAAAAATCAAAACCCTAAGCCGGGATATGTGCTTAAGAAGGGGAATGATCTTACGGTGGTTAAGTTTACTTAAAAAGCATGACTATATCTCCACTAAGAACACTGGAAGATACCTCTCCATCCAGATAAAAAAATGGAAAGCCTTGCCAGGTGCTCCAAATATGGAACTTCAGAAGTATCAAAAATCATACTTTAGAAGAATCAAAAATCATACTTTAGAGAAGTTCTCGGAGAGCCGAAATTCCTTTATAGCAAGCCAGGAATCAAAGGCGAGTTTTTCTCCTAACGATATAATGATAAAAAAAGCTTTTTTAAAAAACGATATCGATAATAAAAAATTTTTTCATTCGACTTTTAATTCTTTTAAAGAATTTAAACCAAAAACCAGAACAGAGTACCTTGCCTTAGAATTAGCCGAAGCATTAAAAGACCCCAAAGGGCTGGGATTATATATCTCGTATTCCAACAAGTTTCCCGAGCCTCTTTTAAGAAGAGTACTATCAGAAGTAAAGCAGATACCCGATAAAAAAATAAAGAAAAGCCGAGGCGCATTGTTCAATCATCTCATCCAAAAATATGCATAAGAAATCTCCCAAGATCCTGGGAATTAATCCGGGAACACGATACGTAGGTGTAGCTTTCTTTCAAGGTCCGGAACTAAAAGATTTGAGAATAAAAGTTATCGAGGGAAGGGAATTCAAAGAAAAGCTTAAAAAGACTAAAGCCATTCTTTCCGATCTTATTGCCCGCTACGAACCCAATATCCTAGCCATCAAGAAACTCCATCCTTCCCGGAGCTCTCAGAATTTGAACCGATTGGCGACCAGATTAAAGGAATTTTCAAAACAAAAGAGACTTAAGGTATTTGAGTTTCCCATGAAAGATCTGGAGAAGTTTCTCTCCATAGAGAAAAGCATAAAGAATAAAAGGGAGCTTCAAGAAGCAGTTGTTTCCCGCTATCCCTTCCTGGTCAACGAATTAAGCAAGGAAAAGAAAAACAAGAACTCCTACTTTGTCAGGATGTTTGAGGCAATTGCCTTAGGCGTCGTCTGTTTCAATCGCTTAGATAATTAATCACTCTGTGCGGGAGGGGAGTGATCTCCCTTCCCCATCCACCCCAAAATCCATGTTCAAAAACAAATTAAAAATCCTGGCCATTGATCCCGGCACCCGACACATGGGGGTAGCGTTCCTCGATAACAGTGCCCTTATTTATGCCGGGGTTAAGGTGATTTAAAACCGGAGATCACCCCATGACATCCTCTGGACGGGAAGAAAGATCGTGTTGAAATTGATCAATGGCTTTAGGCCTCAAATCCTGGTGGTGGAAAAGACCTTTTTCTTCAATAACCGGAATTCCTCCCTTTTAAATGTCCTGGTGGATGAGATAAGGGCCATCGGAAGAAGGAAGGGGATTAGAGTGGTAAGCTTTGCCCCGAGCACCATGAAAAAAATAATCTGTGGCAACGGCCACGCGAGCAAAAAGGAAGTGGCCCGGATGGTGGTGGCCAAATATCCGGAGCTTAAAGTTTACCTGACTCAGGATCGGGCCTGGAAAGAAGAATTCCACCAGAACATGTTCGATGCGGTGGGGTTAGGGATGATAATCACTAAATATAACAAATATGGAAAAACCAAAGATTGCGATTAAAACCAATCATAAGACGGTTTCGCTGGGCCAATATGCGGGTGAGTGGGTGGCATTTGCCCATGGAAAGGTCGTAGCTCATCAGGGGACTCTCAAAAAACTGATGAAGAAAGTTAAAAACCTTAAAAACAAGCCTTCAGTGCTCCTGATCCCCAGGAAAAGCGAAGGCCCGTATATATGATGGAGAAAGAATTCCCGTATCTTAAAAAAGGAGACCTGTCCTATCCCATGGTGGACATCGAGCTAAACGGACCCAAAGGGAGCCTGAAGGTCAAAGCCTTAGTTGATTCCGGGGCCACGTTTTCCATTTTCAGAAAAGAGATCGCCGATTATCTGGGTATTCCCATCAAAGAAGGGCAAGGCCTTTATTTTCAGGGAATAAAAACCCCTACCGATTTCTCGATAAGGGTTTGGGGGATGAGGAGGCAATGGAAGGCAGTTAATTGTCCTGTTAGTCTATTTATGTTTGCGACAGGAGGGCCCAGAGCTCGAAGGACAGCTTGTGGTTTGGGCAGAGGTATATTTGGGGATAACCAGTATTTCAATAGCTGGAGCCACGTACGCCATTTTTTTTACAAAATCTTTCCGGCGTAGTTCTTTTTCCCCCTTTTTTATCTTTTTTCCCATGGCCTTTAGAAACCTACTGATAAAATGTCCTGTTTTTCTATTTTTAATAATAAGAATTTTACTTCATGTCTATAGGGGAATTACCTCATTTTTTGAGGAAAAATTCCCAGAGGTAGGAGTTTATCCTAAGGGTGGTAAAAAAAGCTGTGCAAAAATGGTATTAGACGGGGTTTAAAAAAAATGCCTTAACCTCTCAAGAGTCAAATTGTAAGGTTTTTGTCAAGTAGACAGTCCAAAACAGACCAAAACAGACTAAAAATGAATCATTCCCGGAAGCTAATTTCCCCAAACAAACTTAATCAGTTCCAAACAAACTTAAAAACTTAGAACCCCATTAGTTGCGACTACGAATCCGTAGATTGGGCGTTCGAGTCGCCCTGGGCGCATTAATGATTTCAGATGGTTAACAGAAATGGTCAGTTTCCTATTTCCTGCTTAACTACCCTATAACTACCCTTTAATTGTTTTTTACTAAGTTTTTCCTCTCAGATTCTATTTAAACGATTCATGAAAAGCACTAAGGGAGGGAAGGGGTGGCTGGTCAACTCTTGGGTGGGTAAACACTCAAGGCCGAGCGTCTTACCGCCTGGAGTGTTGGTGATAATTGAACCTACCGATGGGGAAACCTTTTTGATAAGGCCGGTAGATTTTCCTGAGCCAGCAAAGAAGAAAAATTCCCAAGCAAAAGAAAGAGGGTTTTGCCGCTTATCCAATATCGTCAATAATGCCACCGGCACCACGACACTGAGTGGGGCCGGAACCCGGGTCGTCAACGGCAGCGTGGAAAACAACGGCGCCTGGAAGGTCACCGGAACCGCTGCTACGTATACCGGTACGTTTACCAACAACGGCGCTTACGTCAGCGACCCCGCCACCCAGACCTTTACGGACCTAATTGTTGATCCGACAGGGTACCTTGTGGGCGGAACAGGTGATGTGTTTAACATCAGCAATGACTTTATCAACCAAGGCACCAATCCCCTTTGGAACACTGATGGGGCCATGCTCGCCTTTATTTTCGGTACGGACAGTGAACACAATTTTTACCTCCCGGGAGCAGATAGCGGTCCCGGCAGCGAAAGTTTTGCCTGGCAAACCCTCGATATTACCGGCCAAAGCATCTTTCTTTTTGACGGCAACGGTATCCCGGGTGGGGCACTGTATGTTGATGAAATAATGGGACTTGTAATCAGCAACTCGGAGATCACCAATATTATGGGGGGCAATGGGTTAACGCTCTATTACGATCCGAACAGTCCGCTCATGCTGGCGCTAAATGGAGGGATTTTTAGCCTGAACGGAGGAGGGTTGCTTACCCCGGGAGCCGCTACGTTGCCGATTCCTGCAACCCTGTTGTTTGTGGTTACCGGCCTTAATCCTTTTATCAGGTTAAGGAAGAAGCGTTTAATTTAGTAAAGGGTAATCACAAATCCACATCCAAAAACACTAACGCAAAGTTAGACAAAAAAGCAGGGCTAAACGATGGGCTTTCAGTCCCCTTTCTCATGTTTTTAATCGTAGTGTCCCAGATCGGCACAGAGGGGGCCGGCCGAGTCCTACTAAACTTTGTTTTTGAACAATTGGGGATGGGCGCGTTGGTGGGGCTTTTCGTGGGGCTGATTGGTGGTCTGCTCCTAGCCACAGCCCGATGCAAAGAGTGGATGGTTGAATCCACCCAACAATTTGGGCTGGTAGCGATACCAGTACTCAGCGTACTCGCCTGTGAAACTGTCGGGGGGAGAATGTTCATTGCAGCCTACATCGCAGGCCTGGCGGTACAAGCAGGCTTTCGCGACGCAAGCACACACAGCACCGAATTCACGGAAGGGTGGGGACAGCTGTTCGATTACTTTGTCTTTTTTTTATTCGGTCTTTTCGTAGCCCTATCATTCAAGCATTTCATTTTTGTTCATATTTATATTGCTTCCTGCGTGACAAAGCAAATTTTTTTTTGCGTTTTAAGATAGCCTCCTTTGTAACTTGATACACGCTATTGGGAGATCATTATCAGGGTAGTCATGCTGGCTGGTTTTTAAGTAGGTGATGTTAGACTTTTTGGGTCATTAAAAAAGGGCCTCACTTCGATGCCCATTTTATTGCTTTGAGCTGATGAAGAATTACTTTTTGAAAAGTTCGCCCAATGAAAAATTTAGAGGCGAGAGGGACTCCGCTCTAAGCTATTTATATATAAGGTTATTTATATATAAGGCAAATAAAAAAACCATTGGTTCACCCTCCTCGGGCGCCAGAGGCATATTTGCATTAAGAAATAAAAAATGGTAAAATTTAAAAATAAAGGTGGGACAGTTTTTGGGGCAGGTCAATGAAACCAAGTGGGTTGGGGTGTGGGTATTTTTTGGGATGGTAAAGCAACGGGCTTGACGCTTGGTGACCCCCTGGCTGAACAAGACTAGTGACCATTTCTTAATCCCTTAGAATAAAGCTGTGCAGTTAATCTTAACCTTCGGCTTTAGGGAAAAATGATGAAATTTCAAAAGGGGGCAACGATGAAAAAAAATCTATCGGGTATAATAGTTTTCCTTTGTGCTTTGATGTTTTTTATCGATTTTTCTTTGGCTTCAGATACCGTCAAAGTAATTACGCCTTCGATGGGTAAGGAAATACCGTTGGAAAACACTGCCGAAGCTGTTCAACCCATTCCTGACCCGATCGAGCGATTTAACCGATTTTTTTTTAAGGTCAACGACAAACTTTATTTTTGGGTATTAAAACCAGTGGCGCAAGGATATGGATGGGTTTTACCGAGAAGCGCTCGACTATCGGTTCAAAATTTTTTTTGGAATGTATTTTCACCGGTTCGCATGATTAACTGCGGGTTACAAGGTGAATTTAAAGAAGCATCGGTTGAACTATCACGGTTTGGGATTAATACCACCATCGGAGTGGCTGGTTTGTTTGACCCGGCAAAAAAATGTTTCCATCTTGAAATGAAGGATGAAGATTTTGGTCAAACCATCGGGTGTTACAAGGGACCAGGGTTTTACCTCACTCTTCCTTTTGCTGGATCAACCAGCCTCCGCGACGGCATTGGAAGTTTTGTTGAGAGGTGCATTGTTCCTTCTTTTTATGTTCTAACCCATTATAGCTTTCCCTATGTTTATGGAGCAGAGATATTGGCGGCAGTCAATCGGACTTCTTTGCGGATCGGGGAATATGAGGGACTTAAGCGTGCTGCCCTTGACCCATACGTTTCGGTTAGAGATGCTTATAACCAACATCGTGAAGACTTGATAAAAAGATAAAAGATAATGTACCTGCCCACCGAAAACCGATCCAGTTTTAATGTTGGGATTTTGGTATAGAATTGCTGTGTTGGGGTACTGTTTCATTAAAACCTTGTTTAATAATTATCCTTAAATAAAAAAACCCTTCAGGCTATGCGTGAAGAGGCAAAAAAAATTATTCTTAGCAAGTTAAGCCCTCATAGTCACTCATTCGGAAGGGTTAGAACAAAATTGGCACCCCCTTCTTTGGGTTCATACTTTATTTCACCGCCATGATTCTGAATGATCTTTTTGGTCAGATACAGCCCCAGGCCCATGCCTTCAGAAGGCAATTCCCCTCCACTCCATTCCGATTAAATTTTGTAAACAGTTTTTCGCAGATATCATCCGCAATCGGCGCTCCACTATTATAAACATTAAGTTTGTAGTATGATCCGCAGTCTTCGCAACCAAAGGCTACCCCACATCCCTTGCCGCCATATTTGATGGCATTATTGAAAAGATTTCGAAATACAATTTTAAGCCAAACCTTATCTGCTTTGATGGGAATTCGCTTAGTGGGAATAGAACCCAAACGATTATCGATTAGTATGTTTTCTTCCTTTTTTCGAGTTTGGATTGAAATGGTTAAAAACCTGGATTTTTTAAATACATATACAGTAGTTTCAGAAAGTGGAAACTTTCGCGAGTATTCAGGATACGGTAAGGCAATAAAGAGGAATCAAAATCAGCACGAAAATCTTATGCTCTTTAAGCGGCGTATTAAGGTGCCTGAAAAGTAAGGATAAGTTTTGATTGACTTTTTTTAAAGTTAAAAATACAAAAAACATTGACCTTAAAAAAGCAAATGTTTTGGGAAGGATAAAAGTGAAAAGAGTTCCGTCAGGCATCTCGATAACCCGAATAAGTAATGACCTCAATTCGATTATAAAGCAGTTTTTATCGCCAATATGGTCAACTCAAAGATAAAATGATATTACTCACTACGAAGTAGCACTGGGTGCACCTTCGGGCAACGAATGTGGTTGAGTCCCCCTTAAGCTCAGTGAGACTGATGACCGATGCAGCGAAGCGCTTCGAGAAAGTTCACAAAGCCACCGCAATGATCTGGAAAATGTTGCAGGTTTCGAAGAAAAACTTCAGCACGTTAAAAGGTCATTGGCTGTTGCCTGATGTTTACAGAGGGAAAACGTATGTCGATGGTGTGCTGAAAAGGGAGTCAAAAAAAACCGAAAAGGTTGGCCGACTAAATTCTTTTTACACACCTATTTACATGACTCCATCTCTTACCTAAAAAATGCTTGCTAAACGGGTGGCATTACACAGGTGGACGGCTTACTAAAACAACAGGTTCAGAGGTTTTAACCTTAGTCCCCCAAGCCATCCTGCCAATCTCCTAAAGGTCGTACAAAGGTGTAATCAAACGGGTCAATAATTAGCGCCTGTGATACTTGGCTCATGGTTCCAGTTGGCAGTGCGAAAGGCGTTGCTACCACTGTGGCCCCCAAGCCAATTCCCAGGACGACCACACCTGCCGGGCGAATGAAAATAAGATCGCAAAGGACGTCCGGAAATGACGGGCGGGCATCTACCTGGGAAACCTCAACCGAATATGACGCTTGTTGGGAACTTCCCCCCTCGTTTGCAAAAATATAAGAGGTTTTGGCAAGAATTATACTAATAATAAAAAATACCAAAAATATTCCTGGTACAATTTGGTTTTTTTTCATATTTCAATCTCCTTACCTAGGCTTGAATTATTCTTTTGCTTCACCTTTTAATCTGCCTTGTTAAGGGGAACAATTTAATTTAACTCAGGTTATTATGACCTGAAATTTTTAAGTTTACAAGAAATATTGTAACAAAAAGTTATTACTCCAAAAAAAGGTTTTAAGTCTCGCCATTAATAAAAAAGGGTCTGGACTCAATAATTCATGGCTATTTCTGCCGGGAACGCATCACAGATGGCGCTTTCCGAGTCAAAGGCATCCGTCCTTCTGCCATTTACCTCGACCTGCATCAGGGGGCGCGGCAGTGGTGGTTTGATGACTATATTTCCGGGGGGCAAAGTAAGATCGCCGCCAAGCATCAGTCGCAGGGTGTAAGGCCCATCTCGACGCAGGGTATAATTAAGCTTGCCGTAATGGGTCGGGAGATTTTTGACCACTACTCCTCTGGTGTCGGTGAGCCACTTTTCGTGGATACCTGCGCCAATTACAAGGGCATGATCCTCTTCCCGTTCGTAAGCGAACATACTGCGAATTGCCAAGATATATTCCGCGCTGATCCAGCTATGGGGCATGTCGCCGATGAAACTGGGCCCTTTGGGGTCACACCATGAGATTTCCGGCCACTGATTCCAGGGAGGTATGCGACGGTCGGACAAAAAGAAATCCAGCAACTCATGAGCATCCTGTCTTCTGCAGAGACGAATGAGGGCAGCAATAACGCGAATCTCGTAAGCGCTGTAGTTGTTCCAAGAAATACCGCCGCTGGCGCGATCACGAAAGCCGATGAGGTATTTGTCGAAGGTCTGGTCGGTTGCGGGTTGGGGAAAATGATGCAGTTGGTCAAGGAGGGAGATGGCCACAGAGGTGGCGGCAGGGTCAAAATCCGCAAACTCAACCGAGCCGGGCACGAAATCCAGGTTGTGATCCTGAATCGTCTTGTTTAATGATCTAAACAGCGTGTTACAGAATGATTCTGTGAAGATCAAGAGGCGTTGGGCCTGAAATTGATCGCCTAGGACCTCGGCTATAGTGATTGCATCTTTGAGTCCCCGCAGGGCCCAGAAATCATCCCAAAAGGCATGGACCGGATGGGCCATGTAGCCTTCGTGGCTCATTGACTCCGGCAACAACCCGTAGTAGACCACTTTATCGGGTGTTTGAAAGGCCGGGGTGAGACGTTGACCGCGCAGGTTTTCCATGAATCCCACCGACTTCAACACCGCGGGCCACATCTCGACCAAAAATTTCCTGTCCCCGCTGAACCGGTAGTAGTCCATGATGGCGAAGATGAATTGGCCCCAGCAATCATACTCCGGTAACCACTCACAACCCTCGCGATCTGCGCAGTCCGGCAGGTTTCCGTCGTCGGTTTGATAGGCAGCATACCAGCGGATGAAATCCCGCATTTCGTAAGTAAAGCCCATTCGAAGCAGTGCCGCACCCATCATGGCACCGTCCCTGATCCATGAACGAGAATAGCGGCGCGGGCCGGGGTGGAAGGCCGGACCATCACGATTGATCAGGATATGGGCGGCCGCGGTTTTAAGGGTATGAACAACTTCCTGGAACTCGGCCGGGAGATGAATTTCGAAAGCACTTAGCTTGTCTTCCCACTTTCGTACTGCAATGTCGAACTGCTCTGCAGCAATAGACCCCCCTGCAGAAGAAGCGGTTTGGACGGTCGCCATATCAACAGTTCCGAAGGGAATCGCAAGAAATATATCTTTTACGGCGTCTGTGGTCAGATCCAGGTCGTAACGAAGTGCGCCGGAGGCGTAACCGAAGTCATCGCTAACAACCGTTTGCGCAGGGAGTTCACCGTTTTTCAGAAATTCTGTTATGGGCCCCTGAACGAAGGTCACCGCACCGAACTGGCTGGGGGTTGTCAATGGAATGACTTGCTTGGATTTGTTGACCCAGATTTCGCCTGCTCGTTGCTCTAAATCCATTATCTTGCTAACACCGCCGAAAGCATGCCAATTTTGCCATGTGGGTGTTACCTGGAAAGGCCGAATTCCGACAAAAAAGCGCATTCGCCTTGATTTTGCCGAGGTATTTCTGAGTCGATAGCGAATGTAAAGCACTGACTTATCGGAATTGACAGTAGCAAAGGTCGTGGTTATCAAACTCAACTCATCGGTCTGCCATACCGAGGATGGGATCGGCAGGTATCCGTCCTTCAAATCCTGTTTAAGAGAGACGTCCGCCCAGGTGATCAGGCGATCATCAACATAAAGGAAAGGTTCGATGGAAAAGGCCCCCTTGTCGACTTCCACCATACCTTCTTCGTTGAACAGTGCCTGGGTGATATCCTCACCAGTGCCGACCAGGGTCCAGTAAGTCTGTTGGGCAAACAGATATTTCGGGTAAAATCCCTTGGGTGATTCCTTTGCGATCTCCCCAAAAAATGCATTGATGGAACGGGAAAAATCATAGGGTTTGACCTGGATGCCGATGATACCGACCCCACGGCCTTTCAAATTCTGACGCAGGTTGAGCCGGATAAAACGAGAGACCGCATTAGGGAGGTAGACATAAGTACGTTCACCGACGCCGTTTTGAGTAGTCCAGACGGTGCTCCAATTCTTGGCATTTGTTGAGAGTTGGATATCAAAATATTGCGGCCGCAAATCCTTTTCCCAATGAACAACCAGACCGCCGTATTCCCGTTCAGTTTGAAAGTCAATAAGAATTTGCTGGGGACCATCCGAGGCTATGCTTCGCCAACTGGTCGATCCGGAAGGGTCGATGACATTCTGTGGCTCGAAACCGGGCTGAGCCGAGCTTGCCTGAACCTTGGGGGTAAGGCAATAGGTTTGATCTTCGAAGCGTAAGTCGTCAATCCAAACCGTACCTTTACCACCGGGGCCTGAGGCAATCACGTATTCGATCGCAACGACCTCCCGGGCAGGGCCGCCGCCCAGTGGGCCCCAGGCAAACGCGATCTGGCTGCTCTTGATTCTCAAAGTCTGCCAGTTTTCAGAAAATTTCAATGCCTCCTCTCGGTAACGCCAGACATTCTTGTCTGACTCATCCATCAGCTTGAACTCAAAAATGTTGCTGGGAGCCGCTCCCCTGATCCCAAACGAAAAAGCGTAACTTTCCGGAAGGGTCATGGAAAATGCTTTACGGGCCACCACAAACCCCCCACCACCCTTAAAATCGAAATCAACCCGCATGGCCTTGCCATGAGGGCCCTGATCAGGAGTGATGTGAATTTGAGCCTGTCCCGAGGCGATGGCCTGCCAGTCGGACAAATCTACAAAATTATCCAATAATTCACTTTTCATGCGGCTGTAATCCCGGCACTAAAAGGCCTCCAGGCCCATTTACCCTTCTCGTTGATTTCCAAAAGCGCATCGTAGAATTCGATTGTATCCTCGGAATTTTCAACCGTAAGGTACGTGATGGAATGTCTATTTAGTAACTCAAAGATCATTCGAACATGATCAGGTCTTAAAGAGGAGCTGGGATGATCAAAAACGATGAAACGAGGAGCGGCCAGGAAAATATGAATAAAAGCGAGGAGCTTCTGTTCGCCTAAAGTGAGAAGGGTGTCCCAGTCTTGGTCGACATCAAGTCCATTCGCTCGTTCCAAGACGGTTTCGAGATTCAACTCCCTGAGCAAACTATAAAGTTGGTCGTTTGAAATTTTACTGCTCAACCTGGTGGGAACAAGCGCCTCTCGTAGGGTGCCAGGCGGGAGGTAAGGACGCTCGGCCAAAAAACACATTTGCTCATCGGATGGACGGATAATCCGGCCTTTTCCGGTAGCGGCAATACCTGCGGTTGCTTTGAACAGAGCGATTTTTCCGTCCTCGTTTGTGCCCGAGATCAACACCCGGGTTCCGGACGGAATGGTTAGGGAAAGTGCTTTGAGTAGATCCTGGCCGTCTTGCGGCGACACCAGGGTCAGATTTTCATAGACCACCCGGTTATTTTCTTCGCTTATTTCGATTCCGGCTTCTCCTGATGAAGGTTGTTTCTCCATAGCATCCACCATGGCACTTAGTCGGGTTACCACAGCGGCAAAGTTGGAGATCGATTGAAACTGGGTGACGATCAATGAAAATGCGCCGACGAGCATCATAAAGGCGGCGGCCGACTGGGTGATCACCCCGAATTCGATTTTTCCATTGATGTAGGAAGGGGCCACAATCAAGGCCGGGATGATTTGAATCATCCAGTTATAGCCGGTGGTAAAGAACCCCAGGTTGCGGTTCACCGATATGATCCGGCGCATATTGATCAGCAACTCCTCAAGCCGGCGCACCAACAGTCTGATAAGTCGTCCCTCGCGTCGCGCCAGGAACACTGATTCGGCGTTCTCCCGCACATGGATCAGGCCAGAACGAAAATTGGCCTCCTTGTCGAGTTGATCGTAGTTCAGTTTGATCAGCGGCCGTCCAAAGACAATGGTGAGGTATGAGCCGAATGCCGCATAACCGACTGCAACGCCGAACAGCAAAGGGCTGATAGACCAAAGCACGCCTGAAAAGGCCACCATGGTAAAAGTGCTGTTAAACAGCATAAGTACAAAAGACAGGGCGGTGACCGTAAATGTTCGGACATCATCGGCAATCCGCTGGTCAGGGTTAGCTAACTCCCACTTTGATTCCAACCGGTAGTAAGTACCCTGGGTTAGATAATGTGAAATGGTCCGTCGGGTGATATATTCCCGCCAAAGAAGTCCCAGGCGTTCTTCAATGAATCGGGAGATGACCGCGACTAGCGTGGAAGCCCCAAAAACGCCTATATAAAAAAAGGCTTGCCGGATGAATGCCGCCCGGTTACGTTCAGCAATTGCGGTCATGAAATCCCGGCCAACGTAGTTGTTGACGACGTTCAGGCCGTTAATACAAAACAGCAGAATGATAAGCCCGGCAAACATTAATTTGGCCTTCCATCCGAACTCGGAAGTTATGAATCTCTTGACTGCCCGGACAAAGATAGCCCCAGTTACCTTGTGGATAAGAAGCTTTTGATGTTTCATAGTTGTAGTTCTTTCAGCCAAATTAATACGTTGTTTCCCATCGATAAATAAAATTTTTATTGACGGATACTATCCGATCAGTAGGGTCAAATGATTCACACCGTCAATAAGTCGTTCGCGGATCGTTGACATCGGCACTTTTGCGGCGCCAAGGCGGTAGGGATTTTCACCCCGGGAAAAGGGTAGAGTGACGCCGTTCAGAACTATAGCGGCTGGGCCGAAACCTGAGTCCCCGATCCGATAAGTGATTTCGAATGAATGACCGAACAGCTTCAATTCCACTCGCAATCCATTCAGACTTTTCGGCATTACTGGGTCAACTGTTAATATCGATTTTCCCTGACGCAATCCGAGTAAACACCGCAGGATCAGGCCAATACAGAGGCCCGCGCCGCTTGAATAGATTCGCCAACCGCCGTCCAAGGGGATATCGCCCCGCATCACCCGGTCGTATTGCGAATAAGCCTCGTAACGGTCATGGAACGCGGCGTCTGAGCTTGAATAGTAACAGTTGGCTTGGCGTAGGGTGGCCATAGGAACGAGGTCACGGATGCCGATGGGATTGGCCTTGCACAGGGCGCTGAAGAAGGCATCGGCATCTCCGTAAAACCAAAGCGCTTCTGCATAACGCAGATGGGCATGGGTGTACATGAGGCCGATTTCCCGACCGAAGAAGGTGCTGCTTTCCGCCCGCTGGAAATATTTCTGGAGACCCCCGTTATAAACCATGGGTCGGTCGAACAACCGGGCACCATCGGGACCTGTCAGATGACGCTTGATAACCTCGATATGGTACTCAGCCTGCTTCGGGGTGAAAAGACCATTAATGATAGCATGCACCATGGCCAAAATGCTGTAACGGATACCTGTAGCAGAATCTCTCGGGTGAAGCAGATAATCGATGCTGCCGTCATCGTTGAAATATGCAAACCCAGTCAGAATGTTATCAACCATAAGGATACGTTGAAAATCCTTCTTAATTTCGTCCGCTTGCCTCAGGAATTCTGCCGACTGCGCCATCGAGCCCAAGTGGGCTAAAGCGTTGCCAAGGGTGGTGAGGGTCTGGTAATGGAGGGTCACAGTCCAGGCACTGCATAATCGTTCGCGCATGGCAGGGTCTGCCGGTTGAAGCGAGTCATTCCAGTCCCCCTGGCCGTAGGCTTCAAGGCACGTACCGGGGATCCGCCGCTTGTCGATGAGGGCCATGGCCTTTTCAATGTGTCGCCAGATCGTCCCCTGATCCGCCTGTTTGTCGCCGTCAGCATGAAAGAAGGGCATTACCTCATCGAGGATGGACTTATCATTAGAAGCCGTCAGGTATTGGGCCAAGGCCAAGACCGGCCAGAAAACGATGTCCCCATGGGAATCCCCGGGTCGGATGTTCCGCTCCCTTTCAAAGAACATGAACCACTGGGGCCAATCGCCATCGGGGTTCTGAGTTTTAAAAACGCGAAGCAAAAGATCGCGCAGAGGGGCAAAAAGGCCCAGAGATAGAAGCAGTTCTACGGGCCCTTGGGTGACATCCCGAGTTCCCCACCCGCCGCCGGAATATTGCTCCAGCCCTCGTGGGGCCAAATAATGGATGAGGGCGTTTTGGGCAAACCAAGGCAAAATTTCGCCAAGCCGAGCCGTATTACCTGCCGCAGAGCTTGCGCTGGGGGGATGTACGTTTAAGCCTGCGGTTACCTCATTCCAAAATTCATCCGCTGATTTGGACCCGATTTCAACGGCCGAAACCAGACAACCGGTTATGCGAAGCCCAATGGATTTTGCCGGTGCTGTGACCAGGCAAAGAAACGGCTGATTGCGTGAATTGCCGTCGTTAAACAGCACTTCATCCCCACTCGTCCGCTCAATGATCGTGCCCGGTAACGGGTCAATTCGGAAACCGCCTTCGGGAAAGCGCCAACCTACGTCGCAATCAGGAATCGGCCGGACGAAAACGCTTGGTCCATCTTGTACATAACGCACGGGTATAGCATTGGAGCCATCATCGCCATTGATAGCTACATGGTGGGAGATAAGAAATCTTACGGCCGAGCCTAACATTACTTCTGCAGAAAAGGAAAGCTCGTGGCGGTCGGTAAAGGCCCGGCTTTCAATCCTGATTAGCCCGCCTGCATACCGATAAAACCAACGGCATGCCTCGGGTGTAATTTCAAAGGCAGAAGGCACATCGAGCAATTGCCAGCCGTTATCCAGTTCGACGAATACCCGTTGGCCATGTGACCTGAACAGACCCAAGTAGCTGTGGGTTGTTGACAGAAGCCGGTTGATGCTCACGTGGCCCTGGGTCACCATGGAGTGAAACACACCCGCCATCCAGGCGGTGGAGGTGAGTGATGCCTCTTCCGGCGTTAACACACTCCCAGTGCGCAAGATATGGCCATGTGGCCGCAGAACCTTCCGTTCCTTGGCCTTAAGCACCACATGACTGCGGTCCTGGACAAAAAAGGATAGGATTTGGTTTTCCTCACGCTCAAACTCGCGTAGATCTTCACCAAAAAGAGCTACAAGTTCAGTTTCGGTTAGATCCAAAGTGGTAAGGAACGGAGCGGTAGAAAACAGGCTGGCGGCGGGTGTTAAGTCAGTACACGCTTTGGTTGCCTGGCTGGGGGCTGCCTCAGGCAAGGACAGGGCCTGATCAACAAAGACCAGATCGCTGGTCGAAGTTGCGGCCGGATGATCCGGCTCGAAACACCCGAAAAAACCGCGACAGGTCCGCTCTTCCGGTTTCAGTTGAAACGGGGCATCCTGAATCGCGGCCATGGAATGTTCGTGTTGCCGTCGTTTTCCCGGCAGCCCTTGAATTACTCCGGATGGCAGCCCACCGGCCCGAGTGTCGAGGCCATGGACTTGCAGTGCATCGGTTGCAAAGCTAACGCCTTTTTCCAAGGCGCCGATTATGCACCAAGGATTGCGGCCTCCCATGGACTGATTCTGCCGAGAGGCCAGCACCCAGCCCCGTTTGGGGTGAGACAAGGGCGTATGATCTACATACTGGCTCACGTAATACTCGTTTAGCCGCACCGCTCCATAATGGGCGAGGGCCAGGTCTTGGCAGTAGATAAGGTCCAGGATTTGGACGGCATTTCCCGCATTCTCAATCTCCACCAGCCAGAACCAGGCAGGTATTGTTTCAGCAAGGATCAGCGACACCGCGAAACGGATAAACTGCCACTGGCCGCTGATTGTCAGGCGCCGCTCATCGCACCGCACAATGGCCGGGCTTCGGGGGCCAAGCAAGGGAATTGCCTCAAATACCCCCCCATGCTTGCGCAAGTAGAGATTGGCAGGTCCGCCTTCAATCTCATTTCCAAGGAACAAATTGAGGGTGATATCGCCGTAATCTATGCGCCGGATGGAACCGTTGGCGTTCACCTGAGCAGATAGGCCGGAGAGACTTTTGAGATGGGTGAGCTCCGTGGGGGCAGAAGGATTTTGATGCATAACAATTTTACCCCTATGTATGGAGATTTAGGGAACCAAAACAAAAAAGGCACATCTCCTTTTAATTGACAAGCTGGCCTTCTTTATTCACATGAATTGTGCTTCCGTTTACCTCCGGTTATTTCTTTTTGCTTTTCAACAACTGATACTTCAGTCTAATTTACGAAAGATTAAACCATAACAGGCTAAAACTCAACTAAAATTCAGACAAGAAACCACACCGACCTATTAAGTTAAATTTATGAGGTTTTGGCTTTTGATGATAGCAACCTAAAAAAGGGGAGAGATGCTAAAAAATACCGCGGGCTGGGGCTTAAAAGTGAATTTTTTAAAGGGCATACTATTTTTTGGTTTTTTCTTACAAAAAATTATATAAAAATCTATATAAAAGGCTTCCTTTTTTCTAAAACCGTCGGTGGTGTCAATGACAAGGACTTTCTTATTAGGTTGCTTAAAATCGTGTTGCCCTCCTGGACCATGCGCATTAGCTTTTCTTTTTCTGCCACACTTAATCGGATGTTCAAGGAAGCCATTTTCCTGACCCTCCTTTCACGCTTGAGTGCAGCCGGTGAAGAGAGAATGCTTTGTTAAGGTAGTGGGATAAGTACTTCACTACCCACTCTTCAGGTTGTTTAACCAAAAAAGTGGGAAAATTTAGCGACAAAATTAATCGAGAAACAAAAAAAAACTTAATTCAATTCAGATAACCCATTGAAACAATTAATGCTTAGGGAAAGAATCGGACTGTCGACAAACGGATTTTCAGGTGTTTGCATACACCCAAAAAGGGATAACAGGAAAAAACAATAAGAAAGAAATTGATTAGTTAACTTTCTCTTGTTGTCCCTTGTTTTATCCTGTTTTGGGTTGTTATGGTAGCAAAATGGTAGCAAAGAAAGAAATACTTCTTGAAAATTTCACCCAATGAAAAAACCAACCCGAGAGGGAATCCTATTAGGCCTATAGGTTAAAGGAGAAATTTAATTTCACTCCTGGCTCTATTTAGTTAACAGTTTTTAACAAAACAATAAGCGTTATGCACTCCAATTCAAAATCAAATCAGTAGCTGCTTATTTATTATAGATTAGAAATATTGCCCTGCTCCTTCTTTTAGATTGAGCGGGGTTTTTATTTGCCGGAAGTATAAAGAATACCGGTTTTCCCTTGGGTCTGATTTTAACCTTTTTATTATGTTTCATTCTAATTATTTGTTTGCCCAATAAAGGACACGCAATCACCGACTTTCATCTCTATGCTATGCCGGGGGCATGGAGTCAAGACCTTCCCACCGGCTGGATCGCCCAGATACACCTTCGCTATTCCAGCTTTGATAAGCTATTCGACAATCATGGACATGCTTTTGATCCTGGCTTTAAGATAGATTCTTTCCAGTGGTTCGGAAAGCTGATCTATGTGCAGCGCTTAAGCGAGAAATGGCAGCTTACCAATGTTCTTACCTACACTTTGCTGGCGAATGCGGAAATGGATGGTGCTGCCAGCGGCGCTGGTTTTCACAAGATTGTTACCGGGCCGGGGGATCTCCTCATTACGAATTTCATCGGCCGGTGGTAGAAGAGCCGCATGGTCCACACTTCGTTCGGCACCACTCTGGTATTGCCGGTGGGAGATTATAAGGATGATCGAGATTTGAATATTTTTATAGCACAGATAAAAAGAAAAATCTATATCAAAAAAAACAAACTGACCCACTAACGAATCCAGAACCGTTATTCTCCTGTTAAAAAAAATTCTTTTAAAATGAAATCAAAATTCATATAATGCCATAGAAAAAAACTACTGGAAATATATTACAAAAGGGTCCCTGTTCCCTTTAGGTTGATTGGGAAAAAACAGTGTATAGATATGCTCTAAATAGGAGATTTCTTTTAATGAACATAATGTTATAAGGAGGAGATATGAGTAAAAAAAATATCATAGTATTTATAACAATTTTTTTATTAATTTTATTTTGCTATCTTTATTCTTCTCGATACCAATATTTTGCTGTAGGCACACCGGGTGGGGTTGTAACAGTGCGAATAAACACCCTCACCAATGAAATAAATTATTGTCAAGCCGGACTGTTAAAAGGTCAATGGGTTAAAGTAAATAATGATGGGAAGCTTGTATTAGTTAATAAAGAATAACCTATTGAGAAATTTTCCCTTCATAGGAGAGCAACTAACGTCGGCACAAAAGCAATTACGGCCTCAGAATAAGTTGTAAGTTATTAAGAAGTTAAAAAAAGGGGATTATGAAAAAATAATAAAGGTTTTAGTTCTATCATTACTTTGGTCATTTCAAATAGTTGCTCAAGACGATGAGGAAGAACATTCCCAGAAAAAAACCCAAGCTTGCAGGATTTACGAAAAGCGATCGCAGATTTATCGATACAAATTTCTCCCGCAATTTCTTCCGACGGAATACTCGGGTAATGCTAATTACTGGAACTGAGAAGCCTACGGCAATAATTTATTTGGTCTTTTGTTGACTTTTCCCATCTCAAAGGTTAAAAAAATTAAATATAAACCAAAAAGAGAATAATTTTTGGATGGTTGCGAGGGAAAAGGCTTTTAAAAAATTTAATGAACCAGAAGAAAGCCGGATTGCCTTTCAAAGAGGAAGTAACCAAAAATTTAATGATTTTATTATGCTGCTGGCGAGTGGAAAAATGAGAAGCAGAGCATTAGCGCTGAGTGTTATTACCTCGGTTTTATTCCTTTTGGTGTCGGAAGCTAAAGGAACTGAGGTTATGACATTTCCTGAAATCAAATCGCTTACGACCTATATTTTTGTTAAAAGCGAAGGTAAGTTCATCCCGAATGGGACCGGTTTTTTTGTTGGCGTGAAAAACTTGTCTAAAACAACCGATTTTGATCTGTGTCTCGTTGCCCCAAAACACAGTTTATACCAGCCAGGCACAACTCAATTTCTCGACACCATCTATATTCGTTTAAATAAAAAAAACGGAGGGGTTGAACTGGCTGCCATACCCATCAGAGCCCAAGGCAAAGACAAAACGATTTTTATGCATCCTGATACAACGGTTGACCTTGCCGTAATTCCAGCACTCCCTGATCAAAAAAAATATAATTTCAAGTTCATCCCTGACCAATTCATTCTTTCAAAAGAAGCCTCCGTTAACTTTAACATTTATGAAGGGTTTGAAGTTTTCTTCCCAAGCCTGTTTTTCCCCTCTTTGGGATCAGCGGGAAATTACCCTTTTATAAGGTTTGGCCGTTTTGTTTTGATTACGAATGAAAAATTAGACTGGAAGGGTACGCCAACAAATCTATACGTTATCGAGAATAGCTCCTCATATGGAGAAGACAGCGGAGCGCCGGTTTTTTTTTACACGGAAAGCAGTTGTGTGCCAGCAGGCCAGCAGTCCCTCAAACTCGCGGGTGTTATCCAGGGGACTTTCTGCGACGCGCCCCGGGAAAGAAAGATTATAGAAAAAAACAACACATCTCTCCAGTTTACGAATATGGGAATCGCTGCTGTTATACCGTCATACAAACTCCACGAAGTCATCTTCTCTGAAGAGATGAAGCGGAAAAGAGGGTTTTAAAAAATTCATTTACCTTCACGAGATCGAGTACTCCCCCAAATAGCAGACATGGCAAACGAACGTGTGAGACTGACTGTATGGGCACATCAGCTTTCGGTTGACTTTTGCCTGAGAAAAGCACCATAATGATCTCCAAGGCATTTTTCAAAAAAATTATTTTAAAAACAGGCTGTTTCTCGATACAGGGTCTGATAATCAAAAGTTCTTTCCGCATTCACCGGACAATCCTTTACTTTTTCTCCTCCCTTTACCAGCAAACCGATTAACGTCTCCAATACCTTGTGCTGCCATAAAACAACCTCCTTTTCGGTATTTCCCCTTTGAACGTGCATGAACCTATTGTTTCGTTTTGATTAATAAAAGCGAGAAAATTTTTTGAATAATTATTAAGGGAGATTTGGAAAAGGAAATTTTACAGGCGGCACATGGTAAAATGCCGCCTGTAAAAAAATATTTCCTTAAAGCCAGTTAAGTCTTATTTAGTCAACTTTCCCAAGAGGAATGACTATACCGCCACGGAATATGGGGGTGTCGTGAAATCCGTAGCTGACTCCGGCGTTGATATCCCAACTGCCCTTACATGACCAGCGGGAGATAGTAAAGCCTACCGCACCCTCGCCATTATAACTGGCGCCACTCATGCCGACCGTAAAAATTCCCGGTAAATAGGGCATGGCGTTAACCTGAGCAGCCGCCGCGGCGATACCGCCTGATAAATCGCGGTCAAGTTTGTGGACCTTGTTCCTCAACTGGTTGACGTTGACAGCATCAGTACCGAAAACACCCGGGGCAACATTACTGATGGTGCGTTCCATTCCCGGTCGACCGACACTGACCGTTTTGTCACGAGTTGCGATAGAGCCTGCGCCAAGGGCAACAGAATTATTTCCGCTCGCATACGCATCGATCCCAATAGCAGTGGAGTGGTACCCACCTGCGTAGGTATGATAACCAACAGTCGTTCCTCCTTCCCCTGGGGCGCTGGAGTGTGCACCGAGAGCAGTGGCATAGTTCACGGATGCATTAGCATCGTCACCAACCGCCACAGTGTTGTGCGCGGTTGCGAACGCCGAGTCCCCAATGGCAACAGAGTCCCCTCCGGTTGCGTTGGCATTGGGACCGAGGGCGGTAGCGTCGGATCCGGTTGCTACCGAGTAATCCCCGAAAGCTGCTCCACCGTTTGCGGCGTGGGCCGCATTACCGACGGCGACTGAATTGGTCGCAATGGAGTTAGTACCGATTGCAATGGTATCAAATCCGGATGCCGATGCATTCAAACCAATAGCTGTAGCTCCGGCTGCTGTTGCCTGGGCCACGGTTCCGATGGCTATCGTGTTTGCTGAGGTTGCGTCAGCATTGTCACCCACCGCTACCGAGCTTGTCCCGCTTGCAATGGTATTGACACCAAGAGCTGAGGCATTTGGCCCGGATGCGAGGGCATTGACACCCAAGGCCGACGTGTTATCGTTTGTTGCGTCAGCATTGTCACCAGCTGCTATTGAACTCGCCCCGAGTGCTAAAGAATTGACACCTAAGGCCGAGGAATTCAACCCGATTGCGGCCGCGTTGACCCCTACGGCCGAGGAGTTATCTCCGATTGCGTCAGCATTGTCACCAGCTGCTATTGAACTCGCCCCGAGTGCGGAAGCATAGGCACCGAGGGCCGCGGAGTTGAAACCGGTTGCAGTGCTGTAATCACCGATTGCGGTCCCGCCGTTTGCTGCATGAGAGTAAGCGCCGATGGCGACTGACCCCTCAGCGAGGGAATGAGTGCCAATCGCGATGGCATCGGTTGCTGTTGCCCGGGCCACGGTTCCGATAGCAACCGTGTTATTTCCCGTAAGGGGGTTCGTACTGCTGCTGCCAGCAGAGTCCCCGATGGCGATGTTGCCGACCCCGGTCACGTTGCTGCCGGCCCCTTCCGCGCCGATGGCGAGGTTGTAATTGCCGGTCACGTTGTTGCCGGCACCAGTACCAGAGGCGATGTTTTGATCGCCGAGCACTCCATTACCAGAAATAACACCGGAAGCAAGATTGGCAGCGCCGGTGACGGAATTACCACTGCCATTACCAACGGCGGTATTGCTGTCGCCGTTGACGGCGTTGCCGGAAAGAAAACCGAGGGTATTGTTAAAGTCGCCGTCGACGGTGTTGCCGCTGCCATTACCAACGGCGGTATTGCTGTCGCCGGTGACGGCGTTGCCGGAATCGTTGCCGGAGGCATGGTTGCCAGTGCCGGTGACGGAATTAGCACTGCCATTACCAACGGCGGTGTTGTAGTTGCCGTCGACGGTGTTGCCGGAAAGCGAACCGAGGGTATTGTTAAAGTCGCCGTCGACGGTGTTGCCGCTACCATTACCTACGGCGTTGTTGCTGTCGCCGGTGACGGTGTTACCGGAAACGTTGCCGAAGGCATGGTTGCCAGTGCCGGTGACGGTGTTGCCGCTACCGGTACCGGCGACGAGATTGTCGTCGCCGTTGACATTATTACCGGCGAGGGAACCTAAAACATTGTTGTAATCGCCGGTGACAATGTTGCCACTGTTATCACCAGTAGCAGTGTTGCTGCTGCCCAGGACGTCGTTGCCGCTGCTTAAACCGCTGGCGTTGTTGTTGCTGCCGGTGACAGTGTTGCCGCTTAAGGTTCCGGAGGAAAAGTTGTTGCTTCCGGTGACGCTGTTGCCGTTCAAGTTGCCGACCGACAGGTTGCCGTTGCCGAGGATGCTACTGCCATTGTCATCACCGAGGGCAACGTTATTGCTGCCGTTAACATTGTCGCCGGAAGTGTGGCCCACGGCAACGTTTTCGGAGCCGGTGACAATGTTGCCACTGTTGTCACCAGTAGCAGTGTTGCTGCTGCCCAGGACGTCGTTGCCGCTGTAGTGACCGGAAGCGGTGTTGTAGCTACCGTTGACGGTGTTGCCGCTGAAATCACCGGTGGCGGTGTTAGAGGAACCGAGAATGGTATTTCCGCTGTAGCTACCGAAAGTGTTATTTTGATTGCCCGTGACGTCAGAACCGCTTGAGCTACCGTAAACGCTGTTGTCGTCCCCGTTGACAAACATGCCTGACCAGTTGCCGGAGGCGGAGTTCCAGTAGCCGGTGACAATGTTGCCAACTTGATACCCCACGGCAACGTTTTCGGAGCCGGCGACGGTGTTGCCGGCAAAAATACCTACGGCAACATTGTTAATGCCGACGACCCCAGCACCGGAGGAAATTCCATCAGCCCAATTTTGTGCCTGACACTCCTGGGGAAAAAACCCCAAAAGGCAGGCCATCACAATAATCGAAGCCAGATAAAATGGTATTTTATTGTATTTCATGCTTCTTCCTCCTTTGTTTAATATAAAAATTAAGAACTATGTCAACTTTTTTATCCTATCTTCAACAAATTATAGCTAAACAGCACCTCCTTCTTCTTGTTTTTTTATGTCGCACAATCACTAATCCTTTTGCCGGATAAATAAAAAGCCGGGTTGCTTTTTTGGCAACCCGGCTTTCTTAAATTTTAAGATCCGTGGCTTTCCGTCCTCGCCTTACGACGAGTTTGGCTTTATCAAGTATTGTTTTTAAAATTAAAAACTCCACTTCCCTAAAAACAATTCCAACCGAATGACAAACCACAAATATTTTTACTTGCAAAAAAAAAGTTTAAAAATCGGGATAGTTGAACTTATTATTTCTCTTCTTCCTCCTCTTGTTTTAATGATTTAGCCTAATTTATTATTATTTTTTCCCACTATTGTCAAGAAAATTTTGTCCTAACTCTATCGAATTAAAGAAGAAACCATAAAATCTTTTGCAACACCATCAATGGTTAATCGCCTTCAAAAGCTCCTCGGCTTGCTTGGGATTTTTTATTTTAAGAATTTTATATTCCTCCCGCGCTGAGTCTTTATTACCGAGGGCCACATACGCTAATCCGAGATTTAGGTGGGCAAAAGCAAAATCCGGTTTTAAGCTGACCGTCTTCTTGAATGCCTCGACCGCTTCCTTATGGCGGCCAAGGTTGGCATACGCTAACCCGAGATTCAGGTGCGCTAAGACAAAATCAGGTTTCAAACGGATCGTCTGCTTGTATGCCTCGGCTGCATCATTGAAGCGGCCAAGTTTGGCATACGCTACCCCCAGATTATTGTGGGCATCAGCATAATCAGATTTTACGCTGATCGCATTTTTGAATGCTTCGATCGCTTCGTTGTAACGGTTAAGGTTGGCATACGCTAACCCGAGATTATTGTGGGCTAATGCAATGTCAGGTTTCAAGTTGATCACCTTTTTGTATGCCTCGATCGCTTCGTTATGGCGACCAAGTTTTCCATACACTATTCCAAGATTCAGGTGCGCTAAGGCAAAATCAGGTTTCAAACGGATCGTCTGCCTGTATGCCTCGGCTGCATCATTGAAGCGGCCAAGGTTGGCATACGCTACCCCCAGGTTATTGTGGGCATCAGCATAATCCGGTTTTAAGCGGATCGCCTGCTTGTATGCCTCGATTTCTTCGTTTCTACGGCCAAGGTTGGCGTAACAGAGACCGGTGTAAAAGTATGCTTCGGCTTTTTGAGGGCCCTGCTTGGCCGCTTTTTCAAAATATGGTTGTGCTTGCTTAAATTGTGCTGCCTTAAAAAATTTCATGCCGCTGACAAAAGGGTCTTCTCCGGGAGAAACCTTTATCTGGGATTTTCCCTGTTCCCCGGCAGCAACAAAAGAATAATGAAAAACGAAAAGAGCAAACAAAGACAGCTTAAGAAAATTTTTTATTTTATTGGTCATCTTCATCTCACACTTTTTCGGACAGAAATAATAAATTACCTCCTTAATTGAGCCAAAAAAAGACACCTCCGGCTCCTCTGCTACTCAGGCGTAAAACGTAAGGTTTTAAGTTTTAAGGTTCCTCTAAAAATGTCATTCCTGCGAATATTCTGAAGGGCACTCGAGCAGGAATCCAGAACCAATCAAAATTCCCGGGCTCCCGCTCCCCGACCAGGTCGAGGACAGGCTTTGCACATAGGGAGTGACTGACTGGAAATTTTTAGAGGTGCCCTTAAAACTTTCAAAATATATTTTTTTATTAACATTCTAAGTAAGAAAAAGTCAATAAATTTAAAAATTGTTGGGTTTTCTGCCCCCGAAAGATGTACCACATTTAAAATTAGAATTCTACATTTTGAAGGCTCCCCAAAAACTTATATCTGATATACCCGCTTATGGTTGACACGCCAACCTTCTCTTTGCAAAACAACCTGGATGTGACCTGCCCCCCCAAAAAAGGGCCCGCAACTTGAAACCTTTTTTTAGATTGAAAAATCGATTCTTTCCTACTTAAAATACTTTTCTTCTTAATAACAAGAGTTTTCAATGTGAAATGAGGGATACCTTTCCTTCGTTGACGTTTTTTTATTGTGATAAATGTAATTTTTCATTGAAATTTCGACTCCATTGAAAGAAAAACTTGTTTCAAGAAATTGAGTTATATTAATATGAGTTTTACCGCTAAATTATGGAGAGTGTATTAGCCCTAATGATTTTGGTATAGGGAATTTCGGATTAATCAAAGTTGTCCGATCTAATTCGGAAGCCGTTTTAAGGAGGAAAAGGCGAGAGAATTCCAGATGTAATTTCTGTTGAAACTTGGTTTTTCAGACTTATCGATATTCTCTTTTTTCATAAATAGTTTTTATCTTGTAATGCTTAAAAACCCTTACCGTCCATATAAAAAACAAGAAAAGGGGAATTGCCATGAAAACACAACTTGATCCCAAACTTCCGCTTTTGCAGGATGCCGATGTAGAAAATAAAATAGTCCTGCTGCGCGTTGACCATAATGTGGTCAAGAACGGAGTCATCGAAGACCCGTTTAGAATAGATCAAACCATTGGAACTATCTTCAATATCGTCGAGAGGGGCGGCAGACCGATCATTATGACGCATATTGGAAGACCCCGGGACAAAACCGATAAAATTAAAGTAGATAAATCAACCGCGGTTGAACCCATTGCCGAATATCTGGAACGTAAACTTCATACTAAGATCTACTGTCCCTCATTTAGGCCCGAAGGTGATGAAGGAATAAAAAGCATAGACACCTCGATAAATCTTGCCGTAAAAAATCTGAAAGAAAAAAGAATCGGAGCTATATACCTCCCGAATACGAGATGGTTCACAGGAGAAGAATCGAAAGCGGAATACCGTGAGGACTTTGCACGCCAATTAGCGGGCCTGGCCGACGTCTTTGTTAACGATGCGTTCGGCTCCTGGCAGCCTCATGTATCCACCTATCACATCACGAAGTATCTACCGTCTTTTGCGGGATATCTCATGCAAAAGGAGATACAGAATCTTTCGCAGGTTCTGCAACCCGAGAGACCGTTCATCTCTGTTGTGGCAGGCGCAAAGTACAATACGAAGATCGGACCACTGAATGAAATTTATAAGAAAGTTGATAAATTGATCTTAGGAGGGATCATTTACAATACCTACCTCTGTGCAAAATATAATATATCAGTCAGCGGCATAGAACAGGAAGATATCGATGCTGCCAAGAATCTTGTGGAGATGGACAAGGAACAGCACAAGATACTGGAACTTCCCTATGTGTATGAATCAGATACCATGGAGGGGAAAATTGAGGGGAAATACCGGATCAGGTCGATAAAGGAATTTATAAAAGGCACGAAACTTCCTTACATTTTAGATATTGCGAAGGAATCATTTGAAGATCCTGAGATTTCGGATACTCTGAGCGTGGCAAGAACCATTTTTGTAAATGCGGTCATGGGATATACGCCGTATTTTTGTGAAGGTTCTGCAGCTCTGGATAGTAAAATTGATCAGAACGCCGCGGCAAATAAACTATACGGAGGCGGGGATACGCTTCAGGAATTTAAAAATCTTTGCCCCGGTCTCTACCTATCGACCCTTGATAATTCGAAATACTATTTCTTCACGGGCGGCGGTACGGTGTTAAAGGCCATTGAGGAAGGTACACCCTACGGTCTTGAGGCGGTGAAAGCGCTTATTGATAACGGCGGAAAAACTCCCTAAAGTTTAAATGTCATTGACTTTAGGGATAGTAGCCCGTTCAGCCAAATCAACTACCATCTGGGGAAGTCCTGGCTCCACATTTTCTACACCTTTTTTCACCTGTTACTTAAGCGCTAATTTTTTTTACTCGAAATACGTTATTCCTTGCAGGAAAATACCTGAAACACCCTATTCCCCCCCCTCAATTTTTATAATAAATTTTTTATAAATGAATTAAAATTTTTTAAAAGAAAACAGATTACAATCTAATGTTATAAGGAGGTAAAGATGAAAATCAAATATATTCTTTCAGTCCTAGTCTTGGTTTTATTCTTTGTTTTTGCAAGTTATGGTGCTGTTACCCATAAATACTTAATGAAAGGTTCGGTTCTTGAAGTTGCCGATGGCATGGCATATATCTGCGTAGGCACCAGTGATGGGGCAAAGGTAGGACAGGAGCTTAATGTTGTAAGGTTTACAAAAACGGGAACTACCCCGAAAGGAACCCCCATGTTTAAAAAGGAAGAAGTTGGGAAGGTAAAAATTGAGGAAATAGTTGACGAACATATGGCCAACGCCAAGATAGTGTCTGGAGACGTTAATGTACATGACATCGTAGAGTTGAAGAAATAGATGGCTGGGATGTAACCAAGATTACCAAAAATTTAATGAAAGGGTATCATGCGAGGCCCATTTTTATTGCAGGAAATAAAACTATTTTAAAAAAGAATTCTTTTTTAAAAGTTAACCCAATGAAAAAACCGATCAGAGAGGGACTCCCCTCAAGCGTATGGGTAATAACAAAAATAGCTAATCGAATTTTAAAGGTTTAAGGTCTTAGCCTTTGTTAGGTTAAGCTCTACCAAATATATCTTCTGCTAATTGGTATATGAGATCGGCATATGCAATGCATTTGCGGAGAAGAACATTTTCCAGAATGGAAATAGATGGGGTGGTCGATGGCCGGGTTACGCGCCCTGGGTGAACCAAGGGTTGGTACGGCGTTCTCGCCCAATGGTTGAATTGGGTCCATGCCCGGGATACACCCGAACCTCATCTCCGAGAGGAAAAATCTTATTGATTATCCCTGAGATTAATTGATGGTGGTTTCCTCCATAGAGATCGGTTCTGCCAATAGAACCGGCAAATAAGGCATCCCCCGTAAATACTACTCCCGGAGCCTGAATGCACACCCCACCAGGGGAGTGGCCGGGAGTATGAAAGATTGTTAAAAGGTATTTCCCTACCTGTAGTTGCTGTCCTTCAAAAAGAAACCCATCAGGTGAAAAACCAAGTTCCGAAGCATCCAATTGGTGGATCATGACCGGTGCATTGATAATTTTCTTTAGTTGTTTGGCTCCTCCGGAATGATCAAAGTGGCCATGGGTCAACAGGATGTATTTGATGGAAAGGTGAGATGTGGATATTTCTTTAACGATCCTGGGCACTTCATCCCCAGGATCAATCACTGCACCTTGGAGTGTTTCCTTACACCCCAGGATGTAACAATTCCCCTGAATAGGACCGACTATTAATTTCTTCAGCATAGTTAATAAGTTCCTTTGGGTGGTATGGCCTTATAATAGAGGCCGCTTTAATTTTTTAAATTAACCTGAAAATGATCTTTGGGTCTTTACCCGTTTTTGTGAAAACCTCATTATACCAAAATCCTAACATTAAAACTAAACCGGTTTTTCGGAGGGCAGGTCAAATTAACCATTCCTGTTTTTTTATCGTCCGGTAAACTTAGACAATGTCTTCCTTTCCAAAACGCCAAAAAAGCAATGCACCGAGGACAATGCAATAGAAAAAGACATTAATGAGTGGATATACGGATCCTAATCCCTGAAATGCTTCACCACCGATCAATGAAGTAGCAAGATGCTGTAAGCCTGAGAGCTTTGGCCATAAATAAAAAATAACTTTCCACCATGTCACCTCCGGCTGAATGTGGGCATCTGGATGGTGTATCATAGCTTGGAACACTTGGCTATGGCTTAAAGCATATATCCCTTCGGCTACAAAACTCACGACACCGATCACCATAACAGAAAGAAAAGCGACAATATCGGGCATCAGAAGCGATAATAGAAGCACGGCAATAACCGCAAAGAGGAGGTTTAAAGAGCATAGCAGCGAGGCAATGAGGTACTCCGGCAAAGCTACCCTCAAATCTATGGAGGTAATTAAAAATACAATGGCGTGCAGGATAAACATGAATAGTACCGACAAGGCCCACAACCCGACGATTTTGCCCATAACGTACTGTTGGCGAGTAAAAGGTTTTGACAAGATACACGATTGCATCCCATCATCGCGGTCACGCCTGAAAACACGCATCGAAAGTAAAGCAACTAAAAGCATCAAGCCTGCGCCAATGACGTGGAAGATCACTTTCGACATCGTCGTTGTAACGCTTTCGGCATCGAGCAACTGCCCGTTTACCAGGTAATGGCCTTGATAACAACTTCGAAGGAGAAAGACGAAGGTGCTGCATACAGCGAACATGATGATGAAGCTTTTCTGCCGGACTTCATCGGTAACGGTATATTTCATAATCCTGAAAATGGGGGAATGAGCTTTCGACGTTTCCATTTCAACCTTTTACCAATCTTACAAACACATCTTCAAGTGTATCTCCATCTTTGACAATGGCGGAAATGCTATTCTTTACCAGGAGCTTGCCGTGGTTGATGATTCCGACCGTATGGCATATCTTTTCAACTTCCGACAGCAGATGTGAATTCAGGAAGATGGTCATCCCTTGATCTTTAAGTGACTCTAAAAGCTGGCGCGTTTCTCTAATGCCGATTGGATCGAGACCTTCGGTCGGCTCGTCAAGGATTAACAGCTTCGGATTCCCTATAAGCGCAGCGCCGAGGCCAAAACGTTGGATCATGCCCTTGGAATAGGTATTCGCCTTGGTATGTTCCCGGCCTTCCATGCCGACAAGCCGGACGATTCGCTTGCATTGATCCCTGGCATCATGCCGGCTGATATCCAACAACTCCGCGCAGCGTTGCAGGTACTGCCATCCGGTAAGGTAGGGTGGAATGCGAAAGTTTTCAGACAGATAACCGACTGCATTTCGGCTGGCAGCCTTTGTGCTTGAGATGCTGTTTAACGACAAACTCCCCGATGTTGGCCGCGTAAAGTCAAGCAACATCTTGACGATAGTCGTTTTTCCTGCGCCATTGGGTCCAAGCAGAGCAAAATACTCTCCTGTCCTTACGGAGAAGGAGACGTTATCAACAGCCGTAAAGGAATCGTAGTGTTTTGTTGCGGTGTTTAGTTCAATCATAACGAATTCTAATGTTAATTATTAAAGCATATCTCCCGCAAACCTGACGGATTTTTCTTTGTGGAGGAAATTATAGGGACCTCGATTTGCTCTGTCAATAAAATTAAAAAATTATTGACTTTTTTGTTTTCAGTGAAAAAATGAGAACTTTTTTAAACTAAATTTTTTTCTGGGAATAAAAACCTCTTGGCCACTTGCCGGGCTATCATTGGTGCGTTTCCACCGGCACGGTTGTTGATGATAATATTAATCCTTATTCCCTGTTTAATACCGGTCTTCATCAACTCCACCGTCTCTTCAATCATTTCATTCTGCATCAACCCTTCAACCAACTTATTAAAGGGAAATGCCTGGGCGTAGGCATCTTCATATTTTAGTCCTATAGGAGTCATGAGACGAATAATGGCCTCCTTTCCCTTATTGAAAAATCTCCCACCGGATTTAAGCCACTGCTTTTTAAGGGACGGCAGCCAGGTCCAGTGGGAAAGCACCTGTCCTACGCCGTGTTTTTCCAAAACTTCAAATACCGGATTGGTGAGATAGGTCTCCGTTCTGAGTTCTATGTGATAGCGGGTTTCAGGAGGAATCGCCTGGAAGAAAGTATCCAGGGCCGATGCAAGTTTTATTACTGGAACTCGCTCATCCTTGCGCTGATATTCCTGTTCAAATATAAACCCGGTAAGATTAGATCCCAAAAGGTCATTCGCTGGTTGGTAGAATTGGTCGATAAAAACCTTTGGATTTAAGAATTCCTCGTTGGCCAAAAACTTAACTCCTTGCCGGATTTTCTGAGCAGAAATTATCTGAGGGACTTTGAGGATAAAGCGGTCATTTTTATTGAGGTGATTTCGGTATTGTTTTAGAATGTGATAGTTATCGGTTGGCTTTCCGTCTTTATCCAGCAGGGGACGGTAAAAGGTATAGTCGATTTCCAGCACCGCAAAGTGATCAAAGTATTCCTCTACGCTCTCTACGGGAAGGACTTCTTCTTTAAAGGATTGTTTTCCTACCTTATGTGTCCTATGAGTTTTGCGGTTATCAAAGCGGCCCGGAGAGTAAATCTGTCCGATCCACCCCGCATACCGGTCGCTCGCCGTTCCCATAAAGACTTTGGAATGAAGGCCGCGGAATTTGAAGGCTTCAGGATTGCATAAGGTAGGTTCTGGCGGCATGGTTTGATAGTCTCTTAATAAGCCCTCACCACCGGTATTTCCTGCCACCGGGTGGTGTAGTGGGGAGAAACGAATGACCGGTTCATCTTCCAGGGCTTTTTGATTCCCTGGGATGCAATCTGAAGGGTATTTCTCCCCCAGCATCTGTTTACCTTATCCAGGGTAGTCATGAGTTCGGTTCTTTTGTTTCGTTTTTGAGTATCTATTTTGGGAAACAAACTAATCTGAATTTGTTTTTGGGAGGTAAGCCCTCCTAAAGATACTCCTCCATCATGATACTGATATCCGGGCCGGTAAATCTGTTGGACGCATTCTTTGGCTTGGCGGATAAGCTCCGGGGTAAATGAGGTGGGGGTTAAAAAGGTGCTGGTGATGGAGTTTATATATTGGGGAACGGCCTTAAAGGGGTTGGTGCTCACGTACACTTGAAGAAAAGAAGCTGCGGAATTTTGGCTACGGAGCTTCTGTGCCGCCCGGCTTACATACTCGGAAATGGCTTCAGTGAGTTCTTCGAGGGTTTCAATGGGCTTTCCAAAGGCACGTGAACAGATGATGCCCTTCCTGGGTGGGGGGAGTTCTTCCAAAGGAATACAGGGTTCTCCGTTTAGTTCTTTTAAAATCCTTAACCCCACAATGGTCAAATGCTTCTGTATCCATTTGGGGGGGGTGTACTTTAAGTCTTTGGCAGTTAGGATCCCCTGGCTGTTAAGGAGCTTGGTATACTGTTTTCCTATTCCCCAGACATCTTCTATTGGTATGATAGAAAGAAGCTCATCAATGTTGGGGTGAATGGTAATATCAAAGACTCCGTTTAGGGTTTTATCCTTTTTAGCGATCTTGGTGGCGATTTTAGCTAAAACTTTAGTGGGAGCGATACCGATAGTAACCGGGATGCCGATATGCTTCTTTATGGTGTTTCGGATTAATTGTCCATGTTCGGTTAACCTTTGGTGAGTAAAACCGGAAAGGTCAAGAAAAGCTTCGTCAATGGAATAGACTTCCACCTTTGGAGAAAAACGTTTCAGGGTCTCCATCACTCTTTTGGACATATCGCCGTAAAGGGCATAGTTGGAGGAATATACTTTTACTTTATGGTCTTGAATTAGCTTCTGATACTGAAAGAATGGTGCTCCCATGGGAACGCCAAGAGCCTTTGCCTCTTGAGAGCGGGCCACAATGCAGCCGTCATTGTTGGAAAGAACCAGTACAGGTTCATTTTTAAGATGAGGGTTAAACACCCGTTCGCAGGAAACATAGAAATTATCGCAGTCAACTAAGGCAATACGATTTTGCATAATCACATAAGCTCAGACTTTGTGGATAGCATAGGTGACTACGCCCCAGACCTGGCAGTCAGTCGTCTCCGAGATTTCGATCGGCTTAAACTCATCACTTTCCGGCTCCAGATATACTTTGCCTTTTTCCTTCTTGATCCGCTTGACGGTGAGGTCACCGTTAACAATTGCAATCACGATTTTCTTATCCCTGGGTTCAAGGGAGCGGTCAACGACCAGAATATCTCCGTCATGGATACCAGCCTTGACCATTGAATGACCTTCCACCCGAACGCAAAAGGTGGCCGAAGAATTTTTGATCAGGTATTCGTTTAAATCCAGGTTTTTGTCCAGATAGTCATCCGCGGGAGAAGGAAATCCGGCGGGGACTTTTGCTAAAAAAAGGGGGAGCTTAAGACTCTTTTTAACTGAAGCCGGGTGAATGCGTTTAATGGTTAGGGCCATAAAATAGTATCTCCACTTTTCTGCATTTTTTAATAAATTAATCTTACCATATTTAAGGGGAGATTTTAAACTCATTGACCGAAGTTTTTAAAATTTGGTAATTTTTATAAAAAGGATGAAAGTCCTCCTTTTTTTTTGAGAACCCCGCAGAAATGAGGGGTTCTATTATTTTACAGAATACTTTATTATTATGGACTTTTTTCCCTTTTACAGGTTAGAAACAAAAAGAAATATTAACCAAAAAAGGAATGTTTTTGGGATGATTGTGTGGGAAAAAATTTTTAAATTACCGTGAGTTATAGTTAATTTTAGCCTGCAGAGGAAGAGGCTTTGGTGTCCGAGGGATGAATTTTAAAGGTGTTATATGAAAACCGATTAAAGAAATTGACCCTTCGGATATAGATTAATGGCTTTTTTTACCAAACAAAAACAAGTTATGAGAAAACTTATTAAAGCTGTTATTGTCTTTATTTTTATCATTTGCACGTTCTCTTGTACGCATCTGTGTTTCAGGTCTAATCACTAAGACCTAGTCTGTTGTTTCATGTTATTAACCAACTATCGATTGTCGGCGATCAAAAAAGCTAGACATAGGAGTTCGATATGTTTAAAAGTATAAAGAATGTTTTTTACCACATTTTAATATTTGCCCTGAGTGCTGCCATTGCTCTCTCATTGCCTTACACAGGCAAGTTTATTGCAGACAATTATCTGACCTACTGGAAACTCATCGAAAACGAAAAGGCATTCCTGATCTCTATGGAAATTGCGGTCGCAGTACTCCTGATAATGCTTTTTAACTTTTTAGTGAGGAGTTGGAAAGACAGAAAATTTTCTAAAATCGCGCTGAATGATATGGGTCTTTTTCTTGCGGCGCATAAAAAAAGTTTTCGTATAAAAAAGCGACTCAAAAAGTTCAAGGGAAAGCAGGGCACTGCAAGGGACGTGATGTTGATCGGCTCAACGGGTTTCAATACTTTTGTAAACCCGGAGAGTGACCTGCACCAAGTGATACAGAATTGTCGTGAAGCCAAGATAATGCTTCTGAACCCCTTTGGGGAAGGGGCATGTGTTCGTGCCAAGAGCATTCCTGACCCTGACATTACGCTTGAACATTTCCGAGAGCAGATAGCCAAAAGTGTCGAATTTTTAAAAAGCCTTAAAGTTCTCCAGAAAAATATAAGGCTGAAGCTGTATGATGAAACGCCATTGTTTAAGCTTACAGTACTCGGAGATTATATCAGTATGCAGTACTATCACTCAGGGCTGAACGTACAGGAGATGCCGGAGTACATATTTAAACATTCATCAAACCACAGCAGCCTGTTTCATCCCTTCTATCAGTTTTTTCTTTCTAAATGGCGCGACTCAAATATCCCGGAATACGATTTTGATTCGGACGAACTGATTTACAGAGATAATTCAGTAAATGAGGTCAAAAGAGAGAAGCTTAATCATTCTTTCCCAAATTAGCTTCTCAAAAGGAGCCTCTCGGTTTAAGGAACAGATAGGGGTCAGGTCTACCGGACGGGTTGCGCAAATTTGTTTGAAATCGAAATAATTCAATATGACAGGGATCAGTGGGCAATATAAACTGGGTTTATTAAATACACTGAAGAAGAATGCTCAATGCGATGAATCAGGCTGTTCATTGAAACAACCCGGTTTATTACTTTTGTCAGCGCATATTTACTGTCGGCCACTGCCGTTTGCGCCGTTAGTCCGGTAATAGCATGGTGGCGCTCAATCAGGGGCATTAACAGCCTTCTTCAAGGCGACTTGAAAATTGGCTATGGGTGAAGAAATCCCTTATTTAAAAATTTGATCCCTTAATTCTGAAAAAAAGAATTTCCTGCACCATCTTAACCCCCTCAGTCACCGAAAAGATTCCCCTTAATCAGTTTGGGGATAACCGGAGTTATTTTTAACTGAATATTCCATCGCTGTCCGAAGGTATCGGGGTGAATGGGCATGTATTGTCCCGCCAGACCGATTTTGACCGGAAGTTTGCCGAACTTCACCACCTTGGTGATGCTAAGCCCGGCGGGGACGGTCCAGACGTCACGGCCCTTTTCGGCTTCCCAATTGGCGAGCACGTTGCCTGAATACCCGATACTCCACCCTTGGCCGAAAAAATATGCCGCAATGGGTTGGAGGTTCATCTGGTGGGTGTTTTTCCGCTGGCTGTTACCCGCAAAGGAAAGCCAATCCTGGACAAAGGCGGCGAGAACCCATTTTTTTGCAAAATAGCCCATTATTGCCGACGGTCCAACCTGATATTTACCCTGGCCGGTGTAGTCTGAAGAAGCTGTGGGGAAGATAAAAGTCGGCCCCACCCCGATCAGCCAGTTTCCTACCAGTTTGGGACTCGGCGAAAGATGCACCATTAAAGTGGTATCCCCAAAGCCTGTTGTCCTTCCAATTTCCACCTTCGTGGGGTCCATTAAGTTGTCTCGCAGGTAAGGGGTGGAGTTGAAGAATTGAATTACCGGCCGGGTGATGAGATTCCAGTTATCGGTCAAGGCAATCGGCATTACCGGGTGAAATTGGAGGTCGGAATTCCAACGCTTTTCTTTGTTTGGGATGCCTGGTTCCGGGTCAACCACGTAATTATTCTGCTCAAAGGTAAGTGACCAAAGAGTGCCCACCGGGTTGGTGAGCTTCTTGTTGATCTCGGTTAAAGATTTTTCGTGGGGTTCACCCTCGGGCGGGATGCCTGCCGTGGAACCTTCATCTGCCCATAACCCAGGAGCTGTCAGGAGGATCAAGGCCAGACCAAACCAAATGGCCCTTCGCTTTTTTTCACCAGGTTTAGTTTTTTCTTTTCTCATAGTGGTATGCATTCACAAACAATCGGTCCCAACTGCCACGCTTGTTTAGGCAAAAACGAGAGCACATGTCCTTTCCAAAAAAAATCGTTGCCTACCGTGACCCGCTCAGCCTTCAGGTTGCGACGAACTCCAGATGTGACGATCAGTACCACCAGCAGGAAAAGAGCGAGTGAAGTTATTGCAGTATCTATGCCAATGCTTTGGCCTTCGGTGAGCAGGGGTAAACTCCATCTTACGATTGCCGAGTCAAGCCAGCAGTGGATTGAGTACCGAGTTGATTATGGCTGCACTTATTCCTTGGGTGCGAATATAAACTATAACCGATTGTGGCATAACTAGACTTCCGGTTACACTACATCAATTCTTTTTGATGAGAACTTTCCTTGGTTCTTTTTTTGGAGTACCATAAATAAAATGAACTCTCGAAGGCTACCTCCTGGAAGAAGACATAATAATACGATCAAGTGGACTGGAGAGCCTTACGGCGTTCCCTGGCCATATTGAGCAAAAGCTTTTCACTGGATTCCCTTGAGGTGCGATACTGAAGCCACATCTGAACAGCATATTCAGGCAGGACAATGATGCCCCTTTTATTCGCAACGCCCACAAGGATACTCTGTGCCGCCTCCTCCGAGGGGATCGCATAGTCCGGACTTTTTACCTCCTGGCGTTCACCGATAATCGGTGTCCCCCAAATTCGGCTGACGACGGCTGAGGGACAAACGACAGAGACCTGGATGCCCTCGTCCACGAGTTCGAGACGAAGGCTTTCGCTAAAGCCCACCACTGCATATTTGGTGGTGTTATACAGGGCTTGGAACGGGATTGGTATAAGCCCGGAGAGTGACGCGGTATTGATGATGTGACCTCCACCCTGGTGACGCATGATCGGAATGGCAGCGTGGACGCCATATATGACGCCCCAAAGGTTGATGTCGATGATGCGGCGCCAGTGCTCTATCGTTGCCTCGCCAATCGGCATTCCGCCACCGATGCCGGCATTGTTGAAGAGAAAATCGAGCCGGCCATGACGCGAAGCAGCGTCCTGAATCAACTGTTTCACCTGCTCCGGGTTCGTCACGTCGACATTCACTGAGTGCACCCGCCCGGCATGGGCAGCAAGTTCATCGACAGCAGAGGCCAGCATCTTGGTGTCCCGGTCAGCCATAAAAACAACTGCGCCTGCTTGGAGTAGCACCTCAGAGATGGCCAAGCCTATACCGGATGCGGCGCCGGTAACCACGCACCCTTTATTACGGAAGTACTCTTCAATTTGCATATACTTTCTCCTTACGTTGGGAACAAAGGGCAAACCCCTGGGCTCAGCTTTTTAACCGTTCCCCAGAACTCAATGACACCAGCCGAGAATAATCAACTCAGAAGTAGCTGAACTACTCAAGAACACGTGCCTGCGCGAACTTCAAAACGGCGACACCTTCCACCATAATGATAGGAGCCATCTTGATTAGGGGCAACTCAGCCAGCGCCTTGATGATATGCCATTGCATGGGGTTTTGTTGGGGTTTCAGCTGGGTCCATTCGACTATGCCGCTCCCCATTGCAGCGCTCTTAATATCGGAGCTCATGGGATAGAGTATGGGTTGGCTCAATTCCGCTCCTGGAGCACCGATCTTGGAAATGTAGCGCCACCCAAAGAGTATTCTCTCGGCTGTCAGGGCTTTAATCCCCGCTAACTGACTCTGGCCCACCGGATGTGCCCCAATCATTTCCAGACGTAAAAATGTGTTCCCTTCGTAGCTGGCATTTGTAAAGTAGTTATGCTGAAATTTATGGAGATCTTATATATCTGCATAGATTTTCGGTATGCCAGTTTGTTCTCGTCCTCCAAGAATGGGTTCGGTTTTATTTTCCCAAACCACCAGGGCAAATTGTCCATCCACTCGATCACGTTGGCCATGGAAGCGAACGGGGGCACTAACTTCTATCACATTATAACCTGATCCCGCCATCCACTCGACCTCTCGACATTGAGTGTATGCGATAATTAATTCCGGTCTTATTAGCTCGAAGCCCTCGGGCAAATAGTTGGCTAGCCGTTCCCCATCAGTGGTACAAATATAGGTTACAGATACCACATCACGATAGTAAAGTTCTTTGCTGGGGTCATAGATATCACCGCCAAAATGGGCCGGCATCCAGTAAATTTTATTGTTCTCAAACTTGAACATTGTCAGCCTCCTTGGTTTTTATAATTGATTTGTTAACGGGTGAATCAATACATCTCCATTCCCCTGTTTAGCTGAGCAGGGAAGATATTTAGGGGGTTTATGTCGTCAGGCCCAAGGGGAAAATTTTTCTAATCTGAGTTTTCGAATTTTTGGTGGCCCGGGTCCTTGTTTTTCATGGTAAGATTGTATTGTTCCTACGTTCCAAGGTCAAATGATTTTTTCTTTTTCCATCTGATGATTAAAAGGATTTTTTACCCTGAGTTTTATGAAATACGTGGGAAATATTATGGGGAATTAATTTTTTAGAAATTAAAAAAGAGTTTAAGATTTTCTATTAAGACTTTGATGTTTTTAATATAGGCGGAGTAGGTTTTTAACCTATGACCTCCGGCTTGTAAGGGCGTCCGATCGATTTAAAATTTTGATTTTAAAAGATTTTTTATCAACTTTCTTTCCCTTTTTCCCATTAAAAACCGTCAAATTTACCGTCAATTTTTAGATCCGACTATATCACATTTTTTAAGTGATGTTATCTAAGTTATTGCCTCTTTCAGAAGTTGTGACCTCAAGTTCGTACCCTGGGGAAAGCTTGAAATGAAGAATTGAATTTCTTTTTCTTACTTTCTGGAAGTGCTATGGTAAAATAGAATTAATAAATGTGATGCTAAACCTCTAAGCAAAAACTATCCCGAAAAGTGAAAACACTTTAAAAATGTTTTTAAAGATTGCTGTATGATTTGTTTCGTACGAATGTTTATGATGAACAAAAAGAAAGAGGCCTGTTTTCGACCATTAATGTAACCGATAACCAAATAGTAAAAACGGAGAATTAGATAAACAGAATTCAAGAACTATCCGCCACCATAGGCATGACATCAATAGCTGAATGAGAGTGCGGGGCAGGTTTGACCTCTATGCAGAAATTTTGCAGCACCGGCGGCAAAGATCTTAAAACAATAATTACCATTGCTACCCAGAAAACCGAAGATGTGGATCGCTGACTAAGTTTCTATCCTGGGGTTTCCTTAAAGATTCAGTGATTAAATTTTAATTTTATCCCGTAATAGCAACAACCCTTATAAGGCTGCGAGGTAGATCCCGTGACCATGCTACCAACCAGGATTTACAAAAAAGGATGGGTGCTCAAGCTAACCCTGGAGAGCTTTACATTGATCGATCAGTTGAACAAAATGGACCCCTTCAATACCGCGAGATAGCTCACGCATCCTGTGATCACAATGAAAATGTTGAATAAGGAATCGCTGGAAAAAGTTAAATGGTTGATGGTCGTCGCCTCAACGATCGTCATGTTTCTTGCTTGCGCCCGAACCAGTGAACAGTTGAAAAAACCCCCCGAAATTACCCCGTCTGAAATTTCAACTCTTCCCGAATTAAAAGTACCCCTGGATCCAGATGCTCTTGCGAAGACAAGAGAGTTAAAGCAGCACCTGGTCATGAACGGAGTTCCCGGAAAATGGTTTGACGAGCAACTTCAGGAGGGAACCTTCCAAATTTACCCCACTATTGATCGCTATTTTAAGAACTCTGCGGAAAAACAGGTCGATCATGACCGGAAACGTGATGCTTCCTGGTATTTCGCTCGACTGGGTGTGGATGCTAAAATTGAAAAAGGAAAGAGATTCATCGAAGCCCACAGCGATATTTTTAAAAAGGCCGAAGCGAGACACGGGATTCATCAGGAATTGGTTGCGGCCATCTTGGGCATTGAAACCAATTTCGCTGATCATCATGAGCGGGGAAAGTTCTACGCATTCAATTCATTAGTGTCTCAATACATTTTTACCAACCGTAAAAAATTCGCCGTTGATGAAATCACCGCGCTTTACCGGTTTTCACGCACAACAGGACGTTCACCGCAATATTTTACGAGTTCCTATGCAGGTGCAATCGGGTGGGGTCAGTTCCTTCCTTCCTCCCTACTGGAATTTTTCATCGATGCGAATGGGGTTCCCAGGGATACGGATCCGTTCTCACTCGAAGATACAATCTTCAGTGTGGAAAACTACCTTTATGGGCATAATCTCTCTGGAAGGAACATAAATGATTACGACGCCAAGTACAAAGCCGTTTTTGCTTATAACCACAGCGATGTTTACGTGCAAGCGGTTCTCTTTATTTATGATGGGTTGCGGGGTTATTTCTGTCACCGTTGAAACGTAAAAATCAATTTACCTTTTGAAGACAAGAAAGGAAATCAGGTCGGAGAAGTTGATTCCCAGAATGATGCGGAGGTGAACAAAGTCGTTTAATAACGGATTTCCCCTTCAATTTCAAGCAGTAGTATCCTGCAAAAACCGTCTTTTCCCATTAAAGGGTCTACAAAAGGTCTACAAAAGAATTTTGGAAAAACTAACCTCGGGAGTAATTATTTTGGTCTGTTTTGAACCGGCTACTATACAAAAAAACAATTTTATAATTGCTTAAGTAAGATAAAGATAGGGTCTCAATTCGTAGCAGAGTTTTATTGGTTAATAATTCCAGAAGTATTTGACCACCTTCTTTCTTTTTCTGTCAACTTACTTTTTCTTCTCGCATATCATTAGATGGAAGGCAACGTTTTTGAACGTTTTGTTTTCCTACTGTTCTAAGTTTTCTCCTTCCGGTTTTTCTTGAAAGAGTTTGGGTTGTGATTTCTCACCCTGGGGTTGCTGGCCCTGAGGTTGAGAAGGTTCAAGCCTTTGCTGTTCTTGTCTCTGCCGCTCTAGTCTCTTTTGTTCAAATCTCTGTTGCTCAATTCTCTGCTGTTCTTGTCTCTGTTGCTCCAGCCTCTGCTTTTCTAGTTTTTGCTGCTCCAGTCTTTGCTGTTCTTGTCTCTGCCGCTCTTGTCTCTGCTGCTCCAGTCTCTGCTGTTCTTGTCTCTGTTGCTCCAGCCTCTGCTTTTCTAGTTTTTGCTGCTCCAGTCTTTGCTGCTGATCACGCTGTTTCTCGGGCCATTGTTGATATTGCTCCTGTCTTTTATGTCTTAGTTCTTCTCGCTGCTGATAGGGTTTAGGTTGGTAGCCTTGGACATCCCAGTTTTTTTCTTTTTCCCAATATCGATTATTATGCCACTTCTCCCAGTCATGTCGAAGTCGTTTGTGAGAAATCCGTTCATAGTTCCAACGGTGCCCGTACCAATTATGGTTTCTGTAGTATCCTCTCCAACCTGGGTCTACGTCAAAATAAAAACTTGGAATACCATTATAATAAACCCATCCTTGGTCATAATAATTTGAGCAATACCAACGACCTTCCCATGGACGCCACCACCAACCATTCCAGAAAAACAGATCTATATTGATATCAGGAACAACGTACACATCGTCCGTATCTGGCAACGCTACCACATCGGGAGGTCTCTCAAATACGTAGTGGGGTGGTTGAGAAATTCCATAACCTCCACCTTCGTATCTGTAGGGCGATTCACAAGCAATAAACGTGGCGGTCAGGATAAAAAGAAAAGAATAGCAGATTAATAAATTTCTTTTTTTCATTAAATTTTTTCCTTTTTGAAAATTTGTTGGTGAAATGGTTCATTAAAAAAATTAAGCCATTATTATGATGTTATTTAATAAAGTTAAATTGCCGAAAAGTAAATACAGGAAATCCAGTATTTTTCTTAAATAATTTATTTAGAGATTGAATTTTCGTTTAAAAAAAAACAGAAACTTATCTTTTAAATTTCGAGGATTTCTAAGCCATTCCTAAGGATGTTGAAAATCAAGTTGCTCTTTTGAAATCGGGATTGAAGGGGATAAGATTCACTAGCTTTTAATCATAAAGCCCTCCATTTCTTTTAAAGTCCTTGCCTGAGCAGAGCTCCTCACAAAAAACATTTCCTTTTTGTTGACTTTTATTATCAAACAGGTTAAAACCAATTGAAATACCAACCAAAAAAGGTTTTTTTGGGATGGTTGCGAGGAGCAAGATTTTTAAATTGAATTAGCGAAAAAGGCCGGATTGCCCATTAAAAGGCAGTTAGGCCTTTATAATTGTCGCTGTCCATAATTGTCCATACTAATAATGAATCCCGGTAAACTTTGCATCAGGTTCAAATGAAGATGATGCATCGGCCAATAGTAAACTGTTATTGGGTAGCCCCAGGCAGGCTTCTCGCCGGGGAATATCCCCGAAATGAAGATGAAGAATCTTCGCGGCCAAAGATCAATGCTTTGATCCTTTCGGGGGTAACGGCCTTTATTGATTTGACAGAGAAAAATGACGGCCTGCCTCCTTATTCACATTTTCTCGGAATGGTCTCCCACCAGCATTTTCCGATTCGAGACCTTTCGGTACCGGGTTCTCCCGACGTAACGGTTGCAATACTTGACGCTATTGACCAGCATATTAGTGGAAGACGGATGGTTTATCTTCATTGCTGGGGTGGGGTTGGGCGAACCGGCATAATTGTTGGATGTTGGTTAGCACGACATGGCTTCAAAGGGGAAGCCGCCCTTGCAAAATTACATGAACTTTGGAAGCAGTGTCCACTATCAGCCTATCGAAGATCACCAGAAACAAGGGAACAGGAACAATACATCGTGAACTGGAATGAAAGAGGATTATGGTAAAAAAAAACGCTATCCGGGTGTCTAACGGGGATGGCTTTTGGTGAGGCTCTAAGAAAAATAGTTGAGTTCTAAACAACCGGCACCTTTTTACCCTTGAGGACAATTGACGGAGGCGGACCGTTTTGCTTGCATAAAGTTTTAAAAACGAGGAGCTAACAATTACTTAATAGGATAATTACAAAAGGGAGGTAAAAATGACTGGTTACGTTGGACGTATCGAAAAGATTACCGAAAAGAATAAAAACTTTCGGAAAGTATTGTTCACCGGCAAACATTTGCAACTCGTAGTGATGTGCTTGCAGCCGAAGGAAGAAATCGGGAACGAGGTGCACTCAGAGGTTGACCAGTTTTTCCGCATCGAAGAGGGAAGTGCAAAGTTCGTTCTTAGCGGAAACGAGAAACATTTGGTTGGAGCAGGGGACGCAGTGGTCGTGCCGGCCGGCATCTACCACAACGTGTTCAATGCCTCTCCGACCAAGCAGCTTAAACTTTATACATTATATACGCCACCTCAGCATCCCGATGGAACGGTTCATAAGACAAAAGCCGAAGCCGAGGCATCAGAACACCACTGAAAATTACATTCTTTCACCAGCAATAAACCTTTTCAGGTTTACTACGCCAAGGGACTTTCTCTTCGGACTCATTAGGTTAAAATTACATGAAAATCAATTGCCAGGAACACCGAAAAACCATGCAACTGCTTGCCCTCAGGAAGAAGCTAAAAGAAGGCATTTCTGACTTAAAGAAAATGAAAGGAGCCTCACCCGAGGACCAGGCGCTTTTATCGGGTGCAGACGTTGGCTTTATCAGCCAAAATGTCTATCTTTTCTGCGCTTCGGAAGGGCTATCCACCCTGGTAAGAGACTAAATTGCCCGTAACACCCTGACTAAAGCGCTGAATCTTCCTGAAAGCAAAAGAATCATCCTCCCTCAGACAGTTGGATATCCCAGAAATGATGCTAGATAGGTTTCGGGGAATTACCTCATTGCAGAAGGGTTTTTCTAACAGAATCGTTACCACCTCAAATTTTTAACCCGATAAATAGGATAGAAAAAATGAAAGTTATTGCTTTTAATAGCAGTCCAAGAAAAGAAGGCAACACCAACCGGCTTATAAATATTGTCTTTGCTGAATTGGAGAAAGAAGGCATAGAAACCGAAAAAGTTTGGATCGGTGGCGGTAAGATACAAGGATGCATAAGTTGCAGGAAATGTATTGATAACAAGGATAAGCGATGCTCAGTAAAAAAAGATAAACTTAATGACTATATTAAAAAGATGGTTGAGGCAGAAGGAATAATATTAGGCTCGCCCACTTATTTTGGCAGCGTCAGCGCTGAAATGAAGATGTTAATTGATCGTGCTGGAATGGTAAGTAAAGCAAACGGATACCTATTAAGGCGCAAGGTCGGGGCGGCGGTGATTGCCGCGAGAAGAGGCGGTGCCTCCGATACTTTCAATACGATCAACCATTTCTTTTTTCTCAATCAGATGATTGTTCCCGGTTCCATTTATTGGAACTTTGCTTTTGGGCTTCACGCAGGGGAAGTTGAAAAAGATGAAGAAGGCATTATGACCATGAAAGTGCTTGGCGAAAACATTGCATGGTGCCTGAAGAAATTTCATAGTTAAGGCTATTATCTCTAACAACTTAGCCAAAATCACAGCGGGGGCACCCTTTGGAAAGGTGATTTTTTATTTGTCAGAATATTTTTTTTTGACCTTTTTTCTTTTAAAGGGTATCAATGCTGTCCAAATTAAGTTACTAACTCAAAGAGAGGGAATTGGACAGGATAATTCTTTGGTTTGGGGAAAGGATCATCTATCCAAGCCCATAAGCTTTTACGGCTAAAGAGATTCATCCGTACTAAAGCAAACAGATTGCTTAAAGACCAGGAAAATTTCGACTTCATTTTTAGATACCAAAGTAAAACCTACCCGATAATTGAAGTCCAAATTTGGATGGGTAATGCATTGGTTTACTTACTGATAGATAAAGTCAAAATCTTTGATAAGGCTTCTTTGTGGTATTTGCTGCTTTCCCATCATTGCCGAAAACTCCTTGCATCGGTGGTTAATCTTAGCAGCATTATCTCATTGATTTATTTCTTTGAAATACTTATTTGGGCAACACGCCCTATTTGTTAAACACCCCAATTTGACAGGTCAAGTAAAATTATTGACTTATTACCTTTTAAAGGGTAAAAACAAAGAAACTTTAGTTTATTCTAGGGGAAAAGAATTTTAAATTAACGAGCACAGAAAAGAAGTGAATTGCCAGAATAACTCAATGAACATAAAAAGAGTGTTGTTGGGTTGGTCAGTTGCGGTGAGCTTCGGGGTATTGCTAACAGCCTGTACTATGAGGGATGGCCGGGGTTCTAACGCCGCAAAGCAATTATCGCCGATAGGAATGGAGGTTGGTCGTGCCCACACCCCTACTCTTGATGAGCTTGTTGCGGAGCGAATCCGAACCCGCATCGAGGCCGCTTGCGCCATAACTGAGTTGCGGGTAAGTTGCGAGCCGGTCTACGCAAGCGTGGCTCTCCCCAGCTTTTATGTGCGGCGGTTCTACCGCCCGGCGTGGAGCGACAAGAGTGGTCCCAACCGACTCGTCGAGGACCTGGTGAGCGCCCTTCGCCGGGCGGACCTCGAAGGGTTACGCTCGGAAGACTACCACCTTGCCGCCATCGAAAACCTGCTCGTGGCGTTACGCGGCGACGCCCGAAGTGGTGGGGTGATAGTTCCCGACCGATTCGCCGAGCTCGATCTTTTGCTTACGGACGCGTTCTTGGCGTACGGGTCTCATCTTTTGGAGGGGCGGGTGAATCCAGAAACCCTCCAGCCAGAGTGGGTAGCGAATCGGCGAAGCGCCGATTTTGACGCCCTGTTGGAAACCGCTTTAACGTCGAAGGATGTCGCTGGCATACTTGCAAAGTTGGCACCACCTCATTTGGGCTTCCGCCTGTTACGGGAGGCGCTCTTACACTACCGGGAGTTGGCTTCTCGGGGAGGATGGCCCACCATCTCGAACGAGGTGACGCTGAAGCGGGGCGACCATGGCCCCTCGGTAGCCGCACTTCGCGAACGGCTAAGCCTCAGTGGCGACCTTGAGGCGGGTAAGTGGGATGACGCCGAGTTGTTCGACGAAGGGCTTGACCAGGCCTTGAAACTGTTTCAACGGCGCCACGGCCTGGCAGCAGATGGCATAATGGGCACTGCTACCAGAGCCGAACTCAATGTGAGCGCGGAATACCGTGTGGAACAGTTGGAACTGAATCTCGAGCGCTGGCGCTGGCTACCTCAGGACTTGGGCCGACGCCATATCCTGGTGAATATCGCGGCATTTGAACTGGAGGTGGATGAGGAAGGTAAGGTAGTGCTGGCAATGCGGGTTGTGGTCGGGCTTCCCTATCACAACACACCGGTTTTTAGAGACACCATGCGTTACATCGTACTTAATCCCTACTGGGAGGTGCCTAACGAGATCGCCGTGAAGGAAATGCTCCCGCGTATCAAGCACGCCCCAACTTATCTCAAACAAGAAAAGTTCCGTGTGTTCAAGGGCTGGGGATTGGAGGCTCGTGAAATCGACCCCGGAAAAGTCGATTGGTCGGCGATAACCCCTGCTAACTTTCCCTTCCGCCTGCGCCAGGATCCGGGGCCCTTCAACGCTCTCGGGCGTATCAAATTCATGTTTCCCAACAAGTTCAACGTCTATCTTCACGACACGCCAGCTCGCCTGTTGTTCGAGAAAACGGAGCGGGATTTCAGCCATGGATGTATCCGGATCCAAAAACCGATCGAGCTTGCCGTGTATTTGTTCCAACAAGACTCACGTTGGAATCGCGACGCACTTCTTAGCGCGCTGGATAAGGTGAGGGACTTTAGTGTGCCGCTGCCGGAACCGATACCGATTCACTTGCTTTACTGGACTGCCTGGATCGATAAAGACGGTACTGTCCAATTCCGCCGGGATATCTACGGTCACGACGCGTCCCTCTCTGAAATCCTGCGGGCACCCCCACCCACCAAAGAATAGTTGGCACATTATGTGCCAAATAGGGTTAAAAGGATGTGCCACAAAGGGACAGAGAGATCGTTATCATTAGTTTGAGCTATCGACTAACTTTGCATCGACAATAAAATGAGGAACAACGATGACTTTAACTTATAAATTCCGGTCCGTTATGAGGCGACTCGTATACGCAGTCCTGGCGCTTAGCAACCTTATTGTGGTCATTGCTGCTCGACCCGCCCTGGCAACTGCTAAAATTCGGTACTGGATCCGGTACCAGAATGAGATTTTGACCAACCGGGTGAATGCATTGACGGTGCTTCCTGGTAAGGCCGTGACTTTTGAGGTGGTAGATCCTGATCCGAGATTAAACTATGTGGCAAAGCCAGCTGGTGGCCAGCTCATAACGCTTGGAACGGGACGCTGGGTTTGGATATCGCCTCGGGCGCCCGGCCTTTATCCCATCCAGGTGACTGCTCAAGATAGGAGTGACGCAGTTATTCTAGAAGCTTTTGTCGTCATCCCTTACGCCAAACTCCAAGGTGAATTCCTAAATGGCTATCGGATCGGCCGCTATCCCAAGAAATCACTTTCCGGATTGCCCTCGCTGGTTGGGTTTGTCGAAGTCACCGAGGAAAACGAAGACGTCCTGGTCTCCCCCCACTTCCGACTCAAACAATTTCTCTGCAAACAGCAGCCGTCCGCCTCCAAGAAATACCTCGTGCTGAACGAGCGGCTTCCACTCGCCCTCGAGTATATTCTTGCCTATGTGAACAAGGCTGGGTATCAGGCGACAACATTTCACGTCATGAGTGGTTACCGCACTCCATGCTATAATTGTTCGCTCGGTAATGTTCGCTACAGCGCGCATCAGTGGGGTGCAGCAGCGGACATTTTTATCGACGATAACGGGGACGGCGTGATGGATGACATCAATGATGACGGTCAAATCGATATCCGCGATGCGGAAGTGCTTTACCGCTTGATAGATGAAGCCGCAGCCCGACCGGAGGGGGGCGGACTTATCGGGGGGATAGGCAAGTATCCGGCCACGGCAGCACACGGTCCATTTGTCCATGTTGACGTTCGAGAACGCCAGGCGCGGTGGTGAGGTTTTTCCGTTGCGCTTCCGTACCGATTTTGGCTTGATCGCACTCATGCGATTACGACTGGAGGACACAGCAGGCCGCGAGACAACCAAAGAAGTAACTGGGTCAGCCCCGTTACCGCACGCGGGATAGATAGAAAAAACAAAAGTGACAGAATTGGACAACGCCCCCCCATCCTCAAAGTCTCCCATCAGCTTGAAGACGCCGCGCTTTGACGAGGATGGAAACCTTCTGAAATTGGTTCCCCAAGCTCGCTTTGTTCATTCGCAATACGCCAGCAATGCCATGCGGGGTGCGGTAGGAGTCGATCTGTTTTTCGGAGGAGGGGGTGGAGCGGAACATTTGGCCGGGAGTCTGAAGGAGAAAAAACGGTATTATCTGGTCTTAAAAAAGAAATAGAGGAGATCAGACATGGTTTTAAGGATGCCCCGAGTTCTCGCCGGCCGTGTGGCAGATGTCCGCAACATCTCCGGTTTCCCGCATGAAGCAGCGCGGGTCTTCAGCAAGGTAATCTCCGTGATAGGCAAGAGCCCGTCCGCGGCAACCCCCGCAGATAGTTCGGAAATCGCAATCCCCGCAGAGACCTTTCAGGGTATCCTCCCTGTTTCGCAGGTTTCGGAAAATCGGCGAGTCTTCGTAGATTTCGCGGAATGATTTCTCACGGATGTTGCCTGCCCTGATTTCTACGAAGGGACAGGGCCAGAGGTCGCCGTCGGACTTGATATAGAGAAAACCTCTGCCCGCAGCGCAGCCGTGGAAAAAATGACGTGCGAAACGCAGGGTGGGGCCCTTATCCCAACCCTTTTTCCGCAGCATATAGGGCCAATACTGGGGACCGGCGACCGGTTCGATAATGGTCTTCGTTTGGGCTTGTTTTTCGGCAATCAGCTCGCTGAGGTGCTTGTTGGCGAACCTCTTCAAGGTGGCGTTTCTTATTTTTCCTCCCCTCCCAACGGCGACAAGCTGGTACATTAGCATGATGCTGGCGTCCTGAGTGTCCACGAAATCGATCAAGCTGGATAGTGCGGACATGTTGTATTCCATGGCCGTGGTGTTGATTTGCAGCAGAATGCCGGCTTTTCGCGTGGCCTCGATGGCCCGGAGGGCCATCTCAAAGGCGCCGGAGCGGTTCCGTATATAATCGTGGATTCCGGCGTCAGCGGCATCGAGGCTGATGGCGTTGCAGACGACCCCATGATCTTTCAGTTTCCAGGCTGTCTCCTCGTCGATTAGCGTTCCATTGGTGGCGATAATGTTTGCAAGCCCCGCCTGCTGGGAGTGCCGCAGCAACGCAAAGATGTCTTTGCGGACTAGCGGTTCGCCGCCTGTGTAAATCAAGGTGCGGAATTCATCCATTCGGGCAATCTGGTCGATGAGCCGTTTGCCTTCGTCCGTCGTGAGCTCACGGTGATCTGCTTCACCGCTTGCGGCGTGACAGTGGATGCAACGGAGGTTGCAAGCCGAAGTGACTTCCCAGACGGGATGGCCGGGATAGCCGATGCATCCCATGCCCCGGGCGCCGTTTGACACGGACATCGCCTTGATGCTGTCATGAAGTATCCAGCGGGGGAGTTTTTTCCAGCCATTGAGATAAGCCATCAGCAGGGTGCTGCCCAACTGCCTGCAAAGCAGCGTTGGCGGCCAGAAGAAGGGTTTCCACTTTTTCTTGATTAGTTGCCTGATCATGATCGGACATCTCCATGACAATCAGAATGAACAGAATGATTTCGCATCGGGAGGGGAATTTTTTTACGCATGATTACACGAAGGATAGGATGTAGCTTGCCGTCGTGCCGAGATTGACGGCAATATTCCATCCGCATAGCTTTTCCAGTTCATGGCGGTTCTTGTATTTTCCCTTCATCATCATGACCGTTATCCAAGCGGATATGACGGTAAAGGGCAAACAGAAATAAAACAAACGCCGGGGTACGCCCCCGGCAATCGACAAAGCCGCTGCAGCCCAGGTAAGCAGCGATAGGGACGCATACAGGATTACACCCTTCTTCAGTCCCAGACGGGCGAGAAGATTGTTTTTACCCACCGTTTTGTCGGCATGATAATCGTGGTATTCATTGAGAAAGATCACGTTGAAAATCGTGCACCCGATGGGAATGCCTATCCAATGTATGACGGAATCGATGTATCCGCACTGGATGTAGAAGGCAACGGCTATAGGAAGCCACCCGTAGCAGAAGCCGATGAACAGCTCGCCAAATCCCCTTTCCACAAGTCTTATGGGCCTCGTGGAGTAGAAAAAACCGGGAAAGGCACCCAAGCAGCCCAGTACAAGGGTGTAGGGGCCGGTCAGGAAATAATACTGCAAGCCGAGGCCGATGATGCCGGCTATCCCAAGGGTGATGATGCTGCCCCAAAGAGAAACCCGACGGGGAAGGATTCCTGCCGAGATTACGCCGGATCCGCCCGCGAACCGGCTTTTGAAGACACGCTGCGACAGTTCGTCTTCACGGTAGTCAAAATACTCTCCTGCATAATAGGTTGACAACATGATCAGGACGACGGCCGCAACACCGAGCACAAAGGCGATCCCGTTGAAAAGGCCCCCCAGCCGCCAGGCGAGAAAAGTCCCTAAAACGAAAGGCAGGACGCCTACGGTGTGGAAAGGTGGCCGCGAGAGCTGAAACCAGGCCTTGAGTTTTTTGTAGCTACCGGATTTTACCATCTTTTTGCCTTCGTTTTTCCAGTCACCTTTGTCAGGCTTGTCACCTAAAATAGTTATCCCTGGAAAAGTCATTTTTTGAATATAGGTAAACTTATCACCTTGGCATAAGCAAATATCTTTCCTTTTCTCGACCCCAAAAAAATGGGAAAAAAAGAAAAATCGCAGGAGCTTTCTCAGGTTCCTGCAACATCCCGACTGTATTGCGTTGATCCGGTCGCTTTCTTCTCTCAATGGGTGGTTGCGTTTTATCATTTTTTCCAACCGGGATTGAAACAAGTTTTTTTATTCGCTTGATTTCATTTCTTTCGGTATCATAATTTACCAACTTTTCAAGGGTTAATAAACTTTTTCCGGGGATTAGGTCATACCATTTACCTAAATAAAAACAAATAAATCAATTGGTTGAAAGTGGGTTTGCGAATTTCTGGTGGTCGGGGTCTTTGTTTTTCGGGTTAAGATTGTATTTCTTTCTGCGTTCCAAGGTCAATTGTTTTTTCTCTTTTCTTTGTTGTAAGATTACCTCCTTTCTCTTCGCATACCCAGCGTTGGGGGTTGCATTACTGAGCCACTCGTGGGCGGGGGGTGCTGTTGTATGTGGCAATGCCCTGATCCACGGCTTTTTTCAGCTCATCGGAAGAACAATAAACTACTACTTAGTTGCATAATTCAGCGATAGGTTCTCTCAAGGGGACTGCTTTCACTCTTGTTTTTTTCCACTCAAACGGTGCGGCGTTTTTTATGACCTGCAAGCCGGAGGTCATACTTCGGCTTATGAGTCTTTAAATTATCGAGGATCACATGCAGTTCCTTGCCAGGGTATTCGGTTGTTATGAAATTTATAAAAACAAAAAATTCCTTTCTGCGGCGATGATTATAAAGCCCAGCTTTGACCTGGCCCGCTTTTGCGCAAAACGATTTCGCCCTTGGCTACGGTTGTCGGTCTCACCTCCAGTTTTTTTTGAGATTTCCATAGTGGTCAACCCAGAGGAATCATCCTATTGTCAGGGAAGGCGAGGAATTTTTGAAAGCGGAGATTATTCGACTGGCTGGCAGGTATGGTCGGTATGGGTATCGTCGAATTACGGCCCTTTTAAAACAGAAAGGTTTTCGGGTCAATCACAAGCGGGTTGAGAGAATCTGGCGTGAGGAGAATCTCAACGTCCCGAAGAAACAATCGAAAATGGCACAATTCTAACTCTAAAGATATTATATCTTTCGGGGGCAGGTCACCTGTCTATCTCTTTGCGCTATTATTTTGGGCCAATCAGGGGCAGTACTTTATTTACCTTAAAATAAACGACAAATCGTTGTCCTTGTTTGTAGCTTTCGTCGATCGGGCAGCACCCTTTGCGCCGGAGCTGATTGACGAGGTCTCTATCCTTTTCCTCTTTGATCTTGGTCAGGTAGAGTCGCTTCCCCGTGTAGCTGGGGCCCTCTTCCACGAAAAGATAGGAGGCGCTCGGATTGGACTGAAGGTTCTTATGCATCAGGCGATCGGCCATGATAAAAGCTACCGTCTTCTCGTTTATAAAATGGGGCCGGGCATAAACTGCCATTCCCACTTTCCCTTTTGCATCTGCCGTTCCAATTATCCCTTTGCCTTTTGCCTTTTCAAAATAGTCGCTCAGCGTCATACGTATCCTCTTGAGTTTTAGTTATTATTTTTTAATATATCAATGATACTCATTAAAAGCAAACAAAATCTCTTACAATACCCTGCTGGATAAGTCAATCATTTTTACATACTGATCTGCATCAAATTTCCTTTTTAGATAGGACAGGGTACGCTGTTAACTTATTAACGTAACATTTGAAAGGAAATTATGAGAGACATCCTATAATGATCCTCTCAAGAGAAAAGCGAAAGCCAGAAAACTTTTTGTATTAAGATGATAAATCATCATCCTTTTTTCTGGACACACTGTCTTCGTTTATTCTCTCATGTGCATCTTCAGCAATGATTGGACAGAACCGGACAAATTTATTTTGCACATTTAACTGCAGGCGATTCTATGCCTAAGCTCTACTCGGATAACGGTTCCGGTTCATTTCGCGGTTTCCCGCAGAGTATCTGTGCCGGCGCGGTATAAAACACATTTTTGGCACAACCTACCATCCCCAGGGAAGGGGTAAGATTAAGCGGTTCAACAGGAGGATCAAGGAGAAGCTGTGCCTTGTATTTTATTGTTTTCCCGATGAGCTGAAAAAAGCCGTGGATCAGGGCATTGCCACATACAACAGCACCCCCCGCCCATGAGTGGCTCAGTAATGTAACCCCCAACGCTGGGTATGCGAAGAGAAAAGAGGCAATCTTACAACAAAGAAAAGAGAAAAAAACAATTAACCTTTGAACGCAGAAAGAAATACAATCTTAACCCGAACAACAAAGACCCCGACCACCAGAAATTCGCAAACTCAGATTAGAAAAATTTGTCCAATTGAGGCTGAAGACATACATGTTAGTTTTAATTAGGTGGTTGCGCGATGATAACGCTTTTTCCTATTCTCTACTTCCATACTTGCATGGCCCACAACCTGCAATCGAGTTATTATCTTTGTAATGGGAAAAATCGCCAAGGTATCGCTGGTTGGTAAATCTCCAGGGAGCGTCAACCATGATGGTTGATGCCGTCTCCGCGCCCCCCATAATGGCAAGAGGCACAGACATGACAAGATAGGCCCCGGTAGAAACGGTTGCTCCAACCAGGGAAATAGGCCTGACCAAGAACAGATCCACAATCTTAGATCCGACAGATGGTTCCTCGGCCATAACAGAGCATGTGAAGGTAAAAATAAATACTACGGTCAAAATGACGCATAATCTCTTGTTCATGGGTTCCTCCTTCACTTTTTTGAAGGTTGCTTCTTTTTACAACCCCTCACTTAGTTACCCACCGTATTTATGGAGATGTGTTTCCGCAATCAAGGCACGACATCCCCTTGAAGTAGAATGTCCTCTTGCAATCGTTTTTATCTATATAATAAATATAGTTTTTTAGTTACACTTCTAAACCCAAAAAGTCAAGTATTTTATTAATTCATCTAAAAATTTGGATAAGGGTGATTTTGTATTTTGGATTTTATTGTTGAAGTGATACATATCTGACATTCGAAAAGAAAAGGTGGGCACCAAAATTAAAACTTCCTTGGAAATCCAAATAAAACCTTTTTCGCCATAAATGAAAAAAGCTTTTTGCACCCGGACCTAAACCCGTCTGATTTCGCTATCACTCTATTTCTTTTAACTGATTTTAAACGGGTTTTTATTTCTCTGATTGTCTTGATCGCTTATTTTTGCAGCATTTAAAAGCGCAAACAAGATTAAACCAAAAATAACCCCAACCATTATTCCAAAGATAAAATTAAACACTTTTTCCCTTTCTAATGAATATGTTAATCTGATTCTGAGATGTCCTCGAAAAATGTATTAAAGCAAGCCCCTTGAAGCTGCCCGGAGCAGAAAATCCCCTTTAAACAAAGGTTTTAATCCCTCCATTAACGCATTAAATGTGCCGAAAATAAAAGTTGAAGGAAAAATAAAAATATTACTTGATCACAAAAAGTTAGAAAAATCGTTTTTTGATAAAGCACTTAATAGAAGGATTCAGATAAGAGCATTTTGACCCAACCGGGAAAAGGCTAAGAAGTTTTTTGCTGAAAATTCGGTAGGTTAAATTTTAGGATCAAAATAACCCACTTTGGTCATTTTGACCTGGATCGGTAATTGTTTTATTTTTGGAATTCTTTAAGCTTTCTTCTTAAGGTTTTCAACCCAATTCCGAGGATTTTTGCCGCTTTCGTGCGATTGCCTCCGGTCGCATCCAACACAGATAGCAGGTGGCGTTTTTCAAGTTCTGCTAAGGTAAGCAAGCGTTCACCTCCGCTGGGTTCAGATGCAAGGAATAATCTCAAATTTTGAGCGGAAGCTAAGGTAAGCGAGTTGGTTTTTTCTAAAAGCACTGCGCTGCCGACAATATTTTTGAGCTCGCGAATGTTGCCGGGAAAAGAATAGGTGAGCAAATACTCCGCAAGATCCGGGGCCACTGAATCAATCTCTTTCTGATTTTTTTTTGCATAGAGCCTAAGAAAGTGGTTGGCTAAAGGAAGAATATCTTTTTCTCTCTCTCTTAGAGGTGGAAGGTGAATATGAAAGGTATCGAGTCGGTAAAAAAGGTCATTGCGAAAACGCCCCTTTTTTATCAATTCATGAACGTCACGGTTTGTGGAAGCAATAAAACGCACATCGACTTTACTTGCGTCAGAGCTTCCGAGGCGGTAAAGTTCTCTTTCCTCTATCACTCGGAGAAGTTTTCCCTGGAAATCAGGATTTAATTCAGTGATTTCGTCGAGGAATACACTTCCTCCCTTAGCGGTCTCTAAAAAACCCTTTCTTTCAGTCTGAGCACCTGTAAAAGCACCTTTGGTATGGCCAAAAAAATCTGCTTCAAAAAGGGGGATACTTAACGACCCCATATTGACCGCCACAAAAGGACCCCGCGAGCGGAGGCTAAGAGCATGAATTATACGGGCAAGCATCTCTTTTCCTGTTCCAGACTCTCCGGTTATTAAAATACTATAGTCAGTGGGGGAGACAGCTTCTACCTGGTGGAATATCCGCGCCATAGATTCATCTGCCGTGATCATACCTTGAAAAGCTTGAGGCTTTTTGAGGTCGGCAAATGATTGGTGACGCGCAAAAAGGGAAAGGCTGTGGTGGAGATTAAATCGCTCGAGAGCACGATTGACAGTGATGGTAAGTTTCTCACTTTCAATTGGTTTGACTAAGTAGTCATAAGCTCCATATCTCATTGCTTGAACAGCTGATGAAACTTCAGCGACAGCAGTGATAATCACACATTCGATAGAAGGGAACTCCTTTTTTATTTTTTTGAGGATGTCCATACCACTAATGGAGGGCATGATCAGGTCTAACAGGATCACTTGAAATTGATTGGTTTTGAGAAGGTTAAAAACCCGTCCGCCATCCGAAAGAACGGCGGGTTCGGGCATGCCTGTGCTTAACAAAGTGGCCCTGATGCTGGCAAGAAGACTTTCATCATCATCGACTATTAAAATCGGAGTCTTTTTATTCGGGATTGATTCCATAGGTATGAATTGGTTTCACAGTGAATTTTATGTTGTTTCACGATGCTGAATTTCTTGCCATCATCACATTATCATTTACTTTTAAAAGGCGGTCAATCAATCTCATGAGTTCTTCTGGTTTAAAAGGCTTGACACAGATATTAGTAAAGCCAATGACAGCAACCTGCTCGGCTTTCGGGTGTTCGGGAAATCCCGTTAGCACTATCACTTTCATGTTTGCTAACTCAGGTTGTTTTTTAATGACTCTGCAAACCTCTAAGCCATCCATTTCGGGCATTAAAAGATCGAGGATAAGGAGGTCGGGACGAAATGTTCCCAGCTTGATACATGCCTCCGTTCCATTGGCCGCCTCTTGCACCTGAAAATGACGTTTTGTGCCAAAATCAAAAAGGTTTTTAAGGAGATCACGGATCTTCTTATCATCAACCACGATTAGGATCTTTGATAACTTCTTGTTGGGACTAAGAGGTAAGGATATTTTAAAAGTTGTTCCTTTCCCTTTTGCGGTTTCAAAGGTGATTTTACCATTATGAGCATTGACTAAGTTATAGGTAATTGAAAGCCCTAGCCCCGTTCCCCCTTCTGCCTGCCTATTGGTTACAAAGGGATCAAAAATTCTATCAGCAATGGCAGGATCAATACCATGGCCATTATCGCTTACGGTGATGAACAGTTCCTCTTTTTGTTTATCAAAGCCCGTGGCAATTTCAATTTTCCCGTGAGAGTGGTAAATTGCCTGAAGGGCATTGAGCGTGAGATTTAAAATAATCTGTTCCATGCTCGGGTAATTTCCGTCAAACAGGGGAAGATTATTTTCTAAGCTAAGCGCTAAATGGACCCCCGATTCCTTTACGGTGCTTTGGATTAGCCGAAGTGCATTTTTTACCGCGTTATTAAGATTGATTGGTTTTTTATCGGTGATATCAGACGGGTGGGCAAAATTTTTAAGATCCGTAACAATTTTGATGATCCGGTTTGCCGCCAAATTAATGTCTTTAAGAATCTGGCCTAAATTCTCTTTAATAAAATCATAGGGGAGTCCCTCATATTTTTTAAGGGGTTTATTCGCGGCATAATTTTTTAGAACAGGCATAAAGTCCTCCCAGATGTTTTCTAAAAGGCGGGCATTAAGATTAATCGAATTTATGGGGTTATTTATTTCATGTGCTACGCCGGCCACTAAGGTTTCCAGGGACTTCATTTTTTGAGCTTGATAAAGTTGTTCCTGGCCCTTTTTAAGCCCTTCTTCCATCTGCTTGCGCTCGGTGATATCCTGCATGCTGACAAGCGCCAAGGGTTGTTCCCTGATGAGCAGTTTTTTCGTGGAAATAAGAAAAGTTGCCTCCCGCTGGTTTCCCATGTCAGGAAAAGACATTTTTACCTCTTCCTCACGGTGGCTGATGCCGGTTTCTATTGTGTTCAGGATAGTAAGGCGTACTGCACATTCTTTACAGGAAGGTCCAAAACCACACCCTTCGGAAATATCGCATGCATGGGCACAGTGAAGCGCCTCCCCACAGCGCCTATTTACCATATTTGCTATCGTCGTGCCCACAAACTGCGCCGTAAAAACATTGGTTTTGTGAATCGTCCAGTTGTCATCTACGAGTAACATTATGAGCGGCGCATTATCATAGATTGCGGTTAGCTCTTCCTCGCGTTCTTTAATTTCATTCTCGGATTTCTTGCGTTCCTGCTCCAGTCTGTCTCTCTGCAGTCTCGCATTTAGGATTGGCGAGATATTGTTGGAAATACGTTCAAGCAACTCCTGGTCTTCCTCACGATAACCGCCTTCCTTGTTGGCAACGGAAATCAACCCAATTGTCTGTTGTCCAAAGACAATCGGCACGGTGAGAAAACAGTCAATGTGAATATGCCCCTCAGGTGTGCGAAAGGGGCCACCCAAATAGAAACTCTTTTTCTCTCTGATCGCCCTGCCCCAGATGCTGTCTCCCCAGGCATCAGATGGAAAGAAGTGAGACTTATTGGGGACTTGGCACTCATTCCAGACGTCTCCGGTCAAATTGTGCATGATAAGTTCCCCCTTGTCCCCAATAAAATCGAAAATGCCATACTTGCTTCCCATCATCGGAAGAACGACCGCCAAAACCCTTTGGTACATTTTTTCGTCAGTGGTAGTGAGAAAAATGTTGGCGATCTGATTTAGAATCGTCTTCTCTTCCTCTGACTGCTGCAAAGTCTCCTCAGCCTTTTTGCGCTCGGTGATGTCCGTGAAAACCGTGAAAAACTTGCCTTTCTCCGGGCATGATGCCATAACATGTAAATGTTTCCCAATTGGCGCAAAGTACGCTTCAAATGATGCCGGACGCCCAGTTTCGGCAACTCTGGAATAGACATCAAAAAAAGGAGCCTCACCCGTACCGTAAAGTTTTGATCCCAGTGCTCCGACAGCAGCGCTTTTTGAGATGCCGGTGATTCTTTCAAAGGAAGGGTTTACATCAAGAATCCGGTAATCAACCGGCTGGCCATTCTCATAAACTATTTCATAAAAACAGCATGCGGCTACCATGTGTACAAAGATCGATTGAAATTTTTTATCACTTTCCAACATCACCTCCACCGTCCGCTTGCGTTTGATGATGTTTTGAATGGCCGCCAGTATTCTATCTTTACCTTTTAGTACAAAACGTTGAATATCTATTTGGACCCACAGCAATTTATTTTCACGATCTTTTGCCACCCATTCAAAGGTCTGAGGGCCTTCAAAAAACCCTTTTCGTATCCACCTGAGAGCTTCTACCTCTGTATGCGGGGGTTCACCACAACTTAGTGACCCGAATGAGGTCGTTATCAGATCTCTATGGGTATACTTTAACAGTTTGCAGGCTTTATCGTTCGTGTCGACGATAGCACCGGTTTCCGGATCGAGAATTAACAAAGGATCCGGAAATATATTGAAAATTTCCTTGTAATCTGCCTCTAAAGCACCCAATGCTTTTTCGGACCAGTCTTCTTTCAAAAACTTTTCGACCAGCTTGTCAAGTTCTTGCTGAGTATTTTTTTTAACCACGGTCAGATATCCTTTTTTAGATTTACCTAACCTTAAAAATCCCAAAGTCTTTCTTTTTGGGGTTAAATTTTTTTGTTTTTTACTCCGTTAAGAGTGAAAAATCAATAAAAGAAAATATTTTCAACAAAAAACACCGGAAAATCAGGTGGTTCAGTAATAAGAGAAATGGAGTGAAGAGGGCGGGCGTAAATTTCGAAGGGGTTTTATAGGCATTACCCCCCTCTCATGGTTGTGTCTTTGATTCTTTGTTTTCCTCATCTCCGGGTTCTATAAGCTAACCATAAATTAAATAGATCACCCGACCTTGTTTTCGATACCGGGGTTGTATTGGAAGCAGTTTCCGCTAAGTAATTGGAATAATTCATGCGCCCAGGGTTATTCGAACACCCAACCTACGGATTGGTAGCGTGTTTTTGTAGTTTGTCTTATTATCTGGTGTTCGGAAAAACCCTATAAAATTGAAGGAAAACTGTTTTGGTTTTCCCTCAATTTTTATCTTGTTTTGGCTTGTTATGGTAGCAAAATAGTAGCAAAAAACAATTCCTTTCAGGAAAAACTCCCCGAAGATTTTCCCGACCTGAGAGGGACTCCGCTTAGGCCTATAAGTTATAGGAAAATTAGTAAGAGTGACTTTTTCCCCTTATGGGGGACTTATGCAGTTGATTATTGGTTATCCTATGATATAATAACAATAAAAATAAGGCATCAGGAACAGAGACAACCCCCAGAGGGAAATATGCCTTAAAAATGTTTTTTACACCAATGAATAAAAATTTTTTCAGTAAGGTGGCAGTTAACTGAATAAGAAAAAAGGTGGTTACAAATGAAAGAGTTCATTGAAAGAGTCAAAGAAAAAGCTCTTGAAGGAATAAATTCTCTAAGCTCAAAGTCATACCGCTCACTTTGGCTTATGAAATTGAGAACCAAAGTGATGGACCTTGAAAAGGAAAAGAATGATAAAATAAATGAGCTGGGGAGGTTGGTGTATGATTTGTTTCGTAGAGATGAATATGATGAGCCAAAAGTAAGAGGCCTTTTTTCGGCCATTAGTGAAACAGAACACCAAATAGTAACCACTGAAAATGAGATAAAAAGACTGGAAGAAATATCCGCCACAACAGGCCATACCTCGATGGCTGCATGCGAATGCGGGGCAAGTTTGACTTCCGGGCAAAAATTTTGCAGCAACTGCGGTAAAGAGGTTCAAACAATACTTACCCAAGCTGACCAGACAACCGAAGAATCTAGAGAGCACTTATAGACTTTCTTTTACTTTAGAATCCCAAAATGCTGTTAATAAGCTTAACGTCCGATGATCAGTCGGGGTAATTTCTCAAATGTTCAAAGCGGTAGCACCCCCTCCTTTTCAATTTCCCGATTAGTTTTTTTAGTTCGCTCTCTTCCCAACCCATACGAAACATTTCATCATGTGCCAACAGCACCAAGTGCCCCTTCCTGACAGTTTTATTCTCTTTTAATCTCATCTCAATCAGTTCCATGATATCGGTGACTGTTTGGATAGGGACCTTTGTTTTGGCATCATGTTGCCATTCTATATCCCAACCGATAACTTTAAATCCATTTTGGTACAGTAGGTCGGCTGAAACCTTCCCACTGCTTACGTCATTGATACTAGTGTCTTTTAAGCGCCACATATTGCGGCCCGGTAAACGAGCTAACTCATTTTTGATCTGCAGGTACTGCTGGTTTTTAAGAAAGTCTTGGAGAACATTGTACGGATTATCATAAAATTCCTTTTACCGATCATGAGCGTGGGAAAAACTGTGATTACCAATCTCAATGAAGGGGTTATTCTGATACAATCCATAAAAGCGCTTCATCCTTGCGTTAGACAAAACGTTTTTCCCAACTATGAAGACATTTACTTTAATATCTTCCTTCTTCACGGCGTCATTAATATCCTCGCTGCCCTCTAATGGACCATCGTCAAAAGTGATATAGAGGGTGTAATTTACTAATGAATCTGTGGTAGGCTGAAGTAGTTGATTCGTATTTTGTGCAGTCGCAAAATTAAGACCATTCAGAAATAATACCGCTAAAAAAATAAGCAACCATCTTATCATTTGTTCCATATAAACACCTTCCTTATTTTAGAAGCATTTATACCCTAGGAATTAACGAACAATTTATTAATCCAGACGTTAACCGTTAGGATATTTCAAAGGATTCTTAAGATTTTTTAAAGGCTAAAAAATATTTTTATTAAAATCCATAAGTAGGGTTTGGTAAAAAATTTCAGGGGGGGGAGGTCGCCCGAAGTTTTAATTCGAGTGGCCTTTTCAGAGATTTTTTATTGGGAGGCAGTTTTATATCCATCGGACAAGGTTTTCATAAACGCCCCCGGTCTCATTTATTTTCTGATCAGGCCCGGTAAAACCCACTTCAGGCGCATGGCATGCCGCGCAAGACTGCCCGGAAGGAGAAGAAAGACTCTTGTCGAAAAAAAGCCTTTTCCCTAACTTTTCCAATGGGCTAATTTCAGTAGCAAAACTGTCCCCAACAAAAAAAGAAATGGCAAACGCAAACAAAATGGTTGAAAGACACCCCCTATACCATTGTCTCATGTCATTCCTCCTTTCTTCTAAAATTGCTAAGGGTTGGCTTAAAAGAAACACAAAAAATTAATATCTTATACCATAGAATTTCTTTTTTCCCCACTGCTAAGAAAATAATAAATTGCTGGAGGTTCCAATTCTCGGGATGAGAGAGCCGAACTGACAGATACAACCCTCGCCTTAGTTGTGGGTGGTTTTGCTGTTTAAAAAGAATCTCTCACCGAGCCGAAACAAGCGGTCACTGAGCTTGTCGAAGTGCCCGCTTGTGGAAAGGTGAAAAAATGAGTGCAGTATGGCAGGCTCACCAACCGTAGGAAAAATATAAGCTTGAGGCCATTAAACAACTAATTGGAAAGCCGGAACCCCCCGCAAATCAATTGGCTTTAAGGTGAAAGAACCAAGGACTCGGTATTGCAAAAAGACCAAAAAAGGCAACACTGAAAAACACTTCTCACATTTGAAAAACAAAGCCTTTTCTTGACTTTTTTTCAAATTTATTCAATAAGTCAAGAAAAAAATCCGAATGGGAGCGAAGGTTTAAAAATGGTTTCAAAGGAAACAATATTTAACAAACAGCAAAAAGATAAAAAGGCCAAATTGCCAGATATAAGGTGATGGGCTTTTTTTTTGGGCGGTACCCACAATAATGAATTTTATTTTGGGTGTTAATGCCAACCCCGGCAGTGTTAAAACTGTTTGGATCCCGCTTTTGTCACTGGTGTCTTATACTGACACTGGAGTGGTATTTGGGATATTATACGGATCAATATAAACATTGTTAAGCTTTGAAAAAAGAGGAATACCGGAAATAAGTCCACCTTAGAGGACTGTTATTATTCGGAGAAACAGTTTGGTAAACTTGCACAAGATAGATGAGATATCAGATCAATTCAGCCCCTCTGACTTCATGAGGGCACGACGGCCTGAATTGTACTCTGATACATCGGTCACGGAAGAGCCCATATTAGACCGAAGGCATTTCGAATTTCACTTGGACACGCTGACTCAGCGAAAAGAGGAAATTCGTTTCGAGCACTTTTGCCGTCGCCTGGCAGAGAAAGAGCTCTGCCCAAATCTTCTCCCGCAGACTGGCCCTACAGGCGGGGGGGACAGCAAGGTCGACGCGGAGACCTTTCCGGTAGCCGACACCATTGCAGAACGCTGGTACGAGGGTAATCCAAGTCGGGCAGCACGTGAACGCTGGGCCTTTGCCTTCAGTGCTAAGAAAAAATGGCGCCCCAAGGTGAAAGAGGACATCCGTAAAATCGTCAAGACTGAACGTGGATATTCCTTGATCTATTTCATGACTAACCAAAGCGGTCCGTGAACTTGAAAGAGGTGCGGTTGAAGATGCGTTGCGTAAGGAATGGGGTACAGAGGTTCGCATCCTTGATCGTTCCTGGATTGTCGAGAAAGTAGCTCAAAATAGGCGCTGGGACGTAGTGTACCAAACACTGGATATAGAGCGCCCGCATGCAGAGACAAAGGTCATGGCTGGCCCTCTGGACGCCGAACGTCAACGAGACCTTGAGGAACTCGATCATTTAATCCAAGACGCAGCACGTTACCAAGGCTCCAGATATCAATTGGTTGAAGACTGCTTGCAAACCGCCCTGCTAGCCCGGGGCTTAGGGCGTCCCCGTGTGGAGATAGACGGTCGCTTTGATCGGGCCGAGAGGATTGCTTGCGCCCGGGGCGACATGCGGCAGTTTTTTCGAATTATTTACCATAGGGCCTGGACAGCGAACTGGTGGTTTGAGGACTTTGCCGAGTTGGACCGTCTTTACAAGGCTGCCGAGGCTTTAGTGATCGATTCTGAGTGGGTTTGGGACCTGGAGAAGCTGGTCAACTTATGGCAGGTCGGAACCACTTGGAGACTGGTAAAGAAAACCCTGAATGTCGACGAAATCTGGGGCAATCATACCTCCAAGTTGCGTGAGGCTCTGCGCCGTCATGCATCGAATGCGGCGAAGCCTACCAGTGCTCTTTGGGCACGTACCGAACTCGTTTTGATGGATTTGACAGACGCAGCCATCCAGGGGGATAGCTTGCCATCTGCGCTTATTAGCATCATGGAGATCCTGAAAGAAGCGGAAACCCACCCTGATTACCCCATTGAGCCCGTCGTTCAGATCTGCCAGGACCTTGGCCGGATCGTGGGAGGTGACGAAACCTACGACGAACTCTTTGAAAAAATTATCCAATTTCAGGCAAAGCGGGTCGGTAAGGCCGAGGAAGGACGGATGCGATTGGAACGAGGCTATCAGAAACTCAAGGCAGGCAAGTTTTATGACGCGATTGACCAGTTTGCCAAGGCACAGAGCCTTTTGACTCAGAACGAACATAAGTCCGAATTCGTGCGAGCCGTTGCCGGACATGTACCGGTTTTTGCTTTTCGGCGAAAAGCGCGAAGTGGAACTGGTATGGAACGGCAAGACGAACGAGGAAAGGGGCTACTGGACGTACCTGAAAATATGAATTGATATCGTGATAAGACCGGGGGAGGAAGGGGTGTCCATTAAATTATAAAGTTTCTAACAATGACGCCTTGTGCCGGAGGAGATTGCGATTGTGGAGGGGAAAGTATGAAAAGTGGACTGTGAAAAATGGTATGGTTTATTATATTGGGGTGGGGTAGCTAAAGACGCAGAGCTTCTTGAAAGAAAAACCCGTTCCCGAAGTAAAAAAAATTTATACTGTTTTATTATATCACCTCACTCCGATATAGCATACCTTAGAAAAATTATTTGAAGATAAAGAGGAATTATGCCGGTTCTCCATAAATACAAAGACAAAGAAGGATATTATCTTTTGACTTCAATAAAGGGTTTGGTGGTAACTTTTCAGTTAACTCCAGAAGGATTAGAAAAGCTAATAACCTCCGGTATAGAAATAGGCAAAAAATTTCCTCGAGCACTTTTACTGGACCTGTATCGTACGGGTGATGCGTATACTTATGGAACAGGTGTAGAAGAACCCCTACCTAAAGTTGTGGCTCGTCAATTGGAATTTGATTTTTCGGATGACCCCGAGCCGGAAAGCATGTTCCCTTCCTGTGCAAACTGTTCTTCTCTGAATGACTTGCACCTGGTGGAAATGAAGGAAAAAGGTCCTTTTGCAAGTATTCTCTGTGCGGATTGTCGCGTGAAAAAATCCAAATCTATCGATACCAGCATTCCTCTGTCCCTCGTTAACCGAGGGACTTTAAACTTTCTTTTAGAACTCAAAGGGATCAGACAGGTTGATAAGGCTTTTTCCGCTTATCAAGACCTCCTAAACGCTGAATTTAAAAGCAAATGGGAAAAAATGGCTAAGACAAAGAAAAAGATTCAAAAAGAATTATTCAAAAACGATAAAAAAGGTCAGCGAACCCTTATTTGAAAATCAAGCATTATTAAAGCAGGAAATAAGACTAGGTGTACTATTTTGCTTACGGCTCAAACATGAATCATGATCAAATGAAAAAAACGTTGTCCGAGTTCAAGATTTTTAACCAAAGTTTTATACTGCCACTAGTTAACAAAACGAGCAATTTAAGTTAGAATAGGTTTGTTAAGAAGGTAGGCTATTGCCATGAAAAAACGCATCTGGACCAGTCAGGGAAAACATTTCGGTATTTATAATGAAAGAAAGTAGAAAGCATGAATGAAGTAAAAATAATGCCGTGTCTTGATATGAAAAATGGTCGCGTGGTTAAGGGGATTCACTTTACCGATCTGAAGGATGCCGGCGATCCGGTAGAGAATGCCTCTTTTTATCAAAAGGAAGGCGCCGATGAATTGGCGATGCTTGATATCGCCGCCACTCTCGAAAATCGCAAAACCCGGATTGAATGGGTGAAAAATGTATCGTCGGTCATCGAAATACCGCTGACCGTCGGCGGCGGCATCTCCTTGCTGGAGGATATCGGTTTGTTGCTGTCTGCGGGGGCTGACAAGGTCTCCATGAACAGTGCGGCCGTAAAACGTCCGGGGTTGGTTAGTGAAGCGGCGAAGGAGTTTGGTTCGGAGCGTATTACCGTGGCGGTTGACGCGCGCCGCAACCAAGCCATGCCGTCCGGATTTGAGCTGGTGGTTTCCGGGGGAACGCGTCCGGTGGGAAAAGACGCGGTTGAATGGGCAAAGCAGTGTGAGGGGTTAGGGGCAAGCATTATATTGCCGACCAGTATGGATGGAGATGGAACCCAGGCGGGGTATGACATAGAGTTTACCCAAGCCATTTCTCATGCGGTCACCGTTCCGGTGGTTGCTTCCGGTGGGGCCGGAAAACTTGAAGATTTCGTTGACGCGGTTTTGCAGGGGGGCGCCAGTATTTTGTTGGCAGCATCGGTATTTCATTACCGGCTGTTAAGTATCAGACAGGTCAAGGAGTATCTGCGTAATAGAGGGATAAAGGTCATTTTTTAGACAGGACCGGTTGTGATCTATTGTCATTGCGGCGGCTATCCTTCGCATGAAAGGAAAAATGGGACTTGCCCAAAATTAACTCCTTAACAACAATATGTTTTTCGGATCAGGGAAAACCCGCCCAGGCATTGTGAAGTGGGGTTAAAAACTTATAGGGTATTGGTGGGGCACTTGTTAACGCAGAAGATATTAAAAATGATAATGATGTATATATTTTCTCCCTTCCTCTTTTTAGGGACTTTTTTATTCTGTCCCGGCGAAAGCGAAAAATGTTGTAAGCTGGGTTAGCATGGGATAATACGCCTGCCTTTTTTTGAACAGGAGAGCCCATAAAGTTATAAAATTCTTAACAACGGGGTTATACGGATCAATATTAAAAATGTTCGGCGTCTAATGTTTACATCGATGACCAACCCCTGCTGGTAAGGAAAGAAGTATGGCACCTTTGAACGAAACGAGATGCACTGACGATCCTAAGCACCGTATTGCGAAAATTTTCAATGCCCTCGCAGAGACTTATGATACCCTCCGCTTTGTGCAGGTCTGTGCCCGCCGTTTGGTAGAAAGGGCGGCCCTTTTCCCCGGTGCTCAGGTATTGGATGTCGCTACCGGCACCGGCCTGGCGGCCTTGGCTGCGGCCCAATACGTCGGGCAAACCGGCATGGTTCTGGGGGTGGACTTGTCCTACGATATGCTTGAGCGCGGTCGTAAGAAGGTGGCCGCGGCAGGCCTGACGCAAGTCGAGTTTCTGGCAGGTGATGCAGAGCGGCTGAATCTCAGAGACCGGTCCTTTGATGTGGTTCTTTGCGCATCTTCGCTTTTTTTCGTTCCTGACATTCTCGCCGCATTGCGGGAGTGGCAACGGGTGCTCAAACCTGGAGGGCAGGTGGGGTTTTCGGGGTTTGGGACGACTTTCCGGCAGCCCATGTTGATGCTGTGGGAGGCTCGTCTTAAAAAGTATGGGGTGCCCCCTCCCAAACGGTCGCCGGTTCTGCGTTTGGCAGATCCGGAGACGTGTCGGCGGTTCTTGCACGAGGCCGGGTTTGTGCACATTGCGGTGCAGAGCGAACAAATAGGCTACTATTTGCAAACACTGGAGGAGTGCTGGGAGGAGGCATGGGCGAGCTTGGATCGTCTAACAGTCTTATCGCTTGCCCCAGACCAGCGCGAGCAATTTAAGGCTGAGCATCTTGCAGAGGTGGAGGCGCTGGCTACTGAAAAAGGGATCTGGGTCGACGTGCCCGTTAATTTTGCCCAGGGTTGGAAAAGCTCAACATAGGTGTTATTGCCGGAGGGTTGGAGTTTTTTTCAGTGCCCTTCCCGCCCGAATAAAGGCGTTAAAAATTCAGCTTGGTGGGAATGTTACTGCTATTCTCTGACAGCGGTTGCTGAATTGGTCAAACGAGGCTTTTTGGTTTTTAAAAAATAACTTTTTCTGTTATCAAACGAGGAAATTGTGCCATTCGGGAAGAGTCCAAAATGGCCTTTATTTATGTACAAAAAAAAACAGGGTTATTTCTAACCCTGCCTTTCTTCTAAAAACTGAATGAGTAATGACTCGATTAGCCTCTTTTCTTCCTTAACTTGAGGAAAGGGAGGAGACCCGCGCCGACAAGCCAGAGGGCTGTGGGGATGGGGACGGGTTCGGGGTCAGAGTAAAACGCAGCTGTATATCCCTGTGCCTGTAAGGCCGGAAGAAGATAGTAGGTAGCATCATACCACCCGTTAGGGCTATCTTCCGGTTTTAGAATGATGTTGGGGTTTAAATCTATTAAATCTTGCAAATTAAAAGATTCACCATCGAAGAAAGCGAGGTAATAGTTTTCCGGGTTCTCTTCAAACCAAGCAACTCCAAAAATATCGCTAACTTGATTGGTACCAGGTTCGACAAGAACAGTAGCGTACCCTAATTTAGCAGGGTCAGCGAGGGTTGTATCGGTGATTAAAAAAGCTTGTCCGGGGTTTTGAGCTTCATCTTCTTCCGTACACCAAACTTCGCCAATTATGTTGCCCGCCGGGTCATAGACGACTAACCAGTCGGAGACGTCGGGTGGGATGACTGATGCGGCTGCCGGGAAAACACCGTTAAACATCGCCCACAACCCAATTATGATGCTTAGAATATATAACTTTGTTTGTTGTGTCTTCATACCGTCCTCCTTAGGTTACGGTTATGATTAGCCTTTATCCACCTTATCTCCTTTGCTTCTAATAAAAATTAAGGGTCATTTTGAGCTGTTATCTCTATAATTTTAATGACTTACCCTTATAATAAGGCCTTCCCCCCCTTTCTTTCCTTATACGCAAAATTAATACCCGTAATAAATTTTTTTCAAAAAAAATCAAATCAATCTTATTTTATTTGGTTTTTTTATGGCTAGCAAAATGATACGAAAAACCATGGCGGATAAAACCGTCTTATTTGACGGTTTCCGTATTATATGGAGGTATTTTAATGACGGATTTGGGGGTGATTGAGGGTACTTAGTATGGTTTGGTGCTCGGGAAAAGTAAAAGTTCAACAATAGCAGAAAAATAGAAGAACCTTCGAGAAATTTTCCCGAACCAAAAAGAGTCCCATTCGGGTTTATAATTATACTTATATCAATTGAAACTTAAAAAATAGATAAAAAGGGGAGTCATGGGAATCGTGATTAAAAACTATATTAACCCTGATCAGGTTTTGAAGTTTCTTTCAACCCCAGAAGGAAGTCGTCGAAAAGACGACATAGTACGCGCCAGCGGGAAAGAACCTCCTCTAAAGCCTGATGTTCAACCTCTGCAGTTACTTCAACGTCGTTTTGTTGTTTTGAAATTAAAGCACAATAATAAGCGCTTGTCAGTTGAGCGGCAATTATAGGGCTAACTATTTTGTTGATATCAATTTGGTTATTCATTTTAATCCTATCCTCAATCCTCTTTAATTAAATTTTGTCACTAATTAAGTTTGTTCTGGCAACTTCTGTGGGCATATTTTGGGCATAGTTAAGGCAAAACCAATAAAAAAATTTAACCAGTTTTCCAGCTAACACCTTGATTTTAAAGGTGCCCGGGGCCGGACTTGAACCGGCACAGTGCTGAGCACCGAGGGATTTTAAGTCCCTTGCGTCTACCAATTCCGCCACCCGGGCTTTTCTGGATTTTATATGCGATTGAACTCTTGGTGTCAAGGGGTTTGCGTACATTTTTCGATTTTTGACCAGAGGGTTAGGGGGAAACTCATGGTCATTAAGCCTGACGGGGAAATAGCACTTGTTATTTAACCGCGACGGGAAACCCCGCTGAGGTCTTCGGGTTTATCTTTAATATAATCCACAATGGTTTTTATATCTTTTTCGGCGATTTTTAAAAATTTAATTCCTACATTATAATTATATTTTCCCTCTTCACTAATCCGCTCGAACCATCTGACTTCACCGGTAACGGAAAAGGGCTTTTGTTTGGGTATAGCAATCTCTACCTGAAGAGTATTGCGATTGAGCGGTGTTTCATTAAAAACCATGTGGAGGCCATCCGCATCCATGTTTTCAACCTGGGCGCACAATCCAAAGGCCGAAAGATTACGCGTCACCGCGTTGATAACCCGTGACCTTTTTCCCTCCTTTGAGCTTATGATTTCATAGCGAATGGGCAGGGTTGCGAGCACATATTTTTGAATTAATATCTCTTCAGTTTTCTTTTTCCTATCCGCCTCTTGTTTTTGCCGGTAAAATTTTTTAAGCTCCGCTTCGTTGCCGTGCTTTTGAATATAATCTTGAAGCCTTGCCAAATCTTCTTGCTTGACCTTGATGAATTTTACCCCAATATAAAACTCATAGGAGTCAACTATTTCTCCCCGGTCACTCCATCGAGGCTGACAATAAATAATAAAGGGTTCTTCTTCTCCCGGAAGAGAAAACCTTACCAATAAAAGATTGGGCTTAAAGGCTCGGTCTTTGGTTCTTTCAAACTCGTTGAAGATATATAAATCCCCATGATTTAAGGTATTAGTGCCGAACTGAAGACCGCCCAGAGAGATGTCTTTGATCATCCCGTTTAACGGGGGAGTCCTCTCGTCCGAATTTTTACCCCGGATAATTTTGAAGGCTACCGGGCTTTGAAGAGGCAAACGGTAGTGTTGTCTTTTTCCCGGTTCCATCGCTCCTCAAAGGTTAAGAACCATTGCAATTTCATTACAGTCAGGAAACTTTACGCACTTAATACAGTCAGCCCACACTTTATGAGGCAGGACTGATTTATCGACCTGCTTGAAACCAAATTTTTCAAAAAAAATCGGTTTATAGGTTAAAACAAAAATCTTATAAATCCCCAGCATAACTGCCTCGGATAAACAGGCCTCAACCAGCTTGCTCCCCAGTTTTTTTCTTTGATATGCAGGTGAAACGGCCAGCGACCTGATTTCCGCGATATCTTCCCAGCAAATGTGCATGGCACAGATTCCGAGTAGTTGAGCCTCGTTTTTTTCATCCACGCTCACGAAAAAATCACGAATCTGATCGTAAAGTTCACTCAAAGAACGGGGAAGGATTTCACCCTGCTCGGCATACTGGTTGAGTAAAGAATAAATTGCCTTTATATCCCTTATCTTAGCTTTTTGAATTAAAAAGTCCATAGTTTTATTGCCGCAAATGATTTTCTCTTTTCTTTACCCCGTTAGAAATGCCCCGCTTGCCCTGTTAGATTAAATATTTCTACACTTTTTCACAAGGGGTAAATGCCTTATGGGCAATCTTTCTAACAGGGTTTAGTTTTTTTGTTGCTGGATAACCGCATTTTTCGCTCCAGTAATCATCTCCCGGGCCAAGGTGCGGGTGCGGGTGGTTATTTCACTTCCTCCCAGCATCCGGGCGATTTCCTCTACCCGATCCTCAGCCTTAAGCTTTTTTACCCTGGTTTTGGTTCGTTCTTCTTCGATTTGTTTGAAGATGGAGTATTGGTTATCACCAAAACACGCGATCTGTGGAAGATGAGTAATGCAGATTGTCTGATAATATCGAGAAATTGTATATAATTTTTTCCCTACCACTTCAGCCGTTGCTCCTCCAATACCTGAGTCAACTTCATCAAAGATGAGGGTGGAAACCTTTTCCTCCTGGGCGAAAATATTTTTAAAAGCAAGCAGGAGCCGGGAGAGTTCCCCGCCGGAAGCGATCCGGGCCAATGGCCTCAGTTCTTCACCGGGGTTGGGAGAAATGAGAAATTCCATCTGATCCATGCCGCTTTCGTCCAAAGATTCGGATTGGGTGATTTCAACAAAAAACCGCGTATTTTTCATGCCGATGGTCGCGAGTTCTTCTTCCAGTTTTTTGCTCAATGTGAGGGCGACTTCTTTCCTTTTCCGGGAAAGCTCCTGTGCCTTTGTCAATGCCTCTTTGCTTACCCTTTCATAATCTTTTTCTAAGACTTGGAGGCGGTCATCCCTATAAAAAATTTTTTCCATTTCCGCTTCAATCTTTTTTTGGTAAAGGAGAATTTCTTCAATTGTTTCTCCGTATTTTCTCTTAAGTCGATGAATCGTCTCCAGCCGGTTAGCTATTTCCTCAAATACCTGGGGGTCAAAATGAATTTTCTTGCTGTAATCCCGCAGGGAGACGGCTATGTCCTCGAGTTGGATGATAACCGAATCTAAGGTTTGAGGAAAAGGGGTGATCTGAGGATCGATAATGGCTATTTCCCGCAACTTCCTGACGTTACGGTTAAGATGAGAAATAACGGCTTCATCGCTACCGTAAAGACTTTCGTAAACATCGTAAGAAGCTTTCATCAGCTCTTCGGCGTTTTGAAGAATGGTTTTTTCTTTTCTCAATTTCTCTTCTTCACCCGGCGTAAGGTGAGCGTCTTCAATCTCGAGGTGTTCGAAACTGAAAAGTTCTTTTCGTTCCGCTTCCCGGGTTTTTTCTGCCTTTAAATGTTCCAACTCCTGCTTGATCTGCTCCCGCAGGCGGAAAGTCTCGTGATACTGCTCCCGCAAGCCAAGGAGGCCGCCAAAGCTGTCTAATACATCACTGTGGTTTTGAGGCCGAAGGAGTTCCTGATGTTCATGCTGGCCCGAAATATTAAGCAAAGGTTCCATTATCTCAGTGAGCATGCTGAGGGTCGCCAAGCTCCCATTGATTAAAATCTTATTTTTTCCTTCCCGGGAGAGAATCCGTTTAACCAAAAGAGTATTATCCTCCATGGATAAGTTTTTTGTTTCCAAAAGTTCCTTAAAAGTTTTATTCTGCGAGATATCAAAGAGTGCTTCAACGATTGCCTCATTCTCTCCGGTCCGGATCTGTTCCGCGAACCCTCTTCCTCCCAGAATGAGATTGAGAGCTCCGATAATGATGGATTTGCCCGCTCCGGTTTCTCCGGAAAGGATCGTAAAACCGGGCAAAAAGGAGATGTGTAGGTCATCAATAATAGCGAAATTTTTTATCTTGATATCCGTTAACATCTTCTACCGTTCGCCCCAGCGGAGTTTTGTTCTCAGAACTTCAAAATAATCCTTGAAAGGGGATTTAATCATATTGAGAAAATGGTTTTTTTTTATCTTTACCAGGTCACCGGCCTTAAGGCTTTGCCCTACCTGGCCATCGAAGGTTAAAAAGATACCTTCCTTTCGCGTCTTGATGGTCACGGTGATCTCGGCGGAATCAGGGACCAAAATGGGCCGGTTGGTCAAGGTATGGGAGCAGATCGGGGTTAAAATTATCGCCTGCAGGGAGGGAAAAACAATGGGGCCTCCCGCGGCCATGGAATAAGCGGTAGATCCGGTTGGGGTTGAAATTATCAGGCCATCTGCCTTAAAGGTAGTAAGGTAGTGTTCGTTAATGCTGGTTTCCAGATCAATTATCCGGGCGATAGCAACTTTGGTGATTACAACATCATTTAACACTGGGTATTCAGCCAAAATTTTATCTTTACGGATAATCGTGGAGGTTAACATCATTCTTTTTTCGGTTTCAAATGTTCCGGATAAGATTTTTTCCAAAACCGGATAAAGCTCATTTAACCCAAAGGCGGTTAAAAACCCCAATCCCCCTAAATTAACCCCCAAAATGGGAACATTACCGTTTTTTACCAGCCTGGCTGCTCCGAGGAAGGTCCCGTCGCCACCCAGCACGATCACTAATCCTTCTTTCGCAAAATGAGCCTGTGAAATCGGTTGCCAGTCCCCTTTAACCTTTTTTAACAAGTGATCATCGAGGATAACTTCCAAACCTCGGGAGGAAAGCCACTTTGCCAGGCTTCGGCTCGCTTCAATCGCCTCCGGTTTATTTTTTTTAGCAATTATCCCTACCTGTTTTATCATTTATTGCTCCTGGAATTCATTATCTCTCTTTCGACTGCTTACGCCTTAGTCCTGCCTTCTGCTGAGTGAGTTCTTACGCTACCGTATTGCTTACCTTTTATTTTTTAGTTCTTCTCCTTGCCGAGTGGGTAAAATTTAGAGGTTTCTGTAGTTGAGTGACGGCAACATGCAAGTCGGAACTTTCGGCCGGAAGCATTTGGGGTCTTCCAACCCGTAAGCTCTCCGTTGAATCATTCTGATCTTGTTGTTGATCCCTTCAACAAACCCCAATGCCACTTTGGGTTCGGATTTGCAATCCATGACCATGCCGTCCCAGCGAAGGCTTATCAACTCGGAGAGTTCTTCAAATGGCTTCAGTCTTTGCCAGTTGAGGGATTCCCGCCGGTGGTCGAAAAATTTGCGAACCCAGGCAGCCGAATAGTAATCCCAAAGCTGACTAAAAAATGACTTAAATTATCACCTTTGCCAAGCTGTTTTCCCTTTAAATTGCAAACGGTTTTCTCAAAAAAAACGTTTTTACCCACTCATTTTGGAGAAGACCCTCTTTTTTTAACACGAAAAAGTTTGTGGTTCAATGAAAAAGTGATAAGATTAGAAGGGTTAAGTTTGGTCGTAAAAAAGTATAGAACCTATAAAATCATTTACCTTTTTGTTTCTCCCCCTTGGTGTGGGGGGGTGAGAAGCTGTGCGTGGAAGGAAAAAGATTTTGAAACCTAAAATTGTCCTTATTGTGGGGCCTACAGGAGCAGGAAAAACCAAGCTCGCTCTGGAAATAGCGCAAAAAATTAATGCGGAAATTATCGCGGCTGATTCCATGCAGATTTACCGGTATATGGATATTGGGACTGCCAAGCCGTCCCCCCAAGAGCAAGCGCTGGTTCCCCACCATCTTCTGGGCATCATTGACCCTGACCAAGATTTTAGCGCCGGCCTTTATCAAACCGTAGCGAGCAAAGCAATCGACTCCATCCTGCAAAAAAACAAAAGGGTTTTAGTGTGTGGGGGAACCGGTCTTTATATTAAATCTTTAACCCACGGTTTTTTCCCCGGGGCACAAGAAAATAGAGCGATCGACCGGGAACTCCGAGCACAAGAAGATCAACGAGGGGAGGGGTATCTTTATCACGAGCTTATTAAAGTTGATCCTGTTTCTGCGTTTCGCATTCATCCAAAAGACACGTTTCGGATTATCCGCGCACTGGAGGTTTATTTTCTTACGGGTCTTCCCATTTCCGCGCACCATGAAAAACACGCTTTTAAAGAAACGCGGTATGAGTATCTCCAAATCGGCATCCAGTGGGATCGTTCCTTACTGTATGATCGTATTAACATCAGGTGTGAACAAATGATAAAAGATGGTTTTATCGAGGAAGTCCGGTCATTGCGTGCCCGAGGGTATAACTCGGAATTAAAATCAATGCAATCTTTGGGATACCGGCACATATGCGCTTTTCTGGAGGATAAAATTCCTTTAGACGAGGCGATGAGAAGCATGAAGCGTGACACCCGGCGCTTTGCAAAGCGGCAACTTACCTGGTTTCGGGCGGATGCGGGTATCGTCTGGGTAGAAAATCCCCTCGAGAATTTAAACCAGATTGAAAAAATGATTAAAGAATTTTTTGGTTATTAATGGGAACATAACGTTGATTAAAATCCTATTTGACAAAATGCGCTGACGGATATATTAGCTGTTCTTCTTTTTGTTGGCGACAAACCATAAATTAATTTCATTTAAATTGACCCACTACCATAATTTCTTTTGACTTGTAAAAATAACAAAATATGGTATGATAAAAAAATTATGACGGCTAATCTTTCTGGCGAGAATACGTTAAAAGGGAAAAGCATTATTCTGGGAATTTCAGGAGGGATTGCGGCGTATAAGGTTCCGGAACTGGTTCGTAAACTTCGCAAAGCTGAAGCCGAAGTCCAGGTCATTATGACCAAAAATGCCCAGGAGTTTATTGCCCCGCTCACGTTTCAGACGGTATCGAACAACCCGGTTATCACCGAGATGTTTGCTCCGGTTATGACATCTGAAGTCGCTCATGTCTCTCTTGCAGATAAAGCCGACTTGGTGGTGGTTGCTCCGGCTACTGCCAATGTCATTGCTAAATTTGCCGTCGGACTTGCTGATGATTTTCTTTCCACGACTGTGCTCGCTAACAAGGCTCCCATTCTGCTTGCGCCGGCTATGAATGTGAATATGTATACCAACCCGGCGACCCAGGAAAACCTCGAAGTTTTAAAAAAGCGCGGTTTTTATTGTGTTGGCCCGGGAAAAGGAGAATTAGCCTGCGGCTGGGAAGGTAAAGGGCGGATGTCGGAGGTGGAGGAAATTTTCCGATCTATTAAAACGATTCTCGTGCCAAAAGACTTAAAAGGAAAAAAATTTTTAATTACTGCCGGCCCTACCCAGGAGCCGCTTGACCCCATCAGGTTTATCACGAACCGTTCTTCGGGAAAGATGGGGTATGCTCTGGCTGAAGCCGCTCAGATCAGGGGCGCGGAGGTTACTCTGGTCACTGGTCCTACCCAGTTGCCCCTCCCTCGCGGGGTTAAGGTTATATCTGTTGATACTGCTGGCCAGATGTATGATGCAACCATAAAACATTATCAGTCTATGGATACGGTCATCATGGCTGCGGCAGTGGCAGATTATCGCCCGGCTGAGTTCTCACCAAAAAAAATCAAAAAAGAAAAAAACAACCTAACTATTGCCCTGGTTAAGACCCCGGATATTTTGGCAGCAATGGGCAAGAAAAAGGGCACTGTTTTTTTGGTTGGCTTTGCGGCGGAAACCGAAGACCTCCTTGCCAATGCTCAGCAAAAGCTACAAACGAAAAATGTTGACCTCATCGTTGCAAATGATGTTACTCAGCCCGGAGCAGGCTTTGAAACGAATACCAATATCGTGACCCTCCTTTGTCGGAATGGAAAATCCGAGAAGCTTCCCCAAATGAGCAAGGAACTCCTGGCACACAAAATTCTCGATAAGGTAATAGCGCTACAATCAGAAGCCAGGCGCCAGAAGACAGAAGCCCGAAGGTCAAGAAATTAATTCTGAATGCTAACCTTTTTCACGCGCCGTATGTCTGAAAACGCTTTTAAAGATTTTCAGGAAATTGTCAATGACCTTACCATTTATCTCAAGCACCAGCACACCTTGGGAATGGAGGCTCTTGCTTCGGATGATGCGCAAGAGGTGGTAAAGTTACTTGATGGGTTAGAAGAAAATTTTTCTCCAAAAAAGAAAACGCTCGCTTGTACCCCCGGCACCTTAGATACCGTGCGGGAAGAACTTGGGGAATGCACCCGGTGCAGTTTATTTTCCTACCGGAAAAACATTGTCTTTGGGAAGGGAAACCCCCACGCTTCGCTCGTGTTTGTGGGTGAGGCTCCGGGAGGAGACGAAGACAAGGCGGGGGAACCTTTTGTGGGTGAAGCGGGGCAGCTGTTAACCCGGATCATTCAGTCCATTAAACTGAGGCGGGAAGATGTTTATATCTGCAATGTCATCAAGTGCCGCCCGCCGAAAAATCGGGACCCAAAACCCGAGGAGATTGAAGCCTGTTTCCCTTTTCTTAAAAAGCAGCTTGAAATCATCCGACCACGTTTTATTTGCGCGCTCGGAAAGTTTGCCGCTCAGACCTTATTGGGAACCACCGAAAGGATCTCAAAGCTGAGAGGGAAAATGGGTGAATTTCAGCAGATCAAAGTAATTCCCACGTTTCATCCGGCGTCCCTGCTTCGGAATCCGCAATGGAAACGGGAGGTGTGGCAGGATATGCAGTTAATCCAGAAATTATTGGAGGACAAGGCATGAAGTTTGCAAAAAACACGGGGGAAAAACTAATTTTTCTTCTTTTACTTTTTTCTTTGCCGCTTATCGTCTTTTCTGGAGGCAATACGGTCAACCTCATCGAAGTAGATAGCATCATTAATCCGGTTTCTGCCGAATATATTATCGACAGCATCAAAGCTACCGAGAAGGAATCAGCGCAATGCCTGATCATTAAGCTTGATACCCCGGGTGGCCTCGATACCTCTATGCGGCAGATTATTAAAGAGATACTGAATACTCATGTTCCTATCATTGTCTATGTCGCTCCTGATGGAGCCCGGGCAGCTTCCGCCGGGGTACTCATCACCATGGCCGCGCATGTAGCGGCCATGGCGCCCGGCACCAATATTGGGGCTGCTCATCCCGTATCCATGGGTGGAGGAAAGATGAGCCGGGAGATGTCGGAAAAGGTAGAAAACGATGCGGTCGCCTATATCCAGAGTATTGCCACGAAAAGGAAACGGAACATTGAGTGGGCTGAGAAAGCGGTGCGTGAAAGTGTTTCCATAAAAGCTGATGAGGCATTAAAAATTAAGGTCATTGATTTGGTGAGTCCTAACCTGGATGACCTTCTCCAGAAGCTTGACGGCCGGGAAGTAGATATTGATGGCAAAAAGGTTATTCTTGCCACTAAGGGAGCAACGGTGAAAGACCTGAAGATGACCCTCCGGGAAAAGATTTTAGCTACCTTAACAGATCCTAATATCGCCTATATCCTGATGATGCTTGGGGTAGCCGGGCTTTATTTTGAGCTGGCTCATCCGGGAGCGATTTTCCCCGGGGTAATCGGAGCGATCTGTTTAATTTTGGCCTTTTATTCATTCCAGGTCTTATCAGTCAATTATGCGGGTATTCTTTTTATCATCCTGGCTATTATTTTATTTCTCGCGGAGATTAAGGTCGCGAGCTACGGCCTGTTGAGCATCGGGGGTACAATCTGTCTCCTCTTCGGATCTCTGATGCTCTTTGACTCCACGTCGCCTTATTTAAGGCCTTCACTTACAGTGTTGATCGCTACTATTGTTATCACCGCAGGATTTTTTATTACGGTTGCGACAATAGCCTTTCGAGCCTATATACGAAAACCAGCATCGGGTTCGGAAGGGATGATCGGTTTAGTCGGAGTTGTGATAAACCGAATTGCTCCCCGCGGCAAAGTCTTTGTTCATGGAGAATACTGGAATGCTTATAGTGAGGAGGTGATTGAGGAAGGAGAGGAGGTGGAGGTTGTCGAAATAAATGGTTTAAAAATTAAGGTCAAAAAATTTATTAAAAAAGATAGATAGAAAGGAGGACTAACATGTTTTCACCGCTTCTTATTTTTGTCGTTGTAGTGGTAGTTATGTTTTTAATGAGTGCCATTAAAATTTTAAATGAATATGAGCGCGGGGTTATCTTCCGATTAGGGAGACTGATTGGGGCAAAAGGACCGGGTTTGATCATTCTTATCCCCATAGTTGATAAGATGCAGAGAGTAAGCCTCAGGCTCGTGGCCTTGGAAGTCCCGCCTCAGGATGTTATCACCCGGGATAATGTTTCGATTAAAGTGAATGCGGTCGTTTATTTTCGGGTGATGGACCCGAATAAGGCAGTCGTGGAGGTGGAAAACTATCTCTATGCTACTTCCCAGCTTTCTCAAACTACCCTGAGAAGCGTTTGCGGACAGGCAGCGTTGGATGAACTTTTATCGGAGCGCGAAAAGGTCAACGCTCACCTCCAGGAAATCCTGGACAAGCATTCTGGTCCCTGGGGAATAAAAGTCACGAACGTGGAAGTGAAGCAAATTGATTTGCCGGATGAGATGAAAAGGGCGATGGCCAAACAAGCTGAAGCAGAACGAGAACGAAGGGCAAAAGTTATCCACGCGGAGGGAGAATTTCAGGCAGCGGCCAAGCTGGTTGAAGCCGCAGATCTCATGGCTCCTAACCCCATGGCCCTACAGCTCCGCTATCTCCAAACCTTGCGCGAGGTGGCATCGGAAAAGAACTCAACCACGCTTTTCCCCATCCCTATTGACTTGATCAAGCCTTTTTTATCAAAGCTGACCGACAGCAATAAATAAAAATCCGAGTAGGGGCGCCCGGTCGGTCGTCCCTACTATTTCAGATTTTCTAATTTTTCCTTAATTTTTTTCTGTTCCGGATCGATTTTTAAGGCCCGCTCGTACTGGGCTTTGGCCTTATTTTTTTCCCCTGATTTGAGGTAGACATCTCCGAGATGTTCGATGATCACGGAATCATCGGGCACTAAGGTGACGGCTTTTTCCAACTCATTGAGGGCTTCTTTGATCATTCCTTTTTTAAAATAAACCCACCCTAAACTATCGGTGATATATCCATCGTTCGGTTTTAAGGTCATCGCTTTTTTTATAAGTTCTTCAGCTTCATCCAACTTCATTCCTCGGTCCGCATATGAGTAACCAATGTAATTAAGGGCATCGGCATTTTGGGGATTAAGTTCCAAAACTTTTTTCATTTCCTGGATAGCTTCTTCAAATTTACCCATCTTGTCGTAGACGACTCCCAATTGATAATGTAACTTGAAATTTTTCGGTTCCTGCTTAATTGCATCCCTCAAGATCATCGTCGCCTCTTCATACTGTTTGGTCTCTTCGTAAAGGGCACCCAAATAAGCGATCAGACTGGTACTATCTTTTTTGATGGAGAGAGCTTCCTTAACCGTCTGAACCGCTTTGGGAAAGTTCTTCTGGTCAACAAAAATATTGCCGATCTGGATTATCGCATCAACGTATTCTTCCGATCCAGAAGGAATTTTTTGGAATTCCTGTAGGGCCTTTTCATAATTTTTTTTCTTTTCATAGCATAAGGCAAGATAATACCGCGCCATATGAAAATCAGGTTTTGTTACCAGAATAAATTCGAATTTTGAAATTGCTTTATCATAGTCTCCCTGTTCCAGGTAGATAAGCCCGATTTTGGCGCTTACATCTATGCTGCTCGGCCCAAAACTTTCTATGCTTTTAAAGGTATCGATGGCTTTATCGTAATTTTTCTGCCGAAGATAAAGATTTCCCAAGTGGTCCACTACCCGGCTGTTGTTCGGATAAAATTCCAGAAGCTTTTCATAATCGGAAATTGCTTCCTGCATTTTTCCCTGAGTTTCGTGAACTATCGCAAGGTCAATCATTGCCGCCTCAAAGTTAGGGTTAATTTTTAAAGCTTTTTTAAAATATAAAACGGACTCCTCATACTGTTTCATCTGGGCATAGATTCTTCCCAGGTAATAGAGACCCATTAAAGAATTCTGGTCTTTGGTGAGCAAAGTCTTTAGGGTGGTGAGCGCTTTTTCGTATTTATTTTTCTCCGCGTAAAGGTTTCCCAAGTAAAGGTAGTTTTCTTCATCGTCCGGAGCCAGATTGATAATTGTTTCATATTGAGCAATAGCAGCATCATAATCTTTACTGCCTAAATAAATTCGCGCCATAAGCAAGTTCGCCGGGAGATAACGGGCGTTATGAGTCAGTGCTTGCTTACAAAGATTACGCGCTTCGTCTATCTTTCCCTGCTTTAAGTAAATGGCAGCAATGTCTGTTTGAATGACCGGAGAATTGGGGTCATAGATTAAAGCATCCTGGTATGCTTTGAGGGCTTTTGCATTTTCACCATTCAATTGAAAAGATTGGGCTAAAAGAAAAGAGCGATAGGCGCGGGAGTCTTTGGGCAAATCTACTTTTTCTTCTGCTTTTGCTTCGGCTTTTTCTTGAACCGCTGAGGAAGGTAAAGGAATTTTGCTCTCTTCTGATTGTACAGGAGTGGGAATCGCCGGGTTCGGGGAAGCCTGCTCCGGAACATGAGTGCAACTGGAACAATAAAAAAAACTCGCTATCGAGATAGCCATCAGAAAATATTTAACAAAGGCAGACTGCATTTATTTGCTATTTCCTTCCGTTGGGTTAATTAAAAACTAAAAGAAGTTTTTTAATAAGCACAATTTAACATAATTGACAAAACAATATCAATCAACTTAACGGGCGGTTGAAAAACTTTTGTGGCTCATCGTGAAAGAGAGTGGTTAAAAGCTGATAGGCAAGAGAGGATAAGGGGTCATAAAGTAAGGGGGAAAAGGGACTTGTAGAGGAGTAAAAAATCTGACATGATTGTGGGATGGGAAAAAAGAGCCGATTATTGGACGAGTATCAGTAATTAGAAGAATTTTTTTATTTAGAGGTGAAATTTTTTGGCAATAACAGTAACAAATTAAAATTTTTAAAAATACCTAATTTTTTAGTTTGCTTTTTTTAAAAAACTCTTTAAAATTATTTACAATTTTTTTATTTGGGATGCTTAATCTTTACATGAATGCCAATAATTGTCAAAAAGGTTCCAAAAATTTGTATAAACAAAAAAGCATAGAATAGAAAACTATCGGCAAATTTTCGATTTGCGGATGGAAAAATGTTTAAATCAAAACTGGAGGCTACGCAATATATTGTCCAAATATCCGAGTTAGAGCACTACATCCAGAGAGAAATCGACCAATAGCCTTGGAGGGTGAATTTTTACCGGTTATTATTTTTTAAAATTCCTGTCTCAATACAGGTTTTCTCTGTTGGTATAATATTTGCTGTGATATTTATTAACACATCAACTTTAAAAGATAATATTCGTATGATAAAGCCACACCAGTCGTGAGGCTGGGCCGGAAAGCCACGGATCTTAAAATTTAAGAAAGCCGGGTTACCAATAAAAAGCAATCCGGCTTTTTATTTCTGGCGCAGGGATGGCCTTTGGAGTCATTGCACTACAAAGATAACTCGGGAAAGCAAAACAAGAGTAAATAATTTTTTTCATAGCTGCTTATTTAAGAATTTAGTCTAATCTAATGAGAAGATTTGAGTTCAAGAAACAAAAATCTTAAATAAATAAACGGGGAGGTAAAACCAGATGAAATTATGTATTAATGTAAAAGCCAAGCTAATATTCGCTTTTTTGATAATTATTTTTTTGGTGCTTCCTTTAACTGGTTGTTCGCATCATCCTGCAAAGACTGCTCAAGAGATGCAGGCGGAAATCATAACCGAAACCACATTAGGTCCGGGTGATATTATTGAGGTTAAATTTACCTACGCCCCGCAATTCAGTGAAGCTTTAACCGTACGTCCTGATGGGAAAATACAGCTGCAACTGATTGGTGATGTTGTTGCTGATGGAAAGACCCCGGAAGCCCTGCGAGGAGAACTGATGACTCGTTGTAAACCCTACCTGCAACACTCAGAGCTCGCGGTCATTACCAGAAAGTTGTATCAAGCCCGAATATATGTGGGTGGAGAAGTAAAAACACCAGGACAAATTGATATGCCCGGACGGATGACTCCTTTGGAGGCGATCATGCACGCTGGGGGATTCGATATGCGATCAGCGAATGTTAAAAATGTCATTATTATCCGCCATAAAAATGGGCAGCGGTACGGGTGCGCTCTTGACTGTAGAAACGCTTTAGCCGGCAAAGAAGAAAAACAGCTGTTTTACCTGGAACCGTACGACATCGTGTATGTGCCGAGAACCACCATCACTAAGGTAAATCAATGGATTGACCAGTACATCAACAAGGTTGTCCCGGAAACCGGATTTATGTACCAGTTTAATGCGGCGCATCATACCATTGGTATCCTAACCGATCAGCCTAATTCGCTAGAAAGGTGATAACAGATAATTTTATATATTAGGTAATATCTTTGGGTGAACTCACTTAGTAAAGAACATAATAGGTAATACCCAGGGTATTAAATTTAGTTGTGAAGGAGGACCAACGTGCAAAAAACAATCCAATTTGAGGGGTTCCCAGAAAAAAACCTGAGAGACTTTTATTATGTTGTTTTCAGACATAAATGGAAGATCGTTTGGTTTTTTATTGCTGTGGTGGCTCTGGTGGCCTTTATTAGCATTCTTTCCCCAAAAATTTATCGTTCCGAAGGGGAACTTTTGGTTAAGATTGGGCGCGAAAGTGTGGGGCTTTCTCCAACCGTGGAGCCAAATAAAATTGTTGATATGGCTGCCGGCGCCCAGCGTGAAAACGAAATTAATTCCGAACTGGCAATACTTAAAAACCGCGAACTCCTCGGAAAAGTAGTAGACACGGTTGGGGTTGACGCAGTGCTCAAAGGCTACGAGAAAGGTGCTGCTGGGCCGGGAATAATAAACACAATAGTAACCTTTCCTTTCCAAATGCTTTCCAGAGGTATTTTCTTTATCAGCATCCTTTTTGATCCCCAGACGGTTGTTTTATTGAAAAAACGGGAAAAAGCAATTGATAATCTCTTAAACAACTTTGATGCCGATACCATAAAAAAGAGCAATAGTATTACCGTATCCTATGAGACAAAGAGTCCCAGGATGGCCCAGAGGGTACTTACCACCCTCATTAATCTTTATCTTGACAAACATATCCAGGCACACCGTACCCAAGGTTCTTACCAGTTTTTTGAGAATCAGAAAAAAAGGCTTTATGAGGAGTTAGTCAAGACCGGCGATGAGCTGAGAGAACTTAAAAACAAAACGAAAATTGGCTCATTAGATACTCAAAAAGATCTCGTAATGAAAAGAATCGGTTATCTCAAGCGGGAAATCGAAAGCACTGAGTCTGAAAGGGTGGTTTCCGAAGCGATGGTTAACACGATGAAACAAGAGATTGGTTCATTACCACACTCTGTTATAAAACAAGAAGTAAGCGGAGTAGCATTATCAGCTCCGGATGAGATGCTTAAAAGGGTAAACGAATTGCAGCTAAAGGAAAATGAACTTAGGTCAACTTTCACCGCTGACAGCATACCGGTTCTGGAAGCCAAACGCCAGATTGATGAGGCGAAAGCGATTCTTAAGAAAACAGAAGAGGCCCGTGAAGTCACTAAAGGAATAAATGATACTCGCCAGCGGATTGAATTAAATTTATTAACTGAACAATCAGTTTTAGCCTCGCTTAAAGCTAAAGGCGAAGAATTAAGCACTCAACTGGCCAAAGCACAAGAAGAGCTTAATACCATTAATAATGTCGAACAGCGAATGAAACAATTAGAGCTGGATAATTCAATCCAGCAGGCCAGCTATCAAAAATACTCAGAAAGCTTTGAACAATCACTCATCGACCAGGCCATGGATTTGGTGAAAATCTCAAATATTAGCATCGTTCAGCCCGCAAACTATCCAATTAAGCCTGTTCGTCCCCGCCTATTACTTAATCTTCTATTAGGAATTTTGTTAGGGGTCTTTGGCGGCTTAGGGCTGGCATTTATTAGCGAAAGTCTGGACCATTCTTTTGGAAAGCCGGAAGACATCGAGAGGACTTTGGAAATCCCCGCCTTGGGCGCGATCGCCTCTTTTTATCCTGAAGGGACATCTTCTCAAGAAAGGGCATCCATGGTTTTGCCTACGAGATTTGATCCGTTGTTACCCTTAATTAAGGACTTTGAAGCAATGGCAGAACGTTTACTCATGGGAGTGAAGCTTCAGGCTGAACCGCAGCGTGTTTTTTCTTTAACAAGTTGCCGTAAAGGAGCAGGGGTAAGCTCGGTTGCTGCTTATCTTGCCAGTTCTTTAGCCCGACATAGCGACGGCCGTATACTTCTGGTCGATGCAAACTTTCAAGTTCCTTCTATCCATCAAATCTTCGATTTAAATCTTTCTCCTGGGCTTGCTGACCTTGCGGCCGGAACGTATAGTCAGACATCAGTTATTCAGCCTTCTGCAGTTAATAAGCTTGATGTGCTTTGCGCGGGTAAAGAGAGCATGGCAAGCGATAAAAGAATTTTTGAATCAAAAGGATTTGCTAATTTACTGAGGTACTGGAAACATGAATACAGCTTTGTGCTCATTGATACCCCGGCTGTTTGGGAAGAAAATTATGTCGTTACCTTAGGAAATATGGTTGATGGCGTTATTATGGTCTTTGAGGCGGAGGAGGACCGATGGGAAGTGGCACAACGTGCAAAAGATCGTCTTGTAATGGGGGGTGCAAAGCCGGTTGGAGGGGTTCTCAATAAGAGATTATTCTATGTTCCGAAATGGCTTTATCAGAAGCTATAAGCGAGTGCGAGTGTAAATTTATTATGTTTCCTCTTTTTAATTTACCCTCTCATATTACACAATATCCAATGGCGGTCTAACCTTTATTGCGAGGTCAGATAAAAGTGTCTTTCTTTAATCGGTTGAGGCGGTTAATTGAGTCGGTAGGAATGCCCCAAATAAGCACCATTTGCTCGCGGGAAGAGTTCAGCTGTATTTTGAAGCGTGAACTTGCCCGTGCGGAACGGACCGATCAGATTTTTTCAGTGGTTGATTTCGACATCGGGGATGTTGAAGTTAACAGTGAACTTGGGAAACTCCTCTTGCGGGTGCTTTCGAAAAGACTGCGCTCTACTGACGAAGTGGGATGGCTTGATAATTACCATATTGGGGTTTTGCTCTATAACACCCCATTCGAAGGGGCTGAAATTTTTAGTAAAACTATTTTGGGGTTGCTTCCCGCGGGACTTCCCCCGCCGGAATACAAGATTCATACTTACCCAGCAGAAAAACCGAAGGATGTTTCGACCTATCAACGCTCTGAAAGAAAAAAATCGCTCCGGATATTTTCTTATTCAAGGGATACCTCAAAGCTGGAGGGGACGAAGGCATTTGGGCAAATGAAAACGTTATACTTCCTTGCCATGCCCAAATGGAAACGGTTGTTGGACATCGTTGGCGCCCTATTTCTTCTTATCCTTTTTTCCCCTCTTTTTGTCCTTGCTGCGCTTATGATTAGAAGCGTATCCTCCGGACCAGTTTTTTTTCGACAGGTCCGAGTTGGCTACGGAGGCCAAGTATTTACCCTTTATAAATTTCGGACTATGAAAGTTAATGCTGACAGCTCTGCTCACCGGAAGCATCTTTCTGAATTAATTCGTGGTGGTTTCGGGGACAAAGAAAGAGGAACGCCGATGGTTAAACTGGATGATCCGCAGGTCATTCCTCTCTTTGGGCGGATAATGCGGGCTACCTGTATTGATGAATTGCCCCAACTTATTAATGTGTTTCTCGGGGACATGAGTTTAGTTGGGCCGCGGCCTCCTATACCTTATGAGGTTGAAGAATACGCCAGTTGGTATAGGGGGCGGTTTGATGCGGTGCCGGGAATGACCGGACTTTGGCAGGTAAGCGGGAAAAACCGGCTTACCTTTAAGGACATGGCCCGCTTAGATATCCGATATGCCAGGCAAATGTCCTTTGCGCTTGATTTAAAAATCCTCCTGTCTACCCCTCTTGCCATATTTTATGAAATTAAAGATAGACGGCGAAAAAAACAATCATTAGCCAAGGGAGTTGATAGTGCTTAATGTTGCTGTGGTTGGCTGTGGTTACTGGGGACCAAATTTCATTCGGAATTTTTGTTCGCTTCCTGAATGTAAAGTTAAAAAGGTTTGTGATTTGGATCTCCAACGCCTGGTACATATGAAAAAACTCTATTCTGAAATCGAGACCACTACCAATGCTGATGATGTGTTTGATGATCGTGAGATCGATGCTGTCGCCATTGTTACGCCAGTTCGGCATCATTATGAAATGGCAAAAAAATGTTTACAAGCAAAAAAACACACCTTTATCGAAAAGCCGATGGCCTCTTCTTCTTTAGAATGTAAAAAACTCATTGAACTTTCACAAAAAAAAGAATGCGTTCTTATGGTTGGTCATACTTTTCTTTACTCTTCCGGTGTGCGGAAGGTTAAAGACATCATTTGTACCGGTGACTTAGGAAAAATTCTTTACATCAGCTCGCGGAGGTTAAACCTCGGGCTTTATCAGGCCGATATCAATGTGCTATGGGATTTGGCTCCCCACGACATTTCCATAATTCTTTCTATCCTTGATTCTCCTCCGGTATCCGTAAATTGCCAGGGGAAAGCACATATACACCCCCTTATTGAAGATATTACAACTATGGAGATTGATTTTGATAACGGCACATTCGTCACCATACGAAATAGTTGGCTTGATCCTTACAAGATAAGAGATATGATCTTTGTGGGGGCTAAGCGTATGCTGGTATATAATGATTTGGAGCCAATAGAAAAAATCAAGATTTTTGATAAACGGGTAGAAACCCCTCCCTACTATGACACGTTTGCCGAGTTTCATTACTCCTATCATTATGGCGACGTGTATTCTCCGTATATTCAAGAAATTGAACCGTTGAAGGTTGAGTGTCAACACTTTTTAGATTGTATTAAAAACAACTCCAAACCCGATACCGATGGCCTTAACGGCCTACGGGTAGTCCAAATCCTTGAGGCAGCTTCAAAATCTTTGAAAAAAGGTGGAGGTAAAGTTAAGCTGACTAATTTTGGCAAGCTTTGATTCCCTTTGGTTCCTTTTTAAATCAAGATCAATAGCCACCGTGTCACTATCTTGTCATTACAAGGTTTTTCCCTTTCCCTTTTCAAATTTTTTTAGTTACATAAGTTGCCTTACTGGACAACGTGGTTTTATCAACAAATAAATTAAACTACGGAAACACAATGAAAAAAATTGCCCCGGATGTTAAGATAGGTAAGGATGTAAAGATTTATGACTTCGTGAACCTTTATGGATGTGAAATTGGTGATAAAACTAGGATAGGAACGTTTGTTGAAATACAAAACGGAGCGAAGATAGGCAAAAATTGTAAAATTTCAAGCCACACCTTTATTTGCGAAGGAGTGACGATTGAGGACAATGTTTTTATCGGACACAACGTTACCTTTATTAACGACAAATACCCTCGGGCCACTACCGCAGAGGGTATTCTTCAAGGGGAGAAGGATTGGGTTTGCATCCCCACATTGGTAAAGAAAGGGGCTTCCGTTGGGTCAAGCTCAACCATTCTCTGTGGAATTACAATCGGAGAAAATGCTATGGTCGGCGCCGGAAGTGTGGTGACAGAGAATGTACCAGCATATGCAACGGCAGCAGGAAACCCGGCGAGGATATTACGAAAAACAAGGAAGGATAAATTATGAGCGTTCCTTTTCTTGATCTAAAAACACAATATAAGATCATACAAGCGGAAATTACCTCGGCATTGCAGAATGTGTTGGACAGCACTTCCTTTGCGGGCGGGCCTTTTGTGGAAAAATTTGAGAAGGAGTTTGCTTCTTTTTGTCAAACAAAATTTGCCATAGGGATGGGTAGTGGCACCGATGCACTTTGGGCGGCGCTTATGGTTTCAGGCATCGGAAACGGGGATGAGGTCATCACTACCCCCAATACTTTTATTGCTACTTCCGAAGCGATTACCTTTTGTGGCGCCAAACCGGTGTTTGTGGATATTGATGAACAGACCTTCAATATGAATCCCGACCTCCTTAAAGGTGTTATTAGTCCTAAGACCAAGGCGATTGTTCCGGTTCACCTTTTTGGTCAGCCTGCGGACATGGATCCGATTATAAAGATTGCCCAGGAACATAATTTGTTCGTTATTGAAGATGCCTGTCAGGCGCATGGCGCTAAGTATAAAGGACGGCCTGCCGGGTCAATCGGCCATGCCGGTTGTTTCAGTTTTTATCCGGGCAAAAATCTCGGAGCATACGGCGAAGCAGGCGCAGTAGTAACGAACAATGCTGAATTAGCGGAAAAAATTAAACGGTTTCGTGATCACGGGCAGACGAAGAAATACTATCACTCGATGATCGGTTGGAACGCCCGGATGGATGGTTTTCAAGGTGCGGTGCTGAGTGTAAAACTAAAATACCTTACTGCTTGGAATGAAGCCCGCAGAAAAAATGCAAAACTTTACAATGAACTTCTTGCCGGCGTAAACAAAGTGCAGACACCAATTGAAGCTGATTTTGCTAAGCACGTTTATCACATTTATGCCATCCGTACGAAAAATCGCGAGGCTCTTTTGAGCGTCCTGGCTGAAAAAAATATTTCTTGCGGAATTCACTACCCCATTCCCCTGCACCTTCAGGAGGCTTACCGATTCTTGGGTTGTGGTCCCGGAAGTTTCCCCATGGCCGAAAAATGCGCTGCAGAGTTTTTATCTCTCCCCATGTTTCCTGAACTGACCAATGAGCAAATAACTCACGTTGTGAATGCAATAATTGCTTTTGGTAGGCTCTAATAAAATTAGGTAAAAAGCTCACCCATTCAAAGGTGAGGAGATTGAATTTGCCCCAACGGATTGATCGTATTATAAAGTTGCTTATCAGCGCTGTTTTTTTTATTGCTGATTGTTTCTTGGACAGTTTCTTTAAGGCGCTTGGGATAAAGAGACAAAAGTCATGCACCATATTGGTTTATCATTCAGTTTTTTCAGATGAGCGATTGTCTTTTGCTCAGCAAATGGATACGCTTTTGAAAATTGGAACCCCCATAGATGTATCCAGGCTTGGTAAAGAATATACTCAAAACAGACCAGTCCTCGTAACTTTTGATGATGGATTCCGAAGTTTTCGCGAAAACGCACTTCCGGAAATGGTAAAGCGAAAAATTCCGGTGGTTGTATTTGTTCCCAGTCGTTGTCTGGGTGAGCGCCCCGGGTTTACTGCTCATTATAAGACCAGGGTTATGGAAATGGTTATGACTTCCGAGGAGTTGTTGAGCCTTCCGCCTGAGTTGGTAACCATCGGCTCACATGCCCGAACTCATGCTCACCTACCCTTGATTGACCAGGATACCGCAGAACAGGAAATTTTTGAGTCACGAAATGATTTGGAAGTAATACTGAACCGGGCGATCACTCTTTTTGCTTTCCCTTATGGTGAATATAATGACCAAATTTTAGAATGGTCGAAGCAGGCAGGCTACCAGCAGGTCTTTTCTTTGCTCCCTCATCGAACTGAAAAAAATTATTTTTTATGGGGCCGCATAGATACCTCCCCTCATGACTTGTTGGTTGAGTTTAAGCTTAAAGTTAAGGGAGCATATGGTTGGCTTCCGTGGGCGGTTGTTCTTAAACGGAAATTAAAAAAGTTTTCACGCAAAAGTGAAAAACGAATTTATTCCTGATGGCCATTGATGTCAGAAAAAAATTATAGCAGGTAATATGGGTCTGAGGCGGATCGGGAAAGATACGGTAATCTATGCTCTTGGAAATGTGGGAATGCGTGCGACTGCCTTCTTGTTAATCCCACTTTATACCCATGGCCTTTCTATTAATGAATATGGTATGCTGGCAACTCTTCAATTAACTATGCAGGCTATGATAGGATTTATGAATTGTGGGATGCCGTCTTGTTTGTTGCGTTTTACTAAAGAATGCAAGGGAAATAATAGCTACGGCAATCTCTTGGGGGCATCAAGTTTTATTAATCTACTGGCCGGTGTGATGGTAACCGGAATATCATTTGTTTTCTTGACCAATTTTTTTCGAAAAGTCCTGCATCTCGACAGTGTTTTTCTTTATATCTATCTTGCCTGCGGGGCAGCTCTTGCCCAATCTTTAGCGATTCACCTTATGACCTATTATCGGGCAGAGAATAAAGCACTTAAATTTATGCTCACGGGGGTTTTATCTTCTTTATTATTGATTGTCGTTAATGGAATTTTTCTTTATTGGTTTAACTTGGGTGTGAAGGGTGCTCTTTGGGCAGCTATTGCTGCGTATTCGACCACTCTTGTATTTCTTGCTTTTGATATTTTTCTTCAAACGGGGATCGGAATTTCCTGGTCTCTGATCCCGAGACTTCTTCATTTTGGTTTTCCCCTCATCTTTTCCGATTTTGCTCTATTTATTATAGGCGGGGCGAGTATTTATTTCTTGAGTTATTATTCGGGGCTTGAGTCAGTTGCTATTTTTTCTCTTGGCTCAAAATTAGCTTCAGTTTTATCTATTGCTATCCTTCTGCCTTTTCAATTGGCTTTTCAACCGTTCGTTTTTAACCATTTAGCCCCGACTGAGGTCAAAGAGGTTATTTCCAAAGCAATGTCATACCTTTTTTTTGCGATAACGTTAATGTTTTTTATTATTCTTTTTGGTGCCCGTGTCTTTTTACCGCTTATTGCACCACCTGAGTATTCTTCAGCTTTTTCAATAATTCTCTTCCTGCTTCCAGGGATATCATTTATCGGACTTTATTTCATTGGTGAAACCCTTCTTGGAGCAGTAAAAAAGACTTATCTTATTGGATTCATAATGAGTGTCTATGCACTTTTTGCGGTGGGACTCAATTGCCTTCTTATCCCTCCGCTAAAATCGTATGGCGCAGTGATTGCCACAAATATTTTTTATATATTCGCGGGGGTAACTTTATTAATGCTCGGGAAAAAATACTTCTCTTTTTGTATTGAATGGAGAAAAATAACAGTTTTCGGAATGATTTATATATTTTTTTTCTGTGTGTTTTTAATTTTAACCAAGGTAAAACTGGCAACTTTTGTTGTGGCCTCGCTCGTGGCTGCTTCAGTAAGTATAGTGATTCTGATAAAAATGCGGTTTTTTTCTATAAAAGAACTAAATGCATTTAAAGATTTTTTTTAACCTATTTTACGTAAATGTTTTTTGCAGCTCGGACAAAAATATTACATTATCTCCACTGAGATAAAAATTAGTTTTTTCCGAGCGGTTAGACGTTATTGGTTTTAGGTTCTTTGTTGGAGGAAAGGAGAATCGGGTAAGATTAATTAATTTTATCTTTATGGTGGCCTCAGATGAACGAAAGTAATTTATCCGATGACACAAAAGTCGGCAGGAGTAATGTGCTGGGTTCCCTTGCCCCGTTAGTATTTATTGCTATTTTGGTATTTAACGGGACATTTTTTCGAATTCGTCCGGCGGAAGAACTTCCTGAAATGGACTGGCTGGTTCTGGTGCGATTGATAACCAGCGCGTTTGGTTTTGTAATAGGCACTATTCTGATTCTTAAAAGTCATGCCCGGTTTGGATTGGGCAGCATCGTTTTAACTATTTTTTTGGTGGCAACTGGCATTTCGGCTATAAACAGTTCTTATCCCACAATTGTTATTGGCTATGTCGCTCTGCTTTTGGGAGCAAGTATTTTAGTCCTCGGTTTGGTTTACACGGCACCAGATCTTAAACGGTTAGAACAACTTGAAAAGATATGGTTCAGTGTTATCGGTGTATGCGCCATAAAGGATGCTATCACCAGTTTTATTTTTCCTGATCCCGCTGCTGGAGAAGAAATCATCCGGTTGGGAATGGGAACAACCCATGCCAACCAACTTGGGTTGCTCGCAGGCTTAGTTTTCTGGCTTTCCTTTAAACAAACCAAAGCCAACAGTATCCTGTGGCTCTTAAGAATAGCAATGCTTGGTATCATTATAGGGGCCATCAGCCGAGTGGGGATCCTATCGTTTTTCGTTGGAGGTTTTGCTTATTTCTTCCTTCGGGCACGAGAGGTTAATATGAAATGGATAGTTACACTCACTTGTTTGAGCGGGATTGTTTTTGTTTTGTTAGCTTTTTCCTTGAATCCGCGTTGGGGGAACAAAGCGGTTCTTTATGGGAAAAGAGGACAAAGTAAGGCCGAATTTTTTGCTCTCACGGGTCGTACGGACATTTGGCGCCAGGTTATACGTCAGATACCTGAGGCCCCATTTACTGGCCATGGGTATGGCATTTCTCGGTTTACCCTTAAACCTATTACCTGGGATTTTCAGGCCGCTCACTGCCACAATGAAATGCTTGAAGCACTTTTTAGCACAGGTATCTTAGGATTTATCGCTTTGTTGCTTTTGTATATCTACAACCTAAAGTGGCTAATATCTTTTTCGCGGCTCAAAGGAATATTTTCCTGTGATTTGGCGCTCCATGCTTCGATTGTAGTGGTGATGTTTCTAGTAAGTGCGCTTTTTGAGGCAAGGATCGCAGTAAAATTGCTGCCATTTCAACCCCTGTTCTTTTTTTACCTAATAATACTCGATCGGGAAAAATACTTTTTTAATACCAAAAAGCTACTCGAAGAACAGTAAATGCAAAAATTTGTTTTGATAACTCCCGCGCGCAACGAAGCGGTCTATATCGAGCAAACGATCCAGTCCGTTATTAAGCAAACGATTTTACCGGAAAAATGGATTATAGTGAGCGATGGCTCAACTGATGGCACTGATGAAATCGTTCGGCAGTACCAAGCAAGGTATTCCTTTATTGAGTTACTTCGACGGAAGTCTTCTGAAAAAAGAAATTTCGCATCTAAGGTATATGCTTTTAAGGATGGTGAGGGGAGAGTAGCGGGGGTCGAGCATGATTTTATCGGAAATTTAGATGCTGATCTAACCTTTGCACCATTTTATTATGAAAAGGTGCTGGAAAAATTTATAGCCAATCCCAGGCTCGGTATTGCCGGAGGAGAAGTATTTGATTTTTATGATAACAAAGCGCACAAGCGATACTCCAGCTATAATAGTGTTGCTGGTGGGGTGCAATTCTTTAGAAGGAGTTGTTTTGAGGAGGTAGGAGGATACATCCCTATTAGTTTTGGGAATGAAGACGCTATTGCCGAGATTACTGCCAGGATGAAAGGATGGGAGACGCGTTCCTTCACGGAGCTAAAGGTTTTGCACCACCGAAGAACAGGGACAGAAGGGCGGAGTATTTTAAAGGCACGATTTAAACAAGGACGCATTGAGTACATGCTTGGCTACCACCCTTTGTTTCATATTGCGCGGGCAATGCAAAGACTCTGGGAGGAACCTTTTGTGCTTGGAAGTTTGGTGAGGACGTGTGGTTTTTTCTGGACATGTTTACAAAGACCGAAGAGAAAAGTGCCTGAAAAATTTGTGAAATTTCTGAGACAGGAAGAGTTTAAAAAACTGATTGCCTTACTGGGCGGGAATCTTGGTAAATAGCAAAAATAGTTCTAAAACTTTTTTTACTAAACCATGGTTCATTATTATGGGTAACAGTTTCGCTTAACTTGGAAATTTTTCTCTCACTTTTTAATATAATTCTTGCAGCAACATTTCCACGACCTGCTGCAATACTTTCTCGTTACTGCTTTTATAGTCGAGGGTAATATGCCGTTTTTGCACGACCAGTCCGCAAGCTTTTTCAAGGGTATCAATAAAAACTAATTTGCCCTGCTGTGCCAGGTATTCATCAAGATAAGGTTTTTTGCCGGTAAAAATGCTGTAAGTCGGGACCCCAAGTAATGCGGCTTCACGGCTCATGGTGCCTCCGCCGCTAATGAATACGTCAGAATTCCAGATCAGTTGCAACCCATCGACAGCCCGCTCAAGGAACCTGATTTTTTTCGAAAACCTGTCCTCGATCAATTTCTTATCTTCTTTTGTGCGGGAAACGACCAAAATATAAACCTCCGTCTTATCTATAAGGGTGTCGAGTATTTTCAGAATAATCTTTTCACTAAGAATATTATGGTAATTTCCTAACATTGCAGAAGGACGCAAGGTCACAAGTACTTTATCCTCATCAATAGCCAGTTGGTTTCTTAACGTGCAATCTGGCACAAAAGACTTCAGGTATAATTGTTCTTTAAAACCGTTATAACGGATTACTTTGTGCAGAAAAAAATTGTTTTGCCGAAGACGCCAATCAGGTATGTGGGTAGGGATCAGTAGTTTTGTTGAAAGGAGGTTAAAGAGAAATCTCTCGGTGAATTCATAATCAAGCATTACGATGCTGCGTATACCGAGAATGCGTGAAGCCAGAAGTTGCGTCCTCGATCCGTGGCTTAATGCCAAATTAATATTTTTACCGTGGGCAAACCTTATTAGTTGCCAGGCTCGGTGAAACAGATTAATAATTTTCCGAACCTTGCTTTTTCCCCCATGTTGGCCTATAATTATGTGCTTAATATTCCAGAGTTCCAGCAACCTGATGGTTTGAGCATAATCACGGGCAGTAACAATGGTCTTGATACCCATTTTGTTTAACTCTTCAATAACGGGTTTAAACAATGGTACGTGGGGTGAGTTATCGAGGTCTATCCAAATGGTGTTCATATCAATCAATTTGCCAAAAGCAACGACGATTCTTTAAGCTCCATGCCCATTTAAAAAAATCCGGAATTTCTCCCTTATTTGTTATAGTTATATATATTTCAGGGTTAAAAGTCAATTTTTAGCAGGGGTAGGCTATGCCAAGAAATGTTCTTATCATAAAATTTCATCCCAATGGGGGTGAGACCGGCGGCAAAAAATGTTTTTAGCAATTCTTAAATAAAAAATCTTTATAAAATTTTGAATCGTAAAAGGCAATTTATTTTTGTAATTTTCCGCCTTGACACGAATGGGAGCATTACATTAATGTATTAAAAACCCTACAGCAAAGGGGATAAATGGTTGAATACCCCCCCCCACAATAAAGATATCTAACAATGGGTTTTTGGGTGGTAAGAAGCGGTTAAATAAAAATTTTAAAGAGGGCACTTTGCTAATGGACGAAAACCTTAAAGAGTTAATATTTTCACGGCAGTTTTTGCTTGGCCCACGCCCCTTTGTTCTTACAAATCAATGGAAAGCAACACCTCTTGAAAAAAGTTTGATTTTATCAACCCACCCTAAACTTGATTTTGAAATTGAAACCGCTGGGTCGTGTACCCTTGTTTTGCTTGGATATATCATTGACCCCTTTAATCCCGCTAAGACATCTGCTGAAATTCTTACTGACATAATCGAAAAGGCTACCGATGTTTTAACGGTGATAGACGCCACTATTCATCTTTCTGGTCGTTGGGTTTTAATATATTTCGATTCACAAGACTCGGTAATTTTTACTGATCCGTACGGCTTGCGACAAGTCTATTACCATGTCAACAATGAAGGTTTTTGGTGCGGCTCTCAACCTGAAATCATAAAAGCGGCCACTGGTCTTGATCTTAACAAAAATAAAAATTTTTTGGAATTTATAACAAGTCTAAACTATCAGAGCACTGAATGCGCTTTAGTCGGAAATAAGACCAGGTATGCTGATTGCTATCACCTGTTGCCTAATCACTTTTTAAACTTAAATACAGGTTCATCAATCCGTTTTTTCCCCCAAAAAAAACCATCGTCTGTGACAGTAGATAATGCTATACAAATAGCTTCATCTATTCTTAAAGGATCAATGGATGCGATTTCTCAAAGATTTTCTGCAATGCTTGCGGTTACCGCCGGTTGGGATACACGGCTTCTTTTTGCGGCAACAAAGAATGTTTCGAGTCGTTTTGTGTATTATGTTGATCGCATGGGTGCTTTGCCCCCTTATCATCCCGACGTACAAGTACCACAGCGCTTATTTCAGAAGTTGGGGTTAAATTTTGTTGTTAAAAATTCCAGGGAAGATCCTCCGGAATGGTTTATGAAAATCCTTTCGCAAAGCGTTTCCGAAGCTCGTCTGTTGCCGAAAACCAGGATGATTTATGGGGTATTTTCTGAAGGCCTCAAGAGTATTGATGTGAACGGGAATGGCAGTGAGGTGTGTCGAAACTTTTATGATAAATTTTCTCTGATCTCCGGGGATAATCCCACTACTGCTGAACTTGCCGGCTTCATGGGGTATTATAAAAGTAAATTTGTCAAAAATGAGCTGGCAGATTGGGAAAATGGCCTCGAACTTAACGGTACTTTCGGATATCATATCCTGGACTTACTTTATTGGGAACAGCGGATGAGTAACTGGGGGGCTCACTATGCATCGGAACAGGATGTCTCAATCGAAGATTTTAAACCTTTTAATAATCGTTTGCTGGTCATAACTCTTTTGTCATTGCCCCGTGAATATCGTTCCGGGCCGCGTTTTCCTATTTACACCAAACTTATCGAAGAAATGTGGCCGGAGGCATTAGCAGAACCGATCAACCCTACGAATTTTTTTTCTTCTTACCTCCATTTGTGTTTTGATCATCTTCCACTATCCATACGGTCGAGGCTGAAGCTTATTCGCTTCGCTTTAAAGGATTTTTTGAAGATCAGTAAAGGGAGACTTAAACGACCAGTAGTTTTCCTCAAGTGAAAAATATTTGCCTTTATGGAAAAATAAAGGAGGTGATTGCAAATAAGTCTCATCTGATCAACAGTTGTTTTAATTGCGGCTGGGATTATTAGTCACATTACCATTTTTCACGTTACAAAAATAAAGTTAAAGGGGGTGCAAAGTGAAAAAATTAATCTGTTTAATCATGCTCCTTATTATGGGATGGGTGTTTGGTAGTGATGTCGGAGCCCAGGTTTCTTCTATTGTGTGGAAGGGATATACGTGGAATTTAAGGAACGATCCACCATATGATAGCCCCGGAATTTGTGCGTGGTCCTCTGCCAACATTCTTGGCCCTGATGCCAATGGTTACCTTACCTTTAAAGTAACTAATCCTACTGGCATACAGCCTATAGGATGCCAGATGAATTCCCAAAAGGTAGGTTGGGGATATGGAACGTATACGGTAGTTGTTGAAGGAGACTGGGCTGCTTTCGATAAAAACATAGTCTTTGGTGGATTATTCCCCCTCTACAATGGAACTCCCTATATAGAGTTTGATGTATGCGAGACTTCAAAATGGGACGGTTATGCGACCACGCAAATCATTCATAACAGTTGGTATGGGACTTATCCGACTTCTCTATTAACACATGGGATGCGCATGCCTATCCCATCGGATAGGGTTCAAACCCACAGGCTTATCTGGCAAGCGGGGAAAGCAACCTTTGATTCGTTCATTGGAACTGGTACGGGGGGGACCCCTTTTTTTCATACAGAAATTACCCAGGACGTTCCGGTGCCGGGGTCCGAGGCAGTTGTATTCAATATGTGGGTGACTGCCGGACCGCAGGGGTCGGTGGCAGATGCGAGTGATTTGGATGCGCCTGAGACCGCAGTCATTATTAGAGATTTTACTTTTACTCCTGAGGTTCCTAGTACCACTCCAACACCCACTCCCCCTCCTTCGAAATCAAGGGGTAAAAAGAAAAGATGAAGTAGATATAAAATTGTCACTGGTGAAAAAAGAAAAAGAAAGAAGAAACTTTAAGTTGCCATATCATAACAGAGTTCCCTGAAGAGAGGACTTTCCTTTCATTTTCAATGACAAGAGGTCCTAAGATGTATAATGAGTATTTTGGATTTTCCGAATCCCCATTCGAAAACAATCTTGATCAGCGCTTCTTTTTTCTTAGCGCAGACCACAAAGAGGTTTTAGCCGCGCTCCTATACTTTATTAAAGAAAATAAAGCGTTGGCAATGCTCTGTGGTGATGTCGGCGCCGGAAAGACCATGCTGCTAAACAATTTTTTGGACCGATTACCGGAATCTCACACCCCCATAATCATATTAAACCCTTCGGTAGAATATCGGGAAATACTTATGTATGTGGCGAGTTCATTGGGTATTACTGATAAGGGGCAAAAGGTGTTGGACCTGATTGATGATGTGAATAATGCTTTGGTAGAAAGAAAGAAAGGCGGAAAGTATTTTTTCTTAGTTATTGACGAAGCTCACCTGCTTTCTGATCAAAGCCTGGATGACATCCGCCTTCTGTCCAATATCGAAACCCAGGATCGTAAACTTTTACCCATCCTTCTTGTTGGGCAATATGAACTCAGTTATAAACTCCAAAATGCGAAAATGCGCCAACTCCGCCAGCGGATCAGCGTCAATCGGTTTCTTTCTTCTTTGGATTTTAACGAAACCTCCCGTTATATTGACCACCGCTTAAAACTGGTGGGATCAAATTTTGCTTGGTGCTTTGAAACAAATTGTTTAGCTTTGATTTATCGATTAAGCGATGGTGTTCCCCGGCAGATCAATCAGATGTGCGATACTGCGCTTCTAATTTGTAAGGCTTCCGGACTTAAAAAAGTAAACAAAAAAATTGTAAAAAAGACCTATGCAGCTTTGCGAAGTGACCTTCTTTTTACCCCGGGGTCTTTTAAGAAAAAAATTGAAAAAAGTTTTAATCCCTTGGAAATTCTTAAACTTATTGCTCTGGGAAGTTTGATGGTGCTTCTTTTTATTGGATGGCTACACTATGCTGATGTGATAAAACCTTTTTTATTCCCAGTGTCATTGCAATTTTCAAACATAAAAACGATCACACTACCAGCGGCACAAAATCAAAATGTTTCAGAAAAAAAAGCTCAAACGCCGCAGCCTTTTTCTGTGCCCCCCAATACTTCTTCACCTGAAGCAATGTCTCAGTCACCGGAGATGAGTACGGCATCTACCCAGTTAGACGCGCCCGGTGCGGAAACATGGGGCAAAGATTCTATCAGTTTTTCAAATGGGGTTAATTCCTTGAGTGAAAACCTTCTAAACGGGTCGGATTCCGCGACAACTCCAGACAACCCGGTCGAGACTGTTCCGCAAATTTCTGCAAAGGTAAATCCAACATTTCCCTCTGTTCCTGAGGGTGAAACAGGTTCATCAGAGGGGTTACTTCCCTTTTCTCCTTTGACGGCAGCACCTCCACAGGAGTTCAACGACGCTACTTTTGCTTCTGAAAAACAATTGGCAAAAAAAGAAGTCGAGTCAAGTATGCCAAGCCCACAGGCAGAGAAAAAAGATTTTAAAGAAAAAGAGGATTCAACCACCGATAAGGAGGAGCGGATAAGCGACGGTTCGGAGAAAAACCAGCAACCTCTTTCAGACTCTGCTCCAACTCCGGTTTCAACCACTTCTAAAAAAACTGAAACAGAGAAACAAAAAACACAGCAAGATCACTCAGCCCCAGCATTAAGCAAACAACAGGCCGCGGTTTCTTCAAAAGTTACGGTTAAGAATGGCGACAATCTCACGGAGATCGCTCTTCAACACTATCCCAAAAAAGAAAGGTCCGGGATAGGAACTGTTCTTAAGTCTAATCCCAAAATTGAAAACCGTGACCTGATCTATCCCGGCCAGGTTTTAGTCCTGCCGGAGATAGAAGCAAAGACTGACGCCCGGCAGGAATCCGGTAAAAAAACAGAAAACACGTTCGCTGTGCAGATTTGTACATTATTTAACGCAAGCAGCGCTTTTGCTGAAGCGTATATAACTGAACTGAAGCAAAAAGGGTATCCTGCCTATAGCGCTGAGACAAAAACAAAGAATGACAAAATTATCTACAAAATTTTTATTGGAAATTACAGCACCAAGGAAGAAGCGGAAACAGCAGCTTTGAATTTTAAAAAGAATGAAGGGAAACCTGATATCATCATTAAACCGGAGATCGCACAATCACCCGAATCTAAAAAAGAGGTGAAATAAGAAAATTGAAAAAAAAGAAAAAAAAACAAGAGCCGATCTTTTCCGCCCTTGAAGAGATCAGGATTGAAAAAACGGAAAAAAATATTTTTAAGCAAGCAATAATTCCGTCTGAAATAAAAGAAACCAAAGAAGTAACAGCAGTTTTGAAGCCGGAAACCATTGCCGTTGTACTAACAAACCCTTCTAAAGAAATTTCTTCAGTCACCACTGTTCTGTTACCTACTGAAAAGGAAGTAATTTCTCCAACCATCACTCCTTCTTTGCCCGACTTTTCTTTTGTATTTATTCCTTCGGGGCATTTTATCATGGGGAGTCCTGAAACTGAACCGGGCCGGAGCGATGATGAACTGCCGCACGAGGTAAGCATAACGCATGGTTATTTTCTTCAAACCACTCCAGTAACTCAAGGACAATGGAACGCGGTAATGGGGGATAATCCCGCACGATTTTCTCATAAGGATGATGATTATCCGGTGGAGAGCGTATCATGGTATGATTGTCAGAAATTTATCGAGCGTTTAAACAACATTGGTGAGTATAGATATCGGTTACCGACTGAAGCAGAATGGGAATATGCTTGTCGCGCGGGGAAATTTTCCTCCTTTTCAGAAGGAGAGATTAATGAGCTTTTCTGTGAGCATGAGCCTAATTTGGACGCAGTGGGCTGGTATTGCGGCAATTCAGATCGGAGGACTCATCCGGTAGGCCAGAAGAAGCCGAATCCCTGGGGGATTTATGATTTGCATGGCAATGTATTAGAGTGGTGCCAAGACTGGTACGGCCCATACCCTCCGACAACACAAACAGATCCTACTGGTCCTATCACCGGGTCAGGCCGGGTTATTCGTGGTGGTTCGTGGTTTTCTAATGCAAAGAACTGCCGTTCTGCTGCTCGTTTTCACTGGTCTCCGAATGCAAATAGCGACTTTATTGGTTTTCGATTGGTAAGAGAAAAGAGAAAGCCATAAATAAAGATGGCCTGAGATTTTAATTGGATTTTCTTAGCAGCAGGCGCAACTCTATCGAAAAAAAATAGTGAAACGGTGTCTTATTTCTTAATAAGGGAGTAATCCTGGGGGGAGGAGCTCGTCATATTTCGGCTTTTCTGTTGGTGGAACATAACCGTAAAACCACTTCTCGGTTGTTATATCGAAGCGAAGCCTTTTTTCAGGAAATTGGTAGTCCCATTCGTTTTCTACCGGATTAAATCGCAGAACTTCACCGGGATAAGCATAGGTCCATTTATCATCTATATGATTATATTTAATAGTCGCTTTGTTAGCTTCGTATTCCCATATCTCGAGAAGGGGATTGTATCTGTATCTGACAATGTTGCCAGAGGGGTCAGATAATTCCGAAGCGTCTCCCGTCACAATCGTTCGGGGAATATATCTATTACCCGCATCGGTATCCTCGCCCCAAATTAAAACAGGAAATATAATATTTAGTGTTATAAAGTAAAAAAATAATTTTTTCATTGCGCACCTGTTTTTTTATTCTCTTTTTGCGGGTTCTTTAATAAGCCAATTTTCTCCGGTTTCATGATCATATACTTCCCATTCCCCATAGCCACTCCTGCCTTTTGATTTCATTTCAAGTAAATTGCCGGTTTCATCATCATAGGCTTTATAAAGATTATGGCCTGATTTTTTAAACTCATAAACCCTTTTGTTGATATTCAAATGTTTTATGCGATCACCTTGCCGATAACCGGTATCGGGGACTGTACCTGTGTACCTGTTGCTTACCCACGTGTCTCCTTCATCAATTTTAGCTGCATTTCCGATTGAACCACAGCAAAAAAGAAATATAACGGCTAAAATGGCTTTTATCACACTAATCTCCTTTTGCCTTGCACAGAATTTTCATTTTTAAGATTAAATAATAATTGGATATTACTCAAAAGTCAAGGTTTATGGTAACCTAAATTTTTTTATCAAAGGGTTCGGAATGGTGGTCAATATCTATATGCTGATTGATAGACTTAACTACTCGAAAACAAAATAAAAAATAAAAAATTCTTGACAAAATGTTAAAAGTTGGACAATTATTTTCTGCCCTTTTAAATTTTCTTTATTCCTATAAGAAAAAAACTATCTCGGTTTTTCAAAGGAGGGAAAAATTATGAAATTGATATATGCTGGTTCAGTTAAAGAGCTTTATCAGGTCCCCGGCAAGGATGAAATAGACTTTCAGTTTACGGATAAAATATCGGTTTTTGATAAACCGATTCCTTCCCTTATCCCGAATAAAGGGGAAACACTTTGCAGGACAGCGGTTCATTGGTTTGAAAAAGCGGAGGACATGGGAATAAAAACCCATTTCCTTCAGCACATTGCGCCGAACCGGATCAGGGTTAAAAAAGTTGATATTATAAGAGATTACGACAAGATTAGCACCCAGAGTATTCGCTATCTTGTTCCCTGTGAATTTATTACTCGTTATTATGTAGCGGGTTCTTTTTTTGACCGGGTCAAAAAAGGGGGGATAGCTTCTTCTGAAATCGGGGGGATGGATATCAAGACGATTAAGTACGGCGATAAGCTTCCCCAACCATTCTTTGAAACCACGACCAAGTTGGAACGGGTGGATAGAAAGATTGACTTTGATGAAGCAGTTAAAATTTCGGGCATCGATAAAAACACTCTTAACCAGATCCGCTCTATTATTTTTCGTCTCGATGAAATGATTAATGACGAAGTGGCGCATCGTGGCCTTATCCATGTGGACGGTAAAAAAGAATTCGGCATGGATGAAAACCGCAACCTTATGATAATCGATGTGTTTGGAACGGCAGATGAAGATCGCTTTTGGGATGCCGCTAACTACGCTCACAATGAATACTTAGAGTTAAGCAAAGAGGTAGTGAGACAATATTACCGGGGAATTGGGTATAAAGATGCGCTTTATGAGGCGCGTGAGAAAGGAAAACCAGAGCCTGATATTCCTCCGTTGCCAGATGACATGATTTCGCGGGTAACCGACGTTTATATAAGTATTTACGAAAAAATAACCGGAAAAAAGTTTTAAAACCAACCAAAAGATTATGGAAAGGAAGATGGATATGGACCCCTTAGCGCAGGATCTGAATGAAGTTCTCCAAAAACAAAATTATTCATTATATCAAATGCTTTCAAGATTGGGGAAAAATCTTTATTTCCCAAAAGGTATTCTGAGTCAGACTGCCGATGCTCAAAAAAAAGCGAACAAATACAATGTTACTATTGGTATTGCCACTGAAGGGGCAGGGCCAATGTATCTTCCGTGTGTCCAAAAAATTATTAAGGAAATTCCCCCTCAGGAGAGCTATCCTTATGCACCGGGAGCAGGAAAGCCCCTGCTAAGAGAAAAGTGGCAAAAAAAACTGCTTGCCGATAATCCCAGCACACAAGGGAAAAATTTTAGCGTTCCTATAGTAACCAGCGGTCTCACTCATGGATTGGAACTCGCGGCCGACCTTTTTGTTGATCCCGGAGATGTTATTATTTTGCCGGACAAATTCTGGGAGAATTATAGTCTTATTTTTGAAGTGCGAAAAGAAGCAAAGATACATACCTATCCCCTTTTTACTTCTCAAGGAAAGTTTAACGCTGATGGCCTGAATAAGATGATCACGGAGCTTGGTTCTGACCGAGATAAACTGGTCGTTCTTTTTAATTTTCCCAATAATCCGACTGGCTATAGCATCAGCCAATCCGAAGGCGAAGAAATTGTGGGGGTTATTCTTGCAGCTGCTCAAAAAGGCATTAAGGTGGTGGTAATAATTGATGATGCGTATTTCGGACTTTTTTATTACCAAAATACCATGAAAGAATCCCTCTTTGGTCATTTTGTTAATCTTCATCCTAATATTATAGCCGTAAAACTTGATGGTCCTACTAAAGAACAGTATGTCTGGGGCTTCCGGATAGGATTTATTACATTTGGGGTAGGGGGGGATGGATCGTTTGCCGATGTTTACAACGCGTTGGAAAATAAGACTATGGGAGCGATCCGATCCAGTATTTCAAACTGCTCCCACCTAGGCCAAAGCATTGTTTGTAGAGCACTCGATTCTCCAACGTATGGGGAGGAAAAGGCAGAAAAATTAGAGATCTTAAAAAAAAGAGCCTTGAAAGTCCAAGAGGTTCTTAAAAAGAAAGAATTTAAACGGCTGTGGGAGGCCTATCCTTTCAATTCCGGTTATTTTATGTGTTTAAAATTGAAAAACGTGGAAGCAGAGCCTTTGCGGGTACGCCTTTTAGAGAGATACGGTGTGGGGACCATCGCTATGGATAAATGGGATCTGAGGATTACTTTTTCCAGTGTTGAGGAAGAAAATATTGATGAGTTGTTCAGCATCATTGCCCAGGGAGTAAAGGATCTGGAAAATAAAAGTTAATGACTCACATCGATTTTCAGGGGAACGGAGCGTGAGGCAGGATATCATTGATGATTAATTGAGATATAATTTGTAACTGTGAGGTATTTAACGGCTCTTTAACACAGACTAAGGCGCCATTTTTTAAAATTTCACTTTCAGGCCCATTGGTGTTAACTACGAGAATTGGTAGCGAAGGATTGATTTTTTTTATTCTCCGGATAAGCTCCAGATCATTCATTTTGGAGATGGTGTAATCTGCAATAAATAAATCGTAAACTTTCTCGGCAAGATGCTGAATTGCCGCTTCTCCATCTCCTACGGTCTCGATTTTGTAACCCAGAGGTTTTAGTGCCTCGGTTAGTAAAAATCTCATCGTCTCTTTATCATCAACGATCAAAATTCTTTTTTTCTTCATGAGATTCCCCCTCCCTTATTATTGACAGTGAAATGCTTAAATCTATTCCTTAACTTGGGCTTTGAGCCCGTTAGAAATGCCCCGCCCCGTTAGATATCAAATATCTAACCGGTTGAATAAGCACGCTGTTTTGCTCTCAACCCCTTCTCGCAAAAAAATGGTCACGTATCTTCCCCTCTTCCTGGAGATTTGGATTACTCAATGAAAGAGAAAAGAAAATCGTAGCATATAAATAAATACAACTATAAAGAGAAAAAATCAAGTAAAAAATACAACCTTAATGCCGTAGACTTTTTGGTTTTTCTTTATGATACTCTGGGCGAAGGAAAAATATTTGAGTCATGATTTCTTTATATATTTTAGGTAGGTACTCTCATTTGGCCCAGATTGACAAAAAGATCGGGAAAAAAATTAGACAAATTAGAAAAGCCTTGGGCTTATCTCAGATTGCTTTGGCTGAACGGATAGGCATCTCTTTTCAGCAAATCCAAAAATATGAGAAGGGTACTTCGAAAATATCGGTCTTGCGTTTACAACAAATTTCTGAGGCCTTAGATACTAATATTAATACCTTCTTTGAAGCGAAGGAATCCGCTTTGCAAATTTTTGGTCCTACCTTAAAATATGATTCCACAGAAACTCCTCTTTACACTCCTACCCTCCTTAGCGCAGAAGAGGCTACTATCCTGAAACTTTTTCGTAAGATAAAAAACAAAAACCTCCGTGAAGGCGTCCTGAGGCAATTAAAGGGGATTATCGAATTAGAAAAAAAGTAATCAATAAGAATGAAAAGTATAAAAGACCTCCCCACATTTAATCGCCCCCGGGAAAAAATGGCTGCCCAAGGCCCCGAAGCTCTTTCTGACGCTGAGCTTCTATCCGTCATCCTGGGAAGTGGGGTGAGGGGGAAAAATGTTATGCAGGTAGCTCAAAGTATTCTTCGCACGCTTGCTAAGCAGCGTGAGAAAATAGAACTAAAAAGCCTTTTAGCAATTGAAGGTATTGGGTTGGCTAAAGCCTGTCAGGTTATCGCCTCTCTTGAATTTGCCCGACGGAGGTTCTCTAATGACCTATTAATAATCAAAAAAGCAAAAGATGTGCTTCCCCTCATTATGCCTATTGCCGACAAAAAACAGGAACATTTCATTTGCCTTTCTTTAAATGGGGCTAATGAAGTTATTGGGAATAGAGTAGTAACGGTTGGTTTGCTTAATTCAAGCCAGGTTCATCCCCGGGAAGTGTTTGCTGATGCGATCTCTGATCGGGCGGCATTCGTTATTTTTGCTCACAACCACCCCTCCGGGGTACTGAAACCAAGCCCTGAGGATATAACCATCAATCAGCAGCTGATTGACGCCGGAAAAATTTTGGGAATAACAGCATTAGATCACATCATTATTACTAAAAAAGGCTACCTTTCCTTTAAGGAAGCAGGGTTGATGTAATTGCCTCTTTCTAAGTTTCTCTTTTTCCTCCCTTGGCAACCCGTTTAGCAGACTTTTGAAAAAGGTATATAATGCATGAAACGCACTCTAAGGGGTGCGGCGACATTGTAATTTAGCCTGCGTAAATTTGTTTTTCAACAACCTATTTCTTATCAGGGAAGATAATCTCGATGAATATTACTCATAGCGTGAAAAATATTATAACGAATCCTTTGATCTTTTTTGTAAAAATAGTCTAAAAAATCATTTATTTGTTTGCGCTGAGAAAGGTGGGAAGAAGGGCAGGGGTTGATGATGGAGGGGATGTTGAGGAATTCCGCCGACTTTTGAATTTGTTCTTTATCGACTAAGGCGAGGGGGCGAATGATGGTGAGCCTTCCTCCAAAGATATCTTGCCTCGGTAACATGGTGCTTATAGAGCTTCCGTAGAGGATATTGATAAAAAGGGTAGCATTGATATCATCTAAATGATGTCCCAGAGCGATTTTTTGATAGTTACCCTCACAGGCTAATGAAAAAAGCATTTTTTTTCTATCGTGAGAACATAAAAAGCAAGGGTTCTCCTGGGCATGAGGATCATGCGCCTTTGTCCCCATATCGGTCTTTATCATCTCATAATCAAAGAATTCTTTCCTTAAATAATCTCCGATTATTTTTTCCGTTGTTTCATCAAACCCCGGATTAATATAAACAGCTTTTAAGGTGTATTTTACGGGAATCCACGCGAGGCGCTCCCGGAGTACCCAAAGCAGGGTAATGCTGTCCACGCCGGAGACACCGACCAGGATTCGGTCTCCATCTTCCATCATGTGGAATTGGTCAATTGCTTTTCCAACCCCACGGAAAACCTTATGGATAAATTTTGGATAGCGCTTTTTCACTCCCAAAAATTCGGGCACCTTCTTGCGATAGCTATGATTGTCAACCACTCGAGCCTCTGCCGGTACTCAACATGTTATAAATGCTCTGCTTGCCCGCGTAGATATCAAATATCTAAACGGGTGAAAAAGCGTGGATTAACCTTCAAAATTCTTATACTTTTCCAGACTTGGTAAATGCCCAGGGTGGAATATTTCTACCGGGGTTCACCAAAAAAAAATATTTTTAGGCTCATTCCGCCAATCTTCTCAATTCACTGATGGTTTTTCCGTAATCGGGAGTGGTGAAAACAGCATTTCCCGCCACAAAAATATTGCCGCCTGCTTGAGCTACCTTGCTAATGGTGTTGAGATTAACACCTCCATCAACTTCAATATCAACGCCTATCCCTTTTTCCCTTATTTTCTCCCACAGGTGCTTAATTTTAGGAAGCACCGAGGAAATAAATTCTTGCCCGCCAAACCCCGGATTAACGGTCATAATAAGGACCATATCCACTTCAGAAAGGATATGATCAAGCATAGTGAGAGAAGTGGCCGGGTTAAGCGATACCCCGGCTTTACAACCCTGATCTTTAATAAACTGAACGCTGCGATGAAGATGCGGAGAGGTTTCCACATGGACCGTAATGATATCGGCCCCGGCTTTTGCAAATTTTTCGATATACTTATCAGGGTCTTGGATCATGAGGTGCACATCAAGGGGAAGTCTGGTTATTTTTCGAAGGGAAGCGACGACCGGCGGGCCGATCGTGATATTGGGCACAAAGTGACCGTCCATTACATCAACATGGACCCAGTCAGCCCCCCCTTTTTCAATTGCCGCGATTTCTTCACCAAGCCGGGAAAAGTCGGCGGATAAAATCGACGGGGCGATAATTTTTTTTATTGAATACCCCATACCTTTTAACCCTCCTTAGTTTTTTTGAAAATCTTGTTTTATATACCCCTCAATCATTACATCATCACCAAACCTTTGGGTGGTAATATTATGAAGCACGAGAGCATCTTTTACTCTGGCAATTCCTTTGCCGGCCACCATCAAGGGGGACTTTTGCCCACCGATTATTTTGGGAGCATAAAAAAATAAAACTTTATCAACGATCCCCGACTGAAGCGCCGAGGTATTGATCTCACTTCCCCCTTCAATCAACACGCTGGTGATCTCCTCTTTGCCCAAGGTCTCCATGAGCAGACGGAGGTCAACCCGGTCCTGAGAAGGAATTACTAAAACCCGTGCTCCTTTTTTTTCGAGCAGCGCGCGCTTTTTTATAGAGGCTTTCGGAGTAGTGGCAATAATAGTCAGAGCCTGGGAGTTGAGGTTTAAAACTTTAGCTTTGGGAGAAATGCTTAGGGTTGAGTCAACAACTATGCGAATCGGGTCTTTTTCTTTCCGGTTTTTTAAACGGCAGGTAAGAAGAGGGTCGTCTTTTTTGACTGTCCCAATCCCTACCAGCACGGCGTCAACCGCACCCCGTAACCGGTGAACATACTCACGGGATTTTTCATTCGTAATCCATTGTGAATCACCGCTCTCTGCCGCGACTCTTCCATCGAGACTAGCGGCTGCTTTCAGGATAACAAAGGGCCGCTTGGTAGTAATGTATTTGATAAAGACCTCATTCAGTTTGCGACATTCTTTTTCCAGAATTCCGATCGCAACCTTAATTCCCGCTTCTTTTAGTCTTCTTATTCCCTTCCCGCGCACTAAAGGGTTAGGATCCACCATTCCCACAAATACTTTCATTATTTTTTTTTGGATAATAGCATCCACACACGGTGGGGTCCTCCCAAAATGGCTGCACGGCTCTAAGTTCAAATAGAGTTCCGCTCCTTGGGCTTTGTTTCCTGCTTCCCTGAGAGCATTTATTTCAGCATGAGGGGTTCCGGCTTGGCTATGGAATCCTCGGCCCACTATTGTGGCATTTTTAACGATCAAAGCACCAACTAAAGGGTTTGGGCTGGTTTGGCCTTGTGCCTTTAAAGCCAGTTGAATGGCCAACCACATGTATTCTTCAGGAGTTTTTTTAGGAACAAACTTTTGCAAGCGAATAGATTGGTTAAGACTTTTTTTCTTTCTCACGGGTTCCGAGTAGTTCCTTAACTTCACTCATAAAATCAGTGAGATCTTTAAAAGACCGGTAGACAGAAGCAAAACGGACATACGCAACTTCGTCTAACGCATGCAATTCCTGCATAATTTTTTCGCCAATAACCGAGGAGGGTAGCTCTTTTTCTCCTTTTTCCTGTAGAAATTCCTCAATTCTTGAAACCGTAGCTTCCATATCCTCTGCGCTGATCGGTCTTTTCTGACAGGCTTTTTGAATCCCCACCAAAATCTTGTTCCGTTCAAACGGTTCTCGGCCCCCATCTTTTTTAATCACCATGGGCATAATCTCTTCGATTCGTTCGTGAGTGGTGAACCTACGTTGACACGCAAGGCACTCTCTGCGCCTGCGGATCACGCTTCCATCCTTACTCATCCGGGAGTCAATTACTTTATTTTCCAAATGACGGCAAAAAGGACATTTCATGCCATAATCCTTTAAAGAAATTTTGGTAATGAGGACTATAAAGAATTTAAATATCGAAAAAATTTAATGTTGTCAACAGGAAAGAAATTAGGCAAAGCAAAGGAAATTATTTTGTAAATCAAAAAAACTTTTTTACCAAACTACCTTAAAACAAAAACTGATTTTTTTTATGATGTTTTGTGGAACAATACCTTAAAATAAATCGAATGAAAAAGTTAAGACCAAATCCGAAAAATGCTTGCATAAAATATTCCAATTTGAGATTTTACCTGTTGACTTTGGTGGCTTTATATTATAAATTTTTTAAATAAAAATCCTGTGTTCTAGTAATGAAGATTGTCGCAGTAATTCCTGCACGTTATCAGTCAACCCGTCTCCCAGGCAAACCCCTTGCCGTGATAGCCGGAGAGCCCATGATTCGGTGGGTATACGAACGAGCTAGGAAAGCTCGATTTATCGATGAAGTTTGGGTGGCAACGGATGACGAGCGGATAGATAAGGCAGTAAAAAGTTTTGGCGGCAATGCCCGGATGACTTCATCCGAACACCAGTCCGGAACCGACCGGATCGCCGAAATAGCCCGGCACATGGATTGGGATTTGGTGATCAATGTCCAGGGGGATGAACCGCTCATTGATCCGGACATGATTGACGAAGTAATTTTATGCTTTAAAAATAACCCTTCGGTTTATATGTGTACCTTGAAGCGAGAAATAAAAACTACTGAAGAAGTCTTAAACCCAAACGTGGTAAAGGTCGTTACCGATAACGAAGGATATGCCCTTTATTTTTCACGTTCTCCTCTTCCCTTTTTGCGAACCCTTTGGAATACTATTCAAGAAATTGAGCGCTCGCCCTTATCTTTCCCTATCTTTAAACATATTGGGTTATATGGTTATACGAGAGATTTTCTCCTCCGCTTTGCCGGCTTGACGCCGACCCCATTGGAAAAAATCGAACACTTAGAACAACTGCGAGCCTTAGAACATGGCTATAAAATAAAAGTTGGAATTACCGAAAACGATTCCCTCGGGGTTGATCACCCTGATGATCTGCAACGAGTCAGGATCCTGGTTAAACAGCAGGGGTTATCTTTTAATGTTCCTTAGGAGACAGAGGTGATTAAGCCCAAATATATTTTTATTACCGGTGGAGTTCTCTCATCGCTTGGCAAGGGAGTAGCGGCTGCTTCGATCGGTACCCTTCTGGAAGCGCGGGGACTTACGGTTACTTTTTTGAAACTTGACCCCTATATCAATGTTGACCCTGGAACCATGAGCCCATTTCAGCATGGCGAAGTTTTTGTAACTGATGATGGCGCCGAAACTGATTTAGATTTGGGACATTATGAAAGATATACCTCTGCCCGGATGGGAAAAAAAAATAATTTTACCACCGGACAAATTTACGATGCTGTTATCAATAAAGAGAGAAAAGGGGAGTATTTAGGGGGCACCGTCCAGGTTATCCCCCATGTTACTGATGAAATTAAACAAAATATCAGGGCAGTAGGGCAAGGAGCTGATATTGCTGTTGTTGAGATCGGCGGCACAGTGGGCGATATCGAATCTCTCCCTTTCCTGGAAGCAATACGACAGCTTAAAACCGATTTGGGAAAAGAAAATGTCTTGTATGTGCATCTCACCCTCGTCCCTTATATCGGGACTGCCGGCCAACTTAAAACCAAACCCACTCAGCATAGCGTGAAAGAACTCCTGGAGATCGGGATTCAGCCCGATATCCTTATTTGCCGAACCGACCGATTCCTTCCTGATGATGTTAAGTCAAAAATTGCCCTTTTCTGTAACATTGATAAAAGTGCGGTAATAACCGCATTAGATGTGGGCCACATTTATGAAGTGCCTCTGGTTTTCCATCAAGAAGGGATTGACGAAAAAATTGTTGAATTTCTCAATATCTGGACAGGAATGCCCAATCTGAGCCAGTGGGAAGAAATTGTAAAAAGAATTAATCATCCTGAGTCATCAACCACCATTGGGGTGATAGGAAAATATGTCAATTTAATCGATTCCTATAAAAGTCTCAATGAAGCTCTCATCCATGGCGGTATTGCCAATAACTGCCGGGTTAGCCTTAAATTCGTCGACTCGGAAGAGATTGAAAAAAAGGGAGCAAAAAATTTTCTTTCTGGTGTGCAAGGTATTCTGGTGCCCGGGGGGTTTGGGAACCGGGGAATTGATGGAAAAATTGAAGCTATCCGACATGCCCGGGAAAATAAAATACCTTTTTTTGGAATCTGTCTCGGAATGCAGCTTGCGGTGATTGAATTTGCCCGGACCGTCTGTGGCTTAAAAGAGGCCCATAGCGCGGAATTTATTCCGGATACCCCGTATCCGGTCATTTTTCTTTTGAAAGAATGGATTGATTATAAAAATAATGTAGTGCAACAGCGGGATGAAACTTCCTATTTGGGTGGGACCATGCGGCTCGGTGAATATCCTTGCCAAGTTCAAAAAGAAACCTTCACCTATCAAGCCTATAAAAAAGAACTTATCCATGAGCGTCACCGCCATCGTTATGAATTCAATCAAAAGTATCAAGAAATCCTAGTTAGTAATGGTCTTAAAATTGGGGGAACTTCACCAGATGGGAAGTTGGTGGAAATAATCGAGATCTCTGACCACCCCTGGTTTTTGGGATGCCAGTTCCACCCGGAATTTAAATCCAGGCCAAAAGATCCCCACCCCTTGTTTCGAGAATTTATTCGTGCAGCTTTAGGGTATGAATCATGACCAACGAAGTAGCCATAACCAATAATATTAAAATCGGAGGTGAAAATCCTCTCGTATTAATTGCCGGTCCCTGTGTGATCGAATCCGAAAATAAAACCCTCTGGCTCGCTCAGGAGCTTAGGACAATCACCGAAAAACTGAAGATCCCCTTTATCTTTAAATCTTCTTATGATAAGGCTAACCGTACCTCGATCAATTCTTACCGAGGACCGGGGTTAAAGGAAGGGTTGAGAATCTTGGCAAAAGTGAAAAAAAAATTGGGGGTGCCTATCCTTTCAGATGTTCATCAAATCTCAGAAGTCAACGCTGCAGAAAAAGTTTTAGACATTATCCAAATCCCTGCCTTCTTATGCCGTCAAACTGACCTTATCGTTAAAGCTGCGCGTACCGGGAAGCCCATCAATATAAAAAAAGGACAATTCCTCTCACCTTACGAAATCGGACCGATCACCAAAAAGATAACCACCTGTGATAATCCCCATATCCTTTTAACTGAACGAGGGACGTCTTTTGGTTACAACAACTTAGTTGTTGATATGCGATCATTAGTGATTATGCGAAGATTCGGGTTTCCCATAATCTTTGATGCTACACACAGCGTTCAGCTTCCCGGAGGAGAAGGCACTGCTTCCGGTGGGGAACGGGAATTTATCCCTTATCTAACCATGGCTGCAAGCGCAGTAGGTGTAGATGGATTATACTTAGAGGTTCATGATAATCCCGAAGAAGCGCTTTGTGATGGCCCTAACTCCTTAAAGATTTCTGAACTTTCTCCTTTACTGAAGAAAATAAAAAAAATATTTACCATAAGTAAAAAAAAGTAAACCATGATCGTGGAGACAGCCAAGAAGGTTCTAAAAATTGAAGCTGAGTCAATCTTGAACCTCATTGATAAAATCAATGAAAATTTTGTTCGTGCCGTAGATCTTATCTCCACATGCAAGGGCAAAGTGGTTCTAACCGGTATTGGAAAATCCGGGTTTATCAGCAAAAAGATTGCGTCCACCTTGGCGAGCACCGGAACGCCGTCCTTTTTTCTCCACCCGGCTGATGGTGTCCACGGTGATCTCGGGATGCTTTCTCCCAAGGATGTGGTAATCGTTATTTCCAACAGCGGCGAAACTGCTGAAGTCCTTCAATTGATCCCGCTCCTTAAGCACATGAAGTTAAAAATAATTGTCTTTACCGGCAATGCAAATTCTACTTTAGCCTCGCGGGGGGATACCATCATCAATACCAGTGTCAAGGAAGAAGCGTGCCCCTGGGGTTTCGTTCCCACCTCTTCTACCACTGCCGCCTTAGCTATGGGAGATGCCTTGGCGATCGCCGTCCTGAAAAAAAAGGGGTTCAAACAAGAAAATTTTGCCATCCTGCATCCCGGAGGAACGTTAGGGAAAAGGCTCCTCTTAAAGGTTACGGATCTTATGCACAGCGGAAGCGCTGTTCCTTTGGTACGAGAAAATACCATTATGAAAGATGTCTTATTAGAGATGACTTCCAAGCGCCTCGGGGTAACCGGAGTGGTGAATAAAAGTAAAAACTTAGTTGGCGTAATTACCGACGGAGACCTTCGCCGAGCTTTGGAAAAACATAGCGATTTACTCAACAAAAAAGCTTTAGAAATCATGACCACCAACCCGAAATGGATCTCTTGGGACGCACTGGCGGTCATTGCCCTCGAACTGATGGAAGAGTATGCCATTACCGCTCTTTTTGTCTATAAAAGGGGAAAGCCAACCCGTGTGGTTGGGGTTATCCATTTGCACGATTTGCTCAAAGCAGGAATTGTTTAGGATGATAGAAAAAGCCAAAAAAGTCCGACTGTTGATTTTAGACGTTGATGGAGTTTTGACCGATGGAGCAATAATTTATTTCGATAAAGGAGGAGAATCAAAATCATTCAACGTCAAGGACGGGTTGGGAATAAAGATGTTAATCCAAGGGGGGATAAAGGTGGCAATCATTTCCGGTCGGAAGTCACGGGCAGTAGAATATCGAGCTAAGGATTTGGGTATCCAAGAAGTTTACCAAGGGATAAAAGACAAGGTGGCGGTATTTGATGAAATTTTAAAAAAAAATAAAATAAATCCTGAGGAAATAGGTTTTATGGGAGATGACCTGATGGACTTACCCCTTTTATACCGTGTGGGGTTTGCCGTTGGGGTTTCCGATGCAGTGAAAGAAGTTAAAAAAGCGGTTGATTATGTAACCAGACTCCCGGGAGGAAAGGGAGCGGTTCGAGAAGTATGTGAGTTACTATTAACATCACAAAAAAAGTGGAAAAAATGCGTCGAACAATTACAATAGCCCTGCACGCTTTTTCCTTTAGGGTTTGATAACTTGAAATTCATACCAAACAAAATTGCTTTTAAGAAGGCAAAACGTTTCTTGGCTGGAATAGGAGTCGCTTCTTTTTTGGGGATAATAATAGTCTTAACCCTAACGTTATCAGAAAAAAAAACTCCCAAACCTCCGCCCGTACCTGAAAACCCTCAGGGGGCTGATATCATCATTAATAATTTTGAATATACTTCAACCAATGCGCAAGGGGTAAAGGAGTGGAAGCTTAAGTCTGATACTGCCAGCTATTTTCAGGGCAATAAGATGGTGGGATTCGAAAAAGTAAACGCCACCTTTTATTCTAAGGAAGGCCGAACTTTTACCGTGATGGCAGATAAAGGCATTTTGAATACCGAGGCCAAAGACTTTGAGTTATCAGGCAATGTGGTGGGCACTTCGAGTGACGGCTATAAATTCCGAACTGAGACGTTAACCTACACGGGTGATAAAAACCAAGCCCGTACTGACAAGAAAGTTTATTTGGAAAGCCCTCAGTTTAAGCTGGAAGGAACAGGAATGGTTCTGGATGTAAAAGAACAAAAACTATTTCTCGTAAAGAATGTAAAAGCTCAGGTAACAAAAGGGAAATAAGAATGCTGTTTAGTTTTGGCGTAAAGGGGTGATAAGGGATTTTTGTTTGTCTTCCTTACTCTCATACTCCATTTTTTTGACAACCCATAACCTTTAAGCATGGAAAATATTATGATTAGTTACAAGAATACCGATAAATATTTGCAAGGATTCTTTTCCGGAAAAACAGTTTTTTGTGTTTTTTTGGTCCTACTCCTTCTGTTGTGGGTTGGGGATAAAAATACCATCTGGGGCAAAAGCGCTGCCCAGGTCGGAATCCTTCCCTTTCAAATTTTTAGTGGGGAGAAAGTGGAATATCTCAACGAGGTCATTGCCACTAATTTATCCCAGCAATTAAAAACAAAAGAGGAATTTGCCATTATTAATCAAGAAGAGATTAATAACATATCCAGAAAAAAAGCAGGTTCGGGAACTTTTTCCCCTCAAGAACTGAGTCTTATCGCAGAGAGAACGGGAGCTCATTTTCTCATTTATGGCAGCCTAACCAAAATCGAAGATAATTTAAGTATCGATGCCCGAGTATTTACTACTTTGATGTCCTCGCCCCCGTATAAAGATTTTGTGGAAGGAAAGGATTTGGACCTCTTACTGAAAAATTTGGGAGATAAAATTTCTCATCATGTCTCACAGGTAGTTCTTGCATTCCCCCCCCCGGCGGTAATCGCAGAAGCCCCTCAGGTGGCGGAGATTACCTCTTCATCTCAAGAGGAACAAGCCACCACCACAACCCAGACAAATCTGAACAAGCAGGCTTCCGAACCAGCAACTGTGGCTACCGCTGAAGCTTCTTCCGAACAAACCACAGCTGCCCCTGAAGCACCCAGTGAGCCAACGCCCTCCGCTCCTGCAACAGAAGCACAAACCACTCAGAAACCAGCGCCATCTTCTTCCGTCAAAGAAGAATCTTCTTTGGGCAAAACCAAATCTCCTCCTCAAGTGCCAGAAACGGGAAAAACTCAAACGCACGTAATGGAGCAGCCTTCTGAGCCCATGACTGATTCAACAGCCGAAGCTCCTTCCGGACATCCCAAAAAAGCGTCTGATGATAAGGCGCAACTTCTTAAACCTAAAGGCTTAAGCTCAGACCAACCCGTAAACATCACCTCTGACCGAATGGTGGCGGATAACCGGAATCGGACGGTAAGTTTCCTGGGTAATGTGGTAGCCAAGCGGGAAGATATGATTATTTTTTCCGATCAACTTTCTACGGTTTATACTGAACAAAACACGGTCGAAAAGATCATCGCCCGGGGCAATGTAAAAATTAATCAAACTGATCGAACTGCCACCTGCCAAGAAGCAACTTTTTTTCAATTGCCCCAACAAAAGGTTGTCATGACAGGAAAACCTAAGGTCTGGCAAGGCAAAAACATCATAACTGGTGATAAGATCATTGTTTTTATCAAAGAAGACCGGGTTGAAGTTGAGTCCGGCAAGCAAGAAGACGGGAAAAAAGGCCGGGTAAACGCAATAATTTATCCGGGTGGAAAGGGAGTTAATAAATAACCGAGAAAAAATAATGAAAATTATCGCAGAAGGCTTAACCAAATTTTACGGAAAACGAAAAGTAGTTAATGAGGTGAACCTCAACGTTAAAGCGGGTGAGATCGTGGGACTCCTCGGCCCAAATGGAGCCGGGAAAACCACTACGTTTTATATGATCGTAGGCCTTATTAAACCTAATCAGGGAAAGGCCATGCTCAATAACGAAGAAATTACTGATTTACCCATGTATCTCCGGGCACGCAAGGGAATTAGTTATCTACCCCAAGAACCTTCGGTTTTCAGGAAGCTCACGGTAGAAGAAAATATTATGGCCATACTTGAGACCCTCGATATAAGTCAAGAAGAACGAGAGCTTCGTTTAAATAAACTTCTTAACGACCTGAATCTTCAGGCTTTGGCAAAAAACAAAGCCTACTCTCTATCCGGAGGAGAGCGCCGCCGGGTAGAAATTAGCCGGGCTTTAGTTACCTCACCTTCTTTTCTTCTATTAGATGAGCCTTTCACCGGTATTGATCCTATTGCGGTAGGAGAAATTCAAGTGATTATTCGCGGCCTAAAGGAAAAAAATATGGGTATCCTTATCTCTGACCATAACTACCAAGAGACACTGCTCATTTGTGACCGGTCATATATTCTTTACAAAGGTCGAATTGTCGAAGAAGGTGATTCGGAAACAATCTATCGAAGCAAAAAAGCGCGTGAAGCCTATTTGGGAGAAAAGTCCTTACTGGGAATCGGTGAGGCAAAGGCCGAGTTGAAAAAATTAAGAGATGAATTATAATAAGACCTTTTGATATGGCACTGGAAATCAAACAAACTTTAAAACTTACCCAACAGCTGGTAATGACCCCTCAGCTCCAGCAGGCCATTAAACTCCTCCAGCTTTCCCGAATAGAACTATTAGATCTCATCCGCCAAGAAATGAAAGAAAACCCCATCTTGGAAGAAGTTCAGGACACCGACGCAGAAAAAACTGATCAAGAAACTCAAATAACCGAAGAAATAAGCACCGTTGGAGATGAAAAACCAGACATTGGCAACGACGCCAAAGACGCTGATTTTGATTGGCAGGATTACCTCTACCATGACGCAAAAACTCCCTGGGGATCTTCCTTCTTTGATCGGGAAGAAAATGATGATGAATCGATTTCATTTTTTGAAAGGAATCCAAATAAAAGAGGCAGCCTCCAGGATCATCTTTTCGAACAGCTTGTTTTCGCGCCCTTGACCCTGGAAGAAAAAAAACTGGGGCAACTCATCATCGGCAACCTTGATAACAATGGATATTTAAACGCTACGTTAGAAGACCTGGCCTTATCATCCGGCACTACAATAAATACAATGGAAGTCATTTTGAAGGAGGTTCAAAAGTTTGATCCCCCGGGAGTGGCAGCACGAAATTTAAAAGAATGTCTTCGTCTTCAACTTACTAATATTAAAGAAAAAGATAAAATTTTTATCGAAAAAATTCTTGACCGCCACATGAACACCTTGGGCGCCAAAAAATATGATGTTATCGCCAAGGACCTCCAGGTTCGCCGGGAAGATGTAATCAGGGCAGTCAAAATAATTTATTCTTTGGACCCAAAGCCCGGCCGAGCTTTCGATACCGAAGAGCCCAAATATATTACCCCTGATCTTTATGTTTATAAAATCGGAGAAGAATTTGTTGTGGTGCTCAATGATGATGGGTTGCCTCGACTCCATATTAACGCTTTTTACCGGCAAATCCTCGGAAATAACAACCGCGTCGCCGAGGATTCTAAAGAATATATTCAGAATAAACTACGATCAGCGGTATGGCTGATAAAAAGTATTTATCACCGTCAAAATACCTTGCGAAATGTCATGTATAGTATTATTAAGTTTCAAAAAGATTTTTTTAACAAAGGGATCGACTGGTTAAAGCCGCTCATTTTAAGGGATGTGGCGGAAGACATCAACATGCACGAATCAACCGTAAGCCGGGCTACCAATAATAAATATGTTCATACCTCGCATGGGATTTTTGAACTAAAATTCTTTTTTAACAGCAGTATAAACTCGCTGGATGGCGATAACTTTGCTTCAAAAAGCGTTAAAGATAGGATCAGGAAAATAATCGCCATAGAAAACACAATCTCTCCTTATAGCGATCAGGAAATTGTGGAAATTTTAAAGGGTAACAACATTAATATTGCTCGGCGAACGGTAACCAAATACCGTAAAATGATGTCCATCCTCCCCTCCCATATAAGGAAAAAAGCATTTTAAAACAAAAAAGTTACTATGGTAGACAATGATGAAGTTGTTTGTTTTAAACTAATTAACGTTGAGGTATAAAAAGCTATGGAAATTTCTGTGACGTTCAGACATGTAGAACCAAATGACGAGTTAAAAAAATATGCGGAAGAAAAAATCTCTCGGATTAAAAAATTTTTTGATCGGGGGGTAAAAGCCGAGGCAGTGCTGGCAGTAGAAAAAAGAAGGTTTATCGCGGAGGTGAATATCATTGCCGATGGGATTAAGCTCAACAGCAAGGAGACTTCTAACGAAAACCTCTTTACCGCTATTGACCTTGTCATGGATAAACTGCTGAACCAGGCGAGTCGCTACAAATCAAAGCTTAAAAAGAAAAAAGGAGCTACGGAATTTACTATTCGACACAATATTATCTCCCTTGAAAACGGAAGCGAAACTCAAAGTCATAAAGTAATCCACACCGAACACTATTTTGTAAAGCCCATGACCGTAGAAGAAGCGGTTATGCAGCTTGACGTAATAAAAAAAGATTTTTTGGTTTTTACCAATGCGCAATCACATCGAGTCAACGTTTTATACCAACGCCGCGATGGAGATTACGGATTAATTGAAACCGAAAGTTTGAACGAATAAACAAAGACCTTATTTGTTCCGAAAGGATTTATCATGAAAATTACCGAATTAATGAACAAAGACCTTATAATCCCCATGCTGGTCGCCAAAACAAAAAAAGAAGCATTAAAAGAATTGGCGGATTGTGTAGTTAAAAAAGAGTCGAATGTTGACAGCGCCGAACTTCTCCGAGTGCTTTTAGAACGAGAAGAACTCGGCTCAACCGGGATCGGAGATGGGATCGCCATTCCCCACGGAAAAATTAAAAGGATCGAAAATTTGATCGTTTCTTTTGGCCGAAGCGTTGACGGCGTGGATTTTCAATCCATGGATGGAAAACCAACGCACATTATTTTCCTTCTTATTGCCCCGGAAAATTCGGCTGGTATCCATTTAAAAGCTTTAGCACGAATTTCGCGGTTATTGAAAGACAGCGCCTTTAGAAGAAATATTATGGAAGCCACCACGTCCCAGGAAATTTATGATATCATCGCCCAGGAAGATGAAAAATATTAAGGTTACCGGTTGCTGTTTACACAAAGCAAAAGAAAAAATTCACGGGGTTGATTTTCGGACGATCAACCCTTTTTTTGTGCACCGTTGGAGTGAGGGTTAGAATTTAAAAACTGGGTTTGCAAAAATATTATGACGGCAAAATATATAAGAATCGTTATTGTTACCGGTCTTTCAGGCTCAGGCAAGACCACGGTTTTAAAAGCTTTAGAAGACCTTGGGTTTTACTGCGTGGATAACCTGCCCCCTATCCTTTTCCCGCGGTTTATCGAATTGTGTGAAGGTTTTACGTGGGAAAAAATCAGTAAAATCGGTCTCGGAATGGATATCCGAGAAAGAGAATTCCTTAACGAATATCCCGGAATCTTTAAAGAGCTTCGTTCGCACGGGTATACTCCTGAGGTTGTTTTCTTGGAATCATCCGATGCGGCTTTAGTGCGCCGTTTTAGCGAGACCAGGCGCCAGCATCCCCTTGACATCGAAGGCTCTATACCGGACAGGATAAAACTGGAAAGAGATCGCTTATCGGAATTAAGGAAAACTGCTTCTATAATTATTGACACCTCAGAGTACACGGTACATGACCTGCAAAAAAAGATCTTCGCGGCTTTTCAGACGCCCACAAATAAATCGCGCCTAACCATTCACGTGGTTTCCTTTGGCTATCGGTTTGGCATTCCGTATGAAGCGGATATTGTGATTGATGTCCGTTTTATTCCCAATCCTTATTTCATGGACGAACTGCGCCCCTTATCCGGAAACGATGAAAAAGTGAAAAATTTCGTCTTCGAAAAACAAGAAACAAAACTTTTTCTAAAAAAGTTTGAGGAACTGCTGAACTTCTTGATCCCACTCTATGAAAAGGAGGGTAAATCAAACCTTACTATCGCCATTGGTTGCACCGGCGGACGCCATCGCTCCGTCAGTATCGTTAACCTATTAAAAATCTTTTTTGATGAAAATATTTACTCAGTTCATGTCCGTCATCGAGACGTGGATAAAGTTTAAAAGAAAGAGGTGCCAAACATGATTGGAATAGTTATTGTTGCCCATTTTGGTTTAGCGGAAAAATTTCTTGACGCAGCTGAGAAAATTGTCAGGAAAAAACCAAAAAACACCGTAACCGTTTCGATTGATCCTGGGAAAGATGTAAATGAATCCAAACAGGAAATCATTAAAGCGATCAAGAAAGTTGATGAAAAAGAAGGTGTTTTAATTTTTACCGACATGTTTGGTGGAACACCGTGTAATATGAGTCTGGCGTTTCTCAAAGAAGGAAAAGTAGAAGTGCTAACCGGGCTTAACCTTCCCATGCTCATCGAAGTTTTGGATATTCAGACCAACGGAAGGTCTTTGAACGATTTAGCCCAATACATACAAACATTGGGACAAAAAAATATTTGTCTTGCCAGTGAAGTACTTAATAAAAAATCAAGTAATACAAAAAATTGACTCAAACCAGTTTCGCATCGAATCCATGAAGGATAGTAAAACTAAAATCGTTTTCAATCAAGAGGTGGCCCCTGCTTGTTTTCGCATGGTTTTGTCCGGCCCTTTAGATAATTTTATTATTAAGCCGGGACAGTTTATTATGCTCAGACTTGGGATGAGTTATGATCCACTTCTTCGCCGCCCTTTCGCAACGCATAGGTTTAAAACTCCTGAAGGTTTTTTTTTAGAAATTTTTTACCGGGTTATTGGTTACGGCACTCACATAATGTCTCACATGCTCCCTGGTGCTGAATTGAGGTTATTGGGGCCATTAGGAAAAGGATTTAAGTTTTCTGACACGCTGAGCACTGCATTGATTGTGGCTGGAGGCATGGGCATTGTCCCTCTTCGAGGATTGATTTACTCTTTGGCGAAATCGGGCATAAAAAATATCCAGATTTTCGTGGGAGCAAAGTCTACTTCGCAACTGCTCTTCCTAACGGAATTCCAGAGAATGGATATCCCCGTGCATTGTGCAACTGAAGACGGAAGCAGCGGATATAATGGTTTAGTAACTGAGCTTTTTCACCGTTTTTTAGATAATCATGCTTTTAAGGCTGATAATCATACGGTGTGTTTTGCTTGTGGCCCTCGTCCAATGTTAGCTGAGACGGCAAGACTAAGCTTTATCTACCAATTACCCTGTCAGGTGTCTTTAGAGTCCCGGATGGCCTGCGGCATTGGAGTGTGTCTTGGCTGTGCGGTTAAACTGAAGCAGCAAACCCATCACGATCAGGATCAAAAAAAATACGGGCGGGTTTGCCTCGAGGGTCCGGTTTTTGATGCTCAGGAAATACAATGGTAAACACAGCAGTCAACATTGGCGGCATACCTCTCAAAAATCCGGTTATTGCTGCATCCGGAACGTTTGGATACGGCCTGGAGTTTTCTCCGTTGTTGGATTTAAATGATCTGGGGGGAATCGTGGTTAAAGGATTATCATTAAACCCTTATCCGGGAAATCCTCCTCCCCGCATCATAGAAACCACCGGAGGCATGCTTAATTCCATCGGACTGCAAAATATCGGAGTAGATGCTTTTATCAAGGAGAAGCTCCCGCTTTTGCGCAACCATGATGTGGCTGTTTTCGTTAATATTTTCGGGCACACTATCGAAGAGTACGTAAGGATAGCGCGACGCTTGTCCGAGGCTGAGGGGATAGCGGGACTCGAAGTTAACATCTCCTGCCCCAACATTAAAAAAGGCGGGATGGCCTTTGGCAAAGAACCCAAACAGGCCGGCCTTTTAACAAAGCGGATTCGCAAGGCAACCTCCTTACCCCTTATGATAAAGCTTACTCCTCAGGCTTCTGATATTGCCGACGTTGCCAAAAGAGTTGAAGGAGAAGGAGCCGAAAGCATATCCCTGGTGAATACTTTTTTGGGCCTGGCAATTGATGTTGACACTGCCGCTCCCTTGCTTTCAACAATAACCGGAGGTCTCTCCGGGCCGGCGATTAAACCTATTGCTCTCCGGATGGTGTGGGAAGTAGCTCAAAAAGTTTCAATCCCGGTTGTGGGATTAGGAGGAATCGCTTCTTACCGTGATGCTCTCGAATTCATGATTGCCGGAGCACAGGCAGTTCAAGTGGGAACGGCCAATTTTATTAATCCCACTACATGTAGGGAAATCATTCACGGCATTAAGGAGTATCTTAAGGCTAAACATATTGACGATATAAACCAACTTGTTGGAAGTTTAAACCTTCCTGGTCATGAAACGACATCCGACTAAAAGCATTGCGATAGGCAACATAAAAGTTGGTGGACGGGCGCCGATCTCGGTCCAATCCATGACCAAAACCGACACCCGGGACGGAGCTGCAACCATTAGCCAGATCCATGAACTGGAAGAAGCCGGTTGTGAGATAATACGGGTCGCTGTGCCGGATGAAAACGCTGCTCATCAATTAGAAAAAATAAAAAACCGTATGGCCATCCCTCTCATTGCCGATATTCATTTTAACCATAAACTCGCCCTGATGGCCATTGATGGCGGGGTTGATGGCCTCAGAATAAATCCCGGTAATATCGGAGAAAAAAAGAAGGTTGCGGAAGTTGTAAAAAAAGCTTCCAGCCGTTCAATCCCTATCCGCATTGGAGTTAACGCCGGGTCACTGGAAAAAGACCTGTTAAAAAAATATGGTCACCCTACTCCCCCGGCGTTAGTCGCCAGCGCCCTTCGCAACATTAAGCTCCTGGAAAGTTTTGACTTTGATCTTATCAAAGTCTCCCTTAAGGCTTCTGACGTGCTTTCGACCGTAAAAGCGTATCGCCTGATTGCTTCCAAAACTCATTATCCCCTGCACGTTGGTATTACCGAAGCCGGTCCCTTGCTCAGGGGCGCGATTAAATCTTCATTGGGAATGGGTATTCTTTTGGCTGAGGGGATTGGCGACACCATCCGGGTCTCACTTACCGCGCCTCCGATTGAGGAAGTGAAAGTTGGTTATGCTATTTTACAGGCATTAAAGTTACGACGTTTTGGTCCGGAGATCATCTCCTGCCCTGCCTGCGGGCGCTGTGAGGTAAATATCGAAGAAATCGTTAAAGAATTAGAAAATCGAATTTCTCATCTAAAAAAGCCCCTCACTGTCGCGGTCATGGGTTGCGTGGTTAATGGTCCGGGAGAGGCCCGGGAGGCGGATATCGGGATTGCCGGAGGAAAAAAATCAGGTTTGCTTTTTAAAAAAGGGAAACCTCTCGGCAAAGTACCCACACAAAATCTTGTAGACCGGCTCATTGAAGAGATTAACAATTTTTAAGTGACTCATTTTTCTGTTTTTTGTTACACACAACCTAAGTTGTTACCATCGTGCCAAGTAGAATTTTTTCTCTATCAAGAATTTTAAAGAGGAAGTAACCTTGAGGGATTACCTCTTGTTGATTTCGAATCGTCTTCCCCGAGCAAGGACCTATAAAGGGATAAGAAACATGGAACCGAAAAAGGAGACAAAATAAATGCTATTTTCTAAAGCGTTGATACCGACATTGAGAGAAACCCCGGCGGATGCGGAAGTGATAAGCCATCAACTTATGCTCCGGGCTGGCATGATCAGGAAGGTAGCCGCGGGAATTTATTCCTATCTTCCTTTAGCCCAGCGGGTTTTCCAGAAACTTAAAACCATAATCCGGGAAGAGATGAACCGGATCGACAGCCAGGAAGTAACCCTTCCCGGTGTACAGCCCGCTGAGCTTTGGCAGGAAAGCGGCCGCTGGCACTTTTATGGTAAGGAACTCCTCAGATTTCAAGACCGAAGTGAACGTGATTTTTGTTTAGGCCCCACACATGAAGAGGTCATTACTGATCTTGTTCGAAGGAACGTTAAGTCCTATCGCCATCTTCCGTTAATCCTGTATCAAATTCAGACTAAATTCCGAGATGAAATCCGACCTCGATTCGGGGTGATGCGCGCCCGGGAATTTGTTATGAAAGACGCATACAGCTTTGACCGTGACGAGGCGGGTGCGGAGGAAAGCTATCACAAAATGTACCAGGCTTATTCGAGAATCTTTGAGCGATGCGGCTTGGACTTCAGGGCAGTAGAGGCAGATACGGGTGCTATCGGCGGAAGCTTTTCCCATGAGTTTATGGTCTTAGCCGATTCGGGTGAAGATATCATCGTTTATTGCGAATCCTGCGGATATGCTGCAAATTTGGAGAAAGCTGAAATCAAACCCCCGGAAAATTCTCCGTCACCAGAAAACCAAAAACCCCCAGACAAAGTATCCACGCCCGGACAAAAAACAGTTGAAGAGGTAACCGGATTCCTGGGCGTATCACCTGAGCATCTTATTAAAACGCTTATTTTCTCCACCGATAAAGGACCCGTTGCCGCGCTGGTGCGAGGAAATCATGAGATTAACGAGATAAAACTTAAAAATTACGTGGGATGCGAAGAGTTGGTTCTTGCCGATGATTCGTTAGTAGAAAAGGTGACACATGCTCCTCGAGGGTTCGCCGGTCCGGTCGGTTTAACGATACCGATCTATGCTGACCATGCCTTAAAAGGAGTTGTCAACATGGTTGCCGGAGGAAATGAAAATGATGTGCATTTCAAAAATGTCAATACCCCGCGAGACTATCAGGTGACTCTTTATGCTGATTTGCGCAAGGCGGAAGTCAATGACCCTTGTGCCCGGTGCGGAAAGCCGTTAAAAATGAGAAAGGGGATTGAAGTCGGACACATCTTCAAACTCGGGACCAAATACAGTGAAACCCTTCATGCAACCTATTTAGATCAGGCAGGCAAAGAAAAACGGATCGTGATGGGGTGTTACGGAATCGGCGTGGGAAGAACAATTGCGGCCGCGATTGAGCAGCACCACGATAAAGACGGCATTATCTTCCCGCCTACCTTAGCTCCCTATCAGGCGCTGATCCTTCCCGTAAACATTAACGAACCGAAAGTCTGTGAAACTGCCTTTAAGATATATAACGCACTTCAATCAGACGGCATTGAAGCTCTTATGGATGACCGCGATGAACGGCCGGGGATAAAATTTAAAGATGCTGATTTAATCGGGATACCCCTCCGTATCACCCTTGGCCGGCGCACGTTCGAGGAGGGCAAGGTAGAGATAAGAAATCGAAAGACCGGAAAAGTTGATTTGGTTAACGTAGAGGAAACAATCGGTTATGTCAACGATCACTTTTTCGGCAAACCCCGTTAGAAAGATTTCATACGGAATACGAATAACATAAATGGACTCCTTACCCCTTCCATCACAAAAATCTGATCAGGATAAACTGTGGGATATTCAAAAAGATGATCCTCACCAAGACCCCCATATTGTCCGCATCAACGACATCATTGAAAGTCTGCAATCCTACTATCCCCATGCTGATACTGCCCTGATTGAAAAAGCCTATATTTTCTCGGCCAAGGCTCATCAGGGACAGATTCGGCTCTCTGGAGAGCCATACCTTACCCATCCCTTACACGTTGCTTACATTCTTACCAAAATGAAAATGGATGATCTCTGTGTTGTCACCGGGATTCTTCATGATACGATGGAGGACACCTCGACGAGCCTCGAAACAATCCGTGATCTCTTCGGCCCTCACGTCGCTTCCCTTGCAGATGGATTAACAAAAATCAGTAAAATCAATTTTAGCAGCACCGAGGAACAACAAGCGGAAAATTTTCGCAAAATGATCCTGGCAATGGCCCAGGATATCCGCGTGATTCTTATCAAGCTCGCTGATCGCATCCACAATATGAGGACCTTAGAATTTTTATCTTCGGAAAAACAAAGTACCATCGCCCAGGAAACCCTTGATATTTATTCTTCCATCGCAAACCGTTTAGGAATTGATTGGATCAAAACCGAACTCGAAGACCTGTCTCTTAAGTTTCTCCACCCCAAAGAGTTTCATTACCTCGACGAAATGATCAGGTCCAAAAAAAAGGAACGCAATCAGTATGTCCAAAAAGTAAAAAAAATAATTTCGGAGAAGCTGGAGCAGTTCAATATTTATCACGAGGTCGTTGGACGGTTAAAACACTATTACAGTATTTACCAAAAGATGCTCCGTCAAAAAATTGATTTTGATCAAGTTTATGATCTTATCGCTTTTAGAATTATCGTGAATTCAATCAAGGACTGTTATGCCGCCCTCGGAATTATCCACTCACTGTGGACACCGGTGCCCGGCCGGTTTAAGGATTTTATTGCGATGCCAAAGGCCAATATGTACCAATCCCTTCATACGACGGTGATTGGCCCTTATGGGGAAAGGATGGAGATTCAGATCAGAACCTCGGACATGCATAAGATAGCCGAGGAAGGAATCGCTGCCCATTGGCGTTATAAAGAAAGCGGAAAAGAAGTTGACAAACAATATAATCAGCTTTTCTCCTGGCTTCGCCAGATGTTAGAATGGCAGCAAGAGCTCAAGGACCCGGGAGAATTTTTGGAAACTTTTCGTATTGACCTTTTTCCTCAAGAGGTCTATGTATTTACTCCCCATGGAGACGTAAGGTCTTTTCCGAAGGGAGCAACCCCGATTGATTTTGCCTATGCTATCCACACGAATGTCGGTCATCAATGCATAGGAGCCCGTGCTAACGGCCGAATGGTCCCTTTGGCGTATGAATTGAAGAATGGTGACACTATTGAGATAATTACCTCAAAAAATCAAAAGCCAGGTAAAGACTGGTTGAAAATCGTAAAAACCTCTCACGCCCGCACCAAGATACGACAGTGGATACGGCTTACCGAACGTGAAGACGACATTCAGACAGGACGAGAAGCGTGTGAACGTGAGTTTAAACGGTATCACCTCAATTTCACCCATCTTTTGAAGTCAGGAAAAATTGGCAAGGTGATGGAGGATATTGGTTTCAATAATCTGCAGGACTTTTTGATTGCCATAGGGCATGGAAAAATCCAAATCAGTCACGTTATCCAAAAATTAATCCCGCCGGAAGAACTGGATAAAAAACTAAAAATCATTTCCAAAAAAAGCGAATCAAAACCAAAGTCAGCTGATTCTTCAAGTGGAGTACACGTAAAAGGCCTTGACCACATTTTGATAAATTTTGCAAAATGTTGCAGCCCGCTTCCGGGAGATAAAATTATTGGGTATATCACGAAAGGTCGAGGGGTAACGATTCATCTGGAGATGTGTCCTCGTCTCCTTGAAACAAGTAAGGAAAGACGGGTCGAGGTGAGTTGGGACCGTACTAAAGAATTGAGCCGATCGGTAAAAATTAAAATTTTATCGCAGGATAAACCCGGCTTACTTTCTGAACTTACTGGGGCGATTACAAAACTTAAAAGCAACATCAAAAAGGCAAATGTCATTACGACCGGAACGCAGCAAGGTGTCAGCACTTTCGAGTTAGAAGTAAAGGACCTTACCCATCTGGAAAGTATTATTAACCATATCAAAAAAATTAAAGGGGTTATTGAAGTAAGCAGGATAAAGATGTAAAGGAAGAAAAGCCTAAGAGGCTTTGTTCAAGACGCCGGAGCGAAGGCATTGGGTACAGACCTTCATTCGCCGCCTCGAACCTTTTTCGCCTACTCGAACTTTTTGGAGGTTAGGATACCACACATGTTTGGTCCTGTTGTGGGCGTGGCTTACTGTATATCCAATTTGATGCCCTTTTCCGCAAATATCACACTTTCTTGCCATTGTTTCACCTTAACTATATAAATTATAAGTAAAATTATTTTGGTTTTCATCAAAACCAATTGAATCTTCCACTATTGCCAAAGGGTTTAATTTTTACCATAAAAAATTTTTTTGGCAAGCTTTTTTTGCTTTATCGCTATCTTTCCTGAGGGTTTCATTTTTTTAAGTTTAAAACCATTATAATATCAAATAATTAATTATTAGTGCGTTTTTTCATCCGAAAATAATCCTGAAGAATTTTATCATGATCAAACACTATCGGATGGGGAAGATTGTCCGGGGTGAAAATCCCTAAATCCTCCGCATCATCAGCCGGTTGAGGGTTTCCCCGGCCTTGGGCAATAAAAACGATTGAGAGTGTGTGTCGTCGTGGATCCCGCGTGGGGTCAGAATATACCCCAAACTGTCGCATAGATTCCAACTCTAAAGAAGTCTCTTCTTTTGCCTCGCGAGCTGCTGCCGCTTCAACTGTCTCGCCATAATCCACGAATCCCCCGGGGAGAGCCCATCCTTGGGGATAGTTTTTCCTTTTTATTAAAATAATTCCTTGAGCCCCAAACTCAATGATGATATCCACGGTAGGAACAGGATTTTGGTATTCAAGCAATTCTTTCCCGCAATGGGGGCATATTTTTTTCTTTCTGGCCATATAAGCTTATTTTGATAAAATTCAGGTTCAATTTTTTTATTTCATCTTATTATAAAATAAAATCACTATGCCTCTTTGAAAGTAAACCCCGTTAGAAGATTTTCACCCGGGCATTTACCCCGTGGAAAAAGCTTAAGTATCTTTTATTTTACCCCGTGCCTCTTTACCCCGTTAGATATTTGATATCTAATGGAGTAAAGCTCCTTGACGGATGTTCACTATCCTGCTATACAATCATTTTCAACAAGATTTAAAAATTGTATTGAATTTTAAAAAGAAATACCAAGGCGCTTTTTCTGACTCCCCATATGGTTTTAAACAAATTTAAACCAAAAATCAAAATAATTGATCATTACCTATTCAATGACATACTCACCGCGTTCGGGGTATGTGTCTTCATTTTAACTTTTACCGCGCTCATGGGTCAAGTCTTCAAACTGACTTCAATGGTAATAAATAAAGGTTTCGGATTCGTAGACACTTTAAAGTTTTTAGGACTTCTTCTTCCTTCCATTTGCATGTTCGTTATCCCCATGAGCCTTTTACTCGGAATTCTCACCACTCTGGGAAGAATGTCAACTGACGGTGAAATTATTGCGTTTAAAGCCTCGGGTATTAGCCTTTCTCAAATTTTGCGCCCAATCCTGATGGTTTCGTTAATTGCATTTTTTGCGTCCAATTTTTTTTCCCTTTATTTAAGTCCCAACGCAAATTACTCTTTAAAAAAACTGGTGTTTGAAGTTGCGAAAACCAAAGCTGAAGTGGGACTCAAAGAAAGGATATTCGATTCTGACTTCGAAGGGTTGACGCTTTATGTTAACCAAATAGACTCTAGAGATGGAAAATTAGAAGGAGTCCTTGTATCGGATACCCGCCAAGCCGAAGATCCTTCAACCATAATAGCTAACGAAGGGTATTTAATCCCTAATCCCGAACAACTTGAAATGACCCTTCAATTAAAAAACGGCAGCATTCATCGTCTGAATCAAAATAAAAAAAGTTATCAAAAAATTGATTTTGAAACGTATAATTTTATACTGAACCTCCAAGACTCCTCTACCGTACCCACCAGTATGACAAAAGAGAAAAGAGAAATGTCATTTCAAGAATTATGGCGCTTCGCAATCCAAGAACAGGCCAACAAAGCAAAATATTATGATACGTTAGTGGAATTACACAGCCGGTTTTCTACCCCTTTTGCTTGTTTAGTCTTTGGCTTTTTAGCAGTTCCTCTCGGCATTTTTTCTCCCCGGGCTGGAAGAGCATACGGTTTTGTTATTAGTTTAATAGTGATACTCATGTATTATATTCTTTTTTCTCTGGGAGAAAGTATCGGTAGTCTTGGTATGGTGCACCCCATGATTGCCATGTGGTTACCTAATGTATTTTTTCTTTTGCTCTCTTTCTACCTTTTCAAAAAAATAAAGGCTGAAACACCAATATTGATTTTAGAGAAAGTCAACTGGTATCTGGAAATAATTAAAAATACATTTCGACGTATTACCGAAGGAACCAAGCCCCTAAAAATCGACTACCTTCCCTCGCTCATGTGGGACATTAATAACTCTACCAAAGATGTCCTGATGCTAAAGCTGGGCATTGGAGAAAAAAGGGCCGCAGCAATTATTGCCTATCGAGAAGCCCGGGGAGGCATAAAAGAGCTTGAAGAGCTAAAAAAAATCCGAGGCATTAGCGACAAAACCTTGAATAAAATTTTAGAGAATCTCCTTGGCTAAATGGATGGCGCTAACGTTTATCTGTTTTAAAAGAAAAATAAATTCATCATGACGATTATCACCCGGTACATCCTCCGCGAATTCATCAAAGTCTTTTTGTTCAGCTTAGCGGTAATAGTTGTTCTCTATTTTATCGGTAACCTGGCAGACCGCCTGGGAGATTTTTTAAAATACAAGCCAAGTTTTGAATCGCTCTTGCAGTATTTCTGTTTTAACAACCTTGCCACGATTTTTCAGGTTACCCCCATTCCGGTACTCCTTGCTACTTCTATTACGATCGGTATACTATCTCGAAATTTCGAGATCATCGCTCTAAGGTCAAGCGGAGTAAGCCTATCACGGACGATATCGCCTATTCTTATCGCGGCCTTATGCATCAGCATTGTAACTCTCTTCGGCAACGAACTTGTTTCCCCGTATGCTACCCAAAAGGCTAAAGCTATTGCCCGCAGTATCAAAGGGAAAGAAAAGAAAAAAATCTTTAATCCGGATCAAATCTGGTTTCGAGGCAAGGAGATTATTTATAATATCAAGTACTTTTCCTCTCGTAAGAATACGCTTTATGGCGTTACCCTGTATTTTCTTAACCATGATTTTGCGCTCTACAAAAGAGTCGATGCTGAACAGGCTATCTGGCGAGGAAACACATGGGTTTTTCAAAAAGTTTTCACTCGAGAGTTTGAAGCAAATAACGTTATTAAGGTTTCTTTTACCAAAGAGACATCCTTTCCCCTTGAAGAGACTCCGGAAACTTTTAAACAGGAGATCAGAGAACCAGAAGAGATGAGTTATCTCGAATTAAAAGGATATATTGAAAAAACCACTCAGGAGGGATATGATGCCACTAAATCTTTAGCAGACTTATACGCTAAACTTTCCAGCCCATTCATCAATTTTTTTATTGCCTTATTTGGGATTCCCTTTGCACTGAAGATTGGGAAACATGGCGGGTTTGCTGTCGGGATAACATTAAGTTGTGTTATTGGAATGGCATACTGGTTTTTTTACGGAATCTGCAATGCCCTCGGGGCGGAAGGGGCTTTGTCCCCGCTTATTTCCGCCTGGGCAGCAAATTTTGTTTTTGGCATCCTGGGTTTCTATCTTTTGTTGCACGTAAAATATTAATTGATTAACAGGAAGTGAATATCGTTACCCACGCGCTTAGACGAGATTGAATAAGTAATTGTTTTCAGGGGTCGAGCAGTCATGAAAACCAAATCATTTTTCATCGGTTAATCAGCATGTTAAATTTACCAAACATTTTAACCCTGAGCAGAATTGCTTTTATCCCGGTTTTGTTCATCCTGTTGTTTTTTCCTGGAAAAACAGCCGGTTTTTTTGCTGCCCTCTGTTTTGCCATAGCCTCTCTCACTGACTTTTTAGATGGTTTTTTTGCTCGAAGAAGAAACAGCATTACCCGTCTGGGAAAAATCCTTGATCCCCTGGCTGACAAACTTTTGATCACTGCTTGTTTAATCATGCTTATTCCCCTTCATGGGGTTGCTGCCTGGGTGGTAGCCATCATCGTAATTCGAGAAATAGCCATTACCGGTTTAAGAGGAATTGCCGCAATCGAGGGCTTAGTTATCCCTGCTGAAACGCTGGGAAAGAAAAAAACTGCTTTCCAGGTTGTTGCCATATTTTTCTTACTGCTCCATTATGAATATTTTCACATAAATTTTCATCAGGTCGGAAACGTCTTATTATTCTTCGCTATGCTTCTGGCCGTGTGGTCAGGTTTAGTCTATTTCTATCGATTCTCCCATTTAATCAACCTGCTCCCTAAAGAAGAAAGTGAGTTGCCTCAGAAATAAATGTTACCGAAGGAGGAGTATTTGAGAGAATCGTTGCCTCATAAAAGAAGTTACGGGGTATTGTTGTTTATGGAGAAGATTGTTTTCAATTTTTTGTCCATGGTTTTTCTTAGCACAAAAGGGTTGAGTTTTTGAAGTTGATTGGAGAGGGAGCGTTTGACCGATTCGTGGATATAAGGAGAATCGATGATTCTCTGATAAGGAGTTTTAGGGCAGTCGTGGCGTTTGATAGTTTTAGAGCCGATTCTTTGTTTCGCGATGAGTTTGACAGAGGGGGAGAAGAAGTTCTGGAAAAGCCTCCATTCATTGGCGTAGAGGTTATTGAGCAGGGATACGAGCTTGGGGTTGTCTAAACGATCCTAACCGAGCCACTGTCTGATATGAGTCCAGTTTTTCTGTTCTATGTGAGCATTGTCGTCTTTGTGATAAGCTCTGCTTCTGGTAAACTGGATAGGTTGTTTTCTTTTGGTAAAGTGTTTAAGGAGGTGATAGTTGAGGAACTCACCCCCATTATCGCAATCGAAGCCGAGGATAGGAAAGGGAAGGTTTTTTTCGATATTTTTGATTTGCTCTAAAACGCCGGTTTCACCCTTTCCCCAGACGGCTCACTGTTCGGTCCAGCCGGTGGCGATATCGACAAAGTTGATGGTGTTAACATATATTCCTGCGGTGGACTCTCCGCAGAGAGCGACGGTATCGGCTTCGAGGCATCCGGGACGGGATTGATCCCATTGGTTGGTTTTAATGGAATTTGTTTTCGTAGAAGAGTTCCTGGCTTTGTGGTAGAGTGGCCACGTTTTGTATAATGTACCCGGATAGGCCTAAGAAGCCTGTCTATTGTTGGAGGAGAGATTTTCAGTAAGGCATTGGTAACATCCGGGGAGAGTTGGCCGAAAAGCTGAATATATCAGGGAAGCCACAGCGGTAGGATGACCTTGAGGCGTTTTGAGCAGGGCAGATTTGCTTTAAGCCAGATTTCTTTTAGGAATTTACAGATAGCCTCATTCTGATAGATAGTTGGTTTTCCTCTTGTTTTTGCCTTTGGTTTTGGAAGGCGTTTTACTTTTTGAGGACTCTGATGGCATGTTTGCGGTGACATCCATAGGTAGCACAGAATTCATCCAGGATAGCGGTTTTTTCACTACGGGTGTGGCATTTTTATACCGCAGATGAACTGCCTCCTGGTACTCTTTTTTGGACCGTGGACTCATAATTATTCATCCTTGGGAAGTTGATGTGCGGTAACATTTATTTATGAGTCAACGACCCCTTTTTTAAGCACCCTTTGGGTAACATTTTATTTGAGGCAATTCGGAAAGGAGAGTTTCTGTTGACAGGATTAAAAAATTATTTTAAGGTTTAATTTTACAATAAAAGCGGGAATAACTCAGCGGTAGAGTGCAACCTTGCCAAGGTTGAGGTCGCGGGTTCAAATCCCGTTTCCCGCTCTTTTAAAGGCGGCATAGCCAAGTGGCTAAGGCAGAGGTCTGCAAAACCTTTATACCCCGGTTCGAATCCGGGTGCCGCCTCTTGTAATTTCAATGGGTTAGCGGTTTTCGTTAACCCATTTTTCTTTTCCAGTTTCGTATAGGTTTGTTTTTTATCTGACCTAAACCGAACTTGACCCTACTTTGAGTGTCAAGTCGGTTCTTGACTCTTTCGTGAGTTGGCATTTGACAAATACTGCCCAAGATTGTAAATTTTGTATGCTTTTTCTCAAATTTAAAAGACAAGTTAAACTTCCCAAAAAATCGATGCAATAAAAAAAGAGAGGGAAGTGGGATATCTAAAGGAGGGAATATGTCGGCCAAATTGCTTTATGAGAACGAGTGGCTGATTTTCATCGTCAGCTCCCTCATATTCTTTCTGGTCACTGAAGTAGGGTTTCGTGTGGGGAACATCAAACGCTCAAGCGCTGACGAATCAACGAAATCACAGACTACCACATTGCAAGGCGCTATCCTCGGTCTCCTCGGTCTTCTCCTGGCATTTACCATATCGATGGCGTTAATACGTATTGAGGAGCGGAAACAGATGGTTCTTGAAGAGGCCAATGCCATCGGAACTGCTTATCTGCGGGCACAGCTTCTCCCTGAACCCGAGAAGACCGAAATCTCCAGGCTGTTACGCCAGTATGTTGATGTCAGGCTGGAAGGAATACGCCCGGGACACCTTAAGGAGGCGATTACTAAGTCAGAAACCATACATGATCAGCTTTGGTTGCAAGCAGTCGCTGTGGGAAAGAAGGTTCCCCAGCCGGTTCCCACTGGGCTATTCATCCAATCTCTAAACGATGTCATCGACGTCCACTCTAAACGACTGAGAGCCGGTATGGATCACGTTCCTGAAAGTATTTTTCTCCTGCTTTTTACGATTGCAATCTTTTCCATGGGGGCGATTGGCTACGGATGTGGTTTAGGCAATGGGCATTTTAGAATTTCGAGACTGAGTATGGCAGTTATTATCTCTATGGTCATCCTGACAATTATCGATCTTGACCAACCCGGACAGGGTCTAATAAAAGTCAGCCAGCAAAGCATGATAAGTCTCCGAGACAATATCAACAAACCTGCTCCTTGAATTGCTAGTGAGGCGTTAGCTTAGTGGGTGAAACAAATACCGTTGACTAATACCTGTTTTTGACAGTGTCTGCCAAGTAAAGTATAGGTCGAAAAATTTTATCCAATTCATCGATGTTCGTTCTGCTTTCTTTTGGCAACCATTTATAATAAGTTTTATACGTCAAATCCGTGTTTCCGTGTCCCATTTCTTTACTAACCTCTGCCAGTGAATCCCCTTTGCTCAATCGTAAGGTAGCATAAGTATGTCTCATGTCGTGCGGTGTTCTTCGGCTCAAACCTGAAAGCGTTATTATACGGTGCCAGTAGTGATTCACGAATCTGCCATAATTAACAAACGAACCTATCTGGTTGACAAAAACCCACTCCGGCATTTCCTTCCAGCCTTTTCTTAACTTTTCCTCGATAATCCTTTGGCGGTGCTTTTCCAAAATCTCAACCAGGTTAGTTGTCATTCTTACCATCCTTTTACTGGATAAGGTCTTAGGGGTTGTGATCTTTCCCAAGGTAATATTTCTCTGAACCAGAATAATCTTATTAAAAAAATCAATGTCACCCCATTGTAACCCTAAAAGCTCACCGATTCTTAGCCCAGTTCTAAACCCACAAACAACAAGGGGATAATATCTTGGAAACTTTTCTTTAAAAGTAGATTCAAAATGATCTCGTTCTTCCCAGGTAAAGGGACAAGGCTCTCTAAATGAACGCTCACCTTCAGGTCTTGGCACACTTACACCTCGCGCTGGATTTGATTCAAGATAGCCGTCCTGGGTGCCCTTTCTTAAAATAGAACTGAGACAGTTCTTAATATTTTTTACCGATCCGCTTCTTAACTTCGCATTGAAAAGCCTATAAGTAAAATCGCTAACCAGGCGCGAATTTATCTCATTAAGGGGGTTATTTCCAAAGGTAGGAATAAGATGACGGCTTAAAATATTCTTATAACCTGTCCGCGTTGAATTTTTGAATGATAACTCTGCCAAGGAATGTAACCAGCCCGGATGCATGCCTTCATGGTCTTCCCAACCATAAACAAATTGCTTAAAGGTCGGAACACGTTTTTTCATTTTTTCTAAATCCATTTCCCCCAAAGCAAGCTTAGCCTCAATTTTCTTAGCCACCTCTAATGCTACCCTCTTATCCCTACCTATCTTTTTGGCTTTATGTTTTCCGTGATGGTAAATAAAAATCCACCACTCACCTTTTTTCATTTCCCTAACTTTTACGCCCATTCTTTTTCACCTCCTTGTTTAACCAATCTCATTATTGGTCAAAATATTCTGCACCTCTTTATCAGTAATCCCAAGGTAGCGCATAGTAACTGCGGGACTTTGATGGTTGAACCGCTTACAGATAAGCTCAAAACCAACACCATAATGAGTTCTCTGGATAAAGCCCCAAGTCTTCCTTAAGGAATGCGCACCAAATTTGCCTTTAAGATTAATGACTGATGTCCACTTCTTTATATGAGCATTGACTGCTGGGATGGTTAAAGCACGGTTGCCTTTTTTGCTTTTAAATAAGTAGTCATCATCTTCAACTTTGGCACTTGATAAGAATTCACTAAGGACTTTATGAACGGTCTTGTTGATGACCAGGATATTCTGCTTTCCAGTCTTTCCCTCCTTGATAGTGATAGAGTCTCCGGGTTTCATTCCCCGTAAATCTCCGACCTTAAGCTTTAATAAATCCCCCACCCTCAGACCATTATTAATCCCCATTACAAAAAGTAGGTGGTTCCGGGGATTGTCGGCAAGAAGTTTTCTTATCGCCTTGATGTCTTTTTCTTCCCGAATGGGATCAACCCTGATTATGGAACCTTTTGGGGGATGGTTTATGTTGCCTCTTTTAGGTTCTTCTTTTTTGGGTTCTATTGTCATAACATTTTGCCCCTTTAAAAGTTAAGTATCTTAGATTAAAATATATTAAACTTAACTTTAAAAATCAAGAAAAATCTTTCTAACTACTTTATTTTTATTTAAATAACTAGATTTAGAGGATATTTTAGGGGGTAGGGGATATTAAGTTTTCATTAAAAGTTAATATTAAAGGCAAGCACACACTGCAGGGTTTTCTTTTTCTCTTTTCCCTTTCTGACTGGTTCCATTAAAGTTTAGTCATTTTGCTGTCGCCTTCTGTGTAAAAAGCCGACATTTTTTAATAGGGTTGTTGATAAAAGTTTTGATAATTTTCCTGATTAGGCATAAAATTGTTGCAGCCATACAATATACACCGGCTTCTGACCAAACAGTAAGCGGACAGATGGAGTTGATATGCTTTCAGTTACGCTAACAAGCTTGGCACTTCTCAAGGCGAGATTCGACCTCGAGAAGCGTGATATCGTTGACGCCTTCATCTGTTTTGCAGAGGTGTGCCTATTCAACCACTCACCAAACCGTTTTTCACCAGAGGAACTCAAAGATTGGCTCATAAATGATTTTGGCCTCGATCTTCCTTTACCCACCGTAAAGCTTTTCCTGTCGCGTATGTGCAAACGTAGAATCGTCAAGCGGGACAACAAGTTGTATCTCGTCGTCAAGATCAAGTGCCAACCACAAGAGTTTAAAAAAAATCAGGCCGAATTGGAGGCTCATTACCGCGCAGTTGTCCTCAATCTTAAGGATTATACACGCGACGAACTTGGACAAGACCTCACGGAGGCTGATTGTGAGTCAGGGCTCCTGAATTACATTGATGAATACTCCATTGAGTGTGTTGCATCATTCACTTCAGGCACTACGGTTCCGATTCGCGGGAGTCAGCCACTGCACTGGAGGTTCATCGTTTCCAGATTTGCGAACCACATATCGTCAAAAAAACCGGATCTTTTCCGGTATTTCGTGACAGTGCTCACTGGCAGAATGCTTGTTAATGCTCTGCTCGCTTCCGACCTGTCTGGTCTGGGAGCCAAGTTCCGAGATACAGCAATCTATATTGATACACCCCTCATCCTGCAAACACTCGGGGTAGTTGGAAAGGAAATCAAGGCATACACACGAGAAATCTTGCATCTATTCAAGGATGCTGGTGCCCAGCTTAAAATATTTTCTCATACATTGGAAGAAACTGATCATGTCCTCAGGAATGCAGAGCGTTATCTCGAAATGCCGAGCGGAGGGCACGGCAATGTAATAGTAGCGCTCCGGGACGCTGGAATGTCGCCAAGCGATGTGGCGCTCATCCGTGCACGAATTAAGAATCTCCTGGATGACGAAGGGATCCAAATCAAGAAAACCCCCAGTTACGTCGAGAAATATCAGATCGATGAAGTCGCCTTGGAGAAAGAAATGGAGGCTGTTGGCCTCCAATATCGCAGCGAAATAGCAAAAAAGGCAGATGTCAACTCTGTTCGTAGTGCGTATGTTTTGAGAGCAGGTAGTTCGCCAGAGCGGGTTGAGGAATCTCGTGCACTAGTTCTAACTAATAACGCAGCTCTTGCCCGGGCTGCGTATGCTTACGGGCGTGGGTACCACGAATTCAAAAATGTTTCTCCGGTCATAACTGACTTCAGTCTCACCAATATTGTTTGGGTCAAGTCCCCTTTGAAAAACCCTAATGTCCCCATGCACCTCCTTCTCGCTCACTGCTACAGCATACTGAAACCTTCCGAGCAACTATGGAACAAGTTCTTGGCCGAGTTGGACAAACTCCGCAACGACAAAACAATCACGCCGGAGCAACATCAATATCTCAGATATGAGCTCCGAGTACGTGATGAACTTATGAACCTGACCCTGGGGGACGAAGAAGAAGTCAGCGAACAAATTGTACTGCAAATCCTTGCCCAGCATGAGCAAGAAATTACACGCCCCTTGATGGACCAACTCAATCAAGTTGGTACCGATCACCAAAAAGCCCTCCAGAGACTAACTGTCAGCGAAAGTAAGGTTTCGAATGTAGAACACAACATTCGGCGTCTTGCACATCTGGTGCCCGCTGTAGTGCGTGCAGCATTAATTATAATCGCGATCTTTTTTCTTGTCTATTCGTATCGCCCTTTCTTCGAACCGCCTACAGCCAGCATTTTCTGGCGCGTCCTGTCCGGCATTCTCGGATTATTGCTAATTGCACTTAACATCGCGCACCATATTTCCGGCTTCAGAATCATTGACCCCGTGAATCGCTTGTCTTCGTTGCTAGAAGCGTATTTGCTTAAAAAACTTCAAAAAGCTCTTGGCTTGAACAACGAAGAGGTCTACAAACGCATCAATTCCGACAACCAATGATGCACTATGCGAGATTGGTTGTGGTTTAAGCCGGAGATTAAAAAGAGAATAGGAAATGGAAGAATTAAAAGATCCCCCCTTTTCTCCGACCAAGGCGAAAAAACCCCTCTCGCAGGATAGGCCTGTTTGAAGGGTTTATTGAAATTTAAATTGATTGCTCACCATAATTATCCCTACTCCCTATGGTTAGTCGTAATGAAGCTTTTTATAATTATTCTCTTAGGAAATCAAGAGATATTTTTGGCTTGCTTAAATGACATCTGGAGCTAAATTTTAGTTGATTTTTATCAGGTTAAGATTTAATGTTTTCAATGAGAAAATTCATCTTTGAATAAAAAAAACGGAAACTCAATGATATAATCGGAGGAGAGCGGGTTTATTATTTTGAGAGAACAAAGAAGGTCGGATTGCCAGATACAAAGGTGATGGGCCTTTTTTTATTTTTTTTGCGAAGAAGGTAAAGGAGTGCGGAGTCCGGTCGATGCGTTGTAAAGGGTCAAGCGTGTCATATAGAAACCATATAAGCATTGTTTTGTGTAAAAAAACAAAATAGTTAATATCCATTTTATAAAGGTCATCAAATATGAACAATGAAATCAAATGCCCTAACTGTGGACACAGCTTTAATGTTGAAGAAGCGCTTTCGGGAAAACTAGAAGCTCATTTTAAAACTGAATATGAAAAGAAGGTGGCTGAACAAGCCGAAAAATTCAATCAGGAAAAACGAAAGCTTGAAGAAGAAAAACGGTTATTTGAACAACAGCGAGAAAAGGAAGGTGAACTTTTTCAAACTGAACTAGCCAAAAAACTTGAACAAGAAAAATCGAAGATTGAAAAAAATGTGCTTGAATCAGTGGAAGAAAAAATAAAAGCTCTTCAAGAAGAGAATGAAAAAAGAAAAGCTGAAAATAAGTCTCTTAAGGAAAAAGAAGTTGCCTTTCTAAAACAAGAAGCAGAGTTAAAAGAAAAGCAAGAAGACCTGAATTTGCAAATGGAAAAGCAACTTCTTGAAAGACAGAAGGAAATTGAAGATAAAGCCCGAGCAAAGGAAAGAGAAAGTTTTGAACTTGAAAAAGTAAAACTCCTCAAACAAATTGAAGACAACAAGAAACTAGCTGAAGAGATGAAACGGAAAGCAGAGCAGGGTTCTATGCAACTTCAGGGTGAAGTTCAAGAATTGGCGCTTGAAGATCTTTTATCTCGAACTTATCCATTTGACACAATTGAAGAAGTGCCAAAAGGGGTCCGTGGTGCAGATGCAATACAAATTGTTATTAATTCAAATCAGCATAAATGTGGCTTGATAGTTTATGAAAGCAAGCGTACTAAAAATTTTGCGAATGATTGGATAGACAAATTAAAGCAAGACCAGATTATTTGCAAGGCTGATCTTGCTGTAATTGTTACTGAAACTTACCCTGTGGATATGGATAGATTCGGAGAAAAAAACGGTGTATGGATTTGTAGTTTTTACGAAGTTAAGAGTCTATCTTTTGTTCTTCGAGAAATGTTAATAAAAATCAATTCTGTAAAACTGTCGCAAGAAAACAAAGGTGACAAGATGGAATTACTTTACAACTACCTTACCAGCAATGAATTTGTGCAAAACATAAAAAGAATTGTAGAAAACTATGAAGGCATGATTAACCAGCTAAATTCAGAGAAAAAATCAATGCACAAAATTTGGGCTGAAAGAGAGAAACAAATCTGGGTGGTTCAAGAAAATATTTCAGCTCTATTCGGGTCAATTAAGGGAATAGCTGGTAAATCACTCCAAACGGATTTACTGCAATTACCTGATAAAACAATAGAAGAATAATTAAGCAGCTACTACTTTTATGCAAGAATGTTAAGAACAAATAACAAACCGTTTGCGGTCGATTGTTAATGCGCACAATTTTTTGATTTTGAAATCTTAGTCAAAAATTGCGTAATTGGAAAGTTGCTCTTGGCATACAACCATCGAAACGCAAGGTTATTCTTTTTTATTACGATTGAGATTCGGAGGTTCTGAAATGAAGCTTTCCCAACTTCGCATTCAAAATTTCCGTTCATTCGAAGACGAAACGATAGATTTTGGTGATTACTCTTGCTTCGTGGGACCAAATGGCTCTGGTAAATCAACCGTACTAAATGCCTTGAATATTCTTTTTAGAAACACTCAAGCTGCATCAAACGTTGTCACTCTGGTCGAAGAGGATTTCCATCTAAAAAAGGTTGAGCAGCCAATTACCATTACAGCGACTTTTACTGATCTTTCAGAAAAAGCGAAAGAAGATTTAAAGGCCTATGTTAGGCAAAACAAACTCATTTTATCTGCTAGGGCTGAATGGAACAAAGAAACGCAAACAGCCGAAGTCCAACAATTTGGATCACGAGAGATAATAAAAGACTTCGCAAAATATTTCAGAGCTGAAAAAGAAGGTACGAAAGTTAGTGATCTAAAGAACATTTTTCAAGAAATCCGTGAAAAATACTCAGATATCGATGCGGCTACAACAAAAGATGCCATGCAACAAGCTTTGAGAAAATATGAGGAAGAACACCCTAAACTTTGTGAGCCAGTTGAGAGTAATGATCAGTTTTATGGTTGGAGCAAAGGTGCTAATCTACTTGAGCAGCATTGTCAATGGGTCTATATTCCAGCAGTGAAAGATCCAACAGAAGAGCAACAAGAGGGGAAAAATACTGCTCTCGGAACGTTATTACAAAGGACTATCAGATCACAGATTGATTTCAAAGACCCTTTAGAAGAACTGCGACGTGAAATGGGGCAGAAATACCAAGAACTATTAAAGGACCAACAAGATATATTGCTAGATATCGGGAAGACCATCCAAGAGAGACTGCGTGCATGGTCGCACCCAGGAGCTCGTGTCGAACTACTCTGGCACTATGATGATTCAAAATCGGTATCGGTAGCGGATCCTATGGCAAGGGCCAAAATTGGAGAAGGTGCTTTTCTTGGTGAAATGGTTAGAGTCGGCCATGGCATGCAAAGATCATTCATTGTGGCGCTATTGCAAGTTTTATCGTCGACTCACGAAGGCGAACAACCCACTTTAATACTTGGGTTTGAAGAACCTGAACTTTACCAGCACCCTCCACAAGCACGCCACCTCTCTTCATTGCTCGATGAACTTTCCAAAGGTGATGCTCAAATAATAGTAACAACTCATAGTCCATATTTTATCTCTGCAAAAGGATTTGAAGGCGTTAGGATGACAAGGTCGGCCGGACCAGACGGTAAAACCATTGTGACCCACCTAACTTACCAAACGCTGTCATCAAGTCTTTCAAAAGCACTTGGAGGGGATCCTTCGTCCCCAACATCAATAATGGCGGCTGTTGAACAAATCATGCAGCCTTCCCAAAATGAACTTTTTTTCTCACAGATTCCAGTATTAGTGGAGGGACCAGAGGATATAGCGTTCATAACAACTCATTTACATCTAAGCGGTAAATGGTCTGAATTTAGACGCTGCGGGTGTCATTTTGTTGTATGCGGCGGGAAAACTAACCTTAGTCGGCCTTTGGCCATTGCTAAAGGTTTGGGAATTCCTGCATATGTTATTTTTGATGGTGACTGTGATAAAGCGACTGGAGAGGAAAAATTTAGACACAAGACTGATAATCAGTGCATTTTGAATCTATGTAACCTTCAAACTAATCCCTTACCCGATTCAACCTATTTTTCTGAGTCACTGGTAATGTGGTGCACTCGGATACAAGATGAGATTGTAGCCGAGATTGGCCAAGAGAAGTGGGATAATGCTGAGTTAAAAGCGAGGCAAGAGCACTCCCTGTCGGATGGCGTTCGTCGGAAGAATCCATTAGTAATTTCGGCAACGTTGGAAAATATGTGGAATGAGGGCATCAAATCAAGTTTGTTGGAAAAATTGTGCGTGGGAATACTTAATCATGCCCGAAAGGTCACAATGACATAAAAGAACTGAGCATAACAAGTCGTTTGAGAATCGACGGGAAAATGCTCCAGTGTTTTCTACGTCTCAACTTCTGACCTGCCCCTTGGTTTTTTTTCTACATGCCTCGTATCCTTTTTTTGGTTTTTACTAAATCTCATCCTTGTCAATGTCGTATCCAAAAACTACTGCCCATTTTTCAACCATGTTATGTGCCCTCCTTTCAGCTTTTTATGTAATAAAACTAATAAAGAATAAGCCTAAAAAAAACCCCATATAAAACCCGCAGAAATGTGGTGTTTTTTATTCCCAGAATGCTTCATTATTATTGACTTTTCCCTAAATTTATTTAATAAATCAAGGAAAAACCCAAACGGGGGTATAGGTTTAAAAAATGTATTCGAGGAATCAATATTTAATAAATTGCGATCATATAACAAGGCCACCTTGCCTGATATAAAGGCGATAGGCCTTTTTTGTTTTGAGATTCCTCTCATTAAAAAAATAGAAATTTTAATTCCAATTAACAGGGTAAAACAAAAGTCTTAATAGGTTGCATACCGGCTCTTTACAGAAGATGTTCTTGCCGCGTTGAAACCCAACGGAGTTAAATTACTGGATCATTTTATAATTGGTGAAGACAAAACTTTTAGTTTTGCGGATAATGGCTTGATGGACGAAATTGCATTTACGTTTGGAGGCACAATCAGAAAATAGAATGGTACAAGAAAAAAGGAAAACAGCATGACACCGGAACAAAGAAAAGAATTAGCGAGGTTACTCGAAAAAGGGGAAGGCATCTCGCCCGAATGGGCGCGAATTCTGTTCCCGCCGGAGAAGCGGGAGTACGAGCTTGTTTACCACGGAAAGGATCGCGAAGAAGATATCATTGCAGATACGCTGGCCGTACCCCTTCAACCCGGCCGCACCTTCGGACTGAACGGCATTGATTGGCACAACATGCTTATTTTCGGTGACAATCTTCAGGCAATGAAGACGCTTCTGGAGATGAAGCGCAATGGCCAACTCCGCAATGCTGATGGTTCTGATGGGGTTCGGCTTGTCTACATTGATCCTCCCTTTGCAACAAAGCAGGACTTCCGAGGCACGGAAGATCAGAAAGCCTACCAAGACAAAATTGCAGGCGCATCATTTCTGGAATTTCTTCGCAAACGATTGATTCTGATACGAGAACTCCTGTCAGATAACGGGGCGCTTTACGTTCATCTTGATTGGCGAAAGTGTCACTACATCAAAACCATTTTGGATGAAGTGCTCGGCGAGGCGAATTTTCAAAACGAAATTATCTGGCAAAGGCTTTCGGCGCGTAGCGATTCGCATACCTATAACCACATTCATGATGTCGTCTACTTCTACACAAAAACGGGGAACCTTCGATTTAATGTTCAGTATTCCGAATACTCGCGAGAGTACATCAAAAAGTTCTACCGTTACTACGATCCTGATGGTCGAGTATTCAGCATTGGTGACTTGACCGCGCGAGGGTTGCGAAATGGTGAATCGGGAAGACCGTGGCGCGGAGTTGACCCCGCAAGGCTTGGTAATCATTGGAAAGTGAAAATTAGCACTCTCGACCAACTCGACAAACAGGGAAAAATTTACTGGCCCCCGAGCGGCAAAGTGCCGCGCCTGAAGCAGTATCTTGACGAGAGGCACGGTCGTCCCTTGCAGAGCATTTGGAGTGATATTTCGCCCGTGCAATTTGCATCGGCAGAAAATGCGAACTATCCTACTCAGAAACCCGAAGCTCTGCTTGAAAGAGTTATCAAGGCCTCCTCTGATCCCGGCGACCTAGTTCTTGATGCATTTGCAGGAGCAGGAACAACATTGGCCGTCGCGGAAAAACTCGGACGACGTTGGATAGGCATCGACTGCGGCAAACTATCCATTTACACTATTCAAAAACGTATGCTCAATCTTCGTGAAAAGATCGGCAACAAGGGTGCGAAGCTGGAGGCCAAGCCATTCACGCTTTACAACGCTGGGCTATATGACTTTTCGACGCTCAAGGAGCTTCCCTGGTTAAATTGGCGATTCTTCGCCTTGCAACTGTTCGGCTGCCGTGATGCACCACACAAGATCGGCGGCATCCTATTCGATGGCTATAGACAAGGTCAAAGTGTCCTGGTCTTTAATCACATGGAAACCAAACACAAAGGCGCTTGCATTTCCGAAGAAACGATTGAGGAGATTCACGAGGCCGCAGGATCTCGAGTTGGAAGTAAGGTCTTCATTGTTGCCCCAGCGCTGGCCTTTGACTTTCAACAGGACTATATTGACTTGGATAGGGTGCGCTACTATGCGCTTAGGATTCCCTACTCGATGATTCATGAATTGCACCGGCAAGCATTTACGGCGCTGAAACAACCGTCAGACGAGATGGCCGTCAATGACACCGTGGAAGCAGTCGGCTTCGACTTCATCCGCACACCGGAACTAAAATACAAAACCGGCACGGAGAAAGCGAAAGGCGAATTCTCTGAAGTAGGGTTCATCAAGATCGAAACCTTCAAGAGCGAAGCTGCTGTTCGTGAGCCGTTCAAAAAGAAAGGCACCCTGGAAACCCTTTCGATGGTGATGCTCGATTTAGACTATAACGATGCAGGCAAGGTTTTTGATCTTGACGCCGTCTACTATGCCGAAGCATTGGAAAAGGTGGGCTGGAAGGTGCGTTTTCAGACCGATCAACTTGGCAAGAAGATGATGGCGGTTTTCCTCGACATCTACGGCAACGAGGCGAGGGTACTGATTGACGCGGCGAAGTTCGGCGAGATCAAGCCTAAAAAGAAAAGCAGGAGCAAAAAATGACGACGCGGGGAGATAGACAGACGTTTAAGAACGAAGATCTTGTTTTGAAGGTCTCGGATAACATAGACCCTATTGTTTGGAATGAGTCCAAATATGAAGCATTCATTGACGAACTCTGCGGTAATCGTGAATACCAGAAGGATGCAATCCGATTAGTTATGCGCTTGTTTGCCGGAGCGCAGTATAAGAACTTGCGTGAACTTGCGAAGGAGAACTTTAATGAAAATGCAGAGATTCAGCGGCGATATGGTTCCTGGGCGGGCATGGACCGTCACTTGCAATTGCCAGATCAGTTGGCTTGCTCAATAGATTTGGCAACAGGAACAGGTAAAAGTTATGTGCTTTACGGACTTGCCACTATTATGCTTGCCGAAGGATTAGTTGACCGTGTCCTTGTACTCTGTCCATCCAATACAATCGAGGCTGGTTTGCTGGCAAAATTTAAAGATTTAGCGAGTAACGCCGATTTGCGTGATCTTTTGCCGACGGATGCAAAAGTGCGTGCGCCAAAGATCATCAACGCTTCAGAGAGCATTATTAATGAATCAATCTGCGTGGAGAATTACCATGCGATTTTACAGCATGTGAAATCATCGATTCGTGACAGTCTTCTCGGACAGGGCATGCGTGTGGCTGTTTTCAATGACGAAGCCCACCATATTGTGAATGAGTCTGGGGCAAATATTAAAAAATGGAAAGAGTTCCTTCTTAATCCTGAATACGGTTTTCGCTTCGTGTTAGGTGTTTCAGGTACTTGCTATGTCGCGGATGAGTATTTTGCGGATGTAGTCAGCCGATATTCACTTCGTCAGGCAATTGAAGAGCGGTTTGTCAAAATGGTAGAGTATGTCGCAGAAATGCCGCAAACTGATAACCCGGATGAAAAATGGCAGTTGATCTATAATCGACACCAAGATTGGAAGAAGCGTCTCAAAAAACAAGGCATTCGCCCGCTGACTATAATCGTTACAAAGGATATCAAAACCTGCAAACTTGTTGCCGAGGAATTGCAGGCTTTCTTGCAGGAGTGGGAGGAAATATCAGCGGATGACGCGGAAAGAAAGGTCCTTGCGGTCAGTTCAGCAACGGAACACCAGACAAATATTGTAAGGCTTAAGTTAGTTGACCAACCCGCGAGTAAGGTTGAGTGGATTGTATCAGTTGCCATGCTCAATGAGGGCTGGGACGTTAAAAATGTTTTTCAGATTGTTCCGCATGAGGAGCGCGCTTTCAATAGTAAGCTCTTAATTGCCCAGGTTCTCGGGCGTGGCTTACGTCGTCCTGATAGGTGGCAGGGTGCGGACCCTGTCGTGACTGTGTTTAATCATGATGCCTGGGTAGGGCGTATTCGCCATCTTGTAGACGAGATTCTGGAAATGGAGAACCGACTTTCTTCATCGGTCATTGCGGACTCATCTTACCATTTCGACTTGCATAATCTGGATTACACCCGAGAGACAGACACACGCCACTATACAAAAAAGGGTGAGTATCGCCTACTTGAACAGGGATTTGTTGACCTGCCTTCTCAAGTGGAAATTGAGGACGTTGCGATTGAGTTTGAACACGCGGTCAGCGGTGAACATACGAAGTTTAAAACCAAGATTGAACACAAGACTTATTCTTTTGTAGAAGTTGCTGAACAGATGTACAGACGACTACAGTCTATTGATGAGGAGTCCAAAGATGCCGAAGATCCAAAGGACCAGACACAGTATGCAAAGAAGTTCTCCTTCGAACGGTGCCATGAAATCGTGATGTCTTCAGCAAAAAAAGCCGGCATAAAAAGCGGACGAATTGCAGAAGAAAATCGTCAGAAGATACTCCAAGCCTTAGGGCCATTAAGGCGCAAATCAGCCAAACGGGTTGTTTACCGACTCACGCCGAATAGACTCCAACCAGTGAAGACATCCTCACGGCAAGCTATCAGTGTCAGTGCTGCAGAATTACGGCGAGGTGATAAAACAGTTTTCTTTACACAGAATTCCGGGAAGACGATTCCCGATGAACAGAAAGACTTTTTTAATTCGGTGATTGACCCGGATGGCGATTACCGCTCAGGTTGTGAGAAGATTGCTAATACCCATGATTTCAAGACACCCTGTAACATGGCGATAGCTGATGCCACACCGGAACGGAAATTTATACGTTTACTTTGCGAGCGCGAAAATTCAACGATACTTGATGGATGGCTGAAGAATGCACCGCAGAGATTCTATTCAATAGAATACGCGTGGAAGAAAGGTGAACATCCAAAACGCGGTGAATTTAGCCCCGACTTTTTCATGAAGCAGGGTAATACAATTCTTGTGATCGAAATAAAAGATGACAACGAAATTGCCGATCCGTCGATGGAAAATCAAAAGAAATGTGAATATGCCAATGCTCATTTCGATCAGCTCAATAAGTGGTTAGTGGAAGAAGGTCTCAACATAGTCTATCAAATGAATTTTATAACGCCGAAGGACTTCAATAAGTTTTTTATCAAACTACGTGCTGGAGAGGCCAAAGGATTCAGATCAGAATTGGATATTGTCCTCGGCCAGCAATTAACGACGAACTGATCTATGATGAAATCGAGGGGAGATTTGGAGGGACATTGTCCAATATAATCCCTAATCGGGAGCGTTGGGAGTAAAAATCGAAAAACATTTCCAATTTTTGTAATGTCTTTTTGTTCCTTGGTGAGGTGGTAGAAAAAATGTAGGAGCACGGCATGCCGTTGGCCTTTGAAAATTGACCAAATGGCATATCACCTCTATGCCCTCACACCAGAAGAGATAGCTATTGTGGAGGAAAGAGGGTAACCATGCATCTCGCCTATTTCGACGAAAAAAAATTTACTGAGGACAATCCCTGTTTCTGGGTTGGGAGACAATCCGTAGTGAAAGTGACGCATCACGCGCGATGCTTTTAGAAAGTTAAATCGTAAAAACCTTTGTAAGGAGAAATTTTATTATGGGGTTAACAGATGAACAGATAAAGGAACTTTTAGGCTGGTTTATAAATGAATCGAATATGCTGAAGACATGGGGAGAAAAAAGAAAAAAAGGAATTGAGGAAAATCACAAATGGATTCAGCCTAATGTGATAAAGGCAATGCAAGATGATGAATTAAAAGAACGCTATTTGCAATATTTTAATAGTAACGTAGGCGACAAACAAAATCTTAACAAAATACAAAGAGATAGAATCATTAGAGATGTAAATCAATTTAGAAAAACAATTTATTACTTGTTAGATGAAAGTATAGACATTAAAGAAAGGATAAATGAAATATTAAATGGTGGTTATAAAATCAGTGGGTTTGGCAGAGGTATTCTTACTGCATTTCTTAGTGACTTTAATCCCGATAAGTATTGTGCATGGAACCATAAAACGGAAATGGGATTTGATGTGCTTGGTTGGAAAGCAGGTGATAGAGGTGATTCAAAAGGTGTTATATATGAAAAGGTCTTGACCCTGCTAAATAAAATTCCCCAGTTAAGACCCGATTTAAATATGACATTGGATAATGTTGACGCTTTCTTACACACCATCAGTGCGGAAAAAGAAGGAATCGATATGGTAAATAAAATAAAAGGAGAGCCAACACCACCTCCTTCTCAGATTAGCTACTGGCAAATTGCTCCAGGTGAGCAAGCAAGATTATGGGATGACTTATATTCAAATTCTATTGCTGCGATTGGCTGGGATGAAATCAACGCTGACCTCGCTGGGAAATCAAAGGATGAGCTTACAGCCTTAATAAAAAAATATTATCCAAATAATACAGACGGAGAATTAACTGCTTCAGTTGCAATGCTTTGGCATTTTTTAACTATAAAACCGGGTGATAAATTTATCACCAACAAGGGAAGAAAATATCTTTTGGCCGCTGGGGAAGTTTTAAGTGGATATATATTTAATCCCAATCGTAATGAATATAGGCACACTGTTAAAGTTAAATACTACAAGGTTAATCATGAAGGAGTTCCAATTCCTGAAAATATGCAGGGAAAATTCGGCAGAACCATTATTAAATTAGAAAAGAATGATTTTGAGACACTAGAATCCTTGTTTGATGCGGGTGAGGTTAATTACTGGTGGATGAATGCCAATCCCAAGATATGGAGTTTTAATGAATTAAATATCGGTGGCCGGATCACTTATACATCATACAATGAAAAAGGTAATAAAAGGCGAATTTATAAGCATTTTACTGTTGTTAAACCTGGTGATGTTGTTTTGGGATATATTGCCTCCCCTGATAAAGCTATTGTTGGCATGTGCAAGATCACTAAAGGCCTTCATGAATCTGATGGAGGAGAGGAAATTGAGTTAGAAAAAACTGAACAATTCAGACAACCTGTCGAATTAAGCAGGTTGCAAGGCATTGAAGAGCTTAAATCATGTGAACCAATTGTTAACAATCAGGGAAGCCTGTTCAAACTTTCTGAATCTGAATATGAAATTATTCGATCTGTTATTGACGAACTTAATCCACCGCTTAACCCGCCAACTATTAAATATACAACAGCAGATGCTCTTAAAGATTTGTTTGTAGATGAAATCTACTTAAACTATATCCTTGATCGACTTCAGCATAAAAAAAACATTATTCTTCAAGGCCCTCCAGGTGTAGGCAAGACCTTCTTAGCAAAGCGTTTAGCATATTCTTTGCTGGGTGTAAAAGACGAAACCCGAATCGCTATGATTCAGTTTCATCAATCGTATTCTTATGAGGATTTCATCCAGGGCTTCCGTCCTTCAGATGGTGGGGGATTTGTGCTCAAGAATGGTATTTTTTACCAGTTCTGTAAAATTGCACAGGCCGACCAGAATAGTTCCTATTTTTTTATTATTGATGAGATTAACCGTGGCAATCTCAGTAAAATATTTGGTGAGCTGATGTTTTTAATTGAAGCCGATAAAAGGGGAAAAGAGTTTGCTCTACCACTTACATATTCACAAACAATTGATGAACAGTTTTGGATACCTTCTAATATTCATATTATTGGAACAATGAATACAGCTGATCGCTCATTGGCGATGGTTGATTATGCTTTGAGAAGGCGATTTAGTTTCATTGGCCTTGAACCAATGTTTGAAGGGGATAAATTTAAAACGTATTTAAGAAGTTCGGGGGTATCTGTAGAGCTTGTAGATAAAATTATCCAACGACTTTGCCAGTTGAATGAAAAAATAAGTGAAGACACAAAAAATCTTGGTCCCGGCTATAGAATTGGTCATAGTTATTTTTGCCCAATGAACACAGGCACGGTTTATGATGAGAATTGGTATAAGAAAATTATTGTTTCTGAAATAGAACCACTGCTCTGTGAGTATTGGTTTGATAACCAAGAAAAAGTAAAAAATGAAATAAGTATTCTCCTAAAATGAACATCGCCACAACGATTCCAATACAAAACATTTATTACCTCCTTTGTTATGCTTGGAATAAGCTCGACGAGCGTGATGTGGTAAATGTTAGCGGAATAGATACGACAAACCTTGTTGATCTTTTTTCAAAGGTATTACTCGGAGGTATGAACCATTTACTTAAAAGGGGCTTGGATAGAGGTTATTTATTGTTTTCTGAGGATACCTGCGCATTAAAAGGAAAATTCAGTTTTAATCATACCATAAAACGTAATCTTTTAATTAAGGCTCAAGTTCATTGTGAATATGATGAACTCAGCCACAACATTCTCCATAATCGAATCATAAAATCAACCATATGGGAATTGATATGTATTGAAGCTATAGATAAAACTTTAAAGAATGAGCTCATTGGTCTTTATCGTCGTCTCCACGAAATTGATGGCATAAAACTTACAGGGGTACTTTTTAACCGTGTGCAATTGCATCAAAACAACTCATTTTATGATTTTTTACTGAAAATATGTGAATTAGTTTATGATAACTTATTGGTTTCTGAAGAACCAGGCAAAAGTAAATTTCGCGACTTTCTACGCGATGAACGACAAATGGCGGGGCTTTTTGAGGAGTTTATACGAAAATTTTACATCATAGAAGCACCCTATTATCATGTGGGGCGTGAGGATATTAGCTGGAATGTAACCGCCTTGGATGAAATTTCTGGTTCGTACCTGCCCAAAATGACAACTGATATTTCCATTAAATCAAACACTACTAAGATGATTATTGATGCAAAATATTATAAAGAAGCTCTTGCGGAGTATTATGATCAGGAAAAAATTCATTCTCAAAATTTATATCAAATATTTGCATACCTGAAAAATATAGAGGCAAAAAATGACATTAGTGGGCAGTGCACCGGGCTATTACTCTATCCAACAGTAAGTAATGAAGTTAACCTTAACTACATGATGAGCGGCCATAAGTTAATGATAAGGACTATTAACTTAAATAAACCCTGGCAGCAGATTCACAAAAGTATGCTGGAAATATTAAATACAGGGATGCAAAATGTAGGCACTGCATAAATTATCTATTAACCCCACTTGATTAAACCCGACATAAAACCGAATCTCCTTTAAGGCCTTCCAATATTCCTCCTCTGTTTTTTTCTACCCTTAAAAGGGGCTTTTCTTCAGTTTAAAAGTAAAACTTTTGCTGTTTTGAAAGGGCCTTATTAAAGTATTGGGTATTAAATATCTATCAAAATTTACGTGTATTTAAGTTTTTTTCAGGTAAAACAGAGAAAAATCATGAGAAATGAAAGAAAGTAATGCCTTTTTTCCCCTGCTTAATTTTAAAACCCAATCTATTAATAATGTTTGACTTTTTCCAAATAAAGTATTATCAAAAGGAGAAATAACAAACCCAAAAAGAGGCATCGTTAAAAGATGGTGCAAGAAAATGGGGTTCAAATTTTAATATGTTTAGAGAAGGCCGGATTGCCTGATAAAAGGTGATAGGCTTTTTTTATTTTAAGCTTCACTCTTCATAGCAACCAACTAAAAAATTCTAACATGTGACCATATAATAGTTTGGTCTTGTTGGCTGTCAACAATTATTAAAAGGAGGTAGAGAAATGAAAGGCTTAAAGATTATTCTGTGGATTTGTGCCATATCTTTTCTGCTTGGGTTTATTTATGCTGCCCTCCCATGGCCAGTTATAACTAAGATCTACCACTGGGCTGGTATTCAGCCCCCCACTGCCGAACCAACAACAGTATTTATATTGCGATTATTTCTGGCGACAGTTGGGATGATGGGATTATTTTTTGTAATCCTTGCCCGCAATCCCCTCAACTATGGAGCAATGTTAATATTTGCCGCATACTGGTTAATAGCTTTCGGAATTTTTTACCTTGTGGGTAGTATCCCTTACGGACTGCCCGTTTGGTATTATTCTCAGAAAGTCATCTTTTCTGTTGTGCTCGGTGTGCTCATACTTATCTTCAGAAAAAAAGCTATAAGAGCAAGTACTACCTAACAAAGAGCCAGAAGGGTCACAACCAGCATGGAAGATTATGTCATAATCGATCAGCTTGAGGAATTGGCTAAAGGATTTGGAATTCAGTTCCGTTATGAGCCAATTAGTTTTGAGGAGGAGACAATAAACTCATTGGGCGGCCTTTGCATATTAAGAGGGGAGCATCTTTTGATTATCAACTCTAAGGCTACGGAAAAAGAAAAGATAAAAGTTTTTGTCCAGGCATTAAGGAACTTTGGTCTTAATCAAATCTATGTTAAGCCAGCTATTAGGGCATTATTAGAAGGACGTGACTCTCTTTAAATTGACAGCTTCCACTTTTTCTGCCCAGGGAAAGTGGTTCATCCATCTGCCTAAGAATTGAAATTTAAGGAGGCATCAAGTGGGGTTCTTATCGCTTTTATTTACAAATCCGGCCTTATTTATCCTATTGGCGCTGATTCTTCTTTATTCAGTGATTTTCCATGAAGTTGCGCATGGTTGGGTAGCGCGTCTTTTTGGCGATGATACGGCTTGGCGTTATGGTCGATTAACACTTAATCCGATTTCTCACCTTGATCCCATCGGCACGCTAATGCTTTTCCTGGTAGGTTTTGGTTGGGCAAAACCGGTACCGGTTAATTATTATCGTTTAAGCAATTCTCGTTTTGGATTGATCGCTGTTTCTTTGGCTGGTTGTTTAACGAATATTCTTATTGCAAGCATTGCAATAGTACTGTTACAACTTCAAAGCACTAGCACAAACACGGCCTTTGGGACACTTCTTTCCATTGTAGTTAGAATAAATATTATTTTGGGAGCTTTTAATTTGATCCCCATCCCACCCCTCGATGGTTCAAGGATCCTTATGAGCCTTCTGCCGAGGGACGCCCAACAGGAACTCGCAAGGATTGAACCCTACGGTTTTTTTATATTGGCTTTTTTACTTTTTACCGGCCTTTTAAATCCGGTAATAAATCTTCTTAAGAACTTGATTTATGGTTTTATTTATCTTTTATTGAGCATTTTTAGATGATTCAATAATATATCCAACTGTGCATCTTCAGCACAACTCCGTACTGCTCACAAGGTAATTTAAACTCTTCTCGATTCAGAAAAATTTTAAAGTCAATCTTTTGCTGTTTATCTTATTATTCTGTTCCGCTATAGTCCCGCTTTTCAGAAAAACAAAAAAAGCGGGTTTTTCTCCCGCCTGATTGCTAAAATTTTCCTACAAGTTATCTTTATGGCTCATAGGAGCTTATTTTCGGTGTTTAGCCAATTTAATGGTTTTAATCAGTTTCAACAATGCCCCTGCTGTTTCGTCATCGAAGCCTTTTATTTCTTGGGTGAGCTTCTTTTTGAAATCATTTGGCCTTTCCTTTAATTCAGGCAAATCAAAAAGGTCTATAAGGGTTACTTCGAGAGCTTTAGCTAATTTTTCTAAGCTCACTAAGGAGATGTTCTTTTCGCCTCGCTCAACCTCCCCAATAAAAGTGTAATGAAGGTTGGCCTTTTCCGCCAATGCCTCTTGAGATAGCCTCCTTTCTTTTCTTAGCTTACGGATTCTTGCTCCTAGAATTGCCTTGATGTCACTCATTCCGTTTTCTCCTTTTTTAAGGTTTATAAACTTTAGAATGAGTGAATACCAGAGGCTATTGACGGTTATTATCTTGACAAGTAACGCCAATTGGCATTAAAATTAGTAAATATTTGTAGCTTATAGTGCATTGCTAAAGGCAAATAGAAGGAGGAGTTTCCTTTTGCAATACAAAGTACTTTTTCACAATGGAAAGCCGATACCTGCGCCGAAGATAACAAACGCGATAACAGAATTTAACCCAAGCTATGATCGAACGGTTAGAACGATTATAGAAGGTTCAAATATCCTTACAGAGGAAACATTTAAGAAAAACGCTGCTACCCTATTGCCTAATTTTAAAATGACAAGGGCTAAAAAAAGCCCCTTGTTCGGCATAAAAAATAAAAATGGACAGGTTAATGACCCGGAGAACAAGCTGCTGCACTGTTGGGATTCTGCCAAGGAGGAGTTACTCTTTGTAAAGTCTCTTCTTATCAACAAAAGGATAGAACCAAGAACCAGAGCCCTATTATTACTTGATGAAGAAACAAAAAAACAAATCATTCACCTTTTATGGAATGCCTTTAAAAAGTTACTCCCCATTACTATGGGTAAAAACTCCTATGGACTGGTAGGAGCCAGCAAAATATTATTTTCTGTTATCCCTGAAATTGTATTGGCCATTGATAACGCTGAATGGCTAAAGGTTTTTCAAACAGTTGATTTAGGAGATGTGATTAATTTAATGGCAAATGAAATAAAAAAATGGGAAGAGGTGACCGAAAAATATTTGGATCATTGTGACTCAAAAAGGGAATTGACCCTTCCAGCAGTCTATAATGTTATGGCGATGAACGCCAGGCCTTAAGATTTATCAGTATCAGCTTATATTTTACCTAAAACCCTCTCGTATTTTTACCCATCATCTGTCTACTTTCCTTTGAACCGCTACAAATTCATTGAATAATTTTACTTCCAGGAAATACCATTTTGATCTCGTGAATCTTTTTTAGTTCATCGTGTCGAAACTGCTTACTGGTTAACGTTTCTAGCTCGTCAGCCGTGTAGCAAACGATCCCTTTTCCACTTAGCTCTTTAGCCACACATTCGTTTGAAGCAAAATAAATAACTCCATTGAGACTAGACAAGTTAACCTTTTTGGCCAAAAAGGATTTACTACATCCTTCTGGGTGCATGTTTTCAACCATTACCAAGGGCTTTAGCTTTTCAGTTTTGATAAAGGGTTCTGCTTTTTCTGAATCAAGAGAAACAATTTCGCCTGGCCTGATTAAAGCTACTTTCCCGCCCTTCAACTTCGCTTTTATTTCTTTAGCAACCAGATAATTAGTTCTCATTCAATAATTTCTTCAATTTCAGGGGGTGAAAATTTATTTTTTTTCGGATTTAAAATTTCGCCCCTTTCGTCCCTAATGACCCTATGCCTTGTCAACATTGATTTTACGGGCAGGGAAATTTTTTTTGTTTTCTCCCTTGCTTCCCTTTTTTCGTCCTTGATTATGGGCATTTTCGGGGATAACGGGGACATTTGAAAAAATTCGTCCCAATCGGGAAGCTCCGTCAATTCTACGTTAGGGACATTAGGGATGTTAGGGACATTATTTTCAGTGGGTAAATATCTTTTAAAAAGTTCACTCAGCTTCGATTGCTCCCAAACTAAAAAGATTAACCCGCCAGACTTCTTCCGGTTGATTCCCAAGCTGGAAATTTCCCGTCCAATCGTTTGAGGTGCAAAACGGTAACGTTCCTCAATGTCCTCATTAACTTTTTCTCTCACCTTCTCAAAAGGCAACTTTCCATTTTCGACTTCATCTTCCAAGTCATAGATGGCTTGGACAATCCTTCCTGCCAGGGTTTCGGATTCGCTTTGAGTTCGTTCACCTTCAAATTCTCCAATTAATGAAATCAGATTTCCTTTTGCTTCTGGTGGTAACAATTGAGCCACGAAAAAAAGGGGTTGCATAATGTCACCTAAACGCCCTTCTATTGGCTTATCTATTTCCTGAATTTTTTTGTCAAAGTTTCGTGCCCGAAAACCAATCAAGCGGTTTTTTAGGTCTGCTAATGCTTCAGGGGAATTATTGTTTGGGTACTTTGCCCGGGCTTCCGGCATAGTAATTTTTATACACCTGCTTCTCAGGGGATCGTGAACAGGAATCTCAACATTGGTTGCCAGCACTGTTGGCCCCCAGCAGTCATAGAAATCAGTATCGGGAAAACCTTCTTTATCCGGTCTGATTCGTGGAACACTTAAGTCTTTTCCAGACCGTCCCAAAAACAAATCATAACTTTTTCTATCTCGTGCTTTCTCGGAAATTTCGTATAGGTCTAGGCCCAGCGTGCCCTTAAACCTTTCAGCAAATCGAAAAATAAATGCTTCGTTTAGGGTTTCAGTATAAAACCCTCGGTAGCTTAAATGAGTGACAGCTTTTGCTATCCGGCTTTTGCCTCGCTCAGGTTGCCCAAAAAACCATAAATAGGGGAAATAAGAGAGGTGCTCAAAAAGGTAAGTAAGGAAAACATAAACCGTCACCAGGTGGTAATAGCTCTTGTCCGGTAGGACGGACACCTCTTGCAGTCGTTTAAGTACATCCCAATATAACTGGTGGTCGCTATCAATTTCATAATGTTTTTTAATCTCTTCTGCGTTTCCAAGTAAAAAACGGCAATGTTTTTTCTCTGGTGGTACGTAAACTTCCCCTTCTCGCTCAATTTCCGTGGCGAGTGTAAGTTCTAACCCTTTTATCAAAAAGAGGTATTGGCCATTTTCGTTTTTCACGATGTCCACAAGGCACGGAAAATAAGCGCAAGCTGTAGGTTTACGGTCTGAGCTAACACCTCTCCGCGAATAAGCCCTAATGTCTGCTTGTAATGCCCTTATCCCTATCTTAAGCTTCTTTGACAAGCTCTTAATAAGTAAATTTTTCCGGCTCTCACTTGATTCCTGAGCAATTTCTTGTAAGAGCACTTTAAGGTGTTGAGCGTCAAGGCTTTGAGGGGTAGCACTTTTGATTTTTTGCTCAAGGGTAAGAACTTCAGGACGGGGAAGCCGTTGGAATTCTTCCATAGTATGATTCAATAAGTAATCATCAAGTCCTATCTTCATAATGGTCATCCTCCTTTGGTAACTGAATAATAAAAACCCGTGCGCCTTTTTCCATAAGCTTATATGCAAATTCCTTAACGGCTCGTTCAAGGTTCTTCGGGTAGCCATGCTTATTCAAGTCTTGCCAGTCGTTGTCAGGCACAATGAAGACTTCCCTGTCTTTAAAAGCAATTAAATCGAAATCTGGGATTAGTTCTTTATTCCCATTACTCCAGTTCCATAAACCGGAAAGACCAACACAATACAATCCTTCCTGGCAGGCTTTCAGGGTCTTCTTTTCTCCCTCCGTGAAATAAATGGGAATTGAAGGATCACCAAGAACGGCCCTTGTTTCTTCAACGATATAAAGCCGGTTGCCGGAAGCCTTGGGCTGACGATATTTAGGCCCGCCTTTGCCTTCGTGATAAAAAACTTTGTAACGACAAAAACCATCAGTTCCCGGATAGGGTATTTTATAGGCTGATTTTATACTTGGGTTATTACCAATTTCTCGATTAATTAGATCAGGTGGGATTGACTCGCAATCTGCTTCTTTTATTGCTTCGTCTGAAAGCCCACTCCTTCGTAGATCTTCAACGTGCTCGGGGTGTAAAGATCGTTTTAAGCTCATAATGATCCTCCTTTATTTTAAAAGTTTTTAGTTTCAATCGTTCGTTTTGTATCGGGTTTAGAAGTCACGCAATACCTCTGCAGTGATGCGATCAACCTGGTTTTCCTTTACCTCAAAATTGTGGATAAAATCGTTAAGTTCCGAAACTCGAATGAGGATCACTCCATGCACTCTCGAATAGGATAGCCCCTCAGAAAGCCACTTTCGCAACGTTCTTTCCGAAACACCACAATAAGCAGCAGCGGCTTTTGGCCTTAGCCATGCTGGATTTATAGAGCTATTCACAATCTTTTTCATTTTCCCAGATTGTTACCACCTTGGTTTTTAAGAAAGCTTCCAGATCAGTCTTCCGGTAGCTAACATTGATTGAGGTTGCAGTTAATATTTATGGGAAAGAGAACGATGATATAAGGGACAAAATTAAAATTTTTTTATTGAATTTTGTCAGTGAAATTAGGAAAGGTTTTTAATTGCTTGTGCTACTGCACGGGAAGGGTCTTCGGCGGGTAAGTTAAGGGCTTCCAGAACGATTCGGACAACTCCCATAAAAGAACCGTCATCATAGGCCGTAGGCTTTCCAAAATATGGCATATAAAAATCTTTTGCTAAAGATTGGGTTATAAAATAAGGATCCATTGAAATGACTCTTGGATGTTTCCATCTTTTCCCTTTGCTTGCATCTTCCAATTTTTTGGTAACTTCACCAAGGATGTCTATAATTGCTTTGATTGTTCTCACATCACCTGGATTCATTTGTCGGCGTAAATAATAACTGGAATTTTGAGAAATAGATTTACCACCGTAAACCATCTCTTTTAACCCCTGGTTAACTTTTTTAACTTGGCAACAAAGGCGTTTGTATTCCGGTGCACTTGGTTCGGGGTCGCTTTGAAACGATTCCATGTGATTAATCAAAAAAACAAAATCGATTAACTCATTTATAAAGTCTTTAACTTTTTCTTGGTTATATTTTTTGCTTCTTTTTTGAAAACACTCTTCTATTCTTTGGCATTGTTCCTTAGATAATTTAAATTTTTCCATGGGGCCTCCCGTAGAACTCCTGTTATTAATCCGGGGAAAGCGATCTGGGGGAAAACCGTCTTGTCGAAGATATCTCCCTAATTACACAATATGATGTTTTTTATCTCAATTTTTGCTTCCATTTGCAAATTGCGGAAATCGGTGTCGGATAGGTTACTTTTTGCGGTAAAATTTTGACAATCTTTGCAAGATAACATATTGAATTTATTTAATTTTATTTCTAAAATTTCTTCTGCAAAACCTTTATACCCCGGTTCGAATCCGGGTGCCGCCTCTTGTAATTTCAATGGGTTAGCGGTTTTCACTAATCCATTTTTGTTTTCTGGTTGCGGATAGTTCTATGGATTACGGTTTAAATTTTAGGGTTAAGTGTCGGGTTTAATAGAATCGGCGACAAATTGTAACAAAAACGGCGACAACTTAATGAAATCGGCGACAAATTCCTGGGAGGTTTTTTCAGGGAACACAAAACCTGTCTGATTTTTTACCTCAAAATCAGCAGGTATTTTTATCCCCAAATTCAACGGCCCTCACCGCTTAAAACTCGATAAAAAATATATTTTACCCGTCCCACTAGTGTCCGGTTAAGATTTTTAAAAAATTTATAACAAATTGTAATTACATAAAATATAGGCCAATTTGGGGGGATCGATTTGAATTCAGCCTGATGATATTGATACTCCTTCTGCATTATAACAAGCAGAAGGAGACATCAAATGAATCACGGTAAAACGATTTTCTCTCAAGTAATGGATTTTCTACCCAAGAAAATATTTCGCCAATGCGTTGATAGATCCCAAGGCAATTATAAGGTTCGTTATTTTTCATGCTTCGACCAATTCCTGTGTATGACCTTTGCTCAACTCACTTATCGAGAAAGCCTAAGGGACATCGAATGCTGTCTTCGTGCCTCACAAAAGAAGCTCTACCATATGGGGATCAGAGGTAAAGTTTCCAAAAGTACCCTGGCAGATGCCAATGAAACCAGGGATTGGCGTATATATAGCGATTTTGCTCAGGTACTCATTCACCATGCAAGGCAATTGTATATAAATGAGGACTTTGGTCTTCAACTCCAGGAAACTGTTTATGCACTGGATGCAACAATTATTGATCTATGTTTTTCAGTATTCCCATGGGCACGCTTCAGAAAAAGTAAGGGCGCCATTAAACTGCGTACGCTTTTAGACTTGAGGGGCAGTATCCCCTCTTTTATAGCCATAATGCACGGCAAGGTGCACGAAGTTAATATCCTTGATGAACTCATTCCAGAAACAGGTGGGATTTATATCATGGACCGCGGCTATCTGGACTTCGAAAGGCTTTACGCATTGCAACAGAACTCGGCTTCCTTTATCGTCAGAGAAAAATCCAATGCTTGCCTTAGAAGGATTTATTCTCTGCCGGTTGATAAAAGCTCCGGCATTCAATGTGATCAAGTTATAGCCCCGAGCGGCTTTTATTCTCGAAAACATTACCCGGAGAACCTTCGTCGGGTAAAATATTTTGACAAAGAGCAAAACAAGAAAATTACGTTTCTTACAAATCAGTTTACGTTACCGGCGATGACTATAGCAGATCTCTATCGATGCCGTTGGCACGTTGAATTGTTCTTTAAATGGATCAAACAGCATCTGCGTATAAAGGCATTTTATGGGACATCTGAGAATGCCGTTAAAACTCAGATTTGGATTGCAATATCAGTATATGTCCTTGTTGCGATAATGAAAAAGAGATTAAAAATAGACCTTAGTCTCTACACAATTTTACAGATTTTAAGCGTGATTTTTTTTGAGAAAATCCCCATTTCACGGGCCTTTTCGCCTGATAGTTACATAAACAAGGTCAATACAAATTATAACCAATTGAATTTATTTCAATCTTAACCGGACACTAGTGAGTTAATATATACTTGACAAGGGAATGGGGAAAATATATAAAAAAGTATTAAATTTAAAAATGTATAAAAATAATTTTTAAGGGTCCAGAAAAGGTAATCATTTCTGGAGGTTGATTGATGGTCGGGCCGCTATCTTGAAGAAAGATAGCGGCCTTTTTATTTGCTCTTAAAATGAGCCAAAAAACACCTTAAAACTTAAATTGTAGTGTGAATATATTAACTTTCAAAATTTATCATTTTTAGGTAAATAAGGCTCTTTGTCAGAAGGAACTTACGTAAATGAAAATAATTTCTACTATTATTCTTCTGAACGGACAATCCCAAAAAACTTTTTATGATCCCTCAACACCAGCAGAACTTATTATTATTGAATCCATAGGTTCCTCCGGAGTCATACTCCCACCGCACTGTCTTGAAGAAATCATCGGGACTCTCACGGCAGGTAAAGGACTTTTAGATAACGGATTTAAAATCTCTTTCAAATTACCCGAATTTTTGGGTGGCGCTGAAGTCGGTTTGGAAAAAGGACACAAAAAAAAAGATAACCAATGACAATAGATCAAAAAAAGTTGAAACGTCTTGTAGTCATTGGGGTGACTTGTTCCGGGAAAACCACTTTTGCCCGCAAACTCGCCAAAATAATGATGGTCAAACACATCGAATTGGAGGCCATTTATTATTTGCCAAAGCGGACACCAAGACCAACCGACGAGTTCAGGATGCTGATTTGGAATGCCACCGCAACAAATACATGGGTCATGGACGATAACAGTAGCAAAATAAAGGAAATTATTTTGTCCCGCGCTACCACTGTGATTTTGCTTAAATACCCTTGGCATGTTTTTTTGTACCGCTCTTTATGCCGGTTGAAGGAGCGCATCATTGGTAAGCGGTTTCTCAATTCGGTAACTCAGCAGAAATTTCGTCGGACCCTTCTGAGACCGATCCCCGTTTTCTTTTGGCTTAAGATCTGCCGCCACCACAAACGCTACGTTCGCCTTTCACAGGAATATTAGGACAAAAATTTGCAGATTTTCGGGTTTCAAAACCCTGGTGAGGCCGACCGATTTGTTGATCGAGTAAAGCAGATGACAGCAGTAAACAACATATCCCCTGATACAGATAAAGAAAGAAAAATTTTAAAGTGGAGTGTATGCTACTGACTTTTTTTATGAAAAATATGGAGTTAAAGAAAAAAATAGAAAAATTGGCTGCATGGATACATACCTATTTTTTTAAAATTATTATTAGGTTGATTCCCGAAACAATGCTTTATAGTTTTTCTCACGTTTTGGGCAACGTATATTTTCTTTTTTCGGACAAAAGGCGCACCAGCACCATAAAACAGCTGACTAACGTCTACCGGGAAAAGAAATCTGAAGAGGAAATCACCAAGCTGGCAAAGCGAGTCTTTCATGAAATCGCTGAAAATCTCGTAGATACTGCCATACGCCTTTTTAAACACCCGGACTTAAACAAGGGGTTGTTACAGGACATTTCGGTTGAAGGCGCCCACCATCTGGATGAAGCGCTAAAAAACCAAAAAGGCGTTATTTGTATAGGTACTCATTTTGGAAATTTCCTTTTTCTGGGGCGCAGGCTATCACTCATGGGTTATCACTGTAACATCGTGATCAAAGATACCAATAATGCTGTCTGGGCTGAAATCTGGCACATTTGCATGAGAAAAGCCGGCATACAATGGATTCCCGCGCTGCCCAGAATCAAGGCGGTTTCGGATTCTCTGAAATGGTTAAAAAAAGGGGGAATTCTGTTTCTTTTTGCCGATCAGAAAAAACGTGACGGCGGCGTGTCCGTAGAATTTTTCAATCACCAAACGGATACTGTTGAAGGCCCGGCGTTATTACACCTAAGAACCGGCGCTGAGATACTTTGCGCCTTTATGATAAAGCTTGGCAGGAAAAAGCATAAGATTATTGTTACACCCCCGATTACGGTTAAAAAATCCGGCAATCGCGAAAAGGATGTGTATCAAATAACTCAAGCTTTTACAGAAATAATTGAAGCATTCGTAAGACAATATCCTGAACAGTGGTGGTGGCCCTGGAGAAAGCGCATGAAAGGGATCAAAGAAACTGAGGTTAATAACAAGCTTGATTGATGAGGAGTTGCTCCCATAGTAAAAGTAAATTGTATTTGGGAATGTCGGTCAATTTTTTCAACAACGGTTCTGACCTGCCCCCGAAAGATATACCACGTTTAAAGTTAGAATTGAGGGATAATGTGGGCACGTCCCTAAAATTATAAATTTCTTAACAACGGCGCCTTATGTTGATTTAAAAAAGCCTATAGAAATTGGCGCAAAATACTATCTTCCTGTATTTAAAATACCGGGTTGACACTATTGATTCAGGGGAAAATTGGGCTATACGGTTTTTATAGTGGCAATAATTTAATTTATAATTAAAAAAAAGGAGAAAAAATATGAACCGTATTTTTATTGGCCTGGGAGTAATAATATTTACCTTAGCTTTTTTAGCTATTCCTCATTCCAATGCTCAACCGTATTATGGAGGTTGGTATTGTCCTAGGATGCAACAAGAGCCAGGGGTTCAACAAGGCGGTTGGGGTTGTCCTCCGTTGAGACCAGGACAAGGGGCACCGCAAGGAAGATGGGGTTGTTACCAAGGCGGTTGGGCATATTGCCCTTACTGCGGGAGTAAATTGGGCGCCCCCCATGATACAAGCCAGAAGCATCCGACCAAGCTCCTCACACAAGATGAAGCTAAAACCCTTTTAGAAAAGTCTTTGCAGTTAATTAAAAATCCGAATTTAAAGGTTGGCGATATATCTGACAAAGGAGCAACTTATGAAGTAAATATCTTAACAAAGGAAGGCTCTTTAGTCGATAAAGTCCAAATAGATAAAAATACCGGCTGGTTTAAATCAATTTATTAATTTTTTTTCCATAGCCCTTTTAATGGATTGAATAAAGTATCTGGGCTTTTATATGGGTCAAATTTATTACTATAAGTATTGTTTGAACTCCGCGCAAAAAAAATATAGTAAAATTAATGAGGTTATGGGTGAGTGTAAAATGTCTAAAAAAACGGGGAATACAATTTTTAAAGTTGGGCGTGACGCAGGAACGGGAAAATTTATTCCGGTTAAAGTTGCTCAAAGAATAACCTCAACCACCGTTGTCGAAACAATTAAAATTCCCAAAAAGAAATAAGGTGTTTTTTTAAAACTACGTGTTTAAAATTTCCTTTAAAATTTGTCGCCGATTTCATTACAAAAAAACAGGGATTGGCGGGTAGCAGTGTGGCGACAAAAAAATCGGCTCGTTTTAATTTTTTCTTTTTATCCCGGCACTTACCGTCATATCCTGCCTAATCCCGCTATTCTCCTATTACATTACATCCCTCATTAAGATGAAATAAAAAAGGGTCTCAATTCGAGGCCCTTTCTTTCATTAAATTTTTGCCAACGTTGGGTATGCCTAATTCATCTATTTCTTCAACTCTACGATGTCATGCACCTTAACGTCTCCGGATATTATCTTAGCGTTGGCCATATGTTCGTCGACAATTTTCTCTATTTTTAATTTACCAACTTCTTCCCTTTTGAACATGGGCTGTTCTTTCGGGCCAGGAGTTGCCTCCGTTTTTACGTATCTTACCACATTAAGCTCCTGTCCTGCCTTTGCCCCATCTTTGGTGCCTACGCATATATAGGCCATGCTATCCGAAACTTCAAGAACCGAACCTTTCATTAGGTATTTATGATAAACAGACCCAGCATTGGTTGTTGAAACAACAAAAAACAAACCTAAAACTAAAGCTAAAAGAATAAATTTAATTTTCATCTTATTTCTCCTTATAAAGTTATATGGCTATTAGTTTTGTTAATCCCCTTAACAAATAAAAAAACTTTGTATTCCCCAATAAGACTTGATGAATGCCGCGTCCCTCCTTATAACGTTATATGGTTATTAGTTCTGTTAATCCCCTTACTAAACAAAAAGAAAAACTTTATATTCTCCTTATAATTTCTAATCTTCCTTTTTGATAATCATAAATATTAAAAAGTCAATCTTTACTACTCGTTAAAATATTACTAAAATTTAAATGGTGAAAATAAGGTGTTTCTTGTATTTGGTTTCCAGTAAGAATGTATTTTACTGTTCAAAAACAAAGGGGCCGCAATTCAAAACCTTTTTTACTTTAGTTTGTTTGCCCTAAATTAATCTTATCTTGACCAGGGCAATCTTTTTCACTTCTGCAAACTACGGCAAATGGTTGCGTATAGGTTGCGTTTTATTACGGCAAAGACCGCTGGTTACCCGTTTTTCCATTCATTGTATTTATTAAGTTTATTTTCTTAAAGTTATTCTGCAAAACCTTTATTCCCCGGTTCGAATCCGGGTGCCGCCTTTCCCCAAAAAAGAAGCAGCTCAATGAAGGAGCTGTTTCTTTTTACTTCTTTTTAGTTAACCTCATCGTTCACATAAAAAGATGATCCCTTCCAAGAGAGTGGGAATTTTCTTGTCATAAAAGGAAAATTTTTTTATATTAAACCTTGTTAGAAGGCTCTCATACGGGGCATTTCTAACGGAGTAAGGAAGTAAAAACTATAAAAATTTATTAAAAGCAATAAATAATAATGTACTAAAAACATGAAATCTAATTCGGGAAAATTTTCTGTCAAATTTTTTGTTGGTATTTTGACCTTCAGTATCATTTTAGGAATTATCGGAGCGTATTATTTTGGCAGCCTTGATTTTTTAAAAAAATTATTGCCTTTTAAATCAACCTCGTCTGTTATAATTAAAAGTTTTCCTCCTTCTTTCGCTGATTTGGTGGACACGGTAAGTCCGGCAGTAGTCAATATCAGCACCACAAAAATGGCTAAATCGCCCGATTTCTTTGGCGATCCTCAATCTCCTTTCGAAGAGTTTTCTGGAAGGGATTTTTGGGAAAAATTTTTTGGGCGAAAGCTCCCGCAACAAAAACAGAGAAGTTTGGGTTCCGGATTCATTGTTTCCAAGGAAGGGTATATTATCACCAATGCCCATGTGGTTGAGGAAGCCGAGCAGATAATTATCCGTTTAGCAAATGAAAAAACCTACGAGGCTAAAGTTGTCGGTCGTGATGAAAAGACTGACTTAGCCCTGATCAAGGCAAAAACCTGGGTTGACTTTCCCGGGCCGGTAAAATTGGGGGATTCTAACAAGGTGAGAATAGGAGATTGGGTAATGGCTATTGGGAATCCCTTTGGATTGGATCATACGGTAACCGCTGGTGTTGTGAGCGCAAAAGGGAGGGCCATCGGCGCTGGTCCATACGATGATTTTATTCAAACTGACGCTTCTATCAACCCTGGCAACAGCGGAGGTCCTTTATTCAATATCCAGGGCGAGGTGGTTGGAATTAATACTCTTATCAACACCACAATAGACGGAAATATCGGGATTGGGTATGCCGTTCCCATCAATATGGCTAAAAAAACCATGGAACAACTTACAAAACAAGGCAGAGTTACCCGCGGATGGATGGGGGTTTCTATCCAGGAACTCACTCCCGCATTAGCGGAGACCTTTGGGGTGAAAGACCTGGAAGGAGACTTGATCACTGATGTTGTTCCCGGAAGCCCAGCGGATAAAGCTGGTCTTAAAAAAGGAGACATTGTGGTTGAGTGTAACAATAAAAAAATTAATAGTATACAAGACTTTTCCCGGCTGGTAGAAACGACCCCCATAGGAGAATCGGTTAAACTCATTGTCGTTCGAGATCAAGAAAGAAAATCCTTTGTTGTTACCGTAAAAGAAAAAGAAGAAGTAAAAAAACTTGCGCCTGAGAAAATGGGCCCTGATATCGGGATTCAGGTTGAAGAACTCACCCCTGAAACAGCCCAAAACTTTGGCTACCCGGCAACTGAACAAGGAGTAATTATTTTCCAGGTTGACCCAGGAAGCGCGGCTGATGAAGCTGGTTTAAAATCAGGGGATGTTATTAAAGAAGTTAACCGAAAACCGGTTAACTCACTCAAAGATTATCGAGACACCATAAATGATTCTTCCCTACCAGGAGGAATCCTGTTTTTCGTATTCCGCAAAGAAGGCTCTTTTTTCGTGGTAGTTAAGGAGCAGTAAGTTAGTGAAAAATGCTTTTTTACTCACAGAAAAAAAGTGACTTTCCTCGTTTATTAGAATAGAATAAAAATTATCCAATTTAACCTTGATTTAATATCTTATTTTATTCTTTCTTCTGTGCGGTCTTCTCCGATAACCTGAAAGGAGTAATGTGACATGGACGAATCAATTAAAATTGCATTAGTGGGCGTGGGAAATTGTGCAGCCGCTTTACTGCAGGGCATTGAATATTACCGGCATAATCCAGAAGATACACTGGGCCTTATGCACAAGGAGCTGGGTGGCTATCTGCCGAGCGATATCCGGGTTGTTGCTGCTTTTGATATTGATACGCGAAAAGTGGGAAAAACTCTGGAAGCGGCTATCAATGCAAAGCCCAATTGCATCATGCCGATTTGGAAAGAACTCCCCCATTACGGAGTGACCGTGAAAATGGGTCCGGTCATGGATGGCGTTGCCGGCCATATGCTGGATTATCCCGACGATCGTGCTTTCCGGATCGCTAAGGCCTCCCCCGTTGATGTGGAACAAACCCTTCGAGAGACAGAACCCGATATTCTCCTTAACTATTTACCCGTGGGATCAGAGGAGGCCGCCCGGTATTATGCCCGGTGTTGTCTGAACACCGGGGTGAGTTTTATCAATTGCATGCCGGTTTTTATTGTTTCCGATTCCGATTGGGCTAAGAAGTTTTTGAAACGCGGAATCCCTGTAATCGGTGATGATGTTAAGTCTCAAGTTGGCGCAACCATTCTCCACAGAACATTAGCCCGGCTCTTTGAAGAAAGGGGAACCCAAATAGAGCGAACTTATCAGCTCAATACCGGCGGCAATACCGACTTTCTCAATATGCTGGAGCGAAGCCGGCTCATAACCAAAAAACAATCAAAAACCAGATCAGTGCAATCACAGCTCGTGGTACCGCTCGCTGATGAAAATATCCATATCGGGCCTTCGGACTATGTTCCCTGGCAAAATGACAATAAGGTTTGTTTTATCCGGATGGAAGCGCGCGGGTTTGCCGGCATCCCGTTTGAATTAGAATGCCGTCTCTCGGTCCAAGACTCACCTAACAGCGCTGGAGTGACGATTGATGCGATCCGTTATTGCAAACTGGCTCGGGATCGTCACGATGCGGGATCCTTGCTTCCTATTTCCGCTTATTGCATGAAACACCCCCCGGTTCAGATGTACGATCATGAGGCACGAAAATTAATCGAAGAATATATCAATCAGACACCTTCTGAGGCAATAAAGGAAGCAAAAGAGAGGAAGCAGCCCATCAGCATTAAAAAAAGGTTATCAAACCATCCGCGTTAAAAGTTCGATTGGGATAAACGAATTTCGCCCTGCGCTAATTTTCCCAATGTTTCTCGGTCTACGATCCGGATACGACCATGAGTGTCGGCGGAAATTATTCCTTCTTTGGTCATCTTTGAAAGAATGCGTGAAAGCGTCTCCGGAATAGTGCCCAAGAGACTTGCAAGCTGAACCTTGGTAATTTCTAACGCAAGGTCATCATTTCCTTTTTGTTTATAGCTTAAGTAAAAAAGGTAGGCTGCCAATCTTCCCGGAACTTCCTTGAGTGACAGGTCCTCAACCAGGGCGGTGAATTGATGCAGACGGTGAGACAAAACAGCCAGCATGTTCAAAGCCAGGGAAGGAGTTTTCCTGATCAAATCAACAAACGCCTCGCGGGGAAAATAAAAAAGACGGGTCTTCTCCAAAGCCTCAGCATTCGCCGGAAAGGGGGTTCCCGCAAAAACCGGAACTTCACCAAAAGGCTCTCCCTGACCAAAAATGTGGAGAATTTGTTCTTTCCCTTCCAGAGAAAGTTTAAAAATTTTTACCCGTCCGGAAATGACCACATAAAACCCTTTACCTTCATCACCTTCAGAAAATATTCCTTCTCCCCGTTTAACGACTTGTTCAATGGCGATAGTCGAAAGATCCTGAAGATATTCCTGGGAAAGCCCATGAAACAGAGGGATGTAGGCAATCTGTTTTATCCTATCCATGGGATTATAAATTAACTTTTTCTTTGATCTATGTCAAGGCAATACCAGAATAGTTACTGATAAAATTAAAACAACAGAGACGTTTTAAAAACTTCCAGAAAAGAACATTGTTTCAGCAAAAACATAAACTTCTATGGAATGGACCAAAGAAGCTCAAGAGCGCATAGCAAAGATACCCTTTTTCATCCGCAAACGGGTTAAAAAACGCATTGAAGAGGAAGCGCGCCAGGGGGGCGCAAAGGTGGTAGCATTAAATCATATTCAATCCTGCCAAGAAAAGTTTCTTCACCAGATGGAGGACGAAGTAAAAGGCTATCAGGTGGAGACCTGTTTTGGTGCCAGTGGTTGCCCGAACCGGGCAGCATCTTCTGAAGCATTAGCGAAAAAAATCGAAGTGAAACTCGCTCAAAGGAACATGAAGGCATTTCTAAAAGAAAAAGCGGTCGGTCCGCTGAAATTTCACCATGAGTTCAGGGTTTCATTATCAGATTGTCCTAATGCCTGCTCTTGCCCCCAGATTGTTGATATCGGCCTAATCGGTGCAAGAAAGCCTCAGGCAACAAAGGAATGTCCTGGTAATCAGTGCGCAGCGTGTGTGGAAATCTGCCCGGAAAAGGCCATCTCACTTGAGCAGAGCGAGCCGTACATCAATCAGGATAATTGCCTTTCCTGCGGTAAGTGCATTGCTGTGTGCCAGACGGAGACGTTGCAGGAAAGCCGCCAAGGATTTCGAATTCAAATCGGGGGTAAATTGGGACGACATCCCCAACTGGGCAGAGAACTGCCGGGAATCTATAGTGAGGAAGAAGTAATCAATATTATTGACCAATGTTTGGACTACTATCAACAAAACTCTTCTAAAGGGGAACGTTTAGGAGAAATTCTGGAACAAAAAGGTTCTGACGCTCTTTTCGAAAAACTGATGGGAGGCAAAAAAAATGATGGAGGTTGACTTAGGTCAATGAAATCATCAAACACCGAGGGTATACTATTAATTAATGATACGATGGAATAGCGATAACAACGCAAAACTAAAATTAAAATTATAATTTAAATAAGGAGGTAAAAAATGTTTTGCTATCAATGTGAACAAACGGCTAAAGGCGAAGGGTGCACTAAAATAGGGGTTTGCGGCAAACCCCACGATGTGGCCACGCTTCAAGACCTTCTCATTTACAGCCTTAAAGGTTTGGCTTTGGTTGCCCAGGAAGCTCGAAAACAAGGAATCACTGACCGGGAAATAAATGTTTTCACTGTGGAAGCCTTATTTTCTACGTTGACCAATGTGAACTTTGATCCGCAACGGTTCCTCCCTTTTATCAACCGTGCGGTAGCGCTTCGGGAAAATCTTAAGAAAAAAATCGGCAAGCAAAATTTTCTCGAAGGACCAGCGACCATTAAACCGGAAGCAACTTTAGAAGGATTGATCAAACAGGGGGAGAGTGTGGGTCTAAAATCAGACCCTACCATCAACCCTGATATTCTTGCGCTGCAGCACACCCTCTTATTTGGCATTAAGGGAATCTCTGCTTACGCTGACCATGCGTTGCTTCTGGGAAAAGAAGATGAGTCAATCTATGCTTTTATTCATGAAGGCTTAGTCGCAACCCTGAATAAAACCCTTACCCTCGATGACTGGGTAAAACTGGTGCTTAAGTGCGGTGAAGTTAACTTAAAGACCATGGAGCTTTTGGATGCTGCCAATACCGGAGCGTACGGCCATCCGGTACCAACGAAGATACCCCTGGGAACCAAAAAAGGGAAAGCGATTTTGGTCTCCGGACACGACCTTAAAGACCTGGAAGAGATTCTTAAGCAGTCTGAAGGCAAAGGCATCTACGTCTATTCCCACGGCGAAATGCTCCCCTGCCACGGTTATCCGGGGTTAAAAAAGTATCCTCACTTCTATGGCCACTATGGAACCGCATGGCAAAACCAGACCAAAGAGTTCGCAGACTTTCCCGGCGCAATCCTGATGACCACCAATTGCATCCAAAGACCGAAAGAATCATACCAGGGCAACATCTTTACCACCGGCCTGGTTGGCTTCCCGGGAGTAACCCATATTGACAATTATGATTTTACGCCGGTGATTAAAAAGGCCCTGGAAATGCCGGGATTCCCGGAAGATGCCAACGGCCGGTCCGTCATGTGCGGGTTTGGTCATAACACGGTGCTGGGCATCGCGGGCACCGTGATCGACGCGGTTAAAAGCAAAGCGATTCGCCACTTCTTCCTGGTCGGCGGCTGTGATGGCGCCAAACCGGGTCGGAGTTACTATAAAGAGTTTGTGGAAAAAGTCCCGCAGGATTGTGTGGTGCTCACCCTGGCCTGTGGAAAGTTCCGTTTTTTTGACAAAGACCTGGGCGCGATCGGGGGAATACCAAGGCTTCTGGATATAGGCCAATGCAATGACGCCTATTCCGCTATCCAGATTGCAGTGGCGCTTGCTAATGCTTTTAAGGTTAGTGTTAATGATCTGCCCCTGTCGTTGATTGTATCGTGGTATGAACAGAAGGCAGTAGCCATATTATTGACACTTTTATACCTGGGAATAAAAGACATCCGTTTGGGGCCAAGCCTTCCGGCCTTTATTACTCCGAATGTGCTGGAGGTGCTGGTGAAAACCTTCAATATCAAGCCCATCAGCACCCCGGATGAGGACCTGAAAGCTATATTGGGGTAAAGATGTAGGGGCAGGGCTTGTCCTGCCCCATAAAGGGTGCAAAACTCCCTCTAATAATTATTATAATTAACAACTACTATTGGAGATGCATCAATGAAATGTCCGGGACAAGACACCCGCTATTGGAGTGCTGATGCCGTGTTTGAGGTTAAATGTCCTCAGTGCGGCAATGCCGAGGAGTTCTTTAAAGATGAGCCAACCCGCCGGTGTAAAAAGTGCGGCGAAAAGGTGGTTAACCCCAACATGGACTTTGGCTGCGCAGCCTACTGCAAGTTTGCCAAGGACTGCCTTGGTGATTTACCGCCGGAATTGGTCGCGCAGAGGAAGAACCTTCTCAAAGATCGGGTAGCCATTGAGATGAAGGCCTACTTCCAGAAAGATTTTAAACGGATTGGCCACGCCACCAAGGTAGCTAGGTACGCTGAAAAGATGATTAAAGAAGAAAAAGGAGATCCGGCGGTGGTTTTATCCGCCGCCTATCTCCACGATATCGGAATCAAGGAAGCCGAGCGAAAATACCAAAGCAACGCCGCCCATTATCAGGAGCAGGAAGGACCAAGCATCGCTCGAAACATCCTGACGAATTTAGGAGCTGATGCGGAACTGATCGATGAGGTCTGCGATATTGTTGGTCATCACCATCATCCCCGTGAGCAGGAAACCAAAAATTTTAAGGTCGTTTTTGATGCTGATCAGATTGTCAACCTGGAAGAAAAGCTTGAAGATACCCAGCTCGCCCCGGACAAAGTGTCGGAAAAAATCAACCGAACGTTTTTAACCGCAACCGGCAAACAACTGGCTGAGAAAATTTTTTTAAAACATGAATCAGTATAACCTATCGAGGGAAACGCCATGAAAGTAAAACGAAAAATTATCCACATTGAGGAAGACAAGTGCGACGGCTGCGGCCAGTGCGTGCCCTCCTGCGCTGAAGGTGCCATTCAGGTAATTGACGGAAAAGCAAAACTTATTTCCCAAAAATACTGCGACGGCTTGGGTGCATGCCTCGGTACCTGCCCCAATGACGCGTTGAAGGTTACCGAACAGGACGTGGAAGAATTTGATGAAAAGGCCGTAGAAGCACATTTAAAAACCAAAGAGTCCCCGCTGCAACAAGAAACCATGCCGTGTGTATGTCCCTCTGCTCAGATACGAACTTTTGCGCCTCATGCGGGAAAACCTGAACCAGCAAACATCCCCGTGCAAGAGTCAGCCCTTACTCACTGGCCGGTGCAGATCAGGCTGGTGCCGCCCAAAGCTCCTTTTCTAAAAGGAGCGGACCTCTTAGTGGCGGCGGATTGCACGCCGATCGCTTATCCCAACTTTCACGCTGATTTTCTTAAAGGAAAAGCGGTCATGGTGGGATGTCCGAAGTTTGATGATGTTGAGGCATATATTCAGAAGTTTACAGAAATCTTCAAAACTGCAGATGTCAAAAGCATAACGGTGGTGGTGATGGAGGTGCCCTGCTGTCAAGGTCTTCCGTTCATCGTTCATAAAGGTTTGGAGTTAGCCAACAAAAAAATTCCGTTTGAAAAAGTAATTATCAGCGCTCAGGGAGAGATTCTTAAAAGAGAAAATTTAGCTGCGTAAGGTGCGCCGCACAGGTGGAATTTTTGGTTTTCTGTTTGTGCTGGTGTTATCTGTCGCTACAATCAAAAAAAATAACTTATAGTTTCAAATACTTATATCTTTAAAAAGCTCTTTATCAATTCTGTAGACCTGATCCCTATGTTTTCTTATAACAAAAAACAAAATGCCTGTTGAGAAAATAAGGTGATTTTTTTCTGATTATATTCAATCATAACGTCCCTTAAATTCCCTCTAACCCTAAGTGAAGAAAAAATACATAAATTTTGAAGAATTTGGGTAAAAATTCATTAAAGCCGGTTTCTATAAAGAAACCGGCTTTAATGATCATGAAAAAATACTTTGGATTTTGTTCATCAAGGAAATATACCTTTCAAAGTATGCATGAGCAATCCTTAATATTACCTCAAAACTACCGACTTTATCTTCTTCAAGAATTTGTCGCAATTTTTTCGCATTAATAGAAAGGACTTTTGAATCCTTGACACAATACGCCTGACTAATATATTTGGTTGAACCAAGCAAGGCACCAGCTCCGATCAAATCGTTTTTTTCAATTCTTATGACGCTGACACTAAAAGCCTCTTCTGTGGCGGGAAAACGGAGTGCCACCAGACCTTCTACAAGGATATAGAGATTTTTTGCTTCTTGGTTTGGATGAAATATAATATCACCAGCTTTAAACTGCTTTACTTCTGATATCTGGCTAATTTTATGAACTCCTTCCATGCTAAGAGATCTGAACAGTTCATGCCCTTTGAATTCAGTGGAACCATTCATATTATCCCTCCTTTCAAACTAATCAAAATTAATTTGAAAAAATAATTTTTTGCCCTCCCCTCAATTACCTTAACATATATTATCCTTTTTTTTAATTATAAAGTCAAGGGAACCGTCCACATTTAGCGGTCAGCTTATTTTTACTTATCCCTGTCTAATGCCCCTGATCGCTGGATTTAAGATTGTTTCAATCGTTTTGCTCCCTCGCTCCCTGCACTTGCTCCACGCGTCTCCTCCTTTTGGACAAAGCGGTTATTTTCAATTCCCCTCTTTTCAAAAAATGTGGTTAGGGGGAGTTCATCTATCACCCGGTTGACCCGTTTCCAAATACTGTTAATAGGTTTTAAAAAGAATCATCCTGAGTAACCGTGCTGCGAAAATACTTTACCCCCATCCAGATCAGCATAGCCACAAACACTAAGCGAAGCATTCCTTCGGCAAGGAGATGCGCAAACGATCCTCCTAAAAATGTTCCTATGAGAATTCCCGGGATGAGACCTGGTATCAGCTTCAAGTTTACATTTCCCAACTTCCAGTGGGTAAACGCGCCCACGATACTGGCAGGAACCATGGCCAGCAGAGAGCTTCCTTGGGCAGTGTGTTGAGTGAATCCGGCCAACAGCACCATCGCCGGGACCATGATGCTCCCCCCGCCCACTCCCATCATGCCGGAGAGAAAGCCAGTGGCGATACCGGTCAACAAAAAAATCACTATTTTCCCCCACCCCATTGACAATTGACCGAACTGCGGAAGGTAGGGCTTCATGAGCAAAAGCAGAGAGATGACAATCATAAAACCGCCAAATGACCGCTTGAGCTTCCATTCTGCGAGAGCATTCGCATAATGAGCGCCAGCGCGAGCAGTAAATATACCGGTAATTGCAATCAATAGAGATGCGGTAAGATCTACTGACCCTTTCATCCCATACGTGAACGCGCCGGATATTCCGGTAAATACCAGCGCGACCAAACTGGTTCCATGCGCCTTGTGCTGCCCCACCTTGAGAATGCCGACCATCAGAGGGATCATAACGATCCCTCCGCCCAGCCCCACCAGTCCTCCAAAAAATCCCGCGAGCAGCCCGATTAAAACGCTCATATGTTAGTTACAACTCCCCCAGACCCCTCTGTCGAAAAAGAGGGGGGGGTTAGGGGGAACTCCAATCTGCTTCCCCCCATTACACAATGAACAAACTATGTGGATCAATAAATAGTACATGATCGCTAATTTATATAATATCCCGCTATCCTCCACTGCCCGTCTTCTTCTTTCTGAGCGGTTAGGTTCTCCATTGCGTACGCTTTGTTTTCAAACTCAGTCCTAAATTGGATTACCACATATTCTTTATCCGACCCGGCGGGAAAACGGGCGGTATATTGCGCCGAAACAAAAGTTCGTTTCTTCATTTTACCTAACGGCTTTCTCACCCCTTTAAGCTTCTGTTTAAAAGCATCCTCGGGAACCGTGTTCTTCAAATATTCGGATGCACTCTCCCAGCCCTCGGCATACTCGCCGGCATCAATGATTTCAAGCCACTGCTGAGCGCTGGCAATCGCAAGAACCTCCGGCTTTCCTTTTATATTCTGCTCTGACCCTTCCGCGGCAAACAATAAAAAAGGAAACACAAAAAAGATTAACAAAACCCTATACCCTATCTTCATATTCCATCCGGGAAGTAATATTTCTCAATCCCCCCCCCTCTTTTCCAAAGAGGGGGCACGTGGGGTTCCAGTCTGGTTCCCCTATTACTTGATGAGTCAAAAGGTTTTAATTGATGAAAATTGAATGATAGCTACTTGATGTAATATCCGGCTATCTTCCACTGACTGTCTTCTTTCTTAGAAATTAGCGTCTCAACCGCGTTGGTTTTTTTTTCAAATTCGGTTTTAAATTTTATAACCACATACTCTCCATCCGGAGATCCCGGAAGACTGGTGGCATATTGGGCTGCATCCATAACTCGTTTTTTCATGCTGCCTAATGGGCTTCTCACCCCTTGAAGCCTCTCTTTAAAAACATCTTTGGGAACCGCGTTTTTAAGATACTCGGATGCATACATCCAGGCTTTGTCATAATTCTCAGCATCGGTGACTTTAAGCCACTGCACCGCACCGGCAATTGCAAGCGCCTCAGGCGTGACTTGAGGAACATTCTGCTGTGGCTTTACCTCAGGCATGACTTGGGGAACAATTTCCTGTGACGTTACCTCAGACGTGACTTGGGGAGCATTCTCCTGTGACTCTCCAGCAGCGCACAAAACCAAAGGAAACAAAAAAACCATCAACAACATTTTGTATTTTATATTCATATTTCCTCCATGAATAATATTCGCTGTTTTGGTGAAAGACAAACTATTCAATTTTCATCTGGGGTGCATCATATCTCAACGTTTGCTACAGCCCACTCCTGAGAAAGTTTAGCCTTAAGTGAATTAACCACAGATTCCTCCTCAATAAGAGAAAACATAAAAGTAAGATTTCCTAAATCTTTTATTGAAGCGCCAAAATGATAATATTTTTTTTCATCTATAATTAAAAATCGATCATGAAAACTTTTTGAAGTACGGATTGAAAGATTGCCATATTGCTTGCTAAAGGTAATCGCAGATGCCTTAAAACTTGGTTTGATTGTCTTTCCTAAAATATTAACTTCTACTTTTGGTTTTTTCACAGTTAATAGGTCGAGAACGATGTCATCCACGTAATTATCAATGAGAATAATTTTTTGATCTGCATCAGAGAAAATTGTTTTGATAACTCTCTGGGCATCATAGTATTGGCCTTCATAAAAAAGCCCTTCTTTTTTTTGTGACATGCCAGCCTGGGTTACTTTAGTGCAAACAACTTCCGCTCTTAAAGAAGGGTTGTTGACCAAGTGACCTTTAAGTTTCATAACAGGCTCTTGGACTTGACCAGACAACCTTATTTTCAAATTCAGACTCTGGCCGAAAATTGCAAGTGGTTGCCCAGAAAAATGGGTAACATCAATCGTAGCACCAAAATAATTATCTATAATATTATAGCTGCCAATATAGTAATAGTATGAATCTCCGCCAAATAGTTTCCCATTCATCATTAATACAACACCATCTCCATGGTCACCCGTATTAGGTGAAAAAAATCTAACAGTCCAAAACGAATTTTCCATCATTTTTTGGTTCCATTAAGGTTAAAAGAATACAAACGAGGTGATTCATATCAAATAATACCTTTTTTACATGCGATAAACAACGTACGAAAAGCTTGAAATATAATGTAAAACATGTTTCATGCCCATAAACCAAATCCAGTAGGAAATAGGAAAAGGCGAGAATCCCCCGCTTAAAATTATTTTTAAATGATAGCATATCGTCTGAATTTGTCAAGGAAATTCCGGGAGAAGCTATTCCCACTTTTCCCTCAGCTTGCGGGGGAGCGCCTGTTTAATCTTAACCTCGTAGAGGGTTTGGGGTTTGATCTTCCGCTGGTATCGTTTGTCGGTGACCTGAATTTTGGTTGGAGTCCAGATGAGTTTGGCATCAGGAAAAACCTGGTTTTTTTTCTTGTCGGTGATGTCCGCAATGATCTTTCCGTAGCGGCCGCACAAAGAGATTAATTCCCGGCGGATATGGAGGGGCGGAATCAGGTAGTCTCTTTTTACCTTCTGGGTCTTTTTTGCAAATAAAAGTTTGCCCGGAGTTTCCCCGTGCCCTTCCCGCGACACTCTCACATTAAAGTACCCCAGCTCTTTGCCCACGTAGCAGCGATCGGGAGCATAGGAAAGAAAATTTTTCTCATCTGGTCGGAGATAATATTTTTGGGCTATTTTTTTTAATGTTTCTTTTTCTTTGTCGGAATGTTTTCTTCTCTTCTGGATCTTATACGCTCGGATAAGATCGGAAAACGTCTCAATGTCTTTCCAGAAAATTTCTTCCACCACCTTATGAATTTCCATCTCCAGCGACACCATTAACTCCAGCTTCGCGATCAACAACCGGTATTTCTTTTCCGTGTCAATAGGTACGTCCAATCCGGAGAGGTCAACGTCCGCTTCGTAGATCTGGTGCTGGACGATATGATTTATTTCTTTATCCAAAGCGGACAAAACCTTGCCCGCCTCAAAAAAAGTTTTATAGCTTTTCCCGTTGTCTCCGGCTTTGTGCAGAGCGGATAAAATTCTGAACGTGTCCGCGTAAATTTTGTATTCTTTGGCATTGACAATGGCTTGGTGCAGGAAGCGCGCGGCGTATTCTGCCTGGTCATAGGGAAGCGTGAGCCCATGAATCCAAAAAATTCGAAACAGATCCCCCGCATCCTCTTCTTTGAGTTCAAATGATTTTCGGTCGTGTTTGAGAATGATGGTGGTGATCAGATTGCCGAACAAGCGCTCCAAAGGAACATGACCGCCGGTTAATGTTCCCAGTAAATAGACCCACTCCCTCCGGTTGATCTGAAAAAAATTATTGATCAGCCAAAGTTTGGCATTGCCTTCGCGGATAATCCTTTGAGCTTTTTTGACCGTCTTCAAACTTGCCGCGAAAGTCTCTACCAGAAAATCATAACCAGGGCTTAACCCCAGTCTGGAGGAAAGCCTGGTATAAATCCATTCTTCCTGAGTGTCCCTCAACACATGAGTCTTGGTATCAGTAAAAGTCTTGTGTTCATCACTCTCAAACGGGGAGAAAAAAAACCGGGCTTGCTGCCCGTCGATTGCCTCCGCAAGGTCAAGCGCCTCTTTTCTCCACTTTCTTCCTTTTCTGAACATGCTCACCCAGAAAGCATCGGCCACATCCTGCTTAGGCTCTTCTTTCAGCTCAAAACGGCTGGCCGGATCGCCCTTGCGCCGCTCCTCCTTATAGTCATTCCATCGCGCTTCATTTTCCCGTTCGATATTCCTCCAAAGCTCAATTAATCTTCCCACGCCGTCCTTCCAGTCGGCATTTACTTCAAGCTCAAATCCCCGGTTGATATGCGCGAGCACCTTATAAAACTCATCCTGTAAAGCATGAAAGTTTTTGCCGGCATTGATCATTGGATCAATCCCCACCCTTTTGAGCCAGATCTCACACATAACCGAGAGCGAGTTCTTAAAATAAAACAAAAACTCCAGGTCAAGCAGATTACTAAACACCGCTTTTTTAAGAACCTGAACCAAAAATGGTTTTTGGAGATCAGGATCCCATTCTTTTCGGGCAGGTTTCCACTTCACCAGAAACGTCATAGAAGTGTTGTCTTATTCCTTAAAAAAGTTATTAATCATAGCGCCGAGATACGCCCTCTATCCTGTGAGAAAAAGGAAAAATAGAAATACCCTCTCCCTTGAGGGAGTGGGTCAGGGTGAGGGTGAAATTGAAGCCGCCAAATTTAAATATCAAACATTTCGCGTTCGACTTTTTCCGCTCGTGCTTTCATCGCTTTTTGAATTATTCGGATCTCTTCCTTCGCTTTCTCGCGGATATCTGCCGTAATACCAAATAACGTTTCCTCATCGTATTTCAGCAAGTCATCAATGTCCGGCTCAAATCGATTAAGCCAATGGTTCAATAGCCAGTTTTCCACCTCATCTGCCTCTTCAAAATCAAATTCCTCCGGCACTTCAACCAAAAAAGCCATGCTTACAATATTGCGGATAAGGTCCTCTTCCTGATAAAGGTTAGGAGCATCCTCCCGGTCAGTTAAAGAATAGGCAACCGCCACTGCCTGCACCGGATAGAGCTGGCCTTTTTCATCAATCAGTTCCGGATCATGAGCGAGCGCGTTAATCAGCATTTCCCGGGGCAGTTCGCAAATTATCCAGCTCATGTCTCCCCGGGAAGCCAGCAATCCCAGCTCATGAGGTGTCATTTCACCATAAATGCGCAAACGGGTTTCATCCGTGCAAAGGGCTAAAACATTCTCCGCTTCTTTTACATCTTTTGCTTTAAGAAGCTTAAGTGCCTGGCTTTTTGCTTTCTTATACGGTATGAGCTTTGTCACCCTTTTTCTCCTTTTCGTATTTTAACAGGATACACAAAACTTCGAGGAATTTTTTCGGGTCAACCTCTTTTAAGGTTTTCAGCACCATGGCCGTATCCCCGGAAGCCCGGACAAGACCGTCGGTTTTCTCGCTTGCCTTAGCAAGGGAAATAGCATTGTTGCAGATTTTTTGAAGAAATTTTGCGGCATCGGATTTTATCTCATAGTGACCGGCGGTAAGAGCGCAGGCAATATCCTGGGAAAGCATAAATTCACTGATCCGCTTTTGGCATTGCAAACACCCTTTAAGAAGCTGACCTCTGAGGTCAAGAACTTCTCGGGGGCCTTGGACAATCAAATTTACCGACATTGAAGAGCCAAACTCTTCGAATAATTCATCTATCTTGTTATCTCGTTTCATGTTCTCCTGTTTTTCCTGAGTTGTTGTAACACAATAAGCGGGTGGTCTTCCGGAAAAGCGGAAAAATTTTTAAAAAATATCAGATTCCGGTAAACTCCGTTAGAAGAATTTCAACCGGTGTATTTACCATTACCCCGTGCTTCTTCACTTTGTTAGATATTTTATATCTAACAGGGCAAGCTGGTCTTTCTAACAGGGTAAAACGCCGGTAATTTCTTTAACAAAAAATTTTTGATTCCCTGCCTGGAAACAAAGAGGCAAAGAGCGTATATTTAAATATACTTTTTTTTGCGCGGATTTGTCTATTCTAAGTGATTGCGCGATACTCTTTCCGAAGGGCACGGGGTTTAAATAATAAAATATTTTTTAAAATTTTAAACGATGATAATAGCTTGGTAATTGAAAAAAGATCGCTTCCTAAAAACCAAAACGGTAGTATCAAAAAAACAAGAAATTGTCAAGAAAGAAAGAGATTAAAAATCACACCCAGCAGTACCTCAAAAAAATGAACGCTTACGACTCAATCCGGATTATCGGCGCCAAGCAGAATAATTTAAAAAATCTGAACCTTGAAATCCCCCTCTTTCAGATCATCGCCATTACCGGGGTAAGCGGCTCGGGAAAATCATCCCTCGCTTTCGATACCCTGTACGCTGAAGGGCAAAGAAGGTATGTGGAGACCTTTTCCCCTTATGCCCGCCAGTTTATGGACCGGATGGATAAACCCCGGGTGGATAAAATCGAAGGAATTCCGCCGGCCATCGCCATTGACGGCAAAAACCTGGTAAAAACGTCCCGCTCCACTGTGGGCACCATGACCGAGATCACTGACTTCTGTAAACTGCTTTTCGCTAAAATAGCGCTTCTTTATTGTCCTGCCTGCGGAAGAGAAGTAGAACGGGATACACCGTTCACCATCTGGGAGAGTCTCCTGACCCGGGGGGAAGGAACAGAATTTATTATCGCGTTCCCCATTAAATTTAATGGACTTAACCGGAATGACGTAGAAACCTATCTTTCAGGCATGGGGTTTTCACGCGCTTATTATAACAACGAAATTCTGCCGCTCAGCCAGGTCCTCAAGAAAGCCAAAAAAGAAGTTCTCATGGTGATGGACGGGCTGACCATGAAAACAGGGGCAAAAAAGCGGATCATTGATTCGCTCGAAGGAGCGCTTAAGTTTGGCGGAGGGCATTGCTCGCTTGTTTTTCCGGGACAGGATGTTTTAAAATTCAGCGCCGAGTTTCACTGCCCCTATTGTGACCTCAATTACCAGTATCCGGTCCCCAATCTTTTTTCTTTTAACAGCCCGTTAGGGGCGTGCGAAAACTGCCGCGGGTTTGGAAGAATCATTGACTTTGACATCGAACTGGTTATCCCGGATAAGACCAAATCATTACGAGAAGGAGCCATCAAGTCCTGGAAGCCCGAGCCCGGACGAATCGAGTTTGACGACCTGATGGAGTTTTGCCGCGCCCGGAAAATCCCGACTACTATCCCGTTTAAAGATTTAAAGGAAAAAGATCAGCAGGACATTATCAATGGAACTTCCGACTATTACGGAATCCGGGGCTTTTTTGAATGGCTGGAGACTAAAAAATACAAGATGCACGTCCGGGTCTTCCTTTCCCGCTACCGGAGATACCGTGAGTGCCCGGCCTGCCATGGCACACGATTCAAAAAAGAAGCGCTCTTCTGGAAGGTGGAAGAAAAAAATATCGGCGAGCTTTACCGGATGAGTGTTGCTCAGGCTCATGATTTTTTTACCCGCCTTCAGGCCAAAGATGACAAGGTCAGCGAGACCATTCTTCAGGAAATCAAAAACCGTCTCCTTTACCTGATTGATGTCGGGCTTGGGTACCTTTCCTTAGACCGCCAGTCGCGCACCCTTTCGGGCGGTGAAGTGGAACGGCTGAATCTCACCACTATCTTAGGCTCCTCGCTTGCCAACACCCTTTACATCCTCGATGAACCGAGCATCGGGCTTCACCCCCGCGACAACCTCCGCTTAATGAATATCCTCCATCAGATTAAAAAAAATAATAACACCGTGCTGGTGGTGGAGCATGATCCGGAAATCATCAAGAACAGCGACTACATCCTCGACCTCGGTCCGGGCGCCGGGGAGAAGGGAGGAGAATTAGTCTATTTCGGAAAAGCGCAGGGAATAACACGAGCTAAGAACTCGCTTACCGGGCGATACCTCTCCGGAGCGCTGAAAGTTTCTCTCCCCCAAAAAAGGAGAAGCCCTCGAAAAACCAACACGATCCGGATCTTCGGAGCAGGCGAGCACAATCTCAAAAACCTCGACCTCGAAATTCCTCTGGGAATGGTGGTGTGCGTAACCGGTGTTTCGGGTTCAGGAAAAAGCACCCTGATTGAAGAGATTCTTTACCGTGGCATAAAGCGAGAAAAAGGAGTGTTTGAGGAAAAACCGGGCGCGTTTGCCGCGATCAAAGGAACTGAGCTGATTCACGAGGTCATGCTGGTTAACCAAAAAACCGTCAGCGGAACCCCGCGCTCAAACCCCCTGACCTATCTTAAAGCGTTTGATGCCATCCGCGCTCTTTTTGCACGCACTCCGCTCGCTCAGGAGCGGGGATACACGAGCTCATCGTTTTCCTTTAATGTCGAGGGCGGAAGATGTGAGACCTGTAAAGGAGACGGGTATGAGAAAACCGAAATGCAGTTTTTAGCCGATATCTACATCACCTGTACTGACTGTCAGGGAAAAAGGTTCAAGCCGGAAATCTTGGAAGTCACTTTTCAGAAAAAAAATCTCGCAGAGGTTTTGAGCCTCACAGTGGATGAGGCATTGGAGTTTTTCAAAGTCCTCCCCAAGGTAAGCCCTCATTTAAAAGTCCTCACTGATGTCGGTTTGGGCAACATCAAGATAGGTCAGCCTCTCAACACCCTCTCCGGCGGAGAAGCCCAGCGGCTTAAATTAGCGAAACAGATCAGCGCTCCGCAGTCCAAAAATATCCTGTTTATCTTTGATGAACCGACCATTGGCCTTCACTGTGATGACATCGCCAAGCTCCTCACGACTCTCCAGAGTTTAGTGGCAAAGGGAAACTCCGTCGTTATCGTGGAACATAACCTCGAGGTCATTAAATACGCTGATTATATCATTGACCTGGGACCCGAAGGAGGTGAGGCCGGAGGCTTTCTCGTGGCCGCAGGTACTCCTGAAGAAGTTGCGGCGTGTCCTCAATCCCGGACCGGAAAGTTCCTGAAAGAGATTCTCAAACCGGGCGCCTCAAACATCCACGAGAAAAAACCTCGTGCGGTCGTTAAAAAAAAGGGTAAACCTTCTGCCGAGGAAATCCGGGTTATGGGCGCGCGGGAACACAACCTCAAGAACATCACGGTAACCATCCCCCGGGGGAAAATGACGGTCATCACCGGAATGAGCGGCTCAGGCAAATCCACGCTTGCTTTTGATATCCTGTTCGCGGAAGGCCAGCGCCGCTATCTCGAAAGCCTTACCCCTTATGTCCGGCAGTATCTTAAGATCATGGATAAACCCAATGTTGACTTGGTCGCCGGAATCCCTCCCACCGTGGCGATCGAACAGCGGATGTACCGGGAAGGAAAACGGTCGACTGTTGCCACCGTGACGGAAATCTACCATTTCCTCCGCCTTCTCTACAGTAAGCTCGGCACTCAGTACTGCCCTTCATGCGATCAGCCGATCACGCTTCAGAACGTGGAACAAATCGCGCAAGATATTCAGGCATCGTTTCGGGAAGAACTTGTTTCTTTCTTTGCCCCCAAAGTTTTCGGAAGAAAAGGGTTCCATAAAGATATTTTCACCCAGGCCCTGAAAAAGGGCTATTCCCAAGCCCGTATTGATGGAAAAATCATTGATCTCAGCAAGCCGCCGGCTTTAAGCCGTTACCAGGAGCATGAAGTTGACCTCCTCATTGCTCGGCAGAATGTCTCTTCCGGGAGAAAAATTACCTTGGATGAGATCGTTCGAGAAAGCCTCCAACAGGGGGAGGGTACTTTTTTTGCTGTTAGTGCTGAGGGCAAACAAAAGCGGTACAGCGATACGTTGTTTTGCCCCCGCTGTCTTCAGAGCTTTGAACCGCTTGACCCGCGCTTATTTTCTTTTAACAGCAAACACGGCGCCTGCCCCCGCTGCGCGGGAATAGGTTTTATCCCGTTAGAAAGTCTCCGTTTGCCCCGTTTGATATCAAAATCCAACGGGGTGAAGAAGCACCGGGTACATGCTCCGTCTGAAAGTCTTCTAACGGGGTTTATAGCCGAGCCTGATCATTACTCGCAAGAATTCTTTTATGATCAGTTCCTCGAAGCAACCGATAGGCCGTCTGACGTTAACGAGGTTGAATGCCCGGCCTGCAAAGGAAAAAGACTTAAGGCTAATGCGCTGGCCGTCAAGGTAAAGGGTTTGGGGATCTGGGATGTGACGTCGCTTTCGGTTGCTCAAGCGGAGAAATTTTTTCGCGCCATCTCCTTTTCTTCTCACGAACAGGCAATCGGCGGCGCCATTGTCCGGGAGATTAACACCCGCCTTGCCTTTCTTCTCAAAGTTGGTCTTTCCTATCTCACCCTCAATCGCCGCGGAGACAGCCTTTCCGGAGGTGAGTCTCAAAGGATCCGTTTAGCCGCTCAGTTAGGCTCCAACCTGCGCGGGGCCTGTTATATTCTGGATGAGCCGACCATCGGGCTTCACCCCCGCGATAACCGGATGCTGGTTCAAACTTTGAAAGAGCTAAAAAACTTGGGTAATAGTCTGGTGGTGGTGGAACATGATGAAGTGACCATCCGGCACGGAGACTTTATTGTTGACTTGGGCACCGGAGGAGGAATTCAGGGAGGTGAAGTAATCGCCTCCGGAACACTCAAAACACTGTTAAATACTCCTCACTCAATTACCGGACAATTCCTGAAAAATCACAACCGCCGAATCATTACCTCGCGAAAACGCTCGCCGGATACATGGCTTATGGTTAAAGGCGCTCGGGAACATAACCTCAAAAATATCGAGATCGCCCTTCCCCTCGGAACCTTAACCTGCGTTACCGGTGTCTCCGGCGCAGGAAAGTCAACTCTCTTAAAAGGAGTCATCTTAGGGGGTGTTAAAAATCACCTTCTGGGTCTAAAACAAAACAATTCGACATTCTCTGCTTTATCCGGGTGGGAACATCTTGACCGGGTGCTCGATGTTGACCACTCCCCTATTGGCCGTACTCCCCGCTCAACCCCCGCAACCTACGTGGGTTTCTATGATGACATCCGGAGGCTTTTTTCGTTTATCCCCGATGCCCGGATGCGGGGATATAATCCCGGACGGTTTTCCTTTAACGTGAAAGGAGGGCGATGCGAAGCCTGCGCCGGGCAAGGAAAAAAGAGGATCGAGATGAGCTTTCTCCCGGATGTGTATGTGGACTGTGAGGTCTGCGGAGGAACGCGGTTTAATGAAGAGACATTACACATTAACTACAAAGGCAAAACAATTTCCGAAGTACTCAACCTGACCATGAAGGAAGCCGCGAATTTCTTTTCCGCCATTCCCGCTATCGCCAGGCCTTTAAAGATTATTACCGACATGGGTCTTGACTACCTCACCCTGGGCCAGCCCAGCCCCACCCTTTCCGGCGGAGAGGCCCAGCGGATTAAACTCGCTTATGAATTCTCCCGTTCCGCCCAGGGGAAGACATTGTATATCCTCGATGAACCAACCACCGGTCTTCACTTCGCGGATATTGAAAAACTCTTAAGCGTACTTCACGGGCTGGTGGATAAAGGAAATACGGTTGCCATTATCGAACATAACCTCGACATCATTAGTGCCGCAGACCATATCATTGACCTGGGACCGGAAGGAGGGGACCAAGGCGGCTACGTCTTGGCAACCGGCGCTCCCCAGGAAATTCTAAAGCACACTCATACCTCGTACACCGCCCGGTTTCTCAAACAATACCTCGCCGGCAAATAAAAAACTCAACTATCCGCCGGCAAAAATCAGTTTCTTGTAAGATTTTTTATTCTCCCTCTCTCCAATTTGGGGGAGAGGAATTTCCTTACTGGTAAAACTTTTCGTCCGATGATTAAGGCGGTTGACAAAACTTAGTGTATTGGTATAAAAATAAAAAAATGGTCACGTGTATTTTACTCTACCCGGATAAAACTTATCTTAAAAAAACACAACCGCTTTGGTTATGCCAAAGCCACCCTTAGGAGGACATACAAAGTTATCCACATAGTTTCAAGGAGAAAAAATGATACCAAAAAATTACTTAAAAAAGTGTTTATTTCTTTTAGGGTTTGTCTTTGTTATTAATGCGCTCCTCATCACACATTACACCTTAGCGGAAGTCAAACGATGCCGGGGTCAGATGGTTTATGTGCCGATTTATTCTCATATTTATCATGGTGACCGGGAGGAACATCCCCTTGACCTAACGGCAACGCTCAGTATAAGAAATACCGATCCTGATTCTCCAATTACCATAACATCAATAAACTATTATGGCTCCGAGGGTAAACTTCTTAAAGGTTACCTGCAGAATCATTTAAAGCTTAATCCTCTGACCTCAACGCGGGTTATTATTCAGGAATCCGATAAGAGTGGAGGTTCAGGCGCTAGTTTTATTGTAACCTGGGAATCAAAAAGTAATGTCACCGCGCCTTTGATCGAGGCTATAATGATTGGCACCAAGGGCCAACAAGGTGTTTCTTTTACTTCCCACGGTCAAGTGATTAAGGAAACTGATTAACACAAACAAAACTCACCTTGTTATTTTGTTTAATCTTGAAGTAAACCCCGTTAGAAGGTTTTCCCCACGGACATTTTCCACCCGTAAAAAAGTGTAAGAATCTTTAAGGTTACCCAGTGCTTCTTTAACCCGTTAGATATTTAACACCTAACAGGGCAGGCCGGGCATTTCTAACGGGGTAAATCCCTTTTAACCGGCTTGACTTTTAAAATTTTTTGATTATATTAATAATCATAAGAAGAATTAAAACGTTTGCAGGTATGCAGACAAAAAAGAAGGGAGGGCGCTTATGGCACAAATTGAAATGACTCCTCAAGAGGCGGAAATGCTGCGGGAAATTCTGGTGAGATACCTGCCTGAGCTGCGACGGGAAATTGTGGATACGGATAAGAAAGAATTCCGGCGGTATCTTCAAGGAATGGAAGTTTTCATGAATGATCTCATTAAACGTCTGCAGCAGAAAATTGCCGCGTGAGAAAGGGGTTTATTTAAGTATAATTTTTTGTTTGTTTTTTTATGCTGTTGCTGAGGTGGAAAAAATTCACCACCTCAAGTAAAGGTGTTGTCCCTACCTGTAAACTAATAAATCTTAATTTTTCCAATAAGTTTTACTTAACCGCCTAATTCCCGAGGAGTTTTGCGGGCAAGCTCTTCCATTAAATCCATCTGGATCTGCTGAATCTCTACCAGTCGCTGCCATTGTTGCGCCAGAAGGTGGTCTAACTTTTCATTTAAATGACGAATCTCCAGTTCGGCTTTGAGGTTTATCTGATAATCGTGTTCAGATCGCAGGCGGTCTTTAGCTTCCTGCCGGTTCTGGCTCATCATAATGATCGGCGCTTGAAAAGCGGCCACGCAGGAAAGAACCAGGTTGAGAAGAATAAAAGGATAGGGGTCAAATGGTCTCAGAAATAAAACGATTGAGTTCATGATGATCCACCCCACGATCACCACGGTAAAAGTGGTGATAAAACCCCAGCTTCCCCCGAATTCGGCAACCTTGTCAGCTACTCGTTCGCCGATGGTCGCTGTGCGGTCAAATTCAACATTGACATTTTTGGAGAGCAACTCCTGATCCTTCATGCTTCGCATGACATCCAATTCCAACGTTGAAAGTTCACCCATTTCTTTTTCCACCAGGTTTTGGATGTAGTCGGTACGAAAGCGATTAAGATCAGCTCGGCAGATGAATCCTTCAGAGGACCAATCGGGGTATTTCTTTTGAATCATTTCTACCAAAGAGGGGCGCACCAGCTCCCCGGACAACACCTCATTTAGCTTTTTCTTTTCTTTGCAGATCTGACAAATCATTAACTCGTGCGGTTTTCGAATCATTTGGTTCTCCTTTCAAGAGAGCCATCAGGAGCGCACGATTCCTTTAAAATCGTTTCCGCAATCCCCTCGTAATCTCCTCCAAAATGATGACCTCCTTTAAGAACAATTGTTTTTGCCAGACTGGCATTCATTTTGTGGCACAGTGAATCTGTTTCTTCATCTCCGCAAAAACAGAGAATCTTTTTCCCGTAAAGCTTCTTAACCTCAGGGAGAACTGGCAGGGCATTACTTCCTAACGAACCGCCCATCCAGTAGGAAAGATGAAATTCAAAGTCAATCTTTTCATCCGGTCCAAGGAGTGCAATCAGCGATACGTGGTCCAGCAACTCACGGGGCAACCGGTTAGCCATAAAGGGAAGAACATCCGCGCCCAGAGAATACCCGATAAGGATGGCGCGTTCTTTCCCCCAGTTTACAAGATAGTGCCTGATAATCTTTTCCAAATCCCGGGAGGATTCTTCCGGGGTACGCCGTTTCCAGAAGTATTGAAGAGAGTTTAACCCCACGACCGGAACCCCTTTACGCGAGAGGGTGTTCGCAATATCGCGATCAATCCCTGCCCAGCCGCCATCACCGCTTACGACCACCGCCAGAACATTATCAGCACCGGGGCCTTGTGCCGGAACCTCAACCAGCGGGAGGTCTTTTAATGATACCGGCTGAAGAGGTCGAGCCGTCTTGTCGTTGGCTACTACACTCAGGAACGCAGGTTTTACCTGCGGCATCCACTTGACCGGATCAGAAAAACCGTGACCAACCGTGGGCAGCATAATAATTTCTCCTCCTTTTACCTGCTTCACAAAGGCCTCAGTAATCGCCGGCTCACAAACCTGATCAGTAATCCCTTGCAGAACAATCCAATGACCCGAAAGATTCGTGGCCGGTAAAAATACACATCCCTTTCTGTGCGGCTCAGTCTTCCACTCCAGACCATATCCTCGACAAAAAGGCTTGTGCAAAGCACCAAGGTCGGGGCAAAAGTCAGGGCAAAAACCCAGACTGATCGCGCCGCAAAAGGTATTTGGCGGTGCCTGCGCCAGAACCGCATACACTAATGTTGCGCCCGAAGAATAACCGATCAAAAGCGGCAGTGTGTACTGGGGCCAGTTAAGTTTTTTTTGAATAAACTTGCTCAGCATCTCCAGATCGGCAGCAGGATACGCACAGGATTCGCCTGATTTTTCAAGTTCCTTGAGATAATAGTTAATATCAATTACCACTACCAGCGTGTCCAGCTCGGCAAATGCGCGCGCCATGTCAACCATCCGCTGCTCCCACCCGCCGCCGTCTCCGGACATAAAAAGGGCGATGTGGGACGGCTGGGGTGAGGTTCGAACAAGATGGACGGTACCGAAGCGACCGCACTGCAAAGTCTCGTCTTCAGCGCGGGCGTTGCTAATCATTCCTGCCAGCATGATAACAAGCATCAATAACACTATCCTTTTCATCGTGCCTCTACTCCTTGTCTACTCCGTTAATCAAATGAGGTTTAGAAAATTTTTCCTCGGCCTGCTCCTTGTGCAGAGGCAATCGCCTCGCTGTTTGTCATAAATTCTTCTGATCAGGGTTGACCCGCCTTATCTTTTTCTACTATTCGAAGAAAGGCCTTCTTAAATTGTGGCAACCAGTTTTTGGGCACTGAAAAACCATGACCAACTTTTGGCAATATGACGATTTCTCCGCCTTTAACCTTCTTCACATAGTCTTCAGTGGAAGCGGGGTCGCAGACCTGGTCAATAGTACCTTGCAAGGCGATCCAGGGGTTCTGGAGATTGGTTGCGGGCAGGAAGATATATCCCCCCTTACCTTTTGGTCCAATCTCCCACTCAAGTCCGTGTCCTTTACAGAGCGGTTTGGTTAACAACAGATCCGGACAGAATCCTAGGCTGATGGCCCCGCAAAAGGTATTGGGAGGAGCCTGCGTTAAGGCGGCATAGACCAAGGTTGCTCCTGAGGAGTAGCCCACCAGCACGGGCACGGTGGGGCGGGGAAAATTGAGTTTTTTCTGGACAAACGTGCTGAGCATCTCAAATTCAGCCGCCGGGTTTAAACAGGCTTCATCGGTCTTTTCTATTTCCCGGAGATAATGAATGATATCTATACCCACCACGAGAGCATCAAGTGTAGCCAGCTCTCTCGCCATATCGACCACCCCAAGGTTCCATCCTCCATCTCCCGATACAAAGAGTACAACGTGAGATGGTGTTGAGGACCCTTGATAAAGGCTGACCTTGCCGAATCGTCCGTATTCAAGGGAGGTTTCTTCTGCATCCGCGATAGTGACCATACCAACCAGAAGCACCAGAAGCACCAGAAAACCTTGTTTCATTTCGCAATCACTCCTTTCACACCTCCGGAAATCAGCGAGGCAATATTCGTAATAATGCCTGGCAAAGCAAGGCCGCCGGGAGAAGCTATATATTTAGGCTCCCACTGAGGGTCAAACTTTTGTTTGTATTGCCTCAAACCCTGGAAGTTATAAAAATGTTCACCGTAGGTAAAAATAAAAGCACCCAGCCGGTTCCAGAGCGGGGCAAGGGCGTGGTCTTCCATACCTGCAAATGGGGTCATTCCCAGACTAAACCATTTATATCCCGCTTCTTTGCCCCAAAGCATAAGATGGAGAAAAAGATAGTCCATAATTCCATTAGGAGCATCAGGGAAATGACGCATCAGGTCCAGAGAAAGCTCTTCCTGTTCTGCTCCCTGCCAGATGTTGACAAAAGCAATTATTTTCTTGTCCTTCCGTACGAGGGCGGTAGGAAATTGTTTCAGATATTCTTCTTCAAAAAAACCGAGCGAAAACCCTTTTTCTCGCGTGTTTTTCTCCTTGAGCCAGGCATCGGAAATATTCCGTAACTCCGGAAGAAGAGACGGAATGTTTTCCGGTAAAACAATCTCAAACCCATAACCCCCTTTTTCGAGTTTATTAAGAATATGGCGGAATCCTTTGCGGGCATTTCCTTCTAAAGAAAAATCCGGCAGCCAAACCCGCCCCTCCTCGCCGATTTTAAGGAGGGCAAGCCCGAGATCAAGGTAAAGAGGAATGTTTTTGGTCCCTACTTCATAAAAAACGGTCCATCCATCGTAACGGTCGCACATCTCTCGGAAACGCCAGATGAGTTCACGACTTTCCTCCTCCGGGCCGATCGGGTCTCCCATGGTGACCCAGCTTCTTCCGGAGGTGTTGTACATAATAAAGGCATTCCGTTTTTCATTGAAAAGAAAACTCTTATCACCGAGCAGGGCGAGAAAAGCATAGGTCTGAGATGACTGTTGAACAATACTCTTTACCACTCCCGGATCATCTATTCCGGGAGATGTGAATTTCACTTGAGCGGGACGGAGAAGTCGTGCCATCGAAAGGAAGAGCCCGACTCCGATCGCTCCAACAATAGCCCTGAGTGAGCGGGAAGCATGGCCGTAAAGAGTAAAACTCCACCAAAGGTCATGAGAATAGTCCACATGCTTGTACGAAAAAAGAACCAAAGCGACGGAACAAATCAGTACTAGGACAATAGCCGCCGTCCACCTCGGAGTAAAACTTTCATTAAAGAGAGAGGCCTTCCGATAAAAATAACGATGACAGGGAAAAAGAGCTCCAAGCATGATGGTAAGAATAAGCGCCTCTTCATAATCAAACCCTTTAAGAATGGAAATGACGATTCCCGCTCCTAACAGAATCGAACTTAAAATATAAGCGGCATCAATACGGCGCTGCAAGCCTCGAGCAAGAAGCAGAAGGCCGATACCGATTATACTCCCAAGAAAGTGAGAGACTTCTACGACAGGTAAGGGAAGGAGGTCTTTAAGCCAGGAAAAACGCCAGCCTACACCAGGGGTTGCTCCTGAGAAAAGAAGAATCGTCCCGCCTACAAATGTCGTAAAAGCAAATACCTGTGGGAGTAATTCCGAAACCCATTGGCCGAAAAAACGGGCGATCCGCTTCACTCCTTCCTTTTTTTGAAGCACCTCCTGGACACCAAGCATAAGTGCGGCAATGAGAAGCGGAAGGATATAGTACATGCCGCGATAAACTAAAAGGGAACTGAGGATTTCAGAAGCCGTAAGCATTGGAGATAACAGGAGAATGGTTACGGACTCAAAAACCCCGAGCCCACCGGGAATTTGACTTGCCAGGCCCGCAAGTTGTCCCAAAAGAAATACTCCGAGCACTCCCAGAAATGAAAGATTCGGTGAAACCGGCAAAAGAACATAGAGTGCGCACCCCGCTATAAACCAATCAAACAACGCAACCGTTATTTGAGCGCTTAAAAGCTTAAAGGAAGGGATGGTGAACTCCCAGTCACGAATTGTGAGCGATCGCTTTCGTAAAAGGCTGACAAAAAAGAAGCACACTACCGGAACCAGGGCAATCACTCCCAGGGTCTGAACGGAGGAAAAAGGAAGGTGAAGCGCCCGGGGAATGGCAAGTGGTTCAATAAGAAAAATTACGCCGGAAAGGGTTAAGAATCCGAGCCAGAGGGTGGCGGTACAAAAAAGAACTACCTTGGTAATATCAATCACTGAAAGTCCCCATGCCGAATAAAGACGAAACCGGACCGAACCTCCGGCCAACATAGAAAGCCCGATGTTATTGCTAAAGGAATAACCGACAAAAGAAGCGAAAGCGGTTTTGCTGTAGGGAAGTGGTTTTTGGATGTACCGTAAGGCCAACGTGTCGTATCCCGTCATAATAAGATAACTGAGCACCGTGAGCAAAAAAGCAAACCCAACCTGGTGGACGGGAAGTTCACGAGTGCGCTTAAGAATGTCGTGAAAATGGTAGGTCTTGAGTTCGCTATGCAGAACCCAGAGGGCTACCGTAAAAAGGAGTACCCCTACAAGCGGGCCGATGTTATGAAAGAATTTTGTCTTGGTCATAATCTTTTGTTCGCTTCCGTCCGGTAGCTCCTCAGTCAGTCTTCCCACAGCTTGAGGTGTTCGGGAAAGGCCCGGACTACAAGTACGGCGTCAGCAATCGCGCAATGCCGTCGCGAAGGCGAGCCGGCAGTGTGCGACCATTGACCTCCTCCATCGTCACAAAATGGGCGCATTTCCGTTTTGTCTCGAACCACTGATCAAGCCGCTGGGTGAGTTCGGTGTCGTAACATTCCAAGTTAAACTCAAAGTTAAGGCGCAAGCTTCGCGAATCCCAGTTGGCCGATCCCAGCAGCACCCAGCAGTCATCCACCAGCATGAGTTTTGAGTGATCGAATGGAGGCGGGGTTAGCCATATCCGGCATCCGTGCTGGAGCACTTGCGACCACATCGCCCGGGAGGCCCACAAGACGAACGGCAGGTTGATTCGTGAGGGCAAAATGATATCAACCTGCACACCCCGCATGGATGCCAGATTCAGGGCGGATACCACGGCAGGGTCGGGCAGAAAATACGGGGTCATGATCCGGACTGAATAGCGGGCAATCGAGAGGGCTCCCAACAACGTCCAAAGAAACTTCTCGAAATTCTCATCCGGGCCGTCGGTCACGCCTCGCGCCAACACCTGCCCCGCGCTTTCGGTTTTGGGAAACCACGAATCCCCACGCAAGGCTTCGCCGGTCGTGAACAGCCAATCATCGGTGAAAACCTCCTGCAGTTGGGTCACCACCGGGCCCTGCACTCGGAAATGGACGTCCTGTACCGGGTTTGGCGGTTGGCGTTGAAGGCAGTGTCCCACTCGAATATTCATGCCGCCGGTAAATCCCACGCGCCCATCCGCCACCAGGATTTTCCGGTGTGTGCGCATGTTCATCGACATCAAATGCCTCAAAGCAAACGACGGAAGAAACCGCGCGTGCTTCACTCCCTCACGTCGCAGCGTGGGGAGAATGGTGGGCCAGGAATACCGAGTCCCAGTCGCGTCAATCAGCACCCGCACTTCCACGCCCCGGCGGGCGGCCTCACCAAGCGCATGCGCAAAGGCAATCCCGACTTCGTCCCGATCGAAGATATAGGTCACGAAAGAGACTGTCCGGCGTGCGTTGTGAATCGCTTCCAGCATGGCCGGATAGGCTTCATCTCCGTTCACCAACGGATCGATCCGATTGCCCGGCAGCAAGGGACGCTCTACCACACTCCCAACGACCCGAGCCAGTACCTTGAGATGCCCTCCGTGATCCGGCAGATGACGCTGCAGGTCTTCGGGCAGACATTCTGGTTGCGCCGCTTGTGCCCGGTACCGCTCAAGGTTCCTTCGCAGCAAAGCGGCCTTATGGCGAATGCGATTGACTCCGAACATGAAGTACATGACAGCCCCGACCAAGGGCACGAACCAAACAAACCCTACCCACGCGATGGCGGCACGCGGATCGCGCTTGTTGAGAACCGCGTGCCCAGTCGCCAACACAGAGAGAAGCAACCCAAGTCCGATGGCAGCGATGTGCCAGACGTAGTGTGCCAGATTACCAACGGTCGTCGTCATTGCAGTCTATTCCTGACGTTAGTCCTCATCGTATTCATGACAGATTTAACAAGCATTTTGTTGGGTTAATATGGGTAATAAGGGTTTAGGTCTTCAAGTCTTTAGCTGTTTTATCTCCCTGTTTTACCTCCCCTTTTATTTCTATATCCAGATAACGGATGATGGTATTCACTTGTTTTTTATTGCAAAATGGTTAGTTCTCCAGTGGCGACAAAAATATACCAACCACACTATGACGCCGTTAATAGCAATGACTGCCAGGGTTTCCAATTCGTAGTGCTTTATGTCGCCAATGATAATTTCCAATGCATTGCCGAATAAATAACCTCCGCTGCCTACTATCATTGCCCATACGATCGCGCCCAGAGCGTTAAGCACAATAAATTGTTTGGGGTTAATATTACTTATCCCAATGGCAAAAGGTATTACGTTGCGAAGTCCGTAGACAAAACGGAATCCTAAGATAATGAGCTTTTGATGCTTTCCAAGAAGGTCCTGGGCTTTTTCTACTCCCCGCCGATAAGAAGGCCTTCTGGTTAGAAAGCTAACCCCTTTGGTCCGGCCAAGCCAGAAATAAAGCTGATCTCCGGAGAAGGTTCCCCAAAAAGCGATTAAAATCACCCAGGGAAGTTCGAGGTAACCGCGATGCGCCAAAAAAACGGCGATCACCAAAATCGTTTCCCCTTCTAAAAAGGTACCTATAAAAAGCGCTGGATACCCATACGTTGAAACTAAAAGCTCGAGGTTTATCTTCTTTGAAGATACCTAAAGGGTATTATCGATAATTTTATATTTTTCCTTGAAAAAGAATCATCAGGATCCTGATGCCTATAAACCCTAAAGCAAGTGCAAGGCTTCGAATAATCCAGGTTCCTTTAATCCGGTTAGAAAGGTAGGCTCCCACTTGAGCTCCCAGAACTACTCCTATTGCCAAAGCGATAGTCTGATGTACCCCATGGCTAAAGGTACCCATTACCATATGAACCAACGTTCCCGTAAGCGCCATAATAGCTAATACAAAATGAGAGGTTGCAGTAGCAATATGCACCGGGAAATGCAAGAGATATACAAGTGCCGGGACATGGATAATTCCGCCACCAATCCCTAAAAAACTTGAAATATAACCTACAAAAACACTCACTACGACTCCGATCGAAAGGTTAAAAGAATAATTATACCTCATGCCGGCCGCATCAACCAGGTGGCGTTCGCTCTGACGGGGAGCAGACCCTTTACGGGGTCGTTCAACCAAATTCGGATGGAAGAGCAAAAATATCGAAGCTGCCAACAGTAAGATAACGAAGAGGCCATCAAATAAGCGCCGAGAAATAAAACTGGTATGAATTGCCCCCAAAATGGCACCGGGGATCGTGGCGAGAGCGAAAATGATTCCCGAGCGGTAATCAATCCGTTTCATGTGGGCATAAGCCTCTGATCCCGACAAAGCATTAAAAAAAACTACCGCTAAAGAAATACTCGTGAGCTTTTCCGGATTTTGCTGGGGGTACAATAAAACCAACAGGGGCATTAACACAAAGCCTCCCCCTGCCCCGATGAGAGTGCCGTAAACCCCCGTGCCAAAACCAAAGGCGATTAATTCGAAATAGCTCCTGGCAGTAAATAGTTCCATTGAGAAAAATTTTTCTTCTGAATTTTTAAGAAGGAAACTTATCTCACTACCAACGGGGCATACGTGGCATTGCCCGTTCGGTGGTCCAGGATCAGAACCCCCAATTTTTGACGAGGAGGAACTTTGCTGATAAGTTCAGCAAAGGTTGATGGGTCATCAATTGGCGCACGATTGATACTAAGAATAATATCATCCACCTCAAAGCCCGCTTCAGCTAACGCCCCCTTGGGATCTACTGACGTAATCACCACCCCGGTTTGTGACTCCAGATTATATTTTTCAACGTCCTCCGAACGTACTGCCCGAAATTCTCCCCCTAACCTTTTTTTAAGAGACGAGCGTTCTACTTTGGCGACACTTTCTAAGTTCCCCATGGTGACCGTAATTTCCTTCCGTTCTTTGTCTCGCCAGAGGATCACCTTAACCGGTTCGCCACTCGGAGTATTTGCTACTTCATTTCTCAGGGTGCTGGCGTCAGGAATTTCTTTGGCTTTATAAGCAAGTACCACATCACCCCGCTTAATTCCCGCTTTATCCGCGGGTCCATCTTTTGTTACCTCGGCAACCAAAGCTCCTTTGGGAGACCCCAATCCAAAGGACTGCGCAAGATCCGGAGTAAGGTCTTGAGCGCTCACGCCCAACCATCCGCGCTCTACTTTGCCACGAGCAATGAGCGAGTTGGCAACATGGAGGGCCATATTGCCGGGGATGGCAAAGCCGATCCCTTCATAACCTCCTGACTCGGAGATAATTGCGGAATTGATTCCGATTACTTTCCCGGTAAGAGTAAGTAATGGTCCGCCACTGTTGCCGGGATTTATAGCGGCATCAGTCTGAAGAAAATCTTGATATGAGTTGGGATCAGTAATACCCGTGCGATGTTTAGCGCTGATGATTCCTTGGGTAACTGTCTGGTCCAAACCACGGGGATGGCCGATGGCAACTACCCATTCTCCTACCTGCACTTTGTCAGAATCAGCAAAGGTAACATACGGAAGCGGCTCTTTGGCTTCGATCTGAATAACTGCCAAATCCGTTTTAGGATCAGCCCCCACTAATTTTCCGGGATAGGTTCGGCCATCGGCTATGAGAACCTGAATCTTGGTTGCCCCTCCGGCCACATGATTATTCGTAAGGATATGACCTTTGGTGTCGAGGATGATGCCGGTCCCGATACCCTTTAATTCCCGTTTCTGCTCTCGAGGGACGTCCGGAAAGAAAAACCGAAAAAAGGGATCATTGTTAAAAGGGGAAAAGGGATTAGGTATTGTTTGACGCTCAGTTACCTCAATGTGCACTACCGCCGGAATGTTTTTTTGGGCAACCTGGATGATGGCAGTTCGTAAGTCTAAGGGCCCGGTGGTGGATTCAGCCGCCGGGGTCGCATTAGTAGTAAGGGGCGGAGGCGTCGCCACAGCAACCCCTTTAGTTTTTCCAGGTTGTTCGCTCGGTTTATTACAGGCAGGTAAAATCCACGCCAATAGAATAGTTACCGCCAGCCATGTACCGATAGAAAAACGAATAGAAATTTTTTTCATAATTAATTTCCTCAATAAATGGTTAAAGTTATATTCAAGGGTCGCTTCATGACGTAACTAACAGACCCGGATTTATATATTACCTAATCATGAGAAGACAGTACGCGAGTGGATAAAGTTCGCCTTTCACCCCGGTTGATCATCTACGAGTTACTGCCAGAGAAGCAGGGTGTAGAAAAGTTTTTTCTCTTTTGCCGAAAAAATTTTAAATTTTATTGGGTTATATTAGTCATTCAACCTCGTAATGTCAAGACGAGAAATATAATTTCTCAAAAACAATAGTGCTTAAACCCCAAAGTTTTCTTGAATGCGCTTCATTAGGGATTCTCTTAACAACGCTTCGGGATTAACTTTTATGAACCGACTGAGGTTAACTAAATCAAGAAAGATATCTCCTAAGCATTGCTTTACCATCTCTTGGTTTTCGTCAATTAATTCCTTTTTAAGCTTTGTAGTCTCTGCTTCCATTTTCTCCATCACCTTTAAAGGAGACGTACTCTCCCCTAAACGCTTCGTTAGCCAGTAGACTTGAAGTAAGACAGGAAGATGACGGGGGAGTTTTTCTTTCAGGGTGCGTTGTGAAGCTATGACTTTTTCTTTTTTCTTTATCTCTTGCCAATTCTCTCTGATTTCAAAAATATTATTTGCTTCCCGGCCTTCAAAAACATGGGGGTGACGGCCGACCATCTTCTTTTTTACATTTTCCAACACATCCCCAATACTAAAATTACCTTCATCGCGTGCAATTTCCGCACAAAAAAGAAGCAGAAAAATTAAATCACCCATTTCTTCCTGAATTTTCTCTGGAGATTTTTTTTCTAATGCCTCAATAAACTCTTGAAATTCCTCCTGGAGATAGTATTTCAGGGTCTCAATTGTTTGTTTTCTATCCCAGGGACACCCTCCATCACCCCTTAATGTACGGATAAGAAATACTAAATCTCTAAAAAGTTTTTCAGCTTTTTCCATAACATAACCTTTATTAAGGAAAAGAAAAGGGTTAAGTTTTAAGAGGTAAGATTAAATCTTAACCCTTAAAACTTAAAAGTTAGACTTAAAACTTCTACTCGGTATTGAACTTTTTACCTTTCACGCTTCACGACTTACAATTTACGTTTTACGGACAGGAAGAGGTATTAGGTCGTCATATTTATGCCCTGGTTAACATTTGTACGCCGCAGATGATTTTTTTTACAAAACCCCCAAATTTTAGGAAAACGTTTTCCAAATCCTGTCATGGTGATTTAACTCCTTCAAGTTTTTAAAATAAGCGATTTCGATAAATAACTAAATAAATTAAACTAATTATATTTTGAAAATCAATGGTTAAATACTTGCATTTTGGGTTTGGGTATGGTAACTAATAACATACCTATTATTTTTAGGTTGGGCAAAAAAACGATATTCTATGGAAATACACCGCACCGCGATTCACTGTCAGACATCTGGCAATACTGATGTTATTGATATCACTCCCCAGGTAACCGAAGCCCTTCGAGGCTCGGGCATTAAGGAAGGAGTGGTATTTTTATTTGTAGCTGGATCAACCGCTGCTCTTACCACTATTGAATATGAACAAGGGGTGGTAAACGATTTAATTCGGACTATTGAAAAAATTGCCCCTCAAAATATTTCCTATCAACATAACCTCCGATGGGGTGATGGCAATGGATATTCCCATGTTCGGGCCAGTTTATTAGGCCCCTCCCTTAATATCCCCGTGACTAATAAAAAATTGCTGGTCGGAGCATGGCAGCAAATTGTCCTCCTCGATTTTGATAATCGTCCGAGGGAGAGAGAGGTAGTTGTTCAAATCCTTGGCAACTAAGAACTCTTATCAAAAACATTTTCTTTCCTGCGCATTACTTTTTCCATTATGACGAGAAAATTATCAACCGAGAGTGCCGACAAAAACTTTCAAAGCCTTATCTTTGAGGATAATGATGTCTTGAAGATCCTCTTCGGCGAACGGGATAGTAATGTCCGGACGGTGGAAGAAAGAGTCGGCGTCCACATCCACGTACGCGGCAATCAGATTACCATCAGCGGTGATGAAGCAAAAATAGGCTTAGCAGCAAAGTTGCTCACTGAAATCTATGAAGTAATTAAAGGCGGCTACTCGGTTTATCCTGTGGATATAGCCTTTGCGCTGCGTATTCTCAAACATAACCCGTCAGTTAACCTGAAAGATCTTTTTCTTGATAACATTCCCATTGCTACCAAAAAAAGATTTATTACCCCAAAAAGCGTCAACCAGAAAAGATACATTGATGCTATGCGAAAACACGATATCGTGGTTGCCATTGGACCAGCGGGAACCGGAAAAACCTATTTGGCAATGGCACTGGCGATCGCCGCCCTGATGAACAAGGAAGTGGAACGCATTATCCTTACCCGCCCGGCAGTGGAAGCGGGAGAAAAATTAGGTTTCTTGCCGGGCGACATCGTGGAAAAAATAAATCCCTATCTCCGCCCCCTCTATGACGCGCTCCACGATATGATGGATTTTGAAAAGGCTTCCCGGTTAATTCAAAACGGTATTATCGAGGTAGCTCCATTAGCCTTTATGCGTGGTCGGACGCTCAATGATTCTTTTATCATTTTAGACGAAGCCCAGAATACCACCTCTGAACAAATGAAGATGTTTTTGACTCGCATGGGCTTTGATTCCAAAGTAGTGATTACCGGAGATATAACTCAAATTGACCTTCCCCCGGAAAAAACGTCCGGTTTGATCGAGATTCAGGAAATCCTTAAGTCCATTTCTGGTATCAGGTTTATCTACTTTTCCAGCATTGATGTTGTGCGGCACCCTTTGGTACAAGAAATTATTGACGCTTATTCACAAAGGCCATGAAATTTTTTAATAAAAATAGCCCAGCTCCTTTTACACGAAACCGGGAAAAGTTAAAAAGAGACCTTTTCCACCAACCTTTAACTTTGCCTAAAGTCAATCTTTATTCTACCCAAAAATGGGCCTTAATTATTTTTTTAAGCGTGATTTTAAGTCTTATTATTTTCTCACGGATGCCTTCCCGAACTTATCCTTACAGTTTAGGTCAAATTGCTCTCCGAGACATTAAGGCACCTCAGGACTTTTTAGTCGAAGACCAACCATCCACCCTGGAAAAAAGAAAAAGTGCCGCCGAAGATGTTCGGGCGGTTTATGATTTTGACCCAAATCTCCTGAGCGAAATTGAGGGAAAAACTGAAGATGTATTTAGTTCACTTAATGAACCAGAGTTCAACGCGGAAAGAAAAGTTACCAATGAAGACCTCGAACAATTAATGGGGATATCTATCTCCAACTCAAGTTTTGAAGTGCTTGAGAAAAAAAAATTTGATGCAAAGATTGTTGATTATGTTGATACAATCTTAAGCCCTATTTTTGAGCAAAAAATTGTGGGCAATCGGGAGCTTCTCCTCTCAGAAAAAGACCGCGGAATTGTAGTACGGGATTTTTCCACTCGAGAAGAGATTAATCTCCAGGATTTCTCCCAGATTCTTGACCTTAATCAGGCACGCTTCAAAGTTCAAAAAGAGGCGCGTTTATTAATCCCTTCCTTAGAGAAATCGTTGGAAAAACCGATTGTAGAAATAGTTCAAGGCTTGATTAAACCAAACCTCACCTTTAATAAAATTGAAACCGAAGAAAGAAAGAAAGCTGCCAGGGAAGCGGTTAAACCCGTGCTTTTTGAGATAAAAAAAGGAGAAATGATTATCCGGGAAGGTGAAAAAGTAAACCCCGAACATCTTCTTAAACTAAACCAATTAAGTCACCTTAAGACCGACCGGAATCCCATCCTTTATAACGGAGGCAACTTTCTCATTCTGTTCTTGATTCTTTCGGTAATCTTTCGTTTCTTTGTTGCCGGAAAATCAACCATTCCGCGCCAGTGGGGTCATGACCTTTCTTTTATGAGTGCGATGTTAATCCTTATCACCATCATGGTCCGCATCGGCGCCTCTTTACCGCAGCCGGAATCATTATTCTTATCCGAAAATTCATTATGGTTTGCCGTCCCGGTTGCAGCAGGAGCAATTGTCATCAGTGTAGTAAAGGGGATTAGGCATGCAGCTATATTTTCCGTTCTCATTGCGATTTTTGCCACCATGGTGCTCGGTAATAAAATCGATTATTTGTTTTATCCCTTGCTAGGAAGCTTTATCGGAGCCCGCGAAGCCGTATATTGTCGACAGCGTTCAACTTTATTAAAAGCCGGCGTTGCCGTGGGCATGACCAATCTTCTGGTTATTCTCTGCCTTAAGATTAAGCTCGGAGGTTTTTTTGATTGGCAGCCTTTGACTGGTGATTTAATTTTAGGATTTTCAAGCGGAATTCTTTCAGGCATTATTGCTACCGGAGTTGTCCCGCTTATTGAAGTTATGTTCTCTTATACCACGGATATTAAACTTCTCGAATTGGGCAATCTAAACCACCTGCTTTTAAAAGAACTTGTTGTGGAGGCTCCCGGGACCTACCACCACTCTATCCTCACCGGCTCTTTAGTGGAAGCAGCAGCGGAATCAATTGGGGCGAACCCTTTGTTGGCAAAAGTGGGGGCCTATTATCATGATATTGGAAAAATGAAAAAGCCCCTTTATTTTATTGAAAACCAGAGAGGGAGCGAAAATAAACACGACAAGCTTTCTCCTAATATGAGCAGCCTTATTCTTATCTCTCACATTAAAGAAGGGGTTGAACAGGCGAAAGACCATCGGCTCGGAAAAGTGATTACGGACATTATCCAGCAGCACCATGGCACGAGCCTGATCGCCTATTTTTACCAAAAGGCAAAAGAAAAAGAAAACTCTGTTGAGGCGACGGTGGATGAAAATGATTTTCGGTATCCGGGACCAAAACCTCAGACCAAAGAAGCAGGTCTGGTCATGCTGGCTGATGCCGTAGAGGCATCCTCCCGCACGCTTAATGATCCAACTCCAGCGCGTATTCAGGGTATGGTTCAGAAAACGATCAATAATTTCTTTACTGATGGCCAGCTTGACGAATGTGAACTGACCCTTAGGGACATCCACCTGATCACCAAGAGCTTTAATCGTATACTCACCGGAATTTTCCACCATCGGGTTGAGTATCCGGACAAAAATTTTCCGGCAACCCTTTACCCTAAAAAACATGAAACTCTGGATCGAGAATCACCAAAGGAAACAAAAGATAAGCCAAAGAATGGTCAGGAAGATCGCGAAAGAGACCTTAAACGCCTTGGGATTTCCTGATGGAGAATTAAGTCTGAGTTTTGTTACTGACCAAGAAATCACCGCGCTCAATCAGAAGCACCTCTTACGCCCTCGTCCTACTGATGTGCTCGCTTTCTCTATGAGAGAGGGGGATTTTATTGAAATAAATCCTTGCCTTTTAGGAGATGTGGTTATCTCGGTAGAGACGGCAAAAAAACAAGCAGACGCTAAAGGACACGTTTTCGAAGAAGAAGTTTGCCTGCTTCTCATCCATGGCATCCTCCATTTATTGGGATATGAGCATGAAATCCCTGGGCCGCGCGCAAGGGCAATGCGAAAAAAAGAAAACGAACTGTTTTCCCTCATGAAAGCAACGGTGTTGTAGAGGCTTTGCCGGGGGAAAAATTGCCCGGAGAGGGTTACACATTTTCACTATCTTTTCCCTAAGTCAGCTTTTTATCAATCTAAATTTGATGAAGCCGTAAAAAGTCGAAAATCAGACGGCACAGTAAAAAGCTTTCCCGCTCCGAGCGTGACAAGGAACGCAGTGCCGCAGATGGCGCGCTTCAGTTCTTTATCCCTTGCCGCAAGGCGGGGCTTTTTATATAGCCGTCGAATTTAACACTTCCCTTTAGGAAGAACTTTGTGGTAAGTTAAACTACCCCGACCCAAACCGACGCGTTATTAGCATTTAGGTTTCATTGATGGTATTGGCTGGTAGGTAAGAAAAAATGATTTAAAAAAGAAATAGAGCTCCCCAAATCAGAAACATGGCATAAGGATTTGTTGAATGTTGCAGTATCTCTTGGAATAATATCGGAGAGGCCGTCTGATGAACTTTTTGAACATCTTACTTTACGGCCTTTCTTTCTTCATGCGTATGAATTTATGCTTGAGGAAGCACAATTAGAAGATTTGTTGAAGAATGTTTACAAGGTCTGATCGCAATTTCTATTAGAAATCGAAAAATATTGGCAAGCCTTAACTAAAGTCTTTTAAAGTGAAAGGCAAAAATTATGTTTACCGGTTTGATTGAAAATTTGGGGGAAATTGTTCAGATTGGGAAAAAGGAAAATTCCTTCCAACTCACGATTGCCTCCCATTTTGATTTAGATACTCAAGACATTGGGACAAGCATTTCGGTGGATGGGGTTTGCCTTACGGTCGTGAAATTAGATAAGCAAAAATTTACGGTTGACGTGTCGCCGGAAACTTTGGGAAGAACTACCCTGCAGAAAAGGAAGCGGGGAGATTTTGTCAATATCGAGCGGGCCTTGAGGATTTCTGATCGCTTAGGCGGACACTTAGTAACCGGACACATAGATGGAGTCGGGACAATTAAATCTATCGACAAAAAAGAAAATTCCATCGTAATTTCGATCGAGGTGCCCAAAGGAATTTCTAAGTATTTAATTGAAAAGGGTTCGGTGGGATTAGATGGAATAAGTCTCACTATCAACAAAGTTACGGGTAATGCTTTTTCGGTGAATATTATCCCTCATACTGCTCAGATCACCACTATTGGCAGAAGGATAGTCGGAGATGAGGTCAATATTGAGACTGATCTCATTGGAAAATACGTGGAAAAGTTTCTGAAAGAGTCAGGGTTAATTTCCAAAGAAAAAGGAGAATCTTCTTCAATTGATTATAATTTTTTGAATAAACATGGATTTACTTGATTTTTTTGATGGTTGTAGTAAGTTATTTGAAGTTTTAACTTTTTGTTGTTTGAATTTTGAAGAATGGAAGGAATTTTGACATGCCAATTTGTACGGTAGAAGAAGCGCTTAATGATATGAGACTCGGGAAAATGGTGATTCTTTGCGATGATGAAGACCGGGAAAATGAGGGAGACCTAACCATGGCAGCGGAGAAAGTCACCCCAGAGGCAATCAATTTTATGGCGAAACATGGCCGGGGCCTTATTTGTCTTACCTTGACCGAAGAAAAGCTTAAACAACTTGATATTCCCATGATGGTCGATAATAACACCTCACCTTTTACGACCGCGTTCACGGTTTCCGTTGATGCGCGGCGGGGGGTTACGACCGGGATTTCAGCTCATGACCGGGCTGCCACGATTCTTACAGCAATTGCTGATGATGCCCGTTCTGATGATCTGGTTCGGCCTGGCCACATTTTCCCTTTGCAGGCAAAGCGGGGAGGAGTGTTAAAAAGAACCGGACAGACCGAAGGTTCCGTAGATTTGGCCCGGTTGGCGGGATTAAAATCAGCCGGGGTTATCTGCGAGATTATGAAAGATGATGGAAGTATGGCTCGCATGCCGGATCTAGAAAAATTCGCCGCTGAACATAACCTAAAAATTATTACGGTGGCGAACATTATAACCTACCGGATCCAAAAGGAGTCTTTAGTAAGACGCGTTGTTACTACGAACTTACCGACCAATTACGGTGGAGACTTTAAGGCTATTGTTTACGAAAGTGAACTGGATAGCTTTTTCCATGTGGCCCTGGTTAAAGGGGAATGGGGTGCTGATGAGCCGGTCTTGGTCCGCGCTCACTCTGAATGTTTAACCGGAGATGCTTTTGGTTCCCGGCGCTGTGATTGCGGTCCTCAACTTCAGACGGCGATGAAAATGGTGCAGCAGGAGGGGAAAGGTGTAATTTTGTACATGCGACAGGAAGGAAGAGGAATTGGTCTGGTAAATAAATGTAAGGCGTATGCTCTTCAGGATAGCGGACATGATACGGTGGAAGCAAATGAAGCCCTGGGTTTTAAACCTGACTTAAGGGACTACGGAGTTGGGGCTCAGATTTTGAGAGATCTGGGAATCAGGCGGCTTCGTCTCATGACCAATAACCCGAAGAAAATCATTGGGCTTCAAGGCTTTGGGCTCACGATTGAGGAACGAGTCCCCATAGTGATCCCCCCGAATGCAGATAACCTCCGTTATCTTCAAACAAAAAGGGACAAGTTGGGGCATTTGTTAGATATCATTAACGCTTAGAGGAGAATACCCATGCCGAAAATATTTGAAGGAAACCTAGATGCTACAGGATTAAAATTTGGAATCATCGTGAGCCGGTTCAATGACTTTATTGGAGAGAAGCTGGTTGGGGGAGCGATTGATGCGCTTCTTCGTCATGGAGCAAACGAAGCTGATATTAATGTGTTTAAGGTTCCCGGATCATTTGAGATCCCTTTCACTGCGAAAAAGTTAGCGCTAACCAAAAAATACGATGCAATTATATGTCTTGGGGTGATTATTCGGGGTGATACTCCGCACTTTGAGTATATTGCTGCTGAGGTATCCAAGGGAATCGCCTCGGTTGGTCTGGATACCGGCACCCCAATTATTTTTGGAGTACTTACTACGGAAAATATTGAACAAGCCATCGAACGGTCAGGCACCAAAGCGGGCAACAAAGGCTTTGACGCCGCTAATGCGGCCATAGAAATAGTAAACCTCTTTAAAAATTTTTCTTAAATATCTCATTGGGGTTAGCAATAAGAATTACGTTTGTTTTGCGGGGTTAGGTTGATCCCTCAGGTAATCTTTTTGCTTTTCATTAACGCTCCCTGTTTTTGAGCTCTTTTAAATCTAAAAATTATACATTGGCAACCAGTCGAAGAAAATCACGAGAACTTGCCTTGCAGATTCTCTACCAAATGGAATTTACCAACCAGCGGGGGAAAAAAGTTGTTCCTTTGTTATTTACCAACCTTGCCTCCCACAGAACAGCAGATGACTTTACCAACCGTTTGGTCCAAGGAGTCGGACAATACCAGGGGGAAATAGACCAGCTTTTAAAGAATTATTCAGAGCATTGGGCTTTGGATCGGCTCTCATCAGTAGATCGAAATATTTTGCGAATGGGAATTTTTGAAATCCTATGGTGTAATGATATTCCTTCTAAAGTGAGCATAAACGAAGCCATTGAATTGGGGAAAAAATTTGGCGCTGAAAAATCCGCTTCTTTTATCAATGGTATTCTGGACAAAATTGCTCATTCTGAGAAACAGAAATGAATATTGAAGTCATTGTTGCTGATGGACGACATTTTGAAAAAGCGACGGCTTAAAGAATCCGGTAAACTGATTTGGGAGTTTATAATAATTTTAGAAGTTCTTCGATCCCTAAATCTGCTTGCCTTAAAATGGCTCTTAATGTACCCCTGTCAAGTTCCTTATGATTAGGAACAACCAGCTGTAACCGCTTTATCCAGAATGTCTTTGATCCTCTCGGTCTTCAGGTCGGGGAATTTAGTTACGATCTCTTCAAGTGATATCGCTTTTTGAAAATTTGCTACGAGGCTCACCACTCGCCTGAATGAGTGCGAATGGAACATGGGGTAATAGGGTTCGAATGGCATCATATGGTGTAGGATCAAAGAGGAGTTGGCCGATGTCTTCGCAGCTCGATACGATTCTGCCCCTTCTCTTAAAAATCGACTCTATGCCGAATAAGAGATTGAGCTGTGCTGTCACTATCTCTGTATTAAGGTCACCTATGATCATTTTGGTTGTAATACCTTCTCATGCCCAACAATCCGCTTCACCCCGAATGGGGTGCAAGCGGTGGTTGGCACATTATCAGCGCAAGCGTTCTGCCACGCAACTGCATACATTTTGTAGATTGACCTTCTGCCACTTGCCAGTCTCAGGCAAATACATTTCGCATTTTCCCCAGATTTTTTTCTGCCTTCGGGCAACTCGAATTAAGAAGAACAAGCTGCGGACTTTCTGAGGAACCTTAGCCTTATTGACCGGATTCCTAAACTTCGATTCGATGCTTTGCTCTTTGTTCTCTCTCCTTCCTGTGCCCACTGCCGAACGGCTCGTGTCGCGAAAGAAATGAATGAGATACCCTCGCTCAGTTGCATCGGCCAGCTTGTCGAGATCTCTGCTGATTTGGCCAGTTGCATCTAATGATTTCTCTGTTCCGAGTTCGATAGCGAAGCGAGGTTTAATGTACTTGCCGGCAGTCTTAAGAGTGACTTCATCAATACGCGCAACATCGTCAGGATCGAACACCGAAATATCTATCCTGCGTCCCCCTCCTGCGCCATACTCGCGGTGGACCAAACCAGCCTTGTACTTTCCTTTTGAATCCGGTCCTCTGGAGCACGATGTCTCTATCTGCTCCGGGAACTCCATTGAAAGTTTCGCAAACAGCATGCTCTGAAGATCTGCTTCCGAGAAAAAGCATAGGGGCTCCGCGACGACATCGTGGCAGAAGCGGGCAATAACGCCATTCACACGTTTCAGATCAGCACTCTCGCACATTACTCAAATCCTCTCGTTCAATGCGGCAGTTGAGCAGTGCCCGAAGGGCATCTGTCTCCAACTCCTAGTTCTCCCCGTAGCGGAGCGAAGGGGAAATCAGGAGTTTACTGCTAAACTGCCGCATTCCCCCCGGAACGAAGCGGGGGGGGGGAACCAGTTATTCTATAGTTTCTGTCTATCTCCCTAACACAAGGGGTTCTTTTGGAAACATAAACAAAAATTTTGTTTGGATTTTTCTAACCGGCAATTCCCAATACTATTTATCTCCTTTAAATTCATTGCTATAAAAATTAATTCCTTGACAATTTTTTGCAACCATTTATTTTGTCCTTCTGGATATCATATCAATTTTCAGGATATACAGAAGGGGAAGAATTCTTCATGCTGACCATCCCTCCCGCGTTACCGGCAATATTTGAAGAATATTTACGAAACAGGGCAATTCCTAATAGTTTTTAGTGAATGTATAAAAAATGGCTGCGCTATTACCTTGATTTTTTCCAAAAATATTAATACTCTCCTACCCATAAAGAAAGTCTCCCCCCGGTTTATCCACAAATTGCAGGAAAAGAAGCAACCAAAGGAACAACAAGCCCACAATGGTTCCTGGAATCAGGCAGATCAGGAGCAGGTGTTTTGGAAATAAGGGGCGAGGTGCCAAGGAACGGGGTGCGAGGAAGTTTTTACTGTTTTTTTAGAACCTTCTTTATTGTTAAAGAGTCTATCTGAAAAATCGTCAATTTTTCATTATTTTAAATCAGAGGCACACAATGCGAAACAGGTTCTTTTTTCCCTCGGTTAAAAAAGGGATAATTCTTTGTTTAACCTCATGGGTTAGCATGTTGTGGGTAATGCCGAGCTGGGGAAATTCCCCGATCCAGAAGCATACCTTGGATAATGGCTTAACCGTAATTTTAAAAGAGAACCATTCTTCTCCCCTTGTCTCCTTTCAAATGTGGATTAAAGTCGGCAGCGCGGATGAACAGGATAAAGAGGCGGGCATAACACATTTTATTGAACATATGCTTTTTAAAGGCACAGCTAAAAGGAAAGTAGGCGAAATCGCCCGGGAGGTCGAGACGGCCGGAGGGGAGATCAACGCCTTTACTTCTTATGACCAGACCGTCTTTTATCTGGTGATCCCGAATCGATATTTTTCTTCCGGCTTGGATATTATAGCGGATGCGATTCAAAACTCCTCCTTTGATCCCGAAGAACTTAGAAAAGAGAAAGAAGTTGTGCTGGAAGAGGTCAGAATGAGGACTGATCAGCCTTCGACCAAGCTTGATGAAGCGCTTTTTTCCGCTGCTTATACGGTTCATCCTTATCAACGGCCGATCATCGGTTTTCAAAAGACGGTGCAAAGTTTTGATCGGACAAAGGCCATGGAATATTTTCGTAAATGGTACGCTCCGGATAACATGGTATTGGCGGTAACCGGAGATTTTAAATCCGACGAGGCGTTGGACTCCATAAAAAAAGCCTTTTTGAATTTTACTTCTCATATGACGGGAAATCCAAACCGGCCTGCCGAGCCGACACAAAGAGAAATGCGGAGCGTTATTTTGTCGGAAGATGTGCAGAAAACGTATCTTGAAATGGCGTTTCATATACCAGCGGTTAGCCATAATGATCTTTATCCGCTGGATCTGCTGGCGTCCATCCTGGGGGATGGTGAATCGTCCCGCCTGTACCAAAAGGTAAAGGCGGAAGCAGGGGTGGTGCACTCTATTAATGCTTCTTCATATACTCCCAGGGATCCCGGGGTCATGATGATCGGATGCCTGTTGGAGGCGGATAAGGCTAAGCCCGCCTTAACAAAAATTTTTCAAGAGCTTTACCGGATTCAGGATGAACCACCGTCTTCAGAAGAAATTCAAAAGGCCAAGCTAAAACTGACAAGCGATTTTATCTATAGTCAACAAACCATCCAGGGCGAAGGGCGTCAACTCGGTTATTTTGAATCTGTTATGGGAGATGTGGCTTTTGAACAAACCTATGTGGAACGGGTAAATCAGGTAACTGCTCAGGATATTATCAAAGTAGCGCAGAAATATCTTACTCCCCAAAACGCTACCATCGGACTGCTTGTTCCGGCAAAGGAGACTTCTCCTATAACATACGAGGGGATTAGGGAATCAATTCCTCAGCGGGGAAAGCCGTCTGTATTGGCTTTGACCACTCCTTATCAGGTAACCCAAAAATTTATTTTGCCCAACGGAATAACCTTGGTTGTTCGGGAAAATCGGAATTTACCGATTGTTTCAATGCAGGCAGTTTTCTTGGGCGGGGTTCGCTTTGAAAAAAAAGATAACAATGGAATTAACAATTTTATTGCTGAAATGCTTACGAAGGGAACGAAGAAGCGTTCAGCGCTCGAAATTGCCAAGGAAATTGAATCAATGGCCGGAGTGGTGAACGGATTTTCAGGGCGGAACAGCTTCGGAGTTTCCTGCACGATCCTAAGTCAGTTTTTGGATCAGGGCTTAGACTTATTTTCCGATGTTATTATCAACCCTACTTTCCCGGAAGAAGAGTTACCGAAGAAACGAGCAGATATTATAGCCGCCATTGACCAGGAGAAAGATCAACCTTTTTCTTTTATCCGCAAAAATTTTGATGCTTTCTTTTTTGAAAACCAGCCCTATGGGATGGATTCTTTAGGAACGAAAGACGTTGTGAGCAAACTTACCTCCCGGGAGTTGGAGGAATACTATGGCAGCTTGGCGCGAGCCAAAAACCTGGTTATCACTATTGTGGGAGATGTGAAGGCAGATAACGTTAAGAAAATGGTCGAGGCTCTTTTTCATGGATTTTCAGGTCTGACTTGTGCCTACCCAACAGTATCTCAAGGATCACCGTCTGCTGTTTCCCGCCAAAAAGAAATAAAACAAGGGGAAAAAGCCCAAGCCCAGGTAATGTTGGGATTTTTCGGGGTAGATATAAAAAATCCTGATAAGCATTCCTTGGAGGTGTTAAATACAATTCTTGCCGGTCAGGGAGGAAGACTTTTTACCGAGCTTCGTGATAAACAGAGCTTGGCATATGTGGTAACCTCCTTTGCTTGGGAGGGGATTGACCCGGGATATATTGCTTTTTATATTGGCTGTGAACCTTCCAAAGTGGAAAAAGCCGTTGATGGAATAAAAAAAGAAATCCAAAAGATTACCGAGGAAAAAGTAAGCCCGCAAGAATTAGAACGAGCCAGAAACTATTTGGTGGGAAATTTTAGCATCGAACACCAGACCAATGCGTCTATAGCTGCAGATATGGGATTCAACGAACGCTATGGCTTGGGGTATGATTATTCTGAGAGTTACCTTGATAAAATACTTAAAGTTTCTGTAAAAGATGTAAAAAGAGCGGCAAAAAAATATTTAGACCTTAATAAATATACCCTTCTCATAGTAAAGCCAGAGGAGACCTCAGTTATTCCCTAAAAACTTCTTTCTTTAAAAAAGACGCAATTAATCATTTTTTGTTGAAAAGAATTTTTTATGATGATATTAAAGAAAAATTTTTCAAAGGAGGGAAAAAAGATGCTCCAAGGAGCCATAACTGCTATTATAACCCCTTTTGACGAAAAGGGGAAGATTGATGAAAAGGCGTTAAGAAAACTGGTAAACTTTCAGATCGAGAATAGTATCTCCGGGATCGCTCCTTGCGGAACGACGGGAGAAAGCCCAACGCTCACCTATGAAGAACACAATCAGGCGATCGACATTGTTATTGATGAAGCCCGGGGGCGAGTTCCCGTTATCGCGGGAACGGGAAGCAACTCCACGGACGAGGCAATACTTCTTACTCAACACGCTTTGAAAGCTGGTGCGCACTCCAGCCTTCAAGTGGCCCCTTATTATAATAAGCCTACTCAAAAAGGGCTTTATGAACATTTCATTTCCATTGCCGAAGCAATTGATCTGCCGATGATTATTTACAACATCCCCGGAAGAACAGGAATTAATATCGAAACTGATACCCTTCTGATGATGGCAGAACATAAAAATATTGTTGGAGTTAAAGAAGCTTCCGGGAGTATCCCCCAGATGATGGATGTTTTAAGCCGACGGCCGGCAGGGTTTACGGTGTTAAGCGGCGATGATAACTTGACGTTACCGCTTATGGTTCTTGGTGGTGATGGGGTTATTTCCGTAGCCAGCAATATTGTTCCTCGGCAGGTTTCAAAATTGGTACAATGTGCATTGCAGGGGAAATGGGACGAAGCCCGGGAGTACCACTATCTTTTATTACCTCTTTTTAAAGCGCTTTTTATTGAGACGAATCCTATTCCCATAAAAACTGCTCTGACGATGTTGGGAATGGTTAAAGAGGTTTTTCGCTCTCCCCTGTGCACGATGGATCCCCAAAATAGAGAAAAACTTAAGGTGGTTTTAGAAAAACAAAAAATTTTATAAGTTTTTTGTCGCAAGGAGTATAAAGGATGAAAAAAATAAAAGTTGGGATTTTAGGAGCAACCGGGATGGTAGGACAAAGGTTTATCCAGCTCCTGGAAAACCATCCTTGGTTTGAAATTTCTGCTTTGGCAGCTTCTGAAAGGAGCGCAGGTAAAACTTATCAGGAAAGTATGGTCGGAAGGTGGAAACTCGAAACCCCTATTCCTAAAGACGTAAGGGGGATGGAAGTGAAGGAATGTACTCCTGACCTGGACTGCGGGGTTGTCTTTTCTGCACTTGATTCGAGCGTGGCAGGACCAGTAGAAGAAAAATTTGCCTGTGCAGGTTATGTAGTAAGCAGTAATTCTAAAAACCATCGGATGGATGATGATGTTCCGCTTCTTATTCCTGAAATCAATGGCGATCACCTGGAAATAATTTCCGCGCAGAAAAAAAGAATTGGGTCAAATGGTTTTATTGTTACAAACCCGAATTGTTCAACGATAGGCCTGGTAATGGGGGTTGCACCTTTGCATAAGAAATATGGGGTCACAAAGATTGTGGTTACCACAATGCAGGCCTTAAGTGGAGCCGGATATCCTGGTGTTGCTTCATTGGATATTCTTGACAATGTAGTCCCCTATATCGGTGGGGAAGAAGACAAGGTGGAGACTGAGCCGCAAAAGATTTTGGGTACGGTTAAAAACCGCCGATTTGTCATGGCCGACATGCTTATCAGCGCAAGCTGCAACCGAGTTAACGTGAAAGACGGCCACCTGGAAACCGTCAGCGTCGAAATGAAAGCAAAACCATCCCGCGAGGAGTTGATCGCAACCCTTGAGACTTACAACCCTCTCAGGGGACTTGATCTTCCTTTTGCGCCTCCTCAGCCAATTGTGGTCAGTGAAGAAAATGATCGGCCTCAGCCCCGCTTTGATCGCGATGAGGGAAAAGGGATGGCTTGTGTGGTGGGACGGATCAGAAAATGCTCCGTTCTTGACTATAAGTTTTTAGTCTTAAGCCATAATACTATCCGGGGAGCTGCCGGTGCGGCGATTCTCAATGCTGAGTATATGAAGGTAAAAGGATATGTTGAGTAAACCTCGTTAGAAGAATTTCACATGGGGCATTTACCCCGTGTGAAATAGTGTAAGAAATTTTTTAAGTTTTTTCACCAAGGTGAAAATTGTGTTTTGGAAATAAGGAAGATGAAGACTTTATTTTAAAGCCAAAGATTTAGTCCACAATAAAATCAAAAATTTTTCTAATAAGCAACCTATATTATTTAATAATTTCCCCTTCACTATTTTTCTGTTTTTTCTCCCATAGAAATTATTTTTAAACAAAAAAACCAATAAAAAATTGGCAATTTTTTTTGCGTAACGATATGTTACCTATTTCGAACTGAGCGATTTTTATAACAAAACAGGGTAGGATTGGCGTCTCCTCTGTCCTAAAGATTGAAATATTCCGGCTTGTCCTGCCATAGTTTGGGCATCTTAGCAAACAAAAATCGTTCACGGTAACTCGGCAAACAAAAAATACTTGATTTTTTATTTTTTATGAACTAATAAAAAACTTTTTATATTTAAATATTATTGATTATTGGAATTTGAATCGATAAGCTGGTTTTTAAAAAAGGTAAGATTTTTAAGTTAGTTATCCAGTGCTCATTTTGAAGACAGGATCAATCTTTTAGGGGCGAAAGGGAGACTTTGGTTAATATATTGGAAAAATTGAAGATATTTAGCGGAAGTTCCAATGTTGCTTTGGCTCAAGAGATGTGTGATCTCCTCCATATTCCCCTGGGAGAGGCTTCCTTAAAAAAATTTAGCGATGGCGAAATCTCGGTTGATATTTGTGAAAATGTTCGGGGGATGGATGTTTTTATTGTTCAGTCTGCCTGTACCCCGGCAAATGAACATATTATGGAAATGTTGATAATATTAGATGCGTTAAAAAGGGCATCACCGGCTCGGATTACCGCAGTAATTCCTTATTATGGTTATGGCCGGCAAGATCGGAAGGTTTCTCCCCGAGTGCCTATAAGCGCCAAATTGATGGCTGATCTTATATCAGTGGCGGGAGCAAATCGCGTACTCACTATGGAATTACACGCTGGTCAGATCCAAGGGTTTTTTAATATCCCGGTTGATCATCTTTACAGCACCCCGGTTCTTTATCAATATGTTAAGGAAAAATTTTTAAATGACTTAGTGGTAGTGTCACCGGATACCGGTGGAGTAGAAAGAGCTCGGGATTTTGCCGGAAGACTCAATGCGGGACTGGCAATTATTGATAAAAGAAGACCCGCGCCGAATGTCTCTGAAATTATGCATGTTATCGGGGAAGTGGAAGGGAAAAGTGCTATTATCATTGATGATATGATTGATACCGGAGGGACAATTGTCCAGGCAGCCCAAGCCCTCAAAGATGATGGTGCTCACGAAGTTTTTGCGTGCTGTACCCACGGGGTACTTTCCGGGAACGCGGTAAAAAGGCTTGAGGACTCGGTCATTAAAGAAGTTATTGTTACGAATACGATTCCTCTGACCGAAGAAAAGCAAAAAAGTAAGAAGATAACAGTATTGTCAGTGGCGGGACTGCTTAGTGAAGCAATCCGGAGAATCCACTATAATGAGTCAGTGAGTGCTTTATTTATATAAGGAAAAAATATGGAACGAATAGATTTAAAAGTTCAATTACGCGAAGAAACCGGCAAAGGGCCTGCCCACCGGTGCCGACAAAATGGATTGATTCCCGGAGTCTTTTATGGTCCCAAGATAGACTCAATCCCCTTGGCGATAACACAAACCGAATTTAAAAAAGCCTTGAAGGGAAAGGTGGGAGAAAACATTATCATAAACCTCACGGTCGAGGGCAAGGAAGATATAGGCCCCCAGGTTGCGATGATCCGAGATTTTCAGGTCGACCTGATAAAGCGGGATGTTATCCATCTTGACCTCCAAAAAATTGATTTGGAAAAGAAGGTTACGGTAGCAGTTCCTATTGAATTAATCGGCAAAGCAGAAGGAGTGAAACTCGGAGGGATATTACAGCAGGTTGAAAGGGAACTGGAAATTCGGTGTATGCCTCTTGCGATCCCTGACCGGTTTGAAGTTGACGTCAGTAGCCTGCTGATGGGTGAATCAATCCATGTAAGGGATATTGCGGTACCGGAAGGCATTGAGGTCCTCTCTTCCGGAGAACAAACGGTGGTTACTGTTTTAAGCCCGAAATTAGAAGTTGAAAAAGCGGTAGAGGAGGTAGTTGAAGAAGGCGAAGCAGTGGCCGAAAAAGAGGATAAAACTAAAGAGTCTGAAGCCTGATAATAATTCGAAACCCAAATTAGTTACGTGTGGTTAATAGTCGGTCTCGGTAATCCTGGTCGAAAATTTAAATTTACTCGCCATAATATTGGATTTCGAGTCATCGACCAGCTCTCGAAAGAATTATCCATTCCTCTCGATAAAAAAAGGATGATGGCCCTATGGGGTAAGGGAAGTTGGGAAGAGCAAAAAGTAATATTGGCTAAGCCTCAGACTTTTATGAACTTAAGCGGGGAGGCGGTTGTAAGGTTTAAAAATTTTTTTAGGATTGAAACGGACAAGGTGATCATCATCCACGATGATCTTGATTTAAATTTTGGACAAATGAAAATCCGCAACAAAGGAGGTGACGCCGGCAATAAAGGACTAAAATCAATAATCCAGAGCTTGGGGGAAAGCGAGTTCATCCGAGTGAGGTTGGGCATTAGCCGTCCTGAAAAAAAAGGGGAGGGAAGGAATTATGTCTTAGCCGATTTCGATGAACAGGAAAAGAAGAAGTTGAACATTCTTATTAATCAGGCCACGGAGGCAGTAAAGACGATTATGTTAGAAAGTACTGCTCAGGCCATGAATCGCTTCAACCAAAAAGTGTAAATGGCTCTTAATTTTTTAAGCACTTAGTAATGAGAAAGGAGAAGATCACATGGTTTCACGAGAAAAGATGATCCGTTTCGCAAACATTATTATTCTTAGCCTGCTTTGTTTCTCTATGGCAACCCCGCTTTTTGCCAGTGAAGCAGACCTGAAAATTCCGGATCTTAGTCCGGCTCAGAATGGCCTGCTGTATTGGGGATTTTTGATTTGTATCTTGGGCATGTTTTTCGGCGTGTATATGTATACCAAGGTCAAGAAGATTCCGTCCCACAAGAGCATGCTGGATGTCTCGGAGATCATCTTCCAGACCTGTAAGACGTATCTGATCCAGCAGGGCAAATTCCTGTTAGGCCTGGAGATCATCATCGGCATCTGTATCTTTTATTATTTCCGCGTGTTGTCAGAGATGCCCCTCGGGGACGTGGCCATTGTTCTGGCCTCCTCCGTCGTTGGTATCCTGGGCTCCTACGGCGTGGCTTGGTTTGGCATTCGCATGAACACTTTGGCCAACAGCCGAATGGCCTTCTCTTCGCTGGAAGGCAAACCGAGCAAACTCCTCGACATTCCCCTGACCGCCGGCATGTCCATCGGCGTGCTGCTGGTCTGCGTCGAACTTATCATGATGCTCATTATTCTCGTGTTCCTGCCACGCAACGTGGCCGGTGCCGCCTTTATCGGTTTCGCCATCGGCGAATCACTGGGCGCTTCGGCCCTGCGTATCTGCGGCGGTATTTTTACCAAGATCGCCGATATCGGTTCCGACCTGATGAAGATCGTCTTCACCATCAAGGAAGACGACCCGCGCAACCCTGGTGTTATCGCTGACTGTACCGGTGATAACGCGGGCGACAGCGTGGGTCCCACCGCGGACGGTTTTGAAACCTATGGCGTTACCGGTGTTGCCATCATCAGCTTCATCGTGTTGGCCTGTACTAAGGGTACGGACTATCAGGCTTTTCAAGCTGAGCTCCTGGTCTGGGTATTCGTCATGCGTGTCCTTATGATCGTCACGTCCATTGGCTCCTACTGGATCAATGGTGTCCTCACCAGCGCCACCCAGGGGGGTAAGGAGAAGATTGATTTCGAGCACCCACTGACCACTTTGGTCTGGATTACGTCGCTCGTTTCCATCGCCGTAACCTTTGCCGCGAGCAAATGGCAGCTGGGCGCCCTTCCCAATGGCCTGTGGTGGAAGCTTTCGGTCATCATCAGTTGCGGTACGCTCGCCGCGGCTGTCATTCCGGAGTTTGTCAAGATCTTCACCAGCTCCAAGTCCAAACATTGCGAAGAGGTCGTTACCGCGGCCCGTGAAGGCGGCGCCTCTCTCGATATTCTCTCCGGTCTGGTGGCCGGTAACTTTAGCGCCTTCTGGCTCGGCATGGCGGTCTTCGGGCTCATGTTCATCGCCTACATAACCAGTACCATGGGACTGGCCGAATTCATGATCTATCCGTCGGTCTTTGCCTTCGGTCTGGTGGCTTTCGGCATGCTGGGCATGGGACCGGTCACCATCGCGGTCGACAGCTATGGTCCGGTTACGGACAACGCCCAGAGCGTGTACGAGCTTTCCCTGATTGAATCCATTCCCAATGTGGAAAAAGAAATCGAGAAGGACTACGGCTTTAAACCGCGCTTTGATGTTGGCAAACAGTATCTTGAGGAAAATGACAGCGCCGGCAACACCTTCAAAGCCACCGCGAAACCGGTTCTTATCGGTACGGCCGTTGTCGGAGCCACCACCATGATCTTCTCGCTCATCCTGCTCATTAAAACGAAGCTCCAAGTAGAGCCGGAATCTATCCTCAATTTGCTCAATCCCTACACCCTGCTCGGCTTGATCTGCGGCGGTGCGGTCATCTACTGGTTCACTGGCGCTTCCATCCAGGCAGTCACCACCGGCGCTTACCGGGCGGTTCAATATATCAAGAATAATATCAAACTTGATGACAGTGCCTCCTTAAGCGCTTCCACGGAAAGCTCCAAAGAAGTGGTAAAGATCTGCACGCAATATGCCCAGAAGGGTATGATCAACATTTTCATCGCCATCTTCTCTTTTGCTTTGGCCTTTGCCTTCTTCGCCGCACCTACTGGCGATATGGCCACGTTAACCGGTCAAGAGAAGATTTTTGCGGGTGCCCCCATTTCTTTCTTCGTCAGCTACCTGCTGTCCATCGCCGTTTTCGGTCTCTTCCAGGCCTTCTTCATGGCCAATGCCGGCGGCTGCTGGGACAATGCTAAGAAGGTGGTAGAAGTTGATTTGCGGGAAAAAGGCACTGATCTGCATGCGGCCACGGTTATTGGTGATACCGTGGGGGATCCTTATAAGGACACGTCATCGGTAGCCTTGAACCCGATCATTAAGTTCACCACCCTGTTTGGGCTGTTGGCGATGGAGATTGCCATTGCTCCGGGTATGCTGGGCAAAGCCGGCTGGGTAGGCTCGATCTTTTTTGTTATCGCGTTAATTTTTGTTTGGAGATCCTTTTATCGCATGCGGATACCGAAGGTATAGTAATTTTGGTAACGCAAAATGCTTCGTGATTTACGGGAGTTTGATTTACAAAGAACTCGTTAAAAGGAAATAAATGGGTTTTAAATGTGGAATAGTTGGCTTGCCCAATGCGGGCAAGTCAACTATTTTCAATGCCCTCACTGCTGCTAAAGCAGAAGTTGCTTCGTATCCCTTTTCCACCATTCAGCCTCATCAGGGGATAGCACCTGTCCCCGATCTCCGTCTAAAGGAAATTGCCCGACTTATCCAGCCAAAGAAAACTATTCCGGCCACGTTGGAGATCTGGGATATTGCCGGTTTAGTGAAAGGAGCCAGCCAGGGAGAAGGATTGGGTAATCAGTTTTTAAGCCATATTCGCAATGTTGATGCCCTGCTTCATGTGGTTCGATGCTTTGAAGATGAAAATGTTTCCCACCCAGGAGAAACGATCGATCCTCGCCGGGATATCGATATGGTGAATACCGAACTTTTGCTGGCTGACCTCGAAATAGTGTCGCGGAGGATAACCAAAATCGAAAAACTGGCGAGGGTTGGTGAAAAAGGGTATCGGGAGGAATTGGAAATACTGAAAGAAATCGAAGCGGGTCTCAATAACGGGATTCCGGTGCGGGGCATGCCCACGCTTGCGGGATTGACGAAAGGGTTAAAAGACCCACAGCTGCTTACTTCCAAGCCGGTTTTATATGTTGCCAATATATCAGAAAACAAAAGCAAAGAAGAGGAAACTTACCGGGCAAAAGTGATCCAGGTTGCTGCCGAGGAAAAGTCCCCAGTGGTTGCCATTTGTGGAAAATTAGAAGCTGAACTCGAAGACCTGGGAGAAGAGGAAAAAAAAGAATTTCTTAAGGAATATGGGCTGCCACAATCCGGTTTAGAAATGCTTGTGGCCGAAGGGTATCATCTGCTTAACCTTATTGTTTTTTATACGGTCGTGAGCAAGGAATTAAGAGCGTGGACCGTAGTGCAAGGCACAAAGGCCCCCGAAGCGGCGGGCAAAATTCATTCGGATATGGAAAAAGGTTTTATAAAGGCCGAGGTGATTAACTATAAAAATTTTATTGTTGCCGGATCATTACCCGCGGCCCGCGAAAAAGGAATGGTTGCCTTAGAGGGGCGCGACTATGAGGTTTGCGATGGCGATATCATCACCTTTAAATTCAATTTTTAATCAATATGCGGTCTATGAGTGAGGTGTAGTTCTTGCTTGGATTTTTTTTGCCCTGGCTTGTGGTTTGAAATAGGGAATAAAAATTAAAACTATAGGGGCAATAATTCATAGCAAAAGAGGTTATTGGTGGATGTAGGAACACTAGGATCACTTGGTAGCTTTATTACCTTGGATGTGAAATTTTTTACCGGTCTTTTGAGTATTGTTTTGATTGATCTGGTTTTAGCCGGAGACAATGCGGTGATTATCGCCATGGCGGTGCGGATGCTTCCCAAAAGCCAGCGATTTAAAGGAATCCTCTTCGGAGCCGGTGCAGCGGTGGTATTGCGGGTGGTGCTGACTTTTTTTGTCTCTCAGTTGCTGCAGATAAAATTCTTGAAACTTGGCGGCGGAGCCCTCATTGTATGGATTGCGGTCAAACTTTTGGTTGAGGGAGGTGGCGATGAAACTCCGGACAAGGAAGCAAAGAACATCTGGCAGGCGATAAAGCTTATTGTGATTGCCGATGTCACCATGTCCACGGACAATGTGCTGGCGGTTGCCGGAGCATCGCAGGGAAATTTGTTTTTGCTTGTTTTCGGACTCGCCCTGAGCATCCCTTTTGTGATTTTCACGAGCAACCTGCTTTCCATGCTTATGGATAAATTGCCCATCATTATTCTTCTTGGCGCAGCTGTGCTTGGAAGGGTGGGGGGCGAAATGATGATTACCGATTCGTGGGTAGTAAATCTGCTTCACGGAGTAAATAACGGACTGGTGAGAACCGTTGTCTCACATGGGAAACCGGGATTGCTTCCGATTGCCGTTCTGCAGTACTCAGTAGAAATTTTCTTTACGGTAGGGGTCGTGTTTCTGGGAAAATACTTGGCAAAGAGAAAAACTGCCAAAAAACAAAAAAATTAAAAGGAACAGACGGGACGAGGTAATATTTGAACGGCTGGAGGACATATCTGTTGGCAGTTGATCCTGGTCAGTTGCCGGGAGTGAAAGATAAAAACAATAAAAATTGACAAAGCGTTTAATGAATCGGTGTCGTAAATTTTATTTAGAAACTTGAAGCTTGGTCAAAAAAATATCACATTCCGTTAACCCCGTCGTTTGGGATTGGTCGTTCGGTAAAAGATACAAAATGATAAACATTGAGTAAACCGGCGAGTCTTTGCGGTGATCAAAACTTACACCCGTTTTTTCATGCTCTCGAAAATCATGTCCATTGCCACCCCTGCTTTTTCCTGGACTACCACATCTGCCTGGTGATCATAAGGGGTTGGGGTCAGGTTGATAATAGCGAGCTTGGCGCCCCCCTGTTTGGCATAAATGGGCATATAAGCCGCTGGATACACGACTAATGAGGAACCGATGGCTAAAAAAACCTCGGCAGCAGCAGAACGCGTTTCCGCTTCGTGCATTTCTTTAAAAGGCATAGGCTGGCCAAAGGCGATAGTGGCCGGCTTGAGAAGCCCCTTACAGTCATCACACCGGAGGTCACTTTCGCCACCTTCGACTCGTTGCTGAATATCTTTGCGGTCGTATTCTTTTTTACAGGAAAGACACGTGACCTTAAGGGCGTTTCCGTGAAGCTCGATCACTTTCTCCCGGGGGAGCCCGGCATTCTGGTGGAGGTTATCAATATTTTGGGTAATCACACAGTCTAACTTCCCCATCCGGTCTAACGCCACACATGCCAGGTGAGCGGGGTTTGGCTTGGCCTTAAGGATAGTATAGTAAATCTCCGTATGAAGCTGCCAGTAATTTCTCCGGGCTTTTTCACTGGCTAAAAATTTATCAAAAAGAAACTCATTGGGATCAAAACGCTCCCAAATTCCGCCCGGACTTCTAAAATCCGGAATTCCTGATTCCGTGCTTACACCCGCGCCGGTAAAAATGACTACCCGGTCATGGTCTTTTATCCATTTCGCAATAAGATTGATCTTTTCTTCAATTTCGTAGGTCATCGGTTTCTCCAAAAAAAATTTTCAAACACCTTTTTAGTAATTTTTCAACGCACTGCGCGCTTGGGTATATCCTTAATTGAAATTGGGAAAATTGTCAAGTAACCATTTCATCTATGCTGTTGGTTTGAAACAAACAGGACTTGAACCATTTTTTTTGGTAAAACCGCTCACTTTAATGCGGTAACCCGTCCCTATCTTTTCATCATACTTAATGGTCAGATTTATCGCTATAAATTTTCCCAAACTTGGCGCCTTCCGACCCAGATAGCGTCTGAGGCGGAAGATGGAAAGCCATTGGTTTTTGGTTAAAAATTGTGTCCTGTCGCTTTTTATGGTTTAATAGTAACCGAAGGTGGCGGAAGAGGCGTACTGTTGCTGATGAGGTGTTTGACAATACAAATTTTTCATGAGGGAGGCATTATGAAAAGATTTAAATGGAGCATTACTTTGGCAGCGGTATTTTCTTTGATTGTTTTTTTCCTGAATGCGGCCTGGAGCGGTAGCTTGACTCCTTGTGAGGTAGTTCTTAAGTATTATCATGCCTTGCAAAACCAAGACTACAAAGGGGCTTCTGAGTGCGTTTCTCGGGAAATGCTCAATGATAAAAGCAAGGAAGAGTGGGCTGAGACTACGAAAAAAATGTTTGAATTTGGTAAGGTAGCGATTACTGAGGTTTCCGCCACTCCCGGACTGGTTTCGGGGCAAGAAGCCCAAGTGAACAGTGTTGTCAATTCCCGGGACGAATGTAATAAAAATGGGTTGATAGAGCACAACATAGAACATCTGGTCCTGGAAGATGGTCTCTGGAAGCTCGACGAGACGGAGCTTTTGGATAGTACAAAGCCATGACCTCACCTCTTGAAAACCAGACATAAGATCAGCACAAACGGAACTACTGCCGCTAAGGCAAAAGCCATTGATTTCAAAGAGTTTATTTTATCCTTTTACTTCTGCGGATTAATTTTCCAGCACTTTTAATGCCTCGGGCACGGTGTCGAGCGGACTGATTTTATACCAGAGCGCAATAATTTTACGGTTTCATCAATAATAAAGGATGAGCGGGTGATGCCGGGTAACTTATTAAAAAAACGGTCTTTTGATTTCCTCTTGATTTAAGATAGTAAAAATAGAATAATAATTTTAAATAAATTTATCTGAATGTACTTTAGGTTACAAATTAGTAGTATCACCCAATAAAAAAATTAGGTAATTTCATAAGTTCACCAATAAATGCACGAAAGGGGAATATTTTTGCCGGCTTGCCTCACTGAGCCGGTCCCTTTGAAGGGAAGGATGTTGATCATGGAATACGAGATTAAATGGAAAAGCAAAATCCTTAGCGACGTGGTTTTAGGCATTATACCTCTTGATACGGCAATAACCAATGCTACCATCTTTAATGTTTTCACCCGGGAGTTTATAAAGGGACAGTCGGTCTGGATAAAAGATGGAATGATTGCCTATGTGGGCCCGGAAACTGACTTTAACCGGGATCGGGAGACGACCATCCTTGATGCGCAGGCGATGGTTCTTCTCCCCGGCCTTATTGAAGGGCACGCCCACGTGATGAACCGCTGTGGTATCGAAGAGTTTGTACGGTATGTCATCCCTTCGGGCGTTACTACTGTTATTACCGAAACCATTGGAATTTGCACTATCGTTGGGAAGGATGGCATTGAGTGTTTTGTAAAAGGTCTTGAAGGCCAGCCAATACGGTTTTACTATACGGTCAGTCCGCACTGTGGACTCACCTCCTCTGAGGAAACGAACATTCCTTCGAATGAAGAGCTCCTGCCACTTTTGAAGAAATCCCAATGTGTTGGAGTGGGTGAAATTTATTGGGGCAATCTGTTTTTAGATGGCCCGCAGGGAGAGCGGGTAAGAGAACTGGCGGACCTAGGATTGGCTCTGGGGAAGCCGATTGAGGGGCATTCTGCGGGCGCAAAAGGGAAAAGGCTTCAGGCATATACCAATTTTGGCGTTTCCTCCTGTCATGAAGCGACCACAGAAGAGGAGGTTTTGGAAAGACTGCGGCTTGGGTATTGGGTAATGATCCGGGAAGGCGCTGTAAGGGAAGAGCTCGAGGCAATAAAAAATATTTTCACCAAGGATATTGATTTTCGAAAATTAACATTAACCACTGACGGCTCGGATCCCGAAGGATTCATCAGAAAAGGGTTTCTTGATGCCGGGCTGAAAAAAGCTCTCAGTCTTGGTGTTCCGCCGGAAGTGGCTTTTCAGATGGTAACGATTAATGTAGCTGAACATTTCCATCTGGATAACTTTATCGGGTCTCTTGCTCCCGGAAAAATGGCTGATATAGTGCTCATACCTTCACCAAAGGAATATTCACCTCAAATAGTTATGTGTAATGGAAAAATAATTTTTCAGTATGGCCGCAACCTGACCGAACCAAAAAAGGTTTCCTGCCCTGAGTATATGTTTCACACAGTTGCCTTGAATGGCTTTGACTTCCCGATGAGACCTCAAGAAGGGAAGGTCCGGGTTATGGATCTTGTTACGGGGTTAGTTACCAGAGAACGGGTGGTGGATTTGAAAGACCCGGAAACAGCCCGGGATGTTATCATGCTTCTTGCCTTAAACCGGCTTGGAAGCGGAGAGAAATTCCTGGGTTTTCTTAAGGGCTTTGGTTTGCAACGAGGAGCATGTGGTTCCACCATTTGCTGGGATTCAGTTGATATGATCATTGCAGGATGTGACCGGCAATCCATGGAGACCGTCGTGGGAAGATTACAAGAAATTAACGGCGGAGCAGTGTATGCTATTGGCAATGAAGTGATTGCTGAATTTCCAGCTCCTCTGTGCGGTATGGCCTCTTTAAAACCCATGGAGGTGTTAGGGAAAGAGATTAAAAAACTTGAAACCGCTTTGCAGGGTAATGGGGTGCCCTGGGCAAACCCGCTCCTTACGATTGATGTTCTTGGGACTGCTGCTATCCCTCATCTTCGCATTACTCATAGCGGGTATGTGCGGTTTAAAGACCGGGAACTTCTTTGTGCCGCGGTCTGATTACTATTTATGGAACGAAAATGGAACCCAAAAAATAATCCATCTGGATATGGATGCCTTCTATGCTTCAGTGGAGTTAATAGATAATCCCAGCTTGAAATGGAAATCGGTTAATGGGACTCCACCTCCACCTGCTTTCCCGGGGAATAGATGAACGTGAGGTTGAAATAGAAGATGAGGTTAAATCAATCGGCCAGGAAGAGACCTTTGCGGAAGATGTCATTGACGAGGAAATAGCCAAGCGAGAAATTCTTTCCCTATCTACTAAAGTAGGTCGGCGCTTGCGAAAAGAAGGATTGCGGGGAAAGACCATTACGTTAAAAGTAAAGTACTATGACTTTGTCCAGATAACACGTTCCCTAACTATAGTAGAACCCACGAACCACGGCGGAGAAATCACGAAGGCTTGCTATCTTCTTCTGAAAAAAACTGAAGTTGGGAGAAAGCCGATAAGGCTCTTAGGGGTATCGGTTTCTCATTTAACGAGTTCGGAAGTAAAACAGCTCGCTCTTTTTCCTCGCCACCCAGGTGCGCAGAAAACCAAGCGACTTCATAAGACAATTGATGCGATTCAAGAAAAATTCGGCGAGGGCGCCATCCTTCCAGGAACCTTACTTAAAAAATAAAAACCTGCTCTGACCGAATCACGAAACGTGGGCACTAAGGTTGCTCAGGGGGATACCATCTTTTATTTTCATGATGATGTAATTTTATCATCGGAGTATATTGAGAAGGTCTTAAAAGTTTATGAGGAGGACCAAAAAAAGTCGTTTGGCGGGTTACAAGATGTTTTTCTGGGAAAGGCTGAGGGGTACCAAGGCCATGGGTTTTTGGGGTGGAAAAATTGTGGTAAGCGCTTCCAGATTTTTCCAGGTAAATTTACTGATTGATTGTTTTGACTTCCATTTTTTTTTGCTCGGGTGCAAAGAACGAATCTAAAGACTTCCCGAAAAAGCGCGCAATTTGGATAAAAAGTGGCAAAGAGGGGAGGCTTTGGTTGTTTTCTATTTGAGATAAGGCGCTTGGAGTTATTTTTAGTCTCTTTGCTAATTCTACCTGGGAAAGGTTTTTGCGTAAACGAAAGTCCCGGATTCGGCCGCCAATCCGGATTGGCTCCTTAGTGTCTAAAAAACCGGGGTGAGCCTCTGGTGATTTTTCCAGCCCTGGTAGTTTTTGCGTTCCAAATTTATCTGCAATTTCTGCTGGTTCTAACGGATTAACAAAATCGATATCTTTTTCCTGCACATTATAATAATGCGTTGTATTAAGCAGTTTCGATGGTCTCCCCTCCAATTTTAAGAATCTGAGTGAACAGGGATTTCCCTCTTCAAAACTCAGGCTGACGACAATTTGGGTAATATAGCTAATATTAGCTAAAAATGATTTGCTATGGGCCTCTTTTACCAAAGGCCAGTAGGCTAACGCCTTGAGTTCAAAAAGTTTAGGGCAGGCAAAGGTAAAAAAATGGAGGGTATCTCGTTCACCCCAAAGTTCTTGCATTCCGCTCAAGCTACCAAAGAAATATTTGCAAGCAATGTCGGTTTTAAACTCTTCCTGGAGACTGTTCATGATCCTAATAAATTCACTCGGCTCAGTTAAATCCTTTATGCAATTAATCCGAAATGGTTTTGATCGGATAGTTTCACCCTGATAAAATGATTGGAAAAATCTATCGCTATTTCCTTTTCCAAAAGTAAAGGCATCTACCAAAATGAAGTCTTCAGGTTTAAAAAATTTTTCATATCGGTTTAATATTTTTTGGGGAGGAAAATCAAAGCTGACATAAACAGTTTTAAAAGGAGGTTCCTTTTTTTTTGTAAGAAAGGCTTCCAAGAAGATGTCAAAGTCGGTTCCGGGCCTTAAAACCCAGACTATGTTTTCGCCGAGGAAGTATCCCCCCATGATTTTATCTAAGTATGGTATCCCACAACTTATCACTTCTCCCATCATTTCCTTTCTGTAAATATGGTTAGGTAATATTTAATTTTACTTAATTTTTTTATTTTTTCAAAAAAATTCTTTATTTTTACTTGACTTAATAATTAATCCTTATTAAATATTTTAATATAGCTTAATTTAGTTTTCAAGAAAAAAATGGTAATATATTAAAATATTTTATGACAAGAACAAAAAAAAGAATTTATGACATAAGAAATTATTAACTGATTGTTAATTAAACGTTTTATCACTCTCGATTGGTAGGAAAAGATTGAAACAAATCCAAATGGATATAATTTTAGGTGTATGACTCCTTTATCCCGTTAGAAATGCACCGCTTACTCCGTTAGATATTTACTATATAACGGGTTTTACCGTGAATGAAATTGTTTTGAATAAAATGAAGAGTGAAAGAATACGACAACTTTTGGATTCAAAAAAACTACTCATTAATGAGTTTAATCTTCGTCAGGTTGTAAAAAAAAGCGAGGAAGAAGGCGGATGCGGCGTTGTTGGTTTTTGTTGTACCGAACCGGTTCCGGGCCGCCATATTTATGAGCCTTCCTGCCTGATGCACAACCGGGGTAACGGAAAAGGCGGAGGCATTGCAGCGGTCGGGTTTGTTCCTGAGCAGCTGGGGGTGAGCCGGGAAATACTGGATGAGTATTATATGCTCCACGTGGCTTTTATCAAGCCGGGTGGTCGGGAAAAGCTGGAAAAACGTTTTATCACTCCGCAGTTTGATGTTGCCGCTTCCAGCGAACTTAAGTCAGTTGATGATTGGCATTCAGTGGAAGGACTGGAAGTAAAGCCACCTGATGTGTGGCGCTACTTTGTGCGGGTAAAAAGAAGCGTACTGGACGCCTTTATTGCTCAAAATCAGCTCACCGCAATCACCCGTCGCGAAGCGGAAGACGAATTTATAAACCAAAACAGTTTCCGAATTAATCAGGAATACTATGCTTCCCTGGGGGATCAAAAGGCTTTTGTCCTGTCTCACGGCCGGGATATCATGATTCTCAAGGTGGTTGGTTTTGCAGAGGCAATAGTAAAATATTACCAGATTGAGGACCTTGCAGCCCACGCATGGATCGCACACCAGCGTTTCCCGACCAAGGGACGGGTATGGCATCCGGGTGGTGCCCATCCTTTTGCCGGCATCAATATGGCACTGGTTCATAATGGTGATTTTGCAAATTATCACTCGGTTACTGAGTATCTTAAACAACGGCATATTTATCCGCAGTTTCTCACCGACACCGAGGTTTCTGCGCTTTTATTCGACCTCTTGAGCAGGACGTATCATTATCCTCTGGAATACATAATCGAGGCGATCGCGCCCACAACCGAACTTGACTTTGACCGTCTTCCCCGGGATAAGCAGGCGATCTACCGATCAATACAGGCGAGCCATATCCATGGCTCCCCGGACGGGCCCTGGTTCTTCATCATCACCCGCACTATTCCGGAACAAAAAACCTTTCAACTTCTGGGCATTACCGACACCGCGATGTTACGGCCCCAGGTGTTCTCTTTTTCCGACGGTGAGGTCCAGGTAGGGCTGATCTGTTCTGAAAAGCAGGCGATTGACGCGACCCTTATCAGTCTCTCCAGGCAAGATAAGCGGATTTGTCCGGTGGCTGACCGGTACTGGAACGCACGGGGCGGAAGCCACACCGACGGCGGAGCGTTTATCTTTAACGTTTCTCCCGACGCCGCCGGGAAGATGCGCATGACCTGTACTGACAAATTCGGGAAACCGGTTCCCATGCCGAAGAAAACTGAATCGTGCGATTTTACCCGGGAACGGATTTTTACGGCCCCGAAAGACAGCGAGCTGGAAAGAGAGCTGCGGATGCGCCTGGAAACCGGAAACCCGCTCGCTCTCTTTGAGTATGTCTGCGACAAAATTCCCGCCTGGTCTTTTGACGATATCTGGACAGCGTGTGAAATCATTATTGGTCTGGCAAAAGATTCAAACTACACGGCCACCGCGATTCAGGGGCTTACCCTTCTTAATGACCGCAAATACCAGACGGGTGAAAAAAAACGCAATCACCTTCTCCACATGGTGCGTAGCGCCTTAGACCGGTTCTTCAGCAGCCTCCCCGGCCTGGATGACCAGGATGGTGAGCCGAAGCTTTATCGACTCATCGACTTTGAGACCCGTAAAAAGTTACGGGCGCCGCGCCGCGATGAGAAGACATTGGTAATAAACGCAAAAAAATTTCCTCCTGAAGGAAATGAATCTGACGCGTCGCTTCTTTTGGATGCCTATATGAAGAAAGGGTGGCGGCATTTTATTTCTTTCGGCTGTTCCGGCCAGCGATTTATCGGCTGTGGTCTGGGGCCGGAAACCGACAATGTGGTTATAGACGTTTACGGCAGCTCAGGAGATTATCTGGGCTCAGGCATCGATGGGTTGACGGTCACGGTGCACGGTAACGCTCAGGACCAGCTTGGGCAGATTATAAAGGCCGGTAAACTTGTTGTGCACGGCGATGTCGGTCAGACTTTTATGTATGGTGCCAAAGGAGGCGAGGTTTATGTACTGGGGAACGCAGCCGGTCGGCCCCTTATTAATTCAGTGGGGAGACCACGGGTCGTTATTAATCAAACCTGTCTTGATTTTCTGGGCGAGTCCTTTATGGCTGGTGACCCTCATAATGGCGGGGGATTTGTTATACTAAATGCCGTAACCTTTGATGACGAGGGACAGATTATTTCTTTGGCGGAACCCTATCCGGGGAGCAATCTCTTTTCGTTATCATCAGGGGGGGCGGCTTTTATTCGTGATCCCAATAAAATACTTGTGGATGAGCAATTAAACGGAGGGGTGTTTCTCCCGCTCACCAGGAAGGACTGGAATTTAATTCTTCCTTACCTGGTTGAAAATGAGCGTCTCTTTGGCATCAAAGTGGATGAGCTCTTGACGGTTGATGGGGCGCGCCGATCACCGGAACAAGTTTATCGCAAAGTCGTCCCCAGCACGGGTGATCAATCAGCTTCTGAAACAACCGAAGTCTACTGGGATGAAGAAGGTCCGACAGAACCGGAGACTATTAGCGATTAGGGAAATGAACATCATGACCATCAGGATTAAGAAAGACAAAACATCTCCAGGGCTCCTTCGCACGGTGGAAAAATTGGCGGACGTTGATTTGAGCGTTTGCTTCCAATGTAAGAAGTGTGACAGTGGTTGTCCCGTGTCCAACCTTACCGGGGCTCCACCTTCGGAGATCCTGCGCCGGTTACACTTGTGCGCAGGAAATGAGTTGCTTGCCAGCGATCTGGTGTGGATGTGTGTATCCTGTGAAACCTGTTTTGTCCGGTGCCCCATGGGAATCGATATTCCCTCGGTAATTGACGCCTTGCGGGGCTTAGCCGTGGAGCAGAAAACACCAGCCCCGGAAGGCAACATGCCGCTTTTTAACCGGGTCTTTCTTAAAACTGTAGAAATGTTTGGACGCACCTATGACCTGGGCATGATCGTTGCTCATAAGATCGGCACGAAAACTTATATGAAAGACGCGGAGAAATTCCCGGGTATGCTCAGAAAGAGAAAAATTGCGCTTTTGCCTCCCCGGGGGGCTGACCGGAAAATGGTAAAACGCATTTTTGATTCAGTGAGGCGAGCGAAGGAAAAGCAAAAATGAAATACGCATATTATCCCGGATGCGCATCTGATTCCACCGCGCGGGAACAGCATGCATCATGTTCAGCCGTCGCCCGCGCCCTGGGGATTGATTTGACCGAGATCGAAGGGTGGACCTGTTGCGGCACCACCCCGGCTCACCAGACTGACCGGGTGCTGTCGGCCTCATTGCCGGCAGCCAATCTGGCTCGGGCGCAGAAAATGGGGCTTGATGTTGTCGTTACCTGCGCTGCCTGTTACAGCATGCTGAAAATGGCGAACTACGAAGTTCTGCGTCACCCCAAAATTCGTGAGCATGTGGGTGAAGCGCTTGGTCATGATTATGACGGCTCGGTGCGGGTGCGCCATTTCGTAGAAGTGCTTCTTGAAGATGTGGAGATTGACAGAATCAAAAAAGCTCTCAAGCGCTCTCTTAACGGGCTTAAGGTGGCGTGTTACTATGGTTGTCTGCTGGTGCGTCCACCGGAAGTAAATCGGTTTGATAATCCGGAAAATCCCGTTTCCCTGGATCGTCTGGTTACTGCCATAGGAGGGGAAAGTCTTGACTGGCCCCACAAGGTTGAATGCTGCGGGGGAGCTCTTTCCCTCACCCGGAGCGATGTCGTGGTAAAGCTCTCTGATGCTGTTTTGACGATGGCCCGGGCTGCGGGTGCAGAGTGCGTGGCGGTGGCCTGTCCTATGTGTCAGATAAATCTGGACTTGCGACAGAGTGACATTAAAAAAGAAACCGGCAGAGACCACAACCTGCCGATTATCTATATTACCCAATTACTTGGGCTTTGCCTCGGCATTTCTGCCGATAAACTTGGTTTGGAAAAACTCATGGTCTCTCCCGAGAGGATTGTTCAGCGCTTAACGTGAACGGAGGAACTTGATTGACTAGCTGGATGAGAACAAAAAAAGACTAAATTGAGCAAAAATTTAAACTAATCCCCTGTGACTTCCCTTTTCTAAAGGGGAGAAGCCTGTTGTCATCTTCCTTTTGTAAAGGGGGATTGAGGGGGTTTTAAAATGGTTTTTGACTCGATTAAGGTAAAAAAACTGAAGATGAATAACAACAATAATAACAATAACAACAATAATAAAATCGGTGCAGTCCTGGTACAAGGCGCCGGCATTGCCGGAGTGCAGGCGGCGCTCGATCTGGCCAACTCTGGTTTCAAGGTTTACCTCATTGAGCGATCGGCTGCCATCGGTGGAATGATGGCTCAACTGGATAAGACTTTTCCCACGGGCGATTGCGCCACCTGCATAGTTTCGCCTAAACTGGTTGAATGTGCCCGAAACCTGAACATAGAAATTTTGACTTTATCAGAACTTGACCGCATCGAGGGAGACCCCGGCCGATTTACGGTTACCGTTAAAAAATCTCCCCGTTATGTGGATGAAAAAATCTGTAATGCCTGCGGAGACTGCACCACGGTTTGTCCGGTTGAAATTTCTGACCGGTTCAATCGCGGTTTAGGGACTCGCAAAGCGATTGCCAAACAGTATGTTCAGGCAGTGCCCAACCTTCCCAGCATTCTTAAGCTGGGGCACTCTCCGTGTAAAACGACATGTCCGGCAAACATAAATGTGCAGGGCTATATTCAACTTATCAAGAAAAAAGAATATATCAAGGCTGTAAACCTGATCAGGGAAAGAAATCCCCTTTCTGCTATCTGTGGACGCGTTTGTACTCATCCCTGCGAAACCGCGTGCACCCGGGGTCAGGTTGATGCGCCGGTTGCCATTCGGCAATTAAAACGCTTCGCCTCAGACAAGGAAATGGAAATGGTGGAGTCAGGGCAGCTCACTCTTCCCGCGGAAAAAACACCTCCACCGGAAGCCCGGAAAATTGCCGTTGTCGGTGCCGGCCCTTCCGGCCTGACGGTAGCCCAGGACCTTGCTGATCGTGGGTATGCTGTGATTGTTTACGAAGCTCGCCCTGCTGCGGGCGGAATGCTTCGTTGGGGGATTCCTGAATACCGCCTTCCCGAGAAGGTCCTGGATTATGAAATCGAGCTTATTCGACGCAAAGGAGTTACCTTTGTGTTTAACTGCCAGGTGGGCAAAGACATCACCATTGATAAGCTGCGCGCAGACCATGCTGCGGTCTTTATCGGCATGGGCTTACAGAAAGGCAGCATCCTGAATGTGGAAGGTGAGAATCTTAACGGAGTCGTTCAGGGGCTCGATTTCCTCAGGGCCGTCAAAGAGGGGACAGCGGACATCAAAGATAGGGTGTTTGTCATCGGCGGCGGAAACGTGGCGATTGACGTGGCGTTAAGCGCCAAGAGACTTGGGGCCAAAGATGTGCAGATGGCCTGTCTGGAATCGTGGGAAGAGATGCCCGCCAATGAAGAAGAGAAAAAGCAGGCGCTTGAAGAAGGGATTACGGTCCACACCTCCTGGGGACCAAAAAGAATTAAAGGTTCCGAAGGGATGGTAAACGGTATTGAACTAAAGAAATGCACGGCAGTCTTCGATGAGCAAAAACGATTTAATCCGACCTATAATGAAAACGAAACCAAGGATTTTAAAACCGCCATGGTGATTTTGGCTATCGGAAGCCGTTCCGATCCGTCTTTTTTCGGCACTGCGGCGTTTTTACCGGTAAACCAGCGGGGAAACATCATCGTTGACCAATACGGACTCACTGAGAAAGACGGGGTTTTCGCCGGTGGGGATATTGTTACCGGCCCCGCGACGGTCATTGAAGCGGTTGCTGCCGGCAAGCGAGCGGCGGAATCGATTGACCGGTACGTGAGAAAGGAAGATCCGCGGACTGCCCGTTTTGAAAATACGATCGCTCCGGTTGCCGAGGAACTTCTTCCCTCATTAGCAGAGGTGGAAAAAAGACCGCGTGCCCAGACTCCGGAACTGCCGCTGGAACAAAGAATCAACAACTTTGCTGAGGTCGAAGAAGCCTTTTCCGAAGAAGATGCTCTGGCCGAAACCGAGCGATGTCTCAACTGCGCTTTGTGCTCCGAATGCCGGGAGTGTGTGGCCGCCTGCGAGAAGAACGCGATCAATCATGCCAGGGAAGTGCAGATGATCGAACTTGAAGTGGGCGCGGTTATCCTTACTCCCGGTTTCGAGGAGTTTCCTGCTGCCAAAAAAGGAGAGTTTGGCTTTGGCCGTTATGATAACGTGATTACCAATGTGCAATTTGAGCGCATGCTTTCTGCTGCGGGCCCCTTTGAAGGGCATATTGTGCGACCGGCAGGCGGTGGCGAAGCGAAACGTATTGCTTTTATTCAGTGCGTGGGTTCGCGAGACAGCAACTGCGGCAACGACTACTGTTCATCGGTTTGCTGCATGGCGACGATAAAACAAGCTTTGGTTGCCCGCGAACATTTAGAAGGTCTGGAAGCGACCATTTTTTATATGGATATTCGTGCCCATGGAAAAGATTTTGACCAGTATTATGAACGCGCTCGCGGTGAAACGAGTATCCACTTTGTCCGCAGTATGCCGTCACGGATTGTGCAGGTCCCGGACACCAGAAATCTTCGGGTACGATTTGTAAATGAAAATCGGAAATTTGAGGAACAAGAGTTTGATCTGGTGGTGCTGGCCACGGGCATTGAGCCGAAAACATCGGTCACGGAAAGGGTATCCCGCTTGGGGATAGAGCTTAACGGGTTCGGCTTTTGTGCGACGAATCGCCTTCTTCCACTGACAACATCCCGGCCTGGGGTTTTTGTTGCCGGTGCGTTCCAGGAGCCTAAAGATATTCCGGAAACCGTTACCCAGGCAAGTGGTGCAGCATCCATGGCCATGGAATTGCTGGCAGATTCCCGCAATACTCTGGTTACCAAAAAAACCTACCCTAACGAACGCGACATTACCGACGAAGAGCCGAGGATTGGGGTGTTTGTGTGCCACTGCGGAATAAACATTGCGTCGGTCGTAGATGTTACTCAGGTAGTTGATAGTATTAAATCTCAGGAGGGGGTTGTTTTTGCCAAAGATAGCATGTTCACCTGTTCAGATACCAGCCTGTCAGAAATCAAGGAGAAAATTCGTGAATACCGGCTGAACCGGATTGTTGTTGCTTCGTGCACCCCCCGAACCCACGAGCCCTTGTTTCGGGAAACACTCCGCGAAGCAGGTCTCAATCCCTATTTATTCGAGCTCGCCAACATTCGGGACCAGTGCTCATGGGTGCACTCATTAAACCCGAAGGAGGCCACGAAAAAAGCAATTGAGCTGGTGCGCATGTCTATTGCCCGGGCACATTCTCTGGCTCCGCTGGGAGGAGAATCGCTTGAAATTAATCAAACCGGCTTGGTTATTGGAGGAGGAATGAGCGGCATGACGGCGGCCCTTTCATTAGCAGACCAGGGCTTTAAAATCAACCTTGTTGAGTGTGCTGATCGTCTGGGGGGAAATCTTCTCAACTTATACAGTACCCTGGAAAAGGATGACATCCCTGCTTTTACCGCTGGGCTCATCCAGCGAGTTGAAAATCATCCCAATATTAATGTTTACCGGGAAACAGAGCTTGCCCGTGTTGCCGGACATATCGGCAATTTCTTGGTCACCCTTTCCCGGAATGAGGAAAGGATCGAGGTTTCTTGCGGTGCCCTGATAGTAGCTACGGGCGCCAAACCGGCAGGAACCTCAGAGTTTCTATATGGTAAATCTCAACAGGTGCTGACCCAAGGTGAATTAGAAAAACAGCTCCATGAAAAAACGTTTTCTACGGGCGGTGGGAACGTGGTCATGATTCAATGCGTGGGATCCCGCAATCCCGAACGCCCCTATTGTAGTCGACTTTGCTGTTCTAGGGCGGTTAAGAATGCGCTTAGTATCAAGGAGAAGGATCCGGATGCACAGGTATTTATTCTTTACCGGGATGTAAGGACGTACGGGTTTCGGGAAACGTACTATAAAAAAGCACGGGAAGCCGGGGTTGTCTTTATCCGCTACCATCAGGATTCCCCTCCGAAAATTTCTGATGCCCATGGTCTGGTTATCACCGTGGACAGTCCTGACTTTCCAGAGTCACTTGAGATGGAAGCTGATCGTGTCGTGCTCAGCACCGGTATTATACCGGGTGAAGATAATAAGGTTATTGCTGACATGCTTAAGGTTCCCCTTAATGCCGATGGTTTTTACGTGGAAGCTCATTTGAAGCTACGGCCGGTTGATTTTGCCAGTGAGGGTATTTTCCTGTGCGGACTTGCTCACTCGCCAAAATTCGTTGACGAAAATATTTCTCAAGCCAGGGCTGCGGCTGCGCGGGCAGCCACCGTGCTTTCAAAGACGTATCTTGATGTCGGCGCTCAGGTATCGCATGTCAACCAGAATAAATGTATCTCGTGCATGACCTGTTTGAAAGTATGTCCTTATGGAGCGCCTCTGGTAAACCGGGATCAAAAGGCGGAGATTATCGGAGCCAAATGCATGGGGTGTGGTATTTGTGCCGCCGAGTGTCCGGCTCGTGCAATCCAGCTGAGCCATTTTGAGACCGGTCAGTTTTGTATGATGCTTGATAACTTATTAGCAGCTGGAAATTCATCATGAATGCACATGCCTTTGAACCATTGATTGTAGGTTTTTTTTGTCATTACTGTGCCTATGCTTCCGCGGACCTGGCTGGTTCGATGCGGCTTCAGTATCCGCCAAACATACGCATTATTCGCACGCCGTGTACGGGTAGACTGGAGGTTGATTTTTATTTAAGGGCGTTTGAAAACGGGGCGGACGGCGTGCTGGTTGCGGGGTGTCTTGAGGGCGGATGCCATTTTATCGAAGGGAATCTGGTGGCAAAACGCCGGGTCAATCAGACCCGGGATCTTTTGGCAGAAATTGGAATTGAAAAGGAGCGTTTGCGAATGGTTAATATTTCTGCCGCCATGGGACGCCCTTTGGCGGATATTATTACTGACATGATTAAAACTGTTCGCGAGCTTGGCCCTAATCCCTTAAAGTCGACGAGTGGGAACAAAAAAGAGCAGAAGGATTTTGTTCAGATATAAACGCTGTTTTACGCTTACATTCGCCATCCGGTGTAACAAAAATTTAAGATAGTGCTACCCGGAAATTTTTAAAACGTCATTCATAGAGCGGAGGCCCTCGCATGATCGTTGCAGAAAGAAAAACTATACCTGAACTTATCGAGATATTAAAAGGCCAAAAAAAAGTTTTAGTGCTGGGATGCGGCACCTGTGTTACGGTTTGCCTTGCTGGTGGTGAACGTGAGGTGAGCATTATTTCTTCGGCGCTACGAATAGCTTCGCGATTAGCCGGCTTTTCTCTCCAGATTGAGGAGCTTACCATCGAGCGTCAGTGTGACAACGTGTTTATCGAGAAAGCTGCCGAAGCAATCGAGAGAAATGATGCGGTGCTTTCTCTCGGGTGCGGTGCTGGCGTTCAAGCCATTGCGGAACGTTATCCTGCAAAGCCGGTTTATGCCGGACTGAACACCGCTTTCCTGGGCATTCTTGAAGAAAGGGCGGTCTGGACGGAGAAATGCGTTGCCTGCGGCGCCTGTGTGCTGCACGAATACGGCGGTATCTGCCCGATTACCCGGTGCGCCAAGCATATGCTTAATGGCCCCTGCGGTGGTTCCCGGGAAGACCGTTGTGAGGTCTTGCCCGACCGCCCCTGCGCCTGGCAACTTATCTATCAGCGGCTCAAAGGCATTGGGCAGCTTGACCGCCTTAAACAAATTAAGCCACCGAAAAACTGGAACGCGAGCATTCATGGCGGACTTCGGGTTATCGTCCGGGAGGACCACAGGATCTAAGTGTTATGGATAATCGACCTTTAAAAATATATTTATTTTTTTGTTCTAATAGTTTTGATACTGATACCGCACGACGTTACTGTGCTGCACGAGAAGGTGAGGAGCTGAAAGCGATCAGCTTGCCTTGTTCCGGGAAGGTGGACCTGCTTTATTTGATTAAAGCGTTTGAAACCGGAGCAGATGGCGTGATGGTGATAACCTGCAAACAGGATGCTTGTCGTTACCTTGAGGGAAATCTGCGGGCAGCGCGGAGAGTGGAGGCAGTAGACTCACTTCTTGAGGAGATCGGACTGGGCAGAGGAAGAATAAAGGTTATTAAACCAAAAGAAGAAGTTGACGTAGAACAGATTATTCGTGAAGTAGATAATTTTCGCGCTAAGATTAGCGGCTTGGCTTGTTCAAATTCTCAATGAAACCTTTCGAAAGTTTTTTTGTCTCCGGCTTTGGTCGGGGAGGGAGATGACCGTATGACACAGGATAGTAAACTTGCACAGGCGATAGAGAAGGGAGCTTTTATTGTTACCGCAGAGCTTCTGCCACACGCTACTGCGGAGCTCACGGTAATTGAAAAGGTGTTCGGTGTCCTAAAAGATGGACCGATAGCAGTCAATGTGGCTGACAATCCTCATGGTCCGGTCCTGTCGAGTCTTGTAGGGTCAGTTGCTTTGATTCGGGAGAATATAGAACCAATCTACCAGCTTGTTACCCGCGACCGAAACCGCATTGCCCTCCAGTCCGATCTTCTTGGGGCAGCCTATTTAGGAATCAGAAACGTTCTCTGCCTGTCCGGATACCACCAAACCCTGACCACATCATTTGAAGCCGGTAATTCTTTTGACATTGACTCGATTCAACTCATTGCGGCGATAAAGAAAATGAACGAACAAGGAGTCCTTCTTGATGGAAACAGAATTGAAGGAAGATTTTCAATGCTTATAGGGGCAGTAGCAAATCCTTACCTGGCTCCTCTGGAACTCAATATTCTTCGAGTTACCAAAAAGGTGGCGGGGGGTGCGCGATTTATCCAGACTCAGGCAGTATTTGATACCGAGCGCTTTCAGCAGTGGCTCGAAGCAGCCCGCGAGGAGGGCATTACTGAGAAAGTCGCTATTCTGGCAGGCGTGCGACCTTTAGAAAGCGTTGGGGAAGCAGAGAAGTTGCGTGATACTTTAACTGATTTATCTATTCCAGAACAGGTAATCGAACGCTTGAAAGCGGCCGGCGATGAGAAAGCCCAGAAAAAAGAAGGACTTGCCATTTGCAGGGAAGTAATCAAGAAAATTAGAGGAATGAAAGGCCTTCGGGGAATACATATTCTTTCCGGCGGAAAGGAATCTGTCCTGCCCGAGCTGATGGTCGCAACCAAGTAACAGGAACAAAAAAATTATCACTAGAAAATAACCAATTCTAAATTATGCCAAAGAAATACCACATTAACACTACTCCGGTTCCACCGCGGCTCCCGCGCATTGGAAAGCACGGCATTGTAGATTGGCGGGAAGACTGCGCGCGGTGTCATAACTGTGTAAAAAAGGCCTGTGTCTACGATCGCCATCGGCAGGAAACCGAATACATCAGAAATCTCAAGGACGTGGATGATCTGTTTTTTGATTGCATGGGCTGTTTTTCCTGCGTGCAAGATTGCACCAAAGGTCTCCTCTCCCTCACCATCAATCCTGTATATGAACAGCTGGGTAACAATTACTGGACTCCTGATATTATTTTATCAACTTGGCTACAGGCGGAGACCGGTAAGGTGCCGGTTTCGGGAGCAGGATATAAAGGAAAATTTTCCGGTCCTGGTTTTGATTCCATGTGGACCGATATGTCTGAAATTGTTCGTCCCACGCGAGATGGGATCCATGGCCGCGAATATATTAGCACCTCAGTCGATCTGGGGAGGAAACCGGCAGTCCTGTCTTTCGACGAAAAAAATCTGGTCACTGCTCAACCGCCGCTGATTTCCCTGCCTTTGCCCTTGATTATTGATAATCGACCACATGGTTACCGTTTGCCAAAGCTTGAGCCTATTTTTGTGGAGACCGCAGCGCGCACTGGTTTAATTAGTATTCTTGACGCTGACCAATGGCCTCTTGAAAATATTGATGAAGATCGGCATCTGCCTCATGTGGCATTTTTTTTGCGCCCCGATTCACCCGGCGTGCCCAGGGAAGTGCTGAAAAAAACAAAGCTGGTGGAAATAGCCGACCATGATGGCGTGATCACGTGGATAAAGAAACTCAAGGACATGCACCCTGATCTTGTCGCGGCAGTGAGACTTAAATTAGATTCGCATGGTGTAGAGAGGGCTGTCGCCCTTGCCCAGGAGGAAACCATGGAGGTGATCCATGTGGTTGCTGATCTTAACGGCAATGAGATTGGAGCCGAAAATCCCCGTTTTATCAAAGATATGATCCGTCAGATACATACCACGCTTATAGAAATCGGTAAAAGGGATGAAGTCACGATCATGGCTGGCGGAGGAATAGCCTTGGCAGAGCATATGGCAAAGGCGATAATCTGCGGTGCCGATCTGGTAACCACCAACCTGCCTTTTATGATTGCTCTCGAGTGTCATCTGTGTGACTCTTGTGAAACGGGTTTTTCGTGTCCGGCGAAACTCGAAGATATTCCCTTCGATTACAGCGTGGGTCGGATGACTAATTTAGTCTCGGCGTGGCATTTACAGCTGATTGAAGTTATGGGCGCAATGGGAATGCGGGAAGCCCGTCGTCTTCGAGGAGATGTGGGACGGGCAATGTTTTTTGAAGAACTTGAGGAACAAATCTTTGGAAAAATTTTCGGAACAAAAAAATAAGTTTGATGATGTTCTACCGGAAAACACACGGAAAACGTTTGTGCCGCAGGTCAAAGTAAGCCGTGAAATCAAGCTGGCTCCGCCGCGCTATCGTAATGAAATTGCAAAATACATTATCCGGCGTAGCGATGATGATTGTATCCGATGCGGGAAATGTGTAAACGTTTGTCCTTATGATGTTCATGTGCTGAAGCCGGGTTACAAATATTTTGCTAGTGCTCAAAGCCATTTCTGCAAAGGTCCGGGCTGCGAGAAAACCGATCATTATTGTGTAGCGTTATGCCCTCAGGGTGCACTGCGGATGGTTGAAAATCCCATGATGAGAGCACTGGGAGATTTTCGCTGGACTGCGGACATGATTTTGGCTACTTGGAAAATGGCGACAACGGGGGATAGTCCCTCGGAAGACTATGGTTTTGATTATCAGTGCGGTGATTCTGGGGGGGGATTTGATCGTCTCCGATTTAAATTTCCAGATAAGCCTGATGTGGCACTGAACGAAGATGACATAGATATAGGGATCGAGCTTAACCGCCGCAACGACCGCCGACCTTGCATTAGGATCGATGTTCCGTGGTATGGCGGGGGGATGTCATTCGGGTCAGTAAGCAATGTAACCCAACTGGCAAAGGTGCGTGGTGCTGCCGCATGGAACACCTTCTCCTGCACAGGCGAAGGTGGGTATATGGAGCGCATGAAGCCTTACGACGATTATATGATTACTCAGGTTGCTACTGGGCTATTTGGGATCAGGGAAGAAACGATTCAACGGGTGCGGATTGTAGAATTCAAGTATGCACAGGGAGCGAAGCCTGGTCTTGGAGGACACTTGCTGGGTGATAAAAACACGCAAGCAGTAGCCCGCATGCGCGAGGCAGTTGTGGGGATCCCGCTTTTTTCCCCCTTTCCATTTCACAGTGTTTATTCCATTGAAGACCACATGAAACACATTGACTGGATTAAACACATTAACCGGAGAGCTCTGGTATCTACCAAGGTGTCAACGCCCACGGATGTCGATATGGTTGCGATTGGAAGTTGCGCAGCCGGAACGCATATTATCCACCTGGACGGGGCCTACGGAGGCACAGGCGCCGCGCCCGATATTGCAAAGAAAAACATTGCTATTCCGATTGAATATGCCATATCCAAAGTACACGATTTCCTGACATCAGAGGGGGTGCGGGGAAAAGTCACCCTCATGGCCAGTGGTGGAGTGCGTACTGCCCATGACGTAGCAAAAGCGATCGCTCTTGGTGCTGACGGCGTCGTAATCGGCACGGCTGAGCTGGTAGCGCTCGGATGCGTGCGCTGCAGTCGCTGCGAAAGCGGTCGCGGCTGCCCCCGCGGCATTGCCACTACCGATATTGAATTGGCAGCTAAAATGAGCGTAGAATGGGCCACCCAGCGAATTATCAACCTTTATAATGCCTGGCGAAAAGAATTAATCGGAATTCTTCTGCGCTTTGGAATGCGGAGTATCACCGAACTTCGGGGACGCACTGATCTTCTCATTCATCTTGATTTTTCTAACGATAATATGCAAAAAACATAATGTGCGATTAATGTCATGGTGGCCTAACGTTTTGAAAATAAAGGGAAGAGAAGCTTTTTGCGGGTGAAATTGTTTATGGTGAAGATGGGACTTGTGCAGTTGCTTGTCACTGGGGTCTTATCCGGATGGTGCCCCGATAAGACCGGTAAAAGTACACTATGCTCTTCCTTTTGCTTTATGCTTCTGATATTGAGCAATTCCTTTAAATTAGCAGGAGCAGGTGGGCCAGCAAATTTTGACTGTTAAAACTGGTTTTTTTTGCGCAGGCAAAAGCTTGCAGATACTAAATCGAAATATTGTTCCAAAAATTCTACCAAAAGGTATTTTTACCTTTTGTTCCTGAGCTCGCTTAATATTTTAATCTTTTGATAAGACTACATTTTTAAACTTTGGCCTGATGGCATATAATTTGCTTTTGCGTAAAGAAGAGATCAAATGCTTTTTGGTTATTTTACCTCGTAAGGGACTTTCCCAATGAACGTTATGGTGATTATGCATGATCCGGCTGAAGGACCGGGGACGATAGAAGACTATCTATTATTTAAAAAAGTTGATATTCATACCGTACGACTCTATGATCATGATTTGTTGCCTCAAGCCCTCGATGACTATGGTGCGATAATCACCATGGGTGGTCCGATGAATGCTTATGAAGATGAAAAATACCCGTTTCTTCGTGACGAGGCAAACTTTCTTAAACTGACAATTGATCGTGGGGTACCTGTCCTTGGCATTTGTCTTGGTGCTCAGATGATAGCGCGGTCATGCGGTGCATCCGTGTATAAGTCTTCTCAGAAAGAAGTAGGCTGGAGCGAGGTTTCCCTTACCGATACCGGAAAAAAAGATATGCTTTTTCGTGGCTTTTCGGAAACACTCCCGGTATTCCAATGGCACGAGGACACCTTCGAACTTCCGGTTGGGGGGCAACTCCTTGCGACTTCGTCAACAGGTCTTAACCAGGCTTTCCGTTACTCCAATGCTTACGGATTGCAGTTTCACGTGGAAGTTACCCCTCGGATTTTGTCTGACTGGTTCGGTTCATCACCGGAAGGAGAAAAGCTGATTCGCCACCTGAAAAAACGGGAGGTGGATTTTGTGCGGCAAGCCCTAAGCCTATACAGTAACTTTGTTGGCGTGGTTAAGACGCAAGGATGGTCATAAGTCCTCCTGTCCAACATGGAGGAAAAAATAGAGGCCACCTGATGATGGATTATTCTGTACGTACCTTAAACTCTGTGGGCACGAGGAGGTGTAACGACGTCCTATAATTGGGGACCATTTTCTATCGTACCTTCGGAAAAGCTGAAAAACTTTTCCGGAAGGATTGTTTTAGGGGAAAAGTATGACGAGAAACTCTTGAAAAAGGAGTTAGATGCACTTGGATTTTCCGGGGAGCCCTTGAAAGCCAAGCAATCCTTGGTATTACCAAAAGAAAGATAGTGGGACGGGGGTTAAAATTGGAGAATCAGATGATCGGGCAAACTGGTTTTCCGTTCCTTGGGATACCACGAATTTAAGAAACGGAACCTGCCAAATCATTGGTCTTATCCATGTAATGGTTAAAGAGGGGAATAAGGAATTTATTATTTTTAGGCAGAATATTGCGGAGGTCAAGGTTGAGAATTAGTTTTCCTGACTGGGCGAACGGGTGGAGGAGAGATTATCGCCTCACAAACCTGGTTTTTGAGTAGATAAAATCTACTTAATTGTAGGATTTTTAATTTATTATATACTATTTGGTAAGATTAGTTATTAAGCGGAATCGGCATTAAATAAAAAATATTATACTACTACCTGGTTGCAATTTTTATTTTTGGCATATGATTTGCTTTTGATATACAATTTACTGAGTTTTGACGGATTGAAAAATATAAAAAAAATATGAATAACGTAGGTACGTTTAAAACTATTCGCCGTTAATTTTTTAGCCTTATAAACCGTAAAAAGATAAGGAGGTCATGGTCATGGAAAAGTTAGGTCGCGAGGATGTGCTGAGAATCGTACAGGATAAAAAGATTAAGTTTATCCGAATATGGTTTACCGACATTCTCGGTATATTAAAGAGTTTCTCCATCACTGCGGAAGAGTTGGAAGGTGCCTTTGAGGAAGGGATGGGTTTTGATGGTTCATCCATCGAAGGCTTTGCCCGGATTGAGGAAAGCGATATGGTAGCCAAACCTGACCCGAGTACCTTTGCTATTCTGCCGTGGCGCCCCCAGGATGGTGCGGGTGTGGCACGGATGTTTTGTGATGTGCTTAACCCTGATGGGACTCATTATATAGGTGATCCTCGTTGGGCGCTAAAGCGTAATTTAAAGAAAGCAGCCGACCTTGGTTACACTTTTTATGTTGGGCCGGAACTTGAGTACTTTTACTTCAAAAGCTCGGATGGCCCCCCCCAGGTATTAGACCAGGGTGGTTATTTTGACCTAACCCCTTTGGATGTTGCCAGTGATCTGAGACGAGATACCGTTCTGGCGCTTGAGAGCATGGGAGTCAAAATTGAATACAGCCACCACGAAGTTGCCCCGAGTCAGCATGAAATTGATATGCGCTACAATGATGCGTTATCAATGGCGGATTCCGCCATGACCTTTCGTTTGACGGTCAAAGAAGTAGCTATGCAAAACGGTGTATATGCTACCTTTATGCCCAAGCCGCTCTTCGGCCAGAACGGCAGCGGTATGCACGTGCATCAATCCCTTTTCAAAGGAAAAGAAAACGCATTCTTTGACCCCAACGATAAGTATCACCTTTCCAAGGTTGGAAAAGGATACATTGCCGGTATCCTTAAACATGCCGGGGAAATATCTTCAGTAGTCGCGCAATGGGTGAATTCCTATAAACGGTTGGTGCCGGGATACGAAGCGCCGGTTTACATCTCTTGGGCACGGAGAAACCGATCAACCCTGGTTCGGGTGCCGATGTATAAGCCTGGTAAGGCTAACGCAACCCGCATTGAAGTGCGTTTCCCTGATCCGGCATGTAATCCCTATTTGGCTTTTGCAGTCATGCTGGCGGCGGGGATGAAAGGTATGCAAGAAGGCTATGCGCTGCCGGAACCGGTTGAGGAGGACATTTTTGAACTTTCCGCTGAGGAGCGCGCAAAGAAAGGCATTCCCTCACTGCCCGGAAGCTTAGATGAGGCGATTGCGGAAACGGAAAAAAGCGCGCTGGTGCGCGAAGCGCTCGGTGATCATATTTTTGAGAAGTTCATTGCCAACAAGAAAATTGAATGGGATAAGTATCGGGTCCACATAAGCCAGTACGAATTGGAAAAATATCTGCCGATATTATAATGAGCTGCGAGCTAAAAATTAATTTACAAATAAAAAAGCCGGTCATTTGACCGGCTTTTTTATGCTTGTCAATGTAGAAGTTAGGCCTATTCAACAACTGAAATGCGGATTTTTTTCGAATCGGTTCGTCCTAGATTATCTACCGCCTGCACGACAAATTTCCCCGGAACTTTAGGAATCCAGAAAAATGACCTAGTAGAGGATGACGTTCCTAAATAAGCATTGTTGACAAACCAGAAAATTTCTTGAGCATCCGCATCAGTGGCGGCAGAAAAGGGAATAGTGTCTTTCCCAAGGAAGGCCGTGCGTATTGTATAGACAATTTCGGATCTGGGAGAATTAATTTTCGGCGGGGTCCCTTGGTTCCCTTTTACTACATAAGAGCAGGCTGGATGCCAGGGTGGCGGAACGCGGCGCGGAATTCCCACCTGATAAAAGAGTTTTAAGAGATCTGAGGGCCAGAATTCAAACACTTCGGTGCGGGTATTTTTCAGGTTCATGGCGGGAGAAACCCTGAAACCCGTTTTGTTATCAATCAGCACCGGCCGGTGAATTTCACAGGTTGAGATAGGAGAGATGCCGGGTATAAACCACGTCTGTGTCTTTTGTTTGCAATAACGCCACGGCGTCTGCCCGGATACTGTGCAGACCTCAACCCGTTTGATTTTTCCGGCATTCCGTATCGGTTGAGGGATAGTGTTATGATGTGCTTTTAATGCTTCTATAATTTCAAAGAAGAGGGGAGCGGCCGCTTCCCGCCCAACAAAGGCGGGATTGCTTTCCCCATCAAAATTTCCTATCCAAACCGCCAGGACGTGAGGGCCAAAGATCCCTATGCACCATGCGCCTCGATACGAATAGGAGGTGCCCTTTTTCCAGCTTGGGGTAAGGGATCCATGGCCCATGTCCGGTCATATCCCTGGTCAGGGCGGGGGGCGTCCTTAAGGATATCTAAAACCAGCCAACAAACCTCGGGTGATAAAACACGACGGCCTTCATTTACCGCGGGATCATCCATGAGAAAACGAAGGGGTTTAAGAACCCCCCTGTTCGCAAGGGCCGCATAGAGTGTTACTAACTCCTCCATGGTCATCTCCGCTCCTCCCAGGACAAGAGCTAAACCATAAAAATCAGGAGAGCGGAGCTGGGTAATACCCGTATTTTTTAAGAACTCGTATAAGGTTGGGTTGTTGAGCTGGGCGGCTATAGTGACGGCAGGGACATTACGGCTTCGGGTAAGCGCCTCCCGGGCATGAATCGGGCCCGCAAACCCGCGGTCACAGTTTTCCGGACTCAACTCGCCAAAAGCGCTGGGCGCATCTTTTAGCATGGTCATGGGGTGAATGATCCCCTGTTCGAAAGCGAGCGCATAAATAAAAGGCTTCAAGGTCGAACCGGGAGAGCGTTTTGCCCGGGTGCCATTGACCTGTCCCTGAATCTCTTGATTGTTAAAATTTGCTGAGCCTACCAGTGATAACACTTCCATTGAACGCCAATCAACGAGAAGTGAAGCCGCATTGCGGATACCGATGGCTTTATTTCTTTCGATGTATTCGTTAATTTTATGCTCCAGCGTATTCTGTATTCCTGAATCCACGGTGGTTATCATGGAACTTTTTAATGGTCGTTCAGCGATGACCGCATCGGTTAAATGGGGCGCACAAAAAGGGAGCTGGTTTGGCTGTTGCATGACTCGAGCGAGCTCTATTTCCGGGGCGATCGAGCGATGTTGTGGGTTCTCTCGCAGCCAGCGCCCCCAAAGCTGAGATCGGACGCTGACTAAAACCGTGGATTGGATGTTTCTGCGATGAGGACTGCGCTGGGAAGGAGATTGAGGGATAACAGTCAACAAGAGAGATTCGGCAAGCGTTAATTTTTTAGCCTGTTTTTGAAAATAGACCTCGCTGGCTGCGCCGACTCCTTCAATGTTTCCGCCATAGGGAGCCAGATTGAAGTACGCTTCGAGGATTTCATTTTTGGTGTAGTACCATTCAAGCTGCAGGGCTTTAAAAATTTGCTTGAACTTCCCGGAGACGGAGCGGGTCGCGAGTTTAAAACGAATCCTGACAAGCTGCATGGTAATCGTCGAGGCTCCGGCAGGTTGCCCTCCGGTCAGGTAGGTTTTCCAGATGGCGCGGAAGAGAGAAAAAGGATTAATACCGCAATGCCAGTAGAAATACTGATCCTCATAGAGCAGGGTTGATTCAATCATTTTAGGTGACACGTCTTTGAGCGGTATCCAGAGACGATACTTGTCATCTTGCGAAAGGGTTAGGCGGAGTAGATTGCCGTTTCGGTCACATATGGCGGTGGAATAGCTAAGCCCATCATGCAGGGCAGGCTTAGGACTTATAATCAGGAGGCTCACAATCGCGAACAGCACGGCCAAAGGCAGACAAACAAGCAGCCCGAGTAATTTTTTATAGTGAGTAATCCGAAGCATCATCGACCCCCGACCGTAATTTTTCCTCCCAACCCCTTGGCCTGCATTGACCGGTCATACATGGACTCCGCAAAAACCGGGGGAATGGCATAGGTTCCCTGATTGGTCGCGCGAATGGTATAGACATATTCTCCCACTTCCGGACTCACCTCTCCAAAGACAACCACTCGGTCTTCCCGGATGTCCACGTTCTGCGGTTCCCAATGGTAAATTTTTTGCAGCCGCGAAGCACCCCATAACCCTTCGCTTCGGGTTGTTCTTTCAATGCCGGGGTTGAGTTCTACTTCAAAACCTCCCGGCAGAAGATCTACCACGGCGATATTTTCATAAGAGCCGTTTTCGATAGCCCGCACTTTAAGATGGACTGTGAGTTTATCTCCCAGCTTGACGCTGGTTACTGGTTTTCCTGATTCATCACAGTACTCACGCTGTACCTCCAGGTTGTGCTTCAGCTCTTCCGCGGGAAGTTCTTTGTCAAACCCGGCTTCAGTGACCTGATAGAAAATGGGGTAATCCTGGTCGCATGAAAACTGAATAGCCTCTGCCTGCGGGGAGAAGGAAGTCGCTGGGAAAAGCGACTTGGGCAGAGATAATTGGTTCCGCTTGCCCTGCGGAAGCAACTCGGCGATGGTGAGACCGGTTGTCTCTGTTTGAGCGGCGGTATCCGCGTAAGCATCTAAAGCCAAAATAGCGTAGGCAGATGAGGTGGTATTAAAGGTTTCCTTGATAAGGGGTTCAAGAATACATTCAAGGTCACTGCCTTTCAGTGCACGAGTCCGCTCAGGGAAGTCTTTGCAAAGGATATAAAGTACCTGGGCATTGTGCGTCAGACTGTCGTAATAATAATTGTAGTCCGGTTTCTGCACCGCCTCCAGTTTAATCTTACCGATTAATTTTTCCGCCTCAATATCCTTTTTAAGAAGTTTGAAGGTCGAGGCAATGTAGAGAGAGGTTAAGTCTTTTTCCCATGTTTCCGGAAATTTTTCCCGGAGCTGGTTCAAAAGACTATCGAGTTCATTGGTGGTGACAATGCCGTTGCGTGTCCTTAAGTAAACGGCATAGGCGTGGATACGCGCGTCAAACAACGATGCGGGTATCTGTTTGCGAAGTCCGGAGAGATACTCCAGGGATTTGGTAAGCATATCCGGCGGAATCGGATATCCTTTTTCCTTTGCCTCGGTAAGAAAAAGCGCGGCATAGACGTTTTGAAAATTATCGACGAACGAATTTGCCGCCCAGAACCCGAAGGCCCCTTCATTATTCTGGCGCGCTCTTAAAATAGTGAGCGTATTTTCCAGAGTCGTCTAAAACTGTGCCGGTTTATTTCCGAATTCAGGGCGATGGTTGAGGATAAGAGCAGGAAAGGCCTGGCTGACTACCTGTTCGGTGCACCCATAAGGGAATTTTTCCAAATACTTTATCAGTCCCCGCGCCAGACCGACCGGCAGGATCGATGCCGAAGCTTCGAGGGTGCGGAACTCCGTGTACATGGCTCGGGTTACCGGGATTTTAACGGTCCTTTTTTTGAAATAGCCGGTTTGCACTTTGGTAACATAGGGGTTGGGGGGCCGGACGCTTAAGTCAAGAGAGTAGGTACTGGTTTTATCGCCCAGTGATGCTTGAAAGGTTAAGGTGGCGGAACCCAACAAGGACTTGGTCTTTAGTTTATAGGTGGCAGTTTTCTCCCGGTTTTCAGTCACCGTAAGTGCCCGGGTGCTCTTATCGAGAACTTCCACATGATTTGAGGTGGTCAGCCCAAGATTAACAGCGGCTTTTTCCCCGGATCCTTTCACATTATTCGCAACCGCCACACTGACAACAAATTCGTCGCCGGGAGCGACAAACGTCGGAACATTTGGACTGATGACAAAATGACCGCGAATAATTGATTTTTGTTCCGCGACTCCAATGCAATCCTACGCAACTGCCAAAGCCATAACTTTTATTGTTCCGCTAAAATAGTCCGGCACTGTATAGGAGACTTCCCGCTCCTGGGGACCGGCGTCAATGATCCCCGACCAGTAAGTCATCGGTTTGAGGCGCTTGCGCTTAAAGGGGTTTAGGTTTGCGCCCAGCCCTCCTTACGCATCGCCTCCGGAGGCGGAAAGCTGACTGGCAATATCAAACTCGGGAAGGAGCAAGTCAAAGATTTGGGAGGTTTTGACCTCCAGTGCTTTTTTGGCAAAGAAATAATCAAGGGGCTTAGGAGTCTTATATCGGGCAACTTGCAGTATTCCTTCGTCGACTGCATAAATAACAATTTTGCTCGGTCGTTCGGTCATATAGCGTATGCGCATGGGTTCTCCGGGAAGCGCCAGAACCGGTGTCTTTATCGTGACTTTGTTGGTCCGACGTTCGCGGCTAATGGAGAAAGGAACCACACCATAGCTTAACGGACTCATGTAAATCTCCGGCGAGTCCAGGTCACGAACAAAAGAAACATTGACATAAGCGTTTCCTTCGAGTTCCTGCGGCACGGTGATATTTTGAACGGTGTTGGTGCTTTTGGTTGTGAACCATTTATAAGCGTACACCTTGTCTTGTTCGATGGTAATGAGACCGGAACCGGTATCCGGCGCCCTGATTTCCATTTCGATGTGTTCTCCGGGCCCAAAATCTTTTTTGTTCAGCTTTACCTGAAGCTCTGCGTTTTTTTCAAGACTGCGAGAAAGGTCGCCTTCGCCGACTACTGAAAACGGTATGCGGCTAAGCTCAATATCCCGGTCGTTTTTTACAATGAGCGCGTAGTCGCCTGGTTGCTTGGTAGGAAATTGATACCGAAGGCCTTGCTCCGGAATGACAAGCTTTTCGTTGCTGACCGTGATTTCTTTTTCCACAGATTGATATTTATAAACACCGCTTTCCTGTTTTGTGAGCACGGAGACATACCGCCGCTCAACCAGATTGGCTTTTAAGTTTTGGGCAGATATCATTTTTAAATCCGGGTTGACGGCTATCAGGTGGGCACTCCGCTTGCTCTCTCTGGCAATATAATTTAAGTTGCCATCAGGTTTATATCCGATGAGATATTCATTGGGTGAGACCAGGACTGATATCTGCGCTCTCACTGCCCGGCCTCCTTCCGCCTCATACCCTTCCGCCAGGAAGGTAAGGCGATAGGTGGCATCCTTAAACCGTTTGAGATCAAGGTCAAGCTGCGCGTTTCCCTGCTCATCAGTCTGTCCTTCGGGCACTGATTCGGTGTAGACCTGATCGGCTTTGAGAGGATCAAAGAAAAGGTAGTCCGGGTAGGCCCGAAAAGATGGCGACCAGGGCAGGAGCTGAATTTTTCCGGTTATCAGCCGGTCTGTGGCTGGTGTGCCGAAAAGGTTTTGAAAGTTTACCATGCCTTTAAGTCCCTGAGGAGAAACCCAACCTTCGGCGCTCATCTTCGAGAGCTGGGCGGAAATACGAAGGTGGTCAGGAAGAAATTCCTCGACCCGGATGGTGGTGGAGCCGATCTTTTTTTTGTGGTGCCCTTCCTCATCCACGATATAAACCGATATTTCATAGTTTCCGGTGGGAGAATTTTCCTGGGTTGTGTAAGCAATTTCTTCAAATCCTGACGGGGAAAGCGCAATCGTTTTTTCTGAAATTTTACGGCTTCCCGGATCAATAATGCATACTTTTAAAGGAACGCCGGCGATATTTTTCTCCCAGACGGGCGATTTGAGGATGATGCCGACGTGAAAGGCGTCACCCGGACGATAGATGCCGCGATCGGAGAAAAGATAGGCATTCAACTCATCAGGAGACTCTGCTGAATAACGACCGCCAATCTCAAAGCGGGAAAGGTTTAACTCCCGGTCGTTACGATTGTAGGGAATAAATGAAAGGTCTTTCCCTTTGCGTACCAGAAAAACTGTCGGGGTTTTTTCCCGCTCAAAATTTTTGAGAGAAGGCAATGTTACGTGGCCGAGCGCATCGGTAACGGCGCTCGCGATCGGCAGACCGTTTTTACCCAGTGCGTCAACGCTTGCTCCTTCCACCGGGTTTTCACTGCTCAGCGAAACGACAAACACATCGCTGTCGCCATTTACAGCAGTCTTAACCACAATGCCTAGGTCGGTTATAAGGATAAAACGCTTGTCTTCGGGTTCGGTCGCATGTTTTTTTTCACTGTCCCAACCGCTGACTTTGAAAAAGAACAATCCCCGCAGTTCGTTGTTCGCGCCCTGGAGGTACGGGGAAAAGTCAAAGGCCAGATACTGCGATTTCCTTTTTTCGAGTTTCTGGAGCGCCCGCACTTCTTCGAAACGGTCGGTCAGGTTATCTTCGTTGAAATAATACTTATAGTTAAAATCTGGTTTTTGAAACGTGCCGTAGGTCTGACTTACCAGGTGGTTAATCTGGCTGGGTAAGACCCGCCCCAGATCAAACTTCACCGCGTCAACATCCCGCGCCATGATCGAAATCGTGTGCTTGCCTGCGAGGCTTAAGATTGAGCCGTCGTGGAGGATGGTAATCTCTTTGGGCATTTCCGGCACTTTTAATGCTCCTTCAAATGTCTTGGCAAGAATGTAATCACCATATGACCTGATATCTTTTTTGATTCTCACAAACAGAAAACGTCCCACATCCGCCTGATAGTTGAAACTATGGAGGGTGGAGAATTCCTGTTCTGTGGGGATCGGCGTAAGGGCAACAGCTTTGGAGAGGTTCAACACTTCAGGGCCAATTTCAGAGGCATTCCACCATCGATAGTCTTTTTGAGCGGGCTGACCTTGAAATGCCGGGCGATCTTTAGGAAGAAGATAGACTTGGAGATTCTTTGCGATATCTTTCTGCCGTGCTCCCGCAGTGGTTTCTATGACCAGCACCTGCTCCGGTTCGTACTGAGGATTGCGGACAAAGGAAACCTCAGCTGAATTGATGCGAAAATAATCATACATGCCCGGAATGCGGACATCCGCGCTTACTTCGTTGGGCACCCTCTCACCTCCCCGTGATGAGCGGACACCTTTAGAAACTTTCGCCGCCACATAATATTCCTCCAGCGCTACGGGAAGGGTTTCTGAATGAATGTAAGCCATGCCTTTAAATTCATCAAAAGAGAGCGTAAAGGGAACGACCTCATCAGTGAGCACGTAATGTGTATCTTGTCTAACTTTTTTAACCAGCGTGATGTGCTCTTTAAGACTTTCTTCGTCAATGGGGTGGGTGGCTTTGAGGCTCACGAGGGCTTTTTTAATTTTTGGATCACGTGGATCGGTGTAAAATTCACTGCTGGCAAGGATGAGGTCAAAGGGAGCGGAAGAAAATGTGAGCTTGTATTTTTCCAGAAGCACATGTCTGGGAAAAAGCTCTTTGGCAAAACTGACGGTGTATTTTCCTCCTACCGCCCAATCTTCTTGAGGAGAAAAACAGAGGCGTGAATCTGTCTCCCAAGTCCATTCGCCTTTTATCGGGGGGAGCATGGTGATGCCTTGAGTGACTTTTTCCCCGACCTGTTCAAGGCGCGCGGTTGATCCGCTGAAATCAATGTAGAACTTGTCTGGTTGCGCGTTTTTTTCTAAACGCGTGGTTGAAGGAGAGGTGCTGGTAAAAGACAAACGCTGTGGTTTGGGAGGACTCTGGTAATACTTCCATCCTCCATAACTTCCTCCGGCAATCAAGATAAGCGCCACGATGGTGACCCAGAAGGGTTTGCGGTGAGCGCGTTGCCAGGCTGCGATTTTTCCCCCGATAAAAAGGATCAGTCGTTCAATACCCATTACCCAGAAAGGAGGAGACCACGAAACATCACCCACCAAGAGTTTAAAGAAGCGAGCAACTATCCGATAAAGCCTTACAACGATAGGCTTTGTGTGAAAAACTATTCGGTTTGTCATGGCCTTTCCCCCCGATTGTAGTAAGGTAGAAAAATAAGTAAGTAATAAATATCAATGACTGAAGATACGTGTGGGTTAAAGGGAAAATTATGCAGCTAAGGCGGATGGGGCATCCTGATGGAAGGACAACGGGAGAAGCGAATAGAGATGAACGATCCCCCACTCAGGCGTGAAGCAAAAATTACAAAACCGATTATCATGGGATAAACAAGATCTTATCCGGAAAAAATGAGTTATGTAATGTCTTTTTTAGCAAACCCAGCAAATACCTGTCAAGAAATTTTTGGCAAATTATCAATTAGTTATTGTGTATATCCCGACCATAGTTTTTTGATTTCCGTGTTGCCGGAAAGATTTGATCGAGGGGTGGTAATAGGAAAACACCAACCTCATGCTGTATGCAAAAAAGCCGGTCGTTTGACAGGCTTTTTTTGCTTTTTTTTCTTCCTCATGGTATTAATATACCTATTTTTTAAAAGGCAATAGGTTCAAAATCATCTTAAGTCCAAAGAGGTATTTTACGCCATGGCCAAAGAAATGATGGATACCCGAGAGGTAGCCGAGTATCTCAATATAAATGAAAAGCTGGTTTATAAACTTTTAAAGGAAAAGAAAATACCGGGGACCAAGGTTACGGGCAAGTGGACTTTTCCGAGGCGATTAGTTGAAGGGTGGATCGTCGAAAGCGCTAAGGAAAATATCGGCCTCAAAAACAAACCGAGAGAGCTGAAAGATCATATCGTGATCATGGGAAGCAATGATTTTACGGTAGAATTGCTCTCGCATGAATTAAGCAGACGGTTTTCTGAATATAGTCTTTCTTTTTCGAACGTCGGAAGTTTGGCCGGACTTATTGCCTTGGGCAGGGGGAACAGCCACATAGCCGGCTGCCATCTTTTTGATCCTGACACCGGCCAATACAATGTCCCGTACATCTCCCGTTATCTCCCGGGGATTAGAACCACGGTCATCAATTTAGCCTATCGTGATATTGGTTTAATGGTAAAGCCGGAAAATCCTTTAAACATTTTGTCCATTAAGGACTTGTCCCGGACGGCAATCAAAATCATTAACCGGCAAGAAGGATCCGGCACCAGAGTGCTTTTTGATTATGAATGTAAGAAAGTTGGCATTGAGCCAATGCGGCTTGATGGGTATGAAAAAGAAGTCAACACTCATTTTGAAGTGGCTATGGCAGTTGCCAGCGGGGCAGTAGATGTGGGCTTAGGCATTTTGTCAGCTGCCAAGATGTTAAATCTAACCTTTATTCACCTGACAAACGAACAATATGATTTCGTTATTCCCAGAGAAAATTTATCTGCGCAGCCCATAGTTTCCCTGGTTGAGGTAATCCGGTCTCCGGAGTTTAAACAAAGCATAAACAAAATGGGCGGATACGATACCAAAGATACCGGCAAGGTAATGGCGGAACTTTAGCACCATTTATATTGCCTTCAAACGCTTCCCAAAAATTATAAAACTCTTACCTTGAATGTCTTCCACACCAACCCCCATCCCGGCGGTGCGGGAATAATCATCAAGTAGTTAAAAAACCAAAATTATTATTCTTCTTTCCGGTTTTAATCCAACCTTCAGGATCCCATTAGGGCACCTCTAATAATTCCCAGGTTGTCACTCCCGCGAATACCCTGGAAGGCACAGGTGCGGGAGTCCGGTAATTTCGATTAGTTCTGGATTACTGCTTTCGCAGGAAAAACATTTTTAGAGGAACTCATTAGTAATAAATTGCCCATAATGTCTATCCAAAAAGGTAATTTTAGTTGTTTGATAATATTATTTGTAATTATTTGTAATTATTTTCTTGACAAGGCTATATTTTAGCTATATTATAGCTGAAATATTATTTTTTTTAAAAAAGAAAAAAGAGTTAAAAAATAATGTTGAGATAATAGACCCTCTTCAACCAGTAGATTCGATCCCAACTATACCGAAAGGATTCTAATCATGAAAAAGGTTTTTATTGTCAACCGTGGAGGACACGATAACGAAGATGCTGAGAGATTTGGAGAACTTGTATATCTCTCGGAGGGAGTAATATCCCGTTATGGAACAACTCAGATTTATAGACTGTTCGCTGAGAAACTAAAGGATTCCTCTCCAGATGATTATATACTTCCTACAGGATTAAGTACTATGGGACATATAGCCTGTAGTATGTTTGTTTTCTTACATGGAAAGTTGAACTTGTTGTTATATAAGAGAAATTCTGATGGAGGGAAGTATGTGGAGAGGACTTTAAAGATGGATGAACTTCTAAAGTGTGAAAGGAGGTAAGAGTATGAATGATATGGAACTTCTTAAACTCGCTGATAAGATAATCAGTCGAATAGATTTACTCAAAAATCAAGTGGCTCTGGGACTCTCGGAATTAGAACTGAGATAGCCCCGATATTAAAAAAAGGAGGAGTATCATGAGGGTAAAAGTTTTATTATTATTAATTAGTTTTAGTTTGTTGTTTGCTTTTTCCCTCCCGGCATGGTCGGCAGAAAAAGACGAAGAAGCTGATTTTACCGCCTATGACCTGGGTGAAATAGTTGTATCCGGTGAAAAGCCGGCGGCTGTTACCGAAATGGCTATCACTAACGAAGTAACGGCAGAGCAGATTAAAGCCACTCACAGCACAAATGTGGCTGAAGCTCTGGCCCATGCTCCGGGAGTGCGGGTTTCCACCGGCAAGAAAAACGAACCCTACATTTCGATCCAGGGTTTTGGTCAGGAACGCCTCCTGGTGCTCATTGACGGTGTTCCCTATTACGAGCAGAATTACCATAAACTCGACCTTTCCTCCATACCGACGGACAACATCGCCAAAATCATAATTACCAAGGGGGCACCTTCGGTCATTTATGGCGCGGGCGCCATGGGCGGGGTTATCAACATCGTTACCAAAAAAGCCACTACAAAAATGGCAGCTTCAGCCACCTTTGAGATGGGGGAACACGGTAGTGATAGGGAATCCTTTTCTACCGGGTGGAAAAAAGGGATTTTCAGCTACTGGTTAAACTACACCCATGAGGAGACATTAGGATGGCGGCTCTCGGATGATTTTAAGCCGGTTCAAGGGACAATTAAAGGAAAAACTGGTACTTATGAAATGGAAAATGGTGGATACCGCAATAATTCGGACTCCCAAAAACACGCGATCTGGGCCAAAGTTGGTGTCGAATTTAACCCTGATTCCGAATATTACGCAAATTTTTATTACATTGACCGTGAAAAGGGGGTGCCTCCCAGCATACGGGAAGCTTCACGGATGTTCCTTACACGACCGGCGTTCACTCCGTTTAATCGCTGGCCAAAATATGATGACTGGGCTCTTGATTTAAGCGGGAAGCAAAAAGTTTTCGATCAATTGACCTTACGGGGCAAACTTTTTTATCACAAACACGACGATATATATGAATCCTATGACTGGTATGACTTTAAAAATAACATTGCTGACAGCTTGTACAATGATGAAAGCTGGGGAGGAAAATTCTTTGCGGATTACCAGCCGGTTTCCTGGGACATCCTTCGGTTTTCCTATCATTTAACCAGGGACATCCATAAAGAAAAAAATGATGAATACCTGCCCTTCTCGAAATCCTATACCTACACCGGTTCTTTAGGCTTGGAAAATGAGTTTGCCCTCATTAAAAACCTTGCCCTGGTTGCCGGGGTGAGCTACGACTGGTTCGATATTAAAGGGTCAAATTATAATGATACTTGGAACTCAAAAGATGATCCAGTGTTGCCGCCTGGAGTTGAATACGGGGATTTGCAAGCCCAAAGGGATAACAAAACAGCGCCAATTTCCCATTCCTTCAATCCCATGGGGGGCCTTACCTATCAGATTGATAAAGATACCAAGCTTTTTACCTCAGTTGCTAAAAAAACCCGCTTTCCTACCTTGCAGGAACTCTATTCGACCTCGGGGGGGAATCCCGATTTAAAAACAGAGCAAAGCGTCAACACTACCTTTGGGGTAAATCATGCTTTTGGTAATCTCGCCTGGTTAGAGCTTGCCTATTTTTATCACCGCATATCAGACTGGATTACCCGCGACCTTCCTCCGGATCAAGGTGGGAACTATTTGAATTTCGGGAAAATTAGAATGGCTGGTTTTGAACTCAATACCGAATTTTATCCGCCCTGGGTAAAGAACCTGGTGCTAAGCTTTGATTACATGTACAATCGAGCCAAAGATCACAGCGAAGGCCGGGTAACGGATAAGGTTCTCAATACTCCGCTCCATAAATTTGATGTTGGGCTTCGGTATACTGTGCCGAGAATAGGAACCCGGCTTGATTTTAACGCTATTTATGTGGCCCAAGTCTACTCCCGGCTCCCTACGCCAACGTATCCGAAAGATCCTACGATCAAAAGCGACTCGCAGATGACGTTTGACTGCCGGATTTCGCAGAACTTCCTGAAGTATTTTGAAGCTTACATGGCGATGAACAACATGCTCGACCGGGACTACGAGCCTGAGTATGGTTTCCCGGCAATGGGAAGAACCGTCTGGTTCGGGTTGACGGCGAAATACTAAGGTTAGTGTTGGTGTTAGTTTCATTGTTAGTTGATAATTGTTAGTTGTTAGTGGTATAGAGATTTAAGATCCCCCAGCCCCCCCTCTTTTCCAAAAAGAGAGGTAAAGGGGATAATGGTAAGGGATAGAAGAAAGGGAAAACTTGATGTTTAAAAAAATAATTTCCATTGTTTTTTTGATTGCCGTAGGCTGCTTTTTCACTGTTCAGGCATGGGCGGATGCGCAATCCGTGATCAGCATCACGGGCGAGGTGAAACAGCCGCTGTATATGAATATGGAAGACCTTAAAAAGTTTGACAGCGCTTGTGTGCGGCTCAATGAGGTGTCCAAAGACAAAAGTTTTCACGGAGTGTTTTATTTTCACGGGCCTTCACTCCAAGCCCTGCTTGATCTTGCGGGAGTCAGAAAAGAGGCGTCGGCATTTTCCAAGCTGGTTGACCTGGCGATAGTGGTTCGAAACAAGAAAGGCGAGCAGGTGGTGCTTTCCTGGGGCGAGGTATTCTACCGGAACCCGGGGGATATCATCGTCGGCATTGAAGCTACTCCGATCATGCCTAAAAAGTTAGGTGATCCGGCTTTTGCTCAGGAAATCGCTCCGAACATGGTTGATCAGTTAAAACGAAACGTTGGCCTTCCCACCTTGGTGGTGGCTAATGATTTTTACACCGACCGGTGTATTGAGGAGATTACCAACATTGAGGTGGTGGACCTCCACCTGCCGATTCAGGGAAAAAAGGGAGAAAGTATTTTTTCGCCAAAAGTAACGGTTATCTCAGGCAAAGGAAAGTCATCAGAACTTAAAAAAATCTCTTCCTATCCTCAGACCGCGTTATTTGCCAAACAGGTCGGCGAAGGCAAAGGTTTTCACGGATTTAATAAGTATAAGGGGGTTTCGCTGAGCGTTCTCCTCGAGAAAGCCGGAATCAAGCCGGATTTAAATTCCGTTATTATCGCTTCTGCTCCTGATGGATACCGGTCGCTGGTATCCTACGGTGAGCTCTTCCTTTCGCGCGCGGGCGCAGAGATTATGCTCGCGGATACCGTGGATAATCAGCCCTTGAAAAAAACCGGAAAGTTCATGCTCGTTCTGCCCAATGATCTTTCAGCGGACCGGACTGTGAAGTCAGTTGATAAGATAGAGGTAATCACTCTGAAAAAAGAGCCCAGGGTTTACATCATCAGTATCGGGTGTTCGGAAACAAAACTGATTACTCTCGAAGCGCTTTCCTGTCTATCCAAGGCGGATGCTTTTGTGTGTTCCGATGAGCTGAAAAACAGCCTTGCCGGTTATATCGGGGACAAGCCGGTGCTCTTTAATCCGATCCATTCATTGGAACAGATTATTCACAAGCCCAACCCAAACCTCACGCAAGAGGAAAAGGAAAAACTTCTCAAAGAACAGCGTGCGAAGGAAGTTCAAAAAGTTATTGCCGCTTTGAACGAAGGGAAGACCGTTGCTTATCTGGAGTATGGCGATCCCGGAGTTTTTGGAAGCGGCCGCTTTTTAAAAGACTATATTAGCGAAGATCAAATCGAGATTGTTCCCGGCATCAGCGCTTTTAACGTTTCCAATGCGCTTCTTAAACGAGATCCGACCTGCAACGGATCCCTGGTAATTACAGCGCCCCGGGGATTAAAAAGCAACGAGCCGTTGGTTAAGGCGATTGCCGACCAGGGTGAAACGCTGGTTATTTTTATGGGTCTGAAGGAATTGCCCACCCTGGTGCCGTTTTTGCAGAAATACTATGCCGGCACCACGCCGATAAGTCTGGTTTATAATGCCGGTTACACGGAAAAGGAAAAGATAGTCAGGTCTACGCTCCAGGAGGTATTAAAAGCAAATGAAAAAGAAAGCGAAAAATGGTTGGGACTGATTTATGTCGGCCCCTGCCTTAATTAAATCGAAAAATGGCGGCGGTACTGACTTTGTCAAAGAAATGAATAGTAATTTTCTCCCCCTCTATTACCTATGCCCCCTGGTGCTTTGAATGCGATAGGTCGGCTCTTGTCCAACGGGTAGATATCGGCATGGACGAGAGCAATCACAGCACCAGGGGGTGCCTCCTGAAAAAATACTGCGTAGGATAGGGCTCTTTCCAAACAAAGATTGCTAAACTGTAGTTGTTTTAGTGAGGGATGATTTCATCTAAAATCCTGATTGGGACAAGGGAGGGTTCATGTCAATTGCTGAGCTTTCTTTAATCACCTTTTATCTTGCTTTTGGCGGGTATCTCGTTAGTGTTTTTTCTGGTCTTCTAAAAAAGGAACGGGTGGCCGAGGTGTTTTTTGTTTTCGGGTTTGTCTTTCATACGGTGAGTCAAATAACCCGCGGCTGGTACCTGGGCTTTTTTTTTGCAAACCCCATGTTTAATGAAATCTCCTTTCTTCCCTGGTCACTTGGCTTTATCGGCTTGATAGTGCGGTTCTTTAAAAATGACCTAAAATTATTTTCCCATATTATCATGCCCATTTTCTTTTTTTCTATCATCACCCTGGTGTACCCGAAAGGAGTCATTCCTCCGTTTGCCAAAAATCAGACTTTCTTCTCCCCCCTGTTTTTTGCTTGTGAAGTGCTGGCTCATGCCTGTTTTATTATGGGGGCCTGGCTTGCGTTTTTTTATGTCCGTAAAAAAATCGAGGTTCCGATTTTTCATGATCTTGTAATCTGGGGGTTCGTGCTTTTTAGCCTCTCTCAGGTTTTTGGTGCCATCTGGGCTTATCTGGGCTGGGGAAGTCCCTTTCACTGGGCGGATCGGCATTTGGGATCAGCGGCGATCTGGTGCTACTATGTCGCCTACATCCACTTGAGCTTTGTCGCCAAATGGGATTTGCGAAAAAAAGCCGGGGTGGCGATTGCCGGGATGGTGTTGGTTCTCGTGTTTACCTTTCAATACCAATTATCGGAGCTGGTAATGATGATCGGAGGGAAAAATGGTTAAAGCGCTGTGGCGGTTTTTAGCCAGTGTAAAACTGAGCCTTTATCTTTTATTTCTCATTGCGCTTAATCTAACCATCGGGGCTTATTATATAAAGTATTGTCCCGGCATCTTTCGTCCTTTGAACCAAATGCTCTTTCAGGAATGGTTCAAAGTTTTTGGTGACGGAAAAAGCTGGTGGATTTTCTCGTTCTTTTTCCTTCTCATCTTCTTAGGCATTAACACCGGCGCCTGCACCCTGGACCGGCTGGCCGGCCTGTGGCCCAAAAGACGGGGGTCTGGTTTTGGTCAATTTTTCTTAAAGCTTTCTCCTTCGCTCATGCATATTTTTTTCCTCATGGCATTATCCGGCCACGCCTTGAGCGTGTTTACCGGCGCCCAGAAGGTGATTCCGATTAAAGCCGGCGATATTATTTCGGTTGAACTCGGAACCATGGAAGTAAAAGAGGTGCGACCGACTTTCTGGAAAAATTCCCTTTTAAAGAATCCACTTCGCCAGTGCGCGGTCGCCTTAGATCTCAAGACCGATTCTCAGACCTATCCAAAAGAGATCAGCTTTTTGCACCCGTGTTGGTTTCAAGGCTGGAGTTTGCATTTAGATGTTGACCAGAAAAGCAAGGAGCAACTTCCCTTGCGAATCATCATGAAAAAGGACCCGGGCACCCGATTGATTTTATTGGGCGGAGCGTTCATGTCGGTCTTGATGCTTTGGTATTTCTTTCAACTTAACACAAATAATAAAAAGGACTAATAACTATGCGAAAAAAAATAATGGTGCTTTTCTCACTGGCGTTTCTCTTGCTTGTCGGTGTAAAAGGATGGGCAGGCGTCCTGCCGGTTTTGTCCGTTACCGGCATGGTGCAACAACCTCTCTTTGTAACCTTACAGGACCTTGAAAACATGCAGTCACTTTTCGTGCGGTATAATGAAGTCGCCAACAGCGAAGGACATTCCGAGGGTGACGTGTATTTCCGGGGTGTGCCTTTGAAGAACCTGCTTGAACTGGCGTGCGTGCAGAAAGATGAAGATGCAAATTTTTTCAAACCCATAGATTTAGCGATTGTGGTTAAGAATAAAAAGGGGAGCCAGACGGTCCTTTCGTGGGGAGAAGTGCTGGACCATAATCCCGGTGACGTGGTGATTGCGCTATCAACTATTCACGCGAAGAACCCCAAGGTTGATACCGGCGCTGAAGGCGCCAAATCCCCGATGGGATTTCCCAAGCTGGTTATTGCCAATGATATTTTTCCCGATCGTTCCTTAAATGAAGTAAGCCAGATTGAGGTCCTTAAAGTGGCTTCCGGACTTATTTTTAAAAAGACAGAAACGCTCTCATCTTCGGAGGTGACAGTCACGGGAGCAGTAAAGAATACCTTTACCCTCAAAAATTTATCTGATTTTCCCCGGATTGACGTGGACGTGAAGCAAAGGGGCGAAGGAAATGGAACGCCAAAACTAAAAAAGTTTAGCGGGGTCTCGGTAAGGAAACTCATTGAAAAAGCAGGAGTTGCTTCGGATCCAAACACGGTCTTCTTGGTCTCAGATCCGGACGGATATCGTTCCCTTATATCCTATGGAGAGCTTTTCTTCAATCTGCTGGGAGAGCGCCGCCTGATCATTGCCGATACCGCCGATAACCATCCTTTAGAAAAATCCGGCAAATTCGCATTTGTCGCCCCGGATGGCCTTTCTGCCGGCCGCTGGGTAAAAGCCGTGTCGAAAATAGAGGCCATAACCATTAAGCCTCATGCAAAACTCTACATCATGGGCATGGGCTGTGGTGACACGAGCCTCCTCACCATGGATACCTTGTTTTACCTTGCCCGGGCTGATGTTTTTATCTGTCCGGATGAGATGAAGACGAGATTTGCTCGTTATATCGGAGAAAAGCCGATCCTGTTTAACCATAAAGATTACATGGAGTGGGTCTTTAAAAAGAACCATCCTGAGCTCTCTCAAGACGAGCTCCAAAAATCACTGAAGGCTGAGCGGGATAAGGTGCTCACGACGGTCAAGGACGCTCTGGCGCAAGGGAAGAACGTGGCGTTTTTGGACTATGGCGATCCTACTATCTTTGGCACGTGCTGGCGATGGTTGAAGGCTTCGTTGCCAGACGAGGACACGAAAATTGTGCCGGGCTTGAGCGCTTTCAACGCTTCCAATGCTCTTACGGGAAGGGATGTGTCATGCAAAGGAACCATCGTGGTTATCGCGCCGGATGGCTTTAAAAATAACGAAGCGTTAATTAAAGCGATTGCCGATAAGGGTGAAACAATGGCGATTTTCATGGGGTTGAGGGAGATGCCAAACCTCATGCCCACATTGCAGAAGTATTATCCGGAGGCCACGCCGGCGGCGATTGCTTATAATTCAGGCCGTAAAGAAAAAGAAACGCTCGTGCGAACCACCTTGGGCGATCTTCCGAAAGTGGTGGAAAAAGAAAGTGAAAAATCCATGGGCGTGATCTATATTGGGGGTTGTTTAGAAAACGACGTTAAGGGATATCATTTTAATTAAAAAGTATCAGGCAACATGAACCATAACGATGTCAGCAATGGGTTAAAGCGCGAGATCGGTTTTTTCTCGGCCACGATTCTGGTGGTGGCCAACATGATCGGCACCGGGATTTTTACGACTTCGGGATTTATTATTCAAGAACTCGGAAGTCCCGGCGCCATGCTCTTGTGCTGGATTATCGGCGGCATTTTCGCTCTTTCCGGCGCTCTCTGCTATGGAGAGCTGGGAGCAATGTTTCCCCTCGCCGGAGGAGAATACGTCTATCTGCGGGAAAGCTTCGGAAAATTGACGGCCTTTCTTTCCGGTTGGATATCATTGATCGTTGGATTTTCCGCTCCCATTGCCGCGGCTACTATCGCTTTTTCCACCTATTTTTTTCGCGCGTTCCCCAACCTCTTGCCTATGGACATGAACGCCTCGCTTTGCAACAGTTCAATCCTGATTGTCACGCCCGTCACCATGCTTGCCTCAGTGATCGTCATTATTTTTTCCCTGATCCATGCCCACAGTCTTTGGTTCGGAAGCCGGGTGCAAAATGTGTTGACTACCTTCAAGCTTCTGTTGATTGTGAGCTTTGTGGCCGGAGGGTTCTTTCTGGGAAAAGGCTCGATGCCGCGCCTGTTCGATACTTCGCAAACCGCTTCGGTTTTTTCGGGCTCCTTTGCCGTCTCGCTTATTTTTATCTCTTTTGCTTACAGCGGCTGGAATGCGGCTGCTTATTTGGGAAGCGAAATTAAAAACTCGGCCCGCAACATTCCGTTTTCGCTTTTAACCGGGACTTTTTTGGTAATGATTCTTTATTTCCTTTTAAACCTAACCTACCTCTATGCGCTCAGCGTGCCGGAGATGAGCGGGGTATTAGAGGTAGGAGCAAAGGCCGCGGTAACGCTCTTTGGTGAGAAGGCGAGCTATTTTGTTGCTGGAGCAATCGCGATCGGTCTGCTCTCGGTAACCAGCGCCATGATTTTGGCAGGTCCCAGAGTATATTACGCCATGGCGCGGGATGGAGTTTTTATTAAGACGTTAGCAAAGCTCAGAAAAAAACATCATACTCCTGCTCATGCTATTGTTTTGCAGGGGTTCCTCGCTATTGTCATGGCCGTAACTGCTTCATTTGATAAACTTCTTATTTATATCGGATTCACCTTATCCCTTTTTGCGGTGCTCACGGTCTGCGGCCTGATTATCCTCAGGAGACGAAATCATCGTCGGCACTCGACTTACAAGACCTGGGGATACCCATTGACGCCGATCATATTTATTGTGGGTAACCTCTGGATCATCTTTTATTCTCTAAAGGATAAACCACTAACATCCGGTTGGGGTTTAGGAACCATTGCCCTGGGTGGGATTATATACCTTGTTATAAGTCGCCTGGCAAAATTAAAGCAGAGGAGTCACGATAGATAAAAAAAGAACTCCTCCCTGGTAACGCGCAAGGACATACTTAAAGGAGCACAAAAAAATCAATGGACTGGCTTAAAGCAATCGTTGATTACGGAATAATCGGAGTTTTAGTTTTTATGAGTGTGTTATCGGTGGGTATCGCCATTGAGCGGTTTCTGGTGTACCGGCACATCAAGGTAAGAGATTTTTCTGATTTAAAGACCCTGGAACTTAAACTCACCGCGAAACTTCATATTATCGCCACCGTGGGAAGCAATGCTCCGTATATCGGGTTGTTGGGAACCGTCCTGGGCATCATGTTGACCTTTTACACCATGGGCAAAGAAGGCTTTATGGATACCAATAAAATCATGATTGGCCTGGCTCTGGCCTTAAAGGCGACGGCTGTGGGGTTACTGGTGGCCATACCGTCGGTGGTTCTTTATAACGTGCTGTTGAGGCGGGTGAAGGTGATCATGATGAAATGGGAGATAAGGCATGGAAGAAAAGGAATTTGATTATATCAACGTAATCCCGTTGGTTGATGTGATGCTGGTGCTTTTAACGATTGTGCTTACCACCTCCACCTTTATTGCCACAGGCGTTATTCCAATAGACCTTCCCCGGGCAGCGCATAAGCAGGAAATGACCCTGAAGATTCAGACCGTTGAGATAGATAAAAACGGGCTGATCTATTTCAATTCCCGGCCCATGACCATAGAAAGCCTCCAAGACTCAATGCAGAAGTTGGATAAAAACAATCCTGTTCTTATCAAGGCGGATCGGGAAATTGCGCTCCAGGTATTTGTGGATGTGCTTGATTTAGTAAAAACTTTAGGATTTACCAAGGTAAGCCTTCAAACCGAGATTAAGCGATGAAGCGCCAGGCGTGCGGGTTTTTAGTTTCTTTAATTATCCATACCGTGGTTATTGTTTTGGCCGGGGTTATCGGAACGACCAGCGCCTTGATGAATACTAAACCGGTGATTATTGATTTAAGCATTCTGGAATCGGTCATTAATTCTCCCGGGCCTCCGAAAGATGAAAAAGTTTTGCTCGCCCCCAAAATGCCGGAACCGGATAAACCAAAACCAATAGAAAACCCAAAAATAGTGCAAAAGATTAGGCAACTGGAAAAGAAGGTAGATGAATGTTCGGAGCCTAAAATTGTAACCCCCGTTGAGGAGCAAGGTCCGGTACCGATAGCTTCAGCCGAGGTTCCGAAGACTCAACCGCTGACGGAAACACTTCCCGGTACCGGAGACCAGTCTGCTTGCGGCACCGGCCTTGGAGGAGGGGGAGGTTTGGTGGGGGGGGCCGGTAATGGTACGGGAGGGATTTCGGCCGATTCACTTAGAAAAAAGTATCTGAGTGAGCATTTTGCTTATATCAAAAAAATCATCCAAGAAAATATTACCTACCCAGCAAGGGCGCAGCGAATGGGTTGGCAAGGGAAAGTGATCATAGAGTTCATAATTTTGGAAAATGGAAACGCTACCACTATAAAGATCGCCAAGAGTTCAGGGTTTGACGTGCTGGATGATAATGTGGTTAAAACGGTAGAGGCAGTAGCACCCTTCCCCAAGCCGCCGGTTAGGGCCGAAGTGCGCGTGCCGATAATCTACCGACTTGAGTGAGCTTAGCAAAAGCTTTTCCTTGCCCATATGGGCACATCGTTTTGACGCATATAAAAAATTTTTATAACAAGGAGGACACAGTATGAAACATTACAGAAAAGTTTGCTTGGGCATTACCATTACTTTTATCGCCTTACTATCCTTCTGCGTCCTGCCATGGGTGACAAAAGCACTTGCGGGTGGCGGTGGCACGTGGGAAGGAATCCCCACCATTACCGTGAAGCTACCGGGGCAAGAAAAGCCACAACATAAATTTGATAAGGGCAAAGAAGGCGCGCAGCCTCAGTGCGCCACTATCAAAAATATCACCCTTACCTTTGGGGATCTGGAAAAATTTCATGGTCACGTCTGCCCGGGAATAGCGCTCGGTTACCGCGCTACTCAGATTGCATTAGCACAGCTCTATCCGGGAGAAATTCCTCTGCGGGGTGATCAATTTGTGGTGAGCGGCACTCCGCGGGCGTGTCCTGCGGATGCGATCAGTTACCTGACCGGCGCTCGCTACGGTAAAGGGTCAGAAGGGGCGTTTAACGGCAATTTGGCGTTTGACAAAACCATCGGTGATTCCTGCTATATTTTTGCCGGCATGAGCACCGGCAAAGCGATTAAACTTACCACAACATTTCAATTCCCCAAGGAGATGCAAGAGTTAAGAGCAAAAAAAGATACCGACCCGGAAGCCAATGCTCAGTATGAGGCAATGTCCCGGTGCGTGACGGTCCGGATTCTTACGGCCCCGGAAAAGGAAGTCTTCACCGTTACACCGGTCAGCGACTTTTCCTGGAAAGAGTATAAAGACAAATACGTTAAATAAAAACTTATGACGATGAGTTCAACTATAGATTGAGGAGACTACGATGAGATTGGTCCGAATATTTTTACTTTTTGTTTTACCGATGGTTTTAGTAGTGCCTTCTTCTCTTTTGGCAACCACCTTACGTTTGGCTACTGGTTCGCCCTATGAGTTAGGGTTGGTGGATGCCCTTTTTGCCGAGTTTAAAAAGGAGATTCCTTGTGAACTGAACGTGACCAAGGCGGGTTCAGGCGAGTCGTTACAGATGCTTAAGAGCGGAACGGTTGATGTCATTATGGTGCATGCTCCGGCTGAAGAGGCAAAGGGCGTAGAAGAAGGCTGGGCGCTTAACCGGACGTATATTGGCGGCAATGATTTTGTTGTTCTGGGGCCCAAGGAAGATCCAGCGGCAATCAAGGAGTGTAAGGATGTCCTCTGTGCCTATAAGAAGATCGCTGAGAAAGAGGCAGTCTTCATTACCCGCGGAGATAACTCCGGCACTCACAAAAAGGAACTGGGTATCTGGGAAAAAACGGGAATAAAACCCGCCGGTAGCTGGTATCGAACCTCAAAAGATTTTATGATGGCTTCGCTTCAGAAGGCAGCGAATGAAAACGGCTATTTTATGGTGGATCGGTCAACCTATATTGTGGCGCGCAAGGAAAACCACGCCTTAACCCTTGCGGTCCTTTTCGAAGGTGACTCGATGCTTATCAATCGATACCATGCACTCACAACTAACCCGACAATGTATCCTCAAGCGAACTATGAGCCGGCAAAAAAATTTGTTGAATTTTTGAGGGGTGCACAAGGGCAAAAGATCATTGCTACCTTTGGAAGGGAAGAGTTTGGTGAGCCCTTGTACTTTTCAGCTTCCCAATGTTTTGGGGAGTAGATAATTTTAGAGTCACCTGTGCACGTGTTTTACGTGAGGTAGGGTGATATGGTAAAAGAGGATAGTTTATATCAAACTTTTTATCAAACCAAGGAGGTTCTATGGGAAAAAAATGGGGATTAGTTTTTATGGTTTTGGTGCTTTTCGTAATTAGTACCACAGGAATTATTCGTGCTGAAGAACTGCGGCTTCGATTAGCCACCACTACCAGCACTGAGGATACCGGGATCCTTCAGTCACTTAATCCGCCCTTTGAAAAGATGATGAATATTAAGGTAGACGTGATTTCCGTGGGAACCGGAAAGGCTTTGGAGCTGGGCGCACGGGGAGATGTTGATGTGGTTCTGGTACACGCTCGTGAGGCAGAAGATAAGTTTGTCGCGAATGGCTCGGGTGTTAACCGGCGGTTCGTTATGTACAATGATTTTATTATCATTGGGCCGGAAAAGGATCCAGCCAAGATCAAAGGTACAACTGATGCTAAGGAAGCCTTGAAGAAGATCGCACTTGCCCACGCGCCTTTTATATCCCGGGGAGACGATTCGGGAACTCATAAAAAAGAATTAAAGATCTGGGAAAAGGCGGGAATCAAGCCCCAAGGGAAATGGTATATGGAAGCCGGCCAAGGCATGGGACCTGTTTTGACGATGGCGAACGAGAAACAGGCGTATGCTTTATCAGACCGGGGAACTTACTTGGCCTATGGAGGAAAAATCGGATTAAAAATTCTCTGCCAAGGTGACCCGGTTTTAAACAACCCGTACGGTGTGATTGCGGTTAATCCCGCCAAGTTCCCTCAGGTTAAATATGTTTATGCTATGGCCTACATTGGCTGGCTGACCTCAACCGAAGGCCAGAAGATAATCCGGGAGTTTGGAAAAGATAAGTTCGGTCAACCACTTTTTATCCCCACCGCTATCCCCGAAGCAGTTGGAAAAAATAATTGATTTTCCAATTGTTGAGCGAACAGAACAGCCCAAATTTGCCTCTACCCGGGAGGTAAGTTTGGGCTAAGTAAAATTAGAGTTATTGTCCCGTGAATCTCTCCAGGTTTTGTCATATTCAAAATCATATATTGGTTAATTGATCTTGCCGGCAGGAGAGAAGATAATCCGGTAGTTTAGGAAAAAATGATTTTGGTCACCAGTTTTTTACCCCACTGCTATCAACCCATAGAAGAAATGTAATTTGCTGATATTGGATTTTATTATGGATAAATAATAGGTTCGGTAAGTATTCCCATTTATTTAATAGGCTATTCTGAATAAATATCCTGATAAAAAATATCTTATTAACTGATAAAAATCATTTGTTAGATTTAAAATCTATGAAATATAATGCCGAAATCAATTGGTTTTAGATTTTAATTTAGAAAAAACTAATGTCGAAAAAGGGAGAGAACATGAGGAAACGGAACTATTTTTGGGCATTAGAAATTTGTTTCGTTGTTTGTATAATGAGTTTTGGGGGGACAGCGTTCGGCGCTGAAAATGCAGGGCTTTTGCCTAAAACGATTAAGGAGTTTAAATTTGATAATGTAAAAATCACCTGGGGAGGCGAGTATCGTCTCCGCTATGAGTATAAGAAGGATTTCGATTTTGACGATGACGTTAATGACAAGGACGGATACGTCTATGCCCGCACCAGGTTCAACGTGGGCGCAAATATCAATGATAAGGTTTTGCTTTTTTTTGAGGGATTGGATGGTCGGGAGTGGGACTCAGATGTGAGCCCCAAACCACAGAAAGACGATTTCGATCTCCACCAATTATATTTTTTATTATCAAAGCCCAATGACCTTCCCGTGAGTCTGAAGATTGGAAGGCAAGAATTAAGTTACGGGGCTAAACGCTTGGTGCATTGTTCTGCGTGGCCAAATTTGATGCGTTCCTTTGACGCTTTTAAGCTCACCTATAACCCAAATTTGTTTGATGTTGACCTGTTTTGGGGGAACGTGGTTCAATATCTTGATAGACATTTTAATGACGGTAAGTTTGGCGAACACTTTTTCGGTGTTTACTCCACCTTTAAAGGAATTAAGGGATCGGTTTTTGATCTGTACGCCTTAAACCTTATTGATAAACATCGGGAGGTAACCGGTGAGGACCAACAGAATGGCGATTCTGAACGCGTCACCCTGGGAACACGGGGTGAAGGTAAGCTGCCGTGCTATGATGCTTTGGGTTATGGTTACGAATTTGCCTGGCAGCTTGGTGATAAAGCAACCGATACGATTAAGGCCTATGCCTGGCACGGGGATATCAATTACACCTTTAAAAACTGTTTTGCTCAACCGGTCGCGAAGATTGAATACAACTTTGCCAGCGGCGACGACAAGCCGCATGACGGGAAATCTGAAACTTTTATTCCTTTATTTCAATCTACCCACGAGCCTTATGGCATTATTGACTTTTTTCGCTGGCAAAACGTGAAAGAGGTTGCTTGTTTCCTGGATTTTACGCCTATTAAAGACCGCCTGAAAGGATCTCTCCAGTATCATAGATTTTATCTGGATGAAACCGAAGACGCCTGGTATAACGCTTCGGGCAAGAAGATACGCAAAGGCACCTCGGCCGATGTGTCGGATTATGTGGGGGATGAGTTGGACGTGGTCATGACCTGTAAGCCCCTTAGCTTTTTGACTCTTGAAGGTGGGTACGCTCACTTTTTCTGCGGAGAATATGTTAAGGATACCGGCAGCTCTGATGATGCCGACTGGGTTTATTTCCAGACGGTGGTTACTTTTTAGAAAAAAGGAATTCAAAGTTAAATCAGCAGACGTTTAATTATACATAGTTTAGAATTTTGCCCCGCTCCTTCGTCATAGATCGAGCGGGGTTTTATTTGTCGGAATTTTCCATAATTATTGACTTTTTCTCTCCCACGAGTTAAAAAGATCAAAGCAAAGTAAGCAATAATAACAGTACAAAAAATTTCTATCACTAAGGATGGGACTTCCATGAGTGATGAGAATAAAAAAAAGGCCGGATCGCTGGATAAAAAAGCGATGGGTCTTTTTTATTTTTAGACTCATTCCCATAGATCCGTATAAACATTTTTGGAGAGCAAATATAATTATTAGCAAACTCAAGCTGGATGAGGAGTTAATCTATCCGAAAGGAGGGGTTCATGGATGCCATCAAAAAAAGGATTCAAAAGACAAGGGATTTTATCAAACACGATATCTGGAGAATTCGCCGAACAAAACTCCCTCGCGGCAAATCTTTTTCCCTCCATCTTTTGAGGGTGGTAACCCTCTCCATTCGAAGCTTTGACGAGGACAAATGTTCCCTACGCGCGTCGGCTTTGACATTTTTTACGATGATCTCGATCGTTCCTGTCGCGGCCATGGCCTTCGGCATCGCAAAGGGTTTCGGTTTTGAAAAAATGTTGGTAGAGCAATTGCGCGACAAGCTGTCCGGACACGAGGATATTCTGGCCAAGGTCATACAATTTTCCCATTCACTCCTGGAAAATACACAAGGGGGGGTGATCGCCGGGGTCGGTTTGATCATCCTTTTTTGGTCCGTACTACAGGTACTGGGGCAGATCGAAAGCTCCTTCAATGACATTTGGGGAATCAAGGAACAGCGGACGATCGGCCGGAAGTTCGGGGATTACCTATCCCTCATGCTGATCTGTCCCGTAATTATCATTCTTTCCGGCAGCGTGACTGTCTTCATCACGACTCAGGTGACCCTGATTACGGAAAAGGTCGCCATTCTGGGGAACCTTCGCTTTCTGGTGTTTCTATTGCTGAAGCTGCTGCCCTATACCCTTCTTTGGGGTGTTTTCACCTTTCTTTATATTTTTATGCCGAATACGAGGGTCCGCTTCACGTCCGGCCTCCTGGCTGGTGTTATTACCGGCACCATTTATCAGGTCCTTCAGTGGGTATACATCAGGTTTCAGATCGGCATAGCCAGTTACAATGCCATCTATGGCAGCTTTGCCGCGCTGCCGCTATTCATGGCCTGGCTCCAGTTGAGCTGGCGGGTCGTTTTGTACGGGGCCGAAATATCCTTCGCTCACCAGAATGTTGACACCTACGAGTTTGAACCGGACGCCCTTCAGGCGAGTCATCGCATCAAAACGTTGCTTTCCCTCCAAATCACCCACCACCTGATTCGAAATTTTATTCGGAGAGAAAAGCCATTGACGGATAGTGACATATCAAACCAGCTCGAAATTCCGATCCGCTTGGTCAACGAAATCCTGTTTGATCTGGTGAAATGCCGAATTGTTTCGGTTACCGATACGGAGGGAGAACGCGGGTACCAGCCCGCTCTCGACATCAACACGCTTTCGATACAGTACGTCATTGACGCTATGGAACAACGAGGCGTCAATACCATGCCCTTCGCTCATACGCCCGAATTTGAGACCCTATCAGTGTTATTAGAAACATTTGGCAAAACCATTGAAAAACTGCCGGACAACAAGCTTTTGAAAGATCTATGATGTAAGCAAATAAATAAGTTTTATACAGTTCAATTCAAAATAAAATCAGCAGCCGCTTAATTATACATTGCTTTAATCCAGCGATAACAAAAACAAGCATTGATGTGCCTGCCATTGCGAGCACCCAAAAGGTGCGCGGCAATCTCATCCTAAAATTTGAGATTGCTTCGTTTCACTCGCAATGGCATCTTTTATCGCTGGATTGAGGCATTGTTTAAAACTTTGCACCCCTCCTTCTCATAGATCGAGCGGGGTTTTTATTTGTCAGAATATCTTATCATTATTGACTTTGACCCAGATGAAGGGAAAGGAGGGGGCGTTATACCAAGGTGCATTCAAAAGTAGGTCGAGGCGGTGACGAGTAATCGACGTCGAGGAGTATGACGAGGAGATAGCAAAGGTATGCAAATGAAGGCGACCTGGTGTTAATGGGATAGAGACGAGTGGTCCACTACCTCACCGTCAATGAGATGAGTAACCGTATGCGCGATCCGGGAGGCTTGGTTTTCGTCGTGAGTGACTAAGAAAATAGTGATATTTTTTTGCCGAAAAACATCCTGTATTACTCCTTCTATGATCTTGACGTAGTTTCGGTCCACATTGGCAGTGAATTCGTCCAAGATTAATACTTCCGGATCAATTGCCAAAGCTCTTGCCACTGCTACTCGCTGAGTCTCTCCGCCCGAAAGACGGGTTCCTTGCTGGTGCCGAAGATGCTCTATTCCCATGAGCTTAAGGAATGATGCGACTTTTTGGTTCCGCTGAGAATGGGAGTAGTTACGCACTTTGAGACCATACGCCACATTTTTTTCTACCGTGGTATGGAAAAGAAAAGGGTTTTGATGGACCATGGTAATTTTTTTTCGCAGTCTCTCAGGAAGGCCTCCATTTTCATAAAACATCTCCTCCTGATACCAAATCTTACCGAAGGTAGGTTTTAAAAGCAGGCCCAGGATATTACAGAGGGTTGTTTTCCCTGAGCCATTGGGACCGGTGATGGCGTGGATTTTTTTCTCTTCAAAGGCAAGGGAGAAAATATTGAGAATAGTACGGTCCTCATATATATGGGTGAGATCCTCGATTTTGAAAAGATATTTTCCCATTTGTTATTTCTTTTGAGAATAACGAGATAAGATATTTAACAACTCCTTTTCTCCTTAATAACATGACCAGGTTTTATTTTTTTTGTACTGCCTGATAGTGATTAATGAAGGTAGTTAAATTTTTAGCCTGTCCTTTCATATATTCGATCCAGACCCCGAGTACCTCTTTGCCTTCAGGGGTTATCCAATAGACGCGTTTTGCCGGGCCGGTCCCCTCGGTCTTCCATTTCGAAGACACTAACCCATCTTCTTCCATCTGACGTAAATGACGATAGATCATTCCCGGCGGCGCCTGCCCCTCCACAAAACCAAAGCTTTGAATATTATGAATCAATTCATATCCGTAAGAGGACTTGAAGAAAAGGCCCATCAAAATGGAGGGCTGGATGTAACGCTCCTGTTTTCCTTGGGATGGATGCTTCGGAGTCGGTTTATTTATGGGTATTTTTTTTCTTGACATATATCCTTAAAGAATATATATTCTTAATAGACAAAATTATAGTGTTTGAAAAATCATTAATTTTATTCCCACGCTAAAGGAGGTTGCCATGGATACAAAAATTTTTGTCCGAGAAAGACGCAAAAGCCAAGAAGGTGAAAAAAAACCTCGATTTCGCGTCGTTGGGGTGAGCGGTAGCGATTTAAAGATCCACCTTACTCACATTCGTCAACAAGAGCTCAATGAAATTGCCACAATCACTGGAGCTGAAATAGTCTACCTCACTCATCAAGGTGACAAGACCGGGAAGCAGACTTAAACGGCTCACTCCGTAGGATTTTCAGCATAAGTATTAATCTTGGTAAATAATAGTACCTACGTGCTTTCCTTCAAGGGCGGCAAGAATGTGTTCAGGATGCCGGAGCGCATCAATAATCTGAAGTTCCTTGATGGACTGAGCCTTTTGTAGAAAATGAATGATGGGACGTTCAATCACCAGGTCGTCGAGATCCAATTTAAGAAGCTCACGGGCTGAGATGCGATCAAAATACCTGAGCCTTTTACGATCTGCTTTTTTTACCTTCTTGGGATCGCTTTCATAGAGCCCGGCTTCGTCCTTGAGATAAATCAATGATCGTGCCCCGATATTTTCCGCCAACAGAAAAGCCCCGCAGTCGGTCCGATGCGGAGGTATAGAACCATGTTCGGGTGGATGTTCAAAAAGTCCATAAGGCGGTATCCCTTCGGTGATCGGGATATATCCCAGTTGGCAGTACATGGTCAACTGCTGCAGGTCGTCCCCGGTCGAAATTTTTATCCCCCCGTATTTAGACAAAACCACTGCAAGCATAATCGCGTTTTGCCAGGCTACTCTGTCCCCCAGCTTAGAAAGAATCCCCGGAGACATCCCCAGATCAATACCAATATGATAGACATGACGAGCCCGGCTGCCACCGCCGGTCATCAATAAGATTTTATACTTCTCTTTAGCTTGGACCAGCACATCAATGATAGGGAGCAGAGCTTTACGCCCACGGTCGATAATGCTTTGGCCACCTATTTTTAAAACATTAATATCCGGATGCATCCGGAACTGTTCTTTGGCCTTGGTCCGCTGGAGGAAATCCTTACTTACCAGAGATTCTCCCATGAGAAGAGAATCAATATGGAGTCTGCCCTTTTCGTTTTTTTCCTTTATCAACCGTGCCATGGAATTTTTTTTAAGGAAACTATCTTTTTGTTAATTTTGCTTGGGTCATAGTGTCGGAATACCCTTTTATTCTGTGATGATAAGTCTGAATGAAAGGTATGTCAAGGGCATTTTTTTCTCGTGGTCGGGGAAAGGCCTTCCAATCGGTGGTGTCATTCCCTGCATGCCTATTCATTAACTTCCTCTTTGTTGAAAATAGCGGAAAAGGATATTGACGGCAAATGAGACAATCATCAAAATTATTCCCAGGGCAATAGCGAAGCCAAAGTCACCTTTGCTGGTTTCCAGAGCAATCGCGGTGGTTATCGTTCGGGTGTAATTCCGGATATTACCCCCAAGCATTATCGCCGCGCCAACCTCGCCAACGATTCGGCCGAATCCCGCAATAATAGCGGCCATGAGGGCAAACCGGGCTTCGTTCAAGACCGTAATGCTGGTCTGCATCCGGTTAGCGCCGAGGGTAAGGGCAGTCAATCGTACTCTCCGATCAACCCCCTGCACGGCTGCAATAGTAAGCGCGGTTATTATGGGGATAACCAGGATAAACTGGCCGATAATCATCGCGGTTGGCGAAAAGAGAATACCCAAAAAACCGAACGGGCCCTGTCGGGAAATAAAAGCAAAAACCAAAAGCCCTACTACCACCGTGGGAAAGGACAGGAGGGTGTTAAAAAAAGTAATGGTCATGTGCTTTCCCGGAAATTGGGTAGCTCCAATGACAAACCCGAGGGGAACCCCGATAAAAGAAGCAAAGATGGTAGCCGAGGTTGAGACCCATAGAGAAAGAAAGGCGATACCAAGAACTTCCTGGTCTAACGATACGATGAGATTGAGCGCCTGACGAAACCCTTCGAGGATAAAATCCATTATATTGTTTTCCTTATATAAAAATCCACCACAAAGAAATAGGCAATAAATTTTCTCAAGGGCTTAATAATGCCCTTAATGTAAGGAAATAATTGTTATTATTTTAAATTATAAGTAATTATTTGTCAATTAATTGATAATTTTACTTATTTTTTTCTTGACCAGGAAAAACATATCTGCTAAAAAATAAAATTCATTTTAACAACAAATAATTACAAATTAATACTGATTATACCAAATTATTTCTTGGAGGAGAGTTTATGAGACGATGGTTATTTTTTATGGTAAGTTTGTTAGCATATGAATTAATTTTGAGTGGGGCTCAAGTAACCTTTGGTCAGACTGATGATGCTACCGGAACCTATACCTTAGGGGAAATTGTAGTTTCTGCCGAAAAACCGGCAGTAGAATCAGTCGGAACAACCCGGGAAGTCACTGCTGAGGACATACAAAATAGGGACGCCAGAACAATTGATGAAGCGCTGCAGTTGCTTCCCGGGGTAAATATCAGAACCGGAGGCGAGGGCGTTCCCCGGGTAGATTACCGGGGGTTCAAGCCCCGTCACACCCTTATCCTGCTTGACGGCATCCCGCTTAACTCTACGGTCGACGGCCAGTACGATCCCACCCTGATACCGGTGGAAAATATTGCCAAGATAAAAATGATGGGGGGAAACAGTTCCCTGCTTTACGGAGAAGGAGATCTGGGCGGGGTTATCAACATTGTTACCAAAAAGGGGAGCCGGAAGGGCATTCATGGGACCCTAAGCGGCGAAGGGGGAGAGGAAGAAACTTCCCTTGTGCGGGGTACTGTATCCGGTTCTTCCGATAAAATGAATTTTTTTCTGAGCAGCAGCGCGTACAATACCAACGGGTTCAGGCTGGCTGATGATTTTACCCCCACCGACCAAGAGAACGGGGGTTTGAGGGAAAACAGTTTTAGAAGAAGACAGAACTATTTCGCCCAGGGGGGCTATTCACCCCGTGATGATCTCGATATCGGCATGGTCTTTCAATATTATCGAAGTGAATTCGGCAAACCCCCCAGCACCATTAACGGCACTGATGACTTTGCCAGCAAGTCAAAATATGAACGGGTGGATGATTTGGAAGGAATTTCAGGTCATGTGGCGATCACCTATGATGTCCCCGGGCCATTGGAGCTGAGGTCCTGGGTGTACGTCAATCAACTGCGCGAAAATAAAAAGGGGTATGATGACAATCACTACCGAACCATGGATGACCCCCTGATCAAGGGAACTTACCACGAGAGAGACGACTCCAGGATTACCGGTGCAAATATGCAGGTAAAATACGATTTGGAGTCATGGGGATTTTTCACCCTTGGCTTTAACGGACGGAGAGAATCCTGGGATTCCGAGGGGAAAATCCGTGATGTCGAGATTCCCAAAACCAAACCCAAAAAATATGCGTTTCGCTATTTCGATGATGACAAAGACCTTGATGTCTCTTCAGCAGTTCTGGAGTACAACGTCACGTTGTTCGACCACGCCGGTCTGGTGCTGGGATACCGGCACAACTGGCTTGAAAAGGACGGCGGCGGCAACGACCACGACTGGAATTTTCTTGCCGGCCTTTATTATGACCTAACCAAAGACACCAGAATAAAAGGTTCGGCGGCCCGGAAGACGCGGTTCCCCTCTATCAGCCAGCTTTACGACGAGCAGAGCGGCAATCCTGGCTTGAGCACCGAGACCTCGTATAATTATGAAGCCGGGATCGAGCAGAACCTTCCCTGGCAAACCAAAGTCGGTCTGACGGGATTCTATACTGATGTTAAAAATTACATTGAAAAGGTTGCTATTTCGTCGAGTGTCGACCGGTACCAAAACAATGATAAATACCTTTTTGAGGGCATTGAAATTATGGGGGAAAACCGGTTTTTCAAAAACCTAATGGTGCGCCTGGGCTATACCTTCCTTCACACCAGAGACCGGTCCACGGGAAGCGAAAAAGACGAGTTGCAATACCGGCCGATACATAAGTTCACGGCTGAAGGAAATTATTTGTTTGACTTCGGATTGTCCGCCAACGTGAATTTGACGCGGGTGGCTGACCAATATTTTTATTCCAAAAACACCCCTCTGCAAAAGAAGAAATTAGGCAATTTCACCATCCTTAACATGAAAGTGGATCAAGCATTATTTAACCGGAGATTGCATTTATACGCGGGAGTTGATAATGTCTGCGATGAGAAGTATGAAGAAAGTTATGCTTTTCCTCAAGCAGGACGATTTGTCTATGGAGGGATGGAAATTCCCTTTTAGAAAGAAAGAGGTTGTTGATTTAAAAGGATGACGCCGATTCTGGAGGTCAGCAATTTTTTTTATACCTATCCGGAAAAAGAAGCGCCGGTATTTTCTGAAAAAATCTCGTTTTCCGTTGCTGCCGGCGAATGCGTATGCTTAAGCGGCCCCTCCGGGTGCGGCAAGACCACGCTTCTTCTGGCCATCCAGGGGCTTTTGCGGGGCGGGACGACCGAAGGAACTATCCGAATTGCCGACAGCAGCAGTAATGTCGCTGTCGGCATGGTTTTTCAGAACGCGGAATCTCAGATCCTTTGCACCACGGTTGAAGATGAAGTGGCGTTTGGACCGGAAAATCTTGGTTTGCCCGCCGATCAGATAGCCGGCAGGGTGCATGAGTCTTTAGAAGCGGTGGGCTTGTCAGGGTTCGAGAAACGAAATGTAGAGGAACTTTCCGCAGGGGAGCAGCATCGTTTAACCATTGCCTCAGTGCTCTCGATGAAGCCGGGTTTATTACTTCTGGATGAACCAACCTGCCAACTGGATGCCCCCGGAAAAGAACGCCTGATGGCGGTTCTGAAAAGCCTCAAACAGCAAGGGCAGGCCCTGCTTGTTACTGACCATGATTTAAATCCCTATGAGAATATCGCCAACCGTTTTATTTTTCTGAAAAACGGCCAACACCATCAAGAAGTTAATATCCCATCGCCGTCTCAAAGCTCGTATGACCGGCAAAAGGAGGAAAGCGCTTCGAGCTCAGAAAAAAAAACCGCTATTGTGGTTGAGGGCCTCTGTGTCGCGGGACCTGCTTCCAAGAACCCTTTGATTTTTCAGGACGCGCAGGTCAAGGTTTATCAGGCGGAGCTGATTCACCTCTTTGGGCTGAATGGAGCGGGTAAATCAACTTTTCTCCGGTGTCTGGTCGGGTTTGTAACCCCTGAAGCGGGAAGCATTCGGATTGGCGGCATGAACCCTCCCTGGCCGGAACGCCTGCTGGGAAAGGTCGGATTTTTGTTCCAGAATCCCCAACGCCAGCTTTTTGAGGATACCGTCTTTGCAGAAGTAGCGTTTTCCTTAACGCGGATGAAACTCTCTCAACCAGAAATTAATGAACGCGTCGCTGAAGCACTTGCTCTTTGTGACATTCCCCTTTTTGCGGAGCAGTCTCCTTTGACACTCAGCTTCGGCGAGCAGCACCGGGTCGCGCTGGCCTCGGCAATTGCCATCCATCCGGAAGTTTTGCTGTTTGATGAGCCTTTCTCTGGCCTGGATTTTCTGCTGCGAAAGCGGATACTGGATATCCTGTCCGAACTTCGGCGTGTCAGGGGAACCACCGTTCTTATTGCTTCACATGATTCGTTGCCGCTTCAAAATTGGGCGGACCGCCGCGTGGTCGTGGAAAAAGGAAAACTTTATGCATCGTAAAAGCGGCGGCATTGGACACGCGTATCAGTTTCGTTCAGCGGATTCAGCAATGCATCACCTGCCGGCGGCAGGGAAGCTGACGCTTTGGTTTTTTCTGAGTATAGGGGCAATTATCTCGCGTGATCCGTGGGCGCTTGGTGTATTGTTGCTGCTCAATGGAGCTACCTATTATCTTTCTCGTTTAAAACCAATTGACTTTTTCCAGGACATTCGTTTTTTCCTGATTCAGATGGCCATTGTGGTGGGGTTGTATATGATTCGTCAGGGTGTTGACGGGTTCTTTATTGGAATGCGTATCTCAATTCAAATTCTTTTATTTTTTCTTCCCGGCGCGATCTTTCTGCGAACCACCCCGAGTTCCCAGTTGATGCGGGGTCTGCGGAGAATTTTGCCTTTTTCGATCGCTTTTGCTATTCTTACCAGCTTCCGGTTTGTTCCGTATTTTGCCCGGGAGTTTCACGAAATAGCCCTCATACAGCGTCTCCGGGGTGCGCGTGTTGCGCTTCGCCAGTGCTTTAATCCTTTTAACTGGCAAGATATCTTTTCGTGTATTATGATTCCCCTGATTATTCGGGCAATAAAAACCGCAAACGAATCTGCTCTTTCAGCAGAGGCGAGGGGATTTGGTGGACAGGTTCCCCGGAGAGTGGAAAATAATCATTTGGTTCAATAAGCCGTTTTGTAAGGAGGTTTTAAGATGAGTGTGTTTATCTGCATTGATGACACCGATAATATGGAAAGCATCGGGACGGGCCGACTTTCCCGTATGCTGGCCGAAGAACTGACGAAAAAAGGACTGGTGAGCAATACCAGTGTGACGAGGCATCAGCTTCTGGTTCACCCTGATATTCCCTATACCTCGCATAATAGCAGCGCCTGCATCGAGGGAATCCCTACTAACGGGGATTTGCACAAAATAGCTGAGTGTGCTCAGGGCTTTTTACTGCAAAACTTTCATGAAGGGGCTGACCCCGGCCTCTGTGTTTCGGAAAAAGATGCTGTGCCTGAAGACCTGCGCACGTTTGGCATGCGGGCGCAGAAAGAAGTGTTGACCATGGAGGAAGCACGGGAGATAGCAGATCGGCTCGGTGTGTATATCTGGTTGGGAGGAGGAACCGGGCAGGGGTTTATCGGCGCGATGGCTGGTGTTGGCCTCAGAAGTACCGGCAATGATGGGCGTTTTATTGAATTAAAGGGCATCCGCGAGGTCAAAGGTGTGAAGAGCGTGGGGGATATTCTCAGCCAGACTGCCATCAGCCGGGTGATAAATCTTTTGGGTGAGGCCCTGCCTGACTATGAGCTTATTGATACCCAGAATTGGATTCGTCCTAACCTTCATCATAAGGAAATCGTATTTTTTGTGCAAAAAGAAGGAACGCTTTGGAGATCACCAGAGAAGAAAAAGCCGAAGAATAAGGATTAGTTTATTGTGAACAAGTTAACTAAGGCGAAATTTACTCTGCGCGAAGCTCTCTACCTGGGATTCTGTGCCACCTTTATCATTCTTGCCCGGGTACTTCTCCGTCTAAAACTTAATGTGCCCGGCCATGCTATGTTTTTTGTTATGTTTTTCATTTTGTTAGGGCGTGGATGTGTGCCTAAAATGGGGGCTGCATCCCTGGTTGGGCTTATCGCCGGCGTGCTCAGCACCTTGATGGGATTGGGCAAAGGGCCTTTGCTTATTTTAAAATTCATCTGTCCGGGTCTTGTTGTTGACCTGGGAGCGGCTTTTTATCCCCGCCTCACCTCAAGCTATGTGGGGTGTATCATTGTGGGGGGCATCGCATCCTTCACCCGGTTTGCAGCGTTTTTTCTTATTGAAAGGTTTATGGGAATGGAAACGGGAATAATTTGGCAAAAGGCTATTTTGGACTCAACCCTGACGGTGATTTTCGGATGTTTAGGCTCAGCAATGGTTCCCGCAGTGGTGCGCCGTTTAAAAGCGAATAAATTGATTTCTTGATTATTCAGAGCGTAAACAGATTTTTCCTTGCGATTGATTTTCCTCTGCCCAGCTTTTTGAACAGAGTAGAATTTCAAATGCTTATCTGCATCAAATCTTCCGCCCGGATCACCTCGCCGCCAAAGTGTTCTTTAACCTGAGAAACCACATCAACCTGTTCGCACGGAGGATACAGATGAGTTAGGACCACTTTTTTTACCTGAGCCTGGGTTGCGATTTGCCCGACTTCGGTCGGGGTAATGTGGCCGTCCATTTTATAGCCATCCGGAAAAGAGCACTCAACAATCAACAAATCACCTTTATGCGCTAACGTGACCAGTGCATCACAGTAATCAGTATCCCCTGAATAAATAATGCTCTTCCCCTGATAGTGGATACGGTATCCCAGGCATGGGCTCTGCTGATGGTTGAGCGGTTTGGTTTCCATTATTACATCGTTAACGCTGTTTGTATCCTGCTCAAGCTCGTGAACCGTGATCGGATAGGGTGGGTTGCCCAGGACCGGATAAAGAACAAAAAGGTTCTTGAGAAAATTCTTTATCCCCTTCGGTCCATAAACGGAGATGGTTGTTTTTCGCACAGGGTCAAAATAGCTATTGGCAAAAATCAGTTCCGCCAAGTCGTTGATATGATCGGGATGGGCAAAGTGCGAATACAAAAGATGATCAAACTGATAATAATGAAAGCCCGCTCGAGCAAGCTGATATGCGGTTCCACTGCCGCTGTCGAGCAAAAGGCGCGTGTCTCCGGCTTGCACGACCAGACCCGGAGCCTGCCGGTTTTTGAGGGGCACGCCGGTTCCGGTACCCAGGAAGGTTACGGTGAAGAATTTTTCCATAAACGTTTAAGAAATCTTTTTCCTTTTTCTCACCAGATAATTTAGGATTATGTTTTCTCCCAGAGTGTCAAAGTCAGCGTAATAGGATTGACCGGGATTGATTTTAGTCATTTCTTCAACAAAATTGGTAAGCGGGTTGCTTTTGACTATCATAAAGGTATTGATAACAATGCCTTCGCGGGTGCACTGTTTTACCTCTTCCAACGTATATTTGATGGTTCCCGGATGGGGAGGGAACCGGAAATAAAGCTTATCTCCCTCGTAATGGGCAGTGGGCTCTCCGTCGGTGATAAGGATGATCTGTTTGTTATGAGAACCCTCCCGTTTCAAAAGTCTCCGGCTGAGCCTTAAGGCATCCTGGATGTTGGTATAGGACTGTTCCGCGTCCCAGCGGAGATACGGAAGTTCGGTGGGAAGAAGTTTGCGGGCCAGGGTTGAAAAACCGATAATGCCCAGATAGTCAGGAGGAAACCTTCTCCGAATCAAGTCATTAAAAGCTAAAGCCACTTTTTTGGCGTTGAGAAAATTGTTCCGATCTTTCATTGATTGACTCATATCCAGGATGAGCACCGTGGCTGAGAAGGTAGCATACTCCGGGTCATAGACTTCGAAGTCTTCGGGTTTAAGGGACAAACGTGGAGTTTTTCCCTGGCGGATGGCTGCATTCATTAAAGTTTTAGAGAGGTTGATATGAAGAGGCAGGCCAAACACGTAGGGTCGGCTGGTGGTGATGTCAATACTCCCTTCGCCGTAAAATGTGGTTGCGTGCTCACCGAATAAGTCTCTTTTCAGGAGATCAAAAATTTCCTTGAGAATTTTACTGCTGATAATATGAAAGCCCTTTTGGGTTAACCGGTAGGTATTTCCCCACTCTTCCAACAGACCGGATCTTTCCAGTTCGCTCTTGATGTTTTTCAGACACTCCCAGGTCGCGCCGGCTTCTTCTCCCAGTAAATCGGAAATATGCTGAGTCTTCATCGCCGTCAGGTCATACCCCCACACCGCCCGCTGCAAGTCCCTTTCCACCTGTAGGATTAAGTTCATGCGTTCGATAAAATCGTGGACTGCTTCAGGAGAAACCGGTGTCAAACCAGTAAACGGCACGGTGTGCGTTATGTCCTGGAGGGCTGATAATAACTGCTCTAAGGGCGTGGGTGGTTTTTTTTGAGCTTTTTCCCTTTCTTCGGAGACATCCAGGAGGCGGGCTCCGCCTTTTCGGTCCGGCTCCGGCAAGCCGCCCCATCCCTTTTGTCTCTGCAGTTCCTTTTGGAGCGCTTCCAGCGCTGATTTTGGGTTATACGATTTAAGGAAAGAAGCTTTGATATTCCGTGTCTCCGCTAAGAGGTCTTCGAGGCCTCTCAGTTTTTTCCCCTCCCCGAGGTTAATAATTTTTTGGAGAGCTTTTTTAATATCTCCGGTTTCCAGTAATGGTTCGGATAACGAGAGCAGAAGCTCCTCAGGGGAGGGTAGGGTAACCGGGTTGTTTTCGGAAGCGAGAGTGTATTGGAAGGTTCGCATGTTAACTACGATAGACCCCTTCGTTTCCGACCTCCTCTTTGTTCAGTCTTCCTCTTAGGTGGAGACCTTCGAGGATAAATTCGAGGGCCGAGGCGATCAATGCCGGCGAGTGTTTTTCGAGTATCCGTTCCACGCTGGTGTGGAGACTCGGTATTGTCTTTACTTGTTCCCCGTATTTTTTTGCGGGCATATCTTCGGAGACGCGTATCTTTTTATGGTGATCAAAATCCGCCAGGGTCTCCTCGATCGCGGAATCAGAAAAGTAAGACGCAAACACCTTCCGGATAGCCTCGCGGACGATGGCGCGGAAGGTTTGATCTTCTCTTTTTTCCTCTAATCCGAACCATTCGATTTTTCCTAAGCTGGAAGCAAAGGCAGCGGAGAGGTCGCTTATTCTTGGCACCACTTCGCGCTCCTGCAGACGGAGAGAACGCCGGAAAGCATTGCTGACGATGGTTTCATAGTTGGCGATGCTCATGCGGACACTGACCCCTGACCGTTGATCAATCTCCGGATGACTGCGGGCTTCATAGCTTATCGAGGCGATGATCTCCTTCATAAATCGCGGAGTTATTATCTGGTAGCCATCGAGGGAAACCAATTTTTGCTCCTGGTTAATAATCGTAATCTCATCCGTCCAGTTTGCCGGATAGTGGGTTCTCACTTCACTGCCAAACCTATCTTTTAACGGGGTGATAATCCTTCCCCGGTTGGTATAGTCTTCCGGATTCGCACTGGCAAGGAGAAAGACTTCCAGCGGGAGGCGGAGATTAAAGCCGCGAATCTGGATGTCGCGTTCCTGCATGAGATTGAAAAGACCTACCTGGATTTTTTCGGCTAAGTCCGGAAGTTCATTGATGGCAAAGATGCCCCGGTGACTCCGGGGGATAAGGCCGAAATGGATCGTGAGTTCATCCGCCAGGTAACGGCCCTCAGCGACTTTTATCGGGTCAATTTCGCCAATAAGGTCAGCAATGGTTACATCGGGGGTGGCCAGTTTTTCCGTGTACCGCCCGGAGCGATTTTTCCAGGCAATCGGAAGCGCATCCCCTTTTTTTTTGAGCAACGCTTTGCATCGTCGGCAGACCGGGTGATACGGATGGTCGTTGATCTCGCACCCTTCGATAAAAGGGATCTCTTCATCGAGCAGGTTGACAAAACTTCTCATCAACCGGCTTTTTGCCTGTCCCCGCTCCCCCAGAAAGATGATATCATGGCCCGCTAAGACGGCATTGATAATTTTAGGGATCACCGTTTGGTAATACCCAATAATATCGGGAAAAATGGTTTCACCGGTTTTTAATTTAGAAACTAAATTTTTGCGGATCTCCTGCCGGATTGAGAGGTCGTGAAAACCAGATTGTTTTAGCTCGCCTAGATTTTTTGGTTTCATCCTTACCCCCTTTTGTGAGTTTTCTGAGGGTATTTTATAAAAAGTATGGCGGAAAGTTCGCCTGGTGTCAAGAACACGTTCCCCCGCCTGAAGATAAAAAAAATGCCGAAACGTATTTAAATTCCCCCTCTTTTCACGTATTCTGAAAGGAGGGAAAAAGCCGTGTAACCTTATCTCTAAGTTTTTAATTCAATTTTTCCAAAATTTTTTGAAGACGTACCTCCAAAATGAAATCCATTGAAAAGTTGAGAGATTGAGGACACTGGCAGACCATGTTTATGACAATCAATACCTTGCTGTTCCTATTTCAAGCTGGTCTTGCCGCCTGAAGGCATGAAATTAGCTCTCGTTAGCGTAAAAATACTTCCTGAGCCGTCCCGTTCTTTCAAACCCACTTGGTGATTTGCGCTTGAGCCGTTACCTAAAAGGGAAAAAAATAATTATCCTCTTTCGAGAGAAACATTTCAAACTTGGTTATTTACGTCCCCTGGCCCAACTGGACGAAAAAGGGGGAATGATCGTGCTTCCTATGCCGGCTTTTTACTATCAAACCAAGATTATCCAAGAGATTTTTTATCCGGCTATTGGAAAGAAACTTGACCAATTTGGCTTGTAACCTCAATTAATCAAGGGATGAGGAGAAACAAGAATGCGAATTATACTTTTATTAGCTTAAAATGAGTGCCGTAACGGGTTGATAGAGCCTCTATTCTTTCTTTCCCTTTTGTTCTTTCTTTTTGATAATCTCTGTGACTGAGAAAACTTGGTATACATTATTCGAAACATAAAGGACGCCATCAAGGGAGAATTGTTTACCGAAAATATCCGGCTTGAGCAAGGGATCAATTACCTTATCAGTCCCTCGAAAGATTAAAACCGAAGGCCAAATAAGTTCAAGAATCTTAAACTGATCCAATTTACCCGTCAAATCTTCTGCCTTTTTGATAGAGAATAACAATTCTTTATCCTTGACTTTAACCGTGACGGTATGCATACCCCATAAATTCTTTTTTTCTTCGAGGGGGTAAAAGGTCCCAACGAAGTTAATTCGTGAAACTCCAATGCCGGCGATAATCGGTCTGCCAAAACCATCATCTCCATGTGCGTTCATCTGCTCAAAACCAGCTAAGGACCAAAGAACCGACACTACAATAGCTATTGAGATAAATTTCCAAGGTCTTGTTGTCATAATTGGAATACCTCCTTTTGAACAACAGTGATTTTTTTTTTTAATAAAGTAATAGTCTTTGATTATTCCTTTTTTTAATTTTTTTATAGAATCATAAAGTTGTCTATAAGGTATTTTATTTATTTTGAGCTCTAAAATCCATCATTTTAAAAAACCAGCGGTAGCAAAGGTAAAAAATAAAAACTCCTAATATTTTTGGATTTGTTTCCTTATTCTTAAATTTGAGGGGTTCCTCTAAAAATTGGTAAAAACTGATCCAAAATATTATTGGCACCTGGTATAATGGTTTTGATTGCAGCATGTAGTCAAACCACAATAGACAAGAAACCCCATGATGCAACTCGGTCTTTTTGATTGGCAGAATCGTTTTGAAAAACTTAAGAAAAATGGTGATTAGCTGGTTAAATTGAACAAGGTAATTGAATGGAACAAATTTCGCCCCGTACTTGAAACGCTTCGATCCAGGGAGAAAAAAGGAATGAAGGAGCAAAGCCCATGATTTTGTGTTGATGTTTAAGGTTCTTTTTCTTCAATCCTTGTACAACTTTCTGGATGTAGCTATAGAATATCAGATAGTTGACCGCCTTTCGTTCATGTGGCTTTTGGGATTGTGCCTGGAGCAGAGCGCATGATGAAAAGATGATCTGTCTGTTCCGGGAACAATTATTCGTTTTTTGAAGAATTCTTTTAAGAACTTAGCAACCACCAGAATTGTCTATTTGCTATAATAATTTTTCTTTCCTCCTCCAATAAAGAACCAGGTATACCCCCGGCTTTTTTTGGTGGTTTTTTTTATCTATTTCCCTTATTAAGGGAGGATGGTATAAAATCAATTAATTTTCAGGAGGTTAAACAATGAACAACTTTAAGACAGCAGTTTTGATGGTGACTCTAACTCTGATGTTGGTATTTATCGGAGGGTTTCTGGGAGGAAAGTCCGGTATGACTATTGCTCTTCTTATAGCCTTTGCTATGAATTTTATCGCCTACTGGTTAAGCGACAAAATCGTGCTCCGGATGTACGGCGCCAGTGAGGTTACTGAAGCGGAAGCGCCTGCACTTTACCAACTGGTAGCAGGGCTTTGTCAGAAGGCAAATCTTCCCATGCCGAAAGTTTATATCATTGATCAGGATCAGCCCAATGCTTTTGCTACCGGAAGAAATCCAAATAAAGGTGCTGTCGCGGTGACAACAGGAATCATGAGGATACTTTCCCGGGAGGAACTTGAGGGCGTTATTGCTCATGAACTTTCGCACATAAAACACCGGGATATTCTTATTGGAACAATCGCGGCAACGATTGCCGGAGCTATTAGCTACCTGGCACAGATGGCCCAGTGGGCGGCAATATTCGGTGGAGGAAGGAATGATGAAGAAAGGGGTGGTAGTCCGATTGCTGCTTTAGTAATGATGATTGTTGGTCCGATAGCGGCAATGGTGGTACAGATGGCAATATCGCGTTCCAGGGAATACGGCGCTGACAAAGGTGGTGCTCTTCTTGCCGGTAATCCTCTATACCTTGCGAAAGCGCTTCAAAAGCTGGACTCGGCAGCTCATCGGATTCCCATGGCTGCCAATCCGGCAACATCCCATATGTTTATCGTTAATCCTCTTTCCGGAGGAGGACTGGTGAAACTCTTCAGCACCCATCCTCCCATTGAAGAGAGAATCGCACGACTCGAGGCTATGGCAATCGGGTCTCTGGAAGGATGAAATTTTTTAAAACAAAGTTGAGAAAAGTAAAGGAACCATGAAAAAAATTGTCTTTTTATTGTGGGGCATCGCCGGCGTTGTCGTTTTGAGCATGGTTTGCATATGGGTATTTAAGTCCGGGGTTGGTTTTGTCCGGGAGAATTTTCCTCAGTGGATTGAAGGAGGGGAAAAAATTGTTAACCAGGGTGTCAATAAAATTAATGAAATTTTGCCGGAAGTAAAGGAAACCGCAAAAGGTGTTGTCCCCGGATTCGCTGCAAAAGTCCAGGAGATAATCCCCGGCACAGAGATACCAACCAAAGATGTGGACGGAGAGGACATAAAACCGATTCCTCGGTATCCTGGTTTTATACGGATATCCTATGTGATGGATAATCAAAAAAAGACAATCCGATACCAAGGAAAGGTTAATTATGAAGAAGCAACTGCGTTTTATAAAAAAGAGATGGCCGCACGTGGGTATAATGAGAAAGTTTTAAACTCATCCCTGGAAGAAGTAGTCTATCACTATACAAACGGACCGCAGGTTTTAGAGTTCAGATTTAAAAAGATATCAACGATTTCTTTGGAAATTACCGAACTGACAATTAAGGAGTTGTAATTAATTATACTCCTTATGCAGTATAAACAGTACGTTGACTCGGGAGGGTAAGGATTGTTATAAATGGCAGAGTCACGTTGTAACTTTCAACCAAGACAAGGAGAAAATCATGAAATGTCCGGTATGTGATGAAAACTTACGAGAGATTGACAAATATGGTGTCCATATTGATATTTGTCCGGGATGCAAAGGAATGTGGCTTGACCGGGGGGAGCTGGAAAAAATCATTGATTATGCAGTAACAAAGGGCTCCAGTCCAGTCCCTGAAAGCGAACCAAAGCCTTTTTCACCACGGGGATTTGAACGACATGAACACTCTTACGAATATGCCGATAACCACCACGAACACGGACACCACGGTAAACATGAAAGGCACGAGTATGACCACTACGGGCACAAAAAGAAGAAATCCTGGCTTTCCAATTTAGGTGATCTTTTTGGTGATTGATCACCAGACCTGCCTTTAGTGGAATTTCGTTTTGCCATAGAAATCCACTGCTTCATAGCAGTGCGGGGCGAATTTCGCCAAATCTGCACGGCTAAAAATAAGGAAGTCCATGAGAGGAGAGGCTGTTCAGATTAAGGAGAAAAAACGGGTTGCTCTTTTTTCCATGTTTCCGCTGCGTTCCTCACCGGCTCGAAGCCATTATCTGCATCTTCACCGGGGTGGGTGAAGTCCTGGAAGTGTGTTTTGATGGAGGAAAATAACGCTTGAATTTCATGGTGCAAAAGTAACATCTGACTGCGGACTTCTTTTATATCGTGATCTGGAGATACTCTTGGCCTATTCGACACTATCTCTGCCAAATTTTGTGTGTTAAGACGTAATGTATACAATCTTATCTCCGTGTCTTTATTTTTTTCAACAATTCCACTAGGTTTTTCCGATATAAATAGCCTATTAATATGAGTACCCCGCTTAAAACAATTATTAGCAGTAGAGTCCCGTATTGATTGTTTCGCGCATTACTTCCGCTTACGGAAAGCAAGGTAGTTCCAAATAATCGCCCAATTGTTGAAACGGTCAAAAATGTCCATATCCTCATATGACTTAACCCCATAAGGTAGCAGATGTAGTCCTTGGGGAACCCAGGAACGAGAAAGAGGAAAAAAGAAACAAGTATCCCTTGGTGCTTCATGACGTAGTCATACTTCTGGATAATTTCAGGTTTTACAGTTTTTTCCACCAGGGGCAAGCCAAACATCCTGGCCAGAGCAAACGCCAACCATGATCCAAGAGTGAGGCCAATGGTTGAATAGATTGTGCCAAAAAAAGAGCCATAGAGGTAACCGCCGATGATTCCCGTGAGCTCTCCGGGGATCGGGGCTACTATAACCTGCAGAATTTGAAGGGAAATAAAAACAAGCTCATCATAAGGATGAAAGGATTTTATAAATGCAATCGCCTTTTCCTTATGAAGGAAGTCGGCATAGAGATCATGATGAATAAAAACAAAGAGTCCTGAGGCAATCAAGCCGAGAAGCAACAGAACTTTGATAAGAAAACGGCGATCGATCCAGGTCATCACCACAGTGCATCATTTTTTCTTGTCTTCGAATTTTTTTGCCTCTGCCACATCTTCTGATTTCTTTTCCGGTTAAGCTATAGCCTTTTTGGAGTCCTTTATAGCTTTGCCTAAAGAACCTCCCAATTCTGGTAATTTGCCCGGCCCAAAGATAATTAGGGCGTTAAGCAAAATAAGCAGGATATGGATGGGCTGAAACAGACCTTCAAACATATTTCTTCCTTCCTCTAAGATTAAAATTATAATAATTAATTAAATTCAATATGGTAACTATCATTATTCAATGAATAATTCTAAGAAATCTTTCCAAAAGCAATAGCAATAAAAGGATCAGATAAAATCTTAAAAAATAGAGTGACCACTTTGTCATCCTGGTAATTTCTACTCGTGGCATAGTATTAGATAGCGTAAAATAGTTTCTGTAAATTCAAAAAAGGGTATAATTCTCAATGGAATAAACCAATTCCCAAACGGAAGAAAGGAGAATTATTTCCATGAGAAAGAGTGTATCAAAAAAGACCAAAGAAGTAATTGAAAAACATATGAGAGAGATGAATCATATTTCATCAATTATGGAACTCACCCGCACCGGCGCCAGGATGATGTTGCAGATTGCCATAGAAGAAGAACTCTCAGCCTTTCTTGACCGAGATTACTATAAAAGAAGAACAACCCAGAAAGGTTTCCGAAGCAGATATAAACTCAGAAATTAAGTTATCGCTGCAAGCGATTCTGGACTCTACAGCGGACGGCATCCTCGCTGTCAACCTGGACAACAAGGTGCTTTTTAGCAATGAACGTTTTTCGGAAATGTGGATGATCCCCCAAGAGTTAATAGCCGGCAAGGATTACAATGTCATGCTTCGATACGTCCTTGATCAACTGAGCGATCCGAAAGATTTCCTACAAACGGTCCGGGAACAGGCCAAATTGAAAGGAGATGCTTTCGATACCCTGTATTTCAAAGACGGAAGGTTATTTGAACGCTTTTCGCGTCCTCTCCTGCAAGGGGCTGAGCTGCAGGGCAGGGTCATCTCATTTCGTGACGTCAGCTTGCGCAAGCGCACGGAGGAGGCGCTGCAACGGGCTGAAGAGAACTTCCATCGTTCCCTTGATGAATCACCATTGGGGGTACGCATCGTTACGATCGATGGCGAGACGCTTTATGCCAATCGGGCTTTCCTGGATATCTATGGCTACGACAGCCTTGATGAACTGATAGCAATCCCCGTTAAAAAGCGCTATACTCCCGAAAGTTATGCTGACTTTAAGATAAGATTCGATAAAAGACTGCGGGGCGAATATGTCCCGAACGAATATGAAATAAGTATCGTCAGGAAAGACGGCGTCGTCCGGCGCCTCCAGGTTTTCCGCAGAGCCGTGTTATGGGACGGTAAAAAGCAATTTCAAGTGATATGCCATGACGTCACCGAAAGCAGGCGTATCGAAGATGCTCTTAGAAAGAGGGAGGAGGAATTGGCCGCTGAGTCCCTGCAGCTTGCGGAGACCAACATGGCTCTGCAGGTTATTCTCCAGCGCCGGGAGGCAGATATCAGGGAAATGGAGAAAAAAATCGTCGCCAATGTCGAAAAATTAGTTCTGCCTTACCTGGGTGAACTCCGGAAGCGCTGTTCGACTCCCGCGCAATTGAATTACATGGACATCATCGAAACCAATCTTCAGCAGATCATTAACCCCTTTCTGCAGAAACTTTCCGCTCGTTTTGCCAAGTTTACGCCCCGGGAGATCCAGATCACCAAACTGATCAAGGACGGCAAGTCCAGCAAGGAGATCGCGGAAATCCTCATGCTCTCCGTACGTTCCGTAGAATTCCACCGGAACAACATCCGGAAGAAGCTGGGGGTCGCCCACAAAGCGAACAACCTGTGCTCTTTTCTCCTCACTCTGTCCGAAAAATAGCAGGCAGAACGTGTGCCTTGACGCACCGTGAGAAATAAAATACCCATTTTCACTGTTCTGGGTGTTACCTCCCGTATCAAAAATTCATTAGAAATTCAGAATACCCCCCCTATTTTTGCTAGGTTTTACCAAGTAAAGAACACGTAACCATCCAGTATTGACTGGTGGAGCTTAATGGCGAATTATATATTTAGAAAAGAAAATTTATATTGGTTCACTAAACCAATAGTATCCCCATTAAAGAAAGGGGGTGTAACCATGGAAACCAGCGTTATGACCAGCGTTCTATATAGTGTTTATATCTTCGTGGGAATATGTGCCTTGATTGTTATTAACCAACTTATCACCAAATTTCATGAGAAGCATCACAGATGACCAGCCCCTCGAAAACCGGTTCAGTTTTTATGTTAGTATTTAAAGCATAAACTGGATCGTAATGGGGGGGGTCAGGGATCAGTTGGAAGCGTTTTATTAAGGCGGAGGAGGGAAGTGAGATCCTGCGCGGGAGGCAGATGTGAAGCTATCCCAATGGAGGAGGGGGTTAGGCCTGTCGGTAAATGGGTATTACGAAGCAGACCTATTTACGCTGGCGTATGGAATACGGCGGTATGAAAACCATCCAAGTGAAGAGAATCAAGGATCTGGAGCGGGAGAAAGGCCGTCTCAAGAAAGCGATGGCCGAGTTCATCGTGGACAAGCAAATTCTGAAAGAGGCGCTTGAGGGAAACTATTATAAGTTCCGACAGGCCCCGGCGCTACGTGGAACAAGACAGGGAGAGAATGGGCGTATACGAGCGGCGAGTCTGTCGGGTGATCGATCAGCCCTGGTCAACCCAGAGAAATGATTCCATAGTTAAGAGGTGTTTGAGAGCGGAGATTATTCGGCTAGCCAATAAGTATGGCCGGTATGGGTATCGTCGGATTACAGCCCTTTTAAAAATTTGAAAAGGCACAACAATTGTTCTTTGAGAATTGACACGTTTTCTGATCTCGGTTACAGAAGATAGATGGAAGCGAAAACACTTGCCGAGACATATAAAATCTCAGTAATTCCGTGCCCGATCCACGCTAAAACCACATCTGGACGAACCCAAGAATACAGTGCAAGGCTTGAGCGCCAGCAAAAAAAGGCCTGTTCCATCCTGTAACACAAAGATATCAAGGATCAGGAATGCTTGATCCTAAAAGGCATAACTTCATTTATTAAAAAGCATAAATGTGGATGATTTTATGCACAACAAAACCGGAAGATCCATTTTTATAAAAATATAAAGAAAGGGGGTGGATTATGGAAGAAAGAATAGAAGATATGGAAGAAAAAATAAGATGGAATTGGAAGTTAGTAAAATACAGAAAACGAATATTAATAATCTTATTCGCTTTAACACTATTCTTTGCCTATGGAGTGACAATGTTAAATTTTGAGGTCAGATTATTAGACCTGCTTCCCCCTTCACATCACTTTGTAAAGATAAATGCCAAATATATGGAAAAATTTGGAGGTATTGACAATTTTGTTATCACCTTAGATGCAATAAAGGGGGATATATTTGAGGCTAAGTTGTTGAAGGCCATATTTGATTTAACAGATGAGGTTGTGTTTTATCCTGAAGTACAGCGTTCCGTTGTAACTTCCATTGGACTGAATAAGGCAAAATCAATCGCGGCAAAAGGTAAGGGGGAGGTGGAGATAAATGCCCTTATGTTCCCAGAACCACCTTCTGATGCAAATGGTATCGCCAAACTTAAAAGCAAGATACTGGGTGGCGATGCAATCCTTTATAAAGGTATATTTGTCAGTGACGCTGGAACCTCTGCCCTTGTGGCCGGCACCCTGAAGGAAGAGGCCAATTACAGAAAATTTTTTAATTTTGTAAGAGGATTGAAAAGTAAGTATCAGAAAGAATATCCAAATCTCCAGGTAAGGTTTATAGGACAACCACTGCTCATGGGATGGATATATTATTATATGCCCCAGATGGGTAAAATATTTATACTAACACTTGCGCTTTTCTTGGCAATTCTCCTGATCTCATATCGCAGTGTCGCCGGGGTGACAGCGCCTATTTTATGTGGTGTACTCAGTAGTATATGGGGATTGGGATTCATAGGTATTATGGGCTATAACGTGGACCCTTTACTTATCGTGATACCATTTTTGATTGGTGCAAGGTCATTTGCTCATGGTATCCAGATTACAGCACGCTATATCGATGAGTATCAGCGCTTTCTTGATCCACTTAAGGCTGCGGCTGAAACAATCGATACTATGATTATCCCAAATGCTTCGGCTGTGGGGGCAGAGATCGGAGGATTTGTTGCACTTGTCTTTGCCCGTATTGTAAGTATACAGGTAATGGCATTAACTATGTCATTCTGGATGGTTGGTGTATTTTTAATGTCTGGTATACTTATCCCGCTTATTTGTATATATCTGCCTAAAACTGTAAAGATTAGAGGAGTTGAGTTGGATCTTGAGAAAAAAAGAGAGGATGTAATAGACAAGACAATTCATTTGACAACAGCTGTCTCCTGTGATGTTCGTGGAAGATGGGCAGTCATTGGCATACTTGGATTGATTTTTTTAATAAGTAGTGTTTTTTCCGCCCATCTCAAGATTGGAGACTTGTCACCTGGTTCTCCAATCCTTTGGCCGAATTCAGAATACAATCAGGCAGCTAAAACCGTTACCAGCTTATACAGCCGCAGCGGATCGGATATATATAATATATTTCTTAGCGGAGAAAACCCAGGGGATGTAAAAACACCAGGGGCGCTTAGATGGATAGACGGTTATGATGTATTTATGAGGGAGAATATGCCGGAAAAATTCGGTGGAACTATCTCCTTTGCCGGTCTGGTAAAGAAACTGAACCGGGAATTTCATGGAGGGGATCCAAAATGGTATTTTATACCTCCGGACCGGGTAACCTCAGATCAGCTGGTCTTTTTCCTTATTGGAAAGGCAAACCCTGGAGATTATGCAAGCTTTGTTGATATACCATTCCAGGAAGCTCAGGTAACGAGTTTCTTCCGTGACCATTTACCGGAAACGATAAATCAAGGGGTTTATTATACTAAGGATTACATAGAAAGATTTCCACCGCCCAAGGGTGTAAAAATAGAGCTTGCAAGCGGTAGTGTAGGTTTAACAAAGGCAATAAATGACGAACTGATGGCCTCTCAAGGGGCTATAACCATAGCGGTTATATTCTTCATATTTATCGTATGTGTGTGTACGTTTAGAAGTGCGCTTTGTGCTGTTTTACTTATTATTCCCATAATTATTGCACGTAATGTTACGTTTTCTATCCTATATTTTATGAATATTGGAATTACAGTAGCAAGTCTTACTGTTACAGCTGTGTGTCTTGGTATTGCTGTAAATTTCGGCATTTACATAATTTCACGTATAATGGAAGGGTATGCGCTAGAGCCGGATCTGGATAAGGCAGTATTCTACGGAATGGCAACAGCAGGCAAGGCTGTCTTCTTCACAGCGGCAACTGTAATAATCCCTGTTGCATTATGGTATTTCTTATCCGGCGTTAGATTCTGGGGTGAAATGGGCTTGTTCCTCTCCTGCATTCTGTTTGTCAGCCTTATTGTAGTATTGGTTTTCATCCCAGCAGTTCTGGTTATACTTAGACCAAAATTTATAGGTGTCCCGGTAATAGATAAGTCGAGAACCTCGCGTGTGCTTATCGGAGAGATTATTCCAGAGGGAACCTGACCTTAGGTTACTGGAAACAACTTGAAGAGACAAAAGAGACCTTTAAAAATGGTTGGCTATATACCGGAAATGTGGGAAGGGTAGATGAGGACAGCTATACTATATTGTTGATCGCAAGAAAGATATGGTCATAAGTGGTGAAAAAATATCTCCAGCAAAGAGGTTGAGGATGTGTTATGCAGACATCCTGCCTTTCATGAAGCGGCTGTAATTGGAGTTACTGACTCACAATGTGGTGAGTCTGTTAAGGCTATAGTGGCACTTAGGACAGGGAGGCGGGCTAATGAACAGGAGATTATTGATTTTGCCAAAAATAACTTGCTTCAAATAAGAAACCCAAATCTGTTGAATTCTGGAATGAACTGCCTAAAAACTCACCCGGTAAGATAATGAAAGGGGAGATAAAAAAGAAACATTGGTAAGGAACGGTAAGAAAGATATAAAAGATATAAAGGAGATGGGGAGGGTATTGATATTGTGGTAATTTTTTCTTTGACACCCAAGCGCCATTTCCATATACTCGGCACACCACCACCGCATACTTTTTAACGCTCTCCCTGCGAGCATGAGAAAAATACTGGAACTGACTTGGATCGGTAAGGATAATCTGCACTAATTTTGGATTGGTCTATAATCAACGGCTGGTTTCGCCCTTCTGCTATTCATGGTTTTACCAAAAAACTCAGATTCATTTTGTCAAATCCAAACAACACGTTGATCTTATTGATTACTCCCCTGATTTCCCCCATTTTCCTGGAATTTAGTATTTTATTGAAATAATTAGAAAATAAGCAATTCCTCAAAATTTGCCGGTGAAATCACGAGAAACAATGTTTTATAGTAATTTTTTGCCGTAGGACGAAGTTCAGTTTACAGCTTGTGTAAAGACGGTCATCAAACCCAACTTTCTTTAAATCACCCACCAGTCGAAGACAGAATGGGTGATGGTTTCAAAGGTTAACCAACATCTATCGGACACATTTCATTTGACATCCTTGCGGATAGTTGGCATTATTTTTATAATATTGACATTGACATCTACCAACGAGCGCGTCCTCTTTTCTTTCCTTCAGTCATTGTTATTTGTAACACGGGGGCCCGATAAAAGATCCACACAAAAACAACCGGACACCGACAAAAGAACAGCAGCCTCTAAGACGGAGAGTCCATGAGGCGGAAAGGTGCCGTGATGACCGCAAAAAAGACCAGACGAGATGATTTCGTCGATTTTGGCAAGCAGGCAGAGGAGATAGTCCGGCGGAAGGCTGCCCGGATGCCGGGAAACATGGACGCGCTGTCCGCTGAGGAGAATGTGCGGCAGGCAATTCACGAGTTGCAGGTCTACCAGAACGAGCTGGAGATGCAAAATAAGGAGCTGCGGCAGGCGCAGGAAGAACTCGAAGCGTCCCGGAGAAAGTACTTTGATCTCTATGACCTGGCCCCGGTAGGGTACCTCACCCTCAGTGAAGAGGGGATAATCCTGGAGACCAATCTTGCCGCCGCGAAGGTAATGGGCGTGGAAAGAGACCAGTTGCTCAACCGGCCGGTCACCGATTTTATATGCCGGAATGATCGGGAACGCTACTACCGTTTTTGGCGAGGGCTTTTAGAAACGGGAGGGCCACAAAACGGCGAACTCAGACTGCTGCGCAAGGACGGCGCTCTCTTATGGGTACACTTCGAAGCCGCCTTGGTGCGAAGCGCCAACGATCTCCCTTTGGTTCGGGTCATTATCACCGATATAACGGCACTCAAGCAGGCAGAGGAGGCGCTGCTGGTGGCCAAAAACGAGGTTGAAAATCTATTAACCGAGCGGACCGCAAAACTCGAGGAAACAATCTCCCGGTTACTGGCGGAAATCGAGGAGCGAAAAAAGAGCGACACCGCCCGGCAGGAAACAGAAGCGGCGCTCAAGGGAAGCGAGTTATCGCTGCAAGCGATTCTGGACTCTACAGCGGACGGCATCCTCGCTGTCAACCTGGACAACAAGGTGCTTTTTAGCAATGAACGTTTTTCGGAAATGTGGATGATCCCCCAAGAGTTAATAGCCGGCAAGGATTACAATGTCATGCTTCGATACGTCCTTGATCAACTGAGCGATCCGAAAGATTTCCTACAAACGGTCCGGGAACAGGCCAAATTGAAAGGAGATGCTTTCGATACCCTGTATTTCAAAGACGGAAGGTTATTTGAACGCTTTTCGCGTCCTCTCCTGCAAGGGGCTGAGCTGCAGGGCAGGGTCATCTCATTTCGTGACGTCAGCTTGCGCAAGCGCACGGAGGAGGCGCTGCAACGGGCTGAAGAGAACTTCCATCGTTCCCTTGATGAATCACCATTGGGGGTACGCATCGTTACGATCGATGGCGAGACGCTTTATGCCAATCGGGCTTTCCTGGATATCTATGGCTACGACAGCCTTGATGAACTGATAGCAATCCCCGTTAAAAAGCGCTATACTCCCGAAAGTTATGCTGACTTTAAGATAAGATTCGATAAAAGACTGCGGGGCGAATATGTCCCGAACGAATATGAAATAAGTATCGTCAGGAAAGACGGCGTCGTCCGGCGCCTCCAGGTTTTCCGCAGAGCCGTGTTATGGGACGGTAAAAAGCAATTTCAAGTGATATGCCATGACGTCACCGAAAGCAGGCGTATCGAAGATGCTCTTAGAAAGAGGGAGGAGGAATTGGCCGCTGAGTCCCTGCAGCTTGCGGAGACCAACATGGCTCTGCAGGTTATTCTCCAGCGCCGGGAGGCAGATATCAGGGAAATGGAGAAAAAAATCGTCGCCAATGTCGAAAAATTAGTTCTGCCTTACCTGGGTGAACTCCGGAAGCGCTGTTCGACTCCCGCGCAATTGAATTACATGGACATCATCGAAACCAATCTTCAGCAGATCATTAACCCCTTTCTGCAGAAACTTTCCGCTCGTTTTGCCAAGTTTACGCCCCGGGAGATCCAGATCACCAAACTGATCAAGGACGGCAAGTCCAGCAAGGAGATCGCGGAAATCCTCATGCTCTCCGTACGTTCCGTAGAATTCCACCGGAACAACATCCGGAAGAAGCTGGGGGTCGCCCACAAAGCGAACAACCTGTGCTCTTTTCTCCTCACTCTGTCCGAAAAATAGCAGGCAGAACGTGTGCCTTGACGCACCGTGAGAAATAAAATACCCATTTTCACTGTTCTGGGTGTTACCTCCCGTATCAAAAATTCATTAGAAATTCCTGATAGTTTCAGCTTCCTCCCTATTTTTGCTAGGTTTTACCAAGTAGAAAACACGTAACTATCCCGTATTGACTGGCGAAGATTAATGGCGAATTATATATTCAGAAAAATATTTTTTAGTGGTTCACTAAACCAATAGTATCCCTATTAAAGAAAGGAGGCGTAACCATGGAACACAGCGTGCTAATGAGTGTTTATATCTTCGTGGGAATATGTGCCTTGATTGCTATTAACCAACTTATCACCAAATTTCATGCGAAGCATCACAAATGACCAGCCCCTCGAAAACCGGTCCAGTTTTTATGTTAGTATTTAAAGCATAAACTGGATCGAAATGGGGGGGGTCAGGGATCAGTTGGAAGCGTTTTATTAAGGCGGAGCAGTTAATAGGGATGCTACGGGAGGCAGGTGTGAAGCTATCCCAATGGAGAAGGGGGAGGCCTGTCGGGAAATGGGTAGATAATGGGAATGGAGTGAAAGATATAAAGGAGATTGGAAAAGATTGGAGAATGTCTTTAAAAAAGAAGCGGCCGTGAAAGGCCGCTTCCTTTTTTTTACCATTAATTACTACTGGGTAGTTATAAATTTTGGTCTAAGTGTAACCAAAATTGCTGGTATAAAAAACATTATTATAACCAGGCTGCAAAGCAGAATGCCTGAGAGGAAAAAGCCCATTTCGCCCCAGAATTTAACGCTGGATAAGAAATACCATAATGCAACCGGAACTATTACCACTGCCGCTGTGAAGAAGACCGCCTTGCCTGCGGTTGCCATTCCGTAGAATACTGCCTTATCCAGATCCGGGTCTTCCGCATACTTTTCCTTTACCCGCGCAACTATATAAATCCCAAAATCCACGCCAATACCAAGCCCCACAGCTGTAACCGTAAGACTCGCCACTGAAATTCCAATATTCATATAATACAGGGCAGTAAACATAACGGCCCGCGCGATAAGTATGGGAAGGACAAGTAGCACCGCGCAAATCACACTTCTGAAAGTACACACACATACGACAAATATGAAAAGTAAAACCGCTACGGTTATAGGCCAGTGAGAGCGCGCAAGTTCGTCGTTTATCGCCTTATTTAAACCTACACTGCCGCTTGCAAGGTCTATTTCTACCCCCTTGGGCGGTGGAAATCTTTTTATGTATTCTTTAGTAAAATCAACCCCTTGATTTATCGTATCCGGAAAATGGTCACGGAAGAAACTCGTTATCTGAGCTTCCTGGAATGGTATATCAATAAAGGTTGCATAATCTCCAGGGTTTGCCTTTCCAATAAGGAAAAAGACCATCTGATCTGAAGTTATCCGATCCGGAGGTATAAAATACCATTTTGGATCCCCTCCATGAAATTCCCGGTTCAGTTTCTTTACCAGACCGGCAAAGGAGATAGTTCCACCGAATTTTTCCGGCATGTTCTCCCTCATAAATATATCATAACCGTCTATCCATTTAAGGGCGGCGGGTGTTTTTGCATCCCCTGGGTTCGCTCCGCGGAGGTAAATGGAATAGGTGTCCGATCCGCTGCGGCTGTATAAACTGGTAACGGTTTTAGCTGCCTGATTGTATTCTGAATTCGGCCATAGGATGGGAGAACCAGGTGATAAGTCTCCGACCTTGAGCTTGGCGGCAAAAACACTACCTATTGCAAAAACCACTGCAAGTATGCCAAGGACTGCCCATCTTTTATGAAGGCCAGTGGCGATGGTTGTTGTCTTATAAATTATCCTATCTACTATATCTTCTTTTTTCTTCTCAATCTCCAGGTCAAGTCCTTTAATCTTTATATGCTTAGGTAGATACATACAAATTAGCGGGACAAATATACCAGAGAATAAAAATACGCCGATCATCCAGAATGACATAGTTAATGCCATTACTTGTATACTGATAATACCGGCAAAGACAAGGGCAACAAACCCCCCAATCTCTGCCCCTATAGCTGAAGCATTTGGGATAAGCATAGTATCGATTGTTACTGCCGCAGCTTTTTCGGCGTCCAAAAAGTGGTTATACTCATCAATATAGCGGGCTGTAATCTGAATACCATGAGAAAATGACCTTACCCCGATCAAAAATGGTATCACGATAAGTAAAGGGTCCATGTTATAGCCCATAATGCCTATGAATCCCATTCCCCATACAGCGCTGAGTACACCACACAAAATAGGTGTTACCACCCCGGCGACACTGCGGTATGACACCAGGAGAATGACCATGAAAAGCGCGAATGTTATTAAAAATATTATACCCATCTGGGGGATGTAATAATATATCCACCCCATGAGCAGTGGGTGTCCTATAAACTTTACCTGAAGATTTGGATATTTTTTTTCATACTTAATTTTCAATCCTCTTACAAAGTCAAAAAATTTCCTGTAATCCGCCCCTTCTTTCAGGGTGCCGGCTATAAGGGCAGAAGTTCCAGCGTCACTGACAAATATCCCTTTATAAAGGATTGCATTAAGACCCAGAATCCTACTTTTAAGTTCGGCGATGCCCTTTTCCTCAGAAGGTGGTTGTGGAAACATAAGGGCATTTATCTCCACCTCCCCCTTACCTTTTGCCTCGATTGATTTTGCCTTATTCAGTCCGATTGAGGTTACCGTGGAACGCGCCACTTCAGGATAAAACACCACCTCATCTGTTAAATCAAATATGGTCTTCAATATGTCAGCCTTAAATATCTCCCCCTTTATTGCATCTAAGGTGATAACAAAATTGTCAATACCTCCAAATTTTTCCGTATACCTGGAAGTTACTTTTACAAAGGGATGCGTAGGAGGAAGCAGGTCTTGTAATCTGACCTGAAAATTCAACATGGTCAATCCTAAGCCAAACATAACTGTTAATCCAAATAAGATTAATAGGATAAATTTTCTATACTTTACTAACTTCCAATTCCATTTTAATTTTTCTTCCTTACCTTCTATTTTTTCTTCCATAGTCCTTACCCCTTCTTTTCTATAATTTTATAAGAACCTGCTCATGGACTCCCAAAGTAGCCCCTTATCCTTTGTTCTAAAAACCTTTCCTTCTATGCCAACCATAAACGCAAGTGGACATCTTCCTCTAAGCTCTTCTATGGTTCCACTATATTTGTCCTTTGGTATCAGATAGGCCAAAGAACCTCCCGCATGGAGCACATCATAAAGCCAGTAGTTAGCTAATACTGAATCTTTCGATATGGTTCGCCACGAATCGCCGAAATCATAGGAGTTAAATCCAACATTATCTCCGAGGATATAAACATGCCATGCCCTCACATCACTTAAGGGAGGCCCACCTTCACCAAAGGGAAGCAATGCAACTTTGTATATCGCTTTTTTTACGGGTTCATCTCCAAGCTCAAATACCTTTATTTCCTTCCTCTCCCAGGTTTTACCACCATCGAAGGTTCGGTAAAGTTCACCCTGCTCACCTGCAACAAGGGCCCGGTCTTGGTCTAAGACTGCAATAGTATTCAGTCCTGCAGTTGAACCCAATTTTTGCTCATTCCAGGTTTTTCCACCGTCCTCGGTCTTTATGATAATACCTCCCTCACCAACTATCCAGCCTACAGATTCATTTGCAAACATTATATCATTAAAAATTTCAAGCATCCAGGGGTCACCGTAGGTCTCCTCCGTTATCCCTTCAAGCCCTTTCTTCCAGGTCTTTCCCCCATCTTCAGTGCAGAAGAGCAGGCTCTCTTCTCCAATGACGAACCCCTTATCATTATTGATAAAAATCATCTTACAAAGGGTACGGTCGGTCTTTAAATCATATTTCTTCCAGGTCTTTCCACCATCAGTGGTATTCAATAAGGTGCCATTCGTGCCTATAATCGATCCCTCATTTTCAGTCTTGAAGCGAACGGCTATAAGATTCTCATCAGGTAAGATGGTTGAAACATTCCAAGTGTCTCCTGCATTTTCGGTCTTTAAAAATGTTCCCTTCTCACCAACTGCATAAAAGACCTTTCTTTGCAACTCATCAGCGGTAATCAATGAATCCGGCATTGTTACCGAAAATAATCCATGAAATAACCCTCGGTATTTAACCTTCTTTTTAAGTAATTCTTCCCTCGCAATAAAAGTTTGTTCAAGATAATAGTATCCAAAGATAAAAAAGACTAAAGTTACAATCCCAAGTACTGCCATATACATCCACTTTTTTATTACCATTTAACAACCTCCTTTAACTTCTTAAATTGTCTCACTCTCAAGGAGTGTTTACAAATTGACTTGCCAGAACCCCACGTTCTACTTTTTTTTGGTAAAATGGAATAATGAGCAATAGTCAACTTTTCTAACTACCACCACCCCCAAGTTTAAAACTAATTACTGACGGGTTGGCCACGAAGGATACATATCATAACCACCTCTTTTCCCTTTTGGTCTCTCTTCCGCAATTTTAACGCCATTGGCCCCAAATTCAGTTTCGCAAGTAAAAATAGGAACCCTTATAAACGCATAGTTGGTATAGTGTGTTTCCTTAACAATTGTTGTGCCTTCAGGGGTGACCCTAACAAACTCGCCCTTGGCGACAACTTTCCCTGTCTGCTTATCAATAGTTGTTGCCGAAATTGCAACAGGAATAGCCGGATTATCAGCATATTTAAAGGTTGTCTCAAATTCGCCAGATGGTCTTGTGCAGGAAGCCAAAAATACTAAAACCGTGATGAATATCAATCCAAAAATAATCCTTTCAGTCTTCATCTCGTATACCTCCCCATGCTTTTTTTATAATAATAATAACTTTCTCCACCTAATTCTCAACCTGAGCTCGACATTGTCAGATTCGAAAAATAAACAAGTCCTTCAGGCACATAAATTTTAAATCGTTTTCTCGTCTTACTTTAAACGTGGGTGGCCCTCAAAAATTTCCTCATCTATTTTTCCGCGGACAATAAGGATCGGACATTTGGCATGAGCCAATACATATTCAGTGGTGCTTCCTAATAACCTTTTCATTCCCTTTGCTTCCCTTCCCATAATAATTAACCACACTTTTTCTTTATCTGCTACCTCTATAATCTTGTCCCCTGCGTGTTTCCCTATTTCTATTGTCAACACTTCTATCCTATAAAACTTTGGAGCAATACCAAACTCCTCGAATATCTTTTTAAATTTTTCCTTAACAATATCTTCTGCGTGAGTCAACCTATTGATAGGGACTGAATCTTCTGGTTTATATAAGTTATCCATAGGGTTTTCAATAATATGAAGGGCTATCAATTCTTGTTGAGGTATAAAAGAAAGTACTTGGGTAGTTTTTAAAGCCTCAATAGACATTTCAGAGAAATCGCTAGCCCATAATATTTTTCTTTCTGCTTTAACTATAATTTCCATCTCTTAGATTACCTCTTTTATTTTTTTATATCATTATAAATTACAAGAGACTTTTGCTCAACTTGATAGCCGGAATTATAAAAAACTTTCACTCTTAGGAGTGGATTAAAGAAAGGTAGGGTATGGATCAAATTTTCGTCCTCTCCCTTTGTCGGGCTTCACAGCGCAAGCTCTTGCACCTCATGGCGAACTGTGAGCCGCCTGTCAATCGAGCCACGCACACCTTGCCAAAGACTTGCACCTACAAAGGCCGGAGGGAGCTTATTACAAATCCGCCGAATTCAGCCCCCTTCACGACTTTTTAGGAGTTCATAAATTTTATTTTCCATTCCTATCTCTCCAAACTCCAGCATTAAAATGCGAGGAGCGAAGAGAGAGGTAAAAAAACCTCTCTCTTCACAAAATGATCTCTCCCAAAAATTGGCTATCTGGCCTGTCTTGACAAAAACCGCAGGTCAAAATAAGCCGGAGTCATCGTGGGGTCATTGGGCCGGCTCTCCATTTTCAGGATGGTATGATGCCTGTTAATGTAATCCGGAATGTCGCAACCCTCCCAACAGGTAACCGCAGTATCAGGATAATGGTACCGGAACCCTGTCCAAGTCCTCCATAAGTTTCCTTTTGTATCATAGTACTCCATAAGAGCTTCCCTCTTAGTTTCCATATCCATATATTTTACGCGATAGCCATAATAGTATCTCGGATCTTTGGAGACATATTCTAAAACCGTTACCGGTCTCTTCTGCCATCTTGTGTACATCACATTTCCTTCCACCCTCACAGAAGGAGCGGGCATATAGCTTGGATAGAGAAGCACACCCTCGCCCATGATATTATAATCATTGGGGTAGATGGTGCCGGATACCTTCTGCCAGTCCGTCGCCCAGGTATCCCATTGCAGCTCCGTTCCAAATATCGGGTCCTGCGCATCTGTGCCCGATAATACTCTCACTCTCCTCATGCCCGGTATGTATGCTATAAAGTAGTCGGGACGTTCAGGGTCCATGTATCTGGTGCGCACAAAGGCAAAACCTTTAATGTCAGAAGGATAAACGACCACCATGGAGCCCTTTTCCAACACTCCGTCCTTCTTCTCCTGTTCGGCTCCTTCATAATAGTAATCCGCGTCGTACTTTGAATGCGATCTTCCCAGAAAACGGGCCCAGTACAGATTACAACGGATCGTTCTCTCAGCATTGCCCTTTCCGTCAAAATTGAAATAGTTTATTGTCTGGAAGGAGAACTCGTCTTGAAAATGGATCTTCGCCATAATAGCGTTCCACTCGTACTCCAATCCGGTCTTCGGGTGCAAAAAAGGCAAGCCTATCTTATAACCACCCAACAGCTGACGGGTTTTGGGATCAACCGAAATCTTACCATCGTTTTTATAGGATTCTTCCACTATCTTGGTATGGAAATAGATAGGGGTGGTCGATTCCACTTCTATCTTTTTTAGCTGCGGATAGCCCTTGGATGTCAACCGCCATAACTGGGATTCGGGCAGTATCTTATACAGATTTGGGAAACTAGTGTAATTCATAGGCGTTATCACTGTCCCCGATTTAATCTCCGGGGCAGGATCGTTTAAGGAAATGAGGCTCGGGGCATCATAACCGCACATCTTCTTCCAGTCTTGAAAAAATTTATCATTAAATTTGGGTCTTTTGGGGAAATCCGCCTGGAAATCGGGGGCAGGTCTTTTCAATTCTTTGACAACCAAAAAACTCTCTGCTACCGCCTTGGCTCTATCTGCATCGGGAACCTTCAGAGCTTTGGCTGCAGAAGGAGATGTGTAATATGCAGGACGCTGCTTGGCAGCCCCCTCAAGCGGCTCGGCAATGCCATAGTTAGCAAAAACCAAGGAAACCACCGCCACCATCATCGCCATTAAAATAATATGCTTTTTCATCATTAGTTACCTCTCTTTTAAAGTTTTACCATTGGTATTGAAGTTTTGCCCAAAAATTATCACATTTCTTGAACCAGGCGTGACTTCGGTCCGTATGACCGGTGATATACATATACCCTATCTCAGGTCTCCAGTGATCACCCAGCCAGAACCGGCAGCTGAATTTTGGCATGTAAGCGTTATGGTTTATATCATATGCCATTGCGTACTGCGGCTTTACCTTTTCGTGAAAATATTCGGTGTTCGCCAGGAATGTGATATCCATCTTATCCCTCGGTATTTTCATGGTGTAGGGCACAAAATAGAATCGGTCGCCCACGCTGCCAAATATGTGCTCCTGAGTAAACTGGAAGGAGGTGAAGAACTCTTTCCTCGGATTTAAATACCGTAATCTCAAAGGCCAGTCAAAACCGACCATGTAGCGGAGCACATCCCTTTTTTTATATCCTTTTCCACCGTCGGCAATACCATGCAAAACTTGATTAAAGCCATCAGGATCGCCATCATTAACCCTAAGAACTCCTTCTTTTACATCCTGGGCCCAGCGGGTAGCTATATGTTTGTCGAACTGGTAGTAACTTTCGACCCGCACCGTGGGGTTGGCAACCTGCCCTATGGTCTGGACAAAAGACCGCAGGAAATCCATCTCCCTGGCCAGGGTAAACCCCACCACGTCTTTACGGTAAAGCCTCTTGTCCAATGCCATTCCATAGCCGAATCCGTCGTCAACATTGCCGCCAGTCCCTCCAAATGGTCCACCAACTCCATAGAGGATGCCAAGACCCCCAGCGCCAAGATTGCCTACGAACCCGGGTCTCGTCTGGAAGATGGGAAATTCATCCCAGGCGTGAAAGCCATTAATCGTGAAGTACGTATTCCCCCAGTTGCCCCTTAGCCTGATACCGTAGGTGGAGTTTTCCATTGACATGCCGCGCATCCCGTGGTCATCACCCGGGTTTATATCGAGATCTTTCAATGTGCCGAGACCAAGACCAGTAAGATCAGGCATATCGTGGGGTATGGGGACCGCCCATGGGCCGCCAGTCCTCGGACCGACATTGAGCAGGGTCTGCCTGACTTCCGGCGTCCAGGCAAACTCCAACATGAGATTGGTAAACGGGTCTACTCTTATATCAGGCTGGTAGCCTAACTTTACCGCCCAAAGCGGGATCCTCGTCTCCTCATATCCATAATCGGCGTCGCGCAGCACATAAATACGCTGGTAATCGAGGGGGTTGAACATATCCATGAGCCTGAAAAGGTCCGTCTCTCCCCATACCACCGTCTGCTTGCCGAGGCGCGCGCTAAAAGTATTCGTGGTGAAATTGAGGTTACACTCTCTAAAGAAGTCCCTCTGTAAATTGTGGGTATGCCTTTTCATTTGTCCTTCTGACTGGTCAAACCCATTTTTCCCATTCCAACTATTTTGACTATGGTTTATAGCATAGGCCCAGTCGCCTTCCAGGCGCGTTCCCACTCTGAACTCCAACATGTCACTATGGATGTAATGGACTTCAAAAAGGAATGAATATAGAGCGTCGGTTAACCCCCTGTAACCACCTCCCACCCTGCCTCCTCCAGGCAGTGTATTAGAGTTTTGTAAACCATATCGTGCATACTGGTCTATATGTCCGGTAAGATAGAGCTTCCTCTCGCAGGGTAAATCAAAGACAATACACCATGCCGAAGAAGCTGAAAACAATATTAAAAACAAGACACAAATTGGGACTAAAAAAGATTTTTTCATTATACCACCCTTCCTTCCTCCTTGCGGTTTTATGGTTAATAAGGCTGAACGGTGCCTCGTTCCATGAAAAACCGTCAATTGTAACTCTTGAGTTTAAAAAATTTACATTGCGAAATTTACATATCCAGGGACTAAACATTGTCCCGTCGTAAATTCCGTCAAACCCCCATAAATATCACCTCCTTTTGAATAGCTTTCCGCGTTCCTTTGACTAGTTATCCCCCTAACTGAAAAAAAAACAGCAACTAGTCTTTTCAAAATTTTAGAGCCTAATAAATTTAAACTTGTAAAAAATAAATTACTCCTCTTCTGGCGGGTGAAAATAAATGGGAGAGAAAAAGCAATATACAGGAATCCAGCCGCTTAATAACCCCACCAAACTTCCCCGTCAAATGTAAGGAGCTTTTGGGCTTTTTACGAAATTTATTTTTTGATTAATACCCACTCCAAAAAAAAAAGTCAACAACTTTTTTCCAAAATCTCTCGAATCGAATCGAAAAAAAATCAGGATTCAAAAAGTCTTGACAATATGCGACCGTTACATAACCATTACCTAAATTATTCAAGCCATCTTTAAAATGAGCTTAGAAAACGGGCTGTTCGCTCATTCCGGGCTTGATCCGGAATCCAGAAAATATCTGAAAATACCGGATCCGACTTTTGTCGGAATGACGACTGGGTCGTGAGATGGCAAAATTCAAAGGTCTCTATCCATCACATCAAATTTCTTGGTTGCGTTCTAAATAAGAGACCTAAGCAGAAGCCGCCTTATCCGTATGCAATATTCTTGTGAGACTAATACCCCCCCCCAAAGTTTGTCAAGTCTTTTTTTCTGGTAGTTGTCATTTTCTCGATCCGTCAGTATGCTATCTTCTTTTTGCCAACTTCCACGCTCTTTGACATACAATCTCACATTATTTGCACCAACATTTCGGCCCACATTTTTCCGGTAAAAGCCTCTTTGCCCCGCTCAGAGGGGTTTTTACCGGAAAAATGTTTTGGGCTTATTTATTCTGGCGCTTAGATTGATATTATAAGTAGGCAAGGCGAATTTTTGTGGCATTAAGATCTCCGTGAGGACTCCATTTGCCTATATTTATCCGCAGGTTGACTCTGCTGAAGTGTTTTTGTAACCACGGTCAATGAGGCCATTTTACCCTTGCCAGCCATCAGAATGAATGATCCTTTCTAGACCTGGGTGACCTCGAACAACCGCTTGCAACCTGGTTCTTCGGCAATCAGGAATAATTTCGGGGAAGACTTTCCCGTGGCGTTTAAAAATACCAAAAACAATTGTTTTGCCAAAAGCTCCCGGCCACGTTTTCCCTTTATGCGTCGGGCGCCAAAACAGCTTTCATCAACTTCAACCTCTCCAGAAAAAGAAGATTGCCGCTCACAATGTTGGGCCTTCGCTTACGAATTTCAGTGGGTAGTATTCCGATTCGGGCCGGAGATTTTTGTAATCCGCATGGAATCCAAATCCATTGAAAATACTAAACAATTTGGCCAGTTTTCCTCTCAGAAATTTTGAAAAGATTTGCCGAATTATTTTTTTTGTCATAAATTAATTTAAGCACTCTATATTTACTTTATTATGCTTTTCTATGTTGGTGCGTCATAAATATCTTGACATAATAGGGAAAATTTAGTATATTTAAAATTTTTATGACCAGACAAGCTGAGCAAATTGTATTGTCTCCCGAAGAGCACTCAATCCTGGCCATTTGGATACGCGGAAGGATCCTTCCAATGCGACTTGTACAGCGTGCTCAGATTATTCTGATGGCGGCCGCCGGAATGGAGAGTCAAGAGATTGCCCGGAGGATGAAAGTTTCGCGTCCTACGGTTCAACTATGGCGTCAGCGGTTTTTGGCTCTTCGCTTGGTGGGTTTGAAAAAAGATGCTCCCCGTCCTGGTCGAATTCCGAGAATTTCGCCAGAAAGAATCAGGACCGTAGTCGAAGCGACCCTGCACACGAAACCTCCCCATGCAACTCATTGGAGTACCCGAAGTATGGCCAGTGCCCAAGGTCTCAGCGAAGCGACGATTCGACGGATATGGAAACAACACAACCTCAAGCCCCATCTGGTCAAGACCTTCAAACTCAGCCGCGACAAGCATTTCATAGAAAAACTCCACGACATCGTCGGGCTGTATCTGAATCCTCCGGATAAGTCCTTGGTTTTGTGTGCGGACGAAAAGAGTCAAATCCTGGCTCTCGACCGAACCCAGCCGGGCTTGCCGATAAAGAAAGGACGCTGCGGCGCCATGATACACGACTATAAACGCAATGGGACGACCACCTTGTTCGCAGCTCTCAGCATGCTTGACGGCACGGTAATCGGCGACTGTATGGCGCGGTATCGACATCAGGAGTTTATCCGTTTTCTCAAGAAAATAGATGCCGAAACCTCCACTGGATTGGATCTGCATCTGATCGTGGACAATTATGGCACCCACAAACATCCACGTGTCAAATCCTGGCTTCAAAGGCATCCTCGGTTTCATTTGCATTTTATTCCGTCTTCAAGCTCCTGGTTGAATATGATCGAACGATGGTTCCGCGAGATTACCGACAAACGTATCCGGCGCGGGACCTTTCAGAACGTGCCCGCATTGATCGCTGCTATCAAAGATTATCTGGACAATCACAACCAAAACCCCCGGGTCTTTGTATGGAGCGCACCTGTGAAACGAATTTTGACTAAAGTGGCCAAATGTAAAGAAGCGTTATACGCACTCCACTAGTATAATCGTTTTGATTAAAGCAGGTAGTAAAACCACTCAGGAGACAAGGGTACCTGTTTTTTGACCGGCAGAATCGTTTTGAAAAACTCAACAAAAAGCTCAGCTCCTCAGCGTTTACGAAAAGAAAAAATTCCTGATAGGCGCGCAATAAAGGCGATGCCTAGGTTTGTGAATTGCCTTTTGACTTAAACGGTTGAAAAAGGGGTGCGGACATGATGAAAAAATCTTTTCCTTTATCACGAGTCTATAGCCTGCTTGAACCGGGACCGGTCGTGATGGTTACTACCAGCCGAAAGGGAAAGGCAAACATTATGACGATGTCATGGCATACGATGATGGAATTTGAACCGCCGATGGTCGGCTGCGTGATCAGCAATCGGAATTATACCTTCAACATCTTAAAGGCTACCAAAGAATGCGTGATCAATATTCCGTCTGAGGAGCTGGCAAAAAAGGTGGTGAGCTGCGGCAATACCTCCGGCCGAAGCATTGATAAGTTTAAGACCTTTTCTCTCACGCCGGCAAAAGCCACGTATGTCAAAGCACCGCTTATCGCCGAGTGCTACGCCAATCTCGAATGCAAAGTCGTGGACACGAGTATGGCGACCAAATACAATTTTTTTATTCTTGAAGTGATCAAAGCCTGGATTAATCTTTCAGGTAAACATCCTCGCACCATTCATCATCTCAGCAAAGGTTCGTTTATGGTTGCCGGCAGGACGATCAGACTGCCTTCTAAAATTAAATAGTTTTTTATTACAGTATTTGTTGGTTTATATAAAAATAAAGGATTTGATTAACCCGGTAAAAATCTAAGGAGGTTTGGTATGAGTAGGGCAACAAAAATTATGACCGGACCGACCTTGTTCTTAGTGCCGATAATTCAGTAGGGCGGTTATTTTCTGTTGACCTTATTGTTTGATAAGCGATCCGGGTATAATGCTGAACGCGCTGAGACAGAACCTTTTTCGAGCCGGCCACGCTCATGCAGGGGTTATTATTATCTTGTCACTGGTGTGCCAAATTCTTGTAAATGCGTCCGACCTGCCGAAGTTTTTTCAGTGGATGGTTAGAGTCGGTGTTCCGCTCTCGGCCATGTTCCTTTCCGTCGGGTTCTTTTTATCAATGCTCTCACCCACCAGCACCGGGCCGAGTCGAGCCGTTTATTTGATTTATTGCGGGTCACTAATCTTAACCCTGAGCGTTGTGACTTTGGGGATCGGCTTACTGAAGGCGAGCTGAGCAGGTTATTAAATAAAGCCGAAGTTCTTGGTAAAAAAACAGAAAACTTAAATAAACGAAACATGATTTACAAGGTGTTCATGGATACTTTATATAAATAATCAGCCCACAATGAAACCAAATTCCTCCAAGTCTATAATCATAGAAATCATGACTGATTTTGCCCGCCTGACCGGGCTGTCCCCAGCGGAAGAGGCTCCCCGACGCTATCTCTGGACCGATGCTTTTGCGGTTTGTAACTTCCTGGAGCTTTATCGTCAAACCAATGATGAGACATACAAGCAGCTTGCCTTGAGCCTGGTGGATCAAGTTCATACTATCTTGGGTCGCCACCGGAAAGACGATTCACGAATCGGCTGGATCAGCGGCCTCGGTGATGATGAAGGGAAAAAACATCCTACTCAAGGGGGGTTGAGAATCGGGAAAAAAATGAAAGAACGGGGACCTTCCGAACCCTTTGACGAAGAAAGGGAATGGGACCGGGACGGACAGTACTACCATTACCTAACCAAATGGATGCACGCACTTAATTGCGTGAGCCGGGTCACCGGAGATGTAGCCTATAACCGGTGGGCGATAGAGCTTGCAAAAACAGTTCACACCAGGTTTACCCATGTGCCACCCTTTAGCAGACAGAAACGAATGTACTGGAAGATGAGCATAGATCTTTCGTATCCACTTGTGCCATCGATGGGGCAGCAAGATCCTCTCGACGGATTCATAACCTACCATCAGCTTCAGGCCACTGCCGCTAACGATCCGGAAAAGGCGTTCGGTCCGGATCTTAAAACAGAGATTGCCGAAATGGCCGGTATTTGTGAAGGGAAAAGCTGGGTCACCGATGATCCGCTTGGTATCGGCGGTCTTTTGTGCGATGCTTACAGAGCGGTGTACCTGGCGGTAAATAAAAATTTTAAAAAAACGGATCTTATTGAGCTGGTATTAGAAGATTCTCTGGCAGGTCTGGAAGCCTACGCCCGCAATGTTCCCTGGAAACGTAAGGCTGATTACCGTCTTGCATTCCGGGAGCTGGGATTTTCAACTGGGTTGCGTGCCGTTGAAAAGGTGCCGGGGTTAATTGAAGAACACAAATCGATTTTCAAACAATACCACAAGTGCAATTCTATAATTGATGAACTGATGCGCTATTTGCCGCTGGCAAAAACTATTGAGACATTTTGGCTTGAGCCCTTAAACAGAAAAAACAACCTGTGGGAAGAGCACGGGTATATTAACATGGTGATGCTTGCGACCAGCTTGGCCCCGGATGGGTTTTTGCCTGTTTGATTTTAAACAGGTTTAAGGGTGATTTTCTTTTGCGCTTGTTTTTTGTGAATTGGTTTTTAGCGTTAAGAGGTGTTTTAAGGGGTTGTGTTTTTTAGGTCCTCGGTTAGAATTAAATGAAATCTGCACGCAAAACTATAATTTTAACTGCCTCGGCATTATTATTTATTTTTTCTGTCGCCTTTTTCCTGCAGGTTACCCTCCTCCCCGGTCTGGTTCAAAAAAAAATAATTTCGGAACTTAATAAAAGCGGAATTGCCGATGCTCGTGTCAAGGTGAAATCCGTTACCTACCGGAGCGCCGAGCTTGAAAATTTAAATATCGGCCTGGAAAAAAAGTTTCACATCACAAAAATCAGGGTGAGCTACTCTTTAGGGTCCTTAATCAAAGGTAAGGTGAAATCAATTAACCTTTACGGTGCTCGCCTTGAAGTGGGGGTGAAAAATCGCAACATGGATTTAGGCCCCCTCTCCAGCATTACCGGCGGGGGGAAAAGCGATGAAACTTTAATCTTACCCTTTGCTAACCTTTTTCTGAAAGAATCTTTTTTACTTTTCAATGTTGAAGGCCAATTGATGATGGTTCCTTTAGAAGCGACTTTCAGGGCCACGGAAAACAATACCGGCGTCTTTGAGTTGCAAGCCCGAATGAAAAACGCAAAAATAAAAACCAGCGCATTCGTGAATTTTAAGACAAAATTATTCAAAGGTGCCTTTACGATAACAAAGATCGATCTGAACTTATTGAAACTAATCAGCACCGTGTATCCATCTTTAAAACAAATATCAGGCAGAGGACACCTCAATGCCAACGGAAACCTATTGTACCAGAATGGTCAACTAACCGGCCAAATATCTGTAACCGGAAACCACCTTTCTATTGAGACCTCGGCCGCCAGAGAACCTTTAACACTGGCCATAAATAATCTTGCGGCAACCGCAGTCATGGATGCGGCAAAAAATGAAACAAAGGGGTCATTGAACATTGAAGCTGTTGACCTTGCCGCTGTCTCCCTTTCAAAAATAATCAGTTTATTTCACGTTGATAAAAACAAACTTGACATGACGGTCAAGAGCGCTCTCGGGCCCTGGGCGACAGTCAATGTCATTGGCAATCTTTATTTTGATCGTCAGGGTGTAAACGGAACTATTAACGTGGCGATCCCGGAATTTACCACCCGAAATAAGAAATGGCTTGCGGGTCTCATTTCACCCATAAAAGATGATGATCTGACAGGAACATTTTCTGCAAAAGCGCGATTAAAAATAGAAGGGGGCAAAATACTTCAGCGCTACAGTGTTGAGATAAAAGATGGAGAATGGAAAAAATCAGGAAGCGATACGGGAATTCAAGACATTAACGGAGTGCTTGGGCTTAATAGTGTTGCCCCACTGATCACGAACGGAGAACAAGTTTTTACCTTTAAGAATGCTCATATCGGTAGCTTTAAAATTGAAAAGGGACAAACTATTTTTAATTTTGCAAAAAAAGAAATATTATATATAAAATCCCTTGACCTGAACTGGGCCGGCGGAAGACTATTCAGCAACAATATCCCGCTGGATTTTTCCCAGTCGCACCTTTCATGTGACCTGAATGTTGAGGCTTTAAATCTTCAGGATCTCCTTGATTTTATGGACTACCACGGCGTAAAGGGGGAGGGCAGGATTTACGGTCATGTTCCGATAACGATTAAGTGGGGAAAACACCCGCGCCTTGCCTTTGGCGACGGTTATCTTGAAGCGCGACCGCCCAAAGGGGGGCTGCAATTTTCAAAAGAAACCGCCATGAAGATAGTGGGCATCGCAAAAGATATTGATCCAAAAACAAAAAACGCCCAGGAAATTGTCAGCCTCATGATGCTGCGTGCACTTCAGGACATAGAATATTCCCAGCTAAAAGTAGTCTTCAAAAATGATGAGAACAATGTTCTGCAAACGCGTGTGCAGGCACAAGGATATGGCCCCCGCGGGCAGAAAGAAAATATAGTTCCTATCGGGGGGCTGGATATCACGATCAGCAGTCTGGACGAACTGTTAAACCGGATGGTGATTCCTCAGTTAATGGGAAAACATTAAATGGGGAAGAAATAATTTTTGGACTTGGGCCGTGAAAAAAGGAGATTGTAACGGCTTCAATTGTTTCACTTTTAGTTAAAAAGGAGAATGAGTATGAAATTTATTATGCCTTTCTTAGCAGGAGGACTTGTTTTTACGCTGACCGGGTGCTGGAATATCACGGTTAAACATCAGGTGGAACCGATCTATATTACGATGAATGTCAATGTTAAAGTGGAAAAGCAATTGAATGATTTTTTTGATTTTGAAGATCAGGGACAGAGTGGTTCCACCGCCACAAAATCTAATTCTAAAAATTAAACCTCTGAACAATAAAACAAGGAGAAATAAAATGAAGACGCTTAACATCAAAACTATTGTGTTGTATTGTGTGGTGACGATGTTTTCGTTGGTCGCATTCGGCGCGGCGCAAAACACTAAAGATGACATAAAAATTCGTATGAAAGACCGTTTTCCTCAAATCAGTGAACTCAAACAAAGCGGAAAAATCGGCGAAACTCCTTCTGGCTTTGCTGAAGCAGTCAAAAAAGAATTTGCACAGGATGAAAAGATCAGCAAACTCATTACGGCAGAAAATAATGATCGCAACCTGCTTTACGCACTCATTGCCCAAGAAAGCCAAACATCGGTCGAAGAAGTAGGCATGGCGAACGCGAAGCGGTATTTTCAAAAAGCTTCTGATTCGGATTATTTCAAAACACAAGCGGGGGAATGGAAACAGAAAAAGGATATGATACCTCAAAAACCCTAAAGTCACACCCTCTCAGGGCGTATGAGGAAAAACTTGAAGGTGGGTTGATAGTGCAAGAGTCTTAAAGATGCGGTGCCGGATATGCGTGCGAAAAAAAAATTAAAAAAAGTACATATCGCCATCGTCGGAGGCGGGGCAGCGGGAATGATGGCGGCTATCACTGCCGCGCGACAGGGCGCTCGCGTTACCGTGCTGGAGCGGCAGGACCGGGTGGGGAAAAAAATCCTGGCCACGGGCAATGGCCGCTGCAATTTGACCAATGTTAATTGTTCGATTGATAACTTTCGCGGCGCAGATCTGTATTTTGTCAGAATGGTCCTGAACCAATTCCCGGCAACAAAGACCTTGGAATTTTTCAATGCCCTGGGGGTATGCACTCAGGTGGAAGATGAGGGCCGTGTCTTTCCCTTGACTGGTCAGGCTTCAACCGTACTTGATGTGTTGCGTTTTGAAACCGAGCGTCTGGGGGTTGCCATACGGGTGCAGGCTAACATTGAGAACATCTCCCGGCAGGGTTACTCCTTTATCCTGCGCTGGCCGGAGGGTGAGGAACAGGCAGACCGCGTTGTGGTGACCACGGGCGGCAAAGCAGCGCCGCACCTGGGTGGTAACGAGAGCGGAATTGAGGTTCTTAAAAAAATGGGGCACACGGTTGTGCCTATTTTCCCGGCTCTGGTTCCCCTTAAAGTAAACCCGCATTTTGGTTCGAAACTCAAAGGCGTCAAAGTCATTGCCGGAGCGCTTCTTGATATTTCAGGCAAGCCCGCAGTTAAAGAAGAAGGTGAGATTCTTTTTACCGAATACGGTCTGTCCGGACCTCCTATCCTACAGCTTAGCCGGATTGCCAATCGCGGGCGGCTGGAAGACCAACCCGTATTTCTCGTACTCGATCTTTTCCCCTTTTGGAGCGCGGAACAACTTATGAGTAACCTCGATCAGCGCTTTTCTTTTTGGCCCGAGACGGCGCTTGATGTCGCACTCATCGGCTTGATCCATAAACGGCTCATGCCTATCATCCTGCATGAGGCCAAGATTGCGGAACCGCGTAAATTAGTCAGCCAGGTTTCGCAGGAAGAGCGCATCCGCATCGCCACGGTATTAAAGCACTGGACTTTTGAGGTAACCGGCTCGCTCTCCTGGAAAGAAGCTCAGGTCATGGCGGGCGGCGTTTGCACCAGGGATTTTTCCGCCCAGACCTTGGAGTCACACCTAGTCAAAGGATTGTTCGCTGCCGGTGAAGTGCTTGACGTGATTGGTGACAGCGGTGGCTTCAACCTTCAGTGGGCCTGGTCCTCGGGCTATGTGGCCGGGCTGCACAGCGCGCAGACGTGACCATGCTGCGTGTCTTTGAAATCAAACTTCCCCTGGACCACAGTCAGGACGATTTGCTCCGCGCCATCAGTGATGCTCTGCAGGTGTCTGCCCGCGAGCTGCTCTCATGGGAGATACGGCGCCAGGCAATCGATGCCCGTAAAAAGACAACTATCAGATTGATCTATACTGTGGACGTTTCCCTGCGTCACGAGGCACAGCTTGTCGGCACAGTCTTTGGCCATCGAGTGATACCAACGCCTGATGAGTCCTACCACCCGGCAAAACCTGGTTCGGAGATGTTGGAACATCGTCCGGTGGTGGTGGGCAGCGGACCAGCCGGCTTGTTTGCTGGGCTGATTTTAGCTCAGGCCGGCTATCAGCCCGTGATTCTGGAACGGGGCAAGGCAGTTGAAGAGCGGTGCCGCGATGTAGAGCACTTCTGGCACTACGGTGTCCTCAATCCCGAGTCCAATGCCCAATTCGGTGAGGGGGGGGCGGGGACGTTCTCCGATGGCAAGCTGTCTACGCTAATCAATGACCTGCGCTGCCGCAAGGTTTTGGAGGAACTGGCTATGGCTGGCGCGCCGCCGGCAATTTTGGTGTCAAATAAGCCTCATATCGGCACTGACCAGTTGCGGGTGGTAGTGCGAACGATCAGGGAATTGATCATCCGCCTGGGCGGTGAGGTGCGTTTTTTAAACCTGGTGAGCGGCTTGCGGCTGCGGGATCGTCGGTTGTGCGGGCTGGAAATAAACGAGATGGGTGTTTTTGAATGTGAGGCCGCTGTTTTTGCTATCGGCCACAGCAGCCGCGATACCTTCAATATGCTGCTCAAACACGGTTTAACGATGATCCCCAAGCCGTTTTCGGTGGGAATGCGAATCGAGCACCCCCAGCTTCTTATTGACCAAGCCCAGTACGGCGCGTTTGCGGGACACCCCCGGCTCGGTCCGGGAGACTACAAACTGGTTTATCACGACCCGGACGGCCGTTCGGCGTATACTTTCTGCATGTGTCCCGGAGGTGAGGTGATTGCCGCGGCCTCTGAGGCTGGTTGCATTGTCACCAATGGCATGAGCCTTCAGGCGCGAAAGGGATTGAACGCCAATGCCGCTTTGCTGGTCAACGTGGAGCCGGCAGATTTTCCTGATGATCATCCGCTTTCCGGGTTCAGATTTCAAAGGGAATGGGAAGCTTTGGCTTTCCGCGTGGCTGGAGAAACTTACGCCGCGCCAGCACAGCTTTTATCTGATTTTTTTAGGGGACGGTCTTCCACACAATTAGGGCAAGTGGCGGCGACATACCGGCCTGCAGTGGTGCTTGCAGACCTGCGGAACTGTCTGCCGCCTTATGTTTGCGACACCATCAAACACGCTATCCCGGCTTTCGCCCGTCGGTTAAAAGGTTTTGATTTGCCTGATGCGGTGTTGACCGGCGTGGAAACGCGGAGTTCTTGTCCGGTGCGGCTGGTGCGGGGTAAGGATTTTCAGACGAGCATCAGCGGACTGTATCCAGCGGGAGAAGGCGGGGGATATGCCGGCGGCATCATGTCATCAGCTGTAGACGGCATCAAGGTTGCCGAAGCCATTATTTCACGGTTTGCTCCACCTCGCTGCACGGTGTGAGTATCACCAGTTTTCGTAAAACCTTATTTCAGGCCAATTACTTTTTTCTGATCCCCGCTTTGATTTTGAGACTCCCTGAAATTAATGGGTTAATAAATTAGCCTTTACCCATCCCCAATTCAGTACGATATGCACGATACCGATAATAATCAGGAGGACGCCCACTATCGGGTGGAGGATTTCAAATAATTCGTCTCCAAACAATGGATGAGCTAAGCCGGTGGTAGCCTGGCAAAGAAAGAGGATAAGAAGAATTGCGTTGGTTATTTTTAGGCTGGTGATTTTTTTCATATGTTCTCTTCTCCTGTTTTTATAAAAAAAAAGTCGCAGGGTCGAAAGGTCAAAGGGTTAAATGGTCAAACCTACCCCCCAGAGAGAAGGTCAGGATAGAGTCGTATTATTTGACTTCGATTTGGTGTTGGTAATTCGGCACGACTTCAATTAAAAATGCCCATCCCCAGCCGATCAAGGAGTTATTTTTAAATACTAGCGGTGTCAGATCACGGTCAGCAATCCTATCGCCCTTCTTTTTTTTGTCAGTATTATAAAATAATACTTCGTATAACGAGCCATCTTTGCCTTTTGGGGTTTCTACTCGATAAGGATTGTTAACCGACTCTATGGTTCCTGTTCCCATGATTTGGAGAACATCAAATTTAGTCATTCCAAGGGAGAGGCGGAGCAAATTTTCCCGGTTTTTGGTTCGAAGTTGTTCAACCGTGGATGCACATCCGAAAATAATGAAGAGAATTAACAGGTGGATTCCAAGTTTTTTCATATTCTTCTCCCCCAAAAAGAGTTAAGAATTTTTGCGAAAATTATAACCGAATTTTGATAAATGGTAAATGAATTCTTTTTTTCCCAAAAATTAATTTATTTTGCGGGTGATAATATGATATTAGATATTAATAATTTAAAACGTTAAAAACGGAAACTCAACCATACATTCCTATGGCTCGAAAAGATTTTTTTACAAAAGATTACTACCAGATTTTAGATATCTCTCGCACTGCTTCGGATGAGGAGATAAAAAAAGCATATCGAAGGCTTGCCCTGAAGTGCCATCCTGACCGAAATCCTGGTGACCCCCATGCTGAGGAAAAATTCAAAGAGATCAGCGAAGCATATGGTGTGCTGATTGACCCGGGAAAAAAGAGGCGTTATGACCGGATACGAGATTATGGGTTTGACCAGGGGGCAGCAGGAGGAGGTTTTGGCTATACTCAGGAAGACATTTTGCGGGATGTATTTTCTAACCCTTTTGCCCGCGAGGTTTTCCAGGACTTAAGCCAAGAGTTTAACAGGTATGGCTTTCGATTTGACAACCGGTTTTTCAACCAAGTCTTTTTTGGAGGAAAAGGGGTTGTCTTTGGTGGTCTATTTTTTTTCGGGCCGGGGGGATTTACCCGCACCTTCTATGATAATATATTTAATAAAGATATCGTTACGCCGGTAAAAAAGTCAACGCAACAAAGGAGTTTGATAGGGAAAATCGGTGAAAAGGCGGCTGCATTTTTGTTAAAAAAGATTTTCTCGCTCCCAAAGAATAACGAAGAAAAAAACCTTTATTATTGGTTAGCTATCACGCCGGAAGAAGCTGCAACCGGGACCGAAAAACAGATTGCGGTAAAAAGAAGGGGGAAGCTGGAAAAGTTTTTGGTAAAAATTCCTCCGGGGCTCAATCCCGGGACCTATTTGAGACTCAAAGGGAAAGGTAAAGAAAGCGATATGGGAAACCATAGTGGCGACCTTTTCCTGCACATAGTAACAAAAAATTGACAGGTACGTAAAAAGTCGGAGATGTCACCCTGTCGAAGGGTGACATAGGTAATTGATATCACGTCATGCTTCTACAGGGCCTGTCCTGAGTTTATCGAAGGACTCAGAATGAAAAAACCCGCGATTTTCGACTTTTTACCGTTTTATCAAATTACCTAAGAATTTTTTTGGATTTTCACAAGGTGCTTTTTGAGAGCAGTAGACAAATTTCAGAATGCTTTTGTAAAATATTTCTTTTCTCCTGAAAAGAAAAAGGGCAAGCAAATTTTGCTTTCACCCTTGACCTTAATTTCCTCCTTATACAAACAGGCAGTCATTTTTCGGAATCAAGCTTATCACAAGGGGTTTCTTCACGCCCGGAAGCTTTCTATCCCCGTCATTAGTATTGGAAACCTAACGGTTGGCGGAACGGGAAAAACTCCCATGACAATTTATTTAGCACGCCTCTTACAAAGTATGGGGAAACGGGTGGGAGTCTTAAGCCGGGGATACAGAGGGGCCGCTCCAGGCGCCGTCAATGTTGTCTCTGATGGTAAGAAGGTGAGGTTGGTGCCTGGTGAAGCGGGAGATGAGCCCTTTTTAATAGCCCAGAAATTGCCGGGAATAGTAGTCTTAACCGGCAAAGACCGGGGATTGGCAGGAGAATACGCGCAAAATAATTTTTCAATTGATGTTGCTCTCTTGGATGACGGTTTTCAGCACATCAAACTAAAAAGGGATTTAGATATCCTTCTTCTCGATGGTCGCAGTCCTTTAGGAAACGGGTACCTCCTTCCCCGTGGAAATTTACGTGAACCCCCAGAAAGTATACGAAGAGCGCATCTTGTTTTGGTTACTCATGCGGACAAGAATTACGAAAAAATAAAGTCAATAATCCATACGTTTAACCTTAATGTCCCTGTTTTTTTTGCTGATTATATTCCCGTGGGACTTGAAAACCTTACCTCCCAAGAAAAACTTTCCTTGGACTTCCTCCACGGGAAAGCAGTGAAGGCCCTAGCAGGAGTGGCTCGTCCTGAATATTTTGTCTCTTTTCTTTCTCAAATGGGAGCCAAGGTAAAAGAAACCCTGTTTTTTCCTGACCATCATTTCTATCATCCAAAGGAGTTAACAACGATAGATAAAAACTCTATTTTTGTTACCACCGAAAAGGACGCGGTGAAGCTGAAGTCGCTTTCCTTACCAGAATGTGATATTTTAGTTTTGAAGATAGAATTTAAAATTGAAAATGATGAAAAATTTCAAGATGTCTTAAAAAAATACTTGCCTTATAAATTTTAATATATTAAATATTAAAAACCTAAACAAAAAGTTTAAACCAATAATTTAATTCGTTGCAACGGAAGATAGACCTGAAAGAAAAAAGGAGGAAAATATGAAAGGGATGACAATGAGATGGGTCGGTATTTTATTTGTTGTTTGTTTGGTTTTTATTCCGAATTTTTCCTGGGCAGAGGACGATGCTTCCCTTCTTAAAAAAGGAACCAAGGAGTTTGGAATTGGTTCCGGGTATTCCGACTCTTTCAGCAGCAACAGTGACATTGATATGGTCCCCCTTAACCTTCGGTATGGGTATGTGTTTACAAATCCCATGGGGCCTTCGATTTTAAACGGAAATTTCGAGATTTTGGGCGAGGCGACATATGATTACGTTTTAGATCAGGATCGGTATGGCATAGGGCTTTCCGGCCTTCTGCGCTATAATTTCCTCTGGAGTGATTGCTTTAAACCCTTTTTTGAGATCGGTATTGGCGTGTATCACACCAATCTCTCAATGGAAGGTTTTCCTAATGATTTTAATTTTCTTTCTCAAGGCGGAGTAGGTTTTAACTTATTTGTCAGTCCAAAGGTAGCGATTCAGGCGGATTTTCGGGTCCAGCACATGTCCAATGCTGGTTTTTATAAACACAATTCAGGGTTAAATATGACGAGAGGCGGACTTGGAATTGCCTATTTCTTTAAATAAACTTTTCTAACAAGGTTTAAGCTTTTATTAATAGGAACAAAGAACACTTTCCCCCCTCTTTAGGGCAAAAAGAGGGGGTTTTTCTTTTTTAAAGGGACAAATTATCCTTTGTTTTTTCACTTATACCAAGTCGCCTTCATTTGTATATTTTTGTTGGCTCCTCGTCATACTCCTCGACGTACTTAAATGTACGCCTGCGTCGATTCCTCGTCGCCGCCTCGATCTACTTTTGAATGCAACTTGGTATTAAAAACAAAAACTATTTCAAAGCAACTTTATTCTTCAGAGGCTGCCGGTTGTCAAACAGTGAAGGGATGAAAATCCTTATCATTAAACTTAGTTCTTTAGGTGATGTAATTCAGACGTTGCCAGTGCTTATCCCATTGAAAAAAAAATTTCCTGATGCTAAAATTTCCTGGTTGGTTGAAGAAGAAGCCGCGGAACTCATTAAGGGCCACCCCTTGGTTGACCAGATCATAATTTCACGAAAGAATAGATGGATAAGAGCATTAAGCAACCCTGTCAAATTGCCCCAGATCGTTCAGGAAGGGAATGTTTTTTGTAAAGATTTGCGATCGTGTTCATATGATTTTGTTATTGATTTTCAAGGGTTATTAAAGAGCGGGATATTTGTAGGGGTTTCCCGGGGAAAACGAAAACTGGGTTTTGCGCCTGTTCGAGAAAGAGCCCATATTTTTCTAAACGAAAAAATTTCTTTCCCTAAAACTCCTCTTCATGCGGTTGAAAGATATCTTTTTTTGATTGCATCCTTGGGGTGCTCTCGTTTGAATCCAGAATTTTTTATTCCTATTCGACAAAATCATCGAGATCGAGTATTAAAGTTTTTGCAAGAGAACGATATAACTCTTGATAAACCTCTAATACTTCTTCATCCTGGTACTCGGTGGAAAACAAAAATGTGGATCGAGGAAAAGTGGGCGGTTTTAGGAGATTGGTTGCAGGAAAAAACGGGGGCGCAGGTTGCTTTTACCGGAAGCGCAAATGATTTTTATTTGATCGAACGGATTACCGGTCAGATGAAGTTTGCTGCGACTAACACTGCCGGCAGGTGGTCTTTAAATGAGTTGGCATTTTTACAAAAGCAGGCTGATGTTGTCATTACCCCCGACTCAGGCCCAATGCACTTAGCTTCTGCCATGGGAACTCCGGTAGTCGCATTATTTGGCCCTACTGACCCAAAGCTTACTGGCCCTTATGGAGAAGGCCATCGGGTTATTATGAAAACAACTGATTGTCAACCTTGTTTTAAGCGGACGTGCTCTGCCAATGATTGCATGAAGGAAATAACGGTAAAAGAAGTTTGGGAGGCTACAGAAGAAATGCTTGCTTCTATCAATAAAACAGAAAGAGGGGCGAAGTTATGGCTTTAAGTAAAGAGTTGCTTAATGTTTTAGCGTGCCCAAAATGTGTGCGCGAGCCAGGTTGTACTGGAGATCTTGAATACCAGGAAGAAAAACAACAACTCATTTGCCGTCACTGCAACCTAGCCTATTTGATTAAAGACGACATCCCGGTGATGCTTGTTGATGAAGCCGTAACCTTGCAAGAGTAGACAATTTTTAAAGGAGTTTTTAACATGGTCACAATGGATGTATATCTAAAAATAGTCATTACTGTAATCGCTATTTGTCTGTTTAAAATAGCCTTTCTTGCTCCCCCGAAATATTCTTATGCCCAGTTTCCCTTTGGTTCTTCCAACACCCCGGTTGATGTTAATATTAAATCTATTGATGATAATGAAATAATTTTTTCCCGAGAAGGAGACCTCGTTATCGGGGGGAAACAAGGACCAAAAATTTTTGAAAAAGGGGCGTGGGTTGTAAGGATAAAAAAAGAGTAAAGCTTGACAAAAAAAATAAATAGGGTAAAATTAAAAGATTTTGGAGAAGAAGAATGAAAAGAACATTTCAACCGAATAATTATCGCCGTAAACGGACCCATGGATTTAGAACCAGGATGCAAACCAGAGCTGGTCAATTAATTCTAAAAAATAGAAGAGCTAAAGGAAGAAAAAGGCTGACCGTTTGACCATTGGTTTTTTCTGTTAATTTTTTAATAAACTTAACATGTTAAATTAAACAATTGACAGGTGCCATCATATTTTTAGCGAAGAACGCCCTCATTTGATGGTAGCTTTTAGTTTAAAAAAACAAGAACGGATAACTAAACGATCGGAATTTCTCACAATATATCAACAGGGCATCAGATATAATACTCAAAATTTTTCGATCATTATTTTTCCCGGTAACAAAGAAGCTATACGGAGATTAGGAATCACGGTCAGCAAAAAAGTTGGGGGAGCAGTAATAAGAAATCGGGTGAAACGTTTGTTGAGAGAATTTTTTAGATTACATAAAGAGCACCTACCAGAAGCTAGTGACATTTTATTTATCGCTAAACCAGGTTCATCTTATCTAAAATATTCTGCTCTTTTTAAAGAACTGGTTGATTTTTTTAAGCGCATCTGACCTACGCAAGCCGGATTTAGCCTGTTCATTTTTATGAAGAATATATTCATTTGTCTTATTCGTGCTTACCAAGTATTTATTTCGCCTTTCTTTCCCCCCTCTTGCCGGTTTACCCCTAGCTGCTCGCACTATACTATTCAGGCGATTAATACCCATGGAGTTTTTTGGGGAATAAAGTTAGGGCTGTTCCGGGTCTTGAGATGTCATCCCTTTCATCCTGGAGGATGGGATCCGGTACCACCGGCAAAATAACAAAATTTGATATTGGGTTTAGGAGAATTAATGGATAGAAGGGTTCTTTGGGCGGTTGTCCTTTCACTACTGGTACTTTATTTGTTTGACGCTTATTTTGTTCCGCCTAAAAAGCAGCAGCCACCAAAAAAAGCAGGAGAAACTGGTGAGATACCAATGCCTGAAAAAAAGGTCGGGGAAGTTTTAGAAGAAAAAAACTTGGATTCCTTTCCTTCAACTTCCCATGGTGTATTCATGCCGGAAAAAGAAATCAAGGTAGAAACCCCTCTGTATTCGGCGGTGTTTTCTTCTCGTGGTGGTACGTTAAAACGTTGGTCTTTAAAAAATTATTTTGACCAACTGGGAAAGAAAGGCAAGCCGATCGAAATGGTCGCCGGGACGAAAGATGGCCGATATCCTTTCGGTTTAACGTTGGTTTGGGAAAAAGAGACTGAACTCCTCAATATTCCTTTTGAGTGTGAGCAGAACTCGTTAAATCTAACCGAAGATCGAGGCAAAGGTGGGGTTGTTTTTTTGGGAAAAACTTCCGATGGAACGCTCATAAAAAAGACCTTTGTCTTCTCCGCAGCAAATTATTTAATGGAAATTACGGTTGAAGTTACACCCCTACCCACCCGTTCTTTGCCTGAGGGAGCAGTCATTACCTGGGTGCAGCAGCTCGATTACAAAAAACAGGATTACGATTCTAGTCTGGGATTTATCGGACCGGCGGCTTTTGCTGAGGGCAAGCTTAATGAAATAAAAATAAAAAAACTTAAAGAAGGATATCAAACTTTTTCCCAAGGGGTTCGCTGGGCAGGATTCGAAGATAAATATTTTTTAGCGGCTTTTTTGCCTAACAACCAGGGTTTACTTTCTGCGGAGATCGTTAAAACTGATAAAGAAACGGTTCTCATTAATTGCTTTGAAAAACTAAAACCTTCTACGCAAGGAGGAAGGGACTTTTTTTCTTATGGGTTTTATTGTGGCCCAAAGGATATTGATATACTGAGTTCTGTGGGAAGAAACCTTGAAAAAGTTATCGATTTCGGAATGTTTGACGTTATCGCCAAGCCTCTTCTCTATATATTAAAATATTTTAATAAATTTACCCATAATTATGGCTGGGCCATCATTCTGCTTACGATAATTTTAAAGGTTATCTTCTTCCCCCTCACCCACAAAAGTTATAAGTCAATGAAGTCTCTTAAAGACCTTCAGCCCCAGCTGACCGCCTTAAAGAAAAAATACGGCAATGACAGGGAACAACTTAATAAAGAAATGCTCAATCTTTATCGAACTTATAAAGTAAATCCTCTGGGTGGCTGTCTTCCGCTTTTAGTGCAATTTCCTATTTTTCTTGCTTTTTACTGGGTGCTCTTGGGGTCAATCGAGCTACGCCATGCGCCCTTTATACTATGGATTAACGACCTTTCGGCGTATGACCCGTACTACATTACCCCGGTATTGATGGGTGCTTCGATGTTTATTACTCAAAAGATGACACCGACCACTGGTGATCCAACGCAAGCCAAAATGATGCTCGCCATGCCCATAGTTTTTACCTTTATGTTTCTGAAATTTCCTTCGGGCCTGGTTATTTATTGGCTGGTAAATAATATTCTCCAGATCTTTCAACAACTTTATATCGATAAGCGCGTCTCTTAGGAGGTTAAGATGGAAGCGATGGAATTTGAAGGTAAGACCGTTGATGAAGCTATAGAAAAAGCGGTTCAATTTTTTAAAACCCCCAAGGAAAAGCTTAGTATCGAAGTTACCTCAGATGGTTCTCAAGGCTTTTTTGGGCTGATTGGTTCAAAAAAAGCTAAGATTAATGCCAGTCAAATGCAAGACCCTGTGGAAGAAAAAAAAGATAAAGCTCAAAATTTTTTGACGGAAATTCTTCGATTGGCACAAATACCCAGCTCGGTACGTGCCGAATTAATTGATAAAAAAATTTTTTTAACGATCAAGGGAGATGGTAGTGGGCTTCTTATAGGGAAAAAAGGTCAGACCTTAGATGCCCTTCAATATTTAATTAGTAAAATGGTTAACCAAAAACCAGAAGATCGAGTTCCTATTATTGTGGATACTGAAAATTATCGGCACCGACGGGAAGCAAAGTTAGCACTTATAGCCCAAAAATTGGGGAGTCAAGCAAAACGACAGAAAAAATCAGTCGCTACTGAACTTTTAAATCCTCAAGAACGCCGAGTGATTTACCTTGCCCTCAAAAATCATCCAGACCTTACCGCGAAAAGTGAAGGGGAAGGAAAGTTAAAAAAGGTAATCATTTCCCCTCGGAACCTTGCGCATAAACTCATAAAGCTGTAAAACCAGACTTTATGTATGGATACCTACCACGATACCATAGCAGCTTTGGCCACTCCTGTGGGGATTGGAGGAATCGGGATAATAAAAATAAGTGGTCCTTTTTCACGAAAAATAGCAGAGCGAATCTTCCGAAAAAAAGATAAGATCAACCAGTTATTAAAACCTCGCTACCTTCATTTTGGTGCGGTAATGGATCCTTCCTCTCAAGAAGTGATCGATGAAGTTCTCCTTACGTACATGCCTGCCTCGGCCTCTTATACCCGAGAGGATGTGGTGGAAATTCAGTGTCACAGCGGGTATTTAATTTTGGAAAAGATCCTTAATTTGGTTTTGAGCCACCAAAGGGTTCGTTTGGCGGAGCCGGGAGAGTTTACCCGCCGGGCATTTCTCAATGGACGAATCGACTTAACCCAGGTCGAAGCCATTGTTGACCTTATCCAGGCTAGGACAGGATCAGCTCTGATGCAGGCAGCATCGCAACTGGGAGGCATTTTAACAGAAAAAATTCACGGGGTAAAAAAAAACTTAATCTCATTGATCAGCCATATTGAATCAGCGATTGATTTTCCTGAGGAAGAAATTGAGATTTTCTCAACTGAGGAAGTGTTGGGGGAATTAAAAGGTTTGGAAGGCGAGATCAAGGCACTCCTTTCAACGTATGAAGAAGGAAAACTTTTTCGCGAAGGGGTTAAGACCGCTATTATCGGGCGGCCAAATGTGGGAAAATCGAGTCTTCTTAACGCGCTCCTAGGAGAAGAAAGAGCTATTATTAGTCATTTACCTGGAACCACCCGGGATACGATTGAAGAAAATATAAATATTCATGGAATACCATTAACTATTATCGATACTGCGGGACTTCCGTTTTATACCATAACCGATCCGATTGAAGAGAAAGGGACCAACCGGACTCGTGACAAAGCTTCTCAAGCTGACTTGGTCTTACTCGTTCTTGATCAAAGTTCTCCCCTTACGGAAAATGATCAGGCAATTTTTGAAGAGTTTCAACGAAAAAAGATGGTTATCGTGCTTAATAAAGCTGACCTGCCAGCCGCATTGAATCCTTTGTCGGTTTCTCCGGCATTAAAGAATAATGCGATGGTTTCGATTTCAGCGAAATATCACCAGGGTCTTGAGGAGCTTAAAAAAGTTATCCATGGGTTGATTATTGAGCGGAAAGAAATCTCTTCTCCACCGGTTTTTATTAACCGACTGCACCATAAAATTAGCCTTGAAAAAGCAGATGGAGGGATTAGCCGGGCGATAAAAAGTCTGGAAGCAGGCATGTCTCAGGAGTTTATCGCGGTTGATTTAAAGTGTTCGCTTGATTACCTGGGGGAAATAGTGGGTGAAACCACTACTGAGGAGATTTTAGACCAGATTTTTGCTGAATTTTGTATCGGAAAATAGGAAAAGTTTTTATGAAAAATTCTTCCCAAAAACCAACCATTGGGATTACAATGGGCGATCCGGTTGGAATTGGGCCTGAGATTATTGTTAAGGCATTGGAAGAAAACTCGGTCTGGGATGCCTGTTTACCTTTTGTCTTAGGTGACCGGGAAGTAATGGACAAGACGTTGAAATTTCTTGGTTCTGCTTTAGAGTTACGTCCAGTCAAAGAAATTAAGCAAGATAATAAAAAAGAAAAGGTAATAAACGTACTTGCTTTATCGAAATTAAATCCCGACCAGATTTTTTTCGGGAAACCAAACCGAGATACTGGTGAAGCGATGGTAGGTTATATCAAAAAGGCAATTCACTTGGTTTTAGAAAAGAAAATTGACGGAATGGTGACCTGCCCAATAAATAAAGCCGCTATGTCCTTAGCCGGATATACCTACCCCGGCCACACTGAGCTTTTGGTAGAAGAGACTAACACTAAAGAATACGCTATGATGCTTGCGGGGAAAAGGCTGAAAGTTGTCTTAGTCACCATTCACCTTCCTTTGAGGAAGGTATCTGAAGTTTTATCGTCTGAGAAAGTATTTTCCTGTATTCGTTTAACTCATAATTATCTGAAGAAATTTTTTGGGATAAAAAAACCGAGGTTGGCAGTTGCTGCCTTAAATCCTCATGCTGGAGAGGGAGGACTTTTCGGGGAAGAGGAAGAAAAAATTATTGACCCGATGATCAAAAAAGCGCGAGAGGAAGGAATTAATGTTTTGGGCCCTTTTGCTCCGGATACTTTGTTTTATTTTGCAATTAAAGGGCATTATGATGCGGTAATTTGTATGTACCACGATCAGGGCCTAATTCCCTTAAAACTTCTGCACTTTGAAGATGCGGTTAATGTAACTCTTGGGATCCCAATCATTAGGACTTCGGTTGACCATGGAACTGCTTATGACATTGCGGGATCCGGCCGGGCAAGCCCAAAAAGTCTTATTAATGCCATCAAGTTAGCAGCGCAGATGGCGTTTTTGGGGAAAAACTCTGTGGGTCAGTTTTGAGCCTAAAAAAAATTTACCCAACAGATTGAATATATTTGAAAAATTTTTATTACCTTCGTTGCCGTGAAAATAGGTTAAAAATGGAGTTTAGACAAAAAAATTTTTTATTCAAAATTTTAAAATTTTTTAAAGGCTAAAATAATTTTTTCTTGATTTTAATTAAAAATTTATTTATTCTATAAATTTATCTGCTGGCGTAGCTCAACGGTAGAGCAGCTGATTTGTAATCAGCAGGTTGCGGGTTCGATTCCCATCGCCAGCTCCACTGAAAAATATAATTGTTTTCTATTATTATAATCACAAAACTTCCAAGGAAAAGTGAGGAGAGGTTCCCGAGCGGCCAAAGGGAACAGACTGTAAATCTGTCGGCTAATGCCTTCGGAGGTTCGAATCCTCCCCTCTCCACCATTTTGCAGTTGGCGGGAATAGCTCAGCTGGCTAGAGCATCAGCCTTCCAAGTTGAGGGTCGCGGGTTCGAATCCCGTTTCCCGCTCCATATTGCCCACGTAGCTCAGTCGGTAGAGCACTTCCTTGGTAAGGAAGGGGTTCACCGGTTCAATCCCGGTCGTGGGCTCTTTTTAGTAACCTCATAGTCATAAGGAGTAATCATGGCGAAGCAGAAATTTGAGCGGACGAAGCCGCATGTTAATGTAGGGACGATAGGGCATGTAGATCACGGGAAGACGACGTTGACCTCAGCGATGACGAAGTATTTGTCGTTAAAAGGCAAGGCAGAGTTTATGGCGTATGATTCGATTGACAAAGCGCCTGAGGAGCGGGAGCGTGGTTTAACGATTGCGATAGCGCATGTTGAGTATGAGACTGATAAGCGGCATTATGCGCACATTGATTGTCCTGGGCATGCGGATTATATAAAGAACATGATTACGGGGGCGGCACAGATGGATGGGGCGATTTTGGTAGTAAGCGCAGCAGACGGGCCGATGCCTCAGACGCGGGAGCATATTTTGTTGGCAAAGCAGGTACGGGTACCGCATATAGTGGTATTTTTAAACAAAGTAGATATGGTAGATGATCCGGAGCTGATTGAATTAGTGGAGTTAGAGGTGCGGGAGTTATTAACCCAGTATGAATTTCCCGGGGATGATATAGCGATAATCCGGGGAAGCGCCTTAAAGGCGATGCAGTCGGAGGCCAAGGATCAGGGTGCGGAGGAGTATCAGTGTATTCAGCAGTTATTGGATGCGATTGATGCGCAGATACCGGAGCCGGCGCGTGATATTGACAAGCCGTTTTTGCTGCCGATCGAGGATGTGTTTACAATATCGGGTAGAGGGACGGTGGTAACGGGGCGAGCGGAGCGCGGGATTATTAAAGTAGGAGACGAAGTAGAGATTGTAGGTTTTACGCCGACGCAGAAGACCGTATGTACCGGGGTAGAGATGTTTCGGAAGATACTGGATGAGGGGCGAGCTGGGGATAACATTGGGATATTGTTGCGAGGCACGAAGAGAGAAGAAGTAGAGCGTGGGCAGGTGGTAGCGAAGCCTGGGAGCATAACGCCGCACAAGAAGTTTAAGGCGGAGGTATATGTATTGACGAAGGAAGAAGGAGGGCGTCACACGCCGTTTTTCAATGGATATCGGCCGCAGTTTTATTTTCGGACGACGGATGTAACCGGGGTAGCGAAGTTACCGGATGGGGTAGAGATGGTGATGCCGGGAGACAATATCAGTATGGAAATAGAGTTAATCACTCCGATAGCGATGGAGAAGGAGTTGCGGTTTGCGATTCGTGAAGGAGGCCGGACAGTGGGGGCGGGAGTAATTAGTGAAGTTATAGAATAACCGGCTGGGTGGCTGGATTGAATACCGGAAGTCGTAAAACATAAAACCAACGGATGTATCAAGACAAAGGTGATTAGGTGAGGCAAGGATGACTGACCAAAAAATAAGGATTCGTTTAAAGGCATATGACCATAAGCTGCTGGATCAATCGGTTGAAGAGATTTTAGATACTGCCCTTCGGACTGGAGCACGGGTTGTTGGTCCTATCCCTTTGCCTACTGAGATTAATAAGTACTGTGTTTTACGCTCGCCTCATGTAGATAAAAAATCTCGAGAGCAGTTTGAAATTAGAACGCATAAAAGACTGCTTGAGATATTGGAACCAACTCAGGAGACGATTGATGCCTTGATGAAACTCAATCTTTCTGCTGGGGTGGATGTAGAGTTAAAACTTTAAACTTTATCGATTTACTAAAAAATATGATGCTGGGATTAATTGGCCGAAAGATTGGGATGACGCAGGTTTTTTCGGACGAAGGAGAGATTGTTCCGGTGACGGTTATTGAAGCTGGCCCATGTACCGTGGTAACGAAAAAGACCGATGAGAAAAATGGTTACAAAGCTATCCAGGTTGGTTTTGGTAATCAGAAAGAATCACGGATAGGCTTGCCATTACGAGGACAGTTTAAAAAAGCTTCTCTTCCTCCTTGTCAGGTTTTGAAAGAGTTTCGTATTGATGACGTGGAGGCGTATGACGTTGGACAAAAAATTACGGTAGAGGTGTTTTCAGTAGGAGAAAAAGTTTCCATAACTGGCAACTCCAAAGGCCGGGGTTTTGCCGGCGTGGTAAAACGATGGGGTTTTTGGGGGGGGCCGGGAACACATGGGGCCATGTTTCATCGGGCTCCGGGATCAATTGGGGCAAGTGCCGATCCCTCCCGGGTATTAAAAGGGAAGAAGCTTCCGGGGCATTATGGCAATGCCCGGATCACCGTACGAAATTTAGAAATTGTTGATATTAAAACAGAACAAAACCTGCTTTTAGTTAAAGGGAGTGTACCGGGAGGAAAGCGGGGAATAATTATGGTTAAAAAATTGAAATAAGTGAATGGTTGGAATGACAATGCCAGTGGTTGATCTTGTGGATATAACTAATAATAAGATTGGGGAAACTTCATTAACCGATGATATTTTTGGAGTAGAGGTAAATCCTTTTCTTATTCATGAAGTGGTGAAAATGCAACTAACCAACCGGAGGTCAGGGACCGCTTCTACTAAAAACCGCTCGTTAGTAAGGGGAGGCGGTAAGAAACCCTGGAGGCAAAAAGGGACCGGACGCGCTCGCGTGGGCACTATTCGTTCACCCTTATGGAAAGGTGGGGGGACGATTTTTGGGCCGGTGCCTCATGATTACTCTTACTTAGTTCCTAAAAAGGTCAGAAAAAACGCTTTGAAATCAGCCCTGACCCAAAAGCTTCAAGAGAATAAATTGGTGTTGGTTGATGCCATTAAATTAGATGAGGTTAAGAGCAAGCAGTTTGTAGCCTTAATGAAAACTTTGAAAATAACCAATGCCCTTATTATTGATGAGGAAAATAAAAACTTGAGTCTCTCAGCCCGGAATGTCACCAATTTCAAGGTCCTAAAGCCGGAGGGGCTCAATGTTTTTGATCTTATGGTTCACGATTATGTTGTTTTATCGAAGAAGTCATTGGAAAGCATTGAAAAAAGGCTTTTAGCATGAAGAATATTTATGATGTCCTAAAAAGGCCGATTGTGACCGAAAAGAGCACAACCCAGAAAGAAACAGCGAATAAGGTATCCTTTGAGGTTGATCGGCGGGCGAACAAGATCGAAATAAAACAAGCGGTGGAAAAAATTTTTAAGGTAAAAGTTACTGATGTCCACACTATGCTTGTTCGCGGGAAAGTTAAAAGGTATAAAAATGTACTGGGGAAAAGATCTGATTGGAAAAAAGCAGTTGTTACTCTCAAACCCGGTGAGAAGGTGCCGTTTTTAGAAGGGGCTTGATCTGGTAGGAAGCTAATATGGGCATAAAAAAATATAATCCAACATCGCCAGGAATTCGTTTTAAAACCGTTTTGACTTTCGAAGAGATTACCCGGAAAAAACCGGAAAAAAGCTTGGTGAAGGGCTTGACCAAGACAGGGGGGCGAAATTGTTATGGCCGCATCACGAGCCGATACATTGGAGGAGGACATAAACGGAAATATCGGGATGTCGATTTTAAACGGAATAAACATGATATTCCTGCTAAAGTGGCAAGCATAGAATATGATCCGAATCGTTCTGCGAGGATTGCACTTCTCCATTATGGAGATGGAGAAAAACGATATGTCTTAGCTCCGTTAGGTCTTAAAGTGGGAGATACGGTTTTGTCCGGAGGGAATGCACCGATTCAGATTGGCAATGCTCTTCCTCTGAATAATATTCCGGTGGGTAGTATTATTCATAATATCGAGCTTAAAATCGGAAAAGGAGGTCAGCTGGCTCGCAGTGCAGGCACCTATGCTCAATTTATGGCCAAAGAGGGGGATTTCGCGCAAATTAAACTTCCCTCGAATGAGGTGCGCGTGGTTCATCTCAATTGCTTTGCTACCATTGGCCAGCTCGGCAATATTAATCATAGTAATGTTTCTATTGGGAAAGCCGGTCGCAACCGCTGGCTTGGCAGAAAGTCCAAGGTAAGAGGTGTGGCTATGAATCCCATTGATCACCCCATGGGTGGTGGAGAAGGCAAGTCTTCCGGTGGTCGACATCCTTGCACTCCGTGGGGGGTTCCCACCAAAGGATATAAAACCCGGAAGGATAAGGCAACAACGAAGTACATAATCAAACGGAGAAAATAGATTGTAAGAGGAGCCAAGAATGAGTCGGTCCATTAAAAAAGGCCCATTCATTGATTTGAAACTTTGGAAAAAGGTGGAAGAAAACCTGACTTCCAATAAGAAAAAGGTGATCAAAACCTGGTCACGACGATCCACTATTCTTCCGGAACTTATAGGGATGACTTTTGCGGTTCATAACGGCAAAAAGTTTATCCCGGTTTTTATAACGGAGGATATGGTAGGCCATAAACTGGGAGAGTTTTCTCCCACCCGGACTTTCCATAGCCACTCAGGTGACCGGAAAGCTACTAAAGTTAAAACAAAGGCATAAGTACAAAATAATTCCATGGAAACTCAAACGGTTGCTCGTTATATCCGAATGTCTCCCCGTAAAGTAAGGTATGTCGCTGACCTAGTGCGGGGTAAAAAGGTTGGAGAAGCTCTGGATATTTTAACCTTTAGTCCTCGAAGAGCATCTCTCGTGGTATCGAGGCTCATAAAATCAGGCATTGCTAACGCAGGACAAAATGAGAGCATTGATGTTGATACCTTGTATATAAAAAAGATTTTTGTGGACGGTGGCCCCACGCTCCGAAGATTTCGACCGCGACCGATGGGACGCGCCACAAGGATAAGAAAGAGAAGTAGCCATATAACGGTAGTATTAGAAGAGAGTTGATAGAAAGGTGAATTATTTTTATGGGACAGAAAGTTCATCCCGTAGGCTTTAGGCTGGGGATAAATAAGACATGGGTTTCCAGCTGGTTTGCAGAAAAAGATTACAGTAAACTCCTGCAAGAGGATATTTATATCCGCAAATTTTTAAAGAAAAAGCTTTACCACGCAGGAGTGTCCAAAATTGAAATTAAGCGGGTAGGAGCGAAGATAATCATTTCGATCCATACTGCTCGTCCCGGGATCATCATTGGCCGCAAAGGAGCTGAAATTGATAGTCTGAAGAATGAAGTCCAAAAAATGACCCATCAGGAAGTGTTTATCAATATTATTGAAGTGCGGAAACCGGAGATTGATGCTCAGTTGGTGGGGGAAAACATTGCCAGTCAGTTGGAGCGACGCGTTTCGTTCCGGCGGGCAATGAAACGGAGTGTAACGTCTTCATTGAAATTTGGAGGCCAGGGAATACGGATCTCCTGTTCGGGTCGGTTGGGTGGAGCAGAAATGGCCCGGACCGAATGGTACCGGGAAGGAAAAGTGCCTCTCCATACCATTAGAGCCAACATTGATTTTGGTTTTACTGAAGCAAAGACTACGTATGGGCTCATCGGTATCAAGGTGTGGATTTATAAAGGAGAAGTAAGTCAAGATAGTGAAGCAGTGAAAGAGCGGATAAGGAAATAACTTCATGTTAAGCCCGAAAAAGGTAAAACACCGTAAAGTTCAAAAAGGCCGTATGAGAGGAAAGGCCTATCGAGGTAATGCACTCCATTTTGGCGATTTTGGTCTTTTAGCTACCGAATGCGGCTGGATAACGAGCCGTCAGATTGAGGCGGCCAGGATTGCTTTAACCCGTCATGTCAAGAGAAGTGGGAGGGTATGGATTGCGATTTTTCCTGATAAACCTTTATGCAAGAAACCTGCGGAAACGAGGATGGGGAAAGGCAAGGGTAACCCTGAAGAATGGGTTGCAGTGGTTAAACCAGGTCGAGTTCTTTATGAGATGGAAGGGGTTTCTTTAGAAACCGCCCGGGAAGCATTTCGTTTAGCAGCTCATAAACTTCCCCTCGCTACCAAATTTTTGAGCCGGAGCCATAGTGATGAAGCCTAAAGAAATTCGTGATTTGTCCCCGGAAGAAATGCTGCAGAAGGAGAAGGATTTTACGGAGGAACTTTTTAACCTTAAATTTCAATCCGCCATGGGACAGCTGGAAAACACTATGCGAGTCAAACAAGTCAAAAAAGACATCGCGCGGGTAAAAACGATTTTTCAAGAGCTTCGCAGGGGCCAAGGGAAATAAAAGGGGTAGATACATGGATCACAACAACCAGACACAAAGACGAAAAAAAACCCTGATTGGGACTGTTATTAGTGATAAGATGGATAAGACCGTGACAGTTTTAGTGGAGCGACTTATGCAGCATTCGACGTATAAAAAATTTATCCGGAAACGGAAAAAATTTAAAGCTCATGACGAACAGAATGCTTGTCGGATCGGTGATAAGGTTCTCATTGTCGAGTCAAGGCCTTTAAGTAAAGAAAAACACTGGCGGGTTCGAGAAATTATTGAAAAAGCGGTTTGAAAACTTTCTCCTTTTTAAATTCTGGGAGTTTCGAGGCGAATCATGATTCAACAGCAGACGAGACTTACGGTTGCTGATAATTCAGGGGCAAAAAGGCTCATGTGTATTAAAGTCCTGGGGGGATCGGGCAGAAGGTACGCTTCCCTGGGGGACGTGATTGTGGTTTCCATTAAAGAAGCGATCCCTAATGCTAAAGTCAAAAAGGGAGATGTAGCAAAAGCAGTCATTGTGCGGACTAAAAAAGAAGTTAGGCGCAAGGATGGGACCTATATAAAATTTGATGATAATTCGGCTGTCTTGATTAATCCGCAAAATGAACCGATCGGGACTCGAATTTTTGGACCGGTTGCCCGAGAGTTAAGAGCGAAGAAATTTATGAAGATTATTTCTTTGGCTCCCGAAGTCCTATAGAAGAGATAAAAATGGAAAGAAAAAAGTTGCATGTTAAAAAGAATGACCTGGTTATGGTGGTTGGGGGACGAGATAAAGGGAAAAGCGGTAAGGTTTTATCGGTGCTTTCTAAGAAAAACCGAGTCATCGTGGAAAAAGTTAATTTCATTAAGCGACATACCCGCCCCAGTGCTAAGCAACGCCAGGGAGGTATTATTGAGCGGGAAGGACCGATCAATATTTCTAATGTTATGCTGATATGTACAAAATGTAATAAACCTTCGCGGATTGGAAAGAAGTTTCTTGAGAGTGGCAAAAAAGTCCGAGTTTGTAAAAAATGTGGTGAAATTCTTTCCTAATTAAAAAGGGAGATTGTCATTGGCTGCACGGTTAAAAGAATATTACCTTGAAAAAGTTGTTCCCTCTCTGAAAAAAGAATTTCAGTATAAAAACATTATGGAAATTCCTTCGCTCCAAAAGATTATTATCAATATGGGGTTAGGGGAAGCGATTAGTGATGTAAAGGTGCTTGATTCTGCGGCAAATGAACTTTTGGCAATTTCGGGACAAAAACCGGTTATTACGAAGGCAAGAAAGTCGATTGCCGGATTCAAGCTTCGGGAGGGAATGTCTATCGGTTGCATGGTGACATTGCGCAAAGAAAGAATGTATGAATTTTTCGACCGGCTAGTCAATGTGGCGTTACCCCGGGTTAAAGATTTTCGCGGTATATCCGGAAAGTCTTTTGACGGGCGAGGAAATTACGCCCTGGGTATCAAGGAGCAAATTATTTTTCCGGAAATCAATTATGATAAAATTGATAAAGTGAGAGGTATGAATATTGTTATTGTCACCAGTGCCAAGTCGGATGAAGAAGGGAAGGCACTTTTAAAACACTTAGGTATGCCTTTTCGGGATTAAAAGATGGCAAAGAAATCTCTTATTGCAAAATCAAAACGTGCTCCCAAGTTTTCTGCCCGGAAATATAACCGGTGTCCTTTATGCGGACGACCGCGCGCCTATTTAAGGAAATTTGACATGTGCAGGATTTGTTTTCGTCTTTTGTCCTTAAAAGGTGAGCTTCCGGGTGTGATGAAGTCGAGCTGGTAGAAATAAGTTTTGGGAAAAAACAAGAATCCTATGACCTTATTTGGATAAGGAAATATTTATATGAGCATGACTGACCCGATTGCGGATATGCTTACCCGAATTCGGAACGGCAATAAAGCCAAGTTTGAGAAAGTAGATATCCCTCTTTCTAAAGAGAAACTTGAGATTGCTAAAATCCTCAAACAAGAGGGGTATATTAAAAATTTTAAAGTCTTAAGCGAAGAAGAAAAGGGGACGCTTCGGGTATATCTCAAGTATGATGCCCAAAACCGGGGGATTATTAACGGAATTAAGCGGGTAAGTAGACCAGGCTTAAGAATTTATGTAAAGAGCAAAAAGATTCTTCCGGTGCTTAACGGCTTTGGCATTAATATTGTTTCTACCCCACAGGGAATCATTACCGACAAAGATGCCAAGAAGTTGAATGTGGGTGGAGAACTCATCTGTTCGGTTTGGTAAAGGAGATTGAAAAGTGTCGCGCATTGGCAGGCTACCCATACCAGTTTTTTCAGGAGTGAAGATCAGTTTAGATAGTGGTATTCTTAAGGTAACAGGACCGAAGGGAAGTCTGGAGCATATGTTGCGGCCTGGAATAAGCGTGGAAGTTACCAACGAGAATATTATCGTGAAAAGAACCGATGAAAACCGGAAAACCCGTGCTTTGCACGGACTCACACGGACGTTGATCGCGAATTTAATTATTGGAGTTACTAAAGGTTTTGAAAGGATATTGGATATTTCTGGGGTCGGATATCGTGCGGAAGTAAAGGGTAATGTCCTCACGTTGACCTTAGGCTATTCTCATTCCATCAATTTTACCCTTCCTCCAAGCATCACGGCTACCGTGGATAAACAAAACCGAATTATTGTTGAAGGATGCGATAAGCAAAAAGTGGGGGATGCGGCAGCAAAAATTCGAGCCTTTCGTCCGGTTGAACCTTACAAGGCTAAAGGAATTAGGTTCGCTGAGGAAAAAGTCCGGAGAAAAGTCGGCAAGACCGGAGCAAAATAAAAGAGACGTTGGATTGCGATTATTACCATGAAAACACCAAAAAAAATCATCTCTCGATTAAGAAGAAAAAGATCAATTCGAAAAAAAGTTTGTGGCGCGGTTGCGCGTCCCCGGCTTTGTGTTTTTCGAAGTGCCAAGCACATTTATTCCCAGATTATCAATGATGAGACCGGACAGACGCTGGTTGCTGCCTCTACCCTTACCGCTGAGCTCAATGCTGATTTAAAGGAAGGGACGGGAAACATGAAGGCGTCAAAAAAAGTGGGCGCATTACTCGCTCGAAGAGCGATCGCTAAAGGGATTAAACAGGTAATATTCGATCGGAATGGTTTTTTATATCATGGGCGCATCAAGGCGTTAGCTGAAGCAGCCCGAGAAGGTGGGCTGGAATTTTAAAAAAAAGTGAGGGATATGATCGTAAAAGAGAAAGAAGAAAAGACGTTTATTGACAAAGTGGTTCACATAAGTCGCGTGGCTAAAGTAGTAAAGGGTGGCCGGCGGTTCAGCTTTAGTGCAATTATAGTTGTTGGTGATGGGAATGGAATGGTCGGGTATGGACTGGGAAAAGCCAATGAAGTTCCAGAAGCGATTCGTAAAGGGGTTGAACAGGCAAAAAAAAATCTGGTTTTAGTTCCCATTATGAATGGGACGATTCCCCACGAGATTATCGGGCATTTTGGCGCGGGCAAGGTTCTGCTTAAACCAGCTTCGCTAGGAACGGGTATTATAGCTGGCGGTGGAGTGCGGGCAGTCGTGGAGGCTGCGGGGATCAACAACATTCTCACGAAATGTTTGGGGTCTCACAACCCTCACAATGCGGTAAAGGCGACCATAGATGGGTTGATTAAATTAAGAAGCCCTGATGAGATGCGTAAAAAATTAGGCAAAGAACTCCTAAGTAAAACGGAATAATAGTTTTTTCATTTCACTGGAAATACGGGTAATGGTAAAAGAACTGAAAGTAACATTAAAAAAAAGTTCTATTGGAAGGCCGAAAAAACACCAGAGAACTTTAGTGGGCCTCAAGCTTACTAAAACTCATAAGAACATACAGGTAAAGGCTACTCCGGAGGTTCAGGGGATGCTGAAGGTAGTTGCCCACCTGGTAGAAATCAAAGAAATTGGCTGATTTAGAAAGACGTTTAAGATTATGAAGCTTCATGAGATTAAAATTCCGACGGGTGCTCGAAGAAGGAAGAAAAGAGTTGGCCGGGGTGAAAGTTCCGGCTACGGCAAAACGGCGGGAAAGGGCGCTAAAGGGCAGAAGGCCCGGTCGGGTGGCGGAAAAAGCGGAGGTTTCGAAGGGGGACAGATGCCCCTAAAAAGGAGGCTTCCCAAAAAAGGGTTTCATAACCCTTTTAAAAAGCACTTTGCTTTGATAAATGTTAAAGACTTGGAGAGATTTGACAAAGATGTGGTCATTGATCCCTCATTGATGATCAAAGAGGGGTTAATTAAAAAGCTCCAGGATGGCGTTAAAATTCTGGGGAAAGGTGAGATCACGAAACCTTTTATTGTTAAAGCACACCGCGTCAGTAGTCAAGCAAAAGAGAAAATCGAACGCGTGGGAGGGAAGGTCGAGGTTCTCTAACAATGTTTACGGGTTTTCAGAATATCCCCAAAATTCCTGAATTAAAGCGTCGTTTACTTGTTACCTTTTTGTTGCTGCTAGTTTATCGGATCGGAGTTCATGTGCCCACGCCGGGGATTGATGGAATAGCACTAAAGCATATTTTTGATGAGCAGGCAGCCAAGGGAACCCTTTTTGCGATGATGGATATGTTTGGCGGGGGAGCATTACATGAGTTTTCGGTTTTTGCGTTGGGGATTATGCCGTATATCACTGCGTCGATTATTCTTCAGCTACTTACGGTGGTGGTTCCTTATTTAGAAAAACTTTCCAAGGAAGGCGAGGCAGGCAGAAAACAGATTACGAAATATACCCGTTATGGGAGCGTCATTATCACGATCGTTCAGGGTTTTGGCCTTGCTATCGCACTTGAGCGGATGACTGCGCCCGGAGGTGCTCCGGTTGTTTTGGCTTCCGGTTGGTCATTTAGAATTATGACCGTAATAACCCTGGCAGCGGGCACTGCTTTTATTATGTGGTTGGGTGAGCAAATTACCGAACGGGGAATTGGGAACGGCATTTCACTTATTATTTTCGCCGGGATTGTGGCTCGCATGCCGGTGGCAATGATCCAGGTTATTGAGCATTTAAAAACAGGGACGATGTCTTTTTTTCTGTTAATTTTTGTTGTGACTTTTATGGTAGCGGTGGTGGGGGCGATTATTTTTATGGAGCGGAGCCAGCGGCGGCTTCCGGTTCAATATGCTAAACGGATTGTGGGAAGAAAAGTATTGGGTGGGGGAAGCACCTATCTTCCTCTCAAGCTCAATACTGCGGGAGTAATCCCGCCCATTTTTGCATCTTCTCTCATGATGTTCCCTGCCACCATCGAACAATTTGTCAAGGTTCCCTGGATACAGTCAGTCTTGCAGGCATTAGGACCAGCTACCATGCTGCATCAGGTCGTTTATGTGGCTTTGATTGTATTCTTTTGTTATTTTTATACTGCGGTTACGTTTAATCCCATAGATGTAGCAGATGGCATGAAAAAATACGGCGGGTATATACCGGGCATTAGACCAGGCAAACGCACGGCTGAGTTTATTGATCGCGTTTTAACGCGGGTTACTTTTGGTGGCGCCATGTATTTGTCAGCGGTTTGTGTGCTACCTTCGATCTTAATTTACAACCTCAACATGCCTTTTTATTTTGGAGGCACTGCTTTGCTGATTGTCGTTGGGGTTGCGCTTGATACGATTGCCCAGATGGAGTCCCATCTGATCACTCGTCACTATGATGGGTTTATGAAGGGAAAGAAATTTAAAGGACGACGGTAAAACGAAGTATAAAAAACCTACCATGAATGGTTGACTGCTGTCATAAGAAAGGTCTTTTAAACACGATTAAAAAGGCAGGAAAAATCGAAGATATTTTTAAAAATAATTGAGGACGTCTTAAAAAATTACACGTAAAAAGCATGGCTAAAAAAGAAGTCATACAAGTTGACGGCACTATTTTAGAAGCTCTTCCCAATGCCATGTTTCGGGTGGAACTGGAAAACGGGCATAAAATTTTAGCCCATATATCAGGAAAGATGCGAATGCATTTTATCCAGATATTACCTGGCGATAAGGTTGCGGTGGAATTATCACCTTATGATCTTAGTCGGGGACGAATAATTTTTCGAAGCAAATAATCTGAAAAAAAGAGCGTGTTGTTTAAGCCGCGATAGGAAAACAAAGATGAAAGTGCGGAGTTCGGTAAAAAAAATCTGTGATAAATGTAAAATCATCCGGCGCAATCGGGTCATTCGTGTGATCTGCGAAAATCCCCGTCATAAACAGCGTCAAGGCTGATTCTGTCTTTTGTTAATTTGCGTTTAAGAGGAGATAAAGTTTGGCTAGAATTGCGGGAATTGATTTGCCACGAGGGAAAAGGATAGAGGTTGCCCTTACCTATATTTATGGCATTGGCAGGGATTCTGCCCGGAAGATTTTAGAAAAGGCGGGGATTACGTTAAACACCAAATCGGAAGCGCTTAAAGATCAGGAAGTAGCACGCATCCGAGAGGTCATCGAGCGGAAGTATAAAGTCGAGGGTGATTTACGTAGGGAAATTTCCACCAATATTAAAAGACTGATGGACCTTGGGTGTTATCGAGGGTTACGTCACCGGAAAGGGCTGCCGGTAAGAGGACAACGGACTCATACCAATTCTAGGACTCGCAAAGGTCCCCGGCGAGCAATTATTAAAAAGAAAAAATAGGAAGATTATATGGCAACGACAAAACGGGTAGGGCGAAAGAAAAAAGAACGAAAAAACATTCAGGATGCGATTGCTCATATCCAATCCACGTTTAATAATACCATTATCACTATTACCGATGTGAGTGGCAATACCTTAGCCTGGTCGAGTTCAGGATGCCAAGGGTTTAAAGGTTCGCGAAAAAGCACTCCTTTTGCGGCACAGCTGGCAGCTGAAGCGGTTGCGCGCAAAGTTCAGGAATATGGCGTTAAAAATCTTGAGGTTTATGTAAAAGGTCCCGGCTCTGGAAGGGAGGCAGCTTTGCGGTCTTTGCAGGTGATTGGTTTTAACATCAAACTGATTCGGGATGTGACACCGATTCCCCATAATGGGTGTCGTCCCCCGAAGCGAAGAAGGGTTTAGGAAGGAGGGTTTATTTTTTGGCACGATATCGTGGTGCAGTGTGCAAACTTTGCCGTCGAGAGGATCAAAAACTTTTTCTAAAGGGTGATCGTTGTTTTTCAGACAAATGTGGTTTTGAACGAAGAAACTATCCTCCTGGACAACACGGTCAGCGGAGAGGAAAATTTTCTGATTACGGCAATCAGCTTCGTGAGAAACAAAAAGTTAAACGCATGTATGGGTTACTGGAAAGACAGTTTCGAAAATGTTTTCGGACGGCAGAGCGAAAATCGGGGATCACCGGAGAAAATTTTTTAATTCTTTTGGAACGGAGACTGGATAATATCGTTTTTCGCTTGGGCTTTGCATATTCAAGAAACCAAGGCCGACAACTCGTAAGTCACAACCATGTCTTAGTGAATGGAAAGCGTGTTAATATCCCTTCCTATATAGTTAAAGCGGGAGATGTGGTTGAGATCAGTGAGAAAAGCCAAAAGATGCCACTTATAAAAGAAGCCGTTGAGGCGGTTGAACGTTTAGGTGTTCCGTCCTGGCTTGAGTTGGATAAAGAAAACTATCGGGGGAAGGTAATTGCTTTTCCAGAACGGAAAGATTTAACCATGCCTGTCCAAGAGCAACTTATTGTTGAGCTCTATTCCCGTTAATGAACGGCAAAAGATTTTTTAATGGGGGTTGTCAATGTATAAAAACTGGCGTGATTTATTAAAGCCAAAAAAAATTGAAACCGAGATAGAAACCCTCACTTCTTCTTACGGGAAATTTACGGCTGAACCTTTGGAACGTGGATTTGGGATCACCATTGGGAATTCTCTGCGACGAATTTTGCTTTCATCCCTTCAAGGAGCAGCGATTTCTTCTGTTCGGATTGACAAAGTTCTCCATGAATTCTCCACTATACCGGGGGTTAAAGAAGATGTGGCGGACATCATTTTAAACTTGAAAAAAATTAGGGTAAAACTTAACACCCAAAAGCCTGAAAGCATTAGGATTCATGTCAAAGGTGAAACAGAAGTAAAGGCAAGTGATATAGTTCCCAACGCTAATGTTGAAGTTTTAAACCCCGACCTCCATATTGCGAGCCTGTCCAAGGATGCCGAACTCAATATGGAAATGATCGTTAAAATGGGGCGGGGCTATGTTCCGGCTGAAAAAGCTCAGACCGATGGCCAGCCGATTGGTACGATTCCGATTGACGCTATTTATACTCCGATTAAGAAAGTAAATTATACAGTCCTAAATGCTCGCGTTGGGCAGCGGACTGATTACGAAAAGTTGATTTTAGAGGTTTGGACCGATGGGAGTGTGTGTCCAGAAGATGCGGTGGCCATTGCTGCTCGAATTTTACAGGACCAATTAAGTGTCTTTATAAATTTTGAAGAAGAGGAAGAAGAAGTTCATGAGGTTGAGTTAAGGGAAGAAAGACCAAAGGTTAACGAAAATCTTTATAAAACCATTAACGAACTGGAACTTTCGGTGCGTGCTGTTAATTGTTTAAGAAATGCTAATATTCGCTATATCGGCGAACTGGTACAAAAGACTGAAGCGGACATGCTTAAGACGAAAAACTTTGGTCGCAAATCCTTAAACGAGATAAAGCAGATTTTAAATGAAATGGGGCTTTCTCTGGGGATAAAAATTGACAACTGGGTACTTCCTTCGCATAAGGAACAACATTCTGAAGAAGAGTAATGGATTTAATTAGGTGAAAAAAGGATGAGACATCAGAGAGCAGGCAGAAAACTCGGGAGAACAACGAGCCATCGCTGGGCAATGTTTAAAAATATGCTTACCTCCTTTTTCGAATGGGAAAAGATTGAGACCACATCTGCAAAAGCAAAGGAACTTCGTCCCTTAGCGGAAAAGATTATTACTCTCGGGAAAAGGGGTGATCTGGCGGCACGGAGAGAAGTGCTTAAGCTCATTGCCAATAAAAAGATTGTCCAGAAATTGTTCAATGAGATCGCGCCTAAAGTGAAAAGCAGATTGGGTGGGTATACCAGAATTGTTCGGGCGGGGTTTCGGCCGGGTGACTGCGCACCCATGTCAATCATTGAGATAATTTCCGAAGAAAAGGGCGCTGAAAAGAAAAAAGGGGCAAAGAAGAAACAAGCAGCAGGTAAGCCCAAAACGAAAGCTGCAAAATCGGTAAAAAAGGATAGACCATCTGAAGGAGCGCCTAAAGCTAAAGAAGCTTCGGAAGAAAAGAAAGAGGAAGGAAAAGCTTTTTAAGCTCGTTTAAGAGAGCACTAAGATGATGAAAAAAGTGTTGATGCTTGATAAAAATCACTCTACTTGGTGCTGGTGGTGGCAGCTTACATAATAATGATCGGGAACTCTATCCCCACCTGAGAAAAAATGTTTTGTCTTTATTATAAAAAAAACCGTGGTTACAAAAGATCCCACGGTTTTTTTATAAGTACAAAAGACTAAAAAGGAAGTTATTTGGAAACAAAGGAGGTTTTTTAGGGAACAAGTAAAATGTTTTTTTTGAGCGAACAGGAAATGCCGCGGAAATGGTATAGTCTCAAGAAAATTTAGTTCCAAAAAAGAGAATGAAATTTTCTAAACTTAAAACCATCGGAAAATTATTTCTAAAAATCATCATGGGCTTTTTTCTTTTTTCGCTCCTGGTGGTTTTTCTTTTTAAATGGGTTGACCCTAAGATTACCGCATTTATGATCCAAGACAAACTTGAGGCTATCAGGAACAAAGAAAAAACAACGCTTCGACGCGAGTGGGCAGGTCTAAAAAACATATCTCCATTCATGCAAATTGCGGTGATCGCGGCGGAAGATCAGAATTTTTCTGACCACCATGGATTTGACTTTGAAGCCATTGAAAAAGCGATAAAACACAACCAAAGAAGCCGGCGTCTTCGAGGCGCCAGCACCATAAGCCAGCAAGTTGCGAAAAATTTGTTTCTCTGGCCGGGCCGAAGTTTTATGAGAAAAGGCCTTGAAGCTTATTTTACGACGGTGATCGAGTTACTATGGAGTAAAAAGCGGATTCTTGAGGTGTATTTAAATACCGTGGAATTGGGAAAGCATACCTTTGGGGTTGAGGCGGCCTCCAAGCTTTATTTCAATACCTCGGCAAAACGATTGACTCCGGAACAAGCTGCTCTTTTAGCGGCGATTTTGCCTAACCCCCATCGCTTTTCTGCTCGCAATCCCTCTCGTTATATTATGAGTCGAAAGTACTGGGTATTAAGGCAGATGCAATTTCTTGGTGAAAGCGATTATTTGAAGGGTTTATGTAAAAACCCCCAAACGTCAGTTGACAATTAAGGCCGAAGGCGTAAGAGTTGGTTAGGTAGGGGGAAAAAGAACCTTCCAACCAAAGGGGACAACTATGATATACCATTGGAATGGACATCAGTAGCAAGAGTTTTGTTGTACATGGTGCAAGAATCTTTACACCGTGACTCTTCACCCTGATAGATATTGATATCCAGCAGGCCAAGCGGGACTTTTTTAACGGGGATCCTGGTAATTACTTAAAAATTGCGAAAGAGTGTCTCGCTCGCCCTTACCTGATTTCGGGTCTCAGTTTGTTGTACAAAAACCGGAGCGCGCTATTTGAAATTGCGCACAGCGAGGTATTCCGTATGATTTTCCGCACATCTTTCCGGCTTATCTTCACCGCCTGATCATTTAAAAAACTATGCTCGTGATAAAGCTTCGCCAAAGTCTTTATTGCCATAAAGAGCGGCCACACACAAAAGAGACGATAGCTGATAAGGGTCCGGGGAATATCCGTAACATACCTGAATGCTTCATCAAGATAGCCCAAAGCGTGCTCAATAATCCGCTTTTCCACTTTGAGAAGGCGGTCTGGTTTCTCCGTTAAGAGATCATGCGAAGGATCAATGCTCGCTTCCGTGAAAAATGAGCGCGGCACATAGCACCACCCCCGTTTTTGATCTTCAACAAAATCTTTGACAATATTGGTGACCTGTAATCCGAGACCAAACCGCACACTTCTTTCTTCAAGTTTTTTTTTGACCTCAGGAGAAATCTTTTTTGAGCCTAAAGTAAAAACAGAGGTAAGCATAAGACCGACAGTACCAGCCACATAGTAACAGTACTGATCTAATTCGTTTTGATTTTCGAAAAACACCTTTCTCGTGTTCAACCCCTTCTCCTGAAACTCAGCCATACCAATTGCCATTTCCTTAACATGCCGTGAGATTATTGCGACCAAAGGCTCCGGCAGCTTCACCAGCTCATTGAATACCCGCTCGGTATTGTTTACCAGAACCGAAGCGTTTGTCTCCTGAGCAAAGCGCAGCGGCTGTAAAAACTCGCTAATTTGTTCCTGGTAGTGGAGAGCAGGAGGGAAAAGAGAGGCATAGTCATGGAGCTTCTGAATTTTAAAATCAACGGGAAAATAATGATCATCTTCGATGGAATCAGCTATCCGGCAAAGGAGGTATGCTAAAAGAACACCACGGTACACATCTCCTTTGAGAATCCTTATATTAATGGCAAAAGTTCTCGAAACCTTGGGCAAGGACTCTTCGCAAAACCTAAAATCTTCTGAGCATGAAATTTTATCTTTGAAACCTAAGCCCATAAATCAACCACAACCCCTTGTTTTTCGTAATGGTGGTTTCATAAAATAATCTTAAAATACCAAAAACTTTGTTTTCTATCAATAAATTAAAAAATGAGAATCAGGTGCGCTTATTTTGCGGTTTTGCATGGTCATTTTTTTTCTAAATTATTAGAAATTTTTATCTAATTTTAGTATATTAAACATAGCGGTCTTTTAGGGAAATCAATAACCTTTTACCCCTTAACAAAAATGAGAATTTTTTTAACCGGGGGATCAGGATTTATTGGGCGTTTCCTGACCTTCGCGCTTGCTGAGCAAGGTCATGAAATAACCGTCCTCTCACGCAACCTTAAAAAACCCTTTCCTTTTTCTCCCCGCGTTTTTATATTGGAAGCAGACCCCACCAAAACCGGGGCGTGGCAAAAAATAGCCGGCGATCACGACGCAATCATCAACCTTGCCGGACTGCTTCCCCTGCAGGTATGGTCAAACTTTATTCTTATTATACTTATCTGGTGTTCTACCGCTTTCCTGCAAGTGCCCCGGCACTACCGGCTCACCCGGGGATTTGATCTCAAAGGAATTAATTTTCTTGTTTAAACCAACTGGATTCGCACAATCGGCTGGAGTTTGCGGTGCTTGATAGTGTTGTGGATGGTCAAAAATTTAATGCCCTGATTGCGTTATCTCTTTTTTTATATATAATAAGCAGTAGTTGTCAGATTTTGCTCTAATAAAACTTAGAAATTTCTTAGAAGTGAAACCACTTATCTATCAAATAAAAGGATGCCGTTTATGCCTGAAATAAAACCAATTTTTGACGCCGCGCGAGCGGCTTTTATTCAGTGGGGAGGGGAAAACATCTCCGAGCGCGTCGCGTATGTGTCCGCACTAAGGAAAGTAATCGTCAAAAATTTAGACAGTATTGTTGACTGCATTAGTGAAGATACCGGCAAAGTTAACATGGAAGCCCTTAATTCTGATATTCTCCCAACCCTGGAGATGATGAAATATTACGAAAAATATGCGCCCCGAATTTTAGCCCCCAAAAAGAAAAAAACAACATTATTATTTTACAATCATGATGCATACGTTGAATATAAACCAATGGGAGTGGTTTTAATTATTGCTCCCTGGAATTGTCCGTTCCAACTTGCCCTGGTGCCTTTAGTATCAGCGTTGCTCGCGGGAAATGCTGTTATTCTCAAACCTTCAGAAATAACCCCCAAGGTAGGCGATTTAATCGGCGCTCTCTGTCAAGAGGCGGGATTGCCAAAGGATCTTGTTCAGGTCGTGCAGGGCGGGAAAGATGTGGGAGAAGCGCTTATTCAGGGCAGACCTGATAAGATCTTTTTTACCGGAAGCGGCGCGGCGGGAAAAAATATCATGGCCGCAGCCGCAAAGAATCTGATTCCTGTCGTCTTGGAGCTTGGCGGCAAAGATCCGATGATCGTTTTTGAAGATGCGGATATTGACCGGGCAGTGGAAGCCGCGGTCTATGGCGCCTTCGCTCATGGTGGACAGTTCTGTGTCGCCGTCGAAAGATTGTACGTGCAGGAACCGGTATTGGAAAAGTTTGTTTCAAAAATAATCAAACGGATCATTACCCTGAATGTGGGGACGGCCTACGACTGTGATTTCGGACCAATCAATACGCAAGACCAGATTGATCGTATTGAAGAACAAGTGCAGGATGCCCTTGCGAAAGGCGCAACCCTACTCACGGATATTATCAAACAAGGATCGTTGGTTTACCCGGTAGCGCTCAAAAATGTGAACCACGACATGAAACTCATGAAGGAAGAAACCTTTGGCCCGCTCTTGCCGATCATGTCCTTTAAAACTGAAGAAGAAGCTGTTGCCCTCGCCAATGACTCTCCATACGGTCTCAACGCCAGTGTTTGGTCGCGGGATACAAAAAAAGCAAAACGAGTGGTCAGCCAGTTAGAAACGGGTAACGCGTATATTAATGATGTCATAAAAAATATCGGCAACCCGGATCTTCCTTTTGGCGGAGTGAAGCAGAGCGGTTTCGGCAAATATCATGGCGCGGAAGGGTTACACACGTTCTCAATTGAGACCGCGGTTATGGTGAATAAAAACAAGACGAAGCGGGAGATAAACTGGTTCCCCTATACTGAGGAATTAGCAAAAACGGTGCGAGGATTAATCACCGTTCTTTACACCGATTTACCGCTGCGCGAGAAGATAAAAATCCTTTTAAGGATGCGTCGTTTCATAAAAACTCTTCAGTGATCAAAACGAGGAGAATGCTTATGAACAGAGAAAAAAATCGCACGGCAATTGTGATCGGAGCTGGTTTGGGGGGTGCATCAGCTGCTCTTTCATTAGCGTGCGAAGGTTTTAAGGTGGAGGTATACGAGAAAAACAGTCATATCGGAGGAAAGCTAAATTGTCTCAAAAAAGAAGGCTTTTCCTTTGACTTGGGACCCTCCATTCTGACCCTGCCACACATATTTGCAGCGCTTTTTACCCGTGCGGGAAAAAAAATGGAGGATTATGTTGAACTGGTTGAGATCCCTCTGCAGTGGCGTTGTTTTTTCGAAGACGGAAAAATCATCGATCTCTATCCAAGGGAAGATGACCTCAAAAAACATAATGCTCTTCTTGCTCCTCAGGATATAGAAGATTTTTCCCGGTTTATGGAGTATTCGAAAAAATTGTATGACCTTACCGAGCGAGGGTACTTTCAAAAAGGGTTAGACACCTTTTGGGATCTGGTAAAATTTTATGGAGTTTTTTCTTTACTCCGTTCCTTTGACGCGCTTTCCACCATGGATGGAGGTGTTTCCCGGTTTATCCGCAATCCCCACTTGAAAGATACTCTCAATTTTTTTGTTAAGTATGTGGGCTCGTCCGCGTATGACGCTCCGGCTCTCCTCAATCTTCTCCCCTATGTTCAACTCAAATATGGTCTCTGGTATGTAAAGGGCGGCATGTTTAAACTTGCCGAGGGGCTTACCCGCCTGCTTAAGGAATTAGGGGTCACACTCTATTTAGATACCGAGGTCGTAGAACTGATAAAAGCCGAGGGTAAAATAACCGGTGTTCGTCTCCAGGATGGAAACGTCAAAACCGGAGATGTATTTATTTCCAACATGGAAGTTATCCCGGCCTATGAAAAACTACTGCACGAAGAGAAAAAATTTCTCAGGGGCTACGAGAAGTTTGAGCCGGCCTGCTCAGGCCTCGTTCTCCACTTAGGGGTCGATAAAGAATATCCCCAATTAGGGCACCACAGCTTCTTTTTCTCAAACAATCCTAAAGAACATTTTAATTCAGTATTTCATAAAAAAGTTTTGCCTGATGATCCAACGCTTTATGTGGTTGCTCCGTGCCGGACGGATAAATCCCAGGCACCACCCGGATGCGAGAACATTAAAATTTTGCCCCACATCCCGTATATTCAGGACAATCCTTTTACCCAAGAAGACTACCTCCGTCTCCGGGAAAAAGTTTTGGATAAAATTGAACGGATGGGAATCAAGGACCTGCGTAAGCACATCATCGTTGAAGACATGTGGACCCCGGATGATATTCAAAGGTGGTATTATTCTAACCGCGGAGCTATCTACGGAGTGGTTTCCGACAAAAAAAAGAATTTTGCTCTCAAAGCCCCCAAAGCGAGTGAAAAATACGTATAATGTTTACATCGGAGCGACTTTCAACCTTGCCCACACCTTTAGACAGCTTTTATATTTTCGGCCGCGCAATAAGTTCGAAGAACTTGAACACTGTTATCTCGTTGGTGGCGGCACGCACCCAGGAAGCGGGCTCCCTACGATTTACGAATCCGCCCGTATTTCGAGTAATTTACTCAGTCAATCCTACGGCGTGGATTTTACTTGGCCTTCGGCGTTAAGAAAAAAACAACTAATTAAACCAACTACCTGAGGTTTTATATGAAAACTTTTGAAGGCACCAAAAAACCCATCCGGCCCTGGCGGCTCTTATTGGTTCTGCTCATTTTTTTGGGATGCGGTTGTGCTACCCTGGAATGTTTCAAGGCCGGCTTTTTGTTGGGAAGGTCAAAGGAGAGCCAGGAATTTCTTGCTCGTTTGGATAAAGCCGTGATTAATACCGGAGTAAAGGATGCCTCCACTTTTCCGGTACCTGATTTCCCCTACCTTCGAACTAATCGTTTTCTTGCTTGCGTGGCTGAAAAAATCAAGGACGATCCCCAAAAAGAACAGGTAATTGAGTGGATGCGTCAATTAAACCTGAACGCGAGAAAAAAAGAAATCCAAAACCTTCCTCATGAAGCGGTGGTGGCACTCGGTTTTGTCAAGGATGGGAACCCAGACCGCGACGGTCTGATCAAACAAATGGAATTTTGCTCCGATAAACTCTATACGTCTGAAAAATCCCAGCCCGGGCTTTATGAAGCGTTTGTGTCCCGGCTCACCATACCGGATGAATACTCGGTGATGAGGCGGATCATTGGTTTTTACCCGGGTTTTTTGATTCCGGTTATCCGGGGGACTGATCAGATTCATAAAAAATTTAAATCAACCTATCAGATTGAGTTTGATGATCTCCCCATACTGGGAAAGTTGGTCCGGTTTGGCCCTGCGTCAGGGCCCCCTTTGAATAAACAAGAGATTCGGTTGCTCCTCGAGAGGTCGAAAAGAAATTCTCTGGGGGTTCCGTGGTTGACTGAAGAAGTGACACAAAAGGTCGCCTCCTTTTTTGCCCCGGTCATTATTCAGGATATCGTGGCCGATTACGATAAATTTGGAGAGGTCTTTTGGAAAGGGGATGCGCTTGCCATCAATTCAGAAAAACCAGCAATTTATTATTACCTCACCCAAGCTCTCGTGAAAGATGCCCCGGTCCTGCAAATTAATTATGTCATCTGGTTTCCCAAACGAAATGGGAAAAATTCACCCTGGATCGAACGCGGAAATGTGGACGGGTTGACCTTCCGGGTTTCGATCGATTCTCAGGGTGAACCCTTTATGGTTGATATTATGAATAACTGTGGGTGTTACCACCTCTTCATTCCCAAAAGAGAATCAGTGGTTCAGGTAAGGGCGAAAAAGTTTAGCCTTGATCCCTTTGTTCCCCAGTGGCTCCCTTCACTTGGCCCCGGAGAGCGGTTCGGTATCCGCACCATGTCCGGATGGCATCAGGTGGTGCGAGTGCTCGCTGTCTCTCCAATTCCGGGTGAACCTGGTTATACTCTTCTGCCTTATGACACGTTGGAGTCCTTGTCGGAGAAAAATGGCCAATGGGCAAGCATGTTTGATCATAAGGGGGTTGGGAAAGGGGCGACCAGGCCAAAGGAGGAGTTTATCTTTTTTCCCATGGGGATTCCCTCGGTTGGGGCAATGCGCCAGAGAGGCCACCATGCCATTTTACTGGTAGGACGTGCGTATTTCGATGCCCCGGATCTTTTTGAAAAAAACTTTGTTTTCAAATGAAAGCTCATAAAGCGTACCTTATTGCAAGTATCGTCCTGGTGTTGATGGTGGGAACCGGTTTGGAATTTCCGCCCGAGATTCCAGACAATGACCATGTTTTCCGGGTGATCAAAAAAATGGTGACTGAGTTTAATAAAATAGAGAATTTGACCTGCGAAACCGAGGTGCACTTTTATAACCATGGGGAACCTTCTGATTATTACTGGATTAAATTCTCCTGCAATAAAGCCGGCCTGATCCGGGTTGATTTCTTTCACCCCTTTAAAGGAACAACGGCCTTTTACCAGGAAGGGGCGGACTTTTTGACCGTCAGGCCCTTTCGGTCAATGCCTTGGGTAAAAATTGAATTTTCCATTGAAAATTCACTGGTTAAAACTCCCAGCGGCCAGCGGATTGACCAGACGGCAGTGAAGCATTTTCTTAAATTCATAATAAATAACCGTCAGGTAATCGAGAAAAATGAACATAGCGCTGCTGAGGACGGCGATCAAATAACCTTCACCTTTTGGGCCTTGGATTATATCCAGGGGAATGATCTCGAACGATACATCCTCCAGGTCTCCAAACAAAACTGGCTCCCCATGCAGGTTGATCGCTTTGATAAAGAAAATCGACCTGTTGAAACGACCAGCTTTAAGAAAGTGGCTATTAATATTGGCTTAAGGGATGATTTTTTTGTTCCCTGAAATTGATAGAATATCCGACGAGCATGGCCAGGGGGTATGTTTCTGCCTCAGCACGGTTAGGGGTTCGGGGACAAAAGCAAGCCGGTTTCAAAGGTAAGCAGGGATAAAGCCTGCGTGCTCAATTTCCCAATTCTTTTTTTACGTGCTCAGCCAGTTTATCGCGGTCGAACAACGGTTCTTCTTCCCTGAACTGGTAAAATTTTTTTCCATTTACCATAATAATCGGCGCGTGCCAGGTGCCTCGTATAAGACAGTAAAAAAGATTATCAAGCCAGGGTTTAACCTCAAAGGCGACCTTTTTCTCCTTGAATTCATTCTCCATCATATCCTGGAGCGTAGCCGTGGTAAGGTCACATTGGTCACAGGTTGTCTTAATGCGCACCGGGCCGAGTTTACCTGCCCACTTAAATTGGGTAATGGTTACCGGTTGGTTATGATAAGACATGGATTACTCCTTTTTCGGGATGAGGTTTTTATTTTTTCCCCAGGCTCATTTTAAATTTAGTGTATCAAATTTTTGCTCTGGAATAAAGAAACAAAAATTTTTTCCTGACTATGCAGGATACGACCTGTAAATTTTCAATTATAGTTCCGGCTTTGCACGAAGGCCCTATCATTAATGACCTTCTGGAGAGTCTTGCCCGGCTCCAAGGGAAAGAGCTTTATGAAATAATTGTGGTAGATGGGGACCCAAAGGGAACAACCATTAAGTCGATCCATCAAAAAAATATCCAATGTTTTTCTTCAGGGCCTGGACGTGCCCGGCAGATGAATGCCGGGGCTCATCTGGCCCGGGGTGAAATTTTACTTTTTCTTCATGCGGATACTCACCTGCCTCGCAATGCCTTTCAACAGGCAGGCCTTATTTTGAAAGAAGATGGATATATTGGCGGAGCCTTTGACTTTGGCATTAAATCTGATAAAGTAGTGTTAAAACTCATCGCCAAGGTTGCTTCCTGGCGTTCCCGCTTAACCCGCATCCCCTTCGGAGACCAGGCCATCTTTATAAAAAAAGATTATTTTTTAAGCCTGGGTGGCTATAAGGACATCCCGTTAATGGAAGATGTGGAATTAATGCAGCGGATTAAAAAATCAGGGGGTAAAATCTTCATATCTTCTGAACCGGTTTTTACATCTCCGCGCCGCTGGGAAAAAGAAGGAGTGATTTACTGTACCCTGAGAAATTGGTTTCTCTTAACTTTGTATTATCTTGGCATATCGCCAACAAAATTAGCAAAATTTTACCCCCCCGGAGGAAGCAGTGTCTAAAAGTTTCTCATTTTTCCTCATTCTCGGCATCGTCCTTATAACCTTTCCCTCATTTTCCCAGGAGTCAGGAGTGCTTTTCCTTGAGGACTTTAACAGCCTCGATAACTGGAAACCCCTCCATTTCCCTAAAATAAAAAGATATACCCAATACAGCGTCACCTGTGAGGCCGGTAATTGTTTCTTAAAAGCGGAAAGCGATAATTCCGCATCCGGTATCATGTACCGCAACACCTTTAATGTTTATGACTACCCTCTGATTAAATGGCGTTGGAGGATAGAAAATGGGTATCGAAAAGGTGATCCAAAAATTAAGCAAGGGGATGATTACCCGATTCGAATTTATATAATATTCAAATATGACCCGGAAGCATCGCCCTTCTTCGAAAGAGTAAAGTACGAAGCTGCCAGGCTTGGGTATGGAGATTACCCGCCCGACAGTAGTCTGAATTACATCTGGTCAAGTAAGGAATACCTTGAAAGAATAATTACCAGCCCCTATACCGAAAAATCAAAAATGATACTCCTGGATAAAGGTGACACGAATGTGGGAAAATGGTCTGCCCATGAGATAAACATCATCAAAGATTATCATGAAGCATTTGGGCATAAGCCTCCGGCAATTGCCAGTCTCGCCATTATGAACGACTCGGATAACACCGGAGAAAAATCTATTTCCTTTATTGATTATATAAAAGTTTTCAGCTAGGATAAAAAATTATCCTCACCGCATAAATTAAAGAGATCTTTGGCTGGGGTTTAACTTTATCCACAATACCATTCTCGAAGGGAATACCATGTCTGAGTTGAGACAAAATTTTTTGACGGGAAATTGGGCAGTCATCGCCCCGGAACGTGGAGAAAAACCGCGGGCCCTTGCCCCTCCAACGACTATGTCTCTGGAAAACCATCCGGAATATACCCCATCGTGCCCTTTTTGTCCGGATAACGAAGAAAAGTTTCCCCTTGAGGTAATTGATACGTGTGGTGCCTCACCGGATAAATGGATTACGAAAATAATCAATAACAAATACAAATTATTTGATGATCTTCCCACCTGCCCCATAGGTCCTGAGCCTTTTAAAAAATCGGGAATTTATTCCTATTACCAAGGGTGTGGTAACCATTATCTGGTCATTGAAAGTCGAATCCATAACCGACCAATGGGCGCCATGTCCCAGGAGGAGATTTGTAATACCTTAAATAGCTATTTAAAAATTTCTCGACTGTTTAGGGAAAATCCCAATAATCTTGTCACGATTGTCTTTAAAAATCAGGGAACCAGTGCTGGTGCCTCGCAGACCCATGCTCACTCTCAGATTGTTGGCAGCCGCATTGTCCCTGCTTTAATCCGCAACGCCATGCATGTCCAGGACAAAATTTTCGATGACAATGGTACTTGTGCGCTTTGTACAATACTGGATCATGAACTTCACCTTAAGGAACGAGTAGGCTTTGAAACCGAGCATTCGGCAGTCCTCTCGCCTTATGCAGCCAGTGCCCCTTACGAAATCTGGATCGTCCCCAAGCGTCATTTTGCCTGCTACGAAGATATCCTTGATGTTGAGCTCACCGATATCGCCATTGCCTTAAAAAGAGTTCTCTCCGCCTATATTGCCAAACTGAACAATCCAGACTTTAACTACTTTTTTCACAGCGCACCCCATCCGTTGTCTCACGTTCCCTTTTACCATATGTATGTTCAAATCCTCCCCCGGCTGACAATTGCCGGTGGCTTTGAAGCCGGCACGCGCATTCCCGTTAATACGGTCTGGCCGGAAGCAGTGCCGGAGTTTCTTTTTGACGGTAAATAACTGCGGGCAAACGGCGAAAGATGACTATGAAAATTTTAGATTCTTATCGGCGATTGACATTTGATACCATACCCATTTACCTTCAACCTGAAAAACCCGATTGGTTTATTCCAACTCCTAAAGCAGATTTTATACTTCGCAACTTAAAAAGGGGGGGGGCTCTTCCCACGATAGCCCAAAAATTCAATCAAAAATTTGGTTGTGATTTTTTCCAAGCCTTGCTCCTTATCAACAATTTATTATCCCGCTTTGATAATCGTAGACCAGCAAAATATCCCGGCCGCAGGTATTACCACCAGCTCCAAAACCTCAAAGAATGCTGGTTTCATGTTACCGACCAATGCACTATGACCTGTAAGCACTGTATGTTTTCATCAAACCGGAAAACTCAGACTTCTCTGGATTATGGGAAACTCATGAACACTATAGGCGAAGCTTATTGCTTAGGCTGCAAGGTTTTCTTTTTTACCGGAGGTGAGCCTTTTCTCTATGCAGGGTTAAAGGAGGCGTGCGATGCCATCTTGAAAAAGGGTGATACTCGTGTGGTTATTTTAACAAATGGAAAGGATGTGAGAAAATTTGAAGGATGGTTGCAGAAAATTCCCGCTGACCGCCTTCACTTCCAGATAAGCATGGACGGATTAGAGAAAGCCCACGACACCATCCGCGGAAGGGGGGCCTTTCAAGCCCTTCTGATTTCCCTGAGATTTTTGAAAAAATTTGGTTTTCCCATTACCCTAGCAATGACGGTCACGCGGCATAATTTTCAGGAAATGGCTTCCATTGTCACTATTGCCCAAGAACTGGAAATAAACAATATCCATTATCTTTGGTTTTTTAAAAAGGGAAAAGGGGAACCGCACTTCTTCGTTCCTCCTTCCATAATTTTTTCCGAATTAAGGAAAGCCTACGAAAAAGCTCGGCACCAAAACATAATCATTGACAATGTGGAAAGCATCAAGTCTCAGATTTTTTCTCTTCCCGGGACTAAATTTGATTTGAGTAATGCCGGCTGGGAAAGCATTGCCGTGGGACCTGATGAAACCATATACCCATCACCAGCGCTCATCGGTGAAAGGGAGCTTGCTGCCGGAACGATCGCTGACGGGTTAGAAAATGTTTGGAAAAAAAGCCCGGTCTTTAAAAAACTGCGCACCAGCTCCCTTATTCAGGATAAAAAAGAGGGAAGGAATCCCCTGAAGTTTTTGACCGGGGGTGGTGATTGTGATCATAGTTATATCGCTGGGAAAACCTTTGTGGGCGCTGATTCTTATGGAGAATTATATAATCTTATTGCTCTCTATCTTCTTGCTCAAGCAGCAAAAGGTTATGAACAAAATGATAAGGTTGGTTTGGTGTGTCGCATGGGCGAACGTTTGCTTGTCTGCGATGAAAAAAGTGCACCCGTTGCATTCACCCATTCAAACTGTTTTCTGTCTATCCCAAAAAAGAACCTTCATGACGGGGTTACCGCCTTTTATACCCGCGCAACTGAATCGCTCAATACGGATATTGTAAATCCGGTCTCTTATCCTGAAGAAGAGATCTCTCATATACCTTCAGAGGCCCGAGTTTGCAGTTATGGGTGCGGCAGCCCAATATTGGATTGTTCACTCTCCCCGGGAGAAACCATGGTCGATTTAGGATGCGGCATTGGAGTGGAGTGTTTTATGGGAGCAAAAAAAGTCGGCTCCCAAGGCTTGATCATTGGCATTGATATGTTGCCCGTGATGCTTAACCGAGCCCGGAACATTGCCGAAAAAGTAGCGACCGTCCTCGGATTTAATAATGTTCGGTTTATCCGAGGACTTCTTGAAGAAATTCCCCTACCCCCGGAAAGCGTTGATGTGGTTATCTCCAATTGTGTGATTAATTTATCGCCCGATAAACGGCAGACCTTTCGGGAGGTAAAACGAATCCTGAAGCCTGGAGGCCGGTTGTGTATTTGCGATATTGTTTCTGAAGGGAATGTACCCCTCGAAATTCAATATAACGAAAAGCTGAGGGGGGAGTGTCTTGGCGGCGCCATGAAGGAATCGGAGCTGTTTGCCCTGCTTGAAGATTTAAGCTTTGAAAAAATTTTTGTTCAAAAACGCTTCTTATACCGCCAGATTGAAGATCATAAATTTTATTCGCTTACCTACACCGCCTGCAAACCGGAACCAACGTGTTCGCAACAAATATTGTATCGGGGCCCCTTTAATGCAGTGATAAGTGATGATGGAAAAATAATCCGGAGGGGAAAACCACAACACCTTAATTTTCCGTCAAGGGTTTCCTTAAACGAATCTTTTTTTGTCTTTGATCAACAGGGAACAAATACTAATGTCGAACAAAAGGCCACCTGTTGTTGCTCCCCTTCGCCCGAAGTCAGCCAAGCCAGAAGACCCGAAACCGGAGCTCACAAATCTGCAACGGGCTGTGTGGTTTGTGGGAAGGAGCTTCAGTATCTCTCGGACTCGCACCACTCAGAATGTTTTTATTGTGGTCGCTTATGCCTATCGAATGCCATTTGTGTGGACGGACATTTTATTTGTGATCAGTGTCACTCCCGTGATGCCCTGGAAGTAATCCAGTCGGTCTGCCTTAACGCACCTCATAGAGATATGATCGCACTCTTACAAAAAATCAGAACTCATCCCTCCCTGAACATGCAGGGACCAGAACATCACTCCCTGGTTCCCGCAATCATTCTTTCGGTTTACAAAAATTTAGGAGGGAATAGTACTGGCCAGGATATCCTTACTGCCATTGAGCAGGGAAAAACTATTGTCGGAGGGGCCTGTTCTTTTTTAGGTATCTGCGGAGCGGCAATGGGCGTGGGCATAGCTTTTTCAATAATTTTAAAAGCTAATCCCTATGCCGGAGAAAAAAGACAAATCGTTATGAACATTACCCGTTCGGTTGCTGGAAGAATTGCCCGCTATAAAGCTGCCCGATGTTGCCAGCGAGAATCATGGCTCGCGTTAAAAACTGCCTCGCAGCTTTCCCTGAAATATCTGAAACATTTCTTGCCGGCAGAAACCGAATTAAGATGCACTCAATTCAACCTCAATAAGGAATGTATCCGAACGGGGTGCCCGCTCTGGGACCAAGCGGGACAAATCCGGGCACAGGAATAATAAGTAGGCTTGAGAAGGTTAAAAAACTTATGACAACCACAACCAAGCATTCGGACCGCCCGAACACTTTTGATGACCGCTGTGTGCTCTTTTTTGTAAAATACCCGGAAAGTGGACAAATTAAAAGTCGGCTCGCTGCTTCTCTTGCGGCAATAAACATTGTTGAACTCTACCGGCATTTTGTCCTCGACTTACTTGCCATGCTCGAACCGCTTGCCATTCCATTCTATATTTGTTATTTTCAGGAAAACAAAGCGCGAGAATGCAAAGCATGGTTGGGCGAAAATCATTCTTATCTTCCTCAACAGGGAAACGACCTGGGGGGGAAAATGAAGCATTGTTTTACCCATGCCTTTTCACAAGGATTTGACCGCGTCATTACTATCGGGAGCGACAGTCCCGACTTACCTTCCTATTTCATAACCGAGGCCTTTTCAAGTATCACCACAATGGATTCCGTGATCGGACCAGCTTTTGATGGAGGATATTACCTGATTGGTTTTCGAAAAGAAACATTTTTTCCGGAAGCCTTTACCGGTATCAGATGGAGCACTGATAAGGTTTTTGAAGAATCGTTAGCGAAGCTGAAAAATGCCGGACACAAAACCTATATTTTGCCTCCCTGGCATGACATCGATAGCTTAGGCGATTTAAAAAATCTTATCCAGCGCGGAAGGCAATCGCCTTTTAAAAACTCAAAAACCATGTCATTTTTGACAACCAATCCTACCGTAAGGGAAAATTTATTGTGAGCACGTCAATGCATAAGCGTATCATCCTATTAATAGCCTTTGTTGCGCTCATTGTTTTTCTCCGCTTTACCACATTACCGGAGCCCTTAACGTTTGAAAATCTCCAACACCACAAAAATTTTTTCCAAAACTTCGCGGCTGGCAATTATCTTCTATCCGTTGGAATGTTTGTTGTGATATATATCCTGGTGGCTGGTCTTTCCTTGCCCGGGGCTACCATTCTCACCATGGGAGGCGGCTTTGTGTTTGGAGCGTTCATGGGAGCGGTGTATGTAAACATTGGTGCAACCATTGGGGCGCTCGTGGCGTTTTTATCTTCCCGATACCTTGCTGGCACCTGGATTCAGAATAAATACCAAGAAAAACTATGTCGCTTCAACCAGGAGGTAGCCCAGCATGGCCCCCATTATTTACTCACCCTTCGTTTCATACCCCTATTTCCTTTTTTTTTGATTAACCTCTTTGCCGGGCTTACCAAAATCCCGGTAAAGACTTTTATCTGGACCACCTCCCTGGGGATTTTCCCTGGTTCTTTGGTCTATTCTTTTGCCGGCAGTCAACTAACAAAAATTACCTCCGTGAAAGATGTTCTTTCCATAAGAATACTGCTTGCCTTTTGTGTGCTCGGGCTTTTTATTCTTGCGCCCCGGCTCTTGACGGCCATAAAGAAAAAATATTCTGCCGGAGGGCATGGCGAGTGACGCCATTTCACGATAAAGAATCCGTTCGACTATTTTTGTTTTTGGGTGGCTTGGTATTTTTTCTCGTTGCCGAACTTTCGATACCGTATCGCCCCATCACAGTTTCAAAATCCCGGCGATGGGTGCACAATCTTGGAATTACTTTTTTTAACAGCCTGGTGCTTAAGCTTTGTTTTGCCTCATTGATTTTTGCCAGCCTCGAATATGTTCAAAAAAATAATATCGGCCTTCTCGCCACGCTTTCATCTCCAAGGTGGGTAAAATTTGTTGCGACCCTTTTTGTTTTTGACTTTATTCTCTACCTCTGGCATCGCGTTAACCATGAGATGCCTTTTTTTTGGAGATTTCATCGAGTTCATCACACTGACCTGAATATGGACGTTTCTACTGCCACCCGCTTCCACATCGGAGAGTTGACATTTTCTGCTATTCTAAAAATAGTCCTTATTTTCTTGCTGGGACCAACGGGATTGGGGCTTGTGATTTTTGAAAGTACAATAGTCTTGTGCGCTCAGTTTCACCATAGTTCGGTTAAAGTTCCCGCTTGGTTTGAAAAGCTTTTCTGGATTCTTTTTGTTCCTCCCTCCATGCACCGGATTCATCACTCGGTCATTATCAAACAACGCAATACGAATTATGGCACCATTTTTTCTCTATGGGATCGCATGGGAAAAACGTTTTTGCGAGATGTGGATCAGGAAAAAATTCGAATCGGGATTGGGGCTTACCCCCATGCCTCAGCATTAACCTTTTTCGCCCTCTTCCGTATGCCTTTTACCAAGGCAGTTAAATAAAACCGCTCGCATTAGTGCACACGGTATTAGGGCAGCATCTATAGCCATCCTCGAAAAGAAAAAGATATTCACACGACTAGTGATCTTACAAACAATACTTTTTCTTCAACCGTTCTAACGGAAAAAATGTTAAGTATTTTTGGGAAATAAATTTTTTCCTACCAGTGCCAGGAAAAAGAATAAAGGTTGGGATAAAGGTAACGAAAGTCCCTTTGGGGGGTTACAAAAAAATCCCCGTAATGAATTGGCACCCTTATCCCAACCTTTGCGTGTGTTAGCGCCCTGCGTTGCGTGGTCTGAACCCTATTTGCCCAATAACCCTTTGAATTTTTCTTTTACTGCTCCTGCCTGTTTTTTCGCGCCTTCACCTGCCCCTCCCCTGCTCTTTCCCAGTTCTTTGAGTCCCTGGTTTAGAGTATCAGTCACCGCAGAAGAAGCTATTTTTTCGTGCAGTGCTTTAAAAATCTCTCCAAAAACTTGACCGGGAGAGGCACCCTGTCCTTCACCACCTAAATTCGTAAGATGGATATCAGGAAGCGGAGCGCTTATACTTTTGCCGGCAAGCAACGAGGTGACCAGAGTAACCTTTCCTTCTTTCACAATAAAATCCTTGATCAGGATTTTTTTACCGGAGGTGGCTGAGGTTTCTTTTCCAGCAGGCTCTTTTTTAGACTCCTCAGTACCCAAGAAACTATTGACGTTATTTACAATGGCTTTAAAGTTATCAGTCCCACGTGCTTTTTCATAGGTAATCGCTGGAGCGTTGAGTGTATGTTTTTTTAATAACGCTTACTGTTTCGCAACATTAATTTCTGATAGTCTGGTAATGTCTGTTAAGTTTCTTGCGGGCATCGTTCTTTGTGAACTGCCGGCTGACTGTTGCCTTTCGGCAATTGCGCTGCTTAGCCCAGGCATATGCTTCTTTAGATAATTTTTAAACAGAGGATAAACACTCACTTTTTCCTTTTAAAACCCTCCATTTCTGGTTTTTTTATTTACTGAAAAGTATAATTTAATCCCCAAAAAAGATAAATCCTGATTGACTTTTTTCCCGGTAAGGAGTAAATCCAAAAAAGTCCCGAATTATCGGGAGAAAAACCATAAGGAACTTTGTTTAAGATGAAAGCAAGGGAAAGGGCTTTAAATTTAATGAGAATAAAACAAGGCCGGATTGCCAGGCAGAAACGTAAGGGCCTTTTTTATTTAGTGGGTAAGCCTAATCTGTTCAGGCTGAAATTTTGATAGGGGTCTTATGCTGATCACAATAACTATATTGGAATTTGGAGGAAGATGTAATGATTGAAGTTGATGTGACAAAATTATCAGTTGATGTGGTTGGGTTGTGGATGAAGCAGTGGCTGGTCCTGACGGCAGGAACCCTTGATGACTGCAATATGATGACCGTGGCATGGGGCAGCATTGGATGTATGTGGAACAAGCCTTTTGTGCAGGTGGTAGTAAGACCCCAGCGGCACACGCGCAAGCATATGGATAAGTCTGACTCCTTTACCGTGTGCGCTTTTCCCGAAAAATATCGCAAAGACCTGCAGACACTCGGCACGCTCTCCGGCCGGGATGGCGACAAATTGTCGAAAACCGGGCTTAGTTTGAAGGCATCCAGCAAGGTGTCCGCTCCATCATACAACGAAGCGAGTCTTATACTTGAATGCCGGAAAATGTACTTTCAGGATATGGATCCCAGGGGGTTTGTGGATAGGACCATTCAGGATAACTATGCCTCGCATGATTACCACAGAGTTTACTTTGGCGAGATTGTGGCTGCGTTCTGTGAGAAATAAAATTATAAAATTCTTAACAGCGGGATTTTATGTTGACCACTATAAACACTGTCAGGCGCATTTCGTGCCGGGCGGATCTTCGCGAAGCAGGAGAAGGATAATAGCTTGTTAGAAATCTACGTTGACGCCGACGCTTGTCCGTTCAAGCAGGAAGTTTGCAAAGTGGCGAAGCGGAACCGACTGAACGTGACGTTTGTCTCGAATACATTGATGCGAATTCCTGATCAAGAAGGGGCGAAACTGGTTGTCGTTGAAGGTCAGTTCGACGCGGCTGACAACTGGATTGTTGAGCATATTTCCAAAGATGATATTGTGGTAACAACAGACATCCCCTTAGCATATAGGTGCGTCAAGAGGGGTGCACAGGTTCTTGGCCCAACCGGGCGCATCTTGTCCGACGCCAACATCGGGCAGGTGCTGGCAACTCGAGACCTCCTGACCGAACTTCGTGAAGCAGGAACAATAAAGGGTGGTCCGCCGCCGCTTCAAAAGCGGGATCGGTCCCGGTTTCTCCAGAGTCTTGAACAAATTATTCAGAACATTAAACGCGCCATTTAGCATGTGGTGTTTAAGGAAATACATAGTATGACGAAATGGTTTGAGATATGGCACAAAAAACAAGAGAGCATGAAACATGCTCTGCGTGATACCTACGTCCATCGCATTCTTGGCGAACGAGTATTTCACCATGGCGTCTGGGCGCTCGACATAGATTCTTTGGCCGGTGGTCTGTCGCTTGGGCTGTTTGTCGCTTTCACTCCCACCATTCCTTTTCATATGCTTTTGGGCGCTATCGGGGCAATACTGCTGCGTGTAAATCTGCCCATTGCATTGGCTGCAAGCTGGGTCATGAATCCTCTGACGGCTATCCCGATTTTTTTATCCGCTTGCCGGATTGGCCGGTATTTTTTTGAGCATTCTGTTATCGGGAGATTTGCATTGGATTTGTTCAATTTCGAAAGCCGAACCGGGAAGTTCATGGAAGCAAGTTTGTATTTATGGACCGGCTCCCTGTTCTTCTCAATTGTTTTTGCTTTGCTGGGGAATGCGGCAGCCCGTCTGGGGTGGAGAATAGTCAATTGGTTCAAAAGCAAGCGTGAAGCGTAAAGTGTGAGGCGTGAAGCGTGAAGTGTTAGTTGTAAAAAAATAACAAGCGTTCTGATCGCTTGATTTGTTTCCTGAAAACGGAATGGGTCAGGCGTTTTTTTTTGGAGGAAAACATCCGGTCGAAGTCCCTGCCGGATCGCAAGTGACTTTGATTTTTTAAAAAAGAGGGGTAAAATTTTTTATAAAGGAAATGTGGATGCTTATCAAGCCGCGTGATAATCGGTTACTGCTAAGCTTCGGAAAATAGAACCTCTTTTCCGTCTTTTTGCAAAATCTGGAATAATCTTTTTTAATACAATATGTTGTGGTAAAAAAGTAAACCTACACATTTTATGGTAGTTTTTCTTGCAATTTGACTTTTTATTTGATAATATTTTTTCAAAGTTTTGGGGTTTTTTTAAACCCCACGGAAGTATTTAAAAAAATAAAAAATTTTTTCTCTGGAAGGGTCTATGAAAATAAAAGCAGTAGACATTTTGGGGTTTAAATCTTTTTTTAAGAAAACCTCGCTTTCATTTCTTCCGGGAATTACAGGTTTGGTCGGCCCGAACGGGTGCGGTAAGAGCAATGTCGTGGACGCGATCCGCTGGGCTTTGGGCGAGCAGAGCGCTAAACACCTCCGGGGCAGCTTGATGGAGGATGTTATTTTTAACGGGAGCCGGGAAAAGAAACCTCTCGGTATGGCTGAAGTTTCGCTTACCTTTGCTAATGATAATGGAAACGCGCCGGTCCAATACAAGGAATTTTCGGAGATTGAAATCACCCGCCGGGTATTTCGCAACGGAGAGAGTGAATACTATATCAATAAAACCGCTTGCCGGTTGAAGGATATCACCGAACTTTTTTTGGATACCGGGGTAGGAGCAAAAGCTTACTCAATTATTGAACAGGGCAGGGTGGATACGATTATCAACTCCAAGCCTCAAGAGCTTCGCATGCTCATCGAAGAGGCGGCCGGGATTTCAAAATATAAAGTCCGAAAGCAAGAAGCGCTTCGGAAGATGGATGCCACCCGGCAAAACCTTCTCCGGGTAAAAGACGTGCTGGGAGAGATTGAGAAACAAATCAGCTCTCTCAGGTATCAGGCCCAAAAATTAAAAAGATTCAAAGGACTCAAAGACAGGATCCGTATCCTGGAATTGGCTTTGACCTCCCAGCAGTACGCGGCCTTATCAAACCAGGAGTTTCTGAAACAAACCGAGCTGGGAAAACTAAAAGACCGGCAGGCTTTTTTGATGGCGGAGATAAATTCCGTAGATGCGGATATGGTCGCGAAAAAAACGAATCTGCAGGCAGAAGAGGAAAAATTTACTGCTCTGGAGAAAAAAAGCCTCGAACTCGAATATTCTATGCGCGAGGAAGAAAACAACAGCGCCCGCAGGAAAGAAAAGATTAATGATTTAGGGATACAAAGCGAAAAAGCCTTAAAGGAGATGGACGAGAATCTTTCTTGCCTCCAGCTGGAGGAAGAAGAAATCACGAAGTCGGAAGCATTAAAAAATCAGTCTCAAGCCGAGCTTCAGGAAATGGAAGCCCTTCTTAAAGGGGAGGAAGAGAAACTCTCCCAGCTCAAAAAAGATTTCGCTCTTATCCGCAGTGACTTGGAAAACCGGAGGGAACAGTTGTTTGAGGCTCGTTACCAAATAAGCCGCCGAGAAAACAGTATTGACCACGGCAAACAGACCAAAAATGAGTATAAGCGACGGTTGGAACGAAATGGAGAAGAGGGTGGGGAGTCTCAGGAACAGTATGAGGCTTTAAGAACCAAACATGCGAGCATCATCCGGGAGTTAGAAAAAAGCCGCCAGGACCAGGAACTTTTGGAAAAAGAAAAGGCCATTTGTACGGATAAAATTTCCCGGCTGGAACAGGAGATCAAGGAAGTAACCGAGGCGATCGCGACCGGAAAAGAAAATTTAGCTCGGTTTGAATCCCAAAGGGACTCTATCCAGGAACTCCAAAAAAACTTTGAAGGGTGCAGTGATGGAGTTCGCTGCATCATGCAGAAAAAAGACGAATTAGAGAAAGGAAGGGATGGTCTTTTAGGACTGACGGCAGATGTAATTGAGACTGACCCTCGGTTTGAGACGGCGGTAGAGTCGGTTCTCGGAGAAAAGCTTCAGTATGTGATCGTAAAAAGTCAGGCCGAAGGGGTTGAAGCGGTTGAATACTTAAAGGCTCAGTCTTTAGGCCGGGGGAGCTTTATCCCCCTTGAGATTGAAAAGCCGTTTTCCTTTGTGGATAAGCATGAGAGCTCCTTATCCCCCCAAGCTACGCCTTTGATCACCCTGGTTAAAGTCAAAGATGGTTTTGACCAGATTATCAGCTACCTTCTTGGTGACGCTTTGCTGGTGGAAGATTTACCTCAGGCGCTTTCGATCTGGAAACAGACTGATGCTCATACTCTGGTCACCTTAAGCGGAGAGATCGTGGACCCGAGAGGTGTCATTACCGGCGGCAACCAAAATGGCGCGGGGAGTAGATTCTTAAAAAGAAAACGGGAAGTAAACGAATTAGAAGAAAAGCTGTCTTTTTTGACTCAGGAGCTGCGCGATCTCCAAAGTAAAAAAGAAGAAACGACCGGTGACTTAGAAGAAAAAAAAAGATCGCTTAAAGAGATAGAATATCGTCTGATACAGCAAAAACTTTCTCTCCAACATACGGAAAGAGACCTGCATCAAAACCAAGGAGAAATCGAGCGGGTTCAGAAAAAGACCGAGTTTTTAGTTTTGGAAGAACGCAAACTTCAGGGCGAATTGGCGGAGATAGAGGAAGATTTGGAGAAAAACCTTTTTGAGCTGGAAGCTCTCCTTTCGCGGCAAGCTTTGCTTGAGGAGACCTTTTCGGTGCTCCAGAGCAAAGAGAAAGAATGTCAGGAAAAAATTGACTCGCAGGAAACCGGGTTTAATCACTATAAAAATGTGCTCATGGATTTGAAAGCCCGGATTTCCAGTTTGACCTCGACCTTAGAGTTGCGGCAAAAGACACGCGAAAACTGTATCTATGAAATTGAGAAAGGAAAAAGGTTGCGTGAAGAGGCAGAGCAACAGGCCGCTTTACTCCGCGAAGAGATTACGGCAGCGACTATCCGCATGGATGATATGAGCCGGTTATTTCAGGCGCACCAGGAAACGCTCAATCAGCAAGAAAACAAGCTTGAAGAGGCGCGTCACGATCTCCGTTTACATGAGGAAAGACTGAAGGTGGGTCAACAGGAGTTTAACAGCCTTAATCCTTCCATCCAGGAGCTTGACCATGAGCTGGCCCAATTCAGTACTGAGGTTCGATTTCTGGAAGACAAGATCGAAAGCAAGTATCATGTTTCTCTCCATGAGACAGCGGATCAATTTTCTGCGGAAGACTATCCGATTGAAGAAACTCAAACCAAGCTTGAAAAATTTGAACGCGCTCAGGAAAAAATGATGGAGGGAATAAATTTTAATGCGGAAAGGGAATACGAAGAACAGGTTGAAAAACACCAGTTTTATCGGAGTCAAGCTGAAGATTTGAGTAACGCCCTGGATTCACTCCAGGAGGCAATTCAAAAAATCAACCGGACCAGCCGGGAAAGGTTTCGAGACACTTTTTATAAAGTTAATGAGAATTTTAAAGAGATACTGCCCTTAGTATTTACGGGGGGTAAGGGAGAGCTTATCCTGACTGACGAGAGCGATCTTTTGGAAACCGGAGTGGAGATCATGGTGCAACCTGCAGGAAAAAGCCTCAGGCACATCAGCCTTCTTTCGGGTGGGGAAAAGGCTCTTTCCGCGATTAGTCTCCTCTTTGCCCTCTACCTCATCAAACCCACTCCTTTTTGCCTGCTGGATGAGGTTGATTCGCCGTTGGATGATGCCAACGTTGATCGGTTTGTCGCTATCCTCAGGCAATTTGCTCCCAATTCCCAATTTATCGTTATCACCCACAACAAGAAGACTATGGAGATCGCGGATACGTTGTACGGAATAACGATGGAAGAACCGGGAGTATCCAAGGTGGTTTCAGTTCGTCTCAATTAGACGGCAGGGTTTCAATCGATTTATCTAAGGTTTGCTCAAAGGTTCCCAGCTCCTCAATATTGGCATTTATAAGTTCGCTCAACTGTTTTCCCCGCCCCTCAAATTCTTTCACCATCCTGCCTTGTTGAGTAATATTTTCTTTGCACGCTTGAGCTTCTTGGTGTTGACCTAACGTGAAAAACCGCCCCGCATATTTTTTATTGTAGTCATCCACCATGTTGTTATACTTTTTTAATTCCCGGTCATAATCGTCTTTGAATTTTTCCAGTTCCTTTTGTAAGGGTTGAGTCCTTTTAATAAGCTCGCTCCTTTTTTGATAAAGGTCACAGTATTCTTTGAGCTCTCGCGGTGAAGCAAAGAAATAACCCCGGTAATAATTTTTGTTTTTTTTGCCTGAGACCAGATAGCCACCGGTAGTTTCCAGCGCGATCCATTTGCGCTGAGCGGCTTCAGCCACAACCCAAGCGTGATTAAATTCCGTCCCATCCGCCTGGGGGTTATTAACATTGCCGGCGGCAATCCGGGCGTTAATCCCTTTGGTTTTTACCATGTTCCAGACATCTATCGCCATGTCCGCGCAAACGAAAAAATCTGGTTCGCTATAAGTATGGGTTGCGTGGTATAATTGAAGAACAGTTTGAAGCACCTGTAGATTGGGTCTCATGTCAGGAGGATAATTATCGGGGAGATTTTCTTCTTGAGGATTGTTTTTATTACCTTCTTGGGTTTCGAAAGCCTTTAAAATTTTCCCTCCCTCAGGGATCGCGTTTGGGTCTGAGGTAAAATGGATTTTGCCATCTTTATCCTGGTATTTAAAAATCTGAGCGCTGACATAATATGAGAAGGAGAAAAAAACAATAACCAGAAAAAAAACAACTTTACCCATAAAGATTTTCATATAGATCCCCTCATTACGGCATGTGAAAAATTTTTTCTTGTTTTGCGGAACCCAGCAATGTTTTAGGCCCCCCTTTGATAACGGTCGCGAGGTGTCTTTTTTTATGTTTTTCCGGATAAGACAACAGTATTCCCGGAAAGAAAACAAATTACCATAGTCGCCGAATAGAAAAGTATAAAAAAATAGGGACAAATGTAAAGCAAAGGGAATTATCGGCAGCAGAATGGATTTAACAGATCAAGAGTCGGCTTTGAGGAGGTTTTATAAAAAATAACAGTTTCTTTTATGGCTTATCGAATTGTTCGGGAATGTTATCAGTCGATGATCCGTTTTCAGGTAAGGTGGCGAAATTTACAGGATAAAGAAAAGAAGAGAAGTACCCAGACGTTAAAAAAAATATCGCCTCACCGTTAACCACCAAATGCCTTGACTTTTATAACAAACCTGCTAACTTTAACGGTATTGTTTAATCTAAAAGGAAAAGAAAAAAATGTGCGAGACGAATGCGTTTTTAGAGCGGGGAGGGGGAGAGGAACTGTTGTTGGAGAATGTTGATGTAATCGAGGTGGTGGATGGGACACTTCGATTAATCAATATTTTTGGTGAAGAGAAAAAAATTAAAGGTTCTTTGAAAAAATTTTCTCTTCGCGAGAGTAAGATTGTTTTTCGTGAAGATTCGTGACCGGACCCTTTTTGGTTTTTAAATATTTGTCGCCCCCAGATCGTTTGCCCCGTTAGAAAGGCTTTCACACGGGGTAAATTTGGTTTTTTTTCGAAAGACTTTAAAAGGAGATAATAAAATGGATATTGGGGTCGATATTATTGAAATAGACCGGATTGATCGTTTGCTCAAAAAATACCCCAACTTCCGTTCTCGATTCTTTACTGACCGGGAAATCTCCTATTGTGAACACAAAAAATATCCGGCTCAGCACTACGCTGCCCGGTTTGCGGCTAAGGAAAGTATTCTGAAGGCCTTGGGCAACGAACAGGGAGAGATTCTCATGTTGAGAGACCTGGAAATCATTAACAGTCGCTCAGGAAAGCCCGAGGTTTATCTGCATAATCAAGCATACACCTTCAGCCAAAAGCACGGCATAAAAACGATCAAGGTTTCTTTGTCTCACTGCCAAACTTATGCGGTTGCCGTAACTCAGATAATTACTTAATGATTTGTTATGGTTGACTTTCCCCAAACTTGACAACCCCGGGTAGTCATACTATTACGGTTAGGGAAACAGAAATTTTGTTTAAATCCGTTTAGATTAAACACAAAAAGATTAACCTGCAAAAAAAAAGATGATTCAAAACGAGCGTGAAATTTTCTGACCTGGGAGAATTTGGTTTTATTAACCGGATTACCCGACGGTGTCCTATCCAGCCTCCTTTTATTCTTAAAGGCATTGGTGATGATGCTGCGGTCATTTCCTTTTCTGACGATCTGGTTATCCTTTTGACTGCCGATCAATTGATCGAGGGTTTCCATTTTCGCATCGATGAAACCGAGGGAAAGAGGCTGGGCGCGAAGGCCTTGGCTGTCAACCTGAGTGATATCGCGGCAATGGGCGGATATCCGATTGGCTATACCCTAAGCCTCGGGATACCTAGCCAACGGATTGCTTTGGATTTTTTAGACGCTTTTTATGAGGGGATAACCAGTTTCGGGGAAATGATGGGGGTAGCGCTCATTGGTGGTGATACCTCGGAAAGCGGAGAACGGTTTTTTATTTCACTGGCATTGTTGGGAAAGGCATCGAAAGGGAAGGTGATCTATCGAGGCGGGGGAAAGGATGGAGATCTTCTTTATGTGACTGGCTGGCTCGGAGACGCAGCGCTGGGTTTGAGGATATCCGAACAAGGAGGAAACAGAGCAGGGAAAGAGAACCTCCTGGCGCGACATTTTTCGCCTCTTCCCCGGGTTAAAGAGGGCCAGGTCCTGGCGGAACGGGGGATTCCCAATGCGATGATTGATATCAGTGATGGTTTATTGGCAGATTTAAATCATATCGTGGAACAAAGCGGTGTGGGAGCGGAGGTTGACTTGTCCGGTGTACCCCGTTCACCGGAGTTTCAGATCTGGGCACGCGACTTCGCAGCTGATCCGCTTTCTCTGGCTTTAAGTGGCGGCGAAGATTACGAACTTCTTTTCAGCGTTTCCCCTGAAAAAAGCATTCAGGTGGCTCAGCTCAGTCAGGAACTTGATGTTCCTATTACCTGTATCGGCAAACTTGCCCGGGAGATTAAAGGGATTTGGCTTAAAGATGAACAAGGAAGAAGTAAAAAAGCCGAACCGCGGGGATATGACCACTTTAAGACCGGATAAACAGATAGAGGCAGTCTGGGTAATAGAGATGAGGGTGATCTGTTTTTTTCTTTCGTTTTTGGAAACCGACGCATGGATGAAAAGCTTCTTAAAAACATTTTAAACAGCGTTCAATCAAACGCGCTGAGCATTGACGATGCCATAACGAAGCTCAGGTATCTTCCTTTTGAGGAACTGGGGTTTGTAACTATTGACCACCACCGGTCTCTTCGGCAGGGGTTCCCGGAGTGCATCTGGGGTAAGGAAAAGACTGCGGAACAGATCCTCACGATCATTAAACGAATGATGGACAAGGAGCATCCGATTATTGTGACCCGCGTGGGTCGAGGAAAAGCGGAATACATTGCCAAGGCGCTACCCACGGTTGAGTATCATGCTCTTTCCCACATGCTGACTTTTCATTCAAAAGAAATAGAGATTGTAGGGAAAGGAATAATTATGGTGATCAGTGCGGGGACCTCAGATATTCCCATTGCCGAAGAAGCAGTGATCACTGCCCGGATGATGGGGAATCGGGTGGATACCATGTATGATGTGGGTGTAGCCGGTATACATCGTTTGGTTAATCAACTCGAAAAGCTTTCAGAAGCCCGCGTGTTTATTGTAGTAGCAGGAATGGAAGGAGCACTGCCCAGTGTGGTGGGGGGGTTGGTATCGAGACCGGTGATCGCAGTCCCAACGAGTATTGGCTATGGCGCTAATTTTGGAGGGATGGCAGCGCTGTTAGGAATGTTAAATTCTTGTGCTTCAAGTGTTGCGGTCGTTAATATTGATAATGGTTTTGGAGCGGGCTGCGTTGCGAGTTTGATTAACCGCTTGTAACAATGAAGGGTCATGGCCTCGCCCGGGTGTTAAAAAAAATCTTATGTGAGGTAAACATATGCCTGAACTTCGTAAAGACCCTATTGTCGGTCGTTGGGTGATTATTTCAACCGAACGCGGAAAACGTCCTACCAGTTTTAAGATGAACGAAAAGCCTGCGGTAGCGGGTGGATTTTGCCCGCTTTGCCCGGAGAATGAGGACAAAACTCCTCCTGAGGTCTATGCGTTACGACGGGATGGAAGTAAGCCTAATACTCCGGGGTGGACTTTGCGGGTAGTCTCCAATAAGTTTCCCGCCTTGGTTATTGAGGGGAGTTTGAAAAAACAAGCGGAGGGGATGTATGATAAAATGAATGGTATTGGTGCCCACGAGGTTATTATTGAGACGGCTCGCCATGGTAGCTCCTTGTGTCAGCTTAATCCCAAAGCCTTTGAGGATGTACTCTGGACTTACCGGGAGCGCATTGTGGATTTACAAAAAGACGTGCGCTTTCGTTATGTTCTGATTTTTAAAAATCATGGGGTAGAAGCCGGTGCTTCTCTCGCGCATAGCCATTCCCAACTTATTGCCTTACCGATTATTCCCAAATTGGTGATGGAAGAGATGGAAGGGAGCAAAAATTATTACCGGTATAAAGACCGCTGCGTTTTTTGCGATATTGTTCATCAAGAATTGGATGATAAAATCCGGGTAGTGGTTGAAAACGATGATTTTCTGGCAATCACTCCCTTTGCTTCCCGTTCGCCGTTTGAAATTTGGCTTCTTCCCAAAAAACATTCTTCTTCTTTTGTTAATATTTCTCCGGCAGAATATAGTTCGCTGGCGCGTATTTTCAAAGATGTTTTAAGCCGCCTCGAAGCAGCGCTGGAAGATCCGCCCTACAATTTCACCCTCCATACGTCTCCGTTTAATGAGTTGATTAATGATTACTATCATTGGCATTTTGAAATCATTCCCACCTTAAGTAAAATTGCAGGCTTTGAAATTGGGTCTGGATTTTATATCAACCCAACCCCTCCGGAGGAAGCGGCAACGTTTCTGAAGGAGATCAAATAAGAGAAAGGAATAAGACCATGAAGAAAATTTTAGTGGCTGATGACGAAGAAGGTATCAGAATATTATATAAAGAAGAGTTGGAAGAGGAAGGATATGAGGTGAAGGTTGCTGCCAACGGCAAAGAAGCACTTGCATTACTGACCGCGTTTCTTCCGGATCTCATTATTTTGGATATCAAGATGCCCGATATAAATGGGCTTGACATTCTTCAGCAGATCCGCACTACGTTTCGGGATTTGCCGGTTATTCTTTCCAGCGCTTATCCCGAGTATCAACAAAATTTAGCGACCTGGGCATCCGACGCCTATGTGGTAAAATCCTCGAATCTTGCGAATCTTAAGGCAGCCATAAAAAAAATTTTAGGAGAGTAGTGAAAAGTTGAGGTGAAAATAAATTTTTTAAATTTAAACGTTAAGCGGAAGGAGTTATCGTCTTCTTTTTGAACATATCCTTCAAGGATTCAAGTTCAGGACAGCGGAGCAAGAAACATACTCCAAAGAAAACCAGAGTGCCACTGCCGATGGCTCCGGCCAGATAAACTATTCTTTTATAGAAATCCCCCGGGGTTAACCAGTTAATCTGAGAACTGATGAAAGAACATACCCATCCCATGATCAGCGAGGCAAAAACAATCTTTGCCAAAGAAGGCAGAGCCGCTCGCATCCCCAAACGACCTATTTTCCTCCGCAGATACATCTGAAGGAGCAAAAAGTGCAAAATCGAGGTTAGTGAGAGGGCTAACGCAAGACCCCCATGCTTAAGAGGTCCCATAAGCACGACGCTGAACAGAACATGAATAAGAACATTGATCGCCCCTACTTTTACCGGTGTTTTGGTATCGTGAAGGGAATAAAAAACCTGAACGGTAATTCGCAAACCGGAAATTGCCCAGAGGCCCAGAGAGTAGTAAAAAAGGGCAATGGAGGTCTGCATTGTTTCTTCCGGGGTAAAAGATCCTCTTTCTAAGAGAACGGAAACAATGGGGACTCGCAGGACTGCTAAGCCAACCATGGCGGGGATAACGATGAACATGGCTAATCGGAACGCAAAAACGAACGTTTCTTTTAATTTTGTCATTTCATTGTTGGCGGCAAAAGTCGAAAAAGAAGGAAGGACCACGGAGCTGATCGAATAGACGAAAATCCCTAAAGGGAATTCGAGAAGGCGATAAGCATAGTTCAGGTAGGAAACACTTCCCTGAGGAAGAAAAGAAGCAAGAAAATTATTAATAAAAATTTTTACCTGGTAAATTGCCGAGCCAAAGATAGCGGGCGCCATGATTTTTCCCATTTTTTTTAGTTCCGGATTTTGGAAGTCAAAGTTTGACGTAAGGTGGACACCATTTTTCCCCAGGAAGGGGATTTGGAATGCCAACTGGAGAAACCCGCCGACCATGACTCCAATGGCCAAAGCCATTATCGGAAAGTTAAAATAAGGGAAAAGGATGACCACTGAGAGGATCACGCCGAGATTATAAAACGCGGGAGCTAAAGCAGGGGCGGCAAACCGCCTCAAGGAGTTAAGGATTCCCATACAGAGCGCTGCCAGACTGACAAGGAAAATGAAAGGAAACGTGATTCTGGTCAGGAGGATCGTAAGCTCGGTTTTTCCCGGAATTTTTGCAAACCCCGGAACCATAATTTTTATAAGAGGAGAGGCAAAAAAAATACCTAACGCGGTAACGATAATGAGAATTATCGTTAGGATGGTGAAAGTCGCATTAGCAAGCTTTAAAGCTTCCCCACGCCCTTTTTTTACCATGGTTTCAGAAAAAACCGGGATAAATGCTATACTTAGGGAACCCTCAGCCAGAAGAATTCGAAGGATATTGGGGATCTGAAAAGCCACGAAAAAGGAATCAGCTGCCATGCCGGCGCCAAAATAAAAAGCAATCGCCATTTCTCGGACTAATCCAAGAATTCTGCTTAAAAAGGTTGCTACCCCTACGATACCAAAATTTCTGGTTATGCGTGAGTTTTCGGACATTTTATCGCCGTTAGAAAGGCGCCGCTTGCCCTGATAGATATTTTATACCTAACCGGGTGAAGAAGCACGTAGTAAGTTTAAAAATTTTTAAACTTTTTTACACCTGGTAACTCCCATTAGAAGATTTTCTAACTGGGGTTACTCAATCAATCCTTATGAAATTTGCTTGACAAACCAGTAAATTCAATGGTAAACAACAAAATCCTGCAATAAAAATTAATTACAAAAATTAATTGAGTCAAAATATACTGAGTCAAAATATACTACCAATCCCCTCTAACTCCCCTTTAACAAAGGGGATAGTCTTTTTTTTCCTCCCCCTTTCATAAAGGGGGATTTAAGGGGATGGTGAGAATGGTCCTAACGGCCTTGGGAAATGTTATCAATACCGGCTTTCGTGACCTCGTATGAATAGTTTTCGCTCAATTAAATTACAACCTTAAAATTGGTGAAAGGATTGTATGGCAACGCATAAATCAGCTTTAAAACGAAGTAAACAAAGTAAAGAAAAACGGCTTAGAAACCGGAACGTCAAAAGCAATCTCAAGACCACGATGAAAGCAGTCAGCTCCGCGATTGAGGCAAAAGACCCGAAAAAAGCACAGGAAGTACTTTCTCAGGTTACCCCGGTTATTAATAAAGCTGCCTCCAAAGGGGTTATTCATAAAAAGAATGCTGCCCGCAAAATTTCCCGCCTAACCCGCAAAGTGAATGCTTTAAAGTCTTAATCTTTTTTTCTTCGGCATTGGATGAGAAGGGTATTTATTTCAATTGCGTTTTTATAGAAGGGGGCAGAAGTGAACCCCTTCATCAATTACTCAAAATCTGAACCTGGGGGGGGCTTAGCCTCTCCCTCGATTCGTCTGACAATCAGCCCATTAGTACTATTCGCACAACTCCATGACGAGCTTTTCTAAAATGAGTTTTTTTGGAATACTTCCGGTTTTAAGAGCGATATCAGCTTCCCACATTTGCTGAAAACAATCCATCAGCTTTTTTTCAGAAAATTTATTTACCTGAGGATATAACTTTTCCCACACAAATTCCCTGATTTTTAGGGCGTTGGTTATCTCCGCGGGCTTCAGTCCCTGTTTCACCAGAGTGCTCGCTCTGCTGATCATCCGGAATTGACGGACAATCAAAGCTAAAAGCTTAAGAGGCTGCTCGCCGCTTTTGAGAAGTTGAGAAAGCGTTATCAAGGCTTCATACTGTCTTCGATTGCCGATATGATCAACCAATTCAAAAACTGACTCGGTTCGCAACCTCGAAATCATCTTTTCAACGTCATCCTTAGAAATTTCTTTTTTTTCGCCGGTAAAAAGAGCAAGTTTTTCCATTTCATGAAAAAGGTCGAGAAGGTTATTTCCGATCAGTTCGTGTAATAAAGAAACTACTGAAGATCCCATGGATTTTCCAAAATTTTGAGCCATATATTTTATCCAGTCAGGGGTCTCGTTTTGAAAGGGATGATTCAATTCGAGAACCAGGCCGTATCCCGCATACTTTGCGAAGGACTTTAAAAGTGGTTTAAAAGCGTTGCCCCGAAAATTAACGGCACTGCTGGTGAGGATAAGAGTGGTTTTCTTGCTTGGGCTTTCCAGGTAGAGAAAAAGGCGCTTTTGTTCCTCAGCAGGGATATTTTCCGCCTCTTTCACAAGGATGATTTTTCGTGCGCCTAAAAAGGGAATAGTGCGAGCGTGATCAAGAAGGGTTGTTACGGGGGTGGAAGAACCGGCAAAAACCTCGAAGTTTAAGCCAGGGGTTATTTTCTCTCCTAAACGCTCCAATACAAGGTGAACGGCTTTGTTTTTTAGGTATTCTTCTTCTCCGTAAAAATAATAAAGAGGGAGTAAATGACCCTCTTTAATTTTTAAAAAAAAATAAGCAGGTTTCATGCTTAAAAACCCAAAACCAGCTCCTCATAAATTTGCTCGGCCAGCTCATTAGCAATTTTCTGAAAAGCTACTTTTTTGGATGCTTCGGTTAAAGCAATATCTTCAGAAGAAACCTTATATTCTTCATCGCTGATTAAGGATGGTTTTTTCCAAATGATTTCACTCGTGTTAGTATTTTTTAACGTAAGATCGAGCGTAATATACGCCCGGTATTCAAGAACCTTATCTTGCTTGGAATAAGCAATCGTTGTAATGCGGAAGTCTTTAACGATCCCATAAAGCGTGGCATCTGCGCCGTGAGAAAGGATAGTGATTTTTTTGTTTTTGATAAACTGGTTGATCAGAGCACGGGTAAAATAAGATTCAATATTGGCCTCATAGGTTTCGTTTTGGAAAAAGGGGATCGAGATCGAGGTTATCTCCCCCGGGAGGTTGTTGTACTCAGAGGCAAAGTGGTACCCCCCACAACCATTGCTGAAAACGAAAAAAATAATAAAAACGAAAAACACCTTGACTATCGATTTTTGTTCACATGAAATCATTGCGCCACCATATTAATCAGTTTTCTGGGAACATAAATAATTTTAACAATCTTTTTCCCTTTTGTCCATTGTTTCGTTCGTTCATCGTTTTGAGCTAAGGTTTTAATCTCCTCTTCCGCGGCAGTGGCGGGCACGGTTATTTGACTCCGAAGTTTTCCGTTAATCTGGATGACAATTACTATCTCTTCTTCTTTGGCAACTTCCTGGTCATAGGAGGGCCAGGCTTGTTTGCTGATGCTTTCCGTATGTCCTAAAATCCGCCAAAGTTCTTCACAGATATGGGGACTGACCGGGTAAAGGAGTACGACAATGGTTTCCAGGGTTTCCCTTAAAATTTGGTTGGTGAAGGGGCTTTTGACCGACGCTGCGTCAAACTGGTACAGGGTGTTAACCAGCTCCATGATTGCGCTGATTGCAGTGTTGAAGTGGAAGCGCTCTTCCAGGTCTTCGGTTACTTTGCGGATCGTCTGATGCGTCTTTCGTCGGAGATTTTTTAAGACCTCCGAAAGATCTTCTTTCCCGCGATATGGTTCTGCATTTTTTATGGTTTCTGCGTGTTCTTGGATTATCCGCCAGACCCGCCCCAAAAACCGAAAAGATCCTTCCACTCCCAGGTCGCTCCAGTCCAAATCTTTTTCCGGAGGCGCGGCAAAAAGTGAGAAGAGCCGGATAGTATCTGCGCCGTATTGTTCGATAAGTTCGTCAGGATCAACGACATTTTTTTTCGATTTGGACATTTTTTCGGTGCGCCCGATTTCAACGGTTGATCCGCACGCAATACATTTTCCGTCCGCAACTTCTTTGGGAAAGAGCCAGCCATGCTGAGGACACCGGCTGGTCTCCTTATGGACCATGCCCTGGGTAAGCAGGTTGGTAAACGGTTCTTCCTGGTTGGCCACACCCAAGTCTCTGAGAACCTTGGTGTAAAACCGGGCGTAAAGAAGATGAAGAATAGCGTGCTCGATGCCTCCGATATATTGATCAACCGGCATCCAGTAGTTAACTTTATCTTTATCCAGAGGACCATTATCGTATGTGGGGCACGCGTAACGGAGAAAATACCAGGATGATTCTACAAACGTATCCATGGTGTCAGTCTCACGGCGGCTGGGCCTTGAACAGCGCGGGCAGGGAGCATTGGCAAAATCAGATGTAAACGGCAGCGGAGACTGTCCGGTATCAAGCGTTTTTACATCGAGCGGTAAAACCACGGGCAAATCTTTTTCAGGAACCGGGACGATACCGCACTGCTCACAGTAAATTATAGGAATGGGCGCTCCCCAGTAACGCTGACGGGAGATGCCCCAGTCACGAAGACGAAAACTGACCGTACCCCCACCCTTTCCTATTGACGCCAGATAGTCGGTTATTTTAACCCCTGCTTCTCGGTTCGGCAACCCATCAAACTGGCCTGAATTTACCATAATTCCATCATCAGTATACGCGGCCTTAAGAAAAAGGGGGTCGAGTTTTTCTTCGGGTGGCTGGATAACAACAATGAGAGGAAGCCCATATTGTTTCGCAAACTCAAAATCCCGCTGGTCGTGGGTAGGCACGGCCATGACTGCTCCGGTTCCATATTCCATTAAAACAAAGTTGGCAACAAAGATCGGCATTTTCCGGTTTGTTACTGGGTTAATGCAGTAGGATCCGGTAAACACTCCTTCTTTCTCGGTATCTTCCGCTGTCCTTTGGGTTAAGTCTTCCCGTTTCATTTTTTCGATAAACTGACGAACGGAGTTCTCTTGCGAAGTGCCGTGAGAGAGTGTTTGGGCAAGGGGATGTTCCGGGGCAAGGCTCATAAACGTCGCCCCGAAGAGGGTATCCGGGCGGGTGGTAAAAACTTTGATCTCTCCCTCTCCTTTTTCCAGGGAAAAGCTAATCTCCGCGCCTTCGCTTCTGCCGATCCAGTTTTTTTGCATGGTTAAAACCCGTTCCGGCCAGCCGGAAAGTTTAGCGCAGGAGTCCAACAGCTCCTCGGCATACGCCGTGATCTTGAAAAACCACTGTTGCAGGTCTTTCTGGGTTACTTCTTTGCCGCAGCGCCAGCACAAGCCTGCCTCAACCTGTTCATTGGCCAATACGGTCTGACATTGCTCACACCAGTTCACCCACGAACGTTTCCGATAGGCGAGTCCCTTTTCAAACATTTTGATAAAGATAAGCTGTTCCCACCGGTAGTAGCTCGGATCACAGGTAGCCAGCTCCCGCGTCCAGTCATAGCTTATCCCCATCCGTTTAAGCTGAGCCCGCATGTAGTCAATGTTGTCATGCGTCCATTGGGAGGGATGGGTTTTGTGCTCAATCGCCGCGTTTTCCGCGGGGAGGCCAAAAGCGTCCCACCCGATAGGATGGAGCACGTTAAAGCCTCGCATCGTTTTATACCGGGCGATAACATCGCCGATAGAATAATTTCGGACATGGCCCACATGAATCCGACCGGAAGGGTAAGGAAACATTTCCAGCAGATAATACTTGGGTTTATCGGCTGATTCGGTAACCGTAAAGACCTGATTCTCTTCCCATAGCCTCTGCCATTTCTCCTCAATTTCGTGGGGATGATAATCTTTTCCCATTGGGTAATTCCTTCTAAATTTCAATAGGTATCAGCTTTTACGAGGAAAAAATTTTTTAGGAGTATTGTTAAAGTTGGCAAGAAAAGTCAAGGAATATTTTGCCCCATTTAACTGAAAAGCTCGGGAACCACCATCCATCGGATTCGCCATTGTAAGTGTTCCATCTTTTCGAGGCAAACGATTCCTCCCGGCTGAAAACTTATCAATTCTTCTTCCCTTCCGAGAAGTCGGCTTGCCAGTCTGGAGAGAAAAGGAAGATGCCCAACGATCATTACGTCATCAGGGGACTTATTCAGTTCCTCCACCCACGGGTCAATCGGATCGTTGGGGGCAAGTCCTTGTTTTTTCATGATCCCTTCTGAGGATGTTACCTTAGGATTCAGAATTTCAGCAGTTTGGGTTGCCCTGGTTTTCCCGCTTTGAAGGATAACACTAATTTTTAGATTAACACTCTTAAGGAACCGGGCCACTTTCTCCATATCCTTTTGTCCTTTTTCGCTCAAAGGACGAGCCGGATCAACCTCCTCAGAAACAGATTGACCATGCTGAACAAGGTAAACTTTCATGGCTATCACTCCCATACGCTAATTTTTTTGCAATTACTTCCTAATATGGTATATGTTTTTATACCATATTCACAAAAATCCTGCAATAAGACGGTTTCTAAATAATTTTAGATAGTTTGCCGATCTTTTTTATCCGGGGTCGTAATGCCGAAAGATATTTATCTTAAGCTAAGAGATTTTTTGGACAAACTGCCGGCAGGGTTTCCCGCCACCGAAAGCGGAGTAGAAATCAAAATCCTGAAAAAACTTTTTACCCCTGAACAAGCCACCATCGCCTTGCAGTTAAGAACCAAGCCGGAACCGGTGTCAGCCATCGCGCCACGATTAACAATGGACGAAGCCCTTGCCGCAGAAAAGCTTGAGGCGATGGCCAAAGAAGGCTTGATTTACCGGGCGCGGGTGAATAACCAGCCTTTTTATATGGCGCTTCAGTTTGTGGTGGGGATTTACGAATTTCATTTAAATACGCTTGACCGAGAGCTGGCGGAATTAATGGAAGAGTACCTTCCCGCGATAGCGAAATTTTGGGAATCCACGAAGACCAAGCAGCTTCGGGTAATTCCGATCGGAGCTTCTCTTGCCACGACTTCCCTGGTTTCCACCTATGATCAGGTCCGCGCCCTGGTTAAAGATAAGAAACCTATCGTCGTTGCTCCTTGTATTTGTCAAAAAGAACAACGGCTTATGGGAAATTCCTGTGACCGGCCGGAAGAGCGATGCCTGGTGTTTGATGTTGCGGCGCAGTATTATCTTGAAAACAAGATGGGAAGAAAGATTAGCGAAGAGGAACTATTGAGTATCTTAAAAATGGGAGAAGAAAAAGCATTGGTGCTTTCACCCACTAATGCCAAAGACATTCTTAATATCTGCATGTGCTGTGGGTGTTGCTGCGCCATCCTCCGTCTCCTTAAAAAATTCCCCAAACCCGCAGAACACATTCAATCCTCTTTTCACGCTCAGATTGCGTCGGATATCTGTACAGTATGCGGCGGGTGCGCTGAGCGGTGTCAAATGGAGGCCATCATTGCCGGCGCTGAGTATTATGAGATAAACCGTGATCGTTGTATAGGGTGTGGTCTTTGCGTAACCACCTGTCCGGTCGATGCCATCACGTTAAAGGCAAAATCACGACCTCCTCAGCTTCCTGAAACCATTATTGATATGCATGTAAAAATTGGTAAAGAGCGGGGAATATTTTTTATTTCCCGCCTCTTGGTTGAGCGGTTAATGAGATTTGTGGGCGAAGTTTTGGGCAAATGACGTTTTTTCTTCCCTATCATCAGAAAAAGATCGAGGTTTCTCTTTCCCCCAAAAATCTTGCTTCCGTGATAGTGCCGCGGGAAATGAGTCCAATACCGGATTTGCCTCAGGCTATCACCATAGCTTTGGATGAGTCACGGGATCAGTATTCTTTTGATACGTTTGCCCAAAAAGGGGACAAAGTGGTCATCATCGTGTCTGATATTACCCGTTATTCCGGATCCCACCTTTTTCTTCCTCCTCTGATCGCTCGGATGAACCGGAATGGAATCCCCGACCATGATATCGCGATTGTTTTTTCTCTCGGAATCCATCGTCCGATGAGTTTCGAAGAACAGAAGCAGGTGGTGGGTGAGGAAGTGGCGCAACGGATTAAGATGGAGAACCATGATGCCAGAAATCACAATAAGTTAGTCTTTTCAGGGAGGACCACAAAAAATAATCCGGTGATTATAAACCGCCGGCTAGCGGAAGCGGATAAGGTGATTCTTACTGGTACGATCGGATACCATTATCTTGCCGGATTTGGAGGAGGAAGAAAAAGTATTGTGCCGGGCATGGCCTCTTATGAAACGTGTGTTGCCGCCCACCTTCTGGTGCTCAATTCCGAAGGGGGAGGAAGGCACCCTTTAGCGCGCACCGGTGTTCTTCAAGGTAATCCCCTGCATGAACATATGATGGAGGTCGGGCGACTGATTCCTCCAAAATTTCTTTTTAATACGATTCTTTCACCGGATTATGGTATGCTTAATGTAGCAGTGGGACATTGGGAGGAAGCTTTTTATCAGGGGTGTGATTTTGTTGACCGGCATTTTAAGGTTATCATTGCCGAGCGTGCGGATCTGGTGGTTGTTAGTTGTGGGGGATATCCTAAGGATATCAATTTCATCCAGGCTCACAAAACCTTTGATTATGCTTTCAACGCTTTAAGACCCGGAGGGGTGATGATTTTAATCGCGGCCTGCTCAGAAGGGGTAGGAAATCAGGATTTTCTGGGGTGGTTAAGGTTTCAGGATCCGGTGGAAATGGAAGCGGAGTTGCGAAAAAATTTTCAGGTCAACGGGCAGACTGCTTACGCAACCCTCATGAAAGCGAAAAAAGCCACGGTGTTGCTTCTTTCGGAACTCCCGGATTCGGTGGTGCGAACGATGTCTTTAACTCCGGTGCATTCCATTGAAGAAGCGCTTGCCAGGGCTTACCGAATCTTGGAGGGCAACCCAACTACTTATGTGATACCTTACGGGTCAACAGTACTGCCTTGGGTTGAAGGGTAGGGAGCACGGGGCAAAGGGGCAATAAAAACGTGAGCACGTAAAAAGTTTAACGTTAAAAGTGAAGTGCAACACCTCACAATTCACGTTTTGCGTCTAACGGGGCGAGTTAAGTGTGAAGCGTGACGATTAAAAGGATAACCACCAACTAACACTAACAACCGACCACAAAATCTAACAACTGGCAGCGTTATGCTTAAGAAAAAAATCATTCACAAGCTCTTGAAGATTGTTGGTGAGGACAATATTTTAACCAGCGAGGAAGACCTCACCTGCTATTCCTATGACGCGGTTAATCAGAAGTTTTGTCCTGAGGCAGTAGTATTTCCCGGGAGTGCCGAAGAGATCGCCGCGGTCCTCAAACTGGCCAATCAGGAGCAGTTCGCCGTTATTCCCCGGGGCGCAGGAAGCGGGTTTACCGGCGGTTCTTTAGCGATCTTGGGAGGAGTGGTTTTGGTCACCAGTCGTTTAAACCGGATCATTGAGATTAATACGGAAAATTTAACGGCAGTTGTCGAACCCGGCGTGGTGTGCGGTGAATTTCAAAAGGAAGCGGAGAAACAAGGGCTTTATTATCCGCCCGATCCCGCCAGTCTTGCTTTTTCCACCTTAGGGGGGAACGTCGCGGAATGCGCGGGCGGCCCGAGCGCCTTAAAATATGGTGTCACGAGGGATTATGTAACCGGCTTAGAAGTTGCTCTTCCCACCGGAGAGATCATCACTACCGGCGTTCAGACGATTAAGGGAGTGGTAGGGTATGACCTTACCCGCCTCATCATTGGGTCTGAGGGCACGTTAGCGGTAATAACCAAAATATATCTTCGGCTCCTACCAAAACCCTTGTCAAGTATCACTCTGTCGGCTTTTTTTAAAGATTTGGAAGATTCGGCGCACACGGTATCCAGTGTCATTCGCAATAAAATTGTCCCGGCAAAACTCGAATTTATGGATCGCGGGTCAATTGAATGTGTCAATACCTATCAAAACCTTGGATTTCCCAATGAGACTGAAGCGTTGCTCCTGATTGAACTTGATGGTGATCCCGTGGCAATAGAGAATGAAGCGGAAAAAGTTAAAAAAATTTGTTTGGAACAAGGTTCCTTTCGGGTAGAGCGGGCAACCACCACTAAGGAAGCTTCTAACCTGTGGGAGGTGAGACGGGCAATTTCTCCTTCCTTGCTTCTTCTCAACCTCACCAAAATGAATGAGGACGTTGTTGTTCCTCGCAGCAAGATCCCCCAACTTATTCACCGGATAGAAGAAATTAAAAAAAAATTCAACCTTATCATTATCTGCTTTGGTCATGCTGGTGATGGCAACATTCATGTTAACGCAATGTATGATGAAAAGACCCCCGGAGAGCGTGACAAAACAGAAAAGGCGATACACGAGATTTTTCAGGAGGTGATCACGCTGGGAGGCACTATTTCCGGGGAGCATGGTATCGGCATTACCAAAGCTCCTTTTTTAACGATGGAGCTTAACGATTTCGAGATCGGGTTGATGAAAAAGATCAAACGGGTTTTTGACCCGAATGACATACTCAATCCCGGCAAAATTTTTTACGGGTAAGAGATACATCACCTGAGCGATTCTTTGGTATAATAAATACTGATTAACTTTTTGACGCCCCCGACAAAGAGATAGATTAGAGAGGGAGGGTTGATGAGAAAGAGGCTTAGTGAACTAATCTCCGTCGCGAAGGGGGAGAAACCCGCTGACTTGATTCTGGCCAATGGCAGGGTAATTAATGTCTTCAACGGTGAGATTGAACGGGCTAATGTGGCTATCTATGGAGACATGATAGCCGGGGTAGGGGATTATCAGCAAGCGATGAAAGTCATTGACTTAAACGACCGGTATGTCGCTCCCGGCCTTATCAACGGGCATATTCACCCCGAGAGCTCCTTGCTCGATATCGGCCAATACGCCCGCGCCATAGTGCCCCGCGGCACCACCACCCTCATTACCGATCTCCATGAAATAGCCAATGTCTGCGGTCTTAAAGGTATACACTATGTCTTAAAATACGCTCGCCGCCTCCCCTTTGCACTTTTTCTCATGGCTCCTTCCTGCGTGCCGGCAACCGGCCGTGAAACCTCCGGCGCCAGTCTCCCTGTCGAGGCGATCCGCCGACTTCTCCGCTGGAAAGAATGCCGGGGGCTGGGTGAGGTTATGGATTTTCCCGGAGTTCTCAGGGGTGATGAGACACTCTTGAACAAAATCAACCTCGCTAAGGGTAAAATTGTTGATGGCCACATCCCCGGGGTTACCGGGAAAGACCTCAACGCTTATATTGTTGCCGGTATTCATTCTGACCATGAATCAGTTTCAATTGATGAAGCCCGGGAGAAGCTAAGACAGGGCATGTTCATCATGATCCGGGAAGGTTCTTCCGAGAAAAATCTGGAGGCTTTGCTGCCTCTGGTCACTGATAAAACCTACTCAAGGTTCTTATTTGTCGTTGACGACCGTACCTGCGCTGACTTGCTGGAGGATGGTGATATAGACGCGGTTGTGCGCAAAGCGATACGTTTGGGGCTTGACCCGGTGCGGGCGATTCAGCTTGCTACCATTAATCCGGCAGAGTATTTCCGCTTGGATGGGCTCGGAGGAATAGCACCCGGGTATATGGCTAACGTGATTGTGCTCAGCAATTTACCCCAGCTGCAGATTGACATGGTCATTTACCATGGTGACATAGTAGCCAGCGATGGGAAGCCGCTGTTCCCGCTACCCCACGTTAGTGGAGGGCTGACCAATACCATAAATTTTAAGACCTTTACTCCTGAGGCATTAAAGCTTTCCCCTTCAGCTGAGACTATGGCGGTTATTGAGGTTGTGCCCGGCCAGATAATAACCCGCAAGCGGATAGAAAAGATCACGGCTATTAATGGAATCGCCCAACCGGACACGAGCAGAGATATTCTGAAACTGGTGGTCGTAGAGAGGCATAAGGCTACCGGAAATATCGGCCTGGGTCTGGTGAGCGGCTTTGGTTTAAAAAGGGGGGCGCTGGCTTCATCTATTGCCCATGACTCTCATAACATTATTGCGGTTGGGGCGACTGACGAGGATATTTTCATTGCTATTAAGGAGATTGAGCGATTACAAGGCGGCCTAGTGGTGGCTGCGCACGGTAAGGTGTTAGCCAGTCTGGCTTTACCCATTGCCGGATTGTTATCTGACCAGCCGTTAGAGGTAGTGGTGAGTAAACTGGAAGAACTGGGGAAGATAGCCGCAGAGCTTGGCTCGATGTTAGCGACACCCTTTGCCACTCTTTTTTTCCTGGCTTTACCGGTAATCCCGGAAATCAGGCTCACGGATCGAGGACTGGTAGAATTATAGACCGATGGCATATAATATCGTGTCAATAATCATTCGCTTTTTTTATAGCGAATGAAAATCATCTCTTTTATTTTGCGCTTTGCTTTGACGAGATTTTTTATTTTTCCAAAAGATTTTCTTTTTGTTGACTTTTTCCTAAATTTATTTAATAAATCCGAAAAACAAACCGTGAATTTAATGCCAAAAGATGGTTGCGCGGAAAATGAAGTGAAGAAGATAAAGAAGGTCGAATTGCCAAATATAATGGCGATGGGCCTTTTCCATTTTTGGAGACAAAAACGTAAATGGAGGGTAAAGGAGCGATGAACAACAGAAGTCCGGTGTCTCAGGATGTTACGCGTTTAACCCTGCAGGTTCTTTTTATCGGAATGCTTATCGCCGCTGGAGTATTAATACTCCGCCCCTTCCTGGTCGCGTTTATCTGGGCGGCCATAATTGTGGTGACAACGTGGCCGGCCCTACTGGCGCTTCAGTCGAAGCTCGGCAATAAGCGGGGATTTGCCGTGGCAGTGATGACGGTCTTACTCCTCTTGATTATTGTTGTTCCCTTTTCGCTTGCCATTGCTGCCATCATCGCCAACGCCGACGATATTGTCGCCTGGGTGAAGTCCTTGGAGACCTTTACTGTGCCGCCGCCTCCGGCATGGCTCAAAAGCATTCCTTTTGCGGGGCCGAAGCTTGCCGAGTACTGGCATGGATTTACTTCCCTTAGATTGGAAGAACTATTCACGCGTCTGATTCCCTACGCTCAGCAGGGCGTGACCTGGTTGGTGGCACAGCTGGGCAGTGCCGGGGTGGTGTTTCTCCAGTTCCTGATGACGGTTATCATTGCTGCCATCCTGTACGCCAAGGGCGAGACAGCATCAGCAGGCATCCTCAGTTTTTTCCGCCGCCTGGCCGGGGAACAAATAGAGGATGTCATCCTTCTCGCGGCCAAGGCGATCCGTAGTGTTGCACTGGGTATTGTGGTCACGGCGATTGTGCAGACGGCTTTCGGATGCATAGGTATGGCAGTTACCGGCGTGCCTGCGGTAGCAGTACTGACGGGGGTGTTGTTTATTTTCTGCCTGGCGCAGATAGGCCCGACCTTTGTACTAATCCCTGCGGTTGTCTGGCTCTACTGGCATGACGGGCCGCTGTGGGGAAGCATCCTGCTTGTTTTTTCGCTCTTAGCCATCTCCACCGATAACGTTCTCCGTCCTATCCTTATCAGAAAAGGGGCGGCTTTGCCCTTGGTTCTGATCTTTGCCGGTGTGATCGGTGGTCTTTTTGCCTTTGGTATCATAGGCATCTTTATCGGTCCGATAGTGCTGGCGGTCATTCATACCCTCCTCAAGGCATGGGTTGCGGAGGGTGAAAAGGTAAGCAGCGAAAAAGGTGATAAAACTTCAGATGCAATTGCTCAAGAAAAAACGCCTGATTCCCCTCTTGAGGGGAGTGTTACGAAGTGACGGGGTGTTTTTAATAGTCTTGTAGGGTGCGCACGGCGCAACATTTAAGTGGATGTTACCGAACATTGAGGGGTTGATGATAAAATTGGGGATCTGCCATGCCTGATTATAGGCGCGCATTCGTGCCGGGTGCAACATACTTCTTCACAGTTACCACCTGGCATCAGCAACCGGTGCTGGTTGATAAATTTATACGAAAAGCATTAGGAGAGGCGGTTAGTGTGGTGTGGCGGGCAGAGGAATGGCCGTACTCGACTTTTCACCGGTATGTTGAAAAGAGGATTTATTCAGCCGACTGGGGCGGAAGCCAGGAGTGGTGTGATGATAACGAGTTTGGAGAATGAGAGTATTATTGGTGCGCAGTGCGCACCCTACCTGACTAAGTTACTCTCGAATAAAAAACTACCACGAAGTCTTTCCGAATTACGTTTTGTGGTATGATTAGAAAATATAGCATGAAGAAGATGTTGAAACCCTCTATAAAAAAGTGGGCAGCAAAGATTGATTGGCATCGGCGCGTTAAAGCCGTCTGCAAGCCGTGCTGGGAACTGAAATACTGTCCCTATGGCCTTTTGATTGAGGAGTTTCCACTACCAGAAGCAGAGACGCATCGGGCCTGTAGAATTTTTGGACACGAGTGCCCCGTTTTTTTAGTTGCTGAACCGCTGACGGAAACGAAAGAATTGGGAAATATAAGTCGTCACATTCCCCGGCCGATCCAGTTCAGGGTCTTAAAAAGAGAAAATCAGGTCTGCAGGTCTTGTGGAAAGCCGGTTGCCGACGATGACATTCACTTCGACCATATTATCCCATGGTCAAAAGGTGGCTCCACCGAAGAGAGTAACATCCAGCTACTATGTGGAACGTGCAATCGGAAGAAGTCTGACAAATTAGAGGAAAAATATCTTATTGCTCGTTTGGGTGAACATCTGAATGAGCCAGTTGATATCAGTATTCTCGAATTCTTGCTATTTTTGGCTGGCTTTCGGCATTATTTTTTCCAAAATAACAAGAGACTCCCAAGTGCTGATGACATTGCCAACGAGTTTAACTCGGGCAAGAAGGGCGACTTTGAAAAAGAGGCTGCACAAGTAACTATCGACCTTGAGTCAATATTTGGAGGAAAGAAGCCGAAAGATATTTCCGAGAACATTTACAAAGCGCTAATGCTTCGATGGGGATATAAAGACTACAAAATAAGAAAACTGAGTAAAGCGTCTAAAGAGACGGGTATGCCTTTAGATCAGCTGCTTGAATCAGAAATAGAGCTTGTGGAAAAACTTGGTTGGAGGGTAAAAGACACTCCCTCGGAGCGCAAAAAATGGATCAAAAATTGACTGATCTCGCCTGCCATTTGGCAGGGGTGGGGAAGATATTCTGATGGGTCAATTTCTTTTTGCGACATTTAGTCCCTCTCGATATGGCTTTTACCGCAAAAAACAATGGAGATATTTTTTGATGAATAAAATTAAACGCATTGCGTTTTGTCTAACTATCTGCACTCTCATGGCGCTTCCGACAATCGTCAACGCGGATGTCGTCCTGGAATATACGGTTAAGGGAATGAATGTTCCTGCAGGGACAACCCAGAATATTTCCGTAAAGAATGACCGGATCATGGTCAAGGCGGTGGGTGGTGATAAGAATCTCGATCTTTTGTATCGCCATGCTGGGGAGAATGTGGTGATTATTGATCATCGCAAGGGCACCGTGATGACCGTGGATGAACAGCAGGTTGACCGCATCAACCAGCAAGCGCAGAATGTGCAGCCTCTCATGCAAGGTGTGGGTGAGGAGATCGCGAAGCTTGCTCCTGAGCAGCGTCAAAATTTGCAGGCGCTTTTGGGTGACAGTGTTTTTCTTGACACGATTGCCAAGGCAGCGGAGGCTCCGGCGCCAACACGATTGGTGCCGGCCGGTGAGAAAGAGGTGGCGGGGTTCCGTTGCCGGGTGGTGCGGGTCATGCAGGGAGCAAAGCTGGTGGCCGAAGTCTGTCTGGCTGATGAGGCGGCCATGAAAATTTCGGACAAAGACGCTGCCACTGTGCGCGCGCTTTTTGGTTTTTATGAACAGCTCGTTCCGAAATGCCAAGCACTGGCCTGCCAACTCGGCCTCGCCCTTCCGACTATCACATCTGGTGAAGTGAAGGGAATCCCGGTTGAGTTTCGATACTTGTCGTCTAAGGATAACCATACTATGACCATGAACCGCGTTAACACATCCGTTGTATCTCCGGAACTGATGAGAATTCCCAGCGGTTACAAAGCAGTGCCGTTGTCGCTCTGGCCATAAGAAGCTTTTAACGCAAGAGGGGGCGCAAGACTCAACGTGATTTTATTCCCTAGAAAAAATTATCAACGTTTTTCATAAACGACCGCTTAACATTCTGAAATTTCATGTTTATTCTGAGTTGATTTTTTTTAAACAATGTTTTTTGCAACCGCACCCATAGACAAAAATTAACAACTTAGGTATATTATAAAAATATAAACAATAGCTTAAAAAAACCATTGTAATGAGCAGCGCTTATCTTGCCATGCTCGAAACATTGAGGAGATATCGCATGAAAAAACTGAAAAAATGGCCGGGTTTTTTTGCCGTCCCGTGTACAAGCGTGATCATTTTGTGTTGCCTTTTGGTTTTTCTGCTTTCCTGTGAAACCGTACCGATTACCGGAAGGCAGCGTTTAAGCCTCATACCTGAATCAGACCTTCTTCCCCTCAGCCTCCAACAGTATTCAGAGGTGCTGAAAAAATCTCAGGTTTCACGTGATCCAGGGAAAGTTTCTATGGTAAGAAACGCCGGCAACAGGATTGCCCGGTCGGCAGAGACCTTTCTGCGAGAATCAGGCCGGGGAGCATCGGTGAAAGATTACCAATGGGAGTTTAATGTCATCAATGACGATAAAACCGTAAATGCTTGGTGTATGCCGGGCGGGAAGGTCGCGGTCTATACCGGTATTTTTCCCATCACCCGTGATGAGACCGGAATGGCGGTAGTTCTTTCTCACGAAATTGCTCATGCTATCGCCGGTCACGGCAGTGAACGGATGAGTCAGTCCCTGGTAGCGGAATTGGGAGGGGCGGCGCTCTCCACTGCTCTGAAAACGAACCCTGGTACCACCAGCGCGCTTTTTATGCAAGCCTATGGAGCAGGCGCGGCCCTTGGGTTTTTGCTTCCCTACAGCCGCCTCCAGGAGTCCGAAGCCGACCGGATTGGCTTGATGTTGATGGCTCGCGCCGGATATAACCCTGAAAAGGCTGTTGATTTGTGGGTGAGAATGAATCAACAGGGGAAGGGATCACGGCCACCGGAATTTTTATCCACTCACCCGGCTCCTGAATCCAGGATTGCAGATATCAAAAATTATATTCCCGAAGCTATGCCCTATTACCAAGCTCACCGGCAGACCAAATATTGATTTTCTGGACCAGGAGGCGGTACTGACTGCCGGGCTTGTCACTGAGAGCTGGGCAGCCTTTCGCCTGAAGGTGTCTCCGCGCATTGGGTCGGCCGACCGTTTTATCACCCTTCCAAATGGCGGGCAGCTGGCGTGTTCTGACCGCGCTTTTTTGGATTCACTGCTTCAGGAAAGTCCGTCCGAAGGCCCGGTAGCCTGGTTGGAAGAAAGGTGGTGGGTTGCCCTATTGACATTTATTGCTTTTAATGGTAATAATAAAAAATAGGGAGGTGGTAAAAATGTCATATAAGAAAGTGGAAGAAAAAATAGCAGAAAAGTCCTGGAGGGAGAAACGTATAAAAATGATGGCGGAATTAAAGAAACGGCAATTACACCTGGACGAATTTCTCCATGAAAGGGGACGGAAAACGAGTTGGCTCAACGGGATCGGGAGAGGCAACTACACTCCCAGGAATGGAAGGCCGTGTTAAGGAATTAAATATTCTGCCACCGGAGGAAGAACCATCGAAACTATCCATAGCCGAGATGATGTGTCTTCCTCCAGGACGGATTATAAGGGAAACCCATCTAACATCCTATTCTTTTTCACCTATTGACTTTATTCAATTGGTGACTTCATTCTTAGCGACAAACGTGAATTATATCTATCGCATAGATTTTCTCAGCCTCACCAGTACAATTTAAACAAGGTCTAAACCATTCTTACCTCTTACTCAGCCAAATGATTGGGACCAGGTAGTGAACGAGTTTTTTTCTTTCTAAAAAAGTTACTTTTAAAAATAAAGTTGTCAAGAATTATTTAGCTCTACTTTTCTAATTATTTGAGGAAAAATATTGCTTTCTCGGCAGGTTGATTTTTCAAATCGGTCTGTTTTTTGGTATTGGGTTGAAAACAGGTACTGGTTCTGCTAAGTTATTTTTACCCAAACAAAATATATATTACTGAGAGAAATGTTACGATGCAGGTTAACGCAAAAACATCTCCACCGGAAGCAATTGAACAACTCCTTGTTGATGCTTCCCGCTGTGTGAAATGCGGGCGTTGTTTAAGCGTGTGTCCGGTTTATAGGGAGACCGGCAGAGAGCAGGGGGTAGCCCGGGGAAAGCTTTCCCTGATCGAATCGCAGGAGGACAAAGAGTTAAAGCGTTCTTCTAAAAAGCTTAAAGAGATTATCTCCCTCTGCCTGCTTTGCGGCGCCTGCACGGAAAATTGCCCTAACTTAGTGGAAGGGGATAAGATAATCCAGAAAGCGCGCGGGGTTTTGTTCTCCAAAAAATATCCCGCGCTTCCGCTGAAACTTATGCTCCAGCATATCCTTACCTCGCCTAAAAGGATGGATAAACTCCATAAGGCGGGGAAATTATTGCAGCCCTTTTTTTTAAAGAAAATACCTGCGGAGAGCGGGCTTCATCTTCGGTTTCCCTTATCGTCGTGGGGGAAAAATCGTGTTATTCCTGATCTTGCGAAGGAACCTTGTTTAACAAAATACTCCTTGAAAAAGTCCTCCGCGAAACCCGATGTTGCTCTTTTTGTGGGCTGTGTCGGCAACTATCTTTTTCCTAACATTACGGAAGCCGCGGTTGAAATCATTAACCAAATGAACCTTTCGGTTCAGATTCCCCGCAAACAGGGATGTTGTGGTCTTATGGCCTTTGGCGCCGGGATGGATGAGATTAATGTCGAGCTGGCCAAGAGGAACATCGAGGCGTTTGAAAAAACCGGTTCGCATCCTATTGTCGCGCCGTGTTCTTCCTGCAGCGCTCATCTCAAGCATTATCCTGACCTCTTTGACGAAGACGAATGGAAGGAGAGGGCGAAACGATTTTCTCAGCGGGTAAAGGATATTTCCGAATTTTTGGTTGAGGCAGGATATAAACCCAAGATTTCGGGAAGGACACTTGGGGTTAAGCGTCGTCTGACCTTCCATGACCCTTGTCACCTACGCAGAAAACAGGGGATATTCGACGGGCCCCGGAAGTTGTTAAAAAGTGTGCCGGGAGTTGAATTTATTGAGACTGGCACCGAGAACCTGTGCTGTGGCTCCGGCGGGAGCTTTAATGTGAGCCACTATGATCTATCGAAAAAAATCTTTCGACGGAGGATCAAACCCATTAATGAGAAAAAGGTGGATACGGTAGTTACTTCCTGCATGGGGTGTTTTCTGCAATTTTTGGACGGACTCTCTCAGGAAGGCAACAGCATTCGAGTAAAGCATCTGGTGGAAATTTTAGGGGAGGCTTTCCCTCGTTAACTTTCAGACAACCATTAACAACTCTATGGTAGAGGACTACGTGCGCGTTCTGCGCAATCGGCCCCATCATTTCCAGCGTTGGTATCGCCTTGCGGATGCGGAGCTCTCTTTTTCCATGTCCTTCCGTCCCGGCGGTGGTTTTGCGGCTGATTACGGGAGACAACCTTTTTTCTGCTCTTCGCGGCCCTCAGGGCAGGCAGTGGCGGCAGTGACAACATATCCTCGGTAGGATTAATGCACACAATCTCGCTGTCGAGAAACTTCTCCAGTTCCGGTATCAGGTAAGCGCCGAACTCACACGCGAAGCCGATGGACTTCCCGGTCGTACCGGCTCTGCCCGTGCGACCGATGCGGTGTACATAGTCCTCAGGATTATCCGGCAAATCATAATTGACGACATGACTCAATGCGTCCACATGGATGCCGCGGGCAGCCACGTCAGTGGCAACCACAACGGGAGTTTTACCGGTGCGAAAGCTATCCAGAATCTTCAGGCGTTTCTGCTGGGGAATATCGCCGGAAAGCAACCCGCTTTGAATCGCGCGCCGCTGCAATGCCCGCGCCAATCTCTCGGCGCTGTCTTTGCGATTACAAAATACCAGCATCCTCTCCACTCCGCCATTCTTAAGGATCCACAAAAGCAGGGCGAGTTTGTCGCTGGCGGATACGCTATAAAATATTTGCTCAATGAGGTCAGTTACCATTGTTTCCGGCTCAGTTTCAATCCGCACGGGATGAGCGAGCAGGTGCGCTTGAAGACGCACAATCTCATCAGACAAGGTGGCGCTGAACAACATGGTCTGACGTTTTCCGGGAGGCGGGAGCCTTCTGACTATACGCCGAACGTCAGGCATGAATCCCATATCCAGCATCCGGTCAGCCTCGTCGATCACCAGTATTTCCGTTTTAGAGAAATGCAAGTCACCACGGGTGCAGTAGTCGAGGATCCTCCCGGGGGTGCCGACCAGAACATCGATCGGTCGGTGGAGGGCGTTACGCTGTTCATCGAATCCCATGCCGCCATAAACGGCGAGATGAGTTAATCCGCAGTATTTCCCAAGGGCTTCGGCATCGCCATTGATCTGTATGGCCAGTTCGCGGGTGGGGGCAAGCACCAAGACCCGGCAAGATCCCGGCGTGCGCTCAGGTTTTGGATTTCGGATAAGATAAGTGAACGCGGAAGCGAGAAACGCCGCGGTCTTTCCGGTTCCCGTTTGAGCTTTTCCTGCTACGTCTTTGCCCGCGAGCGCATAAGGAAGAGACTCCGCCTGGATAGGTGTGCAGTACTGAAATCCTACCTCCTGGATCCCGCAGAGCACTTCATTGGCAATATCAAGGTCGGAAAATCGCGTTTTTCCTTCCGCGGGAGGAATCTCTTTCAAGGCGGGCAACGTGCGGGATCCCTCATGAAGACCAGCAGTTGACGGCCCTCGGCGACTTTTGTCTTTTGAGGGCGCTGAAGGTGTAGGCTGTTTTGTCCGGGTCAATGGTTTTTTCTTAACTATCAATTCGGCGGCAACTGACTTTGTTTCACCGGCGTCAGTGGCTTCGCGTTCTTTCCGTATTGCAGGAGGCAATGCAGGTGTAGAAGGAAGGAAAGCGGAACGTAATTTGTTTATTGTTTTTTTTAAAAATGTGAGCACCGTGAATCTCCTCTCCGCTTTGGCAGAGATTAATTAAATGGACAATAGCCGGGAACACGCGCTGCCTTACAACCGGAGACTCAGGGCGCGACGAGGACCACCTTCTCCAACAATGATCTTAGATTATCTGGGGAACGTTGGGTAACAGGGCGCGACGAGAGGGGGGGCTGTCAGTATCAGCGTGGTAAACCAGACGTAAAATATAAAATATAATTTACACCTTTTATTTCATTATGCAAGCCTTTATTGTTAAGAAGATATCACTTTCCCCTTCGTTCCAACCGCTATACGGTTAGTAATATTCTCACTAAATATCTCCTAATAAACTGAAAATAAAAGCTAATTTGAGAGAACCGTTCTGATTTCTCATTAAGGTTTATACCGCCCGGTCGTAGCGGGCAAAATGCATGGTGAAGGTTCCCCTTCCCTGGGTGGCGGAGCGAAGGCTGGTGGAATAACCGAACATTTTTTTTAAGGGGACCAGCGCTTTAATAAGGGAAACCTTCCCTTTGGGGCTGATATTTCCAAGCTTGCCTTTACGAGCGCTTAAGTCACTGATTACTTCGCCCATAAAGTCTTCGGGCGTAACCACCTCGATGGACATAAACGGTTCTAACAGAACTGCCCCGGCTTTTTCGCAGCCTTCCTTGACTCCCATGGACGCGGCGATTTTATATCCCATCTCGCTGGATGCTCCCTCACGATAGGTGCCGTCAATCAATGTTATTTTGATATCAACGATCGGGTAACCGGCGATGACGCCGCTCAGTAAGGCTTCGTTAACTCCATCTTCAATTGGCCCAAGAAATTGAAAAGGGATTTTGTTTTCAGGCAGTTTGTTGATAAACTTGGTGCCTTCACCTCGTTTTAAAGGCTCGAGTCTCAGTTTGAGCTGGCCAAACTGAAAGGCGCCGCCAAGCTCTTTTTCAAATTTGCTTTCTATCTCAAATACCTCGGCAATGGTCTCCCGGTAGACAACCTGGGGTTTGCCGACATTCACATTGATGCTGAAGTCTTGTAAGAGGCGCGTTACCAGAACATCCAGGTGGAGTTCTCCCATACCGGAAATAATCGTTTGCGCGGAATCCTCGTCGTGCTTCACCGTAAACGTGGGATCCTCATCCACTAATTTCGCTAATGCGCTTTCCAGTTTTTCCACATCATCACGAGTCTTGGGCTCGATTGCGATTGACATAACCGGTCGGTAAACATCAATGGGTTCAAGAACGATGGGGTGCCCCTGGTCACTGAGGGTGTCTCCGGTAAAGGTATCTTTCAGACCAACCACACCCACAATATCTCCGGTTTTTGCTTCCTTGATCCGTTCTCGTTTGTTCGCGTGCATCCGGAAAATACGGGCAATCCGCTCCCTTTTGTTTTTGCTGGCATTATATACTTCTGATTCGGCCGTGAGTTTTCCGGAATAAACCCTTATAAAGGTGAGTTTCCGTTTTTCTTCGTCCGTTAAAATTTTAAAAGCCAGGGCAGAAAGGGGGGCATCGTCGTTGCTGGGCCTTTGTTCCTCCTCCCCGGTTTTTGGGTTTACCCCGGTTACCGCCGGTATGTCGGCGGGTGAAGGAAAGTAATGGACCACGGCATCGAGAATCGGCTGGACACCTTTATTCCTTAGGGCGGTTCCGCACAGGACCGGAATGGCTTTCATGCTCAAAGTGAGTTTTCTTATTTCCTGACGTATTTCTTCAGGAGAAATTTCTTCTCCCCCCAGATATTTTTCCAGAAGGCGCTCATCATTTTCAGCAACCTTTTCCAGGAGAAGGTCGCGATAGTGAGCTGCTTCTTCCTTTTTTTCATTCGGAATCGGCTCGCTGGAATAGGTTGATCCTAAGGTATTGTCATGCCAGATGATCGCTTGATTGGTAATGAGGTCGATGACGCCATGAAACTTCACCTCTTCCCCCAAAGGAAGCTGGAGAAGAAGAGGGAAAACGCCCAGTTTATCGCGCATCTGCTGAATGGTTCCCAGGAAGTCGGCGCCGATCCGGTCCATCTTATTAATAAAAGCGATGCGCGGGACCCGGTATTTATCTGCCTGATGCCAGACGGTTTCAGACTGGGGTTCCACGCCTCCGACCGCGCAAAAAACAACGATAGCGCCATCAAGAACTCTCAGGGACCGTTCCACTTCGATGGTAAAATCGACATGACCCGGAGTGTCGATAATATGGATTTCATGATCGAGCCACATGCAGGTGGTGGCGGCTGAGGTTATGGTAATCCCTCTTTCCTGCTCTTGTACCAGGTAGTCCATGATTGCCTGACCATCATGAACTTCTCCCATCTTGTGAGATTCTCCGGTATAAAAGAGAATCCTTTCGGTAACCGTGGTCTTCCCCGCGTCAATGTGAGCGATGATCCCGATGTTGCGAATTTTTTCCAACCTGTTTTTCTTAGCCACAATTTACCCCTTTTTGATAAGGGAAAGGTTCGCTTTTAAAGGAGCACGGAGATCAATATGCCCTTTAAGGGTCTCCCGAGATTGTCCATCCACTAATATCTGGAGTTCTTTAAGCGAGGGAGTAGTAAGTAAGATCGAATTGACAATGGAATAAATCGTTTGCATCTCAGCCAGACTTCCTCCAGGATGGTTGCGCGCTAGCTCGGGACTGAAATCAAGGACCACCAGCGTCGTGCCTTTGAGCGCTATCCCTTGAAGCGCTGTGCCGCGAGGCATCGTTTGAATAAGGTTGGTTTTCGGTCCCTTAATGAGTTCTTCAATAATTTTTTTTACGTTACCGGCAGTATCGCCCTCCTGAAAAATGACGCTTCGTGATTCCCCGATGAGATAGTCACTCTGCGTGTCAGCGAAATAAAGTTTTATGGAAAACCGTTTTTCCTTCATGACCGGGGCGGGTTGCACTACTTTTTTACCGGCGTGCTTCGTTAAGATTTCAGGGTGTTTCAGTAAATAGATTGAGGCAGCAATTAATCCCACCAGAGAAAGGAAGATTATACACCGCATCACCACGTTTTCTTGTGATTGCCTTTTAAATTTTTTAGCCATAGCGCTCAACGAATGAAACTTAAATCAATAGATTAAAACCATCATTCCAGAAAAAGTAAGTGTTTCACGTTACATCGTTACATTGATAATTAATATTATTGCTCAGATATGTCAAGAACTTACTTCCTGACCGAGTGGTTAGACTTGGGGAAGCTATTCGACCCTTAACGTCATTCCCGTCCCCGCCTTCGCGAGGATAAACTCCAGCGGGAATCCAGAGGGGTGGCTCATGAAGCGATGAGAGTGAGTTGCTTCTTACCTGCCCCCTGGATTCCGGGTCAAGCCCGGAATGACAATAGCGAAGGCTACGGAATGGCAAAATTACGCAGAAGATATGTTCAGACCTTGGGAAGGGAGAAGGGGTTCGTGCTTTTGAAATCAGGAAAAAATACTTCCTGACTTTCCAACTTCTGGATCCAGTATTCCTCGAACTCCAGTCCTTCCATCACCTTTCTTATTTTCTGATATTCTTCTCGATTAAGGGGGCGGTTGATCAGGGATTGTTCGTGCGCGCGAAACCGGGGTGCGTATTGAGACATAAGGCTTACGCGAATTGAACGGGGAAAAGCCGTACGGATAAGCGCGAGGACCTTTTCACTGTTGGTAAGGTGGCCGGGCAGAACCAGGTGCCGGATGATCAGACCCCGCAGAGCGATCTCCTGGTCATCGACCATCATCTCTCCCACCTGGCGATACATTTCTTTTACTGCCGCTTGACAGACCGAAGGGTAATCCGGTGCTTGAGAATATTCCTCACCTAAAGCTTCTTCAGCATATTTCCAATCCGGGAGATAAATATCTATTATTCCGTCAAGGAGCTTCAAGGTATCGGGGGACTCGAAGCCACTGGAGTTATAAACCACCGGAATCCGAAGCCCCTGGGTAGCTGCTAAGGATAGCGCCTTCAGAATAAAAGGAAGAAAATGGGAAGGGGTTACCAAATCAATATTGTGACAGCCGAGCGCTTGGAGATGAAGCATAATTTCTCCTAGTTTTTCTTCGCTAATGGGGTACCCGAGTCCTTCGTGACTGAGGTGATGGTTTTGGCAGAAGCAGCATTTAAGGTTGCAGTGGGTAAAAAAAATGGCACCCGCGCCCTTTTCTCCGGTTAAGGGCGGTTCTTCTCCAAAGTGAGGGCCATAATGAGCAATCTCCAGAGTGTTTCCGCCTCCGCAGAAACCCTTTTCACCTTTCAGTCGGTTGGCTTGGCAATGACGGGGACATAAGGTGCAGCAGGAGAGGAGCTCATAGGCATGAGTAATCCGAAGAGAAAGTTCGCCCGAGTGTAAAAGTTTCTGGTAGCCTGGTTCAAAAGTGTGTTTTCTGTCTTTGGTATGCTTATTCACGACCGACTTCCTTAATCAAAAAAAATCCATAACCTTTAACATAACGGAAAAATAAGCCTATTCAAATTGAGAGAGATTGTCAACAGTAACTGATAAACGCTTGGATAACAAACATATTGTTCGGTAACGTGATTTTAAATAAATTTTATGGTAGAGCCTGCCGGAAAGGGAAGCAATGGTATGCTGGTGATAAAATTTGCGAAGTCCCGCAGGGGTGTTATTGTTATTCGATACTGTCAAGAACCTATTCAGAAATAAGATAGGTCCTTGACAATGAAGCAACCCAAGAATATTATGAAAGTAATTTTACCCATCTTTTTTTGGCATCTCTATGGATCTTTTTTCTCCCCATCCCCCGGTGGATAAAAAAATATCCGCACCTTTAGCTGACCGGATGCGGCCTCGAACTTTGGATGAATTTGTGGGTCAGGAGCATCTTCTGGGAGAAGGCCGGATTTTACGGCAGGCTATCCTGGCGAAGCAGATCCCTTCCATGATTTTGTGGGGGCCTCCCGGGTCCGGCAAAACCACCTTGGCTCACCTCATTGCTCAGCTCACCGGAGAATATTTTGTTTCTTTTAGCGCCGTTACCTCAGGGGTGAAAGAGATCAAGGAAGTGATCGCTGAAGCACGCCGCCAATGGAGTTATAATAAGCAAAAGACCATTCTGTTTGTTGATGAAATTCATCGGTTCAACAAAGCTCAGCAGGACGCTTTTCTCCCGCACATTGAGGAAGGCACAATAATCTTAATCGGCGCGACCACCGAAAATCCTTCCTTTGAGGTGATTTCTCCGCTTCTTTCCCGAACCAAGGTATTTGTGCTCAATCCTTTAGGTGAAGAGGAAATAGTAACCATTCTTAAGCGAGCATTCCAAGATAAAGAAAAAGGTTTGGGGGGGTATCACCTGGAAATAAGCCCGGAGGCCCTGGAGTATATCGCTCATTTTTCCGATGGGGATGCGCGGACCGCTTTAAACACCATCGAGTTTGCTGTTTTCAGTATTCCACCCGATGGGAAAAACATTCGCACCCTTTCTGTGTCCCAGGTTCAGGAGGCGATGCAGAAAAAAGCCCTCCTTTATGATAAATCGGGAGAAGAACATTACAATCTTATTTCCGCTCTTCACAAGAGCCTGAGAGACAGCGATCCGGATGGCGCTTTGTATTGGCTGGTGCGGATGTTGGACGCAGGAGAAGACCCTCTCTATATTGCCCGGAGGATGGTGAGGTTTGCTTCCGAGGACATAGGCAATGCTGACCCTCAGGCGCTTCAGGTGGCAGTTTCCGGGTTTCAGACTTTTCAATTTGTGGGTTCTCCGGAAGGCGAACTGGCGCTCGTGCAGGTTGCTGTTTATCTGGCGTGTGCGCCAAAAAGCAATGCTCTCTATACCGCCTATGGAAAGGCTCAGGAAGATGTGCGGAAGGAAGGGGCGCTTCCGGTTCCTCTCCACATACGGAACGCTCCCACAAAGCTTATGAAGGAATTAGGATATGGGAAAGAATACAAGTACGCCCACAACTTTTCCGAAGCAATTGTAAACCAGGATCATCTTCCTGAGAAATTGCGCGGCCGGATTTATTATCGCCCGACGGACCGGGGGCGAGAAAAAGAAATTAAAGAACAGCTTGATAACTGGAGAAAGCTTAAATCAAACCAGGAGAAGAAATAGCTCGTTTAAATTAAGTGATCTATTAGAAATATATTTTTTCAAATTGCTGGGTGAGTAAATTAATCGCATCCTTTACTCCCCGGTTGACGCGAAGGGATATTTCAAATTGATTGAGGGCCCGAAGGACTGAGGAGTGATTCCGGTTGAAGAAACTCCCGATAGTTGCCAAGGTGCTGTCGGTATATTTGCGGCAGAAATAATAGGCGATTTGCCGGGGATAATTTATTGTCCGTGCACGGGACTTAGACTTAAGCTGTTCAGGTGAAACTTTAAATTGTCGGGAAATGAATTTTTGAATATCGGTAACATCAACTAACTTATTTTGGTGGAAGCCTTTGAGCGTTTCCTTAGCTAAATCCAGATCTATTGATCTTCCTAAGAGGGAAGAGCTCGCAATAAGTTGGATGATGGCGCTTTTTATATCCCGGATGTTGCTTTTTATACTCTGAGCGATAAAATCAGCCACCTCATCGGGGATCTTTGCGCTTTCTTCCTCGCACTTTCGAGCGATTATTTTTCTTTTGGTCTCATAATCCGGTGGTTTAATATCTACCACGAGACCGCTTCCCATTCTGGATTTTAGGTTTGTCTTGAGGTCGCTAATTTCTCGGGGATTGGCATTGGCAGTCAAAACCACTTGTTTTCCCATTTGGATCAAGCTATCGAGGGTATAAAAGATTTCTTCCTGGGTCTTTTCCTTTTTTTTAAAAAATTGGATATCTTCGATGACTAACACATCACAGTACTTTCGATATTTTTCTTTGAACTCCAGGATATTATTTTTACGAAGCGCCTGAATCATTTCGTGGGTAAACCATTCGGCCGTTGTGTAAAATACCTTTACGTCAGGATGAGTGGAATAAATTTTTTGTCCCACCGCACTGGAAAGGTGGGTCTTTCCCAACCCTTCCGGGGAATAAAAGAAAAGGGGATTATAGAGTCGGGGTTCTTTATCAGTGACGGCCAAGGCAGAAGCATAAGCAAGCTGGTTGCCTGGTCCTACAATAAAGTTCTGGAATGTATACTCCCGATTGATAAAAGGAAGCCCAGTAAAATAGCGTTCGGTACCAGGGAGCGTTAACTGAGAAGGAGAGGGGGTCTCTTTATTGTTCCCATTCCCATTATTGTCGGAGTGGGCAATAAAATCCACCAACACTTCTTCCCCGGTTACCTGGTGAAAGGCGGTGATGAGATCATTATGATAATTTAGTTTGACCCAATCGAGGACAAATTTATTCGGACAAACTAAGACTAATTTATTTGCGTGGTGTTTTACTGGCTTGAGCTGGGATAACCAACGATTGAATGAAGCAATGCCGACTCTTTTTTTCAGTGCTTCACTGAAAAGGTTCCATACTTGAATTTCCATTCCCCTTATCTCCTCCTTGGGTTAGGTTAAAAAGGTATTTTAACTATTTTAACCTTACGACTCCTTCCTCGCGATCTTTCTTCCCACTGCAAAAATTACTTTCTGAATATTAGTCAAAAGCAAAATTCTGTCAAAGTTGATTTACGAGAGATTTTCACGTTTGAAAAGCAAAGAATTGCACAATTGATAACTATCGAAAAGCCAATAACTATTAATGAGAGGTGCGGTAGAGTGCTACACAGACAAAGGAGAAAAACAATGTCTAAAAAAGAGCTACCTTTTCATTGGTTAGTCTCATTTTCAACAGACTTTAGGGAGACCAAAGAAAAAGAGAAAGCTTCAAAAATCTACTTTTTCCTTCTTTTTTCTTTTAATTCCATTTTTTTTTGAAGCACCCGCGGTGGAGCCATTCTATCTTTTTTCCCTGACTATCTCTTGTATGAGTGAAGGCATTCCCTGATAATATATTGCGGTAAGGTTTACTTTGGTTTTTATTAGTGATCCATTTTTGGCAAGGAAGTGGCAAGTTAATAGTTGAGAACTACCCGCTGATGCTGCTGATATTTTTTCTTCGGACATTTTTCGGGGAAAAATATCACCTTCCTAAGATTCAGGGGATTTTTCCCCGATGCTTTTGCCAAAAAATTCTTCCCTTTCCCCCCATCATTTTTTTTCACACATTATTAACTCCTCTGATCTGCTTTTAAAATGAGGATAGGATCAGGAGATTTTTCAAGAACCAATTGAAACTCCTCTAAGTCCTTCTTCAACCTTTTTTCGGTTCTCATC